>CBDBME010000001.1:0-13013 GCA_965207135.1 Chloroflexota bacterium | reverse complement strand
CTTGTGTGTGTAGTCGGCCCACACTCGATGCACACACACAAGGCAGTGTGTCCACACTCACCAGTGTGTGCTACTGGTTCCACCTCAGCATCCTACCCGCACACACTGGTGAGTGTGGACACACTGCCTTGTGTGTGTGCATCGAGTGTGGGCCGACTACACACACAAGTGGGTGTGCATTATGATTTTCGAGGGAAAACGGGCATGTTGCGCGTGGAAAAAATAAGGGCGGGGCCCACCTTCGACTGGGGGCCTTGCAGTGAACCACGTGCGCGTGCGCTTTGAGCGCAGCAGTTGAGAGCACGTGGTGAACAAGAGGCCCCGGAACGGTTCGCTACGCTCACCGCTAAAAAGCGTCTGTCCGTACGTAAACGGGACATTTCGGGACAAGAGGACACGCTTTCACTGCATCCTTGTATTTTACTTTATAAGAGAAAAGAAAAAAAAGAATATAGGGATTCTTGTCCCGTTGTCCCGATAAAAAATTAACCCATTGTGCCGCAACAACTTACGGCCAAAAATCATCGGGACATCATCGGGACATCATTGAAAATTGTCCCGCTGTGTCCCGATTGTCCCGAAAAAATAATAAAAAAAAGACTTGCACTGCGCTGTGTGTGTATGTATATTCATTATATCAATTCACTCTTTCCTAAGGGAGGCCACCAATGGCCAACACTAATTTCGCAAGTGTTCGGAAGATCGAGAATGACAATTACCTGCTGGAAGTAATGGACGTAAAGACTGGCGTCTTGCAAAAGTCCTATGTCTTTTCAACCCTGTCGATTGCCCTGGAGACGGCGCACGATATAAATGAAATCTGCATGAAGGAGGACGCATAATGCTATATTTCACCGTATTGCGCGCATCGAGGCAGTTGGTGTTGGGGCCACTTGAGGGCGAAGACCGGGAGCCGTACTACTGCCAGTTTTACTCGCCGGAATGCTTGGTTGCTCAGCGCGATGGCAAGACGGTTGTTTTCCACGTCACTGAAATCAAGAGCGACAGCAAGGCGGCTATTTCGGGCTACTGCGTCGAGGGGGAGGATCAGATATGATGTACAAGCACACGCTGATTATCCCCGGCCCGAACGGAAACCTTGAGCTTTCGGCGCACTTCAATCGGCGCAAAGTTCCATTGTTTGAGTTGTTGGAAAAGTTCGACATAGAAACTATTGCGCCAGTTGACGGCGATTATATCAGTTTCAAAGTTGAGCAAGTCGAGGGGGAGGATCAGATATGATGTACAAGCACACGCTGATTCTTCTCGACGAAGCAGGCTACGAGATAATGCGCTGGTCTCGCAGGTACACCGCTAAGAGGGTGTCGATTGGCGATATGCTGGTTCACTGCAACATTGACAGCTTGCATTTCGATAACTGCCAGTCAATGCGCGTCGAGGTTAAAGAGGTTGAGGATGCTGAGGAGGTTTACGATGAATAAGCGTGAACCTAAACTGGCCACTAAGCGCGAGATAACCCGCGCCATGAAGGAGTCCGCGAATCTGTGGGAGGCGTTCACAGAAATGGAAGTCAAGCTCAATAGCATCCGTGCGGACTTGGAGCGGCTTGACGAAAAAATCACGGAAGAGGTTGACGAGGATGCTGATATTCTGTTATAGCCCATGTTATGACGCAATAGAAGGGGAATACGACTGCTATTACGTCTGCGAGTATTTCGGGGAGTGCGATGGAACGTGCTGCCGTCAAAACGAGGTCAACGATGAACATTGAAGAGGCGTTGAAGAAGATTGAGGAACTGGAAGAGGCGCAGGCAAAGGCGGCTGAGGAAGTGCAGAAGAATTCCGAGGAGTCAGTCAAAAGGATTGCTGAGCTTGAGGGCAAGCTAGCCGAGGCGCGAGCAACGCCCCCAAAACCCCCAGCGACGCAGACGAATGAGCTGACTGGGACGGGCGCAGAAGAAAACAAGGGTCTCACAATCGACGACGTGAAAGCCATGTCCGAGGATGAGATTAACGCGAACTGGGACGCAGTTTGCAAAGTGTTAGAAAGCGAGGGGAAAAATGGATAGACGCAACTTTTTGCTGTCGGCTGCAATTTCGGCGTTAGTCGCTGTGATTGTCTTGTTTGTGGCTGATGTGGCCGAGGGTGCAATGTACTTCGGTGCAATCGGGACCTTCATCCCGCAGGTATGGTCTGCGCGGCTGTTGGCGGCGTTCCGGCGAGCTCGACGTTGGCGTCCTGCTGTAACGGACGTATCGGACGAGATTGTTCGTCAGGGCGACACTATTCACGTAGGCGAGATTGTGTCTGACGTTACCATCCGCGATTACTCCAAGACGGCGGACATTAACGCGCCTGAGATTCAAACGGACTACGACGACTCGTTTGAGATTGACCAGATGAAGTATTTTAACATCGGCGTCAACGACGTGGACCGTGTACAGTCTCAACCCGCGCTGTTGCCGCGCTTCACGGATGAGGCAGGGTATCAGTTGGCATTGACTCACGATGCCTACGTGCGGAGCCTCTACCTGGGCACGGGCCAGAATGGCTTGGAGACAGCTAACCCCAATGGCAAGACTAAGGCGAGCGCGGCGGCTAACACGCTCAAGCGGCAGCGGCTTGTTATCACGGGCATCTTGGACGGCGGTATCGGGGCGTACACGGATGAGGCGGCCTACACGACCGCGTGCGAGCAGTTGGCCCACGACTTGTTCTTTTTGCAGCGCACCTTGCTGGACAAGAACTGGCCACTGGCAGGCGAGACGACCGGCGGCGAGGGCGGTGAGGGTGCAGGGCCGACGCCTTACGCTTTCTGCAACACCAAGACGTACGAGGCGTTGACGTGGTTCTTGCTGCAAATGGACAACGGCAGCGGCGTGGTGCAGGACGCGGCGGTGCGCGGGGGCTTCATCAAGCAGTTGTTCGGGCTGAACATTGTGCCCGACCCCGGCATGGTCAACAGCAACGCAGGCAACAACGCCATTGGTAAGGCGCAGATTTGCATTGGTATGAATAATGCAATCTATCTGGCTGAGCAAATTAGGCAGACGGAAGCCTACCGACCGGAGAAGCGTTTCCAGGATGCCGTCAAGGGGCTGAGTGTCTATGGCGGCAAGCGCGTCGATGCGACTAAGGTGTTCGCGGTGGTGCAGGCGGCTGGCACTTCCGTAGGCAAGCAGGACGTGAACGGCGACGGCTAAAAAAATTGCGAGCGACTGCCCTCTTTCTACTTAATGGGGATTGGGGGAGAGAGCTAGCGGATAGACCGCTTTCGGCAGTCGCTCGCAACACATATCAAGGAAGAGAGCTATGCAAAGTTTTATCAAGGCCGAACTGGCTAAGCTGGCAGGCACACTAAAGGATATTGTGCGGCGCGCGCTCAGTGATATACTGGTTGATGCCGAGGGCATTGCCCGACGCACGGCGTCCCAGGTACTTATCGAGGTGGACAAGATGCTTCGCGCTCACGAAAAGGCCACCAGCGACAACCTGAAGGGCTTCGACCCGTTCAAGAAGATTGAGGAAGCGGCCAAGAAGGCGGAGAAAGCGGCTGAGAAAGCGGCCAAAGCGGCTACGGGCGGTGTCGTAGGCCAGACGGATGAGGTGAGCGGTATTCACTTCCCCGACCCGTCCAAGATTGTCCATCAGATTACGGACGCAGCGAGCAAAGCAGAGAGCGCGGCTACTTCGGCTATCGAGTCTGCTGAAAAAAGCGCACTCTACCAAGTCAACACAGCGGCCAATAACGCGGAGGGTGCGTTAAAGAAGGGTGTGGACGCGCTCCCCGGCGAGATCAAAAAGGCCATTGACGCGGTGCTCAAGGAACTCGAAAAGGGCGCACTCGGTAAGTTGGTCAAGGTGCTGGAGATTACGTCACACGCGGGCGTCTCGGTGCAGTTGGGGCCGGTAACATTCGCTTGGGATGATGTGGGCGACAACATCGCTGCCTTGCAGGGCATAGCGGATGACCCTCCGACCACTGCCAAAGAGGCCATTGCCGACATTGAGAAGATTGCGCCCGACACGGTGCAGGTCGCGGTCAACGGCAACCTTTTCTCGTCTGACTTGGGGGCTGGCTTCTCGGTCACCTACGCCCTTCAAGACTTCCTGCATCACGCAGAAGAAATTATCGACACGGTAGAAGAAGGAATTCTCGACATATAGGAGGATAGGCCGGGGCGGTGCGGATCGAGTCCATCACGGACGCCTTTGGGAAAGGGTCGCTACCCATCGCCCCGGCCACAATTATCATGGACAAGCAAGCCAAGAAGAAGGTTGAGTTTTCAGGCGCGGACCTGCCGAGCATCGAGGTGGCCCGTGAGGCGTTTCAGGAGTTGTGGGGCGACGAAGAGATTGTCAACAACCACGTCGGCGCACTGACCGCCGTGAGCAATGTGGTCATTCACTACTTCAAGAGCGGAGGCAAGGACTAATGGCTTACATCACCAGCGCAGTAGCGACGGCATTGCTTGAGTTGGAGGGATCGACGGAGGATTGGCCAGCAGAGGACGCCGACCGCGCCAAGCTCGTTGAACGGGCCTCGCGGCGCATCGATCAGTTGGTGTTTGCGCCTATCCATGAGACGCCACAGTCCCCGCGCTACACAGACGGCAAAGAGACAGGCGACGCCAGCAAGGATATTCCCATGAACTTGGCTGTCCAGGTGGCCCTGCTCGCGCTGTGGTATGCCCAAAACCCCAACAGCTTTTACAACCGCTCCCCAGCAGGCGACGAATCCCTATCAAAGGCCGTCAGCGATATACCCCTGTCCATCCAGACCGGCCTATGGCAGTACGTGAGCGATGAGGTGAAGATTGACGTGGACGAACTGCCGCAGACCAAGCAAGACCGGCAGGCGGCGGGTGGCTTAGCTATCGAGGGTTCGGCGGTAGCGGCAGCAGCAGGCACAGGAACGGGTGGTGGCACAGGGGGGCCGGGTGTGGACGAAGTGGCGCGAGACGCGGCGGAGGAAGCGGAGGAAAAAGCCGACCAAGCCCTTGCCAGGGCGAACCAAGCCCTTGCAGCAGGTGGCACAGACGACCAAACGGCGGCGGAGGTCCCCGTAGATGTCAGCGGCTTTAAAAACAACTTGTCTGCGTCGGACAACGACGTGCAGAAGGTAGCGGACAAGTTCGATGCGTTTAGCGGTGGTGGTCAGAAGGGCGACAAAGGCGACAAAGGCGACAAGGGCGATCCGGGGACGGACGGACAAGACGGACAGAAGGGCGACAAGGGCGACAAGGGCGACAAGGGCGACAAGGGCGACCCCGGCACGGGCGGCACAGGTGGCGATGTTCCGATAGCTACAACGGTGGCTCCGGGCATTGTTGAGTTTGCTTCTGATGCGGAGGCCGATGCAGGCGTTAATTCACCGAGGGTCTTGAATCCGGCGCAGATTCACAGAGAGATTGAACGGGAAACCGTCACAGAACGTCCAATGACGGTTGAACTCGAACAGGAAGCGTTGGGCGACCGAGGGGAGAATATTCTTGAGGTAACGATACCGACGGTCCCTGGCCAATCACACGCCCTATTTTTCGACATTAACAGCTTGGAGGTAGCAACAGCGGCGGGCACCCAGCGGTGTGAGGTGGCGGTGCTCTGGCGCATTGACAATCTGGATGGGACGCTCCATGCGGCTGGCGACCTGGGCGACCACTACACGGCGAACGATGGGGCGGATGCGGCGTTTGTGCGCTTTGACGTGTATAACACGCCAGCTATATCAACGGCATCAGACAAGCCCCACAACGTCACCTACTTCTTGGCGTTAGTGGCCCACAACGACAACACGCAAGACATATTCGTCACCTATCAAAGGCCGGACGTGTCCTACTTCGTTCACAACGGGAACCTTGACCACAACATTGACGGGCTACGCCACCGGGCCGACCTGCTGGAAGCGTTGACCGCTGACCTTGTAGCGGGCAAGGTGGCGACGGGCTGGGCGCGCGCAAGTGGTATCGCAGGCGGCGCAGTGCAGGCCAAGAACTTCGCAACGAGTCCGACGCTGGCCAATTTTCGCGGGTATTCAGATTGGGCTACGAGGATAACAGAGAACATCGCGGACAACGTGGCGGTGGTGCGCGTCCCCAAAGGCACAGATATGGCGCAGGTGCGCGTCGCGCTCATTGGGGTCGATTCCAACAGGGACGCCTACAACATCGCAGGGCAATCGCTCCAATATATCGGCGACAGCGCGGACGGCAATTTTTCCTACTACCACGATGTAACCACGCATATCCTGACCGACTTGACCGGCGCACTGGAAATTCAGTTGACGGGATCGGCGGCGCACGTAGGCACGACGCGCTACCGGGGCGAACTCGACGGCGACCAAGTTATCATCGACGCGACAGGGTTCAACGGCCAACTGGCCAAGACGGATACCAACGTGCAGAAGGTCGCGCAGAAGGTGGACGATTTGGAAGTGGGCGGGGGAGGCTTGCCCCATTTTGCTTCTGCACAGCAGCCAAAAGACATACAAATTGATCCCGCTGCTATTTCGGCAGCAACAGCAGTGAAAGTGCCCGGATTGGAGATTACGGGATTCGTTCCAGAAGCAGGCGCAACGTATGAGGTGCATGTTTCGGGGACGTATATTCTTTCAAAAAACACATCATCGAGTGCAGGCGATGCTATAATGAGAATGATTCTGCGCGATGGAAGTACGCAGATAGGGCAGCTGGCTATTGTCGCACGAGCACGTACTATTTTAGCCGGTACATATAGCAGTACGTGGATATGGAAACCGGGGAACATGTTAAGTAGAACAGTTGCGCCTTTCTTCTATGTTAATAGCCCCACACCACCATCAAGGTGGATAGAAGATGATTCGATCATGTATATTAGGAGGGTAGCGTAATGGCACTACTAAACACTGAAAACCATGAGCGCGTAACGCTTCGGGCAGGCGTGATTGTGTCGCCGGATGTGTTGGGCAGTGGCACTGAACAAGCCGTTGACAGTGAGGGCGTGATTTTTGAGGCCTATCAATGGCCCGACCGAATACAAAACGAAAAACGTCTGCCGGGGAGGGCTTGGGCTTGGAGCTATCAGTACCCGAGAATTGACCTTGATACATTGGACGGAACGGGGCGTATTATGGAATTGACTGGCGACACAGTGCATTACATGTCAGTTCAGGCAGCAAGGCCAGCGGATTTTCTATGGATATGGAACGGAACAACTCTTGCGCGTCATTCCGTAGCCGCAGACGGATCACTTGGGGGCTTTGCCAGCAGCCCCGACGCAACAAGGACGTATGAGAGACATACTAGCTCAGGTTCAGGGGCAGGTTCAGGGGATCGTTTTAGTGTAGATGGCGACGTAATGTATTGGGATTGGGAAAATGGTAGTAGTCTTAGGGCTTTCACAATCGAACAGACCGATAGAAGAAGGAGATTTGACTACGAATTCACACAAGGGCCAGCCCTTTCTTTCGATGTCAAGACAGTAAACGGGGAGCGCAATATTGTGTATATAGGTCAAGACAAGATGCTATATTGGAACGAAGATGCTATTGTCGATCTTAATATTGACGAAACTAACAACGAAGTTCATACATACCATGTTGTCCTTAATACGTCCGACCCCAACAGGCTTATTGCTATCACAAACAGATTAGGAGGGCCGGGAAGCGGTCAGATAATGTCATTATACGACCTTGAAAATAAGGCTCAGATAGGTGTAGATTTGACGATAAATAGAACATCTTCCGGTGAGGGCTTTTCATCTTTGGCTATGGTTCAGAGAAGCCGACCGGGTGGCGGCCTTGTGGGCGTAGCTTCAGACGGAGGCCCAAGCCTTGAGACGCAAGAGGGCGTACTGGCAAGGATTGTTAGCCAGACAGCCGACAAAGTGCCCTTGCCAGACGGAAACGAGTTGCGCGAAGTTAGGGAGGTGCTTGTCGATGTTGAACTGAGGAACGTTGACCCTGAATTTCTCCTAAACAGAGAATGGTATTTTTCACACGAAGAGCGAAACTATCAAATGCGCTCTATGTCAAGAGAGGGTGATATAGTGTCAGCCTCTTTTATGGTTGGTTGATTATGCCCATAGCTCTTTCTATTAGCGGTCTCAGAAGTGCATTATCCAAGCTCGCAAGGTTCAAGGCGACTCTCAAGGATGCCGCGACAAGCAATACGCGCTTCGGCGCAGAATTGACGCCCAAAGTCAATGCGTTTGCCCAATCCATTGCTTCACAAGCAGCGCACGACATGCGCGGCACTGTGCCAGTGAGGACGGGGCTACTGAGAAGCAAAACAAGCAAAAGGTCGCTTCAAGTGTATTCGGACGCAATGAACAGTAGAGGTGTCGAATATGCTCAATTCGTCGATGGTTACTTTAGGGCACTAAACAGAGCGCACAGATTGACAGAGCAAAGGATAGCATCGCGGACGTTTAGGACAAACCTATATGCGACAATACTTGGCCGCACCGTTGGGATACCCTACAAATTGGAGGCTTCGCGGGTGGTGTTTATTAGGTCGGAGGGAACGAGATTGATAATTGAGGTTAGATTATGAAAACGTCCGAAGTCAAAAACTTCCTATCCGCCAAACAGCGCGGCATTGCGGACTTTGTGGTCAATGACAAGTACTTCATGTTGTGCGAGGGGGCTTTCCGTTCCGGCAAGACGTTCATTATCACCTTTTACTTCTTCTTCTTTACCCAGCGACTGCAACGCGCCTACCACCATTTGCTATTGGGCAAGAATCGAGGCATCCTTGAAACTGAAATACTACCAAAGTTCAAACTACTCGCTCAGGTTTGCCGGGTGTCTTTTCACTATACGCGCTACGACGGTACGCTCACAGTGGGGCGTCAAGTATACCATGTTATCGCTGGAAACGACGATAGGGACAAAGAGAGGCTCTACGGCTACACGATGCACTCTATGTTGTGTACGGAGGTGACGCGGGTACCGGAGGAATTCTTCAAGGCGGCTACGACGCGCCTGACGTTTGAGGGCGGCAAGATATTCGCTGACTGCAACCCGGAGGGGCCACAGCACTGGGTGAAGACGGATTGGATTGACAAAGAGATTGTGGATGTTCGGGAGCACTTCACGTTTGAGGACAACCCTATACTGTCGGAGGCCAAGAAAGCGCAGTTTCGCAAACAGTATTCAGGTGTGTTTGCGCGGCGCATGGTTGATGGTGTTTGGGCTGAGGCGGACGGCTTGATTTACCCGTCATTCAGGGAGCCAGCGCGGCGCGACGGGCGTGGGCGTCCCAATCGCATTGACATTGGCGTGGACTACGGGTCAAGCTCCCCGTCTGCGCTGTGTGTGCTAGAGCAATGGGATGACCTGGGTATTGTAACGTTTGCTGAGCGTAAGAATGCTACGCCAGCGCAAAACCCAACCGACAAAGACCTTGCTGACTGGATTGAAGGGAGGGCATGGCAGACAGGCGCAGCGTCCTTGATTCTCGACCCGTCTGCTGTGTCCCTCCGCGCTGAGCTACGCAAGCGCAAGGCTGAGCCAAAGAAGGGCGACCGACCGCGTAATTGGGCGATTGTCAAGGGCAAGAACGACCTGCTCCCCGGTATCCGCTTTTGTTCCTCTTGGTTGGAACATGGCTATATCCGCGTCAAGCCGGGGCCCGAGACAAAAGATTGGCGCAGGGAGCAACAAGGGTACTCGTGGAGCGACGAAAAAGACGATGAACCTATTGAGGTGGACGCACACACACTCGCAGCTTTCCGTTACGTGGCTTATACTCGCTTAGGCCGACGCAGTGGACCAGCCGCAACAAAACCGAAAGGGATATAATGGCACTGCAAAGCATGACACAGATAGGGCGCGGCCAAACGCTCATGCCCGACACAGAGATAGGCCGATTCAATTACGTGGTGGCCAACCGCCGTCTGTTCGCTGGCGACTTCCGAGAGTTGGGGATTGCCGCACGGGCTGGCGAGGTAGAGCCGTTGCGTATCAATTGGTTTCGGCGCGTGGCTACCTTTTATCCAGAGATGATGTTCGCCGAGCGGCCAGCCGTCACCATCGAGGGCAACGAGGGAGCGCAAGCGGCTATCAACCCCTACCTGCCTGCCAGCACAGACGCCAGCGTGTACGATTGGTGGCACATGTTGGAATATGCAAATACGGACATGCTCCGCTACGGCATGGCGGTTGTTGCCACAGACCCGAATGACCCAACCTCCTTTGTGCGCTTTGAGCCGGACAGTTGGTACGAGGTTATCGACGGGCGCGGCGAGCACCTGGGCGACATTTGCATCCGCCGACGCCCCCGCGCTTTCAATACCGAGGGGCGCATCGACGTGTACCGTTACCCAATGGACGGGCCTCCCACCTGGGAAATTTACCAGCTAGAGGGCGATTCTATTGGCAATCTATTGGACGTGGTTGAGATTCCGGCGCGGGTGGGCCGTCAAGTGCGGACCCTTTCAGCCACCGTTGACAACACGTCCATCTTCGACAACATGAAACCGTCTGTCGCGTCGATGAGCAAGGACGTGGCGCGATTAGACCGAACCCTTGAGCGCAACAGCAATCCTCACCTCTACGGGCCAGAGGGGATGTTGCAACGGGAGGCCGACGGTACTTACAGGGTTAATCCAGACGGCATGTTTTTTCCGTTAGAAGAAGATGACCAAGTACCGGGCTATACGCAGTGGCGGAGTGAAATTGAGGCTCTTGAGTGGGATTTCAACAACCACGAGCGCACGGCCCTTGTACAGGCTGGCTTGTCGCCCTTGCTGTTCGACCCAGCCCAGGAGACGAATGCACTGTCTGGCGTGTCGTTGCGGCGTACGTTGATGCCGACGTGGGCGCGTCTGTTGCGAATCAAGGAAAACAACGACAGCTTGCTCCGTCAAATGATTCTGCTTTGGAATGCAAACCGCCGTTTTGTTGGTATGGAGGTGTTTGACATTCAGGCAAGCCAAATTCAAATCACGTGGCCTTTCATGGAACTTTTTGAGGATATTACAGACGGAGGGAACGACGATGGCGGCGCGGCGCAGTAGCTTGGACAAGAGAGGGCTATTGCAGTTGGCTGAGGATATGGCACTCGACGAAGATGCGGCGGGTGGCAACAGGCTAAAGGCAATCGAGTTTCTGCTTGAGCACGGCGAACAGGTGGACGGGAACGTGGAGGAGGTATGGGATGAGCTTTTTCTTGTAGGCGAAAATGCCTAAAGTTGACCCAAGCATTGTCAATGCTAACCTTTCAGGGATGTTTATTGCCAAGAACGCAGCGGCAAGCAGCAACTTTCGAATTGTGGGCGGCGAACTGAGCCATTGGGAACACAGTCAACTCAAATGGATTCCCATTGTTGACCAGACACATTTGGCTGCGCTGTGTTGCGAGCAGTACGCAGTGAATAGGACGCTTGGCTTGACGGCCACTCTATCGGATGCAGTGGAAACAAGAGTTGGCAGGCTGGCAAAGGGCCGTATTAACTCGGATTTTGCGCGGCGCGGCCTTACCAACGTAACAACGCCAGCACACTTATGGGGGTTTAAGGATGGCGTATTTGACGTGAATGAACCTGAAAACGGTCTGCGGCCACCTAAAAAGACAGACTTCGTGACGCGTTTCCTGCCCTATTCGATGGAGTTTGACGCAGAAATGCCCAGTGAGCTTGTGGCTGTGATATGGTCGGCAGTGGAGGGCAGCGAGGCAATGGTTGACTACATGCTTGACATTCTCTGCTATATTATCTTTGACGAAAACCGTTTCCAGCGATTTTTCAGTTGGTACGGTATTGGCGGGGCCGGAAAAGGTCTGTTGACACGGCTTGTCATTGCTATTCTTGGGCGGAATCGCTGTTACTCGCTGGATACCGACGCACTCTACCAGGGGCGTTCCGACCAGCTTGTAGCCGCAGACGGCAAGCAACTGTTGGTATTACAAGAGGCAGACCGCGCCATGCCCAAAGCCAAGCTCAAGGCACTGACCGGGGAGGATGTAATTCAGGTTCGCGCTCTTTACGGTGCGCCCTTCGAGTTCGTTTTTGAAGGTCAATTTCTAATGGTGAGCAATCCACCATTCCCTGAAAGCATGGTGGATACGGGGATATTGCGCCGTATAGTTCCGATTCAGTTTTCAGCGGCGGCAGCAAAGCCAGACTTAACACTGGAACCTCGCTTGCTGTCCATGTTGGGCCAGATATGCGGAGCCTTGTTTAAACGCTGGCAAGAGCGTGTCAAAGGTTGGACAGAATGGCCTATGCCAACCGAGGTATTGCGCGATTTGGATTTCTACAAATTTCAGGAAGATTCACCAAAAGCATGGCTGCTGGACAATGTGAAAAAGGACGTGGACGGGGCATTGAAAATGTCCGAACTGCTGACGCGCTACGAAACCGAGAAAGGAGAATTGAGCGACAAGGAGCGCGAGCGCATCAAGAAGGCCTTTCAACGGGCTATTCGTTCAGACTTGGGTGTCAAGTTGAAAAGCTCAAGGGAGTATGCAGCATCTTGGATTGACGGAAGTGAAGAAACACAAACCAGTGTGGCGCAGCACACACAAGACAGTGTTGACGCCAGCGACCTAATTCCACAAGGAGCCGAGAAAATGAAAGCTGACTATTACGACAAGATTACACACAAGAAGCGCAAGACAGAAGCATTTGGCGGCGTCTTATGGGACGGAAGCATTGTCAAAGATGCCATAATCTCTTTGCGCGAAGGGAAAGGTAGCAAGAACGACCTACCAGCCCTAACCCCTTCGGTGCTTGGTGCGACAACAAGAAACGAAGAAGAAGCCATAAAGCATCACAACGGCTGGATGGTGCTCGACATAGATGGGATCAATAAAGAGAGCGTGCCGACCGTGAAGCGTGAAGTTGTCGGGCTTGGCTTTGTAACGGCTTCTTGGGCGTCGCCAAGCGGAGAGGGCGTCAAGTTTCTGGTTCAGCTTTCAACGAAGCCGAAAACAGTCGATGAACACAAGCTTCAGTATGGCGACATAGCTAAGATTGTCAAGAGCGTCTTAGACCTTGACGTTGATTTAAGCTGTTGCGACCCTGCAAGGCTTTGCTTTCTGAGTTGGGACGAACTGCCAATACTGAACTT
>OZ242272.1:0-3551770 GCA_965207135.1 Chloroflexota bacterium | reverse complement strand
GGGTCTTTTGGTTAAAACGGTCGCATTGATTGTGCAAGGGCAAGACGTAACAGCGCGAAGCCATCTCTCTAAGAATTCGAGGGGTAGGGGCACGACATGTCGTGCCCCTACGGATCAATACTTGGTTGCGAAGGGACGGGGCACAATGAGATTCAGTTTTCACTAACCGACCCAGATTCGCCGTTCTCACCAGTTTTCGCCGAGCTATTCTATGGCAGACAAGTCACGCCAACTAACCAAAAGGGAATTACATGAGCACACCACCAAACACACCCTACGATCTCATCATTCACTCCGGACGCGTCGTGTGTCCTGCTACGGGACTGGACGGGCCCGGCGCCGTGGCAGTGCGCGGCGACCGCATTGCGGCCGTGCTGGATGCCGCGGCAAGCGCCGCGCTTCCTCCAGAATCAGCGCGGCAGACCTACTCTTTTGCCGATAGTATTCTGCTGCCCGGTCTCGTGGACATGCACGCGCATCCGGCGCTTTCCGGCTCCAAGTACGGCATCGATCCCGATACACACATCCTGCCGTATGGTTCAACCACAATACTCTCTCAGGGCGACGCGGGTGCGCACAATTGGGCGCGCTACAAGCAGGAGACCGTTGCGGGCAGCCGCACGCGCATACGCATGGCCCTCAATCTCTCCGCCACGGGTGAGTCCAACGAGGAAGGCTGCTTTGCGAATCTCGCCGACGCCGACGTTGACGCCTGCGCGGCGACCGTGAGGCAAGACCCGGAACTCATCTGGGGCATCGCACTGAACGTAGGGCCGACAAACTGCCGCGACAACGACCCCCGCGAAGTTATGGCCCGCGGCCTGGCCGCCGCCGACCGCACCGGCAAACCTTTGCTCATCGGCCAGCGCCGCCACGACGATTGGTCGCTGGATGAGCAATTCGACCTGTTGCGTCGCGGCGACGTGGTGACCTACTGTTTTCACGCCCGGGGCGGGAACCCCGTGGCCGACGGCCGCGTGCGGGACAGCGTGTGGGCCGCCCGCGAGCGCGGCATCATCTTCGATCTCGGCCATGGCTTTGATTCGTTCAGCTTCGACGTTGCCACGACCGCCATTGGTGACGGCTTCCTGCCGGATACGATCTCCAGCGACGTCTACGTCCGCCACGTGGGCGTGTCGCCGCGCCACCATCTGCCGCTGGTCATGTCCAAGCTCCGCGCCGCCGGCATGCAGGAGGCCGACATCTGGCCCCGCGTGACAAGCCGCCCCGCCGCGCTCCTCGGTATGGAGAACGAGATCGGTACGCTCGCGGTCGGCGCAGGCGCCGACCTGGCCGTGCTCCGCTGGCACGCCGAGCCGCAAACCCACCGCGACGCCGCCGGCAACGAACGCACTGGCGGCGTGTGGGAACCGGAGCTCACCGTACGCGGCGGCAATGTCGTCGACAACCCGTAACAACGCTCCTTGAGTGCCAGCAACGGCAGCCAACAACCGCAAGAGGCTACACGTGGCTTTCCGAGACACTTCTGACTACACACCGGTTGCACCGCACTATGATGCAACGCGCAACATTCCTAACAGTCTCCTGCAGTTGTGCTACCAACGCATTTTCGCGCAGGCAGACTTCCCCAGAAAGGGACGCCTTCTCGATGCGGGCTGCGGCACGGCGCAGGTGTCGCTGCCGTTGATCAAGAGCGGTTACGGTGTGGTTGGGGTGGATGCATCAGCGGCTATGCTTGAGATCGCCCGCCGGAAACTAGCGCCTGGCGATGCCGCAGAATTCAGGGTGGGCGATGTTCGGTCGCTTGGAGAACCGGATAGTTCCTTCGATGGGGTCGTCGTTTCTAAGCTCTTTCAGCATGTTGGCAACTGGCAGTCAGCCGTTGACGAACTGATACGGGTCACAAAGGACGGCGGCCTATTCATGCACATCAACGAGAAGGGCGCATTCAAGCATGCGGTCAGGAGGCAGTTTTCCGCCAGGTGTCGCGAACGGGGCTACACCGACCTTTACGTGGGCATCAGAGACCGCAGTCAACTCGGCGCATACCTGATTGCACAAGGGGCGGCGGCGCTTACCCTCGACACACAGGACCTCGCTTGGGAGAAAACTATTACGTACGGGACTGCGCTTGAACACCTGCGGCTAAAGCTCCATTCGGAGTACTGGGCGCTGCCTGACGAGGTGTACGATCTAGTCCTACAAGAGGTACAAGCATGGGTGCGCGCACAGTCTGAGGGCGAGAACACAGTCGAAACGATGCGACCTAATCTGGTGGCTGAGGTATTCATTATCAGGAAGTAATAGTCGACCGGCGCTACCTCTGCGCAAGTAGAGATTTGCACAACTCTGACGACCACGCGAAATTAGGCTGGCACGGTAAAGATTCACCCTCACCCCCAGGAGAGTGAACCGGAGCCGCCCCGCTTTCACTCTTACCCGCATTCTGTACCCTCTCTCTCAAGGAAGAGAGCCGGGGTGAGGAGAATCATCTCACCTGCCTGCCTGAGTTGTGCAAAGTTCTCCCATGGTAAACCGCATGCGCTGGATTCCGGCTTGCGCCGGAATGACGGATCAAGTAACCCGTAGCTAGATCTGTCCGGCCCAGCGTTACACCCCGGCCTGTACCCAGGCGCAGAGGCGGCGGTCGAGGAACTCTATGAAGGCGTACAGTGTTAGACCCATAACGGCCATGGCGACGATCCCCGCGTACATGGCGGCGTAGTCCACCCGTCCCCACGACTGCACGATAATGAAATAGCCCAGGCCGTTGTGGGTGGCAAAAGTCTCCGTGAAGAAGAGCACCGCAATGGCCGTGCCGCTGGTAATGCGCAGCGCGCTTAGAATAGACGGCAGCACAGCGGGGAAGTAAACATGCCGCAGCAGGTGGCGGCGGCGCGCGCCCAGCGAGCGCACGGACAGGATCAACTCCGGGCGCACGGCATAGGCGGCATCCCGCGTGAGCACGAGAATTTGAAAATAGAGGATCAGACTGATGATGAATATCTTCGAGGCTTCACCCACCCCCAGAAAGAGCATGATAATGGGCAGCAGCACGATCTTGGGCACCGGGTAGATGAGGTAGATGAGCGGGCTGAAGATGCGGTCGATCATGGGCGCTTGGCCCACGGCCATGCCCGCGGGCGCCGCGAGAATCACGGCGATGATGATGCTCAGCACTACGCGGTAGGCGCTGTAGAGCACGTGCTCCCACAGGCCGCCGGCCCACTCCCGCGCGAAAGCCTGCGCCACTACCCACGGCACCGGCAAGATCGGATTCGCGAGTACCAATGCGAACAACGCCCACACCGCCACCAACGCCACCACCGCGGCGATCAGAAACGGCAGCGTAATGCGGGAACGCGGAGCGATCATAGCGATTACAAACTATCCACCCACTAACAGAGACATTGGCTACGCAGACCAAGCGCAAAGGTTGCTCACCGAGAATCCTTCCGCTCAGCATTTTCGAGCTCGGCTTGCACTTGCAACAGACGCGGCTTCACGTCTGGCAGATCCACGGTGATTGCCTGCCAGAATCGATCCACCATGACTCCGAAATCCGCGTGAATCAGCATATCCCCCAGGCCGGAGATCCTGCGCCAAGGAATATCAGGATACCCCGCGCGTACCGCTTGCGGTACGTGTTTTGCAGCCTCACCGATGATTTCCAAACGGCGAACCACTGCATCCTGCAATAAAGTGTTCGCGGCGAATTCATCTGCGGTCGCACCAACGCGATAGCTCTCAATTTTCTCAATGCTCTCCAACATGTCCTGCACGTAGAGTGCGACGCTCCGTTCTCCACTCATAGGATCGGAACCTCATCCCGGAGAATCCGGTCGCGCAAACGCGGCTTTATGGCAGCATATTCCACAAGGTCAACGGACCGCCCCAGTACGTCCTCCAGTTCAAGCTTTATCCCAATGAAATCGAGCAAGCTTGCTTGCGCGCCTAGCTCCACGAGAATGTCAACGTCACTCTCCGGGGTTTCCTCACCGCGCCCATACGACCCGAAGACTCCGGCGCGCGTGACGCCGTGCCGGTGCAACACGGGCAGGACTATTTCTCGGATTTCCGCAACAGCGGTCACCTGTTCGCTATGAGATGCAGCACTCATCGCATTCCTCACTTGCCGGATACCACCGCAGCGCTGCCTGCCACGGTGACTGTTCCCCGTTCAGAGACCACTTACTCCCCGGTCAACTCTGGAATCCGCTCCGCAAACTCCTGCGCCAGTTTGATAGCAGTTTCTCTGTCGTCCTGCGCAAGTTCGCCGTCTATTACAAGCTCCAGGAGATAGTCCTTAATCGGTTTGATCCAAGGCCCCGGACCGCGGTCGAACATGATCATGAGGTCATTGCCGTCGAGGGGGCTTCTTAATTGCGCCACGTCCTCCTGGGCCTGGAGCTCGCGGCAGCGGGCCTCCAGATGGTTCACGCGGGCCACGCCTGCTTCCACCCGGGAGCGGCGATAGCTGGTGATGTCGGCGCGGGAGAGGGCGAACAGGTCGTCTGTGATCCCCTCGGTCTCGCGCAAGAAGCGGCGCACCGCGCCATCGGTCCAGTCCGGTGTGTAGAGATTCGGGCGCAGATGCTCCGCCACCAAGCGTTGAATGCGCTCGCTGCTATCCCGGTCGCAGCGCAAACGCCGCAGGATGCGCCGCGCCATGCGCGCGCCCACCGTCTCGTGCCGGAAAAAGTGCACCTTGCCGTCCTGCACCGTCTTCGTTTTCGGTTTGCCGATGTCGTGCAGCAACGCCGCCCAGCGCAGCAGCGGGGTGGCGGGCACGTTCTCAACCACCTTGAGCGTGTGGCCGAACACGTCCTTGTGGCGCCGGTCGTCTTGGCTCGTGCCCCGCAACGGCAGCAGCTCCGGCATGACGACTTTCGCCAGCCCTGTGTCGCAAAGTATTTCCAAACTGCCCGCGGGCTGCTCCCCAACCAGCAAACGCGTCATCTCCACGGCGATGCGTTCCGTACTTACGTGCTCCAAGGCGCGCGCCTGTTCTCGCATCGCCGCGAGCGTCGCGGCATCGATGTGAAAACCGAGCTCGGCAGCAAAGCGCAGGGCGCGCAACATGCGCAGCGGGTCTTCGCGAAACCGTGCCGCGGGATCGCCCACTGCTCGAATGAGACCTCGCTGCAGGTCCTGCAGGCCGTGAAAGGGATCGAGCATGCCGCCGGTGGTCGGTTCCTGCGCGATCGCGTTGATGGTGAAGTCGCGCCGCGACAGGTCGTCTTCCAGATTCTTGCCGAAGGTCACGGCGGGCTTGCGGCTGGCAAAGGCATATTCTTCACTGCGGTACGTAGTGATTTCCACCACCCACTCGCCAAACGTGGCGCCAATCGTGCCGAATTTCTCGCCCACGTCGTAGCGTGAATCCGGCCGCGCCTGCGCGAGCAGCCGCTTGATAACCGGCGGGTGCGCATCCGTGGCAAAATCCAGATCATGCGTGGGGCGGTGCAACAGCCCATCGCGCACCGAGCCGCCGACAAGGTACAATTCGTGCCCTGCCTCCCCAAACTGCGTCGCCAAGGTGCGCAGTATCGGCGCATCTACCAGGTTTGCCACCACGCTTGTGCCGTGTACAGACACTTTGACTCTCTTGCCCTAATACAGTGTTGCTCTTGTTCGCACCATGCGGCGCGATACTCTCAGCCGCGCCAACCGCGGGTGCCGGCTCCTCACAACCGCCCAAGCGAGGGCTTTGTAGGTAAGACGCCACGACCTTTTTGCGGCCTTTCTGCCACTCCCCGCTGCCAGCCGCCGCAGGCACAACGCATTCTCAATGATAGCACGGCGTTCGGTCTTTCCGGCTGCTTGGGACTGCTGCCCAACATCGTGTCACGTGTACGCGCTCCACCATTGGTCTATGGCGCAGGCACGCCGCACTCATTCCCCTTTTTTGGATAGCGCTCTCGGGCGCCACACGCGGCCCGTGCGCCTGCCATATGTCCCGCGCAGGTTGCACCAACCGCCTCGGTCGGTACAATGAGGGTTGTAACACTGGCGGTCCGCCGGGGCGGCAGGCATGACCCAGAGTATACTGGCCGGTAGAATGATGCGGCATCCACTGACTGCACCTCGGCCGGCTTATTCGTGCTCGCTCGTGCTGCTTACCCTTGGAATACTGACATTTTGCTACCAACAAGCGCTAAAGGTTTGATCGATGCCGCGTGATTTGCCTGTAGGAAACGGTCGTCTGCTCGTCTGCTACGACAGCAACTACCGTATCCGGGACATCTACTACCCTCACGTCGGCCAGGAGGACCATACCGGCGGACAACCCTTTCAATTCGGCGTCTGGGTGGACGGGCAATTCGCATGGATCCATGACGCTTCCTGGCGCAAGTCGTTGCGCTACAAGGAAGATACTCTAGTCACGCACGTGACCGCGCAAAACGACCGCCTGCGCCTGCAACTCACGCTCAATGACGCGGTTGATTACAGCCGGGATGTCTTCCTGCGTCGCATTACCGTAGAAAACCAGTCGGACACGGAGCGCGAAATTCGCCTCTTCTTTCACCACAACTTCTCCCTCCGCGGCACGAGCATCGGGGATACCGCGTACTATGATCCGCGCCACCGCGCCCTCATTCACTACAAAGGGAAAACCTTCTTCTGGATGAACGTGATGAGCGGCCCGGATATTGGGCTGGACGCTTATGCCACCGGCACGAAGAACGTCGGCGGCCTTGAAGGCACCTGGCGCGACGCCGAGGACGGCAATTTGGAAGGCAATCCAATCGCACAGGGGTCGGTTGACAGCACCGGGTCTGTAAACGTTACGGTTGCAGGACAAGAAACCGCTACTGTGTACTACTGGATGGCCGTCGGTTCCGATGCCATGCAGGTGGAAGAAATCGAACGGCATATGCGCCAGGTCGGTCCCGCGGCGGTGCTCTACCGCACACAGGAATACTGGCGGCATTGGGTGCGTAAAGAAGGTTTCTCCCTCGCCGACCTGCCGCCTGAAATTGGCGCGCTCTTCAATCGCAGTCTGCTCACCATCCAAACCCAAACCGACCATGAGGGCGCAATTCTGGCCGCGAACGACAACGACATTGCGCAGTTCGGCCGCGACACGTATTCATACATGTGGCCCCGCGACGGCGCGCTTGTCGCCTATGCGCTGAGCCGCGCCGGCTACGGCGAGATTTCGCGGCGCTTCTTCAACTTCTGCCTGCGCACCATAACCCCGCAAGGGTACATGATGCACAAGTACAACCCCGACGGTTCCGTTGGCTCCTCGTGGCATCCCTGGGCCGCGCCCGACGGCTCCCGCCAACACCCGATACAAGAGGACGAGACGGCGCTAGTCCTCTGGGCCCTGTGGCAACACTTTGAAAAGTACTGGGATATCGAGTTCATCAAGCCCTTCTATGCCTCGTTCATCAAGCCTGCCGCGCAGTTCATGAGTCTCTACCGGGACCTCACCACCGGTTTGCCGGTACCGTCCTATGATCTCTGGGAAGAGCGGCACGGTGTGCACGCGCACACGGTCGCCACCGTTTACGCGGGGCTCCAGGCGGCGGCGAATTTCACGGAAGCCTTTGGTGAAAACACTTACACTGAAAGCTACCGGCGTACCGCCGCAGAGCTCAAAGAAGCCGCATTTCGGCATATGATCGACCCGGACACCGGCCTGTTTTCCCGCATGGTGACGCCGCTTCCCGATGGTACAGTGCGGCACGATCAAACGATTGACAGCGCAACCTATGCCCTCTGGTATTTCGGCATGTTGGAGCCCGACGACCCGCTGGTGATAAAGATGATGGAGACCGTGCGGGCCCGCCTGTGGGTGAAGACAGACGTTGGCGGCCTCGCCCGCTACGAGAACGACTATTACCACCAGATTACCAACAATATTGCGGTTGTACCCGGCAACCCTTGGTTCATCTGCACTCTGTGGCTCGCGGAGTGGTACATTGCGAAGGCAACGTCGTTTGAAGATTTGGAACCGGCCAAGGAAATCCTGCTCTGGGTCGAACAACGCCGCCTTGAGAGCGGCTGCCTTGCCGAGCAGGTGCATCCCTTCACCAACGCGCCGCTCAGCGTCTCACCGCTGACCTGGAGCCATGCTACTGTTGTGATGACCGTCAACGCGTATGTAGACAAATATGCGCAACTCCAGGCAGCAATCGCATCGCAAATCCCCACACTAGATCCGGTTCGTCACTAGGGATGCCCAACTGCTCCGCCGCTTTTCCTAAACATAATCTCGCTGATAGACCCCGCGCCGAGCTGTGAGTTAGCCGACGGCGATTTATGTGGATAACTAGCACTTATGTGGTGGATAAATTGTCCGAAATGGGGATATCCTAGCTCTGGAGCGGAATCTCGCTGCTTTAGCCAACTTGACCGTTGCCGATACATACTGTGAATAATTTCGCCTTTTCTGGGGAAAGATACGGCACCCATTGGGGCATCACTTGGGGAAAGAAAGCTGCCCTTTCCCCACTTCAGCGACTTTACCTCTCTTGCACCGGATTCCACCCTCCTTACCGGCGTCCTTTACCCTATTCTCAACCGACTTATCCTGTGTTCAAAACCGCTCTACGACACTCTCTTGAGCGCTTTTCCCCGCTATCTACACCTCTGATGAAGATGATTATGAAACTCTTTAAATTCCAGACCCCATCAAGTCATCAAGCCAGCGGACCTCCCTTAGTTTTAGCCTCGTCTTGAGCGTCGACCCACTCAAGCGCTGTGGGCGCCTAGGCAGGCGGGCCGTATTCGGAAGGCAGCTTGACTAGGTAATAGGCAATCTAAGTCGTTCAGCGAGTGACGTACCAGAAGATCGGTTGCCAGGAAAGAAAACGGCAGAGGACAGGCGTTTTCACCCGAAAGCGGGGATGCATACCACGATACTATGTGGTGGGCAGGAGTGATCCAGCCTGTCGCTGGTGCTAATTGCGCTGGAAAGTTTCCCTCTCTTGATCTCTCAGCCTGGCAGCCGGTCGATTATACTAGGTGGTCTGGGACAACAGTCCTTACCGAAGGCGATTGGACTATATATATCGCGGCCCATGGCCGTGTCACGGCACTTGGCAAGGCGTAGTGGCTGCCGCCCGCTGGATGGGGCGAGGAGATACGAAATGACGACATCGATTCGTACGACTCAGAGTGGGGATAGCTGTGCAGTCGCAGTGGTGGCCGCGGGCGAGGAAGTTGCACGCCTGGAAATCTTGGATCGGCAGATGCGCCTGGGCGTTGGCTGGGTGCGTATCGCCGCGATCGCTGGGGTGAAAACGAAACCGCGGCACCGCGGCCAAGGCTACGCGCGGGAGCTTATGCAGGCGACAGTCGGCTACATGGGCGAAAGTGGCTATGCAATCTCTATCCTCTTTGGCATCCCGGATTTCTACCACAGATTTGGCTATGCTCCTGTCATGCCGGGCAAAAGCCTGGTGAGAATAAGGACAGCGGCAGGCGAGGCCTTGGGCGGAGCCCTGGCGGTACGCGAGGCAAAGCCGGCAGATGGGGAAGCACTGCTTGAAATCTATAACGCAGCGAATGTAGAGCGAACTGGAACTCTAGCGCGGAAAGGGTCCTCTTTTTCACCTTGGCTGGATGACGATGACGATTGGTGGCAGGAAGAACGCCGCCTAATCGTAGCGGAGGACGGCGGCAGGCCGGTGGCGTATGCGCTGGCCGAACCGGAATGGCTATATGAATCGGAATGGAACATGCGCCCCTATGAGATTGGTGTGCTGCCGGAGTACATAGGCCCCGGCACAGCGAGTTTGGTCCGGGCACTGGCTGTAAAAGCAGCGGCGCGTCGCGACGAGTGGCTCACGATAGAAATGCCGGCGGATTCGCCACAGCTCGGCGTGCTGAGGCCGGTTGGGTTCACCCAGGAAATCGCGTATGCGCAAAACCAGGGCGGCATGGGCCGCATCACGGATCTTGGCGGCCTGGCGACGACACTCAAAAACACTTTGGCAAGTCGTATGCGCAGCTCGGGACTGGCGGGGCGGGTTGGCAAGGTCCAATTTACGTGTGACACTGAGCGCGCAGTAAGCGAAATCGGCACCGGCCCGACGCTCACCATCGATCTGCCCCAACAGCACTTGCTGCAACTCCTCATGGGTTATCGGAGCATTGCGGAATTGCGCCTGGAGTTTCCGGCTTGTGTTGACGACCAGGTTGTTGAAGTGGTCGACGCGCTCTTGCCGGCCGGCCACCCGTACATGTGGCGCTTGGACCACTTCTAGGACGCGGATGCGAAATTCAGAAGTTGCTGGCGTAATCTTCGACGTGGATGGGCTCATGGCCGATAGCGAGCCCCTGCACCGCGCTGCGTGGCGGGAGCTCGGCCGCCGGAACGGCTTTCCCGTACTTGCAGGGGATGACGAGGAGAGTCTGGGCCTGCGGGTACTTGATAACCTCAAACGGCGCCATGCGCAGGGCCGCTTTACCGCAGAGCCGTCGCTGATGCTTGAGCGCTACCATGAGATCCTCATCAGGCTGATCAGGGAACGGCTGGAGCCGAAACGCGGGCTGAAGGAGGCGCTGGACTTCGTGCGCGGGCAGGGCTGGCGCTGCGGGACAGCCTCGTCGGGCGACAGAGTGTATATCGACGTTGCGCTTGACGTGCTTGGGATACGCTCCTACTTCCAGGGGGTTGCGACAGGGGACGAGGTAGTCGAAGGCAAACCTCATCCGGCGCTCTATCTCCTCGCGGCTGAGCGACTAGGCGTATCGCCGGCGGACTGCGTGGCGCTGGAAGACAGCCCCCGTGGCGTGGCCTCGGCGCAAGCGGCCGGGATGCGGTGTATTGCGGTGCCTGAGGGCACAAGAGTGATTGCGGAAGCCGACGCGGTGTGCGAGTCGCTCCCTGCAGCGAGGGACGTGCTGCGGGAATGGAGCCAAGGGGCGCGTTGAGCGTATGAGATGCCTCCGGGGTACCGGCGCTGCCGCCTAGCGTCCTCCGGCCGCTGGGTTCTGCTAGACTGATTCCGGGCGCCTGACAGCGAATACTTCCGGTAATCTGTGCCCACAATTTGGATAAGGATAGAAGAATGGACAGAGACGCGCTGCCGAAAAATCCTGCTGATCTGCGGGCGCTCATCCGCACCGGCGCATGGGATACGACGACCGAAGGGCTGGCGCCGGGATTCGTGCAGGCGAATCTGGCGATTGTGCCCAAGGATCTGGCATTCGACTTTCTCCTCTTCTGCCAGCGGAATTCTCAGCCGTGTCCGGTGCTGGAGGTGCTGGAGCCGGGGTCCTCTGAACCCGGGGAGACGGCTCCCGGCGCGGACATTCGCACGGACGTGCCACGCTACCGTATCTACGAACACGGCGAGCTTGTGGACGAGGTTACGGACATCTCGGACCGCTGGCAGGATGACTTTGTTTCATTCCTGCTTGGGTGCAGCTTTAGCTTCGAATCCGCCATGCTCGCCGCCGGTATTCCGCTTCGCCACTTGCAGGCGGGCAACGACGTGCCGGTCTACGTGACAAATCGGGAGACTACGGCCGCCGGCGTCTTCTCAGGCCCACTGGTGGTCAGCATGCGCCCGATTCACCATACGCAGGTAGTGCGCGCGGTGCAGACAACCTCGCGTTTCCCAGGCGTCCACGGCGCGCCGGTGCACATCGGCGACCCGCGGGAAATCGGCATTACGGACCTCGATGACCCGCAGTGGGGCGCCCGCACCGACGTGCGCGACGGCGAGGTGCCGGTCTTCTGGGCGTGCGGTGTCACACCGCAGGCTGTCGCGCTGGCGAGCAAACCGCCGCTGATGATCACCCACGCTGCCGGTCACATGTTCCTCACCGACCTGCAGGACGCCCACTTGGCGGTGCTTTAACCACAGACGGCCTCGGGCAGCGTACCGAGCGCAGCGAACAAGCTGGGGCTCCAACGAGCAATACACCCGCCGCAAAGCCAGCGGCACGATTGAACAAAGTCGGGGAACAAGCCCCCGCGCCACACGATGTCGCCGCTTGAAGGTTTCATGTGCATGTCATCCCGAGCGGGGCGTCGAACAGGGTTCGCGGAATCTAGGGTCCAAACCTACTGGATGCCCGTCACGAATTGTACTTCCTCTCGTAGAGTAAGAGGCAGCTCAATCCGTCATTCCCGCGCAAGCGGGAATCCATCTTCTCTGCATCCCTGTACGCTAGTCCAGAAGGAATCCTCTTCGTCACTCTGCCGAACAGGTCGGGTTGTGCGGGATCGGCGCAGATTTCCCCTCACCCCAAACCCTCTCCCCAAGGAGAGGGGGTCTTCCGGCCTGCCGGTTCGGTACTCCGGCCGTGTCAGCTTGGGGTGTGCAGGGATATCCGCTGCGGGGGTTGTGCAGACGTTGTCGGTTGCGGGTGCGGAATTGGACACCTGCGCAACTACCGTTTCGTTCGCGCTGCGCACTGCGCCGGACTCAGCACAGGCCTGACGCAATACTGGCGGCAAGGGAGGCCGAAAGGCTGCCTACGCACCCACTACCGCGTGTTCCTTGACGAACTCCAATATGCGGCCGGCCCGCCGCTCCCAGGTAAAGTCTTGGACGTCTCGCTGCGCTTGGCCTGCCAGGGTCGCTGCCAACGCCGGTTCCGCCAGCACGTGTTGGATGCCCTGCGCGAGGCTGGAAGGATCGTCGGGCGGCGCCAGCCAGCCGTTCTCGCCGTGGCGCAGCACTTCCCGCAAAGACGGCAGGTCCGAGGCGACGATAGGCCGGCCGGCCGCCATGTACTCGAAAAGTTTGAGCGGCGAGGTGTGCTCACGCGATATTGCTGCCTGCGCCGTGTTCGGCAGCACAAGCACGTCTGCCGCCGCCTGGTAGAGCGGTACCGTTTCCGGCGCCACGTGACCGGTTATGCTGACGTTGGAGAGCTTCAGCTCGCGCACGAGCGCCTGTGCCTCTGCGAGCTCGCCGGGTGCGCCGCCCACCAGGCACAGCGTGGCTTCCGGCAGCGCCGCCATGGCGGCGATGAGCGTATGCGCCCCTTTCCAGCGGTAGAGCTGGCCGGTGTAGCAGATCAGCGGTCGCTCAAAGGGGAGGTCTAGGCGGGCGCGGGCTGTCACCGGATCCGGCAATTGCGCATAGCGGGCAAGGTCTACGCCATCCGGCGCGGTGAGCACGCTGTCTGACGGTACCCCAAGCTCCACATAGAAGCGGCGAATGCTCTCCGTGATGGTGACGATACCGTTAAGACGCGGCGCCAGCCGGCGGGCTTGGCGCATAGACCAGGGAGTTTCCGGCGTAGTGTGCGCCTCATAAAAGAGCCGCCAGCGCCGTTGGGGGTCAGCCGCGCGCAACAGTGAGAGGAATGTAATGTCGCGTGAGTAGCAGACCCCGGCGCGGTGTGCCAAGACCCGCTGCAAAGCCTTCAGGGCAAACGTCCCGGTTTGCAGATAGTGGCTGAGCCGCGGCAGCGGCGTGTCATTGAGCTGAGGGTGGTCAATCGTGACAGTCTTGATCGGGTCCACGCACGGGACCGGCTGCATGGTAAAGTCTGCCGGCACGCCGTAGTAGGCATAGGCGTCGTCGATTGCGCCCCAGTGACCGTATGCCCGCCGCCGCGGATAGAGCAGGTCCACCTGTACGCTGCGCGCCGCAAACGCCGCGCACATTTGCATCACCTGGTAGGCGCTGGCGCGTTCGCTGGGAATGCGGGTATTGGTGATGTAGAACAATCTCATGAGTTGCTTCTATGCGCTCTTCGTTGATTGAAGCGCCTAGCAGGAACCTCTTTCCGCTCGGCCTGCGGCAAGCGCAGCCAGAGCGCTTACTTGGACCCCCGCAATCATGGCGCAGCTCCCGTCGCTCGCGCAGCGACCGGCCTGCGCTGAACTCGTCGCAGCGCACAACACGCACGGCCTGAGCCAGTGATCTCAATTACCACCAAAACCGGCCGAACGCTACGGTTTGTGCCGGTAGCAAGCCTGTTACAGCGCCAATCTAACCGTATCACATCAATGATTCCCTGGCTGCGCACGCTTGCTAACCGGGCGGGAATGCAGCATTCTACTCTAAACTCTGACAAACACGAAGGAGAGGTAGCAATGCCGCGACACGTGAGAATCTCAACAGTCTCGTTTCTCCTTGGCGGCGGGTTGGTTACGCAGGCCGCACGCTATGATCAGGCATTTTGCTACCTGGAGGCAGCGCTGGCGGACAAACCCGATCTCATCCTGCTGCCGGAGATGTTTGAGACCATGGGCTGTGTGGAGTGGCAGGAAATTGGGCGGCTTGACGACCCGGAGGAGCGCTTCGCTGCCGCGCTGGCATGCGCCATGACCGAAGACGGGCCGGTCGCCGCGCGCTTCCGGCAGTTCGCGGCGCAGCACGACGTGACCGTGGTCTCGAACAACCTGACGCGAGACGGCGCTGCCCTTTACAACCAGGCGACATTCTACGGCAGGGACGGCGACATTGTCGGCCGGTACCGCAAAGTGCAACCCACCGAGAACGAGTACGAAGTGAAGGGGATCTCGCCCGGCGACACGATTGAGCCTATCGAGGTGGACGGCGTGCGTTACGGCGTCTTCATCTGCAACGACCAAGCCTTTCCGGAGATCTGCCAGCTTTACGGTTTTCAGGGTACGGACGTGCTCTTGCATCCCACCCAGGCCGCCGGACCGACTGAGACCATTCGCTCGGAAATGCTGCGCACCCGCGCCCACGACACCTCCTGCTTTCTGGTCACGTCAACCTTCGTCCAAGACAGACCGCTGGGGTGGCAGTACCGCCAAAGCCACGCGACCATCTACGATTTCAACGGCTTTACCCTGGCTGAGAGCGGCCATCGCGACGGCCACGTGACCGCAACCCTTGACCTGGATGAGGAACGCTGGACAAGTTGGTGCACCAAGTACGACCACCGCCGCACGATACTGCGCCAGCACCGCACCGACCTCTACGCCCGCGCCTACGCAGAACTCGCCCAGGACAAGGAAGACATGATCCCGGTGGCGGAACCAAGCGCGGTGAGTACGTAGTGTGCAGCGGAAGACGTTACGTTTATAAGAGCTATGCAACAGTGGCAAGCGAGTCTCTTGTCCGTCATTCCGGCGGAAGCCGGAATCCAGGTTCGGCGACGATTGCGCAAAAGCAATCGGCCTACAGTCAAGCAACCGGAGTCTCTTGGCGGTCGCCGGCGCAGGAATTAACGAGAGTGTAAGGCCGCACCCAGAGGCGGGTGACTTTGCTAACGGACATGAAGCACGAGGCAACGGTCTAGCCGGCGAGAACAAGAAACTGCACGCCGCATAGCGGTCACTCTGTGGACGAGATGGCGCCAGGGGCAGCCGCGGTGACGCGGGTGAAGACCTCCACGAACCGGTCCGTCAGGCCGGCGACACCGTGGTGGTCGACGACGAGCCGGCGCAAAGCGCGGCCCAACTCGCTGCGGCAGTCCGGCTCCAGCGTGAGCACCTGTGCCAGGCGCTGCGCAAGTTCCTCCGGATCGCTGGGGGCGAACATGAGCAAGTCGGCGTGGTCGGCGAGCACCGGCGCGAACGACTCGTTGCAGGTGAGCGGGGGCTTCTCGCACGCCATCGCCTCCAGCACCACTTTATCAATCGAACCCGTGTGACTGGAATTGACGAGCACGGCGCAGCGGCGGTATTCCTCCACCATGCGGCGATTGGGCACCTTGCCGACGAACGTCACATGCTCGGCCAGCCCAAGCTCACCTACCAGTTTCTCCAATTCGGCAAGGTAGGCGTGGTCGTCGGGAAAAAAGGGCGTGCCAATGATGCGCAAGCGCGCGTTAAGCGTGGGCTGGTGCGAGCGTAGCCTGGCGAGCGCCTGGATGATTGTGCCGTAGTCCTTGGAACGAGAGAGCCGGCCCACCGTGAGGAGAACGGTACCGTGCGCTGGTGTTGGCGGGATTGTGCTGTGCGTCGGCGTGTCAGTAGCGTCGCTAGGGCCGGTAGCGCAGGTTTGCAACTTGCGTTCATCCGTGTTGGCCGCGGGCTCCCGCGCAGCCGCCGCGTCGCTAGGAGCGGTAGCGCAGGTTTGTAATCTGCGTTCATCCGTGTTGGCCGTAGGCTCCCGCTCGGCCGCCGTGAAATAGTCCGTATCAATGCCGTGGCCGGTGACAATCCGCTTCGGACTGTTGATACGGAACGATTCGGGTGAGGCGGTGACAACTGCCGCCACCAGCCGGTGGGCGAGACGCAAGTACCGGCTCACCGTGCCGTGAGCGTTCCAGAGCACTATTGGTATGCCGTAAAGACGGGCAAGCGGCGCGGCGAGAATGGCATAGCGCGGCACCATGTGCACGAAGATGACGTCAACGTCACGCCCCCGCAGCAAGCGCCAGAGATGACCGTAGAAATTCTTGAGCAAGCTGAGCTTATTGGCGCTCTGTTCCTTGCCCATAGAGTACAACGAGACGTTATCTGGCAGGTCTGCTGCGCCGACACTGAGCGCCAACACGGCAACGTGGCCTACTTTTGGCGCGAGGTGCCGAATCCACGTCAGGGTCACGCCGAGCAGCGCGCTATTCTCATCGATCTCTTGGGTGATGAGGAGGACACGCATGGGTGGGCACTGCTCCTTAGCCTTCACACGGCGCCAATCAGGCGCAAGTAGCCTTCCGCGTACCGCTGGATGCCCGGGCCGTACGCAAACGGTTGTACGGCAGCACGGGCGGCGTGGCCGAGACGTTGCTGCAGGGACTGGCTCTCGAGCACGGTGAGCAGCCCTACGCTCAGGCTCTCTGGATTCCAGTCTACCAGGTAACCGTTCTCACCAGAGGCGATGACTTCCGGCATGGCGCCGACGGGTGTGCTGACGGCGGGCAGGCCGCACGCCATCCCTTCCAGCGTGGTGCGCGGCCCGCCCTCATTGAACGAGGCGCAGACTACCACGCGGGCGGAATTGTAGGCCCGGGCAACCGCCGCCTGATCGGGCAACCAGCCCAAGAAACGGACGTTTTTCTGCAGGCCGACTTTTTGGATGTGCCGGTCGAGCGCATCCCTCAGCCCGCCTTCACCAACCACGTGGAGGGAAACATCCGGTTTGCGCCGCTTGGCAAGGGCGAGGGCATCCAACAACAGGAAGAGCCCCTTATTCTTTACCAGCCGGCACACGATGATAGCGTCAGCTTCCTTGGCAACCGCCTGAGGCGCGAACGTCTCAAGGTCAAGGTAGTGGGACGGCAAGACCAGTATCTTATGTTGCGGCACGCCCCAGGCGCGGTAGAGGCTGGGAATCTCTCGTTCGTTGCCGGCGCGAAACGCGGAGGCGCGCCCCTTTGCCCACTGCACATACAGCCAGTAGAGTCTCTTTTCCATTTGCTCAGTCAGGTCCGCGGCCCTGGGATGTCCCGGTACGTGGAAAATCTCCGATACGTACGGTATGCCTGCGCTGCGCGCCAGCCCGGCCGCGGCCCGCCCGTTGCTGAAAAGGCCGTAGTCGTGACTGACGATTAGCCCATAGTTGCGCTCTTGCAGCAACACTTGGCCCTGCGCTGCAATGAAACGCGCGCGGCTGAGCCTGCCGCCGCCGCTCGGGTGAATGAAGACGTTGGGAAAGGGTTGTTGCGGCGCGGCGCCGCGCTCGGGCGGCACGACAACGTCTATGCGCTGCCAGTAGCGTCGCAACTCCGCCAGCGTGTAGTAGAAGGGGCCTTTGCGACCGCGGGAAACGTCCCGGTCGCCGCTGAGCATGAGCAGATTCGGCCTGTTGTTCTGCGCCATCGAGTCCACGTGCAATGCTTGAGGAAAGGGGAGGAGCCTCTCTGCGGGATGTGCCGATCGCGGGCTTCTAAAGAGCAAGCTGCGGCCGGGCTTACGCGGGGCCTTCCCGCTCTCTGCGTTGTTGCGGCGCTTTGGGCAGCGGTTGTTCCCCGGCGAGGCGTTGCAGCACCGCTTCCGTCTCGGCAACCAACCGCGACCACACGAAATAGTCCAGCCCTGCCCCTGCCGCCGCGCTGAGCCGCGCGCCTTGTTCCGGCGCGGCCAGGAGTTCGTTGATCGCCGCCGCCATGGCCGCAAGATCGTCGAGCGGCGTGAGGATGCCGGTCTTGCCGTGTTCGATCACCTCAAAATTGCCGCCCACGGCGGTCGTCACGATGGGCACGCCCACCGAGCGCACCTCCAGCAGCGTGTGGGAAAGCCCCTCATACTGCGTGTTCAAGACAAAGACATCGGCGGCGCGCAAATAGAGCGGTACCTGCGCGTGGGGCACGCGTCCTACGAAAACGACCCGATCGGCGACGCCTTGGTCCCGCGCGCGTTGTTCGAGCACCGCCTGCTCGGGACCGTCGCCGACAATTACGAGCTTGGCATCCGGGTGAAGCTGCGGCACGAGGTCGATGAGTTGGTCCACGTTCTTCCAGGCGTAGAGGCGCGCCACAGTCATAACCGTGGGAAAGTCGAAACCAAGCCGGGCCTTGGCCGACTCTTCCGTTTCGTCCACCCGCACCGCCTCGGTGAGCGCGTTGTAGATCACCTGCACGCGCTCGTCCGGCACGCCCCAGCCGACTACCAGCGACTTCACGTAGTTGCTCGGCGTGATGACAATGTGTGCGTTGCGGGCGTAGAAGCGCTGCAGATTGCGGATGATCTCCACTCGCCACGCGTGCCGTTCGGTCTGAAAGGCGTCAATGTGCGCCACGTCCCAGTTGTGGCGGATGGCGTACTCCCAGGCAAAGTCGCCGACGACCTTGAGCGCCCGCGGCTTGCGCAGCAATTTGCTTGCGATGATGGCGGGCAGGTCGGCGCCGTTGACGTAGATCACGTCGGCAGTGCGGGCGACCTGCAAGGCCGTGCGTATGAGCGACAAGTACCGCCGCCAGACGGGTAGTTGTCGTGACACCTTGTAGACCGGAAAGGGAAACACGGCCGACGTGTCAGCCGGATCGTCCGCGGTGGCGATTACGGCTACCGTGTGCCCCCGCTCGTGCAACTCCTCGGCGAGATGCGATACATAGGTGGCGGGACCGCCAATGTCCGGGGGAAAGATGTTTGTGATGAAGCAGATGTTCACGGAAGCGCTAAACTCTACTCGTGGAGATTTGGACAGCGCACGTCTTCAGGACGACTTCGCTTTGGGTGCCGTCTGTACGTAAGAGAACGAAAGGTCCGAAAGTTTGCCCACATTGGGCGGGAAAGTGAGGCCCTGCTGAGACTGTCCCTTCCGTGTAAGCGGGCAGGCGTTCGTTCGGAATGAGAGCGTACCTTCCCCTCTGCACGAGGCAAACCAATAGAGCCATTACAGAAACCACGTGTCTCCACAGCCCGAAGGGTGTCTACATTGCCAAATCTGAGACCACAAGTCCCCTCTCCCCTTGGAGACCCTTACGTAACCCTAGCGGAAGCGAGAGAGTTCCCTCTCCCTCGACGGAGACCTTTGCGAAACCCAAGCGGAAGCGAGAATGTTCCCTCTCCCTCGACGGGAGAGGGCTAGGGTGAGGGTGAATCTCCTGCATTCGCTACACATTCATGCCTAATTCTAGATGGTAGATCTTGACACTGCACACTTTGTATGGCCATTACGTCCAAGAGACCCCCTCACCCCAACCCTCTCCCCGAGAGACTGTCTCAATATATTCGTGCGCGGCACGGTGAAAGGGATGAGAGGCACAGTGAGATGGCGGGTGGTATGGACGAAACGGTAGAAGTGAGAGAGCCGTCCCCGGGGCGGCAATGGGCGAGACCCGGACCGCCACAGCGCGTGGAGGCTCTTGAGATTGAACGCGGTGGCCAGCAGGTGCCATTCAGACACCACGTGGCTGCGGCCTCTGAGCAGGAAGCGTCTGGCGTGGTGCCACTCCTTGAGCAGGCCAAAGACCGGCTCGACGATGGTACTACGGCGGCGGTACAACTGCTTGGCCGGTACGGTCGCCATCAACTGCCTGTGCCGTTGCAGTATCGGCTCGTGCTCGCTGATCTTTATGGAGCGGCCGCGCCGGGAGGTGGTGCAGACGCCGAAGGCCGGGCAGGAGAGGCAGTCCCGGCCGTTGGCTTGGTACCGCCTGACGCGGTAGCCGTTGCCGTGGGTCAAGCTGTGCGTGTAGGTGAGCACCTTTTGCTGAGGACACAGGTAGGTGTCGGTCTGCGGACAGTAGGTGAAGTGGTCCTTATGGTACGGGTGGCGGCGTCTGCGATCATGTGTCTCGGGCAGCAACACGGTGTGGCCGCCGGCGTGGCACGTGGCGAGGTTGGCCCCCGAATGGTAGCCCGCGTCTGCAACGGTCACCACGTTCCGCTCGTCGTCGATGTTCGCCTGCGCCGCCTCGATCAGCGGCGCCAGATGGGGATGGTCGTCGGCACTGGCGCTCACGTCCGCCGCCGTGATCAACCTACCCCGTGCGCCCACGTTCTCCGCCGCCAGTGGCGAAACCATCGCCTGCGCGTTGTAGCCGGTGATGAAGCCACCCTTGCCGGCCTTGAGCAGGGCCGCGTCTGCGTCGGTCAGGTTCGTGTAGTGCGGCCCGTCCGCAGCCGCGACGCGGGTCAGCGCGTCGTCCACCCGCCGCCGCAGGGCCTGGGCGTCGGCAAGTTCCTGCGGCAAAGTCGCCGGCGGCGCGGCGCCCCCCGTGGTGTTCTGCGCCTCCAAGTCCGCGATCGCTTGCTCGGTACGGGACAACAGCCGCTGCAGCCCCTGCGCGTCGTGGGTATGCCGCGTCCCGGCGTTGGCCGCGATCCTAGTGCCGTCCACCGCCTGGATGGCCAGGTCCACCAGCCCGGCACTGACAGCCGTGCGCACCGTGCGGCGCAGCAGCGTCCGCATCCGGTCGCGGTGCGCTTTGTAGAAGCGCCACAGTGTGTTGTGGTCGGGCTGCTGCATCCCCACCAGCCACATGTAGGGAACCTGATCTCTGCAGGCCGCCTCCAGCTTGCGGCAGGAACGCACACCGGTCATGAAACCGTATATCCATACGCTCAGCAGGGCTCGGGGATGATAGGCCCCGGCGCCACGCGGGTCGCCCTGCAGGTCAATCGCCAACGCCTCCCACGCCGCAGCATCAAGGCTGTCCACAAAGGCCGCCGCAAACCGCACAGGATGGTCTGCCGGCACCAGTTCGTCCAGCGTCGGCGGCAGCAACCAGGCTTGCTCACGACTGAACGGTCGCACCGGCATCACTACACCTCACTTCACGCTCTTCCTGCTCCCTCACCTTGCTTCTCTACTCCACAGTATATATATCCGGTAGAACTATTTTTGAGACACCCTCCTCGGGGAGAGGGAGTGCCCCTGCCTGAAGGTGGGGTTATGCAAAGGTCCCCCGAGGGTGAGGATTAACGTCAGTCAACTGCCTCCGTCCAAAGCGTTGCCGTCATTGCACTTCCAAAGCGGTCGAGCGTCGCCAGGACTAGCGAGAATTCCCACCCGCCCCGTCGGTTCCAGGCGAAACTCCCTCCACCCACACCTCGCCGTCGGCGTAGGCCTCTTTCTTCCAGATTGGCACCGTTTCCTTCAACCGATTGATCGCAAACTCGCAAGCTTCGAAAGACTCTTTCCGGTGGGGTGTTGCAACCGCAATTGCCACCGAGACGTCGCCGATCTCCAGCTTGCCGATGCGATGCAGCATGGCCACCTGACACTCCGGCCACTGCGCATAGACTTCCACGGCGATCTTGCGCATCTCGGCCTCTGCCATCTCCGGGTACGCCTCGTACGTGAGGCCGGTGACGTGCTTGCCTCGCGCATGGTTGCGCACCGTGCCGGAGAAGGTCGCCACCGCGCCGTATGCGTCCGTAAGCACGTGCGGGATCAGTTCGTCAGCCGTGATCGGCCGCTCGAGGATGCGGAAGATACCCGCCTCGATCTTCTCCGCTGCTGTTATGGTTATAGTCATCGCGACGCTGCTCCCTGTCAAAGTCTGCCGCCGCTCACCGGCGGGATGAAGGCTACTTCGTCACCGGCCTGAAGCACAGTTTCCGCCGCTGCGTATGAGCGGTTGACCGAGAAAGATACCGCTGATTCCGCGCCTGCCAAACCCGGATGCTCGGCTATGAGTTGCGCCAGCACCTGCCCTACCGTGGCGCCGCGCGGTACCTCGCGCGCAAGGGTGCTCGCCCCCAGGGTTTCGCGAAAGATCGCAAAGAGCCGCAGCGTGATCGATACGGTCTCGGACATGGCGCGCTTTCCTCCCTTGCCGCTATGCAATCTCAGTATACCAAAGCCGCATTCGCAGATGAGGTAAGGTCACGACATGTCGTGCCCCTACGTAGCCGGCCGGCAGCTTGGATACGCTCCTGATTAGGCCCCCGGACGTTACAGGAAGCCGGTAGTGGGTTGCCAATTCTGGAGCTTGGCTGTATACCTGCGCGGGATATCCGGTCATTCGCTCTACAAAGCGGCAGCGCGAATCGCACCTACGGGACTGAGCCGAACTTGGTACCATGCGAATAATGGACACCTGAGGGGTATGCAATCGAGGCAGTGCCGGCGACGGCTGGACGCTTGGACGGGATGGCGTTGACCGCACGAAAGGACTACGACGATGGAGCAAGACATAGCTTTTGAGATGGCGGCATCCAACATCCGCTTCGGCTGGGGTGTCACCCGCGAGGTGGGCATGGACCTGGCCGATCTCGGCGCGAAACGGGCGATGGTGGTCACGGATCCGGTGCTGCGGGAATTGCCGCCGGTGGCAACGGTGCGCACTGCGCTCGAGGAGGCGCAAGTGCCCTACGTGCTCTTCGACCGCGTGCAAATTGAGCCGACCGATGCCTCGTTCAAGGAGGCGATTGCGTTTGCGATTGAAGAAAACGTGGACGCATTTGTCGCGGTGGGCGGCGGCTCCACGATGGATACGGCCAAGGCCGCCAACCTCTACGCAACCTATCCTGCCGACTTTCTCGACTACGTGAACGCGCCCATCGGCAAGGGGCTGCCGGTGCCCGGGCCGCTCAAGCCGCTGGTCGCGATCCCGACGACGGCGGGCACCGGCAGCGAAACAACCGGCACGGCAATTTTCGATCTGGTTGAAATGCACGCCAAGACCGGCATCTCCCACCGCAATCTCAAGCCCACCCTCGGTATTATCGACCCGGAACACACCGCCACCCTGTCGCCGACGGCGGTGGCTTCTACCGGTTGCGACGTGCTGAGCCATGCCATCGAGTCGTACACCGCCATGGCCTACACGGCGCGACCCTATCCTGAGCGCCCTATTTTGCGTCCGGCCTATCAGGGCGCGAATCCGGTCAGCGACCTGTGGTCGCGGCAGACGCTCGCGCTGGTGGCGGAATACCTGCCGCGGGCGACGGCGGACCCCGAGGATCGAGAAGCGCGGGAAAAGATGTTGCTCGCGGCGTCCTTTGCCGGCATTGGGTTTGGCAATGCGGGCGTGCATCTGCCCCACGGCATGTCCTATCCGGTCGCGGGCATGGTGCGCGACTACCGCCCGGACGGGTACGTGGGAGACTATCCCATCATTCCCCACGGCATGGCGGTGGTCCTCAATGCGCCGGCGGTATTCCGCTTCACCTCAGCCGCGGGGCCCACGCGGCACATCGACGCGGCGGGCCTGCTGGGCGCCGATGTCAGCCGGGCCAAGCCCGGCGATGCCGGCAAGATCCTTTCCGACCGCCTCATCGCCCTCATGCAAGAGTTGGGCGTCCCCAACGGTCTCAGCGCGGTGGGCTACACCACGGCGGACATACCGGCGCTCGTGGCAGGCACGCTGCCGCAGCATCGAGTTACGAAGCTGTCGCCGCGCCAGGCAACGGCCGATGACCTGGCCCGCCTCTTCGAGGATGCCATGCGGTACTGGTGAAATGCCTTGTGCTTAACCAAGGCGTAGGGGCACGACATGTCGTGCCCCGTTGTCTCAGGCGAATAGCGCTCGCGCCGGCCTTCATGCTCGGTGTGGGGTGTGGCGTGTCTCGCGGTGGCGTAATACCCACACACCATCTCGCCGTCCTGAAGGCTGTCAATACCTCTCTTCAGTGGCGGCCAATTAGGCGTCAAAGAGTCTGAATCATAATGGAGTGACGCGATACCTACCCTATCGAGGTGCCCGCGACCGCATCCACAGAAGCGGCAATAGACGTTCAAATCATGCCCATATTCCCTTGACAGTGCCATATCTTGTGTTGTAGACTCCACGCTACACAATATCTAGTAAGCGGTGACGGTCATGCAGGGAACGGGTGGCTACGGCATAATGAGTATAGACACTCAGATTTGCGTCTGCATCTCTCCCTGTAGCTCAGATGGATAGAGCAGCAGTTTCCTAAACTGCGTGTCGGGCGTTCGAGTCGCCCCAGGGAGGCCAACCGCGCCGGAACCGGTACGGCGCCGTCGGTCCGTACGGTCATCCCGACCGTGCCTTCTCCCCGTTCATGTGCTCTTCCCGTCACTGTGGCAACGCCGCTTACGCAAGAACACCCTCGTGGAAGGAAGGGACCCTATGGATTCGCTTACGCGTACACGTATGCGCACGCGTCGTGCGCTGCTTTCACTGGTAATTGCCTTGGCGGCATTGTTGGCGGGTTGCGGCGTACAGACCGTGGTTGTACCCGAAGCCGAGCGCGCCGCACCTGCAGCCGCGGAGGCTGCACCGGCGGAGACGGCGGCCTTTCCCCGCACGCTTACGGATGGCGCGGGCAACGAGGTAACCATCCCGCAGAAGCCAGAGCGCATCGTGTCACTCACCTTGGGCACGGATGAGATCTTGCTCTCGCTCGTCGCTCCGCAACGGGTGCGCGCCGTGACCTATCTGGCAAGGGATTCAATCTGGACGAACGTGAGTGAGATTGCGCAACAGGTCGAGCATACGGTGCAATCCGACCCCGAACAAATCATTGCCCTGGAGCCGGACCTCGTCTTGGCCGCTACCTATAACAATCCCGATCACGTGCAGTTGCTCCGCGACGCCGGTATTCCGGTGGTGGTGGTGTCGCTCTTCGATTCCATCGATCGCATTGCCGACAATATTCGCTTCGTGGCGCACTTAACCGGTGATGAAGAGCAAGCGGAAGCGCTGATCGCGGCCATGGCAGCACGGCTGGCGAAAGTGGAAGCCCTGGTAGCCGAGGCAGAGACAAAGCCCCGTGTGCTGTTCTATAGTTCATTTGGCAGTTCGGCCGGCAAGGGCTCGACCTTTAGCGATATCGTGCGGCGCGCCGGCGGCATAAATCTGGGTGATGAGGCGCTGGAGAGTCCCTTTGGCGAAATCTCCTTGGAGAAGATCGTGGAGCTCAATCCGGATGTGATCATTACCGATGAATTCGCGCCCGAAGACAATGCAAAGTGGCAAGAGAACTTCAGCAACCACCCGGCGCTGGCCAACGTGAACGCGAAGCGGAACGGTAAGATCTACACCGTGCCCGCGCGGCACTTGTCCACCGTGTCGCATCATATCGTAGAAGGTGTCTATGACGTGGCGCGGCTCCTCCACCCCGGTCTGGTGGAATAAAGGAGCGGCGCCGGGATCGGATAGGCGGCTTCACTGCCCGGGCAGGTTTGTCACAGCAAGATAAAAGGGCGACCACAAGGGTTGCCCCTACGCCGGATGGGGGCGCGGTAGAAACGTCCCAACGCCAGGACGAGGCGCGCAGAGATTGACCCTCCCAGGGGGGAGCAGTTAGCAGACCTGCACCTCCACCCCGGTCTGGTACCGTGAGAGAGCGGCATTGGCGCCGGACGGATGGCTGACTTGGCCGACGGCAGTGCGGCAGAGAAGAGGGCGACCACAAGGGTTGCCCCTGCGGCGGGCGGGCGCAGGTTGCAAACCTGCGCTACCGGGGTGGGAGGGTGGCGCTTGATTCCACCCATGAATTTCGGCTACCCCGGTTTATGCGACAACACGAGCGGCACCGATCGAGATTGCATTTTTCGCGTTGGAGAAGTGAAGGCGGCAGAGAAGAGGGTCCCACTTTCGTGCTACGACGTATGCTGGATGTTGAAGTCCCGCTGGCGCTCAGGCTGGCGTTGGCGCTGGGCATGCTTTCGCTGCTGCTCTTCCTGTCGTTTGTCGTAACCATGGCGATTGGCGCGGTGGACGTGCCGCTCCATGTGACAGCCTCGATCGTCTTGCAGCAGATGGGCATTCCCTTGGGTGCGGCCGCGTCCGACGTACATTGGAGCATTATCAGTCACGTGCGTCTGCCCCGTGTGCTCACGGCGGCGTTGGTGGGCGCGGCGCTGGCGGTGGCGGGTGCGACCATGCAGGGCATCTTCCGCAACCCGCTTGCGGACCCCGGCATCATTGGGGTGTCCGCGGGTGGCGCCTTGGGCGCAGTAATTGCGATTCACTTTGGCTTGCGTGCCTTGCACTACCTCGCCACGCCGGCGCTCGCCTTCATAGGTGCGCTGGGCGCGGCGATGCTGGTCTACGCGCTTGCCGCGACCCGCGGCGTTGATCCACTTACCACCATGATCTTGGCCGGAGTAGCAGTGCAAGCCTTCATCGGTTCCATCATTTCCGCAGTGCTCACACTCACGGCCAACGTCAACGCCATGCGCGAGATTGTGTTTTGGCTGACGGGCAGTCTTGGCGCCCGGAGTTGGACTCACGTCCAACTCATTCTGCCGTTCATCGTGGTTGGGAGCCTCCTCTTGCTCTTCTTTGCCCGGGACCTGAATGTGATGGCATTGGGAGAAGATGCCGCCCGCAGCATGGGCGTGGACGTGCGGCGCGTGCGGCTGATCATGCTCGCGCTGGCGGCGCTCATTACGGCGGTGGCGGTGGCCGTGAGCGGGATCATCGGCTTTGTGGGGCTGGTGGTGCCGCACATGGTGCGCTTGGTGGTGGGCCCCGATCATCGGATCGTGCTGCCCGCGAGCCTGCTTACGGGCGCATTGCTGCTCACGTGGGCGGACTTTGGGTCAAGGATGCTGTTGCGGCCGCAGGAATTGCGGGTGGGTCTCATCACCGCCTTCTTCGGCGCGCCCTTCTTCCTCTATCTCTTGTACCGCCATAAGCGTCAGGGGACCGTGCTGTGAATGTCCCGTCGGAAACAGCCTCCATCAACGGCGCTGCCCTCACTGCCACTGACGTTTCCTACACGGTGGGAATGGCGCAGTTGCTGGAAGCGGTCTCGTTGGAAGTGCGCCACGGCATGCTGCTGGGTCTGATCGGTCCCAACGGTGCGGGGAAATCAACGCTGCTCAAGTGCATCAGCCAGATTCTCTCGCCTGCAGAGGGACAAGTGTGCTTGGATGGCAAGGACTTGCAGCGCCAATCGCCGCGCGAGATTGCCCGGCACATCGCGTTGTTGCCCCAGAGCACCACGCTCAATTTCGCATTTACGTGCTTGGACGTCGTCTTGATGGGGCGCAACCCGCACTTGGGCCGCTTCCAAGCGGAAGGCGCGCGTGATCGCGCCATTGCGCGGCAGAGCTTGCAGGACACAGAAACCGAGGAGTTCGTAACGCGTCTCATCACGGAAGTCTCCGCCGGCGAACGACAGCGCGTGCTCCTGGCGCGGGCGATCACCCAGCAACCGCGCTTGCTCCTGCTCGATGAGCCAACCGCCGGCTTGGACGTGCAGCACCAACTCCAGGTGTTCATGCTGATTCGAAGACTGGTCCGTGAAGGACTCACAGCCATTGCCGTGGTACACGACTTGAACCTTGCCGCGCGTTTTTGTGACCGGCTCGTCCTGCTCAATCGGGGCGTCGTGCACGCGCACGGGCTCGTGGGCGACGTGCTCACCGCTGAAAACCTCGCCCGTGTATTCAAGGTGCAGGCTGTGGTCGAGGAAGACCCGAATCTGGGAGTGCCACGGGTTACGGTGCTCGCTCCGCTTGACACTGAATAAGCTGACGGCACCCCCTCGGTCGGACGGGACCGCCCTCCGGCGCTCGACAAGATTGCGTAAGCCATAAGCCGTGCTGCTCTTTCCATCCCCCAAGAGCCGCCGTCGAATGGCAGCGGCGCAGCGCGCCGTGTAAGCGCCTTTCGTCGGCTGTCGGCTTACGCTTAGCGATGGGACGTATAGAGTTGATGCCCGCAAACCGCCTGCTCAGCACCGCAAACGTGTGACATAATAGGGATCGAAGCGTCTCGCACGCCTGTGCGTGCGGAAGGGGCGGCAGCCTGAGGTGAGCGCAAGCGACTGTCGAGGAGCAGCAATTGCCGAAAGACAAAGTACTGATCATCGAGGACGACGACAATTTGCAGGAGGCGCTGCGCTATAGCCTGGAGCAGGATGGCTATAAGGTCCATAGCGCGGCGGACGGCGAGGCGGGGCTGGATCTCGCGCGGGAAGTCACGCCGGACCTTATCATCCTCGACATCATGTTGCCGGTGCTGGATGGGCTGGAAGTCTGCCGCATCATACGTCAAGAGACCGCCGCGCCCATCATTATGCTCACGGCCAAAGGCGAGGAGGTGGACCGTGTGGTCGGCCTCGAATTAGGCGCGGATGATTACGTTGTCAAGCCCTTCAGCACGCGCGAGTTGCTGGCCCGCATGCGGGCGGTACGCCGCCGCACGCGGCCGGGCAGCGATGGGCTCCCAAGCTCCGCTCCGGCAACGGTGCTGAATGCCGGCGACCTCCAGGTCAATCTCTCGAGTCACACGGCCAAACTGGGAGACCGGACGCTTGCGCTCAAGCCCAAGGAGTTCAGCCTGCTCGCGCTGCTCATGTCCGGCCGCAACCGCGTTTTCACCCGCGACCAAATCTTGGAGCGCATTTGGGGATTCGACTGGGTCGGCGACAACCGCACCGTAGACGTCCACGTGCGGCGGCTGCGGGAAAAGATCGAAGCAGATCCTAGTGAGCCAACCCGCATCGTGACCGTGCGCGGCGTTGGCTATCGGTTTGAGTAATGAGGGTTCCGCGAACACTGCAATGGCGCATTACGCTTGTCTACACCACTCTGCTTCTTCTCACGCTGGGTGTGGCAAGTTTCTATCTCGTCACGTACATCCGTAGCACGAACCAGACAAACCTCGAAACGCGGCTGGAGCATGAAGCGCGGCTGGTTGCCGAAGCGAGCGCCCCCTATTTCGCCGGGCAAGCGGACCCCGGCGCCCTACCCGCGGCGGTTTCGCGTATCAGCAACAACATTGGCGCCCGCGTAACCCTCGTTGCGCCGGACGGCACTGTGCTTGCCGATAGTGCGCAAGACCCGGACGAGATGGCGAATCAGGCCGTCCAACCGGAAGTCGAAGGCGCGCTAAACGCCGGTGTAGGCGTCAACACGCGGCGCAGCGCCATCACGAACGAGGAATTCATCCACGTAGCGGTGCCCCTGATTGCCCGGGACACCGTCCTGGGAGTGGCGCGGGTTGCGGCGCCTGCGGCCCAGGCCCGGGAGGCCGGCACCCCGGTATTTGTCGGCATCGTCGTGGTTGGCCTTGCCGGCGTGGCGCTCGCGGTGCTGGTTGGGTATGGAGTCGCGGCGCGCACCTCTCGTTCTATCGTCGCGCTCACGGAAGGCGCCCGGCAATTGGCGGCCGGTGAACTGGACTACCGGGTGCAGGCACAGAGCAATGACGAAACCCAGGAGCTGGCGCAAGCATTCAATCGTATGGCCGTGTCGCTGCGCGACCTCGTGCGTGATCTATCGCTTGAGCAAGTAAAGCTGGCGGCGGTGCTGAATACGATGGCTGATGGTGTCGTCGTGATCGACGGCAACGGCACAATTGTGCTCGTAAACCATGCCGCGGAACAAATACTCGACATCGCGGGCGGCGACGTGCTGGACCGCCGCTTCACGGAAATCATCCGCGACCACAATCTCCTTCAGTTGGTTGCGCGCTGCACAGAGCGGCAAGAGGTGCAGCACGCGGAGGTTGAAATCCCGCAATGGCGCCGTTACTTGAGTGTCATCACCACACCTTTGGCCGAGCACGGCGATGCGAGCATTTTGCTCACGATGCACGATCTGACGCGTATCAGACAAGTGGAGACGACCAGAAAAGAGTTCGTGAGCAACGTCTCACATGAGTTGCGGGGCCCGTTGGCGGCCGTCAAGACACTGGCCGAGTCGCTGTCGAGCGGTGCGCTCAAAGACAAGAAGCGCGCCAAGGACTTCCTGCGCCGCATCAATAGTGAAGTGGACCGGATGGCCGCCATGGTGAATGAGCTGATGGAGCTCTCAAAAATTGAGAGCGAGCAGTCGAGTCTGCAATTCCAGCCAGTCGACTTGCAGCCATTCTTAGCCGAATTGCATGAAGAGAATCAACCACTGGCGGAGCAGCAAGAGATAACACTCGAACTCGCGCTCGCCGAACATTTGCCGTGCGTGCGGGGCGATGAGAACAAGATGCGCCAAGTATTCGGCAACTTGCTGAACAACGCTTTCAGATTCACTCCGAAAGACGGCCGCATCTCCCTCTCAGCCCAAGGAGAGAACGGCATGGTCTATGTGCGTGTGACAGACACGGGCGTTGGCATTCCCCGCAAGCATCTGCCCCACATTTTCGAGCGTTTCTATAAAGTGGACCGCTCGCGTCACAGCGAGGGTTTCGGCCTTGGGCTGGCCATCGCCAAGCACATCGTGCAAGCGCACGGCGGTGAATTACACGCGGAGAGCGCCGAGGGGCAGGGCGCGACGTTTACTGTGGTCTTGCCCGCAGATGGCGAGCCTGCGGCCAATTAGGCGCGGCGCTGCCCGGGCCGCGGAGGGCGCCTCCGTTTCTGCCTGACCTTAAGCGCGCAGCGCAAGCCTCGCGCACTCCATCTCCCCTGCATGATTGCTCCTGGTAGAAAGCAGATGCCCAGCGGCCGCGCGCCTAGTTCCCCACGCGACGTTTGCCAAGAGACGGCCGGATTTGTGTGTCTCTTCCACCGTAGGGCACATTCATAGCCTGTTTACGCAGCGCTAACGTGCTGTACATGCGGCCCCTCTACGCTAGACAGTAAGAGATTAACACAAAGTTATGTGCACGGGTGGTGCACGGAAGTAAGGAACGGAAGCAGAGCCCATGGCTAAGGGAGCGCTCGCGGAGCGTCGGCAAATTGACGATGAACTTCTCAGGGAGATTCTCCCCGATGACGAACGGCACTGGCTGTGTCCCCATTGCGAGATGGAAGTGCAACTTACACAGGACCGGGTCACCGATTGTATTAGCGTTCACCCCGCCATCATTCTGCGCGAAACGCACTATTGGCGCTGCCCGGGATGCAATGCGGTCGCCGCGCGTGAGATTGTAGACCACAGCGAGCGTATCGAGTACATCACGAGCAAAGTGTAGCTGGCGCCGGCGTTTCACGCGGCTCATACCGCGGCAACGCTACCAGCATGCGCATAGGCGCCGGCTACCCGGCGATTGCCAATGTCAATCGCGATAGATTTGCTATCGTCGCGGTTACCCCGCAAAGGGTGAAGCGATGGTGGCAGGAATACGGGTTTGCAAAGCTTATCAAAGGAATATGCGTCAACCCAGGTAGTCAATAGCATGTCAAGGGTGTAGGATAGGATCGGGTACGATCTGAATTACGAGCAAGCCGAGCCGGTTGTCCGCAGGCGGGACAGTGGTTGCAGCGCATGGTTCCTGGTACATTCGTGCTAGTAAGCGATGTCTTCGCCGCTGACAGGCAATGATGTGAGATCCTGCGCCCGCAATCGGGCAAATTGGGCGTTCGCCGGAGTTGCCGGGCAGCGCTAGAAAGGGACAGTGCCATGATACGCACCAACATCGAGAATCGACTGGATGAGATCCAAGATGACATCCTGGCGCTGGCGAGCATGGTGGAAAAGGCCATCACCCACGCGATAGAGGCCTTGCGAGAACGCGATCTGGAGGCTTCCCGCGCGGTTGTCGCGTTTGACGACGTCATCGATGAGAAACGCTTTGCCATCGAAGAAAGCTGCGTAGACTTGCTGGCTACCCAGCAGCCCGCGGCCCGAGACCTGCGCTGGGTGATCGCTTTGCTGCACATTGCGGTCGAATTGGAGCGCATGGGTGACTACGCGGAAGGCATCGGCAAGATCAGTCTCATGATGGGTGACGAGCCGCCGCTCAAGCCGCTTATCGATATCCCGCGCATGGCGGAAATGTCCATCAGCATGCTCCACCGCAGCATTGATGCGCTAGTGACGCGCGACGTAGACCTCGCCGAGCAGGTCTGCAAAGCCGATGATGAGGTGGATGCCCTCCACGAGCAGATCTATCACGAGTTGCTCTTGTTCATGATCAAGGACCCACGGAGCATTCAACGGGCGACGTACTTGCTCTGGGTCACGCATGACTTGGAGCGCACGGCGGACCGCGCGACGAATGTCGCCGAGCGTGTCATCTACCTGGTGACCGGCAAGATGCAGGACCTCAATCTCTCGAAAGAACCGGATTTCTAGCGAGCGAGAGGGCGTTGGGTCTCCAGCCATCGAGGATTCCGCGCGGCGCGAAAGGACGAAATGCGGCGGAAGTTTGGGGCCAGCCGGTTGGCGGTACCGGGCGCGGCACACCGCCTCCAGGGAGAAGCTTGATTTGAAACGTGTGTTGTTCGTCTGTGTGCACAATGCCGGGCGCAGTCAGATGGCCGAGGCATTTCTCAGGCATCTCGCCGATGGCAGCGCGGAGGCGCAATCCGCGGGCATGGAGCCGGGGGAACGGGTAAATCCCGTCGCCGTGCAGGCAATGGCCGCACGCGGTATCAGTCTGGAGTCGCACCGGCCGAAGCTGCTGACGCCGGAACTGGCAGCGTGGGCGGATAGAGTCATCACAATGGGCTGCGCCATTGACGATTCGTGCCCGGTCACGCTGACGTCGGTTGAGGACTGGGGGATTCCCAATCCCAGCGGTGAGCCACTGTCCGTGGTGTGCGACATCCGGGACCAGATCGAGGATAAGGTCAATCGTCTTCTACGCGAACCGGACGACTGCTAATCTGGGCCATTTGCCCTGTGCCTTGCCGCACACTGGGCGCGTTCTGTACCAGTTGAGCTAAGTGATCGGAAACGACCGCGCTGATTTGCTTGTGGATTTTCTTGGGACTGGGCGTCGCGTCTATCATCTTAAAGCCATATTCGTCGGCGAGTCTATGAAAGTTCTTCCGCAGTGACGCTTGGTACTCGAGGAAACTCTCGAACATGCTGCTGCCCATCGGCAAATCCATGCCGGACTCCCAATAATTGAGTTCTCCATACTTTGCCAGCGTGCGGTAGAAGAGCACCTCCGGCTCCGCGTCGAGAAATACGATCAAGTCGGGTTCCAGCGCAATGCCGAACAGACTCTTGAGCCACTTCAGGTCGGCTCCCCGCGCCAAGTCCCGGGCCATCAACGTGTAGATATAGCGATCGGCGAGCACCACGAAACCGGCCTGCATCGCCGGCACGATGCGGTTCTCCAACTGATCGGCCAGATCGGTAGCATAAAGCAAGCTCAGAGTCGTCTTGCCCAGCAGATTGCCTTGCTTTGCCGAGGATATGGCCTTCGCCAGCAGGTCTGACCGCCGAATGCCCATCTCAAGCACGGCGTGTCCCGCGGCTTCCAGCGACTCCTTGAGCATTTGCGCTTGGGTCGAGCGGCCGGAACAATCGGATCCTTCGATCACGATCAACAGGCCGGCAAGGTCTAGGTCGTCGAGGTACGGCAGACCGCAGCCGTAGAAGCGTGCATGGGTCGGAATTATGCTGGAAATTTCCTCATCCCCTTATTGCTGGTTGTCATGCGAGTTGTCTTGAGTTTGCAAACCGGTCCACGCTCGCACTGAGTAGAGCGCGCGAGCGCGGTCCCGCCTGCGGGCGGGTTAGATCTTGCCGGCCGGCGGCTCATAGTCCGCCAACTTCTCTTGCACCACCTTGTGCACCTCTCCCCAGGTTTCATGGATAGAGCGCGTTGCGTCAATAGTGACAAACTGCTCGCTGCGCGCCATCTTGTCGTACTGGTCTTTGATTTTGCCCTGGAACAGCTTAAAGCTCTCCACCGGATCGAGGGAGAGGCCCACGTCCATGCCGGCTTCGTAGTATTTCAAGGACGGGCGGCCGAAGAGAATGCGGGAAATTGAGACTTCCAGCGGCGCGTGGAAATAGAATGCGATGGTCGGTTTTACGGCAAAGTTATAGGTGTTGCGCACCCACGGGAGATCGCAGCCGCGCGCGACGTCCCGCGCATAGGCGGTGTAGACGTAGCGGTCGGCCAGCACGATGCACCCGGCGTGGAGCGGCGGCAGAATGACTTTTTCGTAGCGATCGGCAAAGTCGCACGCGTGAATGAGGCTAAATGTGGTGGGCGTGAGCAGTTCTTTGCGCTTCGCCCGCCGTGTCGCCTGCTTCACGATGGCCGAGGAGTTCCACTCGGTAAAGACTACCGGGTACCCCTGGGACTGCAACCAGACGCGCAGCAGGTGGAGTTGCGTACTCTTGCCGGAGCCGTCGCAGCCCTCCACAACGATCAGGCGGCCGGGATACTTCTTGTTCATGCCCAAGCCGCGAATTTTCTTCAATGCCACTTGTAACCTCTCCCTCTAAAGAGTTGCTGTATGGAACGCGGGGTTATTTGGCTGAGGAACGAGCTTCAGGCGGAGCTTAAGCTTTGTTCTGGGCGCAGAACTGGCTACTCAACAACCTCAGAAGCTGACCGTTTCAAGCGGTCGTATGTGTAGTCAAGATTAAAGTTTACCCCAAATGCGGTTGCTATGTCAGTAAGCATCGCCTTTGTCTCGCGAATTTCGCACACGGCGTCGGGGTCTGCCGCAAGGTGCAGGGACACTGCGCGGCGATTATCTGACACCACGCACGTGACGGCTGCTACCAAGCTCGATTCGCTGCGGTCGAGCGCCTCGCTAAGCTGAAGGATTGCACCTAACTTTGTCACAGCGCCCACATCTGGCTTCTTTAGGAGCGTTCGATACTCCGGCCAGCGTTTCAGTGGCCCGACGTTGCCGTTATGCACGGCCACCAGACAGGCAACGATGAGCAACTCGCGGTGCGTGAGGCCGTCGATGCCCGTACGCGTGAGTAGATAGAAGCCGTGTTCGTCATGGTTGTAGTAGTTTACGGCAATGCCCACGTCGTGGAGGAGCGCCGCAATGTGCAACAGCCTGCGCGAACCGGCATGCAAGCCGTGAATTGGCGCGAGTTGATCAAAGAGCGCCAGTGCCAGGTCGGAGACATGGTTCGCGTGAGTTTCGTCCACACTGTAGTAGCGCATGAGGTTGATTGCGGCAAAAAGCGCCGGATCCGGCACGCGCGGTTCTGTCAAGTCGCCCCCGAGTACGTGATTCAGGAACAGGCCTTCGCGCAAGCCTCTGCCGCTGATGGCGAGCGCACTCGCGCCTACCGTCTGTGCGAGACTGCACACGACCGCCGCTCCCGCGACAATGATGTCGGCCCGCTTGGTGGAGAGTCCGGGAACTTTGCGTCGTTCCGCCAAGCTGAGCTTCCGGAGCATGCCGTAGATGTCTGCGACTGCGTCCATCGGCAGAATCATGCCGTGGAGGAGGTCGAGCGGGTAGCCCGTCCGCCGGCGGTAGATCTTGGCGAGGTTGCGTACCGTGCCGCCGATGCCGATCAAGACCGGCTTGCCGTTGTGTAAGAGGGTAGCTTCAGGCGGCGCGCGTGTGGCTGCCTGGTTGCCGGAGTGCATGGACGCGGCAACTTTGTCGTGCTCTTTGAGCCAAGGGAGGGCCTGGAGATTGGTCTTGATGTGGTTCTCGAGCGTGCGCAACTGCTTGTTGCTTGGCTTATCGCGGTCGAGGAACGCCGTGGTAAGCGTGATAGCGCCCAGCGGCACGCTCGTCATGTGCGTGGCAGCGCCTTGATGCGTCCGCACGATCTGCACGCTGCCGCCCCCAATGTCCACCACGACGCCGTTTGACGCCGCGGCGCTGTTGACCGCTGCGACATAATCGTAATAGGCTTCCTCGTCTCCGGATATGATGCTGATGCGCAGACCGGTCTCGGCTCTAATGCGGTCGACGATATCCGGTCCGTTATGGGCCCGCCGCAGGGCGCTCGTGGCAACGCCGATAACGTGTGTGACGTGATGCGCGGTGCAGAAGCGCGAGAGTACGCGGGAAATCTCCAATGTGCGCTTGGTGGCCTCGGCAGTGAGGTAGCCGTCCTCATCGAGCTGTTCCCCCAGCCGCAGCGTCTCATGCAGTTCGTCCACGAGCTTGAACGCACGGTCCGCATAGACCTCCAAGAGCGCCAACCGCGCCGAGTTGGAGCCGATGTCGATGACGGCCACGCGTTCTCCGGTCATGCTTCCTCCTCGTCAAGGCACGGTATATGCAGCGCGGCGAATACTACGCCGTTGCTGGGACAATCTCTCGCAAGCGCTGACGGAACTCGACCCCGGCGAGACGTTCCCAGATTACCGGAAACGCATGCACGTTTGTCCTTACGCGCTCGTCGCAGTAGGCGAGGTATCCGCCCAGCGCTTCCTGGGCCGCGGCGGGTTGACGCGCTTCAGCCTCGGCGCGCTGCCACTTTTTCAGAAGCTTGCGCAGGTCGACACCGGCCACGTACGCATCGTTCAGGTCGCCAAGGTGATCTTGGGCATGCTTGATTTCCTCGATCGTGGCTTTCGCTTGCGGAGCAAGGGTCTCCCGGAAGAATTCCAGTGCGTAGCGCAGACGCTTACAATCGATGCGCACCGCGTGCAACGTCTCTATCGACGCGCCGTGGAGCGATGGACCGTACCTGAGCAGTTTTTCGTAGCGCTTGCAGATGAGGCGCGGCGTCTCGGTGGCAACGAGCGGTTTAACCTTGCGAGAGTACGGCGCTGACTGGCCGTTACTCCTGGCGGAAGGGGATTCATGCGGAGATTCACTGGCAAGGAATGTGCCGACTCTTTGCTTTAGCACTTGGTACCGTTTGCTTGCCAGGTACTTCAACATTGCTTTGCGGGCACGGGCCCGCCGCTTCTGCCAGCGCTGTGCGAGTGGGTCCAACGCAGCCTGCCCGTCCGCCGGCAGAGTGGCGCGGTAGGCTGCCAGGTTCTCAAGCATGACGTCACAATCCCGTGCGGGTCCAAGGGCGCGTCCGAGGCGGCGCAGGTCTTTGCGCAGGTAGGCGGCGTGCTGCTTGGGGAGGTAGGGGCGAAACAACTGAACTGCCGCACGCAGCCGGCGCACGGCAACCCGCATGTCGTGTAATTCTGCGATGTCACTTCCGTCAATGGACCCTGCTTCATGCTTCAGCATACGCCTGAAGTGGAAGCGGAGGGTCTTGCGTGCGGTTTCCAATACAGTGTCGTGCCGCTCTATGCCCGGTCGTTGCGTCGGTCGTTCAAGATTGAGAATCGCTGGTATGTCTCTCTTTCTTCAATCGCTGTAGACGGGAGCGGAATGTTTGGCTTGGCTCTGATTCGCGAGTTTGGTGGTGCCTACCCAGTGCTGGGCCGACGAGCAGGAGTGGCGATTGCCACGCGGCCTTTGCAGAAACGACGATTCCTTGGAGCAATCTTCCCTACGGCACTACACGCGAATCGGGTCTTCACACAACACTAACCTACCAAGCTTGGCAAGAGATTGCCAGACCAAAATTAGTAGGCTTGGACTTACACCGTACGGAAATGCGAAACAGCGCACGCTCTCACGCCCAAAGCCGTACCTCGTTTGTCATTCTGAGGAGCCCTTCGGCAAGCTCAGGATAAGCCCGCGACGAAGAGTCGTGAGTGCGGGCATTTCTAGATTCTGCGAACCCTATTCGACGCTGCGCTTCGTTCGGAATGACATGCATGTAGGCAAGCGCAGGGTTCTGCTCTCATGTCTCTTCTACAAAGTCTGTCAACGAAATACCTGACGGTTACAATTCTGAGCTGAGCGAGGAGTCCAAAGCTCTTGCCCGGAAACAACGATGCCTGGTTGGAGACAGTGTAGACCTTGCACTCCGTTCAGGGTAACAAGCGATAGATCCTGGACTCGATCCCAGCGCACTTTGCAGCCATACCTGTGATACGCTCAGAACAAAGCGCATGCGGGGCACGTAGGGAGAGAAGGGGCTATGGTCTGGCGCAAGGGTGTCATACGGCGCGAAACCGGCACGGGTGAACCGGTCACGGTAAGCGGCGTGACGGTCGTGCCACAGTCCCAGGCTACCGTGGTGCGGTTGCCCTTTAGCGGAATCCTGTGGAACCGGCCGGTCGGCGTCCTTATCAAGCGGGGCGCGGAGACACACCGCCTACCGATTACGGATGTGAGCGCGACGATTTGCCGGGTTCTATTCGGGATCGGTGCGCTATGTGTCACTTTCGCTATCATTCGGTTAATCCGAGAGAGGGGAGCACGTCCATGAGTAAAGAAAAGGACAGTGCAATACGCGGCGCGATGCGCTCGCAGGAGCAGAGTCAGCGCATTTTCCAAGACTTGATCGGCGCCGCGCAAGCGCGCTCAGTATTCGGTGAGCCGGTGACGCAGGGCGAGTACACGGTTATTACTGCATCTGAAGTGACCGTGGGGCTTGGTTTCGGCTTTGGCATGGGCAGCGAATCCGCTAGCGCCGAGGCTGACGCCGAGGCCGCAGCGAGTGGCGGCGGTGGGGGCGGCGGCGGTGGCGGGGCAAGCGGCCGCCCGGTTGCCGTCATCAGTATCGGCCCCCACGGCGTGAGCGTTGCACCCGTCATAGACCGCACGAAAATCGGCCTTGCGTTCATTACCATGCTGGGCGGCATGCTGCTTATGCTGCGGGGCATGCGGCGGTAGGGACGCCAATAGCGATACACCCGCAGACCACCAGACTGAACGCAAGCGGTTGAGAGCACGAACGCGCGTTCTATTGCGGTGACGCTGCAGGAGAGGGCATATTGCTGCATTAACCGCTGAGGCAAAAGTGGGGCGCTCGATGTGCCCTACCGGGGACGGTAGCGCAGGTTTGTAACCTGCGCCCGCTAAAGCAAGGTCGGTTTTCGCATGCTGAATCTTGTCAGCAGCACAACGTCCGAGTGGGAATGCCCCCTAAACGCCAACACCGGCAAGCGCGTCCGCCAGCGCCGTTTCACAGGCCTCCACGTCTGCGGGCGTATTGTAGAAATGCGGCGAGATGCGGACGCGCCCCTCTTTGTACCAGACCTGAACGCCGGCAGCTTGCAGCGCGTCTCCTAGCCGCTGGTAGTGCGGCGTTTCAAAGGACACGATGCCTGCGCGCTGCCGCGGGTCGCGCGGTGTCAGCGGCGTGATGCCAAGGCCTGTCAGACCGTCGTGAACCCGGCCGGAAAGCTCGAGTACGCGCTCCGTAATGTACGGCATCCCCACCTGCTGCAAGAATCCCAGCGCGGTGTGAAGCGTATAGACCGCGGTGTAGTCGAGGAGCCCGGTCTCAAACCGGCGCGCATCATCGTGAAAAGCAAAGTCGAGAGTGTTGACGACGGTTGGCGGCGCCACGGCGCCGCGCCAGCCGGCATAAAACGGCTGCACCGCGTCGATACGGTCTTGGCGGCAGTACAGAAAGGCCAGCCCGTGAGTCGCGAGCAGCCACTTGCGCGTGCAGGCGGCGATGAAGTCGACAGTGCCAATCTCCAGCGGCACCGCTCCCACCGACTGTGAGGCGTCAACGAGCAACAGCGCGCCGTGATCGTGGGCGCAGTCTGCCACCGCTTCCAGGTCTGCGCGGTAGCCGGAGCGATAGCTGACGTGGCTAATGACGACAAGCCGGGTGCGGTCGTCCACGTGCGCGGCAAGGGCCGCCGGGGTCACCACGCCGCCGGTGTGGCGCACCATCCGTACCTCAACCCCAAAGCGCCGGCCCAGATGGAGGCACGCGATGATGGAACTGGGAAACTCCAGGTCCGTGACAACCAGATTGTCGCCCGCTGTCCAGGGCAGTCCGTACAGAATGGCGTTCACGCATTCTGTGGTGCTCGACAGCAGGGCGATTTCCGGCGCACTAGACCCAATGAACGCAGCGACCCGCTGGCGGCAGTCGGCTTCGACTTCCTGCATCTCCGTGGGCGTGATCGCGCCCTGCAGCTTTTCCTCGGTGTACTGCTGCAGCGCGGCAGCGACCGTCCGCCCCAGGCACGACCCCGCCGCCGTATTGAGATACACCCGCTCGCACAGTCCCGGAAACTCGTCACACCAGTCAGTCATGATAGGCAGGCTCCGCAATAGCGGTGGTCTCAAGAAAGTGATGGGAAGACCCTAGCGCTCTAGCAGCTAGTCGCTAGAGTTGTACTCCGCAATAATCCTGTCTATCCCAACTGCCGCTTCCCTCGCAACGTCCAGAGAGATGTGCGGCTTTAGCTCAGTGACCCTTCGTGCTACTTGCTCTTGGGATCTAGAGTTGTCTTCCCTGTTGACATAGAAAGCAGTTCCAAGTTGCTCCAACTCTGTCACTGTTTTGGAACCAAGCTGCTGTGCGACAAAAGAAATCTCTTTTTGATGTGCTTTCACGGCAGAGGAAAAGTGCTTTTGGATCATTTGCCCGGTCTCAGTAGTAACAAGACTGGGTCCGTAAGGGACTGGGTGTATGTGCAGCCTTAGTTGATAGTCTGCCCGCATCGCCGTCAACGCGTCTTTCAAGTCAAAAGAGAAGGGCCCGTGTTTGTAAAGAATGAATTCGAATTCAAGTGGCACACGAGTGAGTTCTTGAAGAAGATAGACGGACTTTTGCAAGTGAGTCTCGCCACACCAGCTTCCAGCGGCTCTTAATTCGTCTGCAAGCGACAGCACAATAGCGTTTCTTGCTTGCCTATTCAATTTACTCACGGTCTTCCTCCTTTGCTACTACTATATCCTCCCTATTCTCATTGAGCCACTTGGCAGCCTTATTCCGGTAGCTCGGCTCGACAAAGACAAAGTCGATCGCGGTCTCTGGAAGATTTCCCAGAACCTGTGACTGCGTGATAGATGAGACAATTCTGCCGTCTTTGCTCAACACGGGGAACTCGGGAGTACCTCCCCCTTTTTTGTCCTGGTCTAGGCGGACATTACTGCCGCCAAATTCCTCGCAAGCGGCAGCATAGATTGCTACTGCAGCTTCGGGATTCTTCTTAATGTCGTCTGGATTGCGTTGGTAGAGAACCTTGAAGTGCTGGCGACGAACAATGCGGTTGGCTAGCAGTCCCAGTTCGCGCGCCTCTGAGGAAGCCTGGCGAAGAGCGTATGTCACTTCAGCATCCGTCAAATTGAGCAATTCTTTCAGATCCGTAGAGAACTGCCCGTTGGGCAGCCATGACTTCAAGAATTCTTTTAGGTGGGTGTCATAAACCCGCCGCACAGGATGGTAATACACCTGCGAGAACATGGCGTATCTAGCGAGAAGTAAGGCTTCTACGGAGTGAATTCCTCCTTGCTCGATACCCAAGGTTGGTTCACTTGACTCGCCGCCGCACGTAGTAGGCGCAGGTGGAAGTATGCGAAGGGTATCTATCAGTCTGTAATGATCGAATCTACCATAGGCAACACCAGAGTGATGTGAATCACGCAGGAGATAGTCCATTCTGTCAGCGCCAAAGGCGTCTCCAACTATCATCTCTGCTAAGATAGCTTGCCAGTCTGAGAATCTCGACTCGATGATTTTTGCACCTTCTTTAGCGCCGACAGCAAGTTTTGCAATGTCATTCGGCCGCAACGGAGGCGTGAGCGCATTCCAAATCTCGCACATCTCTTCACTGAGAATAAACTCCACGGTAAGGCGCTCGTGGTTCCAACCCTCCGGCAGCAAGTCCTCACTCGCATGCGAAAACGGCAAGTGTCCTAGGTCATGACACAATGCTGCCGCCCGGACAACCTTCCGCCAATACTGGAGTTCGTACTCACGGGTCAACTCAGGTAGTACACCCTTAACCGCATCGTTCACATTCTCCGGGTTTGTAACCACCCTGAATATTCTGTCGGCCAGTTCCATGACACCTAACGAATGTTCGAACCGCTTGTGTGTTGCGCCAGGATACACAAGTTGTGTTAGAGCCAACTGGTTGATGTGGCGAAGACGCTGAAAAGGGCGTGAGTCTAGTACCTTACGTTCATGGAAGTCAAACTGAATGAACGTGTGTATGGCATCTCGGATTTCGTGTGTATTCTTCACCATATGATTGTTCAACTTGTGCTAAGTGTTAAGCGATTTCCACAGACTTTATTGTAGCAAGCAACTATAGTTCACAAAGATCTTGGTTTCGCAACGTGCCGACCGGCGTGTCTCGCGACTCTGTTTACATAGCCTATCTTTGATGCCGAGTTCACAGAAATACCCAGCGACGTGGGGACTGCACTTGTGAAACGTAATCCGGCACATGAATTGCTTGGTCATGTACCAAGTGATAGTCTCCTTGTGTGGTAACTCCCGCCTACGTGTGCCCACTTGATGATTGGCGCACCCTATTTGAGATTGAAAAGACCATGCCTTGCGTGTGCTGTCCCAGGAGCGAACACATTGACCCGAGAACAGCGGCTGAGTACTATCGGCATCAGTCTGGCGCTCTTCCTGGGGGCGCTCGATCAGACGATTGTCACCACGGCCTTGCCGCGCATTGTGGAAGAGCTCGGCGGACTGAACTATTACGCTTGGGTTGGGACGGCGTACTTGCTGGCCTCGGTGCTGGGGCTGCCGTTCTTCGGCCGTCTCATTGAGCTTTTTCCTGCCAAGTGGGTGCTGCTGATCGCAGTAAGCGTATTTCTCGGCGGTTCAGTGCTTTCCGGGCTTGCGCCGGGCATCGAGGCGCTCATTGCCTTTCGCTTCCTGCAGGGCTTTGGCGGGGGCGGCATCTTTGCCTTGTCCTTCTCGTTGATTGGCCTGCTTTTTACGCCCCGTGAACGGGGACGGATGCAAGGTATGTTGGGCGGCGTGTTCGGCATCTCGAGCGTGGCGGGACCTTGGCTCGGCGGTCTCCTGACAGATCTGCTTTCCTGGCGTTGGATCTTCTATATCAACGTGCCGCTCGGCATCGTCGCCGTAATCTTTCTCGTGGGGTACATGCCTCGGCTCCAGTCCGAACAGCGTGGCCGCTTTGATTTGCTTGGCGTCGCCATGCTCGCCCTTTGGGTCGTGCCGCTGGTGCTCGCACTTTCCTGGGGCGGCTCCAGATACCCTTGGATATCGGCGCACGTTTTCGGTTTGGCGACATTGACGCTTGGCGGCCTCCTCCTCTTCCTGTGGTGGCAACGGCGCAGCGATGAACCGTTGATAGAGCTTAAGCTCTTTCAAATCAAGGTTTTTCGCTGGGCCGTGGTGGGCAGCTTCTTCTTTGGCGGCGCATTTCTCGGCTCCGTCGTCTTTTTGCCGCTCTATCTTGTGCACGTGAAGGGCTTTTCCGCGACCAATTCGGGCCTTTCCATAACTCCCCTCGTCATGGGCGTGGTAGTGGGCAGTACGCTGGGCGGCCAGTTGGCTAGCCGCTTTGGCCGCTACAAGGCGCCCCTCATTACCTCACTTTGTATCGGCATCATTGCCTTTGCGGCATTTGCCTTCAACCTGCGCGTCGAAACTCCGTTGTGGCAGGTGATACCGCTTATGGTAGTGATTGGCCTCTGTCTGGGACCATCGCTGCCGCTCTATACGCTAGCCGTACAGAATGCCGTGCCCCGCAGCCGACTGGGCACCGCCACCAGCACGCTGCAGTTCGTGCGCCAAGTGGGCTCCACGGCTTCCGTGGCACTGATGGGCGCCGTGCTTGCCACGACGATCTCTGCAACCGCCGCCGGGAGTGTGCCGCCGGAGATGCGCGACCAGATGGGAGAGATGGCAATAGGCGAGGGCAGCGACAGCATGGGGTCGCTAACCGCTAAGGTGGAGGAACGCTTTGCGGCCCTTGAGCAGCAGGCCGTTGCAGCCCTAAATGGCGATGAAAGCGCACGCCAAGCGCTGTTGTCAGACCCGGCGCTGCCACCTGGGTTCGCTTCTCGCCTGCAGCCGGCCGAAATTCGCGATCAGGTGCGGACGGAGTTGGCGCAGTCCCTCGACCAGGTAGAGGCGGCGCTCGCCGGCAATGCTGCCGCCCGCGATGCGGCGCTGCAGGATCCGCTCATCCCACAGGAGGCGAAGTCTGTAATTGCAGACCCGCCTGCCTCTGCAACTGCTCGAAGTGAGTTCTTAGTGATGATTCAGCAGCGCCTTCAGGCACAGGAGGAGGGAATTGTCAGCGATGCGCGGACACGCGTTCTCTCCCAGGTCCAAGCGGAGCTGCGCGGCCGTGCGGCAGAGGCCGCAGAGGCGCTCACTGGCGCATTCAATGCCGGCATTACTGCTGCCTTGCAACGCGTTTACACCTTTGCTACGGCCTTCATGCTCTTTAGCTTCCTTGCCGCTCTGCTCTTACCGGATCTCGAGTTGGGTGGAGCGCCGCAAACAAGGCCTGAGAGTGAGCCGCTTCCCGCTGAAGCCCCGTAGAGCCTTCGACAAAATCAATTCAGTGTGCGTAGGTGTCACTGGGGCGCGGCGAGCCATTGCATGGGCCGTCTCCAGGGTTGCCAGCCCGCGCTGGTCGCAAACCTACGCTACCGGAGAACCCGGCGCTCAGTCTGGGACTGCCGTGCGCGTATGCTACAATTGGAGTGAAATCTTCAGGCCGACGTAGCTCAGTGGTAGAGCAATGGTTTCGTAAACCATAGGCCGCCGGTTCAAATCCGGCCGTCGGCTCCTAAGACACTGACACTACCGAGTGAAGCAGCGCATTCGCCGGGCTCGTTGCGAGGCGCTGCTTCTTTAGTTGGCAACAGCATGGGTGCCACTCTGCCGGGGGCGACGGCACCTTAGAAAGCACCGTGGTATAGCGCGTGTTCGTGGTTCTGTACGGTACGAGGGAGCGGCGCTGCTCTCGCTGTTCCCGCTTCGGTCTCAATCGCTAGCCCGCCACTATGGGATCCTCCCAAGTAGCGAATCGCAACCCCGATTTCAGCATCATCGCGCTTGTCCTGCTCCTCGCGTTGCTGTGGGGCGGCAATTCCGTTGCCATCAAGATTGGCCTGCAGGATATTCCGCCGTTAGCGCTGGCGGGATTCCGTTTCATCATCGGACTGGCGGCGGTAACCGGTTGGGCATTGTTTCAGCGCGTACGGATCAAGCTGGAACCCGGCGAACTCGTGCCGCTCATTTGGCTTTCGCTGATCTTCCTGCTCCAAATCATTGCCCTCAACGTCGGCACGCACTACACGACCTCCTCCCGCTCAATCGTGCTCAACAGCACCTATCCGCTCTTTACCACCCTCTTCGCGCATTTCATGTTGCAGGGCGACCGGCTGACCGTGCCCAAGTCACTGGGCATCCTGCTTGCCTTCGGCGGGGTGACGTTTACGTTCATGGAGAGCATGAATCTGGCTTCACGTGAGTACCTGCTCGGCGACGCAATCGTGCTGGCAAGCGGCGCCCTCCTGGGATTGCGTGTCGTTGCCACCAAGCGGCTGGTGCAGAGCATCCACCCCTACCGCCTCTTGATCTGGTCCATGCTCTTTAGCCTGCCCTGCTTCTTCCTCCTGAGCCTGATCTTCGAGCAGGGCTGGGAGTATCAAGTATCGCTCTCCAGCGTCGCGGCGATTCTCTATCAAGGGCTGGTGGTGGCAGGTTTCTGTTTCGTGGCTTGGACATCGGTGCTGCAGTTCTACAAAGCGAGTCGCCTGGTGGTGCTCTTCTTTGCCACACCGCTCTTTGGCGTGCTGCTCAGCAGGCTGCTGTTAGACGAACCGCTCGGCCTCGAGTTGATTGCGGGCGCCGTGCTGGTGGCGGCCGGGATCTATCTGGTCAACCGAACGAAGGAAGAGGAAGGGTAGGTGTATGCCGGGATGCCGCCGCGGTGACGATTTTGAAATCGGCATGGCGGGATCAACCCTCACCCCGGCCCTCTCCCAGGCTTGGGAGAGGGAGGATGCGGGGCGGCAAGAGGAAGTGGATGGTACAGCTCTTGCCTTTCGGCGCGCTGCCGTTGCGGTGGCGAATTGGAACCGGCATAGAGGGATCAACCCTCACCCCGGCCCTCTCCCAAGCCTGGGAGAGGGAGAAAGCGGGGCGGAAAGAGGCAGTGGATGTGGCAGCACTAATCTTTCGTTACGCTGTCGGCGCAGCGGTGAGACTGAACCTGCGCGGCCCACAGTCCCGTGTAGAAGAACCAACTCATGTGTAACAAGTGACCTCGCACACCTGTAGAGTTTGTGTTCGGTCTATACACCTTCTCCCAGGCTTGGGAGAGGGAGAATGTGGGGCGGAAAGAGGCAGTGGATGTGGCAGCTCTTGCCTTTCGGTGCGCTGCCGGCGCAGTGGTGAGACTGAACCTGCGCGGCCCACAGACCCGCGTAGAAGAACCAACTCATGTGTAACAAGTGACTTCGCACACCTGTAGAGTCTGTGTTAGGTCTATACACCCTCTCCCAGGCTTGGGAGAGGGAGAGTGCGGGGCGGCAAGAGGAAGTGGATGTGGCAGCTCTTGCCTTTCGGCGCGCTGCCGTTGCGGTGGCGATTTGAAATCGGCATGGAGGGACCAACCCTCACCCCGGCCCTCTCCCAGGCTTGGGAGAGGGAGAAAGCGGGGCGGAAAGAGGAAGTGCGAGTGCCAGCTTCTCCGTAAAGTCGTGCCGCTGCCGGGGTCCGTGAGACTGGGTTCTATTGCCGGAAGCAGGCTCATTCTGAGCGCCCTTAGGACAGCGAAACGGGCGCGCAAAAGGGTGACAAAGGGGCCGCTTGGCTGCTATACTAAACTGTGAGGAAGCGTATACCAGCTTGCTGCCTGATTTATGGGTCGGTGGGCGAGCGGTCAAAACCACCAGACTGTAAATCTGGCGCCGTAATGGCTACGGAGGTTCGAATCCTCCCCGGCCCACCGCGATAGTTCTCCGCGTGATTGAGAACGCTTTGGTCCCGTGGTGTAGTTGGCCCAACACACGGCCCTGTCAAGGCTGAGATCGCCGGTTCGAATCCGGTCGGGACCGCCCCCAAACCTAAAGGCCCGGACAGCGGGTTAATCTTGAGGAATAGTGAGAGGATCGTAATAGCGCGATCCTCTCATTTGCTTAAGGAGAGAAGGCCCCAGTAGCGCTCGCGGGCGGCGTGGCAACACCAGCGAAGGTCGCCGGGCGGCAAGTGGGCGTGAAGGAAAGAGCCGCGCGCGCTGAGGTGGCAGTGCGGATCAAGCTGCGTGTCGGTAGCCCCGGTAGCGCCGGCGTGGGCTAGGTGCCTGTAAGACGAGAGAAGCCGCGAGCTCAATGCCCGCGGCTTCTTAGATTTCATGCGCTCATTCGGAGAGGCGAATATATTCAGATTCAGGTATGCGCTGCTAGCGTCCTACCGGCTGCTTTGCCGCACTCTGTGCGGAATCGACCATTTTGTGCAGCCGCGCTTCCTCACGCTTCTTCTGGGCCCAGCGCTTGGTAGTGACGAGGCGCTTGCGGCGGTATTCGGCATCGGTATGGTACTTGTTGCGGACGTAGCACTTTCGGCAGCGCAGCGCGCGCTGGACGAGGGTGCCACAGTCTACGCAGAACTTCGGTTCCTTGGGCTTCTTGGGTTGCTTGCTTAGGCGGATGCGGCGCAGCTCTGCCACGCGCTCCTTATTCTCCCGCGCCCACCGGCGATTCTTTTCCAGAATCTTATCTTTGTTGCGTTGGTAGTAGCGCTTGAAATACGTGGAAAGCCGCTCGGCGCGGCCGCAGCGGGCACACAGGCCGGCTCGCTTGGACTTGCCGTCACGCTGGCCGGTAATGTCGGTCTCACAGCGTGCACAGGTGAGAACTTGAACCGTTGCCTCCATTTTAACCTCCAACGGAAATCCAACGATAGCACCAACTAGGCCAAGTACATGCTGCACACGGACACGGTACGCAGACGCATCCATAACGCCGGTGAACTATCGCTTACTCAAGATTACTCGTACACTTACTTTGTGTGCTTTTTCACATGCGAATACAGGATATCTAATAATGGCGGCTGCTGTCAACTTTCTGCAAATCCGATTGATGCGCGCCATTGCAGGGAAAAGTGCCTCTCGACCCAATTCAACCCCACGAAGTTTCCTAAGAGATTGATAAGAATTGTTGCCTGTGAAGCACCGCAGCCGGTTGCAGCCTAACGCTATGTAGCGTAACGGTTAATTGGATTTTCCCAAGTGTGGCATACTACAATACATAGGAAGTTGACAGGCTTGGGATCGCGCTACACAATAGGCGCTAGCGGGAAGATGTTGTTCTTTCTGCCCGCACACGGCACACCGAACTATTGACAGGTGCACGGCCTGGCGCTTTTGATGTTACCTTTATCACAAGCTTCAGCCTAGATAGCGAGTCTATGCCGGGAATCGCGGCTTCCGCTCTCGCACAGACAAGGGCCCGCAGGGTTCAAGATTGCCTTGCCAAGTATACGTGCGCACGTATCAGGTACAAAGGCGTAGCGCGTGGCGCTCTCATCCATGGTTGAATATCCTGCCTGGCCGACGCTTTCGCCCAACGGTTGGAGTTGGCCGGCGTTTGCATTGGGCGGGTTCTGGTACTTGCGGCAAGGCATGACCCAGAAGGGGCGCGTGCTGCTTGTGCCCCAAGCTATCGTGGTTGTGCTTGCGCTCTTCAACGGACTGTATCTACTCCGCCAATTGGCATTCCCGGCGGCTGTAGCTCCCGCGCTGTTCGGCGGGCTCTTGCTTTGGTCGTTCTTTGGCTCCTACTGCGCCGCGTCGTTTCGGGGCGATGCCTACCGCCGCTGGTGCACTGAGAATAATCAGACGCCGCTCGTGCCGACCCAGTGGCAGTGGTGGGCGTTTCTGCTCACCGGCGGCTGGTACGTGGCTAACGGCATGCGCGTGAAGGGCCTCTGGCTGTGGCTGGCCTTCTTCACCTCGGTGGGAAGTGTCGTGGGTATACCGATCGCGTTTGCCATCATGTGCTTTTGCGGGGCGAATGCTCGGGCGGAACAGTTTTTGGATAAACCACCGGTGCACATCGGCCCGACGCCGCAGGAGGGCTGGATTCACCAGGATATCCTGAAGGCGCTGACCGCGGTTGCCCAGACTCCCCAGGCCTCGCTGCGCGCCTCGCTGGTGGAGACCGCGGTCCGCGGCCTGCGACGACGGGGGTATACCGTGCGCTTGGACGATGAGCAAGGCGAAGATGCCACGGCCCTCACGCTGCAGCGCGGCGCTCGCTCTGTGGTTGTGCGTGTGGTCCCGGATTCGCCGGTAGCCGCAGCGCAGGTCGAGCAACTCGTGGCCGCTTTAGAGGATGATACCTATCGGGTCGGCGTGCTGGTGGTGAACGGGCCGCTTTCCGGACCGGCCCAGGACGGGGCAGCGCGGGCGCACGTGCGTGTGCTCAACGTGCAGGAAGCGGCAACATAGCAATGGCGTGAGCGCGCGCCGCCTGTTTGCAATGTCTTGTAATGAATTGCTGGCCTAGCAGGTGTGGCTTTGAACAAATGGCCTGCGTGCCACCCTGCGGGCAAAAGGAGCCAAGCTTGTGATGTTACGGCGAATTGCGGCAGTTGGCCTGCTGGCAGTTGGCGCGGTCATGTTCCTGCGCCGGTTGCGGCAGTGGGCCGGCGAGCCGCCGGTGCAGCGCACCTCCCACAAAGAAGCGATTGAGCCGCCGGAACTGGTCGCGCGCTACAGCCGCTTCATGGGCCTACCCCCCATGCGGCTGATACGCGCGTACCTTGCCCGCTACGTTGTCGCCGGTGCAGGGCAATGGCGCATCCTGGACGTGGGGTGCGGGCCGGGGTGGTTTCCGCTGGAACTCGCGGAGGTCGCGCCCGACGCGCACGTTACAGGCGTTGATCTCTCGCATCCGATGACGGTCACCGCCGTCGCGCATGCTGATGCTCAGGGCGACGCGCAGCGCGTGCACTTTGCGCAGGCGCGCGGCGAAGTATTGCCATTCGCAGACGGCACGTTCGACCTCGTCGTCAGCACCCTGGCGCTGCACCACCTGCAAGATCCGGTAGCCGCCCTGGAGGAACTGCGGCGCGTCGTCCGGCCGTCGGGCAGGATCGTCGTATTTGACACGCGCCGCAATCTTCACCCCTGGCTGTGGACGGCGCTCAAGGTCTCGCAGGTGTTTGTGGACGGATTGGCACTCTGCGAGAACGGCGAACCGGCAGCGTCCATCGGCGCGTCATATACCGCGTCGGAAGCCCAGCGCCTTGCGCTCCAAGCCGGTTGGGAGCGGGTGCAGGCGCGCGCCGGCATCGGTTGGATTGTATTGGAGCGACGAGCTGCGCCCACGGCTTCATTGCCACTGCCCCCGGTGCCGCGCCCCAGGCGATAGCATCGTTCGTAAGAAACTGGAAGTGTTTCTGCCGCCGGCCTCAGCAGAGCGGGCACGCAGGTGACGCGGCCCGTGTTGCCGCAGTTTCCTCACCGCCCAATCCGGTAAGAGATATACTCAGTAGTCACGCGCACCGCCTATGAGGGCGTATCTCAACGAATTTGTTCGCCGGTCGTCGACAGAGGGTATCGCAGGGCGAGCTTCTGCTAAGATTGTTGGCAGCCAACCTGCGTACCGCTTTTCCGAGAGTGAGACCGGTCGCCCATGAGTCAATCTCACATGCAAGTGCGCGCGCCGGGGAGTGCCCGCCGGTTTTCGCTGGGACTGAATGAAATCTACCTTGGCTTGCGCGGGCTTTTCACCGGGCTCTTGCTTGCGGTGCTTTTCTTGGATAGAGCCTGGCCGTGGCAGGCTGCACTGCCATGGCTGCTGGCGGCGGTGATTGCGCCCGTGGGCGTTATCGGCTGGCAATGGGGTTACTGGTGGCTGCTCCGGCGCATGGGAGCGACAGGCCCGGCGGCCGGCAGCGTCCTGAACTGGTCATTAGCGCCGCTGTGGCTGGCCGTACCGGGCTTGCTGCTATTCTACTTTTCCGATTACGTCCACTATGTGCTTTGGAATATTGCGCTGCCCCGCATCCTGCTGGTATACGCGATCGTGGGAGGCACACTCCTCCTGCAACTGTGGGCGCTCGATACCGCTCCGGCGTTGGACCGCTGGCCGCCGCTGCGTCTCGCGAGGTTCTTGCGCGTTTCCCGTGCAAGCGGGAATCTTCTCCGGGAAAGCTGGCGCCGGGCATGGCAGCTCCTCTCCGCGCACGGAGCGCTCGTCATACTTCTGCTGGCGGGCCTGGCGCTGCGCATGCGGCAGCTCCTCCACGAGGGCGGCGACGTGGAGCACTTCTACTTCTATGCCAGCACGGTTTTCACGAAGATCCACTTTTTTTATTATCACCTGACCGGTCACTTGCCCTGGCCCCAGGACCAACTGGCCACCTTTCATCTCATCATGGCGCCGCTGTGGCGCGCGGCCTACCACTTCGACTGGCCCCAGATACTCTCAATCAAGATTCCTACCTATACGGCGGATGTGCTGAGCACGCTCGTCGTCTACGTGTTGGCGCTGCAAGCGCAAAGGCGTTTCTTTGGTGAAGCGGCTGGCGCAGAGACTAGCGATGCTGATGGCGGAGGAATGCGGTCGCTGCGCAAGAGGGGACAGCTTATCGCGCTGGTCGCCGCGGCGATCTGGTACTTGCAGCCCTGGCTGCTCACGGCCACCATTGATAATGCGCAAAGCCACGCCGTCGCCCTGCTCTTCTTCGTGCTCGCGGTGGCGCGGTGGGAAAAGCCCTGGCTCGCGGGCATCTTGCTGGCGCTGGCCGCTTCCACGCGCCTGGAGTTCGGCATCGCCGGGATAGTGGCGTTCTTCTGGTACTTGCGCTGGCGCGGCCCGCGCGACGCGGGTCTCTATGCGCTCACGTCGCTCGGCTTGCTTGGGCTGATCGCGGTGCCGTACGCCCTCGCCGACTTCACGGCGTTCCGTTGGGCACTCGGCGGACACCTGCTGGACCGCGGCGAGCCGCTGCTGCTCGTGCAAGAGCTCTACCGGGCGTTCGGCGCGACGGCGCCCGCGTGGCTCGATGCGCTCGACAACCGGTACGTGGGACTGGCCAACGCGCTCTTTGCCATACTGGTGATGTTCGATCCCAGCCACCGTCGCGCCCTGGCCAAGGCCGGGCTCTTCTACATCCTCACGCTGCCGGTCATCCACGACCGCTACCTCTTGTTCGGCCTGGCCGCGCTCTTCCTCTTCGCGCTGCCCCAACGCCGCTTGGCCTACCTCATCATCGGCCTGCTCTGGGTAACTGCATTCATTCCCGTACTCTGGCTCCTCGCCACCTTCCTGGCCGTACTGGCGCTGCTGTTTTTCACCAAGGAATCCCGCCCTGACCATGTGCCGGAAAACTCACCTGCTGTCGAGCCACGGTGATCTTGGTCGCAACAATTCAGTTGCTAGGCACTACTGTTGTTCGGTTTGAACTTCACGTGCATGGAGAATCCGAAACAATAAGTGAAGCGTCAGCCACCAAAGATAGATAGCATCCGGTGCGAAGAAAGTTTGGTAATTTGCCAAACCATGTGCGACTTGGTTGCGAAGATTTGCCCCAAATCGTTCCAATAACAGACCTTGAAGGTCGAATGTTAAATCTTCACCAAATACCTTCTTCATTTCAGGACGATAGAGCATGTTGCCTAATAGGTGCACGTCCTGAATCCCTTTTGAATCCAGACCCGATGTGATCAGGCCGCGTTGAGCGAGAACATGCCGAATGGAGTTCTCTAGTTGCGGGACTAGTAGATGTGTGGCTACGACAAAGTCACCCTCTACTCCTGCATGGAGGCCACGAGCAAAAAGCCCTTCTGTGCCTTCTGGTACGAACGGGTTGTCGGAAATAAGCGGCGCAAAATCATGTACGCGCACGTAGTGTTCTCGGAGAATCGCGTGTCGAGCAGGTTCAATAAGACCTAGAACCGCTATAGACTGTGAGGTACGGGCGTGCCATAGCAGATCGGGGCGCATTGCATCTTCCCTACTTTCTGTGTCGTCCGAGAGTCCAGAGGAGGCACGTCCAGTAACGCGCCCTGATGAATCTACCTGGATCCAGGGAAAGAGGTGTTGTAGTGGGAACTCTTTCCTGGTTCGTTCAACTTCCTGACGCAGGTAGTCCAAGTTGGAAGGCTCATGCAGGGCGGCTAAAGCATAAATCGCATCTCTGAATGATTTTCCTTCTACCGCGTTAACCGCTAAGGTATGCATGTCGTGGATTGGAGCCTCAGCAGAGACAGTTCCGAACTGCCCTGCCCCTTTGTGCTGATATTCCAGAAGTCTATGATGTAGCTTTTCTATCCGATCTTCTTCGCCACCAATGCGCCGAAAGGCTTCAATGGCGCTCTGAATGTGTAGGGCCGCGACTGAATAGTCTGGTGATGCTTGACCAATGCAAGCCTCAGCTTCCTGCACGTGGGTGTTGGCAGATCTTATACGAGCTTCCCTACTGCCCTCCTTGTCTTCTGCTCGTCTAAGCCAAGTGGCTTGTAAATCCCAATATGCTTTGGCTCTAAGCCAGGCATTGTCCTTCTCGGCGGATACCGCGAATGTTCCTGAGAGCTCAGCATACTTGATACAGTCCCCTTGTTTGTGTTCCTGGAGAATCTCCATTAGTTCAGCAGGCAAGAATGAAGCATAGTTGTCCTTTGTTCTCGCGAGCATGTCTTCAATGTGAGCTATGACCGGACTAAACATCTGCGAATTCCTTCCGTGCAAAGCCGCCAAGGTAACAGCGCGCTTTATTCTATCTACGCACGGTGGCCATAGTTTTTCTGTATCTTCTAACCGCCTTGCAGATGCCAAGTAGGCGCTAACTGCCTGCTCTGCAATCTGGTGACCGCGTTTCCGTACCCAAACGATGTCGGCGATGCGCGCGCGTAGTTCAGGATCTTCGATTTTCGGGATTAGTTGACCGAAAACCTCTAACTGTTGATCCGTAAAGTCATCCACGTCTGGGGTGCGACCATCAAGGTCAACAAGCATGGGGCAGAAGGGGTTCGTGGGGCTAGTAGGATCGTTGAGATGTAGCGAAGTGGCAGCGTACATCAGAAGAAATACGACTCTTGCTTGTTCGGTGCCTGCTTCCTGGGATTCACACGCTTTGGCAAAGAACAGATGCAGATATGACGAGCACTCCTTTCTCTCCGCTGCCTCAACCACATCTTCCCAGGCACAATTTTCAAAGTCTGACAATGAAGGCGCGGTCTCGGGGAAGTTCATAACCACTCTCGCTGTAATCTATCATCAAAGTATGAAGGCACCTACTTAAAATTATACGGTACGAGCGGCGTGGACTTGGTGGTTGTTTCTGTAGGCTTAGCGCAGCCAATTGAACGTGCAGTAGCGGAGCGGTAGAATCATTAGAATGAACACAGACCCAAATTTTGCAAATAGAACCATCTGGACGGGTGATAACCTCGACATTCTCCGGGGGTTGAATAGCAATTGCGTTGACCTTATCTACCTCGATCCGCCCTTTAACTCCAACCGTACTTATGCGGCGCCGGTAGGGAGCGTGGCGGCAGGCGCCGCTTTCAAGGACACGTGGACGCTCTCCGACCTCGACGTGGCTTGGATGGGTTTGATCGCTGACGAGCAACCCGCCGTGTACAGAGTCATCGAGACTGCCGGCCTGACGCACGGCAAGGGCATGCAATCGTATCTGTGCATGATGGCCGTGCGTTTGCTGGAAATGAAGCGTGTGCTGAAAGAGAACGGCAGCATCTATCTCCACTGCGACTCCACGGCAAGCCACTACCTAAAGCTGCTATTGGATAGCATCTTTGGCGCGGCGAACTTTAGGAACGAAATCGCGTGGAAGCGGACGACCGGACGTTCCGACGGCGAGCGATATGGCCGTGTCTACGATGTGCTGCTCTATTACGCGGGCCGAGGAGCAACGTGGAACAATGTATACGTGCCGCACGACCCAGAGTATGTCCGCAAGTTCTACCGGCACGAGGACAAGCGCGGGTTGTTTAGTTCGTCCGATCTAACGGCGGCAGAAACGAGAACCGGAGAGAGCGGCGAGCCGTGGAGGGAAGCAGAACCGACCGAAAGTGGAAGGCACTGGGCAGTTCCGAGCGTCGGGTCTTACGCAGATTGGATTGAGGAAAATGTAATTCCCGGCTACAAGAGTATCAAGGGGGTCCACGATCGACTAGAGACACTAGACGAGGCCGGGATGCTCCACTGGCCGCAAAAGGATGGTGGACTGCCAAGGCTGAAGCGATACCTTGCGTCCACGCCGGGGCAGAAGTGCAACAACTTCATGAGCGACATCCTACCTGTGCAAGCACAAGCCAAGGAGCGCATCGGTTACCCCACGCAGAAGCCGTTGGCGTTGCTGGAACGCATCATCGAGGCCAGCAGCAACCCCGGTGACGTAGTACTAGACCCATTCTGCGGGTGTGCCACCGCTTGCATTGCCGCCGAGTCGCTGGGGCGCAAGTGGGTTGGCATAGACCTATCGCAGAAAGCAGTTGAATTAGTAAAACTCCGGCTCGCGGACGCTATGGGCGGTTTGTTCCACGACCGGCTGGTTACGTCGCGCTCCGACGTGCCAAAACGCACCGACATCGATGCGCCGGTTCACTATCGTCAAAACAAGCACGTGCTCTTTGGGCAACAGGAAGGGCGCTGCAACGGCTGCAAGATGGAGTTTCCGTTCAAGGTCCTTGAAGTTGATCACGTCGTCCCACGCTCACGCGGCGGCACAGACCACTTGGATAATCTTCAACTGCTTTGTGGGCACTGCAACCGTACGAAAGGCGATAGACCGCAAGAGTATCTTGTGAACGAGTTAAGCAAAATACAGAGTGTGAGAGAGTACGTCTAGTCACAATGTACTCTGACACATTTCTCATATAGGTATGGGTGTAAATTCCATGATTGCGATAATTGACTACGGTGCCGGGAATTTGCGCAGCGTCAGCCGGGCGGTGGCGTTGTACACGCAGGACTATGTGGTAACGCAGGACCCGGCGGCAGTAGAGCGCGCCGCGGCGGTGATTCTGCCCGGCGTGGGCGCGGCGGGTGATACCATTCGCGGGCTCGAGCGGCACGGCATGACGGAATTGGTGAAGGCGACGATTGCCTCCGGCAAGCCCTACTTCGGCATCTGCATGGGCTTGCAGGTCTTGCTGACTGAGAGCGAGGAGGACGGCGGCACGCCCTGTCTGGATATCTATCCAGGCACCGTGCGGCGCTTTCCCAAGGGGCTCACCGTGCCCCACATGGGCTGGAACCAGGTGCGCCAGGCCCAGGCGCATCCGATGTTCGCCGGCGTGCCGGACGACGCGTACTTCTACTTTGTGCACTCGTACTACACCGTCCCGGACGACGCCGCGCTGACGGCCGGCACCACCGACTACGGCGTCACGTTTCCCAGCGTGCTGGCGCACGAAAACGTGTTTGCCACCCAGTTCCACCCGGAAAAGAGCGCCGCCATGGGACTGCGGCTCTATGCGAATTTCGTGGCGTGGGCGACGGGAGTGAAGTCCCGCGTGCAAAGCGGCGCCCATACCGAGCCTTAGCCAGTACCGGGGCTGCGGAATGTCCGCGGCTTGCCCGAGATGGTAGGAGTTTCTAGCGGTAGAGAGCGGGAGACAAGCCCCAACGTTGTCGCGTTATGTGGAAACGGCAATCGCAAGGGTATCCTTTTACGCATTGATAAACGCGGTTGTAGAGGCACGACATGTCGTGCCTCTACGTGATTGCAAGGAAGTTTCGACCCCTTTTGGCAATGCGTAGTCCCACGATTGTCCCACGTGAACGGTAATGCGACAGCATTGGGGACAAGCACCCGCGCTACAACGCATCGATGAGGGTCAAATGCTATACTGTCGTTTTCGCAAGATGAGAGCGGTGTATACGGATTGACCCAGCAGGGCCGCAGGTTGCAAACCTGCGCTACCGAGATATGAAAAGCCGAACGTGCAGGACGTCGCAGCGCAAGCGGCGCGCAGGCCGATAACAAGCAATAATGATTGTAATTCCCGCCATAGACATCAAAGACGGCGCGGTGGTGCGCCTCTATAAAGGCGACTTCGCCCAGAGTACGGTCTTCTCCCACGATCCGGTAGAAACCGCCCTTGGTTGGGAGGACCAAGGCGCGGCGTTGCTCCACGTGGTAGACCTGGACGGCACCGAAAAGGGCGGCAGCCGGAATCTGCCGGTGGTGGCAGCCGTTGCGGACGCGCTGAACATTCCCGTGCAGATGGGCGGCGGCTTGCGCGATCTGGCCGCCATTGAACAGGCGGTTGCCGCGGGGGTGGACCGGGTCGTGTTGGGCACGGTGGCGCTGGCGGATCCCGCGCTGGTGGCCGAAGCCTGCGCGCGTTACCCCGGCCGCGTGGTGGTGGCTTTGGACGCCCGCAACGGCAAGGTAGTGACCCACGGCTGGCAGCAGCCAAGCGACGTTGACATGTTCGTGCTGGCGCAACAGATGGCGGCGGTCGGCGTCAGCCGCTTCCTTTACACCGACGTGGAACGCGACGGCACGCTGAGCCAGCCAAACTTCGCGGCCACTGCGGCGCTCGCAGAGGCCGTGAGCGTGCCGGTGATTGCGTCCGGCGGCGTGGCCACGTTGGAGCACCTCACGCGTCTCGCAGGGCTCGGCGTGGAAGGGTCTATCGTCGGCTCCGCGCTCTATCGGGGCGCGTTCACGCTGCCCGAAGCGCTGGCGGTGGTGGGCAGTGAGGGACAATAGAGGACGGTCCGCTATTGCCTCGTGTCACTCTTCTCATGCCAGAGCGGGCAATCAGAACGTGGAATCGTTGTTGGAATGACTAGCTGGAACGAATACCAATGGCGCACGAGGGGACCTGGACTGCAGCCCATTTAACCTTGACGCCTTCTCTCCCAATTGCTAGTATCTAGATACAGCCCCTATCGCTTAGGCGGTAGGGTGGAGACCGCTCGAAGAGCGGTCTCTGTCTTTAATTGGCCAAGTGGAGTGTCAAATGAAAACCAACGTCTACGTTGACGGTTTCAATCTCTACTACCGCGCGTTACGGGACACGCCATTCCGATGGCTCGACCTCCGCAAACTGGCGCAGGCGCTTTTTCCGCGAGACACGATCAATCAAGTCTGTTACTTTACCGCATTGCTCGATGCACGGCCAGGCGACCCGGCCCAACCGCAGCGCCAGCAAGTATACCTGAGAGCGCTAGCAACTCTGCCGAACCTTGAGGTCTACTACGGTACCTTTCGTTCGCGAACCAAGCACCGCCCGCTGGTCAACCCAATAGCGGGTATGCCGGGTGTGGTTAGAGTAAGAGATTCGGAGGAGAAGGGGTCTGACGTGAATCTCGTAACCAGGCTATTGGTTGACGGGTTTAGAGGCCGGTATGAACAAGCTGTTGTAATATCCAACGATTCAGACTTTGCAAGTGCCTTACATTACGTGCGAGATAGCTTGCACCTGCGCGTAACGGTTGTGAATCCCGATCGCAAGATTAGAACGCACAAGGACCTAAAGGCCGCGGCAACGTACGTCAAAAGGCTCTGGAAGAGTCATTTGCGGCAAAGTCAGTTTCCTCTTACGCTGACCGACGCGCACGGCACCATCAGAAAACCGCCTAATTGGGCATAGGTGCAACTTGGGACATACCCCCGCAGACGAAGCCGCCACTGAACTGACGTGCGCCAACAGCCCGCTTTCTATTCCCTCTAAGGCCGGTGTGACGCCCTGAATGTCGTCCATTATCATGGTGGTAGGTAGGCCAAGCTATGCGTGAGTCCGAGTTCACGTGGTTCGTGCCGTTTCAAGCAACGAAATGACGGTAGAAATATGCTCACCACACGCATCATCCCCTGTCTGGACGTGCATCGCGGTCGCGTGGTGCGGGGACAGCAGTTTTCCGCCGATAAGGACGCCGGTGACCCCATCGAGTTGGCTGTGCGCTACAACGAGCAGAGCGCCGACGAGTTGGTCTACTACGATATCACCGCCTCGGCGGAGGAGCGCGGTATCTTTCAAGACCTCGTGGAGCGCACCGCCGACCAGCTCTTTATACCCCTCACGGTCGGCGGCGGCATTCGCACGCCGCAGGACATGCGCCGCATGCTGCAAGCCGGCGCGGACAAGGTCTCAATAAATACGGCGGCGGTGGACAACCCCAACCTCATCAACGCCGGGGCTGAGGGCTTCGGCAGCCAATGCACCGTGCTCTCCATGGACGTGAAGCGCGTGCCTCAAGCCGACGGTACGGTCAAGTGGCATGTCTTCACTCACGGCGGCCGCCGCCAAACCGACGGCGAAGCGGTCCCCTGGGCTGTCGAGGGCGTGGCGCGCGGCGCGGGCGAGATCGTGGTCAACAGCATCGACGCCGACGGCACCCTGGCCGGGTACGACCTGGAACTCCTCGCCGCCGTGTGCGCCGCCGTGGACGTGCCCGTGGTCGCCAGCGGCGGCGGCGGCACCCTGGAACACCTCTTCGACGCGCTCGACAAAGGCCACGCCCACGCCGTGCTTGCCGCTTCGATTTTCCACTACGAACACTTCACCGTGCGTGACGTGAAGGAGTACTTGGCGGCCAAGGGCATCCCTATGCGGCTGGCTTAGTCGTGACAAGGCATTTGTATAACCACCTACACTTTAGAATTGTTGCTCTAAGGCACTGTCATTTGGCGAAGGGCTAAGGAATTGATCCGTCCTGCTCTATCCGACATCTTTCAAATCCAAGACGAGCATGTTCAGGCAAATCGCGATGCAATGTCAGAGGAGATTTCGTTCTTGGAAGAGTCCTTGCCTTTAATGAAGGAGTCACTTGAAGTCCTAAAGTCTGTGCCGATTCGAAGCTGGCGACGTGAAGTGTCTGATGAAGTGCTTCAGGCAGAGGGTGTTCGGCTAAATCTAGCAAATGCAATGTGGTTCACAGTTATCAACATGTGCAGGCTCCTTGAGTTTGGTGCTTTTGTGAATTTCTTCAGCCTCTATAGAGATGCTTTGGAAATGTACGCGTACTTCTGGTACTTGGGTGAAAAACCCAGTGAAATAAGTATGTGGACCAAGCTAGAAGGAACACGGAAATCAATTGTTGAGTACGGTAAGGAAGATTTCCCCAAGTTTCAGAGAAAGGCGGTCAAGAAATTTCAGCGGAAGGCAGCCGATCAACGATTCCTTGAGGAAGCCTACACGCTATTCTCCACCTTAGGCACGCACACTAACCCGTATTCCTTGAGCATGTTTCTAACAACGGAACGCCACGATGAGAATCTTGGCTTCTGTTCCGCTGGAGAGGACGAGAACTTGAGGTGCAGTGCCCATTCTGTTTTGCACCTTATAATGTCTTTGCTACAAGATCTTTACATTGAGTTTGGGGAGTATATGCCAGACGACCCGTCGGAACTGCGGAAATTCGCGTCTAGGGCTCCAGGCGGACGCCGTATTTTCAATTACATTCGAGCTGATATCCTCTTTTCCAAACATACCTTCTGTCTCCCAAGTCGCCATGCCAGATTACAGGAGGAATTCGAAGTCTACGACTCGAACTTTGAAGGCAAATGGAGTTTTTGGTAGCTTTCCAGTACGTTCTTTCTCTAGTTGCAAGTCTGTGGAGAACAACATGTCGCCGAAAGTTCTCATTCGACCGTACAACCCCAACCTCGACGAGTCGGCCCTGCTTCCGCTCTGGCAGGCGGCGCTCGGTGACACCTGGCCCATGCGCGCTGACCTCTTGCGGCGGCAATTGACCGAGCATCGCTTCTATCGCGGCGACGATCATTTGGTGGCGGTCGCGGACGGGATGATAGTTGGGTTCGTGGGTACGCAGGTGGACCGCTGGGAAGGCCTCCCCGATAGCAAGCGCGGCGGGGGCATTTCCGTCGTGCTTGTGCACCCGGACTGGCAACGGCATGGCATCGGCACACGGCTGCACGAGGCGGCGCTGGCGCAATTGCGCCGTGAAGGTGTGCAGGAATTGAGGCTCGGCGGCGGCGGCGCGTACCGCTTCTGGCCGGGCATTCCCACGGATCTGCCCGAGGCATATGAGTTTTTTGCCGCCTGCGGCTGGCCGTTAGACCCGGAACAGCGATCATGCGACCTGGTGCGCGACCTTGCGGACTACCACACTCCGTCTGCCATGCACGCGCGCTTGGCGCAGGAAAACGTGAGCGTACGTCCCGCCCGGCAGGACGAGGTCGACGACGTCCTTGCCTTTGAATTTGAGCACTTTCCCGGTTGGGCCGCCGGTTTCGTCTACATGGCCGAACTCGGTGACTTCCAGAATATGCTCGTCGCTCTTGACGCAGAAAAGGGCATCGTCGGCACGCTCATGCTGCACACGCCCTCGTCACGCTGGCTCACGGCAAACATCACGTGGAAGACGCTGCTGGACAATGCGCTGGGCGGCATCAGCGCCGTGGGCGTGGCCGCCCGTGAACGCGGGCGCGGCATCGGCATCGGCATGGTAGCGGTTGGCTCGGAGGTCCTGCGCGAGCGCGGCGTCGGCAACTGCCACATCGACTGGACGAACATCGTCGACTTCTACGGCAAGCTGGGCTACACGGTTTGGCGTGAGTACTGGATGAGCACGCGCACGCTCGCCTGACAAGCATGGGCGCAACCACGGCTGGCAGCGTCCGGCGCCAGCTCATGTGGTCGGTGGTGGGCAGTGCGCCGTAAGTCTCGTGCTGAGCGGCTGACAAGACCTTGCCATGGGTTGCGGACTCCTTAGAGTGGTTTGTGCGGATACGCGCAATGCACGCCGGTTGCGATTTCGCCCCTCGCGCTGCCGCTGAACGATTTGCCCGTAATGGCTGCGCATAGCCTACGGTGTCCCGTAGTTGCGCCCATTCATCCGCGTGCCCGCATGCACTTCTCTGGGTCAACCTCTTCTCTGCCCCCACTTCCTGGCAGGAGCGCGAGAGCCGGGCGTCATGCCACGTGCGCCAGCGGGGGAGCGCCGTCTATTATGTTGGCAGCCATGCGTTGAGGTGACCGCTCACTCAGAGGTTGCTGACAACCTTTCTCAAAAAACCTCAAAAAACTGCCCTAAAGGGCTTGCAATCGCCCAATACCGCGCAAATAATATTCCCACACGGTATTGCTAATCATTTGCATTAGCTAGAAGAATACGGAAGTCTTTGGAGAAAGGGGCGCGCCGGAGCAGCGGTAAACGCTTCGTAGCCGGCAACCGTATTGCCGCTTACGTGCGGATGCACTGTGGCGGCGTCAGCGCTGAGTAAAGAAGCGATGCATCCTTTTCCCATCGATATGTACGCGTATCAAAATCGGCTGCGGGACGCACACCCGGCCGAGAAGATGCTCTTTGCCGGTCTGACCATCCTCATCTGCTTGATCGCCAGTTCGCCGCTAGTGGCGCTCTTGGCGCTCGGTATTGTCACGGTTGCCGTTGTCCGTGTCGCGGGTATTCCCTTGCGGGCGTTCTCGTATTTTGTGCGCCTGCCTGCCGGTTTTATCCTCATAGGCGTGCTCACCCTGGCCATTACGTCGGTAGATCCCGCAAACCCCGCGACGTTGCTGGCGCTGCCTATCGGCCCGTGGCACGTCGGCGTGATGGAGAGCAGCCTGGCGCGCGCGGTGCAAGTTGCGTCCGTTTCGTTTTCGTGTGTGGCAAGCATGCTGGCGTTGGCGCTGGCTTGGGCGGACCACGTAATCGTGATGCACAGAGGACATCTCCTTGCGGAGGGTCCGCCTGACGTTGTCCTCGCGGACGACCCGTTGCTGCGCGAGGCCGGACTGCTGCAGCCAATTGTGGTTGACGCTTACCGGCAGTTCTGCGCCGCGGGACTGCTGCCGTCGTCAGAGGCTGTGCCCCGCACCGTGAGCGACTTGACCGCGCTGCTCGTGCGCCACGCCGCGCCGCGGCGCACCCCTACCGACAGCCCGCCCGACTAATCCTGAGTCGCACGTCTTCGACGCGCCTAGCGGCTAAGCTGTTCTCCCTGCGCGAGCCTAGCCTGAGGTTGCCGAAGGGTAAGCGGACTTATGCATTTCGCGATTTCCTATGCCATCCGATCATACGTATCCAACGTGATCGGGTAGCGTAGCGGTTCATCGTTGAGGAAGTGTTCCAGTTCGTCTACCATCGCCGCGCCCTGGCGCATTCTCGTATCATCGCTTTGGCCTGCCATGTGCGGGGTCAAGAAGACGTTTTCCATCCCGCGCAGCGGGCTATCCTGGGTTAGCGGTTCCGGGTTGAACACGTCGAGCACGGCGCGGATGCGGCCGGTGGCCAATTCGGCGGTCATATCATCCTGGTTAACGGCGCGCGCCCGTGCGTTATTGATAAACACGCCGCCATCTTGAAGCAGCTTGAAGTGCTTTGCCGTCACCATGCCGTCCGTCTCCGGGGTTGTGGGTGCATGATTTGCGATGACGCGGCACGTGCTGAAGAGTTCTTCCAGGGAAACCCGCGTGACGTTGAGTTCGGCGGCGCGTTCGTCCGGCAGATAGGGGTCGTAAACCGCAATCGGCATTCCGAAGCCCTGCAATTTCTGGATGACACGTTGCGCCACGTAGCCGCAGCCGATCAGGCCCACTCGCTGCGCTTCCAGGAGGTTGCCGTCGGTGGCACGGCATTCCGACCAGGGTTTGCCCGCATGCATCCAGGCATTCTGCCGGTGCGGCCAGCGCAAGCCCAGCAGCATGCCGAACACCGTAAATTCCGCCACCGCCTCGGCAATCATGGGCGCGGCGTGGGTGACGGCGATGCCTTGTTCCAACGCGGCTTTTGGGATAAGTCTTCTAATACTTCCTGCGCTGTGGGCGATGATGCGCAATTCAGTAGCGGCAGCCAAGACCTCCGGTGTAATCTCCGGCGTTCCCCAGCCGGTAATCAGCGCCGTGCAGCCGCCAACCCGACCCGCTACATCCGCGCTCGTTAGCCTTTCGTCATGATCGCCGCCACACACCGTGAAGAGTCCGTTGAGGCGCTCTTTACTCTCCGACGAGAAGAGACTCGAACGCAGTGTTTTGGTAATTGCGATGAAGAGTTCTGGTTTCGGCACTGGAAGTCTCCCTTTGCATTGCCTGGTCAACAATACCGTCAATTCTCCCGTATGCTACCAGACCCGATTGCGGGGTGCGGTATTGCCGGTGCTGCGGGGCTGAAGAAGGCTGCGTAAGTCTTGACGATATGAATGTACCTTTATAATATACGTCTAAGTTGGTTTCAAAGTGGAAACAAGGAGGAAGGGTTGTGTCTCGAGTATTGCGAGCGTTGCTATTGTTCATTTTGGCTGGCGCGCTGATGCTGCTGGCGGCGGCATGTGCCACTGAGCCGGCAGCGGAGCCGGAAATGGCCGAAAAAGAAGAAATGGCGGCAGCGCCGACGGTGAAGATCGGCGTGCTGCTGCCCTTTACCGGACCCTTGGGCGAGTTTGGCGCCGCCTTTGAGAAGGCGGCAGCCCTCGCCGAAGAGCATTTGGCTGCAGGCGGCTATCCGGTAGAGATCGTCTACGGTGACACAGAGACGAATCCGACGGCAGCCGTGGAGGCGGCCCGCAAGCTGGTGGACGTAGACCAGGTGCACGCGCTGATTGGCGCCGCGGCCAGTAGCTCCAGTTTGGCCGTTGCCGAGTCGGTGACCATCCCCAAGGGCGTACCCCAGATTTCTTACGCCTCTACGTCACCGCTGCTCACGATTCTGCCTGCTGACGATGGCCAGGACTTTCTGTTCCGCACCGTGCCGTCGGATGCGTTGCAGGGGGTGGTGCTGGCGAGCGTCGCCGCGGAGCAGGGCTATACAAACGTCGCCATCATCTACGTCAATAACCCCTACGGCCAGGGCCTGAAGGACAACTTCCAGGCAGCGTTCGAGGCTGCGGGCGGCACGGTGAGCGCCGCGGTGCCCCATGACGAAGCGGATTCCACCACCTACGTGGCGGAACTGCGCAAAGCAATCGAAGGCGAGCCGGAGGTGCTGCTGGCGTTGAGTTATGCCGGCCATGCGACCATCTATCTGCGGGAAGCCATCGAGAATGACTTCATTACGAAGTTCCTTTTCGTGGACGGCACCCGATCGGAAGAGATCATCAAGGCAGTCGGCGCTGAGAATCTCGAGGGCATGTTTGGCACGGCGCCGGGTTCAGCCGACACGCCGTCGCTTGAACTCTTCACGGCAGACTATCAGGCGAAGTACGGCGAGTTGCCGCCGCTGCCCTTCATGACCAACGTCTATGATTCCATCGTCATTGCGGCCTTGGCGGCACTGGCGGCGGAAGTATCCGGCGCGGAGGTCACGCCCGCTGCGGTGCGTGACATGCTGCGCACGGTCTCCAATCCTGACGGCGACGTGGCTGCGGCCGGCGCGGCCGGGGTCAAGGCGGCAATTGAAACCCTCCGCGCGGGCGGGAGCATCAACTACGAAGGCGCCGCAGGCGCACATGACTTCGATGCGAATGGCGACGTGGTCACGCCTATCGAGGTCTGGAAGTACGCCGGCGGCACTATTGAGAGTGTGCGCACTGAGGAGGTCACGATAGAGTAACTGCCCTCACTTTCTAAAGGTGTGAAAAGAATGGAGGGCCGGCCGAGCGCCGGCCCTCCATCTTGCTGCCGCCCTGAATCAGCGCAGGTGGACCTTGAGGTTGAGCAAGTTTGATTTGACGGGCAAGAGCGCCGGTAGCGCAGGTTTGCAACCTGCGGCAGCTTCCCGGGAGAATGGGCGATCGCGCCCATCCAAAGAGTTGCGCACAGGCTGCAAACCTGTGCTACCGTTTACGCTTATTGAACTCCTGCGGCGGAACCCTTCGTGCAGAGCTCGCCGTTCCTGAGCTTGTCGAGGGGTCGAAGGGTCGAAAATGAACGGTTGCACTTGCGCCCACCTCCTTCTATCCTTCTGCCGCCAAACCGTTGCGCGGGGGCTTGCCCCCCGCTCCGTTGCGCGTGTGGGACAGGCCGTGTGGTTCAGCACCTAACACCCCGCAGAGTCTATAATCAAGGGAGAAATATACGCTCTTAACCATTACACCGAGAACGGCAGCGCATACAGGAGAGACCACCGCATGACGACCAAGTACCTTTACGGCAAGATGACGTGGCCGGAGATTAAGGAAGCGGCAGCGCAGGAGCGGGTGGCTCTGCTCCCCACGGGCTGCATCGAAGACCACGGCCCGCACCTGCCGCTGGACGTGGACGTGCTGCTCCCCAGCACCATCTGCGAGCGCACGGCAGAGCAGATTCCTGAGCAATGTGTCGTGGTTCCGGCGGTGGCCCACGGTTACGATCCGCACCACCTCGACTTTCCCGGTGTGATTCACGTGGACGGCGACGTGTTCATTCGCTATCTCGTGGATATCTGCAAGTCGCTCATCCACCATGGCTTTACCCGCATCATCATGCTGAACGGCCACGGCAGCAATACGGCATTTACCGAGGTTGCCGCCCGCTTGGCGGTGATCGAAACTGAAGGCGAAGGGCTGGTTTACGCGCTGAACCACTGGGGCATCGCCGAGGTGCGCAAGGTGGTGGCCGAACTGCGCGACTCGCCCCACGGCGGCATGTCCCACGGCGGCGAGTTGGAAACGAGCCTCTACCTCGCCATCGATCCCGATAACGTCTACATGGACAAAGCGGCAGCCGAGATCCCGCCGGACGTGCCGATGAGCCTGGGCGGGTGGAACGACCTGGTCGCCGGCCGTGCCGACGAGGCCAACCATGTGGCGGCAATGCCCTACTGGAGCACCTTTTCCAAGACCGGCGTGCGCGGCGATCCCACGGTGGCGACTGCCGAGAAAGGGGAAAAGTTCTTGGAGGCTGCGGTACGCGGCCTGGCCCAGATGGTGCGCGATTTACGAGAGCTTGAGATCAATCCGCGCGTAGACCACCATTAGCGCCTGTTCAGTCCAATTCTGGCAAAGAACAGAACCCTCGTCCTGTCACCTTTCCGTAATGCGGGAGAAGACTAGGCAAATAGAACGCCTGTCTTATCCCCTCTCCCGGCGGGAGAGGGTTAGGGCGAGGGGGAAGCAATGGGATTGGATTTCGCCGAATAGGTGAAAGCGCCGATTCTTCGTTCAACCTGTGCCTTTGAAATGTGCATAACGCTAGAAGGAGTACTGCCTGTTGGAGACCTCCGTCACCCCAGACCCGCCAATCCAATCGCAGTCTCGTCAGCTCGGTGGAATTTCCCCACCCAATCATGTCGGCGAAGAGCCCTCACCCCGTCAATCCGACCAAGGGCCCACAATCCGTCATTCCGGCGCAAGCCGGAATCCATCTTCGCCCGCCGCCAAGACCCGCGAGTGCGTCGTCGTCCTCGACTTTGGCTCTCAGTACAGCCCGCTCATCGTGCGCCGTATCCGTGAATGCGGCGTGTATGCGGAACTCATGCCCTATGACGCGGATGAGGCAGCTATCCGCGCCCTCAATCCCCGCGCCCTGGTGCTCTCCGGCGGGCCGTCCAGTGCCTACGCGCCCGGCGCGCCCCATCCGCAACCGTACGTCTGGCAGGGCAAGCTGCCGGTCCTAGGTATCTGCTACGGCATGCAACTCATGGCACAGGCGTTGGGCGGCAGTGTGGAGCCCGCTGAGCGGCGCGAATACGGCCATGCCATGATCCAGGCGGAGGATGCCGCTGGAATTTTCGCAGACCTTGCCCCCGACCAGGACGTTTGGATGAGCCACGGCGATCACATAACGGCACTGCCGCCGGGCTTTGCGGTACTGGCGTCGTCGGACAATGCGCCCATTGCCGCCATGGGCAACGCGCAGGGCATGATTGGCATCCAGTTCCACCCGGAGGTCGCCCACACGCCCCAAGGCACGGCCATCATGCGCAATTTTCTCTTTAAGGTCTGCGGGCTGCGCGGCGACTGGACGCCCGCCGCCTTCATCGATGAAGCCGTGGCGGACATTCAGCGACAGGTAGGCGAGCAGCGGGTGATTTTGGCCCTTTCAGGCGGCGTTGACTCAACCGTGGCGGCGGCGCTTCTCCACCGGGCCATTGGCGACCGCCTCATCAACGTATTCGTGGACAATGGCCTGCTACGCCTCAACGAACCGGAACAGGTGGAAGAGAGCCTCACGCGCCTCGGCATTCCTGTGCGGCGGGTGGACGCCCGCGCCCGGTTCTTAGAAGCGTTAGCGGATGTTGCAGACCCTGAGAAAAAGAGGCGCATCATCGGCGAGACGTTCATTGACGTTTTCGAGGACGAGGCCCAGCGCCATGCGCCGGTGGACTTCCTGGCCCAGGGGACGATCTACTCCGACGTAATCGAGAGTCGCGCGCCGGATTCGAAAGCTGCCGCGCGCATCAAGAGCCACCACAATGTGGGCGGCCTGCCGGAGACCATGCGCCTCACCCTCGTCGAACCGCTGCGCAAACTCTTCAAGGACGAGGTGCGCACCGTGGGCGAGGAACTGGGACTGCCTCACGAACTCGTCTGGCGCCACCCGTTTCCGGGACCGGGTCTCGCCGTGCGCGTGCTCGGCGCGGTGACGGAAGAAAAGCTACACATTGTGCGCCTGGCGGACGCAATTCTCACGGAAGAGTTACGTGCCGCTTCGCTTTATGAAGAATACTGGCAGGTGCTGGCCGTGCTGCCGGACGTGCAGAGCGTCGGCGTGATGGGCGACGAACGCACGTACGACCACCTGGTCGCTCTGCGCGCCATCGAGAGCCAGGACGCCATGACCGCCAATTGGGCCCACATCCCCCATGACGTGCTCGCCCGCATCTCCAGCCGCATCGTCAACGAAGTCCCCCACGTCAACCGCGTGGTCTACGACATCACCAACAAACCCCCCGCGACCATCGAGTGGGAGTGAGGCAAAGGTTTCTTGGGCGCTGCTAGAGTGGTGGGACTCGCAGGATCCCCTCTGTCCCACCTCCCCCCTTAGTGTTCCCGCAACAGTGAGATTAGTATCACGTAGGGGCACGACATGTCGTGCCCCTACACCTGCGTGCGCGTGGTTGCGGCGAACTCAACCCTCACCCCGGCCCTCTCCCAGTCATGGGAGAGGGGGCAATCAGAGCGGGACGAGTGAGTGCGAGGGTCTGACTTGAGTTCCGCTGGAAAAGGAATGAGCTTGTCTTACGCTGGGGAGCGATGAGCGAGCATTTTGGTTCTACCCAGACTGACTTATGACGCCGCCAGAGTGGCTTCCATACGCCGACCCAGAGCGTACACTCCGAAGAGAAACACGGCGCAGATGGCGAAGCCGATGGCGAGTTCCACCCACACGTCGGCGAGGCCGGCGCCGCGGATGGCGATGTCGAACAGCGGGGAGAGGAAGTAGTAGGTGGGGAAGACTTTCGCGATCCACTGGGGCAGGTTCGGCCAGATGAAGAAGACGACGGGCGCGAGCAGGACGATAGCGCCGGACTTCCAAATGGTGTAGAGCGCTTTCGTGTCTTTGGCAAAGGAGCCGAGCATCAGGCCGACCTCCGCCGCCATGAGCGTGGCGAGCACGAGCACGAGGATTAGAGCGGCGGGATTCGCGCCAAGCGCGCCGTTGAGCGCCAGGGTCACGACGCCGGTCGCCATGGCCAGGATGAAGCCCAGCGCGCCCTTGCCGAGCAGGACGTCGCCCAAGCTGGTCGGCGTCACGAGCAGCGCGGTGAGCGTTTTCTTTTCCTTCTCTTCCACGAGACTTGTCGCCGGTGTCAAGGCCCCCGCGATGAGCACCGCCATGAGCACGATCAACGGCAGCAGGCGGGAGACGATGGGCACGGACTCGCCCTCGCCTACGGTGATAGTTTCCACGTCAATGGGCGCTGGCGAACCCGCCACCTCACGGATGAGGTCGACCATGGTCACTCCCAACACGACGCGGTTGGCGGCCAGGCTCTGTCCGCCAAAGAAGAATTGCACGTTGGGCATCTGGCCAGCCTGCAAGGCGCCGTCAAAGCCCGTGGGCAGTATGAGACCGGCGTCGAGATCGTTATTTTCCACCATCTGCATTAAGGCCGCAGCGGATTCCGGAAATCTTATATCAATACCTTCAACGTTGCGGGCATTCTGGACGATCTGCGATTCGCCTTCATCCACGATGCCGAGCCGGGGCGCGGGATCGAAGAGACTGCCGAACACCACGCGAATCAAGAGCGTGAGAATCACGGGCAGGGCAATGGCATAGAGAAAGATGGGCGAGCGCGGCCCGACGCCCAAGTCCTTGCGCAACAGGTGCCACGCGTGAATGCCAACCATGGTGTCTCCGCCTTTCGCTCTAATCCTTGTAGCGCGGGGGCTTGTCCCCCGCCACTTGCTGAACAGAGTTATCGTAGCAATCAGAAATTCCGGGCCAAACCTATGAGCATACTTGAGCCGTGAGGTCGCAGGTTACAAACCTGCGCTACCGGAGGAGCATCGTGCATTGTATTCACCGGTGTCTCCGCCATTCGCTCTAATTCGTTGTAGCGCGGGGGCTTGTCCCCCGCCACTTGCTGAACAGAGTCATTGTAGTAGTCAGAAATTCCGGGCCAAACCTATGAGCTTGCTTAAGCCGTGAGGCGGCAGGTTATAAACCTGCGCTACCGGAGGAGCAACGTGCATTGTATACACCGGTGTCTTCGCCATTCGCTCTAATTCCTTGTAGCGCGGGGGCTAGTCCCCCGCTTCTTGCTGAACAGAGTTATCGTAGCAATCAGAAATTCCGGGCCAAACCTATGAGCACACTTGAGCCGTGAGGCCGCAGGTTACAAACCTGCGCTACCGGAGGAGCATCGTGCATTGTATACACCGGTGTCTCCGCCATTCGCTCTAATTCCTTGTAGCGCGGGGGCTAGTCCCCCGCCTCTTGCTGAACAGAGTTATCGTAGCAATCAGAAATTCCGGGCCAAACCTATGAGCACACTTAAGCCGTGAGGCCGCAGGTTACAAACCTGCGCTACCGGAGAAGCATCGTGCGCTGTATTCACCGCTCCTGTCAACGTAGAGACTTCCCTACGGAAACGATGCTTGAAGGCCTCGTAAAACCTCATAGCGTTTCCACTTTTCTCTTCAACACAATAAGCCCCGCCGCGAAGGCGACCACGCACCACCCCAGCAATGTGCCGAGGTGGGGCAGTACCTCCAACCAACCGGCGTTGTAGGCGCTTGACTGCACCACCGCCTGCACCAATCCGTAGGAGGGCAGGATCTTCACCCAAATTGCCGCGGTACCCGGGAAGAGCACCGCAATTGCGGGAATCATGAGCGGAATCATGAAGGCCATGCCGTAGAAGAGTGTTTCGATGAAGTCCTTGCCCGCGGCCCCGGCGATTAGCCCGAAGCCGGTCACCAGCACCGCGCCCAGCAGGACGGCGCACAACAGGATGACGGGTTGGTTAGCGAACGAGCCGATGATGAGCAACAGGAGCACGGCTTGCACAAAGGCCATACCCGTACCCAGGATGCCCTTGGCTGCCAGGAAGTCCGAGACCCGCGTCGGCGAGACGAGCACAGCCGTCACCGTGCGCGCTTGAATCTCGGTGGCAATCAGTGAACTCAAAGCGAAAGTCTCGATGACAAGCGCCAAGACTGCGAAGAGCGGGCGGATTTTCTCACGAAACGGCACTTGGTCGCCCACCCGGTCTTCACCGAGCACAATCACCTCGCGGTCCGGGTCGGCGACCGGCAGGGTATTTCCCGACAAGGCATAGGCTATTTCGCGCACGAAGCTATTCATGGCGCGCTGGATCTCCACCGGCACGTTTGCGTCCACGTAGACACGCACCGTGGTCTGCTGACCGGCGGCGACGCGCTGCAGGAAATCGTCAGGGAAGGCCAGCCCGATGGCGAGCGGTTCTTCCGGCTCAGCGTCGCCCACGCCGAGCGCCGCCTCAAGCGCTTCTATGGACTCGAATTGGACGAGCTCGAGCCCTGCACTTTGGTCGCCCATCGCCGCGGCGAAGACTTCGTCCATGCCGGTCTGACGAATGCCCACGGTGAAAGACTCTTCTACGCTGCTCGGCAGCAGCCAGAACGCGATCCCGTAGATCAGAATGCTCAAGACGGTGATTACGACGAAGAACCGTTCGCGGCTGTACTCGCGCAGGTCCTTGCGTACAATTGCCCAGATAATGGCAGCGCGTGAGACTTGGGCGCTCATGTCCGGTTCGCATTTCTGGTCATGCCGGTGGTCCTTTGTCCGTCAGCTTCGCAGCCGCGACGCGCATTTTTGCAGCCCTCTGCCCGTCACTCTTTCAGTCCCCTGCCCGTGAGCGTAATGAAAACAGCTTCCAAAGTCGCTTCTTCCGTATGAATGGTTAGCAAGTCTTCAGCACCCACCACCGCTTTCAGTTGGTCACCGGTATCGGTGGCGTCGAGCGGCACCACCCGTTCGCGGATCTCTCCATTCTCGCGAGTGCGCACCCGCACCGACCGCTGGCCGTGAGCGAGCTTGAGGTTTTCCGGCGTGTCCAGCGCCGCGATGGTGCCGTCGTTGATGAAGGCCACCCGGTCTGAGAGCTTGTCCGCTTCGTCCATGTCGTGGGTTGTGAGCAGGATCGCCGACCCACGCTCGGCTTCCTCCTCGATCACCCGTCGAATTGCCTGCGAGGATACCGGATCGAGCCCGTCGGTGGGCTCGTCGAGGAAGAGGATGTCGGGAGTATTCAGCAGGCACCGGGCGACCATGAGTCGCTGCTGCATACCCTTGGAGTAGCCCTTCACACGGTCGTCGGCCCGGTCGGCGAGCCCCACCCGCTGTAGCAGCGGCGCGGGATCGAAGTTGCTAATCCCAAAGAGCCTGGCGAAGAAGTGCAGATTCTCCTTGGCGGAGAGATTGAGATAGAGATTCTTCTCTTCAAAACAAACGCCGATGCGGCCCTGAATTGTGTCACGATCTTTGGCAACGTCCATGCCCAAAATGGAGATATCGCCGCTTTGCGGGCGCATTTGGCCGGTGAGCAATTTTATGGTGGTAGACTTGCCCGCGCCGTTCGGTCCCAGGAAACCCAACACCTCACCCTGGGCGACACTAAAGCTGACGTTGTCCACCGCCTTCACGTCGCCATAGGCATAGCTGACACCGTTAACGCGAATGGCTTCCTCGCTCATGAGGTTCTTCTCCTTTGCCCCAAATAGAACGGTGTCTTCATCCGTCATTCCCCACGCAAGCGGAATCCATCTTCTTTATTTAGCCGACAATAGAGTGGATTAGGGCGCGTCGAAAGTGCCTTTCGGCTACCAGGGACATCCGACCCCTCACCCTAACCCTCTCCCCGAGGAGAGGGAACAGCCGCAATGAGTCTCGGAACCCTCTTGCGTTGACTCTATCACGAAATATTCAAAAACTGGGCAGTAATCCCCCAAATTGCGGCAGCAATGTCTTCAACGCCACGCGTTGCATCCACTACGCGCCAGCGGTCGGGTTCTGCTTGAGCGAGAGCATGAAACCCGGTGGCTACCCGTTGATGAAACGGCAGCTCGAGGCGGTCCATGCGGTTGGACGCCGTGGCCGCGCTGCCCGGTCCTAGGCGCCGCTCCAACCCCGTCTCAGGAGGCAGATCGAGCAGGAGCGTGAGGTCGGGCACGAGGCCGCCGGTGGCGAAGTCATTGAGCCTTCGCAGCGTCGCCAGGTCTTGACCGCGGCCAAAGCCCTGATACGCAAAGGTCGAATCGCTGTAGCGATCACAGATGACTACCTCTCCACGTGCGAGAGAGGGTCGAATGACCTCATTAACGAGTTGCGCGCGGGCGGCGCACATGAGCAGCGCCTCGGTATGCGGATGGATATCTACGTTTTCCCGGTCGAGCACCACGGCGCGAATGCGGTCGCTGATGCGTGTGCCCCCCGGCTCGCGCGTGGTTGCCACCGTGCGCCCGGACGCTTGCAGGCAACCGGCCAGCCGCTCCACCTGAGTGGTCTTGCCGGAACCCTCCACGCCCTCGAACGTAATGAAGTAGCCCTGCGGGGTGTCTGCCATACGATCTCCATCCCACATACGCTTTGGACTGTCATTCCGAGCTTAGCGAGGAATGACCTTGCCGACCTGTAATCGACCACGTTCAGTTCCAACGCAGACAACTGGGTTAATTGAGGTAATTGGAGACCCGCGGTCAACTGCACCCAACTACTCATTTTGCCGGTATGCGCACCCACTCACCGCTCTCTGCCGCGGCTTTGGCGTGCAGCGTTACCTCCATCGTGCGGAGCACCTCTGCGGCGCTGCCGTAGGGTTCACGGTCATTGACAAGCGCTTCTAGAAAATCGCTGGTAGGCGTGTGTTGCAGAGGCGGGATTTCTAGATCAAATGGCTCCTTGTCGTTCAGCACCACGCGCACGCCGCCCTGTTTATTGGGGCCCGAGGGCTCCAGGGTGCCGGCGGTCGCAATCTCCGCCGTGCCGCGCGTACCGGTGATGTAGAGCCGGTAGTCGCCGTGGTAGGGCGCGGCATCGGGCGTGAGCCAGTCGGCGACTACGATGCCTTTCATGCCGCCGTCGAAGTCCATGAGCGCGTGGGCATGGTCGTAGAGCTGCGGCAATTCCGGAAAGCGCGTATTGCCCTGCGCGGCTGTCACGCGCACCGGCTCCTGGCCGGAGAACCAACGCAGCGAATCGAAGTAGTGCACGCCCAGGTCAACCAGCACGCCGCCGTTTTGCGCCGCGTCAAGCTCCCAGGGATTGCGCGTGTGAGGACGTAGCTTGTGGGGGCCGAAACCGTACATGTGCACGATCTCGCCGAAGTCGCCCGCATCCACGCGCGCCTTCAACGCCCGATGGGGCGCGGAGAAGCGCTGGCTCAGCATCATCCCCAGGCGCGCCTTGCCCTGGGCGTTCGCCGCTTGTACCTGCCGGAGGTGCGCCATCTCCGTGAGCAGCGGCTTATCGGCGATAACATGTATGCCGCGTTCCAAGCAGGCGGTGAGCGCCAGATACTTCGTGGCATTCGTCCGCGCCACGCCGACGACCTGCGGCTGCTCTTTGTCGAGCAGCTCTTCGAAGTCCGCGTACACCGGCACGCTGTGTTCGGCTGCAATTCTGGCGCGTACCGTGGGCTCGTCTTCCGCTATGCCGACGAGCGATACCGCCGGGTTTTCCTCCACCGCGTTCACAAACTCGCTGATGTGTCCGTGCCTCATTCCCATTATTGCTGCGCGCATATTTTTCTTTCTCCCTATTGCTAGAATCTCTGTTCTTGCCCAACTTCGCGCTTGCGGTAAGTGAAATTCCGCATGCTCTTCATCTCAAGAGGCGGGGGACAAGCCCCCGCGCTACACGGTTGCACCCACTTGCTATTGTCTAAAAACAAAGCGTAGCGCGTTTCGTTCCGGTAGCGCAGGTTTGTAACCTGCGTTCCGCGCTGCCAGTCTTGCGTTCTCGTTGTCAAAACGGTCGTCTGCTTTGCACCACCTGTCGCCTTTTCCTCAAGAGGCGGGGGACAAGCCCCCGCGCTACACGGTTGCACCCACTTGCTATTGTCTAAAAGCAAAGCGTAGCGTGTTTCGTTCCGGTAGCGCAGGTTTGTAACCTGCGTTCCACGCTGCCAGCCTTGCGTGCATCCGTCACCTATTCTACTGACCTTCATCCCTCTTTGCAGCGGGCATGCCCGCCAGCACCTGATCTGGCTCCAGCTCTTCCATGCATTCGACCGTACCGTAGCGACAGATTGCCGGTTTTCCGGTCTCCGGTCGGTAGCAGGGACTGCAAAAAATGGGATGCCGCCGTACGGCGTCAGGCTGGCCGAACGGGCCGTAGCGCACCCAACTCGTGGCGCCGTAGAGGCCGACGACGCGCCTGCCCAGTGCCACAGCGAGATGCAGAGGTCCACTGTCGCTGCCAACCATGAGGGCGCACTGCTCAAGGACTGCAGCAAGTTGCCCCAGCGTCGTCTTGCCGGTGAGCACCAGTGGAGGCTCCCTGCAGGCCTGGGAAATCTGCGCCGCCTTACTTACTTCATCGGGTCCGCCCACCAGCACGGCGCGATAGCCGGTTTGGTGGAGTTGATCGATGAACGAGACCCAGTGACGCTGCGGCCATATCTTCGCAAAGCCGTTGCGCGCGCCGTGACCGCAGGCGAACCACTGCGCCTGCCCAGTCGCGGCAAGGGTCGCTTCCGCCCAAGCGCGGTCGGCCGTGCTCACCCAGGCTTCCATGCGGTCGGGTGCGGCGGCGGCACCGGCGGCTTGCGCCACCGCGAGCGCGCAGTGGACTTCATGGCGGTCCTGTGGAATACGACTACCTGCTGCCAGCAGCGAAAAAGAGCCCGGCGGGGCCTCGTCGGCGAATCCCGCCCGGTGCGGGGCTCCGGTCAGCAGGCCGATGGTGGCCCCAGGCACGCCGTAGAGACTCAGGCAAAGATTGTATCGCTGTGCGCGCAAGGTTTGGACTGTCTGCCAAGCCTGCCGCCAAAGGCCGAGGGAAAAAACACCGGGAACATGGGCGAGCGCGTGCACATCAAGCGTGCAGATGTTATCAACGTACGGACATTCGGTTAAAAGCGGCGCCGTATTGGGCGCCACGAGCACGTCCAAGCGCGCGTTGGGAAAGCGCTGCCGCGTGTTGCGGATGGCCGGCACCGAAAAGAGCACGTCGCCGATGAGATCGAGCCGGATGATGAGGATGCGCTCGACACATTCCGGCCGGTAGGGCTGCCGCCCGTGCCGCAAGCGCGCAGCCAAGGCCAACGCGGCGCAGACCAGCCACAACACTACACCGGCGGCGCGACGAGCGACGAGCTTGATTGCCGTAATCATGTGGGCGCGCTCGCTACGGTTTGCGCCAACAATGCTCGCGCCACCGCCGTGACCGCAGCCGGATCTATGAACTGCATGCAAGGGTGCTGCGACAGGGCCGATTCGGGTAACGCCAGGTACCCGCAGTGTCGACAGGGAATTGAAGAAATTACCGTGCGGTGCCGCGCATTGGGCCCCCAAGGTCCGAATCTCACGGGATCACTTGCACCATAGAGAGTCACCGAAGGGGTACCCACGGCAACCGCGAGATGCAGCGGGCCGGAATCGGGGCCCAGCACCAGCGCGCAGCGGGCATAGAGCGCTGCCAGTGCGCCCAGGGAGGTCTGCCCCGCCAAGACGGTACACTCTTGCGGCAGTCCGGCGACGACGGCGTGCGCCAGTTCCTGCTCGCCGGGCCCGGCGGTCACCACGAAGTATAGGCGGTTATCCCGCGCCAGCGCATTGCCGACCGCGTGCCAGCCGGAAGCGGACCAATTCTTGATTGCCGCGCCGGAACCGGGGTGAATGGCGACAAGCGTAGCATCCGCAGGTATCCCGGCAGCGCGCAGGAGCGCAGCGGCCGTCCGCTCGTCGTCGTGCGTGAAATCAAACTGCAGGTCCGTGCCAACTTCCTCGACGGGGCTACCTACGGCGGCGGCGGCCTGCACCAGCCGCAGGTTGGTAACTGCCTGATGTTCGTCTTGTGCCACGGGCTGTGCATGGGTCAGGAACGACGCGCACTCCGGCACGTCGTATCCCCAGACGTACGGGATGCCGGCAAAGGCGGCAAGGGCCGCGCCCCACCAGAAATCCGGTCGTAAGTTGAGCGCAACCTGGTAGCCTTCTTTGCGCAAATGCGCGGCTTCATCCCACAATTGCCTGTATGCCCGTAAGCCTTGCCGCGGCTGGCTGCGATCGAAGCCCGGAAAGCGGCAGGTGCGAATGCGGTCGACGTGCGGGTTATTTGCCAGCGCCGCCTCGGACCAGGGGCCAACCAGCACCGTGATCTCGCTCTCAGGAAACGCCTGGCGCAGCAGCCGCAAGGCAGGCGTAATGAGCAGCACGTCGCCAATGTGATCGGGGCGGACTACCAAGATACGCGCGACGTGGGGAGTAGGGAAACGATACGGACGCAAGAGCGCCAGTGTCCGCAGCCACACGCACCGCGCCCACCGCTTTGCCGCTGACTCACGGGGCAACAGCGTGTTGGGCAGGGGCTGAGGAAAATCAGGTGTTACTGTTGAAGATCCCTCTCCGCCCATGCCTACGCCTCTGTCACAGCGCTAACAGAAAGCTCTTCAGCGGATCGTAAACTGGCGAGTCTAATTGCCAATACCCAGCTTCTGCCGCTTCACCGACGCGTAGCTCTGGCTTGGTACGCGAAGCCAAGAAGGCGTGAGCACGAGCCTTGTCAGGATTCTTAGAAGGTATACTCGCACTCTCCTCAAGACACTGAAAGTATCGTTCCACGCACAGCATCGCTGGATCGTCTTGTACCGCAGAGAGATTGAGTGTTTCGAGCATTCCGGGACTGGAACAGTTAGGGAGAACGAATACCGAGACGCTGGGCTTGCCTGACGTCAGAACGCGGGTTTGATCCGGAACGCCCAATCCAGCTTTACCGAGTGAGCTACAGATTGATTGAAATGCGGAGGCAAAGGATTCATCTGCGTCGCGTGTGACGCCGAGCGCTGTCAAGTCTGAATACCCTGGGGCAAGGTGCAACGTAGAGAGCAAAGGCCGTAACTGGGTTTTCCCCCCGTAGTTCAAGACCTGTAATCCATCCGAAAGCTCTAATCGGCGAAGAAGAGCCACAAAGAACCGACGTTCATTCTCTCCTTCTACCAAGAGTAGTTTGCTCCGCGAGATTATCTGCTGGTCAGCGCTATCGCTCGCCACCGCGGCCATTAGCGCACCTCAAGATTGGCGTGAATCGAGGTGGCCAATTGCTCTTCGTCATACGTAAGCGCAATAACCTCTCCGTCCCTGCGTTCCAGGCGGTGCAGGCGAAAGTCGTACTCATCGCCTTCCGCAAAGGCGCGGTGGGCCGCTAGGACACACTCCCAGCTATGGGTCGTCGCGAAGACCTGTACGTTCGAATCCCGCGCGGCCGCGCCGACGGCCTTCCAAGCGTCCACAAGCGCACCATAGTGCAGCCCGTTTTCAAATTCATCGATGAGCACCGTGCCGTTCTCAGCGGTCATGATCGCCAATTGCCAAGAAAGGACGTAGCCTAGACCTTCTCCCATGTAGAGCACCGGCACGCGTTGGCCGCTGCCGACATCGACGTAAAGCATCGGCCTGTTCGCGGGATAGAGCAACATGAGACGCTGAATGCGCGGATCTAGTGCCTGCAGCGACGGCAGAAGTTCCTCCTCCCGGCCTGACTCTACCAGGGCACTATAGCGTTTCGCATGTTCTTCTGAGAATCGGGGGTTCTTGAGCACTAGCGCGACATCGCCTAACTCAGGCATTTTCGCCGAAGAAGCACTTATCCCTCCCACCGTCAAGTAGGCCTGCGCAGGGAACACTTGCCCTATGTGATCAGTGTACTCAAGCGTTAAGACGCTGGATTGTACTACGGATCTTTGCAAGTCCGCATCAACCTGATGATCTCCATCCGTTTCAGGAATTAGCAATAGTCGCTCTGCGGGATCGGCGAGGCGAATGTGCAGTCCGCAGTTCTCCTCTTGGTCGTTTACGCTCAGGAATTCAATAGCGGCAGCGGTCTGCCTATTATGAAATAGCCACCCAAGCTCTTCCCAAGTTTCCGAGTCACTCCCCCTTACTCCCCGAGAGTAATTGACTCCCAATGGAGCTTCCGGTCTGGCAGGATTTAGAAACAAATAGAGCGCCTCGAGCAAGGCTGTCTTGCCGACATTGTTCTCGCCCACGATAAGATTGACTCGCGCAAGCGGTTCAATGTCGAGTTCTCGCAAGCAGCGAAAGTTCCGCACCGAAAACTTGCGTAACATCACGTTTTCTCCAGTAAGAACACGGGCAACTGTTCTATTCCAATGATCCCTTGCTGCTGGGCACGGACTGTTGGCGGCGGGGATCAGGCTGGACTGCCTGCGCAAGCGCGCGGGCGAGAGCTTTGAAAACCGCCTCGGCCTTGTGGTGGTCGTTTGCGCCGGCCAGCAGCCGGGCGTGAAGGGTGAAATGCCCTTGGACGGCGAACGTATCCAGGAAGTGGGCGATCATCTCACTCTGTAGGGCGCCGAGCTTATAGCCGGAGAGCGGCACGTCAACTGCAGCGGCGCCGCGTCCGCTCAGGTCCACTGAGACCAGCGCCAAGGCTTCATCCAAGGGCACGATAGCCCAGCCCATGCGGTTAATGCCGGCCTTGTCGCCCAGGGCAGCGTCAAGCGCGCGCCCCAGGCAAATTGCCACGTCCTCTACAGTGTGATGCGAGTCGACCTCCAGGTCGCCGCCGGCGCGCACGTCCAGATCAAAGAGTCCGTGGGTGCTGAGCTGGCGCAGCATGTGGTCCAACATGCCGATACCGGTCGCGATCTCCGCCTGACCGGTGCCGTCCAGCGTGATCGCCACGGCGACGTCGGTCTCTTGCGTCTGCCGACTGTGTTGTCCCGTGCGTGTCATTGAGATGCTTTCTCTTAGACTTTTCCCCAGGCAAGTACCGGAAGGCTTAATGGTCTCGAATACAGCAAGGGTTCGTGTCATTCCGAGCGGAGCGAGAAATCTAATGTGCTCACCCGCATTAGAGGGGTGATGACGATAAGAGAATTGGCAAACCAATCTTCCTCTAGTAGTAGCCCCGCAAACGTAGAAACTGCTGCTTTCCTGTCCCTACTGCGCTACCAGGCTTCATGAAAAGATGGATTCCCGCCTTCGCGGGAATGACGGGCTCAACCCCTACTCAGCCCGTTCGCCGTGATGCAAGTCCTAAACGGTCCAAACCCCGCTGCTTTAGCTCAGGTCGAACTGAAATACCAGGTCGTCGCGTTCCTTAAAGTCGTACCCGTCGGTGTAGTGACGCACTTTGTCGCCCTGAATATTGATGTAGTCGATCGGTTCGCTCACGGCAAAGGGCGCGACGTGCCACGTGCCAACGTGCATCCGTATCGCACAACTGCCCGGAAAGTGAAAGAGCGCTACTTTCTCAGGATCGAACGACTCCGGTGTCTCGCTCGGTGGTCCTACAAAGAACAGGCCGTCCTTGCCGCCAAGAGGCACGAAGACTTGTGTCTCCTCCATATGGCGATTGAGGAAGTGCGGCCGCTCTTCACTGAGATTGCGCAAGGGAGCGTGCGTAATGCGCGCCGTGAGAACGCCGTCCGTGCAGACGATCTCGGAACGGTCCAGATTCAAGATATTTCCGAATGGCGCAAAGCTCTCGTCAGTGAGCGGCTGGGGCTTAAGGGTGATCACGCGCATGGGAGACCTCATTTCAATTGCCCGGCGGTTTTATTGCTTGTTCCTATGATACGTATTCCGTAGGCGCGCCCACAAGTAGGGGCACGACATGTCGTGCCCCTACGCGGGACGGCAGCGCTTAAGCCCGATGTGCCCGCCTGCGCGCCGCTTGGGCATGGGCAAAGAAGCCTTCCGCTTCAGCTAACGCGGCGGCGGGGCCGGCGATGGCCGCGGCAGTCGCTGGATCAAGCGCTACGATGCTGGTGCTCTTATAAAATTCCTGAACGGTGATTGGTGAAGAGAATCTGGCCGTGCCGCCTACCGGCATGACGTGGCTGGGGCCGGCTATGTAGTCGCCCAGTACCTCCGGCGAGGCGCTGCCGACGAAAATGCCGCCGGCATTGCGGACTTTGCCCACCCACTGCCACGGCTCCTGCGTGAGCAGGCAGAGATGCTCCGGCGCAAATTCACTGGCTTCTTCTATGGCCGTTTCCAAACTATCAACCACCACGATGCCGCCGTTGTGCAACAACGAATAGGCGGCTTCTTCCCGGCGCGGCAGGGCGGCAAGTTGCGCCGCGAGTTCCTTTTCAACGCGCGCTGCAAGATCGGCCGAATTCGTGATGAGGAGCGGTGTCGCGAGAAAGTCATGCTCGGCTTGGGCGAGCAGATCGGCCGCCACCTCCCCCGGATCTGCCGTCGCATCGGCCACGATGAGCGTCTCCGTAGGTCCGGGAAGCTGGTCGATACCCACCTGTCCGTAGACTTTCTGTTTCGCAAGAATTACAAAGATATTTCCCGGGCCGAGGATCTTATCCACCTTGGGCACTTGAGCGGTGCCGAATGCCAGCGCGGCAACGGCCTGCGCACCGCTGACCTTGAACACCCGGTGCACGCCTGCCACTGACGCAGCGGCCAGTTTGAGCGGATGCACACTGCCGTCGGCGCGGCACGGCGTCGCCAATATGATTTCTTCCACACCGGCCACGCGCGCCGGCACCACCGACATCAACACCGACGACGGGTATACGCGCTCCGTGCCCGGCGAGTAGATGCCCACGCGCTGGAGCGGCCGCACCATTTCCCCGAGACCTGATTCAAAGTCCAGCCACGAGTTACGCCGCTGGCGCTCGTGATACGCGGCGATACGTGCCTCCGAGATTTGCAGAACACCCAAAAGCGAATCGTCAGTTTCGTCAACTGCCGCAGCTATCTCCTCAGCGGAAACCTCCAACGGCTCCGGTGCGACGCCGTCGAAGTGTTGAACGTAGCGCTTTAGCGCGGTGTCGCCCTCAGCCTGCACGTCCGCCAGAATGCGGTCGACCACCTCACCGGCAGTTAATTCAGTTCCGAAGACCTCGCGAATGCGTGCTGCGACGTGCGTCGGCAACTCTTCGTCTCCAAGCGGCCTGCGCTTGAGCACGGTGCTCCGTGCTTCTGTGAGGTCAGTGATTATGCGGGTAACGGGCATGGTTGGTGCCTTGGCAGAGATTACGAATGTGCTTATCGATCGAGAAGCGGGAGAACTACCCCCCGTGGTCCGTCATTACCCCGTGTCCGTCATTCTTGCGAACGCGGGAATCCATCTGCTCTGCCTGGCGCGGACTGGAGGCAGGCCCTGTATCAAGCCGTTCACGATGAAGAGCGGGGGACAAGCCCCCGCGCTACAGCGGACTGTCAACAATGGCGTACGCATTTGGCGAGAGACTACCAATGCAAATCGAAAACTGGGATGACGCTTACTATCTCGCCCCTCACCTCTACGTGAAGCATCACCAACCTCGCTGGGCTGAGCGCTCAGACTACGTATTCTGCAATGCGTTCCAGGTAGCGGCGCGCGCTTTCAGCACTCTGCGGCACGGCTGCGAACATTTCCCGCACAGCCCGCTCCCCATCATAGGGCACCAAACGAAATTCCACGTCCCATCCGCCGCGCTGATGCGTCAAAATCGCGTAGCAGGCGCGGGGATCGTGTTTGCGCTCGTAGGTGTGGCCCACCGCGCCGGGATTGACTACCAGTATTCCATTATAGCGGCGTTCGACCCGCCGGTGGGTATGGGCGCAAAGCACAAGGTTCGCGGTCACGCCTTGCAACTTGGTTTGGAGTTCGTCTCCAGAGGTGGTCGGTTGGTCGGGGCCGGGCGGCGTGGCCCCGGGCGCGGGATAGATCGCCTCGGTGAGATGTCCGGGTGAGCCGTGGCAGAGCAGCGTGTCATTCTCTTCTACCAGAGACATCGTACGCTCGGCAGGCAGGTCGCGAAACTGCGCCACACGCTCCGCGCCCAGTTCTCTGAGCGCCTGCTGCTTGAGGTACATCGCCCCTTTGCCGGAGTCGTACTGGGAGAGGTCGGTGCACTCGTCACCGAGCAACGTCTGCAATCCCCGCTCCATGTTCCCGGCAATCCCCACGTGGGGAAGGTCGTCCAGCGCAGCCAATACAGCGCGATTTTGCGGAAATTTTATAACGCTGTCGCCCAGCACAACGACTTGATCCGGCAATTGCGCCTTCAGGTCCGCCAGCGCCGCTTCCAAGGCGTAAAGGTTGCCGTGAATGTCCGCCAGGACAGCAAGACGCATGGTGATCCCAGTAATACTTGCGTAGAGAAGAAGGAGTCTACAACTTCTGTTCCATGAGGCTATTGAGAAGCCGCAGTAATGAATTTGGACTCTATCAATCTCAATCCCTATAGTCGCGTGGACGGAGTCTTCCCAGACGGTGTGACGATGCGTCAATGTATTCAATCACAAAGACACTGGCAGTCAGTCGAACCGCACCTTGAATTGGGCTGGGTCTAGACCAATGTGCTTGATGATTGTGCAGGCATTGATTACCAGGTTTTGAGCATTGTAGTTCTTTTCAATGTACAAAGGGTTTATGTGGTGAGGAGCTGTGAACTCCTTCCCATCTGGATGGACAGGACTGGTAGCTACCAAATAGCGACTATTACGCTGAATTGGACTGTTGTTTGGACTCAGGTGCTCACATTTCACAAGCCACCTTGTAACTTCTACCAATACGCTGCTCCAGTACTTAGTAGGTTGGAGGGAACTATCGGGGAACCGAACTTCCGACGGTGAGGGCGCCTTTCCCGATGGATCCAGTTCTGATAGCGGTTGCCATTCCTTGTCGTTCGCAACGGAAGGAGTCGGCTTAGAAACGGCAAGTTCCGACTGTGCTTCTGGCTTGTAGACTTCCAAGTCCGGTGCTCGCGGTTGCACCCGAACTGATTCGGTCAGTGGTGCGCGCCCTGCAACGGCCCTGCCTGCTTCCAGGCTTGGCCGCCATAGTGCCAAAGCCTGTAGGCACACGTGTGCCGCTGGCTGCGCCCCTACATCGAATTCGACTTTCAGCTTTTCGTCAATGGGAACGGCACGATACGTTTCATATACTTCCCAACGACTGCCGTCGGTCAGAGTGAAGAACTTTGTTCCTAATTCAATACAGTAGGTTATTCCTTGGGTGAGTGCTGAATCCCGCAGCGAAGACCCTAGGCTCTTCGCTTCAACCATCATCGCCGGACTGCCATCGCTGCCAAGAAGGGCGTAATCCGCTCGGCCATTACCTGACCTGTACTCTGGAATGACCAGTACTGGATCTGTTGTGTCCCAACCAAGTTCGCGAAGAAGCGGGTCAATCAGGGCGTAGCGGGTTAGCGCTTCGCTCGCTCTGAGCGCGGCGCCATGTAACTCGATGCGCTCTTTGAGCGTTTCGACCAGTGAGTGCAATTCCTCTAAGGGCATAGGTGCGACATTCCTCCCACGGTACCTGAGGCAGCTATATTGCCGTTACCATGAAAGCAGTAAGATCCAATACATGCAAGTAGGCGGGGGACAAGCCCCCGCGCTACAGTTTATTCACATTTAAGAATAGTATTGGAGTGGAGATTCGTGCTCGCGGACTCTAGAATCCTCGCTCCGCTCGGAATGACATGAGCAGTCACTCAACCCACTGTAGAATCCAATGTAACGAGTCCGAGGTTCCTGATCTCTTGGCAAGGCGTCTAGGTGTCGTTCTCTTTCAGGTACTCGATCGCACCGCGCACCATGCCGAAGCGGCCTTCGCCGACTTTTGCGAGGCGCACGTCGCCCTGGCGGTCGATGAGGTAGAGGGTCGGCCAGGCGCGGTTGCCGAAGGCCCGCCATATTTTGAAGTCATTGTCGATGGCGACGGGATACGGCAGGCCCAGCCGCTCGACGGCGTTGCGCACGTTGTCCACCACCTTCTCGTGGCTGAATTCCGGCGTATGAATGCTGATCAGCGTAAACTTATCGTCCGCATATGTGTTATGCAAATCCACCAGACCGGGGATATCGTTCAGGCAGTTAATTCAGCCATAGGTCCAGAAGGCTAACCCAACGGCCGATTTTCCCTTAAAGCCTGCCAGCGTGAGCGGTTCCGAGTTGATCCACGTCGTGTCAATGAGTTCCGGCGCTTTGCCGAGCACCGGAAGGTCCTCAACATTCACAGTCCCGGTGCCTGTGCTCTGTTCTCCGACCAAGGTCTGGCCGCACGCGCTCAGCCCCACGGCGGCAGCGCCGGCAGCCATGCCGTAGAGTATTCGTCGTCTTTGCATCGCTTCGCTCCTTTATCAAACCGAAACTGTGTACGGTCTCGCGGACGTTGCTTACTCAGAAACCCGCCCTTCGACAAGCTCAGGGTGAACGGATTGTGCAATCAACTAGCCTTCCGCGTTTTCTGGCTTCCCAACATCCACCAAGCTTCCTATAGCCCGGAAGCGATAATACGCCAGATAATCCGGCTCAGGTACTTACCGACCTAGTTTCAAAATACAGGGGTACACGGTAAAGGAAAAGTACGCAAGACTACAAGTTTCGGAAAGCGCGAATGTTGGGAGGGCATACCTGACAGTTTCACGTCTAAACCTAGGCGGGAGCATACTAGCCCACCACCACGTTTATCAGGCGACCGGGGACATATTTGACCAGCTTTACGTCCTTGCCAGCCATGAACTGCTGCACGCGCTCGCTTGCCAGCGCGAGTTCGCGGGCGCCGTCCTCGTCCAGCGAGACGCTGGCCTCGATGGTGTCCCGCACCTTGCCGTTCACTTGCACCACGAGCGTAAACGTCTCTTCGTGGGTCAATTCCTCAGCGAATTCCGGCCATTCTTGCTGGTGGACGGAATACTCGCGCCCCCAGCGCTCCCAGATTTCCTCCGCCAGGTGGGGCGCAGTCGGCGCCAGCACCAGGAGAAATTGCTCCATGGCTTGCTTCCAGGTCTCCGTGGCTGCCAATTCCGGCGTGTAGACCTTGTAGAGCCAGTTTGTGAACTCCATGAAGTAGGCGACCATGGTGTTGAACTTCATCGCGTCGATATCCTCACCGGCGCGTTTGATCACGCGATTGATCCAGCGTGAAAGTTCAGCCTCGGCCTTGTCTACCGGCATGGGCTCGCTGCCCTGCTCAACGCGTCCCAGCAGCATGTTCCACACGCGCACCAACCAACGGCGCGCGCCGGGAATGCCCTCGCTGTTCCAGCTCGTGTTCTGGTCGAAAGGGCCCATGAAGAGTTCATACACACGCAGCGCATCAACGCCGAACTTATCTACCATTTCATCCGGGCCGATGACGTTGCCGCGACTCTTGGACATTCTGCTCCCGTCCGGGGCCAGGACGACGCCTTGATGCCGCAGCTTTGCAAACGGCTCGTTGAAGTCGATGAGCATGGCGTCCTTGATGACCTTGGTCCAGAAGCGCGCGTAGATCAGATGCATAGTGGCGTGTTCGGCGCCGCCGACGTAGAGGTCTACCGGCAGCCAGTGGCGCGCCTTATCGAGGCCGAACGGCAACTCGTCGTTCTGCGGATCGGCAAAACGCAGGAAGTACCATGACGAGCACGCGAAGGTATCCATGGTATCGGTCTCGCGCTCGGCGGGGCCGCCGCAGTCGGGGCACGTGGTGGCCATAAAAGAGCCCACCTTGGCCAGCGGCGAGCGGCCGTCGCCGGTTGGTTGAAAGTCGTCAATTTCGGGCAGCAGCACCGGCAGCTTGGGCGTGGGCATCTCGACCCAGCCGCACTTCGGGCACTTGATCATGGGAATGGGCGCGCCCCAGTAGCGCTGGCGGGAAATCAGCCAGTCGCGCATGCGGAATTGCACCTTGGGTCCGCCCAAGTCGCGCTCATTCAGCCATTCCGTGATGTTTTCCCCGCCTACAGTGGACGTTTCGCCAACGAACGCCCCGGAGTTGACCAAGGTGCCCTCGCCCTCGTAGGCGTCGGAAACGTCCCAATCCACATCGTCAGGCGGCTGCACGACCACGCGCACGTCCAAGCCAAACTTCTGCGCAAACTCGAAGTCGCGCTGGTCGTGCGCGGGCACGGCCATGATGGCGCCGGTACCGTACGTCACCAATACGTAGTCGGCAATCCAGATGGGAATGTGCTCGTCGTTCACCGGATTAATGGCATAGGAACCGGTGAATACGCCGGTCTTCTCGCGCTCGGCGGACTGACGCTCGGTCTCCTCCGTGCGCGCGGCGGCGGCCACGTAGCGGTCCACGGCCTCTTTCTGCTCCGGCTTGGTGAGCCTGTCTACCAGTTCGTGCTCCGGCGCCAGCACCATGAAGGTTGCGCCGAACAGCGTGTCCGCCCGCGTGGTAAAGACCCGCAGCTCGTCACCGAATTCCGTTTGAAAGACGGCTTCCGTGCCCTCGCTGCGGCCAATCCAATTACGCTGCATCTCTTTGGTGGATTCCGGCCAGTCGATTTTTTCCAGATCATTGAGCAAGCGGTCGGCGTAGTCCGTAATCTTGAAATACCACTGCTCCAGGCTCTTCTTCTCAACTATGGAGTCGCAGCGCCAGCAGCGGCCGTCATGCACCTGCTCGTTGGCCAGAATAGTCTGGCACGACGGACACCACCACTGTTGGCCCTTGGCCTTATACGCCAAGCCGCGGCGGTGGATCAACAGGAAGAGCCACTGCGTGAACCTGTAGTATTCCGGCGCACTGGAATCGATCTCCCGATCCCAGTCGTACGAGCAACCGATGAGGTCGAGTTGGCGTTTGTAATTGGCGGTGTTCTGGTCCACGGTCAGCCGGGGCGCAATGCCCGTATCGCGGGCGCGGTTTTCTGCGGGCAAGCCGAAGGCATCCCAGCCCATGGGGTGCAACACGTTATAGCCGCGCATGCGCATCTGACGGGAGATTACATCCGTGGGGATATAGTTATGGCAGTGACCGACGGAGAGACCGTCACCTGAGGGATAGGGGAAGAAATCGAGACAGTAGTAGGTCTTGCGACTGTCCTCGGTTTCTTCGGTCTTGTAGAGTTTCGTCTCGCGCCAGCGAGCTTGCCAATCTTGCTCGAATTCCTGCGGCTGGTAGTCTGGCGAGACCTGCTTCTCTTCCTCTGGGGCGGCTGCCGGTGCGGCCTCTGCTTCAGCCACGTCTACCGCAGCCTCGGTTGCAGCGGCTTCCGCTGGCGCATCCGCAGGTGTCTCTACGTCACTTGTCGTTTCTTGCTCCGCAGCCGTCGGCTCCTCCGCTTGGCTCATGTTCTCCAACGCCTCCGCGTGCAATGTATGTCAAAAGGTGTAGTTTGCTGCTTGATACACCCCATTGTAGCACAGCGAGAGGCGCTCTCCCGCTGCGCTTCGGAGGCTTTGCGCGGTAGGGCCATCCGGCCGGTCGGATGCAGCACCGACATGGAATCGGATGCGATGGCAGCGCATGGTGTAGACCATTAAGAAAAGCTGGTACCCTACTATCAAACCAAGAGAGATCAGCCGGCAGCAAGGAGCGGAGTAACATGGGCGCAGCGCCGAAGATTACGCGCATAGTGGTGATGCATTACGCGCACGAAATCGAAAACCTCACGCTTGAGGATATGTATGGCTTTGACATGGTCTACAAGGAGGGCGCGCGCTTGGGCGGCGGCGGCAGTATCTTGACAGTCGAAACGGATGCCGGCGTGCGCGCGGAAGTACCCGGCGGCATCGACAGTCGCACCGCCAACTATCTGCTGGGCCGCAACCCGCTGGAACGCGAAATCATCTGGCAAGACCTCAAACGTCTCTTTCGCGGCAGCACGTCCACGCCGCCCGGCGACCATGACGTGGCGCTGTGGGACATCGCCGGCAAGCTGGCGGGTGTGCCCATTTCTGCTCTGCTCGGCGGCTGGCGCACGCGTTTGCCCTGCTACGCCAGCACCTACCATGGCGACGAGAACGGCGGCCTGAGCACGCCGGAAGACTATGGCGAGTTCGCTCTGCATTGTAAGGAAGAGTACGGCTATCCCGCCTTTAAAATACACGGCTGGATCGGCGCGCCCATCACCCGCGAAGTGGCGGCGGTGCTCGCCATTCGCGATGCCGTGGGCGACGACATGGACATCATGCTCGATCCTGCCGGCGCGTTCGGTACGTTCGACGACGTGCTGAAAGTCGGGCGCGCCTGCGATGAAGCGGAATACTTCTGGTATGAGGACGCCTTCCGCGGCGGCGGCGTCTCCCAGTTCGCGCACGCCAAGATGCGCCAGTTCATCAAGACGCCGTTGCTCATGGGCGAGCACATCCGCGGACTGGAGACGAAAGCGGACGCCATTCACGCCGGCGCCGTTGACTACCTGCGCGCCGGCAGCGGGCGTGACGGCGGCATCACGGGCGTGATGAAGCTGGCGGTGCTGGCGGAAGCCTATGGGCTGGACGTAGAGTTGCACGGCGGCGGATTGGCCCATCGCCATTGCATGGCGGCCATCCGCAATACCAACTACTACGAACTCGGCCTGGTGCACCCCAACGTGAAGCACACCAAAGCGCCCATCTACGCCGACCCCAAGTGGCGGGACGAACTCTACTCTGTGGACTCTGAGGGCTGCGTGGCCGTGCCGGACGGACCCGGCCTCGGCGTAGAACTCGATTGGGACTTCATCAACACCAACAAGACCGGCGAGACAGTATACGAATAAGACCCGCTAAAGGTAGGTACTGACCATTAGCATGCAATGCCTATAGGGGCGGTTCGCGAACCGCCCCTACCGCTAGCTATGCACATCAGCTTAATCTAGACATTTGCTGAAGCTGTGAATACTCATTTCGGACGACGCACGTGCGACCCGAGCCAAACACAAAGGCATCCAATGCAAGAATCTGCTGCCGGCGGCGCTCCTGAGGATTGCCCGAATCCAGCAATAGGGGACTCTTCGCATAAACCTGAAGGCGACGCGCTCGAAATCTCATTGCGCATTGCCGCGCCGCCGGCGCGCGTATTTGCGCTGCTGACAGACCCGGATGAGATCGCTCTCTGGTTTGCGCAAGTCGCAGGCATCGAGCCCCACGTGGGCGGTACCGTGGAGTTTGCCTTCTTCAATGACAATGGCACGGTCAGTGTGTTCTCCGGGGAGGTTACCGATTTCGTCGCCAACGCTCGCTATGGCTTCACGTGGCACAACCGGCAGTGGAACTTTCCGCCGCTCCACGTGCTCATCACGCTTGAAAACGCTGGCGGTAGCACAGAATTGACGCTACGGCAGTCCGGTTTTGCCGCTGCGCCTCCCCTCGAACGTGACATACATGACGAAGGCTGGTGGCGCTACCTCGAGCGGCTGGCGGCAGTCGCCAACGGCACGCGTCCCGAAGGCTGGAACGAGTGATGGACAAGTGGGGCAAGCTGGTAGAAGAACGGCTGCAAGCGGCATTTGCCGCCGGGGATTTCTCAAACCTCCCAGTTGACTTAGACGAGGACCCGCTAGCGGACCCAGACCTCTGGATGGCCCGCCACGTGCTCCGCAACAGCGGCATGAACCTGCCCTGGGTCGAAGAACGCCGGCGGATCGAGGAAACTCTTGCTCAGGCCACAAAACAATTGGCGCGCGCGTGGTCGGTGTATGCAGAGAACCGCAGTGAAGGGCAGCCGAGCCCCGCCGCCGCCTCACGCTGGCAAGTCGCATTAGCAGCGTTTCGCGAACAGGTCTCCGCGCTAAACCGGCGCATTCGCACCTACAACCTGACGGTCCCTCATGTGCGCCTGCAACGTCGTCTCATCGAAGTCGAATGTGAGATTGCGCAGGCTAGGCATGACGACGCCGAGTTAGAGTAAGCATCCTGTAGCCTTGCCTGAGGCCTAGCGATCGACTGTCTTAGACCCAGCCTTGTCAAGAGCAGCAATGAAGAGCTTCCCAAACTCAGGGCCCTGTGCTCGCATCCTGTCACGACGCTCGGCATTGCAAATATAGGATCCGGATCCTCGCCTACTTTACGTAGCTGTGTAACAAGCGCGCGCTACCACACAAAATGAGTCTGCGACGAATAGGGTAGAAGTAAAACGCGGAGCACATTGTGTCAACGCGAATCAACGGTAGGGACCCCAGGGTAGAAGAGCACGTGCGCGTCAGCCGCCAATTCCTGCGCCAAGCGCAAGCGGAATTTGCAAAAGGCGACAGACTTCAAGCTTCCGAGAAGGCCTGGGGCGCGGCTGCGCACGCCGTGAAGGCTGTTGCTGAGCAGAGAGGGTGGCAGCACAACGGGCACCGGTACCTCTTCGAGGCAATCGATAGGATTTGTCGCGAGACGAACGACTCTCAAGTTCGCGGCCTATTCAGCACAGCAAATTCGTTGCACATGAACTTCTATGAGAATTGGCAAACGGATGAATTCGTACAAGATGGTATCGAGCGGGTAGAGGTACTGGTGGAGAAGCTGGAGCCGCTGGTAGCTTGACCTCCCGTTGAGGCGGCGGTGGCGGCCGCTGTCATGCCGAGCCGCAGGCCCCGTGCGCGGACGCGGGGAAGGACTCCCTCCCGGTAGCGCAGGTTTGCAACCTGCGCCGTGCAGGCCCGTGCGAATGTGGGAGAGGAATCTACAGCGCACCGCGCAAACCCCCCTCGCTCGGATCAAGCCTCCGCGCCACTATTCATCGTGCTCATGCCCCACTGCCATTCCTTTGCATATCGGCTAATTTCGTATACAGATTTCGCAGAGCCAGCAACGGGCATCAGTGGGGAATCTTGTCATTCCTGTATGTGTCAGGTGATTCGTTGACAGAATTGGCACGAGAATAGGCAGAGAAGGCCAACAGGGAGGCGCATAGGTACGAATGTGTGAGACGGCGCTGGCCATGTACGAGGGAAGAATTGGCCGTTAGGCCCTGGACTCCGGCGGAAGCCGGAGTCCAGGGCACGCGGAGAAGATGGATTCCCGCGCACGCGGAGAAGATGGATTCCCGCGCACGCGGGAATGACGGAGGCAGGCGCACTCTAGGTCTTGGCAGGAGAACTCTGGGTATCGACAAGGGAACTCTGGGTATTGGCAGGCGAATTCTAGGTATTGGCAGGCAAATTCTAGGTATCGACAGGGGAACTCTGGGTATTGGCAAGGAAATCAGACTGCGAAATCTGTCAACGAATTTGTCAACACTTACAATTCCGAACGAAGGGGAGCGCAGTGAAGAACCTCGAATCCTTTGCCGCAACGACTGGTCCCAAGCAAGCCTCTAGATTCCTCGCTCCGCTCGGAAAGACAGTCCGTCAGCGAAATTTCTAACTCGGACAATTCCGTTGAAAAGTCTGCCCCACACGTAGATCGAGGCTGGAGCAGAACGCTGGGAAGGCCGGTTTTCTCGTAAAGCTTGCCGCGCTTGCGCGCCTACACCAAAACCCCAGGCAGAGCGTTCGCGACGGCGCGGGTGGCGCGCTCGGTGGCGTCGGCCACGTCGAGTTCGTCGGTATAGAGCGGCTGGATCATGTTCCTTTGCAATATAGTCCCGATTTCCGTCCAGGGCAGCGTTGTTGTGCCCCGTCCGTTGCGCAGCGCTTCCAAAACCACCGGCACGCGCTCTTCCACCATCGCCAGTTCCGGTCGTTCGCCGGAGGGATTCTCGACGTGTGTGAGGGCCGGTATCCAGGCGGGCACCATCGAGCGCAACGCCACGTACGGCGCGAGCGCCTTGATCGCCTCGTATGCCAGTTCGGTCTGCACCGACTTGCCGTGGATGCCCATGACGTCCATTAAATAAAGGGAGCTGTTGGCATTCCCGGCAAAGGAGGGCGAATGCTGCACCTTCCAGCCACCGCCGATGTTCTCGCCCGAATAGACCATGTGGTGGTGGAGCGCGGCATTCTTGCGCGGCACCAGGCGTGTCAAGTCGAAGTAAGACATGTCGGCGCCCGTCGGCATGATGCGGTGAGTGTAGGCCAGATCGCGCCACCACTGGAGTGCGGCACGGGTCTTCTCCGACGTGAGGCTCAGCCGGCCCTCGCTCATATCGATCACGCCGCCGCCGGATTGCGCCATAAGGTGCGCCCAGAGCGCCGTGTAGACTCCCTCGCCAATGGCCCACCAGTCCTGCTTGTTGCGCGCGCGCGCCGCGGTCATGAAGTCTTGCCCCATGGCCGCGAGGTCGTTCCACGTCCAGTTCGCGGGCGGCGGCGGCAGCTTCGTATCGTCGAAGCGGTCCGGCCGCCAAGCCATGACACCGGCGCCGAGCACCACCGGCACCGCTTGGATGCGCCCGCCAAACGTTGTCGTGTCCACCGCCTGCGGGACAAATTCGTTGAGAAAGCTGCGATCGCGCTGGACGTAGTCGTTGAGCGGCCCAAAGAACGGGCTGGCAATGCCGGGCAGCGTAAAGATGCCGCCGGTCAGCATGGCAATGTCCGCGGGACGCCCGGCAGCGGCTTCAGCGTCGATGCCGCGGCGAAAGTACGACCACGTCGGCGGACTGCCGCTGGCGGTCACGCCGCCGTCGTCACGCGCCTTGATGATTTGCAGAGAGATACGGAAGCGAGAATTGGGTCCGTCCGGATCGATCTCGCCGCCGTTCCAGGCTTGGATGGCGCGGATGAGGTTGGTGGCGGAGATGAGTGTGATGTTGGGCGCTACTACGTGCACCGTCGGCACGTTGGAGTCGCCGCCAGGCCGGATGGAATCCGGAATGCTGTTGCCACACGCCGCCAGCAACGGCAGCGCCGACAGCGACCCCGCCATCTGCAGCAATTTACGGCGTGAGAGACCCATCGCTTATCGCCTATCCCTAAAACTAAAGTCGGCATTCATGGCAATCGTCACCGCCAAGATAGTTAACAGGCCGCTCAATCCATCGGTCCCGGGAAAGCGGGAATCCATCTTCTCTGATTCCCTCACAATAGCCTTCTGCGGGTGCAATGCGAGCATCCTGGACTTCGGCACTCGCAAGATTGGCGGATTCTGCGCTTGGCTTAACTCTCCTGGCGATTAGGTCTGCGGGGGGCAAGCCCCCGCGCTACATTGCTTTGTGTCGCGAGACACGTCACAATTCTCGCAACGCGGCGCTTCCTCGCCGCTCCAGTGTTCACCCTCTATTCTAAACTTTGTCCGGGCGCTGAGAAACCCGCTTTTTGCACCATGAACCGCAAGGCAGGCTCAGCAGATGGCGCCCCTCATGGAATAGATCACTTAGTAGTGCCAGCCACGCTGGTTGTAATGAACGGCAGCGAGACCACCGCCGGAGTGACGTCATCTTCCTCCACGCTGTCGGCAGCGTTCTGGTGGGGGAAAGTTCTCGACCATGCCGGCGGCGTGCTCGTACTTTCGTTCATTTGCGCCTTCCACAGCGCAATCGTCCACGATTCGAGGCTGCATAGGCACGCGCGGTTATGCGTTACCGCCAACTGCAGCAGAGGCGCTACGGCGCAACCTGAGCGAGCAGCGCAAGAGAGAAGCCAGCACCTCTTCCGTTCGTGCTGAGCCTGTCGAAGTGCGAATGGAAGAGGCTGACCAGTACCCTGCGAATTCGCTTCCTGTCCCCGAAGAGCGGAGTCACACTCCGCCGCTGCGTCTACACCTGCACGACCAGTCCATCGTACGCGGGCTCGATGCCGTGGGGCGCAAAGAAGTCCACACATTCCAGATAGGGCGGCGTGCGGTTATGGGAGAAGTGGGTGGCGAAGCGTCTTGCACCAGGCTGCAGCAAACCCTCGCTCTCCAGCTTCAGTTGGTGCTCAACGCATTGGTGCATGGAGAGGTGGTGGGTCCCCGGCGGGCCGATCCCCATGGTGGACTCGACAATGGCGCAGTCAAATTTGAACTCACGGAGTTGCAGCCACGTTTCCTCCGGGAAAGGGCCGGTATCGGACGCATAGAGGAGCGTGCGGCCGCCTTCCTCAATGGCGAAGAAGACCGGCTCCAGTTCCTCCGCATGCGCCGCCGGAAAAGCCGTGACCCGGTAGCGCCCGGTCTGCCAGGAATCGCCCGGTTGGATGGTATTGAGGCGCAGGTGAAACCCCTCTTCGGATAAGTTTCGCTCATTGGCCGCAGTCATGATCGCCCCAGTAGTGGGAGGAGTGCCATAGACCTCCATCTGCGCGGGTGTCGTGGCGCAAAAATTGCTCCGGCGCATATAGAGATTGGCCGGGTGGAAGTGATCACCGTGGCTGTGGGTGATGAGCATAGTGGAAACCCGCCCGAAGTTCGCGCCCGTGCCGTGCATGCTCGCCATCAGATCGGGCCCCATGTCTATCAGGAGGTCGTCGTTCACCATGAGCGCGGAGCGGCGGCGCAGGTTGCGCCCGCCGCGCGCACGCGCCGTCGTACAGTGCGCGCATTCGCAGAAGATCGCCGGATAGCCTTCGGCGGCGCCGGTTCCGAGAAAGAGCACTCGCATCGGCTCACCTCACCTATTCATTTCGCGGAGAATGTGCGCTAACTCCGGTATGAGAATTTCGCTCAGCGCCAAACGCACGGCGCCTGACGACCCAGGGCAGCAAACGACGAACTTATTCCCTATGCGTCCGGCGGTGGCCCGGCTCAGGATAGTGGCCGCGCCAATCTCCTCATAGCTCAAAATGCGAAAGAGCTCGCCAAAGCCCGTGAGCTCTTTTTCCAGCAGCGATTGCACCGTCTCGACCGTGATGTCCCGCGTGCCGGGACCCGTGCCGCCGGTGAGCATCACAAAGCGCGCGCGTCCCGCCAGCATGTGGGTGAGCGCCTGCGTGATCTGCTGGGCGTCGTTCTTGACCAACCGGTAGCCGACAATCTCGTGCCCGGCCTCCTGCAGCATGCTTTGGATGAGCGCGCCGGACTTGTCGTCGAGTTCCGTACGCGTGTCGCTCACCGTAATCACCGCGCACTCGATAGTGGGGAATTGCTGCGCGCCGGCCTGACGATGCTCGTCGGGGGAAGACATTGCGGCCGCCTCGCCATGCGCGTGGGCATCGTGGTCATGCTCTTCGGGGGACGCATGTTGGTGCTCGTCGTGTGCGTGGGCCTCGCCTTCTCCTGCATGGCCGCGCTCACCCGCTTGGGCGTGTGCCTCATCTTGCAGGCGTGCCGCTGCTTCCGCCTCATTGTCATCGGCCTCGCACGGCGGCGACCGATACGGCTGCCGGGCAATGAGCGAGCGCCCTTGGTGATGCTCATGATCGTGCTCGTGCTCGTGTTTCTGCTGACCGTCCATTCTGCTCATCCTTCCGATTTCCAAGTCCTGCTCTGTGGTTAGCCGGCAAGTAGTCTGCGGTTTGCATGTACTATTGTACCGCGTATCGTGCGTTGAGCGGCTAAGTGTGGGAAATGGCATAGCACTGCTTGTTTCTATCTTAGGTAATTGCTAGCATCCTTCGTAGGATACTTCAGGACATTTCTCAGATGAGCTAAGAAGGGACAATTCTGCGCGCACAATACATCGCCGTTTGCTTCCTGTCCTCGTTATGCTTCTTTTGTTGATGCCGGTGGCCGAATTTGCCCAAAGCGAGACTGCGGCTCAATTGGTCGACTTGGTTTTCTTTGAGGATGAATCCTCGGTTCAGATTGAAGGGACGATCCAAAGCGTAGCTCGCGTGACTTTCACGCATGGCGGTAAGACCTAAGTGATGAAAGCGCCTGTGACTATTGAGGTGGATTCTACTAATCCACTTGAAAAAAGCACTTTACTTACCGATACCGCTTCACGGGTTGGTGTATATGGCATTGAAATCCTATCGGTAACCGAGCCAGTGGAAGTTCAAGTTGGTTACAGTGAAGTCGAGCCAAGCGGCAATGACAGTAAGCTAGTAGTCGTATTCTTTCGCTTGACTAAATTGCATGATGAGTCTAAGCGGCTATACAGTCATAGCGTGTTTGGAGCTGACGACATGGGAAGGCAGTTTGATGTCGAGGCACTGCTGGGCTGCGATGACGTTAACCACGGTGTGTCCACAGAGTGCTATGTTTGATGTCCAATCGGCTGTCAAGGTCGTAGCGCTAGAGTTGCACGTGCTTGATGAGCGCGTACTGACACTCCCGGATGTGGAATATGATGAAGAAGACGAGGAAGAGTAGTCGGAATTGCGCAAGTGTTCACACAGCCAGAGCAAGAGTCTGCGGAGGTGAGTCGTGAGTAGCAAGCGTAAACCCCCTCCTGAAAGAGGTATGGACCGTCAACTGTGGGTGTGGTTCAGCCACGAGGGGCGCATTGGCCGGTCTGAGTATTGGCTAAAGGGCATCCTTATGTCCATTGCACTTTTTTTGACTTTAGGCCTTCTAGTGGGATACCTCATAGGGTCGGAGATGGTCAATAGCAGCTTGATCTGGGGTTACTACGGACTTTGTCTTTGGGTTTCAACAGCCGTCTATGCTAAGCGCTGGCACGACATTGGGAAGTCCAGCTGGATGCTACTCTTGCTTGTTATCCCCCTGGTGAACCTTATCACCTTCATTTACTTGGGAGTTGAGGAAAGTGAGAAAGGGGACAACAAATACGGGCCGCAGCCCTAGATAAGGAAAGAGCATGAGGTGCGCCACAGTCCTCTTGCTTGCTGTAGTCTTGCTCGTGGCTTGTAGTTCCGGTGGCAAGCACAAGTAGTGTTGGAGGCAGACTGGCGTGATCCGAATAGGCTAGATGGAGACAAGGACGGTAAAGCGTGCGAGAGGCTGCCGCAAGGGAAGCGTCCATAGTAGGTTTAAGCAAGAAAGGAAGAAGTCCGCAATGGAAGTATCGCCACAGATGATTATTCAGGCAATTATGATGTCTCCCCACCTCGTGACTAACGAGATGAAGGAGATGTATTTTAAAATAACTACCCCTGAATTAAGAAGGTCCCTTCCCGCTAGCGTCACTTTAACTATTGAATTCTCAGTAGCATTCTACGTAGATGCGATGGAGAGTCTAAGAGCAAGAAAGCCCATCAACACTGCTCGCGAGAAAGCAGAACAAGCTCATCCCACAACGCAACATAAGCAGTGGGCACGCGAAATGGGAATTGAAGTGCCACAAAGCGTTTCACAGGGGGACCCAACTGGAGAACTTTTTTCTCAGGCAGACCGGGCAATGGCCCAAATCGCTAGGTCGAAGAGAGTGGAAGATCCGATACTACTCGATGGCTACCCGATACTATTTACGGAGGAAGTCATCGAGAAGCGATTGCGCTACTTCGGAGAAGTCCTCGCCGCTTACAGGTTTATATTTGACTTGTCTTAAATTCTCAATTTCGGTCAGATGTGCAACAGACTGGTCGACATCCTCAAAGACATGATTGTACACCGCTAGGGTCGTGCCGTTTCGGTTTTTTCATCTTAACCTACTTGCCTTTCGTCTAACAACCTAAGTCTACAGATTGCCTTCGTGGATTTGTGCCTTATCGAGATCCCCAGGACTTCTACCCCACAAACCCCTGTAGAAAGGGATTACCGGCGCGCTCTGCGCCAATCGTAGTAGCGTCGCCGTGGCCCGGCAACACCTGGGTCGCATCGGGCAGTGGCAGTATCTGTTCTGTTATGGCCTTTAGGAGTGCCGCACTATCACTATCCGGGAAATCGCTCCTGCCGATCGATCCCGCAAAGAGCGTGTCGCCCGCAAACAGGTGGTCATCTACCAAAAAGCAAACGCCGCCGGGGGAGTGGCCGGGCGTATGCAGGGTTCGAATGGTCAGGCTGCCGAGCGTCAGCTCTTCGCCGCCGTTCTGGAGCACATCCGCGGACACCCCCACCAGCTCTTCAAGCGCCGCTGCATCGGCCTGATGTAGCACAACACCTGCGCCTATTTGCTCGCGGAAGAGAGCAACATTGTCGACGTGATCGAAGTGAGCGTGGGTAACAAGGACATAGCGCAGATGAAGCTGCTCCTCCTCGATGTGCTTTAGCAGATCGTCGCTGCCAATACCGGGATCGACAATTGCCGCTTCATTGCTGTGCTCGTCCCACAGCAGATAGACGTTATTGAGGAGCGGCCCCCGGACGAAGGTCTCCACCCTCATGGGGCGGTCTCTTTCTTGCCGACCTCGGCATTGCCGGCGGCTTCGGCATTGCCGGCGACCTCGGCATCGCCGGCAGACTCGTCAGTACCATCCGCGTCGCCGTCTTCCGACGCTTCAGCCGCCGCCGCTTCCGTATCGGCCGTCTGCGTGGAAGCAACGCCTGATCCCGCTGCTTCGACCCCTGGAGCTGGATCAACCGCGACCGGTGTTTCCGCAGCGGCAGGCTCAGGCGAGTCCGCAGCTTCCGCCGTACTGCCATAGGACTGCGCGAGAGAACCAAACTCCGAGCCCGCAGCGGCGGAGTCGACTGCGCTAGCCACCGCTTCCTGCGGCGCCGAAGACTGCGCTGCGTCTTCAGGAGCTGCCGCTCCATCGCCATTGGCGGTTGCGGAAGGCTCTGCCTTTGACTCCGCTTCGGTTTGAACAGGCTCCGGCTTTGGTGGTGGCGGCGGTTTGGCGAAGACCAACTCGCACCAGGGATCGCCAGCCGTGAGATGGGCCCCCCACTTCACGTCGGCGGCGCGCTCCTGCAGGAATGCCAGGTCGTATGCCCCGCACGACTCGCACAAAGCTACGTCGTCAGTCTCGGCGAAGCTAAACGGACACTGGCGCATGCGGACACGGTAGTCTCTGCCGGTCTCGATGATTTGCAGGCTGCCGTCGGGCAGTGAATTCCGATGCATGTCCGCCCAGGTGCGCACAAGCGCCGCAATATCCTGATCTTCGCCGGCCCTTCTCTCAGCGGCGCGCGTGCCCAGGTCCCGGTAGATCTCCGCCTGTTCGATGAGCCAGTCGTCGCCGAGCCGCGCCTTGAGACTGCGCATCAGTCCGGCGAAGAGGTCTTGCTGCACCGGTGAACCGCCGCCGGCCTGGGCGCCCTGGGGCGTCCAGGCGGGGCCGCGCTCGCTCAGATTAGGGCGCGCCGTCGTCTCGGCTGCGGCGGCCGGCGGCGGGGCTTCGGCTTCCGCGCCGACTTGGTCGGGGCGCGTCGCAGCAGCTTCCGCGGCCGTTGCTTGGAGACCTTTCTCTATTTCCGTACCGGCGGTCTTTACCTCGCCCTGCACTTCCTCCACGTCCTTCTGGACGTCTTCCGCAGTGGAGCGCACTTCGCCCTGAATGGATGAGATTTCACCCCGAATAGCGTCGATGTCGCCTTGAACGTCGCCAAGCTGGTCCTTAAATGTAGCGATGGCATCGCTATAGCTGGACCGGAGTTGTCGTATCACCCCCGTCACCTGACGAATCACCCCGGGCAATCGGTCCGGCCCCAATAGGACCAGGCCAAGCACCAGGATGATCATAAGTTCCGGCAGGCCGATGTCAAACATATTTGCTCTTTTCCTACGTCAATCGCGCGTACCATTGCACAGTGCGCGCACGCCTTGGCGTGGCTCGCGCAGACTGCGCACCCACTGCGCACGGTCTTTGCGCTTCCTGCGCAAGCTTCCGCGCACAGCACGAATCGCTTCTTCGCTTTATTCTATCCCGCACGGCGTGTCGGGGCAAAAGCTGTACGTAGCATGTACCGCACAGTATCATGTCTGATGAGTATTCTGTGTTCACCTTCACCCCCGAATCAAGCATGGGGCAAGCTCTTACCCTCGTCCAATGTGGAGAGGGGACAAGAGAACGGAGCATGGCCGATGGCGATACAACAGAAGGTCTGGCAACCCGAGCAACCGTGGCGCGCTTTTCGCAAGGAGCTGCCCAATGACTGGTGCCTACGCATCAATGAGCGCTACACGATACCGTTTGCCAATGGGTATGTTCTTCAGATCACGCGCGCCGAACATAACGATGATGGCTGGGAGTGCGCGCTTGAGTGGGGCGGGCGTGTTGCCAAACACGCGGATTTCCCACATGGACCGCAACTAATCATGGAAGAAGCTGCGGTAGACGCGCTGGTGGAGCGTGTTGCTAGCTATCACAGCACTAGGTAGTCTTATGCAGGGCCGTAGCGCGGGGCCTGGTTTCTCGCTTGAGAAGACACCTTCCCGCAGCGACGCTTGGCAGGCCAATCCAATTCCCTACCTCCTCAGACGCGCCGTCTAGCTCGCAGCTCGCCAGACCGGAGTGCCTGTGCAGATATGTCTTGTGATGCCCAAAGGAGCCGCTCTTGCCTATTGTCACCGCTGACGCCCTGCGCTGCATCGGCCACGACTTCTTCATTGCTCTGGGTTGTTGTCCCGAGGACGCGCGCACTGTAGCCGACCACCTGGTGCAATCGAGTCTCTACGGCCATGATTCGCACGGTATACTGCGCATGTATGAGTATGCACAGGCCGTGAACGAAGGGCGCGTCCATCCTCAGAATGCGCCCGAAATCGTGAGCGAAAGCCCCTGCACGGCGGTTATAGACGCCAACAACGGGTTTGGGCAGGTGGGGGCGGCCCTCGCCACGAAATTGGCAATTCAGAAGGCACGGCAACATGGCATGGCGAGCGTGTCGCTGCGCAGGGCGAGTCACATCGGCAGAGCAGGCGCATATCCCATTATGATTGCCCAAGCAGGCCTGATTGGCACGGCCTTCGTTAATTACGGTCGCTTGGGAGTTCAAGTGGCGCCGTTCGGCGGCATTGACGGCCGCCTGGCGACAAATCCAATGGCTTTTGCCGCGCCGCGCCGGGCCGACCCGCCCATTATGGTGGACATGACGACGAGCACCGTCGCCGACGGCAAGATCCGCCTCGCCACCAACCTCGGTAAACCACTCCCCGAAGGTTGGATCATCGATGCGGCAGGCAATCCCAGCACCGATCCACAGGACTACTGGGCCGAACCCCGCGGCGCCATTTTACCGCTGGGCGGTCCGCTCGGCCACAAAGGCTATGCGCTGGCTATGATGATGGAACTCTGCGCCGGCGGACTGAGCGGTCAGGGCATGGCTGCCGGCGACAGTCGTGCGCCCGCTAACGCGGTCCTGTTTACTGCCTACAATATCGGGCACTTCACGGACATGGACTACTTCTACGACGAGGTAGAGGCCCTGGTCAGGCACGTCAAATCCAGCCGCACGGCGCCCGGAGTCGCTGAGATTCTGGTTCCCGGCGAGCCGGAATTCCGTACTGAGCGCGAGCGCGAACGGACAGGCATCTCCATTGACGACACCACGTGGGAGAGAGTCTGCGCCTCCGCACGCGACATCGGTCTCGATCCAACCGCCTGGGAACTTGCCTAGCGCGGTCCCTCAGGTCAGCCCTGGGTAGACGAGGCGAGTGGCTGCAGGGCTCCAGGTGCGATCGCACCTGCACTTGTGGCAGGATAATTGCGTCGGACATCGTTGCCGGCGGATCACTCCCTCGAACAAGATGAGACATTCAGTACGTACGTGAAGCCGAAAGGAGCCGTCTGTGCCTTCCGTTACCGCGGATGCTTTGCGCCGTATTGGTTACGAGTTCTTCGCTGCCGTGGGCTGTCGTGCCGCTGATGCCCGCACTGTCACCGATCATTTGGTGCAGTCCAACCTCTACGGGCATGATTCTCACGGCGTGGTGCACATGGAAAGGTATGGGCGTGCCGTATGGGATGAACATCGCGTTGACCCGCGCGCGGTACCGGAAATCGTGCGCGAATATCCCTGTACAGCGGTGGTGGACGGGCACAATGGGTTCGGGCAGGTGGGCGCGACCTTTGCAACTGAGCTCTTGCTGCAGAAGGCGCAGCAGTACGGCGTGGCCAGCGTCTCCCTGCGCAATACGAGCCACATTGGCAGGTTAGCTGCGTACCCGCTCATGGTGGCGCAGGCCGGCATGATCGGCCTGGTCTTCGTCAACGCCGGTCGGATGGGCTTTCAGGTAGCGCCCTTTGGCGGCATCGACGGTCGCCTGGGCACCAATCCGCTGGCCTTTGCCGCGCCCCGACGCGCCGACGCGCCAATATTTGTGGACATGAGTTCCTCCACTGTCGCCGACGGCAAGATTTACATCGCCGCCAACCAGGGAAAGCCGGTGCCTGAGGGCTGGTTCGTCGATGCGGAGGGCAAGCCCAGCACGAACCCCCATGACTACTTTGGCGAACCGCGCGGGGCCGTGCTCCCATTGGGCGGCCCTCTGGGGCATAAGGGCTTTGCGCTGAGTTTGATGATGGAGATTTGCGGTGGCGGTCTGAGCGGTCAGGGCATGTCCCAAGGCGACATGCGCTTTAGCAGCAACGGCGTCCACATTACAGCCTACGACATCGCACAGTTCACCGATCTGGAGTCCTTCTACGCTGAAGTTGAAGCTCTGGTCGGTCACGTTAAGTCAAGCCGCACCGCGCCGGGTGTCGCGGAGATTCTCATTCCCGGCGAGCCGGAGTTTCGCTGCGAGCGCGAACGCCAGCGAAACGGCATACCTATTGACGACACCACTTGGGAGAAGCTTTGCCAGGCAGCGCGTGAAATTGGTCTCGATCCAACCGCCTGGAAATTCGCCTAGCGTGAGTCCGCAGACCTGAACGGTAAGCCGACCGGCTTACGCGAAACCAAACCGAAGTTACAGCTCAGATACGACTAGCAAAGTGCCGCAAGGAGCCGCCCGTGCCTACTGTTACTGCAAACGCCCTCCGCCGCATTGGCTACGATTTTTTCACCGCTCTGGGCTGTCGCCCCGCTGACGCCCGGATCGTCACCGATCACTTGGTGCAGTCCAACCTCTACGGGCATGACTCCCACGGCGTGGTGCGCATGGAGCAGTATTGGCATGCCGTGCGGGAGGAGGGTGTCGTAGACCCGCAAGCGGTACCGGAGATTGTGCGCGACAACCCGTGCACCGCGGTCGTCGACGCCAACAACGGGTTCGGTCAGGTGGGCGCGGTCTTTGCCACAAAGCTCTTGATAGAAAAGGCCAGGTATTACGGCATTGCCAGTGTTTCTTTGCGCAATACGAGCCACATTGGCAGAGTGGGAGAGTATCCCCACATGGTGGCGCAGGCCGGCATGATCGGCCTGATCTTCGTCAATGCGGGCCGGCTGGGCTTTCAGGTAGCGCCTTTTGGCGGCATCGACGGCCGTTTGGGCACTAATCCGCTGGCTTTCGCCGCGCCCCGCCGTGCCGCCCCGCCCTTCTTCGTAGACATGACCACGTCTACCGTCGCCGACGGCAAAATCAAAATTGCCGCCAACCAGGGCAAACCGCTGCCGGAGGGTTGGATCGTCGACGCGAAGGGCAATCCGAGCACCAATCCGGCGGATTATTGGGACGAACCCCGCGGCGCTGTGCTGCCGCTCGGCGGCCCTCTCGGGCATAAAGGCACTGCGCTGAGCATGCTGAATGAAATCTGCGGCGGCGGGTTGAGCGGTCAGGGCATGTCCGCCGGCGACATGCAGGTGGACAGCAACGGCGTCCACCTGACAGCCTATGACATCGAGCAGTTTGTAGACCCCGATTTCTTCTACGATGAAATCGATACACTCATCAACCACGTGAAAACAAGCCGCCCTGCTCCCGGCGTTAATGAGGTCTTGGTCGCCAGTGAGCCGGAGTACCGCGCCCAGCGCGAGCGTGAACAGACGGGTATCCCCATCGACGAGACCACCTGGGGCAAGCTCTGCGATTCGGCCCGCGACTTGGGCTTGGACCCAGAAGTCTGGGAACTCGCGTAGCAAACTGTCTAAAGGAGCGAATTGTGCCTACCATCACCGCTGATGCCTTGCGCCGCATCGGCCAAGAGTTCATTACTGCGCTGGGCTGTCGTCCCGACGACGCACAGATTGTGGCCGATCATTTGGTCCAATCTAATCTCTTTGGCCATGATTCCCACGGCGTCTTGCGTCTGTATGAGTACGCGCGCGCCGTGAACGAAGGACGCGTCGATCCTATGGGCTCACCGGAAATTGTGCGCGAACACGCCTGCACCGCGGTTGTGGACGCGCATAATGGGTTTGGGCAGGTGGGCGCGGTTCTCGCCACGAACCTGGCAATTCAGAAAGCGCGGCAAAACGGCCTGGCGAGCGTTTCGCTGCGCCGGGCGAGCCACATCGGCCGGGCGGGCGCATACCCCATCATGATGGCCCAGGCCGGCTTGATCGGTGTCGCTTTCGTCAATTCGGGCCGCACGGGTACTCAGGTAGCGCCGTTTGGCGGCATTGACGGCCGTCTGGGCACGAATCCTTTGGCCTTCGCCGCGCCCCGCCGCGCCAACCCACCCATTATGGTGGACATGACGACCTGCACAGTCGCTGACGGCAAGATCCGCGTTGCCACCAATCTCGGCAAACCGCTGCCGGAAGGTTGGATCATCGATACGGCAGGTAGACCCACCACGGACCCGCAAGTGTACTGGAACGAACCGCGCGGGGCGATACTGCCTCTGGGCGGCCCGCTGGGCCACAAGGGCTATGCGCTGAGCATGATGATGGAACTCTGCGCCGGTGGGCTGAGCGGCCAGGGCATGTCTGCCGGTGACAGGAGTTCACCCGGCAACGGCGTGCTGTTCACCGTCTACGACATCGCGCACTTTGGGGACTTGGAATCATACTATGGCGAGGTGGAGGCCCTGGTAAGACATGTCAAATCAAGCCGCACCGCGCCCGGCGTGGCTGAGGTGCTCGTGCCCGGTGAACCGGAATTCCGCACCGAGCGCGAGCGCGCACACTCGGGTATCCCCATCGACGAGACTACCTGGGGCAAAATCTGCGCTTCCGCCCGCGACGTGGGCCTGGATCCAAGCGCCTGGAAGACTAGCTAGCAAGCAATTCTTGCTGCAAGCGCGACCCAAGGTCCTCTCGCAAATGGACGACTAAACCGCCCTTCTCTAGAGAGGCGCGCAGAGGGACATTGTGCCAGGCGAATGGCCGGTTGGCTCCCTCTCCTGTGGAGGCTCTTCCTCACTCCGTCATTCCGGCGCAAGCCGGAATCCAGAGGGGATGTGGGCGGTTGGAGTTGCCAGCCGTGAAGCCATTCTTCACCCCCATCCCGACCTACACCCCGCCTAGGGGAAAGTGGTTTCGCCAGGGTCTTTTGGATGAGAGGATTTGGGTGAGGGTGCCTCTAGGACGAGTCAAGTCCAAATGGGCGAGCTTGCCAGCAATGCGTAGAGCAGCCTATCAACTGTGGCCGAGGTGAGGCACGCAAGCGGAACCGAGCACTCGCTAGCCAAAGAATAAGCCCTCTCCTGGGGAGACTGTCTCAATATATTCGTGCGCGGCACGGTGAAAGGGATGAGCGGCACAGTGAGATGGCGGGTGGTATGGACGAAACGGTAGAAGTGAGAGAGCCGTCCCCGGGGCGGCAATGGGCGAGACCCGGACCGCCACAGCGCGTGGAGGCTCTTGAGATTGAACGCGGTGGCCAGCAGGTGCCATTCAGACACCACGTGGCTGCGGCCTCTGAGCAGGAAGCGTCTGGCGTGGTGCCACTCCTTGAGCAGGCCAAAGACCGGCTCGACGATGGTACTACGGCGGCGGTACAACTGCTTGGCCGGTACGGTCGCCATCAACTGCCTGTGCCGTTGCAGTATCGGCTCGTGCTCGCTGATCTTTATGGAGCGGCCGCGCCGGGAGGTGGTGCAGACGCCGAAGGCCGGGCAGGAGAGGCAGTCCCGGCCGTTGGCTTGGTACCGCCTGACGCGGTAGCCGTTGCCGTGGGTCAAGCTGTGCGTGTAGGTGAGCACCTTTTGCTGAGGACACAGGTAGGTGTCGGTCTGCGGACAGTAGGTGAAGTGGTCCTTATGGTACGGGTGGCGGCGTCTGCGATCATGTGTCTCGGGCAGCAACACGGTGTGGCCGCCGGCGTGGCACGTGGCGAGGTTGGCCCCCGAATGGTAGCCCGCGTCTGCAACGGTCACCACGTTCCGCTCGTCGTCGATGTTCGCCTGCGCCGCCTCGATCAGCGGCGCCAGATGGGGATGGTCGTCGGCACTGGCGCTCACGTCCGCCGCCGTGATCAACCTACCCCGTGCGCCCACGTTCTCCGCCGCCAGTGGCGAAACCATCGCCTGCGCGTTGTAGCCGGTGATGAAGCCACCCTTGCCGGCCTTGAGCAGGGCCGCGTCTGCGTCGGTCAGGTTCGTGTAGTGCGGCCCGTCCGCAGCCGCGACGCGGGTCAGCGCGTCGTCCACCCGCCGCCGCAGGGCCTGGGCGTCGGCAAGTTCCTGCGGCAAAGTCGCCGGCGGCGCGGCGCCCCCCGTGGTGTTCTGCGCCTCCAAGTCCGCGATCGCTTGCTCGGTACGGGACAACAGCCGCTGCAGCCCCTGCGCGTCGTGGGTATGCCGCGTCCCGGCGTTGGCCGCGATCCTAGTGCCGTCCACCGCCTGGATGGCCAGGTCCACCAGCCCGGCACTGACAGCCGTGCGCACCGTGCGGCGCAGCAGCGTCCGCATCCGGTCGCGGTGCGCTTTGTAGAAGCGCCACAGTGTGTTGTGGTCGGGCTGCTGCATCCCCACCAGCCACATGTAGGGAACCTGATCTCTGCAGGCCGCCTCCAGCTTGCGGCAGGAACGCACACCGGTCATGAAACCGTATATCCATACGCTCAGCAGGGCTCGGGGATGATAGGCCCCGGCGCCACGCGGGTCGCCCTGCAGGTCAATCGCCAACGCCTCCCACGCCGCAGCATCAAGGCTGTCCACAAAGGCCGCCGCAAACCGCACAGGATGGTCTGCCGGCACCAGTTCGTCCAGCGTCGGCGGCAGCAACCAGGCTTGCTCACGACTGAACGGTCGCACCGGCATCACTACACCTCACTTCACGCTCTTCCTGCTCCCTCACCTTGCTTCTCTACTCCACAGTATATATATCCGGTAGAACTATTTTTGAGACACCCTCAGAGGGAGAGGGTTTGGGTGAGGGCGGCTCTAGGACGAGCCAAGTCCAAATGGGCGAGCTTGCCAGCAATGCGTAGAGCAGCTTATCAACTGTGCCGATGACAGGCACGCAACCGGAACCGAGCACCCGCTAGCCGCAGAATAAGCCCTCTCCTGGGGGAGAGGGCTTGGGTGAGGGCGAATCTTTGCCAATGCCAATCCCACGGGGCACATCAGCCTAGGTAGCCTGAGAATTCCGGTTGCCCACTCACTAGGCGCGCGCAGGCCGTAAGGGAGCCCCCAAGTCTAACGCCTCACGGCTACACGCTGGCCTCGGCGGCGATGTCATCGATCTCCCGCAGCTGCTGCGAGGTGAGTTCCCAGTCGCCCGCGCCCAGCCAGCCATCCACCTGCGCGGGACTTTTCGCGCCGACCAACGCCGTGGTCATCGCCGGATGCGCCAGTACCCATGCGATGTCGAGTTCAATGAGCGTATGCCCGTGGTCGGCGGCGTAGGCCGCGAGCTTCTTGGCCATGCGAATAGTCCGCCTGAACTGCTCGCCCGTAAAGCGCGCATTCTCGCTGCGGATGTCGTTTGCGTTGAATACGTGGTCTTCTTCGTAGCTGCCGGTGAGCAGACCCTGACCCAGCGGCGCATAGGCCAGCACACCGATGCCCTGTTCCTGACAAAACGGCAGCACATCCGCCTCGATTTCACGATCAAGCAAATTGTAGCGCGGTTGGTCCGAGTCCACGTGCCGCACCTGCAAGCATTCCTGCATTTGCTCTGCCGAGAAATTCGAAACTCCCGCGTAGCGCACCTTGCCCTGCTGAATCAAATCAGCGATGGCCTGCATGCTCTCGGCAAAGTCCATCTCATCGAGCGGCCAGTGGATCTGGTAGAGGTCGATATAGTCGGTGTGCAGGTGGCGCAGGCTGCGCTCGGCGGCGGTCAGCAGGTCCTTGCGGCGCCAATTCTCGGGCAAGACCTTGGTGGCAATGAATACCCGGTCGCGCCGGTCGCCCACAGCCTTGGCGACCAACTCCTCTGAGACACCGGACCCATAGGCCTCTGCCGTATCGATGAGCGTTACACCGCCGTCAACCGCCCGCTGAATTGCCGTCACCGCGTCCTGCTCTGCCACCGGTCCCAGCTTGCCCGCAATCGGCCACGCGCCAAATCCCAGCACCGAGACTTCCGGGCCGTTCTTGCCTAGTTTTCGTGTGCGCACGCCATACCCTCCTGCTATTCTAGTTTTTTCTAGCTTACCGCAATGCACATGTGGCGGCACCGCACCCGGGTGGGCAGACTCCTGAATTGCCTTCGGCGACTGAATGAAAGCCACATAAACTTAACCACCGAGCAACGCTGAGGAGAAAAAGAGGGAATGTACAGTTTGGGGCAGCTTAGAGCACTTGCTTGATATGTGGTCTCACAAGGCCAAGCGTTGCGATGGTGGACGCAGCCAGTTCGAATTCATTGAGCAATGCGCGGAACAGGGCCTCCTGTTTAGGAGTCATCTGAGAGGAGTGAAAGGCGTTATCTAGGCTTTCTACGCGCGCCATCAACTCGTCCCATTCAAGCAAGAACGCAGCCTGATGGTCCTCGGGCATATGTTGCCAATCTTCTTCGATAGCGCGTAGATTCTCAATCTCGGCTGCAACAGCACTCAGTTTAAGATTTATCCGTTCACTCATTGCGGCTTGCGTAGCCATTGCTTTCTTCTCCGACCGGGCCGATCTAAGTAGCCTAGACCCTCTTCAGGCTGGAAGGCGGTAGCAATATACCCGGTTGACACGCGATACTCTACTAGCAGCCACTCATGTCCGCCAGGTCCTTGCAACTCTCGCGAACGTCGCACAATGCTAAGAGGGTAGCCCTTATCACGATACCTGCTCGTCATCAGACCGCCGGCGGGGTCTAGTATAACGTCGCGTAAACACTCGCGATACGGGGCAAACGTCACGCCGGGCGGCCACTCCTGCCACGCTACAGCGTGCTTCAGATAGTGCACCACATCCGTCGGCAGTGCATCACCAGTCTGAAGAACACGTCCTCCCCACTGGGTACCAAAAAGCTCACGGGAAATTCGCTGTTCCCGAGAAAGACTGTACCATGCCTCCGCTACATGCTCCTGAATCCTCCGCAATTCGGCTGCCGTAGGTAGCCGCTGACCCATTGCCGCTTCTAATACTATTCCAGTTAGACTTGTACTGACCTCATCCGCCGGTGACAATACTACCATTCCTCCCCTGAAGGACTCGCGACGGCCGCTTACAAGATAGAGACTTAATAGTATAACTAAGCTTAACAGATTGCAGACATGAAATAACTGTTCCACAGTTACCTTCACTGGCAATTGCCTTACATGGCCAGTGAAGCTGATGGGTTGGTACATAATGACCAGCATTGTGCCCTGATATAATCGAAGTACCCAAACCCTAGCCATACCACACTAGACTCAGCTTCGAGGCACGAGGTAACGAACTGTAATGGCAAAGCAGGCGCAGGTCACGAACTATTGGGTCGACGACGCAGCCGCGCGGCATACTGGCGTGGGCGAGGTAGTCTACCGTTCGCGGATGCTGGGCAAAGACCCGTCAATCGTGAACTGGGGCGGCGGCAATACGTCTATGAAGCTCGTCGAGACGGACTTTCGCGGGCGTGAGGTGCGTGTGCTGCGGGTGAAGGGCAGCGGCTACGACCTGGCTACCATCGTGCCCGAGGGCTTTACCGGACTCTACCAAGATGCCTTGGAAGACATGCTCCGCTACGACGACATGACCGACGCAGCCATGGCGACGTACTTGGCGCATAGCTACGTCGATCTCGATCCGCCCCGGCACTCGGTGGAGACCACCATGCACGCCTTCCTGCCGTTCGCCCACATCGACCACACGCACCCCGACGCGGTTGTGTCGCTCTGCTGCACGGAGGACGCGGTAGCGCTGGTGGAGCGCATCTATGGGGTGGAAGCCATCTGGATGCCGTTCTTCCGGCCCAGTTTCCGCAGCGCCAAAGAGATGATGCGCCTGGTGGCGGAGAATCCCAAGGCCCGCTGCGTGCTCATGCAGAAACACGGGTTGGTGACCTGGGGCGAAACGTCGCAAGAGTGCTATGCCAACACCCTGGAGATGGTGGCACGGGCCCAGAGCGCGGTGGATGATGCCGCCCGGGGCAAGCGCGTCTTTGGCGCAGTTGCGGTCGAGATGCCGAGCGCAGACGAACGCCGCCGGATCGCCCGGCAAGTCCTGCCGGTGCTGCGGGGCGCGGTGAGCCAGCAGCAGCGCATGCTCCTGCGCTACGACGATTCGGCTGAGGTGCTCGACTTTGTGAACAGCGCCCACGCGCCGGAGCTCTCGCAACGCGGCGCGGCCTGCCCCGATCACCTCGTCCACACCAAACACCGTCCGCTCTTTGTGGACTGGGACCCGGCCAGCCAGAGCGTGGCAGAACTCTGCGCCCGCGTGCGCAGCGGTGTCGACGCCTATGCCCGGGACTACACGCAGTACTTCGCCGCCAATGCTCAGGACGGCGAGACCATGCTCGATCCTTACCCGCGTATTATCCTCATTCCGGGTCTGGGTATGGTGACCACGGGCAAAGACCTCACGTCGGCGGGCGTTGCGGGCGGTCTCTATCATCGGGCAATCGCAGATATCGCCAGCGCCGAGGCGCTTGACCGCTTTACGTCCATGACCGACCCCGAAGCCTTCAGCATCGAGTACTGGCCGCTGGAGTTGCTCAAGCTGACGCTCGCGCCGCCGGAAGCGGAGTTCTCCCGCCGGGTTGCGCTCATAACCGGCGGCGCGAGCGGTATCGGGAGAGCTATCGCTGAACGCTTGGCGGCGGCAGGCGCCCACGTGGTGATTCTCGATAGCGACGCGCAGGGCGCGGAACAGACCGCCGCCGCGCTCAACGAGGCGCACGGTAAAGGCTGTGCGCTGGCCGTGGCCGCGGACGTGCGCGACGAAGCGAGCGTGCAGGCTGCCTTTGACTCCGCGGTGTTGGCGCACGGCGGCGTAGATGCGGTAGTGTTTTGCCCCGGCCTGGCAGTCGCCCATGCAGTGGAAGAGACGACGCTCGCGGAATGGGACCAGACCTACGCGCCTCTCATTCGCGGCTACTTTATTCTGGCGCGGGAGGCGTTGCGCCTCATGCGGCAGCAAGCGCTGGGCGGAGCATTGCTCTTCATCGCCTCCAAGCACGCGCTCGCGGCAGAAATAGACACCAGTGCTTTCAGCGCAGCCATGGCGGCGCAATTGCATCTGGCCCGCTGCATTGCCGAAGAAGGCGGCGCGAACGGTATCCGCGTCAATACCATCTGTCCTGATGCGATCATGCCGGATTCTGACCTCTGGACACCGGCATTCCGCGAGTCTCGGGCCCGCGACCACGGCATTTCCCCTGGCGAACTTGAAGAATTCTACCGCGACCGCACCGCCCTCAAGGTCAACGTCACGCCTACCGACGTTGCCGAGGCCGCCGCCTTTCTGCTCTCCGACCGTGCCGCCAAGACCACCGGCGCCACCCTCTCCGTGGACGGCGGCATCGCCGCCGCCTACGTGCGGTAAGTGCGGAGTACTTTCATTTAGATTACTGAAGGCCTTCCAGCGACTTGCTTTGTTCTTACCGCCGCGGGACAATCTGCATTCGGTTCGCTCTGCGAAGGGTCTACGCGAATACAGCACCCACAACACGCCGGCTCGGCTGCACGCAGGCCCAACTTCAAGACCTCAGTCTAAACTTCAACTACCAATCCCCCTTGAACTCGCTGAGAAATCGTCAGTGGGCATTCCGGGCGTCAAATTACGTTTGGCACCGTTTAAGGTGGTATGGTGTGCATGTACCTACACTAAAGTGTTGAAGACTCTTGCATGATCGTTGCCGCGTTTCGTTTGTCATGGTGCATTTTGGCGCGGCGCTTTCCAGCTTCCAATACCGTGCAAGTAGTTGAAGGGTTTCCCATGCCCACCAGACGAATGGCTCACGCAATTGGCCGCAGAAGGGGCCTAGAACTTGGGCTGCGTCTCGTCGCATTTGTAGTGATGCTCCTCGCCCTGCCGCTGGCAAACGCTCGCGTGGCGCTGGCGCAGAGCAGCCACGGGTGCGCCACAAGGGGCGCAGTTTCCGATCCGGCCAGAAACACCGGCTTGGTTGCCGACTGCGAAACGCTGCTGGGGCTGAAAGACACGCTGCGCGGCACCGCCCCGCTGAACTGGAGCGCGGACCTGCCGATCTCGAACTGGGATGGCGTCGGAATAAAATTCATGTTCACGGACGGCACGCTGAGAGTGACAGGGATAGAGCTTACCGAGAGAGGTTTGAACGGCAGCCTTCCCCGCGATTTGGCCAAGTTAGATCACTTGGAGGGCCTCGTGCTCGATTTCAACCAACTCAACGGCACAATTCCCTATCAATTGGGCGACCTCGTAAAACTGGAAACACTGAGTCTGGCCTTAAATCAATTTAGTGGCACAATTCCAAATTCCTTTGGTAACCTCACAAAGCTAAAGAGTGTTACTTTGTTCGGCAACCGGTTGAGCGGTCCAATCCCGGCCACTCTCGGCAACCTCACGGAACTAGAGTATTTGAGCTTTACTGGCAACATGCTGAGCGGCAGGATTCCCGGCACGTTTGGCAACCTCACTAAACTAAAAGAGTTGCGTCTGAAGAACAACCAACTTGGCGGCAACATTCCCTCCGAGTTAGGCCGCATGTCTAGCCTAAATTTCCTTGAATTGAGCCGCAATCAGCTCACCGGCGGCATACCAAGCACGCTTGGCAGTCTCACTAACTTGAGCTACTTGGCGATGCACGAAAACCAACTCAGTGGGGCGATACCGCCTGCGCTGGGCTACCTCTTCTACCTGGAGGACCTCAGGTTAGGCAACAACCAATTGACTGGGGCCATACCCGCTGAAATGGGCAATCTCATTTACTTGAGTAATCTGCAACTTGGGGGCAATCAGCTAAGCGGCGGAATCCCAAGCAATTTCGGCAATCTTACAAGTCTCAGTCGGTTGTCCCTTGCTGGCAACAATCTAAACGGAGCTATTCCAGTCTCATTTGGCAATTTTCTCAGCTTAGAATCTTTGGATTTGAATGACAATGAACTCAGCGGGATCATACCCAGCGAACTGGGCAACCTTACTCTTCTGCGCAGCCTTAACCTGGGGAACAACCAACTTAGTGGCACTATTCCGGTCACTCTCGGCAATCTCACCGGCTTGGAAAGTCTCTATCTCCACGATAATCAACTCAGCGGCGCCATACCCTCTGATCTTGGCAATCTCACTAAGCTAGAGGCACTCTGGCTCCATAACAATCAACTCATCGGCACGATACCAACCAGCCTCGTCAACCTTACTAAACTAAACCAGTTCATCACATTCGGAAACCAACTTTCCGGCGACATCCCTACCGCCCTCGCCGTCGCCATCGAACTGCCGGGCGACAAGCTCCGCATCCAACGCTACGATAGACCCGAGGCTTCCTTCGAACTGGGCATCGGCTGGGTTTCCCGAGACGGCTCACGGGTCGTTCTCGTCGGCGTCATTCGCGACCAAACCCGCGGCCAGACCTACTACATCGCCCGCCTCGAGGGTAGCCCCCGAGTGGTGAGGCGCTGGATTTCGCCCACCAGCCCATTGGTCTACTCAGTGAACTGGCCCCTCGTCAACTCCCAGTTCACCGTGCCGGTCGAGATCGTCCGTGTCATTCCTTTGGACGAACGCCTGCCTGAGCACAATATGCTCGTGCGCCGCTTCGACGGCGCCGACGACCGCATCTTCGCCTACGATGCCGCCATCCAGCGGTGGCGCCACATACCCAACTGGCCGACCTTCCAGGCCCTCGGCTTCTTCTGGTGCGACGTGACCGCCGCGGACTCCGATTTCTTCAACCGCATCACCGAAGGCCCACCCTTTCCCGCCACCGCCACGCCCGCGCGGGACAATTACCCCAATTGTCGGACGTAAGGAGTGAGCGCTTGCAACCTCTAAACACATCGCGGCTTGGCATAGTCAGATGGCTTGCAGCGAGCGCGCTGCCTTTCATTCGCAACGGCCTCATGCTCGTCGCCCTCTTGCTTGCATGCCCGCAAGCCGCACTGGCGCAGAGCACCCATGGCTGTGCTACAAGCGGAGCTGTTTCCAATCCTGCTAACAGTCCCGGCCTGGTGTGGGACTGCGAAACGCTGCTGGGGTTGAAAGACACCTTGCGCGGCACCATCCCGCTGAACTGGAGTGCAACTCTCCCTATCTCTCAGTGGCAGGGCATCACCGTGTCCACAGTCAGCGGCGCGCAGAGGGTTACAGTCTTGGGACTCAATGAAGAGCGACTAGACGGCACACTACCGCCGGCATTGGGCAGGCTTAGCAAACTTCGCAGATTAAGCTTCTACAACCATAACTTTGGTGGATTCATTCCGCCGGAACTGGGTTATCTCCAAGATCTCCAGGAATTATATCTGCCCGGCAATCTGCTCACCGGCACTATTCCCGCTACATTCGGCAACCTCACTAAGCTGGAGGTCTTGTATCTCGGGGACAACAACCTCGAAGGAAACATCCCAGCCTCGCTGGGCAAACTTGCCAATCTGAAGAGGCTGGATCTATTCGACAATCAGCTAAGCGGGGTTATCCCGCCGGAGTTGGGCAAGCTTGGCAACTTGCAGACCCTAAGCTTGGGATACAACCGTCTCAGCGGCGGCATTCCCAGCTCATTGGGGAATCTTGCCGCATTGGAAGACCTGGTTCTCAGCAACAATCAGCTCAGCGGCGGCATTCCGCCGGAGTTGGGCAACCTCAGCCGACTGCAGAGTTTGTCTATATACGGTAATCGTCTCTCCGGCACCATCCCGTCCAGTCTTGGCAACCTCACACGCCTGCGATCGCTCGACCTGATGGTCAACCGGCTAAGCGGCCGAATTCCTGCCACACTTGGCAATCTTACCTCTCTCACGCACATGAGATTCCATGACAATCAGCTCGGCGGTCAGATTCCTGGCGAACTAGGAAAGCTAGAGAGCATTTACAGCCTGGATCTGTCCAAGAATAAACTCGCCGGCAGCATTCCCAGTGAATTGGGAGACCTCTCCAGCCTGCAGTGGCTAAACCTCGATGAAAACCATCTCAGCGGGTCTATTCCACCGGAACTAAGCAATCTCCCAATCTTGCTTGGGCTGAATCTGTCAGAGAACCAACTCAGTGGCCACATCCCGACCGAACTCGGAAACCTCACAACGTTGGGCGTTCTGTATCTTTACGATAATCAGCTCAGCGGCGCTATTCCCGAATCATTAGGCAATATCACTCGTCTGGCAGAGCTGCGCCTGCAGAACAACCAATTGACCGGCGCCATTCCCGCCGCCCTGAGCAGACTCACTAACCTGCAGGTATTGTATTTGCAGAACAACCGGCTTACCGGCACGGTCCCGTCCACGCTTATCAATCTCACAAGCCTGCATGACATTCGGCTCGAAGGCAACCAGCTTTCCGATGGTTTCCCCGCGGCGTTCGCCACCCTTATCGAACTGCCCGGCGACAAAATCCGCATCCAGCGTAACGACAATCCCGCGGCATCGTTCGAACTCGGTATCGGCTAGGTCTCCAGGGACGGCTCACGCGTCGTCCTCGTCGGCGTCATTCGCGACCAAACCCGCGGCCAGACCTACTACATCGCCCGCCATGAAGGCGATACCCGCGTCGTCCGCCGCTGGATCTCGCCCACCAGCCCCCTCGTCTACTCCGTCAACTGGCCCCTCGTCAACTCCCAGTTCACCGTGCCGGTGGAGATCGTCCGCGTGATCCCCTTGGACGAGCGCCTGCCTGAACCCAATATGCTCGTCCGGCGCTTCGACGGCGCCGACGACCGCATCTTCGCCTACGATGCCACAATCCAACAATGGCGCCACATACCCAACTGGCCGACCTTCCAGGCCCTCGGCTTCTACTGGTGCGACGTGACCGCCGCCGACAGCGGCTTCTTCAACCGCATCACCGAGGGGCCGCCCTACGCCGCCACGACCGCACCGGCGCGCGACGACTATCCCAATTGCCGGACGGGCTGACACCAATAGTCTTCCTTTGCGGCGAGACACCTGTTTATGGCCGCCCTGCCGCGGCGACGATCTGCTCGCAGAGCTTGATGTCCGCCAGGCCTTCCGCTGCATTGGGGGTGGGCGCAACGCCCTGCTGAATACACCGGAGAAAGTAGCGAATCTCCTCAGTGAATCCTTCACGGGAGGGCACATGCAGGCGCGTGGCGCCTGCCGGCGTGTGCAAGGTAACGGCGGACGGCTGGCGGAAGAGCAGCGGCGGCGCGTGGACAAGCTCGATGCGCCCGGTGGTGCCGTAGATAGTGGCGGCTTGGTCCCAGGGAGCATTCGCATACGCCAATCGTCCAACTTCGAGAACCGTTTCATGCGTCGCGTAGTCGAGCACGGCCAAACGCGGCGGTCCCAGGGAGGCGTAGCGGAGGCCGGTGGGATCGCCGAGCAAGTGCCGCGTCAAATTAACGTCATGCACCCACAATTCGAACCACTCGACCAGCGTGCGTTGGAGGGACTCCTCTGGAGAAGGGCGCGCGGTTGAGGCCGGGGCGGTCACGTCCGGTTGCGGTTCGATGGGCAGGGCATGGAGCGTCGCCGCGCCCATCTGCGAGTTTCCGCCAAAGTCGCGAAATTGGGCAAAGCGCACGTCACCTATTCTGCCCTCCGCGAGTAGCTTCCGGGCGAGCTGCACGGCGGGATCGAACTGCCGCATGTAACCCACCATGACCGGCGTGCCGGTGCGGGCGCTCGCCGCGTGAATTTTCTCCGCATCGGCGCGCGACCCGGCCAGCGGCTTTTCGGTAAACACCGGCACGCCCGCTTCCAGCAGCGGGATGATGGCAGCGGCATGGTGCTCCTTGAGGGTCACGACCACTGCGCAGTCTAACTCGCCGGCGTAGTCAGCGAGATCCCCGGCACTGCCGCAAATGCGCGGTATCCGGTACGCTGCGGCCAGCTTTTCCGCCCGGGCGCGGTCCAACTCGGCAAGCGCAACCAGTTCTACATCCGCTATCTGCAAGAGAGACGGCAGGTGCGTAATCTGCATCATGTTTCCAGCGCCAACTAGACCGACCCGCATAGTTTTCTCCTTGACCACTGGTCTGTGCCTTTAAGCAAAAGGGTAGATGAGCTATCAGCAACACTGGCCACTATGGTACACCCTGGACTCTTATGGGCCAGCGGAGCGAACGACAGGAATTGCTTGTTCAGACCCCTGGGAATCGGGAGTGCCCCACTCCACTATTGGCTTGACCGAAACTCGTCTATCCCCGCAAGCAAGCGGTCGATGTCCTCACGGTTATTGAAGATGTGCGGGTCAACGCGGAAGAGGTTACGGAGGAAATACGTATCCACGCCGCGGGCCGTAAGGAACTCTTGAAGAGGACCGGCGTCGTCGATCTCCGCGGCAATGACGCCCGCGCGCTTCGCAGCATCTGCCGGCGTGCGCACCGTTATGCCCCGTTCGCGCAAACCATCGATGCAGTAGCCGGTCAGATCGAGCATGTGGGCTTCCACCGTATCCATGCCGGTTTCCAGGAGAATGTCGATGCCCGGCACTGTGGCGGCAACGCCCATCAGGTTTGGCATGCCGAGCTGGAAGCGCTCCGCGCTGGGGAGCAGCCTAAGCTGCTCCATGTCCGTCTGCACCGTGCTCACCCAGCCTGCCGTCGGCGGCTGCCGCTCGAGGTGGCGCTTGGCCACGTAGAAAAAGCCCACACCGGCGGGGCCCAACAGCCACTTCATCGCTGTGGTGGCAAAGAAGTCGACATCGGTCGCGTGGAGATCGATGTTCAGGCCGCCGGCCGACTGCGCGCCGTCGATCAGGAGCAACGCGCCATGGTCATGCGCAATTCTTGCCAGTGCGGCAATGTCGTGGCGAAAGCCCTGGGCAGGAGTTACGTGGGAGACGCTCACGGCGACGGTGTTGTCGTCGATGGCCCGCTCCATGTCGTCCAGGTGTATGATTCCAGCACGCGGCTGCACGAAACGGCGTTCCAGCATGTCGCGCGGCGGCAGCATCCAGGGGTAGACGCTGGAGGGATACGGGAAACCGTCGAACACGACGTTGCCGCCGGGCTTGGGCGCGATCAAGCTGACGGCGAGACTCGACCCGGTCGACGTGCTGTCATTGACGACGATCTCATCTTCATCTGCGCCCAGCAACGCCGCAACGCGTTCGCGCAGCGCGCGGGTTTCGTCCATGAACCGCGGATAGAGATCGCCGGTGTTATAGGTTAGCGCGGCAAGATGGTGTTCGAGCGCCGTCCGCATCGGCGTGGACGCAGGCGCGATGCCGCCGCTGAAGAGATACGCCCGCTCGTTGAGTATGGGAAAGAAGCTGCGTACGTCCGCCGGCGTCATATGATGCTCCTCGGATTGCGCTACAGGGGCCGCCAACGCCCTCATTACCTTAGACTGGCTATTCGTCCGCTATCAGATAATTCCAACAGACGAGAGAGCCACGGGCCGCAAGAGTGACACACTTAACCTACATGCTGCCGAGTCCTCTGTGCCAGCTACCTTCAAACTCTTAGCGTGCGGCTTCGTTATCCCAAACGCCGGCATGCGAATGCGCTTCTGCAATGCCGGTTTGCCGGAGCCAGAGTAACAGCAGCGCGGGCTGCGTGGATCGGCAGCCCTAAGTTCTTACTCGTCTGCGGCCTCAGCCGCGGTCGGGTCGGTGAATACGATGCCCGCTTCCTGTACCTCCTGGTAGGGCAGCAGCCACACCAGCGACTCATCGTGCAGGTCCACCACCTGGATCCGATTGCCCCACGGGTCGCGAAAGTCACAGCGAATGTAGTCATTCGACACTACGTCGAGATTGTACTTCGTGCGCAGCTTGTCGCGCACGCTCGCGAGTTGCTCCTCATCGCGCACCATGATGCCGATATGACGAGACCGCTCCGGCTGCAACTCTTCCACCTCGAAGATGGCAAGAAACTGGTGATTACCCAACTGGCACCAAGCGGCTCCTTCTCCCCCGCGCAACATCGCAAGATTGAAGACGTCTTCGTAGAAGGCCACCGCTTTCTCTACGTCATCTACCTCAATGCCGACGTGATTGACGCCGTATACCTGGACATCCATAAAGGGGTTCTCCTCTAATGCGTTGTTTGTAGGCACCTCTGAATCTCACTATATCCCAACAGGGACTGAAGGGCACAGCAAGCAAGACGACTCTTGTGTAACGACCGGCCCGTGCTTGCAACCTGGGCGCAAGTAGTCTCAGGCAAGGCTTTTCACTCAAGCTCAGAGAGGGAGGGGTGCAAGTTGCCTACAAGTGGCAATCTGGAATTGAGACCGCCGCCTAGCGCAGATCCAGCGAGTCTTCCAGCCCTGTTGCCGCTCTGCGTACTTCATCCTCGTCGTCGCCCCGTAGGGTAATGTGACCCAACTTGCGGCCGGGACGCGGCTCTTTGGCGTACAGGTGCAGGTGAGCGCTGGGCGAGGCGAGGACAGCGGCAAGCTCGGGAATCTTGCCGATGAGGTTGCACATCACCGCATGGCCGCGCGGTGCGGTCGCGCCGAGCGGGAGACCGAGCACGGCGCGCAGGTGATTCTCGAATTGGCTGGTCTCCGCTCCTTCTATGGTCCAATGGCCGGAGTTGTGGACGCGCGGCGCCATCTCGTTGGCGAGCAGACGGTCGCCCTGTTGGAAGAATTCAATTGCCAGCACGCCCACGTAGTCCAGCGCCTCCAGCACCTGCCTCCCGTATTCCTCTGCTTGCGCCTGCAATGCGGGCGGAGTAGACGGAGCGGGGGCGATTGACCGCCGCAGGATTCCCTCGTGGTGGTAGTTTTCAACCAAAGGGTAGAAAGCGGTGCTGGCGTCGCGCCCCCGCACGGAAAGCAACGAGACTTCGCGGTCGAACGGCACGAATGACTCAAGGATGAGCGCTTGGCCGTGTAACGTCTCCCAGGCAGGCTGCACGTCAGCCGCGCTGCGCAAAATGCGCTGTCCCTTGCCATCGTAGCCCAGCCGCCGCGTCTTGAGCACGGCGGGACTCCCAAGCTCGTGTAGCGCGAATTCAAGCTCTTCTCGAGAATCTACTGCTTGAAATCCTGGTGTAGGGACACCGAGTTCGTTGAAGAAGGTTTTCTCCGTCAGGCGGTCCTGAGACGCGGCAAGCGCCTGCGGCGGCGGCAAGACCGGCACCTGCGCGGCCAGGAATTCAGCCGCAGCTACCGGCACGTTCTCGAACTCGTAGGTGACGAGTTCCAAACCTTCAGCGAAACGCGCCAACGCCTCCCTATCGTCGAAGCTATCCCCGACAACGAGCTCTGCCATCGCGCCGGCCGGTGCATCGGCATACGTGTCGAGCACGCGAAACCGCAGACCCAGCGGATGCCCCGCGAGCGCCAGCATGCGCCCGAGCTGTCCGCCACCCAGAATGCCGACGGTCATTCTGACTCTCGCGGATCGGGGTGGGCGAGCACGGCGCCGGTCTGCCGCTCGCGATATTTCTCATAGGCAGAGCGGAACTGAGGATGCTTGTTACCCAGAATCGCAGTAGCAAGCAGCGCCGCGTTCACGGCGCCGGCGCGGCCGATTGCCAATGTGCCCACCGGTATGCCTGCCGGCATCTGTGCGATGGAGAGGAGCGAATCCATGCCGTTGAGGGCCCGTGACTGCACCGGCACGCCGAGCACCGGCAGGCTCGTCTTGGCAGCCGTCATGCCGGGCAGGTGCGCCGCGCCGCCGGCGCCGGCGATAATTACTTCAATGCCGCGCGCCGCTGCCGTTTCCGCATAGGCAAACATCTGGTCCGGCGTCCGATGGGCGGAGACGACGCGCACCTCATGCGGCACACCCAGATCTTGTAAGGTCGCCACCGCATGGCGCATTGTTTCCCAGTCGGACTTCGATCCCATGATGATACCGACCAGGGTTAGCGAGTTCTCATTCAATTCAATCGCCCAATTGCCATTTACTGTGCAGCTAATCTGGGGCTACGCCGACAAGAATAAGTGGTACGGCTGGCACTCCACGTCCCTCTCGAATTAGATTGTAAAGTTCGCGTTCAAAGTATGAAGGCCCTGAAGACATATTAGATTGCAGTTCTTTCATCGGGAGAATCTCGACTCCCACGTCAATTATGTCTCCCACAAAGAACGCCATATGCTTTACAAAGAGATCATAGGCTACAAAGGAGTACTTTCCAAATTGCACCTCAACAGCGACTCGTTCTTTTACAAAATCGGTCTGATTGTAGGATCGAAAAGGCGTTAGATTTGCCTCTTCAATAACTCTCTTCTGTTCATCTGGCGTCATGTGCATCGTCTTTCGGATAAGACGAGCGTCCTCTGTAACCCAGTAGTTCGTCCTTCTTTCTTCCCAGTTCGCTTTCTCGAACTGATCTTTCATTTTCTTGTTCATCTCGATCGGCGCGAACAGCACCTTTCCCCGCATCGGCTTTTCGGCAGAGACCTTTGTTCGACACTCCTCAGCATCAACAGCAGCGATTGCTGCTTCTATCTCATTCCAAAGCTGGGGTTTGTGGACGAGCAGAAACTCAAGCCCATTGAGGTGGGAGTATGAGGTAACGATTCTCACTTGGTTTCCACCGAAGAACACCAGAATGCAAGACTGCAATGGCAATCGCCAGATAAACTATTCATTCGACGAAGGGTGTTGTTCAGAACCACTGTAGCCAACGGGCCTTTCAAACAATCTGTCTTGAGAGGATAGGTTATTGAGATTGACACTTTGTGGTGGAACTTGGTTGCCAGGATTGGCTGGATCGTAGACGGCTCTTTCCAGTGGACGAATGCGCAGTTTTCCTCTCTCTGCTTCCCGAATGCGGTCTTTGGCAATGCCTACATAAACGGGTTGTATTTCTGCGCCAATGGCTTTGCGCCCGTGCATGAGCGTTGCAATAGCCGATGTGCCGACGCCCATGAACGGATCAAGTACCCAGTCTCTTTCATCCGTCATGCAAAGTACCAAACGTTCAATAAGCTCAACTGGGAATTGGCAGGGGTGAGTGGTCTTTTCAACATGATTGGCCTTGACGTTTGGAATGCTCCATAGGTCACCTGGGTTTTTCCCCAAAGGATTGCCAGAATACTGACCCTTCTTAGGGCCCTTGAAATGCTTCTTCCTCGGATATTTCTGCGGTACGCGAACTGCATCTAGATTGAATGTGTACTCATTCCCTTTGGTGAACCACAAGATAACCTCATATCGCCCTGAGAATCTCTTGGAGGAGTGGAGGCCATGTTCAAAATGCCACACAACTCGGTTTCGCAAGTGTAGTCCCAACGAGTCGAAAATTGGATACAGCGCAATATCCAGTGGGGTGATCTTCCCCTTGTCCACGTAGTTTCCAACCTGCCAGCAGAGACTACCTTGCTCGTGGAGAACCCGTACACACTCTTCGATAACTCTGCGCTGTTGCTCCACGTAGGCATCCAATTCCAGGCGTCTCTCATAAGATTTCCCCAAGTTATACGGGGGTGAGGTAACAATCAGTTTTGCAAGACCAGAGGGAAGTCCTCTAAGGAGATCCAGGCAGTCACCCTCGTGAAGAACGAAGTCTGCATTGTAATCAAACTCTGAGGCAATGTTGACAGTGCTCACAGGCTGTCCTTTCCAGACCTAAGGGCGTTGGGATTTATTCAATCACCCACGAATGCATTGTACCTGACATTCAACCACTTGCCACGTAACCGCGTTTTGTCGCCGACATCACGCTCCTGTGAGCGGCGAACGTGGCTCACGCTCATTCGCATTGCTGAAAGGATTCGCCCAGCACTTGGCGTGGGGCTGCCAAGCGTGTACAGTAGATAGTTGGCGCGCTTTTTGGATCATGGAATTGCACTACATACAGCGTGCCTTTCTTTTTCGGAAGCAAACGGTGAGCAACAAGCGGTAGGTCGCGCAAGGCGACTCAGGAGTTTAGTGGGCGCATGGCCAGACAACATGAACAACTACAGGCAGACAGGCGCGAAATCTTGGGCAAGAAAGTGCGGCAGCTCCGCCGCGAGGGTATGGTGCCGGGAAACGTCTACGGTCTCTCCTTGGATTCAATCCCCCTCACGCTGGACGGACGCGAATTCATCGCTGTCCATCAACGCGTGGGAGCCACCGGCGTTATAGACTTGGCGGTGAACGGCGGGGATACGGTGCCGGTGCTGGTGCAAGAGGTACAGCACGATCCGCCGACCAGTCGCGTGCTGCACGTGAGTTTCGTACAGGTTGACTTGACGAAGCCCGTAAGTGCGTTGGTTCCGGTTTTCCTGACTGGAGAAGCGCCGGCTGTAGAGCTCGGCGCCATCGTCATCCAGCATATCAATGAGGTATCGGTTTCTGCCTTGCCGGACGACATACCGGAAAACTTCGTCGTTGACATTAGTTCGCTTGCCGATTATGACCATTCACTGATCGTCAGCGACCTCGAAGTGCCCGCAGAAGTCACTGTCCAGGCAGACCCCGACGACCTTGTCGTGCGGGCGGAACGGCCGCGCGTGATCGAGGAAGAGACTCCGGAAGAGGATGAAGAATTAGAAGGCGAAGAGGGCGCTGAAGAAGGCGAAGAGGGCGACGCGGAGGAAGCGAGCGAAGAATGAAGAGCGAGTGCCGCTGCCGCGTGATGGACTTTGGCAGCGTCGTCCAATGCGGTCGGTCCTCCCACACAGGCACTTTGGTAACCCCGCCGGATAGGCGCTGGTTGGCTGGAAAGACGGAGCACATCCCCACTCTCTTCTGGAGAGCTTTGCGTAACTCTGCCGAGCACGCGAAATTAGGCTGATACGGTTAAGACTCACCCTCACCCCGGCCCTCTCCCTCGAGGAGACCTTTGCGAAACCCCTTCCCCCTTGCTGGGGGAAGGTCGGGATGGGGGTGAAAGACGGCTTCATGGCAAGCAAACCCTAACTACCCACCCCCACTCTAGATTCCGGCTTTCGCTGGAGTATCTGTGTTAGAAGTCAAGGGAAATCAGGCTGTTTTTGGATAGTATTCTTGCCAGGGAGTACCGCGCTGGACGATGGCATTGAGGTGCAGGAGCATTTTGCGCATCACGGCTACCAAGGCGACCTTGCCTGGCTTGCCGCGCTGGCGCAGCCCATGGTAGAAGCTGCGCAGACTGTTGTCATGACGCACGGCGGACAAGGCGGCGAGGTACAATGCCCGGCGCACGACGCTCCGACCGCCGCGGATGGCGCGGTAGCCGCGCTGTTGCCCGCTGTCGCGTGACCAGGGTGCGAGCCCGGCCAGCGCCGTCAAGGCCTTACCGGAGAGCTGACCGAGTTCGGGGAGGAAGGCGGTGAGGGTGGCAGCGGTGAGTTCACCGACGCCGCGCATGCTGCCGAGCAGTTGCGCGCGCTGCTGGAGGCGCTGGCTGCGCTGGAGCGCAGTTTGGTACTCCTGGTCCAGCCGTTTGATCTCTTTGTCCAACCAGCGGAGATGGCGTGCGATGGAACGCTTGGCATCAATAGAGAGCCCTTTATCCAGACGGTTGTGTTCCTGCACGCGTTGGTCGACGAGTTGCTGGCGCCGCCGCAGCACGTCTTGCAGCAGTGCGCGTTCCGGTGAGGGTGCCGGCGTGCCTGCCAGCGCAAACACGGTGCCGAAGCGCGCCAATACCTGTGCGTCCAGACGATCCGTCTTGGCTTCTTCGCCACAGGCCCGGGCGAACGCTCGTACCTTGTTCGGGTGCGCCACCACCACCGGCAGCGGCGTCGCCTGAAGCCGGTGCACCACCTGGCGTTCATACCCACCGGTCGGCTCACACACCACTACCGTGACGCCGGCACGCTGCAGCCAACGCAGCAACGCCGTGATGCCCGTCGTGTTGTTGGCAAAGCCCCGCACCGGCCCCTCCGCTACCGACACATCGAGCTGCGCTTTCCCTACGTCAATCCCTGCCACAACTTTCATCCTGCTCTCCTTCCTGGCATACTGGTGGTGTCCTCCACACTTGCAGATGCGGGCCATTGGTCTGCCCAGGTATCTGTTCGGAGCGACATTCTGGCGCGAGGGGTGTCGTACTCCGGCGCGATGCAGCCAAATTGCAGTACTGGCTCATCTAATGACGGTCGACGCGCCCCTCGCGTTACCCTCTCACCTTCGCTCATTTGCCCGCCTTTTTCAACATACAAATGACGGAACATACTGCATGTAGGTGCACGGCATGCCGTGCACCTACCGTCTCCTGGCGCAAGGAAAAGCTTCTGTTCATCGGGTCAATGCGCTGACGTAGTCATATCAGTTCCGCAAGGGCTTGCCGGTCTTGAGGATATGGGCGATGCGCTCCTGCGTCTTGGGCTCTCCGCAGAGGCTGACAAAGACCTCGCGCTCCAGGTCGATAATGTGCTCCTCGTCTACCTGCGAGCCGGCCGCGGCGTCGCCGCCGGTGAGGATGAAGGCGAGTTTCTGCGCGATAGTCAGGTCGTGTCCTGTGGCTTTGTCTTGACGCGCCAGGTCGGCAATCGGCTTGATGAGCGCGGCGCGCACGTCGGCGCCCAGCACGGGGAGTTGGACCGGGTCAGCGTTGGAGGAGTCACTTTCTTCAGATAGCGCTAGCGCTTCCGCCTTGGCGCGATAGAGCAGATGGTCAGGATTTACTTCGATCACGTCGCTTGTACGGAGATAGCCGATTTGCAGCGCGTCTGGCGCGTGCTCGGAGACTCTGGCTGACCGGATCGTGGCGAATGCTCTCCGCAGAGCCTGGACGGCGTCGGATAGACTCCCGCTTTCGCGGGAGTGACGATTTGCTGTGTCCCTCCCGTGGGCAACTGGCGCGTCACTCCTGTGGTCAACCTGCGCGTCACTCCCGTGGGCAGCTTGTCCTTCACTGCCACGGGCGATACGTCCGTCACTCCCGTGGGCAGCTTGTCCTTCACTGCCACGGGCGATACGCCCGTCATTCCCGCGCAAGCGGGAATCCATCTTCTCTTCCTCCTGGGCGGCCAGCATCCGCAGCAGCAGTTCCTTGCAGCCGCCGCCGGCGGGCACGAGCCCCACAGCGGTCTCTACCAGACCCACGTAACTCTCCCGCGCCGCCACAACGCGCTGCGCTGAGAGTCCGAGCTCAAGCCCGCCGCCGAGCGCGCGTCCGTACAGGGCGGTCACGAACGGCACCGGCATGCGCTTGAGCGCCAGCAGCGAGTATTGCAGTTTGTGAATGAACGACTCGATCACGTCCCACTGCCGCGCCTGCGCCGCTTGGAGAATCACGGCGAGGTTCGCGCCCACGCAGAAGTTGGGTTGCACGTGGCTGCTGAGCACAAGACCCCGAAACGCGGGCGGCGCCTTCTCGGCCGCAATTTGCAGCATAGCGAGCACGTCCGCGTCGATTGTCTGCTTCGGTCCGTGCACGTCCAGGAAGGCGATGTCGTTGCCCAGGTCGTAGAGCGTGCCGCCGGCGTGGGCGATTACGGGCTGCCCCTGCGCGCACAGCCACGGCAGCGAGAGCGTCCGTTCGCTGCCGCGCACCGGCACGTGGGCGGACTCCGGCGCCGCCTGCTCAATTCCCGCGGCGGTGTAACGATAGAAACCTTCCCCCCGCCGCGCAAGCGCAATGATCCACGGCGGCACTGTCAGGCCGTCGCGCGCCATGCGGCTTGCCGTCTCGGCTATGCCCATGGCTTCCCAGGTCTCGAACGGGCCAAGTTCCCACGCAAAGCCCCAGCGCATGGCGTTATCGATGCTGGCGATCTCGTCGGCGACTTCCGGTATCTTGGCGGCGGCAAAGGCGAAGAGCCGCGAGAGAATGCGCCAGGCAAGTTGTCCGGCGACATCGTCGGCCTGCGTCAGGGCGGCAATGCGCGCGCCGCTGTCTTCCGCTTTGCGTGCCGCGGCCAGTGAAGGAGCAGCCAACCTGCGCTGCGGCCGGTACGCCAGCGTGCCCGGGTCGAGCACAAGTATCTCCCTGCGTCCGTCCACCTGCTCACGCTTATAAAAACCCTGGCCGCTCTTTTCGCCCAGCCAACCGCGTTCAACCATCGTGCGGACGAAGTCAGGCACGGCGAACGCGGCTTGCTCCCAGGCCGCGGGCACCGTCGCCTGCAGCTTGTCGCAGATGTCCACGTAGACGTCGATGCCGATGAGATCGAGCGTACGGAACGTGGCGCTGCGGGGACGCCCCAATGGCGGTCCGGTGATGCTGTCCACGTCGTCGGGGCCCAGGCCCAGCTCCTGCATGGCGCGCAGGGTCTCCGCGAAGACGTACAGCCCGATGCGGTTGCCGACGAAACCGGGTACGTCGTGGGCGAGCACACAGCCTTTGCCCAACGTCTCGCTGCCAAACCTTTGCACGGCTGTCGTAACCCCTGGGTCAGTCTCGTCCGTGGGAATCAGTTCGAAGAGCCGCAGGTAACGGGGCGGATTGAAGAAGTGCGCGCCAAGGAATCTTGTTCTCAAGTCTGGAGGCAGTACTTTGGCAATGGACTTTATGGGAATGCTAGACGTGTTCGTGCTGGCAATGGCGTCGTCGCGCACGTGCGGCGCCAGCGCCGACCACAGGCGCTGCTTGACGGCAAGGTCCTCGAAAACCGCCTCGATGACCCAATCGCACGCGGCCAGCCGTTCAGGATGGTCTTCCACGTTGCCGGGGCGGATGCGGTCCAGGTCGTCCTGCGCAAAGAGCGGCGACGGACGCATGGCTGCGAGTTTCTCAAGCGCCGCCTCGGCGCGCCGGTCGCGCCCGTCGGTCGCCGGTAGGTCGAGCAATTCGCATTCTATGCCGAATCCGGCCAGCAGAGCCGCGATCTGCGCGCCCATAGTGCCCGCGCCGATCACTGCGGCACGGCGGACTTCAAAACCACTTTCCAATAGACCCGAACTGGCCAAAGCTGTCTCCTTCTTGTGCTGTGCCTACGGAGTAGGCATAAATGGCATCTTGTCCGATTCTGAGTTAATTCCTCGCACCCAGGAGCGGGGGACAAGCCCCCGCGCTACGGGAAAGATCCGTCATACCCGCGCAAGCGGGAATCCATCTTCTCTTCAGCGCCTGCATAGTGCCACAGTAGCGGGAAAAGCCCGCCACGAATTTCCAGCTAGAACCGCGCATAATTTTGTGAATATCAAGCCTGTCAGTAAATGGGCCTACGTGATGAAGACTGCCCCTTCGCCGCGGGGATCGGTGCCGCCGTCCACTGTGCCGTCAGCCGCGAGCGTGACGAGTTGGCAGAGCGCGAATCGCGACGGATAGCTGATCGGGTCCTGCTCAACCGTGAATCCCCGCGCGCGTAGAGCAGCGCAGATATCCGTGCGCAAGCGGGCGTCGCACCAGATCGTGTCGCCTTCGGCGTGGATGCGGGGCGCCGTGACGGCTTCCGTAGCACTCATTCCAAAGTCGACGACGTTCGTAAACGCCTGCACGAGCGCGCTCAGGATGGCGTTGCCGCCCGGCGCGCCCCAGGCCAGCACGGGTCGGCCCGCCCGCGTGGCGATGGCCGGCATCATCAAGTGCAGCCGCGCATTGCCGGGGGCAAAGGAGCTGGCGCGCCCCGGCCGGGGATCGAAGCGGTTCATGCCGTTGTTGTAGACGAATCCGGCGCCGGGGGTGATGATCCCGGAATGGTTGCCGTTGCTGTGGGTAATGCACGCGATGTTGCCCGCCGCGTCCACCACGGTGAGGTGGGTCGTATCCCCATGCTCTTGGGGCGGCGCGCTGCCGCCGACCGTGCCGGCAGCCACCGCGGCGCGGAGTTGCCCCGTGCGTTCCGGCGAGAGCAGCACCGACTCCGGCGTTTGCGCCAGGACTTCCGGATCGCCCAAGTAATCGCGCCGGTCTTGATTGACCAGTTGCAGGGTCGATCCTATGTGGGCCAGATAGTCTGCGCTGCCGTGTCCCAACGCCGGCAGGTCGAACCCGTCGAGCACGTTGAGCGCTTCCAGCAGCAGGGGACCGCCGCCCGGCGCGCCGTTACTGTACACCGTGTAATCGCGATAGGCAGCAGCACGGGGCGCATAGGTCACGGGCGTATAGTTCGCGAGGTCGTCGCGCGTCACGAACGCGCCGTTTTGCTCCAGGTCCGTACCGATTCTTTCCGCCAGTTCGCCGTGGTAGAAGTCGGCGGGGCCGCGCGCGGCGAGGTGATCCAACGTATCGGCATACGCCGGATTGCGCAGTTGGTCGTCCGGGTCGAACGGCATGCCGTCCGGCTTTAGATAGAGCGCGGCGCAATCCGGCGAGGCGCTCAGCCGCTCCGCGCGGCTCGGCTTGTAGGGTTCCGGTTGTTCGTGAGTGACCTGTGTCATGCCCGGCAGCACCGGAAAGCCCTGCCGCGCGATGCGTATGGCCGGTTGCAGCAGGTCGCGCCAGGGCATGGTGCAGAAGCGGCGTTGCACCTCGCCCAGAGCGGCTACCGCGCCGGGCGTGCAGATGGCGGTGTAGCCCATGGTGCTGCGGAAGTCATCGAAGAGGCTCTCGCCGTTGAATTCGCCTTCGCCACGATAGTCCGCGAGCCACATGTCCGGCGTCACCCGCGACCCGGCGCGCAGGCAGCCGTCCACGATCACGTGCGTATCGTGCGCGCGCGACATCAGGTGCGCCGAGACCATGCCCCCGATACCACAACTAAAGGGGGTCACAATCATCTGCACGAAGGCGGTCGCGACGGCGGCGTCAAAGGCGTTGCCGCCCGCTTCCAAGATCTTTGCGCCTGCTTCAGCGGCGCGGGGGTGAACGCAGACTACTATGCCGGGCATGCGCTGTGCTCCTCTAATACAAGATTCTGCCGCACTGCAATTATCCTCGCCGGACTTCTGACCTTCGACCCTTCGGTAAGCTCAGGGCGAATGGTTGCATCGCGCGCAACCAGTATTCTTGCCGTAGGCAGTGCTCATTCCGTATACAGCATCTTACCCGTAAGCAGTCTACCTGCCGAGAGCGCTGAACTTGCCGTGAGCAGTTTTCTTTGCATTCGTGCTGAGCCTGTCGCAGTACGTACAGTGCCTGCAACAAAACTTGCTCAGTGACACTTCTGAAATCAGTAGCATAGTATCTGGTCCGCAAGCCCGTTGTTGCACCGCGATCAACCAAGAAACGTCCGCCATTCCCGCGAAAAGCCTACCCCGCACTTGATACGTGGCAACAATCCATCTTCGCTGCGCCCAACGCACTGCCCCTGCCCTGGACTCCGGCTTGCGCCGGACTGACAGGTGGAAGTCCGTGCGTCGCTCTCTCCACGTCACGGCTTGGCGCGCAAGAATCCGGTATCATTCCAGCCGGCCGGTGGCCGTGCCGACCACGACCGGCGTGCCGTCTTGGTTCTCGCACCAGACGTCGAGCGCGAGGCATATGCCGGGTCCCGTTTCCTCTCTCGCCGTCACCCGCGCCTTACAGAAAATGTCGTCACCGGCGTCGACGATGCCGATGAATTTGGACGTGAGCTCGCCGTGGCGCAGCCACTCGTCGCCAAAGAGGTCGACCAGAAACTCCGTCAGGTAACCGAGGCACATGGCGCCGGAAGCGGCCCGGGTGGGCAGACCGCTCTGCTGCGCGGCGGCCAGGTCGGTGTGGACGTTCTTCGCGGGCCAGCCGTCGAACCGGGGCCAGCCGCCGGAAAAGAGCCACGTGCGATACGACGTGACCGTCTTCTTGCGGCCCGTCACGGTGTGGTCCACGGGCGTGTCATGCATAAGGAGTTGCATCATCGTGTCCTTGTTAGATGTCGCAGACAGCGCGTCCCCGTTCAGGTAGACTTCGGTGAGGTCGCGGACAGGCTATTGGTTGTTCCTCCAATCGTCATTCCCGCGAAAGCGGGAATCCATCTTCCTGTGGAGATACGTTGTTTAGCTTTCAACTTTGAGGGGTGCTCGCCTTGGCAATCAGACTGCTCTTCCACAGCCAGGATCCCTTTCTATCACTCTAGATTCCTCGCGTTCGCTCGGAATGACAGCAAGACTAGAAGAGGAACATACGTACTTTCATCAGCAATAGTCTCTATTCCGATTTTGCGCGAACACTGCCAAGTCCTTGAGTCTTCCGTGCTGCTGAGTTGTGCCGTTTCGGCTTTTATTCCAACTCAACCGCCATCACCCTTCTCCCATGTAAATGTTCGTCGAAATACGACGCAACACCTGACTTCCGGTTTCGGTCGCAATGAGCGCTTCCACCACCTGATAGAGGCGGCCGCGTTTTTCGTAGGTGTCGGTGATCTTCCAGGAGACAGTGAGCGTGCTGCCGACAGGGGCAGGCTGCAAGAACGCGGTCTCTTCGTGGGTGTGAATCGCCGCGACTCCGGCGGGCAGCGAGAATGAGGGACTGCGCGTCAGGTTGCTGAAGTTGAAGAGCAAGCCGGCGTGGATGATAGGGGCCCGGCCTGCGTGACCCTCCATATACCGTGGATGAAAGTCCTCCATTGAATGCAGAAAGTTTTCATTGAATTCTTCCGTTACGTGGAACGTAAACGGGTCCAGTTCTTCACCGGTCGCGAGCCGGTCGGTGCGTTTCGGCGCTCCCACAAGTGCATATCCCTTCTTACGCAATGGTCCACAGAATCAGGCGACCATCATGCGTCGTTAGTCCGTGTCCGATCGCTCGTCCACAAACCGCTTGAACTTATAGCCGCCCGCAATCTCGGCAAAGCCGTCTTCCGGCAGAAACTCGATTTCGGGACTTATCTCCGCCTCGGCGCGTACGGTTGCCGCTATCTCCTGGTGTAAACGCGCTTGTTCTGAAGCGGTGCACGCCGCGCGTACCCGCAGCACGTCAGCCGCGAGCGGATCGTGCGGGTTCTCCCGGCTGATGACGACCTGGTACTCCCTCACCCCGCGGCTGAGCAAGCCGGAAAGCCGTTCCAAGAGCACGGCAGGATTCACCAACGTGCCCTTGACCTTCGTCAGGCCGTCTACCCGAAACGGACTGCCGAGAAAGCGCGGCTCGTAACGGCCGCAGTGCGGGCATTGCGCGTGGGTCAGCGCCACCACATCACCGGCCACGTAGCGCAGCAGCACCGTCCCCCGGCGGTTCAGGTGGGTGAGGAGCAGCAAGCCCCGCGCGCCGTCGGGCACAGGTTCGTACGTCTCCGGGTCCACCACTTCAAAGTGAAATTGCTCGGGCGCGGGCAGGTGGGCGCCGCCATTCTCACGGCACTCGGTGGAGGGGCCCATGAGTTCCGTCATGCCGTAGCCGTTGTTTACCGTGATCTCTCCACTACCCATGTTCATGAGGTGCCTGCGCATGTCGTCGCGCATGGCCGCCGGGCAGGGCTCGCCCATTGCCATCACGAGCCGCACCGCGCTGAAGTCCCTACCCAACTCCTCGGCGCGCATGATCACGCGCCGGACGTACGAGGTGATGCCCCACAGCACTGTAGCGCGCTGGCTCTCAATGAGGTCGATGGCCTCGTCCATGCGCCGGTGCACGGGAAAACCGGCGTAGGCGCGGCCGGTGAGGCCGCTCAGCAACTTGCTGCCGGCTGCCATCGGTCCCCATGTTGCACTGAGAAAGCCCTGATGGGGAACGACACTTAAAGGAAAGAGATTCATAATCGTGTCGGCAGGCCCGATGCCCGCGATGCGCGTGGCCCGCGCCATGAGATCGATGCGCGCATAGCGATCGTGCACCGTATCGTAGAAGGGTGTCGGCTCGCCGGAGGAGCCCGACGTATAGATGATGTCGGCGATTGTGCGCTCCTCCAAAGTAAGATCAGGCGCCCGGCTGGGATCGAGCCGGAACGACTCCGGATCGCGCATATAGTCCTGCTTGGACATGGGCGGCAGCTTGCGGATGTCGTCCATGCTGCGAAAGTCATCCGGTGTCAGCCCGCGCTCACGAAAAACCCGCCGCGCATAGGGGTGCGCCTGTGCGCACAGATGCGCCATGCGTTCGAGATACGTATTGCGCTGCACGCGCAGCCGCTCCATGTACGCAGCCGCGCCCGCCGTCGCAGGCGGTTCGTCTGCGTGCCGCGCCTCGGTTGGTGCTCTCATCGTGTCCATGTTCATCTGCCGTTTGTCCCGCCCCACCTCTTGCAAGGATGCCAGAGTCGGGACGATTTGTTGTAAGTTGCGGGCGCCGTGGCGCCGCAAAGCTGGATTTACCGATTCTAGCGCGGCGGGTAGGCGGATTCAAGGACTGGCGTTGTGGGCAAGTGCACGTGACAGGCCGCACTGGGCAGCCTGACGGGGCGAGAGGTACAAAACGACCGGGCAAAATTGGTAATCGTGCGTTCGATCACGCCGGGATTGAGCTCTGCGCGGTGGTGTAGAATGTCACCAATGGTCGTAGACCCTAAAGTACGTTCCGATCGTTTTGACTTGGACAGAAGCAGGCGGGAGTGCGCGTGCTCGTTTCCATTTCGAGCTAGGAGGCGGGGGACAAGCCCCCGCGCTACCGGCAGCCGGATTCGCAGATGCAAAAGTATATTGACCGTAATTGAGTTCAGGCACTGAGGTGACACAAGTCAGCGAAGTTGGGAGGAATTACACAATGGCAAGCACGCAAATACTATCGGAAGTGATCACCGATCAGCGGGCGTGGACCGCGCGATCGATAGATGGAGGTGAGTCATGGCGCTATACCTTGACAACGGACTGTTTCGCTGAGCTTGATGCATTTCTCGCAGAGCAAAAAAGCCGGTCGCAGCCGATCACCGAGACGCGCATCCAGAGCGCGGACTTTCCCGCGTGTGCCGCAGTTCTTGAAGGTGCGCTCCCCGCGCTGGAAAGAGGGCGGGGTTTCGCCATCGTCGAGCGGCTGTCATTTGAGCGTTACACACGTGATGAAGCGCAGATGGCCTACTGGGTGATCGGCCAGCTTCTGGGTGTGCCGTTCGCGCAGGACGTGAAGGGCACGCTGCTCTACGATGTGAAGGATACCGGACAGGACGTGTCAAAGGGCGCGCGCTTCTCCGTGAGCAACGTGGAGAGCAGCTTCCACATGGACCACTGTTTTGGCGATCCGATCCCCGACATTCTAGGTTTGCTCAGCTTGCAGGGGGCGAAGTCCGGCGGCAGGAGCCAGTTCCTGAGCGCCTACACGCTGCACAACGAATTGCTAAAGGAGCATCCTGAAGAGCTCCCCGTCCTCTACGAGCCCTTCTACTTCGACCGGCGTGGCCAGTTCAAAGAGGGTGAGAAGCCGGTGTTCGAAGCGCCGATCTTCCGCTGGGATGAACAGGGCTTGCATATACGTTATCTGTACTACTATGTTCAAGTAGGTCAAGAGCGAATGGACGTGCCATTCAGCCCGGGGCAGGCGCGGGCGCTGGCGGCAGTGGAAGCCATTCTCCGCCGCGACGACCTGCACGTTGAGATGCTGCTGGAGCCGGGACAGATGCTTTTCACAAGCAATCACTGGCTGCTGCACAATCGTACGTCATTCGAAGACCATCCTGAGCCGGAAAAGCGGCGGCATCTGGTACGCCTCTGGCTGAGTTACCGGAACAGCGCGGCGGCGCACCACTAGACTGCTTGAGGGGCGGCGCTGTAACCGGCCTGCATTGCCCCTTCGAGACTCTCGCGTGATCCTCATCCGGTTGGGTGGATTCCTAATCCCGCTGAAATCACTTGCAGAAGCCGAACCAACGGTCGTGATGACACCCTCTCCTTGGGGGAGAGAAGCCGAACCGACGGTCGTGATGGCTCCCTCTCCTGGGGGAGAGAAGCCGAACCGACGGTCGTGATGGCTCCCTCTCCTTGGGGAAAGAAGCCGAACCAACGGTCGTGGTGACGCCCTCTCCTTGGGGAGAGAAGCCGAGCCGACGGTCGTAGTGACGCCCTCTCCTGGGGAGACTGTCTCAATATATTCGTGCGCGGCACGGTGAAAGGGATGAGCGGCACAGTGAGATGGCGGGTGGTATGGACGAAACGGTAGAAGTGAGAGAGCCGTCCCCGGGGCGGCAATGGGCGAGACCCGGACCGCCACAGCGCGTGGAGGCTCTTGAGATTGAACGCGGTGGCCAGCAGGTGCCATTCAGACACCACGTGGCTGCGGCCTCTGAGCAGGAAGCGTCTGGCGTGGTGCCACTCCTTGAGCAGGCCAAAGACCGGCTCGACGATGGTACTACGGCGGCGGTACAACTGCTTGGCCGGTACGGTCGCCATCAACTGCCTGTGCCGTTGCAGTATCGGCTCGTGCTCGCTGATCTTTATGGAGCGGCCGCGCCGGGAGGTGGTGCAGACGCCGAAGGCCGGGCAGGAGAGGCAGTCCCGGCCGTTGGCTTGGTACCGCCTGACGCGGTAGCCGTTGCCGTGGGTCAAGCTGTGCGTGTAGGTGAGCACCTTTTGCTGAGGACACAGGTAGGTGTCGGTCTGCGGACAGTAGGTGAAGTGGTCCTTATGGTACGGGTGGCGGCGTCTGCGATCATGTGTCTCGGGCAGCAACACGGTGTGGCCGCCGGCGTGGCACGTGGCGAGGTTGGCCCCCGAATGGTAGCCCGCGTCTGCAACGGTCACCACGTTCCGCTCGTCGTCGATGTTCGCCTGCGCCGCCTCGATCAGCGGCGCCAGATGGGGATGGTCGTCGGCACTGGCGCTCACGTCCGCCGCCGTGATCAACCTACCCCGTGCGCCCACGTTCTCCGCCGCCAGTGGCGAAACCATCGCCTGCGCGTTGTAGCCGGTGATGAAGCCACCCTTGCCGGCCTTGAGCAGGGCCGCGTCTGCGTCGGTCAGGTTCGTGTAGTGCGGCCCGTCCGCAGCCGCGACGCGGGTCAGCGCGTCGTCCACCCGCCGCCGCAGGGCCTGGGCGTCGGCAAGTTCCTGCGGCAAAGTCGCCGGCGGCGCGGCGCCCCCCGTGGTGTTCTGCGCCTCCAAGTCCGCGATCGCTTGCTCGGTACGGGACAACAGCCGCTGCAGCCCCTGCGCGTCGTGGGTATGCCGCGTCCCGGCGTTGGCCGCGATCCTAGTGCCGTCCACCGCCTGGATGGCCAGGTCCACCAGCCCGGCACTGACAGCCGTGCGCACCGTGCGGCGCAGCAGCGTCCGCATCCGGTCGCGGTGCGCTTTGTAGAAGCGCCACAGTGTGTTGTGGTCGGGCTGCTGCATCCCCACCAGCCACATGTAGGGAACCTGATCTCTGCAGGCCGCCTCCAGCTTGCGGCAGGAACGCACACCGGTCATGAAACCGTATATCCATACGCTCAGCAGGGCTCGGGGATGATAGGCCCCGGCGCCACGCGGGTCGCCCTGCAGGTCAATCGCCAACGCCTCCCACGCCGCAGCATCAAGGCTGTCCACAAAGGCCGCCGCAAACCGCACAGGATGGTCTGCCGGCACCAGTTCGTCCAGCGTCGGCGGCAGCAACCAGGCTTGCTCACGACTGAACGGTCGCACCGGCATCACTACACCTCACTTCACGCTCTTCCTGCTCCCTCACCTTGCTTCTCTACTCCACAGTATATATATCCGGTAGAACTATTTTTGAGACACCCTCCTCGGGGAGAGGGTTAGGGTGAGGGGATCTTGGCGCCGATCCAGCCCACTTCCAACTATTATGCAGAAGTACGCAGGAGGCAACGCTGGGAAAGGGCCGGAGCCCGCCCCGTTCGCGTTACGGTGATAGGGATGATACTTTCCACGAATAGCAGGGCGTAGGGGCACGACATGTCGTGCCTCAACGGGTAGTAGTTCACTTTCTAGAGCGGCCAATTGTAGGGCGAAGGGATGGCCGAATTCATTCGCCTCTCTGCGCAGGTTAGGCCGGAATACGCAGCAGGCTTCCATTAAGGAGATACATCATGCCGATCAGCGACGAGCTGCGCGAGAGCGTGCGCCGGAGCTTGCCGGAGTTGGCCGACATTGCCGACGAGACGCTGCGGGCGCAGGTGGTGGAGGCGTGGGCTTTCGCGCTCTCCGAGACCGAGTTCACGAGTATCGAGCAAATTCGCGGGTCGGGCAATCCGGATACGCCCGCCATGAAACAAGGCACGCAAGCGGAACACTTGCGCGGTGTCGCGCGCATTGCCTTGGCAATGGCTGATGCCCTTGAGCAAGTAATGGGGCCGTTGGGCATTGACCGCGATCTCCTTTGCGCCGCCGCACTCTGTCACGACCTCGGCAAGCCCTTCGAGTTTAGTCCCGCCAATCAGGCACGCTGGCGCGCTGATCCCGCCAAGGTGGGATTTCCCTCGGTACGCCATCCGGTCTATGGCGTCCACGTCGCGCTCTCCGTAGGCTTGCCGGAAGCGGTGGTGCACACGGCCGGCGCACACTCCATGGAAGGTGAGAATGTGGAACGCAGCCTGGAAAACACTATCGTGAATCTGGCCGATCATGCCTTCTGGACCGTGCTCAGACGCGCGGGCGGGCTGTCCGAGGACGAGTAGCTTTTGCGGGTGGAATGAGAGATATCGTGCCGGTGCGGCCCGCACCCGCCTGCATTTGGGTGGGAGAGTAGACAATCGTCCCTCACCCAAAGGCTTGCAGGCATCCACAACTCTTCCTATGTGCCATACTCTCATGTGAGAAACTACACCTATGGTTTCGAGGAAGTCCGCGCAAGAGAAATCACAGATAGCGAGCGCTTGCGGAGAAGAAAGAGGTAACCATGTCCCAATTCCACGACCGTTACGGGTTGACGCCCATCATCAACGCGTGCGGCAAGATGACGCATCTGGGCGCGGCCGCGGTGCCGCCGGAGATAACGAGCCGTGTACTGGAAGCTATGTCGGAATTCGTAGATATGCCGGAGTTCCTAAAGGTGGCGGATGCAGCCATCGCCGCGGCCACCGGCGCGGAAGCGGGCACGGTGACCCACTGCGCCGCGGCGGGAATTGCCGTGACCTGCGCCGGGGCCATGACCGGCGACGACCTAGGCAAAGTGCTTTCCCTGCCCGACACCACCGGCATGAAGAATGAGGTCATCATTCAGAAGGGCCACGCCGTGAATTTCGGCGCGCCCATCACGCAGATGATCCGCATGACCGGCGCCACAGCCGTTGAGTTCGGTGAAGTGAACCGCGCCTTACCTGAACACATGGCGCGCGCCATCACCGCCAACACCGCGGCGGCCGTCTTTGTGCTCTCGCACCACACCGTGCAGCACAACCAGCTCTCATTCGCGGAGTTCGTGGAGGTCGCGGACGCGCACGGTGTGCCCGTGATCGTGGACGGCGCGGCGGAGGCCTTTCTGGCGCGTGAGTTGCTGGAGCAGGGCGCGTCGGCGGTGGTCTTCAGCGATCAGAAGCACCTGAACGGTTTCACTGCCGGCGTGATTGCCGGCAATCGTGACCTCATCGACGCGACCGCGCGCAACGGCATGGGCCTGGGACGCCCCATGAAGCCGACGAAAGAGGGCATCGTGAGCGTGATTGCCACCATGGAGTGGCTGCGCACGTTCGACCGCGATGCCTATCTCGCCGACATGGACGCGAAGACCGATCCCGTGGTAGCAGCAATGGCGGAGATTCCCGGCATTACGGCCATTGCGGAACCGGACATCACCGGCAACCCGCAGGCCCGGGCGAAGATTTTCGTCGATCCCGCCGTCACCGGCACGACGGCCGAGGAAGTCTGCGAAGCGTTGAAAGCCGGCACACCATCGATCCACCCGCGCGCCCACCACGTAGATGAGGGGTTCTTCTACATCGATCCCGTCGAACTGCGCCTGAGCGAAGTACCGACGGTGATCGCGCGGCTGCAGGAGATTTTCCAAAGCGCCAGCGTTCCGGTCGAGGTGTGAGCACAATCAGACATTGATTTTGGAAACGGTTTGCCGTACCTAATAGCGCGCCTGTGAGCCCATCCAGCCCAGGGAGTAAGCTAAGGGACCCACCGGAGGACCGCGACCACAAATCCTCCTACCGCCACCACCAAACCGCCCAACACCACAAAAAGCCAAACAAGCGTTTTGGTCTGGTCGTGCAATTGCTTCTCTATGCGAAGCTCAAGAGCTTGCAGGTCCTGCGTGGTAACAAGCGAACGCTGCGACTCGGTTACCACGTCGACCAAGGCTTGCGCCTGCGATTCAGAGAAGCCTGCGCCCGTTAGCATTCTTATGGCCCGATAGGTGTCAAACACAGCCATCGAGAAGCTCCGTCATGCGCATTACAATTAGGTAGCACGATTATTGTATCATGCGTTCTGCGTGAACTGCAGTTGACGACTCATGGTACTTACCAAAGAAGACGCAATACGGACCATCACCCAACACCGCGACGACATTGCTGCGCTTGGCGTTGCCGCAATCGGACTGAGCGGCTCCGTCGCACGCAATGAAGCCCACGAAGCCAGCGACCTGGATGTCGTCATCGACCTGCCGTCGGAGCATCAAACACTGCGAGGGTATTTCGCAATAGTTGACTACCTGGAGGCCCAGTTCGGCCGCCACGTAGACGTGCTTATGCTGGATACGCTAAGGCCTAGATTTCGCCGTGCGATCGAGCGTGAAATCGTCTGGATCGACCTCTGATTAGGGAGCGCCGAGAAAGGCCCTCAGAATAGGTGTCAGGGTCTCCGCGTGGGTGTAGTGTGGAAAGTGTCCCGCCCCCTCGATAGTGACTATCTGGGTATCATCTATCCAGGCAGCGTAGTCTTGAGCCACATCAATTGGCTGCAGGTCGATGGCGCCGTGCACAATGAGCGTTGGCGCGGTGACAGCGGCCAGTGCATCCGAGTAGTCGTGGCGCTGACCCATGGAAAAGAATTGCGCGCGGGCGTGCCATGACCCAACCCGCTCCAGCGGTGGGGCCACCGCTACCGGAGAAGGCCCTGCCGCCGTCTCGAAATAGACAAACAGTTCAGCGTCCAACTCCTGGAGTTCAGATTCCGGCTTGTCGAAAATGCTCGCGAGGTCAAAATACCGTTGCAGCCACTCGTCGTAGCTCCCGTGTTGTTCAGGTGGAAGTCGCTCTCGTAAGTTGTCGAACAGCCCACCGTGTCGCGACGGAAACACAATCAGATCAGCAGGAGCAACAAGGATTAGCTTTTCGACCCTATCGGGCAGTTCGGCTGCGTACAGCGCGGCGAGAAGCGCACCATAGGAGTGGCCGACCAGGATCAGCTTTTCATCGCCCAGGAGACGACGGATACGTTCGATATCGGCCAGTTGCTCGGTGATGCCGAGAGCGCCTTCGAGTTGCTGGATGTTGTCCCATTGACTGCCTGAGAACTCGAACTCGGGCCGCGTTGACAGCCCGGACCCGCGCTGGTCGTAGTAGTGGAATCGATAGTTGTCGCCCAGCGCATCGAACGCGGGGGCAGAAGCGGTTGGTGGAATCCCCGGCCCGCCGTGAATTACGAGCACGTTCCGGCCTTCACCGCTTGCGAAGTGGTGAAGCAATATCCCAGACGCTACTTCCCACGTCTCTAGATCGCCGCGTACAGGCTCCAAGTTCGGATGCGAAGCCAGCGCACCCGGCGTGTAGAGCGGTTGCTGCATAAACCACCAGAAGAGACCACCCGCCACAGCGGCAAGCACCGCAAGCAGCACAACCAATGACGCGGCAATCCTCTTTTTTGAGCCGAAAAGCATCACTCTTTAAGTCCCCTATCTTTCTATGGCGGTGCACCGGCAGCTCCTAACGTAAGCTTACGCTCACTCGTACTGCCCACACTCATCATACTCAAGGTATGCGCAGCGAACCGACCTCAGAGTGCCCGTAATCAGTGTGTTATTCTGACCACACTCCATAGTACTAACAAAGGATACGCCATGCAGTACCAGCTCTATTGGGGAGACATTCACAACCATTGCAGAGCTTGCCAAAACTGGAATGTTTGATGAATCACTATCGAAGAAACCCCGTCTGCATGAGATCGCAGCGTTCGTCAGGATAGAAGGCGAAGTGGTCAAGTCGACACCAACATACTGTAACGGACATCCTGCGGAGCGGGCCGCGCTCGTCGCCCTCTACACCGCCACGGATGGCGAGAACTGGACTTCGAACCGCAATTGGCTCAGCGACGTGCCTATAGGCAGGTGGCCCGGCGTCACCACCGACGAGCATGGCCACGTTACGCACTTGCATCTGAATGACAACCGGTTGCGTGGAGAGATACCGTCAGAATTGGGCAACCTCGCGCACCTGCAAGAGTTGTACCTATCGCAAAACCAGTTGACTGGGGAAATTCCGCCAGAACTGGGCAAGCTCACTGGCTTGAAGTGCTTGGTCCTCTTTCAGAATCAGTTGACCGGAGCGATACCGCCGGAACTAGCCAGTCTTAAGAACCTGGAACGACTAGTCCTTTACGACAACCGGTTAAGTGGCGAGATACCGATCGCGTTGAGCAGCCTTGCTAATCTGAAGCGGCTGTACCTTACCCAAAACCGGTTGAGCGGGTGTACCCCCGCCGCGCTGCACCGGGTGCCGGAAAATGACTTAGCAAAGTTGAGTTAATTGTCAGCAGCCGCTCCAGTTCACGAAAATCCAAACCCATAGACAGTTGTACGGCACGAAAAAAGATACAAGAAGAAGATTGGGAGTTCTTTATGCAATACCAACTCTATTGGGGAGACATCCACAACCACTGCGGGATCAGTTACGGGCACGGCAGCTTGGAGCGGGCGCTCACGCTGGCGCGGCAGCAGCTCGACTTTGCCTCCGTGACCGGCCACGCCTTCTGGCCGGACATACCGACCGACCGCGCGACGTTCGGCGCGATCATCGACTACCACCAGGCCGGTTTCGCCAAGCTGCACGCCAATTGGGACACTGTTCAGGATACCTTCGAGTCCTTTCACGCAGACGAAGAATTCATTCCGTATCTCAGCTACGAGTGGCACTCGCGGGGGTACGGCGATCACCACGTGCTCTATAAGGGTACGCACGGGCCGCTGCTGGGCGGCGATACGGTGGCAGACCTGCGGGAAAGCCTGATCGCAACCGGGCAACCGTTCATTCTCGAACCCCATCACATCGGCTATCCGCTGGGCGGGCGCGGCATAAACTGGGACGCCTATGATCCCACGCACTCGCCCATCGTCGAGACCTATTCCATGCACGGCTGTTCCGAAAGCGACGAAGCGCCGTATCCCATGCTCAACACCATGGGCCCCCGCGATCACAACAGCACCATCCAAGCCGGGTTGGAGCGGGGTCATCGTTTTGGCATCGTGGCGTCCACCGACCAGCACTCCGGCTACCCGGGCTCGTACGGCGACGGACGGCTCGCGGTCTATGCGACCGATCTATCGCGCGACGCCATCTGGGACGCCCTCTGGAACCGCCGCACCTATGCGGTCACCGGCGACAAGATGGCGATAGGGTTCCATATTAATGAAGCCATGCTGGGCGGAGAGGCCCACGGCAGCCAGCGCCAGCTCAGCATCAGCGCCGAGGGGTCGGACTTCTGGGATACGATAGAGGTCATTAAGAATAGTAGAGTCTGGCGGCGTTGGGCGCCGCTGCCGAGTTACAGCCTGCCGGAGACGCAACGCCGCGTGCGCGCCAAGATACACTTCGAGTGGGGCTGGTCGGCCGTGGACCAGGACGCAAACTGGGAGATGGCCGTGCGCCTGCAGGACGGCGTGATCCTGGATTGCGAGACCTGCTTCCGCGGCGATCCGGTATTGCGGCACGAGCAGGTGGAAGGCGTCGCCGAAACAATACCTCACGAGGTTGTCGAGCAGACGGAGCAGCACGTCGCCTGGCGCTCAGTCACGCGCGGCAATGTGACCACCCGCCATCCCACCACCCAGGGGCTGATTCTCCATGTGGAGATGCCGGTCGGCGCAACGCTCACGCTTACTGCCAACGGCTATACCGCCGAACACACCCTTCAAGACCTGCTCACCGCCACCCGCGCGCACCATACCGACGGCTTCCGCAGTCCCGCCGTGCGCATTCATCGCGCCGTGCCCGCGCAGGACTACACCTTTGCCGCGACCGTCACGGATACCGAACCGGAACGGCCCACCGACTACTATTATGTGCGCCTCGCCGCCCGCAACGGCCAGTACGCCTGGACGACCCCGATCTGGGTTACTAGCTAAGCCGACAATTGCAGTGCAATCCGCCTAGCGACGGACTGTCTCCTTCAAATGCTCGCTGTAGCGCTGAATATGGCAGAGACTCTTGTGCGTAGCTATCTGTTTTTTTGGACTGGTGCAGTTGACAAAGCTATCGCAGTGGTCTAAGAATAGTCTTAGCATGGAAGCCTGACCGTGTTGCGGCGACAGCATTCCGCTAGAGTTGTACATTTGCCGCTTATAGAGGAGGTGCAGAACACGGGGAACCGGGCCTACCCAAGCCAAGCCGCACATAGTGCGTGCATGTGTACGTTGTACGAAGCGTATTGGTATTGGTAAGGAGACAGCAAGAATGAAATCTCGTTTTTCGAGAAGGACAATCCTCGGCGGCATGGGCGTCGGCCTCGCTGCCACGTTCGCGGCGGCCTGCGGCGCGGGCGCCGGCATGGCGCCTGCCGGTGAAGCGCCGGCCGAGTCTGATGGCGAAATGGAAGCCAAAGAGCCCGCCATGATGGAAAAGCAAAGGGTGCTCTATTGGTCCCACACGACGCAGCCGTTCCATGAGGATATTGGCGCGGAGATGGTCGCTGAATTCAACGCATCACAGGATGCTGTCGAGGTTTTTGCCGTCGGTACGGCGTACGGAGATACGCGGGACAAGCTTCCCACCGTGGTTGCGGCGGGCAGCGCCCCTGATATCTCGTTCCTCGACCGCTACATCACGAAATCGCATGCCGCAGTAGGCGCGACTATGGACATCACGCCGTTCGTGAAGGCTTCCGCCGTGATGCAGCCCGACGACATTTGGGAGCGCATCCTGAATGACGTGACGTATAAAGGCCGCCATTTTGGCTGGCCGTGGGGCCCGGACACCCGCACGCTCTTCCTGAACCACGACATTCTGATCGAGGTCGGCCTCGATCCGGAAGAACCGATCGGGGACTGGGAAGACTTTCACAACGCATCGACCAGGATTCACACTCTGGAAGGCGAGAACATCACCCGCCTGGGCTTTGTGCCAAACTGGGGCAGCGCCGGTATTATCGCCGGTTGGATGATTCCTTATTGGCAGCAAGGCAAGACTCTCACCAGCGCTGACGAGACTCAGGCCACTATGGACAATGAGGAGATGGTTGCGGCGCTAGAGCACAGCACCCGCTTCTACGACGCGCAGGGCGGCTGGGACGCCGTGCAGGCCTTCCGCGGCGATATCTCGCCAGCACTCGTGTTTACCGGCGGTGGCGTCGGCATGTTCTTTGATACCTACAGCACGCCCAAGAATACGGCGTTCGCTGAGGAATACGCCAAGATTAACTACAGCGTAGTCTTTGAGCCGTATCCGGACGACGGCGAGCCCGCGACTTACGGCGGTGGCTGGTCCAACGTCATTCCCACCGGCGCGAAGTCCGCTGAGGGCGCATTCCAATTCCTCGAGTTCCTTTTCATGGAGCCGCAGGACCGTCGCTGGGCCGACCGCTGGGACCGCATTCCGGTGCGCAAGTCCGTTGGCCGGAGCGAAGAGTTCATCCAGGGTGACCCCGACCGCGCACACGCCATCGACGAGATGCCGGGCGCGCACTGGGTGGTCACCGCAGCCGGCGGCCCCGACATTCTCGGCGCGCACATCCAGCTCAGCCGGGATGCCTGGCAGCACCTGAAGACCATTCCCGAGGCCATCAAAGAGGCCGAGGCCAAGACTCAGCAACTGATGGACGAGTGGGAAGCCAACTCCGTCGTACAGTAAGCCTGGATCGCTCGCAGACTATAATAGGTCTGAAGAACAACAGGTCTGGAACGAATTCGTTCCAGACCTGTTGGATTTTGCGAAGAATACGCGATGATCGAAAACGTGAGAAACCACTATGAAGACTGAAGCTGCACGTGTGTTCTCCGATTTGCCAATTCCGCCCGGCGGAATTCTAGAGGAGGAACTTGATGCTCGCAACATGACTCAGAAGGAGCTTGCGGAAAGGCTCGGCCAGCCGGTGCAGGCCATCAACGAGATCATCAGGGGCAACAAGGCCATCACCCCGGACACTGCGATTGGTCTCGGGAAAGTGCTTGGCATTAGCCCGCACTTCTGGAACACCCTCGAATCCGACTATCGCATGGCGCTGGCCCGGAACCGAGAGCAAGAGACAACCGCGGCTAACCGCGCTCAAGAAGCGCTATGCATAGATGACCGACATCAATGACGTGTAGACGATAGACATGCCCACTACGATGCGGCGCCGGCAATCCTTTCAATGTCGGCAACGCCTAGGTCCATGAAGTCGTTTAGGAGTGGGTATTGGGCATCTGCGTTCCTAGTGAGGTAGAGGCGTTCCTTCAGGCCCAAGTCATCGAAATCCTCGTGAACGACAAGGCTGATGAACGACAGATGCGCCTTTTGGTACTCCAGCAGGGATATGGCCACGTTCTTCGCCTTATCGTTACCCCTTACGCCGAAGAGATAGAAGTCTCGGCTGTTGTGGGTTAGAGACCAATCTACAGTGATGGGGTAATCTGGAAGGGGAGAAATATCAGGAACCGGAGAGAACCGAGACAACTCGGATTCAATGTATTCATTCAGGTCATCATAGAAGGCACTGCGGACATTTTCCCGGTTCCAATAGCGCATGTTGCAGATCTTTTGCGCACAGCCTGCGAACTGTAAAATACTCTCATAGAGCAACGTGACCGGGGTGTCCAAATAGAGATTGCCGCCATCACTACCGACGCCATTGTTCATGAGGATGCTGTCGAATATCCGCTGACGGGTAGGGGTGTTTAGGTCAAGGGTGTAGGAAAGACGCATCAACGTCATACCAAAGTCGCAGATGCGAATGTAGCCCTCGCCCTGGGGGCTATCCTGCAGATAGATGTCGATCATATCGCCATCCTCATGCCGTATAGGAACGATAAGCTGAAATGTCCCGGAGCGTCGCTCATAGATGTCGAGCCCTGTTCCCAGCGAGCGTGTCAGTGACTCTTGAACGCTACTGACGTCCATCAAAAAGCCTCGGCTGTAGTGATTCTGGAAAGTACTCATCATAGTTCACTACGGCAATGTCGTTGAAGAAAGTTCTAAGAGCTTCTTCATACGTACTGTATCGGTCAGTAAACTCCCGCTTCCGTTCCTGTGGTTGCGAATTCCCAGTAGACAACTCAGCCGCAGTCATGTGGTGAGTGTGGGGCGTAGCGTAATGGCCGTCCGGCTGGCGGCTCGTCTCTCCATGTGGGCCGTTATAGCGAACCAGCATAATCGTGCCCAACGCTCTATCTCCGGTGCGATAGCGCAATCCTATGGAAAAGTTCTCGATGAATTCATTGTTTTGTCGAATGAAGACCCTGAACTTTGCGCCGTTGACCTCAGTTGCTTCTAGTGCCAAATCGCAACGCTTATGGCCGTCTTCTTCCCTATATCCTTCAGCAGGCGTCTTGGATGTAATACTCTTGGGAAGCTTGATGAGATCTTGGATTTCCCGGTCTTTCAGCATTGTTTCTTACAACATGCTCTCTTTCTGCAATTCCAAATGTATAGTACACATTCTATTGTCTCATGCCTACAAATGCCACACTGTAGCACTTTCCGCTCAAGAAACTATGGCTGGCATCATGCGGGACTTTTGAGCAGTCTCGTCACCAGTTCCTCGATCTCTTGGGCGATGCCGTGGTCGTGGAGGGCGGTGCGGATGTGCTTGCGGGCGGTGACGAAGTAGATTCCTTCTTTGAGAGGGACGCTGGCGGCGATCTTGGCGGCGCGGGCGGCGGCTGCGGCGAGTTTACGGTGTAGGGGGTCGTTGACGTTGAAGAGGGGAATGGGCAACTCGAACATGAGCTTGTCGAAGTGGCGCGCGCCCCACTGACCGCGGGCCTGCATGGCGGCAACTCGGCTGCGGGCGGCCTCGCTATTTAGGATCGCTGTGACGTAGTACGCCTCACGTTTACTGACTGCAGCCCAGTACAATGCATGTTCCAGTACAGCCTCGTTGTCACTAAGAACGGCGGCGGCCGGCAGTGTGCCAGAAGCGGCACAGATCACCCTCACTGATGGTGCCGGAAACTGAACGCTGAGCTTTCCGAAGTAGTCCAACTGCTCAACAAACGTCATGCGGCCCGCGCCGTGCGTGTCCCAGAGCCCTTCGGCAGTGTCGAGCCATCCGGCCAGATGCGGATAGCCAGCCTCTTGCGCAGCTCTCGCGTCGAGCAGGCGCTTGCTGCCCGGCTCCCAGGGTATGACGCCTTGCACCGGCTGGAGCAGGCGGTAGGGAGCGATTGATTCGCCCAGATAGACGGGACGGAGGAATTCCTCTTCTACCCGCTGGCGCAAAGACGGTAGACTCTTCCACGGCTCCTTCTCCTGGCGCGTGCGGCGGCTCTGCACAATTGGCGCGTCTGCCGCGCTGCCTAACCTTCCTACCGACTGGGCCTCTTCCACCAAACAAAGCATACGCGGCACCAGCGTTGCCCCTTGGCGAAACTTCTCCCGGTACGCAGAGCCGCCAGTCAACTCCCCGCCGGTGGGCCACGGCGCGATGCTGTGTGTAAGGTACTGCGCCGCCTGTTCAGGCGTTGCGTCGCGCCGGGGAAGCGTGCCCGTGTACGCTGCGACTTGCTTGGGCAGCGCGCTCGTAGCGCCCACGCGCCCGATGAGCACGCATGACGGCACGGGAAAGAGCGGCTGTACGGACTCGTCAAACGTCCAGGCTTGCCGAATTGCGGCCCGAGCGAACACCACGTCCCCTTCTCCGAAAACTCCGCTGCGGAAACCCTCGTATTGTTTGCGGTGCAACGTCGCATACGGCAGGACAAAGGCCAGCGTACCGCCCGGTTTGGCATAGAGTTCCGCGCAGCAAGCGTAGAAATACGCGGAGAGGTCTTGGTGCGTGGCCACGTTGCCGCCCGCCCAGAGATTGCGGCGCTGGCTCTCCTCGCGAAAACGGCGTTGCATGGCGCGTGACATGTAGCGATAGGCCAGCCAGGGAGGGTTGCCAATGATGACATCGGCCCGCTGGTCGTTTGTAGAGAGCCAGACCGGACGCGCTTGGTTGCGCACCACGTAGCCCCAGATGTGGTCGCGACCCGCGGACCGCAAGTCACAAAGGTGCTGATACGTGTCTGCAAGTCTGCCCCGTCCCCACTCGTCACCAATATCCTCGCGCTGCAACCAAGACTGGAGGTCTGATGCCGGAGCGCCGCGCTCGCTGTAGTCAAGCATCCTCTGGACGATCTCATCGAAACGGGCAACGTCAGCCACAATTGCGGCAGGAAAGTGCAAGCGCGGTCCGTCTGGCACTCGGACTACAACGTCGCGTCCGGTGATGAAGCCTTCAGTATTCCACTGCAAGGAATCCCCCAAGTAAACCGGGATAGCTAGACTGCCTCGGTCGCTTATCAAGCGTTCTGGGCCTAACGCCAACAGATAGGTCACGCGGGCGATGAGGGCCGCCACCGGATGGATGTCCACACCCAGCACTTTGCGTGTGCACTCCGCTAGAGCGGCGGTATTGTCATAGCCTTTTTCATCCGCTGCAGCCAAGAAGTAACGCACAGCGTGGAAGAGGAACGTGCCCGAGCCGCAGGCAGGATCGAGCACGCGCTGCTCTAGCGGATCAGTAACCACCTCTTTCACCATGAGGTCCGCCAGCCAGTCAGGCGTGTAGTACTCGCCGAGTTGGTGGCGTTGAGCCGGATCAATGAGCGATTCATAGAGTTCCTTCAAGACGTCTTGCTGTACGTCCTGCAGGCGAAAGCGTCCGGCTTGGGCGGCGATGCGGCTTACGAGGGCGTCCCCTGCAGGCGCATCCAGGATCCAGTCAAAGAAGTCCGATTCCACCGCGCCGGTGATACTCGCGTCGCGAAAGGCCTTACCGGAGAGCAGGTCGGCGGGCGGAGGCAGGGGAATGCCAAGCGCCCGTGTGGCCATCGTCTTGGCAACTACGGTGAGATAGGTGTGCTGGAAGAACAGATCGTCAGCATCCACCGACTCGCCGTAGACCATCTGGAGTAAGTCCGCCCACAGCGTGCGCTTAAGTTCCACGTCCGGCGTCGTCTTCACTTCCTGCCATAGCCGCCCTAGGTTTGTGCGGGCAACGTGATAGGCTAAGCTCTCACGCCCCAGTTCCTTGCGTACGGCCTCTGGTTCGGGCGGGATCTCCGGCTGGATAGCGACGGCGGAATCCAGCCAGGCAAGAAGAGCGCCGGGATCGTCTAACGTAGGTGTGAACTTTGCCAGCTCAGCAAGCGTTTCATCGCGCAATTCGTAGGCAATGAATTCCGCTCCATCGGTTGTGATGCCGATGTAGTGTTCGCCGGTATCCCGTTGACGTTGACCGATATAGCGCGCTAATTGCTCCTCTGCATCCTCTGCTCAACGCGCAGATTGCGCTTAAATTCCAGAATGGTGCGGCCAAGCAAGGCATCGGCCCGACCGCGCACCTCACGGATATGCTCCTCGAAACGAACCTGCTCACTGGTCGCCTCAAGCCCCTGCACCAGCAAGTCATAGACAAGCGACCGCACCTTCTCGTGTCCCGGTCGGCTGAGAAGCTCGGCGACGATTTCTTGCAGGCGATCACTAGCTAGTGGCATATGAGTCTACGGAAGGCTGTCGTACTCCGCCTGTTCGTTTACGGGATATGGCGGGCGATTGCCTTGGATGACGTCAATGAGGCATTCGAAGGCCATGATGACCATGGCGTGGACGGACTCTTGCGTCACGCCGGCCACGTGGGGGAAGGGCAGAATCTTCGGGTGGTGCAAGAACGGATGGTCCGGCGGCGGCGGTTCTACCGAGAACACGTCGGAGGCCGCGCCGGCGAGTTGCCCCGCGTCGATGGCTGCCACCAGCGCCTCCTCGTCCACCAGGCTGCCCCGCGCGGTATTCACAATGTAGGCACTGGGTTTCATGCGCGCCAGCCGGTCGGCGTTGACGAACTTCACGGTATCCGGCGTGCTCGGCAGGTGGACAGAGATGAAGTCCGCTTCCGCAAAGAGCGCTTCCGGTTCCGCGAACTCCACGCCGAGTTCCGCCGCAGCCGCTTCATCCCACATTACGTCGTACGCCAGCACACGCATATTGAAGCCGCTCGCACGCCGGGCCACCGACTTGCCGATGCGGCCCAGACCCAGGATGCCCAGGGTCTTATTGCACACGTCCACGCCTTGAATGCGGTGGAACCCGCCATCGCGGGCAATAGCCGCATGCTCCACAAGCTGCCGCGCCACCGCCAGGATCATAGCAAAGGCATAGTCGGCAACCGTATCGTTGTTGGCTCCGGGGGTGATGGTGATCCAGACACTGTGCCTGGTGGCGGCAGCGACGTCGATCTGATCGTAGCCCACGCCGACGCGCGCCACGATCTTGAGCTGCGGATGGGCGGCAAAGACGCGCTCCGTGAAGTGGTCCGAACCGGCGACAAAGGCCACGACGCCGTCGAGATTATCGATTAATTCCTGTTCCGTGAGCGGACGAAACACATCGAGCGGGGGCGCCAGCTCCAAGCCGGCATTGCGTAGTGTGTCCCAATGAGGACCGGGAAGATCAAGGATAGAACGTGCACCGATGAATACCTTTGCCACCAGTTACCTACCTTTCTCGCTAGCGGCGACTTAGCGCAGCGCTGCTCTACATTAAAGGGTGTACAAGGCCTGCGGCCTGCTCGGCAAGCGAGGCACGGTCGCGCGGCAGAGACCCCTCCCGCCGGGATATCCCGGCATTCAGATCGCATGCAAAACGCCGTGAAGTAGCGGTTCCGGCCGAGTGAGTTGACGCTTTGCAGAGCAAAATAGTACGGTCATAATTGAATCTTGTGGCATGCCCGCGCATGCCTCTCTCCAATGATACACGCGCACAATGAACGACGTTTAGGAAACTGAGGATGAGTACATCAGAATCTGACAACAAGCCAAATATCAGGAAAAAGAAACGGCGGGCCCGCTACGGCGAAGAAGCAATCGAGTCCGTAGAAATCCGTTACTTTCCGAATCCCGAACCCAAGCGGGACTACTACGTGCAGATTCGTTTGCCGGAGTTAACGTTCAAAGACCCGGTCTCCGGCTATCCGGACTTTGCCGTAGCCACCATGGTGTACGTGCCCGATGCGCGCATCGTAGACCTCAAGACGCTGAAGCTGCACTTCAATAGCTTTCGCGACAAATACTTTTCCCACGAGCGCATCACCAACGAACTCTTCGATGAACTGCTGGCGGGCTTGAAGCCCCGCGGCGCGCTGCTCATGATGGAGTTCAATCCCCGCGGCAATGTCGCAACCCGTGTGATCACCACCACGGACGATGCCTTCTTGGAACAAGCGCAGCACGTGCTCGAGATGCCGGTGACCCGCCCCGCATTTTAGAAGGCTCGTCTTCACGACTGCGGCGTGCGCAGCGGCCGGTTTGCCGCTAAGCGGCCTAAGGATAGTACAAAGCCACTCCATATTGTGCGGGTCCGCGTCAGCCGGATGCGCAACGCCTCTCCAGGGCCTCTCCCATGCAGAAGGCAAGCTGCAGGACACCCTTCACGCTCAGTGGTCTATTGGTCCAATGACTTGCTGCTATTCGTCCGGTCCCGTGTGGCTGCAAACGGTTTTGCGCCAAAGCGGGCGGGCGCCCCACCCAGCCGTCCGTGGCATGAGCCTCTTCACCAGGTACGCTGACCGGTTGAGGTCCTATCCCGGAGTCTGCAATCTAGGCGAGACCGTGCCGGGAATCTGAGCGGTTACGCGGAAGTCTCACTGCGGATCCGAGCAGAATAACGGGATTGCGATGAAGAGTCAGCGTTGGACAAACGTGCATTTAGCAAGACTGTCAAGATTCTGTATCGGCATATTGCATACAAATAACACTTGTCAAGAGGCGATTTAGCCTCTCAAGAGGCCATTTTGGGCATTGACAGCCGCATTTACAAAAGTGCAACCGGTTTTTTTGGGGGAATCTTGCCACTTTTTCTGCTGAATAAGGACTTTGTCCTTGACAGCAATTAATGGTTTCCCCATAATGTCAGCAGCACCACACCGTGGGTATCGCAAAAGTGGTGAGCAGTAAAGTATCTTTTGGTAGCGTTCGGTGAAGGGGCGTACCGAACCCGAACGGATCTTAAGGAGGAGGGATCAATGCGTATTACCAGATACCCTACCCAATCACTCGATAGGACGTTCCTGTACAGTTCCCTTGTCCAGGTCGCTCTTGTGGTTGCGGTAATCGTTGCGCTGCTGGCAGTTACCCTGCCGACGCGCATCGCTTCGGCGGCACAGTCCAACGCATCTGCGGGGCAGATGGAAGTTGTGATTGTACCGCCTCGTATTACCATCGCCCTTGGTGACGATGGTTCGCTGCAGTCGGTAACGACTAGCGTATTCATTGGCAGTACGGCTACGCCGGTGAGTATTTCAGCGAAAGACCTAGCCGCGCTTGGGGCGTTCGGTATTCCTGTACCGGCGCTGGGCCTTGACGCCGCAACGACCGGACTGCTTACGGGCGCTGGTGTCGAGCACATTCAGGTTGTGAAGGGTGTTGACGGCTTGATTGACGTGTACGTCAACGGTGCCTACACCATTGGCGTGAGCCTCGGTGAGGATCCGGCGAACTACGAGCGGGTGCTCAATCTGGTGGAAGGTTTCACCGGTTTTGCCATCCCCTTGAAGGACGTCGTGGTTCCCGTGGTGATCGCTTCCGGTGGCGATGTTGTGATCACGATTGGCGAGACAACCGTTGCGGTGCGTGAAGAAGGCGCACCTTCCGGTTACGTGGCACTTGAGCAGCAAGACATCCAGTTGATGGCGAAAGCCAATGTCAGCTACGATGCCGACGGCAATCTCTCGGTGCTGGGCATGTCCGCCGCTGATCTTGGTGTTGTTGGCACTGAGCTCGCTCCGAGCATCATTGCTCTCATGGCGGCCAACGGCATTAGCGAATTGAACGTCAAGATAAACAATGACGGGCTTTCGCTGGGCAGCAACGGTGAGATGCTGGCTGACGTCCGCTTGGGCGACGGCGATGCACTGGGCATCCTCACTGCGTTCGCACCGCAAGCAAGTTTGGTTTTGCCGTACTTGCACCTGCGTGACCGAATTGATGTTGACCTGACGGTAAGCCTGCCGTAAGAAGGGGTTGCTGTAGTGTAAATCAGGAAAAGCACTACGTACCCCGTCATACGCAGGTGAAGTGAGGGATACCCTATGCGCCCCAAGGGTATCCCTCATTGCTTAGACAACAGACAGTATCTTTGCATGATTGTTAGACACGAAACCATGAATGCATGCAAGCACAGAGAGGGAAGGCTATGACCACCTGGAGACATTGGTGGGTGCCCGTACCAATTCTGTGGTTGGTCCTTGTTCTCATCGCTCTGATTGTGCTGGTAGCGATCGGTGGAGGACTCACTAAGTTCGCAGCAATTCTCTTCTTGGTGAGTTTTGGCCTGGTGTTCTCACTGCTCTATTTGGGCGCGGGGCTAGGCTACAAGACAGGGCATCAACTAGGCGGTGGTACCGGTACCGGTCAGGCTGTGGGCATTGTCGGCCTGATCATCGGAGGAGTAGTAGGCCTGCTGGCTTCGCTCTTAATCGTTTCTACCGGCTTTGTGAGCCACGGGCTTTCCACACCATTTGCGCCAGCGCGCCTCACGAGCGCCGAACCGATTTCCGGTCCTGGCGCGCCGCCCGAACGGGCGGAAGCCTCTATCGAAGTGTACGGCTTGCCTCAGGCAATCGTGCAGTTTGGTGAGGATGGAAGCGTCAGCGGCGTAGAGGTCGGCATATTCCTTGCCGGACAGCAGTTCAATCTCAGTTTGTCTGAAGGCGAACTAAGCCAGCTCGGCTTGGGTGAAATCTTGTCGGCTTCCGCGATCGAATCCCTCAAGGCGGCAAACTTACAACACGTCCAACTCATCAAGGGACCGGGCGGAGATATTGATGTTTACGTAAATGGCGGCTTTGCGTTGCGCGTTTCCGTAAACTACGACCAAGCCGCGTTGGACAAAGTTATTGCGCTGGTCAAGGGACTTGGCTATGACGTAGCTGTGCCGGATCTTGCGGTTCCGCTCGCGCTGGCGATGCTTGGTACCGTTGCTGTGGACTTTCCCATGGCGGATGGCGCAGCGGCTCTGGAGAAATTCTCCGGCGAGACGTCTCAGCCGCCTGATGTCCCCGATGCGACGGACCCGCAGTACCCGCTTTTGATTGGTACGGTTCTGAGCGCTAACGGCGACCTGCTGGTGCCTGATGTTGTTATTCTGGAAAATGCCGCGCCACTGCTCGAAGCCATTGGCTTGAACCTGAGCATGCCCGGTATGCTTCCGGCTGATACAGTGGCAGGCTTGAAGGAAGCCGGTCTCAGCACTATCATCGTTAAGCTGGTCCCGCAGGGCCTCGACATCTATCTTGACGATGTGCATGCCATGACCGTCTTCTTGGGCGACGAAGCAACCTTGGCTAACCTAACGACGGTTGCCACAGCCTTTGCCGGTGACGAAGTCGGCGAGATGTTGGACACCGTGATACCCTTTATCCTGCGTCGCAACGAGGTGGCGGTTGACATCGTCGTGAATATCGAATAACGCTTGTTCTTTGCCTTGCTTTGCAAGGCTTGAGAGACAGCAGTGTTTTGATGGCTGTGGGTATTGCGCCCACAGCCATCTTGCATTTGGGCGGCGGTGCCGGTATTGCCCCGAGGCAGCCAGCTCGCGCAAGGCAGTGATGGACTCCCGCCGCGCTCACCGCCGGCTCGTCGTGACGGCTTGCTGCGCTCAGTGGCCGTTGCACGGGACGGCCTTTAGGTTGGAGATTGCGCACCCGGCCGCCTCCTGCTATGCTGTCTAATAGCCGTGCGTGGGCACGGATTAACAATTGGATGTGCCGTTGACCACAGGCGCTCCCGCCCCGGGAGCATAATCCTTAGTTCACGAGGTAAGCCTGTTGAGGTAAGATCGCAGAACCGGAGCATTGCACGCTGCCGCATGGCAGCGACGAATGCATGTGAGGGGTCTGTGTATGCTAAGCCTTGGTCAACGCCAAGGCTCTTTTATTTGCAGAAGGGAGGTGACGCACTTTGGGTACTCGTGAAGAAAAGTCCGTAATCATCGAGGACTTGCGTGAGCGGCTGCGGGCCACAGATCTGGCGATCGTAACTGACTACCGGGGCCTCACGGTGGGGCAAATGCAGACGCTCCGCCGAGAAATCAGGGGTGCGGGCGGCCAGTTCAAGGTGGCAAAGAACACGTTGCTCCGTTTGGCGGCGGAACGAGAAGACCAGGCAAGTCTTGCCACACTGCTGGATGGCCCCAGCGGCATTGCCTTTGCCGAGGGCGACATGGTGGCCGTAGCCAAGGCGGTAACGGATTTCGCCAAGAGAGCGGATGCGCTGGAGGTGCGCGGCGGCCTGATGAATGGACAGGCCATCGGCGCAGATGGGGTGGCTGCGCTGGCAGCCCTGCCCTCCCGCGAGGAGTTGCTCGCCAAGATGCTGGGAAGTATGCAGGCCCCCGCGACCAATCTGGTGGGCGTGCTCAACGGCGTTGCGCGCAGTCTGGCCTACGTGTTGCAAGCACGCGCCGAGCAATTACAGCAGGCAGAAGGCGCATAGTAACGGCATTGCGCTCGCCTGCTTTGCCGGCGAGGGTAATCCCAATTGACGGCAATGAGTGAAACAATCGTGCAGTTCCGGAGTTTAGGAGAGAAGACCATGGCGCAAACAATTGCGACTGAGGACATTATTGCAGCGATCGAGAACATGACACTGCTAGAGGTTTCGGAGCTTGTGAAGGCTCTGGAAGAGAAGTTCGGTGTATCGGCCGCCGCGCCCGTTGCGGTAGTGGCAGGTGCGGCCGATGGCGACGGCGCCGCGGCTGAGGAGGAGAAGGATTCGTTTGACGTCGTGCTGACTGAAATCGGCGACAAGAAGATCCAAGTCATCAAGGCCGTGCGCGAAATCACCGGCCTCGGCCTGCGTGAGGCCAAGGCAGCCGTTGAGGCAGCGCCGAACCCCATCAGGGAAGGCCTTGCCAAAGAAGAGGCCGAAGAGATCAAAGGCAAGCTGGAAGAGGTGGGCGCCAGCGTCGAGCTCAAGTAGCACTCGCCGACCTCGAACCTATTAGGGGTTCGCAGTCTTCGAACTCATCGAGGGTTCGCGGACCTCGAACCTATTAGGGGTTCGCAGTCTTCGAATTCATCGAGGGTTCGCAGTCCTCGAACCTATTAGGGGTTTGCAGTCCGCAAACTCATCGAGGGTTCGCAGTTTTCGAACCCACTAAGGGTTCGCAGTTTTCGAGGTGAAGTAAAGGTTCTCTATTTCATCTCGACAGAGCGGTCTGCGGCATTCAGTCGTCGCAAACGCTTAAACGCAAACAACGCGGTCCGGAATTCTTGCCGGGCCGCGCTGCTTTTTGACCTACTGCAATGTTTTGGCGTGCGCCTCTCGCCTTGGGAGCGCTTTGTACTTCGCCCGTTGTGCCAGTAGCCCCCTTAATCAAGCTATCGCGAGAAAACAAGCGCAGAGATGCTCACGAAGAATCGTCCTTTGCGCCTCTCTCCTCTTGGTGACGCAATTCCAAGCCGTCCTCTGTCAACTGATACAGTTGCACCACACGCAGCGTGGGACAACACATCCCATCGCCCTCCCCGTGGGTCACCATTTGCACCTTGATGTAGAGATCTGCGACGATAAGCTCTTCAAGTTGCACGCGGTCGCCCAGCAGGACAGAGGCCACGTGCACCGGCGCACCGTCCACGTTGATTACGGCTTCCAGAGAGCGGAACGTGCCGCTGCCACCGCCGCTTGCCTCAAGCACGACCGCGGCATCATGTATGCCGTCACCGTTCAGGTCGCCGAATGCCACCAGATCCATCAGTGCAATGTGAATCTTGCTCGCTGAACCCTCGATTGCCTCTTCGTACGTGCCGTCCTGCAACTGCGCTTGGCCATCCTTAGGAAATTCATGCTGATAGGTGGCGTTGCGCAGCGCGTCCTCCGTCAGGTCACCTGCCGGCGTGGTGCGTTGCAGCAGCCTGAGCACACCAAAGCCTAAATTATAGCGGCGCACTTCCGCCTGCGTGGGACAACACATGGCGTCGCCCTCACCATGTGTCACCATTCGCACCGTAATGACGGTATCCTCAATCTCGAGCGACTCGATTTGCACGCGGTCCCCGAGTGCGGCGGAGTGAAAGTGAATCGGATTGCCGAGTCTATTGATGACGATAGCCAGCGTGTAGAACGAGCCACTGCCGCCCCCACTAGCCACCAGCACAACTGCGGCATCAGCAAGCCCATCACCATTTACTTCGCCAAACGCAATGTGTTCGCTCAACACAAGGGTGTTCTTGCTCGCGGAATCCGGCGCTACCGGCTCCTCATACATCCCATCCTGTAACTGCGCCTGTCCCGCCTTCACGAACTCAGAATCATACGTGGCATTCTTCAGCACATCGACCGTGAGCGGCGCCGGTTCCCCATCGATCAGATTGGGCTCTTGCCCAGCGGGCTGCTGTACTGCACAGCCACTCAGCAAGAACACTGCCGCCACAAGACACAAAGAGAGCGCGCTGTACGCAACTGACCGCATCATGATCCTAGTTCCTTCGTAAGATTCGTAAGGCACAAATCGACTTGTGGGGGCGTGGTCCGATTGCTTCTGTCCCTCTTTCACGACCGCCAATCACAACTACACACATGTGCGTATACCCGCAGGTACATTGTAAATGTCTATCCCGCATGGCGACGCGTCAAACGGAAGACCTGCACGCCGAAGAGGACGACAACACTTACCACTGCCAGACCGTACATTGGCCACGTAGCGCCGCTCACACTACCCAAGAACGCGGCTAAGACGATGACGAGTGCTACGGTGAGCAGGGCCGCGTCATTCCACCGGAGAAGAGCAGATGGATTCCGGCTTGCGCCGGAATGACGGAGAAGGGATTCCTTGTGAGGCGCACCGCTCATTCGGCCGGCGTACCCCCGCAACCGCATGACCAGGTACAAGCGTTGCACATAGTCCATGCTGTGCACAAAGACCAGACCCAGTCCGATGCTGAGATTCTTAACCCGTTGCCACGGCGAACCACCGCCGAGCCCGCCCCGCAGGCGCAGCGAGAGCAGTAAGCGCCGGGTGAGTTCCAACAGGACGAACACCGCGCGATAGGCCATGAGAAGGCTCTCGGCCACGAGCGCGGGCAGGAACCGGCTCAGCGGCGCAAAGATGCGCGGATAGGGCGTGGAGGCAACGAGCAGCAGGACAACCAGCGCCATTGTAGGCGCCTTGGCGATAATGGTGAGGACCGTGAGCCAAGTGCCGTCCCAGCGCGAGATAGCGAAGATAGCCACAAATAACACCGTGTAGAGCGAGGTTGCGCCAAGTGTCAGCACCGGCAGCGGTGTGGTGAGGAGCAAGGCCAGCACCAGACCGTACGTTGCCAGCAAGAGCACAACGTGGTCTGCCAGTATTACGGTCACAAGTACCGCCACGACGAGCATTGCTTTGGCCGTCAGCGTGGCATTGTGCAGCCAACTGCGATAATGCGTTGCCCAGAGATCAACCGTGCCGATATCCATTAGGGTCTGTTCCTCATATCGGAGGGGCACGACAGATCGTACCCCTACATGGAGACCTTTGCGCAACTCAAGCGGTAGCGAAATAGTTCCCTCTCCCTCGACGGGAGAGGGCTAGGGTGAGGGTGGATCTCCTGAAATCTCTCCATATGCACACCGATTCTGCCCTGATACGTCTTGACACTGCCCAGCGTAAAGGGCCATCGTAGCAAAAGACCCCCTCACCCCAACCCTCTCCCCGAGAGACTGTCTCAATATATTCGTGCGCGGCACGGTGAAAGGGATGAGCGGCACAGTGAGATGGCGGGTGGTATGGACGAAACGGTAGAAGTGAGAGAGCCGTCCCCGGGGCGGCAATGGGCGAGACCCGGACCGCCACAGCGCGTGGAGGCTCTTGAGATTGAACGCGGTGGCCAGCAGGTGCCATTCAGACACCACGTGGCTGCGGCCTCTGAGCAGGAAGCGTCTGGCGTGGTGCCACTCCTTGAGCAGGCCAAAGACCGGCTCGACGATGGTACTACGGCGGCGGTACAACTGCTTGGCCGGTACGGTCGCCATCAACTGCCTGTGCCGTTGCAGTATCGGCTCGTGCTCGCTGATCTTTATGGAGCGGCCGCGCCGGGAGGTGGTGCAGACGCCGAAGGCCGGGCAGGAGAGGCAGTCCCGGCCGTTGGCTTGGTACCGCCTGACGCGGTAGCCGTTGCCGTGGGTCAAGCTGTGCGTGTAGGTGAGCACCTTTTGCTGAGGACACAGGTAGGTGTCGGTCTGCGGACAGTAGGTGAAGTGGTCCTTATGGTACGGGTGGCGGCGTCTGCGATCATGTGTCTCGGGCAGCAACACGGTGTGGCCGCCGGCGTGGCACGTGGCGAGGTTGGCCCCCGAATGGTAGCCCGCGTCTGCAACGGTCACCACGTTCCGCTCGTCGTCGATGTTCGCCTGCGCCGCCTCGATCAGCGGCGCCAGATGGGGATGGTCGTCGGCACTGGCGCTCACGTCCGCCGCCGTGATCAACCTACCCCGTGCGCCCACGTTCTCCGCCGCCAGTGGCGAAACCATCGCCTGCGCGTTGTAGCCGGTGATGAAGCCACCCTTGCCGGCCTTGAGCAGGGCCGCGTCTGCGTCGGTCAGGTTCGTGTAGTGCGGCCCGTCCGCAGCCGCGACGCGGGTCAGCGCGTCGTCCACCCGCCGCCGCAGGGCCTGGGCGTCGGCAAGTTCCTGCGGCAAAGTCGCCGGCGGCGCGGCGCCCCCCGTGGTGTTCTGCGCCTCCAAGTCCGCGATCGCTTGCTCGGTACGGGACAACAGCCGCTGCAGCCCCTGCGCGTCGTGGGTATGCCGCGTCCCGGCGTTGGCCGCGATCCTAGTGCCGTCCACCGCCTGGATGGCCAGGTCCACCAGCCCGGCACTGACAGCCGTGCGCACCGTGCGGCGCAGCAGCGTCCGCATCCGGTCGCGGTGCGCTTTGTAGAAGCGCCACAGTGTGTTGTGGTCGGGCTGCTGCATCCCCACCAGCCACATGTAGGGAACCTGATCTCTGCAGGCCGCCTCCAGCTTGCGGCAGGAACGCACACCGGTCATGAAACCGTATATCCATACGCTCAGCAGGGCTCGGGGATGATAGGCCCCGGCGCCACGCGGGTCGCCCTGCAGGTCAATCGCCAACGCCTCCCACGCCGCAGCATCAAGGCTGTCCACAAAGGCCGCCGCAAACCGCACAGGATGGTCTGCCGGCACCAGTTCGTCCAGCGTCGGCGGCAGCAACCAGGCTTGCTCACGACTGAACGGTCGCACCGGCATCACTACACCTCACTTCACGCTCTTCCTGCTCCCTCACCTTGCTTCTCTACTCCACAGTATATATATCCGGTAGAACTATTTTTGAGACACCCTCCCCAGGAGAGGGAGTGCCCTGCTTGAAAGTGGGGTTATGCAAAGGTCTCCTACATGGGCTGACGCGTTTGCGAGCGCCTTCTACTCTTGGGCAGCCGGAACACGCGCCGGTATCACCAAGTCACGCCGTACGCGCGCCAAGAAACCGATGATCAAGCTTACCAAGACGCCTTCCAACACCCATCCGATCAGACCAAGGATTAACACCGCACGGGCATAGACCAAGAACGGGGACTCTCCAACGATAGTGGGGGCTTCCTCATGCTCCTCATGATCACCCTCGAAAACGTGCAAGGCCACCACGCCCTCGGCAAAAGGATCCTGGATTGTGCCTGTTTCAATGCTATACGCGCCCAATTCCCCCATCTCGCCTTGAAATGGGTTGATGTTGCCAGCCGCGACAACGCCGAGAAACAACCCGGTCGTCAACGCAAGTGCAATGAATGCGCTAATCCCCGCTGTAAGGGCTGCGCGCTCCCTTAGAAATTTCAAGAAACCCCGGAAGAGCAGGTATCCCATGGCGATCTCTGCTCCCATGAGCACGGTGTTGATCCCGATGAGGGTAACCGCCCCGTCGCCCATGAGCCAGCGGAGAATCATGAAGATTAGGCCCGCAATGAAGCCGTAGACCGGCCCGAGCAAGATACCGGCAACCACGGTCAGGTGCGGCTCATAGGCGATAGGAACGAGCGCAAACGACATGGCAACCGTCATCAGCGCGGCCATCACGCCAATCAATGGCACCATGCGCACCATGGCTTCACGGTCCGTGCGCAGAACGATCAGTCCGACTACAGCAATCGTAACCACCCAGCCAAGGCCCCACAGCCAGACCGGAAAAACGCCGTCCGGCACCATGATGTGCGTCATGCTCTGTAAGTCTCCTTCTTAGCCGTTACTAGGCTGAAATCAAACAGCCCGACCACGCGTGAATTATAACAACTTGACACTGCCGCTGCTCTCCATTCTCGGATAGGCACTTCCGTGGTGAGGCTGAGGCGCGGTGGGCGCGATGCCCGTCTTACCTGCTACAATCTAGCGCAGAGGCATACAAGGCCGCTTGCAGCGGCATTGGCAGTTCGTGCTCCGCTCCTGAAGATTCGGGGCTGAGAGCACCATCGACAAGTATGTATTTAGGGAGAAGGCGACTACATGGCAGAGCAGAACGCGGGCACCTGCGACATTGGTGTCATCGGCATGGCGGTTATGGGACAGAACCTTGCCTTGAATATTGAGAGCAAGGGTTTCACCGTGGCCGTCTTCAACCGTACGACCACGCGTACCGAAGCTTTCATGCGCGAGCGGGCGCAAGGCAAGAACGTGGTGGGCGCCTTGACGCTGGAGGATTTTGTCGCTGCCCTCAAGCCACCACGCAAGGCAATGCTCATGGTGCAGGCGGGCGCGGGTACGGATGCGGTAATTGACGCCTTGCTGCCGCTGCTCGATCCCGGCGACCTCATCATCGACGGCGGCAATTCGTTCTACGATGATACCGAACGGCGCGCCGCCGCCGTAGAAGCGCAGGGCCGCGGCTATATCGGCACCGGCGTGAGCGGCGGCGAGTACGGCGCGTTGCACGGTCCTTCCATCATGCCCGGCGGCACCGAGGCGGCCTACGCCGCGGTGGAACCCATCTTCACCAAGATTGCCGCTCAAGTGGATGACGGCCCCTGCTGCGCCTACTTAGGTCCGGGCTCGGCCGGCCACTACGTAAAAATGGTCCACAACGGCATTGAGTACGGCATCATGCAAGTCCTCGCCGAGGCCTATGACGTGATGCAGCGCGGCCTAGGCATGACCGTGCCTGAAATACAAGAAGTCGTTGCCGGTTGGAATGCCGGCGAACTGCAGTCGTTCCTCGTCGAGATTACTGCCGACATTCTGACCCGCAAGGACCCTGAAACCGACTTGCACGTCGTCGAGATCATCCAGGATAGCGCGGCGCAGAAGGGCACGGGCAAGTGGACGTCCCAGAGCGCCCTCGACCACGGCATTCCCATTCCCACCATCACCGCTGCCACGGAAGCGCGCATTCTTTCGAGTTTCAAAGACATCCGCGAACGCACCGCCGGCATTCTGCATGGCGCGACACCGGCTTTTGCGGGTACGCGCGCGGAGCTCTTGCCCGCGCTGCAGGACGCTGTCTACTTGGCGGCGGTCTCTGCTTACGCGCAGGGCATGCATCTCTTGACCGCGGCCTCGGCCGAACGCAATTATAGCTTGGATTTCGCTACGGTGGCCCGCATTTGGAAGGGCGGCTGCATTATCCGCTCGCTCATGCTCGAACCCATCAAGCAGGCGTTTGCGGCCGATCCGGCGTTACCGAACCTCATGTTGGCGGAGCCGTTCGCGAGCGACGTGCGGCAGCGTACCCCCAACCTGCGCCGTATCGTGGCTGAGGCGGCCATGCAGGGCATGCCAACTCCGGCGTTGAGCGCGTCGCTCAACTACATCGAAAGCTATCGCACTGCGCGGCTTCCTGCGAACCTCGTGCAGGCCCAGCGCGACTATTTCGGCGCGCACACCTATCAGCGCGTAGATAAGGAAGGCGCGTTCCACACCGAGTGGCAGGATATTCATAATATCTAGTGTCGGAAAGAGCTTCTTGGTAGCGTACGCGCGAACTCGCCCGGGATGAAGCCGGACCGACCTTTTCCATCTCGGAGTGGACTTGCTGCCACAACAAGACTATGTGCATCCTGCGCCGGGCGTGCCAAACGGCACGACCCGGTGCCTGATTTTCCGGTATTCGCAGCAAGGTCGTACCAGCGAGCAGGAGCGTCCGTTATCGATGCGCCGGAATCTCAGTTTGTGGGGAGCACTGCACCAGGCTCAGCACAGGCTTGTGGAACCTTGGACGAACGACTCACCGGCAAGCTCGGGTCTCACGCTGAACCTGCTCTTTCAGCGGCACCATAGCGCCGCGACCGTACGCACTAGCTGTCAGCGTCTTGCTATATTGAGAATGATTTCAGCAGTAGGGAGAGAAAGCCCCCCGTGTCATCCAGTTCCGGCGTGGCTGCGTTTCTAAGCCCCTACACTGCTGATGCGACCGAACGCATGGTCTGGTATGACGGCGAGATCAGGCTGGTCGTCTCTTCCTACGTATCAGACGGACTGCCCCCAAGAGACTTTATTACTTCCGTGCGGACACTCGTTTTCCACGGAGACAACATACTGCTTATGCAGAATAGGGATAGATATCATATCCTGCCGGGTGGCAGAGTGGAGTCGGGGGAGACGCTACCGGAGGCTCTCCGCCGAGAAATTCTTGAAGAGGCCGGCATTGAGATTTCGGGTAGCGAACGTCTGGGTTTTGTGCATCTCAGGCATGAGACGCCAAAGCCGCCGCAATACCCGTACCCCTACCCCGACTTTTTTTGGCTCGTCTATAGTTCTCGCTTCTACAAAGAGAGCGCAGAGGAGCGGGAGCCGGACGAATTCGAAATCTCCGCTGAGTTCGTTCCCCTCGTGAACATTAGTAGCGTGCAACTCAGACCGTGCGAACGTGCCTTTCTGGCTTCTGCCCTTCGGAAGCGGTGAGTCGCAAATGCAGGCGCCGCGTCGCTGTCTGTGCCCTTGTGGTTTGGCTACTTGGCGGCAGGTGAGCGGTCGAAGATGTCGAGGAGCCGCTGCTGTCGGTAGGCAAAGATTCGCTCCAGGTCGCGACCAATCAACAGGCTATTGGCGAGAGCGCCGCCCGGCAGCGCATACTCCACGTGTTCGGTTGCCAGCGTTCCGCCGTCCTGCGCGGCAAACACGTGCTGGTGCACCCAGCGCCGGTACGGACCCTTGACTTGGCTGTCGACGAACCGGTGCGGCGGTTCCCACGCCAGGATTTCGGTGCGCCAGTGCAGTGGAAAGCCGCGGTACCGCAGTCGATAGTCGATGTGCGTGCCCTCCGCCATCGCCACCGGCGAGGGCGTGAGAATCTCGAACCGCAGCCAGCGTGGCGTGAGGCGTTCCAGGTTTGCCGCGTCCGCAAAGAAAGAGAAAACGCGGTCTACGGGCTGCGGCAACCAGAGACTCGTCTCAAGGGTGAACATTCGCATACTGATAGACGCCTCAACGCGACGGCTGCTTGCGCGCGCGCCGGTGTCATCGGACAGCACAGTGCGGGCATGGGCAGCCCTGACACCAATACTACGCATGACGCGGCATCACGGACTCAGCTCGATCAGCCAGATTGCGTAGTCCTTAGAGGAAACGAAAGCGAAATGAGTGCCGCTAGGGGCAAGCGCCCAGTCGCCGTTGGCGATAAAGAGCGGGGTCTGCTCGGGATCCACAAGCTGCGTCCGTTCGCCGGTCGCTACATTTAGCCTCCAAACGGCAAACCCAGCGTCTGCGGACTCACGCAAAGGGACGTACACAAGCGTTGATTCTGCCGCGCCGACCCAAGCGTACCGGCCTGCAAAGTCAAGGCGCCGCTGCTCGCCGGTAGTCACGTTCATCGCCCAGGTGGTGTTCCAATACGGGTTTTTCTCAAACAAGTCGAGAAAGACCGCCCACGCGCCATCGGGTGAGAGCGAGATATTGCGCATTTGTTCCGCCTCGTCGAGTTTCTCGATCGCGCCGGTCGTCACATTGACGTGCCACAGGGCCGGACGTTTGGCGCCGAAGGTCTCGGTGCCCAGCACCAACAACCGCGATCCATCGGGGAACCAGTCCACAATGCCGCCGCCGTAGATCCTGTTCAAGACACGTGGATTGCTGCCGTCCAATTCCGCCACAACGATAGGCGCGTCACGACGGTTGGCGTAAGGCGGTTGCCGTGACGGACGTTCGTCGTAGGCGATGAGCGAGCCATCGGGCGAGATGAACACGTGGTTGCCAACCCCATTCAGTGACCAGCTTTCACCGGTCTCTCGGTCATGCACGGAGACGCTTTGCTGCGTCTGATAGAGCGGCACTGTCACGTAGCGGTCGCTGTGCTGCATCTCTCCCACAACTGTGCTGTACCGCCCCCGACTTCCTGTAGCCACATTGATTCCCCAGATTGCGGCGGGACGATTGTCCGGCTTGTCGACATAGAGCACCTGCTTGTCGACATAGAGCACCTGTGTCCCGTCAGCCGACCACCAAATACCGCTGCAGCATCCGGGCGCCGTCAGACGTTTCAGCACCGGTGTGGGCGCCGGCGTAGGGGTGGCTGTTGGCGTGAGGCTGGGCGCGGGTGTCGCAGTGGGCGGAATTGCGGTTGGTGTGGGCGTTGGCGATGAGGTTGCCGTAGGCGGCGCCGGCGTAGGGGTGGCTGTTGGCGTGGGGCTGGGCGCGGGTGTCGCAGTGGGCGGAATTGCGGTTGGTGTGGGTGTTGGCGACGGAGTTGCCGTAGGCGGCGCCGGCGTAGGAGTGGCCGTTGGCGTAGGGCTGGGCGCGGGTGTCGCAGTGGGCGGAATTGCGGTTGGTGTCGGCAGCGGCGTGGCCGTTGCCTGGGGAGCAGTTGGCGACGGCTGTGGTGTATCTGCCGCTTGTGCAATTGGTGTTGGCAGCGGCGTGACTGTGGGCGGCAGTGGGGTGGGCGCGGCAGGCGCCGGCGTAGGCGTTAGGCGCAGAGTGAGTGCAGATACGGGCGTGCCTTGCTCGTTTAGAACATATGCACCCGCGCACCCACTGCCCAGGAAAAGCAATAGCCCCAAGAGGCAAACGAAGGCAAGCTGGCGTCGCATCTGCTGTATCACGTGCTTAGCGCAACCAAAGACTAAGGTAGTTATTCAGAATTCTTCCTCCAAACGTCGTATCCGGCTGGACTTCCAGTGACTGCCAGCGGCGCGGGTCTTCAAGGTCTTTCACAAAACCAAGAGAGCGGCCGAGCGCTGCGTTGTGCCAGTCGGCTTTGATTAAGGGCACCGGATTAACCGCAAACCTGCGGTTCGGCCTACGAATTTCAAGGTGGAGGTGGGGCGAGGCCGCACAGCCGACGTTATCCAGCCAGTCACCGGAATACCCGATGACGTCACCCGCCTCCACGGTCTGCCCCCACGGAACTGCCGGATAACGGCGCAAGTGTCCGTAGAGTGAGAGATCACCGTTGGCATGGCGTACGATCGCATTGTGCGGTCCCCCGCCAAACGAGAGGTCGTCAGCGCCTACCACCACGCCATCACCGATTGCCCTCACTTCGGTCTCACAGGGACAGGCAAAGTCAATGCCGAAATGCAGCCCTTGTCCCTCGCGATAGATCGTGTTGCGTGCGTAGTACGCGAAGCTCGTGTTGCCGTACCATTGCTCCACAAACCAGGTGCTGGGGCCGGGGGGTGTTGAGAAGGGAAGTTGGTAGATCGGTTCCGGTTCTGCAGGGAGCGGGAGTACAGCAGGAGTCAGCTCGCCGACTGGAACGAAGAGCCCAGCGTATTTCAAGAATTGACGACGATTCAACAGAGTCACCTGTGCTACCCTTGCGACGATTTAGGCAAGATGGAGGGTGCCAGCAGGCGTCATTGAGCACTGGCACGTGAGCCTTCGGCTATGCACTTTGTCTCGTGGCTCAATCGTGCTATCTGACCGTACATATCCTACCAGACGGCAATGTGCCGTGCCAACCAGTGCACGATGCACTCGCGCCATGGATAGTGCTCGCACTGCTTGACGCTCGCCTATACGCATGGTAGCGTGTGAGTGCAGCAGAACCGATGTGCCGGTTCGATTAGTCATTTCCAAAGAACACGTACGTGCCGGAATTAAGCTACGGAGGAGAGGGCGCTCATGGCTATCGACATGCAAAAGCAAATCATGGTTAACGACCTCATTTCTCAGGTTCGCGAGATGTACGCACGCGACCTGGGCGACCAGCACATTGAGATTCTCTATCAGTCTGCCCGGCGCACGATGAAAGGGCAGGAGTTCAGCCCCACTCGTGTGCAAGAAGAAAGCCTGGGCCGGCTGACCCAGCTAGGGTTCGGCATCAAGCACGAGAGCCGTACGCGCGGCACGACCTTCGACGTGACGACGGACTATATTGCCCCCTCGCTCATGCTGCCCGGTTACCATGACATTTTCCGTTATCAGGCAGGGCGAAACGCCGAGCGTACGCGCGAGGAATTTGCCGATACCGTGCGCGCAATTTTGCAGCCCACCGTGGTTGAGCTGCTTGACCGTCGCGGCATCGACGCCCTGAGCAAGTTTCAGTCTATCGTGACAGACCGGGACATTGCCCGGACTCCCGCGCCGGAACTGGAAGTGAAAGCGGTTCAGTCACTGGTCGAACATGACTGCTTGAGTGACGAAGTGAAGACTATTTTCTTCGGCTTGCTCGGCCAACGCCATGAGTATCAGTTGACGACCAAAGGGCAGAGCCTCCTTAGGCTCGCCGAGGCCTTCAAGGAGCTCATGGACCTGGGCGTGAGCTTTACTTTGGAAGAGGAAGAGACCGAGGAATCCTAAGAGCCGGAAACCAAAGCAGGCGGGATCTGAGGAAAACTCTCAGAGCCGTCCTTGGGTATCGTTTCCGCTCGGGGTACGGCGGGCTGAGACCGCCAACCTACCTCGGTTATCTCAATCACATTCATCCCCTGGATGCTTCGGCGAAAGGGCGCAAGGCTGCCGGAAGGCGGCCTTAGCTTTTTCTAGGGTTGCGCTGATCTGTGCGAAAGCCTTCCCCGGACAGCCCAGTCCACTGCCGCCAAGCCGCCGCACGCGCAATAGCGCAACACACACCGGCTTCCATTAACTGCTCAATGTTCGAGATTCCTGTGGTACAATGTGTGAACGCACGTGTATGCAGAGGTATGGATTTTGCTTGATTTCACACAGCACAGCATAGGCGCAGAGCGCGCGGCACTCGTGTGTGTCGCACTTGGAAACGACGCTGACCGGTGGCCGGTGCAAGAGTCGCTGCGGGAGCTTGCCAGCTTGGCGCGCACGGCTGGCGCTCGCGTTGTGGCTACACGCCACCAGCAACGGCGCAAACCGGATACGACGACCTTCATCGGCAAGGGCAAGGTGGAGGAATTGAAGTCGCTGCAGCACGAGCAGCCATACGACCTGGTTATTTTTGACAACGACCTCACGCCCAGCCAGCAGCGCAACCTCGAGGAGCAACTCGACGTCAAGGTGCTCGACCGTACGGCGCTCATCCTCGACATCTTTGCCACGCGCGCCCAGACCTCAGAGGGCAAGCTGCAAGTCGAGATGGCGCAGCTCACCTATCTTCTCCCCCGGCTTTCAACGCTTTGGGTGAAATTTTCACGTCTAGGCGGCGGAATTGGCACGCGAGGGCCGGGCGAAACGCAAATCGAATCTGACCGGCGGCTCATTCGCCAGCGGCTCTCTCATTTGCGGTCGCGACTCGATGCGGTGCGCGCTCGCCGGTCGCGCCAACGCGCGCGGCGCACGGTGAATGACATGCCGGTGGCATCGCTGGTCGGCTATACCAATTCCGGCAAGAGCACGCTGCTCAACGCGGTGTCCCAGGCCGGAGTGCTGGCTGAAGACAAACTCTTCGCTACGCTCGATCCCACCACGCGCCGCGTGAAACTGCCTACCGGCCTGGAGGTAGTCCTCAGTGACACCGTGGGCTTCATTCGCCACCTGCCGCCAAGCCTCATCGCAGCCTTCCGCGCCACGCTGGAGGAGATTCAAGCTGCCGACCTGCTGCTGCATGTCGTGGACGCCAGCCATTCGCAATGTGAGCGCCAGGTGGCGGCGGTCTACGAGACCCTGACCGACCTTGGCATCGAAGATAAACCGATCATTACGGTTCTCAACAAGATCGACCAGCTCGAGGGCCTTGCGCCGAATCTGGCAGATTATCCGAATCCCGTGCTTGTCTCCGCCCGCGAAGAAGATGGTCTGGACACGCTCCTGGATACGGTTGCGCAGACGCTCAACGCGCAACTCTCGGTCGACGTGCAAGTGCGCATCCCGTACCAAGAAGGGCGTTTGGTCAGCCTCTTCCATCAGAGAGGCAGCATACGCCGCGAGCGGCACGGCGCCGACGGCACGGTAATCGAAGGTACCTTGCCACGCAAGTATTGGCCGGTTCTACGCCCCTACGCAATCGGCTCGTCCTAGCGCGCCCCGAGAATGCCCTTCAAAATGACCCGCACGCAGCGCCGAACGCTCCCAATTATCTATACGCCGCTCCACAAACCCCATGTGCCCCGCATCGAGCTTTCGCATAGTCTTGTCGTCGATCATCCGGAGGTGCCTGAGCGCGTTGAGGTGATGGCGAGCGCCCTGCAGCGGGCCGGTCACGCCGAAAGCTTCGTGGAGCCGCGCGAGTTTCCCTTCAGCAGCGCCGCCGCGGTGCATGACGCGAGCCTCCTTACCTTCTTGGAGCGGACCACCGCGCGCCTCGCCGAGTCTGCGGGGGATACGCTGTTGGAAACGCCGTACACCATCAGCCCGGACACGCCGCTGGCGGCGAATACGCTGGCGCAAGCGTGGCTGGCGTCCTGTGTGGTGCTCACCGGCGCGGAAATGCTGCGCGGCGGCGAACCGCGCGTCTATGCCTTGGAACGCCCGCCGGGACACCATGCGGGGCGGTACAAGTATGGCGGCTATTGCTACATCAATCACGCAGCCGTCGCAGCCCACGCGTTGCAGAATCACGGCCGCGTCGCGGTGCTCGATATCGACTTCCACCACGGCAACGGCACGCAGGAAATCTTCTACGAGACTGACGAAGTCCTCTACGTCAGCCTGCACGGGCATCCTGCCTGGGCGTATCCGCGCTTTAGCGGCTGGCCGGAAGAGACCGGGACCGGCGCAGGCGCAGACCACACACTCAATCTGGCCCTGCCCATGTTCACCGGGGACCGCGCCTACCTGGAGGCCTTTGCGCAGGCGCTGGCAAAGCTTGCCTGGTTTAGCCCTGACTACCTCATCCTCTCGTGCGGCTTTGATACGCGGGCCGGTGATCCCGTCGGCGCCTTCTCTCTGACCGATGAGTGCTACCAAGCCATCGGCGAACAGCTTGCGGCGCTCTCCGTGCCGATATTGGCTGTGCAGGAAGGCGGCTACGACCTGGAAGGCCTGGGCAAAGCCGTGGTGGCGCTGGTAGATGGGCTTGTGTAGCCAGCACAGGCTTGAGCGTACGGGACTTACTATCGCGCTTCAGATATAGCTTCTGAGGCCTGAGGAATTCCAAGTCGTCATTCCGGCGGACGCCGGAATCCATCTGCGCCAGGTCATTGGACTCCGGCAGACGCCGGAGTGACGAACCGCAGGTCGACTATTCACTTATTCTCATCCCACGGGACAGCCGCTGCCTACGGCAACTGCCGCGTTCAGTTGGCTCCCATCGCTCTCTACCTCGTCTTGTCATGAATGCCGGTAGAGCCGGCGAACCACTCGTCGCTTCCCACTCCCGCACACTGTATGACTCTTCAGCGAGAGAGCGGCAGGAAACCATCCCCACGAGGGGCGGTGCGCGCACCGCCCCTACAGTTGGCGTCTCAATAGGAGAATTGCCACCCGCGAGCATGCCGGTTGCGCCTGGAGGAGCGTGGAAGCACTCTTGCACGGCCTCGCAGCCCCATTTCACGACGGCTTATGTACGCTACGTAGACACTTTATGAACATTTGATGAACTCTCCTTCTCTCACGCGCCAAGCACAGCAGGCCGCTCACTGCCTTGCACTGCGCCAGCTAGAGGGGATAGACGAAAGAGTGAGTTGAGTTTGCCAAAGCTGCTCTTTCCCAGTCATAGCAACAATGTCCGCATCTTTATCTGATTGTTAACATGGCCCAACTGTGCGTTGACCGCAATTCGGAGCCCGTGATACTTTTCCTCACTGTTGAGAGAGGAACTTTGTTCCATGCCCGCGTTCACCGGCGTAGGATTGCACAGGGTGGCGTCCTCCCTGCCCACGGCGAGATGAGGAAAAGGGGAGTGCGCCATGTCCGGTTGGCGGGTGCGAAGGGACAGACTGCTGTCGCACCAAGAATGGGAGGAATGAAATGACAGCACCGCTTCGGATGAGCAGACGACGGTTCACTTTTGCCGCGGCGGGCCTGGCAGGCTTTGCCCTGCTGGCCGCGTGCGGAGGAGATTCCGGCGCTGGCGAGAGTGATGGACTGAAAGGAGACATCATCGTCGATGGCTCCAGCACGGTCTTCCCCATCACCATGGCCGCTGCCGAAGAATTCAGCATCATGCATAACGGCGTGCGCGTGAGCGTAGGCGTCTCCGGCACGGGCGGCGGGTTCAAGAAGTTTGCCGCCGGCGAGACAGACATATCAGACGCTTCGCGGCCCATCAAGCCCTCCGAGATTGAGGCGGTAACTGCCGCCGGATTTGATTTCATCGAAATCCCGGTTGCCTACGACGGCCTCACCGTGGTCGTCAACCCCGAAAACGACTGGGTAGACTGCCTGACGGTGGACGAACTGAAGAAGATGTGGGAACCGGCAGCGCAGGGCGAAGTCACGAACTGGAACCAGATTCGTGATAGCTTCCCGGATACGCCGCTGGACCTCTTCGCCCCCGGCGTGGATAGCGGTACGTTCGACTACTTCACCGAGGCCATCGTCGGCGAGGCCCAGTCCAGCCGCGGCGACTTTCAGGCCAGCGAGGACGACAACGTGCTCGTGACCGGCGTCTCCGGCAGCAAGAGCGCCATCGGCTACTTCGGTCTTTCCTACTACGTGGAAAACACCGACAAGGTCAGGGCAGTCCCGATTGACTCCGGTAACGGCACGTGCGTGGAACCGTCCTTCGCAACGGTCGCCGACGGCAGCTACCAGCCGCTGAGCCGCCCGATCTTCATCTATGTGCGGAAAGACGCGGCAGAGCGTCCTGAGGTGGATGCGTTCGTCAAGTACTATCTCAGCAGCGAGTTCACGCCCCTGATTTCCAGTCCCGAGGTTGGCTACGTGCAGCTCTCCAGCGAGCTCTACGCGGCGCTTACCCAGCGCTTCGCTGATCGCGTCACCGGCACGTTGTGGCCGAACGGCGCTGAGGTCGGCGCGTCGCTCGACCGCTACATGCAGTAAGAGCCGTCTTCGCCGCAAAGCAAGCAGCGTTACTGCGGCGTACACCAATCCAATTGAAGACACGCTACCGGCACTCTCCCGCGCGCAGAGTGCCGGGGCTGCCTCACCCGCCACGTTGCGCCTGGTGAGAAGCCAGCCTTCGAATACAGTTGAATCGTAACGCAGCAACTGCATGATGTAGGCAGTTGTGAAGAGAGGAGCTCCGATGGCAGAGGACGTATCCCCGTTCTCGCACTATCCGTCGCGCAACGACATGAGCAAACGGGCGAGCCGCAACTTCAAAGAGGAAGCCATACGCTATGCGCTCATGGCAACGGCAACGCTCTCTATCGTTACGACCCTCGGCATCCTCTTCTCCCTCATGGGAGAGACGTTGTTCTTCTTCAGGGAAGTTTCAATCTTCGAGTTTCTCACCGAGACCGAGTGGACCCCACTCTTCTCAATAAAGAAGTTTGGGATCTGGCCGCTGGTCACTGCTACCGCGCTTGTCGCCTTCATCGCGCTGGCGGTGGCCATCCCAACCGGCCTGCTCATCGCAATCTACCTCAGCGAATTTGCTCGACCGCGGGTACGCGACGTCATCAAACCTGTGCTTGAGGTACTCGCCGGTGTGCCCACCGTCGTCTACGGCTACTTCGCCCTGACGTTGGTAACGCCAATCCTGCAGGAGTTCATTCCGGGATTGCGCATCTTCAATGCACTTAGTGCCGGCATCGTGATGGGCGTCATGATTATTCCGATGGTAGCCTCCTTGAGCGAGGATGCCATCGGCGCCGTGCCGCAGGCATTGCGCGAAGGGGCGTACGGTCTGGGAGCGACCCGCTTTGAAGTGGCTACCCAGGTCGTGGTCCCGGCGGCGCTCTCCGGCATCGTGGCCTCGGCAGTGTTGGCGCTCTCACGCGCGGTTGGCGAAACCATGATTGTCTCTATCGCGGCGGGCCAAAACCCCACATTCACGCTGGACCCCCGCGTGCCGATAGAGACGATGACCGCTTACATTGTGCAGGTAAGCCTGGGAGACACGCCGTTTGCCTCGCTTGAATATCGCACAATCTTTGCCGTGGGTACCATGCTCTTCATCTTGACATTTGCCATGAACATCTTCGCTCACTGGTTTGTGCGCCGGTTCCGGGAGGAGTACGACTAATGTCTGAAGACACCCAAACGGTTGGCCGCAGCGAGCCAATCTTCAAAGCCAGCATGCAATGGCGGCGCATCAAGGCCCACTTCTTTGTGGTGTTGGGCCTGCTGAGCGTGCTGCTCGGCGTTGTTACTCTGCTTGTGCTTCTGGCAGACGTAATTATTCAGAGCACCGGGTGGCTGGACTGGCAGTTCTTTACCAGCTTCGACTCGCGCTTTCCGGAACGTGCCGGGATTAAGGCGGCACTCTTCGGCACGCTCTATATGATGTTCTTTACCATGCTGCTCGCCGTGCCCATTGGAGTTATGTCGGCAATCTACCTGGAAGAATATGCCGGCGATAACTGGTTTACCCAATTCATTCAGGTGAACATTGCCAACTTGGCCGGGGTGCCCTCCATCGTGTATGGCTTGCTCGGCTTGCAGGTGTTCGTGCGTTGGATGGAGATGGGGCGCAGCGTGCTGGCCGGTTCATGCACCATGGCGCTGCTTATCCTACCCATCATCATCGTTGCTTCCCGCGAGGCGATACGGGCCGTGCCGCCAAGCATGCGGGAGGCCTCGTTTGCGCTTGGCGCTTCCAAGTGGGAGACCGTACGCCACCACGTGTTGCCGTATGCCCTGCCCGGCATGCTCACCGGCGCCATTCTGGCGGCGGCGCGCGCCATCGGTGAAACCGCGCCGCTCATTACTATCGGCGCCCTGACGTTCGTGCCGTTTCTCCCTGAACATCCGCTTGATCGCTTTACCGTGTTGCCGATTCAGATTTTCAACTGGGTCTCACGCGCACAGTCGGAATTCCATGAACTGGCGGCAGCAGGTATCATAGTTCTGCTCGTCGTACTCATTGCGCTAAACTCCGTAGCAATCTATCTGCGTCAACGACTCCGCACTAAATATTAGCCCAGGGGAAGGGATGAACAGTATGATAAAGGTGCCATTAAAGAAGGCCGATGCGGAAGAAAGCACTGTCGAAGCTGTGGTGACGCAACCTGCCCCTGCGGAATTGCCGAAAGACGCTCCAATGGAGATTCTCGATCCGGCCGTTGAAGTGAATAACTTCAGTCTATGGTACGGGGATTTCCAGGCCGTTACTGATGTCTCCATCGGGTTTCCGCGCAAGAAGATCACGGCCGTCATCGGTCCCTCCGGCTGCGGCAAGAGCACGCTTCTGCGTGGGGTCAACCGCATGAATGAACTCATCGGCGGCGTGCGTACTCAAGGCAACGTGCTGTTGGAAGGCACGGACATCTACGCGGATACGGTGGACCCGGTTGAGGTGCGGCGGCGCATCGGCATGGTCTTCCAGAAGCCGAACCCGTTCCCGCGCTCAATCCGCGACAACATCCTCTTTGGCGCGCGTGTCAACGGCTATCAAGCCGACGAGGATGAACTGGTGGAAGCGGCGCTGCGCGGCGCGGCCCTCTGGGATGAGGTCAATCACGACCTGAAGCAGAGCGGTCTCGCGCTCTCCGGCGGCCAGCAGCAGCGCCTCTGCATCGCCCGCGCCATCGCGGTCTCACCGGAAGTGCTGCTCATGGACGAGCCGTGCTCCGCGCTGGACCCTATCGCTACGCTGAAGATCGAAGACCTCATGCGCGGGCTTGCCAAAGACTTCACCATCATCATTGTTACCCACAACATGCAGCAGGCCGCCCGCGTCTCCGACTACACGGCGTTCATGCTGTCCGATGACGAGTCACGCGGCAAGCTGATTGAGTTCGGCCCGACATCCGACCTCTTCACCAACCCCACCGACGAGCGCACTGAGGCGTACATCACCGGCCGCTTCGGCTGAGCGCTACCCCGCCCTTTCTCGCGCTTAGTTCTCATGCGCCACCTCGCCTTGCGTGAAGGCGAGGATTCTCTTCGCCTTGGGCGAGGGTCCCCCATGGGAATGTTGAGTACTGAGCCGCAGCGTTTTCCCTCTGTCATAAAGTAGACATTGCTGGAGACCTGCTGCGGCCATGTCAATGAATGGGCTCCTTCTCCCGCTCAAGACCTTTGCATAACTCTGTCATCCAGTTTGCGGCAGGTGATTCGTTGACAGAATTGGCAAGAGAATGGGCAGAGAAGACCAACAGGGAGGCGTATAGGTACGAATGTGTGAGACGGCACTGGCCATGTACGAAGGAAGAATTGGCGATTAGTCCCGTCACTCCGGCGGAGGCCGGAGTCCAGGGCACGCAGAGAAGATGGATTCCCGCGTGCGCGGGAATGACGGAGACAGACGCACGCTAGGTATTGGCAGGGGGAACCCAACGTATTGGCAGTAAAACTCTAGGTCTTGGCAAGGGAATCAGACTGCGAAATCTGTCAGCGGATTAGTCAACACTTACAATTCCGGCGAAAGCCGGAATCCAGAGGGGGTGTGTGAGTAGACAGGGATTGCTTGTCGAAAGGCCTAATTCACCCCCATCCCAACCTTTGCCCGTCAAGGTAAAGGGGTATTGTGCAGGTTTCCCCTCTGAGAGAAAGTACCCATTGCAATCAGAACAGGGCTGTGAGGCTATGTGGCAGGCAGCTCAAGCTTGCCGGTTCACCCTGCCACACTCAAGACCTCCCCGCAGCATTACGCCTTCCGCTTCATTTGGTACTGCGGGATAGCCACCGGTTTGCCGCCGTTGGCGGCGGATTCGGCGGCGCAAACACCGGGCAGGCTGTACATGATGCCTTCGTAGACATCGATGGGCGCGGGGGTGCCCTCGCGGATTGCCTTCATGAAGGCCTTTAGCATAAACCATTCGGCGGTGCCGTGACCGCCGAGAGCGGCGGTTACCGGGGCATCGGGGAAGTTAATTCCCAGCGGCAGGTTGTCGGGCACGACAAACTCTCGTTCTCCCGCATAGCGAAACTTCGGCTCATCCTTTCCAATCCAGCCACTGTCGAACGTGGCCTTAGTGCCCATGAAGACCTGGCGGTGATTGCCCCAGTGGGAATTGGCAAATGAGCAGGAAATGCGCACGATACTGTCATCGGTCATGCGGAATATCGCCACCTGGATGTCGTCAAGGTCCGGTTCGTAGTGCTCCTTTGTGCCCAGACTGACCACCTCCACCGGGTATTGGCCGGTAACCCACATGATCGGGCCCAAGCTGTGCGTGAGGTACGTGATAGGGGGCATCGGCGAACGCCATGTGCGGTTGCCGTGCTCGTCGCGCCGCAGACTGGGAATGTTGTGAATGTACTCGGCTTCCGCGGCGAAGATCTGTCCCATGTCTCCACGCTGGTTGAGGTGCTTGAGGGAGTGCACGTACGCCCAGAAGCAGCAGTTTTCGCCGCACATGTAGAGGGCATCGCTCTTTTCCGCGGCGGCCACGAGTTGGTCGGCCTCTTCCCGCGTGGCGAGATTAGGAATTTCGGAGATGACGTTCACTCCCGCCTCGAGCACCTGTATTGAGTGCTCCGCGTGCTGGGGCGCCGGCGTCGCCACCACCACGAGGTCCAAGTCCTCTTCCAGCATCTCCTCCAACGTGGCAAAGCCCTTGGGCACGTTGTAATCAGCACAGACCGTTTGCCGCCGTTCGTCGTACATATCCGCGATTGCCGTGACAGTCACGCCGTCCATGGCCTGCAAGACGCGCACAAAACTCCGCCCGCGCCGCACGCCGAATACGCCCGCACGCAATTCGCTGCTCATAGCACTCCTCGCTCCACTTTGCCAAAGATTCTATTCGAGTCCAAAATTGGAACCGCCTAGGCCTCCGTGCTCATCTCCTCAAGGAAGTCTTCCACACCGTTGTTCACAAAGACCGCGCTGGTGTCGAACCGGAGGAAACCACACCCTTCATCGACGCGCATCCTTCTCTTTCACTTTCAGTACATCGCTCCGCTGGGGATCTGCTGCGCCCGCGGCTTAGCTTATATTCCCTCTCCTGGGGGAGAGGGTTAGGGTGAGGGCGACAAATACTTTTTCGCTCGTCGCTATGCCTTGCGCTGCAATTGGTACTGCGGTATCTCTACCGGCCGCCCGCCGTTGGCGGCTGATTCCGCAGCGCAGATTCCCGGCAGGCTATACATAATGCCTTCGTAAACGTCGATGGGCACGGGGCCGCCGGTACGGATCGCCGTGAAGAAGTCCTCCAGCATGTACCATTCAGCGGTGCCGTGACCGCCCAAAGCAGCGGTTTCCGGCGCATCGGGAAAGTTCGTGCCCAAGGGCAGGTTGTCGGGTATGGTGAAATCGCCTCCCGCGTAGCGGAACTTCGGCTCATCCTTGCCGATCCAGCCGGAATCAAACGTCGCCTCGGTACCCATGAAGACCTGCCGGTGATTGCCCCAATGGCAGTTGGCGAATGAACACGTAATGCGCACGACGCTGCCATCAGTCATGCGGAAGACGGCCATTTGGATGTCAGTGAGGCCCGGCTCGAAGTGCTCCTTTGTGCCCAGACAGACCACTTCCACGGGATACTGGCCGGTGACCCACATGACTGGGCCCAGACTGTGCGTGAGATAGATGATTGGCAGCATCGTCGCCCGCCACGTGGGATTGCCGTGCTCGTCGCGCCGCAGACTGGGGATGCTGTGAATATACTCGGCTTCCGCGGCAAAAATCTTTCCGAAGTCTCCCCGCTCATTGAGGCGCCGGAGAGAGTGCACATACGCCCAGTAATTGCAGTTCTCGCCGCTCATGTAGAGCGCATCGCTTCTCTCCACGGCGGCAACGAGTTGATCGGCCTCCTCCCGCGTGGCGAGCGTGGGAATCTCGGAGAGCACGTTTACCCCCGCCTCGAGCACCTGGATTGAATGTTCGACGTGCTGGGCTATCGGTGTGGCTACCACCACGAGGTCCAAGCCCGAGTCGAGCATCTCCTCAAGCGTTGCGAAGCCTTGGGGCACATTGTGTTCGCCACAGACCGATTGCACCCGTTCGGCGTTCATGTCCGCCACGGCTGCCACGTGCACACCGTCCATGGCCTGGAGCACGCGAACATAGCTCAGCCCCCGCCCTACGCCCAAGACGCCCGCCCGCAAATCGCTGCTCATGGCACTCCTCGCTCTGCTATGCTTGCGAATTTACATCTGCTCCGAGAAAACTGCGGCCTAACCCAGCGTCTCAATTTCGCCCCGGAGATTCTGCATGCCGGTACTCACAAAAACACTATCGTTGCCGAACCAGAGGAAGCGAAAGCCTTCGGCGACGCGCTGCTGGGCTTGCGCGTAACTCTGGCAGACGTAGCCCGCCGCCGTGCCGGTGCGTTTGCCCGCGGCGGCAACCTGCTGCACCAGTGCCTCGTGGTGGGCCTCGTCGTGGCCGTGCGCCTTTACGTTGATCATCAAATCGCCGGGGCCGATGAGCACCACGTCCACGCCTTCCACCTGCATGATGCTTTCGACGTTGGCAATTGCCTCTTCACTCTCGACCATGACGATGACCATCACCTCATCATTGGCGGCGGCATAGTAGTCCTGCGCCGTGCCGCCTCCAATGAGGCCAAGCCGTATGCCGCCGCCGGAACGGTTGCCTTGCGGCGGAAATCGTGCCGGGCTCGCCATGGCGGCGGCCTGTTCGGCATTCTCGATCATGGGAACAATCACGCCCAAGGCGCCCATGTCGAGCACGCGGTTGATGGTGCCCGGTTCGTGGCCCTTAACGCGCACGATGGGCACGGTATCGGTGTGGAGAAACCGCGCCAGCGCGTTGTTCAGCGATAGCTCCGTCCACTGTCCGTGTTGCCAATCGAAGCTCACAAATTCGAAACCCACGTGAGCGACTTGCTCCGCCAAGTCCGGCGAATCTATGCCCATCGCCGGCCCGGCGGTAATGCCCCCGGCTCGAAGTTTGGCCAACGCCCGGTTCTTCTGCATTGTCTCTGTGCTCCTTTTGTTGTCAGTCCAGAGAAGCCTCTTGCATCTCCATTCAAATCGCTATAGGCATACGAGTCTATTTGCCGATAGCTACGTGCGTATCAATTCCGTCCGCAGACATTGCCTCAAGAAAGTAAGTGCAACCCTATCCGTCATTCCCGCGCAAGCGGGAATCCATCTTCTCTGTGCAAATGGGTCATTCACGCGGATGAGAGCTGTAACGAATTTACCTCAAGACCCTAGTTCGCCAACCCCTGCAATAGCGCCCGCACGTAGCCTACCGAGTAGGCGACGTACTGGTGCCCGTTGGCCGAATCGCCGGTCAACTGCATCACGTGGTCGAAGTCAATGGCTCCCTGGTAGTGTACCCCATGCAGCGCTTCCACGACTTCCTGCATGTGCATGTCGCCTTCGTCCAAGAAGACCTCGCTGTAGCTGCCGTTCGCGGGCAGCGTGCCGCGCACGTTGCGGAAGTGCACGTGCACGATCTTGCCCTGTCCGCCGAAGTGGCGAATTCCCTCAAAGATATCCTCGCCCGATTCGTAGCGCGTGCCGACGCAGAACGTCATGGTGTTGTTTGGGCTAGGCACTTCATTGAAAAGGCGGTCGAAATCGGCAAAGCGGCAGAGGACTTGTGGATTGCCGTGGAGTTCATACAGCGGCGGGTCGTTGCCGTGCATGGCGACGTTGATACCCGCCCGCTCCGCCACGGGAATGAGCTGCTTGTAGGTGAGCAAGAGATTCTCCCAGAGCTGGTCGGCGGTAACCGTGAACCGCGGCGCATCCTGCGCTGCTTCTTCCGCTGCGAGGTCGAAATGATAGTAACGATAGCCGCCGCGCCCCTCCGGGTGTGAACGCCCGGTTCCGGTGCCGCTACTGGCGTTTGCAGCTTGGAAACACTGGACGCCAAGCACCGGAATGTTCACCTCCCCCAGCAATTCCGCCATGGTGCAAAGGTGATCGCGCTGTTCCGCCGCGTTGGGACCACCGATAAGGGCATCGAGGTGGTGAGAATTGGTGGCGTTGGCACGCTCGATCTTCAGATCCGCCGCCGCAAAGCGCGCTACTAGGTCGTGCAAGGCCGCGCGCGTAAAACAGCCGGTTTCATCGTAGCCCGGCACCATCCCAAGCTCAATGTCAATGCAGTCCACACCGATTTGCTGCAGGAAACGCAGGTAGTCATCGCCCCCGCTCGCCAGCGTCTGCCGGTTAGCGCGTACACCGATGCGCATAATTCTGCTCCTTTGCTTGTTTGCCAACTCGTGTAAAGCTTTTTCTACCCCTGCCCATTGCTTTCGCCTGATACCCTTGTATGCTACACGGTAATGCCAGAGCCGACACTGAGCAGGCGCCGCATGCCATACAAGTGAACTCATGCCGTAGAAGACACACACAAGACTCCGTCATTTCGGCTTTCGCCGGAATCCAGAGCAACCCAGGGAGCACACGATAACTGGCCGCCAAGCCTCATCTACCCTATATCAGACTTGAATCTCCAGGAGGTTAGTGGCATCCCTAGAGTCTCCCGTGCGACGCAGAGTTGCGTCACGCCTGCGCCTCTTGCGCCGGCCTCTGCTTGATGAGCACGAGCGCGACGAGCGCAGCAAAAACCGACACACCGCCGGAGAGAATGAACGCGCCGCCGAGACCGAGCAGATCGGCAACCACGCCCGCAGTCATGGGTCCGATGAACATGCCGATGGCGTAGACAGCCTGAAACACGCCCATGGCAGTTGCTCGGTCCTCAGCCGAGATTTCCCGGATGCTGAGCCCCATGAGCAAGGGATAGACAATGCCGCGCCCGATGCCATTGATGCCCTGGGAGGCCGCAAGGAGCGGAATGTCGTGGATGAGCGGCACCACGAACGTGGTAGCCGCCATGATCATCATGCCGGCAAAGACCGCCCAATTGTCGCCGAGGCGCTGCGCAAAGCGGTGATTGACCAGTGAAGCCAGCGTATACGGCACCAGCGATACCACACCGATGATGCCTAAGGTAAACTTGCTCGCGCCCAGGTCATCGGCGTAGACCGGCACGAAGCTGAAGGTGGTCGCCCAGAAGGCGTAATGGTTGAGCGCCGTCACCGAAGCCACGATGATGAGAGCCGGATGGGTCATTACCCGCCAAATCTGCCGGAGTGTTGGCGGCTTGCGCGTAACGCGCTGTTCCTTGATCGGTACCGTGGAAACCAGGCCGATCACAGCCAGGCCGGCGCCCGCGTAGAACGTGGCTACCATACCCCACGATTCGGCAATCTGGCCGCCGGCAAGGTTCACTACGATGAGCGAGAGGCCGTTGATGGCCGACATGATGCCCATGGCCTTGGGCGCCTCATCGGACGGGAAGTAGCTGGCATAAAGCACCGTAAAGGCTACCCACGTGGCGGCGCTGATGCCCAGCACACCGCGAAAGACCGCCAGATAGGTCGCGGTGGGCGCGAGCGCCAGTCCCAGACAGCCGATGATGTTGAAGAAGTGCCCGGCGTAGAGAAACGGCAAGCGCCTGCCCCAACGATCGGAGAGTATGCCCAGCGGAATGCGGAGCACCATCTGCACCAGGCCGTACGTGCCCACCACGATGCCGATGAGTGTGAACGTCGCACCTAAGGATTCCGCATATACCGAGAGAATTGGCGAGTAGATGTATAGCGCGCCCCAGTAGAGAAACGTGCCGACATAGAATGCCCAAACGGTCAGCCGATCAGGGCGGTGGTGAGAGGCGGGATTCGTCGATTGCTGGGTTGTGGGCACAGGGTTGCTCGCTGCTCTTGTTGTTACTGAGTCCTTGGGTCTAGATTTCCTGTGCAGGGCACAGGGTGCTTCCTTGCATCGCCCACCCTTGGCAATGGTAGGGGCACGACATGTCGTGCCCCTACGTGGCGAAGCGATGACCCTACTTTGGTTCCTTTTGCCATGAGCCCTGTTTTCGTTTGGCGATTACTGCAGGATTCTCGGCATCCAATTCCCACCGCAGCGGGTTATTCGCAATGTACTCCCGAGCCAATTCCAGCTCCCTTTCGTTACGGATCACACGCTCATAGTACCCTCTCTGCCAAACTTGAAGGACGCCATTCTTCGCTACTCGGCGTGTGTGCTTAGTCACTGCAGCTTTGAATGAACGAATTACCGTCGGCAGCGATCCCGCCACCGGAAATGCGAACCGCTCAGTTTTCTCATGCTTGCTAACTGTTTCGGCGCCAATTGCATGCCTACTCGCCTCGCTCTCAAACGTAGGGGCACGACATGTCGTGCCCCTACGTGAGTCGTTGAACAATAGGATGCCATGTAGATGATTGGGCATTACGCAATAGGTGTCGACGAAAACATTAGGAAAGTGCATCGGGATTTCCTCCCAACACTCAGCAACTAGCTGCCCAAGTTCGTTCAATCGCACTTTGCCGGTGTTTACACTTCCCCATATACAATAGCGGTCGTGCGCGCAAATCGTAACGAAGTACCCTCCTGGCTGTGCATAGTCGAATTCTTTTAGGCGAACCGACCTTCGCATCGGCCGTCGTGTAGAATCAGTCACCATTCCCGCCAACAGATATGGCCCCATTTACTCGGTTAATAGTTCCGTTTCGACCGTAGGGGCACGACATGTCGTGCCCCTACCCGCGAGTCTCTATTGCAGAGTTCTTCAATTCACTCCATCCGGATGCGCGCGCCGTCCACGCCGAAGCGGACGAACGTATAGTCATCCGTCCAGTTGAGCCAATCGGAGAACGTGGCCGGTGAGACCGCCAGGATTTCGCCGTTGCGGTGGTGGTGGGGGCCGAGTAGATTGTGCAGTGTGCCGATCAACTCAAGTTCCAGCGTGTTTTCGCCTTCAACCAATAGGGATGAGATATCGAGTTCGTGGGGACGCCAGACGATCTTGCCAGCTTCCTTGCCGTTCACGCGCGCGATAGTCACGGTCGCGTCGAGCCCGTCGAGCACGAGCGCCGCGGCGTCCGCCTTGCGGGTGACCTGCACTTGCTGGCTGAGCCGCACGCGGCCGGCATAGAAGGGCAGCCCTTGGTGTGTGAGATCGCCTGACCGCGCTTGCGTTGGAGCAGGAACGAGCCTGAATCCAGCATCGGATTCCTCCACCCCAAAGTCGCCGACCACGTAGCAGGCTTCAATCTCCATATCGAGACTTGTCACGCCTTCCAACTCAATGGTGTTCGTACCCGGTTGAGCGAGAGCGCCGATCGGAATGCGCCGGAAGGTGGTATCGACCCAGTAGCCGTCGTTCGGATCGTGTTCCACCGCCGTGCCGTTTACCGAGATGCGAAACTCATCCGGCCTTTCCACCACTAGCGCAAGCTCGTGCCCCGCCGACAGACCGGACTCAAACGTGTACCGCACGGCAAACGGCACGCCTGACCCGGGGATGCGGACGTGTTCCAGGGTACCGCCTCTCCGCAAGGATTCCAGGGCCTTGAGGTGGGGCACCTGGCCCTGCCACGCGCCGTCGGCGATGCGATAGGCGCAATAGTCGAGCGTAAGCGCGTTGGGGTCCAAGAGTTCCAGTTCCCAGGCGTCGCCCGCAGCGATGGAATCGGTGTAATTCGGCGCGGGCGCGGCCTCACCGGCTGGGCCGTTCGCATCGGTGACGAGCAGGTAAGAGCCGACCGGCGCAAATGACAGTGTGACGGCGCCGTTTGAAGCCCCATCCCGCGCGGGCAGCGGTTCGATCGCGCCGGTAGCGGCATCCCAAAGCTGCCAATCGCCGCCGTTCGGCAAGTGAACGGTGTAGTCGCCGCCTTCAGCTTGGCTCGTGTTTGCCAGGAAGAGCGCCTGCTCGCCGCCGTTGCGCCGCAGGTTGTACCAGACGTGGGGCACCTCGCTGCCATCACCATTCGTCACCCGCACCGGTCGGCTGAGGTGCTGCTCCAGCGTCGCGGCCAGGGGTTCGTCGCCAAGCGGCAGTGTGTCACACGCCGCGACCAACGCAGCCACGGCCTCATCGCGTTCGCCTTCCACCAGTGTGGGTTTCTCATCGCAGAAGAATACAACACCGCCGGCGGCTCGAAACGCCTGTAATAATGCGACCGTTGAATTCGCCAGCGTAATACTGGGCGGCACGATAACCACGCGGTAGCGCATGCGGCCGACGACCAAGCAGTTGTCTTCCACGCGGGCGTGACGGGCCATGATCGATTCATCGCCAAAGTGGTAATCGAAATGTTCCTCCAAGAGCCGCGTCGAAAGGGAGACCCACGGATCGTTTATTCTTCCCGCTGCTTGGGGGTTCTGCGGGCGATAGACGGACCACGCGCTGCCAATGGGATGCACGACGAGGAGGTCTACCACACGCTCGCCCTGACTGAGCGCATAGGAGAGCCGTGCATAATAGTCGTCTACCAAGGCATTATGCGGCCACCACGGTTGCTGGTAAAAGATGTCTGGGGGATAGTCCCGCTTGCGCGCGCCGCGCAACGTGTATGACGACAGGTGTGGGTTTAGGAAGTTTACGCCCAGCACGCACTGCCAGTCGCCAATCCACTTGCGCCCTTCAAAAGACAGGTTCTGGCCGGAGCAACCGTAGGTCTCAGAAAGGGCCCGTTCTTTACCAAGCTGGCAAACGACGCTATCCAACTGCTTGGGCGTGACGAGATCGGCAATGTTGCGGCGCAGGTGGTCGATGCCGGGGTAGTGCATGTATTCATAGTGGGGCATCACCGCGCCCGAGACTGGAACTTGCTGCTGCAGCGAGTCTTCGTAGAGGTAGTGTCCAGTGAGCTTGAGGTTGTGGGCGTCGCACCACTCGTAGATCTGCTTCGAGTATGCCTCGACGAACTGCTCTGTGATCGCGCGCCAGTAGTGATAGCGCACTTTATGATAGTCGCCGGAGTCGTAGAAGAGCGACGGCAGATGCGGAATTAGGTCGTAGCCGAACTTCTCCTCAAATATCTGCGCAAACCCTTTCGTCCACGGCACGATAATCTCCGGGTGCTCCTGATGAAAAGAGCAAAAGTTCGGCTCGTCGGTGAAAATGCCGGGCACGACCGTGCCAATGTCGTCGCCGACGACTTCGTGATACGCGGCGTAGGTGTTCTCGATAAATTCCCCGACGGCGTCAATGTTGAGCTGGTCGCTGTAGGCCGCGCCGTTGAACCACTCGCTGCCCAGCGGGGCGATCCACTCGTGAAATTGCAGATACGTGAGGTGAGTTTCGTCTTGCTGGGCGTCTACCTGCCGCACGTCGGTGAGCACGCCGTTATTGAGCTTGCCCGCAAACACCGCCACACTCTCCGTATAAGTGTCGTACCGGTTGAACACCCGCAGGGCGAGCACGCGCATGCGGTAATCGGCGTCCTTGAGCGCGGTCATGCCGCCGGCAAAGCCGCTCGGCCACTTGTCTTCATCGTAGAGCCAGGCGTGCATGCCGCGCCGCCGCGCCTCGTCGACACACGTGCGAATGCGGTCCATCCACTCCTGCGTCATGTAGGGCGTCTTGAGACCCAGCCGCGAGTGCATGAAGAAGCCGCCCCACCCGGCCTTCTCCATCTCATCGATCTGCCGCACCAGCTCGCCGTCTTCCAGCCAGTCGTTCCACGACCAGAACGGCACAGCGCGATACTCGACCCCAGGACTCTTGAATGTCGCTCTATCCATGACAGGAGCCTCCAAAGGCATTGCACATGAAGCGTCTTGGTAAGTCTATTGGCTGCATTGTACTCACGGAAGATAGACACACACAAGCAGAATTCACTTCGCAATAGAATCATCAGAACGAGTGTGCTCTTTGAACATGCCGGGATACCAGACGAATGGACAGCGCCACTCGAGTCGCTGAAGACCTCTACTAGAATCGAGGTTTAGTCGGACATGCTACTGGCGGTTGTGTTCAAACCAACCTGCTTTAATCTTTCGGGCCAACTTCCTGAAGTCCATTTGTGCATCAAGTGCAGCAGCAGCGTGACCGCCAATTGCGCCGTCAGCAGGTGTAAGCTTGAAGATAGGCTTGCGCACTTCTTGGGCCAATGGAACAAGGCTCCGGAAATGCTTGACTGTAGCAAGAGAATGTTCGTCTTCTTCAGGCGTTTGAGGGTAAGGTCCAGTCTTATTCATTAGCAGGTTTTCCGCATACTCTCTTGGCATACGATTGACCCACTTATCGTACGCTTTGACAGGCCGAGATAGACGAATGCTGTGCTGCTGCACCACATAACCAATGGGCTGCATGTTGCCTCTGGGAAGTGGGAATGCAGGTGCAGTCCAATTATCTCTTCGCTTCTGCCAGTCTTGCCGCCATGTGCGCAGCGTAGGGCCCAGGTTTCGTAAGCCTTGCAGGGAAAACAGATCGGCCCCCAGAGGGACGACAACATAGTCGGTAGCTATCAAGGCTGAACGGTTGATGGCCCCAAGGTTTGGGCCAACATCAGCTAGGATAATTGAAGCATTCATCGCTTCTGCCCCCGCTTGCATTATGGTTGAGAATGCAGTCAATATCCGAAATGGTCTAAAGAGATCACTGGACCCAAGCGCGTTCGGCCATTCAGCAGATAGCGTGTCCTCAAAGCCAGCCAACGCCAAGTCTCCCGGAAGCAAGCTGAGTTGCTCTGTAATCTGTTGAAGATCAGGTTGTTGCAGATCGCCAACTCGCATTAGCGGCTCCACACATTGGAATATAGTGCTTGCGGTTGAAGTAGCACTGTGATTTCCATTCCAAAGGGTCTCGACACGCTCATCCTCAAGAAACATGCTGGTAAGGTTCGCTTGCGGATCTAGGTCTGCGGCAACGACTCTGATCCCTAAGTCGGCATACATCCACGCCAAGTGATAGACGAGAGAAGTCTTTCCAACCCCGCCCTTGTTATTGAAGAAGGTGAGAACGGGTACACTCATTGTTGTTGCCCCTCCTCTTCGGACTTCCCTCTAATTGTCACAAAAACATGGTTTTCAGGGAATGCGAATTCCGGTTCGGGATGACCGGCCTCTTCCAGGAGTTGGCGGGCTCTTGGTATACCGTAGCCAAAGCGCTGCACGAAGCCAAGGGTTTTCATGGCATCCGCCACATTCGGATTGCGGTAGTCAACTATACCAAACGAACCGAGATTTTCGGCAGTAACCGCCCCGAATAAGCCTCCGGGACTCATTACTTCAAGGCGATCGTTATACCAGTAGACACTGACCGGCGCGTTTGTTTCCTCATATGTACGATGCATAATGGCGTTTCGGGTGATCTGCTGAATAGCTGCATTGGGATAGAGACGAGTCCGCTTTTCGACCGGGCCGGAGATGATGTCGACTGCAGTCCGATTGTGAGCGATTAGCTTCTCATCCAGGCGTCGGACGATGTCTGGTATAGTGCCACGAAACTCCTGACTGTCAATGATGTCGCTTGTTAAGTCTATCCCATCTAACTTAAGGAATTGGACGTAGGCTCCCGGCAAGAAATCCTGCGGGTTCTTCCCAATCATCAAAATCCCCAACACGGTTGGCAGAGGTTCTCTGGCGGTCGCAGTCATCTTTGTCGCAGCCAATTGCTCTTGAGTGTTGCGCTCATTGGCTTCGAGGACGTCTGGCGAGAAAGCTTGTGTCAGATACTCATGCTCAAACTGAGGCAGGTTGAGGTCGCTCAACGTGGCAGAGGGAACCGGATGTATGTCAAATGGAATGTCTCTGTAGCGGCGTTTCTCATTGAGATTGCGTTCATCCTGCGCGGTTGCAGTCCCTCTCCGAGAGCCAATGCGGACATGCACGCGGCCGTCATAGCGGACCGGCGGCGAATCGGATGGCTGCACGGCGACCACGGCAACGTCGCTTTCACTGACAGAACGCCGCTCTACTGTCAGCGAGGGCGGCGGCAAAATGTTGCCGTCGGTCTTCATGTCCGCCAGTTGCCGGAGTAGCTCATCCGTTACCGACAAGCCGGCAGCAGTGCCATCATCCCGTACGCCCACGAATACAACCCCTGGCTTGCGGTGGTCGGGCAGGTCATTGGCAAACGCACAAATGGCTTCTCGAATCCGGTTGGGCGCATCGCCGCGCAAGGACTCCTTGAATTCAACGCGGTCCGATTCACCTCTTTGCAGCAATTCCATCACGTCTTCAGTGTCGAGATTTGCCACCGTGGGAGCTCCAACTTCCATTCCAGCTTTCAGCAACGCAGCTCTGGCTGCATTGTATTCATCCACCATAGTAAGAGAAAAGCGGCATGCAGACTTGGGAAGCGTAGCGAACACCACGCGATGCAAGGCTGGGGCACGACATGTCGTGCCCCTACATTGCTTAAATCGTTCACTATTGACAGCGCCTGCAGCGGCCCCGAACGTTAGGCTGGGTAGGCTACGTGCTCGTGATGCGGGAGATTGTGCCGTTGCGGAAGATCACGTACACCTCACCGTCGGCGTCCTCGCCGAAGGATGTGATTTCCGGCGGAGCCCTGAAGAGCACGGTGCGGAGCCAGGTGCCGTCGGCTTGCGGGGTCAGTGTCCAGACGATGCCGGTGCAATAGTCGCCAAAGATGTAATTACCCACGAGATCCGGCAGTTGCCCGCCGCGATAGACGTAGCCGCCCGTCACCGAACAACCCTCGCCGCGGCCGTACTCCGCAATCGGAAAGACCAGCTCCCGCCGGACCATGCCCTCCGTACTGCGGTTACCGAAAGGCTGAGTGCCCTCATATCGATTCCAGCCGTAATTCTCGCCGCCTGTGCTGGCTGCCGGCTGGAAACTCACCTCTTCCAGCTTGTTTTGACCGACGTCGGCGATAAAGAGGTCACCCGTAACGCGGTCGAACGAGAAGCGCCAGGGATTGCGCTGGCCCCAGTTCCAAATCTCCGGGCGCACGCCCTCACGCCCAACGAACGGATTGTCCGCCGGAATCACGTACGGCCCGCCTGTGCGCACGTCTATGCGCAACATCGTGCCCAGCAGCGTCCCCAGATTCTGTCCGTGGTCGTGCGGATCGCCGCCCGAGCCGCCGTCACCAAGGCCGACATAGAGGTAGCCGTCGGGACCGAATTTGATCAAGCCGCCATTGTGATTTCCATAGGGTTGACCGACGCGCAGGAGAATCTCTTCGCTGTCTACGACAGCCGCGTCGGGGTTGTCCGCAGAGACGCGGTACCGGGCGACGACGGTCTCACCGCTCTTATCGGTGTAGTACACAAAGAAGATGCCATTGGCCGCATAATCGGGGTCGAACGCCATGCTCAAGAGTCCCTGTTCGTTGGCGCTGGAACCGACGCGCGACCGAATATCGAGGAAGACCGGCTCCTGGCGCTGTCCGTCTCTGAGAATAGCAATCCTGCCGTTTTGCTCCACGATGAAGAGGCGTCCACTGGTGTCGTCGGGTGCGTACGTGAGATAGAGCGGACGATTGAAGCCCGTTCCTACTTCCTCGAGGCCGTACGCGCCCTCGGCTGGCGGCTGCGGCGTGCTGACGGCAGGCGAGGGCGCCGCGGTGGGTGCGCTCGTAGCCGCCGGCGCCGCCGTGGGTGGAATCTGGGTGGGTACGGGCGTGGCAATCACTGGCGCGGCAGTGGGCACAGGCTCCGGCTCATCGCCACCACACGCGCTCGCGAGTAAGCCGAACAGCACGACCAGCAGCAAAGCTGCCCCGAGCCTCATTTCTAAGTACCCAAATTTCAACATAACCTCGATTCCCCTTAGGTTCATGCAGTTTTCCCGGTTTTAGAGAGTCCTGACGGTGTGCGTATCGTGGAAGCACGTATACCGTGCCCGCTATATGGCAGTCGCAATTCATCGAACACAGAGCGCAATGCCGCGACAACTGCTGCCTATGTCCCATGATACACTGGGTAGCGCCGCGTAGACAGCGCACCAAATAGCCGGAATCGTATCTCACCGAGAGGCACAGATCTCTTGACGCCCGCTGCTGAATCAATCACGCCACCGCCATTCGCTCCGGCCTACCTGCAGCGCTGCCGCGCGGCGCGGCGCGACTTGTCCGCACTGTGGACGCCGGCAGTCGGCGATTGGACTCTTCAGGCTGACGACGTGTGTCTTCTGAGTGAAAAACAGGCGGCACAGAGCAGCGAGCTTACAGCCGACCGTTTTGTGTGCTGGCTGCCGCGCCTCGACCAACTCCTCGCTCTATTGAATGCGGTCTCGCCCCACACCGTCATCGATTGCTACAAAGGCGACTTTGCCTGCATCTGCTTTGACGAGGCGAGCCGCCGCATCGCCGACGTGGTGTCGGAAACGCCGGAACTTGCCTGTCTGCAAGCACTTTTGTTCATCCGTGCCGAGCTTGCGGCGCACGAGAACTCGTGGGAGTAGCAGCCGAATCACAAGGCAAATGCCAGCAAGCTACCGGGCCGACCTGCACCTGCACTCTTCGTATGCCATAGGGACGGCGAGAGACATAACTATCCCCACATTGGCAGAATGGGCGCAGCGCAAAGGCATTCAGCTTCTCGCTACTGCCGACTTCACGCATCCGCACTGGCGCGCCCACTTGCAGGAGACCCTGCAACCCGCCGCAGGCGAGTTCTTTTCCTACGCGGACACCCGCTTCGTTCTCGGCACCGAGCTCTCCTGCGTCTTCAAACATGCGGGCAAAGGCCGCCGCCTGCACCTGCTCGTGTACGTGCCGAGCTTCACAGCGGTGGAAAAAATATGCCGGTTCCTTGAGCGTGCCGGCGCTAAACTGGCCGGGGACGGGCGGCCGCTCATATCCCTGCACGTACGCGAACTGACCGCCGAGATTCTTGAGATCGAACCCCGCAGTATCGTCATCCCGGCCCACGCCTGGACACCCTGGTACGCACTCTTTGGGTCTAAGTCCGGTTTCGAATCGCTGGAAGAGTGCTTTGGTGAGCTCGCTGTAGCAATCCCGGCGCTCGAAACGGGCCTCTCCAGCGATCCGGCCATGAATTGGCGGGTACCGGATGCCGACGGCCGCAGCATTGTGTCGTTTTCGGATGCGCATTCGCCCCGCAACCTCGGGCGCGAAGTGACGGCGTTTCAGCGACCGCTGACGTTTGCTGGGCTAGCATCGGCGCTTAGAGAGGAACGAATCGCCTACACCTTGGAATACTATCCCGAGGAAGGCAAATACCACGCCACCGGCCATCGCGCCTGCGACGTGCGCTATCTACCGGCGGAGACGAAAGCACAGGGGACGGCGTGTCCCGTCTGTGGCCGTCCGCTGACGGTTGGGGTGCTGGAGCGCGTGGAAGCGCTGGCAACCCGGCCGGAATCTTCTATTTCAGCAGATGGTCGGGGCTTTATGCATGGGACGGGCGGGCGCCCGCCCTTCAAGCACGTGGTCCCACTCATGCAAATCTTGGCGGAAGCCCTCGGCGTCGGCGAGCGCACGAAGTCCGTCGCCCGCGCCTACACTGGACTTACCGATGCGCTCGGCTCCGAATTCGCCGTGCTGCTGGAAGTGCCTTTGGCAGCCATCGCGGACACGGCCGGTGCACGAATTGCTGAAGGTGTTGGGCGCATGCGGGCGGGCGACTTAGCGGTCGACCCGGGATATGACGGGCGCTATGGCACGGTGCGCATCTGGCCGGATGAGCCGTAGGGGCGGTTCGCGAACCGCCCTTACCTGTCTTGGCGAGATGAGAACGAGAACAATACGAGAATTGAGGACAAATCGTAGCGCGGGGGCTTGTCCCCCGCTTGCAGGAGCTATTATCTATCCGAATGCCCTGTGCCGGAGCAAACTCTGGGGGACAAAGTTGGAAACGTTCAGCGCCAATTGCTTTCGTAGCGCAGGTTTGAAACCTGCGCCCACTAAGAGGCAAGGATTTCATTGCGGCTGCCTCTATTCCGCCAATCCCACAACGACAGGAATTTCCCCTCACCCTAACCCTCTCCCGCCGGGAGAGGGGACAATTACGCTTTGGCAAGGGTTAGGTAGTAGTCTCCAGCGGGAGAGGGGACAATACGCTTTGGCGCGGGTCAGGTAGTAGTCTCCAGCGGGAGAAGAGAATCACACCGTAAGGGAGAACTGAACGCCTCCGCCTGCCAGTGCCTGAACGGCCCTGCTCAGCGCGGCATGGCTGCCATGATGTCGATGGCGCGTTCGATTTCCTCTTCGGTGTTGATGAAGGCGGTGCAGAGGCGCACGCCTTGCATGCCGTCGTGCATGAGCGCGCGGCACCAGACCCTGTGCTCATGCAGATAGGCGGCGAGGTCGTCACCCGCGACCCCTGCGACACCGTAGGCCACGATGCCCGTGTAGGCGTCGGGGTGTTCCGGGTCGTAGCAAATCGCCTTCGTCTGTTTCAGCAGTTCGCCGCGCAGCCAGCGGGAAAGGTGCTTGGTGCGCTCCTCGACGGCCGCGATGCCGTGGCCTTCCAAGTATTCCACGGCAGTGCCCAGTCCCGCCATGGTGGGAAAATTCACCGAACCCATTTCCAGCCGCCGGGGATAGGGTTGCCAGTCGATCTCGCCGGTCTCAAAATCGATGTGTTTCGCCACGTGGCTGCCGCTCCAGGACATCTGCAGCACGTCGCGCATGCGTTCGGCCACGTAGAAGCAGCCTGACCCGTAGGGGCCGAGCATCCACTTGTAGCCGAGCACGGCGTAGAAGTCAGGGTCGATGACGGCGATATCCACATTGAGTTGGCCGACGGCCTGGCCGCCGTCTATGTAGACGTATGCGCCCCGGTCGTGTGCCAGGCGGCACATCTCCGCCACGGGCAACTCCGTGCCGCGATCCTGCACCACGTGGCTCAGGGCGACAAGCTTGGTACGCGGGGAGAGGAGCGCCTCGAAATTGGCCAAATTTTCTGCCGGCGTCGCGCCAACGCGCATGTGGTGGATCACGGCCCCGTGCTGCTTGCGGCCGATGTTATAGAGCGGCAGCCAGAGCGCATCGTCTTCCTCGTTGCTGGTAATGATCTCGTCACCCGGCGCCAGCGGCAGGCCGGAAACCACCAGACTCATGCTGTTGGAAACGTTATTCACCATCGCAATCGTCGCATCAGGCACATTGAAGAACCGCGCCAGCGCCTCGCGTGTGCGCTGCTTGTGCAAGAACCTCTCGTCGCGGCGGCTCTGCAGCCACGGGCCGTTCTCGAAGAAGAACTGCCACCGGTCCATCACTTCTTCCAGCACAGGTCGAGAATTGGGCCCGATTCCTGCCGTTTGCAGATAAATGCCGTTTTGCAGCGCCGGAAAGTCCTCGCGAATTCGCGGTATGTCCAACATGCCTTTTCCTCTTCTGCTCATTTAGCAACTAAGCGCTTAGGCTCGGTTTATCGGACTTTAGTTAACGTGCTCTTGCACCGGCAAGGGCAGCCTCGTTAACAGGCCGTAGCGCGGGGGCTTGTCCCCCGCTTCCCCGTGTCGGTGCACGGGGCGTGCTTGGCGCCAAAAGCAAACGCTACCGGGCAAGGTGCTTAGCGCTAATACCACAATGCTTCGTTGTCCGGCGGCTAGCCCGATCCGCCCGGCCGGTCGTAGGAAGTCTTCTCGGCCACAATCTTGATCTTGCCGAGCGCAGCTTGCATTTCGTCCACCGTAAGCAGCCTGGTCGTCTTAACCGACGCGACATGCCCTGGCAAAATGGCGGCGATTACGGCGGCCGCGGCGGTAGTGCCGTCGGGAGCCTCGAAAATCACCACCCCATCATAGTCGCCAAAGGCGTAGTACACCGCGATCAGCCGGCCGCCGAGACTTTCCAGCAGCGGTTCGATGGCGTCACTCCGGTCCTCCGGATTATTGGCTAATTGCTGCCACGTTTCCGTGGCGTAAGAAAACTGAGACATATACGTAGGCACTGCATATCATTCCTTTCTCTGATACTTCAATTACATGGCGCGCTCATGAACGCGCAGATGGCCACTCCCCGAAGCAAGACATGCCGGCACACATTGATGGCAATTGCCCAATGACGCTGCCTGCGGGCAAAAGGCGATCAGCTAATTTCCCCGTGCAAGTCTGTCCCGCATGCGACCAGTCTCTAGTATATCCGTTCGGCTCCACCATGTATCGGCGGCGGCGGTCCCAGGATTGTCGCCAATAGTCCGTCATTTGTATGTGAGGGAGGCCTGCAAATGAGCGAATGTGAGAGGGTAACGCGAGAGGCGCGTCGTCCGCCATTCCCGCGCAAGCGGGAAGCCATCCTCACTTTTTTGTGGCATGAATTCGTCCCATTCAAAGAAAATCTTCCGCATTATTGGCAAGTATTCATCAGAGAGAATAGCAAGAATGCAGAACTGAGGAACTCCAGGCTCTAGATTCCTCACTGCGCTCAGAATTGTACGTGTTGACTAATTCGTTCACAGAGTTGGTGCGAGATTGGGCGGTGGTGACCAACGATGAGGCTGATTTGGTTAAAGGCTAGGGGCAGCACCAGCTATGCACTAAGGATGAGTGCGCCTTCAGAACCGTCACTCCGGCGGAAGCCGGAGTCCAGGGCAAGCGGAGAAGATGGATTCTCGCGTGCGCGGGAATGACGGAAAAAACGCGCTAAATTTCCTGGCACAATGTGCTCTATTTCCTGGCACAACGAATAAACAACCAGATTTGTCAACGAATTAGTCAACATTTACAGGAATGACATGAAGGGTAATTGCCGCTCGTTGCAGCAATGGCACTGTGTGCTCAAGACAGTCTCTGGATCGCCCTCTGCAGCGCATCGGCATTACGGCGGTGGAAGTCCTCTTCACGGGCGCTAACGCCGGTGATCATGAGGTGTGGCATCAGGGACTCCGCCACCGGGCACCAGCCGCGGCGATACGGGAGCGGCTGCGATTGCGGCGCGCGGCTCACGCCGAACGCCCCGCCCAAACTGAAGACGGGATGCAGGTACGCCGGCACGCCAACGTAGCCGAAACTGAAGGCCGCTTCCTCGGCGGCGCACGCAGTCTTGAAATCCTCCAGCGCGGGGCCGCCCGGCCACGGCGCGAAAGTCGCCACCCACAGGTGGTAGGAATGGACGCTGTCTGTGCTCGCCTGTTGGGGATGCAGCCAGGGGCAGCCCGCCGCCGCGTGCGCATAGAGCTGGGCGCTCGCGCGGTCTTGGGCCACGTAGCCGCGCGCACGGCGCAATTGCACCCGCGCCACGGCGGCAGTCATTTCGGTCATGCGAAAATTGTGGGCCAGCCGGGTCGGCGCGGCGCCAAACGTGATGATGGCGCGAATCTGCTCGGCAAGGTATGGGTCGTTCGTGACCGCAATGCCGCCGTCGCCCGTGCTCAGGTGTTTCGAGGCTTGAAAACTGAAGACGCCCACAGAACCGAGCGTGCCCGCATTGCGCCCGTGCCACTCACCAAAGAGTACGTGGGCGCAATCTTCGACCACGGGCAGCTTGTGCGCGTCCGCCACCGCCAGAATGCCCGCCATGTCCGCCGGTTCGCCCCAGTGATGTGTCACGATGATAGCTTTGGTGCGCGGCGTGATGCGCTCGGCCAGCGAGGCGGGGTCCATGTTATGCGTGTGTTCGTTCACATCGGCGAAAACGGGCATGGCTCCCGTGTACAGCACCGCCAGGCCGCCAAAGAGCACCAGCGGATCGCACACCACCTCATCACCGGCCCCGACACCCACCGCCCAGAGGGCCGCGTGCAGCCCGCCCATCGCCGCATTGCAGGCAATGGCGTGTTCGGCTCCTAACGCCGCCGCAAACTCCTGCTCCAAGGCCGCCACCTCCGCGCTGCCGGTAAGCACACCGGACTCCAACACCCGCGTGACCGCGGCAATGTCCTCGGCATCGAACACCTTATTGCTCATTGTGGTTGCCCTCTCACGTGCCTCTCGCGCAGACCGTCGTATTGGTCTCTTGATGATACTGCATCGTGCCCGGTAAGGTGGTCGCAACGCCGCCTGTGGCTTGGTCTACTCTCCATAGTCCCATGCATCTGCTTCCGGCATCACGTAGGGGCACGACATGTCGTGCCCCTACACCTCCCGCGCGATCGGGACTGGTAGTTTCAACCCTCACCCCGACCCACTCCCACACTTGGGAGAGGGAGACTCTTGCGATGGGAAGGGAAAGGGAAGAATCCTCTATGTTTGAAGAAGGAAATTCCCCTCCACAGAAGAAGGGGGATGGCTATCCTCTAACTTGCTGAAACGAAAGTAAGAGGCTTGCTCAACGGCGGTGCGGCCAGCCAAGTCTAGTACTCAACATGTGATTTCCCTCGCAGAACGCCTCGGAATGAAGCGATGGCGGACAAGCCGACGCTGCTCGAAGTTGAGATGGTGCATCCCAACTACCAGTTGGGTAAGGCAGGGCGGGAATCCTGGAGCATGTGGTTAGCACGTTGGTCAGACGTAGGGGCACGACATGTCGTGCCCCTACACCTCTCGCGCGATCGGGACTGGTAGTTTCAACCCTCACCCCGACCCTCTCCCACGCTTGGGAGAGGGAGACGTATGCGAAGCATCGGGCGACCTCGGTCGGGCAACCTCGTCGGCCAACGCCAGTCACCTAACCACGGTCAGCCGACGCCAGCCACCTCACCCCGGCCCTCTCCCACGCTTGGGAGAGGGAGGCATGTGCGAACGTCGGGCAACCTCGTCGGCCGACGCCAGTCACCTATCCCCGGTCGGCCGACGCTAGTCGTCTAACCGTGGGTTGGGCTACTCAACCACCAGCACTTCTTGCTGGCCGGCGCGGATTTCGCGGATTTGGTCGCGGAGCAGCGCGGCGCGTTCGAAGTCCAGGTCTCGCGCCGCTTTGCGCATCTGTTTCTCAAGCTCCTTGATGAGCTTCTGCGCCTCTTTAGCCGAAAGCGGTTTGTGCTCCGCCTGGTAGCTCGATTCCTCTTCCGCCACGGCGCGAATCGTGTCGGTAATGTCGCGGATTGCCTTATGCACGCTCTCCGGCTCTATGCCGTGCTGATCGTTGTAGGCAACCTGCTTGTCGCGGCGGCGGTAGGTTTCGTCGATGGCGCGGCGCATGGAATCGGTCACGTTATCGGCGTAGAGGACCACGTGGCCGTTGATATGGCGTGCCGCTCGGCCGATGGTCTGCACCAACGAGGTCTCACTGCGCAGGTAGCCCTCTTTATCCGCGTCGAGGATTGCCACCAGCGACACTTCCGGCAGGTCCAGCCCTTCGCGCAGCAGGTTGATGCCCACCACCACGTCGTAGACCCCCAGCCGGAGGTCGCGCAGGATTTCGACACGTTCCAGCGTGTCGATTTCCGAGTGCAGGTAGTGGACCTTGATGCCGATCTCGTTGAGGTAGTCGGCCAGTTGCTCCGCCATACGTTTCGTGAGCGTGGTCACGAGCACGCGCTCGTGCTGCGCCACCCGCTGCCGAATCTCGCCGACGAGATGGTCGATCTGGCCGGTGGTGGGCTGAATCTCGATTGACGGGTCCACCAGGCCGGTGGGGCGAATGATTTGCTCCACCACCTGGCTGCTCCGTTCGCGCTCGTACATGCTGGGCGTGGCGGAAACGAAGACTACCTGATTGAGCCGCTGCTCAAGCTCCTGGAACATAAGCGGGCGGTTGTCGAGGGCGCTCGGCAAACGAAAGCCATAGTCCACCAGCACCTGCTTGCGCGAGCGGTCCCCGGCGTACATGCCGCGCAGTTGCGGCACTGCCACGTGGGACTCATCGATGAACATCAGGAAGTCTTTGGGGAAGTAGTCCAGCAGCGTCCATGAGGGGTCGCCGGCATTGCGGCCGTCCAGATGGCGGCTGTAGTTCTCGATGCCCTTGCAGTGGCCGGTCTCGCGCAGCATTTCCAAGTCGAAGTGCGTGCGTTGCTGCAGGCGCTGGGTCTCCAGCAGCTTGCCCTCGCGTTCGAGCTCGGCAATGCGCTCCTCGAGTTCGACCTCGATGTTCTTGACGGCCGCTTCAATCCGTTCAACCGGGGTCACAAAATGGCTCGCCGGGTAGATGTTAATCGCTTGCCGTGTGTCGAGAATTTCGCCGGTCAGGGGATCGATCTCGATGATGCGGTCAACCTCATCGCCAAAGAAGTCGATGCGAATTGCCGTATCGCCGTAGGCGGGAAAGATGTCGAGCACGTCGCCCTTGACCCGGTACGTGCCCCGCTTGAAGTCCACGTTGTTGCGCTCGTACTGGATGTCGTTCAGGTGGCGCAACACGTTCTGGCGGCGGTACTGCTCGCCGACGTTCAGCGTGACGACCACTTGCCCGTAGTCATGGGGTGAGCCCATGCCGTAGATGCAGGAGACGCTGGCGACGATGATGACGTCCGAACGCTCCAGCAAAGACCGCGTCGCCGAGAGCCGGAGTTTTTCTACCTCTTCATTGATATCGGAGTCTTTCTCAATGTACGTATCCGTGCGGGGGAGGTACGCCTCGGGCTGGTAGTAATCGTAGTAGGAGACGAAGTATTCAACCGCGTTCTCGGGAAAGAAGTCGCGAAACTCGGAGAAGAGCTGCGCTGCCAGGGTCTTGTTGGGCGCCAAAACGAGCGCGGGCTTTTGAATGGCTTGGATAACCCGGGCCATCGTGAGGGTCTTGCCGGAACCGGTCACGCCGAGCAGAGTCTGGAACGGATATTCGGCGTGGCACCCGCCGACCAGTTGGCCGATGGCCTCCGGCTGATCGCCGCGCGGTTCAAGCTCTGAGGTCAATTGAAAGGGGGGCATTACCCAATCTCCAGAGTCACAACGAGGAGCGTAAATGGGGTGGGCGCTAGGTAGACATGCGTAGTCGACAGTTGTGCGCGCCGCTGCGTGTATGATACCATAGCATTCGATTCCTCAGTGAAGAGAGGTGATAGATTCGTGCCTAAGATGAAGACACACAAGAGCACGCGCAAGCGCTTCAAGGTGAGTGGCACCGGCAAGCTGATGCGGCCCAAAGGGAGCATGAACCACTTGCGCCGCAAGAAGAAGCCGCGCACGCTGCGCACTACGACGCACTATTTCGAGGCCCCCGACGGCGAAACGAAGCGCGTCAAGAACCTCCTTCCCGGTGCCGGCATCAAATAAGATGATTGCCCGTTACCTTAGGTAAGTTCGATGGAGCGCGGGGGCTCGTCCCGCGCAGTTCACGCCAGAATTCGACAGACAAGAGACGTACCCAACACCAAAGAGTAGAGCAACTATGCCCCGAGTTAAACGCGGCGTAACAGCGCACAAACGCCACAAGAAAATCCTCAAGCGCGCATCAGGTTACTGGGGCGGCCGCCACCGCCTGTACAAGACTGCGAATGAAGCGGTGATGCGCGGCATGGCCTTCTCGTACCGTCACCGCCGCACCCGCAAGCGCGAAATGCGCCGCCTCTGGATTGTGCGCATCAACGCCGCCGCGCGTGAACACGGTCTCTCCTATAGCGCCTTCATGCACGGCCTTAGTGAAGCCAACGTCTCTCTGGACCGCAAGATGCTGGCAGACCTGGCCGTTCGAGACAGCGCAGCGTTTGCTGAGCTTGCCAACGTAGCCAAAGGCGCCCTGCCGGCAGCTTCGTAGCCGCCTAGAAAACTGAAGCTTGTCGATTCTCTTCAATTGTTGTCCCTGGGAGGATTCCGATGGATGAGATTCTCAGAAAGCTAGGCGCCCCAGACTACACCACACGCAGAGAAGCGCGCAAAGCGCTAATGCTGTCGAACGAGGACGTGGTCCCGATTTTGATCTCCGGACTGAAGCACGAGAACCGACAAATACGAAAAAACTGTGCTGAGCTCATGGATCACGTTGCAGACGAACGATGTGTTGCACCTCTTGCCGGCGCGCTTGAGGACCCCATAGCCGATGTTCGTCGTCACGCCCTCCATTCTTTGATCTGCGACGAGTGTAAATCTGTCCCGTTAGACATCGACGCGATAGGTCTCGTAATCAAGCGGGCGACAGAGGATCCGAGCATTCGCGTGAGTAAGGAAAGCAACGACGACTCTCGCAATCCTACCAACTTGGGACGAACGAACACTCAAGGCGCTTGAGAACCTTACTTTGGACGAAGACGCGGAAGTTCGTCGTCGAGCGGCTTGGTCGCTGGAGAGATGCAGGAACCGCCCACTGATGCGCACGGCATGACAAAATGCTTGCGCGCCACTTTTTTCCTGAACCGTCCTAAAGGCCGTGCGCATCATTCGCCCACAGAGTGTACCCGGCCATACGATGGTGACCCCTGCCGCGTAGTTTAGCCTCTAATTCAAGTGCTCACGCGCTCTGCACCCTGTCTTCAAGCACGTGCTTGATCCATTCGTTGATGCTCATCCCACTCTGTATGGCTGAGACGGCAACCCGCTGATGCAGAGCCGGCCCCAGCCGCAGCGTGAGTTTTCCGGAAAACGGTTTGCGCGGCTCGACGCCGTCCTCCGCACATGAGGTCAGATACTCCTCGACCGAAATGCGAAACTCCCGTTCTAGGCCCTCCACGTCGGCGGCTTCGAACATGACAATGGGATAGGGCCCTGCATTCACGACCTGCCCGTGAAGTAGCCCCACCGAATCGTCGTATTCGACTGTGGCTATGTAGCCCTTGTACTCCATCATGGCGACACTCCTATAGACTTGAGAAACATGGCAATGCCGCGGACAGTGGCCTTGCCGGTCTGCGGGCTGGGGTGCGGCCTATGAATGACGATGCGCTCCGCCCCTTTCTTCAGGAGCAAACGAGAACCTGCCCGCTCCGAAACATCCACACCTACGGCTTCTACCATACTCTCTATGTCCGCCCACCTGATGTCAGATGGCGTGGGCCTTGTGAAGACTCGTTCTAGCGTACGCCGGTGCTTCCGTCTCATATACTGGGATGGTACCACAAACTAGTATCAACTGTGCCGGTTGGAAAGGTAGAGCAGTACGATGAGTTCGACTAGAATGCAATTCACTCAGGAGGAGCGGCCGGTGCTCTTTAGAACTGGAGCCGATGACATCGCTAGAGTGGTACGGTTAAGTTGTTGTCATGCGCGAAAACCCCGGCTCTTGCTGGGGCCGGCGTCGAAAGCAGGTCTTCGCCAGTCTTGTTTGCGCATTGCTGTCAGTCCCGCACGGACATCTATGGTACACTCCCCACCGGGATGGAATGACAATGGGGGGATTCCAAATGAATATACGATCATTGCTCTACTGGCTGGCGCGAATGCTCGGCGACGTGAACGCCGTACGCAGAGGGCGCATCGGACAACGCATTGTCCGCCGCGTCGCTGGCAAAGCGACCGGCCGCGCCCTGCGCAAGACCCTGCGCTAGGGGCGCCAAGCCGTGCGCCACCCAACCGCGTGACCTCGTGTCTCTTGGCGAGCTTGTGGACTTTGTCGGACGCGCACGCGCGTGGAATCAGCACGCCGGCTGCGTTTCTTGCGCCAGTACGCAGTCAGCGAGCCCTCAATCCCTTGCATTGCCAGCTCCTCAACTGCCGCGTGACGGGCTGCAACTTCTGACGCGAGAACTCTAGGGGCACATGGACAGATTTCGTAGAATCCCCGGCGTTTGCTTTGCCAAAGTGTGGCAGCCGAGCTTCGCCGGTCTCGTTTATCTGCTGCTGGCAGGCGCCTGTCTTAGTGTGACCGCCTGTGGCGGGGACGATGAGAGCGGTGCGAACCCCGGCGGGGCGCCGCCCACCGCCCGTGTGGCGGCAACCGCCACCCCGCTGCTGATCGCTACGCTCACCGCGACAAGTGAGCCAACAGCCATTCCTCCGCCAACACCGCTTGCAAGTCCTTCTCCTCCCGCAACCGCCGCTCCCTTGCCAAGGCCTTCTCCCGCTCCCACACCTTCTCCTACTCCATTGCCCTCGCCCTTGCCGGTGCCGTCGCCTACCACAATACCGTCTCCAGTACCCGCCGCTACCGCAGCGCCGCAGAGCGACTTCGACCCGCAACAGTACATCGGAAAGGGAGACGAGTACAACTGTGGTGATTTCAATTACCAGTGGCAGGCGCAAGCGGTGTTGGAGGCGGACCCATCGGACCCGAACAAGCTGGATACGGACAAAGACGGCACCGCCTGCGAGAGCCTGAAGTAGGGCAAGCCGCGTATTTGCTTATCCGGAAAGGCGATGACTACTGAAATGGAGGTAGTTTTGGTGGGAGGAGAGTTGAGAAAAAGATGGAATTGACGATTGAATGTTACGGTATGATATATGTAGACTGCAACGTGTGCACATCAGAGGTGTGAAATGTCGAAACAACACGATGTTGTCACATTGCGACTGGATGGTGAAGTGCCGTTCCCAGACTTTGCCACGGCCATCAATGCGCTTGATGGACTGCTCAAGTCTCTCAGTTCTGAGATTACCGGTAGTTCTGGTACGGTTCGATGGAAAATCGTCGAGCTCTCGGCCTCAAGCGCTGTAACAACGATTCGGGGAACCGCAGATGATCCTGCGGATGTGCCGCCGATTCTCACCGCTTACTCCATTATCGGCCAGGCATTACAGGATCACTCGGAGATTCCGTACTCAGAAGACATATGTAGACGCGCCAATTCTATAGCATCTCTGATAAACGGCGAAATCACGGCCATTCACTTTTCTACGCCAAGAGCAAGACACATTGTCAGAGAGCCGCCAAGAGTTCAAGAGGAAGCAGTCACCGTAGATGCTTTTGGGGCAATCGAAGGACGGATACGAACGCTTTCTGATCGCCAAAGACTTCAATTCACACTGTACGACAGTCTCTTTGACTCAGCGGTCACTTGCTTCTTGTCGCCTGATAAAGCGAATGACGCACGGCGGCTTTGGCGAAAGAGAGTAATCGTCGAGGGGCTCGTGCGGCGCGACCCGAATACCGGCATTCCAACGCAGATTAGGGAAATCTGCGCAATCCATGAGATGACGTCTGCTGCTCTTGGCTCCTACCGTGAGGCGCGGGGTGCTTTGCGGAATGTGGCCAATTCGTAGGGGGCAGGATGGCGGCTAATTCAAAGTTCATCTATTGGGACGCCAACTGTTTCCTTTACTACATCAACGAAGTGCCAGAGCATATCGAGACGTTGCAGGGCATTCTCAGCGAAGTGGAAAAGAGCGGAGGGGAGTACAAGATTATTACTTCTACGCTGTCAATCGCTGAAGTCGCCCACACAGAGCAAGAACGATTGAACAGAGTCCTTGATGAGGCTGAACTCACCAGAATAGATAGCATCTTTCTAGACGACAACATCGTACTGCTTGTTGAGTTTAGCCAAATCATTGCACGGCGTGCGAGAAATGTGATGCGAATCGGGCTGGTCAATCATCTCAAGAGAGACCCTCACGATTGCGTGCATCTTGCCACCGCACAAAACCAGGGCGCAGTCGAAGTCCATACGTATGACAAATCGTTGTGGGACTATTCACGGCACCTGGGGATTGAAGTTTGCCAACCTCACGTTCAGCAGCCCGGTCTTTTGTAGCTGTGAAATGTCGCGCAATTTGCGGTAGGCGAATTCAGTTTACATTCTCCACGTCCGGCTAACTGTCTTCCGCCCTCTCCTGCACGGTCTTAAGTGCATTCCGCGCGCGGTCAAGAATCTCCCCGATGTCCTCGTCGGTGTGGGCCAGTGAGAAGTAGAGCTTTTCGCCGGGATTGGTGAGAATGCCGGCGCGGAGCAGTTCGCGGGCAAAGGCGATGCGCTTCGTATTGTCGGTCTGCAGGCAGTCGCGGTAGCTGCTCAGTTCTCCCTCGCCAAAGAAGACCTGGAGCAGCGGTCCCGCGCCAATCGCCTGCAGCGGCTCGCCAAACTCCCTGCCGAGCGCTTCCAGCCCACCGCGCACCTCATCGCCGATCGCGTGCAGGCGGGCAAAGCTGCCCTCTTCTCGGAGCACGCCCAGGGTAGCCAGGCCCGCCACGGCGCTCAGGGGATTGCCGCTAAACGTGCCGCCCATCCAGACGTAACGCGGCGTGCCCCGGATAGCCGACGAGACCACTTCCATGATCGCGGCGGGGCCCGCTACCGCGGCCTGCGGGTAGCCGCCTCCCAGCGCCTTGCCGAGCACTGCCAGGTCCGGCTGCACGCCGTAGTATTCCTGCGCGCCGCCCCAGGCGAGGCGGAAGCCGGTAACAATCTCGTCGAAGATGAGCAGCGCACCAACCTCGTGTGCCAGGTCGCGCACTGCTGCCAGGAAGCCCGGCTCAGGATTGAGCGCGCGCTGGAGCGGCTCCATGATGATGGCCGCCAGGTCGTCCCCGTGCTCATGCGCCAATTCGCGGGTGAGGGCCAGATTATTGAATTCCGAGACCAGCACCTGCTCCTGAACCTGTTGTGGAATGCCGCTGCTGTCGGGAATGCCGTGGGGGTAGTCGCTGGTGCGCGGCGGCACGGTGCTCATGGTGGCGTAGTCGTTGCCGCCGTGCAGCGCCCCTTCGAACTTGAGGACTTTATTGCGGCCGGTATAGGCGCGCGCAATGCGAATCGCGTAGAATGTGGCCTCCGTGCCGGTGCTTACGAAGCGGATCTGCTCGGCACACGGCACCGCATCCACCACCTGCTCCGCCAGCCGGATCCCCGGTTCGTTGAGCAGGAAATACGTCGCGCCCTTCTCGACCTGCGCTTGCACCGCCGCCACGACCGCCGGATGCGCGTGGCCGATGAGAACCGGCCCCGATCCCAGAATGCAGTCGATGTACTCCCGGCCGGTCATGTCCCACACGTGGCCGCCGCGCCCGTGGGTAACCACGATCTGATACTCGTCCGGCAGACTCCACAAGCCCGAGGAACCACCCGGAAAGAGCTCACGGCTTGTAGTCAAGAGTTCCTGCTGCAACGTGCTCGACTCAGACACCGATGTCATGTTAAGTCTTCCCTATGCTTTGTAAGTTAATCGTCTGGAGACCGTGGTGCACTCCACCTGCCTTGAACGCTTGACCTTCCCCGTTGCACAACCGGTCAGTCCGTATGGTAACATTGCCCGGACTCTCTGTGGTTCCGATCTCATCCTCCGGTTTTCTGAGCAGTCTCCGGTGTCGTAACCGTTCCTTTCAAGGCAGACAAAGTAGCCGCGCCAGAGACCGTCATTTGTATGGTGTAGCAGGCCTGCAATTGAGCGAACGTAAGCAGCCAACGCGAGCGGCGCAGTATCCGTCATTGCCGCGAAAGCGGGAATCCATCTTCTCCGCTTTTGGAAACCCGCACGTATTAATTAAGAGGCAAGCTCTTCCCGGGACTAACGCTTGGAAAGAATATCTCTGGTCTTGGCGTCGTCACAGCAGATCTCGCTCGGAGGTCCCTGCTCGCCTCTCGCCCTAGCGGGCATGAGACGGTCATTAGAAGCCTAGTCCGCTCCTTCACCTTTCACGTAGCGATCGAACCAGCCGATGATGCGGTCCCAGCAGTCTTGCGCGTTCTCGGTCGACCACCCTCCCACCGCATGACCCTCGCCGTGGTAGCGCACGAGCGTGGCCCGCTTACCCAGTTGGCGCAGTCCGCCGTACATCTCTTCCGCTTGCGCCATGCAGTCTTCGTCGGCAGTACCGCAGATGAGAAGCAGGGGAGTCTCAACCTGATCGCAGAAGAGAACCGGCGAGTTCTCCAGCCACTGTTCCCGCGCTTCCCACAAGGGATTGCGCAGGTGAAAGACGTACCCGACCGCCTGCTCCCAGTTCGTCACCTCATTACCGGAGACGGACAATCCAAAACTAACAAAGTTCGTGATAGGCGCACCTGCGACAGCCGCGCGGAAGCGCTCGGTGCGCGTCACCACACAGCACGCGCTGTACCCGCCGCGGCTATGTCCCATCACTCCCGCCCGCTCCGGGTCGGAGTAGCCTGCCGCGACCGCCGCATCCAGGGCATTCACTGTCTGAGCGGTCACCTCATCAGCGACGTCCGGCCCACGGCGCGGGTTCGACGGCACAATCACCACGTAGCCACGGGTCGTCAAGGCGTGCAGTTCGATAAAGCCGAGACTATCCCATTCAAAGTAGTTGACAAAGCCGGAGCCGCCCGCGCCCAGGTTTACGTTGACAATCGTCGGATAGCGCACGCCCGCTTGATACCCGGCAGGCAGCAACACTGCCCCCTGCAATGCTTCACCGTCAGCCCCCGCATGGTCGAGCAGCCGAGCGGTACCCCACGACACGCCTTCCAGCGCCGGGTTGAGTCGCGTAACCTGCTCTTCTTCACCGGTCGCAATTGCGATGCGAAAGAGATCGGCGGGGTGCGAGGCGGATTCAATCGGGCCTACAATTTGATTCCCGTTACTGTCGCCGTAGAGCATCAGATTAACTAAGTGGCGCTGCTGTTCTGGCACCACTACTTCCGGCGGACCGTTACCGACCCGGTAGATGCCCTGTCGCTTGGTCTGGCGGTCTTGTGCCAAAACGAGAAAGGTCCCGCAGCGGCCGCCGTCATTCACGGTGTTGTCGCCCAGCGTACTTATGAATCCCCACACGGTTTGGTCTTCTAGCTCTCTGGTGACATTATCCATCACGCCAGTGGCAAGGGGTACAGCGTAAATCGAGCGGTTGGCCCAGCAGTAAACCGTCCCGCCGTTGGGCGACCAAAGCGGCGGCGGGTACGGCTCCTCATTGGCAAAGTCGACGTCGCTACCGTCGTGGAGTACGCGTTGCTCCCCAGCGAGCGAGACTACGACCAATTGTCCCGGACCTTCATCACTAGAGGTTGTGTACGCAATCGCGTCTCCTGCCGGCGACCAGCTAAATGCTCCCCACGATGTTGGCACGTCCTGGACGAGAATTTCATGGCGCGCACCGTCCACTGCAAAGAGGTGGAGGTCGAAATCTTCCGAGTCTGCCACGCACATTGCGGCGACATTGCGCCCGTCGGGTGATGGCGCATAGTTGTAAGGAAACTGCCCCGAACCCAGGCGTCGCACTGCGCCGGTTACAACGTTGATGACGCCAATGTCGCCGCGACTGCGATCGAACCAACGCCAGCCCTCAGCAGCAGAAGAACGCTTCTCGATCTCCGGCACGGGAGACTCCCAAACGTCCCGTCCGTACCTTGCCTCTTCCGCCTCGCTCTCTTGGGGCGGGTCCCAACCGGGCGCGCGCATCTTCGCTACCAAATGAGTGCTATCGGGCAACCAGTGCAGTTGTTCGAACTCGAACACCATGGAAACGGGATCCTCGCACGCGATGCGGGTCTCCCCGGTCTCGCGGTTCCAGAGCCAAACGTGCACCAAACCGTTGCGATCGGAGTAGAATGCCAGCCACCGCCCGTCGGGAGACCAGCACGGCCCCCAGCTACTTCCCCATCCGGACGTAAGCGCTCTTGCCGAATCCTCGGACATATCATTAATCCAGAGCTCGATGCCAAGCGCGGCGGATGGCGCTCCCGAGGCGAGCAACCCAGACGGTGTAGCCGGAGTTTCGCGATGCACGGCTCCCATGCCGTAGGCGACCAGGTTGCCATCCGGAGAGAGCACGACTGGCGAATAGATACTTAGCTGTTTTAAAGTCCGCAGGGTCGCAATGTCTACGCGGCTGCTCATGGAGATCTCCTTTTCCACTCTATTGGATCGAAGTGTATGGGCAACTCAGAGCGTCCGCCTATCGTCTTCTCTATATCTAGCCAAGCACCTCATCCGCGTGGGCAAAAAGCGACGGGATGCCGCCGGTGTGCACGAAGACGACGCGTTCATCTTGGCCGAATGTGCCCTTGCGCGCGAGGTCGATGAGGCCGGACATGGCCTTGCCGGTGTAGGTGAGGTCGAGCAGGATGCCTTCCGTGCGCGCCACGATGTGCACGGCGTCTCTGCCCGCAGCGGTGGTGACGCCGTGGCCATCGCCGTAATACTCTTCGCGCACGTCAACTTCATCAGGTGTCAAGGCACAGGGAATGCCGTAGTGTTGCGCGGCGTTTTGGGCGAGGGCGGCGATGCGCTCGCGTTGCGGCGGAATCTGCGGGCGAATGGAGATGCCGGTCACGTGGTAGGGCAAGCCTAAGGCTTTGACCGTGGCGGCGATGCCGGTGTGGGTGGAGCCGGAACCGGAGGTGACGACAATAGTCGTTGGCTGTTCCGGCAGGCGCTCCAATTGCTCATGCAACTCCAGCATGCCGTTCAGGTAGCCCGCCACCGACTTTACTGCCAGTTCGGGGTACTTATTCGTGAAGCGGTAGGGCCGCCTGCCCGCGGCTTGCAGTTCCGCCACACGCTCGTCGATGATCGACTGCACGCCCACGTCATCCGCCTCCGGCGCGACCTCAACGTGCGCGCCAAAGAGATGGTCGAGGAGCAGGTTGCCCTGCACGACCGCCCGGTGGCGCAACGCGCCCAGCACCAGGTAGCAGTCCAGCCCCAGTTTCGCCGCTGCCGCCGCGGTCTGGCGGCACTGGTTCGATTGCGGATACGCGCCGGTAATGATGCAGTCCGCGCCTTGCGCGATCGCTTCACCAAAGAGAAACTCCAGGTTGCGGGTCTTGTTGCCCCCCAGCGCCAGTCCGGTCAGGTCGTCGCGCTTGATGAAGATGTCGGGGCCGCCCAGATGCTCAGTCAGGCGCGGGCAGAAGTCGAGCGGCGTGGGCAAATGCGCCAAATTCGCCCGCGGCAGCGCGTCGAGCGTCGCTCGATATTTGTCTATGGTTATCGTTGGCTGCGCTCGAATACTCATCCCCTGCCGCCTCACTTTTCACATTGCATGACCTAAGAAGAGCCTTGCTTGGATACGCTTCATTGAACCTGTTGAGCTAAGGAAGATTTCCTCTCCCGCGGGAGACTCTTTCATAACCCTTGCCGGAGGGAGTAGGCCCCCTATCTCTCGACGGGAGAGGGTTAGAGCCTGCCCCGTACGTGAGACGGGGGTGAGGGTGATTCTCCCACAATCCGCTAAGTTTTGTCGGTAGGATGCAAGTTTTTAAAGTCTCTCTAGAGCAATGGAACCGGATTGGCAGGACTTCCCCTCACACATATCCTCTCCCCAGTGAAAGGGCGTACCTCCTTCTCCCTCGGCCGTAGATTCGCCAGGGTCTCCGTTGATGGAGACCTTTGCGTAACCTCAGCCAGCGGCGCAAGAAATACTCCCTCTCCCGGCGGGAGAGGGCCGGGGTGAGGGGATTACTGCTTGTACTGTCCTTATCTACCTCTAAGACCTAAACGAAAGTGTACAAAATCGTTGAAAACGGCCCAGATTGCGGGGATTCCCCCTCACCCCCGTATCAAGTACGGGGCAGGCTCTAACCCTCTCCCGCCGGGAGAGGGGACTTTCTCGCCTCGGCAAGGGTTACGCATAGGTCTCCCTTGATGGGGGAAAGTCGGGATGGGGGGTGAAGAATGGCTTCACGACAAGCAATTTCAGTCCACCCACACCTCTTCTGGATTTCGGCCCCGTACCTGATACGGGGCAGGCTTTTTGCCGGAACGACGAGGTTGTTCAAAGTTTTCCGCTGGGAGCGAGTCGGTGTGAGGGTGATTCCTCGCCTTTTGCAACCGATAGCTGCCTGCTCGGCAAAGCTCCATAGAGACTGATCCCGCCAGCTCCGGGTCTTAGCCCAAGGAGATGGCAGAAGTAGTGGATTTGGCTGCTACGAGGAAGTATTCACTGTGACTGCGAGGAGTTCGGCCTCGATCTGCTCCAGCCGTTCCCGCACGCGCAGGGAGCGCTCATGGTAACGGTCGCGCAATTCGGCAATCTGGCCCAGGCGGCCGTCCAGCACCTCGACCTGCTGCTCCAGAATTTCCAATCCCATCCGCAGCGAGTCCCGTTTGGTTTCCAGGTCGCCGGCTTGCCGGCTCTCCTGTCGCAAGAGCTTCAGCGACTCCATCGCCTCCACCACCTGCTTGATCTCAGCGAGTGAAAAGCCCAGCAGCCGCTTGAGCTGCACGATGTTTTCCAGGCGGTTGATATCCGCTGCCGAGTACAGCCGAAAACCACCTTCCATACGGGATGGTGGCTCTAGCAAGCCAATTTCCTCGTAATACCGGAGCGTACGGGGCGTAAGTTTCAGTTGCTCCGCTACCTCACCGATTTGAAGATAGCGTTCATCAGACATAGCAATCCCTTAGCGGTTCCCCCAAAAGACGCGCACCCAATCTGTTCGCACCATGCACCGTTTCCGGTTGCGTCCCGCGACGCTTGCCCGCGCCTCGCATCGTATCGGATACACCGCGCATCGTTTCGGATGCACCGCGCATCGTTTACGGATTCGCCGTGCACCGGAATTGGTGCGCCTTAATCATAGGGTGCAGTTTCCGTTAAAGTCAACGACTTACGAGTCCAATCCACCCTGGTTGCGAAACGGCTGCGGCAAGCGCTGTATCGTGCCGTCCTCAAAGCGGGCTACCTCCGGGTCGCTGCCGTGCAGATAGACCGGCCAGACCTTGAAGAAATTGCCCCCCAAGAGCGCGGCGTCGCCCGCTGCAATCTGGTACACCAACGCCCGGCGCGGCGTATCGCTGTGGTTGGGATGCGTGTAGTGCACCAGGTTGCCGTGGTGGATGGTCATGCTGCCGGCGGGGCCTACCAAGTCGTACAGGTTGCCGTTGGCAACATCGGATGCATAGTCGTCGGCGTTGGTACAGCGGCCTACAAATTTGCCGTCCGTATCGTGGTGATTCATCGGTCCCCGCTTATGGCTGCCGGGAATCGCCTGCAGCGCCCCGTTCTGCACAGACGTATCGTCGAGCAAAAACGTCACCGCGAGCACGTCGTAATTGGTGAGAGGGTGAAAGGGATAGTCCTGATGCCAGGCCACGGCGCCTTCACCCTTGGCGATGGGCTTCCAGTGGACTCGCGCTTGAATGAGGTGCAGGTTCTCGCCGATAAGCTGCACGGATGCCCCGATAAGCGCCGGATGGCGCGCGGCTGCCATGAACGCTTCCTGCAAGAAGATCACGTCGTGGATAGCAACAGTGCGCTCCGCGCCGCCGCGACTAAGGCGCTCCTCATCCAACGCGTCGGCGGCTGCCCGCACGCCGGCGAGCTCCGGCGCTGACAACACATCAGGGAGCACCAGATAGCCGTTCTCCTGGTAGGAGGCTACTTGGTCATCGCTCAGAATTGGTTCGGCTGTGGCCGTTCGCTCCGCCATGAAATCCTCCCCTTCCATTGACTAGCCCATGGGCTCTCTGTGTTGGGAATTGAGTTGGGGCTGGATAGCTGATTCACACTCCCACCATACGCCGCCAGTCTACACTAATCGCACACCCACCGTAGGGGCACGATATATCGTGCCCCTACGGTGCAACAAGCGAGGTGCGCTGCCACAAATGTGGGCGACCGCCGGCCGGTGGCAGCCGGTACCCGCAGACGTAGAACCAAAATTCGCCACCAACGCAGAGGAAAGCCGCCGCTCACAGCCGCCGACGTGTTCATGCCAATGCGACCGGAATTTCCCGCAAACCTGTTAGAGAACGACCGCTGAGGCTTAGGTGCGTAGCGCGTCACCTATTGGAGAATACCCGCGCTGGGGCTATAATGCTCACGGTAATACCAAGTCTAATTCACTCGGATAGGAGCAATTGTGATGAAAAAAGAACCCCTACTCGGCGCTGGTATGTCGCAGCCGTCCGCCCCTTACTCCATGGCCCTGCGCGTGCAAGCCAATGAGATGCTCTACATTGCCGGTCAAGGGCCGACGGCCGGCGACGGCAGCATTGTCGGCGCGGGCGACATCGAAGCGCAAGTGCGCCAGGTCTTTGCCAACATCGAGTCTCTCTTGGAAGCCGGGGGCGCGACGTTCAATAACGTCGTCTTCATGAATATGTACGTCACCGATATTCGCTTCCGCGAGACCATCACCATGGTGCGCAACGAAATCCTGGAAGCGCCCTTCCCCGCCGCCACCATGGTCCAAATCGGCTCCCTGGCATCCACCGACTGGCTGGTGGAGATTGACGCGATCGCTGCGCTGGACTAACTGCTTCACAGTCTTCAAAGATCAGGGTCTGCAAGAATGTGTGGACCACGGAGCGAGAGGTTGGCTGACCGCGCATGCTTCGCGTGATTGCCCCACCCACTTGACAGAAGAGCTCAAGCAGCCTAGTCTGAGAACTAGTCAGTGCAGTTATTGGTGGGAGCAAGACATGAGCAAGAAGTGGCCGGTCCAAGATGCCAAATCAAGGTTTAGCGAGCTCATCGAAACCGTTCTCGCCGAGGGTCCGCAAATCGTAACCAGGCGTGGGGTGGAAACCGCAGTGATCCTACCCATTGAGCAATGGCGAAGGTTGGAGACGATGACGAGGCCGGACCTGAAGGAACTCCTGCTCGCGAGTGAAGCGCGGACTGAAAACCTCACGCCGCCGCGGCGACAGCATCGCCACCGACCACCCTTGGTCATGGAATAGGCCCGTGTACCTCCTCGATACCAACGTGGTCTCGGAACTGCGGCGCCCGCGTCCACACGGCGCAGTATTGGACTGGATACAAGCTGTGCCGGCTGAACAACTCTTCGTGTCTGCCGTGACAGTTGGGGAAATTCAGGCGGGGATCGAGATTACCCGTGAGCAGGATGAGGTGAAGGCGGAAGAGTTGGAAGCCTGGCTAGACAAGGTTCTCGCCTCCTATGCCGTTTTGCCGATGGACGCGCACGCCTTCAGGGAGTGGGCCCGGATCATGCACCGAAGGTCGGATACATTGGCTGAAGACGCCATGATCGCGGCAGTCGCCAGAGTACACCGGCTGACGGTGGTCACCCGGAATGTGGGCGACTTTGATCAGCTTGGAGTTGAGTTGCAGAATCCTTTTATCAAGAAGTAGGCATTTCCTCAATTGAGCAAATCGTACCCATTCGTCTCCTGGAGTCACTGCTTGAAGCGTGAACTGTGGCAATGCTGGGAGTGATGCGGCAAGTCTGCCCTGCCCGCGTCCTGCACAATTCCGACTGAATGCCACGCGGTGGCAGTAATGTTCGTCGACCACCGCCCGTCTGAAGCAACGTTCTCCCCGCGTGAATAGTTAGAATCTGAGTAAACTCACGGACGCCATTGCAAGTCTCTCGTGTCCGTTGCCACACATAGATGCCGCAGAGCAAACTCTCTTGAGCCGAATCTCCGCTTCCATTTCTCCCGGACGTTTCACCGTGCTTGCGGTGATCGTTGCGGCGTGTTTGATTTCGCTCGTTGGGTTTGGCATCCGGTCGAGCTTTGGTCTCTATTTGGAGCCGATTACGAGTGAGCGCGGCTGGTCGCGGGAGACCTTTGCGCTGGCGCTGGCGATCCAGAACCTACTGTGGGGCCTGGGCGTGCCGGTGGCGGGAGCGATTGCGGACCGGTTCGGCACTGCCAAGGTCGTCGCCCTGGGCGCGGCGGTATATGCTGCCGGCGTGGCCGGCATGGCGCTGTCCGACAGCGGGCTCACGCTCTACCTGACCGGGGGACTTCTGGTTGGTGTGGGCGTCGCCTTCTGCTCGTTCTCGCTCGTGCTCGCTTCCATTGCGCGTGTGATCGGACCGGAACGGCGCTCCTTGGCATTGGGGCTCGGCACCGCCGCGGGCTCCATGGGCCAGGTCCTCTTTTCTCCCATCAACCAGACCTTGATAGCCAACTACGGTTGGTTCGACTCCCTCATGGTGATGTCGGTCGTCGCCTTGGTCTTGGTCCCGCTGGCGTTCAGCCTGCCCCGCGGCACGGCAGCCAAAGGAGAACCGGCGTCGGACCAGGGCTTGACCGCAGCCTTGGGCGAGGCCATGCGTCAGCGGAGCTATTTGCTGCTCACGGCGGGATTTTTCGTGTGCGGGTTCCACGTGGCGTTCATCACCGCGCATTTCCCCACGTACGTGACCGATCTCGGTCTCTCGGCGCGCGCGGGCGCTTACGCGCTATCTCTCGTTGGCCTCTTCAACATCTGTGGTTCGCTGCTGTCAGGCGCGTTTGGGCAACGCTATTCCAAGAAGCTCGGACTTTCCGCCATTTATTCCGGCCGGGCCTTAATTATCCTCGGACTGCTGCTCGCCCCGGTCAACGAGCTGACAATTTACCTCTTTTCGGCGGCAATGGGACTGCTGTGGCTATCCACCGTGCCGTTGACCACGGGGATCGTGGCGCAAATGTTCGGGCTCAAGTTCATGGCCACACTGTTCGGCATCGTCTACCTCAGCCATCAGGTCGGGAGCTTTCTGGGCGTGTGGTTGGGCGGATTGCTCTACGACCAGACCGGTTCCTACGACGCCATGTGGTGGGCAGGCGTCGGCTTCGGTATTTTCGCCGCCCTCGTCCACCTGCCGATCAACGACACACCGCTGGCGCGGCTGCGTACCGCCCAGGCCGCAGGGTAACCGACAAACCGGACAATCGTCATTCGTTTTGGCGGTTCTGTCTTACTCGCCGCGTTCGAGCCTTGCTCTCCAGAAAAGGGTCCAAGCAAGATTGCTGTGACCAAAAGCCTTGCCATTTCGGTTTGGTGGGCCTATTTCAGGGGGCAGGGCAATCGGCCGCGAGCGTAACCCACCGCTATTTTCAGCACTCCGATCTACCGAACACGAGGTAGGCGACACGCACTTCAGCAGTATTGTCCTGAACACGAGAAGCCGCACGGTCAGCAGTATGATAGGGTAGTGCGCTGTAGTACGCATAGGTGAGCACTTCTATTGACTTTTGAGGACAAATGCGCTAATTGTAGTGGCGCTGGCTGGCTTCATGGGCTGCAATTGTGTGAAAGTCAGCATCCTCCTGAACTCCAAGGATGTTGATCGATTCGATGTCTACCGTCAGGAAAGAGGCTTCAAGAAGAGTACGCTGATAGCTCGACTAATCCGGGACCATGTCGACGAAAGCATTTTCAACTCCCAATCCAATGAACCAAGATAGGAACTCATGACATTAGGCACCGAAGAACGTCAATTGTCACTGTTCAATATGCCAGGTTCTCCGCAAGCCGACAATCGGCAGAGAATAGACTATGACTTCCCCGAACACTTCGTTGACAGCCTGTCCAGACGAGAAGTGCTTAACAAGCATCTCTTCCGCCCGAATACTTACCTCCACAAGTGGTGGGCCCGGCGTTGTGGCTCGACATTTCGCACAATTCTGAAGCAATTTGCGGTCAGCGATGAATACGCGGACTACTATCTGCCAGGCGGCTTACAGGGGAAGACCATCCTTGATCCCATGATGGGTGGCGGGACTACCCTACATGAGGCTCTTCGATTGGGGGCAAACGTCATTGGGGCCGATATTGACCCTATACCCGTTGCACAAGCCCGTGCTTCTCTTACCCAAGCCGACCTGACGGGTTTGCAGGGCTCCTTTGCCGCATTCTTCGATCAGCTGCGGTGCAATTTGAAGCCTTACTTTCAAACTGAGTGTGTGATCTGCAACAAGGCGACCGACATCCGGTACACTCTATACGGAATCAAGAAGAGGTGTGCGTGTCGTGAGGTTGTACAAATAGACCAGTATGATTTGCGCCATGAGTCGGACCGAATTATCTCTGTCAATCCGCAAGACTGGGAAGTTTCTTGTAACGTAGGCCAGGGCATTACCACAGAGAAGGCTCCAAGGCTGATTACGAAAAGTGAAAAAGAATGCCCAAAATGTGGTTATCAATATGATGAACTGCTTGACCATCCCTTCTATTTGCGTTATATGCCGATCGCCATTGCCTCTGTTTGCAAAACCGATGGCCTTTTCTTTCGGTCTCCAAGCGAGCTTGACCTAGCCCGAATAAAATGGGCCGATGAACAACGAAGGAAACTGGATTTTGGCCCACTGGAGGACTTTCATGTTGAGGCGGGTCCCAAGACGGACGATTTGCTACGACACAATGTCAAGTCGTACTTGGACCTGTTTTCATCGCGTCAGTTGTTATATTTGAATCATGCAATTCAGATTCTGGAGAATTACACCGGAATAGAAAAGCTGGTTTTGGGAATGCTGGTATCCACATCTTTGGAGTTCAATTCATTGCTCTGTGGGTACAAAGGGTGGTCCAAGCGTCGTCCCGGAGCAATTCGTCACGTGTTCGCTCTACACGCCTATTCTTTTCAATATACAGCCTTGGAGAACAACCCTATCAACCCTCAAAAGTCGTCGGGCAATCTGCAAATCCTCTTCCGTGACAGAATTGCGCGTGGACGTCAATGGGCTGTTTCACCCATTGAGAGAAGAATCAACCGAGAGGGTAAGAGTGAGACGGTTCCAATACCGGAAGAATCGGATCAGGGTTTAGAAGTCTTTAGCCAAGCCGACCTCGTGACGGGTCAACGCAAGTTTTGGCTTATTCAAGATGATTCGCGGTGTCTACCTATAGAAGACAATTCTGTAGATGTGATCGTGACTGACCCGCCCTACTATGACAATGTACAGTACGGCAACTTGTCCGCTTTTTTCAGAGTATGGCTGAATCGCTTGCTCCCTGAAGAAACTGATTGGATGTACGACGAGAGCCTCAGTGCCGTTGCTATGACAAAGTCTGACGGCAATAACGGCTATTTGTCTGCACTAACAGGGATTTTCACAGAGTGTGGACGGATCCTAAAGTCTGATACAGGTCGTCTAGTGTTTACATTCCACCACTGGGACCCCAATGCGTGGGCAGAGTTAACTATATCTCTTAAGACTGCCGGTTTCAGACTGGTAAATGCCTATGTTGTGTGTTCCGAGCATCCTATATCTACTCACATACGCAATATTAATTCAATAAAGCACGACAGCATTTTGGTTTTGGCCCTAGATGGAGAGGCTCCACACTCACCCTGGATGCCACTAAAGACTATAGACACGGCTGATAGCGAATCATTTTGCAGGCAGTGTGGCGCTGCATTGGGTTGGATGTTGGACAGTGAATTTGCTCCATCGGTAATCCATGAAACCTGGAGGGACCTCATCCGGGGAGAACCCAATGACCGCCAGTAAATCGGGCAAACGCCCCGCGGAAATCTTTGGGTATCCTATCGACAATCTCACCCAAGCAGCTACAGAAGCCCGTCAGCGTCATCATTGTCCATTTCGAGGGCAGGAGTGCAATAAGAAGAGTCGTCTGGTCCCATATCCATTTGGCGTCTGTTCGGTGGAGTATAACGACGAGTTACGCGCGATTTGTCCGCATCGCTTTGACGAACGTGCATTAGACCAAGATGTGTCTTTAGTCATAAGAGACATTGTGCTCAATTATTACGGCAATACGGATAACACTGTCGTGTTTCCTGAAGTCAGACTTTCAAGTGTTGGGTCGATAGATTACCTCATAGTCAGACACAAACCGATGAAGCCTGAGGTGGACGATTTTGTTGCCGTTGAGATTCAATCTGATTCCACCACGGGAACGGGACAATTGGTTCAGGGGATGCGCGATTTCATGGCAGGGGAGGCTGTGCGGGCCACGTCATATAAATTCGGTTTGAACACTTATGATTCTATTAAGCGTACGATGACGCAATTGATGAACAAAGGGCTCGTATACGAAGCTTGGGACACTAAATGTTACTGGGTAATTCAAGAATATATATTCACCAACTTGGTGCAGAGATACGGCTTGACACTAGATGGAGTCTCGGACGAACATGCAACGCGCTTCGCGTTGTATGACCTTGTACGAAAGCAGGACAGATTGACGCTAACTGCCACGAGGTTTGTTTCTTCTAGCGTTGATGCCATATATCAAGCTATGCGAACACAACGTTCGATGCCAAGTAAGGATGCGTTCATTCGCACCTTGAACACTAAACTCAAGCTAGCATTGTCAACAAAATGAAGAAGGATTGGATATAGGGCTCGGCGAGAGCTCTCCCCCTCTTTCTCTGCGGTCTAGGGTCCCGCGCTGTTCCAGGCTGAGCACCCCACCCACTAAATCTAAAGGGTTCGCAGGCTGAGGCTTGTTGATTCAGGCCTTGCGCTTGACCGACTCCTCGGGCATGACCTCGGCACAGGATAACAGCGATTGCGAGCCGAGGAGCTATGAATACAGTCCTATTCGGTCAGAAGAAATGGGCCTGCAAAGCTGCGAACTTTCATTTAGAGTTGCGGTCTCGCGAAGAGTTGATCAACTTCTCCATCGTTCAGTGCGCGGCTGTAGAGCCGCACGTTGCTCAGGCTGCTGCTGAAGGGGCCGATTTGGGCGTTGCCGAATTGGAGTGGTTGCTCTATCGAGGGGTTGTAGTCGGCGGCGGTTAAGGACGGGGATTCCGCTACCTGCGCGCTGTTTACGTGCATCCGTACAGCACCACTGCCGCGGACAGTCGCGAGGTGGTGCCGGCCGCCGTGTCTCAGACTCTTCTGTTCTCTCTCCAGCGAACTCACGAGCAGTCCGGTACCGATGTTGCCGTTGCCCAGTGGGGGGCCAAGGCCGGTCATGGGAGCGCCTGCAGCGTTCTGACCTGCCCCCGGCCTGTCGACTGCTTCGCGCTGTTTGAGGCCACTGCCGAAGACTTCCTGTACGCTGAAACTTTCCCCTTGCAATACCACAACTCTCGCGGCAGAATGTATGCTAGTAGCGATTGGACCCAGTGGATTCTTCCCATGACAGCACAAAAGGAGATTCAATCATGGGCACAATATCCGTGAATCGGCTAGCGGGCCTGTCCCTCATTTCGGCCCCATAATCGCCTTCGTCTTCTTTCTCATAGAGCCGGGCGGACTACTGATAGACAGCGCCAGCGTGTCGGACGCCGTTGGCTCCATTACGGCCAAGGGCGCCAACGCCACACTGACCAATGTTACCAACATCGCGATAACCCTTGGCCTGACGCTCATCCTCTCGGGCCTCTACGCGCTGATGCGAAACGTGACCTTGCAGGGCAACGGCAAGGCGCTTGTTCAAATGGGCTACTTCATGATCTTCGTAGGGCTGACCGGTTGGATTCTCTCCGGCGGCACTGACTTCATTCTGGCTGATGCCCAAACCAGTGACCAGATCATGGCGACTGTACCCGTCTACTACACTGGCTCCGCTTTCGTCTACGCCGGTGGTATCGCGCTCGGGTTTGGCGGCTTCATTTTCGCGTTGGGCCTCTCCACGAGAGACGACTTCAACCGGAATGAAGTCTCCCGGGTTCAATTCGCCCTCGGTCAACATGAACACCCCTGAGAACACGTTGCTGAGGGCGGGCTGCAGCGCGAGCGCGGCCGCAATGCCGCCAATGCCGAGTCCGGCCATTAAGGGGGTGACGGCGATCCCAACTACCTCCAGAGCCGTCAACGCGCCGATGGTGTAGATGATTATAGATGACTGGCCAGCGCTATCGCGACTACCAGCCACACCTTGGTCGCCCACAGGTCGTGTCTGTCGAAGAAGTGGAACGTTGGGTGCTCCAACTGGGTCATCAGCAGGTAGCCCAAGAACACCCCCAGCGAGACAAGGAGTAGGACGACCGGACCCCTAGACGCCCTCAGCATCCTGGTGCCCAGCGCGTCCTGACCGTTTCGCCTCCTGTATCTGATCAGCAGGGAGAAGACGACGTGTACGATCCCGGCAGCGATAAGTATGGATCCAGCCAAACTAATGACGGCGAGAAATCCGCCAAGCCCAGACCCCTGCACAAACTCAGGAATCATCTCCAACCTCCTTGCGCGGACCATTGGAATTGAAGCCCAGTGGCACATAGCGTATGTTACTCGTCGGACGTCACAGCGAGTCCGTCCAGTGGACGAAGGATACAGGTATGTTACTATCGAAGATAGCGGACAAGTTGTTTGCCGCGCTCCGGGAGCAGAGCCCGTCCGACATTCTTGGGTCGGTCGCGGCGGCGATTGGAATCATCCTGGTCGTGTCAGGGATCGTTCTACAGGACAATTACGGTGTGGGCTTCGGCGCGACGATCAGGTCAATGGGTGGGGTGCTGCTTCTGGGCGGGCTCGGAGCAGTCCTGTTTGTGGAATCCCGCCGATGTGCTGCGACTATTGGCGCGGCACGGCGCACTGTCGAAAGGTACATGGCCGCGACCATCACGTGGCATTGGCCGAACAGGATGGGACTGGCCGGGGTGGCTATTGGGCTGGTCCTGCTTGCTCCCGCCCTGGTGCTGCAGATTATCTTTGGGTCCTCTTTCGGAGCCATAGTGATAGCGCCGGGCATCGTGCTCTTCTGGTTCGGCGTAGCCCTTCTGATATACGGGTGGCTCCACCGCCGAAACGCGGCCCAGAAGCCGAAGCGGTCGCCAGAAGTGTCGCCTTCACGGAGAAGAGGCCGCGGCAACCGGCGATGACCGCCGTGTGCCGGTCGAGCTAAGCCCCGGCCTTCAAGGACCAAAGTCCGGCGCGAGACAGGAGGCGTGGACGTGTCCTACACGAATGTCCCTCAAACCAGCTTACCGAGAATCCGTACTACTCGGGGTGTGGCCTATAAGGTGGCGCTGGGCGTGATGGCGGTCGGTGTCATTCTGATTGTGTTGGGTCCGATGGTCGGAGGCATCCTGCACACTCAGGCAATAACCCCACTCATTGAGCTGCTGGGAGCGCCGGGAGATCGGCAGTTTCTTCCTTCGGATGAACCCCGAACGAGCATCGAGCTCCTCGCGGTGCTTGGCGGCTGCAACCTTGTCGTCGGCATCAGCATTTTCTGCGTGCGCCTCGTGCTTGAACTGCTGGGACTGGCCGGCGCGCCGATAGTGACCCGCAGGATGAGGCCGCCGGGAAAGCTTGCGCTGGGCACGGCGGCGGCCGGGTTGGTCGTGTTCGCCGCCGGCGCGTTTCCCCGTATTCTTGTCTCCCTGCTCTTCGTCGACCACGAGTCCGAAGTTCAGGGGATAACGTCGGCGCTGGACGAAGTAGCGAAGATCGGCGTTCTACTCTTGGTGTGCTCCCTCACCACACTCTTGCTCCGGGGGCGCGGGATCCGCGGCACATTGTTCGGTTGGGCCGACCGGGTGGGGTGGGGCAAGTCGGGCTATGGCTGGATCAACTGGCTCTCGTTGGCGTCTGTCGTCGTTGGGATAATCGGCTCTTTCCTCTTCCTTGGTGACGTGGCCAGCGTCTTCTCCGGTACAGGCGTTATCGTCCTGGTCACGGGGATCGTTCCGCATCTCCTAGCTGGCGGAGGGCCCTAGTCCTACCATCCTCGCACCGAGATAGCCCAGACTACAGTCGCCGCGAGAGCCATGGTGACCGCCGCAACGGTGACCGTCACTCCCAGCAGCACCTTCCTGATCTCTCCGGAAGCGGCCCTGCGCGAGACCCCCGGGGCGGGGTTGGCGGCGGCTTGAGTCGTCGGCACCGCAGCGGGTTGCGCCGCCAGTACAGGACTGGTGGCTTCCGGCGGGGGAGGGTGGGATTGTGTCCCCGTTGAGGCGGTCTGCACCGGCTGTCGAGCCCAGAGCGCCTGCCGGTATCCCTGTGGGGCCGCGCTCGGCGGCGCTGAGGACGAAGGAACTACGGCCGCTGCTGAGGGCGAGGACGCAGGGGCGGGCGGGATGCCGTGCAGGATGGTCTCCAGGTCCGGCACCTTCTCCACGGGAAGCGTGCAGCACTCCTCCAAGCGCTCCGCCAGTTTCGCCACGGTCTGGTCGGGGGACTTCTTCAGTAGGTCGAAGAGCGGGGACTTCCCGGGGTCGGCGTAGTCGTTTCTAGTGAATATCAGGTTGTCGTCGTTGTAGAAGGACCACAGGCCGGAGTCGTAGGCTATGGCGAGCAGGCTTAGGTAGACCACTAGGGAGGGGAAGTTGTCCACGTAAGCGTCGTAATCTTCCGCCGTCCTGAGAGGGTGTTGGAAGTTCTTGTGCCCCAGTTCAGGGCTGCGCTCCCCGCGAAATCTGGGCAGGAACATGCCGTCGTAGTCCACCAGGCGGATTCTGCCGTCTGCTTGCACCATCACGTTGCCGTGCTGCAAGTCGTTGTGGGCGATGCCCAGCCCGCGCAGACTGGCGGCCGGCCCCCCCCGCCACTGGGCCGCGACTCGTCGCAGGGCACCCGGGTCGTTGAGATGGGAGCCTACGAAGCTGCTCAACGACTCTCCTTCCACCCACTCCATCCTGACGACCGGATACCAGGCGCCCTTCAGGTTGATTCCGTGCTCCACGTACTCGAAGTGCACGAAGGACGGAGGAAGGACGTTGATGAGATATTCGCTCAGTTGGTTGTAACGGGTCTGCTGGTCCTTCACCTCGCGGGTGAAGCAGCGCACCGCGAACTTGCGCCCTACAACCGATACCGGATAGACGCAGGCGAAAGCGCCGGAGAATACCAAGGGCATCCCGCGTTGGTTGACCGACACTGCCCCGGCTTCAAGCTCGGTGCCCCTGAAGCACAGCAGAGGGTTCTGGACAGCTTCACTGAAGTCGGTTATCCCTGGCCAGGGCATGGCTCTCCTTTCGCCTCGCTGTCCTGGACTACCTCGACGATCACCAACGTGGTATCGTCGTTCCGCATCATCCCCTCGCGGCGTTGCTCTTCGATCCAGGCGTCCCATTCCGTCGCGTCCAACGCCAGCAGGGTTTCCCATGGCTTCTCTCCGGCGGCGTCCAGGGCGAGGAGCAAGCAGGCCAGAGCGTCGGTAGCGAGAATGATGAGGTCGCCCGCCGCGCACTCACCGCTGCGCAGGCGCGCCCCTTCCCACATATCCCCGGCGTTATCGGGGTTGCTGCAGACCAGGGCGGGGGTGTTGTCGAACTCGTCGGCGTCTTCCAGGGGGAAGGATAGCCATAGCTGGTCGTCTCGGACGATAAAGAGGCAGCTATCTCCTACGGCCACTGCCTGCCATGAGAGCCGTCCGGGGTCGTCCGGGTCAGCCCCGACAGCCAGCCCCAACAGGGTGGCGAAAGCCCCTGCCCGCGCCTTGGCCTCTCCGTGCCAGGGCAGACGGTCCCAAGGTACTCCCGAGTGCCATGCCGCCTGTGCCGACCTCAGCCACGCGTTCAGCGAGTCCTCCATCAGGCCACATAGCTCCGGGGGCCGTGTCACGAACTCATCGACCAAGGCATTCGCCCACTCCCGGGCAAAGGCAGACTCGCTGGCGCCGTCGGAGACGGCTATCCGCGCGACATCACTGCCGGACTCTCCGTCTCGCCGGGGGTATGCGACGCGGAAAGCGTCCTCATACTCATCCGGGTCGTTGCCCGCCTTGGGCAGCCAGAACTCTGTGGGAGATTGAAGGACCACCTCACCCTCCAACCGGTCAGTGCAGGTCCGAAGCGGCGCGCGTACCAATGTCCAGGAATTGCACCAGGGTTACCATGTCGGCGTTGTAGACGTAACCGCGCGAGCCCTTGGTCACCGGCAGGCCCATGCCGACAGCGAGATCCACCACCGTGTCGGGAAACTCCGAGGACATTCGGAACATCTGCGCCGCGTACTCGTCGGGAGGCACTTCGCTCTCGTCTGACGGGTACTGGACCGGCATCGCGGACATCTCCGAAAGATGGGCGTTGTAGATCAGCACATTGCCGTCGTTGGTCTCCATCGCCATGATCTCTTCGGCCAGGAGCACCGGATTCCCGTCCGTGGCGGCGCCGTCGGTGACGCTGATCACCATAGGGGGATAGGAGCTCGGGTGATCGACTATCCAGTCGTGGAGCGCCTGGGAAGCTGTGGACAACGCCGCGCACATTGGCGTACCCCACTTGGCTTCGGGGTTCAGCCACACAGGGAACTTTCGGGTTACCTCCACGAGACCGCCTGCGCCGTCCGGCTCCTTCACCTGCCTGTCCTCCACGGTGGCGGCGTCGACAACCTGGCTGATGGTGAGGAAGGGTTCCTTCGGAGAGGTCCCTGGAAGGGCGGTCTGCACGTCCGGATTCCCCGAGGCGTCCGAGGTGTATGTGATTACGCCGACATGGAAGTAGTCGCGAACGTCCATGCCCTGTGAGCAGCGTTGGGAGATGGCGTCGAGGATGCGGTTCACAGCATCGGCCGCCCCGTCCATTTTGCGCAACTCCGGCTGACCACCCAGCGCACCCTCCATCGAACCCGACTGATCAATCAGAAAGAGGAAGCAACCGGGGTTGTTTCTGCTGATATCCGCCGTATACGGCATGCTGTATTTCTCCCGGGCTAAAAATGTTCTGAATGAACTCCATGTTCAGTATAGCAGGCCAACAGTCCAATGGTCGATGTCTCTGAGAGGTAGAACTCCAAAGGTGGGGCTTGATGCAACGAGGGCTCTGTCCCTAAAGGTCCAGAACGAACCTCAACATGAAGGTCTTTGATCTAAGAGTTCTTGATTTTATTAAGTCTGGTGGGCTTGCTTAGACTCGAACCCTCGCTCACATACGCTGTCTATCAAAGATAGCTGCGACTTGCGTGTCGCTCAGCGCGCGGTTGTAGAGCCGTACGTCGGACAGGCTGCCGCTGAAGGTGCCGATTTGGCCGTCGCCGATGTGCAGCGGTTCGTTGGTGGCAAGGTCGTAGTCGGCGGCGGTGAAGGGCGCGGACGTGCCAACTGGTGCGCCGTCGACGTAGAGCCGCAGCGTGCCGTCGGCGCGCACGGCGGCGAGGTGATGCCAGCCGCCGGGCAGGGCGTGGTCGTGGGTGACGTTCTTGCCGGCCTCCAGCGAGAGGACGTTACCCGACGGCAGTGTACCGCAGAAGAGGCGGCCCTGGTAGACGGCCATGGTCCACGCGCGGCGGTATTTAACGTCCGGCGTGGTGTCGAGTTGGCCGGTTGACACCCAATCGCCCTCACCGTCGTAACGGTAGACGGAACCGGTGGGTAGCGTGCCGGCATAGAGCTTGCCGTTGTAGACCATCATGCCCATGACTTCCAGTTCCTCGCCCAACCGTCCGCAATCAAGCCACGGCAGGCCGTCATCCTGGCGGTACACGGAACCGCTGGGCCAGACGCCGGTATGCAGCCGGCCCTGGTATGAGGCAAACGAATAGAGTTGGGTGGAGTCTGACGCATTGCCGCAGAAAGACCAACGCCGCTCGCCCCCATAGCGAAAGACGCCGCCCACGTCGTAGCCGGTGGCGTAAAGCCCGCCTTGGAAGACGCCCAGCACCGCGACCCGCGTACCGGGATCGCCGCAGGGCAGCCAGGTCTTGCCGCCTGCGTACCGGAACATGCCCGCCGAGTACATGGCCGAGCCGTAGAGTTCGCCGTTGTAGACTGCCAGGCCGAACACGTCCTCGGCGTCGCCAAGCTGACCGCAGTCCACCCACTCCGTGCCGCCGGCGTAACGGTAGACGTTCCCGCCCGGTCGGCGGTTTGGCGACTCCGGCAGACTGGAGCCCTGCGCGCGGTAGCAGCTTACTCCCGCATAGAGATCGCCGTCGTACACTGCCAGCGTGCTCACTGCATTACAGCCGGCGGGAGACCCGCAGTCTTCCCAGGCGCTGCCGTCAAAACGATAGACGTGCCCGGTCTCTCCTGCGCAGCCCTCATAGGTGCCGGCGTACAGCGCGCCCGCATGCACGGCCAGGCCCATGACGCACTGCGCGTTGCCGGGCTGCCCGTGGTTGGTCCAGTCCGGCTGCACCTTACCGTCGTCAATGTCGAAGAAGACGTTGCGCCAATTGCTTTGGGAGGAAGCCACACCCGCCGCGGACTGTATGCCAAAATTTAACCCGCGCCGCGTGTCGGGGCAATACTTGCTCAGAATGTCGCCGGGGACGTCGGTTGTGATCCGGTTGGTATTCACCCATGCCGCCAGGGAAAAGTCACCGGAACCGAGCGCCAGGGCATCGTTGTGCGGAACCGTGATGCTGGCGCTGCGGCCATCGAACAAGGCTGCACCCGGCCCGCCGCCTAAAGGCAGCGGCGCAGTGTAGGTAACGCCGCCGTCAATGCGACCGTGATTGCCGTTGCCGGAGTGGTCGTCGCAGTCGCCGTCCAGTATCCAGTGTCCAATCAAGCCGGAGTTTACGTCCACGCAACTTCCTCCCGCGTTTGCTATCCGAATGTCTGTGTCCTCACTGTGATCGCGCTTCCCAGCATACTACCTGCAAAGGCAGGCCTGCACACCGCGCTGGTTTTCAACGCCTTGAACCGACACCGCGTTTTGCACTATACTGCCTGCGACACATCAGGCGAATCCAAGCGCCAAAACCTGGGAGGTCAAGGGGTCAATGCGGTTTTCCGGCAAGCTCGTCATAATCGTTGCTTTCGCCGTCACTGTGCTGCTTGTCAGCAATGTGATCGCTGCCAAACCCCTTTCGCTCTTCGAACTTCCGTTCGAATTCCTCGGCAGCACCAGCTATATCGTATCCATTGCCGTCATTTGCTTTCCGTTGAGCTACATCATCAGTGACATTCTGACAGAGGTATACGGCTTTCGGGTGGCGCGCGGCGTGATCTGGCTGGGATTTGCCTGCAACTTGCTCATGGTTCTGCTCTTCTTGCTGGCCGGCGCCATTCCCGGCGCGAGCTTCTGGGAGAACCAGGACGCCTATCAGGTCATTCTCGGCACCACCGGTTGGGTCCTGGCGGGCTCATTTGTGGCCTACTTGATTGGCGAATTCGCCAACGCCATGGTGATGGTCGTCCTCAAGAACCGGACGGCGGGCCGCCACCTATGGCTCCGCACCATCTCGTCGACGTTTGTCGGCCAGGGCGTCGACTCGATCATGTTCTATGGCATCGCCTTCGGAATTTCCGGCATCTGGCCCATGACGGACGTGCTGCGCGCGATGGTGCTTGCGTGGATCGCCAAGACCGTCTATGAAATCATTGCCACGCCGGTGACCTACCTCGTGGTGGGCTGGCTCAAACGCACCGAGCGCATGGACATCTACGACGCGCCTCACTCCCTCAACCCGTTTGGCATTTTCGGCGGCGACCCGGAAACGATGGTCAACAAGGCTGAGACCGCCGAGGCGTGATCGCGTGGTTTGGTCGCAAAGGGCGGCGGGTACGCCGACGGAGGATTCCCTCGAGGACTAGCCTCCGCCAGAATTCGCCGGCGGATACCCTACGGTCACTACCGTATGCAGGCCGCCCCGCGGCGTGTAGTCCAGAGACACGGTCATGGAGCGGGGGTCGCAGGCTTGGACGAGATCATCCAGAATGCGGCTGGCCGCATGCTCCTGCACGATACCGACCTGCCGGAAGGTAAGTAAGTAGTACTTGAGCGACTTGAGCTCGATGCAGTGCGTGCCCGGCACGTAGGTGATGGTCAGGTCGCCGGTGTCCGGTAGGCCCGTCCACGGACAGACCGCCGTGAACTCATGCGTGTCTATCACAATCTCGGCAGGATTGTCGGCGTAATCATAGGGGAAGGCCAGTAGGCTCGCTGCGTCGATTGCATCAGGGTCGGCGGCTTCCAGTTGCATATCAAGCGCTGCATAGCGATCCTTGATGTCATCAATCGATTCGGCCACCGAAATCTCCTTCACCAAACGTTGCGCAGGTTACAGGGCGTTCAATCACTCTCTATTGTACTACTGCTTTCAGATCTGAAAGTGAGATAATGTGATTGCCTCAGTGCTAAACCTATTCCAATTCACAGTTGGCCTTCGTTGAGACATGCCATGCCTTTACCAGAACCCACCAGAACTTTTAGAGACCCAGTACACGGATATATTGTTGTCCACGAATGGGAGAAGGAAATAATCGACACACCAGCCTTTCAACGGCTGCGTGGTATTCGCCAGTTGGGGTTGTCTTCATATGTCTATCACGGTGCGGAGCACTCTCGATTCGGTCACTCTTTAGGGGTGATGCACTTGGCGGGGCGATTTGTCGAGAAGATTCTGAGGCGACCTAGTCACAGGGAAATACTCAAAGAAGGGCAGAAGTGGTCTGAAGATGAATTCGATTCTAATGTCGATCGGATCGTTTTGGAGTCCCGCTTAGCCGGACTGCTTCACGACATAGGTCATGCTCCATTTTCACACACCGGGGAAGATGCCCTATTCCCCGAGGGCTTGCAGCACGAACACTATAGTGAGGAGATAGTGCTTTCGCCTGAATTGGGAATCGCGGCCGTTATCGACGATCTAGAGGATTGTTGGGGCGTGACCAAGGAACGCGTTGTAGCCATTCTCAATGGAAAGGGAATATATGAGGTTGGCTTTGTTAGAGAGTTGATTTCAAGTGTCTGGGACGTCGACAAGATGGACTACTTGCTGCGCGATTCTCTCTACTGTGGTGTTCGGTACGGCCTTTATGATCTGGACAGGATTATTGATACGATCACTCTCTATGACGAACACCCGGACGGAGTGCTCAGGCTGGGGATTGAATATGGCGGTATCCACGCAATTGAAGGATTTATCTTAGCCAGGTATTTCATGTTCACTCAGGTGTATTTCCATGCTGTCCGTCGGGCATACGACTTGATATTAACCGACTTCATCCGCGAACTCTTGCAAAGTACTCTGGGTTTGGATCGCTACCCTGAGCAGTTAATGGAATACATGAAGTGGTCCGACTGGAAGATTCTGGCGAAAGTGAATGAGTGCGCAGACGCTAAAGAAAAGAATCTGGCATGGAGACTGGCAGCTCGAAAGCACCCGAAGCCGGTATACGAAACGGGCGATCATGCAGACAAAACGGTCGTGAATGGGGCGACATCGAAGCTCCCTAAGGCGCTACAAGACGAATATCCTTGTATAAGAGTATGGACGGATAAGGCGACCGACCACCCGGAACGATTTCGGATGGGTGAGGAGTCTTGGCCCATCAGGAAGAAGAACGGTAGTTGGGAATCTCTCGAAGGCCAATCAAAAGCACTGGGAGGATTAGAGGAAGTTAGGCAGTTCAGAGTCTATGTTGACGCTGGCGACGACAATAGCTTGGAGAACACAATCGCAGGCTTTTGTGACAAAATAGTCAAATAAAGGGGAACGCTATGCAGGACCAAGAGCTATTGTCCTTGAGGTTGGCTGTAATCGAAAGGATAGTATCCACGTGCAGCGATGTCGGCAAAACGAAAGTCCAAAAGATTGCGTATTTTCTGCAAGAGTCAATCGGCGTTCCCCTAAAGTACCCATTTAGGATGCACTACTTTGGCCCCTACTCAGATGAGCTTGATGGTGTGCTTTCTCTTGCAAGAGCAATTGGGGCTGTCGACATCAGTCCAGATCCTGAGGGATTCGGCTATCACGTGACGCCAGGTTCGGAACATGGCAACGGATGGTCTCAAGCATACGACCTATCGAAGCACCCCAAAATCGAAGAAATCGACAAAGTAGTTAAAAGCCTTGGAGATCTTGAAACCTATAAGCTGGAACTCTATGCCACCATTCACTTTGTAAGTGGCACGAGCGAAAAGCAATCCAAACAAGATGTCTTGGAGACTGTCGGCGGTCTGAAGCCAAAGTTCAACAAGGATGCGATTGACCACGCCTATCAGACCCTCGAGAGATCCGGGCTAATCTAGTGCAAGATTGTCTTGACAAACTTAGTCCGCTTATCGGCTATTGAATTTTCTCGTTAGGAGCCGACCACAAGGGAATCTTCAGTCGACCGGCCTCCTAGGGGCTGTCTTCTCCACCAACCACGACTTTCGCGCTATTGACCTGCCTTGACAGTCTTCTTTTCGCGATAGCGTCTGGGCGGCAAAGTGGCGCTACGTCAAATTCTCGTTCATTCGCCGCCGATGATCATCGACGTACACGTACACTATCGGTCTGAAGCACAGCTTGCGCAGGCGCTGCGGCAGGCCGAGCAGTTCGGCATGGTGCTTTGTGTGAACACCATCAACCTGGAAGGCACCGCCTCGCCGCATTTTCCGTCGGCGGAATTCGTGGCCGCCTGCAATGACCGCACAGCAGCGGCAGCGCGGGAGCAACCGCAGCGTATTATTCCGTTCTGGTACCTCAATCCGGCGCATGGAGACGAAGCCTGCGCGGAGCTACGTCGAAGGGTCAAGCGCCACCCGGGCCCGCAAGGGGTCAAGCTCTGGATGGCGGTGAAGGGGAACAACCCGCGCGTTGATCCCGTGCTCAAACTCTGCGCACAACACGGTTTGCCGGTGTTGCAGCATACCAACATCGAGGCCGCAGGCACGCTTCCCACCGAAACGTCCCCGCAGGAAATGCGGGAGATGGCGCAGCGGCATCCCAACGTGACCTTTCTGTGGGGTCACGCGGGCAGCGATATCGAGTACGGCGTGAAATGCGCTCTGGGCCTGCGGAACGTGCTGATGGATATCGGCGGCAACGAAGCCACGAACGGCTACACCGAATCTCTCGTCCGCTACCTGGGCGCGGAACGAGTGGTGTACGGCAGCGACGCAACGGGCAGATCGTTCGCCTCGCAGTTGGCGAAGGTCTACGGCGCGGACATAACGGAAGACGAGCGCGCCAAGATTCTTTACGGCAATGCCGCAGCGCTCTTTGACCAACAACGCTTTGATTAGATCGTGTGTCGTGGGAGTCTTGCCTTGGCAGCCGCGTAGTTTGTTGCCTTGTCCAAGATGTCGGTAGACCCTTGGCGCAAAGAGGCGTGAGACAAGCCCCCGCGCTACGAAGAGATGCGAGAAGGCGAGTGACAAGAGCCCGAGCCGTAGTGAAGAAACTGCGCTATCTACCCCGTTATTCCCGCGAGGTTTGCCCCCGTGCGGGAGCGCGGAATCCGTATTCTCCATGTAACGTGATCCGGCGGCCCGGCGGGGGACAAGCCCCCGCGCTACGGCAGGACTCGAAGAGATGGACAATACGCAACCGCGCTATGGTCGATACCTTGTTCCATATAGGTCGTCATTCCCGCGGACGTGGGAATCCATCCCTTCTGCGCAATGCAATTCAGCCCGGCGGGGGACAAGCCCCCGCGCTTGGGTACATGGCGACATCCGTAGGGACGGTTCGCGAACCCGCCCCTACCATGCGGGGCCGCGGTTGTCTCGCTTAGTCCTTGACCTATATATCCTTCTACAGTACGCTTACAAGGCCGCTCGCAAACCACAAGCCGGGTAGCGGCGCCATGGCTGGGTTCTGCGCGATATGGCCGCTGGCCCTTTTGAATGCAGCCGTAATTCTCCGCGCAAGCCGCTGCTACGTGAGAATTACGCGAAAACAAATGCCATGATCTACGATGCGCACGTCCACTTTCGCAGCGTGCCGATGATGCAGCGTGCGCTCGCGCAGGCGGAGCGCCTGGACATGGTTCTGTGCACGAACAGCATCAATCTTGAGGGCAGCAGTTCCCCCAACTTCCCTTCACGCGAATTTGTAACAGCCTGCAACGACCGCACCTTGGGCCTTGCCCAGCAGCATCCGCAGCGCGTGATCCCTTTCTGGTACCTCAACCCGGTGCATGGGCAATACGCCTGCGATGAGTTGGAACGCCGCGTGAAAGGCTATCGCGGTCGGCAAGGGGTCAAGCTCTGGGAAGCAATCCGGGGCAACAATCCGCAAGTAGACGGCATCATGCAGATTTGCGCGGAATATCGGCTGCCCGTGCTACAGCATACATTCGCGGAGGTTACGGGCAACTTGCCCACGGAAACCAGCGGCCCGGACATGCGGGAAATGGCGCTGCGCCACCCGGACGTCACCTTCTTCTTCGGCCATGCCGCCGGTGACATCGAGGTCGGCGCCAAGTGCGCGCTCGGCCTCCCGAACGTTCTCATGGACGTGGGCGGCAACGAGGCCGTCAACGGCTACACGGAGATTCTCGTCAAGTACGTCGGCGCCGCGCACGTCGTCTACGGCAGCGACGCTTCCGGCCGGTCGTTCACATCGCAACTCTCTAAGATATGGGGCGCTGATCTCACTGCTGCGGAGAAAGAGCAGATTCTCTTTGCCAACGTGCAGCGCATCTTCGAACTACAGGAAGGGTAGAAGTGCTCTGAAACATGAGCAAGAGCGCCCTCTCTCTGGACTGGGTGTACAGACCTGACACAAACTTTACAGGTGTGCGAGGACATACTTTACTCATGCGTTGGTTTTTCTAAACGGGGCCGGGGTGAAGGTGATCCGCGCAGTAAACTTCCACACTACTCCACGGTCGATACGGATAGCAGATGTTGACAATTGAAGCATAGGCAGTCTCATAGGAAACAAGCTCATTGCTTCGAAGCCTGAGAGTAGCAAGCGCAACCCTGAACTTGATAAAAATATAAGCGAAGCCGCTCGTCTCCCAGTGAGAATTCTGGATTCCGGCTTCCGCCGCAATGACGGGAAATTGCCAATTCACACTGATCGGATAGCTGCCTCATGATAGACGCAAACTCCTTTCTCGGCGAGTGGCCGTTTCGCCGATTGCCGTATGCTCAGCCGGAAGACCGCCTGCGCAAGATGGACGCGCTCGGCATCGAGAAAGCAGTCGTCTCGCGCCTGGAAAACGTCTTTTACAAAGACCTCTTGGTGGGCAACGAAGAGTTACACGCCATCGTGCAGCGGCATCCCGATCGTTTTATCCCGGCCTACACAATCAATCCGGGCTTCCCCGGCTGGGAACACGACCTGGAGACCTGCCTCAACGAATTCGGCATGCGAAACCTACGTCTGCATCCGAATTACCATCAGTACAGCCGCTTGAAAGGCAACGTGCCGCGCATGAGCGAGGCGCGGGGCTATCCCAACTACCAGCAGTACCACTTTCTCGACGACCAAGCGCAGGCGCTCTTGGGCAAGGCCGAGGAGCACGACCTCGTTGTGCTCATCTCACTCGGGGTGGAAGACCCCCGCTTCGCCCACTGGCTGATGAAGGTGCCCTCAGTTACGACAATCGACGCGGCGGAAGCGGTCAACGGCTTTCCAGGTGTGCGCTTCCTGGTCTGCGGGGCTACGTTCTCGGAGGTGCGCAGCCTCTGGTCGACCGCCTATCACCAGGACAACCTCTACTTCGAAAACTCGCGCGTGCAGGGGCCCATCGGCGACGTGGACGATCTCTGCGCGCTCATGGGCGCGGACCACCTGCTCTTCGGCACAAACCTGCCGATCAACTATGCCGAATCGGCCAAGCTCAGCATCGAGTACGCAGACATAGAAGATGAAGTGAAGCAGGCGCTCTTTCGTGACAACGCGGAGCGAGTGTTTGGCGTCTAGCTGTGCTGCCAAAGCCTGGCAAGTATACATCTGCCAGCCCGTGGGCAGACACCGCATGGGCAAAGAAATAGTCCGCGTCTGGCCGGAGCAACGACTGTCGAGAGAATCATTAGACGTTCCCCAGAAGGAGGACCAGCTATGAGTTTTTTACGCTCCTATGGCGGCTTGACCACCACTGCGTGGTTGAGTGCCCTTGTCTTTGTTGCCTCGATCACGGACGCTTCGCTCACCGATAGCGAAATGGCTGCCCGGATGGCTTACGGCCTGGCGGCAGTCGCCGCCGTGGTTGTAGTGGTGCTGATATTCGCGCTGCGCAGGCTGAAGAGCCGGGCTGAGAGCAAGGTCACGGCGTCGGAGCCAATTCTCCTGACGGACATCCAGGTCCTGGCGAAGTCCAACTCAGGATTGCTGGAGGATGCCATCGCCCTGCATGCCTCTCAGAAGGACGAGGCGGACTAACCGGTATGCTGCATTCGTTGGCCAGGTGAGAGCCGGCTCACGTTTCGGTTTTGACTTCGCTGCGCCGCCGCGCGTCTTGCCGCCAGCCCGGAGCGGAGCTATGTGCGCAAGCGTGCAAACGATTAGAGTGTTGACGAAACACTATGGTGAGGCATACAGTATGAACAAGCGCCGCGTAGAGCAATAGAAAAGGAGGTGCAAACCCGAAATCCGCTCACTGCTCCGCATGTCTCAAATTTGCTGAACGTCCCAGACAGTGCGCACGCACCAGAAGGTGCGAAGTAGCGGGCCGGAGAAGTCAAGAATTGCAGTGGTGCAAACCAAGGAGATACAACGGATGTCTACGACGAAACTGACCCGACGCACGGTTCTCGGCGGCACACTCGGTATTACCGGCGCCGCATTACTCGCCGCTTGCGGCACGGTGCAGACCGCAGCCCCGGCAGAGCAGCAGGAAGAAGTGGCGCCCAAGGCCGAGGCCGCAGAAGCGCCCGCCATGGAGCATACACCCGTCTGGGCCGTGTGGATGGGCGATGAGACCAGCCAGCTACGCTGGAACACCGCCATGGAACTCTTCGGGGAAGAAAATCCCGAGGTCACGTGGAGGATCACCTGGGAGCACTGGAAGCGCAGCCTGCCGCCGTTGTTGGCGGCCGGTGAAGTGCCGGACATCGCGAATACGTCGTCAGCCCCCCACATTCTGGTCGACAACTGGCTGGATGCCGGCCCCATCATGTCGGCCGCCGGCATCAATCAGGCCGACTACGCCGGGCGGCTCTTCGAGGCCGTTACTTGGCGCGGCAAGACCATGGGCGTTCCCACCGGCTCGAACACCACCGCGCTCTTCTATAGAGGCGACATGTTCGATGAAGCCGGCCAGAATCCGCCGACGAACGACATGTCCTGGGAAGAGACCATCGCGGTTTCCGCCGACATTGCCGGCCGCCTGAACCAAGGCGAGGAGCGCGCGCGCTGGGGTATCTCTACCATGAGCTACGCCTGGAGTTACTACCCGCTCCTCTACGCGGGCATGTTGGATACCGACGGCAACGTCGTGGTGAACCGCGATATCGCCGTGCACCTCGTGCAGTTGATCATGAAGGACTCGATTGAGAAGTTCCGCGCCGCCCCCACGCGGGAAGACCTTGCGGCCACGGAAGATTATTACGGCACCGGGGTCTTCCCCACCGGTAAGGTGGCCATGGTGCCAGGCGGCACGTTCATCTTGAAGCCGTTCCGCGAAGCCGACCCGTTCGCGTTCTCCACGGTGGAAGTGCCCTATACGGAAGTAACGGGTACCAGGGTGCGCGGCGCCTTCAACGGGCACGAGCAGATGAGCCTGCTGGCCGGCGGCGCGGAAAACCCGGATGCGCAGGAGTTCGCAATCTGGACGATGGGGGAGAAGCACCAACGCTGGATGGGCGGCGAGGGCTGGTCGGTGCCGGCGCTGAATTCGGCGGCGGACACGTTCGCGCCGCCGGCGGACGATCCGCGGCCCGCCGACCAGAGCGCGTTCGTCAAGGCCATTAGCTACGCCACCAGCTACTTCGCGCACCCGGCCTCCAGCGCGATCGCCTCCGCGGGCACCGGCCCGCTCCGCGCCTTCGTGGAAGAAGGGGCGCTCACCGCCGAGGAGACCGTGGACCTGGCTATCGACCAGATGCAAGCCGCAGTGGACGAATGGGAGAGCAACCAGTAGCCCGCACAAAGGCCTGACAAAGGAAACGCTTGCCTTGCGCGAGAACATGGCAAGTTGATGGCGTAGAGCACAAGCCAATGCGCTATCTGCTCCCTCTCCCCGTGGAGGCTGTCTCAATATATTCGTGCGCGGCACGGTGAAAGGGATGAGCGGCACAGTGAGATGGCGGGTGGTATGGACGAAACGGTAGAAGTGAGAGAGCCGTCCCCGGGGCGGCAATGGGCGAGACCCGGACCGCCACAGCGCGTGGAGGCTCTTGAGATTGAACGCGGTGGCCAGCAGGTGCCATTCAGACACCACGTGGCTGCGGCCTCTGAGCAGGAAGCGTCTGGCGTGGTGCCACTCCTTGAGCAGGCCAAAGACCGGCTCGACGATGGTACTACGGCGGCGGTACAACTGCTTGGCCGGTACGGTCGCCATCAACTGCCTGTGCCGTTGCAGTATCGGCTCGTGCTCGCTGATCTTTATGGAGCGGCCGCGCCGGGAGGTGGTGCAGACGCCGAAGGCCGGGCAGGAGAGGCAGTCCCGGCCGTTGGCTTGGTACCGCCTGACGCGGTAGCCGTTGCCGTGGGTCAAGCTGTGCGTGTAGGTGAGCACCTTTTGCTGAGGACACAGGTAGGTGTCGGTCTGCGGACAGTAGGTGAAGTGGTCCTTATGGTACGGGTGGCGGCGTCTGCGATCATGTGTCTCGGGCAGCAACACGGTGTGGCCGCCGGCGTGGCACGTGGCGAGGTTGGCCCCCGAATGGTAGCCCGCGTCTGCAACGGTCACCACGTTCCGCTCGTCGTCGATGTTCGCCTGCGCCGCCTCGATCAGCGGCGCCAGATGGGGATGGTCGTCGGCACTGGCGCTCACGTCCGCCGCCGTGATCAACCTACCCCGTGCGCCCACGTTCTCCGCCGCCAGTGGCGAAACCATCGCCTGCGCGTTGTAGCCGGTGATGAAGCCACCCTTGCCGGCCTTGAGCAGGGCCGCGTCTGCGTCGGTCAGGTTCGTGTAGTGCGGCCCGTCCGCAGCCGCGACGCGGGTCAGCGCGTCGTCCACCCGCCGCCGCAGGGCCTGGGCGTCGGCAAGTTCCTGCGGCAAAGTCGCCGGCGGCGCGGCGCCCCCCGTGGTGTTCTGCGCCTCCAAGTCCGCGATCGCTTGCTCGGTACGGGACAACAGCCGCTGCAGCCCCTGCGCGTCGTGGGTATGCCGCGTCCCGGCGTTGGCCGCGATCCTAGTGCCGTCCACCGCCTGGATGGCCAGGTCCACCAGCCCGGCACTGACAGCCGTGCGCACCGTGCGGCGCAGCAGCGTCCGCATCCGGTCGCGGTGCGCTTTGTAGAAGCGCCACAGTGTGTTGTGGTCGGGCTGCTGCATCCCCACCAGCCACATGTAGGGAACCTGATCTCTGCAGGCCGCCTCCAGCTTGCGGCAGGAACGCACACCGGTCATGAAACCGTATATCCATACGCTCAGCAGGGCTCGGGGATGATAGGCCCCGGCGCCACGCGGGTCGCCCTGCAGGTCAATCGCCAACGCCTCCCACGCCGCAGCATCAAGGCTGTCCACAAAGGCCGCCGCAAACCGCACAGGATGGTCTGCCGGCACCAGTTCGTCCAGCGTCGGCGGCAGCAACCAGGCTTGCTCACGACTGAACGGTCGCACCGGCATCACTACACCTCACTTCACGCTCTTCCTGCTCCCTCACCTTGCTTCTCTACTCCACAGTATATATATCCGGTAGAACTATTTTTGAGACACCCTCCGTGGGAGAGGGTCGGGGTGAGGGCACAAATCCGTAGGGGCACGATATATCGTGCCCCTACTGTTGTCTAGAGATCAAGGCGTCCCATTAGGGCAGTCGCGTCTTATTCTTGCTGGATTTACGGTGTCTCTTCCACAAAATACCGTTAGACGCGATTGCCTTGGGCGTCCCATTCGCCTCCACCGTATAAGCATCACGATCCACACATTTGTTCAACGCGTTTCTCGCCGACTGGGCCGCGCGCATACACTATAATGACACCAGCGAGACTTTGGCATAGATGAGCAATTCATGTGATGGCATAGGGCATTGAAGGAAAGACCAATGGATACTCAACTCACGCAATCCGAAACCGACACGAAGACCGCCGCCCCCAAGCTCCGCAACTACGTGGATGGCGGGTGGGTGACCCCGCAGACCGAAACTTACTTGGACGTGACGAACCCGGCCACGGGCGAGACTATCGCCCAGGTGCCGCTCTCATCCAAGGAAGACACCGATGCGGCGGTGGCGGCGGCGCAGACTGCCTTTCCCGCCTGGCGCGCCACGCCGCCTTTGGAGCGCGCGCGCTTGCTCTTTGCGGTCAAAGCGCGCATGGAAGAGCGCTTTGAGGACTTCGCCCAAGCCGTTACGCGAGAGCACGGCAAGACCCTGGAGGACGCCCGCGGTTCCGTGCGCCGCGCTATCGAAAACGTGGAAGTGGCCTGTGGCATTCCGTCGCTGCTCATGGGGTACGGCCTGGAGGACGGCGCGGCGAAGGGCATCGACGAAGACGTGGTGCGCCAGCCGCTGGGAGTCTTTGCGGCGGTGTGTCCCTTCAACTTCCCGCTTATGGTGCCTTTTTGGTTCTGGCCCTACGCCGTGGCCTGCGGCAATACGTACATAATCAAGCCCTCCGAGCAGGTGCCGACCAGCATGCAGCTCGTGTTCGAGGAGCTGGACGCTTGCGGCTTTCCGCCCGGCGTGATCAACGTGGTGAACGGGTCGAAAGAGGCCGTGGACGCCCTGCTCGATAATCCGCAGGTGCGGGGCATCTCCTTTGTCGGTTCCACGCCCACGGCCCGCTATCTCTACGCCCGCGCGGGCGAGCAGGGCAAGCGCGTGCAGGCCCAGGGCGGCGCGAAGAACGTGATCGTGGTCATGCCCGACGCCGCGTTGGATGAGACGGTGGGCAACGTGATCAACTCTGCGTTCGGCTCCGCCGGACAACGCTGCCTGGCGGGCTCGGTGGTGGTGACCGTGGGCGCGGGACACGAGCGCGTGCGCGACGCTATCGTGGCAGCGGCGGGTTCTTTGGCAGTTGGCAACGGCGCGGATGAAAACGTCGAGCTCGGTCCGGTGATCTCACAGTCCGCCAAAGAGCGCATACTTGGCTACATCGAGCGCGGTGTGGATGAAGGCGCGGCGCTGCTCCTGGACGGCCGGGAGGCAGCGGCGGCGCAGGACGCCAATGGCGCGTTCGTCGGCGCGACCATATTCGACGAGGTGCAGACCGACATGGCGCTCTTTACCGATGAAATCTTTGGCCCGGTGCTGAGCATGCTCCACGTGGATACGCTCGATGACGCCATTACGCTGATCGAAAACCAGCGCTACGGCAACGCCGCGTCAATCTTTACGCAGGACGGCGCGGCCGCCCGCGAGTTCCGCTACCGCGCCCCCACCGGCAACATCGGCATCAACGTGGGCGTGGCCGCGCCCATGGCCTACTTCCCCTTCAGCGGCGCGAAAGAGTCCTTCTTCGGCACCCTCCACGGCCAGGGCCGCGATGCGATAGACTTCTTCACCGAGCGGAAAGTGGTGATAACACGGTGGTTTTGACCGCCTATATACTTGACTAGCCAAGATTCTCTTGCCGTGAATGTGGCTGACCTAGCTGGTTGAATTTTGTGCAAAGATTGCTATGGCTATGATTACCGCTGCCGCGGTGAGGATTCAGAATCTGCTTGCTCATGAGTCTAGCAGGGCTTTTCTGATTACTCTGTGTCCTTCCTCGGTGAGCTTGACGTAGCCCTTTAGCTTTATAGCGTCATCTAGCCTTTTGGACATTGAATTAGGAACCTCTGTGGGTTTTAGCATCTTCTCTGTGCTGCCACATTCTGCCGTCTCGTCTGCGAAGTATATTGCGACGAGCATGATATTGCGAGTGCTACTCTTTTCGGCTTTACCGTTGGCATGTGCGTTCTCTAAGATGCGGGCGATCTTTTCGGCTTCTTTAGTAGCCATGTTCTTAGTGCTCCACTAACGTAATTGGCAACAGATATTAGATTCTACAGGCTGGCATGCGAGATCCTCAGGGAACAGAAGGGGTTAGAATTCAAACGACATCTACGACGAGAGATGTGTTCACTTTTCTTGCTTTTCCCAGGCTCTTGGTCATCATGCCATTTGCAACTGTATTTTAGTGATCAGTAGTGTGCACGTTATTACTTATGCTCAGCTGGTCCAGGTATCGACTTATGTGAGATCGTTTTCAGTGAGTCCGCTTTTAGTTAACTTCCATCCTTTTTGACCGTTTTCTTGGTTGCAGTGTTCTACTTTTCCTTCTTCTTCTAGTTTGTTCAATATCCCTCTGGTGATTCCATCATTCATTGGGCCCTCACGGTATATTCCTCCTCGGCAGCTAATTCTCGCAGTACCTAGGCACTCTCTATTCTGTTCTGCTTCTAGTAATATGATCAGGATTGCTTTTTCAATGTGGGACATTCCCATCTGTGCGTGCTCTTCTGCTTTCACAGTTCCCCTTTCTGCTATAGTGGGATTCATTACAGTGCATTTGCAGCAAGCGTCCCTGCTCTTTCTCAAGTGACGGTCTGGGACCGCCAGCTAGTGCACTACGCTTTAATCATACGCAAGGTTTTTGTTTCTTTCAAGTATTGACAATCTTGACTCTTCTTCACAAACCTGAGTTTTCCGCTCTATTACTGGCATTTGGCGCTGGATGGTGGATGATTGAAAATGATAAAAAGCCAAGCGGACTAGGAATAGGGCCGGGTGATATCGAGTAGTGAAAAGACAACGTATAGTCCTTAACCGCAGATCCTTCCTGCAACTCTCGGGCGCAGGCCTCGCGACCTGCGGACTCCACGTTGCTCTCAGACGACCGGCGTTTGCCCAAAGCGAAGAACCAGAACTGTTAGACACCGAAGATCTCACGGAGACGCTAAAGCAATACGCCCGTACCGGCGTTTTGCCGCTCTGGGTCGCGGGCATGTTTATCAATACGTGGCGGGATAACCTAAACTTTGGTTCGCTTCCACAAGATTTAGTCGATTACTACCGCCGCGCGGGAGGCGCATACCGAGACATTCCGGGAGCAGAAGCCGTATGGAAGACTATCCCTATAAACATACGCATGTCTGGACCGGCAGCATTGCGACAGTTTCACGGCGACCGCGATTGGAGCCACTTCATTCCTCGGAGCGCGGGTGGGTCTGACAGTGCCAACAAAGGCATATTTGAGAATGCAGTAATCAACCGCGCCAGAGGCGCTTCGACCATGACTGCGGAAGACATTTCATTGGCAACCAAAGCGTTAAACTCTGTCGACTTACGGTATGCAGTTACTCTTGCGGCCAGATCGGTTGTGGCCGGTGGTCTGGTCGCAACTGTAGCAGAGGGTGTGTTCGCGGTGATGGAGCACGGACTTGAATACTATGGCGGAGAGATTAGCCGGGCCGAACTCTATGTCCAAGTTTGGGAGCGTCTGAGTACGGGTGGTTTGACTGCCGTTGCAATCGTCGGAATTGTCATGGGCTTGGCGATTCTCTTTCCTGCTCTCCTATCGGTCATAGGCGCATTGGCATTGCCGCTGGCGGTCGTGAATTTCGTTTTAATTGGGCATCGGTTCTACTCTCTAGCTAGAGAGTGGGTAAGACGTGTAGGACTCGAGCCTATTCTCGATGCCTGGAACAAAGCGAAGGAGATCACCTCTGAAGCATGGGAGGAATCTGCAGGAATCTTCGAGGATTACATAAGTGGCCCCACTCAATCGGCTAGGGAGTGGGTAGAGGAAAACCTACAAAGAGTTCTTGATAGTGTGCTGGATTGGGCAGGAGAGATATTCCCTCCACTAATGTGGTGGGAGCGATGAGAGTGCTATCATCAATTCATTGAGATCATGCATTCTTGACGGTATAATTCTTGCGTAATGATGTGAATGCTCGTACGAGAAGATGGATTCCCGTGAACACGGGAATGACGGAGATAGCACCTCACTTTACTGATTAAGGAGATTGGTCCGGCATGCCGATGCGGGATGAACAGGCGCTATGGTGCGTGGAGTGGGGCAAGCGCGCCACCGAGGGACGAAATTATCCAGACGGATACTCTTTGCACACGTCCTTGGCTGACGCCGAAGAGTACCAGCAGGTCAACTTGCAGCGCTCCATGGCCGCCACGCAGTGGCAGGGCGAGCCGCGCGTGCTCCTGCGCAAGCCCTACCGCTGCCTTGTGCCTGATTGGCAGCGCCAAGAGACCCTGGCCAGCGACATCGGCGTCCACTACAGCGGCGCCTCCCCCATGCCGCTGCAAGAGGCGGGCTAAGACGTCTACCTGCCTCTAGTTCTGGCTGAAGGGCTAGCTTCTCCCTGTCCTAATTTGAGTGTAGGAGGCGCCGTACACATTTTCTGTCTAACGAGGCGCCTCTTGTCCCCTCTCCCGGCGGGAGAGGGTTAGGGTGAGGGGGATTCTTGTCTCTGCAATTCCCGTAGTATTTCCTCTAGCACTGCTTCGGTCTCCCCCAAGACCTGATTATTCCAGAATCTGACCACGCGATATCCCTGGGTCTCCAGCCAGTTGGTGCGTTCTTTATCCGCTTCTGTCTTTAGCTGATGCTGGCCGCCGTCTACCTCGATTACGAGACTTCGCTCATAGCATAGGAAGTCCACAACGTATTTGCCAAGTGGAGCTTGTCTGCGAAATTTATGGCCGGCCAACTGACGGTTGCGCAGTTGACGCCACAACGTCTTCTCCGCCTCAGTTGATTGCTTTCTGAGGTGCCGAGCCTTGGGAATATTCTGTGACGCCATCCTGGTCGCCCTCACCCAAACCCTCTCCCCCAGAGGGTGTCTCAAAAATAGTTCTACCGGATATATATACTGTGGAGTAGAGAAGCAAGGTGAGGGAGCAGGAAGAGCGTGAAGTGAGGTGTAGTGATGCCGGTGCGACCGTTCAGTCGTGAGCAAGCCTGGTTGCTGCCGCCGACGCTGGACGAACTGGTGCCGGCAGACCATCCTGTGCGGTTTGCGGCGGCCTTTGTGGACAGCCTTGATGCTGCGGCGTGGGAGGCGTTGGCGATTGACCTGCAGGGCGACCCGCGTGGCGCCGGGGCCTATCATCCCCGAGCCCTGCTGAGCGTATGGATATACGGTTTCATGACCGGTGTGCGTTCCTGCCGCAAGCTGGAGGCGGCCTGCAGAGATCAGGTTCCCTACATGTGGCTGGTGGGGATGCAGCAGCCCGACCACAACACACTGTGGCGCTTCTACAAAGCGCACCGCGACCGGATGCGGACGCTGCTGCGCCGCACGGTGCGCACGGCTGTCAGTGCCGGGCTGGTGGACCTGGCCATCCAGGCGGTGGACGGCACTAGGATCGCGGCCAACGCCGGGACGCGGCATACCCACGACGCGCAGGGGCTGCAGCGGCTGTTGTCCCGTACCGAGCAAGCGATCGCGGACTTGGAGGCGCAGAACACCACGGGGGGCGCCGCGCCGCCGGCGACTTTGCCGCAGGAACTTGCCGACGCCCAGGCCCTGCGGCGGCGGGTGGACGACGCGCTGACCCGCGTCGCGGCTGCGGACGGGCCGCACTACACGAACCTGACCGACGCAGACGCGGCCCTGCTCAAGGCCGGCAAGGGTGGCTTCATCACCGGCTACAACGCGCAGGCGATGGTTTCGCCACTGGCGGCGGAGAACGTGGGCGCACGGGGTAGGTTGATCACGGCGGCGGACGTGAGCGCCAGTGCCGACGACCATCCCCATCTGGCGCCGCTGATCGAGGCGGCGCAGGCGAACATCGACGACGAGCGGAACGTGGTGACCGTTGCAGACGCGGGCTACCATTCGGGGGCCAACCTCGCCACGTGCCACGCCGGCGGCCACACCGTGTTGCTGCCCGAGACACATGATCGCAGACGCCGCCACCCGTACCATAAGGACCACTTCACCTACTGTCCGCAGACCGACACCTACCTGTGTCCTCAGCAAAAGGTGCTCACCTACACGCACAGCTTGACCCACGGCAACGGCTACCGCGTCAGGCGGTACCAAGCCAACGGCCGGGACTGCCTCTCCTGCCCGGCCTTCGGCGTCTGCACCACCTCCCGGCGCGGCCGCTCCATAAAGATCAGCGAGCACGAGCCGATACTGCAACGGCACAGGCAGTTGATGGCGACCGTACCGGCCAAGCAGTTGTACCGCCGCCGTAGTACCATCGTCGAGCCGGTCTTTGGCCTGCTCAAGGAGTGGCACCACGCCAGACGCTTCCTGCTCAGAGGCCGCAGCCACGTGGTGTCTGAATGGCACCTGCTGGCCACCGCGTTCAATCTCAAGAGCCTCCACGCGCTGTGGCGGTCCGGGTCTCGCCCATTGCCGCCCCGGGGACGGCTCTCTCACTTCTACCGTTTCGTCCATACCACCCGCCATCTCACTGTGCCTCTCATCCCTTTCACCGTGCCGCGCACGAATATATTGAGACAGTCTCCCCAGGAGAGGGCTTTACTTTGCTGCACATTTGCGTAGTTGACGCCACAAAGTCTTCTCTGCCTCAGTTGATTGCTTTCTGAGGAACCGAGCCTTGGGAACATTCTGTGACGCCATTCTGATCGCCTTCACCCAAACCCTCTCCCCCAGGAGAGGGCTTTACTTTGCTGCACATTTGCGTAGTTGACGCCACAAAGTCTTCTCTGCCTCAGTTGATTGCTTTCTGAGGTGCCGAGTCTTGGGAATATTCTGTGACGCCATCTTGGTCGCCCTCACCCAAGCCCTCTCCCCCAGGAGAGGGCTCTACTTTGCTGCACATTTGCGTAGTTGACGCCACAATGTCTTCTCTGCCTCAGTTGATTGCTTTCTGAGGTGCCGAGCCTTGGGAACATTCTGTGACGCCATCCTGATCGCCCTCACCCAAACCCTCTCCCTCAGGAGAGGGCTTTAATTTGCTGCACATTTTACGGGCTCTCACGTCCGCAAGCTTGAGTGACCATATTGGCCGCAGCGCATAGTGTGTCAGCTTGCACACCAAACTCAACTGACATTGTTGAACGCAGCCGAGTTGGGTGACTTGCCATTGGAGTCTTAACTGTCGGAGCGGCGACGCGGACACTTCCCATCCCCTGGAGAGCCTCTTGTCCCCTCTCCCGGCGGGAGAGGGTTAGGGTGAGGGGGATTCTTGTCTCTGCAATTCCCGCAGTATTTCCTCTAGCACTGCTTGGTCTCCCCCAAGACCTGATTATTCCAGAATCTGACCACGCGATATCCCTGGGTCTCCAGCCAGTTGGTGCGTTCTTCATCCGCTTCTGTCTTTAGCTGATGCTGGCCGCGGTCTACCTCGATTACGAGACTTCGCTCGTAGCATAGGAAGTCCACAACGTATTTGCCAAGGGGAGCTTGTCTGCGAAATTTATGGCCGGCCAACTGACGGTTGCGTAGTTGGCGCCACAACGACTTCTCTGCTTCAGTTGATTGCTTTCTGAGGTGCCGAGCCTTGGGAATACTCTGTGACGCCATCCTGATCGCCCTCACCCAAACCCTCTCCCCCAGGAGAGGGCTTTACTTTGCTGCACATTTGCGTAGTTGACGCCACAAAGTCTTCTCTGCCTCAGTTGATTGCCTTCTGAGGAACCGTGCCTTGGGAATACTCTGTGACGCCATCCTGATCGCCCTCACCCAAACCCTCTCCCCCAGGAGAGGGCTTTACTTTGCTGCACATCTGCATAGTTGCAGCCGCTCAACTCTCCGGCAGGAGTGGGCCTTAATCGGAGCCGGTGCGATGGTTCATCAATACAAACACGCGCCCTTCACCTTGCGTTCGGTGAAGATGCGGAGGCGCTTACCGCAACACCTCATTCGACTGACGTTGAGATCACGCAAGTGTGCTGGCAATCCGAAGGGCTTCGGACACTACGATGTGTTCGGCTTGGGGCTGGTAGGGGGCGGGCAGGTGGTAGAACTTGTGCGAGCGCGTGGGTTCATAGCCGCCGTCTGCGTATGATGCCTCGGTGCAAAGGTAGCCGATGGTGTCGTTGGAGTAGCCTAACGTCCACGCCGCTTGACCCACGTGGTCGGCCATGAGCGCCGCCTCGATCTGCAGGCCGACTTCCAGGAAGACCTCGGCTCCTAGACCCACCATCCAGAGTCCGCCGATGCGCAAGACCTGGATGGGGAAGTTCACGCTTGTCGGCAGCGAGCCGTCTCTCTGCAGGCGGGACAGCATCGAACCGGTCCAAAGCTGCATATAGTTGTCGTCTTTCGCCTTCGCGCGCATGTCCGCGAGTTCCGCCGCCGTGGGTGGGTCCATTAGCGGCAGCGAAACGAGCTCGTGCGCCACGCCGATGGGATAGCCCACCACCATGGTGGCTTCGCGCGCGGCACGCGCGGCCAGCGCCCCCACGCCGCGTCCATGGGTGTCTATTTCTTCGCCGGAGCACGGATGGAAGCGCGTGCCGCCCGGCGCGATCACGCGCACGCGCATATTGCCCGCGCAGCCCTGCAGAAAGCCGACCACGGGCGCTCCCTGGTAGGCGAACTGCCGCTCAACTTCCTGCCGGGCAGCGGCCACGTAGTCGCCGTTCACCACCGGCATGCGGTAGGCATAGCCCGTCGGATGAAACGCGCCGGAAAAGAGCACGGCGACGATGGAACCGTCCAGGCGCTCGAAGCGCAACGCGCGGATGCGCTGATCGACGACGCCGTTGTAGTTTGGGGCCAACTGCGCTTCGCCATTCTCCATGCGCCGTCGATTGATGGCGAAGTTTCCTTCCGCGTCCCCCACACGGAGCGCGACCGGCTCCAAGTTTGCGTCGGCGCGGGTGACGGCGTCGGCGAGCGACTGCACCAACCCTTGGTAATACACCTCATCGATTTCATCGGGCAGGTTCTGGAGGATGGCCGGGCCAAAGTGACTGTGCGAGGCATTAATCAAAACGCTGGCGCCGGGGATTCCCGTCTGGCCTTCCACGCGCTCGCGCACGGCGTTGACCAACGTTGCATCCAAGCCCAGCACGTCGAGTCCGACAATCGCTGCCTTTTGGTCGCCGTCGCCGAGCACCACGGCGGTAGCGTAGAGATCATGGTAGACACTCTCCACCCGCAGGTCCGCCCGGCTCGATTGGAACGCGCTCCCCATGGGTGGGGTAATTGCCACCTTCGCCCCACCGGCTAGTAGTGTGTTCGCCATCCGTCACTCCTCAATCTGTGCCCGCAGTCTCCAATTGGACATCATTATACCGGCGTTCGACGCGCACGTGTGCCTTTCCATGCAGCGTTAAGAAGCCGTTCACACTTCGACCCTTCGACAAGCTCAGGATAGGCAGGCTCAGGGCGAACGGCTATGTAACCGACTGCGAGTCCCTTATGGCAACACAACGACATGCATGCGTGCGGCGCACACGCTATGCTGAGACCCCAGCCGGACGGCCGGCAATTTTCTCATAGGAGGTGGAAAAGCCCTCACGTTGGGGGAGACCAATCAAAAAAGCGGGGCCGGACTAGCATGTCCAGCCCCGCTTTTTCCGGTCCAGACGCGCGTTAGCAGACGCAGCCACCTTCCTCCAGGTGCACCTCAGCCACTTTCTGCGTCTCCTCCAGCAATTCTTGAATGGTGGTCTTCCCTTCTTCCAGACTGATCCAGCCTTCCGCCCACTGCGTGTCCAGCTCGGACTGGCGGACCATTTGCCGATGGGCCACGCTCATCGCCGCCGTCTGGGCATAGACCTCGGGGTCTTCATACTCGTATTGGGTGAACGGCGGGATGGACTTGTTGGCGGCATAGCGGCTGCCACCGAGCTGTGCGATGAACGGTATGGCATCCTCCCCGATGGCGAACTTATAGAACTCCCAGCCGGCATCCGGCTCCGTAGCTGACGCGCTGATCCACTTGGCGTTGATGGACTGCGCCGCCATGCGGCCTGCCGGGCCCTTCGGCAGCAGCGTGTGCTCTACCTTGAAGGGCTCCTCCTGGGTCTCGATCTGTGCTTTGATGGTGCGGGTGAAGTAAGAGCCGGTAATGAGACCCGCAACCGTCTGTTGCGTGAAGTCCGGCTCCACATTCGGCTCTTTCCCCAAGGTCAGGCCATACGCCACCCGATGCTTTACCACCATGTCCAGCGCATCCTGAGCGGCTTCGGCCGCCTGCTGCGTATCGATCGTGGGCGCCGAGAAGTCATCGTTCCACCACGCCCCGCCCCAGGCAAAGAGATGGATCCAGAACCAACCGGTACGATTGAAACGATACGGCTGCGTGCCAAAGCGGGTAATGCGATTCCCCTCGGTTTTCGTCAGCTTCGTCGCCATCTCCAGCACCGCATCCCAGGTCCAATTGCCTTCCGCCTCCAGCTCGCGCGGAGACTTCAGGCCCGCTTCGGCGATAAGGTCGGCGTTGTACCAGTACTCCTTGCCATTGGTGAACCAGGCAATGCCGTAGGCCTGCCCGCCGATACGCTCGAGGGCATATTCATGGAAGTCTTCCAGGTTGACGTCCGGGTCCGCGGCCAGGAACGGGTCGAGCGGCACCAGCATCTCTGCAGTGTAAAACTGACTGAGATAGCCAAACCAGCCGTAGTAAACATCATAGGGAACACCGCTGGCAAACGCCGCCACCGCTTTTTCGGTCAACGAGGTTGGAAAACTACCTGATGCAATGTCAACCTTCAGCTTGAGGCCGTCGTGCATCTCCTCGAACGCTGCGAACATACCATCGTAGGCGTTGTCCCAGACATCGCTCTGCGTTGAGAAGTGGAGATACTTGATCTCCGTTGCCTCCGCCATCTTGGGCGCTTCTGCTTCCTTCTTCTCCGGAGCCGCGGGCGCCTCTTCCATAGCAACGGGCGCAGCAGTGCCGCAGGCCGCTAGCAATATGCCCGCGCCGGCAACGGCGCTTCCGCCAAGGAGAGTTCGTCGAGACACTAAGTTCCGCATGCCAATCCTCCTGAGATGTGCATACTTACTCTCGTACAGTCAAAGCATATATGGAGCATTGACAAGAGTCAATACATTATAGGGAATCTACAGACCACTGCTCCAGTGGCGTAAAACGCCGTGTGTCCAGCTCGACGCCATAGCCAAAAGGCGCGGCCACGACGCTGTCGGTATCCAGCCGGCCCTGCCGGACGTCCAAGACCGGATAGCCCCGGTCATGGCGCCGGTAGAGCGTCGCGTGCTTGGCAAGCACGTCCGCTTGCACGTCTGCGGGGAACATGCTTAGACCGGCAAAATAGTGGTGGCCGTTGCGCTGGGAATGCTCGATCCCGAGACTTGCCAGCACCGCCAGGTCCTGCAACATTGCCACCGGCCCGACACTGGCCAGGTCTTCACTGCTCTGCACGTAGTAGCCGCCCGGATCGCTGCGGCGGCGCCGTGCCAGCAGACAGGCATTCGCGATGCCGCCAAACACGCCCTTACAGTTCTTGAAACTGGCGCCTACGTAGCCACAGTCCAACGCCTCCACCACGCTGGACAGGTCGCCGTCGGACTCATCGATAATCAGCGGCGGACGGTCGGACCAGGCAAGCAACTCAGACTTAGCTTGCGGGCTCAAAGCCGCATCGCGCCGCAGCGGCTGCTCTACAAAGAGCAGGCGCCCCAAGAAGTCATGCAGTGACGGCTCCGCGAGAATTGCATTCCAGTCGCGCTGAAAGGGCTCCACCTCTGTGTACTGCTCGCTGCCATCCAGAGTGAAGGCGTAGTCGCCGAAAACGTGGGTTTCCAACAGGTCGGCGATCTGTTGGAGCCGTCTGAGGTCCGCAGCAGCATCACCACTGATCAGGATTTTGAAGTGGGTCAGACCATAGCAACGAATGCTGGCCGCGAGCGACTGCGGCAACCCATCGTCGATCCGTTCCTCTGCCGGTATATCCTCGTCAGTCAAGGGATCGGCCAGTCCGACCGTGTGGCGCACGATGACACTGCGCCGTGGCTCCACAGGCAGCAGCCCTGCCGGACTGGACCCAGCAAGCTCACAGTGAATCGCCCCTAAATCAATCCCAAGCGTATTGTCACGCAGCGCGCGGGCGAAGGGCGTGCCGGTGCTCCGGCAGAAGGCATCGATCAGCGCTCTTTCCACCAAACTCACGCCGAAACCCCAGAGCAATGGGGGATAGTCGGTTTCAGCCGCCCATGCCATCTGTTGCTCATGCAGCCGCAGCCAAAAGGCGAAAACGCTGTCGGCAGGCGGCGCCGCATTCGCCAGGGTGCAGGCCTGTCGTATCACCGCTAACATCTCGTTCAGGTCGTCGCTGAATGTCGTATTGGGATACTTGGTGAACCACTTGGGGGGCAGGCCGTCCGCGGCAATGCCCACTTCCCGTGAGCCGTTGATGTCTGCTTCCACGCGCACAAAGAGATGGGGAACGGCGACCAGGGACGCAATGCCGTAGCGAAAGGGCATGCGCGTCTGCATATTGAGCACGTGCAGACCGAATTTCCGCACTGAGATCGACATTCCCTATCCTTTCCTGACCCTTGTGCCATGATGTCAATCACTAGAAGGTGAGCGAGAAGCTCGCGGCAACAGTAGCCGTTCATGGTTCGACAAGCCTGTGCTGAGCATGTCGATGTGCTCGCCATGAACGGCTACTGACTATTCAATAGGTTTTGTTTCTGATCCGTTCGTCCTGAGCCTGTTAAAGGATGAACGGACACCCTTTTATACACCCTCTTACAAAGAATCTTGCGCTCTCTTTGGAGCAGGCGATCAGGTTACTCGCACACTACCGTCCGCTGGACTGCACAGTAGCATGGGAGCAAATCTTGTAAGAGTAAGGCGGCGGCGAGCTCGCTGACTTTGTCGAAGACTGCGACTTTGTCGAAGACTGCGTCCAAGTCGAACTACGCCAGGCCGGCGGCGGCTTCCCAGGCCGGGTCCGCAGTGAAGCGCTCGTCGATTGGGGTGAAGTCAGGTGGATAGGTTTCCAGATGAGCGGTTGCCGGACGTTCGGGATCTCTGCTCACCGCGAGCCTACCTTCCTTGAAGACATAGCGGACATTGGCGTAGTTCACCACCGCCTGGATGTCGCTGGCAGGATCGCCGTCGACCACAACCACGTCGGCGATCTTCCCCTTTTCCAACGTGCCGAGCCTGTCATCGATTTTCATTGCCTCAGCGGAACCCTTCGTGGCCACGCCGATGGCTTCCAGCGGGCTCAGGCCGCAGCCGACGAATTCCTGCAGTTCAAAGCCGCTATCCCAGATGTCCCAGGGCGGCGTGCTCGGACAGTCCGTGCCAAGACCCATCTTCACGCCCATTTGGTGTGCCTTGCGCACTCCTTCACGGTGAATATAGTGAGCCTCGCCCATCTTGCGGGTTTCCCACGGGCGTCCCGAACCGTACTTTATCGCCATGTTCTGTCGTGACGTGACACGGAGCGTCGGCACAAAGAAGAGGTCATTCTCCAGAATCCCTTTGAGGGCTTTCTCGTTGATGAGCGCGCCGTGGTGAATCTGGTCGCAGCCGGCTTGAATGGCCATGTCCAGACCCGGTTGCGTATGGCAGTGCACCACCACCAGCCGCCCGACGCTGTGGGCTTCGTCCACCAGGGCGTCGAGCTCTTCCTGGGTGTAGTCCAGCCACCAGGTCTCTTCGTCCTCCGCCCAGAAGCCGCCGCTGGCGGCCGTCTTGATGAAGTCAGCTTTGGCCTGCACCATCTCGCGCACGGCCTTGCGCACCTCCCACGGACCATCCGCTACGCGACCGCGCACGTGCCCGTTGGTGCAGTCCACCACGGCGCCTACGATTAGCCGGGCGCATTCCGGAAACCAGCCGTCCGCAATGGCCTGACGGCATTGCGTGGAAGTGGGCGGCATGGTACCGGCCACGTGGGCGATGGTCGTGAAACCCGCCAGCAGCGACTTGCGCAGCTTCTGCAGCGCCTGGTACGGCCCGTGCAGGTGCACGTGCAGGTCCATCATGCCGGGCAGAATACTCGCGCCCGCGACGTCGATGACCTGGGCCTCCGGCGGGATATCCACATCGGTTCCCACAACCTCGATGCAGTTATCCACAATGAGGACGGCGCCGTGCTCAAGCGGCGTACCGCCATTGCCGTCGATGATCTTGCCGTTTATGAGCGCTGTTGTTGCCACGGTGAGTTTCTCCTTGCGGCAGCGAGTAGCCTGTGTTCAATCAATGCAAAGGGCACTTGTGTGTCCCATCTAGTCAATTTGCGATGCGCGTTTCAGTTCAGGGCACGCCTCGGGGCCAAAGAGCGAACCTATGTCTCCCTTTGCACCCACCGCGGCAAGAGTGTGCTGGTTTCACCTCTGATGCAGGGTGGGTGACCTATCTATAGGTGTGCCGCCAAGAATGCCGCCAGCGAATGCCGTTGGCTGAGGTCTCAGATTGAACTATCGTATTGGCCTGACCTAGACCGAGCGCTCATTGCGCAACGGCTGGGCAAGCCATCTGGATCTGGGCAGGTCAACCGGGTACTCATCACCATGAAAACAGATCACCAAGCTCCGTCATTCCGCCGAAATGCCTGCCCTATACGTGATACGGGGGCGAAATCCATGGAGTGCGCGGCGAAGATGGATTCCCGCTTGCGCGGGAATGACGGCCAAGAAGGCGACCGCAGCTCTAGTCTCCTTGTGTGGCCTTTTGCAGGGCCATCGTGACTCCGGCCTTCGCCGGAATCCTTCCAAAGCGAGCGGCCGCTACGTTCGTCAGCGAAGAGCGGGGGACAAGCCCCCGCGCTACGCTTTGAATGCCGGTGTTCGGGCAAAGTGGCGAGCAGCGGCCACAAGCCCCCTCCCGTGTCAAGCACGAGCCAAACGGTAGCACAGGTTTGTCACCTGTGTCCGCTCCTACAATGTCGAGCACTGAGCAGACCACGCCATGCCAGTCCTCACATCGACCACGGCCCTAGGACGGACTTGGGCAAGGCACAGTGCCTGCAGGACGCGCGCTAGCTCATGTTGTCCGCCAGGAATTGGTTCGCGATATCACCCGCGGTCCTGATGGCCTCCTGCGGCGTGACCTCGCCCGCAATGGACTTATACATCTCGGCTGAGACCAGCGGCATAATGGCCCGGATGTGCGGGTGCGGGATGTCGTAATGCATATTCTGGCTCTGCTCGATGAACGTCGGCATCCAACCGTTGTACTCCTCGCCGACGAAGTCTACTTCGATGTCGCTCCTCACTGGGAGCAGGAAGACGAGCTTGAGGAACGCCTTCACGTTCTCGGGCTGCAAGGTATGCGCCAGCAGTTGAATTGCCGCATCGGACTGCGGGCTTACCGGCACCACCCAGCCTGAGAGCGAACCAAAGCCAAGCTGCTTTTCCTTCTGCCAGGCGGGGCTGGCGGCGAGCCAGGGGATGTTGCCATTGTCAAAGGGGCGCTTCACGTGGGTGGGCGTACGGGCATTGATCATGGCGCCATAGCCTTCGAAGTACGGCGTGGTGCCCTCAGCGGCGATCTTCTTATTGAAGAGATCGGTCAAGAATTCCAGCGCCGCCAGACCGGGGTCTTCATCAAATGTGACCGACCGCCCGTCCTCCGCAAAGAACTCGCCACCGGCCTGCCAAAGCACCGGATTGAACCACGAGTTCAGCGTGTTCTTGCTGGTGGTCACGGTAAGACCGAACTGGTCGGAGCCATCCGCGTTCTTCTTGGTCAATTGTCGTGCCACTTCCGCCACGTCATCCCACTGGGTGGGCGGCTCGTTGATGCCGGCGTTCTCGAAGATTTCCTTGTTGTAGAGGGGAATGTTCACGCTCTGCCGGTGCGGGAGGAAGTGCAGGACCCCGCTAAAAGTGCCGGCCTCGACGATACCGGGGAGATAGGCGCCCAAATCGCCAAAGTCTCCCGCTTTGGCTGCGGGACCGAGATCCGCCAGGAAGCCGCGGTCAGCGTACATGGCGACAAAGTCGAGGAAGCCTTGCATGAGCGCCGGCGGCGCGCCGGCCGCCACCGAGGCCGGGAATTTCTCGCCACGGAAATTGCCGGCCGGCTGGGATTGCACGACCACGGCTCCCGGATGCATTTCCTGAAACGCGTCCAGCACCACCCCCGGCAGGTATTGGGAGCTAAAGCCCCATACGTGAAAGACTCCGGTGATCCCCGCCGGCTCCTCTGGCGCCGCAGGCGCGTCACTCTCCGGCGCCTCCGGCGCCGCCACCGTCTGCACCTGGCCGCAGGCAGCGAGCAGACTCGCTCCAATACCTACGCCAACTCCCGCCAACATCTGCCGTCTACTCATACGCGCCATGGTGCCACCTCCTAATGTGTGACAATGCTAAACCGGGCGTGCGCAACCTGTCGCGTTGAGCCGGAAACCTGCGGCGGACATTGCCCATGCGGCAGGCTTCCAGCATTCAGCACCACTGAAGCGCCGACACCCGAAGACTATCTTGTCAACGAGTTTGAAATGCAAGTATCTCTTATTCGTCAACACTGGGAGTGTACCCACCCTAATTCGCAAAGTCAAGAGTATGGCTGCACAGCAGTGAGGTACAGTTGCAACGTCGCCGATTCCTGGGCCTAGTTTGTCTTACTCGTCAAAATCCTCGCCCTGCGGCAACGTGAAGATGAAGAGCAATGCGAAAAGGGAATGCGGCCCAGGGTATAGTCGCTCCACCACGCGTCTTAACCTGGAATTCTACGTCTGCCATGCTATTTCCTATCACGTGGCATCTGATTTCACATAGATTTCAACTGTGAATCCATTGTCTCATGCACTTGTAGTCCCTTTCTATAGGATGAGGACTACATGAACGTCCCCCAAGGGCGCTTATCGAGCACCTGGCGGGTGTAGCGCAGGAAGTTGCCGCCGATGATCTTCTGGATTTCCTCGTCTGAGTGCCCCTTGCAGACGAGCCCCACGGTCCAGTAGGGCCAGTTAGTCCAGTCGAGCGCGGCGGGTTGCCAGCCAGGGAAGAAGGTGCGGTCCGTGCCGATGGCGACGTGGTCGCTGCCGGCGACGCTTATGGCGTGTTCAAGATGGCGATACCAGGTGTGGAAGGACTCCGGGCCGGTGCCGAGTACGTAGTCGATGGAATAGATTGCGATCAATCCGCCTTTTTCTGCTACAGCCTTGAGCATATCGTCGTCCGCGTTGCGGCTGACCGGTCGGCGTGGCGGCGTGGCGCCGCGGGCATACGGCTGTTGGAACACCTTTTCCAGATAGCCCCGGTTTGTGGAGTCGTCGTACACGGCGCGGCAGCCCGTGTGACTGAGAAGCACCGGTTCGGCGGAGGCTGCGATGATGTCAAACGACGATTGCTCGCCGCTGTGGGCCAGGTCCACCATGACGCCCAGTTTGTTCATGCGCCGGACCACCTGCGTGCCAAGCGGCGTCAGGCCGGTATCGCGTTCCTGCAAGTACGAATTGCAAAGGCCGTTGTTCTGGATATAGGTCAGTTGGGACATGCGCACGCCGAGCGCATAGAAGAGGTCGAGGTTCCTAAGGGGGTCTGATGTTTCCGCGAAGCAGCCGACGCCGGCCAGGTGAAACATTACGCCCGGCTTTCCGCTGCGGCGTGCCTGTTCGATGTCTTCAACCTTGGCGACACGCTTGAGATCGTCGCGCCGGTCATAGACGAAGTTGATCCGGCTCACGCGGTCTAAGGCCGCTGCGAAAGTGTTCTCTTCGGGACCGGCAACGTCTGAGACGCCCAGATCCACCCCGGCGATGGCATAGAGCGCTCGCGACTCCTCAATCCACTGCTCGTCAAAGGCCGATTCAAAGGTCTTGCGTTTGAAGTGGATGGCGGACAAACGGCGGTTTAGCTCTTCCGGTTCCAGGTTTTGCCGGGACAGCTCTGCGCGAAACGGTTCCAGGTCTTGCCGCAGCCGGTCGCCAACAATGCCGTGGGTCGAGCTCATCTGCACGGACCCCTGGACGTCGGCGACAAAGCTGTTGTAGTGCAGTTCCAAGCCGCGGCTGACTTGCGCCTTGGTGGGTTTGAGTTCGTCGAGTATGACCTGGTGGCCCGCCTGGATGCGTTCCAAAGTCGCTTTTCGCACGCGAAAGTCGCGGGCTCGCGCCAGCGGCGAAGCGGCGGTTGATTGATGTGAGTCCGTTGCCTTAACGTTCATTGACGTCCCCCGGCAGCAAATGTGTACAAACCGCTACACCTGGGAAATGAACCGAGCCCCCCGCAGACGGTTCGCCGAATTGGCCCCAAATGGAAAACCAGATCGCTCAACCTCTGCCGCAACCCGCAAATGGTCGTAGGCTACGCGACAGTGCCGCACGTTCCAACGATGACCGTCCCACTCGGCTCGCGCATAGGCAGCGCGCACATCGCCATCAAACGGGAATCCTACCGAGCCGATGGTTGCACAGAGCCGGCTACCTACTGTTCCAGAGGAAGCGTAATGCAGATGGCCGGAAAGAATGAGACTTGCTTGCGCTTTCCCGAGCAATCGCTCGGATTCCGGCTGTGGCGTCACCGTCAGCAGGCCGAACGGGTCCGGCTCTAGGACCAACACCGCCTCAACATCTGTCGGCGTGGCATGGACGATGAGGAGATCGTCTGTCGGAGACTCTCCGCCTGGGGGAGTAATGCGATGCGCGAACGGCAAGTCGGCCAGCCACGCAATGGCCTCGGCATCCAGCCGCTCCCGCACCCACTGCACGCCGGGATCAGGATGGCATGGATCACAGACATACCGATCGGCGTTTCCGTAGACTGTCGGCACATTCAGACCGCGAATAGTCTCCAAAGTCTGTGCCGGCTGCGGACCGTTCAGGACAAGATCTCCGGCAAAGACGAGGGCGTCGTAGGTCTGTCCCTCCAAAGCAGTTAAGACCTCTCGCAGCGCCGCCGCGTTGCCGTGAACGTCCGCCAGCACGACGACTGTGTACGGGCTAGGTTGCTTCTTCATGTCTTCTTCAATGATAGGAACTCAAATCTTGCAGCAGCAATCTTCTCTTTCCCCACAGGCGCTTCTCATTCTGCAGGCAACGTGCATGGCGCAATTATCTTGGACGGGACATATGCTGCTCTTCCACCCGCCCCATTGGAGTTGCTCACAAGAGCCCGCCTGCATCGCCCTCACCCTAACCCTCTCCCTCTGAGGGTGTCTCAAAAATAGTTCTACCGGATATATATACTGTGGAGTAGAGAAGCAAGGTGAGGGAGCAGGAAGAGCGTGAAGTGAGGTGTAGTGATGCCGGTGCGACCGTTCAGTCGTGAGCAAGCCTGGTTGCTGCCGCCGACGCTGGACGAACTGGTGCCGGCAGACCATCCTGTGCGGTTTGCGGCGGCCTTTGTGGACAGCCTTGATGCTGCGGCGTGGGAGGCGTTGGCGATTGACCTGCAGGGCGACCCGCGTGGCGCCGGGGCCTATCATCCCCGAGCCCTGCTGAGCGTATGGATATACGGTTTCATGACCGGTGTGCGTTCCTGCCGCAAGCTGGAGGCGGCCTGCAGAGATCAGGTTCCCTACATGTGGCTGGTGGGGATGCAGCAGCCCGACCACAACACACTGTGGCGCTTCTACAAAGCGCACCGCGACCGGATGCGGACGCTGCTGCGCCGCACGGTGCGCACGGCTGTCAGTGCCGGGCTGGTGGACCTGGCCATCCAGGCGGTGGACGGCACTAGGATCGCGGCCAACGCCGGGACGCGGCATACCCACGACGCGCAGGGGCTGCAGCGGCTGTTGTCCCGTACCGAGCAAGCGATCGCGGACTTGGAGGCGCAGAACACCACGGGGGGCGCCGCGCCGCCGGCGACTTTGCCGCAGGAACTTGCCGACGCCCAGGCCCTGCGGCGGCGGGTGGACGACGCGCTGACCCGCGTCGCGGCTGCGGACGGGCCGCACTACACGAACCTGACCGACGCAGACGCGGCCCTGCTCAAGGCCGGCAAGGGTGGCTTCATCACCGGCTACAACGCGCAGGCGATGGTTTCGCCACTGGCGGCGGAGAACGTGGGCGCACGGGGTAGGTTGATCACGGCGGCGGACGTGAGCGCCAGTGCCGACGACCATCCCCATCTGGCGCCGCTGATCGAGGCGGCGCAGGCGAACATCGACGACGAGCGGAACGTGGTGACCGTTGCAGACGCGGGCTACCATTCGGGGGCCAACCTCGCCACGTGCCACGCCGGCGGCCACACCGTGTTGCTGCCCGAGACACATGATCGCAGACGCCGCCACCCGTACCATAAGGACCACTTCACCTACTGTCCGCAGACCGACACCTACCTGTGTCCTCAGCAAAAGGTGCTCACCTACACGCACAGCTTGACCCACGGCAACGGCTACCGCGTCAGGCGGTACCAAGCCAACGGCCGGGACTGCCTCTCCTGCCCGGCCTTCGGCGTCTGCACCACCTCCCGGCGCGGCCGCTCCATAAAGATCAGCGAGCACGAGCCGATACTGCAACGGCACAGGCAGTTGATGGCGACCGTACCGGCCAAGCAGTTGTACCGCCGCCGTAGTACCATCGTCGAGCCGGTCTTTGGCCTGCTCAAGGAGTGGCACCACGCCAGACGCTTCCTGCTCAGAGGCCGCAGCCACGTGGTGTCTGAATGGCACCTGCTGGCCACCGCGTTCAATCTCAAGAGCCTCCACGCGCTGTGGCGGTCCGGGTCTCGCCCATTGCCGCCCCGGGGACGGCTCTCTCACTTCTACCGTTTCGTCCATACCACCCGCCATCTCACTGTGCCGCTCATCCCTTTCACCGTGCCGCGCACGAATATATTGAGACAGCCTCCCCAGGAGAGGGAACAATTCGCCGTCGTAAACTCTCCTGTTACCAAGTTGGTAAATTCGGCGCCCTTCCTCTCTCCTCAAAGAAGGATGAGGGTCAGGCGCGACCACTAGCTATTCCTCCAGTTGCGCCGCCAACTCCCCAAACAACTGCTCGCGCAACCCACGAAACGCCGGAACGAGAGCCGATCCCCCAGCGTTTCCTCCATCTGCACGTCTGACAGGTTGTACCATTGCTCCAGCAACAGCACCTTTACCAGCAGCAACGGCGGATAGCTCGGTCTGCCTTCACCAGACGCATATATGCCCGCTACCACCTGTCCCAACCGCTCCCAGTCCACCGCCGCATCGATCCGTTCCAGTCGCTCATTGTGCCCCAGCTTCTCCGGCAAAAAGTACTCCGCCAATGACGGTCCGTCCATCTCCCGCTGCAGCGCGCCCTCCTCACTGCTCGGGGTTGTCTTACCCTATTTTCACCCCTACACTAGGAGTTACGCAAAGGTCTCCATCAAGGGAGAGGGGACTCTCTTGCCTCGCAAGTAGCTGTGCAAGCGTCTCCTCCGGGAGAGGGGATTCATCGGGAGTGAAACTGTCTTGGCTGCCAAGGGGCAGTGGCCGGTTTCCAGGGCGATTGCGTGTGCAGCATGCTATTCAGAGTGGTGAGCAGTTTGCGCACGCAGGGCGTGAGGGAGTTTCTCCCGCAGGTATAATGGAGGTAATGACCCCTTTACGGAGAAGAGGCCGCATGCGAAATATCCTGGCAGTAGTCCTCGGCGTAGTCGTCGCCAACGTTGTCTTCTTTCTTGGCAGCATTGCGGCCGACCGGTTCTATCCCACGCCAGTGGAATTGATGGACCCCGAAACGCCTGAAGCCACGGCGCTACGCGTGGCTTCCGCTGAGACAAACGGCCTGGTGCTGGTGATACTCGCCGGCGCCCTGGGCGGACTGGTGGGCGGCTTTGTTGGAGCAAAGGTCGCACGCGGCAAATGCCTCGCGGTCACCAACGCCATCGGCGGGCTCCTTTCAATTTGGGCCGTCTATTCCTTCTATGTCTTCTATCCGGCGCGGCTGTGGTTCCCCCTGGGTATGCTCGTTGCATTCATGGCCTCCACCTATCTTGGCGGCGTTGTAGCGAGGCGTTCGCGAAGTGCGGGATAGTCTATCTGGCACGGTTTAGACCACACTTCAGCTTGAGTCCGATGTTTCCCCGGTCTGCGCTGGCTACTGCGTTGAATGATTCATAGACCTCGCTCAAACCTGGATAAGCGATGACGTGCAGGTCCGTCGTTCCCGTGAAAACGGGAACCCATCTTCGCCCGGGGCCTGGACACCGGCACCGCAACGAGAACGGGCAGGGACATTGCCAGAGCGACCTCTAGAGCGTCGGCCAGGGAAGTTTTCCTTTGAAAAATGCCGTCGCGGCTCGCTGCAGAGCTAACTGAATCGTATGGGAGTAGCTATCTGGCTGTCGCTTCACGGCGCCTCCGGCCTGGACTCTGCCAGGGGCTCGCCTGACTCTTATGACGGTCAAGGAACATCCGAACTATTCCCGCAGTATATAATCGCATTTGTAACCTTCACAGCATTTGAAGTCCTATTGAGAATTCGAGACCGGAGGAGCGCGCGATGGCGATGGTAGAAACCTCGGAAGCGGCGTTGGCAACGCTGCTCAACCGCGGCGTGGTGGACGCAGTGGTGCGGACCGACCTGGAACGAATGCTGCAGGCGGGCAAACCGCTGCGCATTAAATTCGGCGTGGACCCCAGCCGCCCGGACCTGCACCTGGGCCATGCGGTCGGCTTTCGCAAAATCCGGCAGTTTCAGGAGTTAGGGCACCACGTAATCATCATCATCGGCGACTGGACCGCCCGCATCGGCGATCCGTCGGGACGCTCCGACACGCGCCAGATGCTCAGCGCCGAGGAAGTGCACGCCAACGCCCAGACGTACCTCGACCAGATGGGCAAGATCGTGGACGTGGACAAGATCGAGGTGGCCTGGCAAACGTCGTGGTTCGAGGACTTTTCCCTGGAAGACGTGGTGCGCCTCTGCGCCAAGTACACCGTGAACCGCATGCTCGACCGCGCCGACTTTTCTACTCGCTACGGCGGCGGTCAGGCCGTCTCGGTGGTGGAATTCTTGTATCCGCTGTTGCAGGCGTACGACTCGGTGGCAATTGAGGCCGACGTGGAGCTCGGCGGCACCGACCAGTACTTCAACTTTCAGGTGGCCCGCGACATCATGCCCGCCCACGACCTGCCGCCGCAACAGTTTCTCACCTGGCCGCTGCTCGTCGGCACCGACGGCACGCGCAAGATGAGCAAGAGCTACGACAACTACGTGGCGATCACCGATGAGCCGAACGACATGTACGGCAAGGTGATGTCGCTCTCCGACGAGGTCATGCGCGATTACTTTGAAACGCTCACGGACATTCCGGCGCCAGTTTTGGATGAGATGTTTGGTGAAATGGAAGCCGAAAAGCGCAATCCCCGCGACGTGAAAGCCCACCTCGCCCGCGAGATCGTGACCCAGTTCCACGATGAGGCGTCTGCGGAGTCCGCCGAGGCCGAGTTCGTGCGCATGTTCCGCCAGGGCGCCTTGCCCACCGACATTCCAATAATTGCCCTCGATGACGCACTACGGAGTGCACAGACCATCGTCGACGCTCTCATCGCCGCCAACCTCGCCAAGAGCAAGTCAGAAGCCCGCCGCCTCGTCAAACAAGGCGGCGTCCGCCTGGACAACACCCGCATCACAGAACCCAACGCGCCCTACACCGCCAAGCCGGGGCAAGTCTTCCAAGTCGGCAAGCGGAAATTTGGTAAGGTTTCAGAAGGTAGTTGATGGACAGGGTAAGAGGCCAGTCATGAACGGGCAATGGGGGATGACAACTGCTCAGGTTCCGACTGATGCCCGCAAAGAGGAGGCTATATATGAAGTTGGACGAGCGGGTACGTGACCGAGCTATTGCGCTTATCAATAAGGCAGGTCAGGTTCTTGCGACTCATACACCCAACGCAAGCAACTATATTGGATTCCCCACATTAGCTGGTCAAGAATACGCTAATTGGCGAAGTCAGTCTCTGGCGTTTCTTACAGACTTGCTTGGGCCTGACCACATCTATACAAGTGAATACAAGGAGAAGACTAAGGAGTTCGCTTACGAAGAAAGCGTTAATGCAGGAATGGGAATTCTGCAAGCAGTGCTTGAGGACATCGATCAAGGCTTCATCGAAACTGTTCGGAAATTGATAGCTGCAGAACTGCTTTCTGACTTATTCGAGCAAGCTGAGCACCTACTGGAAAACGGTTACAAGGCACCGGCAGCATCCCTAGCGGGTGCCGTACTGGAGAATGGTCTGCGCTCAATTGCGCACCGCAATGGAATTCAAGTCAGGGAAAAGGAAAACCTTTCCACTCTCAACAAAAAGCTCGCGGACAAGGAGGTATACAATCGTCTGGTTCAAAGGAAGGTGCAAGTCTGGACGGATGTACGAAACCTAGCGGACCACGGCAAGTTTGAAGAATTCAGTAAAGATGACGTGCGCGGATTAATCGAGGGTGCACAGTCATTCTTAGGGGATCATTTGTAAACCGATCGGCGGAAAGCGAAACTCGGATTCGACAAAAATCTGACCATGTTTGACGAAACACAAGTTTACCAGGCTGTGGTGGTAGAACAGAATACTTATTTTTCTTCAGCGTACTAGACGGGGAAATACCTCATCAATCCAGCACTACTTTCAACTTACACCAAGGAGATTGAACGCCAACTGCGGGCAGGTGCCGCAGGTGAGCATGCCTATCGTCCAGCGCTAAAGGACTTGCTGGAATCGCTGCTTCCGCAACTGAAGATCGTAGCCATAAATGATGCTCAGCGTGTCGCCTGTGGAGCGCCTGATTTCGCTGTGTCTCGCAATCCTTCGCGCGAATCTCTTACTGTGGGCTATGTTGAAACCAAGGACTTAGATGCTGACTTGGCTACGGTCGAGCGTAGCGAACAGGTTGATCGCTACCGGCATGGTCTTGAAAACTTACTGCTCACAGACTACCTAGAGTTTAGGTGGTACGTGGAAAGTAGTCTGCGCCATACTGCGCGGCTCGGCACACTGGACCGCGTAAAGCAACGCATTGCCACGAATCGGACAGGGGTTGATGAACTACAGGGCCTCTTGGCAGGTTTTCTAGGTCACCAACCTCCGCCAATCATGCGAGCCAAGGAGTTGGCTGAACGTCTTGCGCGTCCTACCCACATGATTCGTAACATAATTGCCAAGGCGTTTGAACAGGGTCGGGCGTCAAGTACTCTACGTGGGCTCCATCAAGCATTTGCCGAAGTGCTCGTCCCGGATCTTCCCGTGGAAGACTTCGCTGATATGTTCGCCCAGACACTGACTTACGGTCTTTTCGCTGCGCGTGTCAACCACGACTCAACTCACGGCACGTTTCAGCGCCTCGGTGCGGCTAGTGAGATACCGCGCACAAACCCCTTCCTTCGCAACCTCTTCGAACATATTACTGGCCTGACCTTGGACGACGAACCGTTCATAGATTTTGTGGACGATCTCGTGCAGCTTCTCGCCACAAGTGACATGGAGTCGATCCTTCGGGACTTTGGCAGACAGGCTGGGCAAGAAGATCCGGTAGTTCATTTCTACGAGACCTTTCTTGCTGTCTACGATCCGGATTTGCGCGAGAAGCGCGGTGTCTACTACACGCCTGAGCCAGTAGTTTCGTATATCGTGCGTTCCGTGGATTACCTGCTCAAGAAGCGCTTCGGATTGACGGAGGGCCTGGCCGACCCGGCTTCGACCGAATATGCCGTATCTACAGCTGTCGAGAATACGGAAGGAAGCAGCAAAGACAACATTGAGTTTAGGCAAGTCCCAAAGGTGCTGATCCTTGATCCTGCAACAGGTACCGGTACGTTTCTATACAAGGTCATCTCATTAATCCGAGAGCAATTCATGCAAAACGATGATGCAGGTATGTGGTCCAGTTACGTCAGGGAGCAGTTGTTGCCCAGACTCTTCGGATTTGAGTTGCTTATGGCGCCCTACGCCGTAGCTCACCTCAAACTCAGTATGCAACTAAGCGGACTAGATCTCCCGGTAGGGACACGTCCCAACTGGCGTTACGACTTTGAGTCGACTGAGCGCCTGAATATCTTCCTTACAAACACCCTTGAAGAGAGCATAAAGCAGTCAGAAGTCATGCTCGGACAGTTTATCTCTCAAGAAGCCAATGCCGCAGCCGAAATCAAGCGAGAGATGCCGATTATGGTGGTGCTTGGCAATCCACCTTACTCAGGCCACTCTTCCAACCCTAGCTACAAGGCTGCTATGGAGGGTCAATCCCAGGACACGCAAGGCGATCGTAGATCGCGATCGCGGCCAGCGCGCTCTAAGAAAACTTGGATTGGTAATCTCATAGAAGAGTATAAGAAAGTTGACGGACAGAGGATCAACGAGCGAAATCCGAAGTGGCTACAAGACGACTACGTAAAGTTCATCCGTTTTGGTCAGTGGCGTGTTGCACAATCGGGCGAGGGCGTGCTCGCTTTCATCACAAATAATGGATTCTTAAAAAATCCCACATTTAGGGGTATGCGCCAGAGTCTCTTGAACACCTTTACTGAAATCTATCTGCTCGACTTGCATGGCAGTGTAAACAAGGGCGACCGCTCTCCTGATGGCGCACTTGATGAAAATGTTTTCGACATTCGGCTAGGCACAAGCATCGCTGTCTTTATTAAAGCTGGAACCAAGAACAGTCCGGCCCGAGTCCATCATGCTGACCTTTGGGGCAAACGCAATGAGAAATACGAGTGGCTGGCTGCAAAAGATGTGTCCACGTCAGATTGGGAGGAAATTACCCCGTCCAGTCCAAAATATCGGTTCAAACCGATAAATGTGGCAGTTGAGTCCGAATACAACAGGGGCTGGGATATCAAACAGGTCATGCAAACCAACTCTGTGGGCATTACAACAAGCCGGGACGCCTTTGCATTTGACTTTGAACGAGAATCACTAGAGGAGCGGACAAGAGATTTTCTTAACCCGGAAAATACGGTCGAAGCTGTACGTACTCGCTACTTTGGAACGCGAGGGAGAGGGAACTACCTGCCTGGCGACAACCGGGACTGGGCTATGGCGGAAAAACGCACCGCTTTACAGAGAGATCCAGAGTGGCCCAAGAAGATTGTGCAGTGTCTCTATCGTCCATTCGACATGCGCTCGCTCATCTACCATCAGGATGCTATTGACTTTGGTCGGAGGAAAGTAATGAAGCACATCCTTAGAGGCGAGAATATTGCCATTGCAACGACTCGGTCAGTTGAGATAGATAGAGAATACGAGCATGTCTTTTGTAGTAGGGCAGTTATGCAGCACCACGCGGTATCCCTAAAGGAAGTCAATTACCTCTTTCCACTCTATTTGTACCCATCTCGGGAAGGTGAACCTGATAGCCAAAGTGAAATCCAGAACCTATCACCTTGGTCTGAGGGCCCGCACGGACGGCGCCCCAATCTAGACCAAAACTTTGTAAGTGATCTCGAACAGAGGTTGGGCTGGACATTCGTTCCCGATGGTAGGGGAAACATGGGTCAGTCGGTTGACAGCGACAGAGATGGCTACAAGTCGGCTGTGGCAACGTTTGGGCCGGAAGATGTCTTCAACTACATTTACGCAATTCTGCATGCACCGAGCTACCGCAGTCGCTACGCCGAATTCCTTGAGGAAGACTTCCCACGAGTACCACTCACTACAGACACAAGACTCTTTGCTACTCTCGCTCAACTCGGAGCACGGCTTGTTGGACTTCACACACTGGACGTAGACTTGGCGCCCGGACTTAAGAAAGTTACAGTAAGCTATCCAAGACGCGGAAATGACGAGGTCGCAAAGGCACATCCAAAGTACCTTCCACCCGGTGAATTGGATCCGCTCACTGGAGAGCCGCTATCCGAGGGGCGCGTATACATAAACGCTGGTAATGCGCGCAAAGCAACGAGTGGACAGTACTTTGAGGGTGTGCCGCCTGAAGTTTGGGAGTTTCATATCGGCGGCTATCAAGTGTGCGACAAATGGCTGAAGGATCGTCGTGGACGTACTCTTACAAACGATGACCTCAACCACTACCGGCGAATCATCGTCGCGCTTCAAGAGACTATCCGAACTATGGAGGCGATAGACGACGCAATTCCTGGCTGGCCCTTGCCTAACGATGAAAAGCGCTAATTGAGTTGCTGTTGCTTCAATACCTCCTCAATCAGTATCTTTCCAATTCTGAAAAGAGTGTCGAGAGCCATTCCGACACCCCTACGTGTCGCTTCATCTTTCGTACGTTGCCAAAGTGAATCGTCTCGAAACTGTTCCAAGAACTGCACACCAAGCCACTTGATTTGACGTGGTCTGTTAATGGTAGTGGAGATTGAATAGACGGATATGTAGCCTGCCTCCGCGAGCAATCGACTATGAAAACTGTACGAATCTTCGCCAACTTTGGGAAGCAGCACCTTCCTAGCCGGAATTTCATCTTCAGGGTATTCTTCCACCGCCTTCAAGATTTGCAGTGCAATATCGGGGTTGTACTTCACTTTAGTCCTATTCCCTATGAACGAAAGTTGAGGCACTCACGGACATCTCTATCCTAAACTACGTCTGGCCATTCCCCCTTCTTTCTCTCCGGTCCGGGGCGGAAGTTGGGGACTTCTAGCAGCTCTGTCCCTTGGTCTATCGAGTCGGCGGCGAGGATGGCGGGGGCGGCGGTGTCCATGGCTTGGTAGACGTCGAATTCCAGGGGGGTTGTGCCGAGCACGGCGTCGCGGAATGAGACGTGGACGTAGTAGTCGGCGTCGCCGTGACCGCTGCCGCGGGCGGCGGCCGGCGCGTCGGTGCGGGCGTGGCCCCAGTCCATCTGCGCCAGGTCGTGCATCTGGCCGTCTGCCAGCCACATGAGCGGCTTGCCGCTGCCGCTGCGCTTCCACTCCAGCACGCCGCCGGTACCGCTGATGTGAAACCAGTGGTGCCCCATGCCGTGGGAGGCCGGCTGGGTGAAGCCGCAGACCAGCCGCAGGATAGCGTCCTTCTCCGTCTTCATCAGCGCAACCTGGATATCCGGCTGGCCGATCTCGGGGTGCGAGTAGCTGGGCGTGCCGGTGCTCATGGCAGTCACGTTCACCACCCGGTCGTTCAGCACCTTCAACAGCGGGCTCAACTCGTGGGGCAGGTAGTGAATCGGCGGCATGGTATGCAGCCACGTCGGCTGCGCCCCCGGTTTCTCATTTAGCTCATCCACCGACGCGAATTCACCGGAAGCCGGATCCTGAAAAAACTGCCGCGTGCCGTAGTAGCCGATGTATTGTCCCTCGCAGAACGTGATCTGTCCCAACTTACCTGACCGCACCACGTCGCGCCAGGCGTCGATGTAGCCCCAGAAGCGGGTCTGCTCGCCAAGTTGGTAGACCAGGCCCGACCGCTCCTGGGCCAGCACGATGCGCCAGCAGTCTTCCAGCGTGTGCGCCGCCGGTACTTCGGTATTCACGTGCTTGCCGGCCTCCAGCGCCATGGCCGCTAGCGCGCCCTGCTCTTTGCAGCGCACCGTCACCGCCACCGCGTCCACCTGGGGATCGCCCAGCATGTCCTCATAGCTAGCGTAGGCTTTCACGCCCTCGCGCGATTCCAGGGCATCCAGCGCCCGCTCGTGCAGCGCCTCAATCGGATCGCACAACGCCGTGATTCGATAGCCCTCGATGCGCTCCAGCATACGCAGCCAGTGTAGCCCGCGATGACCCAATCCAACGAGACCGATGCGAATTTCGTCCATAGCTAAACACTCGTTTCTCCACTGAACTTACCGGGGTTTACTCGTGGAGCCAAGACGTATTGATCCTGACATTCCCCACCTAGTACGCCTCCCTACGGAGACCTTTGTGTAACCTTAGCGGATGCGAGGTCATTCCCTCTCCCTCGATGGGAGCGGGCGAGAGCCTGCCTCGTACGTGATACGGGGGTGAGGGTGATCCTTCTGCAATCGCTCCATGTGCCTACCGGATTTGCTCTGTCTATTCTAGACCCTGCGCAGCGCAAGGGACCATTGCAGCAAGAAGACCCCTCACCCCAACGCGCTCCCTAAGGAGAGGGTGACGTTCCCACCTGCATGTTGGTTGCGCAAGGGTCTCCTACGGGGGCGTGCTGCCTTGACTCGGCACTACTGCGCGACTTCATCTGAGTGATGCGAAAGGGTTGAATCCGTGGAGGTGTCTCCTCACCCCAGCCCATATGTCTCTCCCCGAGGAGAAAGGGCATTTCTTGCGCCACTGGCGGAAGCTATGCAACGGACTGGCAGTCCGCGCATGCTCCCTTACCTCAAATACGCAGGTCCCCCAAGGAGAGGCGGTCGTCTCGCTTTCTGACCAGCGTATCTTACAAGAGTCTCCATGATTGGAGAGGGTAGCACAGGTTTGAAACCTGTGCCCACCACGAGGGGTCTGCGATAGATGTCGCTTCGTTGCGGTGTTAATCGCCGTTTCGCGCCCATGAGCGACACACGGGCCCGCTAAGGGCTTACTCGGCAACGACCATGCTGCGAATTTGCTCGATGATTGCAGGGCGCACCTCGGCACGGCGCAGATCATCCACGTCTGCAAAGGGGCCGTCGGCTTCACGGGAGGCGAGGATCCTACGCGCGGTGACCTCGCCGATGCCGGGCAGCGCTTCAAGTTCTCGCTGGGTCGCGGTATTGAGATTGAGCGGTCGCAGCGTTGACGGTTCCGCGCTCGACGCGGCTGGCCCGGTCTCCCCCTTGGCCGGAACGTGAATGTGCATCTCGTCGCGGGTGCGCCTAGCCAAGTTGATTGCCACCGGATCGGCGTCCGCCGTCAGGCCGCCGGCCCGCGCCACCACGTCGCCGATGCGTTCGCCGGAGCTCGCTGCGTAGACGCCCGGCCGGGCCACGGCGCCGGTAATGTACACTCTGAAATCGCGCAACTCCGTCTGCACCGGCGTGATGCTGATGGCCGCGGTATTGCGCAGTTGCAGGGCATACAGCCCCAGCGCGATTGCCGTGAGCACAAGCAGCAAGAGCACGACGCTCACGCGGTTGCGCTCGAGCCAGTTAGCCGAGCCGGCGGACTCGCCTGCCCCCTGGCTCACTGCCGGCTGTTGTTCTTCGTCAATCACGGTCCTCGTCTCCGGCACGTGGGAAAGCAGGTACACCGGGCCCGTCGCGGGCAGCCGCAAAAGTCGTTCGCCCTGGTCTGTGATGCAGAGCAGCAGTCGCCTCGGGCAGCCTCCTCACGCCAAGCATTCAGTGCCCTGCTCCTGCACCAAGAAGCGGTGCACATCCTTCATTTGAGGGCCCCGTTCAGTGCAGGTCCCGAAGATGCACGCGCCCCGGCGCTCGGCAACGGCTCAGCCTGCCCATCTACTTTGTATTACTTTCCTACACTAGAATACTTCACTAATAGCATATATCTAGTCTATCTGTCACAGTATCCGGCTGTGGTAGCAACGGCGGACCGGTTGCGGCGCCTTTTTCTTGGAAGAAGCTGATCGTTCGCAACTGCCATTTCAGTCGTTCGCGCCTTCCCAGGCCGGCAACAATTGGCAAGCCCGCGCCAGCCAGGCGGCGAGCGTTGCGGCCGAACTGCACAGACCCGAGGGAAAGTCCTGCGACCTGGGATGGGCTGCATTGTCATGAGGCTTTGCCGCGTGCTATCCTGAATCACCTAAACGCTATGGACAACCTTCCCGATTCACGCGACATCCGAATCACGCCTATGAGCATGGTGCTCGGCGCGGGCGTGCTCTTGCTTGCGGTATTCATCGCCATCATAGCCACGCGCATTGTCAGCGTGTTGGTGCTGCTCTTCCTCGGTATTCTGCTGGCGGAGTCGATTCGGCCGATTGCCAACAAGCTGCAGACCTGGAAGATCCCACGCGGCGTCGCCGTAATGATCGTCTATCTCCTGTTGGCGTTAGTACTCACAGGATTGGGGCTAATTCTCGTCCCCCCACTCGTCGTGCAGGTGCGCGAGGTGGACGATATAACGTCGGAATTCACCGACTGGGCGCGGGATGAAGTTCCAAGACTCTACCAGATTTCGGTAGACTTTGGTTTCGACGACGAAGTGCGGGAACTTGGCTCGACTCTCACCAGCACAATCACGCAATTCATCGGCACCTTAGCTGTTGTGCCGTTCCAGGTTCTAGGGTTCTTGTTTGGCATAGTCTCTGTGCTCGTGATTGGCTTTTTCTGGATGAGCGCCACTGAACGGCTGAATCGCTCTGTGATAGGCCTCCTGCCGCCAAAGCGCGCCGAGGCGGTGCGGAGCCTGGCTGCCGAACTTTCCCTACGCGCCGGTGGGTGGGTGCGCGGCCAAGTACTCCTGATGGTGTTCATCGGGACTGTGACGTTTGTCGGCCTCTTTGCGTTGGGCGTACCCTATCCGCTGGCTCTGGCGACGTGGGCCAGTCTCATGGAAATCATCCCCATCATTGGGCCGTTCCTGGGAGCCATACCGGCAATTCTTGTGGCATTTACAAAGTCGCCATGGCTGGCGCTGGCCACGGCAATCCTCTACGTGATCGTGCAACAGTTGGAGAACAACATTCTCGTTCCCAAGGTCATGGAGAGGGCGGTTGGCTTGCACCCCATTCTGGTAATGGTCGGCGTGCTGGCGGGAGGCGTGCTCTACGGAATACTCGGTATCGTAATTGCCGTGCCCCTGATGGCCGCAATGCAGGTATTGGTGATGCGCCTGCTGCTGCCATGGCTGATCGCCCAGCTCGGTGATGACCCCGAGCCAGTGGTGGAAGCTGCTGCGGCTGCGCCGCCGGAAAGCCAAGAGAGCACTGAAGACGGCGCGGCGTCCACCCAAGAGACTCCCGCAGCCGATTCCGAGACCTCGCGCACCTAGCCGTCTCGCGCCGGTCGTTTGACTCAGGGTAGCTTTATCCAGGCGTTGTGAGTAGCCCCTCGTTGGACCGCATCAATCACACGCTGCGCCGCGAGACCGTCGGCAAAGTCCGCGACGAAGTCCGTACCGAGAATTGTGCCTACCAACCGCCCCGCGCAGTATGCCGGGAATTCTTCATAGGCAACCGTAAACTCCGCAGGAATCGGCAATTCCGCAAAGCCAATCTCGCCGGGGCTGGCGACTTGCACTTTGGGCTCCGTGCCGCGTTCTGCGGTGAAGCGCAAACTGCCCTTCTCGCCGTAGACCTCCACGCGCAGGGAGTTGGAACGCCCTGCGGCCGCCTGGCTGATGTGCAGGGTTACCGGCAGTCCGGTCGTGAGCCGCGCCAGGAAGACTGCGGTATCGTCGTTGGTGACGGAACCGCCCTGCCGCTCCGTGTGGTGGGTGAAGGTGTGCCCGGAAACGGCGGCAAAATCGCCGCACCACCACCGCACGAGGTCGATTGCGTGGCTGCCAACGTCGCCCAGGGCGCCGGCGCCTGCCAGCTCAGCATCCATTCGCCATACCTTGGGACGCTCGGCGCCATGACGGATGTCCTGCAAGTACAGGAGGACGACGTGGGAAATCCGCCCTAATCGCCCTTGATCCAAGAGGTGCTTGGCATAGCGTGCGGCGCCAATTGAACGAAAGGTGAAGTTGACGGCAGTGCGGACGCCGGCGTCATTCACGGCCGCCGCCATCTCCTCGGCGCCGCGCAACGTGGGCGCGAGGGGTTTTTCGCAAATGACGTGGCAGCCGCGCTGCGCCGCCTCCACAACCATGGGCACGTGCGCGGCATTCGGCGAGCCGACCAACACGATGTCCGGCAGGGCGGCGTCCAGCATGCGCCCGTAGTCAGTGTGAATTGGCAGGCCGGAATGCTGCACTTGCATCTCTTGCGCACGCTCTTGGCTGCGCGTAAACGCCGCAACCACACGGACGCTCTCACAGGCGAGTAGCCCGGGCAGAAGCACCCGCTGCGTGAATGATCCCAGGCCCGCTACCGCCAAGCTTTGTGACTTCATATGGATCAACTCCATGCATTTTGTAGGGCATTGTGCCATGTTGCGTCTTGCGCCGCCAAGCGGCATTGACTATAGTGCACTGTTGGCGCCGCTTCACATCTTGGAACCGTCGATGAGAGAATGCAAAGTCGGCAATCAGGATCCAGCGTTGAGCGGACACATACCTAAGACCTTCTGCAAAGGGAATGCAACCCTTTGAGCGGAAACCTAAGAAAATCTGAGAATTCATTGCACATCCGCCAATACTATAAAGACTATAGTTATTAGAATGAAAGCTTGTTTCTAAGAATATCCTTAATAATTGCGATTTATCCTAAGAAGTTCCTTAGAATCGCTTCACAGTCTTGATATCCGGTGGTATGCTGGCAGAAATAACTCGTTGCGACCCGGTGGGCCGCACAGGAAGTGACAAAGGAGTTACACCGCGTCCCACCAAGCCCACAGCGTAGCACGGCAACGGCGCCAATCAAGTGACGGCCCGAATGCGGTGAAGGAGGTACGAACCATGGCCAGAGAACTGGAACAACGAGTCGACCGCGTGCAGCGGTTGCAAGAAGCGAGGGATGCCCTGGCAGCCCTCCTCGCAAATTCGATTGAAACCGATCTGCGGGAGCGTGCGCGCGGAAGCGACTCCTCGGCTGATGACGACGACTTCGTGGATCTGGCGCAAGATGTCGCGATCCAGGAGGACCGTGAAGCAGTGCTCGACGTACTGCGCCGTGACCTGAGAGCCTTCGACCAGGCTTGGCAGAAGGCGGAGGCCGGCACGTACGGCGTCTGCGAGGACTGCGGGGAGGGAATCTCTGCTGAACGCTTGGAGTTTGTGCCGGAAGCGACATTGTGCGTCCCGTGCCAAACCCGGCGCGAGCGCGCCTGGTACGGCGCACGCTGAGAATTCAGCGCACGCTAAACAGAATTCTACCTGCTGTCTCTTACCCTCTCACTCCGTAAGGCGGAGGGTGGCAAAGTTGCCGCCCCCCGCCTTATTTTTTCGTCACCTGCATGTGAGTGCCCACTTCTGAATCGCATTGGCCGCAGAGTGCTTCATCCTCAGGCTACTCTATATCCGCCGGCCTTCCATTGAGCAGCTCGGCATGCAGTGAAGCCACTTTCCCTAGCGTGTTGTGCATAGATTCTGACTGTGCACTTACTAGAAAGCGAGCAGGATATCACTTCTATGCAACCTCGGGAATCGGACTAGGCGGAGACCACCTGCTTTCGTGCTGTACGCAAGCAGTTGCCTACTGTTGGCTCTCAATAGGCAACTGGCTGGACTCCGAAGCAATACCTCTTAGACTTTCTTGTGAGAGACAGCAGACCAGTTTACTACGCTTGCCCATTTCAGGACCCCGTGTCTTGCCTACGATTGAGGTTGTTGTGACATGCTGTGCGAGCAGGAACTCGTTCCTTTCCAAGTAGTATCTAATCGTTTCTCCCCGCTTTAGCGCTCACCGTCCGGATCGCCAGATTCTGATACCATCCCTAGTGCGACACCGATACGTAACAGGTGACAGCGATTCATGCGGCTTAAGGTTGGTCAATTGGTTCAACGCCTCTTTTCCTTTCTCTCAGATGCACTACGAAAGCCTCAACTAGAAGTGGCCATTGGTGGCGAAGAGACTCCTATCGGAAAGTCGGCAACCTTACCCGTAGTGCACCGGCTCGCAATTCTGTACCTCGTGCTGCCAGTGATAATTTGGCTGGTTGGCTGGTTCCACTGGTGGCTTGGCATTCCGGCTGCCCTTCTGATCGCCATTGCGCTGGGCAGACCGATCCTGCCTACCTGGCGGGTGTCCTCCTGGAAATTCTCCTTCACTCCTGCGACCGGCGTGCTCCTGCTCATTGCCCTTGCCTGGGTAATGGCTACCGCCGCAGGGGGGGTGTTCGACATCAATAACTATAACTGGGATAGGAACCGCGCCATATTCCTGGAACTTAGCCGCCACGACTGGCCGGTCTACTTCACCACCTACTTCGAAGTGCCCCTACTTCTCCGATACTACTTGGGCTACTTCACGGTTCCCGGGATGTTCGGCAATTGGTTCGGTGTGGCGGCCTTGAATTGGGCAGTGCCGGTGTGGACGTGGTGCGGGGCTGCCCTTTCGCTATTGCTCTTCACCCAGAGACACCGAAGATGGATGACATTTGCTGCGGTTCCCTTCCTCATCTTTTTCGGCATGACGGAGGATCACGTTCTGAAGTGGGGTGCTCTTGAGATCCAGTCTTCCCTTTGGCACTTCTCCAACTCTCCGCACCACTTCATAGCGGGCGCACTCTATACACTATTGCTCATTCGATTGCGTAGGCACCAGCAATTCCTAGGTGTGAGCGGAATTGTATTAGCGACAAGCCTATTCTGGTCTCCTTTTGTCGCCATAGGCTTGCTGCCACTGGTTGCGGTGTTGATCCTACAGAACGGAATTCCCACTTTCTTGCGCTGGCAGAACCTCCTTGTGGCTCCTCCGCTCGCGCTGTTGCTGGTGGCGTATTTGTCTAGCGGATCCGCTCAATACCCCCGTGGCTGGATATGGCAAAGGTATGGATGGGAAAGCGTGTCAGAAGTGGGAGAGCTAGGAAGCGTCGCCATCTATCTAATTCTGGCGTTTCTACTCATGTTCTTGCGTCCGCAATTGCGCCGGGACCCAATGTTCCTCATCTGCCTGTTTGCATTCCCAGCGTCGTTTTGGTTCACGTTCGGTCCTCTCAATGATTGGGGTAAACACACACCATTGCCAACATTCGTCGTGCTTTGTTTTTTTGTCGCCACGACCATGGTGCCCGGTTGGGGAAACTTTCGTGAATGGTACCGTCGCGGCGCATTTGCAATCGTGGCCTTGCTGGTCCTTGCGGTTTCCATTTCCGGCACTGTGTCTTATTGGTCGTCTGTATTCGAGTATCGCGACTTTCACATACTTAGATATGAACAGAGCGCCACAGCACCCTGTTCACAGCCGTCAGGCCGAAGTTCCACGGTCAAGAGATGACCCAAGCCACAGCTTGGCAACAACTGCTGCTCCGCGACGACGGCCCAGATTCCTACCCTGACAAGGGCCGACTCATTATCGACTCAGATTATCAAGTCTATGTCAAAGATAAACGGCTGGTCTATATCAAGCACAACTGTGACATAGAGGAGACTAGATCGCGCTTCATCCTACATGTAATCCCGGTTGACAAAGATATCCTTGAAGGTAGGGAGAGTCTCAATCATGACTTCTACTTTGCATTGATCGGCATGCGGCTGTTCGACACTTGCATTGTAGTGCGCGAACTGCCAGACTACGAGATCGCCTCACTCGTAACCGGCCAATACGAGGGCGGACACAATCCTACTGGGGTCAAGTGGGCCATCGAGTTTCACATGCCCGAGCAGTGAGCTACTTTAGACTGAAGGCGATTGAGCAAACAACAGCATTCCATTGCACAGGTTGCTGGATACTTCAATTCGGGGCGTGATTGTGCCAGGCATCCGCTAAGGACCCCTAAGGCATACTCCACTTCTCTGTTTGTTCCGGTACATGCAATCGCAGTTCCACATGCCTGCTATCATGCACATTGCGTTACTCGCGCCGGTTGCAGCGAGGAATAAGGCTTTCCCATGAGCAATAGTTGCAGAGTGTTTTCTTGGGACTCGCCGGCAACACGAATGCTTTGCTTCCAAAGGTTCACTGCATGTGAATGAAAAGGCCTTCCTAAGTGATACGGCACCACTACCCATGGTGCACCGGCTCGCAATTCTGTACCTCGTGCTGCCAGTGATGATTTGGCTGGTTGGCTGGTTTCACTGGTGGCTTGGTATTCCTGCTGCCCTTCTAATCGCCACTGCACTTGGCAAGACGATTCTCCCTTCCTGGAAGGTATCTTCCTGGCAGTTTTCATTCAATCCCGTTACCGGCGTACTCCTGCTCATTGCGTTTGCCTGGGTGATGGCTACCGCCGCCGGCGGCGTGTTCGACATTGACAATACCGACGCCCATAAGCACCGGGCTTTACTGTTGCACCTAAGCCGCGACGACTGGCCGGTCTATATCGCCACGTACCTAGAATCACCCCTGCTCCTGCGTTACTACCTCGGCTACTATATGGCTCCCGGGCTGATGGGCAAGTGGCTTGGTATGGCGGCGTTAAACTGGGCAGTCCCGTTGTGGTCATGGTGCGGGGCTGCCCTCGCACTGCTGCTTTTTACACGAGGCCTTCGCGGCTGGACGGCACTCGTGGCGGCTCCTATGCTCATCTTCTTCGGCATCACGGTGGGCCTTACTCCTATCTGGAAGATTGACTACGATTATTCTGTGTTTAAGCTCTTTGCATATGCTCCACAGCATGTCATTCCGGCCGTGCTCTATGCGCTCTTGTTAATTCAATTGCGACGGCATCCTCAGTTCCTTCCAATAAGTTGGAGTAGTCATAGCTACAAGCCTCTTCTGGTCAACTCTCATTGCCATTGCACTGCTGCCGCTGGTGGGGGCGCTGATACTGCACAACGGTGTCCGCCCATTGCTGCACTGGCAGAACTATTTGGTGGCTCCCCTACTGGCAGCGCTGTGCATAGTGTATTTGCACAGCGGGATTAGCAGCCTCGTCCGTGGTTGGCTGTGGGAGGTACAAGAGCCGTTTGTCGTAGCAATAACTGTGAGATTCGTGGCTAGCATATTGCTGCTGGCGCTTCTCATTGTGATTGTTCGTCCGCACCTGCGCCACGACCCGATGTTCCTTGTCTACCCGGTCGCATTGCCGCTGTCTCTTGCGATTTCATACGGCCATTACAACGACTGGGGCAGAAACATTGTGCTAGTAGCCGTCGTCGTGCTTTGCTTCTACGGCGCCAGGACTGTTGTGCGAGGCTGGGGTGTATATCGAGAGTGGTACCGCCGCGTCGCGCTTGCAGGAGTCATATTGCTGGTCGCAGGTGGCTCGATATTTCCTACTGCGCGCCATGCCTTACATGCAGTTAAGTCTCGCGATTTTAGGGTATTCCGATACGAACGCATGGAAGAGCACACCACGCTATTTACCGCAATAGAGTCTATCTACTCCAACCAATACGTGGCTCCCGTCACTGCTTGGCAACAGCCCGTACTGCAAGGCTACCCTCCGACTCCCTTCCAAAACATAGGAGTGCCGATAATTGAATCCGACTATACCGTTTATCTCGAAAACAACCGACTAATCTATGTGCAGACCAAGTGTAGCCCGCAAGAAATAGGGTCCCGCTTCATTCTGCACGTTATCCCAGTTGACAAGTCCATCCTGGAGGGTCGGGAGCATGTCAACGGAGACTTCCACTTCAATTGGAACGGCATGCGGGTCATTGATACCTGCATCGTTGTACGCGATCTGCCACCATACGAGATCGCTTCCTTTACAACCGGCCAATACATCGGCGGAGCTAATCCTACTGGGCACCAGTGGATTACCACCTACCACGTGTCAGCGAAGTGACCCTGTATGGTATGGAAGCTAACTAGCCAGCGACAACCCTCACCCCGTACACGCTTCATATGCTTTGTTCTCGCAGTCCAACAGCCCTCCTGCCAAGCGCCAAGTCTGGGCGTGTAACGCACACCCCCAAGACTCAGTCCGCCCTCGCGCCTGCTGCCAAGACAGCACTTCTCTGCTATCATGCATCATGCACCATCCTTTTGGATCACAGCAGCCGCTGAGACTCCCGCCTTGCGCCATCCTCGCCAGCTAATTTCTTGCTATATTGCGAATTACCCAAGAGCACCAGGTCCAATGGTTCTTTGCACGATAATTAGGAGTCAACTCTGAAAGAAACAGAATCTTTGCCTGTGGTGCACCGGCTCACGGTTTTGTACCTCATGCTGCCAGTGACTATTTGGCTGGTTGGCTGGTTCCACTGGTGGCTTGGTATTCCGGCTGCCCTTTTGATCGCCATTGCACTTGGCAGACCGATCCTACCATCCTGGAATGTGTCCTCCTGGAAGATTTCCTTCACTCCCGCGACCGGCGTGCTTCTGCTCATTGCCCTTGCCTGGGTGATGGCGACCGCCGCAGGCGGCGTGTTTGACATTGACAATCACGACTGGGTGAAGCATCGGGCACTGCTGTTGCACCTCAGCCGGGACGAATGGCCGGTTTACTTCACTACCTACGTAGACTTGCCGCTGCTCCTACGCTACTACCTGGGTTACTACATGGTCCCCGGCATGCTGGGCAAGTGGTTCGGTGTAGTAGCGTTGAACTGGGCAGTGCCGTTGTGGACCTGGTGCGGGGCCGCCCTCGCACTCTTGCTCTTCACTCGAGCGTACCAGGGTTGGTGGGTACTGGCGGCGGCCCCCATCCTTGTTTTTTTTGGCATGACGACAGGTCTGATCCCACTATGGGAGAATCCTTACGATTACTCTCTGCTTAGGAGATTCGCATACACCCCGCAACACATCATTGCGGCCGTGCTCTTTACTCTCTTGATAATTCAGTTGAGACGGCATACTCAGTTCCTACCAATAAGTGGAGTAGTCATAGCAGCGAGCCTCTTCTGGTCCACCTTCATTGCAATTGCCTTGCTGCCACTGGTTGGGGTGCTGGTCTTTCAGAACGGTGTCCGATCATTTCTGCACTGGCAGAATGTCCTTGTGGCTCCTCCCTCAGCACTGTTATTCGCAGTCTACATGTCTAGCGGATTCGTCCAAATTCCCCGCAGATGGATATGGGAGATAAACGATACGCTCTACGTGACATCAGTGATATCTTACGTCTCCACTCTGTTGTTGTTGGCGCTCCTAGTAGTGATTTTACGTCCGCACATTCGCCACGACCCTATGTTCCTCGTCTACCCGACCATCTTGCCAGTGACCTTATTGATCTCGTTTGGGCACCTCAATGACTGGGCGAGATACATGCTAGCAACAGCTATCGTCGTGCTTTGTTACTACGGTACCAAGACTGTCATACACGGATGGGGGGAATTCCACGAGTGGTACCGCCGCACCGCACTCGCAGTTCTCATACTAGCTGCCGCCGTTGGCTTGGTGTCCCCTACCTTGCGCCACTCGCTGCCTGCGGTTGAGTCTCACGACTTTCGTGTATTCCGATACGAACGCATAGAAAACCACGCCACGCTATTTTCCGCAGTAGAACCCATCTATTCTGACCAATACGTGGCTCCCGGCTCTGCTTGGCATCAACTCCTGTTGAAGAACCAGCATGCGGAAGCGTCTCGTGGCCAAGGACAACTGATAATCGAATCCGACTACTCTGTCTATCTCAAAGGCAAGCTACTGGTCTATGTTCGGCCCAAGTGCAGCCGGGAAGATCTCGACTCGCGCTTCATTCTCCATATAACCCCTGTTGACAAGACCATTCTTGATGGACGGGAACATGACAACAGAGACTTCAATTTTACATGGAACGGTATGCGGGTCGTAGATACATGCCTTGTTCTTCGCGACCTGCCTGCCTATGCGATTGCCTCTTTCACGACCGGACAGTACTTAGGCGGGGCCAATCCCACTGGGCATAAGTGGATTGCCACGTATCACATGCCAATGGAATGACATCGTTGAGCGCGAGCACTACCCATCCGACAATAATCGCCCTGCCAACACTTTGAAGAGTTCTCGCGTTTACCGGCCACAAGTGCTTGTGCCAAGCATCTGGTCGGGTTGTGCAATACTCATCTTTAGATTTCTACTAACTCTAGCGCGTGCCGACATGGTCCCATTTGTCTGCTATCATGCCTGACGCGTTATCCTTTTGAGTCGCAGCGGAAATCAAGACATTCGAGCGCTAATTCCACTGTTGCTCTCTTTTCGGCACACCAATCTCCAGAAATCCTTGCGCCCAAGGGCGCATTGTACGTAAAGTCGGAGAGTCCTTTGAAGGAAACACAATCCTTTCCTGTGGTGTACCGGCTCACCATTCTCTACCTGTTGCTGCCGGTAGTCGTCTGGCTCGTAGGCTGGTTTCACTGGTGGCTAGGTATTCCCGCTGCCTTCCTGATTGCCACTGCACTTGGCAAGACGATTCTCCCTTCCTGGAAGGTATCTTCCTGGCAGATTTCATTCAATCCCGTTACCGGCGTACTCCTGCTCATTGCGTTTGCCTGGGTGATGGCTACCGCCGCCGGCGGCGTGTTCGACATTGACAACTACAACTGGGATAGGAATCGCGCAATCCTGTTGCACCTCAGCCGCGACGACTGGCCGGTCTACTTCGCTACGTACTTCGATTGGCCCCTGCTCCTCCGCTACTACCTCGGCTACTACATGGTCCCCGGATTACTGGGCAAGTGGTTCGGTGTGGCTGCCTTGAATTGGGCCGTGCCGCTGTGGACCTGGTGTGGGGCTGCCCTTGCGCTCTTGCTCTTCACGCGGGCCCAGCGGGGCTGGTGGGTACTCGCTGCGGTCCCCATTCTCATCTTCTTAGGCATGTGGGACCATCTCCTGCCGAACTTGGAGATTGCCGGCTACCGCTACCAGCTCAGGCACATTGCGGTTTCGCCACAACACTTCATACCGGGCGTGCTTTTCGCGCTCCTCCTCATCCAACTGCGCCGGCATGCGCAGTTCCTACCCCTGAGCGGGGTAGTCATCGCGGCTTGTATTTTCTGGTCGCCATTCATCGCTATCGGTTTGCTGCCGTTCGTCGGAGTGCTGGTCCTGCAGAACGGAGTCCGACCGTTCCTGCGCTGGCAGAACCTCCTCGTGGCTCCTCCATTGGCACTGTTGCTCTTGATGTATGTGTCCAGTGGCTCCGCGCACTATCCACGTGGCTGGGTGTGGGAAACCCGCGGCTGGGGCTACTTGCTTGACAGTGGCGGCGCAGTGATGATTGTCAATTTTCTAGTGCTGGCGCTCTTACTAGTACTCTTGCGTCCGCACCTGCGCCGCGATCCGATGTTTCTTATCTGTCTCGCGGTATTCCCAGTGTCGCTCTTCTATACATACGGCTACGACGCTGACTGGCTGCGCCATGTTCCGCTGGCCGCACTCGTTGTGCTCAGTATCTACGCCGCCGAGGCCGTGGTGGGCAGGTGGGGAGACTACCGCGGGTGGTTCCGCCGCAGTGTATTCGGCGCCATTGTCATAGTGATCACAGTTGGTTCAGTAACCCCTACTGTGCTGTACTTGTCGGACGCCTTCGCGAGTCGCGACTTGCGCGTGCTCCGCTATGAGCAGATAGACCGGCACGCCACGATCTTTACCGCCGTAGAATCTCAGTTCATTGAAAACAATGTAGTACCCGTCACAGCCTGGCAAGAATTCTTGTTGCGAGACAGCCCTCCGGCGACTCTCCCCGACAAAGGGAATCTCATAATAGCTGCAGACTATGACGTATATCTCAAGGACAAGCGCTTGGTTTACATTCAACGGGACTGCGACCGAGAGGAAGTTGATACGCGCTTCATACTGCACGTAATTCCTGTAGACAAAGGTATCCTTGAAGGACGGGAACATCACAACGAAGACTTCTTCTTCGCGTGGAACGGCATGCGGATCGCCGGTACCTGCATCGTCGTGCGCGACCTGCCCGCCTACGAGATCGCCACTATCACCACCGGCCAATACATAGGCGGGGCCAATCCCAGCGGACACAAGTGGATTGCAGCGTTTGAAATGCCGACGCGTTAACTCCCAGGCAGGGTGCCACAAAAGGCTATCTCATAAATTGGTTCGATAGCCAATTTGTACTTGGACATGGGCTTCGCGCAGCACTCAGCACGAGCGGATTCTTGCCTCTTCCATTCCCTTGAGCCTGTCGAAGGGCAAGTCTACACCGAGCGATGTATTTATGAGGCAAGTTCTAGCCACCCGCCGCTAGCCACTCCTCGTAGCTGGCGCGGAGTTCTTGCGTAACCGGGCCGGGAGTGCCGGCGCCAACCGGCCTACCGTCTACAACGCACACCGGCATGATGCCCATGAGGGCGTTCGTGAGAAAGAGTTCCTCCGCATCGCGCAACGACCCCACGCACAACTGCGGGAAACAGACGTTGCGACGAATGCGCGGAGCTAGTTCCTCACAGACCAACGAGCGCATGGTGCCCGGCAGTGCGCCGGCCTCGAGCGGCGGCGTGTGCAAGCGGCCCGCGTGCACACTGAAGATGTTCGCGGCGGTCGCGCCTGCCACAGCGCCCTGCGTGTTGCGCAAGAGTGCCTCGTCGGCCCCCTGCGCGGCTGCTTCTTGGCGCGCAATGAGGTTGTCGAGATAGCCCAGCGACTTCACCCGTGACGAAGGCGAGTGCTCGTTGCGCCGGGTCTTGCGACTGACAATCACCCGCAAGCCGCTGCAATAGAGGTCGTCCGGGTAGGCTACAAATGCGGTTGTGCGAATGAGGAGGGACGGCTGGGTGTCAGCGGACGGCAGCAAGCCCCGCATCGTGCTCTTGCCGCGCGTGACGGTGAGGCGCACGGTTGCGTCGCGCAGATCGTTGGCAGTGAGCGTGCGGTCAAGCGCTGCGCGCATCGTGTCTGCTGTCCAAGGCATGGCAAGCTGGATCACTTGCGCCCCATACCGCAAACGCTCCCAATGCCGCTGCCATTGGAGAACGCGCCCGCCTATCACCCGCATCGTCTCGAACAAGCCATCGCCGAGCAGCAGGCCACGGTCAAGGGCGGAGACTGCGCCGGCATTCTCAGGCACAAGCTCACCATTCACATAGCAGACAAGCTCTCGGCTGATCAGCTTCTCCTTAATGGCTGAGACTTGCCGCTGGCGGTAATCTATGTCCTTGCAAGAGGCTTTAGCGACGCGCTACTTTCGTACCAGCAATCATTTCGCCGGCTGCGCTGATGTCGCCTCCAGTACGGAGCGCGCGGCCTGCGCTTTCACCAGCGTCTCTTCGTACTCTGCCTGCGGATCGGAGTCCGCCACCACCGCGCCGCCAACCTGCAAGAAAAGCCGGTCGCGCGTAAGCACGATCGTACGGATGACAATGCTCGTATCCATCGTGCCGTCGAAACCCAGGTAGCCAAGGGCGCCGCAGTAGATGCCACGCCGCACGGGTTCCAATTCCTCGATGATTTCCATTGCCCTAATCTTGGGACAGCCGGTCACCGAACCGCCGGGAAACGCGGCCTCAAGCGCCGCGACGGCATCGGCCTCCGGGCGCAGGACGCCAGTGACCGCACTGACAAGCTGCCAGACGTTGCTATAGCCCTCTACCTGCCAGAGCGCAGGCACGCGAATCGACCCCGTTTCGCAGACTCTTCCCAGATCGTTGCGCAGCAAGTCAACGATCATGAGGTTTTCGGCGCGGTCCTTCTCGCTGGTGCGCAGCTCATCGGCTAAGGCGGCATCCTCGGCCGGTGTGGCTCCGCGCGGCCGCGTGCCCTTGATGGGGCGGGTCTCTACAACACCGTTCTGCACATGCAGAAAGCGTTCGGGCGACGCGGAAACTACCCAGCTATCGCCGAGATCGAGGAATGCGCCAAACGGCACCGGACTTTCCCGCTGCAGGCGCTGATAGAGCGCCCAAGGCGATCCTTCCCATTTCGCCGTGAACCGCTGCGAAAGATTCACCTGATAGACATCGCCGGCCGCGATGTAGGCTTGCGCCCGTTGGACCATAGCAACATACTCTTCGCGGGTGACATTCGACGCTAACGGCGTGGTCAGGCGAAAGCACTCGGCGGCACCCTGCCGCTTGCCGTTAGGCACGTGCGAAGCCGTAAGGATTTCGCTGACCTGCGCCTGCCGTGCCGCAGCGGCTTCTTCCGTGCGGTCCGGCAAGCCTGTGGTCACCAGCCACGTTAGACCCAGGCGGTGGTCGTGCGCCAGCACCCAGTCGTAGAATCCAAGACTCAGCTCGGGGGTAGCGACGTCGCTCACCGCCGTCGACGGCAGTTCTTCCAGTTGGCGCCCTATATCATAGGCGAATACGCCCACCGCGCCGCCTTGAAAGGGCGGGCCCTGCGGCGCTGGGGATAGGGCATAGTTGGCGAGAAGCTCCCGCAGCACTGAGAATGGCTGCCCACGTCGCACCTCGGATCGTTGGACCGGATGGCGCCACTCCAGGTTGCTGAGGTTGCCGACGCTCTCCATGCGCAAAAAGGGATCGGCAGTAAGATAGGAATACCGGCCAAGGGCGCCCGGCCGGCTGCTTTCGAGGAGCGCCAGCCCAGGCAAGTGGGCGAATGCCGGCGCAACCGCATGCGGCACTATTGCCTCTGGCAACTGAAGCACCAGCGGCGAAATTGCTCTCTTGGTCGCGGTGTTGAGCATACGACACAGCCTCTCCTCCTATAAGACCATGCCCTTGAGTTGGGCGCAATTGCAGAACGACCACCCACGGTGGTGCCGTACGGCAGCTCAAGAAGACCTCCGGCGGGAACGTGGCCGGGCATGTAAATTTCTCGGGTGCTAGTTGCTGCGCCAAAGAGCGGGGGACAAGCCCCCGCGCTACTTCGCATTCTCAAGGACATGAGAGTTGGTGATAGGCTCCGTGCTCCCGCATTTTCCAAAGCAAGAGAGCATGGGTCAAACTTCCGCTCGGGCGTTAGTTGTTGAGCCAAAGAGCGGGGGACAAGCCCCCGCGCTACTTCGCATTCTCAAGGACATGAGAGTTGGTGATAGGCTCCGTGCTCCCGCATTTTCCAAAGCAAGAGAGCATGGGTCAAACTTCCGCTCGGACGTTAGTTGCTGCGCCATAGAGCGGGGGACAAGCCCCCGCGCTACACAGACGTTTCATTCCGTGCAATAGAGCGGGGGAAGTGTCCCCACGCTACGTCGCGTCATTCAGGGCTGCCGCGACCGGATGCTCCTCGCGCAGTTTTCTACTTGCCTCTGGGATGCGCTGCCATGTCTTTTGGGCTGCAACCTTCTCTCCCGCGAGCGCTTGGGCGTACGCGAGGTTCGCCAGCACGTCCCAGCGATTGCAGGGTTGCCAGAGACGAAGCATCTGTTGCTCTCGGGGAGAGAGAAGTGGAATACCCGTACGTTCGACGACCCGGTAGAGTCGCCTGCCTAGCAGTGTGTACGGTCTGCCTGCGCAGACCGCCAACGTCTCAGCATCATCTGTCGTCACCATGCCGAGAAACCGTCCCGTCATCCACATCGCGCCACCGATCAATGCCGCGTAGAAAAGCAGCGCCCCGCCAACCGTCACGATGTGCAACCGTGGAAAGGCTGCTACTATGATGCCGCTGATAGCCGCCAAGATGCTGAACGACCAGAACAGCCACACCACGGGCAGCCGGCCGATCCCAAGCATCTCGAAGTGATGGTGCAGCGGCGTCGCGGTAAATGGCAGCGGGAACTCGGTGTGGGGGACAAAGTGCGAGGTGTTGGCATAGCGGCGTATGCGCACAAAATGGCGAAAGAACGGCGTGACGATCTTAGCCTGCAAAAAGCCGGAGCCGCCGTCCAATAGGAACACACCGCCGATGAAGAGCCACACCGCGTCTGCGCCGCTAAAGAGCGCCAAGGCCGCGAAGGCGCCGCCCAGAGCCAAAGCGCCGCTGTCGCCAAGGTAAATGCGCGCCCGCCGCCGCACGCTGCCCGTAGACGACCAGTCAGAGGGCAGATTGAAGAGCAACAGCCCTATGCTCACACCCAGAAGGGCGGCGGCAAAGCTCAGCAGTTCGCTGCTTGCCTCCCGAATGAGCAGCGAGATCAGCATGCCAACACCGGCAATAGTCGCCATGCCGGCAGTCAGGCCGTCGATACCATCGCTCACGGCGACCGAAAAGGCCGTCCCGAATGTGAGCATGAAGAGCCAGAGCAGCGTGAGCGCCAGTCCCAAAATGCCAACGACGTTGAGCGCCTGCAGGACTCTCCCGCCTTGTATGTTCGCCTGCAGGAATTCGCTCGGCCACCAGTAGAGCGCCGCGACGGTCGCCAATGCCGCAACGGCATGCGCCAGCAAATAGGTCCGATCGCCAAGCCCGGTGCCGCGCCGCCATTTCAACCAGTCATCGCTGAAGCCGATGGCGAAGAAGAGAGTCGTGAGCAGAATGAGGAGCAGAAGAAACTCGCTCGTATCGGGTCGAAGCGCCCACCAGAGGCCGCCCAGGCACCAAAGCGTGACGACCAGCGTCAGCCCACCGACACTGGGCAAGCGCAGGTTGGGCAGGTCTTCATGGTCCTTGCTCTGTACGACCGGCTTGATCTGGCGGGAAGTGAAGCGCGGGAATAGGCGCTGAAACACCGCATTCAGCAGTAGTGTCAGCCCCGTCGCACCGCCCAGCACCAGTACGGTCGTGAGAACGTTCATGCAACTCGATTGCTACCCCAGTTGCTGCGCGACCTCGCGGACGAACGCTATCGCCTCCCGAGTCTCTTCAACGCGATTCTCCCCGGCCTCGCGCTCGATGCAGTGGTAGCCTGTAAAGCCGATGTCTTGGTATGACTTCAAGTAGCGCGGCCACTCGATCCAGCCCTGGCCCACAGGTGTCTCATGGCGGCCGGAGTCGTCCTCCACGGCGGAATCCTTGATGTGGGTATGAATGATATGGTCGCGCAAGATGTAGACCGCTTCATGGGGGTCGGATTCGGCAAATGCCTCCGCGCGATCGTAGGGGCGACCCTCCTGCTTGGCGATGCGCGCCGCCCACGTGATGAAATTGGCCGGGTCGAGGTTAATTTTGATGCCGTCAGTATCGATTGAGTTAATGAGGTCAAGCAGCACCGACGGCGGCTCAGGGCCGGTCTCGATACCGAAGTACATGCCCGTTTGCTCGGCGTGCTTGCCGATTGCTTCCATGGCTTCACGAAACACCTGGCGCCGGGGCGCATTTGAATCCTTGGGCACGATGCCGATGTGGCTGGTGAGCGCCGGCGCGCCGAGGGCACGCGTGTGGTCGATTAGCCGCTTGGTGCGGTCCACGTGTTCGGCCACCGTCTCTGCGTCGCCGAAGTCGTCCAATCCGCCGTCGGTAGCCGAGATCACCATGCCCAGGTCCTGCACGCGCTGTTGCACTTCCTTTATACCGGCCGCATTGAGCGATTCCGGCGCGTATTCGCCTCTTCCTACTGTCAACTGCACGCTCTCAGCGCCAATCTGCGCCGCGGTTTCCAACCCCTCCGGGCCCGGTGTACGTAAGCAGATTAGCCGGACGCCTACCTTGATATTTGCCATGGATTCACCTCTCCGTATACAGTCTGCCTGCTATCACCAATGCATAGACGGATATGAACAAAGCATTCACTGCGCAGCTATGATACCACGCCAACCGCACGCTCACGCCAGCAGATCACGTACCTGCTCTTCCATGTATGCCAGCGCGCGCGGCAGCATGACTGCTCCCCGAATCGCCGCCTGCAGCGTCTCCGCGCAGACTTCCTCGACCCGCGGATACTCGGCAAACTTTGGAAACGTCACCATGTCGTCGCGAATTGTTTCTTCTAACAGTGCCAGGCGCTGCGCGTGCACCGTGCCGGCGGGCGTCTCGTTGCGCACGCGCGCCATTACAGAGCCTCTGGATACAATTGTGCCGCCGCGTGCTTCCAGGTGCTGGCTCTCAACCGAGGTCAGAAAGCGCACGAGCGCCAATGCCCCCTCCAAGTCATTCACGGAAGTGGGAATGGCAAACGAGTGGCCGCCCGCGTAGACCGCGCGGCTGCCCGCCGGCCCCACCGGATAGCGCGCGACCCCGAATGAGTCTGCGACGCGGCTCATGGCCGGATCAGTCAGCAGCCCGTAGTACGCCGGCCAATCGGCGGCCAGTGCGCATCTTCCCTCACGAAAGAGCTGCGAAACTTCGTCAAAATACGTCGCCGCGAGGTCACGCGGCGTCAAGCCCTGCTGGTAAAGGTCGGCGAGGAAGCCCAGCGCCCAACGGCCCGCGCGCGTAGCGAAAGCGGGGTTGAGGCGCTCATCGAAGAGTGTCCCACCCGCCATTGCAGCCAACTCGAAGAACGTGCCAAACAGGCCCGATGAGTGACCGGGAAAGGCAAAGCCAAACAGGTCGGGAGGACGCGTGAAGAACGTAGCGATATCGCGCACCTCGTCCCAGGTCTGCGGCACGCGGAGCGCACGACCATAGGCGGCCTGGAAACGCGCCTGCTCCGCTGGATCTGTCAGCAGGTCTTCGCGGTAGAATAGGATGCGGGCGTCGACATTCCGTGGGATCTGCAAGAGCGCTCCGTCGACCCGAGCGAGCTTGAGCAACGCTGGCGAGAAGTCCGCAAGCTCGTCATCCGAAAAGTGCGTCGCGAGGGGAAGCAGCCACGCTTGCTGGGCCGGCGCGTACTTGACATGCGTAGAGATCACGTCGTAGCGGGCCGAACCGGCAGTGTAGACCTCGTCTATGTGCGCATTCAGCTCCGGATGGGGCAGTTGCACGCACACGTTTATCGTGTAGCCCGTCTCCCGCTCGAAATGCGGCAACCGGCCATAGAGCGCATCATATTGCGGCCCGCCGATGAGAGCGACGTCGAGTTGCTTTCGTCGCACTGCCAGACTTACTCCTCGCAAGAACGGGCTACCCGCCGAACCTTCCCAACACAGAGGCTAGGGTTCCTCCAAAAAGTAGGACCATAGCGAGAAAGATAATTGCATACGCTATCAAGAATCCAATCGCAAGCGCGAAACCTAGCTTTACGCCCTCGCTAAACGGTATGTGTATCGTCCGAACTTGATTCTCGTTTTCGTCCCAATCCGCCCCATCTTCGTCAAATTCCTCTTGTTCCCCTGGGGATGAAGGCTGACCAGTAGACGAAGGCTGGTCGCTCACATCAGTCTCCTTTTCGGGTCCACTTCCTGACCCAATAGAATCACCCTTTGTTACACATCACGGATGGCATTTGGATCACAAATTGGACAGCAGAATCCTAGTACTTTGGGAGAAGTGATACTGATTCGCTTATGGCGAATCAGTGAACACTTCCAGTGCAAATTGATGGCATGTGCGTCTAAGCATCCATTTGCGCTTGCCTCGGCCTATCTGCATTGGACGGACGCTCGAGGCTCAGCGCAGTCCGAAGAGCGGTTGGCCACTTACGCCAATCTCCAAGCAGTACACCGCGCCGGTTTCCGTTTCCGTCACGTAGAGCGAATCTTCCCAAAAGACCACGTTCGTGGGGTTTTTGCCCGGCACCGGCAGCTCGGCAATCACCGCGCCGGAAGGCGCAATCACGGCCACCACACCCCTGCCGTAATGGGCGACGTAGAGGTTGCCGTCCGCGCCAAGGTCCATGCCGTCCGGCCCGACGCCGCCTTCCATCTGTGCAAACAGGCTACGGTGGTTCGCGCTGCCGTCGTCGTTCAGAGTGAAGGCATGAATGCGGCGGGTAAAGGTTTCCGCAACGTAGAGCGTCTCTCCATCTGCGGAGAGACAGATACCGTTGGGAAAGGCGAGGCCCACCGCAAAGACTGAGATCGCGCCGTCTGCCCCCACGCGAAACACACGACCCACCGGCTTCTCCAAGGTCGACCCTTTGGGATCGGTGAAATAGCAGTTGCCGTGCCTATCGAGAATGAGGTCGTTCGGCCCCCTGAAACGCTTGTTGTTGAACGATTCTGCCACCACCGACCACGTCCCATCGGGCGCAAAGTCGAGGATTTGTGCGAGACCGTTCTCCGCCACGATCAGATGGCCGTTCCGGTGGAGCCGCGACCCGCAGGGCACGCCTCCGGTCTCTGCAAAAACCTCCACGTGCCCATCCAGCGTCACCTTGCTGATGCGGCCGGCATCGCACTCCATAACGTAGAAATTGCCTTCGCGGTCAAACGATGGGCCTTCAGGAAACCCAAAGCCGTCCGCAACCAGAACAGGACGAGCATCGGTATTCATGCGAAAGCATCCTTTCTCCTAAGGTAACGTCGCGCGCCGCCGCGCCAAAACGTTGCGCGCCGCCGCGCCCAGGGCCTCATGCTGCTACATGCAGGCATGGGATGACTAGAAGCTACTGCTTCTTAGCATCTTTATCGGGAATATGCGCCGCCGGCCCCAGCGGACGCGAGAGATCGTACTCCAAGAGCTCCGGATGGCGCCGCAGAAACTCCTGCACACGCGCCCCGCCCAGGCCCTTGAAGCCAAGCAAGAAGCCGCCGTCGATGAGCAAGGTGTGACCGGTAACGAAACGCGCCTCATCCGAGCACAGATAGAGCGCCCCCTGGGCGATATCTTCAGCGCGACCGATGATGGGGAGAACATTCCAGAGGATGTTGCGTTCATGCCAAGTCGGATCGTCGGCGTTCTCTTCTCTCATTTCATCTGACGGGATAGCTCCGGGGGCAATCGCATTGACGCGAATGCCGTCATTGCCCAAATCAAGCGCCATTTGCTTGGTAAATTGAATCAGCGCAGCTTTGGCCGTCTCGTAGGTGGGATAGCCGGGGCTTACCTGGAAGCCGTGCACCGACGACAGGTTGAGAATAGCGCCGCCGCCCGCCGCCCGCATGTGCGGCACGGCATACTTGCTGGCGAGAAACGGCGCTTTGAGCAAGACGTCAAAGCTCGCGTCCCAGTCCTCCTCGCTCAACTCTTCGATTGACCCCCGCCGTTCCCAGTGCGCATTGTTGACCAGAATCGTTACGCCGCCGTACCGCTCCACCGCCGCGGCTACCATGTCGCGGTTGCCGGCAAGGGTGCCCACGTCGGCATGGAAGAACGAGGCTTCGGCGCCATCGCTGCGGAGCGACTCTGCCACCGCTTCCCCCGCCTCGTCTTGGATGTCGGCGATTAGGACTTTGGCCCCCTCCGCCGCAAAGCAGCGCGCGATCGCGCGGCCGATATTATGGGCGGCGCCGGTGACGATGGCTACCTGGTCCTGCAGTCGCATGGCGCGTTAAGGTCCTCTCAGCGTATGTTGCCGCATGGAGATTGTGGAAACGCTCACGAAGTCGCAACTCACCGGGCGTCTCTACCCAACAGACGTGGGCTCGCAAGGCACCTGCGGGAAATGAGATTGTCGCTTGTTCATCACCTTGATTTCAAAGCTGCTCTTATTTGAACAAATGGGCCGCGTTTTGTCTACCTCGCGAGGGAAGGGCGGAAATTGCTCCCATTTGACAGACGTTAAGAACATGGCGTCTGCTGCGCAAATTGCCCGGCCGCGGAACTCCCTGGCCTGTGACCTTGGCGCACACTCTATGGGCTTTGTCTACCGGAATGCAGCGCCTATCTGGCTTCCGGTTTGCACCGCGATGACGGTTGAAGGCTTGCCGTCTGCACGCGCGTGCGACTATTCTGCAACAGTGGCGTACCACAGGAGTTCCCATGCCGTATGTCCGCGTCATTCTCGCGCTAATCGCTTCCGTGGCGATCATCAGCAGCGCGTCCATTCTCATCAAACTGGCCGACGCGCCGGTGCTCGTCATTGCCGCCTATCGGCTCGGAATCGCCGCACTCATTCTCGCCCCGCTCACGCTCACGCTGCGCAGGGACCACCTCACAGCGCTGAGCAGTCGCGATTGGCTCATTGCGGCGGTGGCGGGCAGTTTTCTCGGGCTGCACTTCATCGCCTGGATCGCATCACTGGAATACACGTCGGTCGCCAGTTCCGTGGTGCTCGTAACCATCAATCCCATCTTCGTAGGGCTTGGCATGGTTGTTGTCTTTCGCGAGCGGCTTCATCCTCTGCTGGTCTGGGGCATCGCCCTCTCGGTTACGGGCGGCATCCTGATCGGCTACAGCGACTTTCAAGTGGAAGGGCAGGCCTTGTACGGCGACATGCTGGCGCTGCTGGGGGCGGTATTTCACTCCGGCTACCTGCTGCTGGGACAGCGCCTGCGGCGACGGCTCGATCTGCTGCCGTACATTACTGTCGTCTATGGCATGGCTGCGCTGCTGGTGCTAATCTCGGCACTTGTCACGCAACAGTCATTCACAGGCTACGCGCCGGCGACGTACCTGTTCATGCTCTTGCTGGCGCTGGGGCCGCAACTCCTGGGCCATACCGCCTACAACTGGACGCTGCGCTACGTTTCGGCGGCCGTGGTAGCCGTGGCTATCCTCGGCGAGCCCGTGGGCGCGAGCATCCTGGCGTACTTCATACTTGACGAACACCTAACGCTGCTGCAGATCGGCGGAGGCGCATTGGTCCTGTTGGGCATATATCTTGCACTGCAGACGCAGAAGCGCTGACGACAGCGCACGCTACGCAGCACTGATACAAACCTGTTGTATACTCTAAGCAAGAGTGGCTGCCCGCGAGCAACGGGGGAAGAACCGAAATGGTAGAACTACGGCCAACGGTAAGCTTGGCCGGGTCGTCCGGCGTGTCTTACACTTATTGGGTTTTTCCTATTGATTGGGTGGGCAGTAAAGAGCCGGGCAACTATGTTCTCGCTAAGTTAGCTGAGCCTTCTGGATGGGCAGTAATCTATGTTGGCGAGACCGAAAGCTTCAACGACAGATTGAGCGCGCACAGAAGTAATCAAGAGATTATGCGCTATGGGCCTACACATGTCCTGGCGCACAAGAATGGCAGCACGGTCAACAGGTACTTGGAGGAGCGCGACCTGATTGCGGCTTTGCATCCCCCGGCCAACAAGCAGGGATAGGAGGCGCGACACCAATGGAAGAATATGGCCTCTTGCTCTCAACCCTCGCCATCATTCTGGTTGCCATCAGCATAGGTGTTGCCATAATTGCGTTTATCCGGCAGGGCGAGAACGCAATCCGAGAAGACAATCGCGACATGCGCAACCACATGTTTGAGATTTATCAGCGCGTATCTCGGATTGAGGGTGCTGCCGACAGACCCAAGGACGTTGGTAAGCCAAGCGAGGAATAGCAGAGAGCGTTCTGCCGACCGCTTATTGGGCCATAGCTCTTTGCCCCTCGAATGCCCTCCTTCGCTCTGCCGCCTGTACTAACGGACAAGAGTCTAACCGACAAGAGTAAGCCTGGCATCCCAATGTTCCATACCGAATAGGAAAGATCCCCATGAACTGCATCGTCATCTGCCTCGACACATTCCGCGCTGATTGCATCCGGCACTTGGGCGCGCAACACATGCAGACACCCACCCTCGACGCCATGGCGCGGGACGGGGTCTGGTTCGAGAACGCGTTCGCCGAGGCGCTGCCGACGGTCCCCGCGCGGCGCTCGCTTTTTACCGGCATCCGCGGCTTTCCCTGGCGGTGGACAATTGACACCACCGGCTCGTCGCCGGGCGCGCCGGGCATGCCCGGCTGGCACGGCGTGCCGCCGCATCAGCAGACGTTGGCCGAACGGCTCTCCCGCGCGGGCTATGCCACGGGCCTCGTGGCCGATACCTACCACCTCTTCAAGCCTACTATGAACTTCACCCGGGGCTTCATGAACTGGGAGTTCTTTCGCGGGCAGGAGGCCGATCCCTACCGCTTGGGCACCGAGGAGGAACTCCAGGCCGAGCGGTATACGCACGATCCAGGCAATGTAGCGTTTGGGCTGCGCCAGTGGCTCTGGAACGTGAAGGACCGCAATACGGAAGAGGACTTCACCTTTGCCAAATGCATGCGCCGCGCGATTCAGTTCATCGAGGACAGCCGTAACCAGCATCCGTTCTTTCTTTGGATCGACTCATTCGAAGCTCACGAACCGTGGCACCCGCCCTTTGCATATGCCGACGCCTACATGGATGCGCCCTGGCAGGGCATCGAACCCATTCAGCCGCGCGGCGAGCCGCTGAGCGCGGCGGAACAAGAGCGGGTCAAAGCACTCTACTACGGCTCGATTACGTTCATCGACAAATGGATCGGCGTGTTGCTCAATCACCTGGCTGACAGCGGATTGCTGGATGAGACCATCATCGTCTTTACCTCCGACCACGGCACGCAAATGAACGAGCACGGCGAATTCGGCAAGAGCCAGCGCCACATGAACGCGTACAACACCCGCGTGAACATGCTCGTGCGCCACCCTGAAGGGCCGAGCGACACCGTCATCACGCCCTTTGTGCAGCACATTGACGTTGCGCCCACAGTCTTGAATTGGCTGGACGTGCCCCACGATCGTGTGGACGGCGAGGACATGTGGCCGATGGCGACTGGCGAAAGTCCGCTCGCCTCCGGCGAAAGTGAGTCCCTGCGCGATTGGGTGCTCACTGTCTGGGGCTACGAAGCAAGCGTCCGCGACCATACGTGGAACGCCGTGGTGAACATCCAGGACTCCGAGCCGCAATGGAAGCTCTACCGTGTCGATGATGACCGTGACAACTTCACCAACGTGGCCGACCAACACCCGGACGTCGTCGCGCAGCAACGCGCCCGCTTGGAAGGTTATCTAGGCGAACCCCTGCCGGCCCGGCTGCCGGGCCAGCACCCCGGGAGTCCCTATCCGCTGATGGATTTCAATGCCGCGCGGGAGCGCCAAGAGTGACCCGTTGCATTGATTGTCAATGCTCCCTTGCTAAGCAAGTCGTTAATAGCGCTCAATAGCGGCTGTTTTATGTAAGAAACTCAGCTTTTCCGTTAACAAAACACCGAAATAGCAAGTATATTAAGGGTGTGCTTAATAGCAGCCATTGATCAGAGAAACAAGCAATCTTTGATGAACTCCAGTCGCGTTACCCAGAACCGAGCCGGGCAATACATCAAACAGAGCGCTGGTTATCGCGCGTTCTACCCTTCCCCTCTGCCCCCTGACCCACCAGTCCAAGTCGTTGGCGAACTGCAGGCACTTTTGTCTGAGGCAGATCTTTCATTAGGGCGACTTGATGGTTCCATTCAAACATTACCTGATCCAGACCTCTTCGTACTGATGTACATCCGGCAAGAAGCATTACTATCTAGTCAGATTGAGGGAACCCAGAGCACACTGCAAGACGTGCTCTCTGCAGAGGCAAGAATCCTCTCCCCTGGCCCCTTGAGAGATGCACTCGAGGTCATTAACTATATTGAGGCAATGAAGCTTGGGCTAGATCAACTTAAGAGTCTTCCTTTGTCAGCTCGCCTAATTCGACAAATCCATGGCCGCCTTCTTGATGGTGTGCGCGGTTCACATCTAACTCCCGGGGAGCTGCGGACAAGTCAAAATTGGATTGGGGGTAATAACCTTGGTGATGCCGCGTTTATTCCGCCTCCTCCAAATGAAGTGCAGAACACTCTAGGCGACCTGGAGAAGTTTCTTGATGACCCAGGGAATATCCCAACTCTTATATGGATCGGACTAGCGCATGCCCAATTTGAAACAATACATCCATTCCTAGACGGTAACGGACGCGTGGGCCGGCTCCTTATCACGTTCTTGCTCTGTGAGCGTGGAGTCTTGCTAAAGCCAGTTCTCTATCTCTCCCACTTCTTCAAGCAAAACCGCCAGCAGTACTATGACAGATTGCAATCGGTGCGCGACTCTGGAAGTTGGGAACAATGGCTTACCTTCTTCCTGCGCGGTGTCATAGAGGTTAGCAGACAAGCTACTTCAACTGCACGCCGAATCCTCGAACTTCGCGAACGCCACCGCGAACTAATAAATGAAAGACTGGGATTTCGCGCCGGAAACGGCCATCGCGTTCTTGAACACCTATTTGAGTATCCAACTGTCTCTGTAAAGGATGTTCAGGAAGTGCTCGGCGTAGCATACCCCGCGGCCAATGGCCTTGTGTCCGAATTTGCAAATTGTGGTATTTTGCAGGAGATTACGGGTAGGTCGCGCAGCAGAGTGTTCCGTTACGACGAGTATGTTGCCTTGTTCTATGATGACTGACCAATCTCGAGGCTACGAGACCCGTACTGAGAGTTCTGAATACAGCTTCCGAAAGACTCCGTCAACTTCATCTAGAGGCCTTCCAGCGCTACCAACTTTCGAGTACGCCACGCGCGGTAGGCGAAGAGCAGCGGCAAGCCCACCACGAAGAGCCGCCCTACTAGCCCCCATATGAGATGCCGCCGATACGTGTACTCGATCACGTCCCTTACCATTGTATGGCCTTCTCCGCTCTCGATGAACGTATGCCGGTGGACCCAATGCGCAAACGGGCCGCTGATTTGCCTGTCGGCAAAGCCGGCGTCGCTCACTGGCTCAATCACAGCGTGCCAGCGAATGGGGAAGGGTCCGAGCCAGAGCGTAAAGCGCATTTCGTCACCGGACGAGAGCACCTCCGAACCGTCCTGAATCTGCACAATGATGGGCGGCGGCGTAATGGCAGCGAGGCTGTGCCGCTTGCGGTGGAACTGCACCACCTCTTCTCGCGGCGCCGCGACCGTGAATTCGTGCGTAAACGCCATCAGCCGCCAGGCGCAAACGGCTGCAACGCGGCGAGGTAGGACTCTACGTCCGAGCTATCGTTGTACAAGTGGATGGAAGCCCGCACGCGTCCGTCGCCGCCCCACGTATGTACGTCCTTTTCAATGAGGGCATCGCGCACAGTGACCGCATCTTCCACGGCGATTGCGATGTTTCCCGCCCTGCGCGCTCGCTCAACCGGTGTCATCACCGTCCAGCCCTGGCCCTGCAGACCCTCGATAAGCTCATCGCCAAGCGCTTCTACGTGTTCGCCAATGCGGTCGGTGCCGAATTGCTGCAGGTAACGCACACCGTTCTCCAAGGCATAGATGGCGGCATGGGCCGGCATGCCCAGTTCAAAGCGTTCGGCCGTCGGCTTCCACGTAATCTTCTCAAAGCGGTCGTCACTGAGGAAATTATCCACGGAATACCAACCCACCGCGCCCGGCGCAAAGTCCGGTACCCGCGTGCGATTCCAGTAGAGCACACCGCCGCCGTGGATGCCGAGCAGCCACTTGTACGTACTCGCCACCGCAAAGTCATAGTCCGCTACCGCAACCGGAACCACCCCCAGTGACTGCGTTACGTCAGCCAGCAGCAGCGCATCGTGGGCGTGGGCCGCGTGCGCGATCGGCGCCAGGTCCAGCCGCAGGCCGGAGAGATAGCTCACGTGGCTCACCGCCACCAGGCGCGTGCGCCCGTCGATCTGCGCTACTACGTCCTCGGGCGTGAATTGCCAGTCCCGGCTGCGCACCAAGCGCACCTCAACGCCGTGTTCCTTCATCTGTATCCAAGGCAACACCGTGCTGGGGAATTCCAGATCATTGGTCACGATGTTGTCGCCGGGCTTGAAGTCAATGCCGCTGGCGATGAGAACAATAGCCTCCGATGCGCTGCCCACGAGGCCAATGTCATCAGCAGCACAGCCCATGACGTCAGCGACGCGCTGCTTGCAGCGTTGCTCTGTGTGGATGTGTTCCGCTCGCCCGGCCTCACCGTGTGCGCGCTCTTGCAAGTAACGCTCCAGCGTCTGCGCTTGCGAATTCAATGGCGCGGATTCCGCGCCGGTATAGAGGTAGGTCGCGTCATCCACACCGATGAAGTCATGTCGCGGCGCGAGCGATTCCATATACCAAATGCCTTCCTTGAATTCAGATATTGGCGTCGTGCTGGTGATGTTCCCCGATCAAACCTTGAAACGATTGCCTTGCAGTCTGCCTCTCAGCCGCCAAAGCGAAACGACGGCACACCCTGATACGGCGTCTTCACGGCAAAGAGCCCGCCAGCCAGTGGTTGCTGTGCCAGTGCTTCGGCATCGAGCTCCTGAGCAGCCGAGGTAATGTAGAGGGTATCCAGATTGGGTCCGCCAAACGCGCAGGCCGTAACCTGGGTAACCGGCAAGTCAATCTTCTCCAAGAGTTCCGCCGGATTAGGATTCCAGCGGCTCACGCACGAGCCGCCGTAGTGGGCAACCCAGAGCATGCCTTCGCTATCGATCGCCATCCCGTCCGGCATCCCGATTTCCTCAGGCACGTCGATCGCCACACGCTCGTTCGCAATAGCGCCCGTGTCGTTGTCGTAGTCGAAAGCGCGCACGTTCTTGCGCAGAGTATCGATGTAGTACATCGTCGTGTGGTCGAGACTCCAGACAATACCGTTAGAGATTGCCACGCCGCCGAACATTTTATGGACGCTCAGGTCGGTATCGAGGCGGTAGAGGCTACCTGAGTCCTTGGGGTTTTCGTAGGCCATTGTGCCCGCCCAGAAGCGGCCCGCCGGATCGCACTTGCCGTCGTTGAAGCGATTGCCAGAAATGTCGGCTTCCGGATTGGCAATGAGGGTGAGCTCCTGAGTCTCTAGGTCAAATGCGGCGAAGCCCGCCCGCACTGCCAGCATCAGCCCGCCGGAAGCGCGGGTTACCACCGTGCCAACGTGTTGGCCGACGTCAATCGCACGGTTCTCGCCCGTGGCCGGATCGTAGATGAAGAGTTCTGAATTAAGAATGTCCACCCAGTAGAGGACCTGCACCTCCTCGTCCCACAACGGCCCTTCGCCCACCAAGGCGTGTTGATCTACTAAGAGCTCGACAGCGCTTTCCACAGTTGCACTTCTCCCTTTAGTCCCACTCGAGTTGCTTGGTAGAAACCACCTCTGATAATAGACTCTTTCTCACTGCCATGGCGAACGCAGCGCCTGCCACCCAGACCTTCTATTGCAGCCTTCACCCAATGTAGGGGCACGACACGTCGTGCCCCTACTGGCGAGACCTGCCGTCCCCCGCCGCACACTGCGCAGGCCCCCCGATCCCGCAACGCCAATTGCTTGTGTTTCGCCGGTACGGCTTCTATCATGGTGCGCAAGTGGAACCAGACGAAAACACCCCCATACGGAGGTCCTGATGCCTAGCACGGATAAAGTCCGAATCTGTATGATCGGCGCCGGCAGTCTCGCCAACGCCATGCACTACCCGTCTTTGAGCGAGATGGACGACGTGGAGATTGCCGCGTCCTGCGACCTCGACGCCGAGCGGCTGCAAAATACTGCCGCCCGTTTCAACATTGCCAAGACGTATTCCGATTACCGCGAGATGCTGGATGCTGAAAAGCCGGACGGGGTCTACTGCCTCATGCCACCGCACCATCTCTACGACATCTCGATAAACGTCCTGCAACGCGGGCACAACCTCTTCGTGGAAAAGCCGCCGGGACTCAATGCATTTCAAACGAGCAGCATGGCCAAGACGGCTGCCAAGTACGGCGCGCTCACAATGACGGCGTTCAACCGCCGCTTCATACCGCTCATGCGCGAAGTGCGCGCTCAGGTAGAGGCGCGCGGGCCCATCATCCAGTTTCAGTCAGTGTTCCTGAAGCACCAATTCACCACGCCTGGCGACCTGCCCTATTACGGCGGCGCGACCGACATCCTCAGTTGCGATGCGGTACACGCGGTGGACGTGTGCCGCTGGCTGGGCGGGAGCGACGTGGCGGCAGTAGCCAGCGACGTGCGCGAAGAGTACGCCGACTATCCAAACGTCTTTAACGCGCTCATGCGCTTTGAGAATGGCTGTACCGGCTTTTTACAGGCGAATTGGGTTGCCGGTACCCGTCGGCACATCTTCGAGATTCACGGTAAGGGCATTACCGCCTACATCGACCCGGACAATACGGCCAGAGTCTACGCCGACGGCAAAGACGAGCCGACAGTGCTGGACGTGAACGAGGCCGCCGGCAACGACGCGCGCTACCATGCGTACGGCTTCTTTGGCGAAAGCCGTCACTTCATTGACTGCATCAAGACTGGCCGCCAGCCCGACACCAACTTCACCGACGCCACCAAGACCATGGAACTCGTGGACTCCATCTACCATTCGGTGATCTGATTGGGCGTCTCAATAGAGGCGGCTTGATAGCGCCTGCTTTGTATTGATTCCGTGCGCAGGTTTGCCACTCTAAGATAGCTGTGCTCACGCAACTGGTGGCTATCCTGCGAGTTTCCTAGGATAGGGCGGCGGCTCTCGGTATGAAAGAGTCGTGGAGATTCTGGGCATTAGTTTCTTAGCGGGCGCCAATTGGCAGGTAGGCGCTAGCTGTATCGTGTCAGTTGAACTGCCGGAATACCCCATCGCCTCCATCAGGACCGGCCAATACAATGCGTCACGTACAGCGCATGAGTGGTTGAGCGAGTACCAGTTTCCGAAACCGCATTGACCTTTGCGCGACTGCGAAGGGTAACTGCCCCTACCCAAACCAGCGGGTAGGTGCCGGCGATCCTTCTGCAGCCCAGCCGCAAAGAACCCTAACTACGCAGCGCTTGACCAAGACGCGCAAGAGCGGGGAACCCGCCACCGGTTCCCCGCTCTTGCGCAAGGTAGGTAGGCATACGTAGACATTCGTGAAGGCGGCGAAAGCGCAACATCTGGTGCAAAGAATTTTGGCAATACCGTATAATGTTGCGTAGACAACGTTGGGATGCGTTCCTGCCGCTAGCGGTGGCTCAAGATCGCCGGCGGTACGCAGCTAGTTTGAGGAAGTCTGGCTGCATTCAAGAGCCTTCAGACCTGGCAAGTACGTGGCGGAGAACGCCGATCAGCATCACAAAGGACGAGCGACATGGCGCAGGCGACGCCTCTAGAAGTTGACTTGCAGCGGTTACGCAAATTGAGTGCGGCGGAGCTTCAAGCCTACGACGAGCAGGGGTTTGTCATCCTCGACAACGTGTTTCCGACGGAAGACGTGACGGGCATCAACGACGAAATCGAGCGCCTCATGCCGGAGCACGGCGACACTGCGGCAAACCGGCCGGGTTGGATTTTTCGGCTAGGTCTCCGCTCCGAGCTCATCAGCAACTTCGCCCGCGATGAACGCATCCTGTCACTGATCGAGGATATTGTGCAGCCCGGCATTGCCGTGCACTCAGCGAAGCTCGTCTCCAAAGTGCCTCACTCCGACATCGTCTGCCACTGGCACCAGGACGAGGCCTTCTACACGCGGCCCGACGATCCCAAGTCGTTCAGCCAAACGCGGATGTCTATCTGGGTGCCGCTTCAGGACGCCAACGAGGCCAACGGCTGTATGTGGGTGGTGCCGGGCAGCCACCGCTGGGGACTGCAAGATTACGAAGTCATGGACTATGGGGCCTGCGTCCGCAAGCTCACCCCTGAGGAGTACGCCAACGAGCACGCCATTCCCGTGCCCCTGCCGGCCGGTTCGATGCTGCTCTTCCACGGCCTGCTCTGGCACCACTCCAAAGGCAACAGCACTGACCACGTGCGCCAGGCCTTTATCGTCTCGTACCAAGAAGCCACGTCGCTAGCGGACGTCGGACAGCGAAAACTCATCCGGCCTGCGCCCTAAGCAATCTGCAGTCTCGGTAGCTCCACCAAGTCTTACAGAATCAAGTACTATCGCTCTGAATCTCACTTTGAAACTGCAGGCTAAGAAGAAGAGGGGAAATCCCGTTCCCAACTCGGGTAAGCAGTGATCCCCGCTTCCATTAAGTTGATACTGACTCATGCAAGGAATACCGATTGAGAATGAAGTTAACTGAGCTCATTGACTGCGCTCCTTGGCGGGAGGCGGTCACCTACCGAGACACTTGGCCCCACGAGTACATACTGTCCGAGGCGGACAGTCAGCAGGAGTTGCTAGAGGCAGTTTGCGAGCGATTTCGGGTGGGAGAGGGCATAGCTTGCCGCTTCTTTCGCATGAACAACACCTATCTGTTTATCGGCGACCACAAGTACTGGCTGATGACCCATTGGAATGACCTGAAACCCGGGGAAAATTACGTGCTGAACCGTGCTCGTCTCTACCGAGACCGCCGAGATTTTGTGATCCAACCCGGTGACACGGGCAAGCTGGAGGATTATCCCACCTGCCCAGCCCACCCAAGCTCGGGCACTGGCTCCTGAGGAGAATCGCCATGCCTGAAGAATTCACGTTGCTCGCGCACCTTGTGCCTCGCTTGACGAATAGAGTGGAAGACTCGGCCACCGACGCCTTGGCCTTCATCCTGAATAAATCCCCTGCCTGCCGTGATGCGCTGGGCCTCGTGCTGAGGGAAGGTGAGGAGTCCTACAAGCTGGATGCCCTAGCCAGCTTCGACACTCAGGTGACGTACAAGGATGGGTCTCGCCCAGACAGCGTGGGATATGATCAGGAGGGCGGGAAGCGGCTGCTCATCGAATCGAAATTCTGGGCCACGCTGCTTGAGGGCCAGGCCAGCGGGTACTTCGACCAGCTGGAGGACGCAGGGCCAGCCGTGCTGTTGTTTATCGCACCCACAACGAGGCTCGAGATTCTGTGGGGAGAGATCAGGCGCCAGATGGAGAGCGGGCCGGATAGCGTTAAGTTGGAAGTTGCCGAAACATCGAGTCAGATTCACAGAGCTCGAGTGGTGGGGTCAGACTACCAAGACAAGCGGTTGATGCTTGTTAGTTGGTCTCTGATTCTAGACCGTCTGGCCGCAGCCGTGCCTTCAGATTCAATAGTTGCCGCGGACATCCAGCAACTCCGTGGACTGGCGCAACGGGAGGACGACGAGGCTTTCCAGCCCATCAGTGTGGCTGAATTTGGCATCTCATTGCCACGAAGGATCCAGTGGCTCAATCGCCTAATCGACGATGTAATTGACAGTCGTGGCTGCCAAGAAGGCTGGATGTCTGTCAGAAACTTGAGAGCCACGCCGCAAAGAGACGGTTACGGGCGCTATTTCAGGTTTGTGACCGATCAGGGCAGTGACATACCCGGCCATTTGTTCCTGTGCGTAGATTACCGCCTGTGGGCAACCAGTGGCGATACGCCAGTGTGGCTAAAGATTCATGGCGATGTCCCCATCAGCCCGGCCCACATTCAAGGCAAATTACCCTCACTGGTGGTGTTGGAGGGACGTAGCTGGCCTGGCTGGCCTTACGAATTGCCAATCTATCTGACGCCAGGAGTGGAATACGGGCGTGTCTTGGACAACGTGGTAAGGCAAATCAAGGCCATTTGGGCAGGCGTTGTGCCAGCCGGATGATCAACAGGCGGATTAACAAACTAGGCGTGCTGGTGATTAATCCAGTCTCTGCATAGGACTCAGTACGTCTACGCAACCAGCCTCGTCTCGGCGCAATTCTAAGCACGTTTAGCCCTTCAACCAGCGGTCTAAGAACTGCACCGAGTGCATGCGCGCCGTATCTTCTTCCGGCTCCACTTCGTGGCCGCCCTCGTGGACGTGGATGTCGCACTTCTCGCCGATGCCGAGCCGTTCGTATACCGCCTTGACCTCGGCAAACGCCTGCTCCGCTAATTCCCAGTACACGGCCCCGTCGTGCTTGCCTTCCTCCACCATAAAAGCGCGCGGGCAGATCAACGAGGCAATGTCGCTGTCGGCGAATTCATGCAGGTGGGCGTACATCTTGTCCTCTTCCGCCGTGAGCGCAAAGGGCCGATAGTGCTCGGATGGGATCACCTGCTTTTGATAGCGCTCGTTGAACCACGCCGTGCTTACCACGGCCTGCAGGCGGGTATCCAATGCGCCGAGCCAGAGCCCCGACTGCCCGCCCTGCGACTTGCCGTAGAAGCCGATGCGGCCGCTATCCACCTGCGGCAGGCTCTCCAGCAGGTCCACGCCCCGCGAGAGCGCGAACATTTCCACGCCAAACAGGTCCATGCCGATAGTGCGGCAGAGGCGGTTGAGGTACATGCGGGCGTGGGGTTGTGCGCTCTTGAGCTCCTGCAGCTTCGGGGCAAAGCGTCCGGCCAGCGTATCCGGCTCGAAACCGGTCACCATGCGTGTAGCGAGCACGGTATAGCCGTGCCTTGCCAGCCGTCCGCCGATGCGGTGGTAGGTGCTGTCCTTGCCGGCATGCTCGTCCGCGGTGAAGCCGCAGGCGGTTTCCGGCACGCCGTAGATGCCAATCTGCAGAACGATTCCGGGGAATGGGCCCTTGCCGAGCGGCGTCAGCAGAAGCGCGTCGCTTTCTACGCCCTCAAACACGCGATAGTAAACCCGCTCGACACGAAAGTCTACGGTCGTCGCCAGGGGCTCGATGCGCAGGTGCATGTCATGCCGCTCCCACGGCCACCCGCCAAGGCTATCTAAGAAATGTTGCCGATTGGGCTCCACCGAATGCACGTAGGCATCCAGGCTGGAGTAGTCGCGACTCCAGTAGCGTTCCCGCGCGTCATAGAGCTGTTTAATGTAAGTGAGCAGGTATTCCTCGTACTGCTCATATAACCGCTGCTGCCGCGGATTCACGTCCTCGATGCCGAGAACGGGCCAATCGTCGTAGTAGGCCATGGTGGGGGAATCTCCTGTCTCTATGACTGGGGAGTTACGGCTTGCGACGATGCCAGCCGACCACTTCCGAGTCAGGACTTATATAACACTTTGCGCGTCAGTCGAGTCAGCAGCCGGCTCAAGCGGGCTGATAGCGCTCAACTCTGATCTCATCTGCCCGGGCGCGCATCTGCGCGGCATCATGCCAGGCCTGCATTCGCAGCAGCGTGTCCATGCTTACGCCAAACGCCTTCTCGATCCGCAGCGCCATTTCGGGTGACAGCGCCGCGTTGCCGTTCAGCAAGTCTGAGAGCGTGGCGCGCCGGACACACAGGATGCTGGCGGCCTTGGCCACGTTCAGCCCCAACACCTCGATGATCTCCGCACGGATGAACTCCCCCGGATGCGAGGGGGTCATTCCTGTATGTGTTGAGTACTTGGCTGACGAAAACTTCCACTCACTGGACTGTGTCGAACGTACATGTCATTCCGAGCGAGGCGAGGAATCTAGGGTCCATGCTTCACACAGTACACTGGCTTCAGCACTCTAGATTCCGCGCTCTGAGCGACACTCCGCTACGCTCCGTTCGGAATGACATGTATGTAGGCGAGCACAGAGTTCTGCTCCCATGTTTCTTCTACCAAGTCTGTCAACGAATTACCTGACATTTACAATTTCCTACCTTGATACCGTCGGCAGTCATCAGTGATAGTCCTCCAATGGTCTAATACTACTGGAACTCTTCCTCACTGACGGCACTCCCCTGCCTGCAAGTTTCAACATGTCTTTGCGACGTGGCTAGGGTCTGCGTGTTTCTATACTATCCCCCCGCCGCGATACCGCTCAGACCGGGCTGCACCATCTTTGCCGGGTCGAGCGCTTCATCCAATTGCGCGTCGGTGAGGTCGGTGAGCTCTTTGGCAACCTCGCGGACCGTCTTATTCTCAGCGTAGGCGGTCTTGGCGATCGTGGCCGCCAGGTCGTAGCCCACCAGCGGCGCGAGAGCCGTCGCCGTCATGAGGCCGCGCTCCACGGTGGCGGGGCCTTGTTCCGTTGCCTGGATGCCGCTTACGCACTGGTCGGCAAAGTTCGCCGCCGCCTTGCTGAGCAGGCCAATTGGCCGCAAGACGTTATACGTCGCCACCGGCAGCATGGTATTGAGCTCGAAATACCCCCACTGGCCGGCGATGGTCACCACATGGTGATTGCCCATGGCCTGCGCGCAGACCTGGATCACCGATTCGGGAATGACCGGATTCACCTTGCCGGGCATGATGCTGCTCCCCGGCTGCACTTCCGGCAGCAGCAGTTCGCCAAGCCCCGCGCGGGGACCGGAGCCCAGCCAGCGAATGTCGTTGGCGATCTTCAGCAACGCCACGGCCACGGTATTGAGCATGCCGCTCGTCATCACCAGCGTGTCAATGGCGCTCTGGGCCTGGAAGTGGTTCTCGGTCTCGCGAATGTGATAACCCGTCGCGGCGCGCAACTTGGCGCAGACGAGACGCGCAAACTGGGGGTGCGCGTTGATGCCGGTGCCGACCGCCGTGCCGCCGAGCGCAATCTCGCCCAGCCAGTCCTCGGCGTGGCGCAAATGTTTTATAACACGTTCGATCTGGCCGGCGTAACCTTGAAACTCCTGCCCCAGGCGAATGGGCGTCGCGTCCTGTAAGTGCGTGCGCCCGGTCTTGATGATGGGCATGAATTCTTCAGACTTGGCTACTAGGGCGCGTTGCAGGTGTGCCAATGCCGGGATTAGGTCTTCGCGGATGCCCAGAAGCGCCGACAGATGCATCGCCGCCGGAATCACATCGTTAGACGACTGGCAGACATTCACATGATCGTTCGGATGCACGGTGCGAGAGCCGCGCGCTTCGCCGAGAATCTCCGCCGCGCGATTGGCGATGACCTCATTGGCGTTCATGTTGGTAGACGTGCCGGAGCCGGTCTGGAAGATGTCTATGACGAATTCCGCATCCAGCGTGCCGTCCACCACTTCCTGCGCTGCCTGGATAATGGCGCCGGCCAGCTTGTCGTCCAAGAGGCCGAGCTCTTGATTCGCCTCCGCGGCCTTTTGCTTGATCAGACCAAGCGCTTGAATGAACCGGCGCGGAAAGCGCAGGTCGCTGATGGGAAAATTCAGCACTGCCCGCTGCGTGGAAGCGCCATAGTAAGCGTCGGCGGGCACTTCCATTTCACCCATCGAATCCCGCTCGGTGCGGGTTTCTTTACTCGCCATATGCGGTCCTTTCGTCCGTCAAATTCCGTTTACATTTTACGACCGGCTTGCTCGACGCGACAGTTCACTTCATGCAAATAGCCGATACGCCGCCCGTCACTTTCGCTCGTCAACCTGCCACGTCGGCGTCCGTCACTCCCGCGAAAGCGGGAGACCATCTTAACTGTGCCCTTCGCACTCTCACGCCTGTCCGAATACGCGTTCTAAGATAAAATCTCCACCCGGCACGTTACGCTCACGGTACGCATGGAGAAAACACTCCCAATCGTACGCCACCTCGCGCCGTTCGACGCCAATGCCCTCTTCCCCGAGTGTTAGCACGGCGTACCGCGCCACGGGATGTGTACCGCAGCCTAAGGCGCCAGGATTCAAGTAGACTCGTCCCGGCCTTGCAAAGAAGTGGCCGTCATGATGGTGGCCCGTGAGGACCGCACTTGCAGAACACTCTGCGTAGTGCGCGTCGAGCTTTGTTAACGTGGGCTCCTGGTCTATCGGCAGCAGCTTCTGCGCCGCATCCAGGTGGTAGTGAGCGATGAAGAGTCCCAAGTCGCCATGTTGCGGCGACAGCATGCGGGGCAGTGCTGTCAACTGCGGCACGAAGCGGCGGTCAAGTTCATTTGCAACCCACTGGTGATGTTCTGCCATTCCCGGCGGGCTGTTGGGCACTTCACCGGCCAACAGTGCCAAAATGCAGTCCTCATGATTACCGGCAACACTGGTAAAGTTAGGCAGACTAAACAGCAGTTCCAGCGCCTCATTGGTGTCCGGCCCAATGCCGATCAGGTCGCCCGCGCCATAGATGTGGGACAGGTCGTCCTCGCGCGCCAGTTCCGCCAGCACGGCCCGCAGCGCTGGCGCATTGCCATGCACGTCGGTGATGATGCCTATTTTTGTTGCCATGACAGTGTGCCTCTTTGCAAATGATCATCGAGACGTAAAGAGAGAACTCATTCCTATCGTAGACCTTAATCAGCCTTGCGCTCAACCTCTCCTGCCTAATTGCCTTTTGTCCCTTGACCATTCATCACAAACGGCACGAATAGTGCATACCGTTCCCAAATGGCAACGAAACTTGTGGGGGAAGCACCTTAGATTCCGCGAACCCTGTTCGACGCTGCGCTCGGAATGACAAGTCCTTGTAGCGCTCTCTACGGGAAAGCGGATTCTGTCAACGAATTACTCAACACTTACAGGAATGACATCTTCTTCGTAGCGCGGGGGCTTGTCCCCCGCTTCCGTGCCCAATTGAGGAAGAATACGAATGGAACACGTCGCTGTTGTTGCGTTGCCGTATTTGGACGGAAAGAGTCAATCTGCGCAGTTATCAGCATTGAGTCCTCAACCGGCTGTCTCGCCCCACCAAGCCAAGTCTCGTACCTGGAACATGATTAGGCTAAGATAGGGTAACAAGAGAAGCGCGCGGGGATACGACTGTCCTCGCTGGGGCGGCATGATGAGATCACTAAATGCTGGGCGCTGGTCGCGCCCTGCGCGCCTGGTGAGAGACACACCCACACGCAATGGGCGCTGAGAATCAGGAGAAAAGAAAGTCTATGGAGAAGCTCGCAATCCGCGGCGGTACGCCTGTATGTACGGCAAAGTTCGCTTCCTGGCCTCAGCACGATGAGCGGGAGAAAGAACTCTTGCACCAGGTGCTGGAGAGCTCCACGTGGGGCGGCACGGCCCATGGGCCCATGGTAACGGAACTCAACGCGCGCTTCTGCGACTACCACGACGCCGCGTTTGGCATTCCGCTGACAAGCTGCACCGCGGGTCTGGACATCGGCCTGCGCGCCTTCGACATAGGGCCCGGCGACGAGGTGATCGTCCCGGCCTTTACCTTCATGGCTACGGCTTTTGCGCCCATGTACGTCGGCGCAGACGTGGTCTTTGCGGACGTTGACGCCAACTCGCTGTGTCTCGATCCGGCGGCGGTGGAGGCTGCCATCACGCCGCGAACCCGGGCCATAATTCCCGTTCACTTTGGCGGCTATCCCGCGCAGATTGACGAACTCGGCGCGCTGGCCCGCGCGCACAATCTGGCCGTCATCGTCGATTGCGCCCACGCCCACGGCACCGAATGGGCGGGCAAGAAGGTGGGCGGCTGGGGCGACCTCAATTCGTACAGCTTCAATCAGGCGAAGAACATGACCTGCGGCGAAGGCGGCCTGGCGACCACCGACAACGAAGCCCTCTGGGAACGCTGCTTCTATACGCTGGCCTGCTTTGGCCGCAAGCATGGCCGCCCCTGGTACGAACACCACGAACTCGGGCAGGCGTATCCCATGAACGAGTTCCAAGCGGCTGTCTGCCTGCCGCAACTAGAACGGCTGGACGAGCATACGAAGCGTCGCAACCAGAATGCGGCGTATCTCTCCAGCATGCTCACCGAGATTCCCGGTCTCACTGTGCAGGAGCTTGCGCCGGAGGTCACGCAGCACGGTTACCACATCTACCCTATGCGCCTTGACGCCGAAGAGTTCGGCACCGACCGCGAGACCTTCCTGGAGGCGGTGCGGGCGGAGGGTGTCGGTATGTCCAGCGGCTATCCGTGGCCGCTCTACGACAACCCCATGTTCGATAAGTCGGAAGGCTCGGTGAAAGGGTCTATTGGCGGTTTCCGCGCCGAACCGTGCCCTGTTACCGAGCGGCTCTGCCATGGGGAGGCAGTCTGGATCGGCCAAAATACACTCTTAGCCGAAAGAAGCGCCATGGAAGCCATCGCAGCCGCTATCGCCAAGGTGCAACGTAATGTAGACCAACTGCAGGCGGTTCATACATAGAAACGGATTGAGGCAAAACCACTGAATTCACTATACTTGGAAGGCCCTCGTGAATGCATGGTCGAGAGAGTTTAGTCCGCTCAAGAGGTACCAGCAACTCCCTCTCGTTCAAGGCATTGATTGCATAACCACTGATGAGGCATGGGAGACCCCTCTCCCGGCGGAGAGCTTGGCGTAACTCTGACGACTACGCGAAATTAGGCTGGTAAATTAGGCTGGTACGGTAAAGATTCACCCTCACCCCGGCCCTCTCCCTCGAGGGAGAGGGAGCAGAATGCGCAAAAAGTGAAAGCGAAGCCGTTCCAGTTCCTCTCCTGGGGGAGAGGGTGCAAAATGCGAAGAAATGTGATAGCGGCGCAGCTCCGGTTCCCTCTCCTTGGGGAGAGGGCTAGGGTGAGGGGATTCTTTTCGCCTGCCGGCCTGAGTTGTGCAAAGGTTTCCGGCGGGAGAGGGTTAGAGCCTGCCCACTACTTGATACGGGGTGAGGGTAATCTTGACAACGCAAACGTCAACCCAAGATTGAAACGGGAGACTTCGTAGGGATCTTAGTTTTTCGGACGAATGTCGATTTACCGAGGAAAGGAACGATTACATGAGCACCACAATAGCCGCACAATTGCCAACAGAGAAGCAGGTACTCCAGGACGAGCAAACCGGCGCCACCATCTGGCAGTTGACAAACGTGCCCTGTGTGAACCACGCACCGTACTTTCTCAATCCCGCCTGGGCGGGCGCGAACCATGACATGCTCATCATCACGTCCTACCGTGCGGGCGCGCCCAATCTCTACGGCATTCAGTTGCCGGACGGCGCACTGCAGCAGCTCACGACGAGCGGCGACGTGTCGCCCTGGTCGGCGTGCGTTTCACCCGACGGCAACCACGTGTACTACGCCGCCACCACGCAACTGCGCGCCATCGACACATCAACCCTGCAAGAGACGGTGCTCACGAATTTGCCGCCGTCGTCGTGGCTCGGCAACTGCTCGATTAGTCCCGACGGTTCGGAAATCCTGCTGGCGGCGCAGAAGGACGGCCGCAACATCATCCTGGCCGTACGCACCGACGGCGGCGGCGAGCGGGTGCTCTTTGCAACGGATCAGCTCGTGGCTCACGCACAGTGGAGTCCCGACGGGCGCACGGTGCTCTTTTCGTCGGACCTGCCGCGGATGTGGCTGGTGGAAGCCGACGGCTCGAATCCGCGGCCGCTGCGGTCGCAGAGGCGTGAGGAGTGGATCACCCACGAGGCCTGGCTCTCCAACGACGAGATCATCTTTACCTACTGGCCCCACGCGCTGAAAGCCATCCGGCGCGACGGCAGCGGCGAACGCAACGTCGCGGAGTTCAACTGCTGGCATCCCGCACCCCGTCGCGATGGCGCACAAATCGTCTGCGATACCACGCTGCCCGACGTGGGACTGCAACTCATCGATCCCGCGTCTGGCGAGCGCGAGGCGCTCTGCTACCCGCAGTCCTCATCGCAGGGCTTTCAGTGGGGGGAACCGCTGCCGTATTTCGGCGAGACCGCGCCCGACGACGCCTACGGACCCCAGTGGTCGCACCCGCATCCGTCGTACACCCCCGACGGCCGCGCCGTGGTTTACACATCCGACATATCGGGCCACGCGCAGGTGTACTTGGCGTTTCTCCCTACCTAAGATGAACTCCTTAAATGACAAAAGGTAACCGTGGCTAAAGCTCGCGGTTACCTTATATGCTGATTCGGCTCTCTGCGTTCTAGGATGCAAAGGACGCTAGCAAGATGCCAATTACTACCACCTGCAAACCCGCGGCCGCAGATACCATGGCGCCGAGTCGCAGTGTCAAGTCATGCCGTAGTCGCAGTTCAAGCTCCTCCATCTCCGGGCTCGTTTGGTGCGGGCAGGTGTGCGGACGGTGCGACCGGTCGTGCAGACCGTCTGCACCAGCCTCCGCGTACCGCCGCAGCGTCTTGTAGCCGGTCTTGCGGCTGAGGGTGAACCGACCGCACAATTCGCTCATACGCACCGCGCCACTATTGGCCAGAGCAATAAACTCTTCCCGGGCAGACATAAGCGTCTCCATCTTCCACGGCATGGTGCTCCTCCAGCTAAGAGATTCTCCATGCCTTTAGGTGTAACCTATCTCCCCGAACAACTGTTACCCATCAACCCGGTCTATACAGGGAGAGGGGACAATCTCGCTTTGGCAAGGGTTGTGCAAAGGTTTCCTCAATGGAGAGGGAGATTCTGGATCTGTGGGGACGGAATTCTCCGGCGCTTCTTGAGCCGTGTCCGGGATTCCTAGGAGAAGCGGTACATGGTTGGCAGGCATTAATGAAACTTCCCACGCCCTTGGATTGGCAATGTCAATATCACGTCTTCGCCGTGGCAGAGGTGGTACTCGTCGTGGGCGGCTATGGTCGTGTCGCCGTGCATGGGTAGAAGCTCCACCGGGTCGCCGGGACGGATGGGGTAGCCGGTGTCTTCCAAACGGATGCAGGCGTTCTCCTCGCCCTCGCGGTAGAATTCGCAGTCGGGAATGCTGAGCACCAGCGGCATGCCGAACTCGTTGGTGAGGGACTTCATGCCCACGTCCACCACCACGCGCTCCGGTATGGGACGGCTTATCACCGTGCACGTCACGGTGAGCGCGCAGCGGAATTCCGGTCGGAGCGGCCGGTAGCGTCCGTCCATGAATATGTATGAACCGGGCTGTAGCTCGGTGATGCCGGGATAATTGCCCGTGAGGTCGTAGGTGCCGGTACCGGCGGCGGAGACCGTTGGCACGGGAATGCCGTGCGCGCGAATTAGCTCGGCGCTCCCCACGAGTTTCTCCTGATCTTCGTGTACCATCCGCTTGCGTTCGTCTTCGTCCTCGATGAACATGCAGTGGCCCTCATAGCCCATCACGCCGGCGAATACCACGCTTTCGAGTTCCATGATGCCGCGCGCCAATGCCAGCGTCGGCTCGCCGGGGGCGGTGCCGCAGCGCAGCGAGCCGCTATCCACCTCTATGAGCAGATGCAGCGTGCTGCCCATGTCCATGGCCGCGCGCGCCGCGGCCGCGGCGCAGGGCAGATTGTCCACTGCCAGCGTGATCTTGGCGTAGTGGGCAAGTCCGGCCAGTTGGCGCAACTTGCGCGGGTCGGCAATTTCGTTGGTGACCAGGATATCCTTGACGCCGCCTGCCACCATTACCTCCGCTTCGCTAAGTTTTGCCACACAGATTCCCACGGCGCCTTGGTCCAACTGCATGTGCGCAAAGAAGGGATTCTTGTGGGTCTTGGCGTGAGGGCGCAGGTCAAGCCCGACCCCGTCGGCGAAATCCTGCATAGTGCGCAGATTGTGGGCGACGGCCTCCATATCGATGCAGAGCGCCGGGGTTGGGAGATCGAATTTATTCACGGTGTGCGTACTCCAAGGGGACTATCTGGCTTCTTGAGGGGATTTCTTTCCGATGTGCGCTTGTACACGCGCGGAATCCTATTGGGCGGTAGCGGGAGACTTTTCCTCGACCAGGCCGCCGGTACCCTTCGATAAGCTCTGGGCGAACGGCTGTACTTCGCGTCAACGTCATTCCGCTCTTGCTTCAACCCTTCATCAAGTTCAAATCAGGCAAGCTCAGAGCGAACGGTCGTATCAAGTGTTGACTTGGCCCTAAGTATATAGCCGTCCGCGTCCGATTGTAACAAAGGCGCTCTTCAAGATGTCTCAGAAACCTTGTGCCTGAAGACCATCCGCAATGCCCGTGCGCCAAAGCGCGACAACCGAATACGGTATACTCCTAACAGCACGAAATATCGCAAACGCAGTACAGCCAGTCTGAGTAATTACGGAGGTAAGAACACACTATGGTTATCGATGTCCATACGCATACGTGTCGTGGGCGGTGGAGTATGGGAAACGCACTCACCATGTCGGCGGACCAAATGGTAAACCGCATGGACAAGATGGGCGTGGATATGTCAGTGCTGCTGCCGCTGGAGAGTCCGGAGTCGTTTCCGGAGTACTTCCTGACGGCGGAGGCGCTGGAGGACTGGAAGCGGTATCCGGAGCGGTTCATCCCGTTTGGCGTCATCGATCCGCGCAATTCCGTCAACAAACGAATGTTGCTGGAAAGAATGCTCGCAAAGGGCATCATGGGCTTCGGCGAGCATAAGAACGGCTTGGCAATTGACGATCCTCGCAGCATTGAGCTTTTTGCCCTTGCCGGTGAGTTCGACCTGCCGGTGATGCTGCATCTGGACCTGAATCTCTGCACCGACGAGGACGGCCAGCCGGGGATGGAACGCGTGCTTAAGGAATGCCCCAATACGGTCTTCATGGGTCACGGTCCGGCGTGGTGGGCGGAGATTTCCGCCGACTTTAAGCGCGCCAGCAGGGTCGGCTATCCTCCGGGCAAGGTAACGCCCGGCGGCAGTACGGAGCGCTTGTTGCAGGAATATCCGAACATGTACGGCGATCTTTCAGCAGGCTCAGGCTTCAACGCCATCTCGCGCGACCCCGACTTCACACCCGGGTTCATTGACCGCAACTGGCAGAAGCTGATGCTCGGCACCGACTACCTCCACCCCTGGCAGCCGCTGCCGCAGGTGGAGTTCCTGCGCAACTTCCCCATGCGTGACGAGCAGCGCGAGGCAATCATGGGCGGGACGGCAGAGAAAGTGATCTTGAAGGATAAGCATTTGCATACCAAGCAGCGGTAATTCTGTCTCTATGTCCACCTGGCCGGTGGTTAAACCCGTCAATCCGGCGGAGGCCGGAGTCCAGGGGGGGCAGATGCGAAAGTCCGTCCCAAATTTGATACGGGCGGCATGCAGTGTGTACAGATAAGATGGATTCCCGCGTGCGCGGGAATGACGGATCAGAGGGGCTCTTGACGCGCGGATGTTCGTCTAACACGCGGGGACGCATGTCTAACACGCGCGGATGTATGTCGAACACGCGCGGATGTATGTCGAACGCATAGCTTGGTTCGCACGGCCGGTTGGGACCGTCCGCGAGTAAAGTGGAAAGGCGTAGGGGCACGACATGTCGTGCCCCTACAGTGAGCGTGAAGTGGCACCGGTAGCCGACAGTTAGGAGAAACAGAACATGGCAACGAAAATCGAACGCTTGGCGGTGGATGGCGGTGAGCCGGTGCGCACCACACCCATGGAAACCGGCTATCCCGGCGCACGCCTCATTGGTGATGAGGAAAGGGAACTCATTCTAGAGGTGCTGGAGCGTCGGGCGCCGTTCCGCTTCTACGGCGTGAACGAGCCGGATAAGGTAGCGGCATTAGAGCGTGAAGCGGCCCGCATGATGGGCACGTCGTACGCACTTGGCGTGACCTCCGGCACCGCGGCCCTGAAAGTCGGCCTAAAGGCGCTGGACATCGCGCCCGGCGACGAGGTGATTGTCCCGGCGCTCACCTTCATCGCCTCGCCCGGCACCGTAGCCGCGCACCATGCGATACCGGTGTTTGCCGACGTTAATGAGTCGTACACGCTTGATCCTGACGACATTGAAAACCGCATCACGTCACGCACCCGCGCTATCATGCCGGTGCACACGAGCGGCGTTGCCGCTGAGATGGATACCATCATGGACATTGCGCGGCGGCACGACCTCCGCGTAATCGAGGACTGCGCGCAGTCGGCGGGCACGGCTTACAAGCACAAGCCCATCGGCGCGTGGGGCGACGTGGGCGGGTTTAGCCTGCAGGTCAACAAGATCATCACCGCGGGCGAGGGCGGCTTTGTCACCACTAGCGATCCGGCAATGTTCGAGCGTGCTGTGCGCTACCACGACCACGGCAACTACCGCTTTGGACGCATGTCTGTGGAAACGAGCGCACCGGACGACACCATGGGCGATTTGACCGCGTACCCGCCGGGGCAACTCGACGCTTTCCCGGGCGAGGTCTACCGCATGGGCGAGCTTGCCGGGGCGCTCGCGCTCGCGCAGCTCCGCAAGTTGCCGGGGATCGTCGACCGGATGCGTCACGCGCACGACACCATCAAGAGCGAGACCCAGGGACTACCCGGCGTAACTCTCCGCCACCTGCCCGATCCCAACGGCGTCGCGGGTGTAGCCTTCGGCCTGCTGCTCGATGATCCCGCCAATACCGGACCCTTTGTAAAGGCACTCCGCGCGGAGGGCATTCCGGCGCGGCACGTGTACGGCGGCAAGCCGGTCTACACCATCGAAGCGCTGCAGAATTACCGTCCGGCGGTCGGGGAACTCACCCAAGAATACGGCCCCGGTCTGTGCCCGCGCACGGAAGCCATCATGGCCCGCGCCGTGCTTGTCAGCATTGCGCCGAGCTACACAGAGGAAGACTGCGCCGACGTGGTCCATGGCCTCTGGAAGGTTGCTACCCAGGTACTCGCTTGAGTTCCGTTCATAATCCGCTCCACGCGATCCTGAAACGGACCTATGGGCTTTCGATTGGTCACTGGGGAGCGAGACTTGCGCATAGCCCAAACCTCCCAACAAACCTCTGGGCTCAGCAGGACTTTGCAGGAGGTCAGCCGGGGCCAGTGTCGCTCGTACCAGCGCCGGCACATGGCGCAGTGCATTAATCGGCGGCAAGTGGTTTATAGTATAGAGAGCCATGATTGCGGCTTAGCGAGCAACCCACAGATCGAGGCGGTCAACCAGGTTTACTCTAAGATGCAGACTTTGCAGAGCACACGCGCGGAAGCGCAGGTAGCGCGCACCCGAGACGCCGGCATGGTCATGATCATTCGCAACGTGCCGCCTGACTGGGCGGTGCCCATCGGCGAGGCGCTGCTGGCGGCGGAGGTAGACGTGATGGAAATCACGCTCAATACGCCGCATGCGCTGGAGATGATTGCGGCACTGCGTGCGGCGCTGGGCGAACAGATGGCAATTGGCGCCGGCACCGTGCTCTCGGTGGCAGATGCGGAGAACGCACGCGCTGCCGGCGCGGAGTTCTTTGTCTCACCACACCTCGATACGGAGATTGTGCGATTTGCAAACGAGCGCGACTGCATGGTGGTCCCCGGCGCGTTCACCCCCACCGAGGTGTTTACGGCTCTGCGGGCGGGCGCGCACATTGTGAAGGTGTTTCCCGCGAATATCGTCGGACCGCAGTTCTTCAAGGACTTGCAGGGACCGTTCGGCCGAATCCCGTTGCTGCCGACCGGTGGAATCACTACTGAGAATGCTGCTACGTACATTCAGCATGGTGCGCTGGCGCTGGGAGTCGGCGCCGGACTCCTAAACTGGCAGGGCTTAGATGCCCGGTTCGAGCGTGTGACGGCAGCGACACGGGCATTGCGCGCGGAAATCGTGCGGGCGCGGCAAGAGAGCGAAATCGGGTAGCACGAGCCCGCCACCAGCGGCGTGTTGCGGTCTCGACCGGCCGGCAGCTTGGCCGATGTGTCCAAGTCGTTGCCCTATGAAGAGTACATCACCCTTGTGGGAACCTGTATTGCAGAGTCCTGGCGGTACCGCATCGTCCAAGCCAACGGCGCTCTGCATGATTGAAGGAGAAGCGTAGACAGCAGATGCCACCCACGTTTAAAGACCTGCGTGAATTCATTGGGTTCCTCGAAGAGAGAGGCGAGCTACAGCGCATCTCGGCGCCGGTAGACCCGGAGCTGGAGATTACGGAGATTACCGACCGCGTGACCAAAGCCGGCGGGCCGGCGCTGCTCTTCGAGAACGTGCAGGGATCGGAGGTTCCGCTCCTCATCAACACGTTTGGCTCGGAACAGCGTACGGCGTGGGCGTTGGGTTCGGACACATGGGAAGAACTGCCGCAGAAGCTGGAGAGCCTGCTTGGAATCGTGCTTGGGGGTCCGCCGGAAGGAATCGGCGCCAAGCTGCAAGCCGGTGGTGAGCTCCTTAAATTGGCAAGAATCGCGCCCAAGGCTGTCGACGCCGCGCTGTGCCAAGAGGTAGTGCTAACCGGTGACGAGGTAGACCTCGGCATGCTGCCCATCATCAAGTGTTGGCCGCTGGACGCGGGTAAGTACATCACCCTGCCGCTTGTGTGCAGCTACGATCCCAACACCGGCAAACGCAACGTGGGCTGCTACCGTATGCAGGTGCTCAGCAAGAACACCACGGCGATGCACTGGCAGCGGCACAAAGGCGGCCGCGAGCACTACGACGACAGCGTAGAGAAGAAGGAACGGCTGCAACTGGCGGTAGCATTGGGCGCAGAGCCGGCCGCAGTCTACTCAGGTACCGCGCCGCTGCCCCAAGGCATCGACGAATTCCTTTTTGCAGGGTTCCTGCGCGGGGGGGCGGTGCAACTCGTCAAGGGCAAAACCGTAGACGTGATGGTGCCCGCCAACAGTGAGATCGTGTTGGAAGGCTATGTGGAGCCAGGCGAGTTCGCGACGGAGGGGCCGTTTGGCGACCATACGGGCTACTATTCCACCGCGGACGAGTACCCGGTCTTTCACGTTACTGCCATCACCCACCGGCGCGACCCGATCTACGTGACGATCATCGTCGGCCGCCCGCCCATGGAAGACCTTTACATGGGCAAAGCCACCGAGCGGATATTTCTGCCGCTCATCAAGATGATGGTGCCGGAGGTCGCAGACATCGCACTGCCGGACGAGGGTGTCTTCCACAATATCGTCTTCGTTGCCATCAAGAAGCGTTTTCCCGGCCACGCCCGCAAGACCATGTACGCGCTCTGGAGCCTGCATCAGATGATGTGCGTGAAGCTCATTGTGGTAGTGGATGACGACATTGATGTTCAAAACACTTCCGAGGTGCTGTTCCGCATGGGGAACAACGTGGATTGGAAACGGGACACAGTAATCGTAGAGGGGCCTGTCGACTCGCTCGATCACGCCGCGCCGCTGCCGAATTACGGCGGCAAGATGGGCGTGGATGCCACACGCAAGACGGCGGAAGAGGGCTTTACGCGCGAGTGGCCGGCGGACATCGAGATGAGCCCGGAGATTACGGAGCGCGTGACGCGCCGCTGGCGAGAGTATTTCCAAGTATAGGCTCCACGACGACGTGTGGGACATAGAAGAAGCTGTAGTCGAAGTGAGCTGCGGGTGGTCGCCGGTGACTTGCCATACCTAAAAGAGCAGAACGCGGACAGATCTCTGTCATGGATTGAGGAAGAAGCTGGTCCGCTGCAATTCGAAGGCGCATAGGCTGTGCAGGATCTTGTCACGAACGTGCCGCTCCCCTGGCTGATTGGCCCCGCAATCGTCTTCCTCAGCTTGAGCCTGCTTCTCATTGGCGCTGATTACATTGTGCGCGGCAGCGCGTGGCTGCAGCAACGCTTGCTGCGCTGGCGTTGGCTACGGCCGTTGGTTATCGTGCTGCGACTCTCCAACTCCTGGACAACGGTCTACCCTATCGTTGCCACCGTTGCCATCGCGGGACTCCTCATCCAAATCACCGTCTACGCATCGTTTCGCGCAGACGTTCCTTTGGCAGTCGAAGTCGGTACCTGGCTTGCGCTGCTCAACAATGCGATAGTGCTTTCCTTCCGGCTGGACTCCGTGAGTCTGCTCTTTCTCTGGCTTGGCGCAGCCTTGATACTCTGCTTTCTTTGGACCCTCCCGGCGGCCCGTCTCTCCCGGGACCAGATAGGTAGAGCTTACGCGTTCATTCTTCTTACACTCTGTGCGTACAGCGGTCTGGTACTCTCGGAAAACCTGCTGTTTCTCTACGTCTTTTGGGAAGCGCTGGGTCTCGCCCACTATTTCCTGGCGGTTTTGCCACGGGAGGAACGGCCTCAAGTGAGCGCGGTGGCGGTACGCCTGCTCATGGTGAGTCACTTTTCAGGTTACGGCTTGCTGGCGGCAATTCTCATTCTGTCGCGCCGCAGCGACCAGTATCTGTATAGCAGTATTTCCGAGGGCGTATTCGACGCCTTGGTGATAGGTCTGGTGCTGGTAGCGGTAGCGGCGCGGGCCAGTTGGCCGCCATTTCACGGTTGGGCCGCCTCACTGCGAAGTCATCTTGCGCCAATTTATGCCAATGTAGCGGGAATCATGCTGCTTGGCGCGTTTTACGTTGTTGCGCGATTCATGGTGGTTTCCGGTCCCGACGCGTTTATTCCCTTTACTACGCCGCTGCTCATTGTCGGCAGCCTGAGTTTGGCGCTCTCGATCGCCGCCATGCTCGCGATGGGCAGGTTGGCGTCTCTCCTTGCCGTCAATTGGATTGGACACGCCGGCCTCATCGCGATAGCAGTTGCCATTGGCACCTATCAAGCGATGGCCGCGGCAGCACTGATCTTATTCAGTGGGGGTATCGGCATGGCGCTGGTAGCGGCGGCGGGTCCCTCGCTCTTGGCAATCAATCGCCAGAGCCAGCGCGCCCTCTGGGCCTTGCCGGCGGCTATCGTAGTAATCGGCATCTCCGCGTTGGCGGGAGTGCTGCTTCCCCTCAGCGCCGCCTCGCGCGCACTCCTGTTTACTGCCGTGGAGAGAGAGGTGTGGGCCATTCCTATACAGGCGTTGATCGTGCTTTTTGGCATTACGACGGTCGTCACCTTTGGGCGTTGGATGCAGCGGTTGTTCATTAACCCGCCGCTGACGTCCGTGGGACGTGATGACGTCATGCTCGATCAAAGCAATCTTGCCTGGCAATTCGTCGCAGCGGGCATCGTTGTGGCTATTCTGCACTGGCGGTTTCCTGTGCTCATTTGGCCGGCAGTTACTACGATTAGCCATGCCGTCACAATGGAACAGGCAGGGCTCTCCTGGGTCTCGCTCTTGCTACAGAGCACAGTTGCAACGGCGTTGGTCGGCGGGGTTGGGGTGATTGCGGTGTTATTCTTGCGGCGCATTCATCCCCGCGACCGGCGGCAACTAGCATCCATGACGCGGTCCGTTGGCGGCTCCGCAGACAAGCTCCTGGTGCCGCCAAACAGCATTCTTGTGCTCTTGGGGCGCTTTCTGACTTTTCTCGGCAGAGCGTCTGCCGCGGCCGAACGGCGCTACTACATTGCAATTGCCATGCTCGCGCTGCTCGCGCTCTTTGTCCTGCTCATAGAAACACAAGGAATCTCCCTGTGAGTTGGGAATCGCTGATACTAGTCCTGGTGGTGGCCGGGGCTTGCACCGTACTTGTGGCCCGGCAGTGGTTGCCGGCATTGGCAGGTCTCGTCACGACCTGGCTGGGCACCGCAGTCCTGCTCATGGCGTATACGGGCACCGTTGTAGGCGTTACCCGGCTCATTATTGGCGTCACTGTTGCCGTCATGCTGGCGGTGGCACTGTGGGTAGAGCGGGATAGGCCCCTGCATAGCCAGTCCATATTTGAGTCCCCCACGATAGTCGGAGTCGCGATTTTCGGCATCCTGGCGGCATACTTGCTGGTTGAACGCATGCCCCCGTTGATTGCGCCTGTCGCCACCATGGCGGCGGCGGCCGTGCTCCTCCTTGGCTTCTTCACACTCGTGCTGCGGACGAGCATCTTTGGTCTCAGCATGGGTGTGCTCTTGATAGCCAACGGACTGGACTTCATGATCTGCTTGTTCCTGGGCGAACAAGGCATGGCATTGCTCACTGTAGAAGGGCTGGTGCTGGTCGGGGTGGGATTCCTGGCCACACTGGTGCAAATCATCGATTTTGAGGGGGCTTTGGAGCGCGATGGTGGTAGATAGCACACTCGTCACGCCATTGCACCTCCTGATAGTCCTGCTTGTGGCGGCGGGTCCTGCTCTGGTCATTCGTCGCTGGACCGCCGTCGCCGGCATTGTCGCTCTGTGCGCCTTTATCTTCACTATTTTCTTGGGGACCATTCTGGACGACCAGGCAAGCAGCTCGATACTGACGCTGTCGCTGCAACTCGACGCCAGGGCGCGCGTTCCGCTGCTTACTGTCCTGGCGCTGCTCGCGTTCACGCTGGTGTTCCACCTTATACGCAATCAGGGAGAGTTCTTCCCGGCAACAACGTGCATACTGGCCGCAGTCCTCCTTGCAAGTGCGATGATTTACACCCGTTACGTCGTGGCGGCAGCCTTGATTCAACTCGCGCACATCGTGGCCGCCATGGGCATCTTGGGCAGGGCGCCCACGCATTGGGTTGGCGTAACTGTTATTCGCTATGTGCTCATGGTGACGCTTGGGGGCGCTCTGGTCGTATTGGGTTTACTACTGGTAGACCAATATCGGGTGAGTCCAGAAACGGAGATTAGCGTCCAGGTCATTGCGGCGGTGCTCGCGGTGGGGTTCGGCACGCTGATTGCGGCTGCGCCGCTCTATTTCTGGTTGCCCGACGTCGCGTTTCGGGCACCGGTGATGGGGTTCATTCTCGTTGCCGCAGTGCTCCATATGTCGACGACAACGTTTCTCGTTTCGGTCTTGGCCACGTTTCCGTGGCTCACCAATGACACGCAACTCAATACTCTGGTTGCCGTGGGCGGGTTAGCGACTGTGCTCTTGGGGGCGCTGCTTGCCTACAGTACAGATGACTTGCGGGGCCTCTTAGGCTATTCCACGGTGAGCGCGAGCGGATTTATCATCGTGGGCATTTCTTCCCGCTCGGCCCTGGCCGTGACCGGCGTGCTCTACCAGACTCTCGCAATGGCAGTGGCGCTCTTGTTGCTGGGCGTCCTGGTAGGCGTGATTGAAGAGCGCATGGGCGGCACGACGTTTGCGCAATTGGCAGGGTTGACCACGCGCGCGCCCATACTCACCCTTACCTTTGTGGTGGGCAGCTTCTCTATCGTCGGCGTGCCGGGATTTGCCAGTTTCCCCGGTCGCTGGCTGGTTTTTCAGGCTGCATCGCAACAGGGTGAATGGTTTCTCTTCACGTTGCTCGCGGGGAGCGGACTGCTCATGCTTGCGTATGCGCGGGCGCTGCGCGCATGCCTGCAACCGTTTCAACTTTCGGGCAGGATCAGTCCTTTTTCCCGATCCGGTACAGTTTTGGCTGCCATCATTGCCCTGATCTGTGTCGGCATGGGCGTATATCCATCCCCCATCTTTTCGCCGATTCTAGACGTAGTCAAAGAACTCAGTTTCGTGCGCGCGGTATAGGCGGACTGTCGCCAGTGGGTGAATTGCTTCTACCATGTATTGCCGCACCCGCACGCGCGACTTGAGATGTGTGATCCTAGGTCCCACGCAGCGGAGATTAAAAAGCGCAATCGACAAGACTGGCAGCTTACCCAAGGTAAGCTGCCAGTCCTTTCTTTGGCGAGTATTGGGCGGAAGCTCAGCTTGTGCCGATTTCTCCCACCTCCATTCGCGCCGGGTGCGAACTGCCGGCGGGTTGCGCGCTACTAAACCGTATCGAGTGACACAACTTGCTGTTCCGCTACCGACTGGTACGCCCCGCGAATGAGGCGCAACGTGGCGATGCCGTCGGCCAGGCTCTGCACCGGCGTCTCGCCGTTTTCAAGGCAGCCGATAAAGTGTTCGATCTCTCTGGCAAACGTGTCGGGGACCTGGAGTTCCTTTACTGCGGGCCGTTCCATGCCGTTCAGCATCATCTCAATGCGGCCCGGCCCCGCCGAGATCGTGCCCCGGTCGCCAACCACGTGGATCGAATAGCCCGACGGCAGGTTCATCGCCCACGAACTGAGGATAAAGCCGGACGAGCCGTTGGCGAAGGTCACAAGCACCTGCGCCGTGTCTTCGCCGTCGAGTTGCGGCAGGCGGTGATTGGTGAGCACCGCGCTTACGGTCAACGCTTCGGCTCCGGCCAGATACAGCAGGCGGTAGGTCGGATGGTAGCCGGTGTCGATGAGTTCGCCGCCGCCCATGAGTTCGCGTTTTGAACGCCACGTGCCGGGCCCATGCGACGAAAGCGCGGCGGAACCGGTTCTGATGAAGGGCCGGCTCAAGAAACAGTCGGCGGAGTGGATCCAATAGATGTCTCCCAGCAGACCATCCTCGATGCGGGGTTTGATTTCTTGCACTGATTCCGTAAACACCTGGTTGTGGGCGCACATGAGCGTGATGCCGCTCGCATTCACGGCCGCTTCGATCTCCTTGGCTTCATCCATGTCCAGACAGAGCGGCTTTTCGATGAGGACGTGCTTCTTGGCGTTTGCCGCCGCCACCGCGGCCCCCTTGTGGAGGTGGTGGGGCAGACAGATATCCACCGCGTCTACACTGGGGTTTTGCAGTAGCTCGTGGTAGTCTGCGTAAATCTGGGCCCCGCCTACCTGCGCCGCGCGCGTTTGTGCCGCGGAATCGACCACGTCCGCGACGGCGACTACCTTGGCGCGCTCACTATTGGCGTTCCAGCCGCGCGCGTGGCCGTTACTAATGCCGCCGCATCCGATTATGCCAACACCTAACATCCCGGCTTGTGTCCTTTCCCGTACAATTGAACCTGTCAGCGGTCAAGACTACATCCTATTATGGGTCTTTTTGCGCATAGTGCAAACAGTTGTGCGGAGTACAATCGAAGTCAGTAGCGCGGGGGCTAGTCCCCCGCAGGACGTGGCAGAGCAGTGAAAACCAAGTAAGTTAAGAGTCGCGCATAGTGCAAGCTACTGTGCGGAGTACAGTCGAAGTCAGTAGCGCGGGGGCTAGTCCCCCGCAGGACGTAGCAGAGCAGTGAAAACCAAGCAAGTTAAGAGTCGCGCATAGTGCAAGCAACTGTGCGGAGTACAGTCGAAGTCAGTAGCGCGGGGGCTAGTCCCCCCGCAGGACGTGGCAGAGCAGTAAAAACCAAGCAAGTCAAGAATTGCGCGAAGTGCAAGCAACAGCGCGGAGTACAATCGAAGTCAGTAGCGCGGGGGCTAGTCCCCCGCAGGACGTGGCAGAGCAGTAAAAACCAAGCAAGACTAAGAGTCGCGCATAGTGCAAACAGTTGTGCAGAGTACAGTCGAAGTCAGTAGCGCGAGGGATTGTCCCCCGCTGATCCTGGAAGAGGAGTGATAGCCATGCAAGCGACCCAGATAGTTTTTCCTGAACGAAACAAGGTGGCGTTGGAGGCAACAATCTTGCCGCCGCCCGGCCCCCACGACGTGCTGGTGCGTTCTGAAGTCAGTCTTATCAGCGCCGGCACGGAGTTGACGAATCTCCTGGGCGATATGGAGAGGCAGTCGTTTCCCAAGTATCCGGGGTACTCCAACGTGGGCATTGTGGAAGCTGTGGGCGACCGGGTTGACGACTTCGCCGTCGGCGACCGCGTGCTGAGCAACGGCCGGCATGTTTCACATCACATAGTTAGCCGCGCAACCGAGCGCACCGGCGCGCCGCAGACCTTGCTCCGCGTGCCTGAGGGCGTTGACCCTGCGGATGCGACGTTTACAACCCTGGGGGCGGTGGCGATGCACGGCATTCGCAAAGCGGAGCCAAAACTGGGTCAAACTGCTGCCGTCGTGGGGCAAGGTGTGGTTGGTCAACTGCTTTGCCAGCTTCTCCGTTTGAGCGGTATCCATCCGGTGATTGGCATCGATGTGTTTCCCGAGCGACTGGAAGCGGGTGTGCAGAGCCGCACCCCTGTCCTGATCAACGCCTCTGAAGAAGACGTGGTGCAACGGGTGATGGCAGCCACGGACGGCGCGGGCGTCACCTACGGCTACGACGCTACGCGCAGCGGGACTGCCATTCGCACGCTGATGGACATGGCGGCGCAGAGCGGCAAGATTCTGCTGGTGGGGAGCATCCCGCGCATCGTGGAAATTCCCCTCTTCGATCCCATGCAGACGAAGGAACTCAGCATCATCGGTGTGCTGCAACCGCGCTCGCCCATGATCGCGCATCCCTACTACCCGTGGACGCAGGAGCGCAACCGGTTTGAGATTCTGGACCTGCTTGCGCGGGCGGCAATTCGCGTGGACCACCTCATCACCCACCGCATGGCGCCTGAGCAGGCCCCCAAGACCTACGACATGATCGCCCGCGGCGGCTCCGACTGGCTGGGCGTGGTCTTTGCATGGTAGGACTCTGTATGATTGGCGTTTTGAGCGGGGTTCCTCGCTCGCTGTCTTTCATTTGGGTTAAGAGTGGCTTTAGGCTAAGCGTCAATAGCCCATAGTCTGACTCTTGACGTCAGACCAATTGAGCGTAATTTTGCCGAAAAAGGTGACAGTAACACCATTCTAAGCACTTTGGCATTCTGACACTTGACAGAGTAGATGTTCTTGTTCTATTTTGAGCGTGTCCGAGAATGGGTAAGTAGGTAGTGCTTTTAGGAGGTTCTCGTACCATGAGAAGTATTGGACAACTAAGTCGACGCTCTCTCCTCGGCTGGAGTGGCGTGGTAGGCGGCGGCGTGCTGCTGGCAGCCTGCGGCGCGCAGTCTGGCGCCATGGAGGGCGAAGGCGAGATGGAGGCCGAGGCTGAGGCCCCCAAAGCCGAGATGGCAGACACGAAGGAGATGGAGGCCCGTGTGATTGTCCACACGGACTGGTGGCGGCCCGGTGGCGCGCCCACCATTCAGGAGTACTTCGACGGCATCAAGGCCGACTTCGCGGAACTCAATCCCGGCGTGACCGTCGAGTCGGTCCACGTGCAGGGCACGATCGGCTTGCAGGACCACGTGACTACCATGATTGCCGCCGGCGAGCAGGTGGACTCCTCGCAGGTTTCGGTAGCCTTCATTCTCAATTGGTTGCTGAAAGACTTTCTGCAGCCGCTCGACCCGTTTCAGGCCAAAGACCCTGACACAGCGCCCGACAAGTTCGTAGACTCCGGCCGCTTCTTCAACGTGCACAACGGCCAGACCTACGGCATTCCGTATGACGGCCCCTCCACTACCGTGGTTGGGCTCAACTCCCGTCTGCTGACGGACGCCGGCCTCGATCCCTCCCGGGAAGTTACCTGGAATTGGGATTGGGACCAGTTCGTGGAATATGCGACGAAGATTCACGAAGTCGATGGCGAGAACATCACGCGCTTGGGCTATGACGCCGACGGCTTCAGCATTTACGGCATAGCGCGGTGGATTTATCCCAACGGCGCCACGCTGTACAAGGCTGACAATTCAGCAGCGGCCTTTGACTCCCCCGAAGGCATTGCCTCGGGCCAGTTCAAGGAAGATCTACGCCTGAAGCACAAGTTCGGCCCCAAGCCGGAAGGCGCGACCTTCGACAACGAGCAGATTGTCATTGACGCCCAGGGTTCCTGGAGCGTTGGGTACATCTTCGGCCGCAATGAGAACCTGGAGTTCGACTTTGCGCCCTTCCCCAAGGGTCCGAGCGGAGAGACGCCGGGCAGCGTGACGTGGACGAACCAGTGGTGCCTCTTCAGTGTCTCGCCAGACCCCGAATTGGCGTGGAGCTGGATGAGCTGGGTGAACAGCGAGGCCACCCTGGAGAAGTACTTCGCCGGTATCCTCTCCCGGAATGCCGGTCGCAAGGAGTTCTACCAGAGCGAAGCCTGGTTGGCGCGGGTGGAAGAGCGTCCGGTGCTGGCGGATCTGGAGAAGATCGCTGACAATTCCGGCCCGTACCCGTGGATCCACACGTCTGCTGGAAACGATGCCACCAAGCCGGTATGGGATGCCCTGAATAACCAGGAACTCACCGTGCAGGAAGCGTTCCCACAAGCCGTGGAGTTGCTCAACGGCGTATTGGCAGCGCAGGGCGGCTAACTTCGTCACCATTTGCTAATACAAAGAGCATGAAAGACTGGGCGGGTTGTACAACCCGCCCAGTCTTTGTCTTAATGTCACGGCTCTTTCCGACGCGCCAGTCCACAAGAGAGACGAGCGATGAGCAAGTCCATAGTCGTTCGCATTGCAACTGTTAGCGCCTTGACAGCAAATTGCCAACCCTGTACCTTTAGGTGCAATGGGTGCGTTCTATGTGGGACGTGCCGAGAGTAGGCAGATAGGTAGTGCTCAGGAGGTTCTCGTACCATGAGAAGCATTGGACGACTTAGTCGACGTTCTCTCCTCGGTTGGAGTGGCGTGGTAGGCGGCGGCGTGCTGCTGGCGGCTTGCGGCGCGCAGACCGGCGCCATGGAGGGCGAAGGCGAGATGGAGGCCAAGGAAGAGGCCCCCAAGGCTGAGACGGCCGCAAAGGCGCCCGAAGCGCGCAGGATCGTGCACACTGACTGGTGGCGGCCCGGCGGCGCGCCGACAATTCAGGAGTACTTCGACGGCATCAAGGGCGACTTCATGGAGCTCAATCCCGGCGTGACCGTCGATTCGGTCCACGTGCAAGGCACGGGAGGGTTGCGAGAACACGTTACCGTGATGATCGCTGCCGGCGAGCAGGTGGACTCTTCACAGGTCTCGGTGGCGTTCATCCTTGACTGGCTACTGAAAGACTTCTTGCAGCCGCTCGACCCGTTTCAGGCCAAAGACCCCGATACGGCGCCCGACAAGTTCGTGGACTCCGGCCGTTTCTTCAACCAGCACAACGGCATGACCTATGGCATCCCGTACGACGGCCCCGCAACCGTTGTGATGGGGCTTAACACGCGCGTGCTGACGGACGCCGGCCTCGATGTCGATCGCGAAGTAACCTGGAATTGGGAGTGGGACCAGTTCCTGGAATATGCGCAGAAGGTGCACGAAGTGTCGGGCGAGAATATCACGCGCTTGGGCTATGGCACCAGCGGCTTCAGCCTGTCTGGCATCGCGCGGTGGCTCTACCCCAACGGCGCTACCCTGTATACGGAGGACAATTCGGCAGCGGCCTTCGATTCCCCACAGGGCATTGCCGCGGGACAGTTCAAGGAAGACTTGCAACTGAAGCACAAGTTTGGCCCCACGCCTGAAGGAGCGACCTTCGTCAACGAGCAAATCGTCCTTTCCCAACAGGGTTCTTGGGCTGTCGGGTACATCTTCGGCAACAATGAAAACCTGGAGTTTGACTTTGCGCCCTTCCCCAAGGGTCCCGACGGCGAGACCCCTGGCAGCATGACCTGGACGAACCAGTGGTGCCTCTTCAGTGTCTCCCCAGACCCCGAATTGGCGTGGCAGTGGATGAGCTGGGTGAACAGCGAAGCCACCCTGGAGAAGTACTTCGCCGGCATCCTTTCCCGCCAAGCCGGCCGCAAGGAGTTCTACCAGAGCGAGCCGTGGCAGAAGATCGTGGCCGAACGGCCGATGCTGAAGGACCTGGAGGTGATCGCCGACAATTCCGGTCCGTACCCGTGGTTGCACACCGCAGCGGGCAACGAAGCCACCAAGCCGGTATGGGACGCCCTGAACAATCAGGAACTCACCGTACAGGAAGCATTCCCGCAAGCAGCGGGATTGCTCAACGGCGTATTGGAGGAGTTGGGCACGTAACGGCTCTTCCATTTGCTTCCAGGCAAAACAAAAGAGGCTGGGCGGGTTGCATGACCCGCCCAGTCCTCATTTAAGTGCTTCTCTCTGTGTTGTAGTCTTTCTCCGCCCGCTGCCTGCTACAAGTATTCGTCGTTCAATGAGTTATCAGCGCGTTGACAGCGGAACGGCAAATTAGTACCGTTAGTGTGGGCGAGTTTGTTCGCGCTAGCGGTGATCACTCTCCCAATAATGAAGGCTAAATAGCCTCGCATGGTGTTAGACATGATTCGATTTCTTACAAGATATCGTGGAGAGGAAGGCAAAGGGCATGGAGCTTTGGATGCTTGTCGTGCCTCTGCTTATCCTAGTTCCTGGAGCTTTTGTGGTTGGTTTTTGGATTCAACGGTTGATCCAACATCGAAATACTCAGGCGGCAGCGGCTGAAGCACAGAGGCTTTTGGAGGATGCAGAGACAACACGCAGACGAATGGCGGTGGAAGCCAAGGATGAGGCACTTAGACTCAAGACGAGAGCAGAAGAGGAAATTGGACGTTGGCGCGGCGAGCTTACCCGTACAGAGCGCCGCCTGCAGCAACGCGAGGAAACGCTAGACCAACGCACGACGCAGGCGGAGCGCCGCGATAAGAAGCTTGGTGACTTCGAAAAACGGCTAGAGCGTGATCGTGGCGCAGTCAACGAATTGCGCCAGAAGCAAATAACCGAACTCGAGCGCATCGCGCAAATGACGGCCGGCGAGGCCAAAGAGGTGCTGACGAGAAGCATCGAAGACGAGGTACGAGAAGAGTGTACCCGTATGATCAAGCAGCTCGAAGCCGCGGCGCGGGAAGAGTCGGAGCGTAGCGCCCGTCGGGTAATCGCAACAGCGATCCAGCGGCTCGCAGCCGACCATACGGTCGAGACAACAGTCTCGGTCGTCTCCTTACCCAATGAGGAGATGAAGGGCCGCATCATCGGCCGCGAAGGGCGCAACATTCGCGCCCTGGAACTCCTCACCGGCGTGGACCTCATCATAGATGAAACCCCCGAGGCGGTAGTGCTCTCTGCCCATGACCCGGTGCGGCGGGAGGTCGCGCGCTTAGCGCTGAACCGGCTTATCCAAGATGGGCGCATACATCCCGCGCGTATCGAAGAGATGGTGGGCAAGGCCGATAAGGAAATAGAGGACACGATCTGGGAGGAAGGCGAGCAGGCGGCAGACATGGCGCAGGTGCGCGGTTTACCTGCCGAATTGGTGCGCCTGATCGGACGGCTTCGCTATCGTTCCAGCTACGGCCAGAACGTGCTGGCGCATAGTGTCGAAGTAGCGCAGTTGGGAGCGAGCATGGCATCGGAGATTGGCGCCGACGTGAACGTCGCGCGGCGCGCCGGCCTGCTGCACGATATCGGTAAGGCAGTGGACGCCGATATGGAAGGTCCCCACGCACTGGTGGGCGCGGAAATGGCGCGCCGCTACAACCAGTCGCCAAAAGTAATTCACGCCATTGCCGCTCACCACAATGACGAAGAACCGCGCACTGTCGAAGCGTTCATTGTCTCGGCGGCGGATGCAATCTCGGCGTCGCGGCCAGGCGCGCGCCGCGATTCGATTGAGCGCTACATGCAGCGCTTGCGCGCCCTGGAGTCCGTGGCCAATTCTTTCTCCGGCGTCGAGAAGTCATATGCAATTCAGGCTGGGCGGGAAGTGCGCATTATGGTGCGTCCCGATGAAATCGACGAGTTGGGCGCGGTGCGGCTTTCGCGCGACATCTGCAAGCAGATTGAAGATTCACTCGACTACCCGGGCCAAGTAAAGGTCACGTTGATCCGGGAGACCAGAGTGGTAGGCTATGCAAAATAAAGGGGGTACGGGCGCTGTCCGTTGCTGATTGGCGGCAGACGTGTCTGTTGCATGGCGCGCAGCAAATAGCAGGAACGGCACAAGGGGAGACAGGTACGAGGCGAAGCGCTCAAGGAGTGGTTACTGCGGCCTTCCTGCGCAATTGTGGTTGCACTCAACATCGAAGCTGGAGCGGACCTGATGGAGATTCTTAAAGTAGCTTCTCAGTCGAAGCCGACGGCCGTGGCCGGAGCCATTGCGGGCGTAATGCGCGAAGCCGGGCGGGTCGAGGTTCAGGCTATCGGCGCGGGCGCCGTGAATCAGGCTGTCAAGTCCGTCGTAATCGCGCGAGGCTATTTGGCGCCAAGCGGAATTGACCTCATCTGCATTCCGGCCTTCATCGAAGTCATAGTAGACAACGGCGAGCGTACCGCAATCAAGTTTACACTTGAGTCGCGCTAGGGTTCATTGTACTGTGTCGAGCCGTGAGAGACCACGAGTTTCGGACTGGTGAGTATAATGGACACACATGGTTGCAGTGCAAAGTTGCCCACCGACGTTCGGTCTTTGGCAGGCAAACCAATAAGGCACCGACGAGCGTTGAAAGTGGTTAGGCATGAGTGTTGACACACACAAGGCCGTAAAGGCATTGATGGGCGTAGGGTTCAATGAGGAGCAAGCTGAGACCCTCCTCGAGACAGTAGGCGAAGCCCACGCTGCTGTCGCGAGTAAAGCGGATTTGGAAACTCTAGGACAGCAGACCAAAGCGGATTTGGAAACTCTAGGACAGCAGACCAAAGCGGATTTGGAAACTCTAGGACAGCAGACCAAAGCGGACGTGGAAGCTTTAGGACAGCAGACCAAAGCGGACGTGGAAGCTTTAGGACAGCAGACTAGAGCAGGTCTACTAGCCCTTGAGCAAGCAATCAACGAGCGAGCGACCAAAGCGGATTTGCGGGCCCTTGAGCAGTCAACCGAAGCCAAATTGCGCGAATTAGAACTGCGCATGACGATTCGTTTAGGCACGATGATGTTTGCTGCATCCGGCTTGATAATAGCGATTTTGAAGCTCTTCCCATAGCAGACGGGCACTGCGAATAACCCTCCTGTCTCATGACTAGAACCTGCATCGCTTCGATAGCAGAGTATCCCGCATGCCTGACCTGTTTCTTTGACAAGACCAAAGTGAACAGGGTGAATGTCAAGTAACACCCAGCTTTTGTCCCGCAACACAGGAGAGTGGCAATGTACCCAAATGGCGCGGATTTCGGTCTCAGTCTGACGTTCGATATCGAAATGTGCAGCAACTTTCCTTACTGGACTTCAGTTTGGGACCATCGGAAGGGCGCTATCGACGAGGACAGCAAGCTCTACATGGGTAAGATGCTCGACGTTGCGCAGGAATACGGGGTCAAGTTCCAGTATTTCCTCGTGGGAAGCGCGCTGGAAGACGCAAACATCGATTACCTCAAGCGTATGGTGGCCGAAGGGCACGCGGTGGATAACCATACCTTTCACCACGTGAACGTGAAGGCGAAAGAGATTCCCCAGCTTCAGCCGGTGTACAAGAACGCGCCCTGGCGGGCCGCCGGTCTGACGGCATTGGAGTGTATTCAGCGCGAGGTGCAGCAGACCTCCACGGCGATTACCGAGAAGCTCGGCGTCGCGCCCACCGGCTTTCGCACCCCCAGCGGCTTCAACAACGGTTTGGAGGATGTACCGGAAGTGCAAGAGCTGCTGAGCGATGCGGGCATGCAGTACGCCTCGGCCCGGTACTTCTTCCCAGTGGACACAAACAAGAAACGCCCGCAGGCGGCCGTGCTCAATCAAGCTATGGAGACGAGCATCGACACGCTGCAACCTTACCGCTATCCAAACGGACTGCCGGAGATTGCCCTGGCGGGCATTACGGACATTTGGGCGTTTCGTGTGTTGGATTTGGACCGTTGGGAGTTCATCAACGTGCTCAAGCACGGCATCGACCATGCCCACGCCAACCAACAGGTGTTGAGCCTGTGCTTCCATCCGCCGGTGCTTGCCGTTCGCGACCCGCACTGCGACATGCTGCACGGCGTGTTGCGCTACGCTTTGGAGAAACCCGGCGGCTGTTGGGTGACGACAAACCAGGAGATGGTTGCCCATACGCTGAACTAAGCACTTGGGCTCAGCAGGCTTGCACGTACAGAACAAGCTCAAGTGCCCTTGACCGACCGTAGCGCGGGGGCTTGTCCCCCGCCCGATCAAGAAAACGGACACGAAACAGGATTGTACTTACAGCGACGCAGGTTACGCGCACCTCCCGTGCGAACCTGCGCTACCGGAGATGTTAGGCGTGGTTTTCTTGCCATTGCGTTTAATGCGACAGAATTGGGGCTTGTCCCCCGCTCTTGGGCGGCAAGTTTGAACATCGTTTCTGGGCAAGATGCGAAGCAACGCACATTGGACAGCGACGCGGAGATGTCGGAAGTACCATCCACTTGAGCATGGCAAGACAAAAGGTAGAGCACATGTTCCCAAACGGCGCCGAGTTCTCTCTTAGTCTGACGTTTGATATTGAGATGACCCCCAATTTTCCTTACTGGACGTCGCGGTGGAATCATCGCAAGGGGGAGATCGACGAGGCGACCAAACTCTACCTGCGGAAGATGAGCGAAATTGCGAAGAGCTATGGGGTCAAATTGCAGTTTTTCCTGGTGGGCAGCGCGCTGGAAGACCCGGACATCGACTACCTTAAGCAACTCGTGGACGACGGCCACGCCATCGATAACCATACGTACACCCACGTGAACGTGAAAGCCAAGGATATTGCCGGATTGCAGGAAGTATACGCCGCCGCCCCCTGGCGTGCGGTTGGGCTTACGCCTTTGGAAGTAATTCGACGGGAAGTCCGGCAGACGAACGAGGCAATCGAAGAAAAATTGGGTGAGAGGCCCCAGGGCTTCCGGACGCCGGGCGGTTTCGCTGGCGGGCTCGACGACGTGCCTGAGGTGCAAGACGTGCTGCGGGACGAGGGCTTTCGCTTTGCCTCGGCCAACTATCACTATCCCGTAGACCACACCGAGCGGCACCAGCCCCGGGAAGAGCTCGAGGCGGCGTTTCGCGCCAGTCTTAATGTGCTGCAGCCCTACCGCTATCCCAACGGCCTGCTGGAGATTCCCCTCATGGGGATCACGTCCATCTGGGCCTTCCGGCACATGGACCTGGACCGCTGGGAGTTCATCGATCTCATCAAAGCCGGCGTGGATTACGCCCACGCCAACAAGCAAATCTTCAGCCTGTGCTGCCATCCGTCGGACATCGCCGCGCGCGATCCCCATTGCGACATGGTTGATTCGGTATTGCGCCACGCGCTGGATAAGCCCGGCGGTTGCTGGGCCACCACCAACCGCGAAATCGCCGACCACCTGAACAACTGAGAACCCAAGAACGGCACACAGTCCGGCACATCCACCGCAATCAGAATCACGCGTACGGCGGCATTTCCCACTACAAACGCCTCAAGACCTGAAAGTGTACGGCGCGACCGCGTTGCGTCTAGAATAGTGGCAATACTTCGCACCAAACAAAGCAGGCGTTAACCAACTGGGTACGAGAGGAAAGCAGCGAAATTATGGAAACCGCAGACGTCGTTGTAATTGGCGGTGGGATTGTCGGCACGACGATCACGTATCATCTCGCGAAAGCCGGCGCCGGCAAGGTTGTGCTCTGCGAACGGAAGACGATTGGCTCCGGCACGAGTTCTATGTCCGGCGCCATGTGCGGCCAGCAGGCCGAAATGACGGACACCATCGCCAAACTGGCAGTACGCGCCCGCGATATCTACGACAATTTTTCCGACGTCATTGGCGGAGATTGCGGTTTCTTCAAGTATGGCATCTTAAATCTCTTCAATTCTATGGATTTAGCCGAACAGGCTGCCGCGAGGGCAAGGAAGAATGGCTCGGCGGCCCGCGCCATCACGCTCGACGAGGCCAAGGACTACTACCCGGAAGCCAACCTGGAGGGGGCGGGCGCGGCGCTGCTCTACGGCGAGACCGGCAATGTCGATGCCTACCGCACCATGCAGTCGTTCGTGGCGGGCGCGCGGGCCTACGGGGCGGAAATAAGAGAATTCACACCGGTTACCCACATTCACGCCAAGAACGGGCGCATCGAACGGCTGGAAACCCCCGGCGGTTCAATCGTGCCGGGCAAAGTCGTCCTCGCCTGTGGGCCGTGGAGTCACAAAGTGGCGCGTTCCGCCGGTTTGCGCCTCCCCATTCAACCCTCGCAGGTCGGCGTGTCGTTCTACCGCCAGCCACCGGACTTTTACGACCGACCGCCCGTGTTTAGCGTGGAGCTTGCCATAATTCCCTGGCACAATAAGCACTTCCGCGTCTTATGTGACCGCCGCGACCCGCTGGTGAAGATCGAACCGGACCCCACGAATGCCGTGCCGCCGCAGTGGATGGTGGACTGGACGACGGAAGTGATCGAAAGGCGGCTGCCCAAGATGAAGCGCGGCCGCTTCCAGGGCGCATACCAGACTTGCTATGACGATACGCCCGACCTGAAACCTCTGTTGGGCTACATTGCGGGATACGATAACCTCTTTCTCGATTGCGGTTGGAGCGGTCGTGGCTTCAAGTTCTCCGTGGCACTCGGCGAGTACAACGCCAAGTGGATTATGGAAGGCAAGACCGAACTCGACCTCGCGCCGTGGCTGGCTAGTCGATTCCTGGGCGCGTAGCCTGATTCAGTTGGCAAATGCGATACGAAGATGCAGCTGGGCCTTGCGCGCGTCCGGTCACCCTTCGACAAGCTCAGGGCGAACGGGGCGAATTTCGCCGTTCCATAGCCGTCAGGTCCAGGGAGAACGGCCCGCGTGGCGTTGTTTTCGCTATTGGGGTAGTGTAATCTCTCTAGCGACGGCGAAATAGAATTCACTATGAGGCCATGGCTTCTCTGGCCGTAACGCCGCCGCTAAAGCAAGGATAGTATGCATGGCGCGTACGCGTATTGTTGTCACCGGCATGGGTGCGGTAAGCCCTGTGGGGAATACCGTGGCGGACTCGTGGCGGGCGGTGTGTGCGGGCACAGCGGGGATTACGCGCATCAGCCGTTTTGATACAGAGGGCTTCGCCGCGCAGATTGCCGGTGAGGTCAAGGACTTCGACGCGCGCATGTACGTGGATGCGCGCGAGGCACGGCGGATGGACCGCTTCACCCAGTACGCGGTGGCTGCGGCCCAGGAAGCCCTCGACGACTCAGGCCTGGCGATAACTGCGGAGAATTCCGCGCGCATCGGTGTCTTTGTGGGCTCCGGTATTGGCGGCATCGAGTCACTTGAAGCGCAGTTTGCGGTCATGGCTGCCCGCGGACCCAGCCGCTTGAGCCCGTTTCTCATCCCCATGCTGCTTACGGATACGGCGGCTGGGGCAATCTCAATTCGCTTTGGCCTGCGCGGGCCAAACCTTGCGGTTGTCTCGGCCTGCGCCACTGGCGCGCATGCCGTCGGCGAAGGCGCGGCGGCAATACGGCGCGGCGACGCCGACGTGATGATCTGCGGCAGCAGCGAGGCCGCTGTAACGCCCATGACGATTGCCGGCTTTGCCGCCATGCGCGCGCTCTCCACCCGGAACGACGCGCCGGCGGCTGCGTCGCGTCCATTTGAGAAGCAGCGTGATGGCTTCGTGGTGGGCGAAGGATCCGGGGTGCTGGTGCTCGAAAGCCTGGAGCATGCGCTCGACCGCGGCGCACGCATTTACGGTGAGGTTGCCGGCTATGGCGCAACGGCGGACGCCAGCCACATTACTGCCCCGCCGGCAGATGGCGAAGGCGCGGCCCGCGCCATGCAGGGCGCATTAGCACAAGCGGAGATCCAACCGCATGAGGTGCAGTATATCAATGCCCACGGCACTTCCACGCCGCTCAACGACCGGGCGGAAACGCAAGCGATAAAGGTTACGTTTGGCGAGCATGCCGGTGCGCTTGCCGTGAGCTCCACCAAGTCCATGACCGGCCATCTGCTCGGCGGCGCGGGCGGTGTGGAGTCTGTCTTCTGCCTGAAGGCAATTGGCGAAAACCGTATTCCGCCAACTATCAACTATGTAGAGCCTGATCCCGATTGCGACTTGGACTATGTGCCCAACAGCGCGCGGGACGTCGAGATTCACGCGGCTATGAACAATAGCTTTGGCTTTGGCGGTCACAATGCAAGTCTTCTGTTCACACGTTTCGAAGCCTAGGCTTGTCTTAGAATGGACTTTCCCAAGCCAAAGTCTCAGTCATGTCCCCTCGCCATAGGCTCAGTCTTGTCCCCTCTCCCTGAGGGAGAGGGCTAGGGTGAGGGTTAGACAACCGAGCAGAACAATATTGGAATGGTAATTGGAACGGACACTGTGGAGTTCGGGCAGCAATCGGACAAGAAGATGAACGACGAAGGCTCCGCCTGGTTGGAAGGCCTGCATGACCTCCTCGCCGCCCTGCAAGGCACCGCGGTGAATGAGGTCGAGATTTGCTTTGGCGATTCGGCAGTGCATCTGCGCCGCCGACCGGGTATCGTTCCCCAAGCGCCTGTAGAAGTCGCGCGGACGCCGACTGAGCAGAAAGCGAGCCGGGCCGCGATTCAGGCGCCCCTGAACGGCATCTACTACGACCGCTCGAGCCCTGATGCAGATGCCTACGTGCAAGTGGGCGACCTAGTCGAAGCCGGTCAGGTGGTCGCAATCATCGAGGCCATGAAGGTATTTAACGAGGTGCATGCCGAGCGTTCCGGCCGGGTGACGGCCTTGCTCGTGGAATCCGGAGACATGGTAGAGAGTGGGAAAAAGCTCATAGAATTGGATGTAGAGGCGGCAGGCCCGGATGATTCATAGCGCCGGCGGCCTGTCCCCGGTTCGATACGACGGAAGCACGGGAAACTGGTGGCTGCACTCTTGCATTGACGATGCTGCTCAAGTAACTTGAATCGCATCGAGCAGCAGCATGCTGCGAAAGTCGGCACAATCCAGCGCTCCGGATGAGGAGCTGCCGGGCGCGCGTTGACCTAGTGATGCTCTGCGGCTGGAATTCCCATAGTTGTGGTAAATCGCCAAACAAGGAGATGAGAGGATGACGGCACGGGAGACGATTCTCAGCGGTGAGCGCGCCCGCGGCGCCCTCGTATCGGTTGGTATCGCGACATTTGCCGCGGTGTTGGTGGCCGTGGCGGCGCGGGCGGAGTTTCACCTGTGGTTTACGCCGGTGCCCATCACGCTGCAGGTACTGGTTGTACTGCTCATCGGTCTCAGTCTTACCCCGCGGCAGTCATTCCTCGCGCTGGCGGAATACATTGGCGCCGGCATCGTGGGCCTACCGGTTTTCTCCGGCGGCGGTTCCGGCATCGCCTGGTTGCTGGGGCCTACCGGCGGGTACATCTGGGGTTTTCTCATTGCTGCCCCACTGGTCGGCTTTTTGGCGCTCTGGTTGGGTCAGCGCTGGTCGATCGTCGCGGCGCTGGCGGGCATTGCGGTGATTTATGTCTTGGGTTGGTATCACTTATCACAATGGTATTTCCTGGCAAGAGAAGAGCAAAGTCCGTGGTTGCTCGCCTATCGCAATGGCGTGGAACCGTTTGTCCTAATAGACCTTGCCAAGGCAGTCATCGCCGTCGCCCTGGTGTACGGCGGCACGCGCTTGGGTCTGAGCCTGCCGGGCGCAAAGAAGTGACGCACACGGTAGGTTGAGGTCCACTGAGGGACGTTCGTAAACAATTGACGAATTCCTGGCAATTGGCAGCGAATATGCAGCCTTCTGCGGTCTAAGGGCCGGGATCAGGCGCCTTCACACTTTCTTAACGCATACCAGTGGTTATATACTTGATAGAGGAAAAAGTAACAGTGGTCCGGGGTAATGTGCGACGACCGTGGACTCAGGCATTCACTTGAGACGTACGGCCAAAGCGATTAGCGATGGCGGTGCGCCGAGCGGCGCCTGATGCGCCTGCGCAAAGTGCGTAGCTCGGGCTGTCTGAACACCCATATCACGGCAGTGTGTGTGGGACGCAAGGTCTCTCCGGTCGGTCCAGTCTGATGTAGTGTCACAGCCACGTTTGCCAAGCCACGGCATCTAGAGACGAGGTCTTGAAGAGTAGTCACCCCCGCAGCATAGTGAATATTCCGTGGCGGTAGTGTCCCTTGGTAGTTTATTTGATTGTGTAGTGTCGTTTTGTAATGCGTTTAGGAGCGAGAGATGAGCGATACGCTAGAGCAAGTGAAGGCGGTAGTAGCGGACAAGCTCGGAGCCGAAATCGGGGAGATCACTGAGGATACCCGCTTCCAGGAGGACTTGGAAGCAGACTCACTTGATCTCGTCGAGCTCATTATGGCGCTGGAAGATGAGTACAGCATCCAAATTTCGGATGAAGAGGCACAGGAGATCAGAAGCATTAAGGATGCGGTAGCCTACATCGAAGCGCAGACGTCCGGCTAGCGCCCTTGCCCTAGAGATGGATCTCGCACTTGGCGGACACGTTGCCTTGGTGACCGGCGCCAGTCGTGGCATTGGCAAGGGTATTGCGACTGCACTCGCACGCGAAGGCTGCAAGCTCGTAATCTGCGCTCGCGGTCGCGAGAATCTCGCGGAGACGGCGGCAGAACTGCGTGAGAGTGGCGCGGAAGTGTGCGCCATTGCCCGCGACGTCACGGAGCCGGATGCGGCGGCGCAGGTTGTGGCTGCCGCAATCAAGGCATTCGGCCAGCTCAATATTCTCGTGAACAACGTTGGCGGGAATAACCGCACGCCGTTTCCCCAGCAAAACGACGCAGAATGGGAGGAGGTCATCGGCCTGAACCTGCTCTCCGGCGTGCGCATGACGCGCGCTGCTATACCGCATCTGACGGCGGCCGGCGGCGGGTCTGTTGTCTTTGTCTCCTCGATCTGGGGCCGTGAGGCGGGCGGTCCCACCGTATATGTGAGCACGAAAGCTGCCACGATTGGCTTGGCTGCCAGTCTGGCCCGCGATCTTGCGCCCCAGCAAATCCGTGTGAACAGCGTTGCCCCGGGGTCTATTCGTTTTCCCGGCGGTAGCTGGGATCGACGCGTGCACGAAGACCCGGCGGGCATGGCCGCATTCGTTGAGCGTGAAATCCCCGGCGGTCGCTTTGGCACTGTGGAAGAAGTCGCCAACGTGGTCGCGTTTCTCGCGTCGCCGCGCGCGAGTTGGGTGAATGGCGCGTGCATCCCGGTTGACGGGTGCCAGTCTCGCTCTTTGATCTGATCGGCACGAGTGAAAGCCTGCGGGTGCGATGGCCGGGCCAAATCATGCGCCTGCGCGCGTTTTCCGCAACTCCATAGCGGCGTTACCTCAAAGAGAACAGCCCAACGAATTGCTGCGCATTCATGAATTGACACCTAACGGACAGGCGTGAAGGGATGATCCGTGCCTGCTGCACGTAATGAACATGACCTCGGCAAACTCCGCGAAATACTCGGCGTCGGCAGCGAAGATGTGCCGCTCCTGTCGCAGGCGCTCACACACCGTTCGTATGCGCATGAGCATGACCTGACACACCTGGACAGCAACGAACGGCTTGAGTTCCTTGGGGATGCAATTATTGGCGCGATTACGGCCGAATTCCTCTACCTGCGTTTTCCCGGCAAGACAGAAGGAGACTTGACGCGTTTGCGGGCGGCGCTGGTCCGCAAGGAACAGTTGTGCGAATTTGCCCAGGCTGCCGGTCTGGGCCCGCTGCTCCGGCTGGGCAAGGGCGAAGAGGCCAACAACGGGAGAGAGCGGGACTCCATCTTGGCGAGCGGCTTTGAGGCAGTTATCGGCGCGCTTTTGCTAGACACCACCTTTGCGCACGTGAAATCCTTCCTTACTCCTCAGCTCGAGGCAGCGATCGCGACCATCCTGCTCACAGCCGGCGACCGCAACGCCAAGACGGAACTCCAAGAGTATTTGCAGGCGCAATTCAACATAAAGCCAACCTACCAGGTGCTTGACGCTCAGGGCGCCGACCACGCGCGGGTCTTTGTTGTTGGTGTCTATCAAGAGGAAATCCTGCTCGCCACCGGTGAAGGCTCCAGCACGCAGAAAGCGGAGAAAGCCGCCGCGGCGCGGGCATTGGTACAGATCGAGTCTGAGCGTCTGCTGCACACCAGCCACACATAACATAAATTGTCCTTATGTACCTCACCCAGTTGGAAATCCACGGTTTCAAGACATTTCCCACCAGGACCAAGCTGGCGTTTCCTGAAGGGATCGCGGCTATTGTTGGGCCCAACGGCAGCGGCAAGAGCAATATAGCGGACGCGATCCGGTGGGCACTCGGCGAGCAGAGCATGCTGGCGTTGCGGGGCCGCAAGAGCGAGGACGTAGTCTTTGCGGGCACGCCCCGTCGCGCGCGGGGCAGCATGACGGAGGTCACGCTCGCCTTCGACAACGAGGACGGGACCTTTCCCCTGGAACTTGCCGAGATCAGCATTGCACGGCGGGCGTATCGCTCCGGCGAGAATGAGTACTTGCTCAACGGCAACCGCGTGCGGCTGCGTGACATTCAACAATTGCTCGCGGACGCCGGCATCGGGCAGGGCATGATGATTGGGCAAGGGCTCGTGGACCAAGTGCTGGCGCAGCGGCCGGAAGACCGCCGTGTCTTGCTCGAGGAAGCCGCAGGCGTGCGTTCCCTCTACATGCAGGAGCACGAGGCCGAAAACAAGCTCAACCGCGTGCACGAAAACATGAACCGCGTGCGCGATATCCTGCTTGAACTGGAGCCGCGCCTCACTGTGCTCGAAACCCAAGCAAGAGAGGCGCAGCGTGCCGAATCGCTCCAGCAAGAACTTGCGCAGGTACTGCACGACTGGTATGCCGCGCAGCTTGCGCAGGTCGTTGCCGAGGAAGCGGCGGCAGCAAATGAATTGAAGCAAGTACGGGCAACACTCACCGCGTTAGCAGCGCAGATCGGGAACCGGGAAGCTGAGCGACAGCATCTGGAGCAAGCGCTGGGGGAGCATGAGCAAGGCATGCAGCGGCTGGAGGCGCGCGTAGGGGGGTTACGCAACCGCATGCGTGATCTTGCGCAGCGGCAGGCAGTGCAGCAGGAACGGCAGACGCACCTACGCAGGAATGTCGCGGAATCGGAATCGCGGGAGAACGACCTTGCGGAACGGTACGAGTCTGTCGGCGCGCGCTTACCCCAGCAGGAAACCGCCTTGACGGAAGCAGCAGCGGCCCTTACCGCCCTGCAAGCGGAGTGGCAAACGCTCAGAAACGGCATCGCGGACAAGGAGGAAGCCCGTCAGGCGGCGGAAACTGCCCTGCAGCAGTTGCGGCAGGAGGGAGTTGGCGTCACCACACGGTTGAGCAGCCTCACTGCTGCCATCAACGACGCGAAACGCCAACGAGAAGCGGTGCTCACGCGCGCCGCGGAAGCCGCCGAGCAGTTGCAGCTCGTACGCAAGCAGCAGCTTGACCGCGCCGCCGGGTTGAAGTCTTTGCAGGGTGATGCGGAGACCCTTCAGGCTGAGACTGAGCGCAGGCAAGCTGCAAAAGACCGATGTGAATCTGCGCTGACGGCAGCGGAGCAAGCGGTGCACCGGCTGGAAGCGGAACGCCAAGAGCCGCTGCGCCAGCGCGCCGATCTGGAAGGCCGCACGGAAGCTCTGCGGGCGCTCCTTGCGGGCGCGGCCGCAGACGAAGAGTCGCAGCCGGCGGAAGTTGCTGCGCAAGTTGGAGTCTCGTTGCTACCTCAGGTTGCCGAGGCGGACCTGCCCGCTGGCATTACCACCGCGCTTGCGGCGGCATTGCCCAAAGAGGCCTTTCTCGCCGGCACGAAGCAGGACGCGGAGAAGCTCGTCGCGCACGTGGTGCACACAGCCGCGGCAAATGCCACCGTGGTAGCGGCCGATCTGCTGGATACGCAGAATCTCACTGTGCCCAATGTTCCCGGGGTCATTGGGTGTGCCGCAGGCCTGGTTGCGCTGCCGCCGAAGATCGCGGCCCTCAAACCGGTGCTCCGAGCAATCCTGGTGGTCGAAGACGTTGGCGCGATTCTTGCCGCTGCCGCGCAGCGCCCCTGGCCGCTTATTGTGAGCGCCGATGGCGTGGTCTTCAGCCAGGGCGTTTTCCGGTATGCGCAGGCCTCCGTGCAGCGCGGGCAGCAGCAAGTGCAGTATCGAAAGCTCACCGCCCGTTTGGCCGAAGTGCGCCGCCAGTGCCGGGAGCTGGAGCAAAAGGATTCTGAGCTGCGCGTGGCGCGCGACCGCCTGCGGGAAGAAGCACGGGAGGCAGCCGCGGCGCACAATCAGGGTGCCGCTCAGGCCCAGGCTGCGCGCGCGGCGGTGCAGCAGCGGAACCATGAATGCGATGAACTCGCCCGCCAGTGCGCGTGGTGGGAGCAGGTAGAGGAGGAGACACGCGCGCAGCGCGTGGAACTGGATGACTCCATCGCTGCGCGTGAACGCGAAGCGCCACTGGCCGTGGCTGCCAAGGAGCGCCTGACGCGGGAGATTGGCGAACGCGAGCGCGCGCGCAACGTACTCCAACAGGAAGTTGAAACGCAACGCGCTACGGTGAGTTCGCTGCAGACGCAGCTCGCGGTGCAGCAGCAACGCAAAGAGCATCTGACCCGTGCGATCGCGCAGTTGCGCGCCGAGCAGCAGAACATTCTGCGTGAACGCGGTCAAGTCGAGTCAACACGCACCGAGCGGGCAGAAGCCCTCCACGCGCTACAGGCAGAGCTGCAGGAAACCGCAGATGCTTCCCAGCAGACTACCGCATTGGTTGAAGAAGCCGCAGCCGCTCACGAACAGCAGCAGGCCGTCCTGCAACAGTTGCGGTCGCAGCGCGGCGCGCTCTCCCAGACGCGCAGTGACTTGGAGAACAGGCGGGCCGCGCGTGAGCGGGACTTAGTCCGCGCCGAGCAGGTGCTTGCGGGTGTGCGGCAGCGGCGCGAGGATACGATCATGCGCTGGCTGAGCGATGAGCCGGACGTAGAGCCGGTGCCCAAGCCTGCTGCCGATCCCTTGGAAGAGTTGCAAGGACGTGTCACCTCGCTGCGAAATCGGCTGCGGCGCATTGGCCCTGTGAACCCGCTCGCTGTGGAAGAGTTCTCCGAGCTCGAACAACGCGCGACTTTCCTGCGCGAGCAGATTGCCGACCTGGAAGCCGCCCAGGAAGACCTCGACGAAGTCAAGCGGCAACTCCGGCGCACGATTCGCCATGACTTTACCGCCACTTTCCAGCAGGTCGCCGCCGACTTTCGCACGATGGTCAAGGTGCTGTTTGACGGGGGCGATGCCGAGCTCAGCCTGACCGACCCGCACAATCCGGACCAAACCGGCATCGAGATTACCGTGCGCCTTCCCGGCAAGCGGCGGCAGGCGCTGTCGCTCCTTTCCGGCGGTGAACGTGCGCTCGTGGCGCTGGCATTGCTTTTCGCGCTCCTCAGCGCGCGCCACACACCGCTGTGCTTGCTTGACGAGGCGGACGCAATGTTGGATGAGACGAACGTGGGACGTTTTTGCAAACTGCTTCGCGAGTATGGGCGAGAGACCCAATTCCTGATCATTACCCACAATCGCGGCACCATGGAGATGGCGGATGCGCTCTTTGGTGTTAGCATGTCAGAAGAGGGTGTGTCGCAGGTGCTCTCCCTCCGCTTGGAGGAATTGCGCGAGGAAGTGCTGTCGCCTGCGGGTTAGGAGCGCCTTTCCCAATTGGCGATTTTGAGGGGTGTGGCGCTAGCGGTTGACTGGAGTCTGTCGTAAGGCGGATGACTGAGATCTAACACCAAAGGCGCGGCGGGTGCAGGGCTCCCATTTATCGCAGGATTCACGGAAAGAAGCAGTTACAAAACACGATGGCCAAGCGAGGAACTCCGGGCTCTTGGGGAGCGGGAAGTCCACTTAACACAGGCACGCCAGGTGGACGTTCCCCGGAACCGGTATCCCGCTGGGGCATCCCGCTGGTTTTTGTCGCAGTCATTCTTGCGCTGTGGCTCGGTTTCCGCCTCAAGCCGGACCTGGGGGCCTTCCTGGGCGACGTGCCGCTTGTCTCGACGTCCGCCACGCCAACGCTGACGATTGGCGCCGTTGCCAAGGCCACACCCGCGTTGCCGACCCCGGCGAACGGAGCGGCCGGCCAAACCCCCCAGGCTTCCGCCACACCGCGTGTGATCGTGCCTACTCTTTTGCAGAGCACCGAGGAGCGGGCGGTCGCTCTGCTGGAACAGTTTCAGCTTGCGGTGGAAGTCGAAGAGGTCTTTAACGACAGCATGGCCCCCGGATTGGTTGTCAGTCAGTCGCCGGCAGCCAATTCCCAGGTGGATGGAGGTTCTGTCGTCACCATTAAGATAAGCAAAGGCCCAGAGAATCCCGCGATGCCCGATCTGGTAGGCATCACAGTGGATAACGCGCGTGCGCAGTTGGAACTGCTGGGTGTTGACGTTGAAGAGATTGAGCAGTGGAGCGAAACGGTGGCAGCGGGGATTGTGATGGGCCAAGAGCCGCCTCCCGAGACCCTTGTAGAGTCGGGGAGCACCGTGAGTCTCATCGTCAGCAAGGGCGTGGACCGCGTGCAGGTGCCGGATGTGCGCAATCAGCTATTTGCTTTTGCGCAGCAAAACCTTACCGCCAGCGGGCTGCGGGGTGTTGAAGGTATCAAACTTACCAACGACACCGGAGCGTGCGGCACGGTTGCCAGCCAGGACCCCCGGCCCGGCTTCGAGGTGGAGCGAGATCACGAGGTGAAGCTCAATATTCGCGGCACTCCCGGCTGCACAACGAACTAGCATAGCCGGTCCCGCAGTCCGACTATTGCAAATGCCAAGAAACTGCTCGCCCGCTATCCATTCACACGGTTTGCCCGCTATCCGCACAAACGGCTCGCCCGCTATCCGTTCGTACTGAGCTTGTCGAAGTACGTTCCGGTTGCGGACGCTCCTTTTGCTGGGGTACCCGGAGACGAAGCGTTGTGTAAATGGATTCCGGATTCCTCACTGCGCTCGGAAGTACTCCGGCAAGTCTGAGTACTGCGCAATGAGAATTGCTGTGTCTCTGTGAGGTTGCGCCGGGGCTTGCCCCGCACTTTGTCGCACGCGTCGGATATCCAGCCGCGGGCGTGTCTTTCGGTCGAGACGCTCGATACGTCGCTCCGCTCGGAGTGGCATCAGTTCCCAACACTCCGGTTTTTCTTCGTGCTTAAGCCGCCACTATCGCCCACTTCACCGCGGACGCAGGGTGGAAACGAACCGCTCTTCGCCCAGGATGCCCTTCGGCCGGAAGAGCAGCATCAGCACGAGCAGCGTCTCCATGAGGAGAAAGCGGAAGTGGGGCGCGCGGGAATTCAGCGCAGGCGGCACGAACGCATCGGTCGCGAATTGGGTCCCCGCCCAGATTGCCCAGAACACAAATGCGCCGAGTATCACGCCCTTCGTGTTGCCGCTGCCGCCAAGGATCAGCATCACCCACACGATAAACGTGCCGAAGACCGGCTCGAACACGCTGGGGCTGATGGTGCCGGCGTTGTGGGCGTAGAGCGCGCCGCCAATTCCCATCACCATCGCGCCCAGCACCAGCGCTTGCAGCTTGAACGCAAACACGTTCTTGCCGTACGCGGCGGCGACCACCTCATCTTCGCGGATCGCCCGCAACACACGCCCCCACGGCGAACGGATCATCCGCTCCAATAACACGGCAACAACGGCAAGGACGATGATCACAATGCCGAGATAGACATAATTGTAGTAAGCGGTGGGCACGAGGTCGTAGAGCGGGCGGGGGATGCCGACCAGCCCTTTCGAACCATTGGCGAGCCACTGCTCGTTGTTGAACACAAGCCGGATGCTCTCCGCGATACCGATAGTGGCAATTGCCAGATAGTCCTCGCGCAGGCGCAGCGTGGGGATCCCAATGAGCACGGCAATAACCCCGGAAACGAGCGCGGCGGCAATGATCCCTACGAGAAACGGCTGGTCGAGACCAAACGCTTGCTGGGTGTAGCGGGCGATTTCGCCGGTGGGCAGGGGCTTTGTAACCAAGGCGGCGGTGTATGCGCCAATTGCGAAGAACCCGGCCACACCAAAGTTGATCAGGCCGGTATCGCCGAAGTGCACGTTGAGACCGAGCGTGAACAAGGCATAGATACTGGCAACGATCAAGAAACCGACCAGGTAATTCAATATGCCGGAACTCAGTATTGTCTCGATTGTCATGGTAGTGACTTTACTCCTAGCGCGCCGCCCTGTCCCACATTCCCATGCACGATCCGTCATTCCCGCGAAAGCGGGAATCCATCCCCTCTGCACTCGTGCGTTATTTTGTCGGGTAAGGGAATCCGGCTTACGTTCCCAGCGGGGGACAAGCCCCCGCGCTACGCTTGAGATTCCGCGCTTTTTGCGACACAACACTCCGTTCGGAATTGTAAGTGTCAGGTAATTCGTTGACTCATTCTTACTTCAAGCGGATGGCTGAGAAAGACTTTCTGGATATCGTCAACCAATCCTTTGAATAGGAACGACTCCCGATACGAGGTGGCATGCTATCAGACAAACTGGCATCCCGTCCGTCACTCCGGCGGAAGCCGGAGTCCAGGGCACGCCGAGAAGATGGATTCCAGCGTGCGCGGGAATGACGGAGAATGGCGTACTTTAGCTCTTGCCAGATCGGACCGGCAGCGAACTCTGTCAACGAATTACTCATCACATTCAGGAATGACATGCAATAGCCTGTTTAGTAAGCATAAGTACATTGGTAACTGTATCCAGAGTCCCAAGACTGTCTAGGAGACATCATGTTCTTGATCGTCTCTTTTTGCTCTAATTCTTCCAATCTTGGAGTGAGGACTATCAACAACAAAAACACATAGGTCAAGCTTCTAAGGGTTGGAATTAAGCTGAAACCATCAAAGAAGGCTATTGGAATGCCCCGGGCTGTGTGCTGTATTCTCTTAGATCTCTCTTTTATGTACCGAATAGCGTCAACGACACTTATCTCATTGACTTTTTCACTCTCCATAGGTCGCCTCCTCTATCGTTGACCATCTCCCTTGCCAATAATTGTCTAGGATGTCTATCTATCTGTGTCTCCTGAGTAAGACCTCTACCCAAGGTTTTTCGAAGGCTTGTGCGCTGAAGAGTCTTGCTGGCTAGAACCCCCGTTGCTCGCTGCCAAAGAGCCCTCGCGGCCGGATCAACAGCACCAGAATCAAAATGACGAAAGCCACGGCGGGTTTGTAGGTGGGCAGGAGGAACGCGGTCGATACCTGCTGCACGATTCCGATCACCATACCGCCTACGAGCGCGCCGTACGGGTTGCCAATGCCGCCGAGAATGGCTGCCGCAAAGAGCGGCAGCAGCAGGTTCCATCCCATCTCGGGACGAATCTGCGAGTCGATGCCGAGCAGGATGCCTGCAGTTGCCGCCAACGCCGCACCAATTGCCCAAGTCCAGATCAGCATGTGCTCGGTGTTGATGCCGCTGATGCGCGCTAAGTCCGGATTATCCGCCGTGGCTCGAAGCGCCTGGCCGATCTTCGAGCGTTGCAGGAAGAGATAGAGTCCCGCCACCATGGCGAGGCAGGCAAGCAGAATGAAGATTTGATCCGGTTTTACGCGGACGTCGAACGGCAATTTCAGCGCCGGCCGCAGCGCTTGCGTGTAGAAGTGGAACTCCGGCCCCCAGATGATGAAGACCAGGGCGCGGATCGCAAAGGCCACCGCTAAGGAGCCGATGACGAACATCACCGTCGCGTAGCGGCGCGCGCGCATGGGGCGGAACACCAGGCGATCGACAACCACGGCGACCACGGCGGTAACGAGCATTGCGAGCGGCAGCGCGAGCAACATGGGTAGGCCGAATGAGAGCGGTCCAAACGTGGCAAGCGGGATATCCAGCGTGGCGAAGACCGTGTTCACCAGGAAAAATGCCACGTAGGCGCCGACGGCCATGAGGTCGCCGTGCGCGAAATTGGCGAAACGCACGATGCCGTACACCAGCGTAAGACTCACTGCGCCGAGTGAGAGGATGCTGCCGAGGATGATGCCGTCTACCACCAGCGCAATCATGCCGCCCCTCCCAGGTAGAGCCGGGCTACTTCCTCGTTTGCCAGCAGCGCGCTGCTCTCATCGGTGAAGCGGTTCTGTCCGCTGGCGAGTACGTAGCCGCGCTGCGCGTGTTCCAGCGCCAGGCGTGCGTTCTGCTCCACCATGAGCACCGCGATGCCCTGGGAATTGACGTGCGCTATCTGCGCGAACACCACTTCCACAAAGACCGGCGCGAGGCCCGCAGTGGGTTCATCAAGCAGGAGGAGTTGCGGTTCGAGCATGAGCGCGCGCGCCATGGCCACCATCTGGCGCTGGCCGCCGCTCAGCGACGAGACTTTTGCGTTGCGGCGCACCTTGAGATCGGGAAAGAGGTCGTAAGCCATCTCCGCTTGCGCCGCATAGATATCGGGCCGGAGGAAGGCGCCCATCGCCAGGTTTTCCTGCACCGTGAGACTCAGAAACGTGTTGTCCGCCTGCGGCACGTAGCTCAAGCCCTGGCAGACGATTTCATGGGGCGGCATGCCGGTGATATCCGTATCATTGAACGTGACCGTGCCGCTGGTCGGCGTGAGCAGGCCGAAGATTGTCTTCATGAGCGTGGACTTGCCGCAGCCGTTGGGTCCGATAATGGCCACCATTTCGCCGCGGCCAACGGAGAGGGAGACGCCATGCAGAATCTCAATGTCGCCGTAACCGGAAACTATCTCAGACGCCTCAAGCAAACTCACCGGTTTTGGCCTCCCAGATACGCCGCGAGCACCTGTTCGTTCTGCTGGATTTCCGCCGGTGTGCCTTCCGCGAGCTTCTCGCCGTTGCTCATAACGATGACGGGGTCGCAGAGCCCCATCACCACCGCCATGTTGTGCTCGATGAGCAGGACGGTAATGCCGCGTTCGGCGACGAGTCGCTCGATTTGGCGCATGAGGCTGTCCAAGAGCGTTGGGTTCACGCCGGCGCCCGGCTCGTCCAGCATGATGAGTCGCGGGTCCGTCATCATGGCGCGGGCCAGCTCAAGCAGCTTCTTCTGGCCGGTGGAGAGGTTTGCCGCATACTCGTCGCGCAGGTGGGCTAGGCTTACGAACTCCAACACGTCCAGCGCCTTATCGTAGGCTTCCTGCTCCTGCCGGCGTACGCGCCGCGGCATGAGCCACGCCGCTCCCAGCCATTCACCTGCTTGACCCGCGGGTACCAACATCAGGTTTTCGAGCACGGTCATCTGCTTGAGCTCTTTGGGCACCTGGAAGGTGCGGCAGAGACCGTGGTGGAAGATGCGATGCGGCGGCAGCCCGTTGATGCGCTTGCCCTGGAACACGATGCTGCCCGCGTCCGGGGGGTAGAAACCGGAAATGATGTTAAACAATGTCGTCTTGCCCGCCCCGTTGGGTCCGATCAGACCCGTGATCGTACCTGAGCGCACCTGCATGGAGCAGTTCTGCACCGCCTGCAAGCCTCCAAACGACTTGGCGACGCTTTCCACCTGCAAGAGTACACGCTGCGTGTCCGTAGCCACGGTCCTGCTTGGCCTCATATTCAAATCAAAGAGGTGGGAGACCCGTTCCCATTCACCGCGATGGCGGGAGGTCATCTCTATGATAGTGCAAGCGGCGCTTGCTAAGGAACGCTCACGCGTGTGGATGTTCGCGCAGGAGCCTGAGAGAGTGACAGGCTCATCTCTGTCCTCAGGGAAGAATGCAAGAATCCCGTCATTCCGGCGCAAGCCGGCAAGTGGATTCACACCTTAGCAAAGTGGTGCACTTCGTTTGTGAGTCTAGGGAATCCGGGGGGCCAGCCTTGCACGGCCCGCGTAATTTGTGTGTCGGTGCTGCCGATGCTGGGGCTGACAGCAGGCGCAGGATGCAAACCTGCGCTACCGGAGTGCGATCAGCCGAGCCAGTTTTGTGCTACGGGGAGGACTAGCTGGCGCGCCGGCTGCAGCGTTCCACTTGCGTCCAGCCGTCACTCGTGGGCAGCATTGGGGTCGGGTCCGTCTGCGTCTCGTAATTCTTTGGTCCGAGCACGCAGGAAGTCACGCGTAGCGCCCGGCTCGGGGCGCGGTTCGCCCGGCTGCCACATACAACTCAGGGTAACTGTGATGCGGTCGTCCGGCCCCCATGCGTCCAAGACCGGCTCCAAGCTGCTCATGTCGAATGAGATGTCGCATGAAGGACACATTTGCCCCAGTGTAGGGTGGGAGGCGCGAAACGCAGCCACCGTCCAGGTGTAGATGTAGGGAGGTTCCATGGGGGGCGGGAGACGTACCGGCTTGCCTTGGAACTCTTGGGGAAGGCGCTCCACGACGATCTCATGCCGCGGCATTAGGGCTCTCCTGCGGGGCGCGTTGAATTCTCCCCGTCACTACCATAGCGGTAGACCGCTTACTCCGCCAACACTTTGAAAATAGCATGACGGTCTCCGTCACTCCCGCGAAATGCCTGCCCCATACCTGATACGGGGCGGGAATCCATCTTCATCCGGCCCCCGTGGATTCCCGCCTGCGCGTCAATCCCGCGGGACCTCTTCCGGCGCGCGGAACTCGCCGGTGGGATACCAGACCTCCCGGTACACACGATCCGGCGAACGCGCGTCGCGGAACACGATACCGTAGAGCCACTCGTAGCGGCCGTCCTCGTTGAGTGCGTATTCCTCACGCACGCCGTCGGAGTACAATACGAGACATTGTGCCGGGAATTGGCCCTTTCCGGCAGGCGTCTGATCCTGGGCGGACGGATCATCCGGATAGTAGTCGTGAGAGAGGCCATACGTGACGACTCTGTCGGGACCCCACCTCTCCTCCATCTTGTCTAACATGTCCTGCAACGGTTGCGGTTCGCCGCAACTGCCGCAACGGAGGTGCCCGGCAGGATACGCCCGCCGCAGCGCAGCCAGCGTGTACATGGGCACGTGCAGGTGGACAGGCTTTCCCTGATACTCTGCGAGAACGTCGCGCATCACGCCGCGATGTATTACCGGTCGTTGCCTTGGCACGGTGCATCCTAAGCCGAAACTGTGCTGATGACAGTAATCCTTCTACTTTAAGCGTAGAACAGCCATCCCCGGAGTCAATAGGCAACAACGAGGTTTGTCGAAGTTTGACAGTCAGTTTGCCGGTATTCCTCCGGCATGAATTGGTTAGCAGAGAAGCAACTCCATGCCGGGGCTTGGTGTGCCATTACGTGCTGTTGCCCACAATCAAGCTCAGGACCGCCAGGCTAAGCATAAACGGGCATGCAGGCTCGGAATGGACTATGCCGGCCAATTTCAGTAGAATCTTCAAATTGCCTATGACGAAAAGACCTGCCGGCAGGCTATGATATGCAAGACACCTTGCTTCCACTTGATAGCCAAAGGAGCACCACACTATGTCCGCCGCTGTCCCCCAAGATCCCTATCTCGAACGCTTGCAGCACGTGTATGTGGCCGTGGTTTCGGACGCGCTCGATGCGCTGGGTCTGCGGCATCAGGTGATGGCGCCGCGTGTGCGGCCGCTCTATGTCGAGGCGCGGGTCGTGGGCCGCGCCCACCCGGTCCACTTTCGTCCGGCCGAGCGCATTCCCTCCCAGGAGGACTACCACTTCATGGAAATCGAGGCGATGGATAGTTTGGAGCCGGGAGAGGTGTACGTCGCCGCGTTAGGAGACGCCCCGTCGTGCGCGCTCTGGGGCGAGTTGTTTTCCACCTGTGCCCAGGCCCGGGGCGCCTCCGGCACGGTGATCGACGGACCGGTGCGGGACAGCGGCATGATCATTGCAATGCCCTACCCAGTTTTTGCCACGGCTTTCTGCGCCGCCGACGCCGCGGGCCGCGCCGAGGCGATCGCCCACAACGTGCCGATTACGTGCGGCGGCGTGCTGGTGCAACCCGGCGACTACATCCTGGCTGAGTACGACGGCGTGGTGGTCATTCCTCACCAACACATCGAGGCGGTCCTGCAGCCTGCCGAGGAAAAAGTGCGGGGAGAGAATACTGTCCGCGCGGAACTCGCCGCGGGCGAAAAGATGCGGACGGTGTTCGAGCGCCATGGGGTTCTGTAGGCGAAATTCCTACGTGGCGGTGGGGTACAAAATGCCCTACTCGACAGGCACGGCGGGCGTGGATGCAAAGAGCGGGGGACAAGCCCCCGCGCTACGCAGTAGTGTACAGAATGGCGACATAGGTAACATATTGAGCATATTGACACCCACCGGCGCTCCTGATTGGACCGGGATGGTGACATTCCAGGCGACACTACGCGCTTAAGTTCAGGTCGTTAGTTTGCGCTAAGGAAGCAGAGCGATTGCGCAGAAGTATTGAGAGGCTCTAACTCTCAAGGCAAGGTCATTGCATACTACGAAATCTCTAAATTCGGCGGTGTAACCCATGTACCCGGTCTATACAAGCTAGATTGGGTTCAGGTTTCCCGATGCAGGCCTTAGCAAGAACCGGCCGGGCAAGCGTGTTCGGGCTGCATCAACAAAGATTCACCCTTTCTCTCTCCCTCATTGAGACCCTTGTGTAACTCCGGCCAGCGGCGCAAGGATTACTCCCACTTCCGGCGGGAGAGGGCCGGCGTGAGGGGATTACTGCTTGTTCTGTCCTCACCTACCTCAAAGACTTAGACGAAAGTGTGCAATATCGGTGAAATTGGCCCGGATTGCAGGGACTCGCTCTCACCCCCGTATCGAGTACGGGGCAGGCTCTAACCCTCTCCCGCGGGGAGAGGGGACCTTTTCGCCTCGCCAAAGGTTTTCAAGGGTCTCCACCGGAAGAGGGGACTTTCTCGCCTCTTTTAGAGGTTCTCCTCAACGGAGAGCGAATGCCGGCCAATTCTCAGGCTTTGTAGAGGTCTCCGAGAATACTCTCGAATGCACTAGAGCGGCAGGGCGATCACTTGGCCGGTCTGAAGGCTGCGTGTGACCGCTTCGGTGAATTCCATGTACTTTACCCCGGTCTCGGGTGGCGTATGGGTAATCTTTTCCTGGCCGCGAATGGCGCTGACGAACTCCTCTTCCACGCGCCAACCGCCCGCTTCGTCAGCCGGTATTGGGATTTCCTCTAGAGCGGCGTCGCCGCGCTTGCCGCCGTAGAGGGTGTTGTCTGCAAAGCGCAACGTGCCCTCACTCCCGAAGAGAAACGCTTCCGGCGCGCCCGCCAGGCCGGTGACGCTCGAGACCTGCATGTGCAGTTGCGCGCCGCAGGCCATGTCGGCGACCACGTCTACGTGTTCCGGCACGCGCACTGCCCGCAGGACACCCGTTTCGTCCGCGCGCATTCGCGTAAAGATCTTGCCCATGGCCTGCACGTGGTTGGCCTCGCCGACCCAGCGCAAGACCGCCTCGTACCAGATGCCCATGCTCATGATATTGAAGCCGCTCAGATCGAAGTCCTGCCGCCAGTGCAGGGGCGCGGCGGCATCCAGGAAGTCACCGCCCACGCGGACCTCTATGGCGAGCAGGTCGCCCACGTAGCCCTCTGCGAGCAGACGTTTCAGCGTTGCGTCCACCCGCAGCGTCATAGGCGATGGCACAATCTGCACGATGAGCTGTGGATTTGCCTGAGCCGCAGCCTGCATCTCCCAGGCTTCGGTGGCATTCATGGCCATGCGCGCTTCGCAGAGCACATGCTTGCCGGCAGCCAGCGCGGCGAGCGTGGCCTGGCAGTGCAGATACGGCCACGTGCCGATGACGATGGCATTCGTATCCGGCGCGTCGATCAGCTCGTTCCAGTTTGCGTAGGTCTGGGGAATGCCGAACTGCTGCGCCACGCGCGCGCTCGATTCCTGGCTGCGGTTGCAGACGCTGACGATCTCGACTCCCTCAATTGCTTGCAGACCGGGGATGTGGCGGTCGCGCGTGTTTGCGCCTGCGCCGATGATGCCGACGCGAGTCGGTGCTTGTTTCACAGTTCTTTGCCTCAATGCGTGCGGAGTCTGTGTGCTAGCAAACTTCAATACACTAGCGGCCCTTGGGCCACTCTAATCGGAAAGCCTATAACAGTAGAGCAAGCCTTATCGCGAATTCTGTCTGACTAGGCAAGGCGTTTCTCAATCACTTTCCTGACAGCATCAATACTAAGCAAAGTCTCAACAAAATACGTGAGATTCGGCTCTTGGTCTGACTTCCGATCCTCAATGATGCTGTCATAGTCTATTTCCAATAAGCCACAGAACTCTCGACCAGTCATTGCTTCTTCTAAAGTGATTTTTCTCTTAAAGCCTGTGACTATGGCCTCTCGACTATCTTGATTGAAGCAGCAGAAATGGGCCGTCACCGTGAAATGCATAAGTGGCGCGTTCTTACTTATATATTCGTGCAAGGATCTATGTTCTGAGGCTGCTTTCTTTGTGTCGAAGTTGTCACCGTCCTTAAGTTCCACAACGTAGCAGTGTTGCTTTCCATCGCGACGACGAAAAATGACAAAGTCAGGTTCTGAGCCTCCAAAATCAAGCGTCTCACTGGCCTTGAGTTGGCGCTTGTCTGCAAGATAGATTCCGTCAGGCATGATCTCACTCTTTAGAAAGTCATCAAGTTCAGTTATGCGGTTGACTTTCGACTTAATCAACCTCTCTAACTCGGTACCAAAGCTAATGACAGCACCATGGACCCGACTTACCAGGAGTCCGAGGTCTTCATTCCCAAAGAGCCTCTCGTATCCTCCGTTGCGCCGTCCCTTGCTTTCACTTATTCGCGCCACGTCAGCCCTTTATGTCGCAACCAAGGAAAACCCTGTTATGGAGGATGCAGGCATCTAGCACTGAATAGCTACCTGCTGCCGGGTCTATCACAACATCTCCAGTATTCGAGACAGCCGCAAGTAGCTTCCCCTGCAGCACAACCGGCTTTCTGTGAGTTTCTGCATCACGCTTTACATTTTCTCTAACTACATCAGGAATGTTGTGTATCTTCCAAACGCCCTTCGCTCGGCGCGGAGCCTTTTGCAGGACGACAACGTGTTCGCTCTTGCGACGGGTGCGATAGCCCATGCCAATGCGGCCCTTATCCCACGTAACGAGATCAACCACACCAAGGTTAGTTCCATCCAACCAACTCGTAAATCCAGTGCAGAGATGAAATTTATCCATCCAGAGGAACAAGTGCCCACTCGGCATCAGGGCGCGATCAATGCCACGGACAAAGGCGGCAATTGTCCTATCATCCATTTGTGGTAGAGCGCAACGTGCCTTACCTCTGCTGCGGCCCTCATTTCCATATGACATCTTATTCAGAAGCCCACGATATTGAGGGTCAAGAAACGCCACTGGAATTTTGCCTGCTGGCAAGCGTGCAAGAAACTCTAAGCCGTCCATCCGTAGCTTGGTATTGAACTCGAAGCCAGCAGGAAGCTCCAACTCGGGCATGAGCACATCACGAACCGGGGAGAAAACCGAGGTAGCAGCACTATCTGCTTCCTTTAGCGCAGGTTCGGCCATTGTGCGATCTCCTTTTGTCGGTTCATGACTTCAGCTAGACTCTTTAGTTGAAGGACTGACCACTAACTTTATGAAATTATGGCAAAATACGTTCGTGTTTATTCTATGCCATACGACCTGCCATCTCAACCCAATGGTGACAGCGCCTTCTAGTGCGAAAGTGGCCTAACCGGCGACCGGAAACCAGACCGGGCTTGACCAGGCGGTACGCCCATCCTCCTGCACGGCGCGCACGTAGTAGTAGACCCACGCCTCGCCGTTGCCGTTGCCGACGCTGGGAGAAATGGTGAACAGCCGATCCAGCGGGTCGGCATCCTCGAAGACACCCTCGTGGTAATAGTCATCGCCGTGGAAACGCTTTACATCCACGCCGTTGCGGACGAGGGTCACGGTTGCAATGCGCTCGCTGCCGGTGACGGTGTAAGCGACAGTGCGCGGGCTTCCATCGAGCGCAGGCCCTTCCGCACCCATGAGCAGGCCGTTAGTCTCCGTCCAGAGGCTGATCTTGCGTCCGGACGCCGCGATGCAGCGGCGGGCGCGCAACGCCTCGAAGATACCGTCCCGCGTAAACTCCGTCACATACAGTCCGCCGATACCTGTGCCCAGGGCGTTCATGCGGAATCGGCTGAGGCGGTTGAGGCGCTGGGAATTTGTCACATTTGGCTGCTGCGTGTTGAAGTAATGCCCGCCGGCGTGGCCGGTGTGGTTGTCGCCGCCGCCGATGACGCCCACGCGATTGGCCTGTGCCAAGCCGTCCTGAAGAAAACTGCCGGTGGCGCTGGGCGACCAGTTGGGATCGCACTCATTGGGATTGCCCTGATATTCGTAGTTGCCCCAGAGCGAGGTAATCTCCACCACCGGTTCCCAGTGGTCGTGATGTTGCGACCAGTCATAGGGCGTGGCGTCGCGGGCGAGGTGGTGGGGGATACTGAGGGCGTCGTACGGCAGGTCGTCAAGCTGCTGCCAGAGCTGGGCGAGGTCCGTTACTTCCGCGCCGCTGTGCAGGATTGGCGGCTCGTCGTGGTTGAAGAGCGTGTTGCGGTGTCCCCACTGGCGGTCCTTGGGCGCATTCCACTCGTACCCGGGGACCGTAACAAACCGTTCCGGCGCATGGTATTGCCGGCTGGCATCAAGGATCTCCGCCCACTCGTCCTCAACCAGCATTCTGCCGTTGCCCGACCAGGTATGGTCGGTCACCGCGCCAAAGTCCATGCCCGCCACGTCGCGGGCGTAGCGGTAGCAATCGGCCGGCGAGCCGTCGAAGCCGTCGGGAAGCGTCTCTTCGCCCCAATAGCATGAAGAGAAGTACGAATGAATGTGCAAGTCTCCCCACACAAGCTGGTAGTCTGCCGCTTGTTTCACCATAGATGCATCGCTCCCACGCTGCTCCGGCTTATCCCACACCATTGTACGTTTTCTCTCTCGTCCCTGCAGCGAGACCGCTGCGTGGCAAACGGACGAACGCAGGCCTATGCGTCTAGAGACATAGTCTTCTTGATTGGGCTGGAGTAGACTATGAAGGAGCGAACAAGCTCACTCAGCGCACGCATCGCCTACCGCAAAAGACGCCGCAGCACTGCCGGGCAAGTAGGCAAGGCATGCGGAACGGCGGCCGTGCGACGATATGGTCATTCACAGGCGAAAGGGTCGGCACAATGTTCGATCAAGCATTCAAGGATAGTTTTGCAGAAAATGGCTATTCGGTAGCTCGCGGCCTCTTTTCACCGGCAGAGGTCGCCGCGCTCACCGACCACTACATGCTCTTGCGGCAGAACGGGACATATAAAGGTGACGCGGCCGGCGTGGATGTGCCGAATGGCGACCCAGCGGCCGATCCCTTGAAGAAGTTCCCGCGCATGATCCACATGCATCGCTGGGACGACCTCAGCCTGCAATGGATGCTGGATCCACGGTTTCGCGAAGGTCTGGCGACGCTCTTAGGCGGCGACCCGTTTGCGGTGCAGTCCATGATCTATTTCAAGCCGCCGGGCGCGCGCGGACAGGCCCTGCACCAGGACCAGTTCTACTTGCAGGTGCAACCGGGCACCTGCATGGCGGCCTGGCTGGCGCTTGACCGTTGTGACGAGGAGAACGGCTGCTTGCAGGTGGTGCCCGGCAGCCATACGCTGCCGGAGCTGTGCACGGAAGAGGCGGACACTGCGCAGAGCTTTACGGATGTGACGGTGCCGTTACCGAAACAGGTGCAGACCGTTCCTGTATTGATGGATGCCGGCGACGTGCTCTTCTTCAACGGTCAGCTAATTCACGGTAGCTTGCCGAATACGACAACCGACCGCTTCCGCCGGTCGCTCATCGGCCACTACATCATGGGCAGCGCCGAGAAGGTCTCCAAGTACTACCATCCCGTGCTGCGCATGGACGGCAGCGTCGTAGACCTCGGCACCAGCGAGCGGGGCGGCCCCTGCGGCGTGTGGGTGGAGGAAGACGGCCAACCCGTGGTGGAGATGGCGGTTGGGGAGTAGAGCTTCTGTTCACTGAGCTAGGAAGTCGATTGGACTCTAAGTAGCATCACTCTTTTCTAGTTCAGCGAGAATGAAATCAAGCTGGACGAAGTGAAGCCGTTCGCCCTGAGCCTGTCGAAGGGTGAACGGCTTTGTTTGAAGACTGAGAACACCACAACAGACCTCATCTAGGAGTTCGGTGTTGGCCTTCTGGCTCTACATCCTCAAGTGTTCAGATGACTCATACTACGTGGGTCATACGGAGGACCTAGAGAAACGACTAGCACAGCATGTATCTGGATTAGGTGATAGCTATACGGCGGCGAGGCGACCAATCCATTTAGCCTATTCTGCGGAATTCTCAAGTCGCGAGGAGGCAATTATCCGAGAGAGGCAAGTAAAAGGGTGGTCGCGCAAGAAGAAAGAGGCACTGTGTAGAGAGGACTGGGCAGAGATTTCACGTCTAGCCAGAAGCAGAAACTCCTCGTCGGGGCAGGTGTTGGAGTAAAACTACAGCAGCTATGCTTTCGTAACCGTTCATGCTTCGACAGGCTCAGCACGAACGGTTACTCGCTTTACTAGGCCCAGCAGATAGTCTTTGGCTCTCAGCAACCGAGTGGAAGAACAGTATAGGAAGCGGATTGCAAGACCGCAAAACATTCTGCCAGTCGCGGTAGGTACGAAGCCACCCTTTGAGAATTCGCCATTAGAAGACCTTGGCTGGATTCCATTTTACTGGCCCTAATCTTGTCGACCTTTAGCGTGTCGAAGGTTTAAGGCACGTGCAGTGCGCGTGAGATTTCAACAGGTCGCTCCTACTGTGCGCCCAGTTGCAGGCTGGCCCAGATTAGGGCTGCGTAGAACATGTATGGGCCTGTGAAGAGCAGGCTGTCGATGCGGTCCAGGATGCCCCCGTGGCCGGGGATAAGGGAGCCGGACTCTTTCACGTCCGCCCCGCGTTTGAGAAGTGACTCCACCAGGTCGCCCAATTGCGCCGTTACCGCAGCGCCAAGACCGATGAGGCCGGCCAAAATCGGGCTAGGCGGGAAAGGGGTGAACTGGGCGTAGAGCGCCGCGACCATAACTGCAACAAACACGCCGCCCAGCGTGCCTTCCAGGGTTTTGCCGGCGCTGAGGTGCCGGAAGATGCGGCGTTTGCCGATGCTCCTGCCCACAAGGTACGCACCGGTGTCGTAGGCCCATGTGACGACCAAGGCAAAGATGAGCCACAGTTCTCCCCGCACGTAGATGTAGTCGCGGAGCGCGACAGTGTGTCCCAGCAACCAGCCGATATACATTGCGCCGGCGACCGCCATGGCCCAACCTGTGAACGCCTGCGCATGACCGTGGGCTCGGGGCAGCAGCAACGCCCAGAGCGAACAAACCACAATCACCGTAAAGAACAGCGGCGGCAGGATCACGAGTTCCGCGTAGCCCGCCCAGATCAAGCTATAGGGCCAGAGGAAGAAACCGAGGGCAAGCGCACCGGCAGTGATACGCTGCACGGCGAATCCCATGCCGCGTACCAGATGGAGGTACTCCCACAGCGCCAGCCCGCCGCAGACAAGCATGCCGATGAGCAGCCAGGGATTGCCAAAATAGGCCAACGCGAGTAAGAGTGGCGCGTAGACCACCGACGAGAGGGCGCGCTTCACGAAGTCCTGCCAACTCGCACGGGGGGATTCGCGGCTAGTTTCGCCGCGCCTACTGTTTCGCTTTGCCATTCTGGCTGTCAGTGAGGCTGCCGCTTCCACCGAGGCCGTCGCTTGCGGCGAGGTCGTCGCTTGCAGCAAAGTCGTCGCTACTAGCGAGGCCACCGAATTTGCGCTCGCGGCGGCTGTAGTTGGCGAGGGCGGCGTAGAACTCTTTGCGCCCAAAGTCGGGCCAGTAGACTTCCGCAGCGTAGTACTCGGCGTAGGCGGCTTGCCAAAGCAGGAAATTGGAGAGCCGCATCTCGCCGGCAGTGCGAATTACGAGATCAGGGTCGGGAAGATTGCGCGTATAGAGGTGCTGCGCGATCGTCTCTTCCGAAACGTGAGACGCGGGCACGCCTTTCGCAACGATTTCCCGCACGGCGTCAACGATCTCGCTGCGCCCGCCGTAGTTGAAGGCAAAGTTTATGGTGAGCCGATCATTGCCGCACGTCACTTCTTCAAGGTGGTCTATGGCGATTTGCAGGGTCGACGGCACAGCGTCACGCCGCCCGATGGAGCGGACTTGGATCTGATTTTCGACGACGGCATCCTGTTCCTGTGCGATCGTCTGTTCGAGCAGAGACATGAGCCCGCTGACTTCCGCCTCGGGACGCGCCCAATTCTCCGTGGAAAAGGCGTATAGGGTGAGAACCTGGACACCGAAGTCGATCGCCGCTTCGGCAACCTCCCGCACGCGGCGCGCGCCCGCGCGATGCCCTTCCAAGCGGGGCAGGCCGCGCTGTGCCGCCCAACGGCCGTTGCCGTCCATCACAATGCCGACGTGGACAGGCGTCACGGTCAGGGGCGGAAACTGCTCGTCCTTTTCCGAGACCGTATTCAGTGATTTGGAAGGGGTTGGCTCCATCGCTAGATGGTTAAAATCTCCTGCTCTTTGTCGGCAAGAATCGCATCTATTCGCTTGATTTCGGCATCGGTGAGTTTCTGCAATTCGCCTTGGGCGCGGCGCACGTCGTCTTCGGAAACTCCGCTACTCTTCTGCTCTTTGCGCAAGCCATCTTGCGCCGTGCGCCGGGAATTGCGGATAGTTACACGGGCCCCTTCTGCCCGCTGACGTACCATCTTGGCCAGCTCTTGCCGCCGTTCCGCCGTCGGTTGGGGCAGCGCGATGCGGATCACCGTGCCGTCGTTGGACGGCGTGATTCCCAGTTCCGACTTAAGAATCGCGCGCTCGATAGCGGGGATTGACTGCGCGTCCCACGGTTGAATGACGATAAGCCGGGGTTCCGGAATGATGATGGTCGCAACTTGATTCAAGGGTAACTGCGTGCCGTAGTACTCTACGGATATCTCCTCCACAAGCGCCGTTGACGCTCTGCCTGTGCGAATGCGGGCAATATCACGCTGCAACGCCTCCGTGGCGCTGCTCATCGCGAGTTCAGTATCCTCAAGAATTGGCTCCAGCATCGTCCCTATCTCCTATCAGGGTTCCTATTGGGTCCCCTTGCAGCAGTTGCTCCAATGCTCCGGCTTTCTCCAGCTTGAAGACCGCGATGGGGAGGCTATTCTCCATACAGAGTGAAATCGCAGTGCTATCCATCACCTTCAAGCCCATGTTGAGGGCGTCGAGGTACGAAAGGTAGTCAAACTTTCTGGCGTTGGGGTGCGTGACTGGGTCGCTCTCGTAGGCGCCGTCTACCTTGGTGGCCTTTATCAGCACTTCCGCATTGATTTCCATTGCGCGTAGGGCGCCCGCGGTATCGGTCGTAAAGAAGGGGTTGCCTGTGCCTGCGCTGAAGATGACAACCCGGTCGTTTTCCAAGTGGTCGATGGCGCGCGCGCGGATATATGGTTCGGCGACTTCCCGCATCTCAATTGCCGTTTGCACGCGGGCATCGATTCCCTCCCGAGAGAGGGCGTCCTGGAGCGCCAGGGCATTTATGACCGTAGCCAGCATACCCATATAGTCGGCGGTGGCGCGGTCCATCCCCTGGTCGGCTGCCAGTTCGCCGCGCCAGATGTTACCGCCACCGATGACGACCCCGATCTGAGTCCCAAGGCGGCGGGCTGAGGCGATCTGCTTGCCGATGTTGCGCGCAATAGCAAGATCTATGCCATACTCGCCCTTTCCCTTGCCCATAAGCGCTTCGCCGCCAATCTTGAGCAGCACGCGCCTATAGCGTAGCTTTGCCATGGGTCCTCTCTGGTCGTGACCTGGTTACCTGCGCGAAAATGAACGCACGTGGAGATTGCGTGTGTTCTACAGGCCGCGCTCGAAGCGGCTGAAGCGCCGAACGACGATATTCTCGCCAGTCTTTACGATAACCTGCTTTACGAGGTCGGCAACAGTGAGCGACGGATCCCGCACGAACGGCTGCTCGAGCAGCACCGTTTCTTCGCGATTGCCTTCGTAGTCTTCCGGCAGCTCCTCCTCGCTGACAAACTCCGGGCTCATGCCGGCCACGTGCAGCGCGATTTCGTGGACAAGATGCTGGAATTCCTCCGTGCGCGCCACAAAGTCCGTCTCGCAGTTTACTTCCACCAGGACACCGACGCGCCCGTTACCGTGGATATAGGAGTGCACCAGTCCCTGCGATGCCTCTCTGCCCGAGCGTTTCTCCGCCTTGGCCAAGCCTTGCGCGTCCAGAAGTTTTTTTGCTTCCGCATGGTCGCCGTTGGCTTCCTGAAGCGCGCGTTTACAGTCCATAATGCCTGCGCCGGTTGCCTCGCGCAGGGTCTTTATATCCGCGGTAGTCACCGTTGCCATTGGTTGAATTAAAACTCCCTTTAGCTGGTCTTATCTCCAAAGTTGAGGCGGTCTAAGTTGCGTCTTATTCTGCGGCGCTTTCTTCAGGCTCCACAGTGGCTTCTGCGTCAGGATCGGCAGCCACAGCTTCCTGTTCCGCTTCGGCCTGTGTTTCTTTTGCTTTGGCCGCGCGCAACTCCTGACCGCTGTGGACCGCGTTGGCAATCAGGCCGGTTACTAGCCGGATCGATTTGATGGCATCGTCATTGCCGGGTATGGAGTATTCAACGTGGTCGGGATCGCAATTCGTATCCAGCAACGCAATGACGGGAATGCCGAGTATTTGTGCCTCTGCCACCGCGATGTGTTCGCGCACGGTGTCTACGACATAGAGTGCGGCAGGTAAACGGTGCATATCCCTAATGCCGTTGAAAAAGCGCTGGAGCTTTGCCAAACGGTCTTGGAGGCGGCCCACTTCCTTCTTGGAAAAACTCTTCCAGGCATCATTTGCCTGTTCCGACTCCATCTCTTTCATCTTTGCCAAGCGCCGGCTGATAGTGGAATAGTTCGTGAGCATGCCACCGAGCCAGCGTTGGTTTACGAAGGGCATCCCTACCCGGGAGGCTTGCTGCTCCACAATCTCCTGCGCCTGCTTCTTCGTGCCGACAAAGAGGATTTCGCGGTTCTGCAACGCGAGGTCGCGTGCGAAATCGCAAGCTTCTTGGAGTCCGCGTGCGCTTTGTTCCAGATCAATGATGTGGATCTTGCTGCGCGCCATGTAAATGTAGGGCTTCATCTTGGGGTTCCAACGATTGGTTGGATGCCCAAAATGCACCCCAGCATCAAACAGATCCTTAAGACTCGCCACCGCCATACGTTCGCGACCCCTTCTGCACTCTTGTGCCTACGAGCGGTCAGGCTCGCTGCTATTACACACGTTTATTGAGCCTCGCACGTATACCTACGTTGCAGGCTCATTGACTATCTTACACAGTATACCGGTTTCGCCGCGCGTGCGGCAACGCACGCATGCTTTTCTACGCGTATGTACCATACGCTCGACCGCACCGCCGACCTCTTGCCACTGCAGTCATGCCGTCCGCAGGGAGGCTACCGCACTGCGATGCGCGCCGCGCACAGGCGACCATCTTCCACCTTCTCGTCGCAATGCTCATGTGGGTGGCGGGAGCCATTGTCCCGCCATATCCGCCACCGCGTCGCCAATGCTGAGCGAGGCCGTGGCCGCCGGCGAGGGCGCGTTAAGCACGTGGATGATGCGCGGCTTCTGCACGATGTGAAAGTCCTCGATGAGCTTCCCTTGCGGGTCCAGCGCTTGGGCGCGTACGCCTGCGCCCGCGCGCACCAAGTCCTGGTTGGCAACGACCGGCACGAGCTTCTGCAACTCTTTCACCATCGCCTGTTTGCGCAACGAACGGTACACTTCGCCGAGGCCGGTGCGCCAATAGCGGGCCGACATACGCCAGAAACCCACGTATCCCAGAATTTCGGCCGTGTCCTTGATACTCACGTCCCGCCAGCGGTAGCCCTGGCGCTTGAATGCGAACACGGCATTCGGCCCCACTTCGATTGCGCCGCTAATGCGCCGTGTGAAGTGGACGCCGAGAAAGGGGAACGCGGGATTGGCCACGGGGTAGATGAGATTGCGCACCAGGTGACGTTTCTCCGGTACGAGTTCGTAGTACTCCCCGCGGAAGGGCACGGTCTTGAGCGGCGGTTTTAGACCGGCGGAGATGCTGACGCGGTCCGCAAACAAGCCGCTGCAAATGATGACGTGCTTACTGCGCACGTCCCCTTGCGTCGTCTCCAACCGCAAGCCATTGGGTTCTTCGGCAATTGCGGTTACCTCCACCCCGGTGCGCACTTCACCGCCGGCTTGCTCGAAGAGCTTACGATACGTTTGCGCTACCAAGCTGTAATTGACAATGCCGGCGCTCGGCACGTGCAGCGCCTGCATGCCCGTGGCGTGCGGTTCAAGTTCTGCCAGTTCTTCAGGTCCAATCATGCGCACGCCCGGTACACCGTTCGCTTCGCCGCGCCGGGCCAGCTCTTCCAGGGCCGCGATCTGGAATTCCTCAGTGGCCACAATCACCTTGCCGCAGCGGTCATAGGGAATGCCGTGTTCTGCGCAGAAGGCTACCATGCGTTCTGACCCCTGCACGGCCATGCGCGCGCGCAGGGAACCCGGTCGGTAATAGATTCCGGAGTGAATTACGCCGCTGTTGTTGCCGGTCTGATGCTGGGCAATGTCCGCCTCTTTTTCGATGACGGCGATGCGGAGACCGCGATGCCGCTCGGCAAGCGTGCGCGCCGTTGACAAGCCGACGATGCCGCCGCCGACGATGGCGATGTCAAGTGGAGAATCTGCGCTCATGCCTGGATTGGACTTTCTGACAGAGATTTGTCGACGCTCAATGAGATTATACTGTGCCTGCGCTGCAGGCGAGAGCATTTGGCTGAGGCGTTTGCCGGGAGAACCATGCGGGTGCGTTCCCCATGACGGCGAGCGCGCGGAGGAGAGAGCTCCTGACCTAGCATCTATCGTGGCCGGGAGATGTGAAGTCTCCTTCTTCCTCCTTTTGGCGAGATGTTCATAATAGTGTGCGGGACTGAATTGCAGATATAGTAAGGACCATGCTCGGCGCAAAGTTGGCTGTTCTGTCGACTGTATTCAGGGAGATCTGGGATAGAAGTGCTCGATGTTCTTTGAAAAAAGTATTGACCAACACAAGAAGGAGTGTTAGACTCGTTGGACTAGGGCGTGACCAGTCAATCCTCAAAAAATAGAAACTATACCAGCAGTGGAGAGGAGGGGAGAGAACTTGCACACCTCGGATGGTGACGCCAAAGAGGATTGAGCGATAAGGTCACTTGTACGCCTTATGAAAGGAGTTTCGATGGGAATTTTTCTAGATGCTCTTTCAAGACGCCGTCTACTGGCTAGCCTCGGTGGCGGGACGGCAATAGTGGCGCTGGCTGCCTGCGGCACTGTGGCGACTCCAGAGATGGCCGAGGAAACCACGGAAGAAGCGCCAAAGGCGGAAGAATCTATGCCTGAGGCTGAAGCCAGGCAGGTTGTCTGGTCATGCTATCGTTTGAGCGGTCGCATGGAAGGCTGGGACGACACGTTCGCGGCAGTTGCCGAGACTACCGGTATCGGTATCGAAGTCTCATGGCAGGATGGTTCCGGCTATTGGGACCGGCGCAGGGCTGAATTTGCCGCCGGTACCGCACCGGTCGATCTGATGGTGAACCAATTGAATTGGGTCATTCCGGGCGGCCTTACGGGCATGTTCCCCGATCTCTACGAATTCATGCGCCGGGATGGAGTGGACCTCGATCAATATTTTCCAACGGCGCTTTCCAGTTGGGCGTGGAAGGGCCAACTCTGGGCGCAGCCATTCCAGCATGGCGGCGAGGTGGTCTTCTTCAACAAGCAATTGTTCGATGAAAAGGGCGTGTCTCATCCCAACAAGGATTGGACCTACGACGACCTGCTCTCAGCGGTGAACAAGCTCAACGATCCGGAGAACAACCGCTGGGCCCTGGAGATCGGCCAGAACGGTCTCCATTACATGATGGGCACGTTCGTCTATAACTTCGGCGGCGAAATTCTGAATGATGTGCGCGACCGGGCGCTCTACGGCGAGGACCAAAACTCCATTCGCGGCGCGGCCTTCGACGTGGACTTGCACACGGTGCACAAGGCCACCCCAACGGCTGAAGCGCGCGAGAGTCTCGGCAGCGGCATACGGCCGATGGACGCGCAGATGGTAGCCTTCGAGTTCAACGGCAACTTCCGCCACAACGCCATTCGCAACGGCATCGGCGTGGAGAACCTTGATTTTGCGCCGCCGCCCAAGGGCCCAACCGGCATCCAGCGCGTCAGCACGGGAGGCAACTCCTGGTCGATCCTGGCGCTCTCCGAGCAGTTGGACGCTGCTTGGGAAGTGCTGCGCGTCTCGCATACGCGTGAGATTTTGGAGTCTACTCCGCAGATCGAGGTCATTTCTTGGCCGCCGTTGTTTTGGGCGGCTACCTCGGAGAATTGGCTAAGACTCTTCGAGGGCACGCACATCAACGACGTGCAGGAGGTGTGGCAGAGCGGCGGGCACGACTTGCTCGTGCTGCCTGAGGGCTCGGAAGCGTGGAGCACCATGAACGAGCCCATGCGCCGCGCACTCGCCGGTGAAATTGATACCACCGAGGCCATGCAAGAGTCAGCGGCAAGGCTCAACGAGTTGTTCTCCCGGCGACCGGAGGAATGGAAGTAACCAGTCCCGTTGCAGCGCATGGTTTACCGCTCACTCCCAATCTTGGAGTGAGCGGTACGCTATAATGGGCGCGTACGCCAAATCTTAGGATGTTAGCATGACACTACGCGACCTCTACGAGACGTCAATTGAGCTTGGCATGGCGCTTGACGTGCGCGGTGAGGCGGCGTTGCGGCAGCAACTCGCGCGGCGGCGCGCGGAGTATGCGGCGTTGCCCGCGTGGCAACAGCCCTTCTACGACCAGGAGCGGTTTCGCAATCCCTACGGCGACGTGCGCATCGTCAACGGCCCGGCGGACGTGGAGCTAGAGACGGTCCTGCTGGGCATCAATATCGGTTTGGACGAACTCTTGCTCGCCGACCGCTTGCGCAGCAAGGGCACGAAGATCGACGCCGTGATTGCCCACCACACCACCGGAATCGGCGTAGCCATTTCGCTGGTGCACGATTTCATGCCGGTAGCGATTGACTTCTTAGCCGGAGAGGGAGTGCCGCGCGCGGACGCAGCGGCGTGCATCAACCGTTTTATCGAGGAGAAAGAGCAGTCGCTTGAGGACACGGCGCGGATGGGGCCCGACATGGCGAAGCTGCTGGGGTTCCCGTTGGCCTGCATCCATACGCCGGCGGACTACTACATTGGCGAAGGCGTCCGGCCCGCTGTGGAAGCAGCAGAGCCCCAGACCGTTGGCGACGTGGTGCGCGCCCTGATGGAGATACCTGAAGTGCAGAGCGCGGCACACATAGGTGCTGAGCCCCGCGTGATGAGTGGGGAAGAAGGCTGGCCGGCGGGGCGTATGTTGCTCAAGTTTGGCGGCGGCTACTTGCTGCCGCCGGACGCGTACACGCTGCTCGGCAACGCAGGAGTGAATACCGTACTGCAGATAGGTTGCACGCCGGTGCACGCGCAGACCGCGCAGGCAGCGGGCGTGGCAATCGTGCGCATCGCCCACGCGGCGTGCGATAACATAGGGATCAACTTGCTGCTGGATGAAGTGGAACGCCGGCTGGGACCGCTCAACGTCATCCCGTGCAACTACTTTGAGCGGGTAAAGCGCAACTAGGGTATGGCTAGTGCCTTTTGCGACCGGGTGCCCGGCGAGAGCGAGCAGCGCAGCGGGAGAGTGACTGTCTTTTTTATGTTTGAGAAAGCCTGCAAATGCGCGAATGTGAGAGGGTAACGCGAGGGCGTGTCGTCCGTCATTCCCGCGCAAGCTCGCCCCCGCGCGGGGGCGCGGAATCCGTCTTCACTCTGCAGATAGACTCCCGCTTTCGCGGGAGTGACGGGATAAGGCGAGTTGCGGGAGTGACGGGAAAGGGCGAGTTGCGGGAGTGACGGGAAAGGGCGAGTTGCGGGAGTGACGGGAAAGGGCGAGTTGCGGGAGTGACGGGAAAGGGCGAGTTGCGGGAGTGACGGGAAAGGGCGAGTTGCGGGAGTGACGGGATAAGGCGAGTTGCGGGAGTGACGGGAAAGGGCGAGTTGCGGGAGTGACGGGATAAGGCAAGTCACGGAAGTGACGAGACTAGGTATGTCACGGGGAACGGGCAGTAGACTGGGAATAGTGGTATGACCCTGCGTGAACTGTACGATACAGCCATCGAAATTGGCCGAGAAGTGGACCCGCGAGGGCGTGAAGCCCTTGAACGCCAGCTTGTACAGCGGCGTCAGGAGTACGCAGTGCTGCCGGAGTGGCGCAAGCCTTACTACGACCAAGAGCGCTTCAACAATCCCTACGGCGACGTGCGCATTGTGCATGGTCCGGCAGATACCGAACTCACTACCATACTCATGGGCATAAACATCGGCACGCAAGAACTCCTGCTAGCGGACAATTTGCGCGGCAGCGGCACACGCATCGACGCCGTCCTCTCCCACCATACCAACGGCATCGGGGTACCGGCGGATACGCTGATCTATGATACAGTGCCCTATCTCGTGGACCTGCTTGAAGGCGCGGGTGTTGCCCGGGCCGACGCCGAGCCCCACATCGCGGACATGATGACCGACCGCTGGAACTACGCCGAAGACTTCAACCGCAATGGCATCGACATGGCGAAATTGCTGGAGTTTTCGCTGGCGTGCATCCATACACCGGCTGACTTTCATCACGGCCGGGGCGTGCGGGGCGCAATCGAGGCTGCGAACGCCGAGACGGTGGGCGACGTGGTGGAGGCGCTGCTGGCGTTGCCTGAATTTCAGGGTGCGGCGCGGATTGGGGCGATCCCGCGGATTATGGCGGGAGACGCGGAACAGCCGATGGGCCGCATCTTCCATCAGGACGGCGGCGGCTGGATGTTTCCGGTAGAGGTGATCCCATTGCTTAAAGAGGCAGGCGTCGGCACGTTCGTCACCATCGGCTGCCCGGCTGCCCACCAGCGCCAGGCGCAGGAGCTAGGCATGGGCTGGGTGCGCATGCCCCACAACGCGTGCGATAACGTCGGCCTCAACCTCTTGCTCGACAAAGTGGAGCAGCGTCTCGGACCGCTGAATGTTATTTCCTGCAACTACTTCGAGCGCATCAAACGAAACTAAGTCCTGCACTTTGCTAGACGCCAAGTACAGACCGGCACAATTGACTTTGGGCCGCACTTGGGCCCCTAAGCAGCGCCTGTCGGCGGATCCGGTCCACAGACGAGTGGGTTGCTGTGAAGTGCGGTGCGGCTAAATGGTCCTCATGGGTTTGCAACAGATTGCACGCCAGTCGCTGGATGCGGCCTCAGTGGCAATGGCAGGATAGAAGTCGGCGCGAGCAGTGCGATCTGCGGTAGCGGCGACTATTGCGGACGGAGTCGAGAGGATGTCCCGCTATGGAACGGGGCTTTCGCAAGCAGAGAGGAGTGCCATGCACAACATACTCGCTAAGCTGAGCCGGCTGATTACGGCTCGCCCCTAGATCACAATCCTTGTCCTGGTCATCCTTACTGTTGGTCTGGCCGCGGGGGCGGCGCAGCGGGTGTTGCTTGCGGAGACAGAGGCGTTCCTTCCTCCAGGAAGCGCAATCTCCAAGGCGCTGCAGGACATCGACGAACTCTTTGGGGACACCGGTGAGGTAATTGTTGTCACTCTTGTGTTCCGCGGGGAGACTTTCACGCCCGCAGGCCTCTCCCAAATGGATGCCCTACTCGATGATATATCCAGCGCCCCGGGCGTAAAAGAATTATTGGCGCCAGTTAATCCGGTCGTGGCGCCCGTGTTGCTGATCAAAGACGTGCTCCAGATGGACAGCGTTGAATCGATCACGCAAGCGCAAATCGATTCTGCGCGCGGCCTTCCGGAGATTCAGGAGGCGCTCGCCGCGATGTCTGGCACCGACGCGGATGGCACGCAGGTTGCGGTTGCCATTGTCCGGCTCCGCGATACCGGTGACGAGCGCATTGAGATCGCTGAACGCACGATTAATGAGGCCGCGCTGGCGGCAGAAGGTTCGTTTCGAGCGAGCAGCATCTCGCCTGTCGTGATAGAGGATGAGTACAAGCAGGCGACGGAGCAGGGGATGCTGCCGCTCATCGGACTGGCGCTGCTGCTGATCGCGGCGTTGCTCGTGCTCTTTCTGCGCACCCTCTCGGATATGCTGCTCACACTAGCGGGGCTGCTCCTTTCGCTGATCTGGGTGATTGGGGCGGAGGGCTGGCTCGGGCCGTGCTCTGCGGCAAGATCCGCAAAGAGCGCGGGCAGCCTGCCGTCGCGAACATGCTCGTTCGCCAGCAGCCGATGCAGCGGGACTGCCGGAATTGGCTTGGAAAAGGCGGGTCGTTGGAGCAGGTGTGCGGCGAGGTTCTGGGTGACCGCATCGGAGACGGACCGGCCGATGAGGTTCATCCTACAGATAGGTCGGATACGCTCCTCGGACTCGCCATCAAGTTGAAAAATGAAGCGCAGGACGTCGCAGGTATTGAGGAGGCCGATGATGATGACATCGCGTGGGGCGGGAATCTCATTGTCGAAAATCGCCCTGCTCACGCGCATCTTGACAAACTCAACCGCGGTGCCTTCATGGGAATCGGCGAACACTTCCGTTTGCCAAGCAGTACGACCCAGCGTCCAAAAATCGCCGTCGTGGAAATCCAGGATCTTCAATTCAACCAAGCGGTCCAGGATCAGGTCAACCAGAGACGTTGTGCCAAAGACGAGCCGTTCGATCCAGTACTGCACGTCGTGTTCCACCGGTTCATTGGCGATTTTCTCCAGAATTGGAGCCAGGACGGGGTTTCCCGTTTCTGTCGGATCCAGTACTTTCAGGGATTGCCTATCCGTGTCGATACGGGATCTGAGTGAGAGTTCCGCCAGCACGGCGCCGATGATGGCGCAGTTCAAATTTCAGCCGTGCACTTGGCGGAAATAGCCGGTCTCCTCATTGAGGAGCATCAGGACAAGCTCTTGAGGCAAAGTCAACTCATGGGTGGCCCACTCGGTCTGCTGTGAGAGACAGCAGTATCGCCTCCGTGAGGTGAAGATAGCCTCAGCCATTGAGGCGTACCGCAGAAACTGAAATTCTAAATTATGATAGGGAGCTACATGCGGCAATTAAGCTATTTGTCCCGGATGAACGCTCAAGGGCGCATCCAAGGGTGTCTCACTCAAGTAGCTTTGATATGATTGATTTTGCCTTGGTGTATGTTAGCTGGTTGAAACGGTTCTTGTCGATCAATCCTCCGAAAAGTCAAGCGTAAAGCCATGGCAATCCGACATAACGCGACCGCAAACAGAGTGCCGCCTTCCCCGTTTCCAGAGGGTTGGTACTTCATTGCAACGCGTGAGGCCATAGAGAAGGAAAAGCTTATCCAAAGGACGTGAATGGGTGAGAACGTCATCGCGTACTGCGATGAGCGCGGCAACATCTGCATGGCCGAGGGCTTTTGCCCGCACCTGGGTTGGGATCTCAGCCCCGCCGCCGGTGGTCGCGTACGCGAGGGCCGGCTTGTGTGTCCTTTCCATGGCTATGAATTTGACGCCGCGGGCACGTGCGTTGCTACGCCGTATGCCTCCGCGCCACGGGCCACGGGGTTGCGCGTTTTCGAGACAGAGGAAATCGCCGGCATGATCTTCGCTTGGTGGGGGATCGAGGGACGGAAACCGCAGTGGCGCCTGCCCGGAGAGTCCCTTGACGAAGACGGCTGGTGCGACCTTGAAATCCGGACAGTGCGCTTTGCCGGCCATCCCCAGGAAACATCGGAGAACGCAGTGGATTTGGCTCATCTGCGCTACATCCACGGCTTTGGCGCCGTGGAACGCGTCGAACCGGTGTCGGTGGACGGCCCGCACCTCAGGAGCCGCTTCAACTTCCAGTCCACCCGCTCGATCGCGAAAGTCGCCAACCTCACCTTTGATCTTTCCGCCGACACCCACGTCTATGGTCTGGGCTACTCCTTCGTGGACATTCACGAGCACTCGATCGGCATGGACATGCGTCTGTGGGTGCTTGCAACTCCCGTTGACGGCACACTAATAGACATGTCGCTGGCCTCACAAATACGGGAGATACGCAAGCCGAAGCGCTGGCTCGCGGGTCTGGGCTTTCTGCCGGTGGGGCTGCGCGCGCCTATCATGAATAAGTTCACTGCGTCACAGCAAGTGTGGGAAGTGCGGCAGGATGAGGTCATCTGGAGCCGGAAACGGTATGAATCCCGTCCGCGCCTCTGCAAGTCCGACGGCGAGATCACCAGATATCGACGCTACTGCGCCCAGTTCTATCCCGATCCGAGCGAGAACGGCAGCCCGACTGCCTGACGTTGTTGGTCCGGTTGACCGCCGTGGCTGCTGCATGGCTCACGCCCGGTCCGCTTAGCGCCTTGCCAGAGATGGTGTGTGCGTTCCTCGCCAAGTGGCGGCGGACGAGCCCCAACAGTGCTGCAATAACTCTTCCGGCAAGGAACAGAGCGCTCTCAGTGCCCCGCAACTCCGGTAGCGCAGGTTCGCACGGGAGGTGCGCGTAACCTGCGTCCGCTGCTGACGCGGTCGCCGTTCCGTGTGTTCTGGCGGCGCAAGCCCCCGTGCTACGCCTTCCTGAATCGCCAGCCGTACATGATGCGTCCGTAGTAGTTGAACATGCGCTTGGCCGCGGGATCGTCGAAAGGGTAGGCCGCGCCAATTTGCCGTGCCGTCGCGAGCCCGGTTACGAGACACGTCTCCTGGCTGTTTATCAGTGTATGCGCGCCACAGTGCCAGGTGCGTCGCTTGCTTTGGATGAAGCGGAACAGGTTGACGAGCCACGCGACGTGCCGCACGTCATGGACGATGTGCTGAAACCACCATGTCTTTATCACTTTGTCTTGATCGATATGGCTGATAGGGTTATACGTCACCAGGCACGGTTTGTCAGAGCGCTTCACCCACGGTTGCTGGTTGTGCATGATGTACGTGATTTCATAGTTGTCCGGTCTCGCGCCGTACTGCTCGATATGGTTGCTCCGCGTCGTCAAGGGCTTCACTTCGTTGTCCGGCAGGACTGAGGAGTCGGAATGGACCACCGTATGATTGTGGAGCTCGCTCTCGTAGCGTATTGACGAGAGAATATAGCGTTCAAGGAACGTGGGTCTGTCGAGCAGCATCAGAGTCTGGTTCGCATTACAGGCGAGAATCACCTCGTTGAATACCTCGCGCTCACCGTTCTCGTCCTCGACGACGACGCGAGATTCTTGCCGGTGCACCTTGCGGACCGGCCGGTTGAGGTAGATCTTGTCCCGAAAGTTCGCCGATAGGTTTTCATACATGCCCCGTGTGCCCTGGTCCCACGTTTGCATGGGAGTAGCGGACTCGATGTCGAAAAATTCAAGATACCGGGCAAAGAGCGCTGCGGGCATATCGAATACGTTCGTTGCCATCAGAAAGTTGACGAACATCGGCTTCAATATCTTGTATCTGAATTCCCCGGAAAACCCTCCCAGATTCAAAACTGCCCCCATGCTTAGGTAGTTGAAGGGGTTGAGAGCGTTGAGCAGCTTCGACTGGGAACGAGTCAGCCCGCCAAACCAGTGGAGACGCCGCAGGAGTTGCTGGAACTTCTGGATCTCGAACCGCAGTTGCTCTCTAATTTCGGAATCGAAGTCGTGGGCATATACCTGGCCGCGGTATTTCACGCTGTAGCTAAACTTGGTATCGATCAGATCGATGCCGAATTGCTCCATTAACAAAAGGATGTGATGGTAGACCGACGGGATACAGGCGGTGACAGAAATGTCGAAAGGGATTGAGGAGCCGTCTTCCTGCGGCATATCGGCCGTAATCGCATTCCCGCCAATCTGGGCCTGCGCCTCGTACAGCCGGAAGTCAAAGCGGTCCGGGTGATGACTAAGCGCCCAGGCGGCGCCCAGACCTGAAATACCTCCGCCAACAATCGCAACTCGCCGCAACATCTTCCCTGCCTCGCCGGATACGATGGCTTCCTGTCGGGTTTCCGCGGCCTGCCGTCCGGTCAGCATGCGAAACGCGGGTGAGGATAGCGTCCTCATTAATCCCTCGAACCGGTGTCGAGGCACTCACCCATTGTACAGATGGGAGTGTACACTGTGGGAGTGGATTGGGGAGAGGGTGATTGTACGTCTTCTTCGACGCATAGTTTCGATTTTGCAGTGAGACGGGCATGAGCGCGGTATAGCAATCGGGCTGGGGCATGGGAGCACATGTATGACTCTACGTGATTTGTACGAGACGTCCATCGAAATCGGCCGCGAGCTTGACCCCAGAGGTCAGGCGGCCATAGAGCGCCAACTACAGCGACGCCGCGACGAGTACGCCGCTTTGCCTGCTTGGCGGCAAGCGCTCTACGATCAGGAGCGCTTTCGTAATCCCTACGGCGACGTGCGCATATCCAACGGCCCGGCAGAAACACCGATTCGCACTGCGCTCGTCGGCATTAACCTGCACGTGCAAGAGATGCTGCTTGGGGTACAACTGGCGGCCAAGGGCACCCCGATTGACGCTTTCATTTCGCACCATACGAACAGTGTCGGCATCTCAGCTTCTCTCGTCGCCGACTTCATGGAGGTCAACGCCGACTATCTCATCTGGGAAGGTGTGCCGGAAGACGAGGCGCGCGCCTGCATCTTCGACTTCATGGCGGCGCGCTTGCAGGAGCACGAAGACATGCACCGCATCGGGCCCGATACCGCGCAGTTGCTAGGGTATCCGCTGGCCTGTATTCATACACCGGTTGATTATGCGCACCGGCAATACATCAACGCGCTCTTTGCGCGCGAAAGGCCCGAGACCGTCGGCGACGTCGTGGAACTCATGCTGACGCTACCGGAAATGCAGGAAGCCGCCCGCATCGGCGCGGTGACCCGTATCATGGCCGGCGCTGCAGATCAATCCGCCGGGCGCATCCACGCGAAATTTGCCGGTGGCTACGCGTATCCACCCAGCGCCTTCCCGCTGCTAGCGAAAGCAGGCGTGAACACCGTGGTGCAGGTGTCGGCGGGAGCTGCCACCGTAGAGGCCTGCCGCGAGCACGGCATTGCGCTCGTGCGCTTGCCCCACTACGCCACGGACAACATTGGCCAGAACTTGCTGCTCGATGAACTCATGCGCCGTCTCGAGCCGTTCGAGGTCATTCCCTGCAACTATTTCGGACGGGTTGACCGCGCCGGGCAACTCGCGCAGATGTTGGCAGAGGGTCCGATTATCAGGTCGCTGAGACACTAAAGGGCAAGCGCCAGTCCGAAGCAATGCTTGTATAGCAATCACCCACCGCAAGGCGGGTGTTTCTCCAATCAGAAGGGGTCGTGGCCGCTACGGAGTGTCCAAAGCTGCCTGCGCAATCTCTCTCAACGCCGTTTCGCGTTAGATCTCGCGCGCAGCGGACCAGCCGGTAGCCACGTCGTCGAACACTTCTGTCATCTTTTTAGAAGGTTTGGCCGTGAGCAACGTGACAACGACGGCAAAGGGAATGGCGATGAGGAAGCCCGGTGTGGCGGGTTGGATGTCCATAATGCCGCCGGGGCCGCCGGAAGAGTAGCCCCAAATCGAGGCAACGACCGTGCCGGTGAGCATGGACGTGAGCGCTCCCCAAAAGTTGAAGCGGCGCCAATAAAGCGCGAGCAAGAGCAGGGGTCCGAAGGCCGCGCCCATGCCGCCCCACGCGTACGAGACCAGATTGAACACCGAATCGGGGTTGAAGATGGACAAGAGGGCCGCGATGACGCCGACTACGACCAGCAGGAAGCGGCCCAACCAGACGCGTGCAAAGGCGCCAAGCACATAGACGTAGCGTTTGGCGTAGGCGTAGCGCCGGATGAACGGTAAGTCGTCAGTCGCCATGGCCGAGGCCAAGAGCAATTGTGAGTCCGCCGTACTCATGACGGCGGCGATTACGGCCGACAGCAGGACCCCCGCAATGATCGGCGGGAAGAAGGCGGTCGCGGCGACAAGATAGAGGCGCTCCGGATCGGCGGTGACTTCATCGAGCCTTCCAACTTCGCCAAGGGCCGGCAAGGCTACCAGCCCCAGCATGAGGCCAAACATGAAGATGAGCGATGCCCAAAGCGTGCCGATATCGCGGCTGGGCCGTATACGCCCTTCGCTTTCCACCGCCATGAAGCGCTGCAGTATGCGCAACGAGCCAAAGGCGCCCAAGCCCCAGCCGGCTGTCGAAAGCAGGAAGGTGACCGTGACGCCCTCGCCGGACGCGTCTGTAAACGGATTCCAAAAGCCGGCGGCCGTGCCCTCCAGGCCCTGTAAAGGATCGGAGGTGAGGAATAGCAACGAAATTGGCAAGATGATGAAGCCGGCCAACATGATTATGGCTTGGAAGACGTCGGTGCGGGAAACGGCGAGAAAACCGCCAATGAAGGTATACGATGCGACAGCCACGAGAGTCACCAAAATACCCACAATGCCCTCGAGGCCGAATACCGTATTCAGCAGCTTGGATCCGGCGATCAGGCCGGAGCTAATGTAAAAGATGATGAAGAAAAGGGCTATCGCGGCTGAAAGCGTGCGCAGCACGCCCCATTTGTCCCCAAAGCGCTTCTCGAAAAACTCAGGAAAGGTAAGGGAGTTATCCGTCGCGATCGTGTACCGGCGGAGCCGCTTGGCATAAATGGCCCACGTCAACCAAAAGCCAAAGACTATGCTAAATACCGTCCAGAACTCTACGGCGCCATTCATAAATGCCAGCGCCGGGAAGACGAGCATAGTCCACCCACTGGTGGATGACGAACTGGAACTTAACGCCGAAGTAAAGCTGCCAACCTTGCGGCCCGCAAGCACGTAGTCGGACATCTCCCGCATCTGGCGGCTGCGGAAAACAGCAATACCGATGAGTGCGGCGAAGTACGCCAAGAAGACGATCAGTACCCACGTGGTCAGCATGCGTTGCGCATCCTCCCTGTTGCTCCCACTGCCGCAGCGTTAAAGAATACTAGCTGAATCGGGGTGTGTCTACTCATTTAATTCTAGGCTGCTGGCAGCTTGCAACGGTAGTCTGGCTTAGACATCTAGGCAATAGTTGATATCTCTAATGAACCAATTCCTAGCCGTGGCTTGCTCTCGGACAGATGTTGAGCATCGTTCACAAGAATAACAATGAACTGCGGCAGTTGAGATGAAGTCTCCCTTATTGAAGAATTGGCCTATCTGTGTGTCCCACTTGAGAATCAAGAATAGCAAACACCCGCTCTAGTTGCGGGTGTTTGCTTGAATACAAGAGGTTTCGACTTACACTCGCACGGGCCTAATCTTGCCCCTAACCTGAACAAGCCGCACGCGCTCCTCTTTTTTTTCAGGTACTGCCTTTTCCTGTTCTTCAGAGTCGCCAGAACTACCACTCCGCCATCCATCACGTGGCCGAGGTTCTTTGCCTTTGCTTTGTCTGACAACGCCACTTCGATCACTGTTATACATCGTCGCCAAATCCTGTGTGCCGATGCTGCAACTCCGGTTCATTGAGAATTCGAAATCCTTCTACTTTCGAGATTACCGCAACCTGAGTTCTCCCGCCAACAGTCGCAACTCCAGGAGCAAACCGCGACTTTCCTGATTGCAGATTTACCAAGAATGCTACAAAGTCTACTGCGCTCTGGAGAGGCAAATTCCCGTAGTCAAATGCTACCTTAAGACTGTCCCAGGGAAGTGAAGCTTCTAATTTTGAGGGTAACACAGTATCAACGTCATCGGGCAACTCCACGCCAAGTTGAGCGAAAGTGTCTTCCAGTATCCTCGCCATTGCGGTGGTCAATTGCACATAGTTGTCTTCAATCAATTGACCCAAGTGCTTCTCTATTTCCTCCCTTACAGCACTGTCATATCCTCGAATTAACCGCTCTACACTGTCTGCTTGGCCACTCCAAGCAACACCAAACTCACTCTCCTGGAATTGATCGTACATCCGATTATCCTTAACGTCAAGGCGAAAAACCGAAGGTAGTTCATCAGAATTTCCGTAGCCACCGGTAAGAAAGACTGGTCCAGTCCAGAATTCTTCGGGGATTGGTGAACCTTTATAGTGCTCTAAGTACTGCTTTCTCATGAACATCAGAAATGCCTCGGAGACTTCCTTCACGCTACCAAGAGTCACCCCGATTTGCATTGAATTGACCAAGAACTCCTCGGCATAGCTTTTCATAGTCCTGTCTTTGAGCTGTGCTATCCCTGATGTCACTGCGGCCACTGGTGCTGCACCACCGTGAATCTGGAACAACTTAGTTACCCCTCCCCATGCATTTGTCACAACGGGTCTAATTGATGAATAATCCAGAGCAACCAATGGTCGTCCATCCTCATGCTTCAGTGGTTCTCCTACTTCGTCATTAGGCTGTTCCAGTTCGAAAGGGTCTACGACATATTCGATACTACTTGCAATACTGTCGCAACCGAGCACTAGTCCTTCACTGGTAGCGAGCGCAATGTTTATTGTCATTCTATGCTCCGATTGTATCCAGACAAGCCAATGCTAAGCACATGCAACTTGCCTTTGCGTGTGTACAGTACAAGTCCGCGCGGAGCCACTAGCAATTCGCGATTATTTCAGTTTCAAAACCCTAGTGGCACGACCATATAGTGTAACTGTATGGTACATAACCATCCACACGAGTCTTAGGAAAGCCGAGCGGCAGGAAACTGGTATACTCCTCACATAAACGAAGCTAGAGGCACTATTCGTATTTCAGGAGGTCATCCACTGTGGGCATGCTCATTCTCACCCAGCCGGGTAGCCGTGCGAATACCTATGGACCGTATACGACCGCGGTGCTTAAGGCAGAAGGTTTTGCGGACCTTGACGTGCAGCCCATCGGTCGGGAGTCCCTAGCGCGCCTTGACGCATACGACGCGGTCATTCTCACACCCAGTCTACCCCGGCGCGCCTACGTGGAGCGGCTCGTGGCCTATGCCCAGGCCGGCGGTCGCTTGATCGTGCTGCGGCCTTCGCGACTGCTGGCGGTGGAGCTTGGGCTCGTGCCGACCGACACAGTGGCGTATCCTGCATATGTGCGGCCGCTGCCGGGCAATGCGATTAGCGCCGGCGTGCCGCATGAGTCACTTCAAACACACATGCCGGTGGACAACTACGAGCCGCTGCAACTGCCGGAAGGCACACGAGAGATCGCCAGGATTTACGTCGATGCTGACGTCGAAACGTCATACCCCGCAGTCATGCACTTCCCGCTTGGTAAAGGACAGGTGGTGGCGTTCGGTTACGACCTTGCCCAAGCGGTGGCGTTGATTCGCCAGGGCAATCCGGTGCACTATGGCTGGCGCACCGTGGGATTCGGCAATCCCTACCGTCCCAACGAATTCTATAGCAATCACCTGGATACGCGGCGCATGCACCTGCCGCAGGCCGACATCCACGCCATGCTGCTCGGCAACGCCATTAATGCCATTGCCAAGCAACCGCAGCCGCGCCTATGGTACTACGACACGCCCGAGACCAAGAGCATGGTGGTGTTGGATTCCGACGATGACTACTCGCCGCTGGAAGCGTTCGAAGCTCTGATGAACGCGGCGGAGGCGCACAACGGTCACGTCACCATTTACCTCATGCTGGGTCCTTCAAAATACACCATCGCGACACCGGAACGGGTGGCAGGCTGGCGCGCCCGCGGTCATTCCTTCGGCATTCACCACAATGCCTTCGATCCGCAGTACGCTAACGAAGAGCAGGACGCCGTGATGGAAGAGATCGTGCGGCGCGATACCGACTATTTCCGCGAGCACTACGGCGGCGAAACAGTAATCGCCAACCGCAACCACTGCCTAGGCTGGAAGGGCTACGTGGACCTGCCGCGCATCTATGAGGACGTGGGCGTGGTGCTGGATACGAACGTGCTCAGCATTCACGATCAATGGCTGCAGTACACCAACGGTTCCGGACATCCCGGCAAGTTCGTGGACACGAACGGCGAGATTATTGAGGTCTACCAGCAATTGACCCAGGCCTACGATGACGCTTCGGTCAAGAACAAGCTCTCGTCCGACCCCGTGGGTGAAGCCAAACGCACTCGACAGGTGATGGTGGACAAAAGGGAGCGCTATTTTAGTCCCCTCACGGTGCTCTCGCACCCCGTTTCCTTCTATACCTACAGCAGCGCCTACCAGAACCAGTCCTGGGACTATGCCAACGAGTTGGGATTGCCGATCTGGAGCGCTTTTGAGTGGGCGGCATTCGTGCGGGCCCGCGACCGCGCGCAGGTCTCTCAGAGTGCCTGGGACAATGGCAGCTTCTCCTGCCAGGTCTCCGGCAGTTCGCCGAGCGGCAGCTTTACGCTGATGGTGCCCCTGCAAAACGGCGAGACTCCGCACGCCACCGTTGACGGCGAAGCAGTTGACGTGTCGCTGCAAGACGCGTACGGCTGGACGTATGCCCTGGTGCCGGTTCCCATTAGCAGCAACGGTGCAGAGTCGCGGCAGGTAGTACTGCAAACGTGATAGACTCGTCAATGCAGGCTAGTAGTTGAACACACTTGTATTGATGAGTGGGGTAACAGTAGCACAGGTTTGTAACCTGTGCCCAACCCCTCGGGTTGGCGTGATTGCTTCATGTCGCGGGAAGATGGCGCAGGTTATGCGCACGTCCTGTGCGAACCTACGCTACCCACTCTATGCAATCATGTTGGACTACTCGGCTGCGTAAGTACGTTTATACGCCGAACAGCACTTAGTAGCGAGGAGCTTTTGATGGAATTGACAAGTGAAGAACGACACCTGCTGCAAAACGCCAAGCGCCAGTTTCCGTTTCCCACCCTGGGCGGCTGGTACACGGAAAAGGAAGTGGACGCCATCAATGCCAGCCTGCGCGAGAGCATGGACTGGACGATCGGTTTTCACGGCCCGGAGGTTACGCAATTCGAGGAAGCGTTCGCGGAGTATTGCGACGTCAAGCACGCGCTTGCGGTGAATTCCTGCGGCACGGGCTTGGACGCGGCCATTCATGCCCTGCAACTCGGCCCCGAAGATGAAGTTATCGTGCCTGGTATCACCTTCAAAGCTACTTCCCTGTGCGTGATGGGCGTTGGCGCCAAGGTGGTGCTGGCCGAGATCGATCCGGCCACGTTCAACATCGATCCGAACGACGTAGAGCGCTGCATGACGCCGAATACCCGCGCGATTCTGGCGGTGCACAACAACGGCCTCTCCGCCGACGTGGATGCGTTGGAAGACATCGCACAGCGGCACCCGCATCCCGTCCATGGCCCGCCCCCCGTGCTCTGCGACGCGGCGCGCGCCGTCGGCGCCGGGTACAAGGGCACCAAGGTCGGCAAGAAAGGCGCCATGAACATCTTCAGCTTCCAGACCAGCAAGAACATGACAACGCTGGGCGAGGGCGGCATGGTGACCACGGACGATGACGACTACGCCGCATTCGTGAATAGCATGCGCTCGTTTGGCAGCGCGCTGGACGGCTGGGGCACAAACTTCCGCATGACGAAGCTGCAAGCGGTGGCCGGGTCGATCCAGGTCACGCGCCTCGACGAAATGAACGATGCCCGGCGGCAGCGCGTGGCCGACTTTGTCGAACTGATCGAAGACATCCCCGGCCTCATCCTGCCCATCGAGCCCGAGGGCTACCACCACGTGTGGTACGGCTATACGCTCATGCTCGAGGAGGAATGGGCGGGCGATGCGCGCGACAAGTTTGCGGACCGCCTCATCGGCGAGCACGGTGTCGGCACCTGGATCATGAACGCCTCCTTGCCGGACTACGTCGGCTACATGGTGAGACTAGGACACAGCCCTGAAGACGTGCCGGTTTCGACCAATGCCGGCCGGCGGCTCTTCTGCCCCGCGATCCATCCGCTGATGACCGACGAGGACTTACGCTACGTGGCCGCGGCCATCAAAGAGAGCATGAACACGGTGGCGGCAGACATGCGCCTGCCGGTGGCGGTGGGATAGAACAGAGATTACGAGTCTGTAGACCTTGGTTGGCGGCTGTTTGCACGCAAGTGTTGCGGCAATCTTGACCACTGAGTGCTGGCTGTGGCTTGTGTTCGTCTAACACCCTACGTAGGTGTGATCGGGAAGGAGCTGCGAACATCTGTCCTAGCACATGATTGGCCGGCAATAACGGACAGAGTGGTGGACTTGCCCGACACGTATGGATTGAGGTAGATGCTTCGCGGAATTTCCAGTTGGTTTTCCTCTACATGCACCGACAGAGCGGATCGATGGAAAACCCACCCAAGTTCTAATTACAGCGAGAACATGGACAAGGCTCTTCGAACTGCTCAGACTGAAGCCCGCCGGGACTCCGGTGGCGAGGACGCGGCTGCGTACCCAGAGGATAGTGACTGGGACGAGTATAGCGATGAGATTGCCTGCGCCGTGGCGTTCGCGTCCTGGCAAGAAGCGTCTGCCAATGCATGGGATTGGGATGAGGATGATGCGGAGGTGGCGGCAGAGCGAGGGGAAATGCAGGGATTTGGAGAGAATTGGGAAGACTGGGCGGCAGTTGATGAGCTTGAGGACGACGCGACGTGTCATCGGGATATGGGAATTGACGAAGAGTATTGAAGTTGCTGCATTGGTGAAAAAGGGCCTGGTCCATGGCGATGTTTGACACCCACCGCGCCGTAAAGAAGCTCACCGGAGCAGGATTCAGTGAGTCCCAGGCAGAGGCATTGATTGATGCGGTTGGCGATGAGCACGAGGCTCTCGCAACCAAAGCAGATATGCTTGCAGTGAGAGCAGACCTGCGAGAAGAAATCTCGGCCCTGCGTGCCGAATTGAAAGAGGATATTGTCGCCGTTCGCGCCGACATGCAAGCCTTGGAATTGCGCATCACGCTCCGTTTGGGTGCGCTCGTCGTGGCCGCGGCAGTTGTCCTCGCTATTCTCGAACTGATTCCGTGAATAGGCGAGCACTAGGCTTCTAGGTGCTGCTCCACGATAATTTGTATTTTGAGACCGCACGCGACTCAAACACAATAACCTACTCAGAGGAAGCAAACTGCAATGAAGAAAGCGATCGTTCACCCACTGCGTTTCGTGGTGGGTCCGGGAGTAGTTAGCGACGTTGGCGCGCATGCCGCGGCGTTGGGTAGCAAGGCGCTGATCGTTGGCGGCGGACGGGCTGTCGCGGCCATCCAGGACACGGTCACCGGCGCGCTCGACGAACACGGCATCCCTTACCACATCGAGCACGGTAGCCACGTCGATAAGAAGCGCCCGGAAGTGGATGCGCTGGTGGCGAAGGGCAAGGCGGAAGGCGCAGACGTCGTGATTGCGGCGGGCGGCGGGCGCGTGGTGGACGCCGCGAAGGCTATTGCGCACGAAATGGGCGCGTGGCTCATCAGCCTGCCGACCGTTGCTTCCACCAACGCGACGGCGACCTTTAGCGCCAGTATCGAGGGCGATGCCGACCGCAACGTGTGGTACGTCGGCCCGCATACCGTGATTGCCGACACCCGCATCATCGCCCAAGGCGGAGGCCGCTGGCTGGCAGCCGGCATGGCCGATGCGCTGCCGACGTGGACAGGCGGCCGCATCGGACGCGAACTTCGCCTGCGCAGTGGCACTGAACGAATTCTCGGCTTCGATAATGTCTTTCCCACCGGCGCGGCTGTCGCCATTGCCGAATGGACCTACGACACTATTCTGGGGTATGGCGAATCGGCGTACCACGCGTGCGAGCGCGGCGCGGCCACGGAAGCGGTGGACAAGGTAGTGGAGGCCATTGTCTACGGCGGCGGCGTGGCCGGTCCGGCCTGCGGCGGGGTGGGTGGTGAGCATGGCGTGCATCCCGGCAAGTCGAAACATGCCACCATTGAGAGGGTGCACGGCGAAGAGGTGGCATTTGGCGTTCTCGTCGCCGTCGCGCTCATGCAACAGGGCGACGCCGAGGTACGCAAACTCATCCGCTTTAACCAGTCGGTCAACTTGCCCTCGACCTTCGCCGATTTCGGGGTGCAGAACGCGAACCGCAGCCTGGTACGCGAAATTGCGGAAGAAATCCTCGGGCCCGGCGGCACGAGCACTTTCGGCCTCTGGTACGACGTGGACGTGGATATGCTCACCGACGTGATGGTGGACGTCGACCGCATGGCGCAGGAGGAGCAGTGCTGCTGAGAGCTATTCTCCAAAACTGAAGATTGGGTGGGGAAACGAGGGCGTTAGCCAGAGCAAATCAGCAACACGGAACGCAAGCGACCCCTCACCCCCGTATCAAGTACGGGGCAGGCTCTAACCCTCTCCCCGAGGAGAGGGAACTGGAAGTAGCCACACTTTGCAGGTAGCGCGGGACCTTGTGCCCCGCTCCATGTGACAAACGAGACCCGTATTTCAAATCTAGAGCAATGATTGGCAACCGTACCAAGATGATGTGCTAGAAGTGTAAAGGATCGTTTCATATGGCCGGTAAACCGCTCTACGTTATCTTTACGCAAGACTGCGAACAGCTCATGGACGACTCCATCCACGGTGGGCCTGAGGAATGGAGCATCAGTGAACGGTCGGTCACAGGGCTGGCGGATACTCTGGAGGAGTATGGGCTGACCGCGACGTTCTTTATAGTCGCGCAGACCGCTGGCGCGCAACCCGCCCTGTATCAGGACCTGGAGCAGCGCGGCTTCGAGATCGGTCTCCATATTCATCCACAGGATACCGGCCTCGGATACACGGACTACCTCGGCGGTCACACCTTCGACGAACAGGTGGAGATGTTCGATACGGTAGCAGACCAGTGGGCGGACGCCATCGGCAAGCGGCCGACCACGTTTCGGGGCGGCAACTTTTCCGCGAACGACAATACGTACCCCGCGCTTGTCGCCACGGGCTTTACCCACGGCAGCGTCTCATCGCCGGGCCGCCAGTATGACATAGCTAAGGCGGTGTGGCAGGGCGCTGTGCCCTACGCTCATTACGCCCACAAGGCGAACCGTCTCTTCCCAGGCGACCTCGACTTCTACGAAATACCGCTCACGTGCGACCAGGTGCGACGGCGCGCCCCGCATCTACCAATGGAATTGCGCATCGAGGGCGGCGACGGCGAGACCCACCGCCAGACTATTCGCCAAGCTTGGGCGGACATGGCGGAATACCCCGACGACGTCCCCAGGATCATCATGCCGTTCACGCACAACACGCACTTTTACGACGACACCAACGGCGAAAAGCGGCTGGCGCTCGATGCCATCGTGGATGAGATCAACATTATCGCTGAGGAAGAGGGCTACGAAGTCATCGGCGGCACCATCGGCAGCGTCTACGCGGCAGTGGAGGGTGTCCGAAACTAACCCGCGCTTACAATCGTCCCTGCAATAGAGTGCTTTAGCAGACAGGAGGATTTTCCCATGCGGCAAGTGGTCCAGTCAGGAACGCCCCACGAAATGGGTCTCCAGCACGGCGCCGCGTTTGCGGACATTATTCCGGTGGCGGTCAAGCGGTTTGCGCTGGACCGCGGCTGGAATACTGCCCACGGGAGACGGGTGTTGCGGCAGGTCGAGCGCAACCTGGACAGAGTGTTCCCTGAGTCCCTGGAGGAACTTCACGCCATAGCGGACGCCGCCAATGTGAATTTCGACGATCTCTTCGCCTACAATGCCTGCCAGGAAATCGGACGCTCCCGCCAAGAGTGCACGAACGTGGCATTGGCCGACACTCCCCAGGGCACCATACACTTCAAGTCCAACGACGTAGACGCCGACATGAAGCAGTTTCACGTTCTCCAAGAGACTCATCCCGACCGCGGCCTCGCCTTCATCGGCGTGAACTATGCCGGCACCACGTGGCTGAACGCCGGCGTTAACAAAGCGGGTCTCACCTACGGCGGCAGCAGCATTCCGAACAACGACAGCGACTGGGACGGAATCCCGTCGAATACGCTTTTGCGCTATCTCTTGCAGTACGCTGACACCGTTGACGCGGTGGCCGACTTGGTGGCGCGCACGCCTATCATGAACCACGGCCTCAACCTCATGTTCACCGATCCCAGCGGCGCCGCCATCGTGGTGGAACGCTCGCCCACGCGCACCGCCGTGCGACGCATGGATAGCCACACCATTTGGAACACGAACCATTTCTTGACAGAAGACATGCAGGCGGTGCTGAAGAATGACGGCGGCGCAGCCGCGCAAAATAGCCGCGACCGCTTCACGGTCCTTGAGCGCTTAACTGCCGAGCAGCCCCATTCGTTGGAGCAACTCATGGGGATTGCGCGGACTCATACCGAACCTGCCGACATCTGCCGGCATGACGAACTGGCTCACAGCATCATGGGCTACATCATGATTGCGCGTGAGCGTAAATTGCTGGTGAGCGCAGGCTACCCCTGTGAGAATGAGTTCGAGGCGTTTACGTTCTCGAAAACACCAGCGGCGGCAGCGTCTTGAGGTAAGGGTGTGCAACAGACGGCTGCCAATGATTCGCGGCTCATGCCAACCCATGTGCAGGAATGGAAATAGCGAAGGGTTTTTGTCTTCCGTCACTCCGGCGGAAGCCGGAGTCTAGGGGCGCCGCGAACTAGAGGGAGAACGGTATCGAGGACGGGTTCGGCACTGGAAACTAGACAAAGATGGATTCCCGCGTGCGCGGGAATGACGGTCCGGTAGTGCTAGACTACCCTCGTGTCAATCCAGTTAAGCAGCAAGAGTTCTACCGCATGCAGCTAACGCTCGACGACTACAGATACATTGGCACAGAGCTCGGGCGCTACATTGCCGAGCACGTGCCCAAGCTCGCTGCCGCCGTCTACTGCAAGCATCATCTTGGCACGCTCACGCCCGGTTTCAGCGACCACGATCTCCGCACTGTGGCGGATGCGCCTGACGCCGAAACCTGGCTGGCGTTGAGCCGCGCCGGCGGCGAGTCCTACGTGGAACTGCTCGAAGAGGCGCCCCAATACGCCCGCATTTTGGAGCACCCCCCGGGCTTCATTTGCTCGCCGGACGAGGCGCAGCAACTCCTGCCGCTCATGGGCGAGGTGCGCGACTGGCAACGCATCGGCGGTTGGGCAAATCCGCTGGACGACGTGCTTGCAGCGCAGCCGCCGCAGTTAACCCAGGCGCAGCAGCATGAAGCCTGTGGCAAGTACAAGATGTACTTGGTGCCGCGGCCGGAGCAGTTCGACCCGCCTATCAACCTGCTACCTGAGTACTTGCCCTATTATCCGGTGTATGGGGCGCTCTCGCACTGGTTCCTGCCGGCGGCAAAGCTGGCGTGCGGCCTGCTGCGCGATGCATGGGTCCCAACCAAACCGGCGGCGCTTACCGTGTTACCTGAAGTGATAGATAACCGACCGCTGCTCGATAGGTTGAACACAATTGTCGCCGCGGACTACCGCGTTGCGATGAGCGACGACGAGTGCGCTGCCATGGCCGACGAGCTCTTGGCAGTGGTCTACGAGTTGCGCGACCGGGTAGCGGAGCATTGCCGGCAACTGCCCCAGCCGTCGCCCGCGGTGGCGGCGCGGCAGCAGCGGCTGCGCTATGCGCTCCAGGCGCTTGCCGGCATACGCGGACGGTACGGCATTGCGGTTTTCTTCCGCCACGCCTCCCCCGACCTCTTTGACGGCGAATGGCTGCGCATGCACTTGGGTGAGGAAATTGAAGCCCTGAGCACCCAGTTCTTCAAGGCCCTTATGGACAAACCCAGCGTTGCTGACGAAGCGGTCCTTGAGAATTTGGAATCAGTTCTCGACCCGTCTGCGGTTCGCACAGTCACCAACTTGTACGACGCGATCTCGCCTCATGACGACATGAACAATGCCCGGCTCGACGCGCTGTTGGGCATCTGGCCCGAATACGCCGCGCTCATCGAAGAAGAATACGGTGACAAGATCGCGCCGCTATGGCACGAAGCGTGAGCCAAGGCAGCAGAGACCGTCTCCTGTCCTCTCGCGAGCAAAGCCACCTGCCCCGGGTGCTGAGGTAACTGAGGTGTAGGCGGTCTCTTTCCGGTAGCGCAGGTTTGCAACCTGCGTCCGCAGCCGAAATTCCCGCGCACGCGAACCCACGCAGTCAGCGGCGCTCAGATGCACTAAGAGCATGCAGCCGGATTGCTCATCCTGCTATTTCAAAGGGTAAATGGCGGAAGAATCCAAGCAGGCACTTCCATCGCACGATAGTTTCTCTGCCAAGAGGCAGGGGACAAGCCCCCGCACTGCCATTGGTGGTCAGGATACGGGCGGGTAAGAGGCTTTCTCTCCGGTAGCGCAGGTTTGCAACCTGCGTCAGCAGCCGACATGCCCACGTACAGGAACCCATTCCTCTGCAAGGCTAGGCTCCTGCCTCGTACCGAATTCAGGCAGCCATTCCGCGGAAGTTACGCTACCCTTCCGGTTCCCAATCAAAGTCCGCCCGCCGGTTTGAGGACAATGAGAAGAACGCCAGTTCGGGTTCCGAACCGTTGCGCCACCAGAGGAAGCCGTCCCACTTGTATGTGGTCCAACCGTGCTCCACCGGTCCCGGTATGAGGGTGGACAGGTGATTGTTGCGGAGCACGAGGCCGCAGAAGCGGTAGAGGCCCAGGGGCAGCATCTCTTCAATCCAGTCCGGCCCGATCTTCACCTTGTCGGCGTTGGCGCCGGCGATCACGTGCAACCGGTCTAGCGCGTCATCCCGCCAGGCGTCGTGGATTTCCAAGACGCTGAGCGGCACGCCTGCCCTTGCGACGTGCGAATCGGTATCGGCATCGAGCATCACCCACTTGTTGTGCGCGATACTCCAGATCTCGGCCACAAAGTGGCCGTTGTCGTGAAGAGTCGGCTCAGCCGACATCACCCACAGGCGCGCCGGCCAACCCAGCGCCAAGGCACACTGGGCCAACACGGCCGCGTAGTGCGTGCAGTAGGCATCGGGTTGCGGCTGGCCGTGACCGCGATCAGCGCGCATCCAGGCGAGAATAGTGAGCGCGTCCCACGGGCAGCAGCGGCGAAATTCGTGCGGCGCCCGGTGCACCCACTGCACCGCCACCCAACTTCGCAGGGCCAACATCTGTTCCCACCGGGTAGCGGCGTCCGCGATGATTGCGTCAAGGCGCTCCTGCCTGCGCAGGATTGCGAGCTTTGGTTCTGAAGGGTTCTGGTGTGTAAATGCGTAGGATGGGGCAATCTTGCTCTTCACGTCAGACAGAGTGTTTGCGCGTGTTGGCTCGGCAGCGCCGGTGTTCGTGGGGCCCAGCGCAACGCTGCGGAGTATTGGGGTTGCACCTCCGTCTCCAGTAGTGAGCACCGCTTGCCACTGCACGTATGGGCCGGAGACAAGCGGGATTTCCGCCCGCGCGAGTCCGTCATTCCCGCGCAAGCGAGCAGATTGATTCTCGCTTGAGTCTATGGGGGCCTCCATGGCCTCATGCCAGGGCAGATCTTCCAGTTCCGGCTGCCTGCCGCTGCGGTAGCGCAGCGCAACCTCGGTTTCGGGTGGGGTGTCAACATGCCAGAGGAAGGTTAAAGGCTGGCCCACGCCGGCTTGTCCCGATTCGCCTGCTGCACTAGTCTCATGCGGCGCGAGCGAGGCGCTCGTTTCGGCAAGTGTTTCTGTGCCCTGCCCGGAACTCTCAATCCTGATAGCGGGACTCGTGAGTACGCCCTGCGCCGGATGTTCGTGCATGCGCAGGCGCACCACGTACTCGCCGCTCAGCGCGCCTTCCAGTCCAATGCCTGTTGTGTGCCATGTCTGTCCGCCGTCAGCGCTCTTGCGGCTATGCGCGTTGGGCACGCTGGTGTCGACGGCGAGTATCCAGGCGAGCGCGGCGGGGCTTTCGCAGGCAAAGCAGACAGAGTTGTCCCCTGATCGCAGCCATGGCCCCGGCACCCGCACGTGGTACCAAGCGAACTCACCGGCCAGCGGTGTGCCCGGCCCCACCATTTGGGTGTGTCCATTGACCGTAACCAGCAAGGGCCACTGATTGTCCGGCTCCTCACGGGCGAAGAAGTAGCAGTCGACCCGCTCTGGGCAGGTGCCGCCCAACGTAAAGTGCACCTGGGCTTGCACGTGCTGAAAGAGCTCTTCGCCGTGCTGGGTGGAAAACGCGCCGGGCTCATGCGTAATCAGGTGGCTGGCGGCGAGGCGCACAACTCCGTCTTCGCCTATGGCAATGCCGCCGTCCCTGGCGCACGTGTCCCAGTCGGCTAATTCAGACCAAATCACCATGAGAATTGTCCTGTAGGAAGCAGTTCATACCCTTGGCCAAATGAGAGTCCTGCTATTGCCGCTGTGAGCCGCACCTCTCGCCTGTTGGTATCTCTAATCGTACCAGCCCTAAGTCGCGCTAGGCTAAGGACTTCGTTAGTCGCTGACGAGATGGTGTGCCGTGACGGTGAGAGGAAGTGCAAGGAAGAGAACTGACCTTGATTAGTGATTTCCCGTCCTTTAAGGCCTTGCCGCTTCTGTTTAGAGCAGTCACATGGTTGGGCAGGGCTATGAAGATGGATTCCCGCGTGCGCGGGAATTGTAAGTGTTGACTAATTCGTTGACAGAAACCCCTGTCCGCCCGACCGCAATTGCAATTTATGTCATTCCGAGCAGAGCGAGGAATCTGAGGTACATACTCTATGCTGTTTCATGGCTTCAGCCCACGAGATTCCTCACTGCGCTACGCTCCGTTCGGAATGACATATGAAGTGGTCATTTACGACGATTGCTCCACCGCTCTTCCTACTAAGACTGTCAATGAATTACCTGACACTTAAAGGAATGACGGTAGAGCGTTCCTCTTTGCAAGCACTTGACACTCCCAATCCCCGGAACGGTAGCCGGATACTCGCTTGTACGTCACCTAACGAACGAGTACAGTACAAAAAGGCAAGATGCAGGAACGAGGAGAGCGGTCGATGGCGAATGAGACAATTGCAGAAATCGATCAGGCCATTGCAACGCAGCCGGTCATCGATACGCACGAGCACACGTTTTCCGAAGACGACCGGCGGCAACGGTCGCTCGATCTGCTTTCTTCCGAAATGCACCACTACGTGGGCAGCGACCTGGTTTCCGCCGGTATGACGCCGGACGAGCAGGCGTTGATGTACGACCAGAGCCGCGACCTCGCCGACCGCTGGGATGTTTTCCTAAGCTACTGGAAGTATGCACGCACGACGGGGTATGGCAAGGCGTTGCACATCGCATGCCGCGACCTCTTCGGTGTGGACGACCTCATGTCGGCGGCGCCGTCGCTGGACGGCTGCCGGCGCGTCAACGAGCAATTGACCGTCTCGCAGCAGCATGAGGCGTGGTACCGCTACATATTGCAGGAACGCGGCAATATCGTACTGGCAATCCCAGACGTACAGTCCACGCAGGTGGATAGAACGCTCTTCGCGCCCGCCATACGCTTCGATTCCTTTATCAGCGTGGGCAGCCGCGCCGGTGTTTCGGCGTTGGAGCGCCAGACCGGCCGGAGCATCTACGATCTCGACGATCTTGTGTCTGCATTGGGCGCTGCCTTTGCCAAAGCCAAAGCAGAGGGCATGGTAACCGTCAAAAGCGGGCTGGCCTACCGGCGCATCTTGCAGTATGACAACGTGCCGCGCGCTGCCGCTGAGCAAGTATTCGCGCAGGCGGTCGCAGGCACCCGGGCGCAGTGCAATGGCATGACGCAAGACAGCTTGACTTTTACGGAATGCAAGCCGTTGCAGGACTTCATGATGCACCAAGTGGTGCGGCTCTGCATCGAGCACGAAATTCCGATGCAGATTCACACCGGCCTTCACGCGGGCAACGGCAACGTCATCACGAACAGCAACCCGACGCACTTGGTGAATCTCTTCATCCAGTATCCGCAAGCGCGCTTCGACATCTTTCACGCGGGCTACCCGTACCAGAGCGAACTCGCCACGCTCGCGAAGAATTTCCAGAATGTCTACGTCGATCTCTGCTGGGTACATATCATCAGCCCGTACGTGGCCCGCGCCACGCTGCACGAATGGCTGGAGACTATACCCCACAACAAGATCTTCGGCTTTGGCGGCGACTACGGACCTGTCGAGTTGGCGTACGGTCACAGTGTGATGGCGCGGGAGAATATCGCCCGCGTGCTGAGCGAGAAGGTGGAAGAAGGTCTCTATTCCGTAGATCAAGCCCGGATCGTTGGTGCCCGGCTGCTCCACGACAATGCCAACGAATTCTTTGACCTTGGGCAAGAGAATCTCGTCCAGTGAACAGGTGCGGACATGGCGGGGGACAAGCCCCCGCGCTACAAAGAGGAGGGAAAGACAGAATTCGTCATTCCCGCGTTCGCGGGAATCCATCTTCTCCGTCAAATGGCAGGACCATGCCGAGCGAGGGACAAGCCTCCGCGCTACAAAGAGGAGAGCAAGATAAAATCCGTCATTCCCGCGAAGGCGGGAAGCCATCAATTCCGCCAAGTGGCTGGATCATGTAGAGCGGGGGACAAGCCCCCGCTCTACAAAGAGGAGAGCTAGATAAAATCCGTCATATCCGCGAAGGCGGGAAGCCATCTATTCCGCCAAGTGGCAGGATCATGCCGAGCGGGGGACAAGCCCCCGCGCTACAAAGAGGGGAGCAAAACAAGACCCGTCATATCCGCGAAGGCGGGAAGCCATCAATTCCGTCAAATGGCAGGATCATGCCGAGCGGGGGACAAGCCCCCGCGCTACAAAGAGGAGAGCAAGACTGAATCCGTCATATTCGCGAAGGCGGGAAGCCATCAATTCCGTCAAATGGCAGGACCATGCCGAGCGGGGGACAAGCCCCCGTGCGACAAAGAGCAAACGCAAGCCAGTGAACCGAAACGACTGTCTCGAGACCGCACACTTTCTTCGCCATAGCGAGCGAGGCCATAGGTGAACGAACCGAATGCTAAGGGCAATAGCGGCGAGTCCGGCCGGGAGCTGCCGAACGTGCTCTTCATCATGGCGGACCAAATGCGCTGGGATGTCCTCAGTTGCGCGGGCCATCCCATTTGCAGGACTCCCGTGCTCGACGCTATGGCGGCGCGCGGGGTGCGCTTTGCGAACTTCTACACCGCGGCCCCGACGTGCACGCCCGCCCGCTACTCGATCTTCAGTGGACGGCACGTCCACGTTCATAATGGCTGGAGCAACGGCTGGCCCACCCAGGATGGCGAAATTTTTCTACCATCTGTCCTGAAGCACTACGGCTATGCAACGGCCATCGCTGGCAAGCTGCACTTCGCGCCCAGGGAAGAATCGTTCGGCTTTGACGACTTTCGTTCGTTTCGCGCCGAAGGCCCGACACCGGAACGCGGCTACGATGCTTATATGACGCGGAAGTACGGCGAGTACACACGCGATCGGATCGAACAAGGTACGGGCGGCAAAGGCGTGGGGCGTTTTGCCGATCCGCGGGAGGACTACGACACGAGTTGGATTACGTCGCAGTCCCTTGAGGCCCTCGATGAGCTTGAACAGAGCGGCAAGCCGTGGTTCCTCTTTGCCAGCTACCATGATCCTCACTCGCCCTTCGTCGAACCGGAACCTTATTTCTCTATGTACGATCGGGATTCCATCCCGCTGCGTCCGATACCGACCGATATCCGCAGGCTGCGCCGGGACGCGCGCGGTACCCAGGAACGGGCCCACGTGATCGACGATCCGGAAGTGGTGCAGGCGATTACGGCGATCTACTACGCGTCAACGACGCACGTGGACCACGACATCGGCATCCTCCTGGACGCACTTGAGGCACGCGGCCTGGCAGACAACACAATCGTGCTTTTCCTCTCCGACCATGGCGACATGATGGGCGATCGCGGTCGCATGAACAAACAAGTGATGTACGAAGGCGCGGCGCACGTGCCGCTCATCGTGCAGGTTCCGGCTTCAATCCACCCGGCGCTAACTTCGGGTCGCGTGGTTGACGAGATCACCGGCCAGGTGGATATTCTGCCGACCGTGCTCGATCTCTGCGGCCTCCCCATCCCCCAGGGCGTACAAGGCAAGAGTCTCGTGCCGCTGTGTGCCGGCAACGCCGCCGGTTGGCCCAATGAGGCGTTCGCAGCGGTGCGGGCGGCGCCGTTCGTGCGCCAGGAAGCGTATATGGTCGGCAAGAAGCGTATGCTGCGCACGCCGGAGTATAAACTCATTGATTACGGGGCAGACTTCCAGACGCAGTGGGAGCTCTTCGACATGGCCGCGGATCCAGAGGAGATGCACAACCTGGCTGACGACCCTGCGCACAGTTCTGTGCTGAGCGTGCTGGCGGCGCGGCTGGATGAGTGGCAGGCCGAAACACCCTCACCAGTAAGAGTGCCCGGCATGCCCACGCCGAGCTACTCGCATGTTCCTGCGGAGCGCCGAGCGGCAATGAACGCGGCGTGGGAGGCGAACATGCGCCGCTCGGCGGCACGGCGCTGGCCGCAGTAGGTTGCAAGGCATCCGGAATTCAGGGCGTAGATTGAACTTTGAAGATACCCACATTGAGGACGGTCTGGAGATACGCTTAAGTATGCTGCGGACGATGGGCAAGCACCACTGTTCGGTTCGAGGAGGAGTGGCAACGTGAACAAGAATGCTGGCAACGGGCAAGGCGAGCATGGCGGCGCAGGGCAGCAGCCGAACGTCCTCATTCTCATGACGGACCAGATGCGCTGGGACCTGCTCAGTTGCGCCGGCCATCCCATCTGCAAGACGCCGGTGCTCGACGCCATGGCCGCGCGCGGCGTGCGCTTTGCGAACTTTTATAGCGCGGCGCCCATTTGCACGCCTGCGCGTTATTCGGTGTTCAACGGCCGCCACGTCCATGTCCACGACGGCAAGTGGAACGGACTGCCAACGCGGGACGGCGAGATATTCCTGCCATCCATCATGCAGCATTACGGCTACGCTACGGCCATCGCCGGCAAGCTGCATTTCGATCCGGTTGAGGACTCTTTCGGCTTCGACGACTTTCGCACCTTTCGTTCCGAAGGCCCGACACCGGAACGCGGCTACGAAGCGTATATGCGACGCAAGTACGGTGAGTTGAAGCGCGACAGGATTGAGGAAGGCACGTGTCCTTGGCCGGATGACCCCCACGGCCGGGGCGTGGGACTCTTCGCCGATCCGCCTGAGGATATCGACACAAGCTGGATTACCGGACAGACTCTTGAGGCTCTCGACGTGCTGGAGCAGTCCGGCAAGCCGTGGTTCCTCTTCGCGAGCTACCACGACCCCCACTCGCCTTTTGTCGAACCGGAGCCCTACTACTCGATGTATGATCGGGAATCCATCTCGCTGCCGGAAATTCCGCCGGAGATTGGTACGCTACGCAAGGATGCACGCGGTACCCAGGAAGTGGCGCACTTGATAGACGATCCTGAGATGCTGCGGGAGATTACGGCGATCTACTATGCGGCTACAACCCACGTGGACAACGATATTGGGATCGTCTTGGCTGAGCTCGATAAGCGCGGTCTCACAGACAATACGATCATCCTCTTCCTCTCCGACCACGGCGACATGATGGGCGACCACGGGCGCATGTATAAGCAGGTGATGTACGAGGGCGCGGCACACGTGCCGCTCATTGTGCAGACGCCGGAGTCGGTCTGCCCGTCGCTGACGCCGGGACGTGTGGTGGATGAGGTGACCGGCCACGTGGACATCGTGCCGACCGTGCTCGATCTCTGCGGTCTGCCGGTGCCGCAGGGCGTACAGGGCAGGAGTCTCGTGTCTTTGTGCGCCGGCAACGCTGCCAATTGGCCGAATGAAGCGTTCTCCTGGATGCTCGGCGTGCCGTATACGCGTCAAGAAGTGTACATGCTCGGCACCCAGCGCATGCTGCGCACGCCGGAGTATAAGCTGATCGATTACGGCGCAGACTTCCGCATGCGGTGGGAGCTCTTTGACATGGCCGCGGACCCATTGGAGATGAACAACCTGGCCGACGATCCCGCGCACGAGTCAGTGCTCCGTGCGCTGGCAGCCAGACTCGCGGAAGTGGAAGCCGAGACACCCCCGCTGATCAAAGTTCCCGGCATGCCGACACCGAGCTATTCCTACTTGTCTGCGGAGAGACGGGCAGAATTCACGGCAGCATGGGATGCCGGTTTGCAGCGTCAGGCCGCCTGGCGGTGGCCGGCGGATACGTCGAAGTAGGCGTCTTCGAGGAAGTCGCAATAGTCGGGCAGGAGTTCGCTATGCGACCATTGGGGTTGGACTGAAGCGGCGCCGATTAGGTGCATGCTGTAGATTTATGCACGGCGCAGCGCCCTGTCTGACTCGAAAGCATGTCATTCCAGTACGTGTTAGCTAATTTGTTGACGGACTTGGTAGAAGGAGCAAGGCAACGCGGTACCGCGCATGACTCGTTCAGAGGTCATTCCGATTGGAGCGCAGCGCAGTGAGGAATCTAAGATAGTGGACCTATAGAGTTGCATGTGCATGGACTCTAGATTCCGCGAACAGGATTTGACGCTGCGCCCGGAATGACATGCACGGAAGTTGCGGTGGGGCGGACAGGAATTTCTGGCAACGGATTAGTCAACCTTTACAGGAATGGCAGAAACAAAGTCCCGATAGTAAGGTCAGGCCGGTGTCGGCTAGATTCGAATCCTCAATTCATGACGAATACATGGAAAAACAAGGTAAAGACTACGACTAAATCAAGTTACTTGGCAAGAAGGAGACCACATGCGCGCGCTGTATCGGAATAACCGGGGAGAGACTTTCCTAAAGGAAGTGCCGGACCCCACCCTTGGGGATTCCGGAGTCTTAATTGAGACGACGGTCTCGGTGCTCGGCACAGGCTCGGAGGTCGGCGGTATCGCGGCCGCGCGCAGTGCCGTGCAAGCGGGAAACGATCCGGGGGCCGGGAGCGCCCGTCCCATGAGCTACCAGTCGGCGGGCCGCGTCGTGGAAGTCTCTTCCGACCTGGAGTCGCATTACGCGCCGGGAGACCGCGTGGTGGCGGTGGGCGGCGGCTTTGCGCCCCACGCCGAGCAGGCATTCGTGATCAGACACAACTTTGCCAAGATTCCGGACGCGCTGGATACGGCGGAAGCTGCCACCGCGAACATCGGTCTCACCGCGCTGCACGCGCTGCGCCGCGCGCAGTTTCTGCCGGGCGAAACCGCCGCCGTGATCGGCCTTGGGCTGGTGGGTCAGATGATTGCGCAAATGGTGCAGATGATGGGCGGCCAGGCCCTCGGCATCGACCTCATTCCATTCCGCTTGCAAAAGGCGCAGGAGTTGGGCATTGACTTGACCTTGCAGGGCGATGCCGACACGCTGGCGGCGGCGGTGGCGGACTATACCTGCGGCCTTGGCGTGGACGCCTCGTTTGTGGCTGCGGGCGGTGGGCCGGCGCCGGGGCGCTTGGGCGTGCGCCTGGTGCGGCCCAGCGGGCGCGTGATGATGATTGGCGGCCTCGTGCCGGACTTCACGGTCGAGCACCCCGATGCCAACCCCCACACCAAAGAGATCGACATCCGCTGGGTGTTCGGCCGCGGCCCGGGCAGCCGCGACCAGGACTACTTGAATGCCCGCACGGAATATCCAAACCGGTTCGTCCAGTGGGACCAGGAGCGCAATCTCTACTCATTGCTGCAGATGCAGGCGAGCGGCCAAGTGAACGTCGGCCCGCTGCTCACCCACCGCTTCCCCTTTGCCGAAGCTCCCAAGGCCGTGGATCTCCTCGTCGACCATCCCGACGAGGCGCTGGCGGTTGTGCTGGACTACTGAGGTTTGGCCGGTTACAAGTGTTTCGCAGAGGCTGGCGGAAGCTGCCGTTCTGCTCAATCGAGCAATATGAGCAGCCAGACAATGCCCGTGGTAGCCAGGGAGACCAGCACCGCGGCCGCGGCCATGTCCTTGGCTTTGCGGGAGAGTTCGTGCCGCTCGGCGCCGATGCGGTCGACGGTCGCCTCGATCGCGGCGTTCAAAAGCTCGGTGATGAGTATGAGGAACAGCGCGCCAATCAGCAGCGCGCGCTCGACACCATTCTCCCCCAACCAGAGGGCCACCGGACTCATGACCAGGATAATGAGCACTTCCTGGCGGATGGAGACCTGGCTGCGAAAAGCATCACCAAGCCCTCTGAGGGCATGCGTGGTCGCCTTTAACAACCGGAAGATGTCGAGTTCGCTAATCCTCACAAGGGGAATTGTCTCCTACCGGCGAGTGGTGCCTGCGCTCCGCAGCGCGTCCGCAATATCTACTCGTCACTCAATGCCGAGGCTGTATGCGCGTGTCCGGTCGGGGAGCGTGCTGGGTTTGCCGAGCGCATCGGCCATGGCGCGGATGTGGTAGGGGAGCATGCCGCAGCAGGCGCCGATGAACTCGATGCCGATGCTCTCGGCTTCCTTGGCGTACTCCGCCACCGTAAAGCGGGATAGCACACGCGGCTCGACGGTTGTCCAGAGGCCCGGCACGACGATTTCCCGGTTGTACACGGCGCCGGGCTCTAACTCGTAGGCAGTCGGTTGCACGCACATAGGTGCGTCCACGGCCTTGCGCATGGCCCTTGCCAGCGGCAGGAGGGTCTGAGGCGGACGGTGACAGTTGATGCCGACCACGTCGGCGCCATTGTCTACGAGTTGCTTCGCTCCTTCTGCCGGTGAAAGGCCGTCGCGTGTGAAGTCGTTTTCTTGATACGTCAGTGTGACAACCGCGGGGATGCCGGCCTGTTTGACGAAGGGGATGGCTATGCTCGCCTCTGCCACGGTGTGGAAGGTCTCGACGATGAAGAGATCAACGCCCGCTGCCACCTGCTGACCGACCCGCCTATCGAAGAAGGCGGCGACTTCCCGGCGGTCGGCGGCACTGAGTTGCGGCCGGCGCTTGCCAAAATACGGACTGAGGGTGCCGGCCACGTAGCGGTCCGGCCCGGCGGCCTCCCGCGCCAACGCGACTGCCGTGCGGTGCAGCTCCGCTTCACGGTCAATCCCGCCCACGCCCCAGGCCATGGCCTGCAGGACCTCAGCGCCCGCCCGGGCGAATTCGCGGTGCAGTTCCAAGACGCCGTCGGGATGGTCGAGCACGGCCAAAGGCACGCCCTGCTTGTAGCTGCCCAAGCAGCGGCGTTCAAGCTCCAGGAAGTAGCCGCCGTCACCGAGCACGGGTCCCCGGCGTAAGCGATGCAGGAAGTCCTCTGGCACAGCGGCACTCCTTTCGCTGCGCTGCGTAAAGTTCCTCTTTAGCCTACTCGTGTCCGCGATAAAAGACTAGTGAGTCTGCATATGCTTGCACAGGAGTCTTGCGGCCGGCACTCAAGTAAGTGGCCTTTACGTAACTCCAGCGGAAATTAAAGTGTTCTCTCTCCCTCGATGGGAGAGGACTAGGTTGAGGGTGAATCTCCTGAAATCGCCACATAGGCTTGCCGATTATGCTCTGATTCGTTTTGATGCTACGCGACGCAAGGAGGAATTGTGGCAAGAAGACCCCTCACCCCAACCCTCTCCCTCTGAGGGTGTCTCAAAAATAGTTCTACCGGATATATATACTGTGGAGTAGAGAAGCAAGGTGAGGGAGCAGGAAGAGCGTGAAGTGAGGTGTAGTGATGCCGGTGCGACCGTTCAGTCGTGAGCAAGCCTGGTTGCTGCCGCCGACGCTGGACGAACTGGTGCCGGCAGACCATCCTGTGCGGTTTGCGGCGGCCTTTGTGGACAGCCTTGATGCTGCGGCGTGGGAGGCGTTGGCGATTGACCTGCAGGGCGACCCGCGTGGCGCCGGGGCCTATCATCCCCGAGCCCTGCTGAGCGTATGGATATACGGTTTCATGACCGGTGTGCGTTCCTGCCGCAAGCTGGAGGCGGCCTGCAGAGATCAGGTTCCCTACATGTGGCTGGTGGGGATGCAGCAGCCCGACCACAACACACTGTGGCGCTTCTACAAAGCGCACCGCGACCGGATGCGGACGCTGCTGCGCCGCACGGTGCGCACGGCTGTCAGTGCCGGGCTGGTGGACCTGGCCATCCAGGCGGTGGACGGCACTAGGATCGCGGCCAACGCCGGGACGCGGCATACCCACGACGCGCAGGGGCTGCAGCGGCTGTTGTCCCGTACCGAGCAAGCGATCGCGGACTTGGAGGCGCAGAACACCACGGGGGGCGCCGCGCCGCCGGCGACTTTGCCGCAGGAACTTGCCGACGCCCAGGCCCTGCGGCGGCGGGTGGACGACGCGCTGACCCGCGTCGCGGCTGCGGACGGGCCGCACTACACGAACCTGACCGACGCAGACGCGGCCCTGCTCAAGGCCGGCAAGGGTGGCTTCATCACCGGCTACAACGCGCAGGCGATGGTTTCGCCACTGGCGGCGGAGAACGTGGGCGCACGGGGTAGGTTGATCACGGCGGCGGACGTGAGCGCCAGTGCCGACGACCATCCCCATCTGGCGCCGCTGATCGAGGCGGCGCAGGCGAACATCGACGACGAGCGGAACGTGGTGACCGTTGCAGACGCGGGCTACCATTCGGGGGCCAACCTCGCCACGTGCCACGCCGGCGGCCACACCGTGTTGCTGCCCGAGACACATGATCGCAGACGCCGCCACCCGTACCATAAGGACCACTTCACCTACTGTCCGCAGACCGACACCTACCTGTGTCCTCAGCAAAAGGTGCTCACCTACACGCACAGCTTGACCCACGGCAACGGCTACCGCGTCAGGCGGTACCAAGCCAACGGCCGGGACTGCCTCTCCTGCCCGGCCTTCGGCGTCTGCACCACCTCCCGGCGCGGCCGCTCCATAAAGATCAGCGAGCACGAGCCGATACTGCAACGGCACAGGCAGTTGATGGCGACCGTACCGGCCAAGCAGTTGTACCGCCGCCGTAGTACCATCGTCGAGCCGGTCTTTGGCCTGCTCAAGGAGTGGCACCACGCCAGACGCTTCCTGCTCAGAGGCCGCAGCCACGTGGTGTCTGAATGGCACCTGCTGGCCACCGCGTTCAATCTCAAGAGCCTCCACGCGCTGTGGCGGTCCGGGTCTCGCCCATTGCCGCCCCGGGGACGGCTCTCTCACTTCTACCGTTTCGTCCATACCACCCGCCATCTCACTGTGCCTCTCATCCCTTTCACCGTGCCGCGCACGAATATATTGAGACAGTCTCTGGGGGAGAGGGTTAGGGTGAGGGGTATCTTCTCAACTGCCGGCCTGAGTTGTGCAAAGGTCTCCTTGGGAGAGGGAGGTCTGATTGCCTCCTTGTGGGGGTGTGCAAAGTTCTCAATAGGGAGTGCAGAGTTCTTTCCGGGTCGCGCTAGTTCGCCGCTCTTGACATGCTTCTCCCGGCATGGCGCGAATCGCAGCACTGGCGAGACCGGCGGCCTATGCGCTCTGCCGACCATGTTTCGATCCTAAGGGAAGCTCAGGAAAGCCAGGCATTGCACGAATGGCGTTGGGCAGCGCCCGCAGGACTGCGTAGACGCCGAACGATGTCACATTGGAGACGCTCTTGGAGTTGCTTGGATCAAATTGGGCATGTGTTGAGTGCAAGTCAATTGGGTGCTAGGCTAGATGCCAGCGTAACCGAGTTTTGGGGACGCGCTAGCAGTACCGTGTGCGCGCAATGTGCGCGCAATGTGCGCGTAATCGGGAACATTGATGCCTCGCGAGGCTGAGCCATCCGGTGCAGCAAATGACAATTTACAAACGATCTGATCCTGCAATTCGACGCGAAATGCATTGAGCTGAAAGAGCGTAGGATGACTGAACCACTGTTGGCCGCGTTCGTGGAAGTAGACATAACGCCCGCAGTTGAGACCGTGGAGCGCGGCAAGCGCAGGCGGCGGAGTTTCACCGTTCACGATCCGCTTATGGCACGGCTCTGCGTACTGCGGCAGGGAGGCCGGACCGTGGTGTTGGGCGGCATTGACGTCTTCGAGTTGGGTTGCGACTTTGAAGGCCGGGTAAGCGCCCATTTGGCGGGCACCGGCATTGGCGGCGACTCGCTGCTCTTCTCGCCGTCCCACGTGGGCATGTCGCCGATCTCGCATTACGGCGCGTACATTATCGTCTTTGCCCAGGACCTAATCATTGACGACTTTGAAGAGGAGTGCGCTGCGCGCATTGCCAAAGGCATTCAAGAGGCGCTTGCAGACCTCACTCCCGTGCGCGTCAGCGCAGGAGTGGGGCATGCGCCGGACATTACGCGCAATCGCCGCTGGATCAAACCCGATGGCGCGGTGGAGATGGTTGGATTGAAAGCGGAGATTCCCAGCGGCACTGCATGGAAAGAGCAGGGCTGTGATGACGCCGTGCGCGTGGTCCGCTTCGATACCGTGGCGGGCGAACAGCTTGGCGCGTTGGTGAACTTTGGCTGCCACGCGCTTTGCTCGGATGACCGGTATGGGCACATTACGGCTGACTACCCGCAGCACGTCGCCGCAGTCTTCCGCAGGGTTGCGGGCATTCCCATGGTTTTCACGCAGGGCAGCATCGGCGAACAGATACCGGTAGAGGCGGAAGGCGCCGGGTCAGCCCGCCGCATCGGCCGCGCGCTGGGCGCGCAGGCGCTCTACGTGTTCGAGCAGATCGCGGCCAGTGAGACGCCGGAGCTGGGTGTTCACTTCATGGAGGCAACCGTACCGGCGCGGCAGGTGGCAGAGGAGCCGGAGGCGATGCGATTCGATCTACGCAACTCGCGCGCCCGCTACCGCCGCTACCTCTACGAACGCTTCCACGAGAATCCAAGTATCGCATATTCCATCCGAGCAGTAACTCTTGGTGACGACCTCGCCATCGTTGCCCTGCCCGGCGAGATGTTCCATGAGACAGTTCTCGCAATCCAGGAAGCGTCGCCGTTCCCGCATACCATTGTGCTCAGCCGGGCTGCGCGCGAGGTAGGCTACGTGCCCGTGCCCGGCGCGTTCGCCCAGGGCGGCATGGAACCAGCCCTCACCTCGCTCACCGCGGCGTCCGAACCGGTGATTCGCCGAAACGCGATTGCGCACCTGCGTCGCTGCCGAGAGCTGGCGCCGGTGTAGCGTATACCTGGCAGCTTATGAATGCGGGGTGCGCACTCTAAGCAAGAGGCTGATCGGCAGTGGACGCGACCGGCAGTATCGGGACAAAAAGCAAGGGTGCGGGTCCAGGGACCCGCACCCCACAAGCACCATACCTGCGTGAGGTCGGAGCTTCTATTACTTAGTTGAAGTATGTTGGCATTCGAGACGAACCGCGTGGGCTCGTTTCCAGGCAGCCTTTGCCCGTACTACCAAGAACGCGGTCGGTTGTTGAATTCGCGGGGCCGTCGCTCGCCGCGTGGGCGTGCCTGGTTGACGTTTAGCGCACGACCGCCCATGTCCTTCTGGTTGAGGGCGCTAATCGCGGCTTCGGCTTCTGCCTGGGATGACATCTCGACAAAGCCAAAACCTCGAGAGCGACCGGTGTCACGGTCCATAATGACGGAAGCCGAGGCTACGTCGCCAAACTCAGCAAAAAGCTCCCGCAGTTCTTCATCAGTCGTCGTATAGGGAAGATTCCCTACATAGATATTCACAGTCGGTTCCTTTTCTCAGCCTGCCGCCTGACGCCGCCGGCCAACAGACTCAATCTCACAATTAAAACAAAAAAACATGGTGCGCCATTGCACCCGGTATCCTGCACGGCGTTGCTGGTGCGCTGCACTTTGGAGAGAATAACTGCCACACTTTTTCAGGTAGCCGTGAGACGCTCCCAGCGAGGCGCTAACCTTCGATCTGCGGTACAAACACTCCTTTCCTATACCGCGCCTGGAAAGGAAAACGGGCACTATCCTTGTACGAAAGACCGCAACCCTGCGACTCACAAAGGCAAGACCGCAGATACACACTCTTCGTGTTTAATCAAGCACCGACGCCACACCAGGCCTAAACTCATATCCATCTACTTTACCATCTTCTGTAGGTTTTGCAAGTACATTCTTGCCGGAGGAATGTTCGAATGTTCTGGAATATTACAGAGGTATAGCAGAAAGAAATTCCTCGCGATGGAATGAGATTGCACTGCGCGCAGGCTGAATTTCGACCCGCCTTGCCAACATGTTCTTTACCGGAGTCGCTAAGCGTCACCCAAGCCGATGGCCCAGGGTAGTTAGGTGCGGGCATACCGCGAAAGAGGGTGCGTGACCTCGTCTGAGACCGCTGGAGTAATGTTTAGTTCTCCGTTGTGGGAGACCTTTGCATGAGTCCGTCATTCCGGCGAAAAGCCGGCCCCGTACCTGATGCGGGGCCGGAATCCAGAAGCGCTTTTACATCAATAGATTCCATGATGGCAATCCATTGCACCGCCATCGCAGCCTTCTCCTCTAGGAAAAAGAGGTTCCGCAATGGTCTCCTGGGGGAGAGGGGATCCCCTTGCCGTGGAATTGGTTATGCAAAGACCTCCAATGGGGTGAGCGAATCAGGTTTACAATCAGGCGTAGCAGCGAGCTTACCGACCCGGGTGGGTTGGAAGCTGTTGACGACCCGCCTGCACCTACCGCGCGACTGCCGCCGCAACCCCGGCGTCTGCCTTCGCCACGTACGGCGCCATGTAGTCTTGGAATTGCCGCGCGTAGGCGTCTAGACTGTCCAGTTTGCCGCCGTCGCGCAGAGATGAGCACATTTCGTACGCCACCGTGCCGGTGTAACCCGTTGCGACGAGTGTGTCGAAAAACGTAGCGTAGTCAATCAAGCCCTCGCCCAAGGGCACGCCCAACATGCGGGGGGTCTCTTCTACGTAATTCACGAGCGCCGGTTCGTACCGGTATCGCGGCAGGGCCACGTAGTCGGCGACCGTCGTGTACGCCATAAAGGGCGCCATGCGGCGCACGGCTGCGGCCAGTTCGTCGCCGTGCAAGCCCTGCACGGCCGGCGACCAGGCGTCGAAGGCCGCGCGGCAATTGGGATGGTCTACCTCGGAGAGCAGTTGGTACATGCTCTCGTAGTCGACGGCGATGTCGTGGTGGTTCTGCACGGTAAGCACAACGCCAAAGTCCGCGGCGAGCCGCGCCGCCTCGCGCAAGCCGGTGACGACGCTGGTCCAGCCCGCGTCGTACGACACGCCGTCACGCTCGTAGCCGGTAAAGATGCGAATTGCGGGGCAGTCGAGATCGCGGGCCAGCGCCGCTAGTTCAGCGATGTAGACGATCTGGTGTTCCCAGAACGGCACGTCGGGCCGTTCTGGGCCGACGGTGAAGTCGTTATAGCCCGCCAGCGAGTGCACGCTGAGGCCGTGTTCTGCCAGCAGCCCCCGTACGGATTCCCGTTTCTCAGGCTGATGGGACGGATAGTCGAGCAGCGAGAGATGCGGTCGCTTGGCGACGAGCATCACACCCGAAAATCCTAGCGCCGCCGCACGGGCAAGAAAGCTCTCCAGCGTCAACCGTTCTTGTCCCGGCCATACGCCTGCGTAACTTACCGAATGTAAGGCTAGTTGCATCGTTGATACTCCTCATACGTATGCTCATGCGCGATCTGACAGTGTGTATGCTTCAAGCTCTTGTCAGTAATTCTAATGGAGTCCGCGTGAGTATGTCGCCTTATTGGTGGGTGCGGGCGTCAATTTGGTGACGAAAGTCCCTGGGCGCAACTCTAGGAGGTTTTCCTTGGCGTGCCGCAATTCACGCAGGCGCAGGGCCGAATACCTGCCTACGCAGAATTCTCATCGAGAAGTGCTTTTCCTTGTTAGGGTTTCCGGGTCTCCTCCGCAGGATCACCGTTGGTCATGGCGTCGCTCTCGGCCTGGCCATTCTCGGAAGGTTTTGTATCGATTTGTGCGACGCGCTGCGTCGCGACCGTAGTCTGGATTTGGGTTGAGGTCTCGGCCGCTGGGCTGCTCCCCCTGCTCGTCGGCGACACATCGATCCGTGCTTCCGCGCCCCGTTTGGCGGGATCTCCATTCTCTGGGGATGGGGAGTCCTCCGGCAGGTTCGGCGTGTGCGCATCGGGGTCGACTGCGGCCTGTGGCGCTGGTGCCGTGGGCGGATCAGGCGACGCTGCGGCCTCTTGCTGCGTCTGCGGCGGGGCGGGCTCTACGGCAGCACTCTCCGCTCCGTCCCCTCGCGCCGGTCCGCTTGGCGCACCCCCGGCTTCCGAGGCTCCGGCGGCGTGTGTGCTCTCAGTTGGCGTCGCGGTCTTGATGGGAACAGTTCCGATGTCACCTTCAAGCGCAACCTGTGCGACACGCATCAATTTGGCCCGCAACATATCGTTTTCAGTGCGCAGCGAGCGTAGGGATTCCTCTTCAATCTTCGCTTGCATCTCCTTGGCCAGCACAGCGGCCTGCTGGGCGAGAGCCGTTGCCATCTGTTTCTGCTGGGTCAGGTCGCGCACCACGCACAAGAACTGGTCCGCGGCAAGCGCCGCCATGCCGCCGGCCAGCACTTGGCCGCCGGCCGGATGGCACGTAAACCGGCTGGGCTGACCTTCGCGCTGCACCTGTGCGATTGCGGCCATAATCTGAGACGCCAGGTCAACGGGCAGGACCTCCCGCACTCTGGCCCCGACCAATTCAGCCACCGCGCGTGGGCCAAAGTTCGCGGCGGGCTTGCACTCCAGAATAGTGCCGTCGGCCTGCAGCCGGAGCAGGAGATCGGGCAGGAGCGTGCGCAGGGCCTGCAGCGACGTTTCCGCTTGGGTCAATTGCGCAGTGGCGCGCTGCACTTGGCTGACGTCCCGCACGAGGACGATTACTTCATTGTCGCCACAGGCCGCGAGGCTCCCCTGATACGTGGAGTCCTCCTCCAGTGTGCACGCAAACTCCTGGACCGTGCCGCTTGCCAGCGCTTGCACGGCGGCGCCATGCACTGCCTCCGCCAGCGGTCCCGGCAACACGTCCCGCACCGGTTTCCCCTGGAACGCTGGGGTTTGCACGAGCTTGCCTGCATTGGAGTCTTTCGCGTCCACGACCGTGCCGTCGCTCTGCAACCGCAGCACGAGATCGTCAATGACCTGATCGAGCGCGCGCTGGCGCGCCAGCGCGGCGGCCTGCGCGGAGTCAACCTGTGCAAGATGCGCGCGCATGGCTTGATTCGTCGACTCGCTCTCCGCCAGTTGCGCCGTTGCTTCCTTGAGCTCCGTCGTGTCGCGCAGCAGTAAGAGCACTGTGTCTTCTGCAAAGGCAGCAATGCGCACTGCCAGCTCTTGTCCGCTCTGCCGCGTGAAAGAAAGTTCTTGCACCGCACCGCTTTCAATGACCGCTTCCGCTGCAGCTACCAGGGGAGCGACATCATCGCCCTGGAAGACGTCCTCCAGGTGTTTGCCGGCGAACATGTCCCCGTAGCCGGCAAACTCCGTGGCGGACGGCGGTTGCATGTCCTGGATGGTACCGGTGCGCGTCATGCGTATGAGCCAGTCACCCGTTACGCTCCTCAGTGATTCAGCCGTCCGTCGTTGGGCTTCCAAATCTTGGAGGGCGCGCGCCTGCGCGGTGTGGTCCTGGACTATGCACAGCGCATGATCGGCGCTGTGGGCGGTCACATAGCCTTCAAGCGCCATGCTGCCATCCGCCGCGGCGTACTGTAAGCGTTGTGTCTTGCCAGCTTGGAGCACGCGGACAACGATCGCCATGATGGCGTCGGCTTGGTCGAGCGGCAGCACGGCACGGACATTCTTCCCCAGGAGGTCGCTCGGCATGGCGGAGGGACCGAAGTCGGCAGCCGGTTTCCAATCCGTAATCGTGCCGTCGCCGCGCACGCCTACCAGCAAGCCCGTGGTGGCGTTGCGCAGAGCGCGGTGGCTGGCTTGGAGATCGCGCAGGGCGAGTGCCGGCGCGGGCACGGGTTCGTCCTTCGCAGCGCGTGAAACCGGGGAGGGCACTGGGGCATCCCGGGTTGCGGCGGGTGTCGCGGCTCTTACCGCCTCTGCCGCCGGCGTGCCGACCGTGGCTTTCGAGACGATGCCCACGGCAACGCAGACGTAACTCACCAAGACCAGTGTGTGCCCGAACAAGAGCAGCAATTCAGACGGCCAGACATAGACGAGGGGCAAGCGCGCTAGCGCAAGCAAAGTGATGACAAGAGTCAGCAGGACCCAGCGGGAGAATGGGTCAGCGCGCCAACGGCCGCTCCGTAGGCTGGCGCCAATACCCACCAGGGAGAGTGCGGCTGCCAGAAGTAAGTCCAATTGGGCAGTGAGCGGCGCCAGTGGCTGCCCCAGCGCAAATACCATGCTGGCGGGTTGCGGCAAGGGGAATACCAGAGCGGCGACCGTTACGATGAAGGCAAGCGTGGCGGCGGCCAGAAAGACGCCCCCCGGTTGTGCGGCTGAAGGACGGTCTTGCCTGTTCGCGAGCAGACTCAAGCACAGGAAGAGACTGAAAAAGAGCGTCGGCAGCAACGCGCCTCGTAGCGCCGAGGCCGTGGCAACTGTGGACTCTGCGGAACCAAGCACGCCGGCGAACGCGGCAAAGTGATAGAGATGCAACGCGGCGGCAACCCATAGTCCCGCACTCACGAGCAAGAAGGCATCGCGCCGCACTGCCAGGAATTGCTGCAACGCGAGCGCACCGGCAACCAGCGCGAACGCTGCCGTCAGGACGAGCGCAAGACCGTATGCAGCCTCGCCAAGTGTGGCAAAGGCAGCGAAGCGCAGCGCATAGAACACTGCCAGGAGGACAAGCATTACGGCATACGCTGTGGTGCGCACGGGGTGTCTCTGCAATACTGCCGTCATGAACCTCTGTTCTGCTCGATTCCAGCCGCTACGCCACGACATTGGCGCAGATTCTTTTACGCCGCTGGCTCTTCCTGAAACTTGCTAGCATGGGGAGAACACGGAGATTCCAAATCCGAAACAGATATGAAGTGAAACTGCGCACGCTTCGTAGTCCGGTAGGGCGGCGCGACTAGCACTCTACGTCTTTGCCCTCACTCCCAAACACCGCCATGCGATCTTCCTGCTCTATCCGCTCGGTGTCTGCTGGAATGAAGTGAAATTGGAGCGCCCGGCGCCGGCTCTCGCTGCGGTTTGCCGGTGTGCCGTGGTGCATGAGACCGTCAAAGAAGAGCACGCCGCCGGGTGGGAGCGGCACGGCAACGTCGCGATTGAGGTCGAGGTGGTCGTCGCATATCTGCCAGTCCCGCCGGCGAAAGTGCACCACCGGCCCTTCCTTGTGAGTGCCGGGTTTCACGTGCATGCAGCCGTTTGCGAGCGTGGCGGCGTCCAGCGCGGTCCAGGTGCCTACAATCGGCGTGCCCATCGGCAGATTGAAGAAGGCGTGGTCTTGGTGCCAGGGCTTTTCCCGCCCGATGCCGGGCGGTTTGCTCAGGGCTTGGTCCGCAAAAAGCTCCGGTTCAGCTTCGAGCAGACGGCTTACGACCCGCTGCAGGTTGGGATGCCACGCCATTGCATGCATGCGCGGCTCAAACTCCACAAAGTGTTGCAGTTTGCGCACACAGTCCAGTTGCTTTTCCGGGGACAAGGTGCGGACGTATTTCTTCGCTGCAGCCTCAAACTGCACACCCACAAATTCGGGATACTTGCCGATAACGAGGTCGGTGAAGCCCGCCAGCGCATCTTGGATTTCGTCGGGCGCAAAGACGTTCTGAATGACGAGGAATCCGACTTCTCGATAGAACGCCACGTGCTCATCGGAGAAGTCATCAATGCTGACAATGCCGGTGGCGCAGTTGTCGTAGCGGTAAAGCTGATCGTTATACTGGTCACCCTCATACTGGTCGAACTTAAGTTCCGTGGCGGCTCCCAGTTCCTGAACCTGTGCCATAGTAGTCTCCTCGTTCGAAAATGAGGGGGTAAATGCGGAATTGCCTGACTTTGATGGTAGAACTGACTTGGGCTACTGTCAAGCGTGGAATTCCCCGGGACATGGCGACTTCTGCCCCCATTTGGCGCTTGCCTCAGCCGCAAGCGGAACAGGCACCATACAAAGGCATAGTGCGCCGTAAGACACGGGAGTAAATTGGCAGTTTAGCTCCCTCTCCCTCGGAGACTGTCTCAATATATTCGTGCGCGGCACGGTGAAAGGGATGAGCGGCACAGTGAGATGGCGGGTGGTATGGACGAAACGGTAGAAGTGAGAGAGCCGTCCCCGGGGCGGCAATGGGCGAGACCCGGACCGCCACAGCGCGTGGAGGCTCTTGAGATTGAACGCGGTGGCCAGCAGGTGCCATTCAGACACCACGTGGCTGCGGCCTCTGAGCAGGAAGCGTCTGGCGTGGTGCCACTCCTTGAGCAGGCCAAAGACCGGCTCGACGATGGTACTACGGCGGCGGTACAACTGCTTGGCCGGTACGGTCGCCATCAACTGCCTGTGCCGTTGCAGTATCGGCTCGTGCTCGCTGATCTTTATGGAGCGGCCGCGCCGGGAGGTGGTGCAGACGCCGAAGGCCGGGCAGGAGAGGCAGTCCCGGCCGTTGGCTTGGTACCGCCTGACGCGGTAGCCGTTGCCGTGGGTCAAGCTGTGCGTGTAGGTGAGCACCTTTTGCTGAGGACACAGGTAGGTGTCGGTCTGCGGACAGTAGGTGAAGTGGTCCTTATGGTACGGGTGGCGGCGTCTGCGATCATGTGTCTCGGGCAGCAACACGGTGTGGCCGCCGGCGTGGCACGTGGCGAGGTTGGCCCCCGAATGGTAGCCCGCGTCTGCAACGGTCACCACGTTCCGCTCGTCGTCGATGTTCGCCTGCGCCGCCTCGATCAGCGGCGCCAGATGGGGATGGTCGTCGGCACTGGCGCTCACGTCCGCCGCCGTGATCAACCTACCCCGTGCGCCCACGTTCTCCGCCGCCAGTGGCGAAACCATCGCCTGCGCGTTGTAGCCGGTGATGAAGCCACCCTTGCCGGCCTTGAGCAGGGCCGCGTCTGCGTCGGTCAGGTTCGTGTAGTGCGGCCCGTCCGCAGCCGCGACGCGGGTCAGCGCGTCGTCCACCCGCCGCCGCAGGGCCTGGGCGTCGGCAAGTTCCTGCGGCAAAGTCGCCGGCGGCGCGGCGCCCCCCGTGGTGTTCTGCGCCTCCAAGTCCGCGATCGCTTGCTCGGTACGGGACAACAGCCGCTGCAGCCCCTGCGCGTCGTGGGTATGCCGCGTCCCGGCGTTGGCCGCGATCCTAGTGCCGTCCACCGCCTGGATGGCCAGGTCCACCAGCCCGGCACTGACAGCCGTGCGCACCGTGCGGCGCAGCAGCGTCCGCATCCGGTCGCGGTGCGCTTTGTAGAAGCGCCACAGTGTGTTGTGGTCGGGCTGCTGCATCCCCACCAGCCACATGTAGGGAACCTGATCTCTGCAGGCCGCCTCCAGCTTGCGGCAGGAACGCACACCGGTCATGAAACCGTATATCCATACGCTCAGCAGGGCTCGGGGATGATAGGCCCCGGCGCCACGCGGGTCGCCCTGCAGGTCAATCGCCAACGCCTCCCACGCCGCAGCATCAAGGCTGTCCACAAAGGCCGCCGCAAACCGCACAGGATGGTCTGCCGGCACCAGTTCGTCCAGCGTCGGCGGCAGCAACCAGGCTTGCTCACGACTGAACGGTCGCACCGGCATCACTACACCTCACTTCACGCTCTTCCTGCTCCCTCACCTTGCTTCTCTACTCCACAGTATATATATCCGGTAGAACTATTTTTGAGACACCCTCCTCGAGGGAGAGGGCCGGGGTGAGGGGGAATCCGCCTGCTTGTCATGGCGAGTTGCGAAACTAAGGAACGCCAACCAATTAACGCTGCGTTGCGCAAATGCGAACTACCCAAAAGCCCACCGCGCCGCAGTCTCAACCAGGGTGCGAGGTACTACTGTAAAGCCAGTTTGAAGCGAGTTGCATCCTTTGGACCGACGTCACGATCAGGGGCAAGGGCGGCATTTGCTACAATGAACGGTGGCGGGCTGACCGGCTTTTTGCACTTACAGTTGAATTTCGCAATATACTAGGCCGCTGCATCCAAAGCATTTACGATCGACTATGTCAATTAGAGGCAACATGTGCCGAGCACTCATTCAGTGAATCAACAACACATCCGCAACTTTTGCATCATCGCCCACATCGACCATGGCAAGTCCACCTTGGCCGACCGGCTCTTGGAAAAGACCGGAGCGCTCGACCCCCGCAATGTGGTTGAGCAGGCGCTTGACTCGATGGAGCTCGAGCGCGAGCGCGGCATTACGATCAAGGCCAAGGCCGTGCGCATGCTCTACCCGGAAGCTGGTGGCCCCACCTACGAGCTCAACCTGATCGATACGCCGGGGCACGTGGACTTTGCCTACGAGGTGTCGCGGGCGCTCGTCGCGTGTGAGGGCGCGTTGCTCGTTGTCGACGCTTCACAGGGCATCGAGGCGCAGACGTTAACCAATCTCTACCAAGCCCTGAACCACGACCTCACCATCATTCCGGTGATCAATAAGATCGATCTGCCCAGCGCGCAGCCTGACATGGTGGCGGTCGAGTTGGAGAATCTCGGCTTCACGCCCGAAGAGATGATCTATGCCTCCGCCAAGACCGGCTTGGGCACCGATGAAGTGCTGGCGGCCATTGTGGAGCGCATCGCGCCGCCGTCCGGCACGGAAGCGGCGGCCGCCCGCGCGCTCATCTTCGACTCCCATTACGATCAACACAAAGGGGTTGTCGCTTACGTGCGTGTTGTAGAAGGCGCCGTGGACGCGGGACAAGAAATCCTGCTCATGCAGTCCGGCGCGCGCTCCGAGGCCATGGAGATCGGCACGTTCCGCCCCCATCTGGTCAAGGAGTCGCTCCTTGCCACCGGCGAGGTGGGCTATGTGGCGAGCGGCCTCAAAACCCTGCGCGAGTGCCAAGTGGGCGACACCATTACCATGGCGGCAGCGCCGGCAACACAGCCCCTCCCCGGTTATCAACCCGCGAAACCAATGGTGTTTGCCGGCTTCTATCCGGTGGAGAGCGAGGACTACGCACCGCTCCGCGACGCCTTGGATAAGCTCAGACTCAACGATGCCGCCTTGACCTATGTGCCGGAAACGAGTCCGGCGCTCGGTTTTGGCTTCCGCTGCGGCTGCCTGGGTTTGCTGCACCTGGACATCGTGCAGCAGCGGCTGGAGCGCGAATACGGCTTGGAAATCTTAACTACGCTGCCGAATACGGAGTACCGGGCCGTGACTACTGCCGGCAAGAGTGTGGACGTGGACACGCCGGCGCAACTGCCGCACCCATCGGAACTCGACCGCATCGAGGAGCCGTGGGTGGAACTCAACCTCATCACGCCGTCCGGTTACATCGGGGCCATCATGGAACTGTGCGAAAACCGGCGCGGCGCGTTCATGGAGCTTGAATACCTGGACGAACGGCGCGCGATCCTGAAGTACGAGGTGCCGTTCGCCGAGATCCTCACCGACTTCTACGACCAACTCAAGACTCGTACCCAAGGTTACGCCAGCATGGACTATACGGTGACCGGCATGCGCCCCGGCGACCTGGTGAAACTTGAGATTCTTGTTAACGGCCAGCCCGTGGACGCCCTTTCGAGCATCATCCCCCGCGAACGTTCCCAACAGGTCGGTCGGGGGTTAGTCGAGGAACTGCGCCGGCAGATACCGCGCCAGTTGTTCGAAGTGCCGTTGCAAGCCGCTATCAGCGGCCGCATCATCAGCCGGGAGACTATTCCCGCCCTGCGCAAGAACGTGCTCGCCAAGTGCTACGGCGGCGACGTGACCCGCAAGCGCAAGCTGTTGGAAAGGCAGAAAGAGGGCAAGAAGCGCATGAAACGGGTGGGACAGGTGGAGATACCGCAAGAGGCGTTTCTGGCACTGCTGAAAGTGTAGTGTCGTTAGTCCAGTGGCAATATGAAATTCAATTAAATAGGAGCAATACAGAGTGACTGAATCACTAACGGCGACGGCTGAGTCACAGGAGACCGGCGCGGAGTCGGTGCGTTGGGACTTGAAAGATCTCTACGCCGGGCCGGACGATCCAACGATAGAGGCCGATTTCAAGGCCGCGCTAGAGCAGGCGCAGGCGTTCCAGGAAACGCACAGAGGCCGAGTTGCCGCAGGCGAGATTACACCGGATGAGTTCGTGGCGGCAGTTGAGGAGATCGAGCGGATCTACATGTGCGGCCATAAGGCCATTATGTACGCGCATCTGGTGTTCTCAGTAGACACGTCCGATCCGGCGCACGGCGCGTTGCTGCAGCGCACGGAGGAACAGGTCACCGCGGTGCAGAATGCGCTGCTGTTCTTTGACGTGGAGTGGCGGCAGGCGGACGATGGCTTTGCCGAGCGCATCTTGACGCACCCGCCGCTGGCGCGGTACGCGCACTCTTTGCGGCAGGAGCGGGCCTTCGCGCCCCACACTCTCTCGGAAGCCGAGGAGAAGCTGGACGCCGAAAAGCGCCTGACCGGCATCAGCGCCTTCCAGCGGCTCTTTGACGAGCGCACCAGTCGCTTGCGGCAAACGATCACGCTGGATGGCGAGCGCAAGGAGATGAACGAGACCGAACTCCTGGCGCTGCTTTACCATCCCGACCGCGCCGTACGGCGGCGCGCCCAGGTCGCTATGACCAAGGCGCTGCAGCAAGACGCCCACATTCTGACCTTCATCTTCAACGTGGCGGCGCAGGAGAAGGCCATCGAGGACCGCCTGCGGGACTTCCAGGACCCCATGTCGTCGCGCAATCTGGCAAACGAAGTTGACGACGCCACCGCCCACGCCATGCTCGACGCGGTAACGCAGCGTTACGATATCGTCGCTGACTACTACACGCTCAAGCGCCGCATGCTCGGCTACCGCAAACTCTACGACTACGACCGCTACGCGCCGGTATTCCCTCCGCCGGAAGGCGGCGTAGACTTTGCCGAAGCTAAGGCACTCGTATTGGATGCCTACCACGCGTTTTCGCCGGAAGTGGGCAACCTAGCCGGAGAATTCTTTGACAAGCAGTGGGTCGATGCTGCTGTATTGCCCAACAAGCGCGGGGGCGCGTACTGCCAGCCCTGCTTGCCCAGCCTGCATCCCTACGTCTTTCTCAACTACACGGGCAACCAGAGGGACGTGATGACCCTGGCCCACGAGCTCGGCCACGGCGTCCACGCCCGCCTTTCTCGCGAACAGTCGTATCTGGAATTTGATACGTCACTGGTGGTAGCGGAGCTTGCCAGCACGTTTGGCGAAATGCTGACGTTCCACCTGCTCATGGAACGCACCAGTGACCCGCACGTGCGGCTCAGTCTGCTGGCGCAGAAGATCGAGGACTCGTTCGCGACGGTTTTCCGCCAGGCGGCGATGCACCAGTTTGAGTATGGACTGCATACCCGCCGACGCAGCGAGGGCGAACTCACGGCGGAGACCATCGGCGAAATCTGGATTGAGCAGCAGTCGGCCATGTTCGGCGACTCCGTGGTGATGACGGACAACTACCGTCACTGGTGGGCGTACATCCCGCACTTCATCCACGTGCCGTTCTACGTCTACGCCTACCCCTTTGGCGAACTGCTCTCGCTTTCGCTTTACCATGCGTATCAGCAGCAAGGCGCGCCCTTCGTGGACGTGTATCGCGGCATGCTGGCAGCCGGCGGCAGCGAATCCCCCGCCCAACTCATGCAACGCGCCAACATCAACACCGCCGACCCCGCCTTCTGGCACGGCGGCCTGGACATCATCCACAACATGGTGCAAGAGGCGAAAACGCTGGCAGGAGCGTAAGCAGCTGGGTTCGCCTAGGAAGATAGGTCTAACACTTAAGCTAGAATAGAATGAGTGAATTCGAAATCTAAAGCCTTCTCCCGTTAGAAGGTAGACCACAAGCCACAACAGCCCCAGGGTCTTAAATGTAGAGTCAATTGCGATTTGGAGTCGTGCCTATGGCTTTGGCGGTAGCGAGAACAAATGCTGATGTTGAGGTCGAGGATATTCCCGATGCTGATGAAGAGATCCCCTTCAAGTATTCGATTTCAAGCTACGGTGCCGACTATACGCTCGACAGCCTCGTGAGACGAATAGGGGATGGAAGCATTTTTGTCCCTTCCTTTCAACGAGAGTACGTTTGGAATCAAAAGCAGGCATCGTTACTCATAGAGTCTTTCTTGATGGGCTTGCCTGTCCCGGGCATTTTCTTGTCTCGGGAAGAGAACCAGACTCTACTGGTAATAGACGGGCATCAGAGACTTCGAACGCTTCAGTACTTTTACGACGGTATCTTTGCAAGTACAGGAAGAGAGTTTGCCTTAACGGGAGTAGGAGAACAATTCAAAGACCTTACGTACAAGAGGCTTGCTGATGAAGACAGGCGACGTCTTGACGACACAATATTGCACGCCACAATCGTGAATCAGGATGATCCAAAAGACGACAACAGTAGTGTTTATCTGATTTTTGAGCGCCTCAATACCTTAGGGGTCCAACTGCTTCCGCAGGAAATAAGGAATTGCATATATCGCGGCCAGTTTAATGACAGTCTCAAGCAGCTTAACGACGATCAGTCGTGGCGCCACATTTTTGGGAAAGTGCATTCTCGCGCAAAAGATCAAGAACTCATTTTGCGTTTTCTCGCTCTGCGTTTCTATGGGGATAGCTATTCCAGACCTATGAAAGGGTTCTTGAACACTTACATGGCCAAGAACAGGAACCTGGAACAGAACTCGCTTGAGGAGATCTCCCAAGCATTTGTTCCTGCAGTGGATCTCATTTACAGCGCAGTGGGCGAGAGGGCATTTCGCCGGTCTTCAGGGGCATTGAACGCAGCCGTGTTTGACGCAGTAATGGTCGCGACTGCCCGAAGGCTTAGGCTAGGCGAAATAATGGATTTAGATCATTTCAAGGTGAGCTACGATAGTTTGCTCAAGGACGAGGCTTTCGTAGAGGACACAGAAAGCAGTACTACGGATGAAAACCGAGTGCGGCGAAGGCTGGGACTAGCTACTTCCAAACTTGCAAACGTGCGTTGATGCGAGACCGACAAGCGTACCAAAATCGGATTGACAGTCTGCTAAGGCAGATTCCGCGATATCCCGACAGGGATGCACTCCAATCTCATCTCGTCAAATATGCATGTGTGATGGTTTGCGGATTCATAGAGGTTTCTTTACGTGACATTCTCCAGGAGTACACGCACGATAGGGCTTCGCCAGAAGTGAGGACATTCGTAAACCGGCAGCTGAGGCGGACTTGGAATCCGAACATGGAGGGCATTCTCCAGTTTGTTGGAGCTTTCAGCAAAGATTGGGCCGAGAGTATCAAGAGTAGTACGCAAGGGGAAATCAAAGATCAAGTGGATTCATTGGTTGCAAACCGAAACCGAATTGCACATGGAAGAGATGTGGGGCTGAGCCATTTCCGTTTGCGGGAATACTACCGAAGTGCGTTAAGAGTGATTGAACTTGTCGAGAAGCAGTGTGGCACCAACCAACCCTAGTTTGGCCTGTTTGGCAATCCCATCCAAGTGTGGGGATCACCTAGCGCGCCGTCGCCTCTTTGTTCAACCTTGTGAAGAACTGCTTCATGAGCAGTTTGGTGGCTTGGTTCATGAGGCGTTGGCCGACGCGGGCCAGGGTGCCGCCGGCTTGCGCGTCGCCGGCGACGTGGATGGTGGTCTCCCCTTCCTTCTTCTCGGTTAGGGTAAAGCTGCCCTCGCCTTTCACAAAGCCCGGGCCGCCTTTGCCTTCCACGATCATGCGGTAGCCGTGGGGCGGGTCGCGGTCGGCCACCGCCACCGTGCCCTGGTAACGGCCTTTGATACCGGCCACGCCCACGTTGAGGGTAGCCGCGAAAGAGTCTGCGCCGGTCGGTTCCAGCTTTTCGCAGCCGGGGATGCACACCGCGAGCACGTCCGGGTCTTGCAGCAGCTCCCAAACGCGGTCCTTCCCCGCTTTGATTGTGAATGTACCCTCTACCTTCATGCGTCAATCCCTTGCTAATTTTGCACGGCCTTCTATCTCTCCAATCATACCGCCAATCGCAAGAGGTATCCTAGTGCAAGAGCGACTAATGAAGGCGCAGTTTGTCGCGTAGTGGTTAGTGGCTGGCACTGAAGAGCGGGGGACGAGCCCCCGCGCTACAATCTAGCGATCACCCTGAGGAGCAACACTATGCAAGGTCAAGTATGCGCTCAAGATTCCTTCCCGTGTGAATCACTGGGACGCTGCCCGCTTGGAATGACGCCAAGCAATTACGCACTGCTGGACCATGCGGCTGCTTGGGAGATAGACACGTGTGTAATTGAAGTGCAATTGGTATACTAGACCAAGTATTTTGCGTCTTCGACTGAGTCGGCGTCTTCGACGAAGTCGGCGACTTAGTCGAAGTTGGCGCATGCAGACACGCTTTGCGTAGGGGGTAATAGTATGCCCAATGAGATTTCAGTAACGGTCAACGGCACGCGTCACACGAGCAGTGTCGAGCCGCGCTTGTTGCTGGTGCACTACCTGCGTGACGAGCTGGGACTCACCGGCACGCACGTGGGATGCGATACCAGTCAATGCGGCGCGTGCACGGTGGTCGTGGATGGCGCCGCGGTCAAGTCCTGTACGGTGCTGGCGGTGCAGGCTGACGACAGCGAGGTGACTACCATCGAAGGTCTGGCGCAGGATGGCGAACTGCATCCGATCCAGGAAGGCTTCTGGGAAGAGCACGGATTGCAGTGCGGCTTTTGCACGCCGGGCATCATCATGACCCTCCATCAGGTGTTGGAGGAACAGCCCGACCCGAGCGAGGAGGAAATCCGCCACTCGCTGGCCGGCAACATTTGCCGCTGCACCGGGTATCAGAACATCGTGAAGGCGGCCCAATTTGCCGCCCAACGGATGCAGGAGTAGGCGTAGCGAGTGTGGCCCATGCCAGGGCGCGGGACATAGTCGGAAGGCAAAGAATCCGCGAGGCAATGTGTGTGAGTTTTGCGAGTGCGGAAGGTGTGGGTGAAGATGAATTTCGTGCCTCTGCACAGCGGTGAGCTTTCGCGAGAGTGATGGAGTGTGCGGCGCATGCTTTTATGAGTGCTCTTGGCAAGCATCGCTGCACGGTAACCATGTAGGAATTATTCCGGTATTCATAAGTGGGGCCTTCGCCATAGCGGGATTGACGCAGAAATTGCTCTAAGCCGCCAGGTGGACAGCGCTGCAGAGAGTTCCCAAATTAGACGGCGACGGCCGGGTGCGTAAGTAAAGGAGCGAGGCGATGATCGCGGGCCAGGTATCGAAACTGATCGGTTCGCGCGTGAAGCGCAAAGAAGACCCTCGCCTGATTACGGGTGAGGGTAAGTATACGGACGACGTCATCCTGCCGGGCATGGCGTATATGGCCGTGCTGCGTAGTCCGTATGCCCACGCGCGCATAAATGGCATAGACACGGCGCAAGCCGCCGCACTCCCCGATGTCTTGGGTGTGATGACCGGCGCGGAAGTCAACGAGCGCTGCAGTGAGCCCTTTCCGCTCTTTGCTATCTTGGAGGGCATGCAGTACCCGGAGCGCTGGCCGATGGCGGCGACGAAAGCCAACTACGTGGGCGAGCCGGTGGCCGCTGTAGTTGCTTCCTCACGGGCTGCGGCGCGGGACGCGTTGGACCTCATCGATGTGGACTACGAGCCCCTGCCTGTCGTTGTAGATATGGAGACGGCGGCGGATCCCGATACACCCGTCATCTTCGAGGAAATGGGATCCAACCTTTGTTACGAAGCTTCCGACCAGGCGGGCGATCCCGACCGCGCCTTTGCCGAGGCCGACGGTGTGGTGGAAGCACGCATGGAGCAGCCGCGCCTTATTCCCAATCCCATGGAGCCGCGGGCGACGGTGGCGGACTATGAGCGCAGCAGCGGCAACGCCACCCTATGGGTGACCACCCAGAACCCGCACATCGAGCGCATGGTCGTGGCCCAGATGCTGGGCATGCCCGAAAACAAGCTGCGCGTGGTCGCCATTGACGTTGGCGGCGGCTTTGGCTGCAAGATCAATACGTACTCTGAGTCCCTCATCGCTATCATTCTAGCCCAGGAATTCGGCCGGCCGGTGAAGTGGGCGGAAGACCGCACCGAGCATTTCGTATCCACTAGCCACGGCCGGGGCCAAGCGCAGTACGTGCAAGCCGCCTACAAGAAGGACGGCACCCTGCTCGGCATGAAACTGAAGATCTACGCCGACCTCGGGGCGTACGCCCAGGTGATTTCGCACGTAATTCCCACCCTCACACCTTCATTGGCGCCGGGTGTCTACGCTTGCCGCGACATCGGCTGGACTACAATCGGCGTCTTTACCAACAAGATCCCCTACGACGCTTATCGCGGCGCAGGCCGGCCGGAAGCAGCGTACATCATCGAACGGGTGATGGACTTGATTGCCGATGCCACGGGCAAAGACCCCGTAGCGGTACGGCGCAAGAACTTCATTCCGAAAGATGCGTTTCCCTACGAAACTCCAACCGGGATGATTTACGACTCCGCCGACTACGATGCGGCGCTGGACAAGGCGCTGGCAATCGCGGACTACGACAAGCTGCGCGCCGACCAAAAGGCCCAGCGCAAGGACGGGAGAATCGTTGGCGTCGGTGTGACGGTGACGACCGAAGTCTGCGGGTTTGGCCCCGCCGCCGCCATGGGCGGTCTGGGCGGTTTCGAAAGCGCCACCGTGCGGGTAGACCCCATGGGCAAAGTTACCGTCCTCACGGGCGCGTCGCCCCACGGTCAGGGTGAGGAGACCTCCTTTGCGCAGATCGTGGCCGACGACCTGGGCGTGCCTTTCGATGACGTGGAGGTCATCCATGGCGATACCAGCATAGTCGCGCGCGGCGTGGGCACTTTTGGCAGCCGTACGCTGGTGGTTGGCGGCACGGCTATCGTCAAAGCGAACGAACAGATCAAGGAGAAGGCCAAGCTCATCGCCACGGCGCTCCTGGAGAACAAGATCGAAGATACGCTCGATCCTCAACTTGTCACGCTTGAGGACGGGTTGTTTTCGGTGCAGGATATGCCGGACCAGTACGTTACCTGGGCCGAGGTGGGCGCCGAAGCCTACGATGGCCAGTTGCTGCCGGAAGACCTGGACCCCGGCCTGGAGGCGGTCTCGTTCTGGGAGCCGCCGGGGCTTACGTTCCCCTTCAGCGCGCATATCGCCACGGTTGAGATCGATCCGGATACCGGCGAGGTCTCTTTGACGCGCTACGTATCCGTAGACGACTGCGGTACGGTGATCAATCCGACGCTCGTGGAAGGGCAAATCCACGGCGGCTTGGCGCAGGGCATCGGCCAAGCGCTGCTGGAGCAAGCGGTCTGGGACGATGAAGGCCAGCTTGTATCGGGCTCGCTGATGGACTACGCGATGCCGTTTGCCCAGGAATTTCCCATGTTCGAGTTGGACCGCACGGTAACACCCAGCCCCGTCAACCCACTGGGGGCGAAGGGCATTGGCGAGATGGCAACAATCTCCGCCACGCCGACCGTTGCCAATGCGGTCGTGGACGCGCTTTCGCCGCTAGGCGTGACGCACGTGGACATACCCATGACTGCGGAGCGCATCTGGAGGGTACTGCAAACACACCGCCGTGGCCGGAGAGGAGGCCGCTCATGATCCCCCAAGCGTTTGATTACTACGCACCCACGTCAGTTGCCGACGCCCTGCGCTTGCTCAGACAGCACGGGGACGACGCGAAATTGCTCGCAGGCGGCCATAGCCTGCTGCCCATCATGAAGCTGCGCTTATCGACGCCGCAGTGCTTGATCGATCTTGGCAGAATCTCCGAGTTGCGCTTCATCGGTGAGGCGGACGACGGCTGTCTGGCGATCGGCGCCATGTCAACGTACCACGACATCAAGAACTCGGCGCTGGTGCAGGAACGCGTGCCCGCGCTGGCGGAAGCCGCCGGCGAGGTGGGCGACGTGCAGGTGCAGAACAAGGGCACCATCGGCGGCAGCTTGGCTCACGCCGATCCGGCGGGCGACTTCCCCGCCTTGGCGCTGGCGCTGAATTTCGAGCTTGTCACCGCGACGGCCCGCTCCGGCCGCACCATTGCCATCGATCGTTTCTTCCGCGACCTGCTGACCACGTCGCTAAGGCCCAACGAAATACTGACCGAAGTCCACATTCCCGCGCTACCGGCCGGCACCGGCGTTGCATACCAGAAGCTGCCGAATAAGGCCTCCCACTACGCTGTGGTGGGCGTGGCGGCGGCGCTTACGCTCGGTGACGACGGGGTCTGCACAGAGGCCCGCGTAGGTGTGACCGGTGCCGGTCCCACAGCCGTGCGGGCGCGCAATACCGAGCGCATCCTGAAGGGCAAGCACATCGACGCGGCAGTCATCCGCCGCGCCGCCAAGCGCGCCGCCGCGAACATCGAGGACCTCAACGACGACCTCCACGCCTCGGCAGAATACCGCGAACACCTAACGACGGTATTCGCCGCGCGGGCAATTGAGGAGGCGCTGTCGCGGGCTGGATAGAGACAACTGAGTCAGGGCGTTGCGGTCTCCGGCAGCCGGTTCGCGCTGCAGGCAATGCGACAAACTGGCTGAGTAGCGCAAATTGACAAACGTAGGGGCACGATATATCGTGCCCCTACGTTTGTTACCGATCCCTAGAATTTTCCCGTGTTTGTTTTGAGACCAGAATCCTAAGAAATAGCTAATCCGGATTCCGGAGAAAGCCGGAATGAACATCACTCTGGCGGGAACGGCACGGCGTGTGACGTCGAACCCTAGACGCAGACATGCGGATGAACGAGCGGACAATTAGCCGCTTTTTGTAGAATGCATCGACGAACAGGATGTTCCAGATAGATACACATGACATCATGGCGCTGATAGGCCGCGCCCCCTGGCGTGAGGCGGTAACTTACAGGAGTACGTGGCCGCACGAGTACGTTGTCATCAAGAAGGACGGTCAACAGGAATTGCTGGCCGCGTTCTGTGAGCGCATCGCGCGCGGAGAGGGCGTGGAGTGCTCGTTTTTCGGCCAGAAACGGAAGTACCTCTTTCTGGGGGAGTACAAGTACTGGACGATGACAGACTGCCCCGATATTGACTTAGCGGCAGATGACTATGTGCTCAATAGGGCAGTCCTGTACCGGGACCGCCGTGACTTCATAATTCAACCTGGGGACACTGGGACGTGAAAGGAACGCCACCATGAATGCCTGCGAAGATGATGTAGAGCAGTTGGACGTCCGCACCAAGTGGCCGGATGAGGCGCTCGACTTTACCCCCTGGCTCGCCGAAAACCTCCACATGCTGGGCGATGCGATCGGATTGAAACTGGAATTCGTCCAGAGGGAGGTGAAGGTGGGACCGTACTACCTGGACATCAAGGCGAAAGCGGCCGACAGCGGCGCGATAGTAGCCATCGAGAACCAACTGGAAGTGACCGACCTGCACCATCTCGGGCAATTGCTCACTTACGCCACCGGATGCGAGGCGCAGATCGCAATTTGGGTCGCACCGTACTTTGGCTACGAGCATGCGCAGGCCCTGCACCGGCTCAACGAATGGACGAAAGACTGCATCCGGTTTTACGGCGTCAAGGTCGAGGTCGTCAAGCAGGCTGGTAGCGATCCTGCGCCGCGGTTCCGCAAGGTCGTGTATCCCGGCGGCTGGTGCAAGGAGGCCACACTCCAACCGGGTGAGATTGACCCGGAAAAACTGCGGTACCATGAGTTTTTCCGGCCACTCGTTGCGAAGCTGCTTAGAGAGGGCTTTGCCGAAAAGGCGGTTCAGTACTTTGGCCACACCGGTCAGCGCTTTCCCTCCCGCCTCAACTCGGAGATCGGGTACGCGGCATGTCTCGTCCAAGACGGCGCTTGGGTGTTACTGAGTATCCGAACGAAAGAAAATGAGTGCACCAACCACATTTTCGACACGTTGAAGGTCGACCGGAAGGAGATTGAACGAAGTGTTGACGCCGGACCCGCCCCGAAGTGGCATTGGTTGAGGTTTGACAACCATGCGTTTTCCAGCATAGGCATCAGGAGAGATGGATTTATAGACGATCCTCCTGAGAAACTGGCGGAAACCAGGGCATGGATGCTTGATCTCCTTCCCAAGATTAAGAAAGTCTTTGATCCGCGGCTCGCAGAGATATTGGATTCCACATAATCATCGGAGACCCAGTCGGTTGCAATCGCCTCTATCCGACAGATGCAGTGTCCGCGGCCTCAACGTAGGGGCACGATATATCGTGCCCCTACGTTTACGAATCTACAATGTCATCAAAACCTGTACTCATATCTTGGTCGTCGGGTAAAGACTCTGCCTGGGCGTTGCATGTCCTGCGGCAGCAGCCGGAGCGTTACGACGTGCGCGGCATCTTTACCACAGTGACGCCCCACTTCGACCGCGTGGCGATCCAGGCGACACCGCTACGTGTGCTGCGCGTGCAGGCCGAGCGGCTGGGTCTGCCGCTGTACGAGATTCCCATCCCCTATCCGTGCTCGAATGCAGAGTACGAAGCGGCAATGGTGCAGTTTCTTGGCATGGTGCGAAGTCTGCCACCGGAGTTGACGGCAACCACCTTCGCCTTCGGCGATCTCTTTCTCGATGATATTCGCGCGTACCGGGAATCCAAGCTGGCCGGTACGGGATTCGACGCCATCTTTCCGGTCTGGGACATGCCCACGGCGGAGCTTGCCCAAACAATGCTGCATGCAGGGCTCAAAGCCATCGTCACGGCGGTGAGCCCCACGTCGCAGCTTGACCGCAGCTTTGCCGGTCGCTGGTTCGATCAATCGTTCCTCGACGATCTGCCGGAAGGCACCGATCCGCTCGGTGAAAACGGTGAGTTCCACACCTGCGTCGTGGCCGGACCGATGCTCAGCCGGCCAATTGCCGCGCGTCCAGGTGCGGTCGTTGGCCGGCCGGTGAGCCGCAACCACGATGGCACCGGCGGCACGGTTACCGCCTGGTACGCGGACGTTGAGCTGCTGGAGGAGTAAGGCGTGTATCTAGCGGATAGAGAGTCATGCGCCTTCATCGGTTGTTTGGAGGGCAAGACCTTGCGAGAAACGTAGGGGCACGACATGTCGTGCCCCTACACGTATTCAATGGTTTGAAGGCGCTCGTTAGGTGCGGCTGCCCTCTCCGCGAGGACGGCATTGGCTAGGACCAAATCTCGCGCCTTGTGCTCAAGGAGGCGCCAACGGCAGGCCGAGAAACTCTGCGAATACTTCAAGGTACTGCTCGCCTCCATAGAGATAGACGTCGTCGTGGCCCGCGCCGCGCACGATGTACTGCTGTTTGGGCTCGTTGGCGACTGCGTACAAGGTGTCCGTGTGTTGCACCGGTACCTGGCTATCGCTGTCCCCGTGGATGAAGAGCACGGGCGCGTGGATGGCGGCGAGGTGGTCGCGGTTACTGTAACGCGTGTAGAGCAGCGGCCGCAGCGGCAGAAACGGATAGATCTCCCGCGCCATGTCCGGCGTGGACGTAAAAGCGGATTCCAAAATGAGCCGGTAGGGCGCTTCCTGGGTAGCAAGGTAGGATGCCACCGCAGCGCCTAGCGACTTGCCGTAGTACACAATGCGCTGGGGATTCACGTCGTCGCGGCTCTGCAGATACGCCAGCGCATCCTGCGCGTCCTGGTACAGGCCCTCCTCCGAGGGTTTGCCGGCGCTCTGGCCATAGCCTCGATAGTCGAAGATGAAAAAGCTCACCCCCAGCCGGTCATGCAAGCGCCTGATGAATTCCACCCTACCGGGGTGCGACAGATTGCCCGCATTGCCGTGGAACCAGAGGATAGTCACGTCGGTGCGTCCGGGAACGAACCACCCGTGTAGGCGCCCCTCCACGCCAAAGCGGACCTCCTCATACGCAAGCTCATATTCCGCGGGCGTGCTGTAGGTCTCACGCGTGGGGAAGTAGATGAAGGTGTCTTCCAGCTTCATGACGCGCGCCACCAGCACGAGACCAGCCAGAATGACAATTGTGATGAGAATTCCCGTGCCCATGTTCCGCGCCGTTCTAAGGAACGATATCAACACACTTCGCACGGTGTTGTGGGTAGGCTCCATAATCCATGTTAGGCCGCAGGCGGCCTCTGGGTGAACTAAATCACCGGCGTACCTAAAGGTAGGTCTCTGCGAGACGCCGTCATTCCGGCAAGAGCCGGAATCCAGAGGCGGCTAAACTGTTCGCCATTGCTTGCCACCAACTCGTCCCCTGCCCCCTCCCGATCTCCACCCACGAAGACTTTGGGGTTTCGTCAATGATCCCCTTTTTGAACACTCAGTAGGACCAAAGACGCGTCTGTGCGCATCACAAGTGCGAGCTTTGCCCTAGCCCCGGTCGGGGATGTGTTGGTTGGCATACCAGTAGGACTCTTCCGGCACTGGCTCCGGGGACTGCTGCATCGAGTTGAAGTTCTTGAGCGCCGGGCGCACGTCGTCTTCCCAGATGTCCTCGACATCCGCGAAGGTCAGCGGCGCGCGCGGCGGCTGCACGCGGTCGTATTCCGCCAGGAGTTCTTTGGCGCTTGCGCCGAGGCCCGCCACGATGTCGGCACTCATGCGTTCGCCGGCGCGGCGGTCCGATTCAGTGGCGTCATCGCCCATGGCGAAGTGCGGCCCGGGGGTGCCGGCCGGCGGAATGCGGGTGAGGTCCACGCCGCCCGGTGTCACCGACCACAGCAAAGACGTTTCGCCGCGGCCGGCGTGACCGCCCATGCCTCCATTGTCCTCGAACCGCGACTCTTCCGTGCCCATGCCAATCGGCATGTGACAGTGCAGCCGGGTTGCCACGTGCCGCTGCATAATCTCCAAGAACACCGGAATGTCCGGGCTGTGGGGTCCGGCGTGACCGGAGAAGATGATGGCCCCGTGAAATCCGAGGACATCCACGGCGCGGATGTGGTAAGCCATGTTCTTGAAGAACATCCACGGCGGGATGGACGTGAGCCACGTGCGGTTATTGCCGATGGTACGATGCCCCCAATTTGCGGAAGTCCCCGCCTCGTGATTGTGCCAATACGTGGTCGGCATCACGATCCCGCCGTATTGTTCCGCCGCCTGGCGCATATGGCCCTCGGGCCGCAACGCGTCACATCCCAGCACGTTCTGCGGCCCATGCGGCTCGCACAACCCATAGGGCATGTACACCACCGGAAACGCCGCCAGCGCAGCATTCAATTCATCCGGGAACATCAATTCCCAACGCACTTCTCGCTGTTTCATGTTTGATTGCTCCATTCCGTTGACCACAAATCACTAAATGAGATTCTACCTTCGCATCGGTTCTTGTACTCAATTTGCCAATACATGCACAGATTGTCCGCTGCCCATCGGGTAAGAGCCGCTATGCAGAGCAGTGTATTTCACCTACTTCTAACTTTGGGTCACATGCGCCCCGCTCATCCAACTCACGTTTTCTCAGGGACTTCAACCAAACCGGGTGTCAGGCCTCCTTCTCCAGCTCCCACACGATTACAATAGGCAAACCCTTGACCGCGGCCTCCGTGAGATCGGGCATTTGCTTCGCGAATCCCATTGTAGCGATTTCTTGGTCTCCCCAGAGAGGCTCTATGCATTGGACGACGTTAAGTCCCACCTCGTGGAACGCCGTGAGATAGTCAGATGCCAGGTGGACATTGTTCCTGACTACTCCATATTCAGTTTGGCTAAGCCGGTAGCCGGCGTGCACGCCAAGGATCACCATCAAGGGGTGGACATCGGAAATGATGACATGCCCGCCGGGCCGCACTACCCGCGCGAGCTCTCTGATCGGCGGGCCCAAATCGGCACAATGGGTCAACGCCAGCGTGCAGACAGCGAAATCCATCGCCCCATCTGATAGGGGGATCGCTGTCAGATCGCCGGTCTTGAACTGGGCTGCAGGCACCCGCGCTCGTGCTATCTCCAGCATCTCGGCCGTCGCGTCAATGCCCGTAACCCGATGGCCCAAGGAGGCCAGGTAGGCAGAGTGCCTCCCGGTGCCGCAAGCGGCGTCAAGTGCCGCGCCAAGCGGGTACTGTCCAAGAAGTCCGTGCACAACGGGCTCTTCGGCAAGAATAATGGGGTTGCGGTCTGTGTCGTAGCTCGCGGCCCTTTCGGAATATCCGGCCGTGACACTACGTTCACCCACAACTATGGGGGCCGACCAAGGCGCTTTTTCATAGTTTCTGGATATCTCAAGTATCTTCTGCGCTCTGGCGTTGACGGTGGCTAAGTCCAGCATCCAGGACCGTAGAATCGCAAGCCCCTGTAACCCTAGAATGAAGTCACCGAATCTGGCTTGGTCGGCCATGGCCGGGTCTCCTTTAGCTGTGGGCGTTCACTTCCAGCGAAAGCCTTGGTCAAGAAGGTCTGAGAGCGACCTAATAGTCATGTCCGGGCGAACTGTGGTCTCATCCGGTAGTCCGCTTCCCCGCGCATGTACCCATACGGCATAGATGCCCACCTGCTGCGCACCGCGGATGTCGAACTCCAGATTATCCCCGACCATCCAGGCATCGGCAGGCTCCGCGCCAAGGGCGTCAAGGGCATGGCGAAATGCTCGCTCGTCCGGCTTGCCGATCCCTAATTCCCCCTCGATTTGGATGTGGTCGAAGTAGCCCGCCAGGGAGAACCGCTCAATCTTGGCTCTCTGCATCTCGGCATTGCCGTTTGTTAGCAGACCCAAGCTAATGTCTGTCATCCGGAGCCGCTGCAGCGTCGTGATGGCTCCCGGAAACAGTCGCATCGCCTCATCCCTGATTTGATTGTACCGCTCACCCATGCGGGTGATGAGCGGCGAATCGGGAACATTGAATGCGGCCAAGGCCCTCAGCAAGATGTCTCGCCTGGCCTGCAACATGTGAAGACGACCCAGGCGCGCACGCTCCATGTCGCTCCAATACCAGTCCCGGGCCTGCAGGACGGCGGGTTGGAGCTCCTCTGCAGTCACGTCTCCCAGACTGCCGGCAAACTCGCGGCAGAGCTGGAGCCACGCCATATCGGGATCGCTGTACGAATCAATGATCGTGTCGTCGAGATCGAGAAGAAGTGCTTTGGGCAGGTTATCCATGTGGGAGATTATAGTCTATGGGCACGGTGAAGCCAGGAACTCGTCGCTCGCCTGCGGGTTTGGGAGCGCGGAGACACACCACCTCGACGTTCGGCTATACTGCACAGAACAGCGTCGTTCCAAGCGAATAAGTTTGTGCAACAATGTAGCGTGTTACGCGAAGGACTTATCGGTGGTCTTGCAGCAACTTGTGATTTTGAGTGGCGCAATCTGACCGATGAAAGCTCCAAGCAAAATAGTGATAGAGGATAGATGAACATGGCATCCCTAACGTTCGACGCCGAGAACAGCGTTTACGATTTTGAGACAGTGGAATTGAAGGGTTCCTTGCGGGCACAGTCGCCGGATCCGCAGGTGGATATTCGGCATGGGATCAGCGATCTGGTGCACAAGCCGAGCGGGGTATCCATCATTCATCCCAAGTATTCGGCGCTCAATCTCTTTCGGCTGTTCGCGACTCATTCCGGTCTGGGCGAACCGCGCCTGTTCGAGCGCACCGTAAGCGTGGACGGCGATACGCTGACCGTGCACTGGGGCCCCGCCGACGAGCACTTTGCCAGCATCGAGGCGGTCTATCAGATCAAAGAGCCCAACCTCATCGATCTGAAGATCACGGTGTCCGCCGAGGCGACGTACGAGAGCTACGAGATTTTCTTGTCCAACTACTTCGACCCGCCGCTGCTGGCGCACGTCTACGTGGCGACAGACCGCTACACGCGCGAGCCGGGGTCTGAAGAGCTGATCGCGCCCCAGGAGAACCCGGTCTTCAAGGGCATGGGGCTGGTGTACACGCGGAATGCGCACGCGGCGCGGCGCTGCGTGGACGGCCGCTGGGAGCGCAAGGAGATGGGACACCCGACGGCGCAGTTTCGCCCCCAGCGGGAGTACGCCGTGCCGGTGGCGTTTCAGGCCGAAATGGACAAGCGGGTGGCGGCGGTGCTGATGTCGCGGCCCGAGGACTGTTTTGCCGTCACGAGCGGCTACAACACCGACGACCCGGAAGACGCGTGGAAGGTGCAGAACCCGCTTTACCTGTCTCTGTTTGGCAGCGACTTCGTACCGGGAACGGAGCGCACGGCTCACGTGCGGCTGGCGATTACGGCGCTAGATGACGACATGTCGCAGCCGTTGGCGTTGTATCGGCAATTTCTGGCGGACGTGGACTGAGAGCCTTAGCTATCCCAAGGCCTAGCAGGCCTTGGTGCAAGCCCCAGGAAAGTCAGAATTGGGAGAACGGCGAATCAACCGTAACTCTCGCTTAGACGGGAGCTGGGAAGAGAAGATGGATTCCGCGCCCCCGTGCGGGGGCGAGCTTTCACGGGAATGACGGATTGTCGGGTTTTGTTCTGCGCAGCGCGGGGACTTGTCCCCCGCTCCTAGTTGGGCTTGAGTTTTATTCGAGGGAAGGAATCCGGAGATTGGCAGCGTGCCGTTGGTCCCGCAATTAAGAGAAAGTGGATTCCACGCCCCGTGTGGGGGCGAGCTTTCGCGGGAATGAGGGATTGACTGGCTTTGTTCTTAGCGCGGGGGCTTGTCCCCCGCTCCTGGGCGGGCTTGTCGCTGAAGTCTAAGGAAGGAATCCGGGTGTAGGCACGATGCCGTTACCCCCACGATGGGGAGGATGGATTCCGGCTTACGCCGGATTGACGGTTGCGGAGGCGTCTCTTTTCGTCACTCCGACGAAAGCCGAAGTCCAGGGATAGCGCGGGTGAAGTGTCCGGTCAACGTGTGTTTGGGCATAGACCTGCGAGCAAGAGGCGATAGATTCCCTAGACTTACAAACGAAGTGCAACACTTTGCTACGGTGTTGCCATGGGAAAAAGATACACGCATTTTACCATTGAAGAGCGGTGTGAAGTGGCCCGTCTTCTCTCCACCGGCCAAACGTGCCGGATAATCGCTACAGCTCTGGATTGCGCGCCATTGACGAGAGCGGTCACGCTCTTGCCGGGGAGTTGACCCAACTCGGGCAGGAAGGCGGTGAGTTCGCCGACACCGCACAGGCTGCGATAGAGCAGGGCGCGGGCTTGCAGGTCAGGGCTGCGTTGCAGCGCCGCTTTGTAATCCTGATCCAAGCGTTCAATTTCCTTGTCCAGCCAGCGGAGGTGGCGTGTGGTGGAACGCCGCACGCTGGGAGAGAGCCCTGTGTCTAGGCGGTTCAATTCTTGCACCCGTTGCGTCACGAGTTGCTGGCGTCGCCCCAGCACATCGCGCAGATGTTCGCGGTCCGGTGAGGGTGCCGGCGTGCCTGCCAGCGCAAACACGGTGCCGAACCGCGCCAATACTTGTGCATCCAGACGATCCGTCTTGGCTTCCTCGCCGCAGGCGCGGGCAAAGGCCCGCACTTTGTTGGGGTGTGCCACCACCACAGGGAGCACCGTCCGCAGCCGGCGCACCAGCTGGCGTTCATACCCACCGGTCGGCTCACACACCACTACCGTGACGCCGGCACGCTGCAGCCATCGCAGCAACGCCGTGATGCCCGCCGCGCTGTTGGCAAAGCGTTGCACGGGGCCGGCCGCGACCGACACGTCGAGTTGGGCTTTCCCCACGTCAATGCCTGCGACTACTTTCATTCCCCTCTCCTTCCTGGCATACTGGTGCTGTCCTCCACACTTGCAGATGCGGGCCATTGGTCTGCCCAGGTATCTGTTCGGAGCGACATTCTGGCGCGAGGGGTGTCGTACTCCGGCGCGATGCAGCCAAATTGCAGTACTGGCTCACCTAATGACGGACGACGCGCCCCTCGCGTCACCCGCTCACATTCGCTCATCTGTATGCCTAGTATTGCTTGACGAAGGATAGCAGGCACAAAGCCATGCAGAGTTATTATGATGTTCTCGGTGTCGCGGAAGATGCCGAAACCGAGGAAATTGAGGCCGCCTTTCGCCGTGCGCTCGCGTCCGCGCAGTCTGTAGCGAAAGAAAACGAAGCCGCCGATGTCGCCGTCCGCATGCGGATGTTGGCGGAAGCCTACGAAGTTCTCTCCAATCCCGCCTACCGCGCCGCCTATGACCTTAAGCGGGCGAAGAAGGAGCCTTTTCCGGTTCCGAAGCCAGTCGCCGGATCTAAGCTCTTTCGCGCGTTAAAGGCGAGCGGTTCCACGCTCGTCAAGGATGTGAAGGACCAGTACGAGAGTGATCCCACCATCAAGGAAGACTTCGACCGCTCCATCCAGCTTGGGCGCAAGGTCGCCCGCGCCGCGCGTTTCCTGCGGTTCTTGCGATAGGCAGAGCGCCGTTCTTGTCCTTCACTTCGGTGACCCTTGCGAAACCCTTTCCGCCTTGATGAGGAAGGTCGGGATGGGGTGAAGGATCGGCTCCATAGCTAACGACCCCTCAAATACCCACTTCCCTCTGGACGCCGGCACTTGCGGGAGTGACGGAGTCATTTGTAGGTCTCCGCCGGGAGCAAGAGTAATCCTCGGGACTCTGGTAGAAGTCACGCAAGGCACGCCACGGTAGGTGCGCCAAACGAGCTGACGCCGCGGCGCTACGGGCTCGGGGTGGAATTGTCTTCCGAGCGGCCGTTGCCGTCGCGGATGAGCTCCATGAGGTTTTCGGCAGCCTGTGACACCGTTACCGGAGTCCTGGTGTCGACGCCGCGTTGGCGCAACTCGCCAAAGAGCTCGCTGAGAATTGGCGGTGAGACATTGGCCTCGCGCAGCATCTCGTCCTGTTCGAACAGGTCTTCCACGCAATAGCGGCACACAATGCCGCGCCGGCCGTCCAGCACGTATACGCCGTCCGAAATCTCTGGTATCAGGTCCAAGTGATGCGTGGAGACGATGAGCGTGGTACCGCGCTCGCGGTTGAGGGTATTGAGGAGGGCGATCAGGTCGTCGCGTGAGGACGGGTCGAGGCCCTCGAACGGCTCGTCAAGCACCAGCAATTCCGGTTGCATTACCAGCGCCCCCGCCAGTGCCACCCGCCGCTTTTCACCGGCCGACAGATAGTGGGGGACTTTGTCCCTGAGGTGCGTGATGCGGAGCGTCTCCATGACGGTGCCCGTGAGGCGCGCGACCTCCTCGGATGGCAACCCGTAGTTGCGGGGCGAGAATGAGACATCTTCCCACACGGTTGGGGCCAGAATTTGGTACTCCACGTTCTGCAAAACGACGCCAACGCGCCGGCGAATCTTGGTGAAGTCCGCGCCAGGATCATGGCCCAAGACTTCCACTGAACCTTCGTTGGGACGCAGCATGCCGAGCAGCAACAGGAAGAGGGTGCTCTTGCCCGCGCCGTTCGCGCCCACCACCGCCACGCGGTCCCTCGGCCAAATGGCAAGATCGCAGCCTGCCAAGTCTACCTTGGTGCCGTCGGCATACGTGTATTGAAGATTGTGCGTCTTGACGAGTGGCTGCACGGCTCCAAACCCTTGGATACAATCACGTCCGTTCTTGTCATTATAGTATCTGCACAGGAAGAATGGGAATATCGTGGGGAAAATGGTGGAGATTGGGGTCAAGGCATCCAAGAGTTCGCCTGCTCGCCCACTGCACTTAGCAAAAGCCCAAGTTGCACGCCGGCGTGCGCGGGCGAGCGCGCGGCGACAAAGGATGGTACCCCGTTTTCGCGGGAAAACAGGCCGAATCTGTTCACTATTCTCTCCAACTCGGGCACGAAACAGCCCTCTACACTTCTGACTTGACATCGTCTTGTGCAATAGTGCACAATCTTGTTTTGGTGAGGTGTTCGTAAGTAAATAAGGAGAAGAAGTGGATGAACACAAGCACCTTGGTTAGTAGCATCACCCGCCGCAAGATGCTTGGCGGCTTTGCCGTCGGGGCCGGGGCTGTGCTCGCCGCTGCGTGCGGTGGCGCGACTACGGCCATGACCGACGAAGCGCCCAAGGAAGAGATGGAAGAGAAGCAGGCCGAGGCGGCGCCAGCGCCTCCTGAAGAGGTCAACATTCTCTATCTCACCTATACGCGTCCGGCCCGCAATGAGGCCGAGCAGGCGCTGTATGGCGGGTTCCAGGAAGCCAACCCCGGCATCAACCTGGACATCAAGATCGTGGATGGCGGCGGCACCGGCGTGCGCCAGAACATCCCGATCCTCTTTGCCGCCGGCACGCCCGTGGATCTCTTTGAGAATACCTGGGGCACCTGGCTGCAATTCGTGGATGGTGATCTGATCGCCCCGCTGTCCCCGCTGATGAGCCGCGACGGGATCGATCCCTACGAGGCGTTCATCGCCGAGGGCGTGGACTTCGTATCGAACCAGGGCGTGACGTGGGGCTTCCCCGCCAGCATGTCCGTGGATACGTGGGCCTACAACAAGAACATCTTTGACGAGGCAGGCGTGCCGTATCCGCCGTCCGATCCGGACGATCCGAGTTGGACGATGGAAGCGTACATCGACGCCATGGAGAAGCTCACCAAGGGCACCGAGCAGTTCGGTATGCGCCGCGGTTACACCGGTTTCAACACTTTTGGCATCGGTGACGGCACCTTCTTCGGTGGCCTGGCCTGGGACGCCGAGAACAACAAGGCGACCATGAACAACGATCACTATGTCCAGGGCATCAACTTCTGGATCGACATCGAGGACAAGTTCCGTGTGATGCCGACTGCCGATGAGCATACCGCGATCGTTGGTGGCAGGAGCGGTCACCCGTTCTTCACCACCGGCGCTTTTGGTATCTCCGTGATGTTCGTGGTACCGCCGGAAGCCAAAGAAGCTGCGTTTGACTGGGGCATTGGCGCGCTGGCGTACACCGGCGAGCCGCCGAATCACTCCGGCCGCCACTACACGCACGCGGTCTTCGCGGGCAACACCGATCACATCGACCAGACGTGGGAAGTGATGAAGTGGTTCTTGGCTGGCGAGAACGGCCTCACCTATCTCGAGGTGACCGGCCACGTTGTAACGCCTATGCTGCACCTCTTCGACAAGGCCAAGTCGCACTGGGAAGCCAAGTACGACGGCAAGGTGGACGGCACCACGTACTTCCTGGAGGCAACGCACACGCCGCAGTCCGGTCACGGTATGTTGAAGTACTCCAACTTCTACGACATCCGCGACGTGCTGCAGCCGGTTTACAACAGCGTACGCGCCCGCGAGGCTTCGATTGAGGAATTCCTGCCTTTCGCAGAGGAGACCATCAACGCGGACCTCAAGGTCGAGTAGGACAGCGATCCGCAACCAAACGCTCGCTTTCACGAGCTTTTGGAGCAGTTCGACAAAGAAGGAGGGTCACCCAACGGGTGACCCTCCTTTGGTTTAGCTCGAGGCAACGCTTGGTCTTGGTAGCATACAGTGATTACTGGCTTGAGTGACTGGCCGCGTCGCGCCGAAGAGCCATTGTCGTTCAGACCGAGTTGAGCGGGCCTCTCGCTCAGAAACTCGCTACCTGCTGGGGTAGGTCGCCCCACCGCTCGCAGCCGTCCGCCCCAAACTGGTTGATTTCCACGACGAGCCGGAAAGATTCATGGTCCGGCCGAGGTCAATAGGGGTCCACTTCCATGCGTCTAACTCTCTCCTTATCACGCGCACCGCGTCTCACCATGATTCTGTAAATTGATATGAGCGCAATGCGCTGATAGACTGAAACGAGCCGGATCACACTGTCATGGGTGCGGGGGAGGTCCGAGGGTGCACATGGATTCCTCTCTCTTTCAACTTGAGGGTAAGGCGGCGCTCGTCGTGGGCGGGGGGCAGGGCATGGGCGAGAGTACGGCGAGATTTCTCGCCCGCGCCGGTTGCGGTGTGGCGGTCGCCGACGTGGTCAAAGAGCGTGCCGACCGTGTCGCCAACGTGGTTGCGGACCTCGGCCAACCCTCTGCCGCGATCGTGGGCGACGTGCTTGACGACGGTCAGATCCAAGACATCGTTACGCGCGCTGAACGGGAACTTGGCGGCCTCGATGTGTTGGTAACGATCGTCGGCCAGGCGTCATTCAACTCGGTCCTGGACATGACGCCCGAGCAGTGGGACTTGGATCATCGTAGGAACCTGCGCTATTTCTTCTTTACCGCGCGCGAAGTAGCCCGCTCACTCGTCGCACGTGGCACGCCCGGCGCCATCGTTGGCATTTCCTCGGTGAAAGGCCTGCAGTCTGCCCCCAACAACGCAGCCTACGGCGCGGCGAAAGCCGGCCTCGTAAACCTGGTGCGTACGATGGCTGTCGAGTGGGCGCCCCACAACATCCGGGTGAATGCGATTGCGCCGGGGACCATCACCACGCCGCGTATTCCGGACACGACTGAGCGACTGGAACGTGTCCAACAGGGGCACATTCCTTTTAAACGCCGCGGCACGGCGGACGAGATCGGCAAGGCAGCGCTCTTTTTGGCCTCAGACCTGGCGAGCTACGTCACGGGGCACACCTTATCCGTGGACGGCGGCTGGATGGCCGCCTCTCTCACCGGCATTCCCGACATCCCACCCGGCGGCACCTTAGACGCCAGCGCCGGTGTGAGGTAGGGCCCGAGGCGTGCCCTTCACTTTGCAAGAATGAGGGGATTGCGCGGGAAACGGCGCAGGAGTCGACGAAAAGAGGCATGGAGATGGCCCGAGATTGTTGCGTCCACTGTCGATCCCGAGCGAGATGGCCGCGGTGCCGCGCACTGAATGCGTGACACCGTTGTGCCAGATAAAATGGAGTCAGAGTTCGGTTAGCACATTGGAGGAGACTATGAAGACCTACGTGGTAGTTGTTGATTTGGAGATTACGGATGCGGAAGGTCTCGCCAGCCTTTCGGAAAAGCTCGCTGCGGAAGTCCAGGCTCACGGCGGCAGGTATCTCGTTCAGAGTGGGGCGGTGCGTGTCGTAGGAGGAGAACTGGCCGCTGAGCACATCACCATAATCGAATTTGACAACCATGAGCAAGTGAGTGCTTTACTCGAATCGGAGAAGTTTACAGAGCTGCGAAGTCGGCGTCGCCAGTTTGTGAAAGCCAGCGCTTTCGCCGTCGAAGGCGCGTGATTCTGCCGCCGCGTGACTTCATCCACATAGGAACATGATCGGGATGCCGTGAAAACGACTGAGGGCGTGACCCATGAGCCTGACGAATCCTGTTCCATAGGGCTGACGCTCGGCGTGGGGTTTCAGGGCGTCCTACTGTCTCTGGCGCCAACCGTGCTGACGATGTTGCTGTTCGCGCGTGCATCGGGATTGGGCCAAGGCTATGTGACGTGGTCCGTGCTGGCGGCGGTTGCCGTCAGCGGCATCACCACCGCTCTCCAGGCGGCGCGTTTCGGTCCTATCGGCGGCGGCAATATCTTGATGGCCGGCGCCGCCCCCAGCTATCTCGCTATCGGACTCCTGGCGTTGGAACAGGCGGGCCCGGCAACGCTTGCCGCCCTGTTGGTCGTGTCATCGCTCCTTCAGTTCGCCTTGGCGGTGTCTTTGCCGCGTCTGCGCCGCATCATCACGCCGGTCGTCTCCGGCACGGTAATCATGCTGATTGCGGCAAGCGTCTTGCCGCTCACGGTAGATAGGCTCGAGCAGGTTCCAGAAGGCGCGCCCGCATTGGCTGCACCGGCCGTGGCCGCCATCACGTTGCTTGCAGTCGCGGTCCTGGGCCTGCGCGCGACTGGTGCGCTGCGCCTCTGGACTCCGCTCATCGGCATAGTCGTTGGGTGCGTTGCCGCCGCCTTGTTTGGCATTTACGATCCCACGAGCTTTCTGGATGCGCCGTGGATTGGTCTGCCCGAGCTATGGCTACCGGGCTTTGATTTCTCTCCGGGCGCGGAGTTCTGGGCCTTGCTGCCGATGTTCCTGATTGTATCCATATCGGGCGCAATCAAGGCGGTGGGGTCCAGCGTCGTAGTGCAACAAGTGTCGTGGCGGGAGCCGCGAGTGACCGACTATCGTCGCGTGCAGGGAACTGTCAACGCGAACGCTTTCGGCTCGCTGCTCTCGGGGTTTTTGGGTATATTGCCCACCGGCACCTACGCCGCCACCAGCGTATCGCTTACCAACTTCACCGGTGTGGCCGCGCGCTCAGTTGGCTACACCATCGGGATCATGCTGGTCGTGCTGGCGCTCCTGCCCAAGCCAATGGCGCTCCTCCTCACGGTACCCAACGCAGTCACCAGCGCGTACATGCTGATGCTCATGGGCTTGCTCATCGTGGAGGGTTTGCGCTCTGTTGCCCAGGATGGTCTCGACCAGCGCAAGGCCCTAATCGTCGCGCTCTCACTAGCCGTGGGTGTGGGCCTACAGAGTGAGAACGTCATTACGAGAGTTGTCGGCGGCGCGTGGGGCTTGGTGCTTGGCAACGGTTTGATTATGGGCGCTCTCACCGCCATCTTGCTGACCACGTTCATCGAATTGGTAGCCCCCCGCCGCAGACGGCTCGAGATTTCGTTGGATATCAGCGCTCTGCCGCAACTCGATGAATTCCTGGCGCAGATGGCTGCCAAACTAGGCTGGAATGAGGCGTCGGCAAATCGGCTGCGTCTGGTGGGCGAGGAGGCGCTGTCGAGCTTGCTGGGAGATGAGCAAGAGGATGCTGCAAGACGCGTGATTGTGCTGGCGCGCCCGGGCACGGGCATGATCGAGCTTGAATTCATGGCGGTGTTGGAAGAGGAGAATATAGAGGACGCGCTTGCCTATATGAGCGAGCAGTCCGACGCGCCCGAATCAAGCGAGATTTCACTGCGGTTGCTCAGACATTTCGCGTCCGGCGTGCACCACCGCAAGTATCAGGGCATAGACATCGTGACGGTCGAAGTGCCGCGCTAGGCGCAAGCTTAGACCCGCGCGGTGCTACCTGCGCAAAGTGAATCTCACTCCGCGCGTGCTTCGCCCCTTCGACAAGCCTACGCTGAGCTTGTCGCAGTGCTCAGGGCGAACGGTAGCCAATTGCTTAAACAGAATCCCCGTTCGTTCCAACTTCGACAGGCTCAGTATGATCGGATCTGGGCCTAGAGTGGTTCTGTGACCCTCATTCTCAGCCCGCAGGGGCGCCGACGGGTTGCAGGACCTCTTGAAGCCGGGCGATTACGGTTGGCACATCTTCCGGACGCAGCGTGATCGGGTCGATGAAGAGGAAGCCCTCTTCGGCGTAGTGGTCGCGCGTGTAGATGGGTGGGCTGCCGTCTTTGAGCGCCTGACACACGGCCACGGCATCCATGCCCGCCTCCTCCGGATCGACCACGATCTTGGTGCGGGTCTGCGGATTGCCGGTGACGTCACGCTCGGCAAAGACGTTGGCGCCGGGTATGCCCTGCAGTGCCGCTACCATCACGTCCACTTTGGCGTTTTGCTCCGCTTCCCAGGCGGCGTAGTCAAGGTCGGCGAGCCATTCCATGCGCTCGATGACGCTCACAACGCCCTCTTTGGAGGGCTTCATGGCGCGGCCGATGCCCTTGCCGTTCAGGGCCGCGGCTGCGACGATGTCGCGCTTCCCGGCAATCACGCCTGCCGTGAAGCCACAGAGGTGCTTGTGCCCGCTGAAGCAGACGGCATCGGCACCTTGCGCCAGCAGGCGGTGCGCAAACAACGCGCCGGCGGCGGCATCGACGATTACGGGAAGGTTGTGGCGGTGGGCAATCTCGGCAAAGGCCGGCAGCGAGAGCGCCCCGCTGGTGGCGGTCATGTGGGAAACGACGTAGAGAGCCGCAGCGGTGTGATCCGTGATGGCGTACTCCATCTGTTCGGGCAGCGCACGGTTGGCCTCGCCAAACTCCACGGCCTTGGCGCCGCTCAGATGGACCATCTGGGTTACCGGCGCGCCAAAGCCGACCGTGTGCCGCTTCTGAATGAGGACTTCATTCTGCATGCGGCTGGTATCGGGCAATGCCAGCACTTTGCCGAGATGCGTGCCCGTCATGGCCCCCGCGCAGAGCACGGTGATGGCCGATGCCGCGCAGTGTGTTACCGTGCCCGCTTCCGCCCCGGTGGCGTGGGCAATTGCCATGTCGGCGGCTGCGAGCAACTCCGTCATGCGCGCAAACTCCGGCGCCGCTTCAATTACCCGTTCGACGACTTCCGGCGGCACCGCCGATGCGCCCAGGGTCGTCTGCGTCCCCGCAGTGTTAATAATTGGCGTCAAGCCGTAGCGCTCGTGGTACTTGGACATGTGCCTGTTTCCCCTCTGTGTTTCAATTCTTCGACGTGCCTAGTGGCCCAACAACATTGTAATGATGGGTAGGTGTAAGCAACAGCGCGAGGAGACGGCGCAGGTTACGCGCACGTCCCGCGCGAACCTACGCTACCCATCAATACAAAAATGTCGAACCACTAGGTTCCGATCTGCTTCTGTTCTCGGAAGTGCTTCAGCTCGTCAAATTACGTAGGGGCACGGCATGCCGTGCCCCTACGTTCTATTATTCTATTCGAGAAACCGTGTGGGGAGCTTTCTCGTCAATGCGGTGGTTGGATGGCCTATGCTTCCTGCTCTCTACTACCGGCTCGCATGAGATAGCCCTCCAGTAATCCTTCCAACTTGGCTATATCGGCTTTCGTTGCAAAACTGTCCAGTCTGCCTTCAATCCGAGAAACCCGATCGGAGAGATTAGAGAAGCGTGTTTCAAAGCGCCAAAGCAATCCTGCGACTGCAACGACCATAGTTACGAGTAGAATTATGAACTCTGCGTTGACGTCCACTGCTCACTGCCTCCGTCTTCCCCGTTCCACGTTTAGCATAGCACAACTATCTCGTTGGCGGTGTAGCGTGCCGGATATCGGAAGGTTTTGGGCAAGATGAAAAGGCGTCACCAAACTGATCGTACGACGACCGTCTTCGCTTGCACTGACATGTTAGTGGCTAATCGGGAAAGTAGATCCCAAAACTATGCTCCGGCCCCAGTGCGAGAGTAGCGCACTGGGGCCGGACGCAAAATACCCTACAGTTGGACAAATGACGAGGGCACTTCTCCTCGCCTAGCCAGCCTACCCTTTGTACTTCTCCTCGGTATCGTCGAGGATAGCCTGGATTTGCGGCTTCAGCGCCAGCAGGCCTTCTTCCACGCCCGCGGTGCCAGCGTAAACATTATTGAGCCATTCCTTCACCTCTGCGGAGCCGCTGAAGGCGAAGTTCGGCACCACCCAGCCGGGGTCGTAGCCGCCGGGGTGGTCGAGGACGTTGACGATGACATCCAGCCTGACCTTGTCCTTCAGGTCTGGGAAGGTCTCGTTGGCCCATTGCTCCATGAGGTCGGCGCGCATGGGGATCGTGCCTTTGCCCGCGGCCCAGTTCAAGGTGCTGCCCTGCCAGGCCACGTACTGCCACGCTTCCTCGGGGTGGTCCGCATTGGTCACAACGCCGTTGGCATCCGTCCATTGGAACGAGGCCGTGGTTTCCACCGTCGGCAAGGGCGCGAAGTCGATGGGCAGGTCTTCGTCACGAATGCGCTGCATCATGTCGCCGAACGTGCCGCTGGAGAGCGTATTCAGAAAGGCCAACTTGCCTTGGTAGAAGAGATTGACAATGCTGCCTTCGCCGAACAGGTCCGCGCCCTGGCCCGGCTTGAGCATGGCACCGTGCTCGTGCACCATCGAGAAGTAGTCGTTGTAGCACGCCATCGTCTCCGGGCTGTCGCAAACGGCGGTACGGCGGTCGTCGGAAACCCACTGGCCGCCCCAGAGGAAGGGCAGGTTGCCCACCAGCGCGCCGGTGCCCATGTTGGAAGCGCCCATGGTCGCAATGTTGCCGCCCTCGGTGACGGTAGTCTTCTTCGCCATGTCGATATAGGCATCCCAATTCCACTCCGGGTCGCCCCAGGTGGCGGACGGCTCATTGAGACCGGCCTTCTCGATAATCTCGCGGTTATACGGCAGTGCCATCATGTTGCCGCCGGTCTGGTTGGGCAGACTGTTGATTTCGTTGCGGATGCGGCTGATGGAGTTGAAGATGTGCTGGGGATAGTGGCTCAGGTCGAAGTTGTCCCGCTTGATATAGTCGGCGAGATCGACAAAATACCCAAGCAGATAGGTCGCGTTGTCCGCTTCCCAGGCGGCATCGGGCTGCTCACCGGCCGCAAACGCCGTCCGGAACGACTCCTGGTAGGCGTGCATATTGTGGATGACTTCCACGGTAATACCGGGATGCGTCTCTTCGAACGGCGCAACCAAGGTGTCCGGGTAGTTCTCGAGCTGGCGGGCATTGAGCCAGGTGCCGTAGCGGATGTGTACCGGCTCCTTCTCGGGAGCGGGCTCTTCGGCCTTCGGCTTGGCCTCTTCTGCCATCTCCTCTTTGGCAGCTTCAGGCTCTGCCATCGTCGCCTGCCCACAGGCGGCGAGCATTACGCCAACACCGGTTATTCCAAAACCGGCGAGAATCCCACGTCGAGTCAATTGCAATTCATCACGGTCAGACATAGTCCTGTCTCCAGCCTCTACTGCTATCGGATACGTTTCCTCCCGGCACCAAAACACGAGGCTCCGGCAGAGAACTTTTGGGGCTCCTAGTCCTATGCCACGCCTCGCTGCCTCAATGCACCGTGCTTACACTCTAATTGTCACTGCGAGATGTTGTCAAGATAAGTGATATGTAATTACGACACGCAAAACTGTGCAAACTGCCAGTGTGCCTCTGGCGCAATCGACACGATAGCATCCCCGCCAACCGGAAATATGCGACGCCTGTGTAAATTGGTGCTACTAAGATGGCGCCGCCGGTGCTGCGGCAGTTTGACTAGGTAGAGGAACTGAGTTCCACTGCAGGAGCGTTACCCATTGGGTTACGCGAGAGGCACAAACACGCCTGGGTGAAATACCCTCAAGGCGCGCTGCAACGACAATATAGAGAGGTCGGCACAGCCGGTTCAGCCGCCGAGCGGCAGCAGTTCAACCACGCTAGATATCGCGACGACGGCAGCGCCGACTGAAAGGATCCACCACTTTATACCGCGGATTTCACCGTCCTGCCTCGCAATGTCAGCCTTCAATTCGGCCTTCATCTGGGCAAGATCGGTTTCAACACGCGCAAGGTCAGCCTTCGTCGCCAGGTGTTCGTATCCGCCTTCTATCCGGCTTACCCGTTCACCGAGTGAAGATGTCTGCTCCGCCGTCGCCACGTGCGATCTCCTGAATACAGGCCCTTCATGTCCCCATTGACCACATGGGCGTTTTCTCAAGAAATTCAGGGATTCAGCCGCCGAGCGGCAGCAGTTCAACCACGCTAGAAATCGCGACGACGGCAGCGCCGACTGAAAGGATCCACCACTTTATGCCGCGGATTTCACCGTCCTGCCTCGCAATGTCAGCCTTCAATTCAGCTTTCATCTGGGCAAGATCAGCCTTCGTCGCCAAGTGTTCGTATCCGCCTTCTATCCGGCTTACTCGTTCGCCGAGTGAAGATGTCTGCTCAGCCGTCGCCAATGTGCAATCTCCAAAAACCGCGTGATCCTGACTTTCTTTATACTACATCTGTGTCATATACACAAGCATTGAATACTTCTATAGCACGAAGGAGTCATGTGCTCTCGCAAGCTCTTCGTCCATGTGGTGTAAGTTAATTCCAGCGTGACACAAATCAGCGCTAGTGGCTAGTTCACCTGATAGCCGCGCTTCGCATCGGGCAGTCCCACGGGTTTGCCGAGCGCTTCCGCCATGGCGCGCACGTGGTACGGCAGCGCGCCACAGCATGCGCCAATGAACTCGATGCCGATTCCCTCCGCCTCCTTGGCGTATTCGGCCATGACGAAGCGGGAAACCACACGCGGCTCCACGCTGGGATAGAGGCTGCCGCGGCTGATAGCTTGGTTGAAAACCTCGCCCGGTTCCAACTGATATGCCGTCGGCTGGACGCATACGGGCACAGTTACTGCATCCCGAATGCGCCGCGCCATCTCGTTCATCGTCTGCCAAGGACGCATGCAGTTAAGACCCACTACGTCAGCGCCGTTGTCTACCAGGCGTTTTGCCGCCTCCACCGGATCATAGCCGTCGCGGGTGAACTCGCTGTCGCGGAAAGTCAGCGTGACCACGGCCGGCACGCCCGCCTCTTTGACAAAGGGAATGACCAAACTCGCCTCTTCTACCGAGTAGAAGGTCTCAATGATAAAGACGTCCACGCCAGGGTCCATTTGCTCGGAAACCCGCCGGGCGAAGAATTCCTGCGCCCGCTTACGGTCGTCGGCGTTCAGCGGCTCCCACTTAGATGAACCCGAGTAAATGAATTGGCTGACGGTGCCGGCCACGTAGCGGTCTGGACCCGCGGCCTCGCGCGCCAACTCCACTGCTGCCTTGTGCAATTCGGCTTCGCGTCCAAAGGGTCGCACACCCCAGGACATGGCCTGCAGGAGTTCCGCGCCCGCGCGGGCGAACTCATGGTGCATTTCCAGCACCGCTTCCGGATAGTCCAACACCGCCATGGGTATGTGAGAGGCATAGCTGCCTATCACACGGCGTTCCAGTTCAAGGTAATACGCGCCGTCGCCCAGCAGCGGCCCCTGCGCAAGACGCTCGAGAAAGTCCACTTTCACCGGCCAACTCCTTACTATTTCTCCCGAATATGCACCTATCATACTGGATTGACTGGCATACTCATACCTGCAAACGCCTCTTGAGAATGGTTCCGCTGGCTATGCAGTGAGGAGTCAGCCACTTAGAACGGTCGTGCAGAAGAGGTCACCAAGCAGCGTGTAATGCGGTCTCTCCTGTCGCGGCTATTGAGGAGAGGCACGATACCTGCTAAAATGACCACGTAAGCGGGGCGTGGCTCAGCCTGGTAGAGCGCAGCGTTCGGGACGCTGAGGCCGGCGGTTCAAATCCGCCCGCCCCGACCAAGCAGTGAGACAAAGACGTCGCTTTACTGTGCCGTCCTTCATTGCTTACTCCTACCGACCGCAGAGCGGTTTTTTAACGTGTGCACGAAGAGGTGTACGTTCAGCAAAGGGCAGCGCAGCCGTTGCCGCTGATCAGCAACGGGAGGTCTGGGATGCAACCGCAACCGCAACAACCGGCAGTAGATAAACTCGTCGTAGCGGTGGTGCGCAGCGATGACGCCAACACCATCGTGGACGAACTCGTAAAGCGGCGCATCGGCAACACGCGCATCAATACCGCCGGCGGCGTGCTGCGCCGGGGCAACGTGACCCTGCTCGTCGGCGTGCCCGCCGGCCAGGTCGATGAAACCCTGGACGTCATTCGCGAGAACGTGAGCGGTCAGCCGCTCACGGGCAAAGGCCAGACCGGCAACAATCGCGGCGTCGCCTTCGTGATCGACGCAGACCGCTACGTGCGAGTGTGAGAGAATATCCGAGGCGTAAGCGCGTGTCTGACATCAAGTAGCCGTTCGTCCTGAGCTTGTCGAAGGATGAACGGCTACAGCATATTTCAAAGGGTTCCCGACAGATCGATAGCCTGTTGTTGCCTTTGTGAGAGCCTACCCAGTTCGTTCGTTGTACAACAGGCTCACCACGAACGGCAATTAGGCGAATTCCTGCCAATCCCTTCGCCATTCACGCGAAGAAACGCAGCACCCTCTATACGCAAGAGTAGGCTTCACACGCCTTTCGACGTAAGAAACTCCAGGCTTGAGCGCAAACAGTCGAACGGATCGCGACGGCAGGTGTCTTGCTCCACGGCGTACCACTCTACGCCTGCCTTATCACCGGCGGCGATGATGCCGTCCCAGTCCAGATTGCCCTCCCCGACCGGGCACATCACCGGACCTTCGTCGGCGTCCACTTCCTTATCTTTGGCGTGGATCACCGGCACCCGCCCGGAAGCCTGCGCGAGCAGCTTTGCCGGATTCGCTCCGGCGTGCGCGACCCAGTAGACGTCGAACTCCAGCGTGAAGTCCGGCCCGCCTTCCTCGATGAAAATGTCGATCAGGGTCTTGGGGCCGGGCGCGATGCGTTCGAATTCATGGGCGTGGTTGTGATAGCCGAATGTCAAGCCGGCCGCCTTGAGCTTCTGGATCACCGGCCGCGCCTCTGCAAGAAAGTCGCGGTAGCCCTGCTCGCCCTGGCTGCGATAGGGCTGGGGAATGCCGCCGATGGCGACGTAATTGCAGTCCAGCACACCGTGATAGTCAATTTCGGCTTGGGTGTTGTTTGCTAAGTCGTCCCAACTGCGGTGCGTAGCAATACAGCGGATGCCAGTGTCGTCCAACATCTGCTTGGCTTCCTGCACAGTGATTTCCGGGTTCGCGCTTTCCAACGCGCCCACCGCGGAGAACTGCGCCGCCTCGTAGCCAATCCGGCTAATCTTCCGCAGCGAATCGGCCAAGTCCTTGCGCGTCTTGGTGTGGTCTCGTACGGTGTACATCTGCGCTGCCACTTTGCTCGGCATCGGTATCTCCTTGTGTTCAATGTATTCCGGGGGCAAGGGCTGCTTTCTGGTGATTATATACCGTTTGGCGCCGCCTCAGTAGACATGGACGTAATGACGTAGGGGCACGACATGTCGTGCCCCTACCGCGTTCAAAGGAAAAAACGTAGCGCGGGGGCTTGCCCTCCGCTCCGCCCAAAGCGCCTATTCTTCCGATCAACCCTACGTTGGGTGAAAAGCGCCAATGAATAGCAGCGGCGGCGCGCAACACCTCGTCGCCCGCCGCCTTGTGCCCTACTTAGAGAAAACGAATGGGTCACATGGAATTCAGACCGCGCCGCCGGAGACGGCCGGCACGATGGAGACCTCATCGCCGTCGCTGAGCGCTGTTGCCAGGCCATCGATGAAGCGGATGTCCTCACCATGCACGTAGATGTTGATGAAGCGGCGCAGTTCGCCGTCCTCGTCGCACATGCGGGCTTTGAACCCCTCGTGGGCCTCGTCCAACTTGGTAATCAGTTCTTCAATCGTGTTTGCGCCCTCCACCGTAACCTCAGCCTTGCCGCCGGCCAGGGGACGGAGCGGCGTGGGAATTTTTACCGCATTTGCCATTGTTTCGTCTCTTCCTTCCTAAGAGCTCACACCGTTACCGGCGCGCGTTCCAGACCTTGAATTGCTGCTTCGAATGATTCTACGTGCGGGGCAACCTGAATCGTCAAGTCGAGTTGGTCGGAGACCGCCTCCTGCGCTTTGAGGCCGTTGCCCGTAACGTACGCCACCGTGACCTCGTCCGGCGCGATCTGGCCGCTCTCGGCCAGTTTCTTGAGCGTCGCAATCGTCACGCCGCCTGCGGGTTCAGTAAAGACGCCTTCCGTCGATGCCAGCAGTTTAATTGCTTCCACCACCTCATCGTCGGTGACAGACTCGATGACGCCGCCGGTATCCTGCGCGATTTTCACGGCGTAGTAGCCGTCGGCGGGATTGCCGATCGCCAGCGAATGGGCAATGGTGGTCGGCATTTTCACGGGCCGGATGGCGGTGGTATTGGCGGCGTAAGCCTGCGCCACCGGACTACACCCCTCGCCCTGGGCGCCGGAAATGCGCGTATGCGGCTTACCTTCGAGCAGACCTACCTTGTACAGCTCGTTGAGCCCCTTGTAGACCTTGGTATAGAGCGAGCCGGAGGCGATGGGCGCCACGATGTGGTCCGGCGCGCGCCAGCCCAATTGCTCCACCACCTCAAAGGCCAGCGTCTTCGAGCCTTCCGAATAGAAGGGCCGTATGTTGATGTTCACAAAGGCCCAGGAATAGCGGTCGGCAAGCTCGCTGCAGAGGCGGTTCAGTTCGTCGTAGGTGCCCTCCACGGAGACCAGCGTCGCGCCGTACACCGCCGCGTTCACCACCTTGCCGTGCTCGACGGTGTGGGGCAGGAAGACGTACGTGCGCAGGCCGTTGCGCACACCGGCGGCCGCAGTCGCGCTCGCCAGGTTGCCGGTGGAAGCGCAGGCAAACGTGTCGAAGCCAAACTCTTTCGCCTTGGCGACGGCCACCGAGACCACCCGGTCCTTGAAAGAAAAGGTCGGGTTGACGCTATCGTTCTTGACGTAGAGTTCCTTCAGGCCCAGGGCCTTGCCCAAGTTGGGGGCGGGCTGCAAGGGCGTGAAGCCCACCCGCCAGTTCAGGTCTTCACCGTGCTCCACGGGCAGCAGGTCCTTATAGCGCCACAGCGAAACCGGCCCGTGGGCGATCTTTTCGCGGCTGGTTGTTTCGCGTATGGCGTCGTAATCGTACTCGACTTCCAGCGGGCCAAAACAAAAGGAACAGACATGTGTCGGCTGCACGGGATAGCGCTCCCCGCACTCCCGACACTTCAGTCCTCGTATTCTCTCCACATTGTTCATGATCCGGAGTCTCTCTTGCTGTGATTAGTGCTTCGCTTTGCCAATTCCCGGCATTGATATTCTGGTTGCCGCAACTTCCTTTGCCGCAAAATCTTTCCCGTCTTGCCACTCTCTTGCTCCCTCACCCGCAATGCCATTCTCTTGCTCCCTCACCCGTGATGCCCTACTCTTGCTCCCTCTCCCGCGATGCCCTACGCTTGCTCCCTCTCCCGCTGGGAGAGGGTCGGGGTGAGGGTCTGCGGCTCGGCTGCGGGCCGTAAAGCCGGGCACAGTTGATTTTCAAAGAAGATGTACGCAAAGAAAGTGCCCGCAACGGGGCATACGCGGCAATCCGCCGGCGTCGGTCGTCAGCACGCGCCGGACGCCGCCAAGCCGCTCTCTTCCGTGCAGTGCGACCTGCGCAAACGGCAAGCCCGCTCCAGGCAACACTTGCAGTGCGGCTGGCCGATTGTATTTATCTTTCAGCAATGTATCCATTAAATAAAAACAACCCCTTTCTCTTTCCTTATAGAGAGGGGTCGTATATCGCAATATATCCCCTTATCTTGCCCCAATGCGCATGGGGCCGGAATTGGCACCCTGGCGTGGACTAGACATCGTCCACCGGGATGCCGGGCTTCACAGGGCCGTTTCCCTCCACCTCTCTTGATAAGGCACCGGTTATTCACTTGTTAAATGACGCAGGCTTCCGGCGCTACCGCCTTCTGCCCACACCTCAGACACGAATATCTTAACACAGCCCCGCAACCTCGTCAACCGCCATATTTCCCAGACCCAACCTGAGCAAACCCACGTCAACAAGCAGTACAATTAACCATACCGAGTCTGATCACAAGTGGCGCCTAATGAGCGGCGGCCGTGCCGACTGTCCAACGTGCTTGCCCAAGGTGGGCGGCGGTTGCCGGCAAGCAAAGTACCTCGGTTTGATCGCTGGCAGGATACTGCCCTGTGAAAAGGAAGGGTTGGGCCGGTGTGGAGCGAGGGTCAGACGGCAAATATTCGGGGCCTGCCCACGCAGCTCTGGATTTCGGCCCCGTATCAAGCACAGGGCAGGCTAATCACCGGAATGACGAGTATAGCATTAGGTCTCTGAGGGCATGCAAGTGTTACACCTCACACAGGAGAAGGAATCCGACAATGCCAACCGAAAGTCTACCTGTAGGGCTTGTTCCCGCCGGCAGTTCATTAGAATTCACAAATGACACCATTCCCACTGCTCTACAAAAGGAGCACGCATTGGGACCCGGACACTGGGGCGTCCTGCACGTATTCGAGGGCACCGTGCGTTTTGTGGACATTGCGTCCGGTGAGGAGAGCGAAGTTACGGCGCCGGACCACGTGATCATTCAGCCGGAGGCACCGCACAGATTGCGTGTCACGGGTCCGACCCGCTGCCGCGTTGACTTCTTCAGAAAGCTGGACGACGACGCCACCATGCGCACGCCGGGCAGCTTTGCCGAGGAGGAAGTGCGGCAGAGCTTCGCGCGCTGCGAGGCCGCCGGCGACTTCGCCGAGGCATTCTACAATGCCTTCATGAATGCCTCGCCCGCGATTGCGCCGTTCTTTGCCCAGACGGAGTTTGGTCGCCAACGCAAGCTGCTGCGCGACTCCGTTTTCTTGATGGTGACGCACGACGTCTCCAACCCGGAGATGCGCGGTCTATTGGACAAACTTGGCGCTGTCCACAGCCGCGCCGGCCGCAACATCGCGCCCAAGCTCTACGAGCTCTGGCTGGACAGCATCTGCCAAACGGTAAAAGACCTCGACCCGGAGTGGACCCAATCTCTCGAAGACCACTGGCGGGTAAGGCTGCGCGCGGGGATGCAGATCATCATGGCGGCCTATTGAGACGCTGTGAACACGCTGTGGCCTGACGACGCGGAAAGCAGGTGTGTCTGGATGATGGATGGCCCGCATAGATGAAAACAACGGGAGGTATATAGGTGTGTACCAAAACCGCCTGACCTGTGGAGTTGGTGATTAAGTTGAGGGTGGATTCCAAGGCTTGAATAGGGATATTCCAGTTCTGGTTAGTTCTAGGTCAATTGAATCAGGTAGCGTCAGCATTTGTTGGCTACTTATGTCCCACAGGACTCGGTATTCGTTCTGTGCTTGGTATCTCTTGCTCTTCCTGAACCACCGATCCCTCATGACAAGTTGCGCTACGTTTTCCCCGCTACTAGCTGGTGCTTTCTCATATTCGTAGGCTATCCAACCTTTCAACGTTCTTATAGAGTGTTGGGAAACCTCGTTGAGTGCTAACCATCTCCTGATTCCGCATTCAATCTCGAATGTCAGGCTTAATATGTCTTCCGTTATAGTCCATGCGTCGTATTTATCGGGCAGGGATGCTCGCAATGCTTCCCATTCTAATATCGTGTTCGGTTCCCTTGACATACATAGCACATACGGTGACGTCTCGACCCCATTCCTAGTGACACTATCTACTTTGGAGTTCGCTTTGACTAAGAAACGTCCGTCGCCTTGCGATATGAACTCGATATTAGGGTCATCTAAGTGCTGGTAAAGCCCTCTGACCACTCGTTCCTCAAATTCCTCCAACACTTCGTCGCTGGTAATAGCACGCAATTCTTCATCTTGGTCTAATCGAGTTCTGATTCCAATATCTGCATTCAGGTCAACAGGTGTGCGAATTTCTCCCTCCCGCCGGTCGCCTATTCCCTGTGATACATCTGCGTCATGGTATGTGCTGACTTTGCTCAGGCGAAGCCCACCAATTCGTTCCGGCAAATATTCCTTTTCCCACCCTCTGACCAGTTTCAAATTGTCACCTCAATTCTAGGTTCACAAGTATATGATTCCCAAACCGTCCATTGAAGTGTAAGATCTATTCCAGTCTCGTATCCGTCACCGACGGTTCTCGCGCCAATTCTTGGCGTATCGTGGCAATCCAATCGGGATCGAGGCGCAATGCCTCAGTGATTGCGTCGTCTATTTGCCGTCGTGTAGCGTCTTCCGCCATGCGCGGGAAGGGCAGCAACGGCTGCTCTTGCAGCCAGTTGAACCAGGAGTTGAGGGATTCGAGTTCTGCAGGCCCTAGGGCGGTGAAGTCTGGCACTTTAAGACTCCGTAGAGTGTCCAGCGAAAAGGACGGGTATGAAGGTATCCGATTGTCACGACCACCTAACAAAGTCAACAGGCCAGGGGTAGAATTCAAAAAGAGGCACAAGGCCTTTGAGATGCCTAGATCGTGCGGGCGGCACGGCATCCAAAGAGAGCCGACGGCTCGCTCGGGTAGCATGACGCTAGCCACGCGAGCCACATTCAGACGGAGCTTTTGTGGCAGCAGCATGTCACTACGCTGTCCCCAATACTTATCGGCAAGGTGGCGCTTTGACTTCTTAGGCTCGATATAGGTATCGGTCTCGACTCGCATGGACACAGTCACATCTGACTTGTGATACCAGAGTGCACGGCGAGCTGACGGAGTTGGCATGGTGGAACGCGTGTAAGCGTCGCGAATGCGTTGTCCAGCCGGTCCAATTTTGGCGAGATCGCTGAAGGGCACTGTTGGAACCGCCATAGCGTCTGACTCTGTGAGTCTACGGTAGGAATTCACAAGGAATGGAGATAGGAAATTGACGGCGAACCAGTCGCCACGTTCTATGCGTTCTGAATCCACGTGCTGAAGCGTAAAGTCACGGGAACCAGCGTCACCCCTTTTGGTGGCTCGCTCCATTCTTGCGGCCGCGTCTAGGGCCTCGACAGGTGTTGCCGCGTTTCGCGCTAGGTTGACAACCCGCGTCGGAGGCTTGGAGCTACCATTCCAGCGGCGGCAAATCAGCAGGATCTCCCCAATGCTCGTGTTTTCTGAAAAATAGATGCGCTGCGGGTCGTGGGAACTGACAATAGTGTCTATGTGAAATCGCTCAGCTAGGTATGCGCGAGTATGCGACGCTGCCGGATTAGTAGCCATGACGGTTGGTAACACGACTGCCAGCACGCCGTCATCTTCACGCACTAGTTTGTCCGCAAGTACCAAGAATGCATTTGCTGACCCAGACAGCCTGGCAGCTTCCCTATAGGGCTGCCCCATCAGCATTTGCTTTTCCCGCTGTTTGATAGTTTCTTCGTCAGCGCGGGTGAACTGATCATGACGGAGGCTGTCGCGGGTAAATGGAGGGTTCATGATCAGTATGTCCATAGGCGGAGGCGGTTCGGCCGATCCATTTTCGTTCTCAACCTGCTGTGTGGCAGAAGGCCAAGAGGCGAGTCGGGCTTGCCCGGCTAGGAAGTCCAAGGAGCCTAGGTAAGGCGCACCTTCAAACACGCCAAGCAGTGCGCGGTGAATATTCATGTGACTAAAGCTTGTTTTGGGAGACAACATGCCAAGTGTGCTCGCAGCCATATGGGTCGCAGTCAAATTCACGTCGTAGCCCCACAACACGTCTTCAACCAAGATCAGGCCCAGCGCTTCTTCAGCATCCGGATCGCTGCGACCAGCAGCGTTGCGCAAGTCGCGAATGCGCTCTGCGGCGGCCATAAGTAGAGTTCCTGTACCGCAAGCAGGGTCGCAGATTCGGAGTGCGGCAACGGCATTGGCATCAGACCAGTCAGCATCCTGTTCGCGTAGTGCCAATGATGACAAGAGCACTGACGCAGCAGTAGAAGTGTAGAATGAACCATCGTAGCGGGCAGTATCGAGTACGCGGTGGAAAATACGTCCCAGTAGATCGTGGCGCAAGCCGGTTATTCGTTCCGAAATGCGTCCTATCATTTCTCCCAAGCTACGCACCGCCTGTCCGTTGTCAGGGTTAGTCGAAAGAGCGGCCAAAGCTACTCGTCCTGTCTCAAAGACCGGTCGGTAGTCTACGGCTAGAATGCCTCGCCATGCCTCGCGGAAGGCGTTGATCGCCGTGGTTTGCTCTGCACATTCGGTCGCACTTGCGGGGGGCCAAGTCCCGTCGAAGCCGTGAGGTGCCCAAAATGGCAAGTGTTCTTGGACTCGGTGATGAAAGAGCATTGCCGTTGCCACTACAAGCATGCCGCGCTTTGCAGCAACGAAATAGCTTTCTTCTTTGCTCCCGGCTCCCGGCTTTGTGGGGGGTAGGTCTAGGGCAAGTGCCAATGCTTTACGGTCATGAATCCTCAGCCGTTGAACAACCGCATCTAGGCCATCCGAGAGCAATTGCGCTGCAAAGTCCACGCCGCTCAGGGAGTGAGGAGCTTGCTGGACAGCACGGGCTAACTGCTTAACATCGCCAGTTGACCACTCCCCGGGTGGCTCTCCCGCCTTTAGTCGGAGGGTCCACGTGAGTCTTGCGCTAGCCAGGTTATCTTCCGTTACGTCATCTGGATAGCAAACTGCAAAAACAAGCGTTGTGAGTTGCTGGCGTAAACGGGCATCTGCGTCCTTGATTGCTTGTGCCTTACGGTCAAAGCCGGTTTCCGCTTCTAAGACTACGCGCAGACCTTCCACATCCGCAACTACATCCATCCGCTTCAAGCCAGCCTTCTGTTCGTAGTCAGCCAGGACCCCTTGCTCGGTAAGCAACTTAGCCAACACTCTGTTTTGAAAGTCTTCGCGCTTCTTCATGACACGGGCTGCACATGTTTTCCAGATTACTCTTGATTACAGCGGGGGTAGGTTGGTTGCTTTCTTGCTACCATTGTCAGTAGACGCTTCTTTGTCTACGCTAGTATACGTTATCCGTATTGCGCGGCGTAGGGACAGTCGTGAGGATATCGAGAACGCTCATGGAGGCGAGGACGTACTCGCCGCGAGCGACCCAAAGCGAATTGGAAGACTATGCGAAAGCGATGCGCTTACTGCGGTGCAAAGAAAGCGCCAACGAGAGATCATGTGCCGCCAAAATGCCTGTTTCTGCGTCCATTGCCAGGCAATATGATTACCGTTCCGTCCTGTAAAAAATGCCAGGGATCATCCAAGGACGACGAGTATTTCATGGTGATGACTTTCATGGCTGCGGAAGCCGATGCAGATGATGGGTTTTCCGAGGTGTTGGATGGCGACAGAGAACGGCTTGACCGTAAGTGGAAGCATGTTTACGAAAGCACGCTCGGGCGCGGTGGTCGGGGTAGGTTCTTTGGACTTGCCCAAAGGATTTTCGATGGGACAACATTGATGCCTACATTCACTCCGGAGAATCTCGTCCTCCCTCATCGCCCCGCTTCAGTTCAGCATATTGAGAGGCACAGGATCGCTCGTGTCGCTGAACGCATCATTCGTGGACTCTTCTTTCATGAGATAGGCTATCGTGTTCCCGAAAACTACCGAGTGGTAACAAGAGCTGGACAATTCAACCGTATTCGCCAATCTCGAAGGGCCTTTAACGAGAATCTGCTTACAAGCACGATGACAGGTCACGGAGTCATACAAGAGGGTGTTTTCTCTTACATGTATTGGGTAACCGGAGAAGACAAAAATGCTTCGGCGTGGCTGATGTTCTTCCACAACGCGCCTCTAATCTTTGGGACTACTCAGCCAAAGCGTGCATTTTGATTGTCTCACGGGCGTCTTGGCACGGCGTTTGCTGCGGTGACTGCAATTGGCCGTTTGTCTATGCTAGTATACGGTATCCATATTCGCGCAGCGGAGGAGGAAATCTTTCCCCATGCAGGTGCAAATTACCGCGCCGATACATGGCGCGATCCTCAATCGGCATGACGGGCGGCAGGACGACGACGGCCTGCACATCACGGTGCAGGGCGTGGTGAGCGAGGCCGATACGGTGACCGTGAACGGCGTGACGGCCACCATAGTCGGCGCCACGTTCACGGCGGACTTTACCCTGGATGCCCACAAGACCGTGCTCACGGCCGTGGCGGAACGCGGCGGCGAGACGCTCACCCATACCGTCACGGTGCTCTGGGACCAACGCTCGTTCCCGCGCTACCGCTTCTCGCTGGATGACGACGTGCTGTTCCTGCGCGATATCGCCATGGAGCGGCCGAAGTCGCTCTTCGACAATTTCTACCTGGGGTTCATGCGCGACCTGCGCGACCGCTACGGCACGAAAACCCACATCAACATTTACTACGCCTACGAGGACTTCGACCTGCGGCAGATGCCGGACACGTACAAGTCGGAGTGGCGCGACAACGCCGACTGGCTGCAGCTCTCGTTCCACGCCCGCGCCGACCATCCGCGCGATCCGTATAAGGAAGCGTCGGCAGAGAAGATTCTGACGGACTACCGGCTGGTGCGCGATGAGACGCTGCGCTTTGCGGGTGAGGAGAGCTGGTCGCTCTTTACGACGATTCACTGGGGCGAGGGCACCCGCCTGGGCTGCCGCGCGCTGCGCCAGGAGGGCATCTGGGGCCTGGCAGGCTACTTCATTCCCGCTCCCGACCTGCGCGTGAACTACTACCTGGACGCCCCCACCACCGCCTACCTGCACAGCCACGACTATTGGATGGACTACAGCGAGGACATTCTGTTCGTCACCCACGATCAGGTCATAAACTCGCACAAGACGCCGGAAGCAGTAACGGCCCATCTGGATTCCGTTGGCCGGGACCCCCACCGCAGCGAGGTCATGGAGCTCATGGTCCACGAACAGTACTTCCGCAAAGAGCTGCCGCACTACCAGCCCAACGTGCCCGCCAAAACCGAGGCGGCCATCCGCTGGGCGACTGAACACGGCTACCAGTCGGTCCTGTACAACGAGGGCTTCCTGGGCACGTAGGGAGGCTCTTGCTAGGCCCCAGCAATCCACTTTGGCAAACCCGGCCAGCAAGGAATCACCCTCACCCCGGCCCTCTCCCTCAAGGGAGAGGGAGAATCTCAAGCTTGGGGAGACGAGGCTCGGGTATGCGTCGGTTCTCTAAATTAACTGGTTCTTCGGGGCACAATCACTTCCTGGCGCTAGCCTAGGAACCCGACTAGAGTCTACCCGGCCTGCAAGGATACACCTTCATTCTGGCCTTCTCCCTCGAGAGACCTTTGCGTAGCTGCTAGTGTAGGGGTGAAAAATAGGGTAAGACAACGGCGCGCAGTGAGGAGGGCGCGCTGCAGGGGGATAGGGGCCGGCCGTCATTGGCGGAGTTCTTGTAGCCGGAGAAGCTGGGGCACAACGAGCGGCTGGAACGGATCGATGCGGCGGTGGACTGGGAGCGGTAGCGGGCAGATACGCATCACGAGAAGGCAGGCCGAGCTATCCGCCGTTGCCGATGGTGTAGGTGCTGTTGCTGGAGCAGTGGTACAACCTAGCGGATCTGCAGATGGAGGAGGCGTTGGAGGAGTCGGCTCTCGTTCCGGCGCTTAGTGGGGTTGGGAATACAAGACTACACGCCAGATCAGCGGCGTGCCTGGCTGCAGGCACAGGGGATTGACGATTGTATCCTGCACCGCTCGCATAAGAACCAGCGCGGATTACCGGCGTGGCAGCAGGAACGCAATGCAGCGATCGGGCCGGTACGGGCGTTAGTGGAGAAAGTGTTTGGGACGTTGAAACGGAGTTACGGCTACCGGCGTGTGCGCTACTGCGGACTGGCACGGAACGTCGCAGAGATGTGGATGAAATTGCTGGCCTACAACCTGCGGAAGGTGGTGGCACTGACGGCATAGGCAGGATAGAGCATAAAGCTAGGGTAAACGCAGCCGGGACGAGGTCGCCAAGACAGCACAGTTACAGACATGAGATTGACTTCACCGCAAGCTTCAGCCGTTCTCTACGCGCGGGCACTCTAGACTGATTTACTCAACCGGCGCTAGCGACATCCGTGCGGTCGTGCCGCCATCCACGTAGACCACCTGGCCGGTAACAAAGTCTGCGCCGTCGGAAGCCAAGAAGGCCGCCACTTTCGCTATGTCCGCCGGACGCCCGACGCGTCCCCACGGCACTTGGCTCGCGCCCTTCTCGGTCGTATAATCCGGGTTGTCGAAGTAGCGGGGCACCTCAATGAGGCCCGGGCCAATCGTATTCACCCGGACATTGTGGGGCGCCAGTTCGATTGCCAGCGTGCGGGTCAGCGCATTGACCGCGCCCTTTGTTCCGGCATAGGCCACGTGGGACGGATAGCCCGCATAGCCATGCACGGAAGATATATTGACAATGCTGCCGCCGCCATGCGCCAGCATGTGGGGCAAGGCCTGTTGCGCGCAGAAGAAGTAGCCGCGCACATTCAGGTCGAACATCAAATTGTAATGCGCTTCAGTGGTCTCTTGAAACGGGGTCTCCACAGTCACGCCGGCATTGTTTATGAGAATATCGAGGCCCTCCAGGCCCGCTGCCGCCTCGTCCACGGCCCGGCGGCACTCCGCGACGTTGGTCAGGTCAGCCTCAATTGGCAGCGCGCGGCCGCCGTTCTCCCTGATAGCCGCCACGGATTCTTGTCCGCCGGCCACACTATCCGCATAGTAGTGCACTGCCACCGCCGCGCCTTGGCGGGCAAGTTCCAACGCAATTCCCTGTCCAATTCCAACTCCTGCGCCGGTAACCAACGCCCGCCGCCCCTCAAGTGCGCTCATTCAAGTCTCCTTTGTCCGCTTGACGAGTTGCAATAGTCTCCAATTGCTCTTGTCTCCCCATTTGCCCCCCCACCGCGCGGAATTCTCCACCGAATCACGACCGGAGACGAGGATCCTATCGTTGCGCTTAAGGGTACCATCCCAGCGCCCAGCGTAAGAGGTGCGGACTCATCTAGCCGGCGCCGTGTTGGTGCGAGGAGGCATGGCTGGGTCGGGACGCGAGCCGGGCGATGAGTGGGGCCACGTCAACGATGTCTTCCAGGTGCTCGAGTTCCAGGAATACAGACTCTGCCGTTGCAGCGTCCAGCGGGTAGTGCGCATAGTCTGCGCACGCGAGAAACTTTGCCAGGCGTTCGGACCGCGTCAGCGGCATGCTCGGTTCGCCTTTGATGTCGGCGTGGCTGATCGTTGCCCGGCGTCCGTCCTTTAGGCGCACGGCGAGGCGTTCATGCGTACCAGGCTCGGCATCGGGCAAGCGGTGCACCTGAATTAGCTCCGCCAGCTTTTGTACGTCCGCCGCTGCACGCACCGCCTCTGGCGCAAAGTCCGCCAGCGCCGGCGCGTCGCGCAGCAACGCAAATGCCACCGTCCACTGCGCGCTGAACTGCGCGTCCACTTGCGGATTCTGCCGGATTGCAAAGGGCTGACCGATTAAGGCGTACCCACGCGGCTGCAGCCAGACGTCCACGGCGGCGATCGCGTCCGCTGCAAACGGACCCAACCGCCCTCTGGCCGCAAGCGCCATGCCTATTGGCCGGTGCGCCGCGCGGCAGCACGGATAGGGCTTGAGTGCGATCTCTTCCACCGCGAACTGTTCGCCCAAGCCAGAGGTGAGAATCGATTCGTCGCCGTTCCCGTTTCCAAAGAGCGCAAAGAGTCCGTAAGTGCCCTTAGCAATCTCATGTGGGCCGGTGACACCAATCTCAGCCAGCGCTGCGGCGTGGACGCCCGCGCGGGCACTGAACGCCGGTGTCAGCCGTTTGGCAATGTTCCCCTCCAGGAGACCTTGCCGGTTGCCTTGCGTCTGGGCATACGCGAGCCCAACTGCGTTGGCGATGCCTGCCGCGGTCAGGCCAAGCAGCTTGCCACTCGCTGCTGCCGCGCCCAAACCGCCAAACACGGCAGTTGGCAGCCAGCCGACGTGCATATGGGGCAGTACGGAAAGGCCTAGGCGAATTTGCAACTCTGCGGCGGCGGCCAGCGCCGTGATGAGGTCACGCCCTGGAATCGGCTCGCCCAAACTCTCCGCAGTAGCCAGCGCCGCGGGCAACAGCGATACGAACACATGCTGATTTGAGGCGCGGTGGGAGTCGTCGAAGTCGTGGGCGTGGATCATGGCCGCGTTGAGCCACGCCGCCGTGGGCGCAGGCAGACGGTGGCCGTAGGCGAACACCGTCGCCTCAGGCGCACCGCCCCAGCGAACGTGACGCTCCACGATTTCCGGACTAAGCGGCGCCGCTGATCCCGCGAGGGCGCACGCCAAGGCATCAGCCACCCCCGTCTTAACGGCAGCTACCGTGGTTGGCGGCAAGTCTTCGTGCCGCAGGCCTGCGACAAAAGCCACCAGCGCATCTAGCGGTTCCATCGTTACGTCCACGCTCCAAGTGCCCTCATGCGACAGCCCCAACAGGAAGCAAGCTGCTCTCTCTTGACCGTACTACGGCATGCGTCGCTGCTAGACGAGGTATGCCTCGATATTCTCGACCGTTTCGGCAGGCGGCAGCACTTGGGTGGCAAAGCCAAAGCCCTGACTGTCGTCGAAATACTCGAGTTGGGCAGCCTCCGCAATCGTATCGACGCTCTGCACCACTTCACCATCCACCAAGAATACGAATTTTCCTGAATGGGTCTTGAGCAATTCGTCACGCATTTCGAGATATACGCGCGCCTGTGCCCGGGCAGCTTCGAGAATAGCTGCCGCTTTGGCATGGGTGAAGTCAGACTGCGGCCTCGTCTCGAACTTGAGACCGAATGATTCCGGTGTTTCGCCCAGCACTTCAATCTCATCGAGCTGCGTAGTGCCAAGGCCGGCTGCGGCAGCGAGCTTGATATGGTTTTCGGAAATAAAAAAGGGCGGAGTACCGAAATCGGCCTGCGGGTCGAAGCCCATTACTTTCATGCCGACGGCGTCAGTGGCGACAGAATTGGTGCCCGCCATCACGAGCCCGGCCTCTTTCGGTTCGCCGCTCATCCCATGATTCGTGCCCACGATGCCGTCTATTACTTGGAACGATTGGGGAAAGGCCTGGTTCACCGTGACGAACACGCGCATCAGACGGTGGGCGTTTTGGTGCATGAACCCCCGATTGCCTGCGCCGTAATGCGCACGCGGCAGCAGGCCAAACATGTTCTTCGTCGATAGCGTGAAGCCCGCGGTCTGGTGGCACTTGAGCTTTGCCAGAGAGACGTAGGTATCGGCTTCCGCGATTTCGCGGCGCACCCAAAGATACCGCAACATCACGCCGTCAGGGACAGGCACCTGCACGAATTCTCCTTCATTGCAGTCCAGCAGCGTCAGATCGTACTCCCTTGCCAGCGCAGTTGCCCCCATGAAGTTGAAGATGTCCTCTTGCGTGCGGTGGCCGTGCTGGATGTCCAGCCCATCGCCGTAGTAGATCGTCGCACCGGGGTTTGCCTCCCGAATCTGCTTGATGGCGGCGGCGCAGACGGCAGGTTCCGTATTGTGCGCGTGCCGCCCCTTGTGCATGCGCACGTCATCATTGCTGGCTCTGAACATTATGCCCACGTAATTGGGCTTTACCATGATGCGCTTGGCATCGCGCACCGCCTGCGGAATGCCGCCGATGGCCTCCGCTGCTTGCGCAACCGCCGCATCCACTTCTTCTTGACTGGCACTAATCGCACAGCGCTTAATCGCAACTCTCGGCTTGGACATAGCACGCTACCTCCTGCAGCTAAGGGAACTCTCTGCCATTATATAGTCTTCGGTGCGTAGGACCTTGCCACCGAGCTCTGGAGCAATCCTAATTCCCTAGGCGTGACCGCCACGTGCATGCTTTCGCTGGTAGCAAACATTTCTCTCCGCTAGCGGGCCGGTTTCTCCGGTAGCGTAGGTTTGCAACCTGCGCCGGGGGCAAGTCCTGCCGCTCCAAAGGATAAAAGTTTTTGCAGCAAAATGGCCGCGAGGGGTTGGTAAACTCCGCTATGACGTGGTGAAATAGTATTGGCTTGGCGCGCAGGGCAAAGAACGAGGTATGAGAATGAAGCGATCGGTTCTCTTGTTCTTCCCGCTTTGGCTAATCATGCTTGCGGGCTGCAACTTAATGGGCCTGCCCGCGCCCGAGACGCAGCGGCCGGTTTTGGACTATAGCTGGGTGGCGACGACGCCCTGGGCAGAACTGGCCGGGCACTACGACCGTGCCAACGTCTTTATCGCCAAGAATTACTACGAACGCCAAAAGGGGTACGCCAGCGGGGAGATTCCGCCTCCGCCTCACCTTCGCTCCGATGCCTACACCAGTCATCCGCTGGCCTATTACACCTTGAAGAGAGAGCCCCGGGTTCGAGAGCCGGCAGAGCCAAGTACCGCCTCAGCACGCTCAGAAGCAAGCGCCGCACCGGCACAAGACTCGGCGGCGTTGCACTTTGCGCGCGGCCTTACGTATTACGATCTCGGCGACTTCGATAGCGCAATCAAAGAGTTCAGCCGCGCAATTCAGCTCGACGAACGCCACGCCCGCGCCTTCGCCTTCCGCGCGCTCTCCTATAGCTACACCGGTAGCGCCGCCAGGGCGCAGTCAGACCTGCAGAACGCGATCCGCCTCAAGGCGGACCCCAAGCTGATTGCCGAAGTGCGGCGTGGCCTGGGAGGGTAGCGCCAGAATCTAGGTGATCGCAGCTCTCAATTATTGTTTGTACACAATGCCAAGAGCCTGCAGGAACTGGTGCAAGGACTATCACTAGCAACTTGATAGTTGCTTGAGTCTACCGAGGAATAGAGGAGGCCATTAGTTCTCGGCAATACTCTGCAATCTCATGTGATTCAGTTAAGTCATTGCAGAGGACATCGAATAGATCATGCATTGCACTTGAACATCCTGTCACTTTATGGTAAAACGATGCACCGTCAATCTCAAATACTGGGCGCAAAGTGCCAAGGCTTTTTTCATAGCGCAGAGGCTTTTTGGGAACTATGATGACTAGGTACCCTTTCCATCCTCGGCCTTTCTGTTTGACCGCAGTGTCCAAGTCGTTAACAACCTTTTCTTTGTTGCTGGAATTCATTGTGTTATGTTTGTTCTTTATCTCTGCTAATTCCTTCTTCCTCTGGCATTCCAAATCGTATCCAGCATCGTGGTTTACCCATCCTTCTACTGTAGACAGAATGTCCTGATGGAAGTGACCAAGGGCGTTGGACATCCCACCTACTGCAGAATTCGTATCTTGCAAGCGAGATAGTTCGGCTCTACTATCTATTTCAAAAGTGGAAGCAATAAGCAAAGAGAGAAATGGATCAATCACATTCTTCTTCTGGCGTTGAATCGCTTCATCTAACGCATCAGAAGCAGCACTCCTGAACTTTACCAGCGCCAGATTCAAGTCTTCATCAGCGATCCAACTCAATTCAGACATCACTGACCTGTTGTTGAAAATAGATCTGTTCTTGGACATACTCTTGGTTGATTTCTATCCCCACAGGAACTCGCCCGAGACGTTCCGCAACACGGAACGTAGTTCCGCTGCCAGAGAAAGGGTCAAGAACCACATCGCCTTCATCAGTAAACAACAGGATAAAGAATTCAGGAAGCCATTCAGGGAAAGCAGCGCTGTGGCCAGTGTTATGGGCTATTGGAGAACGATGCAAGACATTGCTTGGATAAACCGTTCTCTTGCCTTCCCATGCGGCTATCCGACGGCCCACCTTAGAATTCGTCCTAGACTCTTGCCTAGTTAGGTCGTTCGCACTCATGTTCTTTAAACGAGTTTTCGTCCAGTCTCCAACCGGCACCTTGACAGCATCTTGCCTCATTTTCAAGTCCGGCGTTTTGCTAAAGTGTAAAATCCTCTCCCACGAGTCCCTGAATCGGTATTTCCACTTGCCTGGAGCTGCCGTAGTCTTGTGCCAGATGTATTCCTCTACCCATCGGAACCCAACATCTCGGTTTAGTGCTAGTATCAGTTCCAAGACGTAAGTATGTCGCTGACCGTCAACAACCTTTTCTTTGATGTTTAGGACAAGAGATCCTGATGGCTTCAGCAGTCGCAACATCTGCTCTGCCCTGTCCGCAAACCAAGAAACATAGGCATTTGGGGGAATTCCACCATAGGTATGCCGTCGGGCATCCGCGTAGGGTGGAGATGTCACAATTAGGTCAATAGACTCAGAAGGCATGTCCTTCATTACATCAAGACAATCTCCCACATGAATTGTGTTTGTCCAATTGGAGATTTCTTCTTTCATCGGAACACACCAACTCTCTGGCTTCTTATTCTCTAACTTAGAATACCACAAGAACCAAACGCCTTCTGTTAACTTCAATACACTTATTGTTGCCGTTGCTTGGACTGGCAAAGAGCATCTTGATAACGAATCAACAAGCCATTCATTTAGCTAAAGATGTTTTTTTTCGAAAGCAACTTATGTTGAGCATGATCCACTGCGAGGCAGCATGCAATACATCTCTGATGCCTAGCTGGGAAGACAACGCGGACGCAATGCTGCCCCCCTAACGGGATACATCAGCAGTGCGCCTTCTAGCTCACAAGGGCGCCCAATGCCTCGAGCGCGGCACGCTCCTTGGCGTAGATTTCCAGGATGCGTTCTTTCAGTCCGGCGCGGAGGCTGGCGCACTCTGCGTCAGAGAGCGGGAAGTCTTTGCGAATGGACTGCTCCAGCGCGGTAAGTTGCGTCCAGATACCTGCCAACTCCTCAGTGACTGCGGGGGCCTGGCCTAAGAAGAGTTCTTCGCGGCTTGCTATCAGTTCCTTAGCCTCACGAAAGGGCGCCACGTCATCGGGCAAGGCCGCGTCTGCCAAGTCGCTCCAAAGCCGGCCGAGTTCGGCGTACATCTCCCCCAACGGCACATACGCTTCATCATTCAGAGCCGCTGCCGCCTCGCGGAAGAACTCGGCATAGAGCGGGCGCATTAAGCCGCCGCCGGTATGGTAGTGCTCGACAAAGTCGTACACCGAGCGCAATCCCTGCAACAGGCGGTGCCCGGGTGGGAAGACCTGCTCCCAGCTATCCTTGCCTTTGCTGCCGTGGATGCGGTCCGCCCAGGTCTTGAAGGCCTCCAGGGTAAAGTTCTTCATGCGCTGGTTCAGCAGTCCGTCGTGGCACGCCGAAATGCCCGCCTGCACCGCTTCGCGCAAGTCTACATCTCGCTGCGAGACGGCAACGGTCATTACGCGATTCTTTTGCTTCTTGATGCGCGCGCGGGCTTCCGCCAGATCATTTAGCGTAATTGTGATCGGCTGATCGGTGAGATCGCCAATCAGCGCCTCGCCGTCCGTCATGCTATAGACCGTCACCACGTGATAGCCGCCGCCTTCCATGCCCGCCGGCGCGCCCCGATACGGCAAGAGTCCCATATCCACCCAGGCGATGGCGCAGCCGGTCGCGTCGACCGCGTCGGCCAAGAGCGTAGCGGCCTTCTTCTTGGCGCCGGATTCGTGGACGGTCGGCGTGACGCCAAAGCGCGGGCAAGCGTTCTTCAGGTACACGTCGCCCTCATGCCAGCTATGCCGTCCGGCAACGTAGAAGCTGGCAAAATCCTCGGCAGCGTAGTAGAAGTGAAACACCCCGGCGCCAACGCCGCCGGCAATGCCGAAGACCATGGCCTCGGTAAAGGGTTCGCCTGTTTGCGGATTGGTCACGCCGGCGTGGGCCAACGCCCCGCGCATGGCCGTTGTTTCCGGGTGAATTCCGGGAAAATGCGGAGAATCAGTCAATGTATCATCACCTTCGGTGCGGGTTGCAAGTACGTGGCGGCGAGCCGTGGTGTAGCTTTCGCCGGTCTTTGCCATGCGGGCGCGGACGCGTTGCTTGAAGTGCTTTTGCTGAGTCATGGTCGCTGAAACCTCTTCTCAAGTGGAGAGCAGCCAGACCCTGCGCGCTCAGGCTTCTCCCTAATGAGAAGCGTCCCAACGATATCGCAATCCAAGATTACAGCTCCCGATAACACAGCCCATGAGCTGCACGTTCAAGCATGGCTGCCTTGGTTCCCGAGGACACGTATCCCCTTCGCTCTCGCCACCGCCGGCTAGCGCAGGTAGCCGGTCAGAGAGTCCGGCGCGGGAACCGCCAGATTCGATACTAGCGCAGCGCGAGACCTGAAACAAGCGGGAACCAAAGATCTCTTCCTCATTCCGCACAATCTCCGCATGGCCCACAAAAAAGAGTGTGATTCGCGGGTTTTACAGCAGGAAGTCCCCTCTCCAGAGGGAGAGGGCTAGGGTGAGGGGATAAGCCGGCGTAGTCTGCCGGAAATCGGCGAATGCGCTTCTGAGCCGCTCTTAGACTTAGGCTAGCGGGACAATGGGAACCGGGCAGCGGCAAAGCGGTCAAAACAGGCTGAGTTGATCGGTGTTGGGTTCTTCAGTATCGGGTGCGGCATCCGCAGAGTCAGCCTCTTGCCGGTCGAAATGCCCTTGCGCATGCAACTCCTTCAGCCGTTTTGCGATTCCGGGCAGTCTTGAAATATCTTCGAAGAGCATCTGCTTGATGGCGGGGGAGCGCAGTCCGGCGGCGGGATGGTAGAAGGGCACGTAGGCGCGGCCATCGGCGAATTTCGGCTCGCCGTGCACGGCGGATATCTTGGCGCCGGGGAAGAATCGCGCAAGCGAAAAGCGGCCGAGCGTGACGACGATGCGGGGGTCAATTGCGGCAAGCTGGCGGTCTAGATACTCGTTGCAGGCGGCGATTTCGTCCGGCTGCGGATCGCGGTTGCCGGGCGGACGGCACTTGACGACGTTGGTAATAAACACCTGCTCGCGATGCAAGCCGACCGCGGCGAGCATCTCCTCTAGGAGCTTTCCAGCCGGACCGACGAAAGGCCGCCCCTGCTGGTCTTCATTGAAGCCCGGCCCCTCGCCGATAAGCATGATGCCGCTCTTGAGCGCGCCCTCGCCCGGCACGGCCTTGGTGCGCTTTTCGCAGAGACGGCACGCCGAGCACCGCCGCACCTCCGCGCCGATCTCTTCCAAGACTTGCTCAGGGGTCTGCTCCGCCACTTTGGACACTCCGTCGCCACCACGCGGGAACTGAGAACAATTCTCCACCTACAGTACAGAATCAGATGGATGGTGGGCAAGAGAGGACAATCCGTGAATTCAGAATCCGTTCGTGCTGAGCCTGTCGAAGGGCGAACGGGATTGTGCGCGACAAGATGCTTTGGCCAACGCTCACTCTGCTCGAGGAGGCCGCTGAGCGATTCAGGAAACAAAACTGTGATTCGCTATACTTGATGTAACCCATATAGTCACGTTCAAGACAGTCGAAGAGTGAGTCCTTTGCGCGCATCATTGCATCATTCTCAGTCTCTTAGGGTCAATTGGCCCACATGCCGCGCTGGCTGCGCCGTGCGACTGCTTGCGCGGCCAAGAAGCGTTTTCGATACTTGCACGGTCTATTGAAGTACATCTGCTCTCTAGCGTAGCCATTGTGTACCAGCCATTCGTTGGCGAGTGTGCCATTCTCAAGCCAGACGTAGGCGAGTGCCCGGCCGTAGTCGTCAAACCATCCTTGGGAATCATCCTGCTCCAGGCGCACGCGCTCGCCTAGCAAGAGCCTTACGGCCATCGCGCTTGAAGTCTTGCCAAAGAACTCAACTGGGCGATCCGGATGCACAGACTCCGGCGCATCTATGCCCACCAAGCGCACGGTTCCCCCCGCTCCATTCACCATCTTGACGCGAATTGTGTCACCATCCAACACCTGGGTCACACGCCAAAGAGCGTCTTCCACCCGCAAGTAAGGTAAACCGACAAAAGGCTTGGTGGCAGATTTCTTGCGTTGTCGTCCCCCTAATAGGCCAAGTAACCCGAACCTCCCTCGCTTGAGGGCACCTCGTGCAATGAAGAAGAAGAGAACGGCCACACCAAGCAGGCAGAGCAAGGCTGGCGCAATACGATCGGATTCAAACAGACCCATTGCTAGCAGGAGAAGCAAAAGTAGGACTGTAGCCGCTAGACGAGCCCTTCTTGTCCTGCCCCCACGCCAGCGTCTTCTCAATCTCACGACTAAAGGAACTCCTAGAACACGTAGACGAAGATTGCTCAGAGCATCAAATCAAGCGGACGGGGAAGTGATCGAAGGCTGTGCAATAGGAGAGAGGAATTCCCCAGCTAACGACGGTGAACTGAGGCAGACCGCGCCTTCCTGGGCTCAGTATTATTGTACTACTAGAGAGAGGATAGAATTGCAACACGTGAAAATCAAGACAGCCTCATACTAAAGCCAATATCAGGCGCTCGCGCCTTTCAATGCCGCACGAGCGCTTTATGTGTCACGTCTCGCCTACGCCGTTGCCAGCACCGACAGATTCGGGTCAAGTTCGTACGTTCCCAGCAGTTCGCGGAGAGTGTGGGCGAAGTCGTCGGGGACTGGGATCAGGGGCAGGCGGTGGCCGCCGGCGTTGAAGCCGGAAAGGTTGAGGCACGCCTTGATGGCGGCCGGGCTGGCGACCGGTGAGATCGGCGGGAAGATCGACGTGAACAGCGGCATTAGTTGCTGGTGCAGCGCGCCCGCCCCCGGGATGTCTGAATCTAGCGTCGCGTTGATCATCTTCTTGATCTGCAGGCCGATAACGTGGCTGGCCACGCTAATGATGCCGTAGCCGCCCATGCACATGATGTGATACGTATCGGAATCGTTGCCGCTCCATACACGGAAGTCGTCGGGCGTCAGGCGCAGCACATCCGAAATCTGGCCCAGATCGCCGGAGGCCTCTTTCACGCCGATGATGTTGTCCACCTCGGCCAGGCGTGCCGTGGTTGTGGCGTCCATATTGCGCACTGTGCGTGTGGGTACGTTGTACACGATACAGGGCAAGGAGGTGCTGTCCGCAATAGTCTTGAAGTGCTGGTAGAGGCCCTCCTGGGGCGGGTTGTTGTAGTAGGGCACCACGAGCAGCAGGCCGTCCACGCCGAGCGCTTCCGCCTCCCGCGAGAACGCCACGCTCTCGCCCGTACTGTAGTTGCCCGTGCCCGCGATCACCGGCGCGCGTCCATCTGCCGCCGCCATGACGGTGCGGTAGCACTCCAGCTTCTCTTCATGAGAGAGCGTCGGCGATTCGCCGGTGGTGCCGGTGACGAGCAGCGCGTCGGAGCCGCCCTCGATAAGTTGCCGGGCAAGGTTGCCAAGTTGGTCGTAATTTACCGCGCCATCGCTAGCAAAGGGCGTGACCATCGCCGTAATGAGTCTCCCCAGCTCTTTGCCTGCCATGAGTGCGCTCCTCCTCATTCTCAGTTAGCGGATCTTGCTTGACGGTCATTTGCCTCAGTGTACCGTACACTTTGCGCGCTGTCACACGCTTCGGCAACCGTGGACGGGAGTCCAGCAACGGAGAGAGTCGCACGGCGGCAATGAATTCACCTGAGGATGCGCACCGGTGCGGAGAAAGCTCTGCCACCAGACCGGCGCAGGTTTGCAACCTGCGCTACCGGAGAATGGTGGGACAGGTCGCGACCTGTGCTGCTACTCCACTCCGTTTACACGCCGTCAACGATGGAGGACAAGCCGAAGCGCTACGCGGTGATTCGTTGTGGTACGTCAGCGGTTGGGAGTAGCGGTTGCTTTACCCCGCGCCCCTGCTTGCCGCCGCTACGTTCGCGCCGTGCAGGAGGTCGCGTTCGATGAGCAATTCCGCGATGCGCACCGCGTTGGTAGCCGCGCCACAGCGGAGATTGTCCGCCACCACCCACATGGCGACGCCGTTCTCGTGGGAAACGTCGTTGCGGATGCGGCCGATTAGCACGTCATCGGTGCCGGCCGCGTCGGTGGCCACCGGGTAAAGCCCTTGGCTGGGATCATCCACCACGCGCACGTCCGGCGTATCGTTCAGCAGCTCGCGGACTGCATTGGCCGTCATGGGTCGGCTGAGTTCCAGATGCACCGCCTCGGAATGGCTGACGGCTACCGGAACCCGCACCGCCGTACACGTTATTTTCATATCAGGCGCGTGCATGATCTTGCGGGTCTCATGGATGACTTTCCACTCTTCCTTGGTGTAGCCATCATCCAGGAATGAATCGACTTCCGGCAGCACGTTGCCGAGGATGTCGTGACGGAAAATCTCTCGCGGCAGACTGTCGCCATTGCCGGCGGCCTTGGCCCTAATCTGATCGTCCAACTCCACCACGGCGTCGCGACCCCAACCTGAGACGGCCTGGTAAGTATCCACCACCATGCGCCGGATGGGATTGAGTTGATGAATGGGGTTAATTGCTATAACCAGCTGCATCGTGGTGCAATTCGGCCCGGCGATGATGCCGTTATGCTGCACCAAGTCATCATCGTTCACGCCGGCGATGACCAATGGCACGTCGGGGTCCATGCGAAATGCCGAGGAGTCATCCACCACGGCCACCCCTGCGCGGGCAGCGATTGGCGAAAAGTGACGGTTGGCGCCGGTGGCGGCAGAGGCAAACAGGATGTCCATGCCGTCAAACGAGTCTTCGGTGGTCTCTTCCACGCTATACTCTTTACCGGCAAACGCCACTGTCTTGCCCCGTGAGTTTGCCGAGGCGAGCGGCCGCAACTCCTTCAAGGGAAATGCCCGCTCTTCAAGTATTTCGAGAAGGAGCCGCCCCACCACGCCGGTGGCGCCGAGAACACCTACACTATAGCCGCCACTGTTTGCCATGCCTTTGTCCTACGTCCTTCTAACCGTTACTCGTTTCTGCCCAATTGGATGACTCTCTTTCCATGATACCAATAGAGGGTAGAATTCGCGCGACTTTCGGTTTGAACATGGTGAACTTGCCCAAGTCGCTGGCCCGTGAGGACGCGAATATGCAATTCAGATTTTATGGACGTTGCGCTGGGGTTTGAGCATAGGGGGATGCTTCCGCACACGAGATCACACGGTGAAAGCCAATATAGAATGTTAGCCGCGATCTGGCGTTCGGAGCACGTCCTTGACTGCAAAGGAGCAGTCGGGGAATTGTATGGGATGAACGATGTCCTGTGCTGAGTGATGCAGGCGCTGTCGGTAGTACGCCGCGCCCTCTACCGGAATCGTCGGCTCACGGTATATTTCGATCTGGTCTTCAACCAGATTTACAATCCAAAACTCAATAATTCCAGCCGCTGCATAGAGTGGTATCTTTAGCCGTCGATCTTCTTCAAGACTGGTAGCAGCAACCTCTATCACGAGGTAAACCTCAGATGGCACTGGGTGACGTTCAGAGTACGTGTCCTCCCGCTTTTCAGCAAGGGCGAGATCGGGTTCCGGTTCGGAGTTGCTATCAGGCAACCGGAGAGGATGCTGTACACGCACCTGCGTGTGGCTGCCAAGCGCACCGAAAAACAACCCAAGCAGGCGATCTATGACCGCCACGTGACGCGGCCCCTCAGGACTCATACTGTGAAGCACTCCTTGAACAAGCTCGACGTGCTCATCTTCGGCAAAGAATCCCTGCTCAATCAGCCAGTGGTATTCGTCTAAGCTCAAGGGTCTTACCGTCATCTGGCTGACGGTTGGTTCAGCAAGCGTCGCCACTTGTTCTCTCCTTACGATCCCCAGTTAGCGCCAACCTCTCACCTCAGCAGCAGACTACCTAAGCGGGCCTTGAGTCAGTGCCGACCCTTGCACACTCAAACGCAATTGCGGCTGGAGGAGGGCCAGGAAACATCCTGCTGTCAATGCAAGAGTAGCACAGGTAGTAAACCTGTGCTACGAAGTACGCATCCTGAGGTTACCCTACGTCAATTCTAATAACGCGTCCAGTCCATGGGTGAGGCCCTTGAGCTCAGGCACTGCCCGCACGGCCAGCAGCACGCCGGGCACAAATGACTCGGTGCTGGTGGAGTCCTGGCGGATAGTGAGGGTCTGCCCCAGACCGCCAAAAATCACCTGCTGATGGGCCACCATCCCCGGCAACCGCGCCGCATGGACGTTTATGCCGCCGTGCACACCGCCGCGGGTGCCGACGAGCGTCTCTTTCTCCGTGGGCACGGAGATGAAGTCGCTGCCCCGCGCCTCCCGAATGTCGATGGCGCTCTGCAGCGCCGTACCGGAAGGGGCATCGATCTTGTTCTCGTGGTGATACTCCACGATGTCGCAGTAGTCCATGTGCTTGCCGATGAGCTTGCTGACATGCATCATGAGCACGGCGCTCAGCGCAAAGTTCGGCGCCACCACCAAGCCAAGATCATTGGCAGCGGCCAACTCACCCAACTCTTCGATTTCGGAGATATCCATGCCGGTGGTGCCGACTACGGCATGAACACCGTGTTCAAGCGCGGTCCGGATGTTCACCCGCGCCGCGTCGGCGCGGGTGAAGTCAATGATGACGTTGGGGTCGGCGCTTGCAAGCACTGCCGGCAAATCCGTAGCGGTGGCAACCGTCTGGCCGTTCGCCGTGGTATAGCCGTCATCGGAAGTGATGACGTCGACGCCACCGACGAGCGTGAGGTCGTCCTCACGCGCCACCGCGTTGGCCACGGTCGCGCCCACGCGGCCAAAGATGCCGCAGACGGCAACTCGAAGGTGTTCTGCCTGCGTTGCTGCCATGACTCCTTACCACTTTCTGCCAGAGCTTCCGGACGATCCGCCGTCACCACCACCGTCACCCTGGGACGATTCACGGTCGCTGCCACGATCGCGGTTTTGGTCCGCTGCCGCGGGCGCGCGATCACGGTCCCGGTCCGCAGGCGCCCGTTCGCGGTCGTAGCGTCGCGGACTCCGTCCCCCGCGGGGCGGCCCGCGCCGGTCGGATGAAGGCTCACGTCCTCTGTCACCGCCGCCGCCGCGTTCGCCGCGGCTCGAGGGCGCGCGTTCGGAAGGATGCGTACCTTCCAGCACTGCGCGGCGCGAGAGGTTCACCCGGCCCTGGTAATCGATCTCGATCACCATGACCATGACTTCATCGCCTATGTCGGCAATGTCTTCGGCGCGCTCGACGTAGTCCTCGGCCAGTTCGCTCATGCGCACCAGGCCCTCGCGCCGCCCGTCCGGCAGGTGCACGAATACGCCGGCATTCATGATGCGCGACACCGTACCGGTAAAGATCGCGCCGACTTCGAGTTCTGTCGTCATATTGCGGATAGTCTCCGCAGCTTTTTCAACACCATCCTTTGATTCGCCGGTGATGACGATGGTGCCGTCATCGGCGATATCAATCTTTGACTCGGTTTCTTCTTGAATCTTGCGGATGACCTTGCCGCCGGGGCCGATCACCTCGCCAATCTTTTCCGGATTAATCTTGAGGGAGACTAGCCGCGGCGCGTAATCGGACAATTGCGTCCTCGGCTCTGCAATCGCTTCCGTCATCGCGTTGAGCACGTCCATGCGGGCCTCGCGCGCTTGCCCCAGCGCCTGCTCCATGATGGCGAAGGTGATTCCCGTTACCTTGATGTCCATCTGCAGGGCGGTGACGCCCTTGGCAGTGCCGGCCACCTTAAAGTCCATGTCGCCCAGAGCGTCCTCGATGCCCTGGATGTCGGTGAGAATGGCGTATTCGCCGTCATCACCCATCACCAGACCCATGGCGATACCGCCCACCGGCGCCGCAATGGGGACCCCGGCATCCATCAGCGCCAGCGAACTGCCACAAGTCGAGGCCATGCTGGTCGAGCCGTTGGAAGAGAGCACCTCGGAAACCACGCGTATGGTGTAGGGAAAATCCTCTTGCGAGGGCAGCACCTGCGCAACGGCGCGCTCGGCAAGGCGGCCGTGGCCGATCTCCCGTCTGCGGGGCGATCCGAGCCGTCCGGTCTCCCCGGTGCTGAAAGGCGGGAAGTTGTAGTGGTGGATAAACGGCTTGGAATCGGCGATTTCGAGCCCGTAGAGCGGCTGCGCGTCGCCGGCTGAGCCGAGCGTTGTGATGCTCAGCACCTGGGTCTGCCCGCGTTGGAAGAGACCGGTGCCGTGGGCGCGCGGCAACACGCCGACTTCGGCGGACAGCGAGCGGATTTCCGCCGGCGCGCGCCCGTCAGGTCGCTTGTTTTCCTGCAAGATTTCGTTCCGCACCTGCTTCTTCACAACGGACTGCACCGCGTCGACTACGTGGGATTGGTCGTGCTCCTCGCCTAGCGCCTCAAGCGCATCGGCCGTAATCTCAGCCAGTTGCGTCTCGCGCGCGGCTTTGTCCGGTTGGCCGAATGCTGCCGCGACCTTATCCGCAATCTGCGTCTGCACCTGCGCCACTAGGTCTTCCGATGGGCCGTGAGGGACATAGTCGTGCTTGGCTTTGCTCACCTTGCTGATGAGCTCTTCCTGCATGGCGATGGTCTCCTGCAGGGCCTCGTGACCGCGCTCCAGCGCGGCAACCATCTCCGTTTCGGGCAATTGTCCCGCTTCGGCTTCCACCATCATCACGGCGTCGCGCGTGCCCGCGATGACCAGATCGAGGTCGCTCTCCGCGAATTGCGACATGAGCGGATTGATGACGAACTCACCATTGATGCGCCCCACGCGCACCGCGCCTATCGGTCCGCCAAAGGGGATATCCGAGATGCAGAGCGCAGCCGATGCCCCAACAATGCCCAGCACGTCGGTGGCATTCTCTTGATCGGCGCTGAGAATGGTGATGATAACCTGGACTTCGTTGCGGTAGTCTTTGGGGAAAAGCGGCCGCAACGGGCGGTCGCACAGCCGCGCCGCCAGCACGCAATCGTCGCTCGGCCGGCCCTCGCGGCGCAAGTACCCGCCGGGTATTCTGCCTACGGCGTAGTACTTCTCTTCCACGTCAACGGAGAGAGGGAAAAAATCAATCCCCTCACGGGGCTTAGAGCCCGTGACCGTGACCAGCAGTATCGCGTCGCCGCAACGGATCGTGACGCTACCGCTGGCCTGATCGGCAAACCGCCCGGTCTCGATGCTGACTGCACGACCGGCGTGGTCCGCCTCTACTTTGTGAATCATAATACGACGGATGAATCCTTCCCGCGCCCACACCCCGGCCCGCCTTGTGGTTAGTGACTAGCAGATGCTGCTTCCATGAAAGCAAAGATGCTGCTTCTATGAAGCAAAGATGCCGTTTCAATGAAACGAGGTAGCCGCTTCGCGAAGTAGCCGCCTTGCGAAATCGCCGCCTTGCGAAATCGCCGCCTTGCGAAATCGCCGTTTCAAGAAGCTGCTGATTAGCTGAAGCAGCATGTGCTAGTCACAAAACACTAACCCTGTCCGCTACGTGACACTTGGACAAGCTGCTCGTGACCGGCGCTTGGCGCGCAACTGAGAAAATATATTGGAGAAGATCACGTTGTCTTCCATACCTCACTATAGCTGAGCGCGGGATGCCAATACAAGGATAGGAGTTCGTGAACCTCCTGAAACAGAGAATGTCCCGGCGAAAGTAACCAGCCACCGATACGGCCCGTTGCAGCCACTTGCGGGCACCGACAATAGCAACTTACCTTCCGCAAGAGAATGTCTCGACATGCTTGTCAGAGTGCAGACATGCCAATCCGTTTGCCCTGACCTTCTCGGAGAGTAGAAGCGCACCCATGCCGGTCGACAAAGACGTATACTGTTGCTACCTGACTACATTAAAGCTTAGGGCGGAAACCCTTGCGAGAGGCACGCTAAGCTAGAAGGAGAACTTTCACCTACCATGGCACCTGAATACGATGCAGCGACGTTGCGGGAGTACTGCGGCACGGTCGCGTTGGCGCCGACCGCCAACGTGGTGGCCGGGTCGTGGGGTACGTGGACGTTTACCTTTACCGTGGGCACTTACGGCATGGACGACCGCTCCAACCTGCGCCTGGTGATGCGGGGCGTCTGCGACTGGGGCGCGCCGGACTTCGACGATCCTACCGCGCCGAACTATTGCCGTATTCATACCGACGGCAACGCCAAACTACAGGTGCACTTCGACCGCGAGAACCACGTGCGGCCCTGGCGGCGCACCATCCACGTGCACGTGCATGACGGCACCCTGAAGGCAGGCGAACACATTTGGATCGTGCTGGGTGATAGCTCCGGCGGCAGTCCCGGCAGCCAGGCGCAAACGTTCGTGGAGAGCACGTTCGAGTTCAAGTTCTTTGCCGACAACTTCGGCACGCTGCAATTCCGCGAGCTGCCGGACGCGCCGGTGGTGCGCATCGTGGCGGGACCGGCGGCGCACCTGGTGGCCCAAGCGCCGAGCATGGTGGTCGTGGGCGAGGCATTCGACGTACTGGTGCGCGCCGACGACGCCTGGGGCAACACGGCCACCGGCTTTTGCGGTGAGGTGGGACTCTACCTTCCGCACCAAGCCGAACCGCTAGCGAGACATACCTTCAACGAACACGACGGTGGCATTCACCGCTTTGCCGGCCTTTCGCTTGCGGAGACCGGCATCATCCGCCTCGAGGCGCGCTGCGTGGATCCGGCCTTTTCCGTCCTCAGCAATCCCATCCACGTGCAGGAAGACGCGCCCGCCTTGCACCTTTACTGGGGCGATATGCACGCCCAGACCGAAGAGACCGTGGGCACGGGCAGTCCGGACGAATACTTCACCTACGCCCGCGACCACGCGGGGGTGGACTTCCTGGGCATCCAGGGCAACGACTTTCAAATCACGGCCGAGTTCTGGTATGAGCTGCAGAAAATCGTGAAGCGCTACAACGAGCCCGGGCGCTTTCTCACGCTGCTGGGCTACGAGTGGTCGGGCAACCATCCGGCGGGCGGCGACCACAACGTGCACTTTCTCGGCGACGAAGGCCCGCTGCACCGCTCATCCCACTGGCAAGTGCCGGGCGATCCAGGGCCGTGGGCGGACAAGTGCCCGGTCTCGACGCTCGTAGACCTCTATCGCGGCCTGGACGACGTATTCATGATTCCCCATATCGGCGGGCGGCGCGCGAACCTCGACTACTTTGACTCCGAAGTGATGCCCCTTATAGAAATTGCGTCGGCCCACGGCTGGTTCGAGTGGGTCTGGCAGGAGGCGTTGGAGCGGGGCTACATCACCGGCTTCGCGGCGGGCAGCGACGATCATACCGGGCGCCCCGGCACCAGCCGTCCCACCAACGGCGGCATGTTCGGCGTGCGCGGCGGGCTGCTCGGCGCCTATGCCCCTAATCTGCAACGCCGCTCGATTTGGGACGCCATCCGCGCCCGGCATACCTTTGCCTCCACCGGCGCGCGCATGATCGTGCACTTGACCGCCGACGAACACCTGATGGGTGAGGTTTTTGAATCAACTAATCCGCCCTCTCTACAGGTCAGGGTGGCCGGCACCGCGCCGCTGGATAAAGTGGAAGTGCTGCGCGGCACAGAGCCGGTCTACTCCCATCCCCTAGTGGAAAGAAAAAGCGGCCTGCCTAAGAAGATTCGCGTCGGCTGGCGCGGCTCGCGCGTAAAAGACCGCACCCGCCGCCTGCGCTGGGACGGCAACCTGCGCGTGGACAAGGGCCGCATTCTCTCTGCAAGAGGTTGGGCCTTTGACGATCCGACGGAAGGCATCGTCGAGCAGAATGAAGAGTGCGTGCGCTGGGTCTCGCAGACTTCAGGCGACTGGGACGGCATCGCGCTGGAAGTTGTGGGCGATGCCGACACGACGCTCACCTTCACCTCTGCGCCCGCCACGTTTTCGCTGCGCCTGGACGCACTGGCTGACAAAGGTGAAGTCGTACAACCCGGTATCACCGGCGTCGGCAGCGAGGTGCGCATCAGCCGTGACCATGAAGAACGCGCTCCCTACGACGCGGCTTTCACCTTCCAAGACTCCGAGCCGCTCAGCCAAGACGTTACGCCGTACTTCGTCCGCGTCACTCAATACGACGGCGAAATGGCCTGGTGCAGTCCGGTTTTTGTAGAAAAAGCGTGATAGCACCGCGAGAATTCGACACGTCATGTGGGTGTTCGCCGCACCTGCACAGAGGAGCGGGGGACAAGCCCCCGCGCTACGACGGATCACTCTGGTAGCGCAGGTTTGTAACCTGCGTCCTGTTGGGCCGACTCGATTAGACTGTGAGCACCCTTGGAACCCGAGGTTTTTGAGGACCACAGGTCCTTGCGGCATCGACGCTCCTCATGTGAGACCGCCGAAGGGACGTGCACATTGCTGTGTACCCAAGCGGGGGACAAGCCCCCGCGCTACAAGAGCAAGATTGTGACAGGTTGTAGAGATTCATGCCGTTCCCGAATTTTCCCAATAAACACCGTGAAGAGGCCTTCATTACACCGGAAGCGTCGGTTGCGCACTTTGTGACAGACGACCCGCCGTTGCCATTTCCGGATGCCGTTGTCTTTTGCTATCAGTCATCTTTGCTGGCACACATCCTGGGGCAACACGAGACTGCCGGGGTCGAGCGGGGAACCTATCGTCATCTTCACTGGCTGCAGGAAACGGAGAACAGGGTGGCTGTTGCCGGAGGATTCGGTGTTGGCGCGCCTGCTGTGGTTCTAGTGTTGGAGGCGTTGATTGTTCAGGGCATACGGCGCTTCCTCTCCATCGGAACCGCGGGCAGCCTCCAGCGAGACCTCACCATTGGCGATATTGTCGTCTGCGACCGCGCGATCCGCGATGAAGGCACCTCGCACCACTACCTGCCGCCGAAAAAATATGCCCACGCCTCGCCTGCCATGACTGCCCGGCTGGTTGACGCACTGCAAGCCACTGATACACCGCATCATGTCGGCACCAGTTGGACCATTGACGCGCCGTACCGCGAGACGATTGCGGAGGTGCAGCACTATCAGTCTGAAGGCGTGCTCACTGTCGAGATGGAAGCCGCGGCCCTCTTTGCCGTCGCGTCCTACCGGGATGTGGAGATGGGGTCGCTGTTGACGATCAGCGACTCGCTCGCAGACCTGAAGTGGGACCCGCACTTCCGCTCCGACTCCACGCGCACGGGTCTGGAAACGCTCTATCAAGTTGCGCTCAAGGCCTTGCAGCCGGAAATAGCGTAACGGGATACTACGAAAGCAATTGACGAGCGAATTCCGTCACGCCGGTGAACACCGGAGTCCAGGGCACGCAGTGAGGATGGGTTCCCGTTTTCACGGGCATGACGGTGTCGGGCGCCCTTTCAGCCCCGTTCAAGTAACTGATTTGCGGCTTCTGACACGCAATTGGCGAAAGTCAGCAAGCCCGAATAGAATCTAGAGACTACAGTGTCGAAGTGACCTAGGTCGCCCCTCCCAATGTGAAGATGCCTAGTTTAGAGACGCCACTTGCGGCCGGAAGGCTCGGCGGAGGACAGTCCTCATGACTCGTGAAGACATCCACCAGTCCGTTCAAGCCCTCGTTGAGGAAAAGGACCTATTCGCCGCCAGCGCATATGTGCTGGCACTTGACGACACGCAGGTAGTCGTTGCGGCTTTCGAAAATCTCATTCTTGACTGCTACCACCAGGCGAAATCCATCGAGCAGGTGCTGCACTTCGGCAGTGCCGGCATCCATTACTGCCTGGCCGCTGCGCGAAAACTCGACGGTCAGGAGGATGCCGCCGCAAGAGAACTCCGCCTAGCCGCCAAGCGCATGGCAACGAACGTTGCTTCCTTTACGTGGCCCGGTTGGGATGAGCCCGGTGTGACGATCTCACCTGAGCAGATGCAACAGGGCCTCATGTATGCTCGCTTCAGCGTGCGCCAGCTCCAAGAACTCGACCCGACCGCAGAACAACTAGCATTCACGTACTGGTTCCTGGGCGCGCAACTCATGGCCAACAGGCAGTACGCGGACGCCCAAGCAGCATTCGAAGCGGCGCACGGCTACAACCAAGAGCAGGGGGACGATCCGGAGGGCCGTTTGATGCTGGCAGGATACGTTGGGCTAGCGGCACTGCTTAACGGCCAAAGTGAATCCGGAGAGGCAGAGTTTTGCGCCGCCGTTGCCGCCTTGCAAGGTCTCAAGAGCGATGACGCACAGTTTTACGCAGAGCAGCTTCTAAACGCCCGTGCCTTGTTTACACTGGCGGAATAGCCCTGTGCGTGCATCCTCGCACGGGCAGGGCACGAATCTCCCATCACTCGCCGCCAACAAGAGGCATATCCATGCGCGCATACACCTGCGCAGGCCGCGCGTGGACACAGGGACAAGCGACGGCAGTCTCACCAAGGTCTTCCTTTGAGCAGTCCTGCTGGGGTTCGGGTCAGCCGCTTAGGCGGCACGTTCAGTTTTGCACAATCACGCCGCACGCGACGCGGCCGCCGGCGCCGGCATCCTCGCCATAGGTATCCGGCTTCTCATGGATGATGAACGCGGAGCCATCCTCGTCGAAGAGCGAGTGGGCAAGGCCGTCTGTCAATGTCACGTCACTCGTGAAGACATCGACGCGCACCGTGCCGTCGGCTGCCGCGTAGATGTTGGGTAGGTCGCCGGCGTGGAAACCGGCTTCATGCAAGTAGCCGTGCCCCTGTGCCTTGGGTGTGAAGTGGTCGCCAGCCGCCGCGAAGTCCGGCGTGCAGCTTCCTGTTTCATGGATGTGGAAGCCGTGGCCGCCCGGTGTCAATCCGGACACGTCCGCCGCGATGATGACTCCGTGCGGCCCTTGCGTGAGTGTTACCGTGCCCATTGCGGTGCCGTCCGGCGCAGCGAGCATGGCCGTGGCCGCTGCGCCCACCGCTAAGGGTGCAGATGGAGATTCGCGGACCTGCACGGAACAACCGGACGTGAGAAATAATGCCCCAAAGGCGAGTAGTAGAGGAATCACTCTCTTGGTAACACGCACCTTGTTTTCCTTTCGTTTAGTATTGCCACCGGTACCTATGGTACAAGCTACACTATAGTTACAGCTTGTACAAAATACACTATAGATTCAGCACCGCCGGCAGCACGGCTGCACACACGCGGCAGGCTCTTCTATGCCAAGCCCATTGTTGGCGGCAGTTGCAGCTGCAGGTCGCAGATAGCTTGGGAGAGCACGTAGGTAGCTGAAGCCGCGCCAAGCGCGAATGAAACCGCAGGAAATAACTCGTCTAGCCGCTATCAAACGAAAGAGACAGCAGGAAACATGACGCAGAGCAAAGTCCAGCGCTCGCTCGACCTCTACGCCAAGGCCGACCGGCTTATCCCCGGCAGAACGCAGCTCATCAGCCGCCGGGCGAGCAGCTTTGCCCACCCCGTCAGCCCGATTTACGCTGCGCACGCCAAGGGTGCGCGCTTCACCGACGTTGACGGCAACGAGTACATCGACTGGGTGAACGCGGTGACGGCCATCATCCTTGGCCACGCCGATGACGCGGTGGACACCGCCGTGAAAGCGCAGATCGACAAGGGCAGCCTGTACAGCTTGAACAGCCCCTTGGAGATCGAGCTTGCCGAGATCCTGGTGAATACCATCCCCAGCGCGGAGATGGTGCGCTACACCAAGGGCGGCGGCGAGGCCTGCGCCGTGGCCGTGCGCATCGCGCGCGGTACCACCGGCAAGGACAAAATTCTCTTTTCCGGCTACCACGGCTGGCACGATTGGTACCAGTCCGCCAACTTCCTCGCCGACCCGAAAACCGATGAATTTCCCTTCGCGGGCATCGAACCAATCGGTGTGCCGCGTGTTTTGGCGGGCACGGCATTGCCCTTCACCTATGGTGATCTGGACGGCTTGGAGGCACTACTGCGAGAAAACCAGGGCGAGGTGGCGGCGGTGATGATGGAGCCAATGCGTTCCGAGCCCCCGGCGCCGGGCTATTTGGAGGCGGTCAAGGCGCTCAGCCACGCACATGACGCCCTGTTTATTCTCGACGAGGTATCGTCGGGCTGGCGCCTTTCTCCCGGCGGTGCGCAGGACTGGCTTGGCGTGACGCCCGACATTTCCACGTTCGCTAAGTCCATGTCAAACGGCTACCCAATGGGCTGCGTGGTCGGCTCACGCGCGGCCATGGAACCTGCCGGCCGCATGTTCGTGTCAAGCTCGTACTGGAGCGAATCCGTGGGGCTGGCGGCGGCGGTGGCGACCATTACCGAACTCAAGCGCCGCAACTCCGCGGCGCGCTTCAAGGAAATCGGCGAGAAGCTGCGTACGGCTCTGCAAGACGCCATTGCCTCCGTAGGCATCGCGGCTGCCGTCACCGGTGTGCATACCATGCCGACGCTGGTGTTCGACCTGCCGGACCCCGCTCTCAAGAAGCCCATAGACACCTTGTTCATGCAGGAGATGATCAAGCGCGGCGTCTTCTGCGCGACCGCCTTTTCCGCTACCCTAGCCCACACCGACGCAGATATCGCCATCACCGCGACGGCGGCGGCAGAATCTCTGGAGATCGTGAATCGTGGCCTCACCGGTGAACTCGATGAATTGCTCGAGGCGGAAACTAAACGGGAACCCTTCCGCCGTCTGGTGCGGTGAGACTTACCGGTCATTACCGCTTTAACGGGAATCCATCATTTCGCATAGCCGCTCTTGCTGCCTGAGCGAATATGCCCCGGCACCTTGCGGCTAATAGCCATTCGCGCGCCTTTACAGCCACTGCGCTGCCGGCCACCACACGCCCAGTCGGCTAATCGGCACATCCAGCAGCTCCCGGCTGCCGGCGATGGGATAGTGGCCGTACGTCTCCAAAAATGTGCGCTCGATGCGCTCGGAGAGTTCCGTGGGTCCCGGCAGCGGCACGTCCACCCAGGTGTTCCCCAGCCGCTGGCTCTCGGCCATGGCAAACGAGAGCTCCAAGTCAGCGCGAGCGCCCACCGGCCCGTACTGCACCGGCGTGCCTTCCACAATCGCCCGGTGCGTGTTCGTGAGGATTTCGGCCTTCGCCACGTCGTCGAGGTCGCCGACGCGGTACGCCTGATACGGATTTTCCCAGCGCAAGTCGGGCGCGCCCTCCAGGTACACGTAGTCTAAGACCTGTTCACCATCATCGGTGAGATACTGCTCCCGTATGGTCTGCGGCTGGTCCGGTTCACCGGCAAGCAGGACGACGTCACGTCCGGAGAGGTGTCCGCTGGAGCCATCGATTTCCCAATGATTGGGCCGGGAGTGCTTGGAAAACGGGCGCGGTGCCCGCTCGTAGAGGCACATCGTGCCCCGCATGTACTCAATCCACATGGCCTCCCAGACCACCGTCGTCGCCTGCTCGCCGCCATAGGTGAGGTATTGGTCGGTTTCGGATTCCGTCACATAGGCCAGCACGCGCCGCGCCGAATCGCGCAGGATCATGCGCACGGCATTAAAGCCGTGGTAACTCCCGCTGGCGTACCAGAGACGGGACATAGAGACCTTGCCAATATAGCCGGACTCGACGATCTTGGCCTTGAGCTGCTCCTGCGGCCAGAGCCAGACCTGCTCGGCGATTTCCCAGACCACGCCGTGCTCTTGGCAAACGTCGCGAATGGCGTCGCCAACTTCCAGCGTGATGCCGTAGGGAATCTCGGTAATGATGTTGATGCCGCGCTTGGCCGCCTCCACGGCGACCGCCGACTGGCCGTCGGTGGGCACCAGGATGAGCGCCAGATCGGGCTTGGCCTCATCGAGCGTAGCAGCCACGTTGGTAAAAGACTGCTTCACGCCATGCTTCGCCGAGATTTCCTCCGCAACCGCGGGATTAATATCGCAAATGGCGCAAAGGTCGAAGTGGTCGGTGAGTTTCGCCACGGTCTCGATCCACCCCCGCGCCCGCGCGCCGGGCCCAGATCCCGCGCCGATTACGGCAATGCGTAGTCTTTTCATTTTGTGTAGTCCTTACACTGAAAACAGAGTCCCAAACCCCGATTTTGCCATGAAATTGATGCGCCGGCCTCCGACAGTACCAAAAGCTAAAGAACACCAATTTCCGTAACTGCTCAGAGTACGGAACGCCGGCCACTGTTAAACCTGCATCCGCTCCGGCATTCCCTCACCCGCCTTCTTCAACGTACAAATGACGGAGTGTGCGACTTCTCCTATCACTGCGGCTAGCTTGCCACCGACATTGTCTCTGCAACTTCCGAGCCACGTGCAGGGCCTACTCGCCCAGCAGGCGCCTCGCGCTTTTCCAGCGGATGTGCTCTTTCACGGCTTCAGGCACGTCGAGCACCTCCAGCTTGTAGAGCGGCACTTCCACCGACGTGAGCGGCATGCCGCTGCCGAAGACCAATCGCTCCGGGCCGACTTCAGCCAGTAAGGCAGGCAGTTCTTCCTTTACGAAGACCGGTAGCCGAGAAATGTCCAGGCCGAAGTCGGCCTGCACGGCGCCACGTCGACCGAGGGGTGTCCCAGCAAAGCCTAAACCGTAGTGAAAGACGAAGCGTCCCGCGGGATGCGCTTGTGCGAGCGCCGCCATGTCCGCCACCGGCACGATGCCGGGTTGGTTGATGAGCCACGACCGCTCGCGATCGTCCTCGACCCAGTGCGGCACGGAGATCACCATGTTGCGGGCAATGGCCGCTTCGACCAAATCGTGGCACTGTTCGTCGCGCAAGGTGTAGCGATGATAAGGCGGATACATCCGAATACCGCGACACCCAAACTCTTCCTGGCACACCTTGAGGTCGTATTCCCAATCGGCGTACGTAGGGTTGATGACGGCAAAGGGCACAAGGCGGTCGCGATGCAGATTCACCTCAGCGTGGAGTTCCTCGTTCCCCGCGTGCGCGTTGCGGTAAAGAATTGCGCTTGCGGACGAGACCCACGCCTGGTCGATGCCGTGCTTGTCCATAGCATCGAGCAGGCCGCCTGCCGTGCGCCAGGCCAAGGGACGAAAGCCCCAATGGCCTATGTAGGTGTGCGTATCAATCAGCACTTCTACGCCTGCTTTGTAAACTCATTGAACCGACGTTGCCTTCAGACCTGAATAGCTAACAGCAGCGCGTCAACGAAAGCCAGCCACTGTTGTCGCCCACCAGGAAACCGCGTGACCAACAAACCCTCCACTGCGTGATAGTGGAAGTATACACCGTCTCCCGCGTGCTGCCACGAAGTGATAGTGCAGGGCAGACGTCGCCTGCTACGAGGACAGTCAAAGGGCTGGATGCACTCGCTCTCCGCCAGTGGAATAACAGGACTTTCCGGTCTGACGCAAATTAGGCGGCATAGAGGAAGTGGATTTAGACAGTGCTTACCGGGTTGCGAGGATAGCAATCCTCCGCTGCACTTCATGATTGAGCGGGCTGAATTTTCGGCACAAGTTCCCGGCATTCGCGCCCTGCGGCGCACGCCAGCCGCATTAACAACGCCGACACTGTGATGCTATCATGGCGTAACAGTACGGTAATGTCACCCCTTATCGAGAGGGAAGGCGGCCGATTGAGTAGCCCCGAGCCGAGAGTCCTCGTCATTATTCCTGCCTACAACGAAGCCGGCGCAATTCTGTCGGTTGTTGCGGAGGTGCGGCGCGTTCTTGATTCTGCTGATGTCCTTGTTATAGACGACGGCTCCCATGATGCGACGGCCGAGCGCGCAGAGGAGGCAGGAGCGAATGTGCTAAGACTTCCATGCAACCTTGGCATTGGTGGCGCGGTACAGAGCGGCTACAAGTTCGCCGTAAGGCAGGGGTATGACATTGTTGGTCGCGTGGATGGCGACGGGCAGCATCGTCCGGAGGACCTTGCAGCACTGATCGAGAAAGTTGTGAACGGAGAGGCGGATATCGCAATAGGGTCACGGTATGTGGAAGACCTTGGGTATAGTGGGGCGTGGATGCGCCGCGCAGGTGTCGCTCTCTTCTCGGGTATTCTCACTCTCTTGTTGCGCCAGCGCATCACTGATTCCACCTCAGGTCTCCGGGTGGTCACACGGGAGCTTGCAACGCTCTACGCGAGGGACTTGCCAACAGACTACCCGGAAATCGAAGGCACAATCTGCGCCAAGCGCGCAGGCTTCAAAGTTAGCGAGTATCCGTCGACTATGTTGCAGCGCCAAGCCGGCCGCTCAAGCATTACCCCACTTAGGTCGGTATACTACGTCGTAAAGGTGCTGCTAGCGGTGGCCACCGCGTACTTACGGCCACGTCATTCGAGGCAATGAGCGCATGATTGACCGTACTATTCTGGTTTCAGTCGCCGGTTCGCTGCTCATTCTGCTGCTTGTCATGGAACTGGTGCGGCGGCGGCGTCTGCGCGAGGAGTATGCGCTTGCCTGGCTGATTAGTGGCGTAATCTTGTTTGTGCTCTCCTTTTCACGTCCATTGCTTGCGTTCGTTGCGCAGGTCTTGGGAATTCACTACCCACCTTCCGCGCTCTTCCTTGTCGGGTACTTCCTCTTCTTGCTAGTACTCTTGCACTTCTCTGCCATAATCTCTCGGCAAGCAGGTGAAATTAAAGACCTTGTGCAGGAGGTAGCCTTGCTGCAGTGGCGGGTCGTTCAATGTGAACGGAAGGTGGTGGATCGGGGGCAAGCCGATTCCGATGAACCCACGTGAGAGTGATTGCCGCATGCCAGCAGTGTGGGTTGTCTTGGTGAACTGGAACGGCTGTGATGATCTACGGGAGTGCTTGGGCTCACTCCGCAGCCAGTCCCTCACGGCAGACCGGATAGTGGTAGTAGACAACGCATCTGCGGATGGTTCCGTTTCCATGCTGCAGAGCGAGTTTCCGGAAGTGCTCGTTCAGCCACAGCAGAGCAACCTAGGATTTTCAACGGCAAACAACATCGGTGTGCGCTTGGCCATGGCGCACGGCGCTGAATACGTAGTGCTGCTGAATCCGGATACGACTGTTGCTGTCGATTGGCTGGAGCAACTTGTAGCCACTGCAGATTCTGATCCGGATATCGCGGTGTGCCAATCAAAGATCTTGCTCTACGACTCGCCGGACCTGCTCAACACCGATGGAAACGTAGTGCACTACCTAGGGTTCGGCTACTGCGGCAACTATGGGAAAGAGGACACGGATTCTACCGATGAAGCCAAAGATGTTGGTTTCACCAGTGGGGCGGCGATGGCAATTCGCACGAGTGTTTGCGAGCGTATCGGGCTGCTTGATGAAGTCATCAATTTCTACGGTGAAGACCTGGAGTATTCATTGCGGGCGCGGCTTGCGGGACTGCGCGTAGTAGCCGCTCCTGCTGCTCGGGCATGGCACAAGTATCGCTTTCTTGGCCGAGCCGGCAAACGGAAGTTCTACTTCTTGGAGCGGAATCGCTGGATAATACTCTTGAGTTACTATCGCGTACGCACGCTCTTGTTGCTTGTCCCCGCCCTCATCCTGATCGAAGTCGGTCTACTCGCCTACGCTATGAAGAGTGGGTGGTTTTGGCTGAAAGTAGCTGCTTACCGCGACGTCTGTAAAGCGTTTGGTTCCGTTCGTAGGCTTCGCAAGAAAGTGCAAGCGCTGCGCCGGATCGATGACCGTACGCTGCTCTCAAGTATGTGCGGGACTTTGGAGGTGCCTGACATGCACAGTGCGCTCCTCGATAGAATAGGCAACCCGGTCCTAGACCGGTATTTTAAGTTTGTGATGAAGAAGGTGTAGTCCATGTGGGGCGCCGAGCGCATCAACCCTGAACGGGCCGACACAAGACCGTTTGCGTTGCAAACTATAGTCGAGTACCAGTATGCGCGCGACTGCGTAGCGGGATTGAACGTTGCTGAAATCGGCTGCGGTTCTGGGTACGGCACTACGATATTAGCGGAAGAAGCTCGAAGCGTCATCGGTGTAGACCGTTCCCAACAGGCGATTTCCTTTGCACAGGAGCGCTACGGTTCTACAAGCCCCGCCTATCTCTGCGCCGACGCTATGGGTATTTCAAATAGGGGCGTACGCTTTGAGGCTGCCGTCGCCTGCCACTTCATCGAGCATGTGGAAGATCAAGCAGGACTTCTGCAAGAATTGAGGCGAATTCTCATTTCGCCCGGCCTTATGTTCATTGCTACACCGAATCGTCTCACTTCCCTAATGGATAATCCATACCACTACCGCGAACTGACGTACGATGAACTAGAGCACATAATGCGAGCCGTCTTTCCGCATGTTGAAATGTACTCGGTCGTCATGAGTGAGCGACTTCAAGCGTATCGAGAGATAAGGCGGAGAACTGTACGGCGGCTGTATGCGCTGGATCCGCTCCGGCTACGTTATCGTGTGCCGCGCCGAATTCATCAGATGCTCTTTGACATCGCGGCACTCGTAGGCAACCGCTTGATTGCGCGTTCAGCCGACCGCCAAGGGTTTCAACTTGCGCTTTCAGACTTCACGATTGTGGAGGGAGAAGACCCGGAGTGTCTCGATCTCATCGCCGTAGCCCGGCTTTGAGCGGGACAAGTCGCCGCCGTTCAGATCGCAATACATAGCGCTTTCGAATGTCATTGGGCAAGCCTTGGCTCTGGGTCGGCGCGTTGCGTTGCGGCCTGAAGGCTTGCCAATGCGTTTTAGCTCACAATAATGGATCGCACTTGAATAATGTCTATTCTTGATCGGTTTGCTTCCGCGAGGCGGATGGCACGGAGTGAAAGTGTGCGGTGGGCTGCCATCCTTACAGGAGCGGCTTTTCTGCTCGCAACGGGATTCGTTACTCTGGTCGCCCAGCCGTCAATCTTTCAAACTGACGGCCCAATCTATCATGGACTTGCCTACGTCTTGGCCCAGGAGTTTCGCTATGATTCGGTTGGGTATCCCTATCCGCTATATTCAATCTTTCTCGCGTTAGTTTATGTGTTTGGAGGCGATTATCAAGCAGTCTTTCTGGTTCAAGGGCTGTTCCTTGGATTGACCGCGGGACTCAGCTACTGGCTGGCGCGTCTTATTGCGGGCCACGTAGCCGGTGTGTTCGCGGCGCTCCTTGTGATGTTCGATGTATCGCTGCTTGGCAACGTCGGCCTCATACTTACTGAGAATCTGCAGGCCCCGCTGTTGATGCTAGCGCTGATACTCTCACTCTATGCAATTGACGAGGGTAAAGTACGCTTCCACGCAGTCGCAGGCCTTGTGTGGGGTCTGCTGACCTTGGTGAAGCCGGCCACACTCTTCTGGCCGATTGTGCTCTTGCCTGTGTACGTGATTGCCGGCCGCGGCCGCGGCTTACTCATACGCTGGCTCTTTTTGGTGTTAGCATTTCTGCTGATACTGTCGCCATGGATAGTACGCAATCAGTTCAGTGCTGGTTCCACGACGACCGGACAACCCTACTCGCCGCTCCTGCTCCACGTGATTGACGAAGGGGAAGTAAAGCATGACTTGAGCAACCTCATGCCGAAGCTCTTTGCAGTGTACGACGAGATGGAGGCCCAGGGAATCGAGCAGGGCTCGCTTCAGTTTGAGTTGAATACTTTGAGGTTATTGAGGGAGCGGATCGCCCGTTCGCCGACTGCGTACGCGGGTTATGTGTGGGAGAAGTTTTCGCGCTTCTGGGCAGAACCATCAAGTGACTGGCCGTATTCAGTGTACAACAGCATCAAGCACTATCCGCGAGGGTTCAAAACGGTGCCGGGCTACGCCGAATATGCGCGGTTACACGCTGCACTGGCGCTAGTGAGTTTGGTATCTCTGTCACTGCTCTATAGACAGAGGCCGCGCGGCGCCCTGCTACTCACGGCGTTCGTGCTTTACTATGGGATGCTCTACACCATGACATTCCTGATCCCACGCTACAGTGGCCCTGTCACGCCGCTTGTGCTCGTTGGAGCGGCGGTGTTTCCCACCCTTGCCGCAGGGGCAATTAAGGAAATGCTTGCCAAGCTCCGGGTATCCAGTAACGTGCTGCTCGCAGGAATCGCAATCATGCTCTTTGTCGGGATTGCAGCGCAACTGTTCCTGCAGAGCCCCAAGTATGTAAAGGAAGGATCGTTTGAGACCGAACAGGCAGTGTCGGCATGGCGCTATGAAGACGCGGTGGGACATTCCGTAGCACCACTGGTCGTTGATCCGCATTGGTCCCAAGATGGATTCCGCGCGGCGTTGCTGAGAATTGACCCTCCCATGCGGGAAATAGAGGCTCGTATCGTTCAGGACATACCAGTGTGGTTCAGTACGAAATACCGATTGAAGTTCTCGTATCTCATTACCGAACAGCCCCAGCGATCAGCTTCATTCTATGTGGAAGTCTTGGAATGGGACTTGGTGGAGGAGGGCTGGACGCGATTGGGTAAGGAGTTTCAGCCAGTCGTGTCAAGCACGTGGATGGAGCAAGAATATGAAATCGAGGTTAGCGATTCGGCCCGTAGCATTACAATCGTCTTCGGTCTCTTGAACCAGCCCAGCGCGGTATTGATAGACAACGTTCGGCTGGAGTTGGCGGAACCAGTCTGGGAGATAGTTGAGCGCCCCTACCTCTTGGCGAATCCTGGAGGAATCGAGCAGAGCGACTTTCTACCCTTGTCACAGTGGTTGGAATCGCAACCGGAAGAAGACCGGTCACGGCTGTTGAACAATGTGGACGCTGCGCGGGAGAGTGGCTGGCGGGGCGATGAGGGTAGACTGAGAGTCGTAGTTTTCGGTGTTGGGCTCGTGGCGATTGCGGCGTGGTCGTTGCTGGGAGTAGTCTGCATTCGTTTGCGAGTGGTAGAGCGGATAGTGCGTACGCGACTGCTAGAACAGGGCCTGACAGGTGTCATGGCGCTGGTGGTGCTGGCGCAGGTGGCAACGTGCTACTTAGTGCTGTTTAGCCATCCGATCTAGACGCATCAGAGCAAGTCGCTCTCGCTGCTCTAAGCGGTAAACCGACGAAAACCCTTCGGTGAGAGAGAGCGAGTGGGATAAATCCAACCAAGTCTTCGAATGCCGTTAGTGTAGGTGACCCGCCAGGGACTTGAACCCCGAACCTACTGATTAAGAGTCAGTTGCTCTGCCAATTGAGCTAGCGGGCCGTACACGCGCAGAACGCACATGCACTCTGCCCGCATTGTAGCATTCGCTTGTGCCGACGGACAAGACAAAGCGGCCCGCATTGCTCCCTTTCTAGCATTCTTAACTGTTGGCGGGGTGCTTGCGGTAACGCTTTAGCAATTTTCCCGCCGCGACGTCCCTACCAGATGCTCTACAACACGAGAAGCACGTGTGAGCAATTGCGTAGTTTTCGAGCAACGAATCGCCATTGCCAACTAGCCCCTCCTGCTGACTTCAATGATGCGCCTGTGAAAGACTTGGTGCAGTCTTGGGTACTCTCATTTGCGCACCCATGACGTGGGTTTAGTAGCTGATTCCAATACCCAACAGAGCATCTCTATAATGTGGATATGATTTCCTCCTGGCTGGAGATATCAGCGCGCCGCTCCTAGCGCAGCAAAGGTGGCGGGCTGGTTCTGTGAAGTCCTATGCATAGGGTTGAGAATGACGTTACCCCACTGGGCCGCTGGTGCAGCCCACATTTTGCGCAATGAGATGGTGAGATGGGCGGCGTTGCTGGCCGGCGTAACGTTCCTGCTTGCAGCGTTCTTTGTTGTCCTTGTCGCACAACCCACGATCGCCGTAGCTGATGGCACGGTGTACAACACCTTGGCTCGCCGCATTGCCGAGGACCTTCAATACGGTCCCTACGGCTATCCCTATCCCCTCTATCCAATGTTTCTCGCAGCCATCTATTGGCTTGGAGGGGACTTGCACGCAGTCTACCTTGTGCAAGGGGCGCTGCTTGGTCTTGTGGCAGGACTGAGCTATTGGCTGGCGCGCCAAGTTGCGGGTCATCGTTCGGGCATTCTTGCAGCACTACTAGTGATGCTAGACGCTTCACTGTTGGGCAACGTTGGACTCTTGATCACGGAAAACCTGCAAACGCTTCTGCTTTTGCTCGCGTTGATAGGATCACTCTACGCAATTGGGCAGGAAAAGGCACGGTTCCATGGTGCGGCTGGAATTCTGTGGGGACTCTTAACTTTGGTAAAGCCGACTACGATTCTGTGGCCGTTGGTTCTCTTGCCTGTGTATGCGCTAGTTGGGTGGCGACGCGGCTGGCTGTTAAGCTGGGCGATTTTCATGCTGGCTTTTGCGTTGACCGTTTCCCCTTGGTTGCTGCGGAATCAGCTTGGCGCTGACAATACGACCCTAGGGCAGCCCTTCCCTGCACTGCTGCATCACGTCTTTGACGAAGGGTATGCGAAATACGATTCGACAATCGTAAGGCGGGAACTGGCGACTCATCTCGCGAACGCCGAGGCGCAGGGAATTGACCCTGGGTCAATTCAGTTTGAATTGCAGACGCTGAGGTTGCTGTGGGAGCGAATTGAGCGCTCGCCGACGGCATACTTGAGATTTGTATGGGGAGAATTCTCATATTTCTGGACGGAACCGTCAGCCACTTGGCCGGACGCGGTGTATGACGGCAATGCGCGTTTCCCGCAAGGGTACCGGGAAGTACCGGGGTTTTCCGATTACGCGCGGTTGCGCACAGCGCTCGTGGTCATGGGAGTGCTCGCACTGCTCCTACTGTTGCGACGAAGACCGCAAGTTGCGGTGTTTGTCTCTGCCTTTCTCCTATACTTCTCCCTGTTCTATACCATGACTGTCGTTGATTCACGTTTCAGCTCGCCTATTATTCCGCTGGTGCTGGTTGGAGCGGCGACGTTTCCTGCGCTGGCTATGGCGGAGGTCAAAGAGAAGCTTGTCGGCAGTCGCTTGCTCATTAATGTATTGCTGGCGGCGGTCGCCGTCGCCCTGGTGACAGTTGCGGCAGTTTATTTCTATTTACAGCGACCGAACTTCATGCTAGGGGGCTCCTTTGAAACGGAGAGAGCCGAGGAGGAGTGGACCTTTGTGGAAGAAGTAGGCGAGCCCAGAGCCCCGTTGGTTGTCCAACCTAACCGAGCCCGGGATGGATTTCGTTCCGCGATCCTGCAGATAGGCTCGGACGAGCGTGGCAAAGATACACGGATGCGGCAGGATGTGCCGGTGTGGTTTGCAGGGAGATACCGGCTCACCTTCTCCTATCTCTTCGTAGAGGAGGCGCTGGGAAGTTCACAACTCTACGTTGAAGTGCTGGAATGGGATACGTTCGAGGAGGGATGGAAGCGCGTGAGGAAGGAATTCCAGCCAGTTGTAACGAATACGTGGATGGAACAGGAGTATGAGTTCGAGGTTGGCGGTTCAGCACACACCGTATCGATAGTATTCGGCATGTGGGACAAGCCCGGCAGTGTGCTCATTGACAATGTCAGATTGGAACTGGCCGCATCAGTTGGCGAAGTGATCGAGCGTCCGTATCTCTTGCTGCATCCGAAGGATGTAAATGCGAGCAACTACCTGCCGCTGGAAAAGTGGGTGAATACGCAGCCCGAGGCGAACCGGGCCTTCTTATTGTCGAACCCGGGAGTAGCTAAGGCCAATGGGTGGAAGGGCGATGAGGGAACCCTAGAGCGCGCGGCTAGATTTGTCGGGGCGGGGTGCTGGTCATTTGGGTGGTCTTGAGCGCGGCTTTCGTACGGTTGCGGGTCTTTGAGCGGATAGTTCGCGCGAGGTTTCCGGAAGTGGCTCTCATCGCAACTATGGTCCTGATCGTCACAGTCCAGGCGGCGACATGCTACCTGTTGCTGTTTAGTCACCCGGCCTAGTAACATTTCTTTGGCACAGGGAATCGCAGAGCTAGGGTTAGGTAGGTTGCTCTCCAAAGATGCAGTCAGTGCAACGCTCAATTCTAGAATTGGTCTTTCGCCTCAAAGCGTGTCTTCGGCAGGTGACAAAAACCTCAACCCCCAAGTCCATCGCTGCTAAAGCCATCACCCATCCAAATCGCCCGGCAATGGAATCTCACGCTCGAAGTGTGGTTCTGTGCGCGCGCCGCAATGCCAGGCGAACACCTGGGGCAGGCGGGCGCGGTGGCCGTTCGTGAGCGGCGGGAGGGCGTCTTCGCCAAAGTAGCCCACGTCCAGGGCTTCGCTCGTCGAGTGCGGCGTGCCGGAAACATGCGCGCACATGAAGGTAACGCTATAGAGTTGAAACGGCGCCCGGCCGCCGTAGGCCCGGTTGTCATAGATGCCTAACAGACGCTCGGCCCGCACCCGCACCCCGGTTTCCTCCCAGAACTCCCGTTCTGCCGCCTGCGCCGCAGTTTCGCCGACTTCCACCATGCCGCCCGGCAGCGCCCACAGCTTGTTGTCCGACCGCTGCATGAGCAGCACCCGGCCCTGCGCGTCAAAGAGCGCGCCGGACGCTGCTACTTTCGGTGATTGCACGCCAATATCACCGCTATAAACCGCCAGAATCTCCTCTACTGAGCGCGTGTCCGTGAGCGCGAAGAGCCGTGCGGCTAACGCCAATACAAGCTCGTAGCGGGAAATGTCGTATTCAGCTTCTTCCCGCCGGGCGTAGAAAAGACCGGTCTGTCCAATCGCTCGCAACTGGTCGGCAATGTCCTGCAGTTGTTCGCGTACTTCGCTGCTATCTTCATTAGCCATGCAGTGCTTACCCCAGCATCACTTTCCTAAACTTCTCCAATGTAAACTCTGGATCGCCCAGCGCTTCCAGAAGGTTTCCTTCATCCTGGCGGACTTCCTCAGCTTTGGCAGCGACCTCGGGCGCGATTTCAGCGGGAATCTGGACGACGCCGTTACGGTCGGCATGGAGTAAGTCGCCGGGGTTGACGGTGAGGCCCGCGACGGTGACGGGAGTGGCGAAGGATTCTACTGTGACTTGCCCGTGGGAGACAATGACGCCCGACGCGAAGTATTGCAGTCCGAGTTCGCGCACCTCATTGAGGTCCCGTACGGTACCGTCAGTGATCACGCCCACAAAGTCGAGGCGCTTGAGGAGTGTGCACATTATTTCGCCAAACAGCGCCGCCGGTACGTCCGGTGTCGCGTCGTGGGCCACCATGATGCGCGGCGCCGGCACCGCCGCCGCGAGTTCCAGGGCCCTCACCCACTCCTGGCGCATGGGCGGGTCATGGGGGCCGCGATTCTTGAAGGTGATTGTGAATGCATAGCCGACAATCTCGCCGAGATCGGGAAAAACGCAGTGGATCGAGCTATCCATGTAGCCCGCGCGGCGGTCACGCACGTCGAATTCTTCAATGGCGTTGGCAATGGTGGGGCTATCGATTGCTTGCAGATCGGCGAGTTGCGCCGGTGTGAGGTGTGCTTCGCTAGTCATCAGCCTGCTCCTTTTCAAATGGGCCGGTATAAGTCTCAGCTTGCAATGTGGGCAAGTCTATCTGCTTTCTACGTAATTCGTAGGACTAATCTTCAGCAGAATGAACCACGACGTGTTCTTGTCTACACCAGACAGCCGTCGAGGAGGCGCTGCAGGCTCTTGCCGGCGATGCCCGCGCGGGCTGCGGGGGACAGGCCACCGTAAGATAGTGTAGTAATCGGCAGGGCCGGTTCAAAGATTGGCAGGCCGGTACCAAATATGAAACGTTCCGCTCCATATCGCTCTACCAGCTCAATCAAGGCACTATGACCGCCCAGATAGGAAGTCTCTACAAAGAGGTTTGGCGAACGGTTGAGCAGCGGAAAGAGAACCCGAAAGTCGGCATGAGACTGCCGCAGAAGAATAACCGGCAGGTCGGGGAACGCGGCCAGCAGCCAGGCGATGAAGTCCCAGTGCCGGGGCTCGCTGTAGTGCGCGTTATCAAAGTCGAGCAAGACCGGCACCCGCTTCTCGGCAAGGGCTTCCGCCAGCGGCTCGATCACCCATGGTTCTAACACCAGCAGGTGCGATTTTGGGCAAAGCCGCGCGGCGCGCGCGCCTGCAGCGAGCAGTTGGGCAACTTGCTCCTTTTCCGGCGGGACTTCCCCCGTGGCAGCGGGCATTACAACCCAACAGGGCGCGAGCCGGGGCTCGTTGGCGATTGCCTCCAACAGCCGTTCGTTGCCGATAGTCGGACTGTGCCATTTGGCCAGGGTATGGGTGACCAGCGCTTGCGAAATGTCGTAGTCGTCCAGTAACTCCAGCAAGCTCGCGGCATCCCGCGGCGCCCCCGGTGGGCGGTTGAGAAGCGGGCCCAGCGAGACATTTACATCGAACAGTTGGGGACGCCCGTTACCTTCCGCCATTGCCAGAATCTCCTATTCTATGAACTATCATCTCTGTATTGTTGCCTAAGCTTGTATTATTCTGTCGGCTTCTCTTGAATCTTGGATCCTCGGTTTGGGCCAGGTGCCAGGTATTCATGCGCCGACGGAGGCCAGCGGTCCCACGTCCGCCGGCCCTAGGTTGAGTTACATATTACCGCCGCCGGGTGTCCTCTGCCTAGCGGCAATTGCCGCCGGCAGCGGGATTCGACTGTGTATGAGTGTACCCACCAAGAGAGCGATCAACCCCACCACTGCGAGACGGAGTCCCAGCAAGAAGCCTGGGGGCGTGTAGCGAAACTCCACTTGCCGCGAGTCTGCACTCACAGGCACCGCCATGCCGAGCACGTTGGCGGAGATGATTGTCACCGGCTGGCCGTCCACGTGGGCGGTCCACCCGTCCAACGGCGCTTGCAGCCAGACGAAGACTCCCGTGCCGTCAGGCTCCACGTCGATCTCGGCGCCATGTGCATCCGTGTCCACGACTCGCAGCGTGGAACCGGCCGCGGTGAGACGAGGTCCTGCAGCGAGGTCCGGTTCACGGTCAAGCACAAGTTTCTCTCCTGCAAGCAAGGGCAGCGCATTGTCCGCACCGGCGGCTACAACGAAGTCTCCAGCGAGGAAGAGCAACGGCGCGGCAGACCCCAGCCTGTACGTGTACACTGTGATCTCGCCGCCGGTGAGCGGGATGGACTCCTGTGCGGTCAGGGCGAGCAGAGGCGATTCGAGCGTTTCCAGGCTAGTGATGAATCGTACTCCCAGCTTTGCCAATACCGGCAATCGAGCCAGGAATATTTTGCGTTTCTCATTGGCATCAAGCGTGTTGTCTTTGACAAACCCCGGCGTTACGGCTCTTTCGCTGCCGCTATAGCTGAGAACTGCGTCCTGCACCGCCGTCATCAAATTCTCATAGCCATCCAAACTCGGAAGGTCGTACATCACGCTCCGGTTGGGCGCCAGAGCAGCCTCTGGCACTTGGTAATGCAGCGCAAAATGATCGGCGCCCTGGGGATCCAAGCTCTGGGACTGCTCGAGTTCATGCCGGAGGCCGCCCAGCCGCCAACCAAATACCCGTGCGGGTGCCGCGTCGGCACGCGCGGCAATGACTGCCGCGGGCACTGCACGCATAGGACCTGCCGGCGCGCTGGGGACAAGATTGCGGTTCCCCACGAGGAGAGTTCCACACACCGCTATGAGGATGACCAAAGCGGACGTCGCATGGCGCGGATGGCGGCGCAGCCAGAGCAGGGCGAGACCTGCGCAGAGCAGCGAAAGGGCATAGAACGGCACCAACGGTTCGTCGAGGCGCAGGGAACGCCCGACGGACTCGATCTCCTTCGCCATAGACCCATAGTAGAACGCGGGATCTTGCCGCTTCGTTGGGTCCGTAAGCACAAAGCGGTCCACGTAGGCGCGGCCCGCTGCCGCAATCTGCGACTCAAACAACCTGAAGGCGAGGGTCGCAATGAGACCGCCGCCTGCCCAGAGCGCGGCCAAGACCAGCGAGAGCCGCTGCGCAATTCCCACGACGCGGCTAGCCGGTGCAGAGCCCTCTGTGAGAATTCTCTGCAGCCCATAAGCACTGAGCAGGGCGATGCTTGCATTCACTGCGACAACGGCGCGGTGCGGATCGCGGAAGAAAGAGACTCCCGGAATGTGCTGCAGCAGGCCGAAGACGGGCGTATAGTCGCCCAATGCGACAAGAGCGCTGACGCAGAGTGTGATGACGAAGGCGCGTACCGGTAGCTTGGCGCGCCACATGGTGGCGCCGACGATTGCAAAGACGACCGGGAGCGCACCAACGAAGAGGAGCCCTTGTGCGCTGAGCACACGGGGAATTTGGAAGTCGAGAAACACAAAGCCGAGGACGAATGACCACGGCGGCACCGAAACCCCGCTGGCTAGCGCATCGCTGACACGGGCAGATTCTGCGACTAACGTAAGCGTGGGGAGCCAGCGGACAAGGCTGATCACGCCACCGACCGCCAGCGCAGTCCCAAGTGAAAGCGCGAGCAGCAGACCGCGCTTGCGGCTTTGCCGGACGGCTGCGGCCAGAAGCGTGAGCGCGTAGATGCCGGGCAACAGGAAGAGGTAACCGAAGAGCTGCGGGTGACCGCCCAAGAGCGCCAAGGCGAGCGCTACGCTGAGCAGCGGCCAGCCCCACCACCGCCGCTGGTAGAGGCTATGGACCCCCAACAAAGCCAGTGGCATGAGGGCGAACAAAGGAGCAAAGTTATCGAAGTGCAGGGTGCCAAGCATAAAGGTGTTAAGCGCATAGACGCTGCCACCCAAAAACGCGCTGAGAGGACGAACGCCTAGCACGCGCACAAAGGCGTAGAGACCCAAGGCGCCCACGCAGAGGTGGGCTATCATCGCGGCCGCGTAGCCGGTGGACGAGGGCAGGAACATAAGGAACGGCCAGTGCAGCGGATAGAACCGCGAATATTCGCTGAAGGCGAAGGGAAAGCCGCCTAGGATGTCGACAGTCCAGAAGGGGAATACGCCGCTGCGGAGTTGCGCTGCCTGCCACTCGGCCCAAACTTGGTGCACCAGGATCAAATCGCCGTTCAGCCAGTGTTCGCCCAGCACCAGGAGGCGCCGGAACGGCCACAAGCAGAGAAGAACAAGCGTCACAACGGCCAAGCGATCCGCCTTGCCATTGTGTGAAAGCCGCTGCAAGAAAAATTCGAATCGATCCATAAGGATTGGGCGTGAAGCTGGCAGTCTCATGCACTTAATTATTGCACGATAGGTCCGAAAACATTAATGGTTCCGGTTAGGTCCTGGTCTGACTGCTGAGATGGAGAATTGCGGTGACATTGAGGCGCGGCCTTGAGATAGCATATAGTAAGAAATGGATTGTATACACACATGAAGCAAGTTAAGGACCCATTGCGATGGGAGTAAAAGTCTATATTCCGACCCCCTACCGTCGATTCACGGGCAACCAGTCGCGCGTCGAGGTCGAAGCCGCGACTGTAGGGCAGCTTCTCCAGGAGCTTGAGGCTCAGTTTCCGGGCATTGGCGCCCAGATCGCAGACAAGAACGGCGACATTCCCGGCTACCTCAACGTCTACGTCAACACCGAGGAAGTCCGCACCCTCCAGGGCAAAGACACAGCCCTCGCGGATGGCGACGAGATCTCGGTGATCCCCGCCATGGCGGGGGGCGAGGTCGCAGCGCAGGGACTCTGCAATTCGTTGAGGTTACCGTAAAGTGATCGGTTGTGGCCCGGTTCAGATGGGTGAATAGCCCAGTTACCTGGCAATGCGGATGGGAGAGGATGTGCGGTACTTTGACTTTGCTAGGGTTGCAACTACCATTCCTCTTTCCCAATGGCAGCGGCCTACAGTCCTTGCTTCCGTTTGCTTGAAATCCATTTGCTAACTCTGCGTAGCCTGATCAGCGTGATCTTTCTATAGGGTAGCGTCACATTCATGAAGTGCAGGATGCCGTTTTCTACTGTTTCCGAGTTCCGCAATGGGTCGTCTTAGTAGCCATGGTTTACCTAGACTATGCACCTACATCCTGGAATTGCCGCGACTAGGAGTGAGCTATCCAATTGCGTGCAAGGCTTAGTGACTCTGCGCGTAAAACTTTGCGCAATGAAGGCATACGGTGGACCGTACTAGTAACCGGTGCAGCATTTATTGTCGCAGCGCTGTTTGTTGTTCTGGTTGCACAGCCAAGGATAACCGTAGTAGACGGCCACATCTATCATGCGATAGCTCACCCGTTGGCGCGAGACTTTCAGTACAACTCGGGTGCATATCCCTACCCGCTTTACCCACTCTTTCTCGCTTTTTTCTATTGGCTGGGAGGCGCCTTCCAAGCAGTCTTCTTGGTGCAAGGTTTTCTTTTCGCGCTGACGGCAGGCCTTTGCTACTGGCTGGCAAGAAAGGTGGCCGGCCATGGCGCAGGAGTTTTCGCAGCGCTGCTTGTGACGCTCGATGCATCCCTGTTGGGAAACGTCGGTCTGATTACTACCGAGAGTCTTCAGACCCCTCTATTGATGGCTGCAATAGCGTTCTCGCTGATCGCCATGAATAAAATGAGCGCGCGCTACCACTTTGGGACGGGCGTCTTGTGGGGACTTCTGACGCTGGCAAAGCCGGCTACCCTTCTCTGGCCGCCCCTGCTCTTGCCGGTTTACTTGATCACAATTGGGCGTACTGGGTGGCGGCTGTGGCTAGTGATGGCGCTTGCTTTCGTGCTGACTCTTTCACCGTGGCTAGCACGGAATCAGTTTGCACCGGGTACGCAGTATAGCGAGAGTTCCTATCTGTTTTACCTACAGGATTATCGAGCCCTCTTGTTTCACCTCGTCGATGAAGGTGAGGCGAAGTACAACTTGAACCACTTAGCACCGAAGATCGTAAACGTGATTGCCGAGGCAGAGGCGGCGGGGATCGAACGTGACTCCATTCAGTTTGATCTCTATACATTGCAGCTTCTTTGGGAGCGGATTGTGCGCTCGCCAGCGGCATACCTTCGTCATGTGTGGGAGAACTTCTCACGCTTTTGGGGGCAAGCCCCTGTCGTGTGGACTGATTCAGTTTACAACGGTCTAAAGCGCTTCCCACAGGGGTACCGGGACATCCCTGGTTACGCGGACCATGCGCGGTTGCACACCGCATTGGCATTTATGGGTCTGTTGTCGCTATTGCTGCTTATGAGGCGACTGCCGAAGATCACACTCCTTCTTTCAGTTTTCTTGCTCTATTATGCGCTCTTCCACACAATGTACATCGTGCTGCCGCGCTTCAGTGCGCCCGTACTTCCGATTGTACTGATCGGGGCGGCACTTCTTCCCACGCTTGTGTCTGCGGTGATTAGGGAGAAGCTTGTCAACCATCGCATCCTGAGCAACACTCTCTTGGCGACCATTGCGGTAGCGTTAGCTGCAGGCATGGCTTTACATCTCTACCTGAAGGGACCTAACTATATCCAAGAAGGCTCTTTTGAGGCAGACCGGATGGAGATTGTGTGGTTCTACGAGGAGTCAGCAGAGAATAGGGATGCTTCACTGCTGTTAGATCAATACCGGGCCCGGGACGGTTTTCGAGCTGCTGTACTCGAGATTAGTTCCGACGAGCGTGGTCAGGAAACAAGGATCATACAGAATGTACCAGTGTGGTTCGATGCGACGTATCGGCTCAAATTCGCGTATCTCTTCTCCGCTGAGCCCACTGGAGTAGCTCCCCTCTACGTTGAAGTAAGGGAATGGGGTGGACTAGAGGGAGAAACGAAAATCGTCGTTGGGAACCCACTTCCTGTTGTGTCGAATACATGGATGGAACAGGAGTTTCAATTCTCGGTGAGTCCTGAGGCACGCGGCATTACAGTGATCTTTGGACTTAGGAACGATCCGAGCAGAGTATTGCTAGATGATGTGCGACTGGAGCTGGCGGTTTCAGTGCGAGATGTCGTTGAGAGACCGTACCTCTTAGAGGATCCAGGTAAGGTGAATTCAAGTAATTACCTGCCGTTAGAGAAGTGGGTAGAAACTCAACCTCAAGACAACCGAACTCTATTGCGGACGAACCCTGGCGTTGCGCGGGCAAACGGCTGGAGGGGAGATGAGGGAAATCTAGAAAGTGTCGCTTACGGTGTTGGGTTTGGCGTGTTGATTCTGTGGGTGATAGTGGGCGTGTTGTGTGTGCGGCTGAGGATAATGCAGCGTATAGTGAGGGCTAGGCTGCTAGACGTGGGTTCGATAGTAGTCATGGCGCTGATAGTAACCATTCAGGCAGCAACTTGCTACCTGCTGCTCTTTAGCAATCCGATCTGACGCTATGGTTCAGATTTGAACTTTATGCCATAAATGTCACGATTCTCTCAATCACCCCAAGTGCTAAATCGGGGCGTTTTAGAATTCAATGCCAATACGCAGGTCGCCACTTTCCTGTGTTGGACAGGGCAGGGTCCTTCTCCTAGAATGGCAAGTGGACTCGCTTGTTGTCAGCTACTCCAGAGACGACCAAATGATTCGAGAAGTTCACCGATGATTCCCCGGTATACCCGCCCCCAAATGGGCAAGATTTGGTCGGAAGAGCACAAGTTTGCTACCTGGCTCCAGGTGGAACTGGCCGTGTGTGAGGCGTGGTCGGCGCATGGCAAAGTTCCCGGGGACGAAATGGCAAAGCTGCGCGAGGCCCGGACTCCGTCCCTGGAGCGCATTGCGGAAATAGAGCAGGAAATCGACCATGACCTCAACGCCTTTCTTATGGCGGTAGCCGAGCAACTGGGCGACGAAAGCCGTTTCCTCCACTTGGGGCTGACGTCGTACGACGTGGAAGACACGGCCACCGGCATTCGTCTGCGGGATGCCGCCGACGTGCTCCTTGAAGGCATTGCGGCGCTGGGCCACGTCCTGGAAGCTGCGGCGGTAAAGTATAAAGACGTGCCGCAGATCGGGCGCACCCACGGCGTGCAGGCCGAGCCGATTTCGTTCGGCTACAAGCTGCTGGTGTGGGTGGACGAGATGCGCCGCAACCGGCAACGCTTGGAGGCGGCGCGGGCGCAAGTGGCGGTGGGCAAGGTCTCCGGCGCGGTGGGCACCCACGCCAACGTGCCACCGGAGATCGAGGACCGCGTGTGCGCCAGGCTCGGTCTCGCGGTTGTGCCGACGTCAACGCAGATCGTGCAGCGCGACCGTCACGCTGATTTCGTCACGACATTGGCCGTGATTGCCGCCTCACTGGACAAGTTCGCGACTGAGATCCGTAATCTCCAACGCACCGAGGTCTTGGAGGTTGAGGAACCCTTCGAGCGCGGGCGCGTGGGATCGTCCGCCATGCCGCATAAGCGCAACCCGGCCCGCTGTGAGCGCATATCCGGCCTCGCCCGCCTGATGCGGTCTTACGCACTGACGGCGCTGGAGAATGTGGCGCTCTGGCACGAGCGCGACATTACGAACTCAGCGCCCGAACGGGTTATATTCCCCGACTCCTGCATCATCCTTGACTACATGCTTGATCTCTTCACGCGAGTCATGGCCGATCTCCGCGTGTACCCCGAGAACATGGCGCGCAATCTCAATCAAACCGGCGGCCTCGTTTACAGCGAGGCGGTGCTCTTGGCACTGATCGATCACGGTCTCACGCGCCAGCGCGCCTACGCCATCGTGCAGGAGCATGCTACTGCCGCCTGGGAAGCGGGCGGAGACTTCGGCGCCCTGCTCAAAGGCGATCCCAGGGTGCGCGCGCACCTGGATGAGTCCGAGATCGACGCGCTTTTCGACGCGCGCCATCATCTGCGGCACATCGATGCCTCATTCGAACGGATGGGACTGGGGTAACGTAATACGCGGCGCGCCGTCTCATTCCCGTAGCCCGTAATCCTCGCTCACTAAGAGAGCCTTGCATAGCGGTGGTGGAAGCAAGAACCTCCCCTGCTGTGCGGCCAAATGGTCCCACTCACTCTTGTGGGAGAAGGGAAGCAAGCGACAGAGCCGGTCTGATTCCCTCTCCTGGGGAGGGAGTCTCATAATTCCGCTACAGAGCACGATAGGAAAAATGAGGAACGCAGCCAAGAGGCGGATTGTATTGACAGAGTGGTAAAAGTGATGGAAACGGTATTTTGAAGGCTTGATGCGACGCCCAGAAAGCAACACAAGTTTATCTCAAGACCTCACTTAGCTTCTCTGCACGGCAGTATACCTCGGTAAGGGCAATTATGAGACAGCCTCCTTGTGGGAGAGGGAAGCAAGCGACAGAGCCGGTCTGATTCCCTCTCCTGGAGGAGAGGGCTAGGGTGAGGGCGAGTTTTCGTCAAACCAAGCCAAATCGGCTCGCCTGGCCGAATTACTCAAGGTTTTCCTCGGCGAGAAGACTAAGCTGCAGTTGGATTGTCTCGTGGTCGCCTCAATGTAGAGAAGGGAGCCATCCAGGGTTTGCCCCTCCACGATCTGGGCGCAGGTTGCAAACCTGCGCTACCGGAGATGACGGCGCTTGATACCCGCCACGTTGTTTGTCACACGAAGAAATGCGGTACGTACGGGGGTAGTCCACAAGGCTGCAGCATCTCCGTGAGGTGTAGAAACGCATCCTTCATCTGTTCTGAGACATCATCCCGGCGGGAGACAAACCCCCGCACTCCAGCATCGGCTGGTGACACTCCGCGTGCTGCAATCGCCGTTCACCGTTCGTGCTGAGGCGGTTTCACCAAGTCCCTGTTGAAGTAAGATCGGCAGGTAGGACTCAGTACGAACGGGAAGAAGGACTCATTACGCACGGCAAATGGTTCCCATGCGAAGACTGGGACTTCCGCGCGCGCCGCTACTGGTCGTGCGGCGTCGGCTCGATGATGGTGCAATAGGCCCCTTGGGGATCGCAAATGAACGCGAATCGCCCGACTCCATCCACCGCCATGGCAGGCGAAATCTGCTGGCCGCCGAGGTTTTGCAGTTGCTCCAGTGATGTATCCAGGTTGGCCACGGCAAGATAAATCGACCAGTTAGGCGGCATCGGGCCCCACTCCTCTCGAATCGCCATCATGCCGGCGGCCGGTTTGTCGTCAAGACTAAAGAGGTTGTACTCGCCGCCGTCGCCACTCTGTGCTTTCTCCACCGACCAGCCGAAGAGGCTCGTGTAGAATTGCCCGGCCGCTTCAGTGTCGCGGGTATAGAGTTCGTTCCACGCCAGTGCGCCGGGTTCGCCAAAGACCTCGGCGCCGATCTGGGTGCCGGGCTGCCAAACGGAAAAGGGGGCGCCCGTGGGGTCTTGGGCGACGAGCAGCCGTCCCGCATCCATGACGTCAATCGGCTCCTGCGCCACTGTGCCGCCCAATTTCTTGATTGCGGCCGAGGCTTCGTCGGCGCTCTCCACCGTGAAATAGCTCTGCCACACCGGCTGGCCGCCGGTCATTTGCTTCATTTCGTCAGGCATTGCGTACAGCGAAAATGCGCTCTTGCCGCGCTTGCGGAGCATGCAAAACTCCGTGCCGTCGGGCAGGGGCATTTCGAACAGTTCCAAATCCAGAAACGCCGTATAGAATTGCTTGGAGCCTGCGAGATCGGGCGTTCCCAGATCGGCAAAACTAAACATTCCGGGTTGGTGCTTCGTTACGTCCATTGTCACCTCAGTTTGGTTGTGTGTGTCTCCTGTAAGCTCTGCAAGCCCACACAGTATATAGTAGAACGTGAAGCTTAGGACGGGCAATTGGACAGGAGTAAATTGCCAGGAATGGATGACGTAATTCTGGAAACGGCACTTGCCGTGCCCCGCTATGCCCGTGGCAAAGTGCGCGATATGTACGATCTCGGCGAGCACCTGCTCATCGTGACCACCGACCGCATTTCAGCGTTCGACGTGGTGCTGCCGATGGGCATCCCCGCTAAGGGCCGGGTGCTCAATCAGCTTTCCGCGTTCTGGTTTCGGCGCACGGGCCATCTCATTCCTAATCATCTCGTTACCACCGACGTGGCGGCATACCCTTCAGAATTGCAGGCTGACCGCGAAATGTTGGCAGGGCGCAGCATGCTGGTGCACAAGGCGGAACGGATCGATGCCGAGTGCGTCGTGCGCGGGTATCTCGCCGGTTCCGGCTGGCGCGACTACGTACGCACCGGCGAGGTCTGCGGACACGCGCTGCCGCCGGGCCTGCAGGAGAGCGTGGAGTTGCCGGAGCCGATCTTCACGCCCGCCACCAAGGCCGAGACCGGCCACGATGAGAACATCTCCCGCGCGGAACTGGCTTCAAGTATCGGTACGGAGTTAGCCGCACAGCTCGAGGCGGAATCTATCGCCATCTACGAATTCGGGCGCGCCGAGGCCCAAAAGGCCGGTCTGATAGTGGCTGATACAAAATTCGAGTTCGGCCTGTACGAGGGCGAGCTCATGCTGATCGACGAGGCATTCACGCCGGATTCCTCGCGCTACTGGGACACCGACGTCTACGCACCCGGCCGTCCCCAGCCCAGCTACGATAAGGAATTCGTGCGCGAGTGGCTGCGTCAAAGCGGTTGGAACATGGAGCCGCCGGCACCCATGCTGCCGGACGACATAGTGCAGAAGACGAGCGAGAAATACCTGGAAGCACTGCGCCGCATCACGGCCATTCCCCAGACTCACTAGATGATCTCTCGCGCAGCCTCAAGTGGGGATTGCTCCACGTTTAGCTCATTCCCCCTCACCATTTCTGATCGGGACTCAATTTCCTTGTGGTAGCCAATCTGTAGGGCAGGGATGAGTCCCATACACATTCCTACCAGAGGCTCACCCAACGAGGTCAATTACCAAAGTGCCGTGCGAGCCAGTTCGTCAGGATTGTAGCTTCCGCTTGCAGGCTTCCGTGTATACCGCCAGAGTGTGCTCTGCAATAAGCGGCCATGAGAAGCGTTGGGCAAACTGCCGGGCGGCAGCGCCGAGGTTTCCTGCAAGTTCACGGTCTGTGTGGAGGCGGCGCAGCGCCTGGCTCAGCGCGGCCGGATCTTCAGGAGGCACGAGCAGCAGGGCATCGCTTTCGTGTATCTCGGGCGACGGCTGTTTGGGGTAGGTGCTTACCACCGGCAATCCATGGTCAAGGGCCGCCAGCATGCTCGCGCGACGCAGCGAAACGCCGTCCGCAAAGGGCAGGGCCATCGCGTCGCAGGTCGCGAGCGCGTGGGACGCGTCAGCCGCCGACAGATAGCCGGTGCTGAGCAGGATGTCCTCGGTGTCCAGCCCCAGCCGGTAGATGAGGCGCTGCAAGTGCTCGCGATAGACAGCGTTATACGGATCGCTCGCGCCGAGACTGCCGCCAATGATGAGGATGTGCACAGGAATATCCTGGTCGCGCAAGATGCGGACTGCTTCGAACAGCGTATCGAGACCTTTTGTGAGGTTGACGAAGCCAAAGAAGCCCACCAGGAAGGCGTTCGCTGGGACGCCGTACGCGTTGCGGAGCGCTCGCCGCCGTTCTGCGGTAATGGGGACCTCGGCAATGTTTGGCCCGACGTAGATCTGGTGTCCCGGCGTCCGCTCCGAAGCTGGCACGTTCGCAGCCTCCGCTGCCTCCCACTCTTCTCGGTCTTCACGATTGGTGAAGATGATTGCGTCACTGCGGCGGCCCAGCAGGTGGGTTACCCAACGGCGTAGCGGACCCGCTTTTGGAAAGAGATAGGGCGTGCGCAGGTCGTGAAAGGTAGTGACGATTGCCGGGCGGGGCGAGCGGCGTCGGAGATACCAGGGCAAGAGGTTAATTGCAGGCTTGAGGTCAAAGGCAGCGGTCTGGTACTGGATGTGCACCACGTCGAACTGGCGTTCGCTGAGAATCTGCTGCGTAATACCCCAAAAGGGAAAACCCCATGTGCCCACCACGGGATGCACGCTCTGCTCCGTGCTCGCGCAATCTGAACCGGTCAGCACCTCGCTGGTTACATCGAGCGCGTGCAGTTCGGCCCGCAATATCGCCGTGTAATCGGCAACACCGCCTTGGAGCGGGGGATATTCACCTGTAATGAAGAGAACTCGCATTGGCTCGCAAAGTCGGCACTAACCAAACCACAGACACGATGCATGCTGCCGAGGACACGCGTGATTGGTGTGAAGCGCCTGCACTATACGATGCGCCGGCCTCGCCCTGGAAAGCCGGAAAGGTACCAGACCGCCACATGGGCGCACACGTTGGCTTTCTGTTGCAAGATTGGGTCGCGTCCCTTCAGCAGGCCGCGCAACGCCTGCTCCGCAGTGTACACCACAAAAAGGAGACCGATGATGCCGCGCAGTACCAGGGCAGCCAAGCGGCCTCGCTCCTTCGCCAGGAACTTCTGGCGACTATGGTGAAAGTTCAGGGCGCGGGCGATCTGGTCTTGACCGGCGCTTTGGCTCCGGTGGTGTAGTACATGCGCTCCGGGGAAGTAGGCGACCTGCCAGCCCGCTGCATTGATCCGTTGGCACCAGTCGGTTTCCTCGAAGTACATGAAAAAGCGGGGATCAAACCCGCCCACCGCTTGCAGTACCGCCCGCCGGACAACGAGGCATGCGCCGACCACCCAATCAACCATGGCGGGCTGCGTCTCGTCCAGGTCGCGGCAGTAGAAGCGCTGGAGAGCGGAAGTCTCGCCCAACCACCACTGGAGCGGGGTGCGCTCGAGGAGAGTCGTTGCCCATGTATGGGAGCGGCGGCATGTTGACTGTGAAACTCCGTCGGGTTGCTGTACGTGGGGTCCTACCACGCCGACGTGCGGCTGCTCGGCGAGGAATGCCAAAGTGGCGCCGAAGAACCCAGGTTGCACCTCCACTGAGGGCTTCAGAACGACCACATACGCCCCGTGGGCTGCCAGCATGCCCTGGTTTGCCGCGTTGCCGAACCCCATGTTCATGTCGTTGGCGATCAAGCGCACCTCGGGAAAGCGATCCCGCACTGTCGCGGCGCTGGCGTCCTGCGAGGCGTTGTCTACCACAATGACCTCGCCGGAGATTCCGGCCTGTTCCATAGCGGTCGCTACCGAGTTGATCGTGGCTGTCAGAAGCTCAAGATCGTTGTAAGAAACAACTACGACCGAGACCTCACAGGTTGCGGCCGGCAAGTCCCGGAACTCTTGCCAGACCTGCGTGGTGGGGTCTCTCTCCAACGCCGCTAGGTGCCGGTGCATGCGCCAATCGAAGTACGCCATGGCGGCGCTGAGCGCGAAACCCACCCAACCACCCGTGTACCCCTGCCAGGTAAAAAAGTGGCGGTTGAAGGCCCGCAGCGGTTGCAGGAAATAGTTGCGCAGACGTACGCGTTGCCCGTTGAGCCAGAGACGGCGCGCTTCCAGCCTGGCATACCGCTGGTGCTTGGCAACGAACTGCCGTACCGAGGCGTAGCTGTAGTGGGTTAGTGGCTCTGTCAATCGTCCGTCGGGACCGTCGAGCACTACGAGTTCGTGCACTAGCCGGGTCGGATCGTAGCGTCCTTTCGCAACCTGAAATAAGCGGAGTTGATAATCGGGGCTCCAGCCCGCGTAGCGCAGCCAGCGATCCTTGAGGAGGTTCTTGCGGGGAATCCAGTAGCCGGCCGCTGTCTCATCCCGCACCGCCGTCCGGATCTCCGTTGCGAGCGCGGGCGTTACGATCTCATCGGAGTCGATGAAGAGTACCCAGGGGGTCTGCACATGCTCAAGCGCGAAGTTGCGCTGGGCAGCAAAACTTTCGAGTTTTCGCTCGAGCACACGCGCGCCGTGGCGTCTGCACCGGGCCCGGGTCTCGTCCGTGCTGAAGTCGTCCACAATCAAGATGCTGTCGACCCAGGCGAGGGGAGTCAGGCACGCATCGATCATGGCCGCCACGTTGCGGGTGAGCACCACTGCCGTAATGCCGCTGGGAGATGACTCTGAAGATGGATGCGCGCTTGCGCGGGAGTGTCGGGGTTGCGCATTCATTGGGGCCATCGCGGAATGCTCACTGGTTCTGCTCGCCCCTGAGTGCCAAGGCGAGCACGCGGAGCCGGCTCTGCCAACGGTCACGGAGCGCCTGATTGGGGCCTGTGCTATCCGTGCCTTGCGCGCCCTCGTCCCCGCCGTTCATGCGAGAGGTCAAGCGCCGGGGAAGCATTCTGAACAGGTCCGCAAGTGCGCCTACCGCCACGATGCCGCGGGCGGCCACTTGATAACGGCGGCTGCAGTGCTTGGCGAAGAGACGGAAGCGGCTGCGGTGCAACTCCACGAACATGCGGCCGGCCGCCTGGCCCGTGCTCTGCCCTTCGTGGTGCACCACCCGCGCGCCGGGCACGTGCATGATATCCCAACCCGCTTGCTTGATGCGGCGGCACCAGTCAACTTCCTCGCAATACATGAAGAACTGTTCGTCGAGTATGCCAACAGCAGCGCACACCTCGCGCCGTACCATCATGCACGCGCCGAGGGGGTAGTCCATCGCAAAGGGCTTTTCATGCATTGAAAGCGGAAAGCGGCCGTAGAGCCGCGAATTGAGCAGCCGGTGGTTGAGGGGGAAGAAGTCAATGAGCGCCATGGTAAGCGTGGGAAAGTAGAATGCCGCGTGCTGATACCTGCCATCGGGATAGAGCAAAGTTGGCCCCACCACCCCGACGTTGGGGTGGGTTTCGAGGAAGGTCGCCAGCGCGGCCAGCGCGCCGGGGAACAGTTCAGTGTCCGGATTGAGCAGACAAAGGAAGGCGCCATTCGCTGCCCGCAGACCCTGGTTGGTGGCTACGGCAAAGCCGGGGTTCGCGGCGTTGGCAATTACCTGTACTTGGGGAAACTGCGCGCGCACCATGGCCACGCTCGCGTCGGCGGAGGCATTGTCTATAGCTATCACCTCGTTAGGTGGGTGCAACTCCGCGGTGACGGTCTCCAAACAACGCGCCAACAACGAACGGGTGTTGTACGAGACGATGATTACCGAGATGCGCGGCCGGCTCGTGTCGACGTTGTCTTGCGTCATTCCTGCTTGGTTCTCCCGGTAGGTCCGTTGAATTGAGGCGCCGCGCGAGGTCCACACCAGCACTTGTGCTGAGAGGAACTATTCTGCTCTCAAGGTCTGCGCCTCATTCCGCCAAGACGTAGACGCTGGCTCAGCGCGGCGCCAACACTCTCAGCGCGGACGGCAAAGCAGTCTGTTTTCTTAATGGAAACGCCTTATTGCTCAGGCGTCAACACTGGCGAAAGCCTGTGGGAAAGCATTGCCAAGGCCTGTGGCGCTGGGAGTTGGGTTGCAACGGCCGGTTTACGCACCGGTCGCTGCCGGGGACGCTGCCGCAGCGAACGTGAACTCTTTGAACTCATTCTCGCAGGGGCGTCCCCGCGCAATGAGCATGCGGCGTTCGGCCGGAATCATGACGTAGCCGATGACGCTATGCGCTACTGGCCCGTGCTGGCAAATGGACGTGGGGTCGGCGTGCGCCCGGGCAATGGCAATAACCTGCTTCAAGGAGTGCGGCTGCTCGGCCGTGAGCTGCTGCAGTAAGTCGTAGCGGCCGTGGCTGTTGGCCATAAACTCTTCGTTGTCGGAACGTAGATTAGGCAATACGTGGTCAACCAAGCAGTGGTTCGAGGCCCACAGCGCGTGGTCCTCAAGCCGGCGCACACCCAGGGAGGTGGGAGTGCGTTCCATCACGGCTCCTTTGCCGGCGGGGTCAGTGAAGACCAGGTTGTGGCCGTGAGACATGATGGGTGTACGTTCGACCAGAGCGAGGGCATCTTCCACGCCAGCGGGGTACTGCAAGAAATAGCGCAACGCGATGTTTGCGGGGATGCCGTGGTCCCAATCACTGTCGGTGTTGGGCAGGCTACCGCCGCCGTAGGTGAGGCCGGCTTCGTTGACGCCTGCGTTCATCCACACGGTGCCGGCCCAGGTAACGCCAATGAAGTCGCGACCCTTGTCGGGGTGGGCCTCTACGTACACGTGGAACTTCAGGGCTTCAAGATGCACGTCGTTTGACTTGTAGTGAACGACTCCGTGATCGGGGGTGACAAGTATAAAGTTTGTACACCCTTGCTGCATCCGTCCAATCTCCTGACAGGAGTTGTAGGCAAGCAGATCGGCAAAGGGGACATTTGCACCATCTGCAATGCCGTGCAGTTCCTCAAGCGCTTCCGGGAAGACATTGTCCAAATTGCGTTCCACTTGCGCGAGCACACGCGACGTGTGGTCGGCGGGAAACCTATCCTCAGGCACGACCATCTGGATGGCTGCCGCGACGAGGTCGGCAAACGCTTCACCTTGCTGTCTACCCATCTCGTACGGTGTTCCGCTCAGAATCACTTGGCGCATCGCAGGTCCTCCCTGTCGGTTGCTATCATTTGAAGCCTAGGTTGCTTACGGCAACCAGTGTCGATTGGGAAAGCGATGGACACTCGCGGCCCATCCCTCAGCGCTGAGATTTGCGCTAGAGACGGAGACTCATTGCGCTACAAAGCCGATTGGGTCCCTCGCGCGGCTTCTTCCCCGTGTCTCGCAGCGTACAGCAGCCTGATAGAGACTTCAAGCTCTAGGTTTTCGAACTCGTGGGAGAGCCGGAGAGCCGCTTAGGCCTCGGTGGCGGCCGCTAGGGTGAGGTCTCTTCAAGCGCTTCCGGCGTGCGGTGGGTGCGGATGTACTCGAGACTGCGGCGATACTGGTCTTCAGATATGTACTGCTTGGACATGTAGAGGTTGAGCATCACTTCAAGGCGTAGGATCGGATAGAGGGTGTAGCCGTGGCTTTTGAGGCGCGCCTCGCCGCCTTGGTCGCGGTCCACCAAGACGATGGCGTCGCGCACAACCAGGCCGGCTTCCTCCAGAGTGGCCGCAGTTTCCAGGACGCTGCCACCGGAAGTAATCAGATCGTCAATGATGAGAACGGTTTCACCTCGTTCATAGCGACCCTCAATGCGGTGTTCGCCGCCCTCGCTGCGCGCGTAGATCATTGGGATGTCTGTTGCCAATGAAAATGCAGTCGCAAGATGCAGTCCGCCGAAGGGGACACCCGCAACCAGCGTAAAAGGGTGAATCTTGGGATGCCGCATCGCTTGGCCGGAGCTCGTCTCTTGCGCTATCAATTGAGCGGCGGCGCGTAATGAATGAGGATTACTCACTAAAACACGGGGGTCAATGTAGATGGGTGAATGGACGGTCGTGCGGCCCAGGGTATAGTCGCCAAACCGCACTCCGCCTAGTTGAAAGACATTTTCTGCAAGCCACAGATTTGAGACAGGCTGCGCCACGTTAGGCCCTTTCGGAGCGTTAAATCATTGTTGGACTAGTCATTATCCTTCACTCGCAGTGCGAATGTCAATTGCCGCCCGGCGGCGACTGCGTGGCAGGCGGACTACTGAGATTCCGGCTTTTCTGCGAGCGACAGAAATGAGAGACCAAACGGCAGATTTCGCCGCGCCAGCCACCAGGATTCGGCGCGATGCACGGCCACAGCCAAGGCATTGAGCACGGTTGGCACAGCCAGGAAGTCGCTCTGGGCATCCTCCTTGCTGAGCCTCTGTGACAAGAGCCTTTTAAGGCCGCGCGTAACCAGCGCTGGTATGAGAATCGAGGCATACGTGGGCGACAGACGCAAGAGCCGCAGCCCCGATCCCTCAATTGTCTGGCGCAAGCTGCTCTGAGAGTAGCGGCGGAAGTGGTGCAGGGCGATGTCGTGCTCGCCGAAGAGCGCCGGATGCGCCGGCACGGTGCAGAGGAGAATGCCGCCGGGCCGGAGCACGCGGGCGCTCTCCCGGACCGCAGGCCCATCGTGGCGTAAGTGTTCGAGCATATCGGCGATAACAATCAGATCGAAGGAACGGTCAGCATAGGGCAGCGCTGTAGCGCTGGATTGCACGAGGTTGCCGAGATCACGCTCGCCACAGAATGTGAGCGCTGCAGTCTCAATGTCGATGCCGTGTGTTTCCCCCAGCGAAGAGAGCATGCCCATGACGGCGCCGGTGCCGCAACCTATATCCAGGATGCGCGGGTTTTTAGGCAGCCGGGTGTCAACGATGCGCAGAGCGGCCTGCAAGAATAGGCGCTTGGATGCGAACCACCAGTAGCGGTCCTCCACCGCAAACATCTTGGCGTACTCATCTCGATTCATCGCAGATCACCTAAACGAGGTATGGCTAGAACGGCTTGTTTCGCAAGCAGTGAAGTGCATCGGTGTACAAGCGTAGTCGCGTTGCCCAACTCGATCAATGCCGGCGGACGGTGAGGCGTGTTTGGGACTTAGGAACATTTGCTACGGTAACGAGGGCAGACCCGATCTGCACCGCCATTACGCTGGCCTGCACCGGTATTGCGCGAACGGCGAAGCGCCCTTCCCGTGCCAGCCTGCGCCCACTAGTATGTATTTTACGGCATTGGGCTATGGCGCGGGAGGGCAGCCAGAGCTTGAGGAAAGTGTGCAGGGGAGTTGGCTTAGAGCGGACTTGCAGGGCGCCGCGGGAGACGATTTCGTTCCGTTGCGTTCCTTGCCGGCTCTGCCAGAGACCTCACAGCATTCCAGGCCTAGATAGCTGGCTACTACGCGTCGAGACAGCCGGCACGCTAAGATAGATGGATAAGTGTGAAAGAGCAAGGCCCTTATCCGTCAGCGGCAAACTTAGGGCGAAGATTCGCGCCAGGGACGGCAGAAATACATGAAGTCGCAAACGATGCAGTTCGGCATTGTGGGAATACTTGTGAGCGCCGCGGCCTCCGCGGTCCTATTGGTGTTGGCGTTTCCTCCATACAACCTGTGGTTCCTGGCTTGGATAGCGTTGGTGCCGATGTTGCTGCCGCTGGCGGCGCCCACGCTGCAACCGCGCGCCGCCCGTGCCGCCAGCGCCTTGACCTTTGTGCTGTACATGGGTGTGCTCTTGTGGCAGGCGTTTCCGCCGGGGCTCACGAGCCGCGCCTGGCGGGGCAGCGATTTCCCGCCAATCCTCTTTCTCGATTCTCCGGCCTTGTTCGTAAGCGTTATTCTGCTGCCTGCGCTCTTCGTGCTCTTCTACTTCGGGCGCGTGCCGCTGGGCCCGCCGATCGCGCTCGCGCAGGCAAGGCCGTACTACTGGCTGCTGCCGCCGGCCGTGTGGACGCTCATGGAGTATGTGCGTTATCGGCTGCAACTCGGCCACATATGGGGCAACCTGTTTACCACACAGCACACCGCGCCCGCTGTGCTAACGGTCACACGGATCGGCGGTCCGTGGCTGCTCACATTCTGTATAGTCTTGGCCAATGTGCTCATCGCGGCCCTATTGGCTCGTGTGCTGGCACGCCGGCCCGTGCTGGCAGCGGGGTCGCTCGCGCTGGCGCTGCCAATCCTCGTCTGCAGCCTATTCTTAGGAACAGCCATGCGCGCGTTTGCCGCGCCGCAGGCACAGTCCGGTCCCCAGACTATCGAGGTTGCCCTGGTGCAAACTGGCGTAGACATGTCTGATTACTACGACATGGCAGTGAAACAGGATATACGCGACTACTTTGCGCTGGCGTGGAGCGACGTGGAGACGCTCACACGGGAGCAAGCGCAGGGCGCGGACCTGATCGTTTGGCCGGAGGCAACGGTCTGGTGGGACGTGCAGGTTGACCCAGAAGCGCGCGCACGGCTGGCGCAGTTTGCCCGTGAGATGGACGCGTACCTCTTCGTGCCGTATTTCGTGGATACCGATCCCCGCGGCTACCGCAATGAAGCAGTGCTGATCTCTCCTGAAGGCGAGTTCCTCGGCATGTACGCGAAGAACTACCCCATCATCTTTGTGGGCGAGGAGAGTGTGACTGGCGGTGAATATCCGGTGTTTACGACGCCGCTTGGCACCTTCGCGACTATGATGGCGTATGATTCCGACTTTCCCGATGCGGCGCGCACCCTTACCGCCAACGGTGCGCAGCTAATCGCGGTAACGAGCCATGACTGGGTGGAGATGAGCCCGTTTCAGGTGGCAGCGAGCGTGCTGCGCGCCGCCGAGAATTATGCGACCGTCGTAAAGGCTGATTGGCGTTACGGCAGCGCGGTGATCCTGCCCAGTGGGGAGATCATCGCCAGCACGTCCGCGTTGGAGCCAGCCCGCACGGTGCTCCGCGCTACCGTTCCCGTACCCACAGACTCCGGCACGCTCTACACGCGCACCGGCGATTGGTTTCCCGGCCTCTGTGCTTTGCTCGTCGTCGGGCTCATCGGCCGCTCGCTCTGGACACGAGTATCTTCAAGACGGGCGGGTGGCGCTGAAACCGCCGGCGCTTCAGGAAGCAGCGCATAGCAGACGGGCGGCTTTTGAGTTCTTGACCTGTTGGCCGTTAGGCCGCTCGTAAAGCTGGAATCTTAGACTCTGCGGGTTTGCTCACGGTGGCGAGCGTTAGGATTAGGCCGATAACTATTCCGCTAGCGCATAGGTAGGGCGGCGTATGGGGCAAGTTACCCTCACCGGTAAGCAGAGCGATTTTCTCAAAATCGTGGCGGCGGCTGCCGGACGCGGCGATCTGGAGGCGGTGCGCGCACTGGTCGCGGACGATCCCCGCTGGCTGCACACGGTCGGCTCCCATGGCCGCACCATGCTGTGGGAAGCGGCGTACTGGGGAAAAGAGGCGGTAGCGCAATTCCTCGTGGAGAGTGGCGCCGACGTGAACGCGAGCGCTTGCCGCTACAGCGAACACTATGTGGAAATCAGTTGTTACTGCGTAGCCAAGGCCAAGCAGCGGCATGAGCTTGCCGACTACCTGCTCGCGCAGGGCGCGACAGTAGATGTGTTTACGGTAGCCTATCTAGGCGATACGGCGGCGGTCCGTGATTTACTCGATGCTGACCCAACGCTGCTTGAAAGCACCCAAGCGCAGCACGACTCGCAGAGGTCAGAGGGGAGACGGCTTGTCTTCGACCACATGCCCAACTCCTGGGCCACGCCGCTTGCCTATGCGCTCAGCGGCGGTAGCAGAGATACGATTGCGCTGCTGCTGGAGCGCGGCGCGGAAGTACACAAGCACGACACGTGGATGCTAGGCATAGCGGTGGGCCGCAATCGTCTGGACTTAGTCCAGATGCTGTTGGAGCACGGGGCCGATGCCGGCAATCTCCCGTTAGCAGACCCCTCCCAGAACCGCGAATTGGCGGAATTGGCAATTGCCCATGGTTACGATGTCAACCAAGGCCGTCCGGGCTGGCCGCCGTTGGTGGTTGCGAGCCGCGGCGACAAAGGGGAACATCCGGAGAAGATTCAAGCGCTGCTGGAACTTGGGGCTGATGTGAACGTGCGGGACTACAAGGGCAAGACCGCCCTCCACCGCGCCGCCACCGCCGGTTTTCTTGGGAGCATGGAGGTTTTGCTAGGGAATGGCGCTGCCATCGACGCGCCAGACAAGAAGGGCGAGACGCCGCTGTGCGACGCGGTCCGTGCCGGTCGAGTGGAAGCGGTGGCGTTGCTACTGGAACGCGGCGCCGACCCAAGAGCGGCGAACGCCAAAGGCGACACTGTCGTCTCATTTGCGAAGAGAATGCGCAAGGGTGGAGCCGCGGAAATTGCCGCCATGCTGACACAGGCTTAACGGCCCGCATGGTTACTTGTGCGGTATGCTTACTTTCCAAAATTCTGGCGAGCAGAATCTGCGATGGTGTATCCCGCGATGCGCCAAGGAGGACCCACTCTGTCAATCCGGTGAAAACCGGAATCAGTCTTCACCGCTTCCCTGGACTCCGGCTTCCACCGGAGTGACAAAGTCACACCACAATCGCCCTGATCAATCCGGTTCGCCAGTTGCCGGGCAGCAAGACTACCCTTGGCATGAAAATTCCGTAACGGAACGTGCCGTTTCTGCTCTATCCGGCCCCAGGAACAATGTGACTCATCTAGAACCCCAGACGTTCACCATATCGTGCTACCGCCGCCAAGATGCCGTTCTCCGTGACGTCGGGCGCGACCCAGTGGGCAATTTCCTTGAGGTCTGGATGGGCGTTGCCCATGGCGATGCGCAGTCCGCATTCTTGGAGGAATTCCACGTCGTTGGGCCCGTCGCCAATGCCGATGATGTGCGCAGGCGTCGTGCCGATTAGGCGCGCGTAGCGATGGACGGCGGTGGCCTTGGTGCCGAGTTTGTGGGTAAGGTCCACACCCCAGGTCTTGCCGGGCTCGTAGGGAAAGCGCGTCACGTGCACCGGCCGCTCCGGGCCAAAGAGCTGTTCAAAGCGGGGGAGATCTGCCGTAGGTACGGGTAGCACCGTGATGCGTGTGATGCGCCAGTGGCGTATTTCGGTAACGGCTGTAACCACTTCCGTATCATCCACGGCGGAGAACGTGTAGGGGCTCCCTGTTACGGCATCCAGCAACGTGCGGGCGTCGGCCGCTTCCAGGTAGATGCAGTCCAGGGTTTCCAGTGTGTCCGCGCGAAAGATGCGGGCGCCGCCGTCGGCAACCTGCGGCCCTGTCAGTCCGAAGCGCGCGGCCATGGCGGCAACGTAGTGGAAGTCTCGACTCGAAATGAGGCTTACTGGACACCGTTTCGCCACTGCCGATAGCCCCGCAACCACTGGCGCCGGTGGCGGCACTCCGTACGGCGCAACTGTACCGTCAATGTCGCTGAGCACGGCTTGGTACCGTGGCTTGTCAGGCATAGCGCTCTCGTGCCCTAATTCCTAGTTGCCGGCAAGTCGCGCTACCGCCTGTGCCAAGCCGTCAACGAAGCCATCAACCTCGGCCTGTCCCATCGGCGTGGAAAGCGCTCCGAGGCCCTCTTTGGAGACGATGATTCCGGCATCCATGAGGCCGCGGTGCAGGCCGCGCATGCGTGCCTCGGCCTCCGGTCCTTTGGGAGTGCTGCGATAGTTCACAATGGGCTCATCCGTTGGCACTACAATGATAAGCGATCCCGCGCCGCTGACCTGTCCCGGCACGCCGGCGCCGGCAAAGACCGCATTGGCGCGCGTGCGCAGATCGTCGCCCAAGGCTTCCAGGCGCGCATACGCCTCCGGTGTGAGTTGCGTGAGCGCGGCGTAACCGGCCATCGCCGAGAGCGGATTGCCGCTGTAGGTGCCGCCGGAGGCAAGGGCGGGCGGCCCCTCTGTGGGATCGAGCAGCGCCATGACCTCGGCACTGCCGCCCACCGCGCCAATCGGCAGACCGCCGCCAATGATCTTGCCAAAGACCGTCAGGTCGGGTTCGCCCCCAAAGCGGGCCGCACCACCCTCGTAGCTCACCCGAAAGCTGATTACCTCATCGGAAATGAGCACGATGCCGTAGTCGCGGGTGATCTCGCGCAGGAACGAGAGAAAGTCGTCCTGCGGCAGCGGAAAACCTGAGCGGTTGCAGAGGGGATCGTAGAGCAATGCCGCCAAGTCGGCGCCATGTTGTTCGAGCAGGCGAATGACGGACTCGCGGTCGTTGTACGGCAGCGTGAGCACGTCGGACTCCACTGAATCCGCCAAGCCGCCGCTGCTGGCAACACTGTGCGGCGCATGCGCCGGACCCCAAGCCTCCGGCTGGGAAGAATAACTCACCTGCACGTAGTCGTAGTAGCCGTGGTAGAAGCCCTCGAATTTGGCGATACGGCTGCGTCCCGTGAAAGCGCGCGCCAGCTTGACCGCCAGCATTACCGCCTCAGTGCCGGAGTTTGCAAAGCGGATCTTATCCAAAGACGGCACCCGTTCCACCAGCAAGCGAGCGAGCTTCAGCTCCGGTTCGGCAGGTTCGGAGAAGGCCGTACCGCGCTGCAGTTGATCGATGATGGCCTGATTTATAACCGGATTGGCGTGACCGTGGATGAGCGCGGTCATATTGTTGAGGTAGTCGATGCGCTCGACCCCCTCAACGTCGGTGAGGTAGCAGCCATTTCCGGACTGCGCATAGATGGGGAACGGCTGATAGTAATAGTGGAGCCGTGACGTGCCGCCCGGCATGTAACGGGACGATTCAGCGAATAGCTCTGCAGTCCCGCCCGTGGGAGCAGTTTCTGCCGCGTCCGGTTTCGTCGCAACTCCTCCTTGATTTTGCCGCTGGCCCATGGCCGCCTCCTCGCTGCATGCAACGTCTTGTGGCGATGATATACCCATTGGCGCGCGTTCACAACGGAACGACCGCGAATTTGGCCGCGTGAGAGGCCAAGCCTCGAGGCGGTTCGCGTGGGTCAGGCGCAGGATAGAAGCTCTCACCGGAGATACCTCTCACACTCTCTGGGGGATCCTCGTACGCAAGCAGGCGCGCAGGCGTATCGATCCGCGACTAAGACTCGTTTGACCGGCTTCAAGAGCGGGTCTATTATGATGCCACATCGCGCCGACATCCTCCTTCAATCCTTGAGATCGTATACTCGGTGTATTCGTACTATTCGAGGCCGCTTGGCACCAATGGAAACGTCTGAGATTCCACGTTATGCGGACACGGTCGTAATCGGCGGCGGCACCGCCGGGGCGGCGGTGGCGGGTCTGCTCGCGGAGCGCGGCGATCGGTCGGTACTGCTCCTCGAGGCCGGCCCCGACTACGGCCACCTGCGCGAGGGCCGCTGGCCCAGTGACTTGCTGGACGGTCGCGTGCTTGCGAGCAGCCACGACTGGTCATTCACGAGCGCGGCAGCAAACGGCCAACCGGACCACGCGCTGCAGCGTGCCAAAGTAATTGGCGGCTGCTCAGCGCATAACGGCTGCATCGTCATCTGGGGCAGCCGCGTCGATTACGACGGCTGGGACGCCGCAGGCAACGACGGCTGGTCCACGGCTGAGGTGCTTCCCTACTTTGCGCGGGCGGCGGCGCGGATTTGCATGCGCGAGTTCGCGCCGGAGGAGATGACGCCGTTCCACGGCGCCTGCCTCGAAGCAATGATTGCTACGGGGATTCCCCGCACCGAAAACCTGAACGACCTGGATGAGGACATCGGCGCGGCGCTGGCGCCGGTCAACATTAGGAACGGAGTCCGTTGGAGCACGGCATTCGCCTATCTCGACCCGGTGCGAGATCGGGGAGCCTTGACCGTCGTTGGCGATGCCCTGGTGGACAAAGTCAACCTGCGGCATGCGAATGCGGTTTCAGTAGACATAAGCCACGGAGCAGAGCAGTTGACGATTGAGGCGAATCAAGTCTTCCTGTGCGCGGGCGCGTACGGCTCGCCCGCCGTCCTGCTCCGCTCCGGCATCGGCCCGGCAGATGAATTTCACAAAGCTGAGATACGCCCACAGATCGACCTGCCCGGTGTGGGCCGCAATCTGCACGATCATCCGGGCATAGCTATGCCGCACTACGGCACGCCGCTCCTAAAATCCCTGATGGAGGAACACGTCGCCGCGGGCAGGACAGTCTTTACGGAGCAAAGCCTGGCGAAAGCGCGCAGCAGCCATTGCGGTGAGGCCTTTGACCTGCACATTGCGCCCCTGACCGCGCCCGCTCCCGCTGCGGACGGACGGTGGCTGTGCGAGATGTACGTTGCCAACATGGCGCCACAGTCCCGCGGTCGGCTTTCACTGCGCGACTGCGACCCTCAGAGCAACCCGGTGATCGATACGGGCTACTTCACCGATCCTGAGGACCATGACCTGGCAGTGCTGGCGGACGGCATGACGCTGACCCGAGAAATCGCCAGCCAACCAGCGTTTGCTAAGTTAATTGGGCAGGAACTGGCAGTGACTGCGGGCATGGTAACCGCCGAAGACGTGCGCCGCAACGGGTTGCACTACTATCATCCGGTCGGCACCTGCAAGATGGGTCCGGCTTCAGACTCATCCGCAGTTGTAGACGCGGCGGGTAGGGTCCACGGGGTAGAGGGCCTCTACGTCGTCGACGCCTCCATCATGCCCACCGTCCCCAGAGCCAACACCAACCTGCCCACGCTGATGCTCGCCGAGCGGATTGTCGCCGGAGTCGACTAGAGTATCAAAACTCGGTGTGTGGCTCTGCCCACAGCTAAGGTCTGCATTGTTCGTTTGGACTGTAAGTAGCTTCCCTAGCCACTTCAGCGATTGCTAGGCAATTGCGGTTGACGAGCAGTGAACCCTGGGTTGGTTCCGCGCAACTCAGAATTGTGAACCTGTGGGTATTGAAATAGTTGTGCATGTACCAAAGGGGAGAGCCGGACATGCTGACATTTAATTCGATCGATGTGGAAACCGCAAACGCTGATCGCGCGAGCATCTGCCAAATCGGAATCGTGCATATTCAGGAGGGAAGAATTGAAGACCAATGGGAAACCTTGGTGAATCCAGAAGATTGGTTCGATCCAATGAACATAATGATTCACGGAATTCAAGAAAGTGACGTGAGGCATAGCCCGACGCTTCCCGATGTTCGCGGTGAGTTGCGTGATCGGCTGTGTGGATCTGTCTTGGTAAGTCACACTGCGTTTGATCGGGTCGCATTTGAGCGGGCTATGGTGAAGTATGGCTTGGAGAAGCTTCGAGTCACTTGGCTCGACAGTGCCATGATCGCCCGTCGAGCATGGCCGGAGCGCTATGCGCAAAGAGGTTACGGTCTCAAGAGTATTGCGGAGGATCTCGGAATCTCATTCAGGCATCACGACGCGCTTGAAGACGCCAAGGCAGCCGCTGAGATCGTGCTCCGAGCCTGTCTTAATGCAGAAATGGACATTGAGGGGTGGCTGCGCCGGGTTGACCGACCTACCTTTGATGCTAGTGCATACTCCGCCAAACGAGAGGGAAATGTCAACGGGCCACTATTCGGTGAAACTGTCCTTTTTACCGGAGCACTTGGCATTCCGCGACGGAGAGCAGCCGACATAGCTGCAGAAGCCGGGTGCCAAGTGGTCAACGGTGTCAGTACAAAGGTAACGATGCTAGTCGTAGGTATCCAAGACGAGACCAAGCCGAATGGCTACTTGAAGAGCAGCAAACATCGAAAGGTGGAAGAATTGGTCAAGAAAGGTGCGGATATTCAGATTCTTTCGGAAGACGACTTTTCCGCACTTATGGGCGTTGACATATAAGGCTCTTCCTGAGATTGATTGCGATTCCATGGACGACATTGTTGCTCGCCGAGCGGATTGTCGCCTGGCTCAACTAGTGGCGTCTGGGCCGGACTCGGTATAGTTTGGCGACCGCGACCGTACGCTCGCTCGCTTCTTCGAACTGAGATTCCCCCTCAAAATCCCAATCGTGTGCTGATCCGTACCTACTAATTCTGGCGACCTGTCAATCCGTATAGTTGTAGTACATTCGTCTCACCGCCATGGCTCTCTTGACCCACGCTCGGCAGCCAAAAGGACACACTTTCACCACCAGCGATTCATCCTTTTTCGAACTTAGAATTTTCTTACAAAAACTACTGGCTTTTCCCTGAAAGTGGTGTATTGTGAAATTAGAACCTAGGGGGGCACGACGGAAATATTGGGCCGCAAGAGTAGCTTTGTAGCGCAGTGAGAATGCCGATGTACGCTCCCCTTCAGACCGCCAATGAAACGACGCTGCCAGGGCCTTTGATGGTCGGCTTGGGTGATGTCCGCATACTGCACCCCCCTGGGACTTTCGCCTTGTCACCGGCAAGCCTGATTTCGGTCCAAGCGATTGTGGGAAACCAGGATTTGCTCAAGGGCATCGGGCTGGACTGGGGCACCGGTTCCGGGTGTCTGGCGATCACAGCAGCCAGAATTGCCGATGTTTTTCACGTGGCCGGACTGGATATCTCGGAGACGAGTGTTGCAACCGCCCGCAAGAACGCCTCATGCAACGCCGTCAGCGACAAGACGTCGTTCTTTGTCGCCAACTCATACTCGCCAGTGGATCGGCGCGTGCGCCGGGCACTCGATTCCCTGGTGAGGCGTGTGGACTTCGTGCTTGCAAATCCACCTGCCAGCGAACACGACGACGGCTTTGGCTTCCGACGAGAAGTGCTTAAGGGGGCGCGGAAGTATATGGCAGCGGGGGGCGTAGTATTACTCGGCGGCTCGTCTCGCTATGGCCAGAGGGCGAGGAGACTGTGCGACGAGGTACCCGAGTTTAGTTACGGCGGGGTTATCTCAAGCACCAACTGGGTCCCGTTTGACCTTGCCCGACCGGACTACCTGCGCTGTCTGAAACAGTACGCAGCGGAGGAGGAACGCGGCGGTCTGGACTACCGCTTCCAATGCAACGCTGTTCATGCAGGAGAGCCAATTAACGCACGACGCGCACTTGCGCTCTTCGTTGCGACCGGCCGAATGCCGTTCATTGATTGGCAAATGCACCTGTTCAAGTTCGACCGGAATTGAATTAAGCTCTGACGGTCATACGCGTCCATTTGGTGCGCCCTGCTGTGACCGATGGCCCGCACATTTCTCACCTGTCTCTTACTTAAGCCCCTTGCCAGTCAGGCGCATACCCGCCCGGGTTGAGCCACGCGACGGCGCTTGACACGCTGTGGTTTGTAGGTTAGATTTGCCCAGGATTTTGGACAAGAAGAGAGGACTCTAGAAATAGAGAGTCTCGCAGAGCGTTCAACTCCTTCAATCTTGCAGCGCACGCAGATTAGGTCAAAGGAGAATACCGTGAGGGTTGATAGAGACCAATTCATGGACCAGGGGTATTTGATCATCCGTGACCTCATCCCGCCGCAGCGGCTGGAGTCAATCCGCGCCAGTTGCGAGACCATACTGGAGCGGCAGAAGGTGAACTGGGCGCGGGAGCGCGGGCCGGAAGACCCACCCGGCGGCGAGTACGACAAGGTCCGTCAGCCCCGTGTCATGATGATGCGTCCGGGACTGATCGACAAAGCAACGGCCAATGTCGTGGAAGAGTTTTGGGTCGCTGACGAGACCCTGGAAATTGCCAGTCAACTCCTTTGCGAACCGCAGCCTTGCATTACCGAAATGATGATGATGTGCAATCCGATCCGCGACTGGCCGGGCGGCACAGGCTGGCACCGGGACATTCATCCGGTGGACATGGCACCGCTGGATGCCTTGACCGCGGATTTGATGGAGAACGGCCCCCGATACACCCAGTGGAACGTGCCGCTGTATGACGATAGTGTGCTGTGGGTGATTCCCGGCAGCCATCGCCGGCGCAATGCCGCACAGGAAAACGCCGAGTTGCTTAGAGACCGCGCCGCGCCGGTCACCGGAGGCATTCCGGTGGAATTGAACGCTGGGGATGGCGTAGTGTACATCAACTATCTCAACCATACCGGCAGCAACTACACCACCAAGCAGCGGCGCACCCTTCACGGCGGTCACGCGATCTATGGCAATTATCCGGAGCTTGGCTTTACAGAATGTCTCGCACCTTGGGCACGCGAGCAGTTTGAGTCCTTCGTCGCGCGCTGCGAGTGCATGAAGGATGCCACCGAAGCTGCGCTCCGCGCCGTCATTGCAGCGGATGAGGCCGCCTATCGCGCCGCTTTGGAGATCTTGCAGCCCGGAGCGGGCCCCAACGGCCGAACCACCCTCACGATTTACTTGTCAAAGGTGGCATTGCAGATGCGTATACTCAGTGATTCTGAACGGCAGTCGGACGATTTCCATCGCTGGGTGCACGGAGAACACCCCATTACCTTGAATTGGGGACCGGACTTCACCAAACGCTTCACCGATGCGGAAGCTGCAACCCTGTGGAGCCGGTTCAAGTATATGGATGCCGCGCTCAAGAGCGACGCGAAAGTGTTCGAGCCTGCATTTCAGGCACAGCCCATGCGCTATTACTTCAACGAGCTGCCCGCTGGCATGGATGCCGAGTCGTTCATCGCCAGTTGGCAGAGCTAGATCTGACTGCTCTCTGCAGGGAGACAGTCTATGGCGCTCAGGAATTCTAGGGGTGAGAGTGCAGCCCCTAGCGAGAGTGTTAGGCAAGTGTAATGATGTTCGCGGGTTCGATTTCCAGATGAGCCAATGCCGGATGCGGAATCCTTAACCAAGGCTCTTGCCGGCCTGAATTCTCCTACGCAGTGCAAGTGAGCATATCAGCAGTCATTGTTCCGCATGCCTCTCACTTGCGCCCCCGCGGTCGCATTCTGGCAAATTACCTCTCTAGCGGCAGCATCGGGAAGTCTGTAATGTGGTGAAACTGTATACTTAATACTGGGTAGAGCACGACGAAGTTTGCACAAGAGTGGAACGTGGCATCTCAATGAGGAGGTCATCAAGTGCGTAGCCGGATACGACGCGGTATAGCGGTCTTGATAGCGACAGCGGCGCTTATGGTCGCTGCTTCTTGTAGCGTGCAGGTAGTTGAACCCCCACCTGATCCAGCGGAAGATCCTGCGGCATACACGCAGTACTTTGTGGACCAGGCGATCGCCTACTATGAGGCACACGGACTTGAGGCGACCATAGAATACTACAACACACCCGAGAGCATTGACGGAGACTGGTACGTCTTCATCGGCGACGCAAACGATATCATGCTTGCGCACGCGGCGGTACCGGCGAATGTTGGGCTGCCCTTTGATCAGGTTTTGGGTCCTGGTGGCTATCCCTCCGGTGCACAGGCAGCAGCGGCGGCCGTTGCAGGGGGTTCGTGGACGGATTACATGTACATCAACCCAGCGGCGGGTAATTTCCAGCTCAAACACTCATGGGTTGTGCGGCATGAAGGGCTGATCTTTGGTTCCGGTTGGTATGAAGATGGCGCGTCTAAGTCTGATCCGGCGGCATTCACGCAGGCTTTCGTAGAGCAGGCAATCAGGCTATATGACGCGATTGGACTCGAAGACGCCGTAGCGTACTACAACACGCCGGAGAGCATAGATGGGGCGTGGTACGTCTTCATCGCCGACGAGAATGACATCATGATCGCGCATGCCGCCGTACCGGCGAACGTTGGGCTACCTCCAGAGGAGATTCTTGGGCCTGGTGGCTATCCCGCAGGAGCGCAGGTAGCAGGGGCGGCTACTACAGAGGGCGCGTGGACGGACTATACGTACGTCAATCCTTCTTCTGGAGCATTCCAGTCGAAACACACGTGGGTAATCCGCTATGACGGATTGGTTTTTGGCTCCGGCTGGTACGAAGATGGTGTCTCGAAGTCTGATCCGGCGGCATTCACTCAGGAGTTTGTCGCACAGGCAATACGACTGTACGATGCCGTTGGACGTGAGGCTACGTTTGCTTACTACAACACGCCGGAGAGTGTGGACGACGATTGGTACGTATTTATTATTGATGAGGACGATAATACAATTGTCCATCCCACCCGGCCTGAACTCCGCGGCACGTCGCCTACCACGCGGGTTGACGTGCGCGGCAAAGCCTATGGTGAGGAGCTCATCACAGCCACCGAGGAAGGTGTTTGGGTCGACTACTACTTCCTAAACCCGTCCACCGGCTATGAGGAACAGAAGCACGCCTGGGCGGTCAAGCACGACGGCCTGATCTTTGTTTCCGGCTGGTACGTACGCGCCGAGGCGGAAGACGACGCTACCTATACCCAGTCGTTCGTGCACCGTGCCATCCAGCGTTACGATGCGCAGGGGCGGGAAGTTGCCCTGGAGTATTTCAGCTCCGAGCAAAGCGTGCAGGGCCAGTGGTATGTCTTCGTCCTGGATGAGAACCAGGTCACCATCGCGCATCCGAATCCGGAACACATCGGCCGCACTAGGGAACAGCGCATCGATACACGAGGCTATGACTACGGCGCTGAATTCCTCACGGCGACCGAGGAAGGAAAGTGGGTGGACTACGTCTTCGTGAATTTGGAGACAAACCAAGAGACCCTGAAGCACACGTGGCTTGTGCGGCACGACGGGCTCTACTTTGGCTCAGGCTGGTACGAGGAAGCCAAGGAGTAGTGCCAAGTACGGCGTGAGACTCCGCCGGCATAATCAAAGAGAAGCATCGAGCATGCGGCAGGCGCTGGACATGGCGTCTGCCGCGTTTCACTTCATCCGCGCGGAACTGCGGCAGGCTGACCATCGCCGTGCCGTGTTCGCCGACCGCAGACCGGGGCCGCTCTCTAGGCGAGAAAGGTAACAACCCCTGTAGGCGTAACTCCGCCGCGATTGCTGCAGATCTTGCACTCTCTGCGGCGCGAACGACTCGCCTTGAGCGGGCAGTTTGCTGGGGAAAGCGCGGCAGAACCGTGTGACCTTCGCTATAATGAGCCACACAATCGGCTCAAGTGCAGCGAGAGGCGAAGCGGCTGCGGTAGAGGCATAGGTGTTGGGCTGAAGGGTTGCTGGGAGCAGGGCGGCCGTGTTTGCCGAGAAAGGGATGCTCCAATGGCAGACGTACTGCAGGCCGGAGTTGGGCGAGCAACCATCACGCCGCCCTTAGGTACCTGGCTGTGTGGGTTTGGGAATCGTGAACACGGCTGCGACGCTATCCTAGACGACCTCTATGCCACTTCTCTCGTGCTCGCCACCGGCGAGACCGCAATCGCAATCGTTAGCTGCGACGTTTGCGGGCTGCCGTCGCAGCAGGTCGCTGCCCTGCGCGCGCTGATTGCCGAGCGCACCGGCATTCCGGGGTCGAACGTCCTCATCAACACATCGCATACGCATTCCGGCCCCTTCACTAGCATCCATGACGACATGTCCGACCACGAGCGGGCGTACTCCACGACCCTCGTACACGCTATTGCCGGTTCGGTTGAATTGGCGCAGAGCAATCTGGAGGCGTGTCGCGTAACCCACGGCGCGGGCAGTGTCGCTGTGAACGTCAATCGCCGCGAAATGCGCTCGTCCGGCGGCATGGTGCTTGGCGAGAATGCCCGTGGGGCTCTGGACACCGCTGTGCAATTGCTGCGTGTGGACACGGATGAGGGCGAGCCGTTGGCTGCGCTCGTGCATTACGCGTGCCATCCCGTGGTGCTCTTTCCACCAAGCCATGCCGTGTCCGCCGACTTTGTGGGCGTAGCGCGGGGCCTTTTCGAAGCCGCGAGCGGGGCGACCATGCTCTTCTTGCAGGGCGCGTGCGGTAATATCAACCCCATCGGCCAGCGTGCCGAGATCGACATGCAGGAGCGTCTTTGGGGCGTGGGCAGCGCCCTCGGTGCGGAGGCATTGAAAGTCTACTCGCTCAGCGGCCTGCACTCCGCCTTTGGGGAAGCCGCGCCACTCGCACCCGTGCTGGGGGCCGCGCACGAGACGTTGGCGCTCGATCTGCAGGCCCCGGGTGAGCCGCCGCCCACGTTCCGAACGCGCACACCCGCTCTCCGTTACTGGACACCACCGCTCGTTGGCGAGAATCAGGTGGAATTCGAGGTGCAAGCGCTCCGCATCGGCGACGTGGCCCTGGTCGGCGGCGCCGGTGAGGTCTTCATCGAGCTCGCGCAAGCCGTGCAGGAACGCTCGCCCTTTGCCCACACCATGTACCTGGGCTATACAAACGGCGATATCGGCTACATTCCCACCGCTGCCGCCTATCCCGAGGGTGGCTACGAGGTGGCAACCGCCCACTTCCATTACGGCCTTCCCGCCGCCGTCGCGCCTGACAGCGCCGGGCGGGTGGTGGACACCAGTGTGGATCTGCTGAATGCGCTGCAGGAAGACTGACAATTGTGCTCAATCAGGAAATTGCATTGGAAAGAGCGGTTTGAGGTAGCTTATGTTCACTCTTGGCGTAATGACCGACGAGGTTTCGCAGGACTTTGCGCACGCGCTCGACGTGATCGAGGAGTTTGGTGTACGCACCCTTGAATTACATAGCATTTGGGACAAGAATATCTGCGATCTGGACAGTCACGAGTTGACCCAGGTGCTGCGCATGGTGCGCCAGCGGGGCTTTGCCGTGTGCGACATCGCCTCGCTCTTCCTGCGCTGTCCTATTGACGATCCGGACGCCTACAACGAGCACGTCAAGATCTTGGAGCGTTCGATCCAGATTGCGCCGCTCTTCGATTGCGATCTCGTGCGCTGCTTCTCTTTCTGGCGGGAGGACAATCTTGATGCCCATTGGGATACCATCCTCGAGCGCTTGGAGTTGCCGGTGCGCATGGCGGAGTCGGCCGGCGTAACGCTCGCGTTTGAGAACGTGCGCTCGTGCAACATCGGCACCGGCGCGGAGACAGCCCGCTTGATGGAGACTATCAACTCGCCTAACCTTCGGGTGATCTGGGACCCGGGCAATGCGTACGTCTCCGGCGAAGCGCGAGCCTACCCCGATGGTTACGAAGCGGTGAAACCGTGGATCATACACGTGCACGTGAAGGATGCGGTGCTCAGCCCCACAGGCGAATCAGTTTGGAAGCCAATTGGCGCGGGCAATGTGGATTACGCCGGTCAGATGAAGGCGCTGGCGGACGACGGTTACGACGGCGTGGTGTCGCTGGAGACTCACTACAAGCCGGAAGGCGGCACATCCGAGCAGGGCAGCCGTGAGTCCTTTGCCGGTCTGCAGGCAATCTTGGCGGCACAGGGGATTGTTCCTGACTAGGTAAAGAAGCGAAACAAGCGCGTACGGTTGCCCCGATTTTCCGCGATGGTGGAAGATTCCCCTCACCCTAACCCTCTCCCCCGAGGAGAGGGAACCAGAGGAGCCGACTACACGCTCGATTCCCGCTTGCCCGTCGTAGCGCGGGGGCTTGTCCCCCGCTTCCTCGCGTAGGCGTAGGGGCAGGATTGAGGTGAAGAGGCAGCTACACAGTGTTTATAGTGCTTTGGCAAGGCTTCGCCGACCAACCACGTTGCTGGCACTTTTCGTTACAATAAGAACAAGTAGCATCTGAACTCGAGGGAGAGCGCGCGATGAGCACGACGATCGGGACTTCCAAACGTACGCTTGACGAGCTCTTTGTAGAGCAATTCGCCGGTTCGGCCGCGCGCTTCCAAGAAGCAGCAGAGATCTTTCCCAATGGCGCTACCCACGACGGCCGGGCCCAGAAGCCGTTTCCGCTCTATATCGAGCGCGCGCAAGGCGCGCATAAGTGGGACGTGGACGGCAACCGCATCATCGACTTTCTGGTCGGCCATGGCGCCTTGCTCTTGGGGCACGGGCATCCCGCAGTAGTCGAGGCCGTGAACGCCCAGATGCAGCGCGGCACGCACTACGGCGCGGCCCACGAACGCGAGGTCGAATGGGGCCGCCGGGTGCAGCGGCTCATACCCTCAGCCGAGCGCGTGCGCTTTACGAGTTCCGGCACTGAAGCTACCTTGATGTGCTTGCGGCTGGCGCGTGCGTACACCGGCAGGAGCAAAGTCATCAAGTTCGAGCATCACTTCCACGGTTGGCACGACTACGTCGTAGTGGAGGAGCCGCCTGCCCCGCCGCCCGCGGGGGTGCCCGCAGGCACTGCAGACTCGATGATCGTGCTCCCCGTGCACGATCTTGAACGACTTGAGACTGTCTTGAAGAATGATCCCGATATTGCCGCGGTAATTATGGAGCCCACCGGCGCCGGATATTCCTCCTATCCGCTCGACCCCGACTTCCTGGCAGGTGTGCGCAAACTTACGCTGGACTATGGCGTCTTGCTCATCATGGATGAGGTGATTACGGGCTTTCGCTGTGCGCCGGGTGGGGCACAAGCAGCAACCGGTGTGATTCCCGATCTGACCAGCATTGCGAAAATCCTCGCCGGTGGACTCCCCGGTGGCGCGGCAGTGGGGCGCGCTGACATTATGGCGCACCTTGAATACCGCGATGAACCGGAGTGGAATGCGCGCAAGAAGGTCCGCCACCAAGGTACGTTCAATGCCAACCCGCTTTCCGCGTCGGCTGGGTCAACCGCGTTGGCTATCGTGGCTGAGGGCTGGCCGGCCCGCCACGTGAACGACCTCGCGGCCATGCTGCGGGATGAGTTCAACCAGGTATTGGACGCCCACGGCTTGACCGGCTGCGTCTACGGTACGTACTCCATGTTCCATATCGCCCTCTACAACCCGCACAACCCTCATGAAAAGCTATCCGTTGCGGACTACAGCTCAGCGGGCCAGCCGCCCTTCATCTCCATGCGGGACGTCGATCCGGCGCTCTACGGCAAGATGAAGCGCGGCTTGCAGGTGAACGGTGTCGATCTGATGGGCGACGGCGGCATGCTCTCCACTGCCCATACCGAGGAAGACGTACGGGAAGCGGCCGCGGGGTTCGACCGCACCGTTGACCTCTTGAAGCAAGAGGGTGTGATTCCAGGCGCACGTTAGGTTGGGTGGCTGCGCAATGATGAACGTAGCTGCATTTGCCCCAGGAGTAGACGAATGCCTCTGATCATGGCTGGAGTGAGCGACCCGGTGAAGGGAGAAGAATATGGCAGTTTTTGACACTCACAAGGCGTTTGAGACCTTGACGAGCGGAGGCTTCAGCGATGCTCAAGCGCGTGCGCTGCTTAGCGCTATGGGCGAATCCCGTGAATCTCTAGCTACTAAAGCAGACCTGCGAGAACTGGAGCTGCGGGTACGGCTGCACTTGGGAGCCTACGTGTTCGCCGCGGCCGGACTGGTGATAGCCGTGCTCATCGCCTATATGGAACTCCGCGGATAGCGAAGACGACCTGTCCGCAGTTGCCCGGGACGTCCACCTCAGCGCCGCCCTTGATGTCGGCGTTGCAATACTGGAGAAAACAGGAAATGAACGCTACTGCTGCCAACGAACCGTCCTATGGAGGACCGGAACAAGAAATCTTCAAGCACGCGTTTTCCGATCCGATTATTGAGAACGAGATGCTGTACCCGGCGCTGACCACGCTTGACTGCATTTACGAGGCGAACTCAACGCTGCTGATGCCCGCGGAGCAATTCTTCACAGCCTACGACGAATTGCAGATCGAATCTGTCGAGACTTTGGAGCTCGATGAGGGCGCGACCCACCTCTTGCACGTCACCTATTCGCTGGGCGGCGTCACATATCACGGGTATGCCTACGCGCCTGCGGCTCCTGACACCGGCAAACCCGCCTCGCTCATTATTCCGGGGAGCGGTCTCAACTGCTCCGAGCCAATCTACCGCAAGGATCCGGCGAGCTATCACGACGGCATCCTCGACGCGCTGGGCGAGGGCATCACGAACTACGTATTCATCAAACCCAACGAGGACTGCCTGGCCTTCCACAACGGCGAGGGCAAGGTGGACGTCAACTTCTTCGTGAACTGGCTGCTCAACAATGCGACGTCCTATTCCGCCGCCTACATCGTGAGCGCCATGGCCATCACGAAGTACCTTCAGCAGCGGCATGAATCTGTAGTAGTCGCCGGGCTTTCCCAGGGCGGCGGGGCGGCGCTGCTCACGTCATTGCAGTCGCAACCCACGGCGGCCGTAATCGCCTCCGGCTTTTCGGTAATCATGGAGCGCATCCATTGGTCGGGGCACAACCAGATCATCATCCCCGGCATCGGCCAAGCCTACAGCAACGAGAACGTGCGCGAGAAGATCAAGGCGTCACCTACGCAATTCCTCTTCACCTACGGTAGACAGGAAAGCGTCATCTACCGCATCGAGGCGGAAGAGCGCTATAGCTGCGACTTCCTCGCGGAATGCCCCAATGTGCGCTGCGAATCCCACGACGACGGCCACATCTTCCACGTGGCAATTACGAGCGACTTCCTGCGGAGCCTCGGGCTATAGCGCCGAGAATTCATCTTAGATTCTCCCAACAGACCGGAGGACTGAGTGAGAGGCAAATTGAAGGGCCATTCCCGACAAGGCCACACTTGGCGTGCCGGATAGACACTGGTAGTCCCAACGAAAGTGCCTGAAGCCAAAGTCGTACATTGCTTGTTACACGTCACTCCGGCGAAAGCCGGAGTCCAGGGGTAGCGAGTTTTGGATTCCGGCTTTCGCCGGAATGACGAATCGGGCCGCATTCTTGTTTCTCGGTCCCGGGGTTCCAATAAGATGTTTGCCACTAGCTTAGCCAGTCGAACACCATAGCTGAATCTGCACGGGAGACGTGCTGCTGTTGGCAAGCAAGCCTTTTTAACCTGCCAGGAGAGTCGTTAGACATCGATCAAAGTTGAACGGCTGTGGGTAAACTTGAGCACTACACCGACGAGTGGACGCCCCTCAATCCGGTCGTCCTGGAAGCCCATCGTCCGCAGTCAAGCGCCGTCGTGGCGGCGGTTTGCTCCCCGCAGCAGGCCACCGTGGGAACGTGGCAGAGTGTCTCGCTGCGATTGACGCTTGGTCCGGACGGTTTGCAGAAGGGCGACGCGTTGGTGGTGCAGTCGGCAACGCGGGGCTTGCAGGCTTGGCCGGCGTTGCAGCATCTCATGCCCGCGGAGGCGGGATACACCAGCGCGAAAACGGCCTCAGGAATGCGCGTGTCGTGTACCGTGACCGGACAGCACGTGCGTCTGGTCACACGAGACCCACTGCCGCCCGCCGACACGCTCTCCCTCACTTACGGCGACCGGCATGCTGGTGGACCGGGCATCAGGATGACCCTCGCTGCGCTCCGCCAGTGGTTTCGCATTCTCCACATACCTCAGGACGGTTCCGGCCCGCGCGAGGCGGTCGCGGAGCCGCCGTACGTTGACCTGCTGCCGGCTGAGCCGCACAGTCTCGACGTCTTGGCGCCAAGTCGAGTCCGACGCGGCGAAGAATGTTCGTTCGTCGTCAAAGCGGTGGATGCCAATGGCAACACCGCCTTGCCATCGGCCGCGCGTGCAACCATCTCTCCGGTACACGGGGCCGATCTTCCCTCTGAAATTGCCCTGGATGAGCGAGACCGGGCCGCCCGCCGTGCAGAATTTGTGCTCACTGAGAAGATGCCGCCCACGTCGCGGTTGCGTCTGGTGGTACGCCATCCGGAGGTCGAGAACGCGGGACTCAGCAATCCACTGGAAGTGCTCCCTGAAGATGACCACTCCGACTGCATCTACTGGGGCGATCTGCACGCGCATACGTCCCACGGCCACGCGTACGGCGAGATTGAAGACCTTTACCACTATGCCCGCGATGAAGCGCGGCTCGACTTCGTGGCACACGTGGAGCATTACACGCGCGCCGGTGAGTGGCTCAATCCATGGTGGCGGCGGCGCTATCCTGAGAGTCAAACTGTCGTAGACTTTGTCGAACAATCATGGCAGGAACGACTGGAGCAGGCGCGCCGGTTCGATGCGCCGGGCCGGTTCGTGCCGTTGTTGGGCTTTGAGTGGGCCCACACCACAGGACACCTCAACGGCTTTTTCCCCGGTCTTGATGCCCCGCTGGTCTACCCCACGAGCTTTCGCGACCCCAAAATGACTCCCGCCCATCTCAAAGAGCTGCTCCAAGACCATGAGTGGTTCGGCGTCCCCCATCACACCGCGTTCCCGTTGGGCCGGGGCACTTTGGGCGGATTCCGCTGGGAGCATTTCGATCCGGATACCATGCCCTGCGTGGAGATTGCGTCCAAGCAGGGAAACGGCGAGTACTTTGGCGCGCCGTACGCGGCGCTGCCATCGGGAATAGGAGGCACAGTACGTGAGGGGTTGGAGAGAAAACTGCGCTTCGGTTTTGTGGGCGCCACCGATACCAACATTGCGCGGCCGGGCTCGTTCACGGCCCAGGAAAAGCGCCAGCGGCTGCCGGGTCTGACGGCGGTGTTTGCGCCTAATCTGAATCGTGAAGCAATCTACACGGCGATTCGGCGGCGCCGTTGCTATGCCACCCTCGGGGGCAGACCCATCCTGCGCTTCAGCGTCAACGGCGCGTTCATGGGCGAATCGTTGCGCCTTTCAAGTGCCGACAGCGTGAAGCACATCGTGTGCGATATTGCCGGATCGGCAGAACTCGCGCGCGTGGAGGTTATCAAAAACGGCGAACCGTTCTTTCAGTTCGTCACCACGGACACCGGCATCCATAACCGCTCTTACGACTACCGCGAAGAATTCCCTGATACCACCCCCAGCCAGACAGGCGACTACTACTATCTGCGCGTGCAGCAGTACGACGGCGCGCTCGCCTGGTCCAGCCCGATCTGGATCGACTTGTAGGGTAGACTAACCGCAGTTCCCGGGGTAGTGTAGTCAATTGAGCTAATAGGAATTGCTTGTTTTCTTACTTGATAACTCAAACCAAGTTGTCGTGAAGCACTGATGCCGATACCGCGAAATACCATTGGCGACACGATGTTCAATCGGCAGGTGCAGCTGCCCTACGCATTGCGTATTCAAGATTTCCAGATGGCCATGCAGGACGTCTATGACGTAAATGCTCACCTTACTGGTAAGGGGCTGCAACGACTCGATGACATGCTCCGCCCCGCAATCATGTCGGGGGTCCTCTCAGACATGCTCACGGCCAGTCTCGCCAAACATTCCCGGGTTCTCAGGGAAAACCAGTATCACAATGGACACCCGGACCTCGTTGTTCAAGGAGTCTACGCACGCAATGCAGTCAAATCTGGAACGGAAGGTGTGGAGGTCAAAACAACACGGAAAGCTGGAGGAGCCGTTGATACACATGGTGCACGCGAGCAGTGGATGTGCGTTTTTGTCTATCGAGTTGATACGGAATCTGAACCTGCGATTGAGCGTGAACCGATGACTTTTACCGAGGTTTACCTTGGTCACGTTCTGATAGAGGACTTTCGTAAGAATCCTCGTAGCGAGCTTGGCACTAGAACCGCGACGCTCCACAAGGAAGGCATTCAGAAGCTCAGGCAAAGTTGGGTCTATCGCCTGGACTGACTCCCGTTCGGAGAAAAGTGAACTAACTTTGGAATGGCGGCACTAGCCATCTCGAAGTAGTGTTCATCTCGCTCAACGCCGACGCTTGCATAGCCTACGGCTTCTGCGGCTGCCAAAGTTGACCCTGCGCCCGCAAAAGGATCGAGGACGATACCTTCTCCCAGCGGCAAAATGGCACGCACGAGTTGGCGCAAGAAGGATTGAGGTTTGAGACTGGGGTGCGGCGCAAGGTCTTTTTCGGCTTTCCTTGTGGGAGAGGAAGGAATTACGTCTCCGAACGGCTTTTCTTGACTTGGTCGGCGGAACCCCCCTGTCTTCCATCGTCTTAGGTTGTCCTGCGCCCTTCCCATTAGAGGCTTGCGGTATACCAGCCAGGGTTCCCACATCGAACGCGGCATTACGCTGACCTCAGTAAACTCATTGTGAGCTGCCTTTGGTCGATCGCCGCCTCGCATCGTCATGGTTAGCCGCACAATCTCTCCTCGTCGTTCCAAGCCGGCTTCCGCTAGCGCCGCTGACACCAAATACGACACGAGAGGGTTGGATGCTACGACTACGTGAGCTCCCGGAACCAGTTTCGGTAGCAATAGCCGTGCCCAGACAAAGAAAAACGCTCTTATTTCCTTGAGTTGCTCATCGGTGAGTGTGGTAAATCGGGGTATTGGAGAGCGCGTGTGGCCGTCAAATGAGGGAGGAATGCGCCAAACACCGCCTCTACCCATGCGTAGTTTTGCCTGCTGCTCATCCGTGTACTCATGAAGCCCGTACGGTGGATCCGTAATTACCGCGTGGAAAGAGGCATCTGCCTGCTGCTCCAGCCAATCGAAGCAGTCTGCGTGATGGAGTGTTGCGCTGCCAACAAGGATTGGGGCTTTGAAGGTCTGAACCTGAGGCACTTTGAGTTGTATGGCCGACTCCGCGTCTCGATTGAGTGTATATACTCCTCGTTCCTCTCGCGTGAACAACTGCGGCGTATTTAGTCTGAGATAGGACCGCACGGAGGACTCCTTTACCGGCCCGACAACCTGCGAGACTCGGTCGCCGATCTCCTTGGCCGTCAACCCCCTAGATGTATGTGACATCACCTGAAGGATGCCGTCGCGAACTCGGCCGGGTGCGCGCCTGCTTAGATTCTGTTCCATAATGTCCCAAGTATGGACGTCTAGACGTCTTTTGTCAAGGGAGGAGTCTGCCGCGTCTCGTTCAGAAAGAAGACAGGATGGGAGAACTACAGATGAACTTAAGAAAGCGCGACAAACGTCTCCAGCGCCACGAAGACGAAGAACACCGCTGACAGGGAACTGTTCACATGGAAGAAGGCGGTGTTGATGCGGGAGAGGTCGCGGGGGTTCACGAGCAGGTGTTCCCAGATGAGGAGGCCTGCCACGGCGGCGATGCCGAGCCAGTAGAAGAGCCCCAGGTTGAGCAGCAGACCCACTGCCACGAGGCACAGAGCGGTGGCTGTGTGCGATAGGGCGGAGAAGATCAACGCTCCTAGGATGCCGAACCTGGCGGGTACGGAATAGAGGCCCTCTCGCAGGTCAATCTCGTAGTCCTGGCACGCGTAGATCATGTCGAAACCCGCCATCCACGTCACCACCGCCGCGCCCAGGAGCACCGTGCTCCACGCGAATTCGCCGGTAACGGCTATCCAACCGCCCATCGGCGCCATGGAGCCGGAGACGCCGAGCGCAAAATGGCTGAGCCAGGTAAAGCGCTTGGTGTACGAATAGAACACCAGCCAGAATATTGCCACCGGCGAGAGCAGCACACAGAGCGGATTGAGCATGGCTGCCGCGAAAACCATGAGTGCCAGGTTGACGATGCTTGCGCCCCACATAAATTGCGGCGTGAGTATCCCCTGCGGCAGAGCACGAATTGCCGTGCGGGGGTTGCGGCAGTCCAGGTGGCGGTCGATGATGCGGTTCAACGACATGGCCGCCGTGCGGCCTGCGGTCATGGCTACCGTGACCCAGATGAATTGCCACCACGTGGGCAACCCCTCCGCCGCCAGCAACATGGCGAGGTAGGCAAACGGCAACGTGAAGGCCGCGTGCTCGATCTTGATCGCTTCGAGAAAGATCGGCACTTTGCGAATGACAGAAGCCACGGATGCAGACGTCGCGCTCAAAGTACTTCTCTACCAATCCAATGTGTTGAGTTACGTGTTGGTTGCGCTCCTCGCAGGTCGTTGCCGGACTGTAGCAAATCTACATTGCAGTGTGCATAGTCCTATCTATGGTTAGACCTCAATTTCTATCGAATTCGGACTAAGCTCAATCTGTCATTCCCGCTTTCGCGGGAATCCATCTCTATCTGACCCCTGGACTTCGGAGCTCTATTGAGTTTGGGGCAGACCTGCCGATGTAACGGTTGAATTGATGGCGACCATTCCTGCAGACCGCGCTTGCCCTTAGCTTGCTAAATGATATGTGGTACAGCCAAGTCTTGGCTTGAATTCGACTCCGCGGGTCCTTGTTTTTTCATCCATACTTCCCGTGCTGGCGGAGCGGGGGACAAGCCCCCGCGCTACACAGAAGAGAAGGCTCGATCCACATTGATATTGCGCGCTGAGGATCCCTCAATTCACTAGACTTGAAAAGCGGCCCTTGCGGGGGACAAGCCCCCGCGCTACACAGAAGAGAAGGCTCGATCCACATTGATATTGCGCGCTGAGGATCCCTCAATTCACTAGACTTGAAAAGCGGCCCTTGCGGGGGACAAGCCCCCGCGCTACACAGAAGAGAAGGCTCGTTCCACACTGATATTGGGCGCTGAGGATCGCTCAATCAACTAGACTTGCAAAGTGGCCCTTGCGGGGGACAAGCCTTCGCGGTTCGCGATCCAAACTGTTTCCCAATTGTCAGGCACAAGCCGCATACTCGCAATTCCGGTGATGTTCGTCTTGAACCCGGTACTTGCCTTTTCCTTCATCATCCCTATTCGTCTGAAAGCATCTCCCCCAGCAATGTTTCCATAGTTTCTAATGGCAGTGGACCGACGAACTTGGCGGCGATCATCCCGTCCGGTGTGATGAAGTACGTCTCGGGTATGCCGGAGACCCCATATTCTATGGCGATTTTACCGTTGGGATCAACGCCGCTGGGATAGGTTTGCCCGTAGACCTTGCGGAATTCGGCCGCAGCCTCCTCAGTGTCCCAAAGGCTGATGCCGAGAATGACCACGCCGCGGTCCGCGTAGCGCTTATGGGTCTCTTCAAGCGTTGGCGCTTCGGCACGGCACGGGGCGCACCAAGATGCCCAAAAGTTGATGACCACCGCCTTACCGCGATAGTCGCTGAGCTTCACGGCCCGCCCGTCGCTCAGCGTGAGGGTAAAGTCCGGCGCGGGACGATTTTCCTGGCGAATGAGCGTCGGCTCCAGGTTGATGCCGGGCTCGAAGCCGGCCAGTTGCCCGCTCTGCGAAAGCACATAGAAGAGGAGCGCCAAGAGCCCCACGACCATCGCCAGGAAGAGCGGCACGAGAATGTACCGCAGCGGTATGCTCCGCGGGGTCCTCGTCGCACTCAATGCACGATCTCCCAAATGTGCGCGACGAGAAACGCGAGATCGTCGCCGCGAAAGACGGCATTGCGCCCGTCCAGGCGCTCCTGATGCGGAGCGCTGAAGGAACTCTTGTCCCAGACCTGCGTGTCCGTGACGGTAACCTGAATCTCGTATGGCGGCGCCAGGGACCACACGGCGGGGAGCGATGCGGCGCTTAACGCCTGATGTGTCGTCTCAGTAAGCTCGGTCCGTACCGTGGCGGGAATGCGCAGCTTGGCGGCTTGCAAGCCGAAGCCCCACTTCGTGGTGCATGTCCGCACATCTGCCAGCAGAGTCTCTGCCTCGCTGCAGGCATGGTTATCGCCGCTAACCAGCACTACAGGTACATCCTGCGCCCCGCAGAGCGCGGCATGAACGCCGATCGTGCCGAGATCTTGCCCATTGATCAATACACGCTGGACGCATGGAGCCAAGGTTTGACAGAGCACCCCACCCCAGGTGCCGGCCTTGGCCGGATGTCCCAGCAGGATGGCGGCATCGGCGGTGGCGAGTTCGGCAAAGCGCACCTGCTGCTGCTCGCCAAAGACGTACGCAGCGCCAGAATGCAGCAGCTCTTCAGGAAAGGTTACGAGACCAGTGGCATCGTGCACCAGGATCTCTTGCGCGCCTGCGTTCAGCGCGCCGTCTACGGCGGCTCCAATCTCGCGCGCCATCAAGGCCCGGGCTTCATCGTAGAGGAAGGGGGCCTCGCTGCGCGGATGCACCTGATTGCGGTGCACGACACCGGCGGTGCCCGCGAGGAGCGCGATGATGACGACTTTCATGCGATTCATCCTTGCCGAGTGCGGTGGGAATAGGGACTTCCCGGGCGCAAGCACCCCACCCGCCGCGTCCTACGATCGGCACAAGCCTTGCTATTGCCCTGATACCATGCGCTGGCGCATAGCGACGCACGCCCAGTGTCCGAGGCGGGCAAGGGTTGCGCGGAAGTCTGCGATGAAGTCATAGCCACAGGAGAGTTATAAGGAAAGCATGCGACAACACCGGCGGCAAAGCTCCGGTCGCGAACGTAAATCCACGGTCCTGCAACGCGCGCAGTCCACAGGGCACGCGCTTACATCGTAGGGCCGATTCTGTGGGGAGCAAACTCGCGATGTCCCAAAATCTCGGTGGCCGTAAGTTGACCGTTGACAGTGTCAAGCGTGAGGTCGAATAGCTGTTCGCCCAGTTCGCGGATCGAGGCGGTGCCATCCAGCACCGGCACGCCGGAGAAGTCGATATTGTCCTGCATTTTCTCCACAGTCTGCGGATTGGCGCACACTTTGATGACCGGCGCGATCGGATTACCCAGCGGTGAGCCGCGGCCGGTGGTGAAAATGCACACCTGCGCACCACCAGCCACCATGCCGGTTACAGACTCCGAGTCGTAGCCCGGCGTGTCCATCACCACCAGCCCCTTCTTGGTGGGATAGTCGGCATAGCCGACTACTTCTTCCAACGTGGTCGTGCCGCCTTTGTAGATGCAGCCGAGTGACTTTTCTTCGATTGTCGTAAGGCCACCTTGAATGTTACCTGGCGCGGGATTGGCCCCCCGGATGGAAACGCCCATCTTGAGCGCGTCTTCTTCGGCCTTGCGCACCACTGCGATGAGCTGCTCGCCGATTTCCGGTTCACGGGCGCGCTGGGCAAAGATGTGCTCGGCGCCGATGAACTCCGCGGCCTCGCTAATCATCACCGTGCCGCCGGCCTCAACCAGCATGTCGGAGACCACGCCGGTAACGGGATTGCTCGACAGCCCGCTGGTGGTATCCGAACCCCCGCACTCCGTCGCGAGCACAAGCTCTGACAGGGGGAATTCTTCCTTCTGCATGGTGGAAAGCTTCGCGGAGAGCTTCTGCGCCATTTGCGCGCCCTGTTGAATCGTCCTGATGGAGCCGCCGGCCTCCTGAATTACGATGAGCTCCACCGGCTTGCCGGTCTTGGCGATTCCCTCGGCAATCAGCGGCGCCTCCGCCGTCTCGCAGCCCAGTCCCACCACAATGACTGCGCCGACGTTGGGATTGCTGCCGGTACCGACCATGGTGCGCACAAAGAGGTCCGCATCCGCCCCCAATTGACCGCAGCCATATTGATGCACAGTGGTTACCGAGCCCGGTACCAATTCCGTAATGCGCTGGCCGACAGTTGACGAACATATTACTGAGGGCAGGATCGCCAGGTGATTCCGCACACCCACGCGACCGTCCGGTCGCCGGTAGCCTTGAAATGTCTGTGCACGTGCCACGGTTTTACTCCCTTTTCCGGCCCACGTGGTGCCAAGGCCGGTCCATCTCGCGTTGCATTCCTTCGTATTGTACTCTTCTCTTGGAGATTGTGTTGCACACGCACGTGAATTTGGGTGCGGGGCGGCTGCGGCCTGCGCGCAATGCCGGCGCGCGAGCGCAGACCTACCGCTTGCGGCCGCTTCACGACGCCGACAAAGAAAAGAGCGGGACTCTCTCGGCTTGTTGCTCGACTTGTAGCTGTATTGCAGCGAAAAGGTGCGATTTAGCAAGATAGAGCACCAATTCATGCACTTTTTTGGGGTAATTTGACATTAAGGTGCAGCTAGCGTACGGTGAATCACTGTGCTCATGCACACTTTCGCTTGACACGATGAAGATGAGAATAGATGACTTGGCAAGAGCGAAGGCAGTCCGCCAGGTGCGTATTAGCAAAGTTTGCTGAATGAGGAGACTACATACATGCCCAAGCACGTAATCTTTAGTGAAGATGCGCGCAACGCTTTGATGAGCGGCATTGGACTGGTTGCCGATACGGTTCAAGCGACCCTCGGCCCCAAGGGCCGCAATGTGGCGCTGAGCCATAAGGACAAACTTCCGATCGTTACGCACGACGGTGTCACCGTGGCTAAAGAAATGGAGCTCGAAGACAACTTCGAGAACATGGGCGCTCAGCTCATTGTCCAAGCTGCGAGCAAGACCAATGACATTGCCGGTGATGGCACCACTACTGCCACCGTGCTTGCCCACACGCTTATCACCGAAGGCCATCGTCACATCGTCTCGGGCGCCAATCCCATGATCCTCAAGCGCGGTCTGGAGCTCGCGGCCCGGGCGGTGGTCGAGGAGTTGAGAAAGTCCGGCACACCTGTGTCCGGCATGGAACAGGTGACCGAAGTTGCCACTATCTCGGCCGGTGATGCTGGTATCGGCGAACTTATCGGTGAGGTTGTAGACAGAGTTGGCAGAGACGGTCTCATTACCGTTGAAGAGGGCCAGGGTTTCGGCTTCTCGGTGGAATATGTGGAAGGTCTGGAATTTGACCAAGGCCTATTGTCGCCATTCTTTGTAACGGACTCCACGCGCATGGTTGCGGAAGTGGAAGACCCATACATCCTGATTACCGATCAAAAAATTGAAGCGCTGGAAGAAATCCTGCCGTTGTTGGAGCGCATGGTGCAGAGCGGTGAGAAGAACTTGGCAATCATCGCCTTGGAGATGGAAGCCAACGCCTTAGCCATGCTCGTCACCAACAAGTCGCGGGGCATCTTGAACTGCATTGCTGTCAAGGTTCCCGGTTTCGGCGATCGACGCAAGGAAACGTTGCGGGACATTGCAATTGTCACCGGCGGTCAGTTGATCTCGGAAGAAGCCGGCAAGCGGCTTGACGAGGTGGAGCTGGGCGATCTTGGCCGCGCTCGGCGAGTCGTCTCCAGCCAGAACTCGACGGCAATTATCGAGGGCCACGGCAATACTGATGAAATCGCTGCTCGCATCAACCAGATCAAGTCGCGCCTGCGCGATGGTGCGCCCGACTTCGACCGTGAGAAGCTTGAAGAACGTGTAGCCAAGCTCTCCGGCGGGGTGGCTATCGTCCACGTGGGTGCAGCTACCGAGATTGAAATGAAGGAGAGAAGAGACCGCGTCGACGACGCGCTGTCTGCCACGCGCGCTGCGGTGGAAGAAGGAATTGTACCCGGTGGCGGTGTTGCCCTCATAAACGCGATGTCGGGATTGGACAGGTTGAAGTTGAAAGGTGATGAGGCGGCAGCGATACCGATAATGCGCGAGGCCTTGCAGGCGCCGCTCAAGCGGATTGCACGGAACGCCGGCCTGGATGAGTCGGTGATTGCGATGGAGGTCCAGCGCTTGGCAAAGAGCCGTCGCAACAAAAACATGGGATTCAATGTACTCACCGGTGAATATGTGGACATGATAAAGTCAGGCATTATCGATCCGCTGAAGGTGACACGGTCGGCGGTTGAGAATGCGACTTCGGTAGCGTCGATGGTGCTCACGACTGAGGCGCTCGTCGCCGACATACCGAAGGAAGATGTTGTGGTTGAGGGCACTCCCGAATATTAGACGCCAAGTTTAGAGGTACAATGGACAAACCCCTCCACTTCGGAGGGGTTTGTCCATGGCTAGACACATGGCTCTAGCTTGGACAGTTCCTTGCCGATCACGGACTCTGTGTTGTGCGCTGTTGACCGCCATGTAAGACCCTGTCCATTGCCAATGCCGCGGCACTGTACGCCGGCTTCCAGTGCCAGGCTTTCCGTGAGCAACATGAATTCGCCGGGGACACAGTCGAATGTTATATCTAATGGGATAGTCTGTTATCCAGGTACAAGTGCTACTATGTACTTAAGGGCTGAATGTGCCGCTACAAAGGAGTAGAAGTCGTGAATAAGCGTGCATTGTTGATTGCAATAGGCTTGATTGTGGTTGTGGTCGGTGGAACGGCAGGTTGGTGGCTGGTGTCGCCCTTATTCCTAGACCAGGTCGTCGAAGAAGAGTTGCCCTTCGAAATTCCGACCGCCGCAGAAATGGAAGAGATGTCGGAAGACGAGCGCGAGAAGGTGGCCGCGGACGTGATGGACGCGGCGGCCAAGATGCCGGACAAGGAGATGGAAGAGGACATGCCGGAGATGGCGGATGACGCCAAACCGGTGGTCGTCGCAGAAGGCCAGTTCCAGGACGCGGACGAATTCCATCAAGGCGCCGGCACGGTAACGCTTTACCGCTTGGCGGATGGTACGCACCTGCTGCGCTTCGAGGACTTCCGCGTTACCAACGGCCCACAATTGCACGTGTTGCTGGCGAACCACGCTGAACCCGTCAACCGGAACGACCTAGAGGCGGATGGGTACGTCGACCTTGGGGGCCTCAAGGGCAACGTGGGCAGCCAGAACTACGAGATTAGGGCCAATATCACAGTTGATACTGTCAAGAGCATCGTGATCTACTGCAAGCCCTTCCACGTTGTGTTTTCAACGGCAACGCTGAGCACTGGGAGCTAGGCTTGATCGAATAACAACTCCAAATGCGAAAACTCAACCCCCGTGCCAAGCACGGGGGTTGATGTTATTGAACAAAGAACACTGAGGGTTGCCAGACTAGCCTCACGACGAGCCCAAGAACGGAGAGGAGAATTGTAGCGCGGAGGCTTGCCCCCCGCCGTGGGCGCCGGGGACATGACGAAGGACCGTTGCGTTTCCTGTGTGCGGGAGCAAGCGAGCGAACAACTTCCCGTAAAATCGCAGGGGGGGACTCTTGGCGTGCAGGCTGACCCGAGGAGGCGCAGGCTGCAAACCTGCGCTACCGGGGGCATGCATTGCGGGCGTTGTGGCCCCAGCAGGCAAGTCCTCTTCAGTCGCAACTCGCGCTACGTCAGTACCGGTCCGTAAAGAGCATTCAGTCTGACGCCCAGCGCGCGCCAAAGATGTCGGGCACAGTTCGCCTGCTTACGCCGGACCAGGCACAGCAGTTTCCGTAGGGGCCGTGACAGGGGCGGAGACTTCCTGCGTTTGATCAACCTGGCGCGTGAGCGGCCAGAAAAAGAGCGCTGTGGCAGTTGCCATGATCAAGGATGCAGTAAACACGTGGCCTACCCGCAGCGCATCCGGCAGTCCCATGCGCACCTGGGCAAAGCCGATAGTAACCTGCAGCGCTACGAGGGCAATAGCGAGGAGGCCGAGCCACTTCGATCCGCCCTGATCGACGCGCAATCGCCACCCTGCAAGCAGCGCAATCGCAATCGCGAAAATGTAAGCGGCGTAGCGGTGTCCCATGTGGACTTCAACAAGCATGCGCGAGAAGCCACTGCCGCCGTCGCAGCTTAGGTAACCCTGGCAGGCTACGCCTGCCGCCATGCCAACCACAAAGGCGCCGGAAACTACGACGAGTAGTCCCGCAACGATTGCGGCAATACCGCGCCACTTTGGTAGTCCGCTAACACTGAGCGACTGATTCTGCACCTGTACCGCGCCCAGTACCGTCGCCGCAATAAAGAGCATGGAGATCGTGAGGTGAGAACCGACAAGCAGAGCCGGTAATTCCGTGAGCACGGTCACCGCACCGAGGGCAATCTGCACAACAATCAAGAGTGAAAAAACAAGCACCGTGGGACGTATTTGTCGTAAGCGACCCTGACCGAACCACGACTTGACCAACACCCAGACCACGCCAACGGTCAAGAGCAACGCCAAAAAGCGATGGACAAATTCAATGACCGCCGCGGTTTCAAAGGGCGGAATTACCTGCCCTGAACAGAGCGGCCAATCGGGACAGCCAAGTCCCGAGCCTGTCGCCCGCACCACTGCTCCCCAAAGAATGTGTATGAGGGCCAGCGAAACGACAGTCCACATAACTGTTCTTGCTTGAGTATCTGCATTCTTCGTTGCGTCGTTCACACAATCCTCCTAACACAAGCTTTCTCAATCTCTGGGCAACAATTCTCTTCGTTTGAACCACGAGGGCCGCACATCGAGAGCAAGTTGCCATCCATGGATAACCGTGTCATCATCATGGACGAAACTGCTGCTCGAAAGAGATGTAAACTGGGTCGAGCGTCTTATTTGAGATGCTGCAATCGAATACGAAATGTCCGCCCACTATGGTCGCAGTATAGCACAAAATAGGGACTTTTATCGTTAAGGAGGAGTAAGCAATGGCAGGAAAAATCAAGGTCGTCGCCCTCGAGTCGGCGCATCCCCATATACATAGTCTGATCAGGCAGACGCAAGAGTTGGACGGGGCTGAGTTTGTGGGATTCGCCGATCCGGACCCGGAACGCCGCGACCTCACCAAAGAGCGCAACGAATTCGACGACGACATGATCTTCGCCGACTATGAACAGCTTCTCGATGAGCGCCAGCCGGATGCCGCACTCATATGTTCCACAAATGCAGATCATGTCAAGTATGTGGAAGCGCTGGCGCAACGTGGCATACACATCATGTTGGAGAAGCCGTTTGCGGCGAGCTTGTCCGATGCCGACCGCATGATTGCCGCGTGCGAACAGCACGGCGTAACGCTGATGATCAACTTTCCCACAGCGTGGGGTCCGGCTTTGCGGCGGGCGCGCGAGATTGCCCAGTCCGGTGCGCTCGGCCAGGTGTTTCAGATTGCCTTCCGCGGCGGACACCTGGGACCCACCGGCGCTCTTGATACGTGGTGGTACCGCCCGCAGGACGGCGGCGGCGTGTTGTTGGACTACTGTTGTTATGCAGCCAATGTCTTTACGTGGATTCTCGGCAAGCAGCCCCGCCAGGTCTGCGGCATGGCCGATACCCTGGTGAAGCCGGTAAGGTCCGAAGACAATGCCGTTCTGCTGCTGCGATTCGACGACGCGCTCTGCGTCAGCCAGGCCACCTGGACTCGCTTCGGACCCGAGCCGATCCACGGGCCGGTCATTAACGGCACGGAAGGCAGCGTGACCGTCGTTGGCAGAGAACAGATCAAGCTCTGCACGCAGGAGAACCCCGTCGGTGACATCGTCGACGTGCCGCCGCTCACCGAACCACACATGCAGAGCGGGCCGGCGTATTTCGTTCACTCACTCTTGAATGGGACGCCCATCGAGTCGCCGTGCGACGCCGCGTTCAATCGGGACGGCCAGGAAATCCTGGAGGCAGGCAAGATCGCGGTGCAGACCGGCGTGACGGTTAATCTGCCCATTCTGCCGTCTTAGAACTGCTGCGCGGTAGAAGGTTCGACAAGACGGAGAGGGAATGCACTGCATTCCCTCTCCCCTTCTTTTGATTGGTTGCTTGCACTGGCGTGCCACGTGCGAACGTCCGCATGCTGTATCCCTGCCAGCGCAAACTCTGCTGACGTAAATTCATCATTTTCGGCCGCCCGACCCCTTCAAGTCAGACATGCCTCAGAGTGGTATGAGGGCAGAAAAGGACATGCATCAGGCTTGCGTGCCGTTCGTGCTGAGCCTATCGGAAGCATGAACGGCACTTCGAGGGCCCTTGCAGTTCCGTTTCAAGTATTGACCACCATACATACCCCCCAGTAGTATAAAGAGTGAAGTGTGGATGGTGTGTGCCGCCGGCGGAACGGGTGCTGTGGGACAAATGCGGGAAGGGCACGATGTTTCCGGCCGGCTCTCAATGCGAGGAAAGTAGCTCCGTGGCAGTCGCTGAACCTACCCAGGAAGCAGAGTCATTCTCGCTGGCCGTGCAGGGCATGACGTGCGCCGCCTGCGTCTGGCGAATTGAGGAGGCAGTAAAGGGCGTGCCGGGAGTGCGCGCGGCCGCAGTAAACCTGGCGACGGAACGGGCTCAGGTGACCTATGATCCGGCACAGGTTACACCCGCTGCTGTCGCGAATGCCGTGACTGATGCGGGCTATGCGCCAGGCGTCTCGAAGCTCGCCCTGCGCGTGAGCGGCATGCAGGATGCCTCAGCGGTCAGCCGCATGGAAGCGGCCCTTCACGCCGTGCCGGGAGTTCTGCGCGCGAACGTCAACTTGGCGGCAGAGCGGGTTCTCATTTCTTATCTGCCCGAAGTGACCGACGTGTCGGACCTCAAAGAGACAGTTGTCGCTGCCGGGTACACGGTGGCAGGTCAAGTTCAAGAGCCGGCTGCGTCTCAGGGGGAGGCCGGGTCAGCGGCCACTCGCGCTGAACAACGCCGTATGCGCGTTCAACTGAGCGTCTCTCTGGCTCTCTCGCTTGCGATCCTGCTTGGCAGTATGGGTGGGCAGGTCCTGCCTTTTGTGCGGGGCTCCGTGATAGAAAACCCGTTTGTGCTCTGGGCGCTGGCGACGCCGGTGCAGTTCTGGGCAGGCTGGCGTTTCTACCGCGGCGCGTGGGCCACATTGAGGCACCTCAACTTCGACATGAATTCACTGATCGTCACTGGTACCAGCGCGGCCTACTTCTACAGCGTAGCGGCAGTGCTGACCCCTGAGCTTCTTGCCGGTCAAGCCGTGAGTGGTGAGGTCCCGCTCTACTTTGATACAGCGGCGGTGATCATTTCGCTCATTCTGCTGGGGCGCTATCTTGAGGGGCGCGCGAAACACCACACGGCTGCTGCCATCCGCGCATTGATGGATTGGCGGCCCCAGACAGCGCACGTTGTCCGCGACGGGAGTTTCCGGAAAGTGCCGCTCGCGACGGTAGTGGTAGGCGACTCCGTCCAAGTCCGGCCGGGCGAGCGCGTACCCGTGGACGGTGTTGTCATTGAAGGTCAGAGCGCCGTCGATGAGTCCATGCTCACCGGCGAGAGTTTGCCGGTGGAAAAAGGGCCGGGCGCTGAGGTGGTCGGTGGCGCGCAGAATACCACGGGCGCGTTCACCTTCCGTGCGACCCGCATCGGAAAGGATACGGCGCTCGCGCGGATCGCGCGCATGATCCAGGAAGCCCAGGGCTCCAAGGCGCCGTTGCAGCGGCTGGCGGACCGCATTGCCGCTTATTTCGTGCCGGCGGTGTTCGCGGTTGCGCTGCTCGCCTTTCTCGTGTGGTATTTCGTGGGACCGGAGCCGGCCTTCACGCGGGCGCTGCTGGCCTTTGTGGCGGTGCTCATCATCGCATGTCCGTGCGCGCTGGGACTGGCGACGCCGACGGCCGTTATGGTCGCCATGGGCGCCGGTGCGGCCAAGGGCGTGCTGGTGCGGGATGCGGAAGCGCTCGAACGCCTCCACCATGTGACCACGGTGGTGCTCGATAAGACCGGTACGCTTACACAAGGCAAGCCGGAAGTCACGGACATAATTGCAACCGGCCGGTCAGATGCTGACGTGCTGCGGCTTGCCGCGGCGGCGGAACAAGCCAGCGAGCATCCTTTAAGCCAAGCCGTAGTGCGGGCGGCAGCAGCAAGAGGACTTTCGCTCCCTGCGGTCACCGATTTCATTGCCGCGCCGGGCCGCGGCATTCGCGCCGCAGTGGCAGGCGAATTGGTGAGGGTAGGCAATCGGGCTTACATGGAAGAGAGTGGCGTGGATCCTGGGAGCCCTGCGGAGCTCGCTGCCGTCGCGGCGCGCGCGCAAACGCTCAATAAGCAGGGCAAGACTGCATTGTTCGTGGCTGCGGACGGCGCTGCTGTCGGTGTGATTGGGGTGGCTGATACCCTCAAGGCTGATGCAGCGGCAGCGGTAGAATCGCTCCGGGCACGGGGGCTCGCGGTGGTAATGCTCACAGGCGACGCGGAGCGCGCGGCAAAGACGATTGCCAGTCAAGTGGGGATCGAGCATGTCTCGGCTGAGGTCATGCCGGGACAGAAGGCGGCGGCAATCCAGCAACGCCAAGAAGCAGGAGAAGTAGTCGCCATGGTTGGGGACGGCATCAACGATGCGCCGGCGCTGGCCCGCGCGGACGTCGGCATTGCGCTGGGGGCCGGCGCGGACGTGGCGTTGGAGGCAGCAGACATTACGCTCGTCGGCAATGACCTCGGCGCCCTTGCGACGGCATTCGCGCTCTCCCGCGCGACACGCCGGACTATCAGGCAGAATCTCGGTTGGGCGTTTGGCTATAACGTGCTGCTCATCCCGGTTGCGGCGGGTGTGTTATATCCCTTCCTCGGCACGATGTTGAATCCGATGCTGGCCGCGGCGGCAATGGCGTTTTCTTCGGTCTCGGTGGTCACGAATTCCCTCCGTCTGTGGCGGTTCTGAGGCGAAACTCGCAAGAGCCGGTGCTGTGATGCGCAAGTAAAGTCAGGAAGCAAGGGTCTCGTGAGGTCGTTGCTCTGCGCCAATCGCACTATGAGCGGCCGTTGCTTTCGCATAGTAGGGAACTTCCATACAGCGGGGAGCGAAGAGTTTTCGCCTTTGGTTCATTTCTGCATAACCACCTAAAGAAAGATCGGCTCCCGAAGTTTTCTTGAATCTTGGTCAGCGGGATCACTTTCCCGAAAGGCAGTTCCAATGTCCGACAATCCGGCGAAAGCCGGAATCCAGAGTGCCGGCAACTGCGAGCGCCGGAGGGAAGTGCAAAATTCATTCTCTGCCGTGCGCATGACACAGCGATCGCGCTCCACTGCAAGAGGCGGGGGACAAGCCCCCGCGCTACGATCTTGCGGGGTCTCGAAGCTTGACGAGAGAGGACCTATCTGCGATTGTCCGTGATAGAGAGAGTGTGTCCGCGTGAGTCGCGCGAAGAATTGCGTAGAATGAAAACACAGCAAGGTGGATTGCGCTACGCCTCTCGCAATGAGGCAGGAGCAACCCACGTCTGAGACTACACACAAGGGAGCACCACCATGGCGAAATGCGCAACGTGCAATGAATCGGTAGACCCCGCGACGGCTGAGCACAAAGTCGAGTACCGGGGCACCGTTTACTACTTCTGCTGCCGCCATTGCCTAGCTGCCTTCGAGCAAGAGCCGGAGCGGTTCGTGGAAGCATAGCGGCAAAGCGGAAAGCCCATACGAATCCCGGCCGGAGGGCAGTCCACTCGCTGGCCGCGCCCTGCGCTAGCTACGCCTCAAACGCACAGATCGAGGCTTTTTCCAGATTCTTAGCACTTTCTTATGTTGTAGTATTGGGCTGCTATACACTCTTTGTGACTCCCCGTAAATTGCTTCTTTTCCTTGCTATGCATGGAATTTCTGCGTCCTTCTGGACTGGGAATTCCTTTTCTGTTTTTGGCCTCAGTGGCGACCAGGCCCTGCTTAGTGCTTGACACACTCCGTCACTGTGTAATGATGGATTCAATACCCGGCGTCGGGTGGGGTGAAAGATGTGGGGTTGAAGGCGCCCAAACAGCTCAAGCACTGCACTTTGGGGGAAAGGAGCAGAGCCATGCTTACGCGTCGTTCATTACTCGCAGGCTCGGCGGCGCTCGCCGCCGGCTGCGGCACGGTAGGAAATCCGTTTACACCGCCGAGCGTGCCGCAGGATGCTGAGATAAAGGTGGCGGCATTCACTAGATCGATTTATCTCTCAATGCCTTACGGCAATTACGTAGTTGGCGACGACAATGAAGATAGGTTCGAAGGTGTCCTGGCAGCGCTTGAGGAAGATGAGGTTAACGCGTACGGTCCGAAGCGCGGCGGATACTCGCTGGCACTGCGGTTTGTAGAGAGCTTCTACCCACCGTATGAAGAGGCCGATGAAGAGCCCAAGACGGATGAAGAGATCGAAGCGGACCGCGCGGCAAGGCTGGATTCGGCTGCAGAGACGTTGGATACCCTGGATGCCGACCTCGTGACCGTTTGGCCGAATGAGGCGCGGTGGTGGGGTGAGAACGGACTCTTGCTGCCCTTGGACCGCTTCAGCGGCGCCGGTGAGTCTGAGCTCAATCGGGAATTCTTCCCCACCGTGCTCAATCAGTACCGGCGAGACGGCGCGCTCTATGCGCTGCCGGTGGACGCGGCCCCGCTCATGCTCTTCTACGACCAGGAGTACTTTGCCAGTAAAGGCGTGCCGATGCCGGACGCGACTTGGGATTGGGATGACCTGGTGAGAAGTGCCGCCAAGCTCACGGCGTCCAAGCAAGACGGCGCCGTGGCGCGTTGGGGCCTGATTGCACATGCCAATGGGGTCTCCTGGGCGCTCTGGCAGAATGAAGCGACCGCAATTGATGTAGATACACAGCAATGCCGCCTGCCGGAACCGGCGACGGTGGAAGCTCTGCAATTCGCGCACGACCTGCTGCACAAGCACCGCGTCTCACCGTTGGCAGAGATGCGGGACCTTTGGGACTACCTCTGGGTAACGCCACCGGCCATGTTATACGACTATCCTCCCATGATTCTCAATCAGAGGAATAGCTTTCGCATGGCGGCGCTGCCCCGGGGCAAGGTCTCCGCAACGCCGGTGAGAACCCATCTAGGGATCGGAATTGCCGCCCGCACGCAACGAACGGAGGCGGCGTTTGCGGCGCTGAAAGGGTTCAATCTCGCGATGCAGGAGCATGTGGCTGTACCCGCCGGTAGAGATGCGGTCGCGCGCCTGGCGGACATCCGCCCGGACATTAGCCCGGAAGAAGTTGCAGCAGTGCAGCACTCGTTGGAGCACGGGCGCGAGTGGCCGCAGCACAGGTTGCCTTTGGACATCATGTATGAAATCACACAGAGTCTCGGCCGCGGCGACGACGTAGCGACCATCGTCAATCAGGCCTGCTCCCGCGCGCATGAGTATTAGCAAATGGGCAAGCTGCCGTTCCTCGAAGAGTAGCAGGTCGGAGAGACTTTGCGGTAAGCATAGCAGAGTGCCAAGGCGGCTCTTGAGTCGAAAAGGAACAGGATAGTGCTCACGCGTCGATCGTTACTTGCGGGTTCGGCGGCGCTTGCCGCCGGTTGCAGCACGGTAGGGTCTCCCCTTTCACCGCCCAGTGCGCCGCAGGTTGCTGAGATCAACGTTGCCGCGTACACAAGTTACGGGTATCTTTCCCAGCCGTTTGCAGGGGATGTATTTCGTTCAAGTCCTGAAGAGAAGTACCAACGAGCAGTAACGGCGCTTGAGAAAGACAAGGAGAGCCCGTATGGGCCGGCGCGCGGCGGATACCAGCTTGCGCTGCGTTTCTTTGAAGACAACTATTCGATCATGGAAGAGCCTCCCAAATCACAAGAAGAGGTAGAAGCGGCCCAGGCAGCGGCGCTTGAGGCGGCGGCGGGCATTCTGGAGAACCTCGAAGCGGACCTTGTGACCGTGTGGCCGGAAGAAGCACGGTGGTGGGGCAGGAGCGGACTACTGCTGCCGCTAGACCGCTTCACCGGGCCGGAAAGCACCGAATTCAACCAAGAGTTCTATCCAAGCGTCCTCAATCAGTATCAGGTAGATGGCGCGCAGTACGCGCTGCCGGTCGGCGCAGCGCCACTCATGCTCTACTACGACGTGGAGCACTTTGCCGAACAAGGAATATCGCCGCCGGACGCGACCTGGGATTGGGACAACTTGGCGGAGAAGGCAGTCAAGCTGACAGTTAACAATGAAGACGGCTCGGTAGTGCGCTGGGGGCTGGTGGCGCGCGGGGAGCGGCTCTTCTGGGCGCTGTGGCAGAACGAGGCATCTCTGGTGGACATGGATACGCTGCAGTGCGGCTTGCAGGAACCGGCGGCGGTGGCAGCCCTGCAGTTTGTGCATGATCTCATGCACAAACACCGCGTTTCCCCGGTGGCAAACCTAAGGGACTTGTGGGACTACTTCATCTTAACGTCACCGGCAATAACGCCGCCGGCCATGCTGTATGGCTATCCGCCGATGCATCTCAGTCAGAGAAATAGATTTCGGATGGCGCCGCTGCCGCGCGGCAAAGTGCACGCCACGCCGGTGCGCACCGCGTTTGGACTTGGCATTGCTGCCCGAACGCAGCACGCGGAGGCGGCGTATACGGCGCTGCGGGGCTTTACGCGCGCCATGCAGGCGCAGGCGGTCGTACCCTCGAGCAGAGCAGCGGTTGCGCGATTGGCGGAGACTCGCCAGGACCTCCGCCCGGAAGAGGTGGCAGCGGTGCAACACGCAATGGAGCACGGGCGCGAGTGGCCGCAGCGGGGGCTGCCACTGCACGTCATGCATGAATTGACGGATAACCTGGGGCGCGGCGACGACGTGGCAACGGTAGTGAACGCCGCGTGCAGCACCATAGACGACTATCGGCAAACGGGCAAGCTGCCGATGCCATGGGATTAAGACACGCCGCTCAGAGGCGTCGTCGGCGCCATGCAAGAGCTGGTGCACGTGCCCGCCGAACGTGAGACCCTGGCGCGTCTCGGAGACTTTCGCAAAACGCTCCCGCCCGCTGAAGTAGCGGCGGTTCAGCGTTCAATGGAAAATGGGCACGCCATGCCGCGGTTTGGCGTGCAACACGCCGCCATGGGAAGCATCATGGAGGGGCTGATTCGCGGCGACGACGTGGCAACGGTGGCGGCCGCGGCCTGTGACCGCATGGACGAGCACCTGGAGTCCTGTGAAGCCAACCCCACAGACTTCATCTGTCTTTTGTAACGGCCCCCGCTGGCGGGCGGTCTGCAATTACGCGGCGGCGCGCTTGCGCACTTTGAGCAAGCAATTGAATCGCTACAGGGCAGAGCGAAACTAGCCATGAAAAAGAGCGCTAGTCACCTGCGAAGGACGATCCCGTAGCGCGGGGGCTTGTCCCCCGCTCCCTGGAGGAATAGACAGCACCAGCTATCGAGAGACAGGTCAGCTTCAACTGCAAAGGAGAGGGGATCGGTTTCAATACCGCAGCGTGACCGAAAGGAGCGGAACAATGCTTTCACGACGGTCTTTACTCGCAGGCGCAGCGGCGCTTGCCGCCGGTTGCGGCCGCGCCAAGCCGCCGGTGAGGGTGCCGGTGCAGTTGAACGTGGCGGCGTACATTGGATTCGCTACGATTCGCCTATGGGGGGCGTGTGATGAAGGGGCATACGAAGGGGTGTTGACGGCACTCAAGCGCGATACGGAGAGCCCGTTCGGCCCGACACGCGGCAGGTATAGCCTGGAGCTGAAATTTCTCAAGGAGTACTTTCCAGAGTCAGACAGACTTACGCCTGCAGACGAGGCGCTGGACAGGGTTGCCGCCTTGCTCGATGACTTGGACATAGACTTGGTGACCGTGTGGCCGGAGCTCGCCCAGTGGCTGGGACGACGCGGCCTCTTGCTGCCATTGAACCAACTCCGGGGTGTTGACGGCGACTCGCTGGAGCGCGAGTACTTTCCAGTTGCGCTCGACCGCTATCGCGCCGACGGCGGCCTGTACGCCCTGCCCGTAAGCGCGGCGCCGCTCATGCTCAATTACCACGAGGGACTCTTCCGCGATCAGGGTGTGCCACCCGTGGATGCGACCTGGGACTGGGACGACTTGGCGGGGAATGCGGCCAGGCTCACGACACGCAAGCAGGACGGCACGGTGGAGCGTTGGGGTTTGCTGGCCCACGACAGAGACGTTTGGTGGGCCTTGTGGCAAAACCAAGCGGAAGCGCTCGATTCGGACACGCTGGTCTGTCGGCTGCAGGAACCGGCGGCTGTGGAGGCATTGCAGTACGTGCACGACTTGATCCACAAGCATCGCGTCTCTCCTCCCGCGACCGGCGTGGAGCTGTGGGAGAAGCACGGGAACATTACACCCGCCATGAGCTTTGATTACTCCTACTTTACGCGCGATCCGGCGCACTACCGACTGGCAGCGTTGCCGCGCGGCAAGGCGATGGCCGTGCCGGTTGCGGACGGCTTTGGCGTAGGGATCGCCACGCGGACTCCCCGGACGGAGGCTGCCCTCACGGCGTTGCAGGGCTTCATTGACGCTTGGCAGGATGAGGTGCAAATGCCCGCCAAGCGGGAGGCGGTCTCTGGCGACAGAAGCGTTCATCCCAGCCTGCTGGGCGCTGAACTGACGGCAGTCGCGCGGTCGCTGGAGCATGGGCGCGCCGTCCCCAATGACATTTCCTCCCACGTAGCCATGAATGTGACAGTTCGATCACTTGCGGAAGGTGACGATGTGGCAAGCGCGGTGAACAGGGGCTGCGCTGCCGTAGACGAGTATAGTCCCATCCAAGAGAATCTGTCTGAGGTTCCTCTTCACCCCAATCCTTGGATAATTTGTGATGAGACTAGATGACGTGCCCTTAGCAACAAAATGGGAGTTGCTTCATGCTAACCCGCCGCTCATTGCTGGCAGGCGCGACGACATTCGCCGCCGGATGCAGCTCGCTGGGTTCTCCGCTATCACCGCCGAGCCTGCCCAAAGTGACGGAATTGAATTGGGCGGTCATCGGCGAGTTTCCCAGCCTGCATGATCCCGCTGGGCAACTGCTCTCAAATGAGAGCGTGCTCCAGGGCGGATTGGCGGCGCTGGCGGAAGATAAGGAAAACCCATTCGGTCCGGAGCGTGGAAGTTACAACATCACGCTTCGCTACGCGGAACGCTGGCCGAAGCAGGACTCTCCGCCAAAAGACCTTGAGGAGTGGCTGGCGTATTTCGTGGATGTGCTGGACAGCTTCTCCGCCGATCTCGTGACTGTATCGCCCTTGCTCGCGAACTTTCTGAGTGAACATGCCCACCTGCTACCTTTGGACCGTTTCTTGGGAAGAGAGAAAGCGGGACTTGAGGCAGAATTCTACGCTAGCGTACTCGAGCCGCACCGCGGCCCGGGCGGTCTCTATGCCTTGCCGGTGGCCGCATTGCCGCAGATGGTAACGTACGACGCCGTGTATTTCGAGAAGAGAGGCGTACCGCCGGTGGATAGCACCTGGGACTGGGACGTCTTAGTGCGTAATGCGGAGCGGCTCACGCTGCGCCATGAGAACGGTGAGGTGGCGCGTTGGGGCGCTGTAACGCTTGGAAGCCTAATTGACGGAATCTGGTGGGCGCTATGGCAAAACGAAGCGAACGTAGTGGATCCGGAATCGCTGCAGTGCCGGTTGCACGAACCGGCCTCACTCGAGGCCCTGCAATTCTTCCGCGACCTAATCCATACGCACCACGTCTCACCGCCGCTAGAGAGCGGCCACCGCCGTAATCTGTGGTCGGATGTGACACCGCTATTCGCGCTGCAATTCAGCACACCAGCGCTTGCTCCGACTACTCTCGACTTTCGTTTGGCGGAGTTTTGCCCCGGGGCAGGGTGCGCGCCGCGCCGGTGGGCGTAGACCTAAGCATCGCCATTGCCGCTAGAACAGAGAAAGCGGAGGCGGCGTACACTGCGCTGCGGGGCGTTGTCGGCGCCATGCAACGATTCGTGCGTGTGCCCGCAGAGCGTGAGACGCTCGCGCGACTGGGCGAGATACGCAAGCGGCTGCGCGCCGACGAGGTGGCCGCGGTGCAGCGCTCGATGGAGCATGGGCGCAAGGTGCCGCAATTTGGAGTAGAGTTTCTTGCCATGAGCCGCATTATTTGGGATCTGGTCCGCGGCGACGATGTTGCGACTGTGGTGAATTCGGCCTGTAGCCTAATGGATGAGCAGCGGGAGTTCTGTCTGAAGAACCCCGATGATCCACGCTGCATCTTCTCCTGGCCTGCTCCAATAGAGTTATTGCAATTTCGTGGTCCTCCTGAATTGCCTAGGCGAATTACGCCGCCCTAGATGCCTCCATGGGCTGTCTGAGCCGGATTGGTGTGAGAACACATGCACCGAGCGGGTAGCGGTTCTGTTGCCGTATCGTTGTAGTTGAAAGTATATCCCGCTACGGCCACTCCGGCCCGATCATGTCCAGCGGCGGCGTGGTGGTGGCGAGCAGGCGTTCGGTGAGCAGGCCGTGGTATTCGCGGATGCGAGCTTGGGCGGCGGGATCGTGGACGAGATTCCGGAACTCATGCGGGTCTTCCTGCAGGTCGTAAAGCTCGCCGCCGTTTTCCCGGCCCCAATACGCGTATTTGTAACGATTCGTGATGAGCGCCGTGCCGCGCGTAGAATGCGGGTTGCCGACGTAGTCGGACAGCGCTATGCCGGGCAGGTCTGTCTTGCCCTCGATAACCGGCCGCAGGCTGGTAGCGGCCATGGCTTCCGGGATGGGCACGCCGGCGTAGTCCAGGATTGTCGGCGCAATCTGGAAGGTTTCCACCACGTCGTCAACCACCGGAATACGCGCGTGACCGGCCGGCGGGATAACGATGAGCGGCACCCTCGCCGACGGTTCCCAAAACGTGCCTTTGCCGCCGCGCGACCAGTCGCCCATGTGGTCGCCGTGGTCGCTGGTGTAGATGATGAGCGTGTTGTCCAGCGTGCCGGCATCCGCCAGGGTCTGCACCAACTGTCCCACCATGTCGTCGATCATGGTGCAGAGACCCCAGTACTTGGCAATGGCGTTGCGGATGATCCGGTCGTCCGGCTCCTTGGCAAAGCGTCCGCCGCCATTCTGCAGGTTTTTTGGCTTGTCGCTGTCGTCGGCGAGGTACGTCACCGGCAGATCGACCTCCGCCGGATCGTACATGCTGGCGTAAGGTTCCGGCGGGTCCAATGGGCCGTGCGGCCCGCAGATGCCGCACCAGGCGAAGAAGGGCCGATCACGGCTCTCGCGCATGAAGCCGGCGGTGTTGTTCGTGATCCAGGTGTCGATGTAGTCTTCGTAGGGCAGCACATTCGTGATGGCCGTCATCTCTTTGTATTCGGGTTGGCGGCGCTGGGCGTAGATTTTCTCATAGCCGCCCGGGTGCCGTTCCTCCAGCCAGGCGGCGTAAAGCGGCCCCAGAGGACCCGGACCCAGATGGGTGCCGGAAGACTCTTTCCAACGCGAACCCTTGCCTTCCGTCAGACTCGTGAAGCGGAACCCTTTCGGCGGCCACATGTGAATCTTGCCGAAGGCGGCGGTATAATACCCCGCCACGTCATGGAGATGCTCCATGAAAGTCAATTCCGACGCGGGCAGGCCCGGCGTACGGTCAATGGGAATTGCCTGGAAGGTCACACCGTGCTGGTGAATGTAGCGCCCGGTCTGGAGGCAGGCCCGGGCCGGCGTGCAGATGGTGTTTTGTGTGTAAGGCCTAACAAAACGTGTGCCCTGAGCAGCCAGAGCATCGATGTGAGGGGTCTTGACCTTCTTGTTGCCATAGCAGCCGAGCGTATCCCAACGCTGCTGGTCGGTGGTAATGAGCAGTATGTTCGGAGCTTGCGCCATGAAACGCCTCCCGCTGGGGTACCCAAATAGAATGAGAGTATCTTCTTGGTTGCCATTATAGACCGTGCTGTCACTTGGAGGTCTAACGAGATGGCAGATTGCGAAACTGTCAAAGCCACAACCTGCAGGGAACCCAACCCAATTCATTGGCTGCAATTGCCACTGCGAGTTGCTGTTCTGAACGCCGAATTGGCAAACGGCGCCTTGCCGGCTTGGCGAGGTAACAGCAGCTCATTCTCACTGAAATGGACGGCAATCCGAGCGCTAACCTCACAGAATTGGAGAGTAATCACAGTTGCACGGATGCCCCTGAATGCAAGAATACACCGCTTGCTGGGATGCAGTTGGTGTGCTAGCATACGGGTACCCTCAGTTCTTGCCTACCCCGAGCCTAAGGACTTGCATGGCCTCCCCGCTTGAGCAACGCCAGTCGCGGCGCGCAGCGAAACGCAGGCTCACATCCTCAGAAAGCGCAGCCCGGCCGCGCGTTGAAGCCCTGCTCACTTCTAAGAGACTTGGCGCCGCAAGGACTGCACAGTGGCCGTCATCGTCGGATACTGCGCGACGCCCACGGCCGCAACGTAAGGCCAAGTCGGCGCGCGTAATCTCACTGCGCCGGATCGTGCCTGCGTGGTTGGTACGCGCGGTAATTATGTTGGCCGCGATCGCCGCCAGTTGGCTCGCGCTGATCTGGGTGATGGTCACCCAGGATCCTGCGCAAAGTTCTAGCAGGGTAATCTTTGTCGTTAGCGTTTTCATCGCCACGTTTGTTACGAGCTTGCCGCTGATGCATCGTGTCTTTTCACGGTTCGCGCCATCACGGTTGCAGCAGGGCAATCCGGTGCTGGTAGCCGGTCATTCGTTTTTGCTGTCGAGCATTCTCGTAGCAAATCTGAGCTTGCTGTTGGTGGGGAGCTGGAACTTGACAATGTTTCTGCTCATTGCCGCGCTCGCCGCAGTGGTGGAATCACTCTTCTTAGCACGCAAGTAAGCCGGTGCGAAAGATCTGTCCTGGATACTATGCTTGAGTCCGATGAACTCGCCCGCCTATACGATCTCGAATACGACGACTGGGACGAGGACGGCGCGTTCTGGCGGAATTTTGCCGCGCGCACGGACGGCCCGATAGTCGAATTGGGCTGCGGCACCGCCCGCGCGCTGGCACCCCTCGCGCAGCAGGGCTACAGTGTAATTGGCATCGATTCTTCGCAGGCGATGCTCAACCGGGCTGCAGAACGACTTGCGGCGTATGGCGTCTCCGCTGAGAAGTTCCAGCTTCTGCACCAACAGATGGAAGCCGCCGCAGCGCCCGTGCAGGCGCGCCTCGTTTTCTCCGCGCTCAATGCCTTCGCTCACTTGGCGACCACGTTGCAGCAGACGCAGGCACTCGACGCCGCACACCGTTTGCTCCACCCCGAAGGGTTACTCATCCTTGATCTATTCAACCCGTTGACGCAGGAATATGACGCGCGGGACCGTATGACAACGTTGCGGAACGTCTTAGCGGATCCCCAGACCGGCGCGCCAATCCAGCAGTTCGAGGTGTGGGAAGTGGACCGCGATACCCAAGTGGTGCGCACAACGTATCTTTACGATCATCTGCAAGACGACGGCTCAATCCGCCGGGTAGTGAGCGAGTTTCCGGTCCGTTACTCGTACCGCTATGAAATGGAAGCGCGGCTTGCGCAGTCCAACTTTGCGGTGGAGAATGTGTTTGGCGGCTATGAGGCCGATCCCTTCACTGGCATCGAGGAGAAGATGATTTTCGTGGCGCGGCCGCAGCGGTAGAGTGTGCCTAAGTCTTGCGTTATTTCGCGCGCGCCGTAGCTCCCGCTGGAGTTCGCTCCCGCGCGGTTGGGAGTGCGCAGCCTGAACATGCTATTCTGAGGGTGAGATTTACAGCAGGCAGAGTTTACTTCACCAAAGTCTACAGCGTATGGCAACATCACTGGAACGAAAGCCGGAGTGGATCCGCGTTCGCTGGAAAGAGGGCGACCAGTACCGCGAGCTCAAGCAGATCATGCGGGGTATGGACCTGCATACCGTCTGCGAGGAGGCGCGGTGCCCGAACATCAGCGAGTGCTGGAACTCCCGCACGGCTACCTTCATGATCCTGGGTGATACCTGCACCCGGGCGTGCAGTTTCTGCGCAGTCAAGAGCGGGCGTCCCGCCGGTCTGGATAAGATCGAACCCATCCGCGTGGCCTGGGCGGTGAAGCAGATGGGACTGCGCCACGCCGTGATTACGTCCGTCGCGCGCGACGACCTGGAAGACGGCGGCGCGCAGATCTTTGCGGAGACGATTCGCAAAGTGCGGGAGCTGAACGAAGATTGCTCCATCGAGGTACTTATTCCCGATCTGGCGGGCAAACACGACGCGCTCAAAGAGGTGGTGGCCGCCAAGCCGGAAATCCTCAATCACAATGTGGAAACCGTGCCGCGCTTGCAGCGCCGCGTGCGCCCCAAGGCCCGCTACGAGCGCAGCCACTGGGTGCTGCGCTCGACCAAGCAACTCGACCCTGACATCCTCACCAAGTCAGGTATTATGCTGGGTCTGGGCGAGACTTGGGACGAGATCGTGCAGACGCTCACCGACATGGCCGCGACCGGTGTAGATATCTTCACCATCGGCCAATACCTCCGCCCCTCCAAGAAGCACCAGAAGCTGGAACGCTACTACCGCCCCGAGGAGTTTGCCGAACTCAAGCAAATCGGCGAGTCCTTCGGCATCCGCCACGTCGAATCCGGCCCCCTCGTCCGCTCCTCCTACCACGCCCGCGATCAGGTGGACACGCTGCAGAATAAGCTGGTGTAATCCGGCTTGCACCCGATGTCAATCCTGAGTGTGTTGCGCATTTCGCTGCTACCCCCCCCCCACACTTTACAGTATTGACAGTTGATGTCATTCCGAGCGGAGCGAGGAATCTAGGATTACCCAAAGACAGGATTCCACGTAGCTGCGGCCTCCCGTATCACGACTCATTCGTAGCGCGGAGTGGATGGATTCCGCGCCCCCGCAAGGGGGCGCGCGTGCGCGGGAATGACGGATTAAGTTCCGCCTCGCGCCTGGTAGCGCGGGGGCTTGTCCCCCGCTCTTGTCGGTACCGCATGGCCTGCCCACCGCTCTTCTTGGTAGTGCGTGGCCTTCTCCCCCGCTCTTGCATGCAAGGTGATACTCTCATTTGCAGAACCCCCACTTCATTTGACGCGTGGGATAGATTGCGCACGGAACCGATGGCATGAATTGCGCCGAGCGCGAATTAAATGGTGGTCGCAGAGTCTAAGGGCGATACCGATGAAGAAAAGCCAAGAGGGCGGCATGACGCAATGGTTTGAGGACGATTCTCTCTGGATTGAGACGTACCCGTTCATGTTCTCTCCGTCGCGCATCGCTGCCGCTGAGGAAGAGATCGAACCGCTGCTGAGACTCGTTGGCCGGAAGCCGAGGTCAATTCTCGATCTCTGCTGCGGGCCGGGGCGCTTTGCCGTTCCCCTCGCCCGGCGGGGCTTTCAGGTCACCGGCGTGGACAGGACGGCGTTCTTCCTCGAGAAGGCCAAGGAGAGGGCCGCCGCGGAAAACGTGGAGGTAGAGTGGGTCCAAGAGGATATGCGCACATTCGTGCGGCCCGGCGCTTTCGACCTGGCACTCAGCATGTTTACGTCGTTCGGCTACTTTGACGACAAGGATGAAGACCTCACGGTGCTGCGCAAAATCTTTGGAAGCCTGCGGCCCGGCGGCGCTTTAGCCATGGACGTGGTGGGGAAAGAACTGGTGGCCGGAAAGTTCGTTCACGCAGTTTCCAAGAAACACCCGGATGGGACCGTGGTGATTGATCGGCGCGAGGTCTTGGATGACTGGACACGCATCCGCATGGAATGGACAATCATCCGGGGCAACGACGTGCGCGTTTACACGGTCCACCATACGGTCTACTCCGGCCAGGAGCTCAAGGACCGCTTCACTGCTGCCGGCTTTGCGGACGTGAAGCTCTACGGCAGCATTGACGGCGCGCCGTACGGCCCCGAGGCCGACCGCTTGATTGTGGTTGGGCGTAAGCTTGCTCCGTGAACTGCGAATTGCGCTGCAGATATTTAGCCAGGGCGAATGCGGTCTTGCGTGACGGGAGTGTCTGATTTCAGCGCCCTTGGTCCCGCTCTTGCATATACCGTGCGATAATGAATGGGAGAATTGTCCTGTCACGCAAATTGGCAATATTCTGGAGGGCAGTGGAAAGCTCTCCGCAGAAAATCGCTTCCCGGTGCGCATCGAGTGGTGGCAATTACGGACAGGAATTACCAAATTGGCAAAGCAACTTCAGGCCACACCACAGATTCCGGTACCCCGAGAGCAGATCGCCGCAGTCTGTCAGCGGTATCACATTCGTACGCTGGCGCTGTTCGGCTCCGTGATGCGTGAGGAATTCTCTTCCGATAGCGATGTTGACGTGCTCGTGGAGTTCGAGCCGGGGCGGACGCCGGGATTCTTCACGCTGGCGCGCATTGCGCGCGAGCTTTCACCGCTGTTGGGTGGGAGTGAGTAGACCTGCGTACACCACTCTGCCTCTCTGATTACTGCCGAGAAGAATTCGTAAATTCAGCATGTCAGTTGTATAATCAGGCACAGTCGCCAACGTCTCAAATTTCTTCTTGAGGGCGGCTCAGTTCCTTGGCCGAAGGTAAAGCAGATTCCAAGCCTAGACTCTGCGTTTGTTGAGCCCAATAGCCAACTCTTAATTGGGGCATAGTGAGAATCTCCCTAGATAAGTGAGGTACTAATCTGGGTCTCAGGCGCTTGCTTTACAATTAAGCTGTCATGGTGTATTAAACGTGGGTTAACGCGGAATTCAGAGTCTTGTGAGTTATGATATGGGCGACATTGAAACCTTGGTGAGCACAATAGCTGTTGTCTTTCCTCCAGTTTCCGAGCTCGATCTGGACGAGGAGACAGTGACAGCACTGTTGAAACCACCGTTAAACTTATCTCAGTCGCAGGATGGGGCAACTCTGTTTAGCAGCGCGCGCACGCAATTGGAAGTGTTCCTATTCCCGAATAAATTGAATGTTCGCGAAATGAGTGGAGACCAGGTACAGGCAGCGAATAAGATCCCTCCAGTTGTTCACGGGTTTCTCGATGCGTTAGACGTCAACGAACCTGCTTCATTTGGCATCAATTTCTTGATTGAAGTACCATGCGATACTCCTTCAAACTGGATTGGAAGAACTTTCTTGGCCAAGAGTCTTTCTGACTCACTCGGAATTGAGACCTTGATACAAAGCGATCATATCTCCGTGGTCTTTGATAGAGGGCCAAAGGTTTGGACAGTTCGCTTTATTTCTCAGAAAAGTGAGAGACTACGTATTGACTTGAATTCCAGCGAGCAACTCAACGGTAAGGATCTCTATGAAAGCAATGACCTAACCGCGCAGTTAGTAGATCAGGGACGCCAACTATCAGAGCTTGTGCTGAGATTGAAGGCCTAGGTGGTTTTATGCCTAATGTAGTTGATACTACAAATGAACCAGATTTCATAGTAAGTCAGCGTCCGTTCAACGAGCGTCTCTCTGAGTTAGGGCGTGGCGAAGACTTGGTTCAAGGTGTTGGCAAATGGTCATCTCTGATTGGTCTTGCTGGTAAAAGGGTGAACGTCAGGTCGCAAAGGGTTGTCCGTAAGCAAAACGACCAAGTAGGTGAGGCAGTTGGCAAGGGTTTTGCCGGACATCACATGACGATTACGATAAATGTTGGTCTTGATAAGTACACGGTGCCTCAACAGATAAGGACTGGGATAGTGTCGCCTGAGAATTGGGTCTTGTCCGACGCCAATTCCTCAACGACTGCGCCAGACTCTTACTTGGACTATCGAGACACTGAAGTTTGGTGGATCGGTAGGCAATCTGCGGAATTAATAGAAGAGATTGGGATGGAATTTCCTTGGAATGCTAACCAGACACCCACACCGAATTTCTGGGCATTTACCAAAGGGCTAGACTGGTCATCCACGGCGGACCTCCATGAAGGCATCAAGACCAGTAGCTCAGTGTGGTTAGATGGGGTCTTGGAAAAGCTTCGCGAAATGCGAAACCTAAAGCCTGGCTGGGATAGCTACGAAGCAGAGCCGCCTAATGAATGGGCGTTGAAGAAAACTCATGAGGCGTTAGCGGCATTTGCCTACCAAAGAGTCCAGCCTGACAGCGTTCTCCCTTCAGTTGAGAATGGTGTAGGTATCTCTGTTTCCCGGGGAGAAAAATACAGCTTCTTGGAAGTTCTCAATAGCCTAGAGGTTGTCGGCGTCTTGGCCAATAGCAAGGATGACTTCAAAGTGCTGGAAGTAGATCCAGACAATGTTGCTGAGGCGGTGGAGAGGATTTGTGCATTCATCACCTGATGAGAGGCCGGACAGTTTATACCAGAAGGATCGCTGCCCAGACCAGCAATTCAAAAATGAAGAGGAGTTATACTTTAGGATCCCACCCGATCCCGACTACTGGCGCGAAGAATCCCCAGACCTTTCAGCGATTCGATTTCCAAATACATCTGTAAATCGCCAGAAGTATAGTGCTTGCGAGGATGTACTGTATCCGCCGATAGATTCTCAGCAGGACTTCTGCGATTTTGCAATCGGTTCTGTCACCGTTGCCGACATCCCGCCACCACCTGCGATCATCAGTGGAGATGGTAGAGAGTTTGAGTTCAAGGCCTTTCACGATCCCTTGCCGGACAATTACTCTCATTCAGAGATTCGCGCCTTCTGCGAGGGAAAGCCTCACAGTAGGGATGGTCCCAAGAAAGTAAAGATTGGATACCGAATGCATTTGAGGAATCAAATGCTTCTCAAGAAACGGCCAGGAAAGTGAAACTGCAGCGCCCGGCCCTTTTGGCTCTCAGATTGCGCCACATTTGAGCAGGCCCGAAGGCATTCCACAGCTTCATCCTTGCTCCCTGTTGAACCTCGGCACCATGCCTTATCGCGTCGCATGGGAATTACAGCGTCGGTTGGTTGCGGCGCGGTATGCGGACGCGATTCCCGACGTTGTGCTGTTGCTGGAGCATCCGCACACGATCACCATTGGGCGCAGGGGAAGCGAAAGTGAAGTCCTCGCATCGCCGGAGCATCTGGCATCATTGGACGCCACCGTGATTGAGGTAGATCGCGGGGGGCTGGCGACGTACCACGGGCCGGGGCAATTGGTGGGATATCCCATCCTCGATCTGCGGCCGCGCGACCGTGAAGTGCGCCGTTACCTGCGGGATCTCGAACAGGCGCTCATCAATGCGCTGCGGGAGTGCGGCATACCGGCGGGACGAGTTGCGGGGAAGACCGGCGTGTGGGTGACTGACCGCAAGATCGCCTCTATCGGTGTGCGCTTCAGCCGCTGGATCACCAGCCATGGTTTTGCCCTAAACGTCACCACCGATCTCAGCTATTTCTCCCATATCGTGCCCTGCGGCATGCCGGCGGTTGAGATGACGTCTGCTTTGCAGGAGACGACTGCTTTGCAGGAGACGTCTGCTTCGCAAGAGGCTTCTGGGATACATGTAGCCGGTACCGTGGACATGTCGCTTATCCGCGCGCGGGTGGCGCACCACCTGGCACAAGTTTTCGCCCTCCACTACCTTGATGCACTTCCGCCCACGCTGGAGGAAATTCTTGACGGGGCAGGCGCAAATAGAGCGGAAGTATTCGGGTAACCTACCGCAGCTACATGCCTCGTTTTGCCGCCTTGGCGGTAGCATATGCGGAAGCCAGAACCTCAAGCGTCAATTTGGATTCTATAATCTTCGCCAAGCTCAGCACAGACAAGCCCGCCACGCGCGTGATGGACTTTCACCACGAACCGGTTGGTCGCTCATCACGAATGGGATAATCGCTCGCCGCGAATGGGATAGCCGCACACCACGCCCGGAACCCCCACTTTCCACGCACAGCGGAACCGGCGAGCCCCAATAGCCTCTAGCCGCGCTCGATTCCCCGGTTAACTTGCTCACAGCCAAGTGGACGGGTACACTTGCGCACAATGTAACCCCTTCACCGACCTATCAAGCGCAGCGCATGGCAACCACGGCCCGGTCGTCAGGACATGTCTATGCCCTTACCTGGGTTGCGATGGCCGCCTTTTTTGTCATCCTCTTCTTTAATGTTGGCGCTGCCAATCCGCCGCGGGCGCAATTGCCGGTCTACGTGGAGAGCGAGTTGGCCGGGGCGCCAATCGTCACCTCCATTGTGCAGTCCACGTTTCACGTCGTCTTTGGGGCGATGCTGTTGGTTGGCGGTTTTCTGGCCGACCGGTTTCGTCCCAAGCGGACGTTTGTCATCGGCTTGCTCACACCCGCGGTTGCCGGTTTCTTGCTGATCGCGCAGGAGGTCTGGCAGCTCGTGCTCGTAGCGGCGCTCACCGGCACTTTCTTTGCGCTGCACGCGGCCGGCAGTCGTGCCTATCTCGTGCTGGCGGTGCCGCTCAAGCGCATGGGACTGCTCGGCAACCTGTATGAGCTCGGGTTTACGTTGGGGGCAGCTCTCGGCAACGCCGCCGTTGGCATTATCGCCGCAAGGTCGGGCTTTCCGCTCGCCGGCATAATTATCGTAGCTTTGGGCTTCCTCACGGCTCTTGGCGCGCAGCTTTGGTTGCCATCGGTTACGCCAAAGGTTGTGAGCGCCGAGCCCATTACTCTGGGGAGCTATTGGCAGATGGTACAGCGCCGCTCAGTGCAACTCTTGCTTCTGCTACGCGGCCTGCCGACAATCTATTGGGCCACGGGGCAACTGGTAATTGGCATCCAACTCCTGCGCTTGACGGGTTCTCCCGTTGCGCCGGCTCTCTTCTACGCGGTGAGCCTGCTGGCAATCGGCACCACCATGATGCCGGTGGGCTGGGCCGCCGACCGGTGGGGAAGCGGCCTGCCGGTCCTCGCGTCTACCGTGCTCGTAATCATCGGATCGGTATTGGCGGCCATATTCGTAAACGACGTCTGGGGACTTGTCGGTGGGGCTTTCGTCGGGCACTTGGGCGCGTGGTGGCTCTCCGGCCTCTTTCCGCTCCTGGTCGCCGAGAGCGGCGCGCACGATGAACAGGGCCGCCTCGTCGCCGTCACGGAGATGGCTTGGAACATAGGTGCCGTGGTGGGCGCTTTGGGCGCCGGCGCGCTCTTGACCGTCCACCTGAGCGCGCCGTTCCTCGTGGCGGCGTGGCTCAACATTCCCACGCTCTTAATCGCTATGCTCGTTGCGAGCGGCGGTCACCGGCTGGTGTCCGGCAAGCCTGTGGCGGCACTCGAAACCGGCTAGAATACGCAATACGAACAGGAGGTAGGAGAGTAAATGGTAGCTGGATTGCAGGCGCGTATGGGCCAATTCGCCTCGTGGCGGTCGGTCGTGATCATGTTCGGCTTCTTGTTCGTGAACTTTGTCTTCATGAGTCCGGCGCACGGCCTCATGCCGGTTTTTGTGGAAAAAGTCCTCGAGCGCCCGCCCTTCTTCACCTCGATCGTCGTCTCGCTGCACACTGTCGTCTACGGTGCAATGCTATTGGTGGGCGGGGTACTGGCTGATCGACTGGGCGCAAAGTGGACCTTGGTGTTGGGATTCTGCGGGGCGATCGCGGTGGGTCTCATGTTGCGCTTGCAGTCACCTGTAATGCTGCTCTTGATTGCGCCGGTGTACGGCCTGCTCTTCTCATTCGCAACCATCGGCAGCCGCACCTACCTCGCACGCGCCCTCCCTTTGGTGCAGATGGGGATCGGCGGGGCGGTGTATTTCTTGTGCCTAACGGTATCCTTGGCGGTGGGCAGCGCCTTTGGCGGTACGATTGCAGATACGTGGGGCTTTGGCGCACTGGGGTTGATTGCCATCGTATCCGGTCTGGTGATCGTGCCGATCGCGGCATGGTTGCTGCCTTCAGTTGAATCCGATCGCGAAGAACCGGACACTGATGAAAGTGCAGAAGAGCAGAGGGCTGCGTTTTCGGACTACCTTGGGCTTCTGCGCGACCCGAGAATTCTCTCCCTGTGCGGACTGCGCTTTTGCGCTACCTACTTCTACGGCACTATGAACCTTTTGCTCGTGCTGCAACTCTTCCGGCTCACGGATTCGGTAATACTTGTGGGTCTCTACGCCAGTGCCATTCTCTTTATCATCAGTCCAACCCAGCTCGTCATCGGCTGGGTGGCGGACAAGCATGGTCGAAGCGGACCGGTGCGCTTGGCGGCAGTGCTCGTGCTGGGCGGCGCAGTTCTTACCACGCTGCTCATCAATAACCTATGGGGTTTGGCCGCCAGCGGCTTGCTGGCGAATATGGGCCTTTGGTGGTTTTCCGGTCTCTACCCGAAACTCGTGGCGGAAGCCGGCTCAGGGGAAGAACAGGGCCGCCTCATCGCCATAACGGAGTTCTTCTGGGCGTTGGGCATCTTGGCCGGCACCCTCATATCCGGGGCGTTGGCATCGGTCTTCCTGCAACTGCCGTTCATCGTGTGCGTAGGCGTTACGATTCCTATGTTCTTGTTGGCCTTGCTGGTGGCAAAGGGTTTCCACCGCGTGCCCGACAGCACGTCTGCTTAGACAGTTTGTTGAGATCTACCAAAGCTGCGGCACGCGCCCGGCATTCAAGAGAAACTTACCCTCACCCTGACCCTCTCCCGCCGGAGACTGTTGCATAACTTCAGCCAGCGGCGCAAGAATTACTCCCTCCATCGGTGGGAGACCTTTGCATAACCCCGGTGTCGTTCTTGGAGTAGCCCTTTTGGTGAACAACGGCAGTTCTTGCTCGCTGCCAGCGGCTTCACATTGCTGGCTGGGCAGTCTTGATCAAGCCCGACGCGGTCTTTATGACCGCATTTCCGCTGCGTTTACCCTAGCTTTATGCTCTATCCTGCTTATGCCGTCAGTGCCACCACCTTCCGCAGGTTGTAGGCCATCAACTTCAGCCACATCTCTGCGCCGTTCCGTGCCAGTTCGCAGTAGCGCACACGCCGGTAGCCATAGCTCCGTTTCAACGTCCCCGCGTCTTTGACGAAGTCAGCCTTTACCAGCAGTCCCTGCTCCTCCAGTTGCTCCGCCAACTCCGTCCGAAACCGGCTGATCGTCGCATGATCCGGCGTGCCGTCCTGCAGACCCAACCCCACGAAACGCCGGAACGAGAGCCGATCCCCCAACGCTTCTTCCATCTGCACGTCCGACAGGTTGTACCACTGCTCCAGCAACAGCACCTTCACCAGCAGCAACGGCGGATAGCTCGGCCTGCCTTCACCAGACGCATAGATGCCCGCTACCACTTGTCCCAATCGCTCCCAGTCCACCGCCTCCGCAATCCGTTCCAGTCGCTCATTGTGCCCCAGCTTCTCCGGCAACAAGTACTCCGTCAATGACGGGCCATCCATCTCCCGCTGCAGCGCGCCCTCCTCACTGCTCGGGGTTGTTTTACCCTATTTTCACCCCTACACTAGGAGTTACGCAAAGATCTCCATCAAGGGTGAGGGTGTTCTTCGTCCACTGTGACTGCATCGAGAAAGGCGTAGTTGCCAGCAATGCGCGGACTGCTCTATGTGGTGGCAACACCGATTGGCAACCTGGAGGATATTACACTGCGGGCGGTGCGTATTCTCCAAGAGGCGGACGTGATTGCCGCCGAGGACACCCGCCACACCCGCAAACTGCTCGCGCACCTGGGTATTCATACACCCCTCACCAGCTTCCATGCCCACAGCGGCACCGCCCGCTTGGAACGCATTCTTCGGACTCTGAATGAAGGAAAGACCGTTGCCTTGGTGACCGATGCCGGCACGCCCGGCATTGCCGATCCCGGACAGCCGCTTATCTCCGCCGCCGTGGAAAATGGTATTGCGGTCATCCCGGTGCCGGGGCCAACCGCGTCTGCTGCCGCCGTGTCCATTGCCGGTTTTCCGGGGAGCATGTTCTGTTTCTTGGGTTTCCTACCGCGCCGCCCGTCTCGACGCAAGCGCGTACTCGCAAGTGTGGCGGAGTTACCGTTTTCACTAGTAATCTACGCTTCACCCTACCGCTTGGTGGACGATCTCGCGGCCTGCCAAGAGAGTCTCGGTAGTCGCGAAATCATGGTTGGGCGCGAGTTAACCAAAATTCATGAAGAGGTCCTGCGCGGTACAATTGCGGAGATGTTGGCTCACTTCCAGGAAATCGAGCCGCGCGGAGAATTCACCTTGGTGGTGCGCGGTGTGGGCGTGCGGTGATGCGCGTATAATCCACGGTAGAAGCATGGGAGAGAGCCGGTTTCTATCGGAATCGCGCACACTGCATTGGGTGAGCGGCGTTGCCAGAAACACGGCTGGAGTGACAATGGAGGGGCACGACATGTCGTGCCCCTCCGTCTCAAAATGCTGTCACCTAGCGGGCTCGTGCGAATTAAAGACATGGCTAAAGACATACCGATTTTTGTAAGGGAGAACAACGCATGAATGAGAAGCTGGCTCGTGATGGCGGCACGCCGGTGCGGACGGCGCCGTTTCCCACCTGGCCGGTCTGGGACGGCGTGGATGAAAAGGCGCTGCTGGCAGCCTTGCGTTCCGGCGAGTGGGGACGTAATTCCGGCACGCAGGTGGTTGAATTCGAAGAGGAATTTGCGGCGTTTCAAGGCACGAAGTACTGCATTGCCCTAGTCAACGGCACGTGCGCGCTGGAACTCGGCCTGCGGGTGTTGGACGTAGAGTTTGGCGATGAGGTGATCGTGCCGTCGTACACCTTTGTCGCCACGCCTGCCGCGCCGCTTTTCCTGGGCGCTATTCCCGTCTTTGCCGACATCGATCCCGCAACGTTTGAGCTCGATCCCGCTGCGGTCGAGGCTGCCATTACGCCGCGCACCAAAGCAATCATCCCGGTGCACATTGCCGGTCAGCCGCCCGACATGGACGGCATTCTGGCGGTAGCGAAAAAGCACGGTCTGCGCGTACTGGAAGATGCCGCGCAGGCCCATGGCGCTTCCTGGCGCGAGCAAGGGGTGGGCGGCGTTGGCGATCTGGGCAGCTTTAGCTTTCAGTCGAGCAAGAATCTCAACGCCGGTGAGGGCGGTGCGGTGTGCACGAACGACCAGGAGTTGGCCGAGCTGACCTGGTCGGTCATGAACGTGGGACGCCTGCGCGAGGGCGCCTGGTACCAGCACGAGCGCTTGGGCTGGAACTACCGCCTCAGCGAGTTCCACGGCGCGCTGCTGCGGGCGCAACTCACCCGCGTGCCCGAGCAGATGGCACTGCGCGAGGCCAACGCCCGCTATTTGGACACTCATCTCGCGGAGATACCCGGTATTGCGCCCCAGTACCGCCCGCCGCAGGTGACCGGCCATGCCCATCACCTGTACATGCTCCGCTACGACAAGGCTGCCTTTGGCGGCAATGACCGCGCGACGTTTATCAAGGCGCTCAATGCGGAGGGCATCCCCTGTTCTCCGGGCTACGACTGGCCCTGCCACGAACAGAACGCCGTCAAGAACTCGGTGAGGGATATCTTGCAAAAACTCGGCCGCACGGACGATCCGCTCGACCGCCCTCTGCCCAACACCGACCGTATTGCCCACGAGGAAGGGGTCTGGCTGCCCCAGAGCGTGCTGCTGGCAAAAGAAGCGGACATGCAGCAGATCGTGGACGCCGTGGCAAAGGTGCAGGGGGCGTTTAGTGTTGAGAGAACCGCGGAGCGAGTGTGAGCCCCAGTTTGGATCCTATGTAGTCGGTTGACTGTGTAGCGCGGGGGCTTGTCCCCCGCTCCGGTGCAGAGTGCGAGAGAGAACCTTTCTCTCCGTGCATGCTGCGACGGGGATTCGTGCAGCCCTCAGCACGAACGGTTCGGCCCGCGCGGCTCGATCAAAAATGCTCCGATTCGCGGGTGACGCGATAGCATAGCCGTTCGCCCTGGGAATAGTCGAAGGGAAAAGGGCTGGGATCCTGCTGCCAGCTTGTGTAGCGCGGGGGCTTGTCCCCCGCTCTGGAATGCTCATATTTCGCAAAACGTAATACAGATGGATTCCCGCGAAAGCGGGAATGACGGACGGATTGTTGCCACTGGCTTCTTCCGAGCGCGATTGGGGCAGACGACTACTAAGGAATACTGCGGTAGACGATTGCTAAGAGACACGGCGGCAGACGACTATTAGTAGGAGACACAGCGGCAGACGATTTCTAAGTAACGCTGTGTGGCTTAGCTCGCCGTAAGCACAAACTCCGTGCCGTCTTCTACATTCGCAGTCCAAACGAGGGTACCGTCTTTCATCTGTGACCTGATTGTGCCGCCGTCGACTGTGGCGTTACGCCACGGCGTTTGGGCACGGAACGTCAGTTCGCGGGCGGTCACATCGTCACGGAGGCCGTTAAGGTTTACCGTGCACGTGGCGCGGTCGCTGCCGTTCGCCGTCATCGTGACCGCTGCCGCGCGCCGCAAGAGGGTATACTCCACCACCTCTTCCGGCACCGTCGCCCACAGTTCGTTGCCCCACAGCGCGCGCACTTCACGCAAGCGGGCGTCCAGGATGGCCGGTGTCATACAGCGGTTCCAGAGGCCGGGGCCGTTGGCTGCGGGCAGGCGGTCCACCACGATATGCGAAATGTCCACCAGCCAGTGGCCGCGCGTGGTCTCTTTCCTCAATTCGCCCGGGAAGGCATCCCGTGTGTGCCGGTAGAGCGAGGCCGACGGCTCCTGGAGCCATCCTTCCAGATCGCGTCCGATGGTGGCGCGCATGATGTCCCATACGTCGTAGTCGGACGTATTCCACGGGTAGCCGATGCTGAGCATGCCTTGGTAGCCCGCTGCCTGCGCCACAGGCAGGATCTTGTCGGCGATGCGCAGGTTGCCCCAGTACGCAAAAAGCCGCACCGGCTGGCCGGTCGCTTTCTCCAGTTCCCACTTGCTCAGGCGCACTTCCAGGTCCAGGTCGATACCGTCCTGGTCCGTCGGCACGTGGGTGTGGGAGTGGCTGCTGATCGTCCACCCCTTGCCTATGAGGAACCGCAACTGTTCCGGGTTCATATAAAAGACCTCGCGCATCGAGGTGCCGCGCTCCAGGCGCTGCTGGCCCAGGTGTCCGCTCACGGTGCAGACGTGACCGGGAATGTCGTGTTCCTCGTGGATCGGGAACGAGTTACAAATGGCGTCGATAGTGCCTTCGTCGTAGGTCATGGAGTAGACGAATTGGGCGTCGTATTTCCAAGGGGTGATCTCTACGTGGATGTCAGGTGTATCGCTCATAGGAATCTCCTTCTACGTGCAGACAATTCGGACTTTGCGCGTACACAATGTCCCCTTCGTACTGAGCCTGTCGAAGTACGAAGGGAGTGTGGAATTGACTTCGAGAATGAGGCAGGTGAAGGCGCCAGCTTCAGACCAATCTTGGCCGTAAACAGAACGCATTCGCTACGTTTTGTTAGTCCTCCACCCCGCAGGCCCGCAGGACGGTCTCCTGCGTGATGTAGTCATGCTCTTTCGTGTAGGGAAACGCCATTTCGCCGCGGATGCAGGCGGCGAGTTCCACCAGGTCGCGCTCGTAGCGAGGGACGTTTTCGAATGGCACATCCTGCCAGCCCGCTTGGAAACCGCCGCGCGGCGCATTGAGGAAGAGGCGGCCTGCCGGCGGCTCCAGAGGCGTCAGGACGATGCTGCCCTCACTGCCGCAGACGGCGAAATGCCGCCGGTCCTGCGAACCTTGCTCGAGGAGCGAACTCTCTATGATGCCCACCGCGTGGCCGTATTCCAATACCGCTACCGTATTGTCCGACATCTTGACGTCATACTGCCCGTCTTGGCGCAGGAAATTCGTGACCTTTTCCGGCCGCCCCATGATGAGGGTGATCATGTCGAGCAGGTGGCAGCCCAATTCCAGCATGATGCCGCCCGGATAGTGTTGCAGTCGTTCGCGGGTGTCGGGATCGCTCGCGGAGTTGATGCCGCCGCGCACGTAATGAACGTTGCCCAGCCAGCCCTCCCGCACTGCCTGCCGCACCAGGTCGAAGCCGGGATTGTAGCGGAACATGTAGCCCATTTGGATGATGAGTTCCTGCTGCGCGGCCTTTTCGAGGATTGCCTTCCACTCGCCGAGGTCCGTGCCTGCCGGCTTGTCGAGGTGGATGTGCTTACCGGCGTCGATGGCCTTCTCTCCCAGTGGCAGCAGTTGGGGCACCTCGCTTTCGACGCAGATCATCTGGATGGTGGGGTCGTCGAGGACTTCAGCTTCCTCCAGCCACGCAATGCCCTGCCAGTTGGCTTCCTGCTGCCGCCGCTGACGCCAGCTTGCGTCCGGTTCGCAGACGCCCACCAGTTCCCATTCCGGAAAGTTTCGGAGCACATTGAGCTTGCCGAGCGCGTGGGAATGCCCGGTGCCGAGAACTGCGCAGCGAATTGGTTCCACTAACTCATCACCTCATCCTAAGTTGATAATGTACGAAGATGCCTTGTCAGTATACTTGGCGGCTAGGAAGGGCACAAAGCGGAACCGCGCCGGCTTCGGGTGGTGGATCTGGTTCCCGTGCTGCGGACAGCATGAAACGCCGGAGGAGTCTTGAACCAGAAAGCGGCATTCTAGCGCCATAGATTCCCCGCTGCGCCGGCAATGACGTGGAATCCCGGTGCTCTCACGCGACTGGCCACCTGCGGCGGTGCAACTTGGGCCGGTGCAGGGCGCGGATTGCCTCTATATGGTATAGATTAGGATGCCAAAACCGTTGACCAAGGTCTTGGTGCAGAGGTCGGCTATAGGGCTCTTACCAAAACGAACATTGAGAGAACGCACACTTGGGAGAAAGGAAGTCTCATGAAGCTTGTCACGTATGCGCATGACAGCGGCCCGCGGGCGGGTCTGCTGGACGGAGACCACGTCTATGATTTGCAGGACGCTGCTGACGCGTTCACGGCACAGGCCGGCGCGGTCGGCGCGAAGCTGCCAAATGACGTCAAGGAACTGCTTGAATTGGGCGATGTTGGACTCGGCCAAGCCCGCCGCGTCTTAGGGTTTGCGCAAGAGCAGGGCGGTGAAGCGCCGTTTGCTCACGGTGCAGCCGACGTGGCCCTCCTGCCCCCCATTACGCAGCCGAGCAAGATAATCTGCCTGGCCGGAAACTTCGCCGACCACATTCGCGAGGGCGGCGATGTGCCGCCGGAGAAGTCGCAACAGACCCCCCGCTATTTTTGGAAACCCAATTCCGTGTTGGTGGGACAAGATCAGCCGGTGCGGCTGTGGGAGATGTCGGCCAACGTGGACTGGGAGCTTGAGCTTGCCGCGGTCATCGGCAAAGCCGGCCGCGACATTTCCGCTGCCGACGCGCCTAAACACATCGCCGGCTACACGATCTTCAACGACATCTCGTCGCGGGACATGAACCTGCCGTGGGAGCGTGAGGAACGCGAGATGGACGACTTCTTCGACTGGCTGAACGGCAAGTGGTTCGACACCCACGGCCCCATGGGACCGTTCATCGCGACGGCGGATGAGATTCCCGATCCCCACAATCTCGCCATGTCGCTCAGCGTCAATGGCATTGAGCGGCAACGGGGCAACACCGGCCAGATGATCTTCAATTGCTTCGAGCTTATCGAGTACCTTACGCGCATCATCACGTTGGAGCCTGGGGATGTTATTTCCACCGGCACGCCGGCAGGAGTCGGCGCGGCGGCCGGGGCATCCCTCAAGGACGGCGACGAGATCGTGGCGACCATCGAGCGGCTGGGCACCTTGCGCAATCCAGTGATCGGGTAGTCGAGAAGCAGCGAAAATTTGGCAAGCGCACCGCAAGCGCACCTACCGCTCCAGAGGCGTCGCGTCGAACAGGGCACGGTAGGTGCGTATCGCTGTCGCTGAATCTTTGTGGTGAAGCATGACATCGGCCGGGTGCATGGCCGTGGAATCGTCCCGCAAAAGGAATTGTCGGATAATCCCGCTTGCCTTATTCTGTCTCTCGCGAGCCGGACGTGCTCGCAGCAGAGCGATTGGACTAAGCACGCACCGGCGACACGGGTGGTAGAATGAAATTAAGGTAACCCGGAAGTGGAAAGCGAGCGTGAAAGCAAAATGCGTGTATGGAGGTGGTGGCGGTTAGTTCTGGCCGGCGTGCTTTTGACGCTGGCTCTCAGCGCGTGCACGCCGAGCATTCCATTCTTTTCGTCAGGTGACGAAGCCGGTCTTGAAGAGCTGCTCGCCAACGGACAGGAAGCCTTGCAGAAGGGCGACTTGGATTCGGCGATGGATATCTATAACGAGGCCGTTGACAAGTATCCCAATGAATCTCATCCCTACCACCAACGTGCCCTGGTACACGCGCAGAGTGGTGACATCGAGAACGCGCTGCGCGACATGGACCGCTCAATTGAGCGCGATCCCACTGATGCCAGCCATATATTCTTCCGCGCGGGGATATACCTCAACATAGGAAACTTGCAGGGCGCGCTGGAAGACCTTACGCGCCTCATTGAGCTTGATCCTAACTTTGTGGAAGCGTATCTTGCGCGGGCCTCGATTTACTACGCGCAGAATCGCTTAGACGAGTCGTTGGCAGACCTCGGCACGGCAATTCAACTGCGCCCCAATGAAGCCGAGCTCTACTTCCGCCGCGCCAGCCTCTATTTGACGCAAAACGACTATCAAGGCGCCATAGACGACCTATCGAAAGCGGTTGAGATAAATGCCGAGTACGCCGAGGCCTATTACGTGCGCGGTCTGGTGCAGCAGGTGCAGGGCGAATTAGAGTCGGCACTCGCTGACTTGAGCAAAGCCGTTGAGCTGGCGCCGGAACAGCCGCAACCTTATGTTGCCCGCGCGGGAATTTTGCGGGAAATGGAGCGCTATGAGGACGCGCTCACAGACTTGCAGCAAGCAACCAACATTACGCCGCAGAGTCCCGAACCGTATGCGGCGCGTGCCGAGGTATATCAGGCGATGGGTCAGCTTGCCCGCGCGCTCGATGATGCGAATCGTGCCATTGACCTGGCGGAGGGCGACCCGCGCTACCTCGTGAACCGCGCGGCAATTCTCGCGGCTCAGGACAACAACACCCAGGCATTGCGAGACCTCGACAATGCCGTGGAGATAGATCCCGGCTTGGCGCAGGCATTTCTGCAACGCGGAGAGATCTACGAAAAGCTGGGCGAAAAAGACAAAGCGATTGAGGACTATACCCGCGTTCTCTCCATACCTGCTTCAGAACAAATGCTCGAGCAAGCCCGCGCGGCCCTGGCTCGCTTACAGAGCTAGCTCGCCCTCGGCCAGGGGCCGATGCAGCCGGATGCAATCTGCGCCGGTCGCCTCGGCGATACCCTAGCATTGCCGGCGGCACCCAAGCATCAAGAGTGTCTGCTGCAGCGGGCTCTTGGTGCGTGTATTGCGCTCAGACCCAGCCGTATGCTCTTCAGAGAGCGTTCTCAACGGCGCCGCTGTGCAGCTTTGGCTCCTCTCCGGTTGAAGCCGGCGTCAGGTCCTGCCAGAACTCCGGCTGACCCATCGCGGAAAGCAACCCAAGGAGAATTCCCAATAGGATGCCGATGCTGTGCACGAAGAGACTATCGACGAGGCTGTGCGCGGAGAAAGCCGCCACACTGCCCAATAGGCCCAGGCCAAGTATGCGTCCCCACTCATTGGGCGCGTGCCGCCAAGCACGGACGGCCAAGCGCCAGACGAGAATCAGGAAGAGCATGAAGGCGGTGAAAGTCAGCAGGCCGCCCTCTGCGGCCAGATTGAGATAGTAGTTGTGGGCATGGCCGACGCCGCTCGGCCAGCCTTGTAGGGCATAGGTCTCGTATGCTCTTGGGTAATTGCCGATGCCCACGCCCAAGAAGGGGTTGTTGGCGAACATCTGCCAACCTGCGTACCATTGCGAGACTCTCTCCAAGATCGCCCAGTTATCGGGATTGGGACCGGCCCGTAGCTCCTGTACCAAGCGTGAGCCGTACACAAAGAGATCGGTTACGCGTCCCAAGACTGCGTCCGGCAGTATCCTCAACATCAGTGCGATTATCAGTCCCGTAATGCCGAGATAGGCCAGCGCAACGGCCCGCCGGCGGTTGACGTGGCTCTCAAGCAGCCAGACCATGCTCAGCGCCGCCAGGGTTCCCAGCCAGGCGCCGCGGGAGAGGCTGAGAACAATGCCAATTGCGAGTGCGATGCTTACACCCCAAGCTGTCAATCGCAGACCCGACTTGGGCGCGGAGAGAGCGAGTGCGAGGGCGATGGGCAGTAGCAGCGCGAGGTAACCTCCGTAGGGGTTTGGCTGTCCGAACGTGCCGTACGCGCGCATCAGTACTCCCCCCGCCAGGAAGTGCGGCGGGCCAATTTGAAGCGCTACCTGCACGAGGCCGATACCTACTTCTGCCAGGGCCGCAAGCAGCAACACACCAACCAATGCCGCGAGAACGCGGCGATTCTGGACCGTGGTAGCGGTTACCAGATAGATCACGAACAACTCAGACCACTTGCTAATCTCCTTGAGGCTGAGCAGCAGACTTTCAGCCGCAAGCGCGGAGAGACACATAGGAACGAGCACGATTACGATAGGGATCGTCAACGACGGTAACGTAGGAATGCGCCACCGTCCGGCGATCAAGCCTGCGAGCCAGGCGAGGAGAAGGAGCAAGACTAACGGCTCGTTGACCGTAATCTCTACGTTGTCCGGCAGGCTAATTGTGCGCACTCTGCCGAAGGGTACGGTGAGCAAGAGCGCACCGACGCCCACAACCGGATAGGCGAAGATGACGAGAATGCCGACCAGCGCACCGACTGCAATGATCGTCCATACAGGCGGCAAGAACCAGGCCGCCAGCAGGACGGCGCACATCGCAACGATGCCAAGTAACCGCCATCGTTGCAGCGCGACGCGTTGGCGTCTGTGAATGAGATTGGAAAGAGCCGTGCTCTGTTCTATCATGGTTTTCACTATAGCATGGGGTCGTGTGCCGCCAGGACTGGTATCCCGGAGGCTGTCCAGCCGCCTGCATGACCTCTATTCTTGCGGCACGAGGTGAATTGGATGTCCTGCGGCGTTATTTCTCTATGCACACGTGGGGAAAGAGAGACGTTGTGAAGCGAGCGCACAGGCCGCTGCGGTGGCAGGAAGTAGCCCAAGCCGTCCGGCGGCAACAAATAGGCTGCGGTGTCTTCTATCGCGCTGAAGTCGATTCCACCATGGAGGTGTGCCATGACCTGGGGCGGGCAGGAGCGGAATCCGGGGTGTTGGTTGTGGCAGACGCCCAAACCGCCGGGCGCGGACGGCAGGGGCGTCCATGGCTCGCGCCGTCCCAGAGCAGCCTCCTGTTTTCACTTTTGTTGCGGCCGACCTTACCGCGGGACGAGTGGCCGCACGTCCTGTGGCCCTTTGCGATGGCTTTGCATGAAGGCATTGAGCGCGTCACCGGCCTGCGCGCGGCGATCAAGTGGCCGAATGATCTGGTCGCGCGCGGCAAGAAGCTTGGGGGCCTGCTCGCCGAAACCACCGCCGGCGGCGTGGTGGTTGGCGCGGGGCTCAACGTGAATTTCTCCGCGGCAGACCTTGCTGTGGACCAACCCTTTACCACGCTCTTAGACGAGCTGGGGGAAGTGACGTCTCGCGAGGAGTTGCTGCTTGCTTGCCTCCGGTCGTTCGAAGAGTGGTATGCCCGCTGGCTTGCGGACGCGAATGAGGTCTGGCAAGCGTGGCGTGCCGAAGCGTACCTCATTGGCCGGCAGGTGCAGATTGTTGACGGCGATAAGCGGCACAGCGGTTTCGTGGTCGACCAAGACCGGGATGGATATCTCTGTGTGCGTTCCGCGGCAGGACAGGTGCTGCGACACGCTGCCGGCGACGCGCAGGTCCGCATTGACGACTAAGGTGACGGAAAGGGCATGCGAACAGCGGGCGTCATGTCCACGGAGCGCACTCCGGAAGGGAAGAATCACCTACTGAGCGCCAGCGCTCGCGGCAGCGTCGGCTGCAACCCGTTGCCTGCCCTGCGCAGGTTTGGCAATCTTCGTTGGCGGCATTTATCAAAACGTGGACTGAGAGGGGATGGCTATTCCTGGGCCCCTGCATCCCCTTGTTTCAACTCAATCACCACGCGGCGTTCGTCGCCGGCGCCGGTGGATTGGGTCTCAACGGCATCGTCTTCCGAGAGCGTGAGATGGATAATGCGCCGCTCGTGGGGCGGCATCGCTTCCAGCGTAATCGGCTTGCCGTTTTCACGGACGAGGTCGGCCAAGCGGCGCGCCATGCCTATGAGCAATTCTTCGCGCCGTTGGCGGTAGCCGCCGATGTCTACCACTACGAGATCATGCTCACCGAGCTGTTTTGTGAGCATGAGATTGTAGAGGAACTGGATTGAACGCAGCGTGGTCCCCCGTTTGCCGATGAAGGCGTCGGTGCCCTCGCCGGTAATATTGAGGCGGAGGGGTTCAGTGCCGGTAACTGCAATCGTGACCGTGCTGCCCAGGTGATGAAAGAACTCGCGGAGCAGTTCCGTAGCATCGTCAAGCTGTTCCTGAGAGAGCGGCAGATCGGATGGCTCCGCCTCGGTCTCAGGAGCGACGGCAACGTCCGGTGACTCTTCCTGGTCGGTTTCTTCAGCCGCGCCCTCGGGTTTTAGCTCCACCAGCACGCGGCTTTCCTCCCCGCCAAGGCCGAAAAGCCCGCCGGTACCAGCGCTGAGGACGCGAACGGTCACGGCGTCGCGAGAGGCGCCGAGATCTTCAAGAGCACTTTGGATTGCTTCTTCGACTGTTTTGCCTGTTGCTTCAACGCTTTCCGCCACCTTTTTTCTTCTCCCTCCTGCGCGACCTTGATTTGCCACTAGCGGGCGCTTGTTTGGAGGCGCCGTCTGACTGATCGCCGGCGTCATCGAGGCCGAGTTCCTGTAACGTTGTTTCGGTTAAGTCGGGAATGCCACTGCGACTTCCCCCACCAAATGATAACCCACCCAAGAGTCCGCTCGGGCGGCTTGGCGCCTGCTCAGTTTGAGGCAGCTTGGGCGCCTGAGACGGCTCCGGTTTCTTCCCTTCAGTATTCTTTGGCGCACTTGGTGCAGCCTGGGTTGTTTTGGGCTTCTCTGTTTCCTTGTTTCCCGTCGGCGCGTCCGCCGGCGCGGTTGCCGGTACGCTGAGGCTCTTGTCCCGCATGATTATCCACTGCTGACCGACGCTGAAAATGTTCGATACCACCCAGTATAAGGCAAGTCCCGCGGGAAACTGCATTGCAAAGAAGACGATCATGATGGGCATGAACTGCATCACGTTCTGAATCATCTGCTGCTGCGGGTCCGTCGTCATGCGATTCATCATCATCCGCTGCACGACCCATTGCGTGGCGCCGGCGGTGAGCGCGAAAGCGCCAGGCAAGCTGAAGGGTAGCTCGATGCCCGGGGGTAACCACACGTCCGGTTGGGCAAGATCGGAGATCCAGAGGAATGCCATTTCCAGGTTAGCGCTGTCTCTCGTCACACCGATGATGGCCCAATAGAGCGCAAAGAGAACCGGAAGTTGGGCTAACTGGGGCAGACAACCCATCAGCGGATTTACGCCGTGCACCTTATAGAGTTCCATCTGCGCCTGCGCCATGGCTTGGCGGTCACCCTTGTGTTGCTTTTGCAACTCCTTGAGACGAGGGGACAGCAACTGCATGCGGCGTGAAGAGCGGAGACTCGTTACGCTAAGCGGAAAGAGGATGAGGCGAACGATGATGGTAAAGATAATGATGGCGATACCGAAACTCGGTACGCCCGCGGATACGGTCAGATCGTAGAGACGGAGCAACCCGCTCTGCAAGCCACCGACGAGGATGTCATTCCAAAGACTGCTAAAGAATTCCACTGGGTCCGTTATCTCACCTTGTCTAGCACAGCAATTGTCGTTTTGTGCCGGCCCCTAAACTTGCCGCCGGGTACTCTCGCAAAGGTGCGCAGCTAGTGCTTCATTCTACTTGGTACGGCATTACGCTTGCCGCGGACGCCTTCGCGCCGGGGACTTGCTTGCGGCAAGCTCGGGCACAGGGTCGACGCCGCCCCGATGAAATGGATGGCACCTCGCAATCCGTTTCAAACCCAACCAGCCGCCCCGGATCAGCCCATATTCGGCGACAGCGTCGTAGCAATACTCGGAGCACGTGGGCGCATAGCGGCAGCTTGGCCCCAGCAGCGGCGAAATTGCCAGCCGGTACGCTTGAATGAGCCGCAATGCTACGGTGCTGCTCCGGGACACGAGGCATCTACTCCAATTCTCTACGGGAGGCCGTCCGAGAACGCCTCACGGTAGCTGCAATCGATAGTCAGCGGGCAGCAAGCGCGCACGCCTGAGGGCTGTGTGCACGTGTCGGTGAAGCTCCCAGAATGGGGCGTTCGCTGCTCCTCGTCGAGCAATGAAGACGAGGTCCATGCCCGGCTGGAGATGCGGATAATGCAGGCGCATGGATTCGCGCAGGCGCCGTCGGACACGGTTTCGCGTTACAGCATTGCCGACGCGCTTCGAAGCAACAAATCCGCAGCGGCTGCGCGGGAGGTGGTTCGGCCTGACAATCAGTCTGATGGTGTGCGCCGACCACGCTTTGCCCTGGGCCAGGACGGCAGCAAAGTCACGTTGTTTCTTGATCTTCTCCGTTTGGTTCAATCCTCACGCAGAGCTTGCAAAACCGGCGAAATGCTCTGACGATTGTTGCTCTCGCACCTGCCGCCATGGGGGCACGTCAGAAACATGCGCACTGAACGGAAAGGATGAAGAAGGTCGAGCAGGCTCAGACGGTAAGCTGCGAGCGCTGTCTTTCACGCCGGTGCTTGAGTATCCGTCGTCCCGCTCGCGTGGACATGCGCGCCCGAAAGCCATGTCTGCGCGACCGGCGCCGCACTTTTGGTTGATAGGTTCTTTTCGGCATCCAGTAGTATCCTTCTTTCCTTTGTCTGTTTCTAATATAGCATTCCGCTGAATCTACGGTCAAAGCACACGCGGGACCGCACCGCAAGCGCGCCACAGTTGTTTCCACGCAGCAGTGTGCTTGTCAATATGCTAAATTCTTAAGCAGCGGGCGCTTGAGGCATTGAAGATAATCCCAATTGGGCGAGCCCATTGGAGGAAACATCGCAGGTGCCTCATATGCGCCCTTGGTCGCAAAATCCGGTTTCCGGCCAATCCGGCTAGTCCTAGGCGCTGGTGCGAATGATGAGGTACGTGATCGGCGCGTCGCCGTTATTGCGGAGTCCGTGACGTGTACCCTCGGGTGCAAAGAGAGCGTCCATGGCATCCATGGGGTGCTCGTCGTCGCCCAGGGTCGCCATGCCGCTGCCGGAGATGAGAAACACGATCTCTTCCCCCTCGTGCTCGTGTGGGGGATGTGCGGCTTCTCCCGGGTTAATCGAGGACAAGTGCAGGCGCAAGCTCTCCGCGCCGGTCTCCTCCCCGACGAATGGCAAAGAGAAACCGCGCTCGTGAATACGCTTGCGTGCTTCGTCCCACGGGACAATGACAGGCTTTTGCATCGGATTTTCCTTTCCCAATGTGGACTAAACTCATTGCATGCTTCGCAAACCGGTCCTTCAGTTGTCTCTCACGACCGTTATACAACTCAGCGGCGGGGGAAGAACGTGTCCACCAGCTTCTCTACGTCCGTCGGCGCGCAGCCGAACCTGTCCAAGAAGCTCTCGTGGATGAGTTCCTCGCAGTGCGTCGTCTGTTGCAAAGGCAAGGGGATCGTGGTACGGTCGCTGCCGCCGGATTCCCTCATCGCAATATCCATTTCCTGATCGAGGCGGGCAGCGCGTACGCCATATGCGGGCTCAGTATTCTCGCGTACGGCGGTGGCAATACTGAGCAGTTCGTCGGCGACCTGCACCTGATTCTCGGTCAAGTCATACTGACGGAATGGATTCTCCCAAATTATCGACCTGTCGGGAAGCGCTACCTCTAGGCGTTCGAGGATTTCGACGCCGTTGCGCTCGCTCGTGATGCGCTGGGGCAGGGCCGGCGTAGACTGGGCGCCTGTCAGCAAATCAGCGGCCGGAACCGCGTGGACCTCCTCGCCCACGATTGCGCCATGGGTCCCATCGATCTGCGAGAAGCGAATCACACCCCGGCCGAGCGAGCGGGCGTGGATGACGTTGGAATATGCAGAGAACGCGGTGACCCCGTTGGCGAATTCAATGATGCCGATGGATAGACTTTCGCTCTCGTGATGCCGCAGCATCCGGTCGATGATGGGTACGACGGGGCTGGTATGGGAGATGCCCGTGATCGCCGTGGGATTCGCTCCCGCCCAGATGCGCAGGACGCTCATGCCATGGTCGCCGCCCTCCTCGAAGATACGGTAGATGCGGCTGACGGTACCAATCGCGCCGGAATCGATGACTGCCTGCCGGAGACGAATGAGCGGCTGGCGATGGTAATTCTCCGCAACTTCCAGTTTCACACGATTCTGCTGGGCGGTTTCGATCATGAGATCGACGAGAGGCAACGTAACCGCAATGGGAGTCTCGACGATTTGGTGAATACCGCGGTTGGAGAAGAAGCAACTCAGCGCGTGGTGCGAGACTCCCGGCACCACCACGTCGGCAATATCGAGCCTTTCGTTCTCTACGAGGTCGCGGGCCGAGGTGTAGGCTCTGCACCCATAGCGGGCAGCTACTTCCTGCGCCCGTTCCTCGGTTGCGTCGCAAACCGCGACAAAGTTGAACACGTCGTCGAGTGCGGCGAGAACCGGCGCATGCGCGCCGGCCCCCCGCCGTCCGGCGCCTACGAGAGCGATATTGAGACGGTCCATTGTTAGAGCCTCCTCTGCAATACAAACGAGACGTCACGCCAGGTCACAATTGCCGTGTATCCGATAGAATCATCCTTTCCTGCCGGCGGAGCCCGGCATTGAGTCGCTGCCCGAGCTGTAAGAGCCTTAGAGATCTTGGGTTAGCCGGTGCGCTGCGCCCTCCAAGTCTCTTGCTCTTTGTCCCTGCGACTCGCCGCAGGGATGTTGTCTATCCGCTTGACAGTATGAAGTATTGCCGCGCTCAATTGGGGCGCGCTCCCGTCAATGCCATTCTATGGTACGCTGGCGGGTGCTGAAAAGGAGATAGGAGAGAGATATGACTGAACCACTGCGAATCGAGGTCACGCGCGGCGACCTGGTTGAGAGCGTGCATCGCGCGCACGCCGCGGTAGTGGATTCTGCCGGAAGTATCCTGCACGCTGCCGGTAACCCCGAACGCGTGACGTTTCTGCGTTCGTCGGCAAAGCCGATCCAGGCGCTCGCGATGGTTGAGAGCGGCGCCGCGGCGAAGTTCGGGTTTACCGACCGTGAAGTCGCGGTCATGTGTGCCTCGCACCATGGCGAGCCGTTCCACGTGACCGCAGTACAGAGCATACTGCAGAAGATTGGCCTGGATGAAAGCGCGCTTGCCTGTGGCACCCATCCGCCAACCCACACGCCGAGCGCAGAGTCGCTCATCCGCGCCGGTGCGCACCCGCGCAAGATTCACAACAACTGTTCCGGTAAACACGCCAGCATGCTCACCCTGTGCCAGCACTTTGGGTGGCCGATAGCGGACTATACAGCTCCGGACCACCCGGCGCAGACGCGGCTGCGTCAGGTCTTGGCGGAGGTGTCCGGCGTGGCGCTGGCGGATGTCTATGTGGCCGTAGATGGGTGCAACGCGCCGGTGTTCGCGATTCCACTGAAGAACATTGCTCGCGCATTCGGGGTGCTCGCGCGACCTGCCGGTGTTTCGGCTGAGCGTGAGGCCGCAGCCCACCGCATCTCCCGTGCGATGCGTGCGCATCCAGAAATGGTAGACGGTACCGGCGGCTTTACCACGAACCTCATGCGCGTTGCGGGCGACAACATAGTTTCCAAGAGTGGCGCGGAAGCGCTCTTTTGTGCTGGTGCGTTGTCCCAGGGCTTGGGCATTGCCATCAAGATCGAAGATGGCAACGCGCGCGCGCATCCAATCTTGGTGCCGCAGGTCTTGGCGGCGCTGGGGGCAATAAGCGCAGATCAACAATACCGGCTTCGCGAACTGCACGCTCCGGAAGTCTGCAACACCGCCGGGGTCGCAGTGGGAGAGATACGGCCGCGAATTACCCTAACGGACGGAACACATTCCACATAAGCAGTACGGCAGCTATCGCCCCTACCGCGCCATATTCGATCACGCGAGAGAAGCCAAGCTTCTTGGCATGATAGGCGCGGGCCATGCCGAGCATAATGTGAACGTGCAGCAAGAGCGCAAGCGCTTCTTGGAATGTCGGCAGCGGCCAATAGGTGAACGCCCACGTAACCTCGCCTGTGACGATCGCAAACAAAGCGCTATATCTCTGCGTGGCCGCGTGCGGTAGCCCTTCGCGAAAGAGAATGGAGACACCGGCAGCGTACGCAGCAATGGCGCCAAGCGCGGCATGCAGCGCGATGTGCAGATTCCACGTGTCGAACGTGGCAAAGAGCATGGAAACCGCGATGTAAACGATTGCTTGGTTGGGCCAAGTAATTGGACGCGCGGGGCGGCTGAAGTGGCTCTGGTGGTAGTCCACAATCGCGATGAGGAACAATATGCCGAAAAGAGCGCTTCCAAATAGGGCTACGCGCTCGTTAGGGATGGTCCGCCAAAACAGGGTGCTCGCGAGTGTCAGCAGGAGCGGCGTCAGCATCCACGCGGGATGATCGCCGCCTGCGGAAACCACTTGACGTAATGCTGCAATGACGACGGCCAGCAGCACAACTACCGCGATGGCCAGGACCGGCATGGTGGCCCGCAGTGTGAGCAGGACGCCAGTGGTAGCGATCGCGCTCAGCACGAAGAGGCGATCGAATTGTAGTCGTTGGTACCAGTCTCGCACGGTGCGTGTCTACTCCCAAGGGGCAGCATAGCACGTTTTCGCTTTTGACTCGCTATACTTTCAAGGCTATACTTTAGGTAATAAAATGGGGTGAATAAATCCATCCTTGCGCAGAGCGGCGACGTAGCCAAGTGGTAAGGCGAGGGTCTGCAAAACCCTTATACAGCGGTTCGATTCCGCTCGTCGCCTCCAACAATTCTTGCGGCTATACCAACATGTGAAAGTTAGTCTTCGGAGCGCCCTGTGGGGGCGCTTCTGCTTTTGCTAAATGCTAGGGCTGAGGCAACTACCGTGCGCACGCCCCAATTGCCCCGATACTGTGCAGTAGTCCAGGATGTATCCTGATACTTCCGCGAGACGAGCGGCGTCCCGCCTCACTTGCCCCGGACGCGCCAAACAGTCCGCAAGGACATGACATAAAGCGGCTACACCAGAAACGACTCGAGAACGTGACGCAGCGCGATCAGTTGTTGCTGGATTCGGTCGGAGAGAGGCAGCCGGCCCGGTGTTTCGAAGCCCACTACCCGCCGGATGACGCCGTGACGCAGCAGCGTCGGTTCGAGCGCGCCTGAGCGGCTCGCGCGCACGGAGCCGGGGTTCGAGACTACGAGCCCGTTGCGGTTGTAGCTGCCGTCCACGTGGTTGCCGGCGCAGACGGCGTACCCCTGAGACTCGATTGCGTCCAGCAGCGCCACGTCGTCAGCGACAATTTGGGAAAATAGCGCGCGCTCCCGGACGCCGCTCTCATACATGTAAAAGCAGTGTGCGGACACGTCTTCGTGAAGCGAGACCAACAGTTCCGCCCGTTCTTCGCGGAGGAAGTCCAGCACGATCTCGTTTTCCGTCTGTGCCGTGGGCCGCTCAAAGTGGCGGTTTAGGTCTACATTGCCGTTGCCGCGAATGCCGCGTGCATAGCCAATTGGGTTGATCAGGGGCAGAAAGAGAATACGGAAGCGTGCCAGCATGGCGTGGGTAGCCGCGTCTTTCCAGAATTGGCGTAATGCGAGCGGCCCCGCAATCTCGTCGCCGTGCGTGCCCGCGAGGACAATAGCGCTGCGCGGGCCGTTTCCCACACTTCCGGCAAGAATTGGAAAGCGCAGACCGAACCGCTCCACCACGCCGATCTCGGTCAACGCGAATTTGGGAAAACGAGAGGCGAGCGCTTGGTACCCATGTACGAGTTCCCACACGCGGTTTGGATCGCGGCGTGGCATTGCTTAGGAGCTATCCTGGCGCCCTTGCAGGGCGCTCGCAATGGTGCTCTCGTCAGCGTATTCCAGGTCAGCGCCGGTCGGCAGGCCGCGGGCGAGGCGTGTGATGCGCGAGGCGAACGCGGCGGAGACTTGGGCTACGTAGCTGGCGGTGGTGTCGCCTTCGTGGTCGGCGTCCATTGCCAAGATCAACTCTTCTACAGGGCGGGCCCGCAACCGCTCCACAAGTTCGGCAATCTTCACGTCTTCCACATTGCGGCCTTCCAACGGCGAAAGCGAGCCGTGAAGCACGTGGTAGAGGCCCGCGTAGAGTCCGGTGCGTTCGATCGCGAGGAGGTCCAGCGGCTCCTCAACGACGCAGATGCGGTCTTGGTCTCGATCCGGGTCCTCACACACGGGACAAGGGTCCTGCTCGCTGAGATTGAAGCAGCGGGAACACCAAACCGTCTGCGCATGCAAGTTCTGGAGGGCCGTGGCGAGGTTTTGGGAGAGATCCGGCGCCGAGCGCAGCAGGTAGAATGCGAGTCGTTGTGCGGTGCGCGGTCCGATGCCGGGCAAGCGGGAAAGCTCTTCAATGAGCCGCGCTACAGGTGCAGGCAGGCTCATTCGTGCCACCGCTGTGCAATCTCCTTTTTTCTAAGGGAGGAACGACTAGGTCAGACCGGGGATGTTCATGCCGCCCGTAACCGCGGAGAGGCGGCGGCTTGCGAGTTCCTGTGACTTCCCCACAGCATCATTGACGGCGGCAACCAGCAGGTCCTGCAACATGGCAATGCCCTCTTCGTCAACTTCGCCTTCCGGCGTAACCGCGGATTCCAGGACATCGGGATGGACTTCAATCGCTTGGACTTGCTGGTGTCCGGTCATCACCACTTTAACGGCTCCGCCGCCAGCGGTGCTTTCCACCGTCTCCCGACCCAACTCTTCCTGGATTTTCTCCATCTTCTGCTGCATTTGCCGCAGCATCTTCATTGACATGCGTAGTTCTCCTCAGTAGCTGCTGTGTAATCCAAGCATACCAGAAGCATTGCGGCACGGATAGACCCCCGCGCCGTTCTTTACTTTTGCGAAGCTCGATGACTATAATGGTGCCAGGCCACACAGGTAGCGTGAGCTATATTGTGGCTTTGCTAAATGAGGCAGAACGTATAAAGGGTAAGGGCGAGCAGTGCAAGAATCACCAACGACTGAAGCCGCAATGACAATGGAGTCGTTGCTGAGCGAAATCGAGAGTTCCATCCGCACGGTGCGGCGCGGTGATGTGGTTGAAGGGGTAGTGGTGCAGGCTGCCGAGGATGAGATCATGGTCGACATTGGTCTCAAGGCGGAGGGTATCGTCTCCGGCAGGGAACTATCGCGGATGGAAGAAGCGGTAGACATGAGTGTTGGTGAGAAGGTGCTGGTGTATGTCGTTAACCCGGAAACCGCGGAAGGGCACGCGCTGCTTTCCATCCGCCGCGCAATGGCGGAACGCGCGTGGCGAGAGATCGAAGAGCGTTACCACAATGGGGAAATCCTTGAGACTTCAGTGATTGACGCCAACAAAGGCGGTGTCATCGTTGATATTGGGTTGCGTGGTTTCGTGCCCAGTTCCCAGCTAGTTTCGTTGGAGCGGCCGCCAAACCGCGATGCGAGCGAAGAAGACCTGCTGGCGCGTCTCTCCGAGCTCATCGGGCGCTCGCTCAAGCTGAAGATTATTGAAGTTGACCGCCGCCGCAATCGGCTGATTCTTTCAGAACGCCTTGCGGAACGCGAGATGCGCGCGCAGCAGCGCGAGCAGTTGCTGAACGAGCTCGAAGTGGGGCAAACCCGCGAGGGTGTGGTCAGCAATCTCTGCAGTTTTGGCGCGTTTGTGGACTTGGGCGGGGCCGACGGCCTGGTCCATATTTCCGAAATCTCTTGGAGCCGGGTAGAAGACCCCAGCGAGGTGCTCGGCGTAGGCGAGAAGGTCCAAGTGGCCGTGCTCAGCTTGGATCACGAGAGCAAGAAGATCGGACTCTCGATCAAACGCACGGAAAAAGATCCATGGGAAGGAATTGAGGCGCGCTATCCCGTCGGCATTGAGGTGCCTGGGAAGATAATTAAGATTGCGCCGTTTGGCGCCTTCGTGCGCGTCGAAGACGGCGTCGAGGGCTTGGCGCACAATTCCGAGATGTCGCTGGAAGGCCGGGACATGTTGGAAGAAGGGCAGGAGTTCACTTTCCGTGTGCTCAGCGCCGACCCGCAGCGACACCGCATGCGCTTGTCGCCAACGGACTTAGAAGAGAAACTAGGACATATGATGGCCGCAGCGGCAAGAGAAGAGCAATCGGAGGAAGAGCGCACTAGTTCAGAGGAATAGCCGGCGGGCTGCCTAGGAGCAATCTCGCGATTCCAGGGATGCGTGCGTGCCGTCAGGGGCGGCAGATGAGCCCAGGAGAGTTGTCGTGAGTCCACTGTTCGACAAATACACGGACGGAGCGAAGCGGGTACTCATGCTTGCGCAGGAAGAGGCGCGCGGCCTAAACCACAACTACATCGGCACCGAACACCTGCTGCTGGGCCTGGTACGCGAAGGCGAAGGAATTGCCGCCGAGACGCTATTCGACCGGAGTGTGGATCAGACCAAAGCACGCAGTGCCGTGGAGTTCATGGTTGGACGCGGCGAGCGCAGCGAAGCAGGCAACATCAACCTCACGCCGCGCGCGAAGAAGGTGATCGAGTTGGCTGCGGAGGCGGCGCGGCGCTTAGACCACAACTACATCGGCATCGAACACCTGTTGTTGGGCCTCCTGCGCGAAGGGGAAGGCATTGGGGCAGCCGTGCTGGAATGTCTGGGTGTGGACTTGGCTGAGTTGCGCAGTGCGCTAGAGACTACCGGTGGTCAGGCAGCGCCCATCAGACGAGAGGAGCGCGCCGCAGCAGCCGAGGTCAGGCTGTCACCGCGCGCGATAAAGGCGCTCGAGTTGGCGATGGAAGAGGCGCGCCGGTTCGGTCACAGCCAAATCGGCACCGGGCACTTGCTCATAGGCTTGGTGCGCGAAGGTGAAGGGATTGGAGCACGCATTTTGCAGGGCTTGGGTGTGAATCTGCAAAGACTTCGGAAACAGGTCAGACAAGCGGTGAGCCAAGGAGAATCGTTGTGAGCCCCCTGTTCGACAAATACACCGACAGAGCGAAGCGGGTTCTCATGCTTGCCCAGGAAGAGGCCCGTCGCTTCAACCATAACTACATCGGCACCGAGCACCTGCTATTAGGCCTCGTCCGTGAAGGCGAAGGCATAGCCGCGAAGGTGCTCTATGACATGGGTGTGGACCTCACCAAAGTGCGCAGTGCCGTGGAGTTTATCATCGGACGCGGCGAGCGAGTCAATCAGGGGGACATCAGCCTCACGCCGCGTGCGAAGAAGGTTATCGAACTGGCGGCAGAAGAGGCGCGCCGCTTAGGTCACAACTACATCGGCACCGAACACCTGCTGCTGGGCCTCGTGCGCGAAGGCGAGGGCATTGCGGCAGGCGTGCTGGAAAGTTTGGGCGTGAGCCTGGAGAAAGTGCGGCAGCAGGTCATTCAATCGGTCAGCCAGCAGCCCTCGCGGCTCACCCATGAGAGTGCCGGCCGTCAGGCTTCCTCACGCACTCCCCTGATCGACCAAATGGGCATCGACCTCACCGCCGCGGCCCGTGCGGAGAAACTCGATCCGGTGATCGGCCGTGAGCAGGAGATCGAACGTGTGGTGCAAATACTCTCCCGCCGCACGAAGAATAACCCCGCCCTGATCGGAGAACCCGGCGTTGGCAAGACCGCAATTGTGGAAGGGTTGGCGCAGCGGGTCATCGCAGGCGACGTGCCGGAAACGTTGCTTGGCAAACGGCTGCTCACCCTGGACATCGGCGCGCTGGTGGCCGGTACTAAGTATCGCGGTGAATTCGAAGAACGGCTGAAGAAGATCCTCGAGGAGATTCGCGGGTCAGGTGATTGCATGCTCTTTATCGACGAGTTGCACACACTCGTCGGCGCCGGCGCTGCGGAAGGCGCGGTGGATGCGGCAAATATCCTCAAGCCGGCGCTGTCACGCGGGGAATTGCAGTGCATCGGCGCAACCACGCTGGACGAATACCGCAAGTACATCGAACGTGACGCGGCTCTGGAGCGCAGATTCCAACCGGTGCACGTGCGCGAGCTCGATATCGAGGAGACAATCGCGGTGCTGCAGGGCGTGAAAGAGCGCTATGAGGAGCACCACAAGGTGCACATTGTTGATGAAGCCGTCAAAGTAGCAGCGGAAATGTCGGGTCGCTACGTGACCGATCGCTTTTTGCCTGATAAGGCAATCGACCTCATCGATGAGGCTTCGTCGCGGGTGCGCATCCAACAGGCAAATACGTCGAACGCACTGCGCAATGCGGTGAAGGATCTCGACGGCATTGTGCGTGAGAAGGAAGACGCCATCGAGAGCCGCCAGTATGACGAGGCGGTCGGGCTGGGCGAGAAAGAAGCGGAACTGCGCAAGAAGATTGAAGATTTGGAATCGGACTGGCCGGACAAAGAAGAGAAGTGGCCGGAGGTTACGAAAGAGGACGTGGCGACGGTGGTCTCCATGTGGACGGGCATTCCGGTGACCCGCATCGCGCAGGAGGAATCCGCGCGGTTGCTCCACATGGAGGAGAACCTCCACGAAAAAGTCGTCAGCCAAGAAGAAGCCATCAGCAACGTTTCCAAGGCAGTGCGGCGCGCGCGCGCCGGACTCAAGGATCCCAAGCGGCCGATTGGCTCCTTCATATTCGTGGGCCCCACCGGCTCCGGTAAGACGTACCTGGCACGGGCGCTGGCAGAATTCATGTTTGGCAGCAGCGATGCCATGGTGCGGCTCGATATGTCTGAATACATGGAAAAGCACACTATCTCGCGTCTGGTCGGGGCGCCTCCCGGTTACGTCGGCTATGAGGAAGGCGGCCAGCTCACGGAATCCGTGCGGCGGCGCAGCTACTCGGTGGTGCTGCTGGACGAGATTGAGAAGGCCCACCCCGATGTCTTCAACGTGCTGCTCCAAATCATGGAAGACGGCAGGCTCACCGACGGCAAGGGCCGCACGGTGGACTTCCGCAATACGATCCTCATCATGACCTCCAATGTCGGCGCGCACCTCATCAAGCGTGACGCCGCCGTTGGTTTCAGGTTGGAAGCGTCGGATCTCCGCACGGAAGGCCAATTCTACAAAGAGATGCGGGAACGCGTCATGGCGGAAATCAAGAAGACGTTCCGTCCTGAGTTTCTCAATCGCGTGGATAGCGTCGTGGTCTTCCGGCATCTATCGAAAGAAGACATCATAAGTATCGTTGATATTCAGCTTGCAGAGGTACAAGCCCGCCTGACCGAGCAGGACATAGTGCTGGAAGTTACCGACGATGCCAAGGAACTCTTGGTAGATCAAGGCTATGATCCGGATAATGGCGCGCGGCCTTTGCGGCGCGTGATTCAAAACCTGATTGAAAACGAACTCGCGGAAGGCTTGCTGGCAGATAAGTTTCACGCGGGCGATACCGTGGTGGTTGACCGCGACGGCGAGGAATTGCGCCTGGAGGTGCGGGTGCTTGTGGAGCAGGCGTAGCCTCAGGCAGGTTTCAACGGGATCGAAAAGGACCGCTCAGTGAAAACTGGGCGGTTCTTTGTTATGGTCGCGGTAAGTGCCTGCGGTAGAATGGAGAAGCACGATGCGGAAGTAGGTGGGGTCTATTTCATGGTAGTAGCGGCAACGGCCACAGGTTGCAAACCTGCGCTACCGGAACAAAACCGCGTTCTTGGCGAAGTCTGCTTTTACTAACTTTCTTAAAGGGCAATGACAATCACTTTGAAATCAATTCTACCAGCAGGCGGAAGCAGGTAGCCGGTGAGCAAGGCGAAGACCGTGTTCATTTGCCAGCAGTGCGCGTATGAGTCCCCGAAATGGGCCGGGCAATGCCCGTCTTGCCAAGCCTGGAACAGCCTGGTGGAGAGCGTGAAACGAGAAGGTTCCCCGGGCGCCGCGGGTCGGACCGCTGCGGCAAGAGGCACTGTCATGCAGGCGCAGAAGTTGCAGGACATCCCGCCTGGCGACCTCATGCGCATACCCGTGCCGATCGGCGAACTCCACCGCGTCTTGGGCGGCGGTCTGGTGCCGGGAAGCGCGGTGCTCCTCTCCGGCGACCCGGGAATCGGCAAGTCCACGCTCTTGCTGCAATTCGCGATTGCGCTTGCCCGTGCCGAGCAGCCGGTACTCTACGTCTCGGGGGAGGAGAGCGCGGCACAAATTCGCCTGCGGGCCTCACGGCTCGGTCTCGATCCGCAAGAGCTGTACGTCCTGGCAGAAGTTGATCTGGATGCAATACAGGATGCCGTCGCGCAGGTGCGGCCCGGTCTTGTCATCATTGATTCTATTCAGACGTTGGTGAGCGCGGAGTTGAGCGGCGTGCCGGGCAGCATCGGGCAGGTGCGCGAATGCGCTTCACAGTTAGTCGCTACAGCTAAGCAGACCGGGGTAACGCTCTTCATGGTCGGCCACGTCACGAAAGAAGGCGCTGTGGCAGGGCCGAAGACCCTGGAGCACATGGTCGACACCGTCCTGGCCCTGGCGGGCGATCAGCACCACAATTACCGCATTCTCAGAGCTACCAAGAACCGTTTTGGGTCCACGAACGAGGTGGGCATTTTTGCTATGCAGGAGCAGGGCTTGGTGGAAGTTTCCAATCCTTCCGCGGCATTTCTTGCGGAGCGCGAACCCAGCCCCGGCTCTGCCATTGCCGTGCCGCTGGAGGGTTCCCGTCCGCTCCTGGTCGAGGTGCAGGCGTTGGTAACGTACAGTCCGCTGGCAGTGCCGCGGCGCATGGCCAATGGCTTCGATCAGAGTCGCCTGCACATGCTCATCGCGGTGCTCACCAAGCGCGCGGGCATGCGCCTTGCCGATCAGGACGTCTACGTGAACGTGGTTGGCGGGCTGGAACTGGATGAACCCGCCGTGGATCTCGCAGTCTGCCTGGCTATCGCCTCCAGTGTCGTCGACGTAGCGCTGCCGGGAGACCTAGTCTCCATTGGCGAGGTGGGGCTGGCTGGCGAGCTGCGCAGTGTCTTCAAGCTGGATGAACGGGTGCTGGAGGCAACGCGCCGCGGTTTCAATCGTCTCCTGGTGTCGCGCACGAGCAAGCCTACGCAACTAGGCGCGGCTAGCCTTGATCTTCTCCGCGCGGAAAGTGTGCGCCAGGCCATTCGGCTCGCCTTGGGCAAGCCGCCTCGGAAGGGCCGGGAGGACGGACCTGAAGGCGCTCAGGAGCGCGTTCACACAGGCGCCGAGGAAGCGGCGTCGCCCCGATTGCAGGCATAATACACTGCTGATGTGCGGACTAACTGGAAAACGGCTCCCGGCTGGTGGAGGCCTGCGCGCGTGACGGATACAGGTTTGGCGGCCATCATCGTCGGCGGCGGACGCAGCCGCCGCATGCAGGGACACGATAAGCTCTATGCGCCCCTGGGCGGGCGGCCGCTGCTTGCCGCCACCGTGGCGGTATTTGAGGCGGCAGCGGCGGTCACTGCGATCATACTCGTGGTGGCAGCGGACAGAGTAGCCTCTTGCCAGGAGCTGGTCCGGGACCAAGGCTGGCGCAAGGTGAGCGCTGTCTGCGCGGGCGGCGCGAGCCGCAGCCACTCGGTGGCGCACGGTCTGCGGGCACTGCGAAACGTGCCGGCCGCATACGTAGCCGTGCACGATGCGGCGCGTCCCTTCGTAACCCAAGAACTCATCCTGCGCGGGTTCACCGCGGCACAGCAGCACGGAGCGGCGGTACCTGGTGTGCCCTGCGCCGACACCATCAAGCGCGTTGACAAGAATGAGCGTGCCAGGGAAACGCTCCCGCGCAACGAGTTGCGGGCCGTACAAACTCCCCAGGTCTATGCGCGCGCGTTGCTTGAGCGTGCCTATGCGGAACAGCACGCCCATTTGGCCGGGTTTACCGATGACGCGGCCATTGTGGAGGCCTGCGGCGCGGCCGTCTATGTGGTGCCGGGGGACTATGGTAACATGAAAATCACCACGCCAAGGGACTTGGCATTCGCCCAATGGCAGGTGCAGCGGAGCGATGGAGGCGGCTAGTGGAGGCAGGGCAAACCGATACGCCGCCTGCCGCAAGCGAAGAGAAAGAGGCAGCCGCGGCAGCGCGGGCGGTCGCTGGGCTGCGCGTTGGCAGCGGCTACGACGTGCATCGGCTTGTGCCGGGACGGCCGCTCATCCTTGGCGGCGTGCGCGTGCCGTTTGATCAAGGTCTTGCGGGGCACTCGGACGCGGATGTCTTGGTGCACGCCATGATCGACGCGCTGCTGGGCGCCGCGGGATTGCCCGACATCGGCCGCCAATTCCCTGCGGATGATCCGCAGTACGCAGGCGCCGACAGCTTGCAATTATTGGGCAAGGTGCGTACGCTACTGGCTGAACGACAGTGGCGTGTGATAAACATAGACAGTACAATACTGGCGCAAAGGCCCCGGCTGGCGGGCCATATCCCGGCGATGCAGGTCAACATCGCTCAAACTCTGGGAGTGAAGGAAGTGTCCGTAGGCATAAAGTCCACCACAACTGAAGGACTGGACGCGATCGGTGCCGTCAAGGGTATCGGCGCGCACGCCGTGGCGCTTCTGCAGCACGATCCCTCACTGCAAGACTGCGCGTGTATGACGCCCCGCTAGGGGCCTGGAGTGATTGCGCACGGGCAATAGCCTCTCATGCGCGATCCGAAGTGTTTGGGGCGCAGTGTTGTAACGAGGGAAGTGGAGGTCATGAGCATTCTGCACACGCTGCGGCAGGACATTCGTGTAACGCTCGAGCGTGATCCTGCTGCACGCAACGTAATCGAAGTCATTCTAGCCTATCCGGGCGTGCACGCTATCTGGTTCTATCGCCTCACGCACGCTCTGTGGAATGCGGGAGTACCGGTCTTTCCCCGCGTTCTCTCCCATTTTGCACGCTTTCTTACCGGTATCGAGATTCATCCCGGCGCGTTGCTTGGCCCGGGCCTCTTCATCGACCACGGCATGGGCGTAGTAATTGGCGAGACCGCGGAAGTCGGCAAAGACGTGACGCTGTACCAGGGTGTGACCCTGGGGGCGCAGACGCTGCATACCGGCAAGCGGCACCCCACGTTGTGCGACAACGTTATCGTGGGCGCAGGCGCGAAGATCCTGGGCCCGGTGACGGTTGGTGAGGAGACCGTTATCGGCGCCGGCGCAGTTGTCGTAAACGACGTGCCGCCGCATGCCACTGTGGTCGGCGTGCCGGGGCATGTGGTGGCTATGCGCGACCCGCATACGGGCGAGAGCGCGCGGGTGGTGCAGCCCGATCCCATGGCGGAGGCGCTCTACAGGTTGCAGAAACGTGTGGTGGACCTGGAAGCGCGGCTGGCGCGCTTTGAAAGAGAAGGAGCGTCCCCGGAGCGCGAGGAGACGCTGGAGAGATGCCGTGACGCTTAGCATATCCAACACGCTTGGCGGTCAGAGAGAAGCGTTTGCGCCCCTTGACGGCAAGGACGTCAAGATGTACGTGTGCGGGATGACGCCGAAGCGCGAGCCGCACATCGGCCATGCCCGCTTGTTCGTGGCTATGGACATGATCCGCCGTTACCTCACGTATTGCGGCTATGAAGTGCAGCATATCCAGAATATCACCGACGTTGACGACAAAATCATTGCGGCGGCGGAACGTGAGGGCGTGACGGCTGATGAGGTGGCGCAAAAGTACACGGACGCCTACGATGCCGTGATGGGCAACCTCAACGTGCTGCGGGCGCATGCGTTTCCCAAGGTAACCGAGACCCTGCCGCAGATCATCGCGATGATCGAGGGCTTGATCGAGAAGCAGGCTGCCTACGCGGTTGAAGATGCGGTGTACTTCTCTGTGCCGGGGTTTCAAGAATACGGCGCGCTCTCGACGCGGACCGAGGAGAGCGGCATTCAGGCGGGCGCCTCGGGACGGGTGGATGAGGAGCCGGGCAAACGCGATCCCCGCGACTTTGCGCTGTGGAAACCGGCCAAGCCCGGAGAGCCGTGGTGGCAGAGCCCGTGGGGGCAGGGACGCCCCGGCTGGCACATCGAGTGCAGCACCATGATCTATGAGACGCTGGGTGAGCGGATTGACATCCACGGCGGCGGGGCCGACCTCATATTTCCCCATCACGAAAACGAGATCGCGCAGAGCGAAGCGTTTACGGGCAAGAGCCCTTTTACGAAGTACTGGCTGCACACCGGTCTGCTCACGATTGACGGCCAGAAGATGGCCCATTCGCTCGGCAACTTCATCACCATCGAGGACATTCTCAAGGAGTATAGCGGGCCGGTGCTGCGGCTCTACCTGCTCTCCGTCCACTACCGTTCGCCGCTTACCTACACACCAGAGAGCCTGGAGCAGGCGCGGGCCGGCATGGCGCGTATGACCGGCGCGTTGCGCGTGCAGAGCAGCGGCGAGCACAGCGCGAATGCCGAACTTGCGCAGGCAAGGGAGCGGGCGGAGAGCGGCTTCTTTGCCGCCATGGATAGCGACTTCAACTCTGCCGGCGCGTTGGGCCAACTCTACGAACTCGTGCGCGAGATCAACCGCTTTGGTTCGGCAGCGCAGCCTTCAATCCTGCAGGCCGCCCAGGAAACACTGGTGAACCTCGCCGACATCATTGGCATCGACCTGCAAGAGATGCTGGAAGCTGAATTGGCAACAGGCGACGGCGATGCGGGGGCCTTCATCGACCTGCTGGTAGAGCTGCGGGCGGACCTGCGCAAAGAGAAGCAGTTTGCGCTAGCCGACAAGGTGCGCGATGAATTGGTGGCGCTGGGCATCGCATTGGAAGATGCCCCCGGCGGCACGGAGTGGCGCAGAAAGTCATAGCCGTATGGACTTTGGTCACGAACTGAGGCACTTGCTTACTCAGTCACGGGTTCAAGCATCCCACTCTTGTCTGATTTGGCGCAGGATACAATTTCCCGCGTAAGGTCGGAGCGGGAGACCTGCCCCAATGCTGTCGCGTCAACAATTGTGGCGAGGAACATGGCGCTCACGGCGCTCTACATCCCCGGTAGCGCAGGTTTGCAACCTGCGCCTGCTGGGAGGGTCAATCCTAGTTTCTCATGCGACAACGCTAGAGAATGCGCCCTGTGCAGCTCAACCCGGCGGGGGACAAGCCCCCGCGCTACAAAGTACGGCAAAGCGTCGGCGCGCCTCTTCAACCTGGGCGACTGAGGCTCGCACTCCCTCTGCAAGTCTCGATTGCCGAGCCAATTGCCTACCAGTTCGTGCTGAGCACTTCGGCAGGCTTCGCACAGGCTCTGTCGAAGCATGAACGGCGTGAACCGGGTTTAGGTGGTGTCCGGTAACTCTTCCTCGAAGATGTCCTGAATTCTCTCCCCGAAACTTTGCGCTTCTTCGTTGTACGTCGCAAAGGGGTCGGGCATTTCCAGCACCCGGCCGCAGACTGCGATGGCTTTCCAGTCCAGCACGTAGGGTATGACGTCCCAACTGTCGTTGGCGGCCACGTCCTGCCAATCGTCGATGTAGTCATAGGCGAGAAAGAAGTAGCGGCGGTCCCAGAGCAGGTTTTCCAGGTAGCCCTTCAGGTCGCGCCACGGGATCGCCGTATCCGCCCCGGCCGCGGCAAGCGCGCGCAGGGTCCGGCCGCGCCCGTGCGCGCGGGTGTCTGGCGGAGCGCTCTGCTCCGCAGCTAAAACTGCAGCGTTCTCCACCCATAGGAGGTCGCGGTGCCGCTTTGCCAGCACGTCGAACAGACTCACCGAGGGGTCTATCTGGTGGTAGGAGAGATCGAGCTTGATGAGGTCAGGGTCCGTCCAGGCCTGACCGGCGCCGGCGAAGCGCTTGATCTGCTCATGCTTGGTCACCCAGTCAAGGTAGCCGTCGAGCCGCGCCGGGTCCTGCTCGAGTTCGTCCAGCACCCAAGCCCAGTTTTCGAGAGTCCAAATGGTGTCCGCGTCGCGCCCGGCGAAACGGCGCTCGGCCTCACGGAGATAGACGCGCTGCACCTCAGTTGCTGGTATATACCTATCGTCCTCCGTGCCCACGGTCCAATTGCCGCCGGTGGTGGCGGCAATGCGGCGCAGGTCGCGCACGGGATCGGCAAGCGCAAGCTGAGGGTTCCAGCCTTGCTCTAACAGTTGCGCAACCAAGGCGGTCGTGCCAATCTTGAGGGCCGTAGTAAACTCAGAGCGGTTCACGTCGCCCACGATCACGTGCAAGCGGCGGTACCGGCGTTCCGCCAAGGGCTCGTCACGGAGATTGATGATGGGCCGACCGCCAAACCGCACGCGGTGACTCACGTCTATCGTCACGAACTGCGCGCGTTGGGAAAGCGCGAATGCGGCCGGGGTATCCTCGCCGCGCGGCAGCAGGCAGCCGGCGCCCGCATAGATTTGGCGGGTAACGAGAAACGGCAGCATGCCGTCCACCAGCGCGCTGTCGTAGGGACTCTGACGGATGCAGTAGTTCTCGTGGTAGCCGAACGTATTGCCGAAATAGTCGGTGTTGTTCTTGACGAAGTAGGCCTGTGACGTGAGTTCGGCGGCCTGCGCAGCCTGGTTGACAATGTTCTCGCCGGCCCGCTCGTGGGCCACGATGTCCGTCAAGGTACGGCATTCCGCGGTGGCGTGCTCCAGATGGCCCAGGTCCAGGTACATGCGGCCGCCGTTGAAAAGAAAGCCGCCGTTGCCCGGCACCTCGCCCCATTCGCGCGGCGGCGGGTCTATCAGGCCGAACCGGCAATCGCGGAAGATGGCATCCTTGACTTGCTGTGCAGCGCGTATGGGCTGCACGCTGCCGATGCAGCCGTACTCGATTTCTGTGCCAAACAGTGCGTCTTCCATGCTAGGTATCCGAAGAGAGCGATGGTGAGGCGGGCATGTCATACACCGTTGTCAAATGTGCGAGCGCGGGAGGTTTGCACATTTGTCGAAAACTATCGAGAAGGAATGAATGCGCTACTTTCACGAAAACCATGTAGAGCGGATGCGCACAAATTGAACGCATACGGGCCCACGCAATGTGCGGGTAAACGCGATTGCCCACGCCAGCGTTATCGGCAAAGCGTATTTCGCTGAGCCGGCTGAGACTACTCGCCGCCCGGTTGCGGCGTCGGGTCGGGGACCTCGCGAATGATGCGCTTGATCTCTTCATCGAGATCGTCGGCTTCGGTCTTGTCCGGCGCCTCTGTGGGCGTCTCCGTCGGCGTTTCGGTACCTGCCGTTGCGGTTCGCAAATGCTGCTGAGTCAAATTCGCGGTTCCTGCACTTCCGGGGCCTACCTTCTGCGGTCTGTTCCCAGCATACCACGTCACGCGCCACCTCCTTGCTGCACTGCTTGGTAGAGGTCTGCGATTGTCTGACACGCATCCACTATTCTCTGTTGCCTCTCTACGGTGTCTCCCCAGAGTTCGTTGAGGCCGAGGCTGAATGACGTCCCGTTGTGCTGGAACGTAATCGAGCCCCACTCCATTTCGGTAATGTGCGGGGCGAACTTCGCAAGACAAGCCGCCCGGACCGTTGCCCGCGTGCCTTGGGGCGCCGTACGCTCCGCCCTGTCAATGTCAGCGTCCGTTACAAGACGCTGCATCCGTCCCGCGCGGGCGAGCGTATGGTAGAGACTCACGTGAGGGTCGACAAGATGGTACGCGAGATCGAGCCGGAGCACGGCCGGATCTTCCCAGTCGATGGCGGTGTCGCCGCTGACTTGCGCGAAGAGCGCCAGCTTGGCTACCCAGTCTAGGCGGTCGCGCAATCGCGTCGGGTTGGAGTCGAGCAGATCGAGCACGGCGCCCCACTCGCTGAGCACCCAGTCGGTCTCCGCGTCGCGGCCGCGGTACCTTTGGGCGGCTTCCCAATAGCGGCGCTGGATGTCGATCGCGCGCATGGCGGCGCCGCCGGTCATTGCCAGCGGCTGCTGCAGTTCGAGGTCGCGCGAGACTGTCTGCAACGCCTGCACCGGTTGCTGCAATTGCAGGCGCGGCGCCACCCCGTCCTCCACGAGATCGAGCAGCAAGGCCGTGGCGCCCACGCGCAGGGCCGTGGCGAATTCCGAGCAATTGGCATCGCCGATGATGACGTGCAGGCGGCGGTACTTCTGCGGATTGGCGTGCGGTTCGTCACGCGTATTGAAGATAGGGCGTTTGGTGGTGGTGTTGATGCCGACTTCGGTCTCGAAGAAGTCCGCGCGCTGGCTGATCTGGAAACCGCCGGTGCGGCTCTTTGCCGTCTCGTAGGCGGCTTTGCCCGCGCCTGCGTAGATCTGACGGGTGACGAAGAAAGGGATGCACGCGGCAATCAGATAGTTTAGCGACACCGCGCGGCTGACCAGGTAGTTCTCGTGGCAACCGTAGCTGCGCCCGTGGTAGTCCGAGTTATTCTTGACAAGGCGCACGTGAGTTGCAGAACCGATAGCGGCGTTCCGGGCCTGCTGCGCGCGAAAGACCACGCGCTCGCCGGCTTTGTCGTGCGCCACGAGATCGGCGAGCGAGAGGCACGCATCCGTGCAGTATTCGGGATGGTTGTGATCGTTGTAGAGACGCGCGCCGTTGGCGAGCACGGTGTCGGCCAGGAGTTCCCGGCGGGATAGCTGTTTGCTCTTGGCGGCGTTGCCGCGCAGGTCGTGGGGCTCCTGGTCGAGGCGCTCGACCCGCGTGCCGCGCAGGTCTAGACGCGGGTCCTCCGCGGCATAGTCCCACCCGCGAAAGCACTCCGCCAGGGGCGCGCTGCGTACCAGCATGGCCGCTTCATAGGCGAAGTCCACTTCCTGCGAGCGCTTTGCGCAGAGCATGCCAAACTCGGTCTCAATGCCCACCGGGCGATTCATAAGGGGCTCCCTGACTTTGCATTGCTGAATTCTAGTATAGCAAGCGACAATGTCACGAGACGCCTCAATCGCGATTCCGACATGTGCTATGGACCCTCCCTCCAATGTTGGTGGGCCAATACAAGCACATTAAATGGCGTGGGGGCTTGTCTCCCGCCCGGAGCGGCGCGGGCACTGCCAAGAGGGAGTAGCGCGGGGGCTTGTCGCCCACGCGCTGCGGCGCTCAGACCGCCAAGCAGAACGATGCGATTATCCTCGCCCGCGCAGATTGGCGCCGCGGGGGAGGCGCACGCGTGCGTTCTCCGTTTCCGTGTCTTGTCCCCTCTCCCTCGAGGGAGAGGGCTAGGGTGAGGGGGAACGATAAGAGACGCTACAGATTGAAGGGTTGGATGCGCACCGAGATTGCCACTTGGTTTGCGGGCGCAGCGCAGGTTTCAAACCTGCGCTACCGGAGCGTTGCCCGGGACTCTACATTCTTAGCGGTTTTCAGTCGTGTGCCTGGAGCAATATCGCGCCGCCCTCCGCTCAAAACGGCGAAGGCATTGCTTGGAGTGAGAAAGTACTGCAAACACGCGTGAGTGCGGCTGAAGAGAGACTCCCCCGCAGTCAGCGTGGGTCTTGCGGGCCGATGTCACCTTCCGCCAGCAGGCCGTACAATTCCGGTCGGCGGAAGCGGGGATGAAAGACGCCTTGCGAGCGTCGTTCCGCGAGGAGCTGCTTATCGAGATTGGCGGTCACCATCACCTCATCACCGGCCTCGTCCGGCGAGGCCGCCACGAGTTTCCCCAGGGGATTGTAGATCACGACCATGGGATTGCTGTAGTGCGTGCTCGCGCCGGTGGGCGGGGGCCCGCAGGCATTGATGGCAACGAGAAAGACACCGTTGTCGATGGCACGCGCCGGAAAGGTGCGGCCGGCGTAGTCTTTCCAGGCCTGATTGCGGCTGACGTGGTCAGGCGGGTCGGTCCAGTCGCCGACCGACCAGACATAGGGTGCCAGAATGACCTCAGCCCCCTGCAGCGCCACCATGCGGCCGGACTCCGGCAGCCAGTTGTCGAAGCAGATGTTTACGCCGACTTTGGCGACGCCGATGTCGATCACCGGCGGAATGCCGCCGCCGCGCCAGTAGCCCACCTCACCCGGCGGAATGTGGATTTTGCGCGACTTGCCGATGTACCCGTCGGGCCCCACGATCACATAGGTGTTATAAACTATGTCGCGGTCGTTTTCGGCAATGCCGGCGGCGAGCATGACGTTGTGCGTGCGCGCCAGGTCGACAAGCGCCTGCGTGGAAGGTCCCGGCACCGGTTCCGACGCTTCCCAGATTGCCGGAGTAATTGAATAGCCGCTTAGACCAAGTTCAGGAAAGCAGATGATATCCGGATCGTCCGCCTTGGCGCGGGCGACCCAGGCGGCGTGATGGTCGAGATTCGCCTGCGGCGACGCCGGCTGGCTGCGCAACGAGACCGCCGTGACGCGAAAGCTTTGCATGGTCGCTCCCTAGGACGAGCCTTTCGGCTTCTGACCGCGAGATTAGCTGCCGACAACAGCAGACTGGGGCCACTCGCCTTCAGCATGGCACACTTGTAGACCTCTTGCAACGCGCACGGGACGCGCGTATCCTTTGCTTGGCCCAGCGTAGCATCGCGACCGGTTGCGCCAAATCGGTCTCAGCGCCGAAGACTTGGCAAAGGCGCAGACATTCAAACTTGGAACTCAGTAGCCGGTGAGGGTGTAGACGATGTTCAAGAGCTCAAAGGGGCTGAAGTGCTTGTGGAGCGTGCGATAAGGCTGAACTGCTCCCTCGGTTTGAGTGGCTTCCAAAACAGTGCGGTCGGTAAGCAGGAGCAGGGGAATGTCCGCGAATGCGGCGTCCAGCTTGGATTGCGCCGGTAATGCTTCCGTGTGACCAGGCGCAAGGTCGCCATCCAGTATCACGAGGGCAAGTTGCTCGCCTTGGGCAATCGCGCTGAGTTCCTGCAGGGTCGAGGCCTCAACGATGCGTGTCCGTTTGTTCTCCACGGCGGCGCGCACGAGCATGCGCAGGTGCCACGCCTGGGCGACGACGGCGATGGTCCTGTGCCGCCCTTTAGTCTCAGCGGGCACGTGAGGCTGCGGCGTCGCATCATCCGGCATAGTGCTTGCCTTGCCGCTTTCTACTTATTTCAAACCGGCAACAATCCGTCATCCCGGTGAAAGCCGGAATCTAGTAGCTTCCTATTGCCAACAAACGCATTGGCCGCCGGGAGGTTCTCTAGTCTCTAGCCGCCTCGCGCTTGCCTTGCCCACGTCGCAGGTCAAGCCACTCAAGTTTGCCTTCCTTCGCACGCGTACCGACAGTGTACCGTATGTCAGCCGCGGTGTGGCCGTTCTTTGGGCCGTGCAGCCGACAAGCTGACTCTTGGACGTCCAGGCTGACGGTCGGTTGTAAGAACCTACAGACATTTAACGAGACGTTAACTTCGCTCTGTAGCACCAGCAAAACGAATTGTTATAAGATGGAGTGCAGGCATTTGCACCTACGAACGGCCTTAGCTGGAGGCAATACATGGCAGAGGCGTCAACTACGTACGCATTTGATTTCCACCGGTTCTTCCCTGAAGACATCTTTTGGCGCATTACGGACGTGCGGGTAGATAAGCCGGAAGTCGTGGCGTTGGAGCAACGCTCGCGCAAGCGGCGCACCCAACTCGCGCCGGACGGCAAGCTGGTGATTCTCGCGGCGGACCATCCCGCCCGCATGTCCACGGCCACGCCCACCGATCCGCTGGGCATGACCAACCGCCACGCCTACTTGGGCCGCGTGCTGCGGCCGTTGCTGAGTGACTTGGTTGACGGCCTCATGGCGACACCTGACATTCTGGATGATGTCTTCATTGTCAATCACTTGGTGAAGCAGGGCGGCGGGCCGAGTTTCCTGGACGGCAAAGTATTGTTGGGCTCCATGAACCGCTCGGGACTCTCCAACACCGTCTTCGAGATGGATGACGACATGAGCGCGTACACCGCTGACGGCATCGTGGAGGCGAACCTGGACGGGGCCAAGGTGCTGTGGCGCCTCGATCCAAATGAACCGGCTTCCGGCAAGACGCTCATGTACATTGCGGAGGCGGTGAGTGAACTCAGCGCCATGGGGCTGCCGAGCTTCCTGGAGCCGCTGCCGGTCAAGAAGACTGAAAACGGCTACCAACCGGTAAAGGACCCCATCGAACTGCTCAAGCAGATCGGCGTACTCGCCGGCCTGGGCGGCAACACGGCGCGCACGTGGCTGAAAATTCCAGTGTGTGAGGACTACGAGCGGGTGGTGCGCGCGACGACTATGCCGCTCCTGATGCTGGGCGGCGCGTCCCACAATGATCCCGAACCGACGATTCGCGAGTTCGCCCGTGGTTTGCAGGGCGGGCCGAACGTGCGCGGCGCGATGGTAGGCCGCAACGTGCTCTATCCCGGGCAGGACGATCCTCTGGCAGTCGGCACAGTCATCAGTGAGATCATCCACCACGGTGTGAGCGCCGACGACGCCTTGCGCAAGTTGTCCCAGTATCGCGATAAAGACATTGACATGCTAACACAGTACGCTCTTGCGTGATGTGAGAAGAGTGAGAAGATTCTATGCCTAGTACTTTGCGCGGCAATTTGGCAGTGGGCCAGTCGGGCGGGCCGACCGCCGTAATCAACGCGACGCTCGTGGGCGTATTGCGAGAGGCCCGCACGCATGCTGCCGTCAAGAATGTCTACGGCTTGCGGCACGGCGTGGAAGGCTTGCTCAAAGAGGACTTGATGGACTTGGGCGGGGCCGATGACGAACTGCTGGAGCGCATTCGACATACGCCGGCTGCTGCCTTAGGCTCGTGCCGCCGCAAACTGCGTGCGGACGACTATGCGCGCATTCTTGAAGTGTTTCGCGCGCACGATATTAGGTATTTCCTCTATAACGGCGGCAACGACTCCATGGATACGTGTCAGCGCATTGCCGATCTGGCGGAACGCGAGGACTATGAACTCCGTGTAATCGGTGTGCCCAAGACTATAGACAACGACCTCATGTACACGGACCATAGCCCCGGATTTGGCAGCGCCGCGCGCTACTGTGCTATGTCTGTACGGGACATGGGACGTGACGTGGAAGCGATGGCGGGCTATGACAGGGTAGCGCTGTACGAGAGCATGGGGCGTCACGCCGGCTGGCTCACGGCCGCCAGTTGCTTGGGCAAAGAGCACGAGATCGATCCCCCGCACCTGGTCTATCTGCCCGAGGTGCCGTTTAGCGAAGAGCGCTTTCTCGACGACGTGTCCCGCTGCTTCGTGAAATTCGGATTCGCCACCGTCGCCGTGGCGGAAATGCTAAAGACGGCGGAAGGTGAGATTGTCGGGCTGTCGGAGGCCACGGTGAACTCCGATTCCTTCGGCCACATCATCGTCGCGGGCAGCGCCAACTACCTGGCGCGGCGCGTGCGCGAGCGGCTGGGCATCAAGGCCCGGGCCAATCGCCCCGGCACGTTGCAACGGTCGTCAATGATCGCTGCCTCCACGGTAGACCGCGAGGAGGCCTATATGGTTGGGCAGGCTGCGGTGCGGGAGGCGCTGGGCGGCGCGAGCGGTGTGATGATTACTTTGGAGCGCACTGGCAACGATCCCTATCAATGCACGACCGGCACGGCGCCGCTGGCGGCAGTGGCAAACGCGGAAAACTACCTGCCCCGCGCGTTCATCAACAAGGAAGGCAACATGCCTTCGGCGGCATTCCGCGAGTATGCTGCGCCGCTGATTGGCGATCCCTTGCCGACTTTGGGCCGGTTTGAAGTCAAAGAAGTGGAAAAACGGACAGCCGTCGCGCCTTAGTCGGCTGTATCGGGCCTGACCGCTCCTGAAACCCGTCTCTCAGATGACGTGAAGCCCGGCTGATCCTGTGGCTGGCCGCGGCTCAACCGGTTGGAGGTGTAACGTATCCCATGTGGACTGTGCCTCAGCTCCTGGCCGTGCTCACGTTGCTCGCGTATGCAGCGGCAGTGCTAATTGCGGTCGCTGGGTTGTGGGAACGGGCGCGGGCGGCCCAGGTTGCTGAACGAAACTCGACCCTGCGGAGCGCGTGGACGTACGGCCGCGAATCCGCTCTCGGGCTTGCCTGGATTGTGGCGCTCGTCGCAACTCTGGGCAGTCTCTACCTCTCCGAAATCTCTCACTTCGAACCGTGTACGCTCTGCTGGCTGCAGCGCATCGCTATGTATCCCCTGGTCGTAATCCTTGGTATCGGCGCAATTCGGAGTGAACGCGCCGTGCGCTGGTACGCGCTGCCGCTGGCCGCCGTTGGCGCTGCGCTGGCCGGCTACCATGCGCTCTTGCAACGCGTGCCCGGGTTGCAGGGGGCAACAAGTTGTAGCGCGCAGGCTCCGTGTAACGTGATGTGGGTGCGCGAGTTTGGCTTTGTCTCCATTCCCGTGATGGCGCTTGGTGGGTTTCTGCTGATCGCCGCATTGCTGTTTGTCGCTGCGCTAGACGGCGATCAGGAGAAGCCGGGCGGCAGGAGGGCGCGACGCGCGCGCTAATAGTCTTTCGATTTCTTCTGCAAAGCGTCGTGCGATTCTCCCGCGGTTTGTCCGTCGCGCGGGCTTAGGGTACCATGAGCAATGGTGCGTCACGCCGGTGATGCCGGGGTACGGTAATTCTGCTAAACTGAGGGCTTGGTTTAGCTTGTGTTGAGGGAGGCATCCATGCCAGTAACAGCCGTGGTTGGAGCCCAGTGGGGAGATGAAGGCAAAGGGCGCGTGGTCGACGTAATGGCCTCGCAAGCCCATATGGTGATTCGCTTTCAAGGTGGCGACAATGCGGGCCATACCGTCGTCAACAACCATGGCAAGTTTGCATTGCATCTCTTTCCCTGTGGGATCTTCTTCCCTCACGTGCACAACGTGCTCGGCACGGGCATGGCCATCAATCCACAGTCATTTCTCACCGAAATGAAAGTGCTGAATGACGCGGGGGTCGAGACCGCACCGAGCCGGGTGCACATTTCGGAGCGGGCGCAGGTCGTGATGCCCTACCACGTCCTTATCGACGGACTCGAGGAGGAGGCGCGGGGTGGGAACGCACAGGGCACCACCAAGCGCGGCATTGGGCCTTGCTACACGGACAAGGCAGCGCGCGTGGGGCTGCGCATGGGTGATCTCACCGACGCGGATCACCTCGGCGAATACTTACGCCAGGTGCTGGATGTCAAGAACCGCCTTTTGACGCGCATATACGATCACGATCCGCTCTCTTACGACAATCTGTTCGAGCAGTTGCTTGACTGGGGCCGGCAACTCGCCCCATATATCAAAAATACGCATCCTTTGATGCAGCAGGCGTTGCAAGAGGATCGCACAATACTTCTGGAAGGCCAGTTGGGTGCGTTGCGCGATATCGACTGGGGGATTTATCCGTACGTAACCTCGTCGTCCCCCATCACTGGCGGCAGCGCTACCGGCGCCGGGGTGCCGCCCCATAAGATCAACAACATCATCGGTGTCGTGAAGGCATACACCACCGCCGTAGGCGAAGGTCCGGTGCCGACGGAGCTGACGGACCCCATGGGCGAGACACTGCGGGAGGTTGGCGAGGAATACGGCGCTACCACGGGACGGCCCCGTCGCTGCGGCTGGTTCGACGCCGTCGCGGTACGCTATGCTGCCGAACTCTGTGGCTTTTCGTCGATTGCCGTCACGAAGATTGACGTGCTCGATCAAATGCCGACTATCAAGGTGTGCGTGGCGTACGAGGTGGATGGCGAGCGCTATGAGACGGTGCCTGATACGCGGGTGATGGCGCGCGCCCGACCCATCTACGAAGAGCTGCCCGGGTGGCAGGAGCCGACCACAAGCGCCCGCACGTGGCATGACCTACCCCCCAACGCGCAGGCATACTTGGGGCGAATCAGCGAATTGGCCGGCGGTGTCAGAATTTGCATGGTAGGAGTTGGCCCCCACCGTAAGGACACGCTATTTCTCGACCAGCAGCACTCGGAAGTGGCTTAGCGCTCAAGACCCTTGCCCGCGCTCCTGAGAGGCGTGGGCGGGATGGCGCCGTTAGTGAGAGCAAAGAGGAGAAGACAACATGGCGACACAACAAACGGTTGGATTCGGCGTCATTGGCGCCGGGGGCATTGCGGGCTCCCACACGCAGGCGATCAAGGACGCGGCCGGAGCGGAATTGATCGGCATTGCCGACATGGAGCCGCAGTTCGCCGTCGGCCTCGCCGGGAAACACAACGTTACGGCCTACGGCTCCGTGGCAGAGCTCTTGGCCGATGATGCGGTGCAGGTGGTGAACATTTGCACGCCCACCGGCACCCACGCCGCGTTGGGCATCCAAGCGGCTCAGGCCGGCAAGCACGTCATTTGCGAGAAACCGCTGGACGTCACCCTGGAAAAGGCCGACGCGCTGATGGCGGCGTGCGCGGAAAATGGCGTAAAGCTGGCGGCGATCTTTCAGTCGCGTCTCCATCCGCTCTATGCCAAGGTGAAAGAGACCATCGCTGCCGGACGTTTGGGCCGCGTGTTCTATGCGGACGTGCAACTCTACTGGCTGCGCACGTCGGAGTACTTTGCGGGCGGCGGACCCGTCAGTTGGCGCGGCACCTATGAGTTCGACGGCGGCGGCGCATCTATGAACCAGGGCATCCACAGCATCGATCTGCTGCAGTGGATCATGGGGCCGGTAGAATCACTGACGGCCCAACTCGGCACCTTCACCCACGATATCGAGACAGAAGACCTGGCCGTGGTGAATGCCCGCTTTGCCAATGGGTCTTTCGGCAACATGGTATTCACCACATCGGCGTATCCGGGGCTCGACCACAACTTCCACTTCTTCGGCGAGAAGGGCAGCATTTGCCTGACCAACGCCGGTGTCGAGACCTGGCGCATCCAGGGCGACCGCGAGGAAGAGGAAGAGCAGGAGATGAAGGACCGCTTCTCCGCGCGTATGACCGCCGCCGCTGACCCCACTGTGAAGGGTTGGAACGGTCACCAGGTCCAGGTGGAAGACATGGTGCAGGCAATCCACGAAGGCCGCCCGCCCGCAATCACGGGCACAGAGGCCCGCCACGCCCTGGAAATCGCCGTCGGCATCCAAAAGGCCGGCAAGATCTCACCCGCGCCGGTGACTTTCCCGCTTGACTAGGTGATGGCCGACACAGAATCGATAAATTGCGAGGAGGGCAGAGCTTGCCCTCCTTCTTTTTTGCTTAACGGTTTTGGGGCCTCAGACGCGGCGTAGTCGAAGAAGGGCCGCCATCCGCTCCATTGCCTGGCGTTCTTGCTGCTGAGTCAGCGGTCCGCCACGGCCGGTGATGGCACTTTGGTTGGCATACGCTGGTAACGATAGGCTTTGCCCTGCTTGCCAACGACCTTGATGGAGTCCATGTGGCGCAGGCAGTACGCGATTTTCTGTCCCTGACCGTGGCGCACGCCAAGTCTGGCGGCAATCTGGCTGCTGGTAAACATGTCCGGGAGTGTCGCCGGTAAGAGGGCGGCAAAGTCTTCCGGTCCGTGAAAGCAATGCCGGCTTTCTACGCCGACGAGGATCTGGTCTTGAATACTCCAGCCGCGCCGCCGCCAACTGCCGCGGCCGTCCTGGCAGCGGGTCTCCTCGACTTCAACGAGCAGGACCTCCAGCGTGAGTCGCGGATTGCCGATGAGGGCGGGGATGCTCACCAATTCTGCAAAGATATCGAGCAGGCTGCCGCGCTTGGGCGAACGACGGCGGCTCAACACGGTCTCCCCGTCGCGCTCCAGGCGCACAATCCACTTTTGCGTCGGAATCGGGTGCACCAGGCGCACCGCGTGATTCTCAAGAAGCTGTGACAGTTTGCGTTTGATGGCGGAGAAATTCCGCGTCTGGATTTCAATGAGTTCGTCGCCGCGCACCAGGTCTGCGACGTAACCGTCCACGGGCTGTTCCGCCTGATCGCCGGGCAGGGCGTACCAGGCCTTGAGCGCCGCATGCAGCGATTTCTCTTGGTACGTGCCGATTGCGGGTGTGGCGTTCATGAAGGTCTAGATTTCAGATTGCGCGCTGGGCTCTTAGGCGTTCTCTAGCGCTTTCACGGTTCCGTGGCGGCCAAGAGAGAATGACGGCACTGCCGCGGGAACGAGTGTCCACCACTGCCGTCATTCCCGTGAAAACGGGAATCCATCTTCTCTGCGTGCCCTGGACTCCGGCTTCCTTCGGAGTGACGAGCCTAATGGACAATTCTTCCCTCGTACATAGCCAGTGCCGTCTAGCACATTCGTACCTATACGCCTCCCTGTTGGTCTTCTCTGCCCATTCTCTTGCCAATTCTGTCAACGAATCGCCTGACACTTACAGGAATGACATTTGGCCAACAGACAAGCCTGACGCAGCCTCACGCATGCACAGAAGTCGCTTACAGGGGCCAATGGAGCCCTGATCACCACAACGACTCTACGCAGCGACGAACGACGTCAACACCGCGTCCCAGGCCACTTCGGAAGCAAGGACCCCAAGGACATACTCATTGAGACCTTGGCCTTGCGCAATTTCGTTGGTGGTCACGGCGAAGAGCACGTCGCCGTCGGAGATGGTGTGCAGCGGTTCGATGGCCCGCGCCATGGACGTGTGAACGTGGCGGGCAAGTTGGCGCAGCGACCACCCCCCGAGTATTTGATTGGTGACCACCACTGTGAGGGTCGTGTTGCCCTGCGGCGGCAGACCCGCGTCGGCCACCCTAGGCCTCTCTCCCGTGCGCGGGTCCAGGGAGCCGCGTACCACGTTGCCCTTGCGGTTGACGATGGCGCCTACGGCGTTCACCACTGTGAAGACCGCGACTTTCACGCCGTCTATTTCACGGAAGGCGCCGCCCTGGCCGGCAGACTCACTCCGGTAGGGCTTCTGCAACCACTTGCCCACCGTCGCCGAGCGGCCGGCGCCGCGGGGGCCGAGCGGAAAGACACCGGGTCGTGCCGCCTTGAGCGCCGCGCGCCCCAAGGCTTTGTCGGGGTAGACGGCGTTGTCTCGTGGGCCGAAGTCATAGATGATCGCGCCGGAAACGAGGGCGATATTGCCCCAATGGGGCGAATAGTTCTGCCGGGCGAGCAGCTCCGCCGCCACGCCGGTGGCCGCCTCCAGACCGTAGAACGATCCGCCCGCCAGGCAGATTGCATCCAGCTTGCCCTCTCCGTTTTGCAGCGCTTCGGTATAGAGCGTTGCGTGCGCGCCGCCGCGAATGTCCACGGCGCCGACGGCGCCATGGTCGAATTGAAAGACCGTGCACCCCGTCGGGCCCGCCGCGTACTCGGCCACGCCGACGGCCATACTGGGATAGTCGAACGTGAGCTTTGGGCCGCTGAATTCGGTTTGCGGCACAAGCGTGACAAGATCGTTCGAAAGAAGGGGATTGTTTGGATTCTGTTCTGACATAGGCTAACCCCTGTCGTGCTCATCATTGCTAACGAGCGATTGCGGGTTGTGATGGAGAGGTAATCTCAGAGAAGAGGGGGAATCTTGTATCTAACTGTACCACGTCGAGCGGGCAGCCTCCTGCAGGCGGCCCTGAAGTGCGTACCAATACACTGTAAGGGCATTGCCAGCAAGCAAAATACAGCACCGATCACAATTGTTTGGGCTTGCCGTGCGTCGGAGGATACAGTGCGCACCGCTATGCATCTCTGGTTGCTAGTTGCCGCACAATTTGCTGCATAGCGTCGCCATAGCGCTGTTGCGAGAAATCTCTGCTGCGCCGCTGCGCCGCTGCGCTGAGTTGCGCGCGTTGTCCAGGGTTCCCTATGAGTTGCTTGGTGGCAGCGACGAGTTCGGCAGGTGTGTCCCAGAGAATGCCGGTCTCACCCGGCGTGATGATCTCGTTCACGCCGCCTTTGCCCACCGCCATTGGGACGGCGCCGGCGGCCATGGCCTCGACCACACTTATGCCAAAGTGCTCTACTCGGAGCGGCTCCTTATCTTCGTTGACGCCAAAGCCGGTAGCGTGCCAGTAGAGGCTTGCCTGGGCCGAGAGTTCTTGCAGAGTGGCAAAGTCTGCATTGGCATGAAACGTCACGGATAGGTCTCTTGCCAGCGCCTGAACATGGGCAAAGTAGGCTTGATCTGCCGGAGTCTCTCCTACATTGCCGACCAAGTGTAGCTGCCAGTCTTCTTCGCCGCTGGCGACCAGCGCACGGAAGGCCTCGACCAACACATCTTGGCGCTTGCTGTGTTCGCCAACGAAGAAGCGGCCAATGGAGAAGATTATCGGCTGCTTTGCTTCCGGAGCAAAGCTCGTGATGTCTACGGGCGGATAGAGTACGTCACTGTCAACGCCCCAGTAGCGTCGGAGCCAGCCGGCAGTAAACGCCGAATTGGCGAGAATGCGGTCGTAGGTGTGCAAGTAGCCCGTCTCAGTTTCTTCCAAGAGCGTTCGTGTCCTTAGCAGCAGCCGGGGCAGGTTGCGCTCGACCAAGCGTCGGGAGAAGCGGCTGAAGGCGGCGCCGGCAGTGACTTGGCCGATGACAATGCCCAGCGGACGGCGCTCTGCCGGTGTTGCCGGATCGGGTTCCGCGACCTCACTCTCCACATCTATGTGCACACGTTCGGCTTGGCTCAGCGTGGCTGGGACCTGCAGCGTGAGCAGACGAAAATTGCCTCCCGACGGCGCCACGTCAACTTCGGAGAGCATCGCATCCTGGCACGAAAAGCGCACGCGCAGCGGCACTGCCGCGGCAAAGTTACCAATCGCAAGCTGCACGGTCACACCCCGTCTATTGCTGGGCACAGAGAAACCGGCCCGGCCGCTCATGGCGCGGTACCAGCCGACGTCCACCGGCTCCATGCCGTAAAAGCCGTACTCATAGCGCACGCGGCCCAGGAGTGCTGCACATCCTTTGACTACCTGGAGCGTGAGCCGCGCAAGCGGAGCGAGGTCGCGTGGCCGAGGAAAATAAATGAAGAGAATACTTGCGGGCGCTCTGTTCGGGATAGAGTCCATGTGCGAACCGTTGATGAACAGGTCATACTCCGCAGTAAGCGCCGCGATTTCAGAGTAAGGGAGGTCCGGCACCACGCGCAGCGCGACGTTGGCGAGATCGAGGCTGAGTCGGCGGGCGAGAGCGTTGAGGTCGGTTGGGGTAGTAGTGATGAACGTTACTTCGTGACCGTCCGCAGCAAGCGCCTGGGCGGCGGCGCCTGTCTGCCGCTCGCCACCGCCCTGAGTTTGGAGCCACCGGTTAAAGATACCTATGCGCATGAGAATGAGGAGAGTTGAGGGAGTCGGACGTGCGTAGAGCTAAGCTGGGGAGATTATACAGCAGTAGTCGGCTCATTGCCGGTCACTGCTCTGCGAATCTAGCGGGAGCATATGGTTCCAGCGGTGCGAGGTCTCCGTTGCAAATTGCATTGCACATGAGGCGCGCGGTTATGGGGGTGAGTAGGATGCCGTTGCGGTGATGTCCGGCGGCAATCCAGAGGCCGGGCCGGTCGGTTACCGGACCAAGCAGCGGCAGCCCATCGGCAGGAGTCGGGCGCAAACCCACGCCGAAGTGGTGCACCCGCGCTTCAGCCAGATCAGGCGCGAGCTTCTGCAGGATTTTGACGAGGAAAGCGACCCCGCCGGCGGTATTCTCACGTTCGAAGCCCGCGTCCTCTTCCGTGGCGCCGACGACGATACGCCCGTCCTGCTTTGGCGCCAGGTAGCCTCCTGCGCCAAAGGCGACGCGCTGCAGTGGGCGGTCGTAGGTTTCCAGCACCATTACTTGACCCCGTGTCGGTTTCAATGGGAGGTTGATGTCAAGAATGTCGCCGAGCAGGCGGCTCCACGCTCCGGCAGCGACAACGACGTGTGCGGCAGACACCGGACCTGCGGCCGTTTGTACGCCGGTGACGCGCTTACCGGAGGTAAGAAAGCCATGCACAGGCGTATACTCGTGTACTTTCACGCCTTGGGCGACGGCGGCCAATGTCAGGACGTGCATGAGCTGGGGCGCGTACACGTGGGCGTCGTCCCGAAAGAGCACCGCGCCGCGCGCGTCTGTGCTGAGCAGCGGCTCTGCGCGGCGCAGCGCCTCGGCATCAAGCCAGGCAACGCGCTGACCTCGCTCGGCAAGTGCGTTAGCCTGCCCGGAGAGGAAGTCCGCTTGCTTGTCCCCAAAGACGACGGAGAGGGCGCCGGAACGTGTGTAGGTGGCGTCCAGGCCGGTGGCGGCTTCAAGTTCAGCCGCAAAGTCGGGATAGAGTTTGGCGGATTGCGCGGCCAGTTTGAGAGCGTGGTCGCCGCGGTTGTCCTCCACGCCGGAGCCTAGAATGCCGGCGGCGGCGATGCGGGCCTGGCCGCCCACGCGCTCTTTTTCGAACACGGCTACCCGCGCCCCGGACTTTGCCAGCGTGTAGGCCAACGCACAGCCGATGATGCCGCCGCCGACGATGGCAATCTCTGTGGTCAGAGCCAACGTGCGCTCGCTTTCTGCCGGACATTCCTCTGGTCTTCACTCTGAGCCCGCGGGCCGGGACTGCCATGCGCCGCAGCCGGGGCAGAAGGGTCACTTTCCTGCCGACCGCAGCCACCGCCGACCATGCGGACGATCTCCACAACGTCGCCGTCTTGGAGTGTGACGCGGGCGTGGTCGGCGCGGCGGACTACTTCGTTGTTCACAGCCACGGCGACGAACTGCGCCGGCACATCTTGCGCTGCGAGAAAGGTAGCCAGTGCCGTATTCGCAGCCAGCGGCCGGTCTTCCCCATTCACCCTGATACAGATGCGCGCCGTGTGCGGCTGTTCCTCTTGAGTATGGGGGATTCGTTCCTCCGCCGTCATTGTGGTCGCACCTGTGTCTGCCCGCTCATGGCGCTAATCAGATGATGTGCTGCCTCGGACGTATCGGGAGCGTCGAGAAGGGCGCCAATTGCGGCTACGCCGTGAGCGCCGGCTGCCATGACGGTTGACGCGTTCTGCGGCGAGATGCCTCCCACGCCAATTACGGGAATGTCCACTGCTGCCGCCACATCGCGCACCAACTGAGGCCCTGCCGGCGCGCGCCCTGGCTTGGAGTCTGTCGCATACAGTGTGCCGACGTGCACGAAATCTGCACCGGCCTGCGCGCATTGCAGAGCGCTGGCGACGTTATGCACCGAACAGCCGATCAGTTTGTCCTCGCCCAGCAAGCGGCGGGCCGCTTGCACGGGCAGGCCGTCTTCAGGCAAGTGGACTCCATCCGCGCCGACGGCGAGCGCAACGTCGATGCGGTCGTTGACGAGCAAGAGCGCGCGGTCTGCGGTTAAATGCCGCAATTGCTGTGCGAGCGTGTAAAGATCCTTGGCAGTCAGTTCTTTCTCCCGCAACTGCACGATGTGCGCTCCGCCCTCCACGCCTTCCCGGACACGCTGGATAAGCGTGCTCAAGAGTGGATTTCGCGTGTGCATGGGAAAGCCGGGTCGCAGTGCGGGACCCGCGCCCTGCGGCGCAACGCCCTGAGGCGGGCTGAGGCGCGTGATAAGCGTAAGGCAGGGGTGTGGCAGTTGGGGTTTCATGGGGTGTAAGACCAGCCTGGCTAGGCGTGGACAACTCCCGCTACCGGACTGCTGGGCGCGGCGAATTTCTGCTGCGCGATGCGTCCGGCAAGGTAGGCTTTGCGGCCGGCCTCCACACCGAGACGGAAGCCTTCCGCCATGAGCACCGGATCCTCGGCACGGGCAATGGCCGTGTTTATCAACACCGCGTCCGCCCCGATCTCAAGCGACTGGGAGGCTTCGGACGGCACGGCGAGCCCGGCGTCCACGACGACGGGCACGTTGGCCTGCTCGACGATCAGTTCGATCTCTTCCCGCGTAAAGATGCCTTGGCCGGAACCGATCGGCGAGCCGAGAGGCATCACAGTGGCGCAGCCCACGTCTTCCAAACGCCGCGCCAGAATCGGATCGGCGTGGATATACGGCAGCACCACAAAGCCGTCTTTGACGAGCGCCTCGGCGGCAAGCAGCGTATCCACCGGGTCCGGCAAGAGCGAAGCCGGGTCCGGCTGCACCTCCAGCTTGACCCAGTCGGAACCCGTGAGTTCCCGCGCCAGCTTAGAGGTCACAATGGCCTCGTCCGCGGTGCGCGCGCCGGCCGTGTTCGGCAAAATCGTGTAGCGCTCCCAATCGATGTAATCGAGAATAGTCTTCTGCGTAGGGTTGCTGAGATCAAGACGCCGAATCGCAACCGTGATGATTTCCGCGCCCGACGCCGCAATTGCTTGGACCATCTCTTCAGGCGTGCGGTACTTGCCGGTGCCGATCATCAGCCGCGAGTTAAACTGCTTGCCCGCAATCTCAAGCGCGTCGTTCATGTTCATTCCCTTTTCACAAGCTGCAAGCGGATGGGCGCGCACGCTCCAGGCAGGCGCGCACTCTTGTCAAAATAAAAACCGCTTTACTGAGGGAAAGCGGTTTGCAGCGGAGTATTCAAATTCTGCCGCTTCCCTCCGCTGGGATGATCCAGTTCAGGTTCCAAGGGTTGTCCTGCGTGCAAGCAGTTGCTCTCAGCCTTGTGGCTCCCCTAGCGGCCCTAGTGGCGCAAAACACATACGCCATTGAGACTGTTTCAGTATACCATCATGTGCAGAGGCACAGCGAGTGCGATTAGAATGAGGCGGGAGACTTTGTCGGGTACGCAAGCGGCGCAGGCAGTTGGCGCGCCCCCGCCTGTGACCGGTGTCGTTGCCTCCCTGAATTTGGCTGCGAGCACGTGAGCATGAAGGAGAGGAGCGGTCGGTATGGAGTTTGTAAATATTGGCTTTGCAGGCACGGGAGGCATAGCGCGGTCGCATGCCCGCGGACTGGCAGAGGTCCCCCAAGCGCGGATTGTGGCGGCGGCGGATGTCAATGAAGCGGCTGTGGGCGAGTTCGCCGCTGCGCAGGACGTGGCCCAGGTCGCCACGGACTACCGCGCCGTGCTGGAAAACCCGGCGGTCGATGCGGTTATCATCTGCCTGCCCCATGCGTTGCACGGCCCAGCGGCGATTGCCGCGGCGCAGGCGGGCAAGCACGTGCTCTGCGAGAAGCCGCTGGGCGTTTCCGTTGCCGAGTGCGATGCGATCATCGCCGCCTGCGCAGCGGCCCAGGTGAACCTCATGGCGGGCCATACCCATCGTTTCATGTTGGAGCACCTGCGGGCGCTCGAGCTGATACGCGCGGGAGCGATCGGCGACGTGCTCCACATTCACGACTCCGTCACCGGCGCTACCCGCCACAAGGACTTGGGTTGGCGGGGCGTGCCTGCGCTGGCCGGCGGCGGAGTGTTCATGGACAATGGCGTGCACAGCGCGGACCGGCTGCGCTGGTGGATTGGGTCGGAGGTGACGGCGGTCACCGCAAGCATCGGCCACTACGGCGCGCGTACCGAGGGGGAGGACTTCGGTGTGGCGCACCTTGAATTTGCCAACGGCGTCACGGCGACCATGGAAATCTCGTTGATTGCGGCGCCCGCGATGGGCCGCTGCCGCGCCGAGGTGACGGGTGCAGACGGCGCGATGGAGATTGCCACGTGGCGGCATGTCAAGGTAACAGGGGCGGAGGACCAGGAATGGGAAACCATGACGTTCCCCCGCGACCGCAGCCAGTTCATACGCGAAGACGGCGAATTTGTAATGAGTATCCTGGAGCAACGTGCGCCAAGCGTCACCGGCGAGGACGGCAAGCGGGCCGTGGCTATCATACAGGGCATTTATGCGGCGGCAGAGAGCGGCGAGCGCGTGCGCTTGAGCGAATAGGGATCACGAGACTTGTGCCACGACAATACCCACAAGCTCACGCGAGAACGAGCGAGTCGCTTAGACGAATCCGTCATTCCGGCGGAAGCCGGAATCCATCTTTGCCAGTTGCGGGAGCAAACCTCTACGCAGGGCGCTGTGAAGGCAGATCGGTAAGCGGTCGTGTCCGTTGCCTGTTTGGGCGCAGGTTGTGCAAGCGCCGTTACTGCTCGCTAAGCATCTGCCCTACCGCACACGCGTCGCAGCGCTTCTCGCGGCACCATTCGTGGTAGATGTGCAGCAGGCCTTGCTGGCGCGCCGCCGTCATGGGTACATACCTAGGCGGCAGACCGAATACGTCGTCGCGCATGCTGCGGCTGAGGCGATTAATGCCGCCGGCAGGCGCGCGGCGCAAGAGGTTCACGGCCCAATCTGAAAGAACGGCGTCGCTGAAAACTTCAGCGTAGGCCAGCGCAAACGGCAGGATCACGTTTGTGAGCATTTCGCGGACGCGCTCAGCGCCGACGAGGCTCTGGAGTCCTCCCCGCAGCGGCACGCCGATGTCACAGTGCGTCGCCCAGTATGTCGAGCGCGCCGCAGGCAGCGCGAACGCATGCTGAAGGTGACGGAGAATTTGCGCCCAGTCAGTTTCGTCCCTAAAGGCAAGGCAGGCCTGCACCGGGCCGGTCTCGACCAACCGGGCGCAAAGGCGCCCCGCCGCCGCAACCCGCCGGGCGGGCGCGTTGGCCGGTCGCACGCCCCGGCGCACCCAGGCAGTGGCGGGTAGTATCTGTTCCAATTGAAACTGCCGCCATAGTGCTTCAAGCTCCTGCACGTGCTGCAGTTCGTTGGGCGTAGGGTTCCGGGAATGTCGTGCCCCTACGCGGAGCAGCCGTGTCCACGTGCGCAGCAGCCACGCCCATTCGCGGAGAAGTGTCTCGTTGTGACGGCAACAGGCCGGCCGCGCCGAGGAAGAGCGCCTCGCCGAATTGCCCTGAATCCGGCTTGCCACGGAGAAAGGCCTCCACCACCGCCCACGGCAACCCCTCACTGAGGAGACGAAAGGGTTCCCGGTTCTGGCTGTAGCCAAGCGCGTCCAGCAACCCCGCATACAGCGCTTGCTCCGGACCGTGCTGCTCGATTGCCGCCAGCATCTGCGTCGCTTTCTTGCGGAGGCGCCGTTCGCCCAGAGTCGCGAAGAGCATGCCGACGGTCATGGCGTCGGACTTGGTGTGCAGGTCGGCGCAGGGCTGAAAGGCGGGGAGCGGCTGTGCCGCGTACGTAACCGGAAGCCCTTTGGGAAAGAACTGAGCCAGCGCCACCGTGCGCAGCGGCCCGCCCGCAACCGGGCCGTCGTCTTCCCAGACCACGTGGAGCATGACGTTGTGGTAGGCCGGGTCGGCGGCGTGGCCGTGGGCGCGCCAGCCGGACGTGGTCGTATGCACCTCAACGTGACCGTGCCGCAGCCTGCGCCCGTCCAGCGCGACGATGGCGTCGAGGAAGTCCGGCCCGGGGCCCAGATTGCGCCGCCCCGGATAGACTACCTGAATCTGCTCGCCGGCCGTCGTTGGGAGGAGTTTGGCGCCCCAGGGGCAGGCCTGCCAGAGTCGCGCAACGTCCTCTTCGCGCAGAGTCTTCGCCGGAGCAACCGGGGATGCGGACGTGACCATAGCGGGTTTACCGTGTTCAGGAGGATAGACACATGCTTTGGGCAGTATAGCACGTGGGCGGCGTGGGTCGGCGATCCCACGTCCACAGCGTTCGCCCTGCCACAGGCCCAGGCAAAACGGTGCGCTGCCCGCAAGGCGCATCCCCTACCGTTCGTGCTGAGGGCTGCGCGAAACCCCTGTCGCAGCATGGACGGTAGCGGGCAAGGAGCACACTAATGGTGGCGCATTGAAGTAGCGCGGGGGCTTGTCCCCCGCCAAAGCACTCGGAACTGCGAGCAAGTCCGCAGCACGGGGCATGGCCTTTGCATTTTCGCTGTGAGAAACAAGTGCACAGTGGCTTGAATCTGCAACAGACGCAGGTTCCCACGGGTGTGGTAACCTGTGCTACCGGAGTTGCGGGGCACGGAGAGCGCCATATTCCTTGCCAAGAAGCCTATGGCGGCGCAATTGAAGGAGCATACCCACTCACCCGGTTCCGTCTTCGACCGACTCAGGCCGAACGGGAACAACTGAGCGCGCCCAGGCTTGCCGCGTATGCTCGGCATCAGCCTGCGCCGGCTGCTCAGGTTACGGGGAGGGATGTGGCAGTCGTGCGTTTGGTGAGTGGAAGAAGCTTGCTTGCGCGCCGTTAACGAAACGCACGCGTGGGTAAAAGCCCACGCGTGCGTCTCACGCAAAGTGCGTTGCAGTTCTCTTAGACTAGAAATCGACGACCGAGTTCTCCAACGCTTCGTCCAGCGCCTGCTGCACCTGCGCATTGCCGTCGGCCAGCGCTTCCGGCACCGTCTGTTCGCGGTTCCAAATGGAGCTGGCCATGCGCACGTGAATGCCGATGATCCTGCGGCCGCCGGGGGCGCTGACCACCCACTGGGCGCCGTCCATCTCGCGGGCGCCCTGGATGCGCAGCGGGTCGCCTTGGGTGAATTCGGGGCTTTGGGCCACCGAGCGGCGGGCCGGCAAACTGTCGCGCACGTCGTTGAAGCGGCGGTCGTTCGGCTCCAGGAAGAGCCACTCAAGGAACTTGAACGCCCCGTCCGGGTTGTTGGAGCCTTCCGGCATTAGGTGCGCGCCGCCGCCGCGATAGGCTGCGGGCGAGCCCCCCTCCGCCACCGGATATGTGTCCACGCCCACGTTGATCGTGGCAAAGGCCTCCTCATACTGCGCGAACCGCGTGATGTTCATCACGTCGGTCCACATGGCGCAACGGCCGGTCGAGAAGAGATGTTGATGCCGCTCGTCGCCCCTGAAGGCGTTCATGGCGTCCAGCCCGCCCTGCAGGTCGAAGAAGCGCAGGGTCAAGTCGAACGCGGTCACCATCGTCTCGTTGTCGATGGTGGACGTCAGCTCATCGTCGCTGAGCAGCCGGCCGCCCTGCTGCCAGAAGGGCACCAGCCACCACACCAGGGAGCTATTGCCGTACCAGAAGCCGAGACGCTCGATGTTGTCGCCTTCTTTCTTGAGCGTTTGCTGGATGGCTGCGTCCAGCTCGTCCCAGTTCGAGGGCCCCGCGTCTGGATCCAGACCCACTTCCACGAAGACGTCTTTGTTGTAAAAGTAGGTAAAGACCGTGGGCGCCCAAGGCAGCCCGAACCAGTGGCCGCGGTAGGTCGAGTCGAAAACGACGCGGGGGTAATAGTCATCCGGGTCGATGACTGTTGACGCCTTGACATAATTCGTGATGTCGGCGGCAATGCCGCGCACGCCAAAGTCTTTCGGCAAGTAGGCGTCGATATACGAGATGTCGGGCGAGATGCCGCCGGCGACCACCGTCGGCAGCTTGTTGATGGTGTCGCCATACGTCGTGACGATGACGTTCACCTGCTCGTTGGGATTGGCCTCGTGGAACTCGGCCACGATCTCCTCGCCGATGCCCTGCACCCAGTTACTGCCGCCCATGTCGATGGCCCAGAAGTTCACGGGCAACTGCTCTTCCATCGGCATTTCTTCTGACTTCATGTCCTCGGACTCAGGCGCTTCCCCGGTTGCGGGGGCCATGCCGCCCTGCGCGCACGCAGCAAAGAGCACCGCGCCCGCCGCGGCTCCCGAGCCTGCGAGCATGCGTCGCCGTGTCATGTGAGTTGCAGTACGACTCTTCATCGGTACCGATACCTCCTGCCCTATAGGCGCTATTCCAAACTCGTACCACCGCCTCGCGAGGTGAGGGACTTCCGTTCCTGCCGTATCCCGCCATCACCTCTCTAGGAGTCATTGCTGTTGCCGTGGCTCCCTTAAGACTTGAAACGAATTCTAGCGCGATTAATGCTGTGTAGTCAAGGGTGCAAACGGTGAATTCAACTCGAATGAGCGAAATTCACCGTGTGGTCCCGAGAGGAGAATAAGGTTAGTTTGTCTGCGGGAGCGCCGCTACTTCCTCCGCGCTCAGGGCGCGGCCGTGCACACGCACGTCGGCGAGCTTGCCGTTGAAGTGGTCGTGCTGCCCCAAGCCAATGCGCAGCGGTTGATCGTTCGCAATGGAGCGAGGAACGCACGCTGAAGCGTCGGACTCTGCCACCTGAACGCCGTCAACGTGGATTGTTAGCCGGTTCGCCTCACGTACCGCTGCCAGGTGGCGCCACCCCGCGGCCACGGCATGATCGTACGTCACGTTCGCGCCGGCCTGCAGGGAGTAGACCCGACCCGACGGCAGCGTGCCGCCGAAGAGCTTACCTTCAAATATCGCCATCGACCACACCCGCCGGTACTTCACGTCCGGCGTGGTATCCAGTTGTCCGGTGTTCGTCCAGGTGGTGCCGCCCTCGTAGCGGTAGACGTTCGCCAGCGGCAGCGTGCCCGCGTAGAGCTTGCCGTTGTACACCGCCATGGCCATCACTTCTTTCTCGTCCTCCAGACGGCCCACGTCTTCCCATGTTTCCTTGCCGTCCCAACGAAAGACCGTGCCATTGGGCCACGTGCCCACGTAGAGCTCGCCCTGATAGGCGGCAAAGGAATACACTTGCGTGACGCCCTCTTGAAAGCCGCAGGGCGTCCACTCAGTGCCGCCGTCGTAGCGAAAGACGCCGCCGCCCTCGTTGCCCGCGCCGTAGAGGTGGCCTTTGAAGACGGTGATTGCCATCATACGGCGGCCGGGCGTACCGCAGTTTTCCCACTCCTCTCCGCCCACGTAACGAAAGACGCCTTGGCTGTAGAGCGGTATGGCGTAGAGTTCGCCGTTGTACACAGCCATGCCGGCGATGGACTCCGCCCCTTCCAGGCGGCCGCAGTACTCCCAGTTTGCCTCGCCCAGATAGCGGTAGATGGCGCCGCCGGGATGCTTATTCGGCGAATCCTCCAGCGCCGAGCCGCCGGCCCGGTAGCAGGAGGTGCCGGCATAGAGGTCGCCCCTGAACACCGCCAGCGACGCTACGGTATTGCTCTGATCGGGACTGCCGCAGTCTTCCCAGGACTGGCCGCCCGCGTACCGGTACATGTGCCCGGCCTCGTCCGCGCCCCATTCAAAGGTGCCGGTGTACAGATCGCCGTTGTACACGGCCAGAGAGTAGACGCGCAGGTTGTTGCCCGGCCGGCCGCAGTCGACCCATGTCGGCTCTTGCCGACCGTCGTCGATGCCGAAGTGCAGATTGCGATGGTGGGCCTGGGCGGCGGTGACCCCGGCGTAATTCAAGGTGCCGAAATTCAGGCCGGCGCGGGTGCCGGGATCGTACTTGCTGAGGATGTCGCCGTGCAGGTTGGCGCCGTCGGGCGGGAGTTCCACCCAGGCGGAGAGCGTGAAGTCACCCTCAGCGAGCGCCAGCGCGTCGCCGGCAGGCACTTCTACATGCGCGGCGCGACCGTCAAAGCGCGCGGCGCTATAGGCTCTTCCGTCCCGACCCACCGCCGCCAGATCGGCCCCGCGATTTGTGCCGTGATTGCCGTTGCCGGAGGAGTCGCGGCAATCGCCGTTGAATTTCCAATGTGCCAGCAGACCGTCGTTGATGCTCATACAAATTTCTTTCTCACGTTCTTGGAGGACACCAAGTTTCTTCTTCCAAGATATAGAATACAGATGGTCTCGCGAGTCTGCTAGGCAGCGAAACTGTCCCCTCTCCCACGGGAAAGAGTTAGAACCTGCCCCGTACGTGATTCATGGGTGAGGCAAAATCCATGGTAGATGACCCAAAAGGGCACGAAGTCCCCAGGTTTTTTTTACCTGCAAATTCGCGAAATCTCCAGGCCAGATTGTACCCCTTCCGCCGCGAGCGGGTCGGTGGGGTGCTTGCGCCACCATCTCTGGCGCGCACTCACTTCAATCCCAGCCTTTGGATCCGCGACCACTGTCGCGCCCATGCCAGTGCCACGCTGGCGCCTACGGCCATGGTGCCTGCGAGCAGGTTGAAGAGGATGTCAACCGGATCGAAGACGCGGTTGGGCAGAAGCCACTGGATGCACTCGTCGAGCACGCCCAGGGTTGCCGTCAGCAGGACGGCGAGCACGGGCGGCCAGGGCACCGAGCGGCCTTGGCTCTTGCGCTCGGTAAGCGCTTCGTAGATGAGGACGCCCACCACGCCATACTCGATGAGGTGCGAGCGCTCCGTCGGCACCGTCATCCGGGCGAGTACCAGCAGGTAGGCAGCCGCGACACCGATACCAACGGCGACCTCGGCGCCTCCCGGGCGCACGCGCAGTCCCTGCGTGAGGACGGTCACTGCCACCAGGAACATGCAGAGCAGGAAGAGGCCGATGGAAATGTCCAGCAGCCCCCGCTCTTCTAACGACTCAGCCAAAGTCTGCGCCAGCCCCAGCGTGGCATAGATCGCCACCATGACGACGAGTACCCACAGCCACAGGCGGCGCTCACGACGGGAAGAGAAGAGAGTCATGGTTGGGTGAAGCTCTAGTATCGGTAGCAGCCTGATTCGAGCATGCGCGAGGGCGTTCCGTGAAAAGTCCCTAAGTCCACCGTAACATGCCGGCGCAGAGTCTGCCTCTAGCGAACTCAGGCAGGCATTGTGAGAACTAGAGGATATATCGCCGTATTTTGCATTCGATTGGCTTACTGACCCAAGTCAACCACGCTCTTCAGAAGGAGACTCTTGCCTCGTTTGCACTGGCAGCAGTAGGGCTCCGCTTGCCAGAGGAGACCGCTGGGCGATTTCGTCTTTCCGGCGGAATCCAGGGTGGTGTGCGGAGAAGTGCCAAGGGTCCGGCGTCACCCCGTTACCGGCCAGACAATGTTCAAAGATTGGGAAGGGGTTGCGCGCATATCTCTGGAGGAGACCTTTGCAAAACGCCACTTTCAAGCAGGGGCACTCCCTCTCTCCCAGAGACTGTCTCAATATATTCGTGCGCGGCACGGTGAAAGGGATGAGCGGCACAGTGAGATGGCGGGTGGTATGGACGAAACGGTAGAAGTGAGAGAGCCGTCCCCGGGGCGGCAATGGGCGAGACCCGGACCGCCACAGCGCGTGGAGGCTCTTGAGATTGAACGCGGTGGCCAGCAGGTGCCATTCAGACACCACGTGGCTGCGGCCTCTGAGCAGGAAGCGTCTGGCGTGGTGCCACTCCTTGAGCAGGCCAAAGACCGGCTCGACGATGGTACTACGGCGGCGGTACAACTGCTTGGCCGGTACGGTCGCCATCAACTGCCTGTGCCGTTGCAGTATCGGCTCGTGCTCGCTGATCTTTATGGAGCGGCCGCGCCGGGAGGTGGTGCAGACGCCGAAGGCCGGGCAGGAGAGGCAGTCCCGGCCGTTGGCTTGGTACCGCCTGACGCGGTAGCCGTTGCCGTGGGTCAAGCTGTGCGTGTAGGTGAGCACCTTTTGCTGAGGACACAGGTAGGTGTCGGTCTGCGGACAGTAGGTGAAGTGGTCCTTATGGTACGGGTGGCGGCGTCTGCGATCATGTGTCTCGGGCAGCAACACGGTGTGGCCGCCGGCGTGGCACGTGGCGAGGTTGGCCCCCGAATGGTAGCCCGCGTCTGCAACGGTCACCACGTTCCGCTCGTCGTCGATGTTCGCCTGCGCCGCCTCGATCAGCGGCGCCAGATGGGGATGGTCGTCGGCACTGGCGCTCACGTCCGCCGCCGTGATCAACCTACCCCGTGCGCCCACGTTCTCCGCCGCCAGTGGCGAAACCATCGCCTGCGCGTTGTAGCCGGTGATGAAGCCACCCTTGCCGGCCTTGAGCAGGGCCGCGTCTGCGTCGGTCAGGTTCGTGTAGTGCGGCCCGTCCGCAGCCGCGACGCGGGTCAGCGCGTCGTCCACCCGCCGCCGCAGGGCCTGGGCGTCGGCAAGTTCCTGCGGCAAAGTCGCCGGCGGCGCGGCGCCCCCCGTGGTGTTCTGCGCCTCCAAGTCCGCGATCGCTTGCTCGGTACGGGACAACAGCCGCTGCAGCCCCTGCGCGTCGTGGGTATGCCGCGTCCCGGCGTTGGCCGCGATCCTAGTGCCGTCCACCGCCTGGATGGCCAGGTCCACCAGCCCGGCACTGACAGCCGTGCGCACCGTGCGGCGCAGCAGCGTCCGCATCCGGTCGCGGTGCGCTTTGTAGAAGCGCCACAGTGTGTTGTGGTCGGGCTGCTGCATCCCCACCAGCCACATGTAGGGAACCTGATCTCTGCAGGCCGCCTCCAGCTTGCGGCAGGAACGCACACCGGTCATGAAACCGTATATCCATACGCTCAGCAGGGCTCGGGGATGATAGGCCCCGGCGCCACGCGGGTCGCCCTGCAGGTCAATCGCCAACGCCTCCCACGCCGCAGCATCAAGGCTGTCCACAAAGGCCGCCGCAAACCGCACAGGATGGTCTGCCGGCACCAGTTCGTCCAGCGTCGGCGGCAGCAACCAGGCTTGCTCACGACTGAACGGTCGCACCGGCATCACTACACCTCACTTCACGCTCTTCCTGCTCCCTCACCTTGCTTCTCTACTCCACAGTATATATATCCGGTAGAACTATTTTTGAGACACCCTCTCGTGGGAGAGGGCCGGGGTAAGGGTAGGACAAAGTAGGGTGATACCGGTTGGGAATGCAAAGAAGGGAGACGCCCGATGCTCACACGTCGCGCATTGCTGGCGAGCACAGCGGCGCTGGCGGCCGGGTGTAGTACTCTGGAGTCTTCATTCTCCGTGCCGAGCCAGTCCCAAGTAATCGATCTGGCGTGGGCATCTGAGGTTTTTGCAGGGCTCCCCGAATGGGGTTACGGGCCGAATGGTTTGGAGGAATCGCTCAAGCGAATAGTGGCGGCGCTAGAGGAGGACACCGAAAACCCAGATGGACCCGCCAAGGCACGCTACACTTTGACGCCACGTTTCATGCGGTCGGAGAAGGCGGACCCCCCGCTGCAGAGCATCGACGATCTCATCGCGTGGTACCGCGGCCTGGAGGTAGACCTTTTGTCCGTGCCCCCGTTTTTCGCCCACATACTGGGGGAGCGAGGTGTTATTTTGCCCTTGGACCAGTTTATTTCAGCCGATGGCTACGAGCTCACTGAGGCAATCTACCCATACCTGCTCGACCACTTTCGGTCGGAGGGCGGGCTCTTCGCTCTGCCGTTGGACGCGAGTCCAACGATGATCCATTACGACCCAAAGATTCTGACCCAGGAAGACGTGAGCCTGATGAACGAGGGTTGGCATTGGGACGACATGGTGGAAATCGCCGGGAAACTGACCGAGCGCGATGAGAACGGAGAGGTGCGGCGCTGGGGACTGATCACGCAACACCAGGGATACTGGTGGGCGTTGTGGCAGAACGAAGCGGGGCTGGCCGACCCAATCACGATGCAGTGCCGGCTTTCGGAGCCGGCAGCCATCGCAGCGCTGCAATTCTGCCACGACTTGATACACGCGCATCAGGTCTCACCACCCGTGACCAGTACGGATGCGTGGAGTGTTTTCAATGCACACCCATGGCCGCCAATGTTCTTTTCCTCCGTGCAAGGCAATTGGAGTTCCGAAAACCGCTGGGCAGCGTTGCCGCGAGGCAAGCAGTTCAGTGTGCCGGTGATTGGCAACATGGGTATCGCCATTACTGCGAAGGCCCAGAACACAGAGGTAGCGTTTAAGGCGCTCAAGGGTCTTGCCGGCGTAATGCAACGCTTTGTGGAAGTGCCTGCGCAGAAAGAAGCCGTCGCCCGGCTTGGCGATTTTCGCAAGACACTGCGCCCCGCGGAGATCGCGGCAATTCAGCAATCAATGGAACACGGACGCGCGATACCGCTAACCCGAACCATGTGGGGCGCAATGCGCGCCGTTGAGGAGGGCATCGTGCGGGGAGACGACGTGCTCACGGTGGTGAACGAGGCCTGCGCCTTCTTGCAAGACCATGGCTAAGCGGGTACGACGTGCAACCTGGTGGTGGACGCGGCAAATTTATGCTTGTCCGTTTGACCCGCCTTGGCGGAGGGACGTGGCAAGGGCTTGTTTCCACGGCGTGGTCATGCACGCTAAGCAACGAGACCCAATGGCGAAGAGGCAGATTCGGCAACCAAAGGATTTCGCAGGGTTTCGAGACTAGAAATCGCCATTGAAAGGAACAGAAAATGCTAACACGCCGAACATTGTTGGCAGGCGCAGCGGCGCTAGCGGCCGCTTGCGGCGCCCCCGGGTCTGCGACTTCGCTGCCGACCCGAAGTAGAGAGGGAGATCTCATCTGGGTATCCACGTGGTTTAGCGAACTGCGTGTATCGACCGGTTTTGCGCGGCGTATGATCAATACGCTTGAAGCGGTAATGGCGACATTGGAGGCGGACACGGAAAACCCCAATGGTCCCGCTATGGGGGGCTACACCCTGAAGTCGGGCCTCGTTTCTCCAGAGCAAGCTAATCCCCGCCCCAGAAATCAGGAGGAGTTTCTGGCGTGGTACCAGAGCCTCGATGCAGACCTTTTCACCGTGAATCCGACTTTAGCGCAAGGGCTGGGAGAACAAGGCGTATTAGCGCCCTTGGACGAGTTCATCGCCGCCGACGACGCGACGCTCATCCAAGGGCACTACCCGTACCTGGTCGATCAGTTTCGGTCGGAGGGCGGGCTGTTCGCTTTGCCGGTCGACGCAAACCCATTGATGGTTCACTATGATTCTGGGTACTTCGCGGAGCGGGGCGTGCCTGCGGTGGACGATAGTTGGGGCTGGGATGACTTAGTGGAGAACTCAGTCAAATTGACGCAACGCAATGAAAAAGGCGAGGCGCAGCGCTGGGGGCTGTTTACACAAGAGAGCGGATACTGGTGGGCGTTGTGGCAAAACGAGGCAGCGTTGGCCGACCCGGCGACACTGAGTTGCCGGCTACAGGATGCGGCGGCCGCGGAGGCTCTGCAATTCTGCAGCGACCTGCTGCATACCCATCGGGTTGCCCCGCCTGCGACGAATGTGTTGGAATGGCAAGTTTCTGAACCGGCGTCAAGTCTGTGGCCAGCAATGCTCTACCTGCCGCAGCAGCACTTCTCGAGAGCCGGCTATCGCTGGACGGCGTTGCCACAGGGCAAAGTGCGCAGCGTTCCGGTGGCCGGCAATATGGGCATTGCCATTGCCGCGCGATCGCAGAATAAGGAGACGGCCTATACGGCGCTCAAGGGTCTCGTCGACGTCATGCAGCCGCTTGCGAAAGTGCCCGCGCGGAAAGATGCGGTGGCGCGCCTTGGCGCCTTCGACGAGAACCTTCTCCCCGCAGAGATCGCGGCAATACAGCAATCGCTGGAACACGGGCGCGGGCTACCCCAGAACCTGCTCATGCAGCGCGCCATGAATGCAATCGTGGAGGGGCTCGCGCGGGGCGATGACGTTGCCACGGTGGTGAGCGCAGCCTGCTCCACGCTAGAAGCGTAGCCGCACAGGCAACGTCACGTGAAGATGGATTCCCGCGTGCGCGGGAATCCATCTTCAACATACAAATGACGGCATGGTGGCAGTACAGCCTCGTTCAGGTGTCAGGGAATTCGCTGATGCTCTGAGTCTGTTTAGGGCGCCGAAAGGAGCAGCGAAATGCTTACTCGTCGAGCCATGATAGCCAGCACAGCGGCGCTGGCGACCGGTTGCGGCCCGTTCAGGTCTTCGCCGGATCTGCCCAGCCAACCGGAGGTGACTGCGCTTACTTGGCGGACGTTTTCGTTTAGCGGTCTCTACTACCAGCCAAGCCTAGCCTTCGAAGAGCCGCAAGAGAGACTCCTGAAGATTGTCGCCGCGCTAGTGGATGACGTAGACAATCCAAACGGTCCCACGCGCGGTCGTTACACCCTGTCGCCCGGCCTGATCGGCCAAGGAGACTACCCAACCCCTCCTCCCAGAAACGACGATGAATTCGCCGAATGGATCGACAGCATCGATACAGACCTCTTGTCAATCAGTCCCAGTATGGCTGAGACCTTAGGGAAGCGGGGTGTAATACTGCCGCTAGAGCGCTTCATCGCCGCCGATGATCATGACCTTACGGATACGTTCTACCCGTACGTGCTCGATCAATTTCGCGGCGAGGGCGGTCTCTTTGCGCTGCCCTTAGACGCGGATCCTCTGCTGCTCTATTACGACCCCGCCTACTTTAGACTCCAAGGTGATTCCCCGCCGGACGAAACGTGGACCTGGGACGATCTGGTAGCAAACGCGCTGAAACTGACAGGGCGCGACGATGACGGAAATGTGACGCGCTGGGGTTTCATGCCGCATTTTCGTGGGCTCTGGTGGGCGTTGTGGCAGAACGAGGCTGAGGTGATTGACCCGGTTACCGGGCAGTGCCGCTTGCTGGACCAGGCAGCCACAGCAGCCCTGCGGTTTTGTCACGACCTGCTGCACGTCCATCGCGTCGCTCCACCGGTGGATTGGAGAGAAGCCTGGGAGTTTTTCGGGGGGATGGATGATACAGTGCCGGCGATGTTTTTTAGTACAGTCAATCTGAAACCAAGATTTGACTACCGCTTGGCAGAGTTGCCGCGAGGGAAGGTGCGCAGCGTGCCGGTGTCCGCCGACATGGGGCTTGCCATCCACGCGCGGTCAGGACAAACGGAAGCGGCATACACGGCGCTGAAAGGTCTCCTGCAAACGATGCAGCGGTTTGTGGGCGTGCCCGCGCAGAGAGAAGCGGTCGCGCGGCTGCCAGAGATTTGGCCAACACTGGGGCCAGCACAATTGACGGCTCTGCAACGGTCGATGGAATTCGGACGCGCACTACCATGGGACGAGCGTGCGTGGGATGCTATGCAGCACGTCGTCGATGGTCTCGCCCGCGGCGACGAAGTGGCGACCGTGGTGAACGATGCCTGCTCAGCGCTGGAAGAATAGCGGCGAGACTGAGACCCGTAGGTGGCAATATCCCCGGCCGCCGGGACCGCCACCACATGGCGGGCTACAGAACCCTATTTGTGTCGCACAGCAGGGCGTAATGGGCTATCCGCGTTCGGCGAAGACCGGGGCGAGCATGTTGTCCACCGGTGCGAAGCTGTCGGTCAGGATCACCGCCGGTCGGCTATCCACGTACTCCCGCAGGCGCTCAGGTTCCAAGAAGGTGCTCACCGGGCCATCCGGCAGCAGACTGCCCACTGCACTATGCAGGGCGTCTTCCGATAACGGCTGTTTACCGGCAACTAAGACGAACGTATTGCGGCCGTCTTGCTCCCAGCCGGGGCCGTCCGCCAGCAAGTACACATGGGGAAACACCTGTTCCAGGGTCAAAATCAGCGACGGCAGGAAGACGCCGTGCTTGAACGTATCCACCACATTCAGCATGTAGTAGCCGTCGGGAGTCAGGAGATCGTGCACGATCTCGGCGAATTCTCGTGTTGTCAAGTGATAGGGCACGGAGAGGTCGTTGAAGGCGTCCCCAATGATGGCGTCATACTGTCCCGCCTCCAGTCGCTTCACTACCAAGCGCGCGTCTTCGTTGTAGGTTACTACGCTCGTGTCGCGGGGTAGTCCCATTCTTTCATGTGCGATCTCGGTAACGGCCGGATCGATCTCCGCCACCTCGATATTGGCGTCAGGGTAGACCACTTCCAGATAGCGGGGGAAGGTATAGCCGCCGCCGCCAATTGAGAACGTGCGGATGCCGGTGCGGTCGCCGGCAATATACTTGACGAGCTCGGCATATATCTTTACATAATCGTAGTCTAGGCGCGTTGGGTCTTCCAGGATGCTATAGCTGTGGATGAGATGGTCGAGCACCAAGCGGCGCTGGGTGACATTTTCCGCCAGCTTTTTCTCTGTGACGCGGATGCAGAAGTAATTCGTCTCAACGTTGCAGGGCGCGGCGAACGCCCCGCGTGGTTGCAGCGCCAGGGCGTCGCCGGCAAGGTGCCGGACGTACGACCAGCCTAAGGGCAGGTTATACGCGTTGCGTCCGTAGCTGTAAACGGTAATCCCCACGAGGAGCACTGCCCCACCCGCGAGGAGCAGGCGGCGATTCCACAGATTGCCGAAGATCACTGCCACAAGCAGGAGCAGCAAGGCCACGAGCAGTATGATCGTGCGCGTGCCGAACCACGATACCAGGAAGAAACCCGTGGCAAAGGTGCCGGCAATCGCACCCACTGTGGATAGGGCGTAAATGCGTCCCACCACGCCGCCGGTGCGAGTCAGATCTTCCAACGTAAGCTTGACGACCACCGGCGTGATGGTGCCCATGAACAGGCTCGGCAGAAAGAAGACAACCGCAGTAAAGAAGAGAATTTTCAGCATCAAGTGCACTGGCAGGTCCTGCGCAATGCCGGAGAAGATCGCCGTGAGCGGCAGGATGGTCAGGGTAAGAATACTTGAGAGCAGGAAGAGCACACCCAGCGTGGAAACCGCCGGAAAGCGGTCGCCGATGCGGCCGCCCACATAGTTCCCCAGGCTGATGCCGGCCAACATGACCCCAATGACGCTGGTCCAAGTGTAGAGGGAGACGCCGAGGTAGGGCGCGATCATCCGCCCTGCCGTAAGCTCAACGACCAGAGTGCAAAAGCTCGCTATGAAGACAATCGTGCCTGCCCGCCAGATGCCGCCCATGAAGTTGTCCTTTCGTTGCCCTGTGAGGTGGTATGACCTCTCTGTGCAGAGAGCATTCTTGCCAGGAACAAAGTCGGTATGATTCGAGCACCATACCATTGTAGCCGCGATCTTGGTCTGCTCGCATCCCCGCAACTGCTTGGTTACACTAGAATGAATAGCGGCAGGCGCATGCAAGAGGAATAGGCAAGGCAATGGCTGGCATCACAGCGCGGCAGCGTGAAGACATGATGAATGTGCTGGCGGCGGCCCTGAAAGCGGTTGACCCGGCGCAGGCGGTGCGGAATTGCATACGCCGCGAAGGCACGCGCTTACTGGTTGGAGACAGCGCGTACGACCTGGATTCCTATCGGAGGATACTCGTCGTGGGTGCGGGCAAGGCCAGCGGGCCTATGGCGCAGGCGCTTGAGGACATCCTCGGCGACCGCTTGGCCGGCGGTGTCGTGAACGTGAAGCATGGCTATGCGGTTCCTACCCAACGGATCGAACTGATCGAGGCGGCACACCCGGTGCCGGATGAGAGCGGCGTGCGCGGCACCGAGCGCATCCTGCAATTGGCGGCAGAGGCAGGCGCAGACGATCTGGTGTTCTGCTTGATTTCCGGCGGGGGCTCGGCGCTCATGGAGCTACCGGATGGCGACATTTCGTTGGACGATCTCCAGCAACTCACCGACCTGCTTCTGCGCAGCGGCGCTACCATCAACGAGGTGAATACAATTCGCAAGCACATTTCGCAAGTGAAAGGCGGCGCACTGGCGCGGGCCGCCGCGCCTGCCACCCTGATTGCCCTCATTCTCTCGGACGTGGTGGGGAACCCACTCGACTTCATTGCCTCCGGGCCGACGGTGCCGGATACAACTACATTTCAAGACGCGTGGAATCTCTTGAGCAAATATCGCCTGCAGGATGCGATTCCCCAGGCCGTGCGCGCGCAGCTTGAACGCGGCCTCAACCAGGAAATACCGGATACGCCCAAGGAGGGAGACCCCATTTTTGCGCGTACAGCGAGCGTGCTGGTGGGCAGTAACGAAATCGCCGCCCGCGCAGCTCTGGACGCAGCAACGAATTTGGGGTATAATTCGCTTCTAGTCACCACTTGGGTGGAAGGTGAGGCGCGTGAGGTGGCCAAGGTGATGGCTGGAGTTGCCAAGGGTCTGATTCGCCACCACTCCCCTGTCTCTCCCCCGGCGTGCCTTATCTTTGGCGGCGAAACCACTGTGACGGTGCGTGGCGAAGGGAAAGGTGGGCGCAACCAGGAGATGGCGCTTGCCGCAGCGCTGGCCCTTGACGGCTGGGAAAAGGTTGCGGTGATGGCGGTGGGAACAGACGGCACGGACGGTCCCACCGATGCGGCCGGCGGCATTGCGGATGGTACGGTACACGCGCGGGCTCGAGCACTGGATTTGGATCCGTTCGTTTACCTCGATCACAATGACTCGTACCATTTCTTGCAGCAGACCGAAGCGCTCTTGGTTACCGGGCCTACCAACACCAACGTGAACGATCTGATCTTCGTCTACGCCTTTAGTTAGGTTGATTACACCGCTTCTTTCCGCGTCAATCCCCTGGCCCAACCTCGACTTTCCCCGCAGCAAACGGCAGGTAATCTCCGCATGGATATGCAAGAAGAGTCTCTTCCTCCCTTAGATTCGTCGCTCTTCCCTCGTGCTCCTGTGCAACGCTGGCATTCAGTCAGTAGGCGCAGCGATTTGCGCCCACTTTCCCAGAGTCGCAGACATAAGATGCTTCTCATCGTTAGCCTAGCGATTGCTGTCCTATTGGTAGGAGGCGGCACACTGTGGTTTGCAGACCGAAATGGAGCCGGTTCCGATCGCGTGGCTACCGCGCAGGTAGGCGAAGTTGCGCGCATAACCCCGGTAGTTTCTACCCCCAACCCAGCCGCCGCGGCCACCACTCCTGTGGCAACTGCCACGCCGGAATTCCACGTCGTACAAACCGGCGAGGTGCTAAGCACTATCGCGAGCAAGTATAATACAACTGTGGCGGCCTTGGCTGAGCTCAATGAAATTGAGGATGTTAACGAGATTAGGGTTGGGCAACGAATACGACTTGTGCCTGAAAAGCAGTGAGGGACGGGCAAAGTGGGATAGCGCCGAACGATTTATTTATATCGGCCTTATCGTACTTGCCGTCGTCGTTGCGCTTTGGCTGGCTGATTCTAACGTAGCAAGCGCGGCATCGGGTACGCCTTGGCACTCGCAGACCGATTCTCTTGCGGGAGAAGTGCTGCCTGTTTGGGAACTCTGGCGTAACGCCTTTGCTTCCCAAACATGGGAAAGCGTGCAGCAATCGTGGGTGACCGATAGCATCCCCTGGCTGGTCTCGCCGCATCCTACCCTCGCCAATGCCGCCTTGGCGGCAGGTCCACTAGGAGTGTACCAGACCGTCGATGGAGGAGAGACCTGGACCCGCCTTCCAGGGATCGTAGACCCGGTCATCGCAATGGCGTACAACGCGCAGAATCCGCAGGTTGTTTACGCCGGTACCGAATTGGCCGGCACCTATCGCAGTGAAGATGGGGGCCTTTACTGGGGGAGCATCGACACGGGTCTGCCGAGAGACCGGCTGGGTAACGTCGCAGGCGCCGTAGCGCTGGCTACGGACCCCGCTGTATCAGGCACCCTATTCGCCGCTACGACGACTGCGGGCGGTCTCTACCGATCACGAGACGGTGGCTCCTCGTGGCACCTGGCGAACAGCGATTTGCCGGAAGAGCCGGTTCTTGGCCTTGATGTCTCCGCGAGCGGACCGGTTCGGCTCTATGCAGTTACGTCCAGTAGTCTTTTTCTCTCCAGCAACCGTGCGGACCAGTGGTCGCTGGTTGGTGCATCTCCCATAGAGACATCGCAGGAGTTGCTCCTTGAGCCCAACACATTGAATTCGCTGCTCCTCGTGGCCGAAAGTGCGCTCTTTCGTTCGACGAACGGGGGTGTATCGTGGGTGGAGTTGGACATACCGGCCGAAATGGCGCCGATCAGCGACGCCTTGTTTACGAGGGGAGGGAGCTACACGTATCTCTTCGTAGCCGGTGCAGGCGGATCCTATTGGCAGCGAATTACTCCGGTCTCGCCTCAGTCGCCTCCCCAATCGGAGTCGGATACAGAGTCGTATGTCATCGTTACGGGACACACTATCAGGGAGCCCTTTCTTGCGTTCTTCAATGCCAACGGCGGGGTGGCGCGCTTTGGCTACCCGCGAACGGATGCTATCGACGAGGATGGCAAGACTGTGCAATACTTCCAACGTAGCAGGTTGGAAATAGCCTCAGATGAAAGTGGTGAGCGCGTGGTGCAGTCCCCACTTGGCACGATCTTGCGAACGGGAGCCGATCCATCCGCCGGTTCCTCGCAGTCGACTTCGAGCTCCGCCCAAACACAGTATGCTGTGGATCAGGTGTTTATCAACTTCTATGCAAGCAATAACGGGCGCGAGTCTCTTGGCAGTCCAATTGCTCCGGCAGCCGATGAGGAGCAAGTCAATGGGGCCACGCTGTATACGCAATACTTTGAATTTGCACGGCTCGAACACCATCCTGGAGCGGAGTCGCCCATCCTCATGGGGTTGATTGGCGATGAGTACTTGACCCAGAAAGGCTGGTTACAGTAAGGCCTATGCGCCGTACTCGTATCGTTGCTACCATCGGCCCGGAGTCAGCGAACGAGGATATGCTCCGAGCCATGCTGCATGCAGGCCTCGACGTGGCGCGCATTAACTTCTCCCACGGCAACCATGAAGCGCAGGCGCGATCCATCAGCTTGCTGCGCCAGTTGGCTTCCGCAGAGAATGCAAACCTCCCCATTATGGCCGATCTTCAAGGGCCAAAAGTGCGTGTAGGCACTCTTCCTGACGCGCCCTTGCATCTCTCCCCGGGCGGCCAGCTCATTCTCACGGTAGATGGCGATGAAGTCGATGCCACGTCACGTCAGGGATTGCTGGACTATGCCAAGTCGGTTGACCCCGGTGCGTCCAATGTTGATGTGGCGCCGGTCCGGTTGGCGGGGCTCGCTACCGAGACGCACCCCGGCGACACAATCATGCTTGACGACGGATTGATCGCAGTCGAGGTGATTGCAACCCACGTGAAGGCCGGGCAAGCTGCCGTTATCACGCGCGTGGTTCGCGGCGGCGCGCTTGTGAGTGGTAAGGCAGTCGTCGTGCGGGGACGAAGTCTCAACCTGCCAAGCCTCACGGCGAAAGATTGGGAAGACGTGCGGTTTGCCGTGGAACAAGAGGTAGATTGGATAGCGCTCTCCTATGTGCGCTCGGCAACGGACGTTGAGATACTGCGGCAGTTGATGCTGAATCACGGCGCCACCATCCCAATAGTCGCGAAAATTGAGACCCAGGAGGCGCTTGAGCATTTCGATGAGATTCTGATGGCGGCAGACGGCATCATGGTGGCCCGGGGCGATCTGGGCGTGCAGGTGCCGCCGGAGGAAGTCCCACTGCACCAGAAGGCGATCATTCAGAAAGCCCGCACTCAGGGCAAGCCGGTCATCACGGCAACGCAGATGCTTGAATCGATGATGCAGCACTCGGTGCCGACCCGGGCGGAGGCCAGTGACGTGGCGAATGCAATTCTGGATGGCAGCGATGCCGTGATGCTCTCCGGCGAGACCGCCATCGGCCCGTTTCCGGTAGAGGCGGTCGCTGTGATGGCGCGCATTGCCAACATTGTCGACCCCCACGTGGAAAGCTTCACCGTTATTGACGTAAGCGATGCCACCGATGCAATTGCAACGGCAACACACCGCATTGCGGAAGAACTTGGCGCCGTCGCAATCTTTGCTCTTACGCAATCGGGCTACACCGCCCGCATGCTTGCGCGCATACGCCCGCATGTGCAACTGCTCGCGGTAACGCCGGACAAGTCCGTGTGGCGCCGGCTTGCGCTTAGCTGGGGTACCGTGCCATTGCTGGCGACTGGGGAAACGGACACCGACATGGCCTTGCGCGAGGCGGTTGCGTTGGCAAAGGGCGCAGGCCATGTGAAGGATGGCGATACGGTGGTATTCACGGCCGGCATGCCCTTTGGCGTGGGCGGCACGACCAACCTCATCCGTATCCATGAGATTGGCAAACCGCTCAGCCTCAAAGGGGATTAGGCTGCCTAGACGTTCGCCCAACCGGTCCGGCGGTAGGTGGGGATGTCTGTGGGACATCGTCATACTCGCGGCGCTCATATACGGCAATGTGCTACTCTGGGGCAGTCTTGGGATAGGGCGGGATGACGTTGCTTCGGTCATTGCCGATGTGCGCGCCGCGGCTGCCTCGTTCGCGCAAGAATTCGCTCAGTCCCGTCCTCCCTCTGTGACTGCCTCTCCCGTGGTAGCGGCAACCCGTTCTCCCGCGCCGACTGCGACCGCCGTTACTTCTGTTTTGCCAACTGCTTCTGCCTCTCCTACCCAATCAGTTGAAGTTTCTACTCTGCGGGACTTCACGAACGGTCCCTGGCTGGAGCAACAAGGCCCCGGCTTGGCTTCCGCCATAAAGGAGCTTGGCTGGTTACGCGACGGAATCGACGGCACGGAGGCCGAGGCAATTCAGGACCTGCTCTACATCGCGGTCGTAAGCATTCCCGTCGCTTCATTGCTCATCTCCTTGGATTGGATTCAGGACGGCATTGACGATGTTGAGATTAAAAGCATTGAACGATTGTCTTATATAGCGTATAGTGATACGCAGGTTGCAGCGTCGGTCGTCTCCCTGCCGTGGGTGCAGGACGGTATCGCGGAAGCGGAAGTTGACCTAATCGAGAGTCTCGCTGTGCTAGCAAGGGACACGGAGGCGGCATTGCGCATTGTGAACATGCCATTTCTCGCAACCATTGAGCCGCCCGATATAGCGGCCGTCATGTCGCTGCGCCGGCTTGCGGCCTTAGAGCCGGAGGCATTCGCGAGATTGATGTCCCACCCTGCACTGCGAGATGGCATATCGAACGATACTGCACACATTGTCGCTACGCTGTATGGCGTAGCAAGAACGAACCCCGATCTAATCGATGTCTTACTCGATCCCACCAAGGTTTCCCTGGAACAGCGAACCATCACGCTGCCGTTAGCGGGCGAGGTCGACCTCTCTATCATCCGCACGGGTCCGGGCACGGCGCGATCGATGGATCTGCTGGAGCACTCTGTGCGCGGCGCGGAAGAATACATGGGCGCGCCGCTGCCGACCGGTTACGTCGGGGTGCTCTACGAGAACGCCGTTTTCTCTTCCAAAGCAGGGACGAATTTTGGCACGCACATTGCCATCCTGCCTCAGTATGACGTCGAAGACGACAGCCATGAAGCGGCTTACGCCGGCCATATCAACGCTCATGAAGTAGCGCATTACTACTGGAGCGGCAACGAGGATTGGGTAGACGAGGGCGCGGCGGAATTCATGGCCTTCGTCATCGATGGGGCGCGGCCCGATCGACCGACAGGCGCTGCCAGGTTTCCCTGCGCCTATGCCGACTCTATCGCCGAGTTGGAAAGTCTGGAAGTCGCGCGAGTTGACGTTGAATTTTCCGGAATTAGTAGAACTAGGCTAGAAGCATTCACCATGCAGAGTTCTTGTCATTCCGAGCGCAGCGAGGAATCTAGAATGCTCCTGACTCTAGATTCTTCGTCGCTACGCTCCTCAGAATGACGGGTTGAGGCGCTGGCTTAGGGCTGGGTGCGACCACGTGACCAATCTAAGCCCAAAACTACTAATTCCGGAATTTTCTTGCAACTACTCACTGGGGGTGCGGCTCTTCGCAGACCTGCGCCGTACGCTGGGACAAGGAAAGTTTCGCCAAGGATTCCGTGCCCTCTACCTGGCGTCGGAACTCGAAAATGGTGCCGATAACCGCCGTGGCACATCGGTGGGGATCGGCCAGGTCAGAGCGGCTTTTCGCTCGGAGGACGGAGCGGAATACACCCCTATCCACCGCTGGTACGACGGCACCGCGCCCTATGACCGCTCCCGTCTCGACGCGAGCCCAGTTGATCCTAGCCTGACCAGCATCAATGGGCGCATCGATGAGGCGTATGTGACTACCAACAAGAACGGTCCTGGAGTGTCCGCCTTTTCCGCGCAGGATGTAAATGATTGGGTGTATCTCGTCTTGAAATACTCGTACAATGTAGCGGGAGGCTCGCAAAGAATACCCCTGAAGATCGTAGAATACTACGAGGACGGTTTCGAATACAGCCGCCGGAGCGGGGAGTTGACCGCAGAGGCCAAGTACATCGGCGGGACGAGGTGGTTTTCGATCGGGCCGCCGCCTGTGCAAAGATGGGCGCCTGGGCGATATTGGGTTTACGTGTACGTGGGCGAGCGCAAGGTGGCCGCGGTGGAATACCAAGTAACGCCCTGACCGCTGGGCGTCGGCGTCACAGCCGCTGGAACGATAGTATTGCTTAGGGTTTGTAGTTGAGAATCCTCATACCCATAGTACGGAGATGAAACATGCAACCCGGCAATCAACCACTTGGCGTCTATTTGCACGAGGGTTGCCATCAGCCGCGCAGCCAATACGTGCTGGAAATCCTGGCCCATGCCGGAATTCCCTTTACGCGCGTGGACGCCGCTACGCTGCCGGAGGCGCTGGCGACCCTCAAGGTGCTCATCCTGCCCCACCATGGCGTTACCACCCCGGAGATGGGGAGGCTCTATGGCTTTGTTGCATCTGGCGGCGCATTGATTGGGCTGGGCGGTACGAGCGGTTTAGACGACCTCTTCGGCGTGCGCTCACAGACGGGTACGCATGAGGCTTATCTGCAGGTCACACAGCCGGAGCATGCCTTGGTGCGCGATCTCCACTCGTCTCTGCACGTCTGGGACGCGGTAACGGCACGAGGAGCCGGGGCGACGGTGCTGGCCAACCTCTGCGACCGGGAAGAGAAGCGCCTTGGCGTCGGCCTAAGCGTCTATCGACTGCAACAGGGGCTGAGCATCTTCTGCGCGGCGGATGTGCCCTGGTGCATCCTGCACATGCTGCAAGGAATGCCTGTGCATCGGGACGGTGTACCTGCCTCGGACGGCACGGCCTCGATTGACGAAGGCATCCTCAAGTGTGACGACGGGATTGTCCTGGATTGGGTGACGGACCGCACCACCGGCACTGAGGTGCCGTTCTTTCGCGAGGCCATCGGTGATGAACTCCGTGCCATTTTGCTGCGCAGCGTCTTTCTTGGCGCACTGCACACAACGACCGCGCTGCCGCTGCTGTGGTACTGGCCGGGTGACCTGGAGGCCGTGGCGCATCTCTCCCACGACTCTGACAACAATGTGCTTGACCGCGCGTTCCAACTCTTGGAGAACACCCGCGAGCTCGAAGTGCACTCCACGTGGTGTATTCAATACCCGGGCTACACGCCCGAACTCTACGCGGCTGTGGCTGACTACGGCAGCGAAATCTGCCTCCACTATGATGCGCTCTCGGGTAAGGAGCTCAACCGCTGGGACTATGGCGACCTTGTCTTTCAATGGGAATTCCTGCGCAGAGAGGCGAGACTCGACCACATTGCGAGCAATAAGAACCATTACACCCGCTGGGAAGGCTATCTGGAGTTCTTTGGCTGGCTGGAGCAACTTGGCATTCCTCACGATCAGACGAAGGGACCATCAAAGTTTGGGAATACCGGCCATCTCTTTGGCAGCACCCATCCCTGGTTCCCAATGGAACCTGATTCGGGCCGGCTCTACGATGTGCTGGAGATAAATTTCCTGACCCAGGACATGGTGCAACCCGTCGGCCACCCCGATGCTCCGGTCAAGGAGTACGTCCCCTATAGCATTGCAGAGCCGCTGGTTGACAGGGTTAAGCAGCACTACGGAGTTGCGCACTACCTTTTTCATCCCCACCACTGCCTGCGTCCCGGCGTGCCGACGGCTATGGCTAGCGTAGTGCGGTATGCGCGAGACCAGGGCATGCCCTGGTGGACTGCGCAGCAGATCAGTGCGTGGGAACGCAGCCGCCGCGGCGTGAATATTGCCGACGTAGGCAATTCCGCCGCAACCGTGCACGTTGGCACATCTCTTGAGGACGCAACGTTCCTCGTGCTGCAGGTTGGCGAGCAGGAGTGTGACGTCAGCGTTGATGGTCGGCCTGCAGCCTCGCGGAGTGTGGAACGCTACGGCTTTCGGTTCCAGGCGGTTACTCATTCTCTCGCAGCCGGAGAACACTCGCTGCGTTGGCATGGAACGGCTTGAAGTCGGTGGACTAGCGACAAATGGCCGGCATGAACGCACTGGGCGCCGGTGTGCACGTTTTCGCAGGCCCAAGCGCTAGTTTTGATCCAGGCCGCAGCGGATTCTGAACGGCGAAGGCACTGCTCGCTGACATTCGTTTGTCTGCGGGCGCTATTTCCGTTGCCGTGCGCGGGCCCGATTCGCCTTGAGTCCATAGTAGGGCAAACGAAGTTCAGGCAAGAGGGCAAATGAGGATTGGTTACAATCGAGTGGTTGCCTCATCCGTTCGTATTGAGCCTGCCAAAGTACGAACGGACGGAGGGGCGAGAGACCAAGTCGCAGAGAGCGGATTTTTCAACTATTGACGAGCGCAATTGACAAACTCAAGTGACGTGCGCAAGCTGAAGTTTCTGGGTAAGTGATAGTAGAGTCTCGCACCTTTTTCGCCAAATCCGGTAGGATAAAGCGGGAGAATGCTGATGCGTATTGTAATTGGCGCCGACCACAACGGACTTGCCAGCAAGGACGACGTGCGACAGTGGCTTGAGGCCGCCGGTCACACCGTGATTGACGTTGGGCCCCACCAGCTCGATCCGGACGACGACTACCCGGACTTTGCCCGGCTTGTAGGTGAAACGTTGCAGCGCGGCGAGGCCGACCGTGGCATCCTGCTCTGCGGAAGCGGCGTGGGCGCGAGCATTGCGGCCAATAAGCTGCGCGGCATTCGCGCGGGCCTCTGTCACGATGCCTATTCCGCACACCAGGCCGTTGAGCATGATAACGTCAACGTCCTGTGCCTGGGCCCTCGCGTGGTGGGTCCGGCGCTGATGGAGGAGTTGGTGGCCGCATTCTTGGGTGCGAGCTTCACCGGTGAAGAACGGCATGCGCGTCGTCTTGCCAAGGTAACGGCGCTGGAGCAGGCCGAACGAGATGCCGCCTTGGGAAGCGTTGGGAAGATTGAGGCATCATAGGGACTGGCAACGGGCGGTACTCTAGATACGTGGGCTAATCGATAACCATTTGCGGACGTTTAGGAGCGGTACCCTAAGACTCAATCGCAAGACTTACATATTAGAGGAGGTAGCTGTGGCAGAAAAGAACAAGCTCGTGCAATTACAGGACTTTGACCAGAGCGTGTGGCTGGATAGCATCAGCCGCGGCCTGATCCAGTCGGGCGAATTGCAAGCTTTGGTGGACAACGATGGGCTGCGGGGCATGACGTCGAATCCCGCCATCTTCGAAAAGGCGATCAGCGGCAGCGATGACTATCGCGACCAATTACGCGCACTCCACGCCAGCGGTAAGAGTACGGTGGAGATCTACGAAGAGGTCGCCATCACGGATATTCAGTCGGCGTGTGACGTGCTGCGGCCGGTGTACGATGCCAGCGACGGAGAACACGGTTTGGTCAGTCTCGAGGTGTCGCCGGAACTCGCCTTCGATACCGAGGGCACCATCGCCGAGGTGCGCCGTCTCTGGGGGCAGGTGGACCGCCCGAACTTGATGATCAAAATTCCGGCGACGGACGAGGGCATACCCGCGGTGCAGCAGATGCTCACCGAGGGTTACAACGTGAATATCACGCTGATGTTCTCACTTTCCGACTACGATAACGTGGCGGAAGCATACATTTCCGCACTTGAAGCGCGCGCGGCGGCGGGCAAGCCGATCAATCGAATCGCGTCGGTCGCGAGCTTCTTCGTGAGCCGCATCGACACGTTGGCCGACGAGTTGCTCGAGGCGCGCGTTCAGGCCGGCGAGGCCCGTGCGCAGGAACTCATGGGTCAGGTGGCGATTGCCAACGCGAAGATCGCTTATCAGCACTTCATCGACTTCTTCAAGTCGGAGCGATTCGCGAAACTTGAAGCACAGGGCGCCCGCGTGCAGCGCGTGCTGTGGGCAAGCACCAGCACGAAGAATCCGGACTACTCCGATGTGATGTACGTAGATAATCTCATTGGGCCGCACACGGTGAATACCCTGCCGGACGATACCATGGACGCCTTCCGCGACCATGGCACGCTCGCTCAAACGGTGGACACAGGTGTAGTGGAAGCCCAGGCCGTGCTGGATGCTCTTGCCGCCGTTGGCGTGGACTACGACGCCATGACGCGGCAACTCCAGCAGGAAGGCGTCGATAAGTTCGTGGAGCCCTTCCAAGCCCTGCTTAGCCGCATTGAACAGGTGTGCGCAGAACTCGTCGCAGCTAGGTAGCAATGGCAGCAGACGCAGACAGTATTGGCGATGCCACTGCAAGTGCGTTAGCCGGTTTCACACGAGCGGACGTAGGCAGACGGCTCTGGGAGAAAGACGCCGGCCTTTGGACAGATAAGCCGGAGGTTCAAGCGGCGATCCGCAACCGCCTCGGCTGGCTGAACGTGGTCGCAGACATGCGCCGCTCCGGGATAGCCGAGATTAATGCCGTTGCGAGCGCGGTGAGGGCAGAGGGTTTTACCGACGCCGTGGTCCTGGGCATGGGCGGCAGTAGTCTCTGTCCTGACGTGTGCCATGCTACCTTCGGCACCGCTCCCGGTTGGCTGCGGCTTCATGTCCTGGATAGTACGCACCCGCATGCTGTGCGAGCCGTGCACGATGCCGTAGACGTAAAGCGCACCCTCTTTATCGTCTCAAGCAAGTCCGGCACTACCGGCGAGTCGAACGCCTTCTTCCGCTACTTCTGGGACCAAGTTGCGCAAGCGGGAGCTTCATTGCCCGGCGCCAACTTCATTGCCATAACCGATCCCGGCACACCTTTGGACGAAGAAGCCGCTGCGCGCGGTTTTCGTCACGTGTTTCGCAACCCGGCAGATATTGGCGGCCGCTATTCGGCGCTCTCATTCTTTGGCTTGGCGCCTATGGCCCTCATCGGCATGGATGTAGCAGACTTTCTCGCGCGGGCGGAGGAGATGGCGCGGAGGTGCGGCCCCGCAGTTGCAGCAGCCAACAATCCCGGTCTTGTCTTGGGAGCACAACTCGCGACCCATGCCCGGCAGGGACGCGACAAGCTCACGCTGGTGTGCGCTCCGGAAATCGCCACGCTGGGGTGGTGGCTGGAACAGCTTGTGGCTGAGAGTCTCGGCAAGCAGGGCATCGGTGTCGTTCCGGTCGAAGGCGAGCAGGTTGGAGAGCCGGAGGCGTACGGTACGGACCGGCTGTTCGTGCACCTCACGCTGCCGGGTTCGAGTGACGGTGAGGAAGCGGAGCGGCTCCGGAGATTGGCTGCGCTGGGGCACCCGGTAGTTCGCCTACAGGTGGCAGATCGGAGAGACCTTGGGCAAGAATTCTTCCGCTGGGAAGTGGCAACGGCGATTGCGGGACACCTGCTTGGCGTAAACCCCTTTGACGAACCAAACGTTCAGGAGAGCAAGGACAACACCACCGCGCTTCTGCAAGAGTACCAAGAGGAAGGCACGCTGCCTGCTGAATCACCGGCTGTAGAGGAAGAGATTCTTTCTCTTTTTGGCGAGTGCCAAGGCGAGACAGTCGGCGAGGCACTGCGAGGTTTTCTCAACCAGGTTGGGACCGGCGACTACGTCGTCCTAATGGCGTACTTGCCGCAGGATAGTGCAACCCAGGACCGTTTGACTGCTATTCGCCATGCGGTCCGTGCCGCGACACAGGCGGCCACCACCGTCGGCTACGGCCCACGGTTCCTCCACTCCACGGGACAACTGCACAAGGGCGGCCCCAATACCGCGGTTTGCCTGCAGATTACGGCCGAAATTAGCGGCGACGTGCCGATTCCCGAGTCGCCGTACTCGTTCGGCACGTTCATCCAAGCGCAGGCGATCGGCGACGTGCGCTCGCTGCAGGGCCATGGACGACGCGTCTTGCGCGTTCACCTTGGTGCAGACTCTGCGCAAGGGCTTGCCGCACTCGAACAGGCGCTTGCTGACTTGTAATCGGTGGCCGGCGTAGTCAAGAATATGGCAGGCATCCTCTTGTATTTGTCGCCAGTTTTGCTATCGTACTGAGATTAAGTGCCGCAGCGCCTACGTTGCGTGCTGATCCGGCGGTCGCTTCGCACCACACGGTATAATGTGGCGCAGGAGTGGATCGAAGCGCTGAAAAGCGAGAGACTCAAATGCAATTTGCCGCCCAACCCTTCGAACTAGAGGACAGATCGCCCCAAATGCGGGTGCCGGAGGGGTGCGCCATTGTCATCTTTGGCGCTACCGGCGATCTGACGCGCCGTATGATTGTGCCCGCGCTCTTTAGTTTGCAGCAACGCGGGCTCCTGCCTGACGACTTTGCCATCGTAGGGTTTTCCCGCAGTAAGTGGAATACCGCGGTCTTTCGCAAAGAGATGGAGGCTGCCGTACGCGAATACGCGGGGGCGACGACAATTGATGGAGCAGCATGGCAGGACTTCGCGCAGCGACTACACTACATATCCGGCAACTACGGCAGCCGGGAAGACTTTGAGCAGCTTGCGGAGCTGCTGGGCCGGGTCTCTGACGAACATAGCTGCGGCGGGAACTACGTCTTCTATCTTTCCACGCCGCCCAGTGTGTATTCCGACGTAATTCAGCAACTTGGCGCTGTGGGTCTGCATCAGGCGAATGGAGAAAGATCTTCGTGGCGGCGCGTCGTGATCGAGAAGCCGTTTGGCCATGACCTCAATACCGCCCACACTCTTAACGCGCAGATCGCCAACGTCTTTGCCGAAACCCAGACCTACCGCATCGACCATTACCTCGGCAAAGAGACGGTGCAGAACATCCTGGTCTTCCGGTTGGCTAACCACATTTTCGAGCCGCTTTGGAACCGCCGCTACGTGGACCATGTGCAGATTACGGCTTCGGAAAGCATTGGCATAGAGCACCGCGCCGGGTATTACGAAGAATCCGGCGCCATGCGCGACATGTTTCAGAACCACCTCTTGCAGCTCTATTCATTGGTTGCTATGGATCCGCCGGTGGTGTTCAACGCCGAGGAAGTCGGGGCGGAAAAGATCAAGGTCTTGCGCGCTACCCGCCCCATCCCACTGACGCAAATCGATCAGTGGGCAGTACGCGGACAATACGGTCCGGGTTGGTCCCGGGGGGAATACGTCAAAGGATATCGCGAAGAGGAGAATACGGATCCGCACTCAAATCGCGAGACCTTTGCCGCGCTGAAGCTCTATATCGACAACTGGCGTTGGGAGGGCGTGCCGTTCTATCTGCGCTCCGGCAAGAGCATGACGAAGAAGGTGACCGAGATTGCCATCCAGTTCAAGCGCGTGCCCCACTTGCTTTTCGGGCTAACCCCTGCCGATGCCCTGAATCCCAATGCGATTGTCATTCGCGTGCAGCCCAACGAGGGGTTTTCGCTCCAATTCCGCGTGAAGTCTCCCGGTCAGACCATCCGGGTGCATCAGGTTAGCATGAATTTCGACTATGAATCGCTCTTCAACGGCGAGGCGCCGCCGGCTTACGAAACGTTGCTATTGGACATAATGCGAGGCGACCGCACACTCTTTGCCCACAGTGAGTGGATCGAATACGCCTGGGCTTTGATCACTCCCATCATCGAGGCGTGGGAGTCCAGCCCCGCAAGCAACTTCCCGAACTACGAGGCCGGGAGTTGGGGGCCGCCGGAAGCCGATGCCCTTATCGCCATGGACGGCCGTTCCTGGCGACGGCCGTAGTAATCAGCTCTGTGATCTCCCTCTTGTTATGAAGATGACGGACCGCTTCCGCCAATACCATAAGAATTGGCCAGCAGCCTCCGTCATTCTCGCGAAAGTTCGCCCCGCGCGGGGGCGCGGAATCCATCTTCTCTTCGCCGCCAAACTCCCACCCCCAAGCGGGGGACAAGCCCCCGCGCTGCATGACTAGAGGTGTCCTGACGTTCGTGCCACTCGGATTCTGCTACACTGAAAGCACTCGCCAAGACAGCATTGTCATTGACCTTTCCAACCAATTGAACTGACTGCGGAGCAGTTTGCATATCATGAGACGTTCAACGCTACTTTGTGAAACATTGCGGGACGATCCCGCGGAAGCAGATGTGCCCAACCACATTCTGCTGGTGCGCGGCTGCTTCATCCGCCAGCTCGCATCCGGCATCTACAGCCTGCTCCCCCTCGGCACGCGGGTGGCAGCCAAGATCGAGCAGGTCTTGCGCGAGGAAATGGACGCCATCGGCGGCCAGGAGCTCATCATGCCGGTCGTGCAGCCTGCCGAGATTTGGCAGCAGTCAGGTCGCTGGTACGACATCGGCGACGACTTGCTGCGGCTGAAGGACCGTGCCGAGCACGATTTGGTGCTGGCCATGACCCACGAGGAGGTTATTACCAGCCTCATCGGCTATAACGTCCACTCGTACCGCCAACTGCCGGTCATGCTCTACCAAATCCAGACGAAATTCCGAGATGAGCCCCGGCCCCGGGCCGGAGCGATTCGGCTGCGCGAGTTCACCATGAAAGACGCCTACAGCGCTCACATAACTCAGGAAGACCTTGACCGCTACTATCCTGAGGTCTACCAGGCGTACTTCAACATCTTTCGCCGCTGCGGTCTGGATGTAATCTCGGTGGACTCCGACGTGGGCATGATGGGCGGCACGATGGCTCACGAATTCATGTCACTCACCCCGGTCGGAGAGGATACGCTGGTGCTCTGTGATGCGTGCGGTCTCAGCGCGAACCGCCAGATCGCAACTTTCCGCAAAGATGTCATTGACGGCGGGGAACCACAGCCGCTCACGGAAGTGGCTACCCCTGACACGAAGACAATCGCGGAGTTGGCGGAATTGCTGGACATACCGGAGAGCAGCACCGCGAAAGCAGCCTTCTTCGTGGGCGATGCGGGCCTGATCTTTGCCGTAGTGCGCGGCGACATGGAAGTAAACGAGACCAAGCTCACGAACGCTACGAAGTCCACGGCGCTGCGGCCCGCGACCGAGGCTGAACTACATGAAGCCGGCATTGTGCCCGGCTATGCCTCGCCGCTTGGCGTAAGCGGCGTGCAGGTGGTCGTGGACGACCTGGTGGCGCAATCCACGAACTTGGTGGCCGGCGCAAACAAAGCGGGCTACCATCTGTACAACGTGAATCATGGCCGTGACTATGAAGCGGACGTGGTGGTTGATATTGCCAGCGCGTATGACGGCGCGCCTTGCCCGGATTGTGGCGGGCCGGTGCGTTTGGAACGCGCGATCGAGGTGGGGAATATCTTCAAGTTGGGCACGAAGTATGCGGCAGCGCTCAAGGCGCAATACCGCGACGAGGCCGGAGATCAGCACCCCATGGTGATGGGCTGCTACGGCATTGGCGTTGAACGGCTCATGGCGGCGATTGTCGAGGCCTCACACGACGAGAGAGGCATGATCTGGCCGGTTGCCGTGGCGCCGTTCCAGGTCTATCTGGTGGCGCTGAATCAAAATGACGAATCCGTTATGCAGGCAGCGGAGCAACTGTATGCCGATCTCGGCGCGGCTGGGATTACGGTGCTATTCGACGACCGCAACGAGAGTCCCGGCGTGAAGTTTACCGACGCCGACCTTCTCGGCATGCCGCTGCGCCTCACGGTCAGCCGCCGCACGCTGAAGAACGAATCAGTGGAACTCAAGCTTCGCACCGACAAGGAGTTTACCCTCGTGCCGCTGGCAGAAGCCGTTGCACACGCTCAGGCTCAAATCGGTGCGCTGCAGGCGGCTATTGACACGCGCGTGGTGGCGGAAGAATTCGCGGTAGGCGGGTAAAATCCCTCTGCGGCAGACCGGTTGGCGCCAACAGGTAAGGCAACAAGCCTAGATTTTGCATAAGGAGAATCTCTGAAGCTGCGTTTGCGGAAAGTGTTCGTCACACGTAGGGGCACGGCATGCCGTGCCCCTACACGTTTAGCGCCAAGGACGCACGCTCGTCTTCTCTCAATTCAGGCCGGATCCTGGGACACTGCAGAGATTGATTCCCGCGCCAGCGGGAACGAAAGAATATAAGGTCGTCTATGCCGGTGGCTTGGTGTCTCGAATTCTAATTCCAGCGCAATTCAGGCCCTCCTACCGTTTGTACTGAGCACTTCGACAAGCTAAGTACAGGACTTGCTTAAGCAGTAACGGTAAGATGAGCGCAATGGTGTCTCAAGTGAGACAACTCCTTGGCGAGTTGTGCGCTAGGTGAAAGAGCTGGGCGGCTGCACCTCTACTTCGATGCGCAGATCGACTACCCAATGCGCTTCGCTGAGATACGCCGCAAAGTCCTTTGGCACGAAGCCGAGAGTTTCCTCCATCCCCGCAACGTTTGCCGAGAAGCCTTCCTGCCACAGCCATTCGTAGTAGGCTGCGTAGTCCGCGCCCATACTCTCGGCCACCCACTCCGGCGGCAGCGGCAAGAACTCAACCGTACGCCCGATGGCTTCCCCAATGTTCTGGGCGATTTCCGCCCACGTGCGCGTGTCGCCCGCGAGATCAAGGGTCTTGCCCGCCCACGCCTCCGGCGCGGCCAGCACGGCGGCGGCGGCGCGGCCGATGTCGTCCACGGCGACCAGTTGCGTGCTGACGTGGGGCGGCATGGGGGCGTGGAGCCGACCCGCGAGCAGGTTGCCCGCGAGCGCATCCGCGCCAAAGATGTCCATGAAAAAGACCGGCCGCAGGATCGTCCAGGGAATCCCGCTTGCCTGGAGGCACTGCTCGGCATGATGTTTCTGCGCGTAGTGCGCCACGCCGGTCAGGTCGTCTGCGCGCTGCACTGACGAGTAAACGACGTGCGTAATGTTTGCGGCTCGCGCCGCCTCGATGCAGGTCTCGAGTTGCTGCCGCTCCGCTTCCGGTCCCGCGGCGTAGGGCGTGCCCACTAGGAAAGCGGTGTCAGCCCCCTGGAATGCCCGCTTCATCTGCTGCGGGTCGGTCATGTCGCCCACCACCACGCGGGCCCCGGCGTTGATGAGAGCCTCCGCGCGGGCAAAGTCCCGCGTGAGCGCGCGAACGGTCTGTCCCGCAGCCAGCAAGGCGCGCGCGACCGCGCCGCCCTGTTGTCCGGTGGCTCCTGTGACTAGCGTTGTCGGCATTGGCTGGGGTACTCCGAGGTCGTCTTGGCGCGCAATTCCCCGTGCGTTGAAAGTCTGTGACCGCACAGTGGTGCTGCACTGGGCGTTGCACGGGGTGCCGCTGCGCTAGCTGCAATTTCGCGACTATCACTTGCGCATCAAGCGGGCCAGCAGGTCCTACTGGGCAGATACAGGAATGCCGGTTGTGTTGAGGCGAATGCGGTAGAGGCTCGTGCGGGCAGTCACGTAGAGAGCGCTCCAATCACCATCACCCCAGGCAAGGTTTGCGGGCTGTTCGTCACCGATGATCCGGCCTAACACGTGGCCTGCCGGATTCATCACCCAGATGCCGCCCGGACCGGTGCAATAGACGTTGCCGTTGCGGTCTACCTTCATGCCGTCGGGACTGCCGGCATCGGGGGAGTTCATGTCCGTCCAGAGCCGCCCGTCCGCCAGCGCGCCGTCAGCATGCACCGTGAACGCGCGCACGTGGCGACGCCGGCTGTCGTCGATATAGAGAGTCTTCTCGTCGGGTGAGAAGGCAAGACCGTTCGGCCGGTCGAAGTCGTCAACCAAGAGCCGTAGCGCGCCGTCGGTCGTAATCATGTAGACACCCCGGAAGTCCAGGTCCGGCTGTAGCCCCAGGTCCTCGACGCCGTAGGGAGGATCGGTGAAGAAAATGGCGCCGTCGGAACGCACAACCACGTCGTTGGGGCTGTTGAGGCTTTTCCCCTGATACGAATCGGCCAGGGTCACATAGGTGCCGTCAACTTCTTGGCGGCTCACGCGGCGCGCTGAGTGTTCGCATGAGATGAGGCGGCTTTCACGATCCAGCGTCAGGCCGTTCGTGTTGCCCGAAGGTGTGCGATAAGTGGAGACAGAGAAGCCTTCTTCCGACTCCTGCCAGCGCACGGTCCGGTTGTTAGGAATATCGCTAAACAGCAAGGTGTCGTCCCGCCAGACCGGCCCTTCGGTAAACTTGAAGCCGCCCGCAACGCGCTCGAGTTCCGCGTCTTGCGGCACGAGCTTGAGGAAGGCTGGGTCGCGTACGTCAAAACTTGTCGCCATAGTTAATTGCTCCAAGACTGCGTTTCCAAGATTGCGATTTCAGATAGGCTCCATAGCTGCTAGCGTCTGCGGAATACGTGGACCGCACGGCGGTTCACGTCCCAAGATGCTTCCATGATTGCTTCCGCCAGCGTCGGATGGGGATGCATGTTGAGGCCGACTTCCAGCGGAGTTGCCTCCAAGAGTTGGGCCAGTCCCATCTCAGCGACGATGTCGGTCGCATTGGGGCCGATGACATGGGTTCCCAGGATTTCACCCGTTTTCGCGTCGCAAATCATCTTCACAAAGCCCTCCGTCTGTCCCTTTATCAGCGCTTTGCCTAGCGCGGCAAAGGGAAAACGACCGATCTGCACGTCTCTGCCTTGCTCGCCCGCCTCTTTCTCCGTGAGACCGATGCTGGCGATTTCAGGGCGGCAGTACGTGGCACGCGGCACCCGCGTAGGATCGAGCGGGAATGCCTCCTCGCCGGCGATGTGTTCCACGGCGGCGTGCCCTTCGGCAGTGGCTTTGTGGGCCAGCAAGTATCCGCCGGCGACGTCGCCAATCGCGTAGACGTGCGGTACATTCGTGCGGCCGTATCCGTCAACTGGAATGACGCCCCGCTCCGCGGTCACACCGACAGTTTCCAGTCCCACGTCTTCGATATTGCCGGCACGCCCCACTGCAACCAGCAGCTTTTCTGCTTGCAGGGACTCCAGCTTGCCTTGCGTTTCAATGGCGGCTGAAACAGAATCCTGAGTGGATTTTACACTGTCAACGATTAGCTTTGCGTCGGTCTTGACCGTGATGCCGCGCCGCTTGAAAGACCGGCCGAGTTCTTTGCCGATGTCCGCGTCTTCCAGCGGCACCAGCGTAGGCATGACCTCAACGACCGTCACCGACACGCCGAAGTCATGGAGCAGGCTAGCCCACTCCACGCCAACCGCCCCCGCCCCCAGGATGATGGCGGAATCCGGCAGTGTCGTTAGTTCGAGTGCGTGGTCACTGCTAATCACGGCCTTGCCGTCAATTTCCAGCCCGGGCAGGCTGCGCGGGCGCGAGCCCGTCGCGATGATGACGTTTGTCGCGCGGAGGTCATGGCCGCCGTCACTGCTCGCTACGTGCACCGATTGCGGAGACGTTAAGGATCCGGTGCCGAAGTAGACATCTATCTTATTTCTCTTCAATAGGCCCTGGACGCCTTTGTGGAGTTGCCCTATCACCTGAGACTTGCGGGCGAGCACCTTGGCGTAGTCGAAAGAGACATCCGGGGCGATGATACCGAATGATTCGCTTTCGTCGCGGGCGTGGTGCAAGTGCTCGGCAGATTCGAGTAGCGCCTTCGTTGGGATGCAGCCCTTGTGGAGACAAATGCCGCCGAGCTTTTCTTTCTCTACCACCGCTATCTTCAGCCCAAGCTGCGTGCCGCGAATAGCGGCCGGATAGCCTCCCGGCCCACCGCCGATAATCACGACATCGTATGAGGATTCTGCCATTGCGCCTTTCCTTCAGGTGATCGCGCCAGCCCGCGGGCGGCAATCCCTGCTCTAGTCTTTCTTTGGTTTCCCGTCAGATGTACTGACTCCATCTTGCCGAAAGCACGGCGTAGGAATCAAATAGGGCGAACATCCGGTTCGCCCTATGCATGTGCCAAGAAGCTTGGTTGCCTGTCAACTTAGCCGAGGAGATTATAGGGATTCTCCAAGAGGTCCTTCAGGTCGCGCAAGAACTCAGCCGCGGGCGCGCCGTACAGAATGCGGTGATCGGCCGAGAGGCTGAGGTTCATGATGTTGCCCACCACGATCTCGCCCTCGCGGACGACAGGCCGCTGTTCAATCGCCCCTACGGCAATGATGGCTGCCTGGGGCGGATTTACAATCGCGTAGAAGTCGCGCACGCCGAACATGCCGAGATTCGAGACGGTAAAGGTGCCACCTTCCAAGTCGCCCGGTCTATTCTTGCCGGCGCGGGTACGCTCCACCAGCACCTTGGCTTCCGCTGCCAAGCGGCGGAGCGGCTTGGTTTCACAGTTCTTGAGCACGGGGACAAGCAAACCGTCCGGCACAGCCACGGCAATACCGATGTTTGCTTCTTGATGGTAGACAAACCCACCGTCGCGATAGGAGCCGTTGGCTTCCGGATGCCGCATCAGAGCGAGCGCGGAAGCTCTGATAACGATGTCGTTGAAGCTGATGCGCTCTTCTTCACTCCAGGCCGCATTGACTTGGGCGCGCATCTCCCTTGCCGCGCCCATGTCCACTTCCATTGTCACGTAGAAGTGCGGCACCGTCGTCTTGCTTTCCAGCATACGCCGGACAATTGTGGACTGCATGCGGGAGAGCGAGGCTACCTCAGAGGAAATTGGCTCAGCGGCAGGATCGTCTGCTACCGCGACAACGTGCGCCGCGTTTTCAACATCTTCCCTGACAATGCGACCGCCGGGCCCAGTGCCCTTTATCTTGGTAAGATCAATGCCCTGCTCCGCTGCGAGGCGACGCGCGAGCGGCGACGCTTTGATGCGGCCGGCAGCCCCGCCTGCGACCGCTGCACTGGCAGGCTGCGCGGGAGGAGTAGCAGTGCTCGCGGTGGCGCCGTCAGTTCCGGCAGTGCTTGGCTGAGGGGCTGCTTCGCCTGCCGCGTTTGGCGCGGCAGCGGCAATTTCCTTGCCTAATTCGCTCTCATCTCCCACGAGTGCTATCGGCGCACCCAAGGCTGCCGCGCCACCCTCTGCAACGATTAGTTGCAGCAGAATTCCATCCTCCACCGACTCGAGGTCCATCACGGCCTTGTCGGTTTCGATTTCAGCGAGCAACTCGCCTTTCTTGACACTATCGCCCACCTGCTTATACCACTGCAGGACTCTGCCTTCCTCCATCGTGTCGCTCAGCCGCGGCATGGGAATTTCGCGTGCCATATCTGCCGAATATCCTCTCCTACCGGCTTAGCTGCCGAGGGTTCGCTTGACGGCGTCCACGATCTTTGCCGGGCTGGGAATCACTTCTTGCTCCAAGGGTTTGGAATAAGGCATGGGCACTTCCACGCCGCCTACGCGCTCGATGGGGGCATCCAGGTAGTCAAACGCTTCTTCATAGATGGTCGCGGCCACTTCGGCATTGACGCCAAAAGAGCGGTGCTCTTCTTCGGCTATGACGCAGTGATTGGTCTTCTGCACCGAGTGGACGAGAGTCTCCGCATCCAACGGGCGAATGCTGCGTAGGTCTATGACTTCCACGCTAATGCCTTCTTCGCTCAACTGAGCGGCAGCTTGCAACGCAAAGAGAACCATCCGCGAGTGCGCGATGAGGGTGACATCGCTGCCCACGCGTTTCACGTCAGCTTCCCCAAAGGGCACCGTATGCTCGCCTTCCGGCACCACGCCCTTGGTGTTGTAGAGCCAGAGATGTTCCAAGAACATCACGGGATTATCGTCGCGAATGGCGGTCTTGAGCATGCCCTTGGCATCGGCCGGCACCGCCGGTGCGACCACCTTTAGGCCGGGAATGTACGCAAACCACACGTCCAGGCTGTGCGAGTGTTGGGCTGTAAGCTGCTGACCGCCACCGCCGGGAGCGCGAATGACCATGGGGCACTTAAGTCTGCCGCCGAACATATAGCTGATCTTGGCGGCATGGTTCGCGATCTGGTCCATTGCAACCATGCCGAAATTGATCGTCATCAACTCTACGACGGGGCGTAAACCCGTCATCGCCGCGCCGGTGCCAATACCGATAAAGCCTTCCTCGGCGATCGGTGTATCGACGACCCGCTTTTCGCCAAAACGGTCGAGCAAGCCCTCAGTGACCTTGTATGCGCCTTGGAAGACACCCACCTCTTCACCCATGATGAAGACATCCGGGTCCTGGTCCATTTCCTCAATGAGGGCATCGCGCAAGGCTTCACGGTACGTGATTTCGGCCATTGGTCCTGTGCTCCCTGAGCTAGTTGGTGGCAAAATGGAGCCACCAGCCAATAGTGCTTAGCGCGGCAACCACTCCAATGCGAGCAGCACTGCTATTACAAGGCCAGCCGCTGCAAACACGTATGCGCCCAGATGTAAGCGCATGCGCAACTCTAGCTCTCGCAAGTCGGCTTTGGTAGTCTGAGCCAGTTCATTGAGGTTGGCTTTGGTTGCCTGAGCCAATTTATTCAGGTCGGCTTTAGTGGCGAGTGCATCATGAGAGTCGCCCATAGCATCAATCATGGCTTCCGCCTATGCCTCACTGAAGCCGGCGGCAGTGAGTGTCTTTACGGCTCGGTGAGTATCGTACACTGCCATGCCTACGCATCCTCCGCGTAGACGAACTGCTGCAGATCGGCTACGTCAGGGAAGGGACTCGCTTCGGCATAGTCTACCGCGTCTTGCACCTTGGCAAGCACCTTTTCCTCAATGGCGTCGGCGTCCTTTTGCGTGAAGATCTCGCCCTCGAGGAGACGCTTGCGGAAGTTCTCCACCGGATCACGCTTGCGCCACGCTGCAATTTCCTCATTGGTTCGGTAATTCTTGCCTGCATCGGCCATTGAGTGGCCCCGGTAGCGGTAGGTTACGCACTCGACGAATATCGGCTCTTTCGTGCGGCGCACTTCTTCCACTAGTTTCTTTGTGAGCTGATAGACCGCCAGCACGTCCATGCCGTTGACCTTGTACCCGGGGATATCGTAAGCGACGCCCTTCTTCCACAGTTCCGTAACTGCGGAGGCGCGCGCAACGCTGGTGCCCATGCCATATTGATTGTTAGTGCAAATGAACAGATTGGGCAACTTCCACAAAGAGGCCATATTGAGGGCTTCGTGGAAGGTGCCGATATTGGTCGCGCCGTCGCCAAAGACCGACATGACGATTTCGTCTGTGTTGCGGTACTTGCTTGCGAATGCGACCCCTGTGGAAAGGGGAATGCTGCCGCCAACGATGCCATATCCACCCATGAAACGCCGATCGGGGTCGACCAGGTGCATGGAACCGCCGCGGCCGCGCGCGCAGCCATCCCGCTTGCCAAAGAGCTCCGCCATGACCGCGCCGGGCGAAAGATCTCGGACGATGGCAAAACCATGAGTACGGTAACTTCCAAAGAAGTAGTCGTCCTCGCGCAAGGCTTTGAGCGTGCCCACGACCGTGGCCTCTTCCCCGATATTGAGGTGACAGTAGCCGCCGATCTTGGCGCGCAGATACATTTCGGCGACCCGCTCTTCAAAGCGCCGCACGAATAGCATGCTGGAGTAGAAGTCGAGAAGTTGGTCGTTTTCGTAATTGCCGAGATCGCCGGCTTCGCGTACCGGAAGTTCCGCGTCCGAGATCCGGTCGGTTGGTTTCTGGCTTTGACCCATTCCCGTGTTACCTCCTTTGGCACCGCAGGCTGGAAGCCTTTAGTTCGAAATCACATTACGCACAAATCACAGCGTAGAACATGCACCCCACCAAGGGCACGTCACGCTGTGCCGCCTACTGTTATATGATTTCCGCACACTCTTGTGCGCTCTGGTGCGAGCGCGAACCAAACCGGAGAGGCGTCATCCGCACTCAATCGATCCGCACACACCGCCTTTGGTTTGGCCCGCTCCATAGACCCCATTATACCCCAGAAACAGCCGTTGTGGCATGCCAAGGCGCACCCAAGCGCATGGTATACTCTGCAAGAGCACTGTCACTACGTTAAAGCCCCTTTAGGATAACTTTATGTTGGCTGTGGTGCAACGCGTGCGCGAAGCGCGCGTCGACGTTGAAGAGAGGCTTGTCGCCCGCATCGAGCAAGGGCTTGTCGCCCTCATCGCGGTGAAAACGGGCGATACCGAGGATGACGCGGCCTACATTGCAACAAAGCTTGCCACGTTACGCATCTTTAGCGATGCTGCGGACAAGATGAATCTCTCCGTGCAAGACGTGGAGGGCGCGCTGCTTATTGTGTCCCAATTCACGCTCTACGGCGAGACCCGGAAGGGCCGTCGGCCGAGCTTTACCAAGTCCGCCCGGCCGACGGAAGCGGAACCACTGCTTGCGCAGGTTGTCAGCAAGCTGCGCAAGCAGGGGATTGCCGTCGGCTGCGGTGAATTCGGCGCGATGATGCAACTGTCGCTTGTCAACGACGGGCCGGTGACCATAGTCCTCAATTCGGAGGACAGGGATACGCCTCGCCGCCAGGCATAGCTCGTCCTTCGGGGGCGGGACGTCGCAGTTGCGAGAAAGCGAGCAGGGCAGGAGCGAGCACTAAGTACTCACCCCTGCCCTGCTCTCAAAGCGTACAAACAACCCCTCGACCCAGTCAGCCGGATGCGACCTACGTCGTGGGCTCTTCGGACGATGCTTCCGCAGTAGGTTCGTCTGAAGATGCATCGCCGGCGGGCTCTTCGCGCGATATCTCCGCGGCTGGGACTTCCTGACTAGCCTCCGCAGCAGGTTCCTCGCCATCGCCGCTCTCGAAGAATCGCGTTGCTTGTTCCTGCAACGTCGCGGCCGGCTTCGCCGCAGACGCGGCGACCACCTCTTCCCCATCACCGTCGGAGTCGTCCTCATCCGTGAAGAGGGCTGCGGCTGCCTGTTCCGCGGCCTGTCGGCTACGCAATGCGGCTGCCTCTTCGCGGGCGCGAATGCCGGTACCGGCCGGAATGAGCTTGCCGATAATGACGTTCTCTTTGAGGCTCACCAATCGGTCAACCGTTCCTTCAAGAGCCGCGTCGGTAAGAACGCGGGTGGTCTCCTGGAACGAGGCGGCAGCCAGGAACGAGTCCGTCTGCAGGCTGGACTTGGTAATACCTAACAGCATCTGTTCGGCAGTAACCGCCTCCCCGCCTTCGGCCAGAACGCGCTCGTTGGACTCCTCGAACTTGAGCCTATCCACGAGCTCTCCTGGGAGATAATCAGTGTCGCCGGCGTGTTCGATGCGGACACGCCGCAACATTTGCCGGACGATGACCTCTATGTGCTTGTCGTTGATGTACACGCCTTGTGAGCGATACACCTTTTGGACCTCGTCCACGAGGTAGCGCTGGACAGCCTCACGACCCAGGATGCGCAGAACATCCTGCGGGTTCTTCGAACCTTCTGTGAGTTGGTCACCGGCGCGGATGGTGTCACCGGCTTTGACGAGCAGGTACGCAGAGAGCGGCACCGCGTATTCGCGCTCTTCGGTTTCTTGGAAGTTGACAATAACGAAACCGTCTTCCAAAGTTACGCTGCCTGCGACGTGGGCGAAGATTTCCTGCTCAGCTATCTCGGTACCTTTACCTGCGGCATCCTCCGGCTTTCCTTCGGTTCCTGCTTCTTGGCGGGCGAGGACATGGCCGTACGGCACCTCTTCGCCTTCGTCAACGAGCAGCGTATAGCCAGCCGGCACCTCGATGCGTTCGGTAAACGTCTGAACCGAAGTCACAGTAACCTGTAGGTGGTCGTCAGCGCGTTCGACGGCGACCTCGCCGTCGATGTCGCTGATCGTGGCGACGCCTTTTGGCTGGCGCGCCTCGAAGAGTTCTTCCACGCGCGGTAGACCGCGTGTGATGTCCTCGGTGGCCACACCGCCGGTGTGAAAAGTACGCATGGTAAGCTGGGTGCCCGGCTCGCCAATGGACTGGGCGGCGATGATGCCCACCGCAGCGCCCTCGGCCACTACCGCATTGCGGGCTAGGTCCCGACCGTAGCACTTGGCGCAGAGCCCAACCCGCGCCTGGCAAGTTACGGGGCTGCGCACCTGGATGCTCTCCAAGCCGGCGTCGTCAATAGCCCTGGCTTCTTCGTCGTCGATGAGTTGTCCGGCATCCACGATGATCTCGCCGGTGCGCTGATCGATGATGGGATGCAGGGCAAAGCGACCGGTTACGCGCTCGCCGAGCGTGTCGGCAACATCGCGGTCTTGCGGTGCGTGCGTCGTAATGCCGATAGCGGCGCCGCAGTCATCCTCACGGATGATTACATCTTGCGCCACGTCTATGAGACGGCGGGTCAAGTAGCCGGAGTCTGCGGTACGCAGCGCCGTATCGGCCAGACCCTTCCGCGCCCCGTGGGTGGAGATGAAGTACTCGAGCACGCTCAGGCCTTCGCGGAGGTTCGAACGCACCGGCAATGGAATGACGCGTCCCTGCGGGTCGGCCATCAAGCCGCGCATGCCAGCCAACTGACGGACTTGCTCGAAGCCGCCTTTGGCCGCGCCGGAAACCGACATCATGAAGACGTTGCCGCCTTCGCTCAGGTTTAACTTCACTGCGTCAGTGACATCATCTTGCGCCTGTTTCCAAGTGCGGATTACCAGGTCCCGCTGCTCCTGATCGGTGATGATCCCCCGGCTATACTGCTGCTCGATGAGTGCCACGCGCTTTTCAGCATCAGCGAGGATTTCCGTCTTCTCGCTCGGCATTTCAATGTCGGACATGGCAATTGTCGAGCCGGAGAGGGTGGCGTAGTGGAAGCCGATTTCCTTGATATCGTCCACTAGCCGAATCGCTTCGTCCGACCCGGCTCTCCGCAGAGCGTCATCCACCACATCCTTCAGGTTGCCCTTGTCCATGACCTCCTGTCGGAAGCGCAATGCACGGGGCAGAATACGGTTGAAGATCACTTGCCCCGGCGTGGCAGCATAGAGCTCGCCATACTGGAGCGAATTGTCAGGGTTCTCCGTGCTATCCGGCACGTCAACGGGATTGGCCCGAATCTTGATGACTTCACGCAGTCCGACCATGCCCAGATCGTGCGCGAGCATGACTTCATCGAAGTCATTGAAAACGCGTGACTTGAGCTCTGCCCCTTCCAGGTCTGCGCTGCCGTTGCCATTGGTCGGAGTCTCGAAACTGGTGAGGTAGTAGCACCCCAGGACCATGTCTTTCGTGGGACTGACAACGGGTGAACCATCGGCGGGCAGGAGCAAGTTTCGTGACGAGAGCATGAGATCGTAAGCCTCCTCCCGCGCTTGGCGGGAAAGGGGCACGTGCACTGCCATCTGATCGCCGTCAAAGTCCGCATTGAACGCTTGGCAGACGAGCGGATGAAGCTGTACCGCGTTTCCTTCCACCAGCACCACCTCAAACGCCTGTATGCCAAGGCGATGCAGGGTAGGTGCGCGATTCAGCAACACCGGATGATTGGTGGTCACTTCTTCCAGGGCATCCCAGACCTCGGATGCGCCGCGTTCTACCATGCGTTTTGCCATCTTCACGGTTGCAGCATGGCCGCTATCCACCAAAGTGCGCATGACGAAAGGCTTGAACAGCTCCAACGCCATGCGTTTGGGCAGACCGCACTGATGAAGTTTCAAGTCGGGGCCGACGACGATGACGGAACGACCGGAGTAGTCTACGCGCTTGCCTAGCAGATTCTGGCGGAAACGCCCCTGCTTACCGCGTAGCAAGTCCGAGAGGCTCTTCAGCTTGTGGCCGGTGGAGCCTGCTACCGCTCGTCCGCGTCGTCCATTGTCGACGAGCGCGTCGACTGCTTCTTGAAGCATTCGCTTTTCATTGCGAATGATAATTTCCGGCGCGCCTAGGTCTAAGAGTTTCTTCAACCGGTTGTTGCGGTTGATGACACGTCGGTAGAGGTCGTTGAGATCGCTCGTAGCGAAGCGCCCGCCGTCCAGTTGCACCATGGGGCGCAGATCGGGCGGCAGCACCGGCAGCACCGACAGTACCATCCACTCCGGCCGGTTGCCGGAGCGTCGGAATGACTCCACGATGCGCATCCGCTTGATGGCTCGTTTGCGCTTTTGGCTGGAGTTTGAGCGCACCTCATCTCGCAGGTGAGCCGCGAGCGCATCGAGATCGACGCCGCGCAAAACATCCAGCAGCCCATCGGCGCCCATAGCCGCTTCAAACATGCCTTCGCACGTTTGCGTGAGGCGCACGTAGAGGGTTTCATCGAGAATCAGCAGCGGTTGCAGCAGCTTGAGATCTTCGGCCTTCTGCGCCATGAATTCCGGCAGCGCCGCCAGTTCTTTCTCCATTTGCTCTTGCGCGTCCGCGATTTCACTATCCGCCTTTTCGCGCAGGGCTTCCTGGCTCGCGGGCAGGGCTTCCCTGAGTTGTTCCTGCTCCACTTGGACCCGGTCGGCGATGCTTGTGATGTACTCGTCGCTGGCCTTCTCAAAGCTAGTCAAGAGCTTTTTCTCGACTACTTCATCTTCGGCAATAAATGGGTCTTCCTGCCAGGGAACGATGAGGTCGTACTCGGCGGCGACGCCCATCCAATCGGCAAGCTGATCGCGGAGTTCCGTGACATGATGCTCTTCCGCAACGGTCGCCTGCTCGATCAACTCATCCATTTGGTCGTCATCTTTGGAGATGGCGTCGTCTAGGTTCTGCAGGTCGGTGACCAGCTTCTCCTCGATTTCCTGGATGCGCTCCTGAGTCTGCGCTTCAAGCTGCGTGCGCCGGTCCTTTTCTTCTTCTTCCAGGTTTGCGAGCGCGTCTTCCACGACTTCTGTCTCAACCTTGCTGATGATGTAGGCAGCAAAGTAGAGAACGCGTTCCAAGTTGCGCGGCGAAATATCGAGCAACTGCCCCAGGCGGCTGGGAGTGCCCTTGAAGTACCAGATGTGACTAACTGCGGCCGCAAGCTCGATGTGTCCCATGCGCTCGCGGCGCACGCGGGAGCGGGCTACTTCGACACCGCACTTATCGCAAATGATGCCCTTGTAGCGGTAGCGCTTGTACTTGCCGCAATAGCATTCGTAGTCTTTGGTCGGACCAAAAATGCGTTCGCAGAATAGTCCGTCGCGCTCCGGCTTGAGCGTGCGATAGTTAATCGTTTCCGGCTTGGTCACCTCGCCATAGGACCAGCTCTTGATGAGTTCCGGTGACGCGAGACCGATGCGTAGGGCGTTAAACTCGTTAACGTCGAGCATAGAACAATACGCCTCCTGTGGCCGCAGGATTCAATCCTGCGATACTGTGCTGAGGGGAAGTCTCGTTGGTAGTGTTTCTTGTTGTCACTTCGCGCGAACGAGGCACTAGCCCCCGCGCTACGTGGCGCCCGGGCAAGCGGGAATCCATCTGCTTGCGGGCGGGTATAGGCTTCAAGCCTGAGCTATTCGTGATGCTCGCGACCTTGCAGGTTGATGCCGCCAAGATCGGGCAGGCCTTCTGAGTCGCCTTCTTCAGAGAAGCGGATCTCTTCTTCATTCTCATTGAGCACCTCAACAGCCAGCGCGAGACTCTGCAGTTCCTTCACGAGAACCTTGAAAGACTCCGGGATTCCCGGCTGGAGGACTTCTTCCCCTTTGACAATCGCCTCATACGTTTTCACACGGCCATGCACGTCATCGGACTTTACCGTGAGCATCTCTTGCAGCGTGTAGGCGGCGCCATAGGCTTCCAGCGCCCAAACCTCCATTTCACCGAATCGCTGGCCGCCAAACTGGGCTTTGCCGCCCAAGGGCTGCTGCGTAATCAGAGAGTAGGGGCCGGTGGACCGCGCGTGCACTTTATTCTCTACCAAGTGGGCAAGCTTGAGCATATACACCCAGCCCACCGTTACTACTTGGTCGAAGGCTTCGCCGGAGCGGCCGTCGTAAAGCGTGTCTTTGCCGTTGCTGGGCAGACCCGCTGAATTCAATGCACTCTCGATCTCACCTTCGCCCGCGCTGTCAAAGACCGGCACCACGGCCTGGAAACCCAGTTCGTGGGCCGCCCAGCCCAAATGCGCCTCAAGAATCTGACCGAGATTCATGCGTGAGGGCGCGCCAAGCGGACTAAGCACGATGTCTACCGGCGTGCCGTCGGCAAGGTGCGGCATGTCTTCGACCGCCATGATGCGAGCCACTACGCCCTTGTTGCCGTGCCGGCCTGCCATTTTGTCGCCGGCCATGAGCTTGCGCTTCGAGGCCACGGACACTCTTACCATTTCATTGACGCCGCTGGAGAGTTCGTCGCCCATTTCCTTGTTGAAAACGTGCACGTCTACTACTTTGCCGTGTTCGCCGGCCGGCATGCGCTTCGACGTATCCTTGACGTCTCGGGCATCTTTGCCAAAGATGGCGCGCAGGAGCCGGTCTTCACCGGTCAGGTCCGTTTCGCCCTTGGGCGTGACCTTGCCCACCAAAATGTCATCGGGGTGGACTTCCGCGCCCACGTAGATGACGCCGTTCTCATCCAAATTGTGCAGGGCTTCTTCAGCAACGTTGGGAATGTCCCGCGTAATCTCTTCGGGTCCCAACTTGGTGTCGCGCGCTTCGCATTCGTACTTCTCAACGTGAACGGAAGTGAAAAGGTCGTCCTGCACCACGCGGTCGCTGATGATGATGGCGTCCTCGTAGTTGCCGCCTTCCCAGAACATGAAGGCGCAGAGCACGTTTTGTCCGAGGGCAAGCTGGCCGTTGTCCGTTGAAGAGCTATCCGCAAGCGGTTGGCCCGCAACCACGCGTTCACCCTTGCGCACAATTGCGCGCTGGTTGAAGCAGGTGGCAGCGTTCGTGCGCTCGAATTTCTTGAGAGGATAAATGTGTTCCTCGCCGTCATCGCCCAGCAGCCGGATTTCGCGGGCGGTAGCGCTGCTGACAATGCCGTCAACGTCAGCGCAGAGCACCTGACCGGAGTCTTCGGCCGCTTTCCATTCCATACCGGTGGCTACCAACGGCGCTTCCGGTGTGAGGAGCGGCACCGCCTGCCGTTGCATGTTCGCGCCCATCAACGCCCGGTTTGCGTCGTCATGCTCCAAGAAAGGTATGAGCGACGTCGGCACGCTCACGATCTGCTTGGGCGACACGTCCATGAAGTCGATGCGTCCGGGGACCTCTTGCAGGAACTGCCCGCCTGCACGGCAGGCGACACGGTCCTCCACAAACTCACCCACATCGTTCACGCGGGCATTTGCCTGGGAAACGATGTACAGGTCTTCCTCATCGGCGGAGAGATAGGAGACACCGTGCACATCTTTGGAGAGGTAGGTAACACGGTCGGCATCCATGCTTGCAAACGGACGTAATGGAACTTCTGCACCATTCATCAGTGCCTTCTTAAGAAGTGTTACTTCTCGCTCGGTGATCTTGGCTTCCTCTGCTATAAGGAGCTTCCTGAATTCTCGTGCAGCCACGTGTCCGCGGAGGTCTACTCCGTCATTTGCGAAGGTGATAGAGACCAAGACGTCTCCAGCACTAAGGTACTTCCCGGAGGGTACCTCCAAAAAGTTGACCCGCTGTGGGTCCTCTTTCCGGAAGCCGCGTCCGTCATACACTTCGATTTGGTCTTCTGTGAACTCGCCAATATCGTTGATTGGTGCATTGGACGGCGTGACTTTGAAGTTTTTCAACTCCTCCTGGGAGATTGCGGCGAGATCGTCTTCGATTGGGCTGGCAAAGGGACGGACGGTAATTTTTGTTCCTTCCAGCCTCAAGTCTCTTAGAATCGCCACCTGCTTCTTGGTGATCTTAGCCCCCTCCGAGATTACGCGTATGGTAAGATCTTTTCTCGCCGTGTGGCCGATTGGATCAATGCCGTCACGTGAAACAGCAATTGAGTTATAGACGCGCCGGTAACGCTCGGGGGACTCCTCTAAATAGTTGACTCGGTTTGAGGCGTCATTTCGCAACCCGGATCCGTCATACACCTTGATACGTTCTTCTGTGAACTCACCTGCGTCGTTGACCGGGGTACCGGCTGGCGCGATTACGGATTCTTCCAATTCCTCCCGTGAGCAGTTGACGATATCGTTGTCGTCCTGGCTGACAAAGGGACGGACGGGAATCTCGACACCTGCCAACTCTAGGTCCCTTAGGATTGCCAACTGTTTCTCGGTAACTTTCGTTCCCGCCAAGATGAGGACTGTGTCAATGTCCTGCCTCGCTGCGTGGCCGCTGGGGTCAATGCCGTCGTGTCCGTAAGTTATGGAGTTTCGAACAGGTCGATAGTGGCCAGAGGGCACATCCAAATAGCTAATCTCTTCTGGTAACCCTTGCTTGAACCGGTGACCGGCGTAAATCTTCGGTCGGTCCTCGTAGAACTCTATATAATCCGAGTAATCCGAGACTCGATGGAAGACATTGACCGGCGCAATTACCGAGTCACTTGCCTCCTCCCGCGAGAGTGCAATGGGTTCGACTCCATATGTGCTTGAAAAGGGACGGACGGCAATTTTGGTACCTTCCAGCTCAAGATTTGCAAGAGCGCGTATCTTCTTCTCAGTGACTTTCTTCCCGGACTCAATCTTGAAGTAGACGTCGCTTGTTACCCTATGCCCGAGAAGGTTTTCTCCGGCGCCAGTAAATGTAAGAGACTTGAATACCCGCCGATAAGGAGTCTCAATAAAACCGTAATCGTTGACGCGCCCATAGCTGGCCAGACTGCCGATCAGGCCGATGTTCGGGCCTTCGGGAGTCTCGATGGGGCAGATTCTGCCATAGTGCGAGTGATGCACGTCGCGCACGTCAAAGCCCGCGCGGTCACGCGAGAGACCGCCCGGCCCCATGGCCGAGAGGCGGCGCTTGTGCCCCAGCTCAGAAAGCGGGTTGGTCTGGTCCATAAACTGCGAAAGCTGGCTGCCGCCAAAGAACTCGCGGACTGCAGCAACCACCGGACGGGTGTTGATCAGGGCTGCCGGCGTTACCGTTGCCGGGTCCTGGAGCGTCATGCGTTCCTTGATGACGCGCTCCATGCGCAGCAGGCCGATGCGAAACTGGTTCTGCAAGAGCTCACCCACCGCACGCACGCGCCGGTTCCCCAGGTGATCGATGTCGTCCGGGGGATTCTGCGAATTGTTGAGCTCGATGAGCCGCCGCACGATGTATACGAGGTCTTCCGGCGTGAGCGTGCGTACTTCAGGCGGCGTGGGCATCTGCAAGCGCTTGTTAAGCTTGTATCGTCCCACACGGCCCAAGTCATAACGGCGACTATTAAAGAATGTTGACTCGATGAGGTTCTTGGCGTTATCGAGCGTGACCGGATCGCCGGGCCGAATGCGCTTGTAAACTTCGCGCAAGCCGGTCTCGTGGGAGTCCGAAGGATCGCGCCGCTGGGCACCGTCCTGTCCGCCGATGGTGGTGGCAATATAGGGGTGACTGTCATTCGTATCGACTTCGTGGAAGAGGCCGAACAATTCTGAATCAGACCCGTAACCGACCGCGCGCAAGAGCGCTGTTACCGGAATGGTGCGACGCTTGTCTACCTTTACGGTCAAAATGTCCTTGGCGCTGGTCTCGAACTCCAGCCATGCCCCACGATTGGGAATGAGCTTGGCGCTGTAGAGGTACCGGCTGCCGGACGGGTCTTCGCGGCGGGTGTAGTAGACACCCGGCGAGCGCACCAACTGGCTCACCACCACACGTTCCGTGCCGTTATAGATAAACGTGCCGGACGTGCTCATGAGCGGAAAGTCGCCCATGAAAACGGTCATCTCTTTGATTTCGCCCGTCTGCTTTATGAGCAGCTTGGCCCGCACACGGAGCGGCGATTGGTATGTGAGGTCGCGTTTTCGGCACTCGTTCTCATCGTAAGGTGGCCTGTCGAAGGGGTTCTCCGGCACTTCGAAACTCAACTCGAAGTTCTTGCCGGTAAAGTCTTCGATTGGTGAAATCTCCGCGAAGACTTCGCGCAGCCCTTCAGTTTGAAACCAGCGGAAGGACCGCATTTGTAGTTCTATCAGGTCAGGTAGCGGTAATATCTCCGGCAACTTGCCATAGTTGCGTTGCTGCAATGCTTTACCGCTTATGGCCATAGTGAGTTTCCTCTCTCAACATTAGAGTTCTGTCCGTAGCGCAAATTACGCCAAGATACACTATTTCCATGGTAACAGTTTGGGCTATTGGGTACAACTTTGCCGGTAGTCTCTTCGGCTGTGCCCATGTTGCTCGAGATGAAGCCTTGATCCTGTCTGACACGCCCGCGCAAGCAGGGAATTATCTTTTGAGTCTCTCCGCTCTCACACCCTAGGCTGGGCTAGTGCCTCACTTGATTCACCGGTGTCTTGGGCTAGAACTCGATCCAAATCGGCGACCAAGTCTAATGGTTTGATCATCTTCTTGAATCAAGATTGTGTTCAGGGCCGATTGCACCCAATCATAGTCAATGAATACCCGACTCTATTGATACCTCACACACTGCGCTCCGTTTGAAATGACGGCAGGAACAGGATTCCTGCGTGCCTTCAGCATGAAACTGGAGCGATAGAGAGCACTTGCAATTACTGCTTTCGCAGTAGCTCCATGGCCGCGTTGTGTCCGGGAGCGCCGGTAACGCCGCCGCCGGGATGGGTGCCGGAGCCGCAGAGATAGAGGTTGCGGACCGGTGTGGCGTAACGCGCCCAACCCAGCACGGGCCGCATGAAGAAGAGCTGGTCGAGACTGAGCTCGCCGTGGAATATGTTGCCGCCGGTGAGCCCGTATTCCTGCTCCAGGTCCAGCGGAGAGAGGGCGTGCACGTGCTCGATGGCGCCAGGCAGATTGGGCGCATACGCGGCAAGGGTGTCGATGATGCGTCGAATAAAGCTCTCTTTCTCCTCCGGCCACGTGCTTCCTCGCAGCCGGTACGGCGCGTACTGCACGAAAACACCCATTATGTGTTTGCCGGCGGGCGCGAGCGAAGAATCATACGCGGTTGGAATGGTGATCTCCAGCAGTGGTCGTTCAGATGGCTTGCCGAATTTGGCATCGTCCCACGCCCGCTCCAGATACTCCATCGTGGGACAGATGTGGGTCGTGCCTTTATGTTGCGGTCCGAGGGTTGTGCCGGGAAAGGCTGAATAGTCCGGCAACTCGCCCAGGGCGAGGTTGAGCTTGAATGACGACCCTTCACACTGGTAGGACTCGATCTGCACAACGAACTCCTCCGGCAGGGCGCTCCGCTCGACAAGATTCAGGAAGGTGCGTTTGGGGTCGGCGTTCGAAATGACAACTTTACCCGCGTATTCGGACCCGTCGGCGAGCACCACGCCCGTGGCGCTGTCGTTGCGCGTACTCACTTTGGCCACCGGCGCGTCTGTGAGGATCTGCGCACCGTGGGCTTGCGCCGAGGCCGCGAGCGCATGGGTGATCGCGCCCATGCCGCCCTCGACAAAACCCCAAAGGCCGCGCACCCCGCCGACGCCGCCCATGACGTGATGCAGAAGTACATAGGCGGTGCCCGGTGTGCGGGGCCCGCCGTTCGTGCCGATCACGCCGTCGGTGGCAAGGGCGACTTTGAGAGCGTCGGATTCGAACCACTCGTCCAGAATAGCCTGTACGCTGCGCGTCATGAGTTTGACGGCATCCGCCAACTGTTTCGGAGAGAGACCTAACAGCGTACGTCCCGCGCGCAGCGGGTCGAGCCAGTCGTTGAGCCGTTGGGGCGGGAACTGGGGCGGCGGCTGCAGCAAGAGCGGTTCGATGAGTTTCGCGATGCGCTCGATGTACGTCTCGTAGTTGAGATAGCGCTCGGCATCTTGGGCTGAGAATTTGGCAATCTCCCGGCAGGTGCGCGCCATGTCTTGGTACATGAACATGTGGCGGCCGTCGGGATAAGGCGCAAAGTACGCGGGATCCTTAGGGAACAACCTATAACCGTAACGAGGTAGCTCCAGTTCGCGCACCACTTTTTCCTGGAGCAGGCTTACCAGGTAGGAAGCGGTGGAGACGCGATAGCCGGGGAATACCGCTTCGGTCACACAGGCCCCGCCGACGACGGGTCGGCGTTCCAACACCAGCACCTTCCAACCGGCGCGCGCCAGGTAGCCGGCCGTGACGAGTCCGTTGTGGCCCGCGCCGATGATGATGGCGTCATACGAAGAAGTCATGGCTGGCTCTCCTACAAACGTCCTGACAAATCCGTCATTACCATGAAAGTGGGTTTTAGGTGGTTTGCTCCGGTAGCGCAGGTTTGCAACCTGCGCCCACCACGTTGTTGCTATGAAGATAGACAGCAGCTAGGCCGTCATGCCGGCGAAAGCCGAAATCAATCTTTACGCTACGCTGCGGACTCAACGGTTGGCAAGACTCGCTAGCGAGCATATGTGCGTTCTTGCTTGCCAGTCACTGAATACATTACCGTTACGGTAGCAGTTTGCGTCTACAAGGAGAATACTGATGGCTGACGGGAATGGGCAAGCGCTGGCAATAGGATTCCTCACACTGCTTGCTATCAACCAAGAAGGAGGGCGTTTGGGGGCGGTACTCATTACGGATGAACGGGGCGTGCCGCAGGAATTTCGCGTAACGGCACCGGTGAGAATCTCGCAAGTGCAGAGAGTGATCTACGGAGCTTCACTTGAGCCCCACGTGGGGATTGACATAATCGGGAGACCGCTTCTAGATAAGGTTGAAGTGAAACCGGAGATTCTCTTAGTCGACAAACCCTTTCTCGTAGGGCTGCGGGATGCGGCAAACTGGCCTGTCATCTTTCTGCGTCGAGTCGGTGAAACTCTATCGGTCGGTAGCGACTCGTCCGGCGTTACCGTAGAGTCGAAACGAACCCAACCCGTTTCACTAGAGGCCGATCCTCAATACAAGGATGACATTCGTGAAGCAGAAGAGCTTTTTCGTCATATAGCCGATAGCATTGACCTCTTTGAGCCGTTTGAGCGGATTGAGAAGGCGGTGAGCGTGCTCCAAATAGAGGACGAACGCTTTCGCTAACTGGGAGATTTGCCATGTTGGGAGAACTTCGCCTCAATGCCGCAAAACGGGCAGCGCCGTTTTCACTGCCGCAGTTGCTTGAGGTTGACCGGCTTGACACCGGACTTACGCCTCGTGCTTTGAACGAAATCCACAAGGTTTTCCCTCATCACACGTTGCAGAAGTTTGTGCCGCTTTCGTCGGAGGCAGTAGATGTTCCAATGCTGGCGGAGCCTCACTGCAGCGATGATCTCGCTTTGGCGGCAGTGAGCACCTACGTGGTGCCTGCGCATATTGACGCGCCGAGTGTACTGTCTATGGAGGTCGGCATAGAGGCGGACGTGGAGGTCTTCGACGCGCTGGCATTGCTTCAGTCTGTCACGACAATGCCCTTTCCTGCTGTACACGATATGATTGACTTGCTCGGCAAGAACGTGAGAATCGTAGGGCGAACCGCTGCTGACGACGCTGCTTCCGAGCAACCCTCCTTACTGCCGTCGCTGGGGAGTGCTGCTGCCACTGCATGCAAGCATGGCTTGCCGCGCGGTTCTTGCGAAACCTGCCGCCGCGAGCGCACCGCAAAGCAGAAGAAGCCGCCGACAAAGGAAAAGGGCGTCTCGATCGCGGATGTGCTTGAACTCTTGTGGCTCTATTTGCAGCCGCCACTTGACCCAAAGACCTTTACGAGCGTATTCCCGTTTCCCGACGGTAAGAAGCTTGTGCCTTATCAAGTTCAAGGCATTGAATTCCTTGTAGAACGGCGCGGCGCGTTGCTGGCGGACGAAATGGGTCTAGGCAAGACGGCGCAGGCGATTGTGGCGGCCCGTGTCTTGCTTAGGAAGGCAAGTGTGATCCGCATCTTGACGGTAGCGCCGAAGTCTGTGCTCATAAACTGGCAGCGAGAATGGGATCTATGGGCGCAGCGCGAAGTGCGGGTTCAGGTGGTTGACGGCACCAAGGAACAGCGGGCGCAACAGTGGGAAGTGCCAGCGCACGTCTGGGTTGTGTCGTACGAGACGCTACGAGAAGACTTGCCGAAAGTGCAGCAACTGGCGGAATTCGAGCTCGTGATTCTGGATGAAGCCGCCAAGGTCAAGAATCCCAACGCAAGGGTAACGCGGGCGGTGCGAGGCCTACCGCGTAGACGCTGTTGGGCGCTGACGGCAACACCCTTGGAAAACAAACCGGATGACCTTGCGAGCATACTGAAACTTGTTGCCGTAGACGCCACAGTGGCAGCACACGTAAAGAGATGCATTGATGCACTTGCGCTATGGGAATGGCGCTCACCTGAAGAAAGGGAGGAACTCATGCGGCCTCTCATGCTGCGGCGGCGACAGGAAGATGTGCTTGATCTCCCGCCAGTGGTTGAAGAAGAGCGATGGTTGAGGCTTACGCCGGAGCAGCGCGTTGCCTATAATGCTGCGCTCAATGAAGCGCAGGAGGAGATACGCGACTTGGGAGAGAACGTGACGAAGGTGCATGTCTTTGCGCGGTTTCAAAAGCTCAAACAACTCTGCAATTTCGACCCGGAGACAGGCAGCAGCGCAAAGGCCGATTACCTGACAGAGCACCTCCGTGAAATTGCGCCCGAAGATAAAATCCTGATCTTTTCGCAGTACCCAGGGGTCTCTTTGCCTTCTCTCAAAGAAGGACTGGAGCGTGACTTCCAGATGTTGGATATCTATGATGGCAAGCTGGGCACCGGGCGGCGCGAAGAATTACTGAAGACCTTTGAGGACGATTCTAGCTTCCGAGTGCTGTTGATGGGTCTGAAAGCGGGAGGCGTGGGCTTGAATCTGCAGAAAGCGAACCATGTCATTCTGTTTGATCACTGGTGGAACCCAGCGACGCACAAGCAGGCGTTGGGACGAGTGTTGCGCATTGGCCAGGGGAAAACAGTCTTCAATACGTCTCTCTTCACTATAGACACGGTCGAGGAGGGCATCTACGAGAATCTTCAAGGTAAGGAAGCGCTTTTCAAGGCGTATGTAGAGGACCCTAGTGAAGCCCAGAGCGAGGTTGAAGAAAAGCTCACACTAGAAGACTTGCTTGAGGTAATGGGCCTGCCGTTGCCGGAACAGCGCGCTCGCCAAGAGAAGATGGATTCCCGCGAAAGCGGGAATGACGGATCGCGTTTGGGTCACTCTCATAGAGCTGACGAGGGACTGGGTGCGTCGCGCGCACCCCGATGGTCGGGTCCTTGGGACAAGCAACGACTGCGGGAGCTTAGTCCGTCTGGGTTTGAAGAGCTTGTTGCGCGGCTCTATCAGGCAATGGGCTATCGGGCAGACAAGACACGCGATAGTCGTGACGGAGGCGTAGACGTTGTCGCAGAGCGACAGGCAATCGGGGCTCGGGAGAAGCGTCTTATCCAGTGCAAGCATACCGAGAGTGAAAGTGTCGTTGGTGTACCAGTTGTACGTCAGCTTGCGGGTGTGCTTGGCAGTAAACCGGACGCCACGAACGCAGTTGTCGTGACGAACGGGACGTTTTCAAAGAGTGCTTGGCAAGAGTTCCGGGACAGCCGCGTAGAACTTGTAGACGATAAACGCCTTCTTTACCTTCTGGAGCGGTATCCGCCTACGTAGCTATGCTGAGCAGACTCGTGGCATTCCCCCATAGAATGGCCTCTTGTTGCGCGGCAGTGAGCTTGCGGCAGTGGCGTTGGATGAGTTGGGGGCCGAATTCGATGGGCATATGCGGGGCGTTTGTGGCGTTGAGCACGCGCTCGGCGCCAATGGCGTCCACGAGGTTCTGCACAAAGATGGGACGGAGTACGCCGGCGAGGTCGACGAGCGTATTCTCAGCTCTGCGCATGAAGGGGATAACTTCCGGGAGAAATCCCGGCACGCCCGCGTGGGCGATAATGAAGGTAATGTCGGGAAAGTCGAGGGCGAGATCGGCCACCAGCGCCGGCGTGCACGTGTGGCCATGCTCCTCGCCCGTGTGGATCATGACCGGAACCTCAAGCGCCGCGATTGCTTCCAAGACCGGCCCCATCAGCGCGCGGTCGGCGAGCGTGTAGGTGCCTGCGCCGTAGGTGGAAGCATCGATTGTGTTGAATTTCACGGCGTGGAAGCCGCGCTCCTGCAGCCAATAGTGCATCTCGTCGATGGCTTGCCGGCCGCGCGGCGGCTTGACGCGTACAAAGCCGTAGATGCGGTCGGGATAGTCGGCGATGGCCCGCGCAATGCGCTCGTGGTCGGCGGCAAAGTCGTCGGCGGCGCCCACGCCGGGCGGCGCGCACAGCGCCCGCTCCACGCCGCCCCGGTCCATGTACGCCACCATGTCTTTGCCGTGCATGGTGGCAGGCATGCCCTGGGCTTCCCAGATTGGATTTCGGCCAAGATAGCAGTGTGCGTCGATAATCACAGAAGTCCCTCCGCAATCGTCTGGGAACTGGAGCCTAGGCGCTTGGCCCGAGACTGTGTTTCCTGCTTGCGTCAAGAGGCAGGGCATAAGCTCCGCGCTAATTGCCAATTGGGCTCAAGCGTTCACTGATTCGCGAGATCCACCCAATTCCGGGTGCTTCGGTGCGCTAGCGTCCGTGGCAGCGCTTATACTTCTTGCCGCTGCCGCACCAACAGGGCGCGTTGCGTCCCAGTTTGCGGCCGCCCTGCTTCTGACGGGAGCGCGCCTGGGGGCGGCTGGCGCGTTCTTCATCGCGATTGGTGACCATGGCTTGCGGTTGCTGCGGCTGCGCTTCCGGTGCCGCTTGGACGCGGTAGATGATTTGGGCGGTTTGGCGCTGGATGCTTTCCGTAAGCGTTTGGAACATGCGGTAGGCTTCCGCTTTGTATTCGGAGAGTGGATTGCGCTGGCCGACGGCGCGCAAACCGATTCCGGTCCGCAGGTCCTCCATCGCGGTCAAGTGCTCCGTCCAGAGCGCGTCGATGGTGCGTAGCAACACCCAACGCTCAATTTTGTGCATGATTTCCGGGGTCATGGCTTCCATGCGCTCGGCGTAGACTTCATCTGCCCACGCGATGAAGCTGTCAGTGATACCTTCCGGGGTAAGCGTTGCCAGTTCATCCGCCGGTGGTGAGGTGGGCTGATTGACGAGTTGGCGACAGGATTCTACGAGAGCAGCGACATCCCATTCTTCTTGTGGCGCCGCCGTATGGGCGGTTACAATTTGCGCGATCTCGTCGTGCACCATGCCCTGAATCTGATCGGTGATCTGGTCCAACTCCAGTACCTTGCGCCGCTCGCTGTAGATGGTGTTGCGCTGTGTGTTGAGCACATCGTCGTATTCGACCGTGTGCTTGCGCAGGTCGAAGTTGTACGCTTCGAGCTTGGTCTGGGCCTGTTCCAGCGCCTTGCTGATGAGGTTGTGCTCTATGGGCGCGTTGTCGTCCATGCCCAAACGATCCATGATGCCGGAGATGCGGTCGCTGCCGGCGCGTTTGAGGAGTTCGTCCTCCAGCGAGACGTAGAAGCGGGAAAAACCCCGGTCGCCCTGGCGACCGGACCGCCCGCGCAATTGGTTGTCGATGCGCCGGGACTCGTGTCGTTCCGTGCCGATAACGTGGAGGCCGCCTGCAGCCCGAACTGCTTCCGCCTCCGTCCCAGCGGGCGGATTGCCTCCGAGCACGATGTCGGTACCGCGACCGGCCATATTCGTGGCAATAGTTACACCGCCCTTGCTGCCGGCTTGCGCGACGATCTGCGCCTCTTGCTCATGGTATTTTGCGTTGAGCACCTGATGCGGAACACCGCGTCGCTTGAGCAGCGTGCTCAGCGCTTCCGAAGTCTCGATAGAGGTGGTGCCCGCCAGCACCGGCGCGCCTTCCCGGTGCCACCCTTCTATAGTGTCCGCGACTGCATTGAATTTCCCGCCCTCCGAACGATAGACGAGGTCAGGCTCGTCTTGGCGCACCATCGGCATATTGGTGGGAACAACCACTACGTCCAGTCCGTAGATCTTGCGAAATTCATCGGCTTCCGTGGCCGCCGTACCGGTCATGCCGGCCAGCTTGTCGTACATACGGAAATAGTTTTGGAAGGTGATTGTTGCCAGCGTCTTGCTCTCCCGCTGGATTTTCACACCCTCTTTGGCTTCGATGGCTTGGTGCAAGCCTTCACTGTAGCGCCGTCCGGCCATGAGGCGGCCCGTAAATTCATCGACGATTACCACCTCAGCGTTGGGATCGTGGTGCTCGATGACGCGGCCTTCTTTCATTAGCACGTAGTCGCGTCCGCGTTGGTACAGCGCCTGTGCCCGCAGCGCTTGTTCCATATGGTGCACAAGCTCGAAAGCGCCTTCCTCGTACAGGTTGCCGACGCCCAGCCACTTCTCCATCTTCCCGATGCCTACTTCGGAGATGCTCACCGCGCGCAGCTTGTGATCGATGGTATAGTCCTGTTCTTCCCGCAGCCGTGGCACGAGGCGCGTAAACGTGCCGAAAGTCTCACCGGGGGCATCGGCTTGGCCCGAAATGATGAGCGGCGTGCGCGCTTCATCGATGAGGATGTTGTCCACCTCGTCGATGATGGCGTAGTGGTGGGCGCCCTGCACCATTTCATTGAGATCGACGACCATGTTGTCGCGCAGATAGTCAAAGCCGAACTCGTTGTTCGTACCGTACGTAATGTCTGCGCCGTACGCTTCATTGCGGGATACCGATTGCAGTTCCTCGCCGCTGCCGTGGTGAGTTTCGCGCCCTTCCTCCTTGGGATTGAAGAGATAGGCGGTATCGTGGTTCAGACAAGCGACGGTGAGTCCGAGCCCGTGGTAGACCGGCCCCAGCCATTCGGTGTCACGGCGAGAAAGGTAGTCGTTCACGGTAACCACGTGCACGCCTTTCCCGGTGAGCGCGTTGAGGTATGCGCTGAGCGCGGCGACATAGGTCTTGCCTTCGCCGGTCTTCATTTCTGCAATCTGGCTGGAGTGAAGGACAATGCCGCCATGCATCTGCACGTCGAAGAGGCGGTGACCGACCATGCGCTTGATTCCTTCACGCACGGTCGCAAATGCTTCCGGTAATAGAGAATCTAACGATTCGCCGGCTTGCAAGCGGCTGCGGAAGGCAGCGGTCTTGCCGGTAAGCTCTTCGGTAGAAAGTGCTTCAAATTCGGCTTCGAGCGCCGCGATTTGCTCGACAACCGGCTTCTTGCGGGAGATTTCGCGCTCTGAATGGTCGAAGAAACGTTGGAGTGCGCCAAACATGGCCTAGCTTTGGGCTACGTGAAGACAGTAGTAGCAACGAATCAGACTCTTCACCTGCCTTCAGTCTACGTGGCGAATTTGCGTGAAGTCAACGAATGAGGAGACGCCGTGCGCTCTTGTCCGTCCTGCAGCGCCATGAGACGGTGTTGCGGGAGCCGCGCTCGGTGCGGCCTGGATTGGCCGCCGCCGACCTTTGTACTCAACAATCAGAGGGGAATAAGCCTAAGGACGCCGTAAGTACTTTACCTACAAAAACAAACGTGTTATACTAATCGCGTTTGGCTGCAGGTTCGTCCTTGATCATGCAGCGTCCTTGCACTACTCCCCTCTTGATTGCCCTAGCTCTTTGCAATCTTCAATTTACTCTATCGTCCTCATTAAGTCATGTCTGGCGAACCTGCGGTCAAACGTCTCTAAGGCTAAACTGCATGACATCAGCTCTTGTTTGGGGTAATTCAGCGATTCCTTCCGTCTAATTGGTTGCGCTGATGAAGCGAACGTGCAACTATAGGGAGACGATCAATTCCTTATAGTTCATTACTTATGATGAGGTAAGAGCGGCGTGCTGACGACAGAACAGAAGAAGAGCATTGTAGCGGAGCATGGCGAGAGCGCGAACGACACTGGTTCGTCCGCGGTGCAGATAGCGTTGCTGACCAATCGCATTCAGCAACTCTCGGCCCATATGGGTGAAAATAAGCACGACAAGCACTCGGAGATGGGCTTGCTCAGGCTGGTAGGGCGTCGACGACGTCTCTTGCGGTATCTCCACCGCCGCGATCCCGAGCGGTATCGCTCGCTCATCGAGGATCTTGGCCTACGCGGCTAAGCTACCATTAGTCTTAAAATAAGGCGCTGCGACCATTCGGTCGCAGCGCTCTTGGCTTAACGGTGCAGGGGGCTGCAAGGTACGTGTCAGAATGCGCGGTCTGCGCCGCCTTGCCGCATCTAACTGCGCGAAGTTGCCGCGCCACGCGAAGTCGCCGCGAGGCGCGAAGTCTACGCGAGGCGCGAAGTCACCGCGCTCCACTCAATGCGCAGTTCATAGAATTTATCAGCCATTAGTTGCAGCGCCTCTCGCGGCGACACTTGGCGGAGCAACACTCGTTGGATCCCGAGCTGTGAAAAGTGTTCCCACTCTTGGAACCACGGCACCTCACGCCCTTCATGCGGGCGAGCAATCTGTCGTTGCTGCAGATAGGCGCTCAAGTCCCCCAAACCACGCTCTTCCGCCAAGGACTTTACCTGCGGTTCCGAGTAAAGAGATTCGTATGCGCTGCCCAAGGAGCGGTTTACAAACCAAAAGAGCGGCGTGAAGTAGCGGTTCTCACGATCGAGGCCGCCGAGGTACTGCAGGAGTTCCCAAGCGGCCTCTATATTCTTACTCCCGCTTGGGATTGCGTAGAGCCGCGTCCACATTACCGATCCACTTTGCGTAGGATCATTCCCCGGAAAGAGCGCAACCCGGCGGCTTCCGAGAACGTTGGCGCCCTCCTGTACGTTGAAGAGGAAGTTATAGCCGGGCTGGATAGTGAATGCGGTTGGGTTGCGTAGAGCCGCTTCGTAGCTACTACCAAGGACGTCGGCATGGATGATTTCAGTGCTGTAGATGCCGTCTAGGAGCCAATTAAGTGTTTGCTCTGCAGCGGAGCCGGCGAGATGGAATATGGGATTGAGCACTTCGTCGAAGAACGTCCCACCGCGTGAATATACCATCGACCACCAGTCAATGTTGGTGCTGGTGTGTGTGCGGTAAGTTAGGCGAATGGGGTACTCTATCAAGCCGCGCCGCTTGATTTCGCGCGCCTGCTGCGCTACTTCATCCCAGGTCGCCGGGGGCAGTGTGATCCCGGCGCTTTGGAGAATGCTCTCATCGTAGACCCAGTGCGCGCACTCCGTATAATAGGGCAAACCATACGTCTCGCCCTTGTATTGGATGCCCGCTGCCGCCTGGGGAATCATGGAGTCGCGATACTGCTTGATGCCGTCGAGTCCATCAAGCGGTTCGAGCCAGCCGGCCTCCGCCCACGCCGCAAGATCGGTCTCCCGCACATAGACGGTGTCTATGGGTTGACCCTCATTCAAGAGGAGACTAACGGTCTGAAAATAGTCCGAACTGAATGCCTCCGGCGTGACCCGCAAACCGGGGTATTGCGTGGTAAACCGGTCCAAATTCCAGGCGAGCAATTGCGGTTCATAGCCCCAGTAGACGAGGCGCAGGCTGAGCGGGTCTTGCTCGTTGCCGAAGGCCTCGGTACGGTTGCAGGCAGCAGCCAGTAGGGCACTGTAAAGGAGGAGGTGGCGACGCGAGAGGGGGTTGTTGAAGCCTCGAAGCGTCTGTGGTCTGCTCACTATTGACTCCACACCTTGGGGTTACTTTGGAACGGTACCACTGGAAGGGTGCTCGCGTCAACGGATGGAAGGGCTGCGCTCGGCGAGCCTTTCTGCAGGAATGAGTATAGCAATAGATTGAGCAATAGCATGGGATTGCCCAAGGCGTCTTCCGACTGAAGAAGGACGCGCATACAGCATCTCGGCAGAAAGCGAGCGCAGCGAATGGCAGACAAGATCATGACACTGCATCCCGCAGGTAAAACCGGCGTGAACATCGATAGGCACAAGTACGATGCAGTGCGCGAGGCGATTCTCCAATCGCTGCGCGTGAGCGGCACGCTGACGTTTAATGACTTGACGGCGGAGGTGCGCAACATGCTGGCAAGCACGTTTTCAGGGTCCATCTCCTGGTATGTAACTACAGTGAAGCTCGACCTAGAGGCGCGAGGCGAGGTTGTGCGCGTACCGAAGAGCAGTCAGCAACGGCTGATGCTGCCCTGACCCGCTTTCGCGGAGGTGCAGAAACGGGCACAGCCGGCTGTGTGCGGCAGCCGGCCTTCAACCGGTTGTCGGGTAACGGCGGAAGGCGCGCCAGGGGAAGACGTCGCCTCTCGGCCAAGAAAAGCGGAAACGGCCGCGAACCCATGGGTTCGCGGCCGTTTCGTTCCAGCGTCAATCGCAATGCAAGCGACTTATAGGTCACGCGCAGTGACTCAGCGCTGCAGTCGATTTACGGCCAGCTACCAAGCTTCTCGCGGATGATCTTGAGGCCGTCGTCCACGATCGCTTGCATGGTCGGCTGAATTTCCTTGAGGAAGGTCGCCGCGTCCTGCTCACCGGTCCAAAGCCTAGCGTCGCCATTCTCGTTGAGCAGAGTCGTAATCTGACCGCTCACGGGCGTCGTACCCACATTCCACTGCGGGACGGCAGTCGCGAGTGCGTCCTGTGCCACCGAAATGCGCGGGTTGGTGTACCCATCGAACGCTTCATTGATGAAGGGCTCAATCTCAGGAATCCAAGCCGGGATTCTGCGGACGAACTTGCCCAAGCGTCCTTTGTCGAGAAGGAAGACCATGTAGTTGAAGGCCGCTTCACGCTTTTCACTGCCGTAAACCAGACCGAGCTTGTGCTGGTTGGCGTCCGGCGTGGAGCGCTCCACACGCGGCATGGGCGCCATCACGAAGTCTACGCCCTGCTCGAGCGCCTGGTCGGCGTACGTGAGCGGCAAACTGCGCGGCGCAGAGATCATCAACGGCACCTGACCGGTCAGGAAGGGATTCTGCCCGCCGAAATACGTGGCGTTGCGGTCAGCCTGCGGCGGAATGACCTTGTGCTTGTGCACGAGATCGAAGAAACTCGTGTAGCAGTCAATCATGGCTTCGGAATCACAGGTGGCCGTTGTCAGGTCCTGCGAAATCCAGCTACACTCGTCGCCCCAGAGCAACTGCCATGAGCACCAGTCGTGTGCGTGGTTGCCCATCGCCCACTGGCTCACTTCGTCCCCCTCGAATTCGCGCAGCTTGACCATCACTTCAAGCCACTCGTCCCACGTCCAGGAGTTCTCCACGTCCGCCGACGGGTAGTCGAGTCCCGCTGCCTCAAAGTAGTTGGGGTTGATCATGACCACGTGGGCGTTGCCGCCGTGACCCATGGGCAGCAGGTAGACCTGCCCCTGGAACATGGCATCGCGCTCGAGGAGATTCGGATTGTAGACGCTCAAATCGAGCTGGGCAGCCTTGACCAGGTCATCCATGTTCTGGGCGAGGTCCTGCATCACCTGCGCAAAGGCGCGGCGCGGGAACTCGGAGATGTCCGGCGGAATGCCGCCGGCCTGCATGGTCTTGATCTTGGCAACACGGTCGGCCGTACCGCCTACCTGAGAAACGAGCTCAACCGTCGTTCCTTCATTCTCGGCGATGTACGGGTCGGCCATGTTCTGCATGAACTCTTGCTCGAGTTCAGTCGGCACCTTAAGGAAAGCGACGATATTTACGCTCTCCATTTCCTTAGCAGGCGCTGCTTCTTTGGATTCCGGCTCTGCCTTGGCTTCCTCCATGGAGCCGGAGTCTGCCGGCGCTGCGCCGCCGCAGGCGGCAAAAACGACAGACGTTGCCCCTAGCATTGCCGACCCCGCTAGTAGGCGACGTCGGGATAGAGACGTACTTTCGAGCATGGCGCTACCTCCTTCTTTGTTGTCAACTTTGCTTCTGGCATGATTCGCCATAATCCTGCCAGGCCACCCCTCGTAGCTGGGGGCATTCTAAAACGGTAATTGTTGGCTGTCAACTACGCGCTGGAGAAAAATACTCCAGTGGTGCAAAGAGCGGCGTTCATTGCCCGGCTTCTCGCACAGGCAGCCTAACCGTTAGTCCTGCTAAATCGGATGACAACTGTTCAAAAACGTGCTATAACTTTCTTGCAGTTCTTGTCTTCTTCTTAATAGATGGTGTGTACGCTGAGGGGTCACGCAAAGGAGGGGTCAATTAAATCAAGAATGCGAGCTCAGCAGGATAAAGCGCTCTCGCATGTGCGGGCAGCCGCTGTAAGGTGAAGGCAAGGTCCTGAGAGGATGATAGTTGGATCGCGAGTTGACTTGGAGCATTGGCCTAAGGGCGGACCGCCCGCAGGTTAGTTTCCTAATAGAGACAGCATTTTTTGCAGGAGGCAGGTCATGCGTGGAGATTTGACACGACGGACGTTCCTTGGCGGCACTGCGGTAGCCGGTACCGGCTTGCTGCTTGCGGCATGCGGGCAGGTAGCGACCGCCCCTGCAGGCGACGCGCCTGCGGCGGAAGCGCCCAAGGAAGAAAAGGCTGCCGAGGCCCCGGCCCCAGCCGAGCAGAAAATCGTCAAGTACCTGCACGTCACCACGAATCAAGCGGTGTGGGACGAGTCGTTTGGCGCCTTCTTTGACACGTTCCGCGAGCGGTATCCGGAGTACGACCTGCAGGTCGACCCTACGGTTTGCTGTTTCGCGGAGACCATCGATAAGGCGTTGGCGTCGTTTGCCGGCGGCATTTCCTACGACGTATACTACGGCCACTTTTCTTACATCAGCCAGTTCGCGACGGCGGAGATGATCCAGTCGCTGGAGCCGTTCTTGTCGGCAGACGCTGAGGTCAGCAAGGACGACTATCACGTCTGGGCGACGGAGCGTATCCAAGGACAGGTGTACAGTATTGCTTGGTTCACCAACGGCAAAGAGTATTGGTACAACGCCGATCTCTACGCCGAGGCCGGTCTCAAGACTCCCAAGGAGCATGAAGCCGAGGGCACGTGGACCTGGGATGCGTTGCTGGAAGGCGCGAAGAAACTGACCACGGTAGAGGGCAATAACGTGACGCAGTGGGGCTTCTGGACGCCCTCCTACTCATTCGGTTGGCACTGGATCCACTTGATGGCGTATGGCGCAACGTGGTGGAATGAAGACTTTTCGGCGCCGGCTATGCTCTCGCAAGAGTTTGCCGAAGGCACACAGTTTGCCGCTGACTTGGTGACGAAGCACCGCGTGATGCCGAGTCGAGCCGCCCCAAGTGAGAACGACGTGGCAGCGGACTTCAACACGCAATTGCTGGCGGGCCGCACCTGGGGATCGTACGGCACGCGGACGATCGAAGAGCAGATAATGTCCCAGGAGGAACCGTTCACGGTAGAGATGGAAATGCTGCCGAATGGTCCGGCGGGACGCCAGATCGTGCAGTCCATCAACGCGAACTGGATCTCCAGCTCTTCTGAGAATCCCGATGGCGCATGGGACTTCTACAAATTCTGGCTGAGCCAGGAAGGTCAGAGCTTCATCGTGCCGCTGGGCGGCGGACGCTACGTATCGAACAAGAACTTCCAGGGCTTCACAGTCTACGACTATGAGGATCCGGAAGTATACGCGCGCTCTGCCGAGATCAGCGTGGAACAGCGTCAGGTGGTCAAACAGTCTGACGTCAACTCTGCGTGGACCGAAAACTGGGAAGCCTTGGAGCTGGAAACCAAGACGGTCCAAGAGGTCCAGGAAGAGATGCAAAGGGTTGCCGAGAACGCGCTCCGCGAGGGCGGCTGCCTCTGCTAACGTAGTCGCTCGCCGGCCGATGGTCGGTGGCTAAAGTGATTGCATGATTAACTTTTGTAGGGGCACGACATGTCGTGCCCCTACGCAGTAGTATGGACATAGTGTGAGAGTGGTGGCGTGGTGTCTCGCAAAGGAACGTGCGTGATGTGACTATGCGCACGCAGTAAGAAAGGCGACCAATGGCTGTATTCGATACCCATAAGGCCGTAAAGACGCTCACAGCTGCCGGCTTCAACGAAACACAAGCTGAGGCCCCAATTGGCGCGGTCGGCGAATCTCACGAGGCGCTAGCAACCAAAGCCGATCTGCAAGACCTAGCGCAAATGACCAAAACTGAAATTCAAGCGCTAGACATTCGCATACAAGCATTAGATATGCATCTACAAGCGTTGGCGCAATCAACGAAAGCCGACCTGAAAGACTTGGAATTGCGTCTGACGCTGCGCTTGGGCACTCTCGTCGTGGGCGCGGCTGGCGTCCTTGCTGTCCTGCAAGTGCTTCTACCGTGAGCCGCTTACGTGGGGCAAGTTTACCTCCCCTATCATACAAGAAATCTCGCAATTAATTGCGGAGGGATGAATGACTGTGGCAACCGAAACAAAGGTAGGTCTGCGATTGCTGGGCACGCATTGGGGTACGCCCAATTTGCGTGATGCCGATTGGGTTGAAGAAGAGTTCAATCTCAATCCGGCGGAAACCGGCTTCGTCGCGCTGCATCTCTGGAACATGGGCGACGTGAATGGTCCGGCAGTGCCGGATGAATACTTTGTGGACATGGGCACGCTCGAAAACCAAGGTGAATCAGTACGGATTGCCGACAATTATATCCGCCCGGCAATCGCAGCCGCTCGCGATGCCGGCATGCAGATATTTCACGTGGAGCCGGGGAACATTGCTATGAAGTACGACTCGGTCCACTACATGCTGGAAGAAGAAGATACGAACCCGCCGCCCGGACCGGCGCGCCCGCCGGAGGCCAATCCGGGTTGGAACCTGGAGCGCGCGGAACGCTCCCACGGCAAAGGCTACAGCGACTGGGACGGCTGGCAGCAGATGCGCATCATCCAGTCATGCGACGCTGAGCCCGGCGATCAGGTGATTCTCACCAGCGCCCAGTTCGACCGCATCTGCCGCAGCAAGGGCATCAAGAATCTCATTTACACGGGGTTCGCGACGAACATGTGCATCCTGGGCTCCGCCGGCGCTACGCAACCGATGCTGGGCTACGGCTATAGGGTCTTCCTCATTCGTGAAGCGACGCTGGCAGTGGAGTACCCGGATACCTTTCCCGAGCGGCTCATGACCCGTTCGGCGCTAAAGTACTTTCAACAGGCAGTGGGGGACACGATCGGGTACGATCAGTTCATTGAGGCGTGCCAGGCGGTCGCGGCGACGCAACGCTAGCGTCGGGTGAGTTAGGCGGGCTAGCATGAGGCTTTTATCCCAAACGGCAGGTGTGTTGCATAGAAACAAAGAGGTTTCAGGAAGATGAGACGAGTTTTCGGCAGGAGCATGGCCCAGTTCCGCCGTCTGCGGCAAAGTCTGTGGACGGCGTTCGTGATACTTGTGCTCGTAACTGTTGCCGCGTGCGGAGGCGACGAGCCAAGCGCTGAGCCCGCGCCCTCTGAGGCGCCGGCGATTCGTGTCATTGCCGTCACGAATGTCCTCGCGGACTGGGCCAAGGCAGTCGGCGGCGAACGTGTGGAAGTGGCAAGCCTCATACCGACAGACGTGGACCCGCACGGTTTCCAACCCGGACCCCGCGACGCGGCCAAAATCGCAGAAGCCGACTTGATTATTGCCATCGGACTGGGCATGGAGGGCTTCTGGCTTGAAGAGCTCTTGCGCAATGTGGCGCGGGATTCGTCGATAGTGCTGACGTTGGGCGACCTCGTCGATCCCATCCTGGGCGATACGGAGGATGAGGGCGACCACGACGACGATGAAGAAGAAGGCCATGACGACGACGAGGATGAAGGCCACGACGAAGACGACGACGGCCACGACGACGATGAAGAAGAAGGTCATGACGATGATGACAATGGCCATGGCGATGACGAAGAAGAAGGCCATGACGACGACGAGGATGAAGGCCACGATGACGAAGACAACGGCCACGCCGACGACGAAGAAGCTGAGCACGGACACGACCACGGGGCGCACAACCCGCACTTCTGGTTCGATCCACTCCGTGTTGTAGTTGCGATCAATGCGATTGCCGCCCGTTTCGCGGAACTCGATCCGGATCATGCGGACGAATACCTAGCCAATGCAGCCGCCTACAACGCGGAAGTCCTGGCACTCCACGCATGGACGCTGGAACAGGTCAACGCGGTGCCGGCTGAGAAGCGGTTGATTCTCGGTTCGCACGACTATTTCCGTTACTTCGCGGTTCGTTACGGGTTCGAGGTTGTGGGGATAATCCTGTCGATTGCTGAAGATGCGGAACCGTCAGCGGAGCATCTGGCGCATCTCGTCGATTTGATGAGAGAGCGTGACGTGCAGGCAGTATTTGGTGAAAAGATTGCGCGGGAGCGCCTCGCCACCGCCTTGGCGAATGAGGCCGGCGCAACGCTCGTGCGGCTCTACTCGGATTCCCTCGGATCCGAGGGCAGTGGCGCGGATACCTACATCACCATGGTGCAGTCCAACGTCCGGCTCGTTGTTGAGGCGTTGCAATGAACGTGGCCGCAGAAAGTACGCGGGAGCAGTCTAGCGACGCGGCCCTGCCGTCACTTTCCGTGGAGGACCTCTACGTGGACCGCGGTGAGGTCCAGGTGCTCAATGGTGTTACCTTCTCCGCGAACAGCTCTCGCATCATGGGCGTTATTGGCCCCAACGGCGCCGGCAAGAGCACGCTCTTCAATACACTCACCGGTCTCATCCCGTCCAGAGGGGGCCGGGTCCGCATCAACGGCAAGTCGATAGGGGACTCGCGAGGGCAGGTCGCGTTCGTGCCGCAGCGCCAGAATATCAACTGGGACCTGCCCATGACGGTGCGGGACATGGTGATGCTGGGCCGAACGCGGCAGATCGGGTGGATTCGCCGGCCGGGGAGCGCCGACAAGCAAGCCGTGGAGGACGCCCTCAACCAAGTTTGGATGTGGGACAGGCGCGATGCTCTGATTGCGGAACTCTCCGGCGGACAGCAGCAACGGGTCTTCGTCGCCCGCGCCCTGGCGCAGGATGTGCAGGTGCTGATTCTGGATGAAGCCTTTCGGGGAGTAGACTTCACCTCCCAAGAGGTCATGACCCTTGTGCTGCAAGAGATGCGCGACGCGGGGAAGACCATCCTCCTCGCTTCGCACAACATCAGCTACATCCGGCGGTTGACCGACGATTGTCTGTGCCTCAACCGCAGCGTTATCGCCTGCGGACCCACGGCGGAGGTGCTGATTCCGGAAGTCATGGACGAGCTGTACCGCTCGGTGGACATCTACCGTGCCTACGAGAGCGAGCAGCGTTAATTGGATGTCATAACCGATATCTTCATCGCTCCGTTTCAGTACGGCTTTATGCTGCGAGCGCTGATTGTTTCGGTGCTTGTGGGGATAATGTGCCCCATGCTGGGCGCATACGTGGTCACCAAAGGCTTGGGCTTTATGGGTGACGCACTCTCTCACGCCGTATTGCCCGGCATGGTGGCGGCGTTCGTGATTGGCGTCAACCCGTTCCTGGGCGCGATGCCTATGGGCATCGTGGTGGCCTTGCTCAGTGGCTACCTCATTCGGCGCGCCGGTGTCAGCGCCGATACTTCGGTGGGTATCCTGTTTGCCGGACTCTTTGCTCTAGGTGTAGTCATGCTGTCGTTCACCCGCGGACTGCGGGTGAGCCTGGAAGACATCCTCTTGGGCCAGGTGCTGGGCGTGACCACCCGCGACGTGACGATTACTGCAGTCATGGCCGCCGGTGTGCTGGTGATACTCTATCTGCTCCACAAGGAGTTGGTGTTTGCCAGCTTTGACCCAGCAGGCGCGTCAGTCATTGGCTTGCCCACACAGGCGCTGGACTACCTCTTGTTGGCGTTGCTCGCCGTAGTCATCGTGCTAGCCATCCAGGCCGTGGGGATCGTCCTCGTGCTGGCGATGCTCATCACGCCCGCGGCAACGTCATTCCTGCTGGTGCGAAATTTTCCCAGGGCAATGTTTACAGGAGCGCTCTTGGGCACTATCTCCGCCGTGGCGGGGCTCTACCTCTCGTTTCACTACAACTTGCCCTCCGGGCCGTCCATGGCATTGGTGGCAACGCTAATCTTCGCGGTTGTGGTAGCAGTGAAGAAGGCGCGCTGAGGATAGGGCGATGCCCTTCGTCATTCATATAATGGGGGAACGTCGGTAGGGAGTTTGGGCACCGGATTGAGATGCAGCGGCAGTTCCGGTAGGCCGGCGGCACAGTTAAGCGAGAAACTCTGAATCAGGGAGAAGAAGAATGTACCCGAATGGCGCGGCGTTCTGTCTAAGCCTGACGTTCGACGTGGAGATGTGCACCAATTTTCCGTACTGGACGTCGGTGTGGGACCACCGCAAGGGGGCCATCGATGCGGACAGCAAGCAGTACATTCAAAAGCTGAATGCAGTGGCCGCGAAATACGGTGTCAAGCTGCATTACTTCCTGGTAGGCAGCGCGTTAGAGGATCCCGATCTCGACTATTTGAGAGAATCGGTGGACGCAGGGCATGCTCTGGGCAACCATACGTATTCTCATGTTAATGTGCGGGCGCAAGAGATCCCGCAACTCCAGGTGACCTATGCGGCAGCGCCGTGGTGGGCCCATGGCCGTTCTGCGCTCACGTGCATTCGCGACGAGCTCCGCCAGACCAGCCACGCCATGCGCGAGACGCTCGGCGTTGATCCCGTTGGCTTCCGCACGCCGGGTGGGTTTGTGGACGGTCTGCAAGACGTTCCTGCGGTGCAAGACCTGTTGCAGGATGAGGGATTTGGCTACGCCTCTTCGCACTACCGATTTCAGGTGGATCCCACGCAGCTGCGGCCAACGCAAGAAAGCTTGGAAAAGGCCATGCGAGAGAGTCTTGATTCGCTGCAGCCCTATCGCTATCCCAACGGTCTGCCGGAGCTCCCGCCCACGGGCATAACCGACATTTGGGGCTTCCGCTATTTGGACCTTGACCGCTGGGAGTTCATCAATCTGCTCAAGCACGGCATCGACCACGCCCACGACAACGGCCAGGTACTGACCATGACGTTCCATCCGCCGGTACTGGCCGCCAGAGATCCCCATTGCGACGTGTTGGAATCAGTCTTGCCCTACGCGCTGGCAAAGCCCGGCGGTTGCTGGGTCGCTACGAATGACGAAATCTACGACCGCGTGGTTCCAAATGTAGCGTAGTCGCAGCTTGCACGTGGTAATTGAAGACCTACTGGGGAATATGGTTGACTCTCCGGTTGTCGAGTCGCGCAGTCCTTCCCTATGCATTGGATTAGTCCCCTCTCCTCGTGGGAGAGGGTTAGGGTGAGGGCATTCCTAGCAGCTATGGGTTCCAAAACGTAGGGGCACGACATGTCGTGCCCCTACGTGTCATACTCTTACCAAGTTGTCCAACCCAAAGACAATGTTGCTCTCTCGACGAGACGAGACCGAATGCCAAAGCTCTAGTCCACGCAAGGAGAATGTCCGATGAGGAAGACTATAGATGAACTCGGTGTGACCTTTGACACAGAGTTTGAGGCGGCCGCGGCGGAAGATGTGTCGTTGGACGATGACGGCACCGTGCATCTCGCTACGCGGGTTGACCCCAAGCCCACGGGCTTCGACGAGCACTTTAAGGGGGTGCCGACGCAGTACCGCTATAGCGTGCGCATTACGGCACACCGGGAGACACCCGCGCTGCGTATCCACGTCCACACAGATAGGGATTTGGGCGGCTGGTATATCCAATTTGGCGGCTTTGTCAAGCGCGCTGCGGGCTGGGAGCCGATTCCACTGGAGCACGCCACCAACGTGCCGGACACCAGCGACGTGCTCATCACGCTCTCGTTGCAGGCAGGAGAATCCGTGATCATGGGCAGCATGCCGTTCATCGCTCCTTCAGAGCTGGAGACGCAGCTCGCAGCACTGGAGAGAACCGAGGGGCATAACTGGTCGACCCGCGTTTTGGGCGAAACTGCGAAAGGCCGGAAAATCTGGGCGCTTGAGACCGCGCCGCGCGCCAAGCGCATCGTAATGGCGGGCACGTCCCAGGGCGCGGAGCCGGTGGCGGAACGCTTGGTGGAATTGGCCCGGCGGCTCACGGTCGATCTCACGGATTCGCGCTGGCTGCTGGACAACTATCAGGTCTGCCTGGTGCCGATGATCAATCCTGACGGCGCGGCGGAAGGCTACAGCCTGCTCAATGGCAGCGGCGAGGTGGTGGCCGGCGGTTACAAAGCGGCGGTGAGTGGCGAACCGTGTCCGGTGGAGAGCAAGGCCTTGGCAGACTACGTGGGGCTGGCGCCGACCCAGGCCTATCTGGAGTTCCACGCTCACTACCGCACGATTCCACCGGGACAGGAAGATCACCTGGGGGTGCGCAAGCTGCACCTGCTCAATCCCGGCATGGCGGACATCTACCCGCCTGAAACGGATCCGGGGTACGTTGAGCGTTTCAATGCGGTCATGCGCCAGCGGCTCGGCGACCACAACGACCACCGTCCCATCGGACAGTGGTGGAAACCGGCGGCCTTCTTCACGCCAAACCTCGCCCGGCTCCACTCCCACTGCATGTTCTACGCCGTGCAGTCGTGGAACTACGATCTGCAAGCCACCACAGCCTGGGCCGAGCGCTATCTCTACGCCGCGGCAGAAGGGATCGCCATCGCCAGCGGCGAGTCCACCTGGCGAGAGTGAGAGCGAGCTGGGTAGCATCTCTATCGATGCCAGTGAGTGCCAGAGGGGATGGTCGGGCAGCAGACGTAGGAGGCGGTATGGTCAGCCGCTTGGCCCATGCCTTCTGATTCCACGATTCAGTTGGCGGGAGCCTTGGTACTTCACTGGTTGCGAGTGCCCGCTGCGCCTGAATTGCCCATTGACTTTGCCTTAGGCAACTGGAAGCCGTGGCTGACTTTCAAAGCGGTTCCTATCAAAATTACCTCTATTATTGGTTCTTGAAGGGTCTCCAATATATCAGAATTCTGTTACGGTTTTGATCGGCCACGTACAGGTTGTCGTTTTCATCGAACGTTGCCGCATACGGCATAGAGCCAAGGTCCTTCAAGAATCCGTTTGGAGTAGTGTTCGGGCCGAGCGGGCTATCGTAGTAGCCGACGAATCTGGGCGCCATGTAGCTGTTGTAACCCACCACCATTCTGTTTGTACTGTCGAAGGCCGGTTCCCAAGTGGCAGTCTGCCTTGATCCTAGGTAGACACTGCCGGTTTCAACAGTTTGTCCGGGTTCCCAAGCATTTGTAAAGTACCTCTCTTCCACCGCGCCCAAGTCAGTGAAGACCTTCGTGGCGGCAGGGGCAAAGATGGTTGAAACATTGCCTGTAGGGGTGACATGGCGCGGGAATACCAGGAGCCGCCAATTGCCTGCCACTTCAAGCGAATGGTCGGAGACGAAGAGATTTCCCAGCCGATCATAGAGAGCGCGCCCGGGAAGCAGAGCATGTCGTCCTGCGGCGCGCCAACAACCTCCTGGGGCCTATCCCACGGGCCGATGTGAGCACGGCGATTGCACTTCGTTCCTGCAGTATCCCTCTGTCCCAGGATCACGTCTACTACCGGATTGGTTAGCGGATCGCGCAGGCGCACCACGCGGTGATTGTGAGAATCACTGATCCAGATTGCTTCTCCATTTCCTATCGGAGCAACGCCACGAATATAACGGCCAAGTGTTACCCATCTGTGCGTTCCCAGCACCGGAAAAGTCGCTCCCTCCATCGCTATGGTCTTTATCGGCTCCGAATGTGTGGTCAGGGGTAGCTGATAGACATTGATGTACCGTGTGACGTCAGTGCCCAAGACCCATAGCCTTCCCGCCCCATCTACTTTGATCTGGCCGCAGCACGTTTCCCAGGCAGGTGTCCAATAAGCTTCGCCGACTATGCCGTCAGCGGGCTGGCCGTTCCTGAGCCCGGCTACCCCATTCCAAAAGAGCAACCGCTTGGTATCTGCGGCGATTAGCTGGTCTTTGAATACCGCAACGCCTGTTCCATTGCGGATCTCCCGATCCCCCTTAAAGTTGATCCCACCGGGTGGATAGAACAGCCTCTTGTCTGGCTCGCCGATAGAGCTCGCATGCGTGTTCAATCTACTGGCGGGGAAGCGGTAAACATCCTGGGTAAATGAAATCAATGGCAACAAGAGATTCCCTGCACTATCGATGCCGATGCCTCCCCCACTTCGGCCCGGAATGCTCAATTGTGATGCTCTTGTCCCAGAACCCCTCATAGGCCAGAAACTGAGACTATTGCTATCCGAGCTGTTTATCCACACGCCGTTTCTAGTCGGGTCAATCTCTAGCGTAGTTGGGCGGCTCAGGTTGGAACTGATCACGGTGGTTGCCGCCATCCCCGATGTGAAGGGAGGCGCAAACACCAAGATGCGATTGTTGCCCTTGTCGGCCACGTACACATGACCTCTTGCATCGGTTCTGACCGCCGCCGGGGAATCGAGCTCGTTACGTCCAGCACCCCAGCTATTGCTTTGAAAGCCAGACTGACCGAGCACCAGATCGGCCTGTTTGGCGATGACTCCTGTGGTGTGAATTATGGGATACCTAAGGACGCGGTGATTGGCGGCATCCGCTACCCAGAGGTTTCCCGCGGGATCGATTTCCACACCACTGGCAAACCAGCCCATGCGCACGCGATACGTAGCCGAGTGAAAGCAAAGCGATTCGCGGTTTGGTCGCATTGTCGGACTATCCCGGTTGCAGACTATGCCGGAAAAGTCACTTTGTCCCCAAACCTCATCGGCAATGGAGTCAGTCTCGAACGGACGATTGTACTTCAGGACGCGGTTATTCAGGGAATCCGGTACGTAGAGGTTGCCGTGGGCGTCGACCGCCATGGTCACAAAGGTGTGTTCTTCGTCCACCGAAATGGCGACATCGATGATGCCGCAGAGGGTCTCGGCACTGGCTGCGGCCCGTACGGGAAAATTCTGCAAATTGGAATCGCCGTTGCAGGCGGAGTGATCGAACGCTGACGGTTGACCGATAACTACGTCTGCCGAACAGGGTCCCTCCCCGGCATAACACGTGCTCAGGTCAATACCGAGAATTCGGCTATTGCCCGCGTCCCAGATGTAGGCCCTTCCCGGGGAAACTGAGCGATCGACAACCACACCGCCCGGGTTGAACACCTTGAACGGTACTACTTGCTCCTCAGAGACTTGCGAAAAGTCCGGCTGGCCGATGATGACGTCGGCCCAGAGGTCACCGGCCACGCCTCTCACCGCCTCTGTTCGGGGAAACGGGGCGAAGTCATTCAGAATCCGAGGCTTGCCAATCAGGTTTGTAAATGCCGACCGCGAGTTGTGCGCCAAGTCAATGAGATCTGAAACCCTATTCAGCTCAAACTCAAAGCCTCGATATAGCGGCGGATGGCTGCGGATGCCGTCACGCACCCAGGGTAGGGCCTCTATGGCCGCCGCAGCCTCGGGGTCGCTCCGTCTCAGGGACACGAGCCCGGGGGCGTAGTCGGCTTCCCAGGCGAAGCGTTCGGTATTGAGGCGTTGCACCAGGCCGTTGGGGCCGTTGATCCAGGTGCGGTAGCCGTCGGTGAAGGCGGTCCAATTGTCGGTCTTGCGCCAGACGAGCAGGCCGCCGGTGGTCTGCTGCAGGCCGTCGCCAATGTGGTTGTAGCGCTCGCTTTCTAAACACGCGCCGACAATTTCGTGGCCGATGAGATCCCGTACCGTCTTGAATCCCAGCACGAACTGGCAGTCCGCCGCCGCGACGGAGGTCGGGAACAGCAGGAACAGGGCGAAGCCGAGCAGCGCTACGAGTCTCTTCACGGATGTGCCTCCAGCACTGTCCCGATACGGAAGTTAATTCTGTCTTTGGCTTGTACAGTATACACTGCAAAAAATCCTACTGTGTTAACGCAAATGATCGTTCTGGCAATACTATAGGTCGCTTCGCGCAGTCGGAAGGGGCCACAGATTCCACTTTGCATCTGCGTCGGCTTGCTAATGGATGACACGCTGGTATACTACTTTCAACGACATTTCAACCTGTACGGGCAATTGGTTGTGCAATGACGGCGTTTCGCGCTACGGCGCGTATTGGATGAATTGAGAAAGGAGAATTGGCGGTTTCTTTAGGGCGAGACGGCAGCGCACGTGCCCGAGAGCGCACCATCTACACGGTGCATGTACTATTAACGGTGAAGAATTTAGCTTTATGTACCCGGAGGAAGAAAACGTGAGAGCGACAGTAACGCGACGAACATTGCTTGGCGGCAGCTTGGTGGCTGGCGCAGGCTTGCTGGCGGCCGCGTGCGGGCAGGCCGTAACTACTATGCCGGCCGAGGGCGAGGCACCGGCGGCAGAGGCAGAGGCCAAACCGGCTGAGGAAACCAAGGCTATGGAGCCGAAGACGGTCCGTTACCTCCACTACACCACCACACAGGAGGTGTGGGAGGATAACTTCGGCCAGATCTTCGATAACTATCGGGCGCAGTTCCCCGAAGTGCAACTTGAGGTAGACCCGGTAACCGGCGGTTTTGCGGTACTCATCGAGAAGGCCGTGAGCTCGTTTGCGGGTAACGTGCCGATTGACATGTACTACGGCCACTTCTCCTATATCAGTCAATTCGCGCAGAACGAGATGATCCAGCCGCTGGACCCGTTCATCGCCAAAGACGGCGACGTGTCCCGCGATGACTTCTACGATCACGCGCTGGAGAAGATCCAGGGCCAGATCTACGGCATTGCCTGGTTCAACCAGGGCAAGGAGTTCTGGTACAACGCGGACCAGGTCACCGAGGCCGGTCTGACGTCGCCTGCCGAGCTGGCGGCGGACGGCAAATGGACGTGGGACGCTGCGCTTGAGTTTGCGCAGAAACTCACCAAGAAGGAAGGCGCGAACACCACGCGCTGGGGCTTCTTCTATGCCTACCACTCCACCGGCTGGTTTGGGCATCATCTCAAGGCCTGGGGCGCGGACTGGTGGAACGCCGACATCACCGCGGCGACGATGACTACGCCGGAATTCGCGGCTGCGGTGCAGGCCGCGCAGGACCTGGTCACGAAGCACGAGGTCTCACCCCGTATCAGCACGCCGCGTGAGAATGACGCTTCGGCGTCCTTTGAAGAGGAGACCCTCTCTGCGCGCCTGGCAAGCGGCGCCAATACGCGCAGCTTCCAAGCGAACATCATGTCCAAGGATACTCCCTTCAACATTGGACACACGCTGCTGCCCGAGGGTCCCGGCGGACGCACCACCATTCAGGCGTTGAACGCGAACTATCTGAGTTCATCGGCGCCACAAGCGGACCTGGCCTGGGAACTCTATAAGATTCTCATTGGTCCGGAGTCCGACCAGCAGATTGCTCAGCTCGGCGGCCGCCGCTACACGGCCAGCCGCAAGCAGAGCCCGGTGACCCTGTGGCCCTATGAGGATGCCAATGTCTACGCCCAGATGGCGGAACTCAGCGAGGGCGCCAAGCAGATTGTGAAGCAATCTGAGGTCAATGGCGCTTGGAGCCAGGGCTGGAAGGACATCGAGGACGGCGCGCGCACCGTCCAGGAAGTGCAGGACGAACTGCAGCAAGTGGCTACGATTGCCCTGGAAGAGGGCGGTTGCATCTGCTAAGTTGTGGTAGACGCCGCGATTGTTAGCGAATGATCAGGAGGGATACGGGATTCCGTATCTCTCCTCTCTTTAAGGGTTGCCCACGGATGGGCGCACGTTGCAACCTTGTGCTACGCGCTAGTTAGACTTTGCGGCTGCGAGTCTTGCCTCGCTCGGCTGCGCCGAGACAGTTGGGAGAAGGCGCAGAGAGCACTGTTGCGGGCGACACATCGTGTCCTTGCGGCAAGGAGATAGGCAATGATTGCCCTAATACCGGTCACACGATGTCAGCGACAGAATATGTAGCAACTGAATTGCGTTCCTCGGCTGCGTCCGTCCGTGCGTCAAACTCACGCCTGCGGTACTATCTCTCAAGGAACATCGCCTCGATAGGGGTAAGCGGGGTTAAGAGAGCGGAATCGCGGCGGAAACACACGCTTCTTGAGAAAGGAATACGGTAACTGATGGCAATTAGAGTAGGCATGGTGGGGGTGGAACAGCATGCACCGCACGTGTTTGCCGGCATAGACGAATCGGATGAAATTGAGCTGGCTGCGGTCGCCCAAGCGGGCGCACGCGCCGACGAGATACAAGACAAGTACGGCGCGAGGCTCTATGACGACCATGCGACGCTGTTCGCGCAAGAGCAAGTCGACGTGGCGGCGGTCTGCCTGATTCCTGCCCATCAAGGACGGGTTGTTGTTGATGCGTTGAAGGCGGGACTGCACGTCACCGCCGACAAGCCCTTGATGATCACACAGGAAGAGCTTGACGCCACAGTGGCGCTCGTGCGTGAACATCCGGACCGCAAAGTCGGGCAGCTCTTCACCCTGCGCGGCCAGCCCGGCTACGCCAAACTGCATGAGATCGTGCGCAGCGGCGCTATCGGAGACGTCGTGCAGAGCTACGGCATGCGCTCGGCCATGGAAAAGCGCGAGACCCGCGCGCCGTGGTTCTTCGACGAGCGGCTTTCCGGGGGTCCCATTCCCGACCTGCTCATCCACGACATCGATGCGCTCCGTTGGATTACGGGACTGGAGTACACGCACGTACTGGCGCGGGAATCAAACTTTGCCCGGCCCGATGACCCCTACTACCGCAATGCCGGCCAGCTTTACTTCCTGCAAGAACGGAACGCGACCGCCATCATGGAGCACCACCGCCTGGTGAGCCCGGCCTTTGCCGGCATGGACTGCCGCATGAGGGTCTTGGGCACCGACGGACAGGTGGAGATCACCGCGAAGGGCGAGGTGATTCTCTACAATAGCGACCACGCGGGTCAAGTGACAGATCTCTCAGCGGCCCAGAACGTGTTTGCCGATTTCGCCCTGAAGGCGTGCGCAGGGCAAGAGCCACTGGTGGATACCGCGAGCGCGTTGCAATCCATGCAGGTAGCGCTCACTGCCAAAGAGGCAGCGGATTCTGATACGCTGGTGGCGATCCCGCAGGTGTGATTAAACGAACTGCCTGTGCGGAATAGTGGCTCCGTACTTGTGATGCAGGTTAGGCGATCGTGCCTGGGCTTCAGGACGCTGGCCTCGCCACATGCACAGGTTGGCCTGCGACAACCTCAGGCCTAGTGGGAAGGAGCCATTGCATTCCTCCTGGATGGGAGCGGCGTGGGTGCAACCGAGCGTTGGCGCTATCCGTTCGTGGTGAGCTTGCTTGTCCTGAGCTCGTCGAAGGATCGAACCATGATCGGAAAGGAAGAGTGCGCGGAAGTTACTCATCAAGAACTCTAGAAGTGCGCTGCCAAAGACAGCGGGGAGTATGTCTTGTACCGTACAACTGTGTATAATTCAATAAATTAACTTTGGAAAGGAGTGCGGCATGGCAATCAAGAGTCCTGCGGACGTGAGTCTGGCCATCGAGGGAGGTACGCCGGTGCGGGGGTCGGATAACCCGCTGCCGCAAGTGTTTCCTCGCTATGTGCCGGAGAGCGCCTACGACAACGTGCGCGCGGTGTTGGACGGCGGAGTTTCCAGCAACATGATCAGCCGCTTCGAGGAGGCGTTTGCCGAGGCCACCGGCACGAAATACTGCGTTTCCATTGCGAATTGCACGGCCGCGCTCCACTCCCTCTATGCTGGCTTGGACGCCGGCCCTGGCGACGAAATCGTCGTGAGTCCCATTACCGACTTCGGCACAATCGCCGGCATCATTGCCCAGGGGGCAATCCCAATCTTTCCCGATGTGGACGTGCGCACGGGAAACGTCACCGCCGAGACCATCGCAAAAGTGCTGTCGCCGCGCACGGCAGTCATCGTTGCCGTTCACTTCTACGGTCTGCTCTGCCCAATGGAAGAGATTGTGGCGCTGGGGAAGAGCAAGAACATCACCGTCGTAGAAGATGTTTGCCAAGCGCCGCTCGCGAACTATTCAGGACGGAATGTGAAGGGAAAAGCGGGTTCGCTGGGCGACGTCGGCGGCTTTTCGTTTGATGCGGAAAAGCACTTAACGGCGGACCATGGCGGGGCCGTTACCACGGATAGTGAGGAAGTCGCCGATCGTGTGCGGAGCTTTGCGCTCACGCGCGGCGCCGTTTCGCACCCGAACTACGGTCGCAAGCACGAATCGTTCGGCTTGAACTATCGCTTCGGTCAGTTCCAGGCGGGACTGGCGTTGGCCGAGCTTGGGGTGCTCGAGGAGCAGAACGAGCGGCGGCGGCAGGGAGCCGCGCATCTGAACTCTCTAATTGATGAGATTGACGGTCTTACGCCGCCATTCACTCCTCCAGGAAGTGACCATATTCACTGGCTCTACCACGTGCGTCTTGATCTCGATCAGTTCCGGTGCTCCATCTGGGAGTTTTCGGAAGCGCTCTTGGCTGAAGGCCTCACGCCGGGCGGCGGCCCCGCGCCGTACTATCTCGTGCCCGATAGCCATGTCTTCATGCAGGACAAGGCGCACGTGGCCGGCAGGTCCGGCTGGCCGTGGGACCATCCGATGAACGAGTTTGCCAAAGACATCGAGTACAGCGCGGCTATGTGCCCCGAGGCAAAGAAGCACGTGGATACCACCGTCCGCTGGACGTGGACCGACAAGCACTCCGCCGAGGACATCGAGGATATGGCCACGATGTTCGCAAAGGTGGCGGATTACTATCGGGTATAGGTCGCAGAACTGATATTGGAAGCTCTGGGCGAGCCTCCATAGAGGAACTGAAGTCGGCCCGGTGCCGGCGAAAAAGTGCCATAGTCAAAAGGAGCGCAGGCCTCAGGCCTGCGCTCCATCTTCTGCGCGGCCACGCGCTGTACGCGTGCACGCCCTTCGCAGTACTCCCTTACGACTGCCGGTGCTTCTCAATGAGACACTGCAAAACCATTCGCGAGACTTTGCAATCCCCTTCGCCCAATGCCGGAATGCCTCACACTCAATGCGCGGTGACATAAAGTCCGGGGAAGTGGCTTGCTGCGCTCTGGCACGATAGTCCACGACGTTTTTCCGCGCTCTTGGTCGAATACGGTGAGCACAACCCTATGCCGGCTATTCCCGACTATTCCTCCAATTCACGTCGTGGCGGTTTGATCGGTGTAAGACGGTGACTGCGGGGAGGTTTTCTTACGACACTTCTACGCGCCGATGGGGGTGCGCTTCGGCTCAGCGAGTCTTGCCTCGTGCCAATTGTACTGGATTAGGCCTGGTTTCAGATGCCAAGTTCTGGCCCCACGTAAAGTGCCAGCTAAACGGTAAGTCACCGTGTCGAGGGGCAGCGCCAGTCTTAATGAATCTCCGGGGTTCGGACATCACTTTCCAGTTGGTACAGCACCGCTTTTGACCCATTGGCGAGGATCAGTTCGCGGCGCACGGCGTAGCGCACTCTGCCGCTCATTCTCAAGTCCAGTGAATACGCTGTCTCTTTCTCTTCGGGGTACGTACAACGCAGCGCAATCATCACCCTATTGACAGCATTGGGAAGGCGCTCTCGGAATAGCTCGGTTAAGAATGCTCTCATGAGTGACGGCAGAGATTCATGAGGGGTTTGCATGTGTTTGACTGGCCCCTAAAGTATCCAGTGGCCGGGAGGCATCATATTGGGACACTCTCAGTCGTTGATGCAGCGGCCAATGCCATTTTTTGCTAGTGTAGCAGGTTGCACATAAAGCCAGTAGAGACTCTAAGAATCACGCATGGCTTTGCCGTCTCGGCATCCGGTTGTCTGTGCGAATGAGTTCCTCCGCCAACCGCACCTTCAGTTCGCGTTTCAGGCCTTGCACACTGGCAACGTGCCAGAGGTTGTGAAGTTGGCCGGGGTCGCTCTGGGTATCGAATAGCTCGCCGTACTCCTGCTCGCCGTCGTCGCCGACGTAGACCGTGAGTTGGTGCGTGTCGGTGACGAGGGTGCGCAGGCGCAGTCCGATGTAGTCCTCGTCGTTCTCTATGATGATCGCGTCCTGCACGGAATCCGCCGCGCCCGTGAGCAACGGCGTGAGCGAGCGTCCCGGCCACGCTGCCATTTGCCGTTCCGCTTCCGGCTGCGGCACGCCCTTCATGAACGGCGGGCCGTATTCAGGCGGTTCCACGCCCGCCAGGTCGAGCAGCGTAGGCGGGATGTCTAAGTGCGAAACGAGACTCCGTGAAACTTGGCCCGCCGGGAACTGCGCCGGCCAGCGCCAGATGGACGGTATGTTGAGCATGCCGTCGAAGTGGAACGGTCCCTTGTTGAGCAGCCAGTGATCGCCCAGCAGGTCGCCGTGGTCGGCGGTAAAGACGACAATCGTGTTGTCTGCCAGGCCAAGCTCGTCGAGCGAGTCCAGCATGCGGCCCACTTGCTCGTCGATGAAGGACACCATGCCAAAGGTGATGGCCGTGATCTCGCGCATCTGCTCGTCCGGCATCTTGGTGGCGAACCGGCGACCGGAGGTCCATTGATCGGTCTCGTACATGAGCCGCATGTGCGGCGGCAATTCGTCGAGCTCATGCTCGCGCCGCGTCGGGGGTGGAATCGAATCGCGGTCGTACATGGAATACCAGGGGTCCGGCGCGGCATAGGGATGATGCGGATCGGGAAACGAGGCCCAGAGCATGAACGGTTGTTCCTGATCGGCTGCATCCTGCATGTACGCGATGCTGCGGTCGGCGATCCAGGTGTTGTAGTGGTACTCCGGCGGCACGTTGATGCGGTAGGACTGCTCGGCGCCGCTCGCTGCGGGCGTGGATGCCTGCCGGTTCCAATGGGGAAGCACTTCCGGATGCTCGCGTTCCAGCCACAGGTAGTGATTGTCAAAATTGCCGGGCCCGTGGCCGATGGTCAACTCCGTGCTTGCGAAGCCATAGTAGGGCGTGGGCAACGCGGAAACTTTGCGATTACGCCACATCCAGCGGGTTTCGGGAAAGTCGCGCGGATCGAGCGTTTCGGGGTCTACGCCGATGGGCTCGCCGGCCACGCGCACGTGAATCTTACCGATGCTGTGGGTGCGGTAGCCCACATCTGCGAGCGTGCCGGTCACCGTGGGAAAGGCGGGATCCAGATCGATGCCGTTGGTGCGCACGTTGTGCCCGCGCGGGGTCAGCCCGGTGAGCAGTGTGGAACGCGAGGGCATGCAGAGCGGATTGTTGACATACGCCCGCGTGAGCAGCGCCCCGCCGGCCGCCAGCCGATCGAGGTTGGGCGTCTGGAGCGGCGTATCGTCGCGCCAGTCGCGCCAGGCGCAGCGCATGTTGTCGCCGCGCATCTGGTCGGTAAGAATTATGAGGAAATTCGGTCGCTCGCCCATGGGGGTGCTCCTTTTTGATACCTTCGCGTTCTCACGTGCTTGCTTGACGTGGTGTGGCTGGCAACATCTTTCATGTTAGTGTCAGGCCTTGAATACAACTGACCGCCTGTTACAGAGTATACCTGCTGCGGAAATCGCTCCGAATGTCTCACGCCTTGAAAGAGAAGTGCGTCTCTGCTCTTCCGCCGGAAGCCAAGGCACTGGATTTCGGCATTCGCCGGAATGACCGATCGAGCTTTCCTCTCATTTCCTGATGGGACTTTGCCAAAACCACGCAGCATTGATGCTTCCGCTGCGTGGGAATATAATTGCCGTAATACTCTTCTCGGCGTGGACCAGCAGCCAGAGACAGCCCGATCGGCAAATGTCTGCACCACGAAAGCATGCAAGGAGTGAAATCTTCCATGAGTTCTGAGCGTCGTGCCAGACTCGCCTTCATCGGTTGTGGCTCTTTTGCCACGGCTTCGATTTTTCCGCAAATTCAGCTCATCCCCGAGATCGACCTTGTCGCCGTGTGCGACCTCGACGAGGAGAAAGCACAGCGCAACGCCCGCAATTTTGGCGCGCGGCGTGTCTATACCGATATGGAAAAGATGCTCGATACGGAGGAGTTGGACGGCGTCTTCGCCATCGGCCCGGCGCCGCAGCAATACAAGCTGGCGCCGGTGGTGCTCAAGCGCGGCCTGCCAGTGTACGTGGAGAAGCCGTCGGCCAATACCTCGGCGGAGGCCAAGGAATTGGCCGAATTGGCCGAGGCCAACGGCACGTGGGGCCAGGTGGGCTTTATGAAGCGCTTCGCCGACGTCTATCGCATTGCCAAGGAAGTCATAGCCCGTCCCGAATTTGGCGGTCTGCACGTGCTCAAGGTCAAGTTCGGCCAGGGGAAGTATCCGCAGATTTGGGGCATCGACTCCGCCAAGCGGGCGTTTCTTATCGGCCAGTGCGTGCATATCCTCGACCTGGTGCGCTTCTTTGGCGGCGACGTGCGCGCCGTGAACGCACTCTACTACGAGGTCGGCCCGCAGAACTTCTCCTATCTCATCAACTTGCAGTTTGTGAACGGCACGGTCGGCCACATGGACATCAATACGCTCGATTCCAAGGTGGGGACCCGCGACATCATCGAGACGCTGGAACTCATCGGCATGGAGACCCACGTGGTTTGCGAAGACATGATGAAGGTCAAGTACCAGCCCCAAGAGCAGTGGACAGAGGCGGCGCCGCGCCTGGGACGTTACAACTATACGCTCGAACCCTCGTGGACCGGCCTTTCGATCAGCAAGCGCAACTTCGGCTACACCGGCGAGGTGGAGCACTTCGCCCGCCGCTGCCTGGGTCTGGAAACCAGCGGCCCCGACCTCTGGGACAGCTACAAGGCGCTTACGTTCGGGGAAGCGGTGTATAAAAGCTCTCACGGCGGCGGCCGGGTGCTGGTGGAGCAGTAGAGGCCATCAAGAACCTTGCGTAACCCTAGCGGAAGCGAGAGAGTTCCCTCTCCCTCGACGGGAGAGGGCTTGGGTGAGGGCGACTGATCGACTATGCTGCCATGTCTGGGCAAATGCGAGGGACAGCCCGGCATTGATACGCTTGCAGCCTGGGAATATAATTGCCGTAATACTCTTGACGGTGCAATGAGGCTGCTCTCGAAATATTCTCCCCAGTGCGCTTGCACCGTGCCCCCCATCGCAAGGAGCGAATTTCCCCATGAGTACCGAGCGCCGAGCCAGACTTGCCTTCATCGGTTGTGGCTCCTTTGCCACCGCCTCGATCTTTCCGCAGATTCAACTCATTCCTGAGATTGATCTTGTCGCTGTGTGCGATATCGACGAGGAAAAAGCGCAGCGCAATGCCCGCAATTTTGGCGCGCGGCGCGTCTACACCGACATGGAGAAGATGCTCGATACCGAAGAGCTGGACGGTGTCTTCACCATCGGCCCGGCGCCGCAGCAATACAAGCTGGCGCCGGTGGTGCTCAAGCGCGGCCTGCCGGTCTACACGGAGAAGCCGTCGGCCAATACTTCGGCTGAGGCCAAGGAACTGGCCGAACTCGCAGAGGCGAATAACACGTGGGGCCAGGTGGGCTTCATGAAGCGCTTCGCCGACGTGTACACGATCGCCAAGGAGATTGTGGCGCGGCCGGAGTTTGGCGGGCTGCACGTGCTCAAGGTCAAGTTCGGGCAGGGCAAGTATCCGCAGATTTGGGGTATTGACTCCGCCAAGCGCGCGTTTCTCATCGGCCAGTGCGTGCACATCTTCGACTTGGTGCGCTTCTTTGGCGGGGACGTGCGCGCCGTGAACGCCCTCTACTACGAGGTGGGACCGCAGAATTTCTCGTATCTCATCAATCTGGAGTTTGTGAACGGCACGGTGGGCCAGATGGACCTGAATACGCTCGATTCCAAGGCAGCGTTCCGCGACATCATCGAGACGCTGGAGCTGATTGGGTTTGAGAACCACGTGGTGTGTGAAGACATGATGAAGGTCACGTATCAGCCGCATGAGGAGTGGACGGATGTGACGCCGCACTTTGGCCGCTATAACTACACGGTTGACCCCTCCTGGACCGGGTTAGGGCGGAGCCAGATGAACTACGGCTACACCGGCGAGGTGCGCAACTTCGCCCGCCGCTGCTTGGGTCTGGAGACCACCGGCCCCGATCTCTGGGATAGCTACAAGTCACTCACGTTCGGCGAGGCGGTGTATGAAAGCTCCCACGGCGGCGGCCGTGTCTTGGTGGAGCAGTAGTCGCTGCTGCGAGACTACCAATTAGGCCGCGCGGTGAATGTGTGCGTGTTCTTACCTGAGAAGATTCCGCAAGCACTGACCGCGCCGGTCTGGTGTCGATCAAAGAGCGGGGGACAAGCCCCCGCGCTACGGCTTCGCTATTTCGTCCTAGGGAATTAGGCTTGGGAGATGTAGCAAGGCAATGACTCTGGTAGCGCAGGTTTGCAACCTGCGCCTGCCTGACGGGAATGATTGTATAATCAACGGAGATGAGTTTGTTTCTTGTAAGATAAGGCGAGGCTTGAGAAGGAGAGGAATCCATGGCGACCGCGCAACTGGTGACTTTGGCGCCGGAGCAGAAGCAGTTTTTCGATGATAACGGCTATCTGGTGATGGAAGGCTTGTATGACGCCGCGGAGATGGAGGTCATGCGAGCGGAGTTTCACGATCTGATTACGAATACCGACGGACGCCCCGAGGCCCTGCGCTACAACTTCATGGAGCAGGCGGAGGGGTATCCCATCGACCCCTACAACCCCAAGAACGTGCAGGGCATCATGGACCAGCCGTTGGCGAGCGATTACTGGTTCAACAACGTTACCGACCCCCGCATAGTGAACGTCTTCATCGACCTCTTCGGCCCGGACATCGACTTTCACAACGGCAAGGTGCGCAACAATCCGCCGGGCTTCACGAATGAACAGGGCTGGCACCAGGACTGGCCGTACGAGCGTCACAGCAAGTCGGACCTGGCGGCGGCCATCATCTACCTGGACGCCAACGACGTAGACCAAGGCGCGACTACGGTGCTGCCCGGCAGCCACCTGATGGGCGAGTGGGAGACGTCACACGGCCATACCGTAGCCGACGAGAAGGTGGCGGACTACGAGCCCGTGCCGATGCTTGCCAAGCCCGGCGACGTGCTCTTCATCCACGTGATGGTGCTGCACACCGCGGGCAACAACTACAGCAACACGTCCCGCCATAAGGTCATCAACGAGTACAAGAGCAAGGAAGCCATCGACCAGTGGGGCAACCGCTGCGCCTACGCCGGAATGCCGGTAGCCCGCAACGGCAAAGCATGCATCCCGCAACTCTAGCGGTGGACACGTTGGACAAAGGCCTCACCTAGCTTAGGCCAGTCAATCGATAGTCGCGTTACGCACATTCTTGACAGGCAAGGTATTAAGCACTTTTTCTTTCAACCCCGCGAAAGTGGGGATTTAGGTAGTTTTGGCGGCTCTGGGCGAGTGTCCCCTCTCCCGGGGGAGAGGGTTAGGGTGAGGGCGACCGGTTGCTAAACTCGCCTAAAAATCACTGTTTGGTGATGCGACGCAAGGGTTTGTTCATGTCAGAAACTCTGTCGACGCCGCGCCTCTTCGACAACACCTCCGACTGGTTCCCGATCAACCGCTCCTGGCAATTCGAGCCGCCGGCCGATATCAATGGGGAAATGACGCCCAATGAAGTGGAGGCTGCCAGCGGGCATACCTTTGTGGCGACTCTCACATTGGGTCCGGACCTCACGCTGCCCACCGGCGGGCACATTACTATGGAAGTGCCCAGCACCTGGGAGTGTCATTTGGGCAATCCCTATCCGCGTGGGCTCAAGACCGTCGGCAGCCGCGACAAGGGTCAGATTCGCAAGGTGGGCTATGGGGCGTTCACCGATGTAGAGTGCTCCCGGTCTGACGTGAAGCTGGCCCATGCCGCATCCTGGGGTCGGCACATGGACCTGGTAGACGTGGTGGTGCAGAAAGGCGAGTTGGGTCCTGGAGACTCAGTACGAATTATCCTGGGACCGCCCGACGGCAACCTGGTGCAGGCGCAGCGCTACGCGCAAGTGGCAATCTTTACGGTGGGTGTGGACTGCCAGGGCGACGGCTCGTACCGCCGGGCCGCGACCCATCCGACCGTACAAGTCGTTGGAGCGCATGCCGAGCGCTTCAAGGTGTTTGCCCCTGCTGTCGTGCGACCGGGTGAGGAGTTTTCCATCCGCGTGCTGCCGGTCGACGGCTACAGCTACAATGCCGCGACCGGCTATCAAGGCTATGTCCACACCATCGTCTCTGAAGGACTGGATGTGCCGGGAGGCGTTGCTCTTGATCAGAAGGCAGATGCCACCGGCGCTACCATGCAAGCCAAAGCCACCCGGCCGGGCATTCAACGTGTCACAGTAGTTGACCCGGCTACCGGCATCGCGGGCAAGAGCAATCCCATCGGCGCGGGTTTCTTGCCAGATCGAGGAATCTACTTTGGCGAGATGCACAGCCAGATGTGGCACAGCCAGGGTACGGGTACTACGACGGAATTCTTCGAGTGGGGGCGCGACGTGGCCGGTCTCGATTTCTGTGCGCCTGCCAACCATTACAAGATGCGCTTTGAAATCGTCGACGACGTCTGGCAAGAGGTGGTGGACACTTCAAACTCCTTCAACGATTCCCAGCGCTTCGTTACGTTGGTCAGCCACGAGTGGGGCACGGGCAATCCCAACGGCCACAAGAACATCTACCACCGCGGCGATAGCGCCGAATTTATCTGTTCGTTCGGCCCGGGCGGCATGACGCCGGACGAGCTTTGGGAGAATCTCAAGGGCCGGGAAGCCCTGACGATCCCGCATCACACCAAGTTCGGTAACGTCACCAACTGGGACTACCGCAACGATACGCACCAACGGCTGGTGGAGATTTGCTCAAGCTGGGGTATCTCGGAAACGGGTGGCCCCCACAGCGTGCAACGGGCGCTGGCTATGGGACACCGTCTCGGCTTCATTGGCGGCACGGATTCCCATCACGGCTTGGCGAACCAGGGCAGCTTTTTCGTGGACGACGGCAACGGTCTCGCCTGTGTGGTGGCGCGCGAGTTGACGCGCGACGCCATCTGGCAAGCGCTCAACGAACGACGCTGCTATGCTACCACCGGCGACCGCATTCTCCTGGACTTCACCATGAACGACGCGCCCATGGGTACCGACCTAGCCGTGAATTTGGATCGATACCCACCCCGCCATTTCGCCATGCGGGTGGCAGGTACGTACCGCATCGACCGGATAGAGTTACTCCGCAACAACCAAGTTGTTCTCACAGAGCAACCCGGCTGTGATTTTTGGGAAGGTGAATGGACGGACGCCGAACCCCTGGCAGCGTTGGCGCTTGCACCTTCGTATCCTGACGACCGGCCGTTCGTTTTCTATTACCTCCGCGTCACGCAGGGCAATCGCCAGACCGCGTGGGCAAGTCCGATCTGGCTTACCCAGCAGCAATAGCTGACGAAATATGCGGTGTGGGTTTATCCTAGAAGTAGGCAGTGTGCCCGCTTTGCTGGGTTGAGCTTGTAGAATCATCAAGTTTTCATGGATCGGCAATCCTCAGGGAACTATTCCCCTTCCACGGCGACAGCTTGTCCTGGCTGGAGCTTCAGGCAGTCCTTGGCGGCATTCACGCTTGTCGTTCTATGTGTGCTATTCGCACCGCTGGCGCCAATCCAGGCGGCGGGAACCACGCCCCAAGCGCAAGCCGTCGCGCGGCTGAACGAATTGCGGGCGCATGCGCAGGTGCCGCTTGTGCAAGTCGACTCCGCGTTGCAGCGAGCGGCAGTGGGACACGCGGCGTATTATGCAGTCAATGGATTCACCGGGCATGCGCAAGACCCACTGAGTTTCGGTTTCACCGGCGTGACGCCCGCAGACCGCATGAAGGCTGCGGGGTTTACCGGAAGATGCTCGGGCGAGTCTGCCTCCACTATTGGTAAGGATCCGATAGCGGCGGTGGAGGCCCTGGTAAACAGCGTCTATCACCGCACAGTCATGTTGCACCCGGCCCTCACGCGCGTGGGGTTTGGGCAGAGCGATAACGGCAGTGTTTTCAATCTAGGTGGATGTCTTGTCGGCGCGCCGGACGTGGACCGCCTCTACACCTATCCCGGGAATGGGCAAACGGCGGTGCCGCCTGAATTCCTGCCGCGGACGGAACGGCCGAACCCATTGCCGGGCCGCGACGGCTTCGTCGGCAGTCCCATCAGCATCGGCACGTCGCCCTGGGAGAAGGAGCCGATCGAGATTACGGACATTGAGATCGTTGACCAAGCGGGAGTGTCTTTGCCCTTCCTCCGGGTTGATGATGATGGTTGGGCTTACTTTATGACCCAGCTTCCTCTCGGCGCGGGGCAAACATTTACCGTAAGCGTTTCAGGAAATGCCGCCGGGAGCAGGGTTGGCTCGTTTGCGCGCTCGTGGTCGTTTTCCACACAGTCTGCGTACGTGCCGCGCACAATCCAGTTGCGCTTTGTAAAGGGGACGCCGCGCTTGCTCACCGAATACGTTACTGGAGAGTTTGCGTGCTACAGTCAGACAACGGGCCAAACGCCCACGCTTGCCGGAAACAGAGTGACGATACCGTGTTACGACGTTGTGGATGATTCGGACTGGTATCACGCGGTGCCGTTTCTCGCGGAGTTTCGGCGGGTGGGAGGACCCGGAGCGCTGGGTTATCCCCTCACTCGCGCCATTACCTTTGAGGGCAAGCCGACCCAGTTCTTCCAAAAAGGCGTGTTGCAATGGCAACCCGAAACCCAGACGTTCGCCTACCTGAATGTTTTTGACATCCTTAGCGCCAAGGGCTTCGATTCAGTGCTTGCTACCAAATATCTCATCCCGCGGCCGGCGGATACGTCCGGCGATGACGGGCTTGATTGGGAAGAGGTAGTTGCCCGGCACGTTGCCCTGATGGACAGCGCACCCGCGATTTCCAGTTTTGTATTGGGAACGCCCAATTGGCTGGAGCGCTATGGGCTGCCCATGGGCGTGCAGGACTATGGCAACGTCGTCGTTGTGCGCGCGCAGCGGGCTGCCTTCCAGTGGTGGCGGGTCGATACTGATTTTGCCAGTGCGGGGGACGTAACCGTGGTGAACAGCGGGGAGATTGCGAAAGAGCTGCGGGCATTTGTCAAATAGACCGTGCGCTCGCCGCGGTTTGTAGCCGTTCCTTCCGCTTAGGTACACTGAGTGTAGGAATTCACTTGAGGTTAGGCAGTCACTGATGCGTTGCACGAATGATTATTGATTTTCACTCCCATACGTTCCTCAGCGATGGGGTGCTCTCTCCCGCGGAGCTTGTGCAGCGCGCCGTTGCCGTCGGCTACCGGGCAATAGCTATCACCGATCACGTGGGGTACGCTAACTATCAGTACGTCTGCGAAGCCTTGCTGCGTGAATGTGAAGTCATAAACCGGGAACTGCCTATCACCGCGCTTGCCGGCGTAGAGATTACGCACGTGGCGCCGCGGGCACTCGGCGCGCTCGCAGAACGCTGCAAAGCGGCGGGGGCCCAAGTGGTAGCGGTCCACGGCGAGACGATTTCGGAGCCCGTGCCGCCGGGCACAAATGCCGCGGCGGCGGAGTGCGCGGCGGTTGATGTCCTGGCGCATCCCGGCCTGCTGACGGCGGCAGATGCCCGCGTTGGCTGCGAGCGCGGCCTGGCATTTGAGCTCAGCGCGCGCAAGGGACACAGCGCCGCTAACGGTTGCGTGGCGCGGGTCTGTCAGCAAGTCGGCGCTGTCATGATCGTGAACAGTGACACGCACGCGCCGGGAGACCTGCTCACGGAGTCCGTGGTGGCCAATATCATACTTGGTGCGGGACTGGAGCGAGCGCAGATCGAAGCAATTAGCCGGGAGAATCCCGCAGCTTTGTTGAAACGGTGTGGTCTTGCGACCACATAGGTGAATTAAAGTTTATGGCAAGAGAGAACGAGGCAGTGGCAGACAAAAAACAGAAATCTACGAAAGAGCGCTCTGAGGCGGCGACCGCGAACGGAGACGGAGCCAAGCGGCGGAAGTCGCGATCCGGGGGCCGCCGCGACCAGCAGGTGGACTTGATGGAGGCCATGCTGCATCCGGTTGAATTGCCGGTGCTGGCAATTCGCGACCAGGTGGTGTTCCCAGGCATGACGGTGCCGCTGATCGTGGCGCGCGAACGGTCCTTGGAGGCCGTGAGCAATGCGCTCGACAGCGACCGGCGCCTATTCGTGGTCACACAGCGCGACCCAACGATCGACGACATTAATCCTGAAGACTTCTACCTTGTGGGTGTGGAGGTCTCGATACGCCGGACGCTCAAGATGCCGGACGGCAGCGTGAGCATTCTGGTTGATGGGAAACGCCGACTTGCCATTACCCACTTTCTTCAAATGGACCCGCACATACGCGTGCAGGCGATTGTCGTTGAGCCACCGGCCGCGGATGGAGATGAGCTAGCGGCTCAGATGCAAGCCATGCTCGCGCTCTTCAAGGAAGCGGTGGAACTCAGCAAGGACCTTCCCGAAGAGGCGTACGTGCAAGCAATCAACACAAATGACGCAGGCGCCCTGGCAGACCTCATCGCGTACACTATCGATCTGACGACGCCGGTGCAACAGGAGTTGCTGGAAGAGCTCGAAGTGACCGCTCGTGTGGAAAAGGTGATCTCCCACCTGCGGCGCGAGTTAGAGATTCTGGCGTTGCAACAGAAGATCGACGAGGATGCCGCGCCCACCGCCACGGACGCTGAGGAGCACGAGCGCTTCTTGCGCGAGCAACTTAAGCTCATCCATAAAGAGCTGGGAGAGACCGATCAGGTCAGTAGCGACATTGCCGCGCTGCGCGAGCGCGTGGAGGAGACTCCACTGCCTGAGGATGTAAGAGAGAAGGCGTACAAAGAGCTCGACCGGTTGGAAGCAATGCCCACGGCCAGCCCGGAAGTGAGCGTTATCCAGACGTATCTTGATTGGCTGCTGGCGCTGCCGTGGGGAGAGCCGAGCCAAGACGATCTCGATATCGAGCACGCGACCAAGGTCTTAGACAAGAATCACTTCGGCCTGCCCAAAGTTAAGGAACGCATCCTCGAATACATCGCGGTGCGCAAGCTTGCGCCCGACGTGCGCACGCCAATTCTCTGCTTCGTGGGGCCGCCCGGAGTGGGCAAGACATCCCTAGGCCTTTCGATTGCGCAAGCACTGGGCAGAAAATTCGTGCGCATGTCTCTGGGCGGAATTCGTGACGAGGCCGAGATTCGCGGCCATCGGCGCACCTACGTGGGGGCTTTGCCGGGGCGAATTCTGCAGGCCATGCGCCAAGTGGGCACCGTAAATCCTGTCTTCATGCTGGACGAGATCGAGAAGATGGGCGCAGACTTTCGCGGGGACCCGTCGGCGGCCTTGCTGGAGGTGCTGGACCCGGAGCAAAACTACGCCTTCTCGGACCACTATCTTGAGGTGCCCTACGATCTCTCAAACGTCATTTTTATAACTACGGGCAACACCGTAGACACTTTGGCAGTTGCGTTGCGCGACCGGATGGAAGTGATCGAACTTCCCGGCTATACCGAGGAAGACAAGCTGCCCATCGCCACTCGTTACATTGTGCCGAAGCAGCGGGCCGAGCACGGCTTGAAGAAGAGCAACGTGCGCTTTACCGAAGGCGCGTTGCGCCGCATGGTGCGCCAGTACACGCGGGAGGCGGGCGTGCGCAATCTGGAACGACAGGTGGCGACGGTCTGCCGCAAGGTCGCGCGCAAGCATGCAGAGGGCGAGAACGCAACGGTCTCAGTGAGCACGCGGAACCTGAATACGTTTCTGGGCGCGCCCCAGTTCTTCTATGGCATGGCGGAAGACGTAGACCAAGTCGGCACGGCAACAGGTCTCGTTTGGACGGTGTTCGGCGGCGATATCATCGCGGTGGAAGTAACCCTCGTGCCAGGCAAGGGCAAACTCCTGTTGACCGGCAAACTCGGTGAAGTGATGAAGGAATCCGGTCGCGCGGCATTAAGCTACGCCCGCGTGCACGCAAAGCGACTGCGCCTGCAGGACTTCAATTGGGAAAAACTGGACGTCCACATACATGTGCCCGCGGGCGGCGTGCCGAAAGAGGGCCCGAGCGCCGGCATTACGCTCACGACGGCGCTCATCTCAGCGCTTACCGAGCGGGCGGTGCGGCGTGACGTGGCCATGACGGGCGAAATGACTCTGCGCGGCCGCGTGCTGCCTATCGGCGGCCTCAAGGAAAAAGTACTCGCCGCGCACCGCGCCGGTATCCGCACGATCATCTTGCCGAAGGAGAATACGAAAGACTTGGTTGACATCCCGGAACACGTGCGGGACGACATAACGTTTCACCCGGTTGAGAATGTGAGCGAAGTCCTCGCCCTTGCACTACACCCGGAACTGAATCGGGTGAAGGCTACGGCGTAGCGGCACAGACATCTGAATGGGGATAGCGCGAGAAAGGGATGCAACACCATGGGAGCAGTACATCTCATGTCCCTATGCTATTTGTCCATTCCCACCTGTTTCACCAAGCTGACAAGCCAACCAGGATTCGCCGCGACTCCTCTGTAGGCAGACCTAGCGTTCAGACGCATTCGGCAGCCTGAATTCAACCGGTACTGTTCCAACTTGCTCGAATTCAGGGGATGACGGCAGTATCTGATGCACTATTGCCGAGCGATATCGCTCCACTTCTCGTGACCGCTTATCTGCATCTTCAACCTTCACGTTTCCATAGCCTTCGGCTACGATGCTATGCCAGCCATCATCTGAGCTATGCCATGTGGCTAGCAGGTAGGTCTCGCCAACTTCAAGGAGTGTATCTCCCTTCATGACCACGACGGTGCCGCTGACATCGGTCCCACCCATTTGGTTCACCGTTACGGTCCCGGAGAGCTCACCCTTGATGTTCTCCAGCACTTCTACAGAGAATTGCGTCTGCGGGATAAACTCATTGCCTGGCCCTGACGTCGGTATTCCTTTGTTGCCCTCCACTGCCACTACCCGACCGACGAATATGTGGGTGGAGGCGCCCACCACCTTGCGAATGTCCTTGTGATTAAACGACCACGAGCCAGTGGTCTGCGGGCCGGCAGTGCCGCAACCTGTAACGGCTAGAACGCAGAGGAGCGTTCCCAAGAGCAAGTTCATACTTCGCACTATGGCCTTCATCGTACCTACTTTCTTCCAACTACACTTGGACTCTTGCGCAGCACCAGCGGTGCGCTGCATCTTCCCGAGCAATTGCTCATTAGGGCCAAAGTTCGTGATAATCCTGGAGGTCATGCGCCTGCGGCGTGGTGTAAGCTATTGACGCGGGGAACTCATACATAATCTGATCATTACTTGGATTATGGGCCAGCCCTAAGGCATGGCCTTGCTCGTGCACTGCCACGGACCGCTTCTGTGCAGATGTCTTGCTATTCATCTTGCACGTGTTCATGTATACTTTGTCAATACCATACGGATAGTATTGATAATATGCAATGTAGGCATCCGGGCCACAGTCATTGTAGTCACGCCATTCGAGGTCGACGATGTGTCCTGCAGCTTGTGGTAAAATTGCCACTTTGCCTTGTGCGTGCCACTGGTCAATTGCCCAAGAGCGCGCATCATCGTACTGGGTATAATCCAGCCAGCGGATTTCGCGTCCATTGTCACCTACGTCCACTGCGCTATATCCAAGAAAGTAGTGGGCGAGTAACGGCATTGTAAGGAGAAGCATGCTGCTCACTACAAGTGTAATGCTTACGCCTGCTCGATGTATTAGCTCTCGGCCAACCATTGTCGGTTCCCTTTCACCTGGCGAATCCAATGTCGCCGCGACTCATTCTTGACTTGCATTCAATACTTCCTTCCAAGATGAGACAGAATTACCGCATCTATGTGATTCTGTATAGATAACACACTAGTGTTTTTTTTTGTCAAGTTTATGGCAGCGAGTAAAGTGGTTACCACACCACGTAAAAAAAGGGAAACTGCCGTACCTGTGAAAACGAAAGTAGGCGCCTTGAATAGTCTTTCCGGAGTCGACCAAGAAACTCGGGCTCAACAGCGACTCATCCTGTGGTCATCGGGCTTAGGTGTCGTGGAATTGGCGTCGCCCCAACAGTCTAGTGACGATTTATCTGGCGGTATGCGCTGTACTCACTGGATTGACACTCATGTTCTCGTCACCGGAGAGGTCTCCGAGAGATGCAGCAGCGTGTTCGTCACCCGCTTGAAGACGTGAATCGCCCGCTGCGCGCCCAGGTGCTTGCCCGCCGTGCCGTTGTTTATTTCATAAAAGGCATGGGGAAGGCCAAGGCGTTTAGCGAATTGGTAGCAAAGCGTATTGGGCTGGTGGATGCTCGCGCGCTCGTGGGTGGAGGGACCGTCGGTTTCCAGGCGCATCGTGTCGCAGATGGCGCTATAGAGCCGGCGCTGAACAGGATCGCTGAACAGGCCGTAGTCTTCCACCTCATACCAGCCGTCGTAGGGAAACTCGCTATTGAGCCGCCAGCCGGTGAAGCAGTGAAAGTTCAGCCAGAGCGCAGGCTGTTCCGTGGCTACCCAGTTCCAGAGCAGGCGGCTTTCATGCGCTTCCGGCAGGGCGGCATCGGGGGTATCGCCGAAGGCCTGATACATGTCGAAACCCTCCGCATTGAAGGCGTTCCTGCCGAGCACGTTGCCGTCCGGGTTCACCGTGGGCACGACATACACGTCGAGTTGGTCGCGCAGCGCTTCAGCCTCCGGCAACGCTGAAGAGATGAAGTCGGCAATGCCGAATACGCCCCACACACCGGCGTGTTCGTGGGGATGCTGGCCGGCCACGCAGAAGAGTTTCGGCTTGCCCGGCGTGCCCGCGCGCAGTCCCAGGATTTCCCGTCCCTGCACGGTCGTCCCCACCGAGAAGCGTTTACAGCGGTCGGCGCGTCTTTCTGCATATTCGCGCAGCAGCGCGGCGACCTCGCTGTACGGCGCCACGTACGTCATAGCGACCCGCACGCTCTGGTCTTGCTCTACCGGCACGGTGAAGGTGATGTGACCCCCGCTGCTGGCGGGCGGCGTGCCGGGCAAGGGGCGGTAACGGTGGAAATCCACCGGCTTGAACCAGATTGTCGTGGGGAAGAGCGTGCGGAAACCGGTGGGCTTCTCGAATTTTGCATCTTCCCACAGCTCGATGGTCACGTCTGCCGCCGGCCCCTCGCTGATCACATCGAAACAAAAGTACGCGCAGTAGCCGCTCTGCTTGTCGCCGTCGACCTGGAGGCGGAAGTGGTCCGCCGCCACTTGCTCGATTTCCTTGCCGTTGCCGCACTCGAAATCGCTCGTGATTCGGATCATGTGATGTTCCTTTGCGCAGGTTTCTGCCTGGTGCGTGGTCAGTAGCGAAACATGGCTCCAATCAGTGTACGTCAAATTGTGGGCGGCAAACCACGTGCCACGGTGATGAGTGACCCAACGGATCGAGAAGCGCGCCAAGACAGTTGTCCAATGCGATTGCAACTTGGTTTGTCATGGTTGCATTGAGCCGGTAGAGTAGTCTTGTCCCGCGTAATTCGTGCTCAATATTCACAAGACTCTGTGCATTGGTATTCGCTTGGACGCGGGTGGTGAAGAGAACAGGAGACTTGCCCATGAACAGCGGCGCTCCCACACAAGCAAGAGACCACTCATCGCTGACCATAGAATACCCACAGAATCCAAATCGTCTGTGGGCGTTGCCGGTGATTGGCGGCGCAGTCAAGCTCGTGATTGTGATTCCGGTAAGTTTCTGGCTCTTGTTCGTAGACTTCGGCGCGACCTTCCTTAGCATCATTAATGCGTTTGTCGTGCTCTTTACGGGCAAGTATTGGGAGCCTGCCTACGCCCTCGCCGTTGGTTCGATGCGGCTGACAGCCAAAGCCAACTGCTTTGCACTCGGCCTCAGCGATACGTACCCTGGGTTTTCGCTCAAGTCTAGCGATGGCGTACGGCTTGAATTTGCGAAACCGGCCCAGCCGAACCGCTTATTGGCGCTGCCGCTCGCCGGTGGATTATTCCGGTTTGCCCTACTCGTCCCTTTCTTCATCTTCTTGTTTGTAATTGGACTTCTGGTAATGCTTGTGTACTGGCTTACCTGGATTCCCGTGCTCCTGATTGGGCGGTATCCCTAGGGTCTCTTCAATTTCATGGTATATACGCAGCGGCTCCAACTGAGGCTGTCAGCCTATACATTCGGCCTTTCAGACCGCTATCCGCTGTTGGACGACGGACTTGGCCCGGATGAGTGGGGTCCTGGGCGGCATGATAGGGTATTCAGGCCTCTCCCTTAGGGATCATTTTGCGACGCGCTATTTCATGAGGTCCGGAAGGGTCTCGGGGATTTCCCAGCGAAATCCGCTTTGTCGGCGCGATGCAAACGCGGACAGGGAGTTGATAAGCAATGCAATTCGATAATATCCTTTGCTATACTGAAGTTAGTAAGAAATAGAAACAATAGACAATGCAAAAGTGAGATTAACAATGATTGAATCTGGTATTACTACGAAAGGCCAGACAACGCTACCTAAGCCCGTGCGGGAAGCCCTTGCCTTACAACCAGGGGATCGAGTGCGCTATATCATCCAGGATGAGGACGTGCGGATCGTCAAGGTACGCCCCATCGGCCGCCTGTTCGGTGTGCTGCGGCATGATGGTCCAACAGTGACACTGGAAGAAATGGACCGAGCAATTGCATCTGGGGCGTCTGAGTTGTGATAGCCGTAGATACAAACGTGCTCGTTCGTTACTTGGTACGAGACGATGAGCAACAAGCCCAAGCTGCGCGGTCATTGCTGCAAGGACTAACCTCCCGGGAGCCAGGTTTCATTTGCCGGGAGGTCGTGTTGGAGGTCGTCTGGGTGCTGGAGCGCGCATACCGTTTAGGCCGGTCTCAGATTGCAGACGTTCTGTTCGAGTTTATTGCCACTGACAGCTTAGTTGTAGAAACTACAGAAGACGTGACTCGGGCGGCAATTCAGTACCGACAGGGCGGTGCTGATTTTTCGGATTTTTTGATTCTAGGCGCCGCGAAGCGAGTAGAAGCGCAGCCTCTCTACACCTTTGACCGCAAACTTGCTCGGGTGCCAGGAGCTACTTTGGTGCAAGTGACAGAGTCACAGAACGGCTGACCGTAAACATCCAGGGCTATGACTAGAGGGCAGAGATGGAGCGGCGCAAGAACGATGCTTGCTCTCGATAAGATGGATAGTGCGGAGATTGGGCGTTATCTGGCGTCGCAGGGCGTGCTGCCTATTGACGCTCAACTGACGGTAGCACCCCTGGGCGGCGGCGTCTCGAACATCGTGCTCATGGTCAGGACACCTTCACAGTGCTTGGTGCTCAAGCAGGCGCTCCCCGAATTGCGGGTCGAGGCGTACTGGCCGTCGCGCATCGACCGCGCCCTACGGGAAGCGGAGGCGCTGCAAATCGTGGCGGACTACCTGCCCCATGGCGCCGTGCCGGAGGTCTACTTTATCGATGAGGAGAACTTCATCTACGGCATGTCGTGCGCGCCTCCGTCGGCGAAGCTGTGGAAGGAAGACCTGCTCGCCGGAGTGGTAGAGGCGCCGGTGGCTGAGGCAGCGGGTCGTCTGCTGGCGCAGACGCACGCCATTCAGGATCCGGCCGTAACGCAGCGGTTCAGCGATGATGAGGTGTTCTGGCAGTTGCGGGTGGATCCGTACTACAACACCACCGCAGAAAAGCACCCGAATCTGAAGCCGGTGTATGAACAGGCAATTGCACAAATGAAGGCACGGAAGTTTGCGCTGGTGCATGGGGACTATAGCCCGAAGAATATGTTTGTTGTGCGTGAGAAAGTGGATTCCCGCGCCGCCCCCAATTCAGAGCACGATTCGCCTGGATACGAGAGCGGCAAAGAAAAGATTGATTCCCGCTTTCGCGGGAATGACGGAGTAGGCGTGTTGTCCGGTCTTGAGGGAGGAAGCGAGGCAACTCGCACCAACCCCCTGCTCTTGCTGGATTTCGAGGTCGTGCACTGGGGGGATCCGGCGTTTGATATTGCATTCTGCATCAATCACCTGCTCATCAAGTCGGTCGTCAATGCTCATGTTCAGCAGGAGTATTTCCGGGCAGCTACGGCTTTCATGAATGGATATCGTGACCAACAACCGGGAGCGGACTGGGAAGAGTTGCAGGCCGAAACCCGCCTGCAGCTTGGTTGCCTCATGCTGGCGCGCATCGATGGCAAGTCTCCGGTCGAGTACATTACGGACGAACCGACCAAAGCAACCGTGCGGCGTGTGAGTAATTTTGTCTTGCACGAACAGTCTTCCGCGATGGAAGACATTTATACGTGCATTGCCGGGGAGACGGTGCACTAATGCAAACAGAACGGATGGATTCCCGCTTTCGCGGGAATGACAGAATCAAATGCGGAAATGACGGAATAAAGCACGGGAAGGACAGAACTCAACGCGTAAGTGACGGAACCAAACGCGGGAATGACGGAATAAAGCGCGGGAGTGACGGAACCAAACGCGGGAATGACAAAGCTGAACCCGCGACGACGATTAGGCGTGTGCACGCGCGAGAGGTGCTCGACTCGCGGGGTGTGCCCACGGTCGAAGTAGACGTTACCGTAGCGAGCGGCGCGCGCGGTCGCGCCATCGTGCCGTCGGGGGCTTCCACCGGACGGCACGAGGCCCTGGAATTTCGCGACGGCGATGCCGGCCGCTACCAAGGCAAAGGCGTGCGCCATGCGGTGCGCCACGTGAATGAAGTGCTGGGTCCCGCAGTGCTTGGAGTTGACGCGGGATGTCAGCACGAAGTTGACGCCATTCTGGTTGATACTGACGGCACGGCAAACTTGACCCGGCTTGGGGGCAATGCCGTGCTCGGTATCTCGCTGGCGGCGGCGCATGCAGCGGCTGCGTGCGTTGGACTCCCGCTCTACCGCTATCTGGGCGGCAGCCAGGGCCGGGAATTGCCGGTGCCGATGGTTAATATCCTCAGCGGCGGCCTGCACGCTCGAGGCATTGTCGACTTTCAAGATTTTCTTCTCATTCCCATTGGCGCTGAGAGCTTCAGCGAGGCATTGGTAATGGTGCGCAACGTCTACCACGCAATGGGTAAAATTCTGACGGCGCGGGGCGCGAGTACCTTGGTCGCGGATGAGGGGGGATTGGCTCCGGCAAGTGGTAGGAGCGAGTCGAGAACCGGTGTCAATAGGACTGAGTTCTATGCGAATGAGTCTGCAGTGCGGCTACTCATCGAAGCCATCGAGCAGGCCGGCTATCGCCCCGGAGAGGATGCGGCGCTTGGTCTCGACGTGGCGGCAACGCACTTCTATCAAGACGGCCGGTATCACTTGAGCGCAGAGAGTCGCACGCTTTCCAGCGAGGAGATGGTGGCGCTGCTCACGCGCTGGGTTGACGACTATCCCATAATCTCAATTGAGGACGGCTTGGCGGAAGACGATTGGGACGGCTGGCAGGCGCTCACGGCCAGCGTGGGCGACCGCGTGCAGCTCATCGGTGACGATCTCTTTGTTACGAATGTGCGGCGGTTGCAAATGGGCATTGCGCGTAGGGCAGCGAATGCGGTGCTCGTCAAAGTGAATCAAGTCGGCACTCTCACGGCTGCCATCGCGACGCTCCGTCTGGCCCGCGCCCATGGCTACTTGCCCGTAGTCTCCGCGCGCTCCGGTGAGACCGAGGACGCAACTATTGCCGATTTGGCGGTTGGCGCCAACGCAGGGCAGATCAAAATCGGTTCAATTACCCGCTCCGAAAGGCTGGCAAAGTACAACCAGCTCCTGCGCATCGAGGAAGAGCTTGGGTCACAGGGGGTCTACCGCGGGCGGGGGGTCTTTCGCCAGTTTCTCGGGTCACTTTGATAACGGTCGGTAACTGACTCCGGCTTACTGCACCAATGTGACGTAACACTAGCGAATGCAGCCCCTCAGGATTGGAAAATAGTTTCAGGTTCACCTTTCGACGGGCTCAAGGCGAGCGGTGGATTGGACCAGGTGCGGGACTGCACGTCTTGGCCCCAGGAAAGCCAGTGAAGTTCTTAGGTTTGGACTACCCATACCGGGCTTGACCACGCCTGGGCCACGCGACCGGCCACGGGCGCTTGCTGCCGCAGCCGGACGTAGTACAGCGCGTTAGCGACAGGCCGGGGATCGTTCCACGTGAACGCAGACTCCGCGGCGTTTGGCTCGCGGCGGTAGACCACGTCGAAGCGCTGTGCGTCCAAATCGCCTCTCAGGATCTCTACCCAGGCGATGTCATCTGTGCCCACAGCCCAGACGCGCACGCTCACCCCATTGCCGCTGGCGGTCTCTTGTCCCATAAACGTATCGTTTACCCAGGCTTTCAGCAGAATGCGGGAGCCGGTGGTGCCGTAGGTCTGGCGGTTGTGGATGCTATCAAAGATGCCGCTGCGCGTGAGCGCGGGTGCCCACACCGCAGCCAGGCCGGTCTGGCGCTTGCCCGGCTGCGCCTGATGGTTGTCCGACGAACAGATCGTTCCCATGCGCTGTCCCGTCAGCCAGCCGTCCTGCGCATAATGGGGGCCTCGGGCCGAGTCATTGAGCGAAAAATCGCAGTGCTGGTATGCCAGCGGATGCTCCGGGTCGTAGTATTCGCAGAGTCCGTGACCCGAATACACCTCGACGACGCGGCGGAAGGCATCGTCTGCGTACTGCCAATCGATGTTTGGGTCGGTGCCCCCAGGCAGATTGCTCGCCTTCGGGGAGAAGCGTACCCCCGTATGGTGGGGTATGGTCATGGCCTCACCGGCGCAGAGCTGCTGCCAAAGGTCCCTTACCGTGCCGTTGTGTCTGCCGATACGCACGTCGCCGTCATCGCGGAAGTAGACATTGTGGTGCGCCCAGGGCGCTTGAAAAGTAGCCTCGTAGCCGAGGATCGTGGCGAAGTGACCGGGATTGTACCAGTCTTGCGACGCAAGTCGAATGTCCCGCCACATCTCGTCCGACAGTCCCTCAACGTGGTCGGTGAGAGCGTAGAAGTCGAGGCGCGCGACGTCGCGGGCGTAATGGAAGGGCAGGTCGCCGGTGGCGTCAAAGCTGCGCCGCGCATGGGAGTGGAGGTCGCCCCAAAATACACGCTCGTCTGGTAGCTCCGCAACGCTGAGAATTGGGTTCGACTGTGCCGAGAAATTACCCGATTGCGCAGTGACATTCAGTCGCAGTATCCCCGGTGCGGTAGGCGTAAACGGCACCACGCACTGACCGGTTTCCGGATTGAGGGCAATGATAGCGGGATGTGTCGCGTGGCCTTCGGCGATCGTCACCCTGAACGTGAGTTGTGCAGACGTTGCGGGATTCTGCCAAGCGTCCAGCGCAATGACGTGGCAGGCCGCTTCTGTGCCGACACGAGCGTGAGAGGGCGCGTAGGCGGCAATCTCTACGGGCTCTGCTGCTTTGGTCATGAGGAGGGGACTTGCATCCACGGGGAGAAGGTCCCTCTTTCCGCCGTTTCCTTCCGTCAGCACGGCAATGCGGACGGGCTCAGGCCCGTTGGGATGGAGCGCGGCAGTGAAGCCGGGGCTGCCGCCGGCGGTGTCACCGTAAATCACGTCAATCCAGTCGCCTGCCTGCAGCGCGCCTTTAGTCACCGTGACCTCAGTGTGATACGCGCAGCGATTGGGTGGCCCGGCAAGGGCGTCACGGGTGCGCTTCTCGTACTCGTCGGTGGAGCCGTCGGGTACGGTGCAGCGAATTTCAACGTCGTCGCGGGAAGCGCACGCAGAGACATAGTTGGGCCTGGTGGGATCGAGGCTGTGCACCCCTTTGGCCGAGTTGCGCAGCCATGCGTGCCAGGAGTTCGGCAGTGCCACGGCAAGCGTGTCACCGGAGCGGAGCTCTCCTTCCGCCAAGCTGCAGCGCACGATCCACGTGCCGTATTCGCCGGCGGTGCCTAGTGATGGTGTTACCGAAGCGTGTATGCGCGGTGTCATAGTAGTGACCTTACTTCAGAATTGAACACTGTGATTGTAGCAACATGCAAGGGTATAGGGCGAGGTTGGTTTCTCCGGTAGCACAGGCCCTGCGACAGGCTCAGGACACGTATGTAACCTGCGCTTGATGAAGGGGGGCGCCGGCACAGCAGCAATCTGCGACGAGGTTGCTCTGACAGTCGCTCGCGGCTTCAAGAAACTTGCGATAAATGGCTTTCTCACTCCACGCACAACTTCGGCAGAAGGGTCCGAAAGACCAACGAGAATTCAAAGGACGGGCTCAATGCAGACACGTATTGTGCTGCTCATGATGACGAGCGTGGAATTGGCCAATCTTGAAGGGCCGATTGAGGAGGCCTTTGCCCACGGCGCGCCTGAAACGCGCCGCACAAGCGAATGACACGGCGGCTGGCTCAAGGAGACCTACTTTAGAAAAGGTCAATTCGACGGCGCGCTGATGGTCGGGTTTCCCAATGATGTCGCTTGCGCCCGGGCCAGGTTTTCGCTGCGTAGCTCCGGTTGTGTCACGCAATCGCTGCGCGCCTTGCCGGAGCGCGAATGGGCGGAGATCGCCGGAGGCAGCTAGCAGCCGAAGCAGAGTGCAAGGACACTTGGCAAGAGCTGTGAAACGCGCCGAATAGTCCAGTGAGCGCAGATCCGCGAAGAGGCGAATACTGCAGTTTCCATTAGGGATGTTTGGGTTTGTGGCGCGCCGCGCACGGGATGCCCGTTTCCGGCGGCATGCATCACGGCGGGGTGGTATCCTTCTACTATATGATCGCGTGACGTGCGCCAAAGTTGACGCCAGGGCGCTCCGGGTTGGCAACTTGGACAGCGCACGCGTGCGAAGAGTGCTGGGCGAGAACCGTGCAAGGCGCATGGCTGTACTCCGCACGAAAACACCAGTTATCAAAGTTGGGTAAGCTGCGAGGCATTTGACAAGGAGAATAGGTCCTATGAGCGAAGACGCTAACGTCGACATCAAACCGTTTAGCAAAGACATCACCGAGGGTCCAAAGAGCGCGCCCGCGCGCTCGATGTTCCACGCCATGGGCTTTAGCAGCGAAGACCTGGCCAAGCCTCTCATCGGCGTCGCCAGCACGTGGAACGAGGTGACGCCCTGCAACTACCATCTGGACCGGCTGGCAAAGCAGGTCAAAGAAGGTATTCGTGAAGCCGGCGGCACGCCGATTGAGTTCGTTGCGATCACGGTCAGCGACGGCATTGCCATGGGCACGGAAGGCATGCGCACCAGTCTGGTGACGCGGGAGATTATTGCGGACTCCATCGAGGCGGTTGCCATTGGCGAGCGTTTGGACGGTGTGGTCACCATCGCCGGCTGCGATAAGAGCCTGCCGGGCTGCGCCATGGCGATGGCGCGTCTCAACATCCCCAGCGTTTTCGTATACGGCGGCAGCATCATGCCGGGCCGCTGGCAGGGCAAGGACGTGACGATTCAGGACGTGTTCGAGGCAGTCGGCGCCCATGCTGCCGGCAACCTCAGCGATGATGAACTTATCGACCTTGAAATGCACGCCTGTCCGGGTCCCGGCTCGTGCGGCGGCATGTACACGGCCAACACGATGTCGAGCGCGTTGGAGGCCATGGGACTCTCGGTGCCCGGCAGCGCCTCGCCGCCCGCCATGGACGACCGCCGCGATCAGGTGTGTGTAGACGCCGGTCACCTGGTAATGGACTGCGTGCGCAACAACCGCCGTCCGTCGGAAATCATCACGAAAGAGTCAATGGAAAATGCCGTCGCCGTCGCGCTGGCGGCAGGCGGTTCCACCAACGCGGCGCTGCATTTGCCCGCTATTGCGTGGGAAGCGGGCATTCCGTTCGATCTCGACGATATCGACCGCGTGAGCAAGCGCGTGCCCCATATCGCCGACATGCGCCCCGGCGGCAGATACGTGATGGCCGACTTGGATAGAGTGGGCGGCGTGCCGCTCATAATGAAGGAGATGCTGCGGGCGGGTCTGTTGCACGGCGATTGCCTGACTGTAACGGGCAATACCCTTGCGGACGACGTGGGAGCAGCACAGGTGTCGGAGAACGGCCAGGACATCGTGCGCTCGGCCGACGATCCGATCTTTGCCGGCGGCACGCTGGTTATACTGCGCGGCAACCTCGCGCCGGAAGGCGCGGTGGTGAAGGTAGCAGGTGTTGCAAACCGTGTGCACTCCGGTCCGGCGCGGGTCTTTGAGATCGAGGACGACGCCTTTACAGCGGTGGTGAAAGGCCGCATCAACGCAGGCGACGTGATCGTCATTCGCAACGAGGGTCCGAAGGGCGGTCCCGGCATGCGCGAGATGCTGGCTGTGACGGGCGCGGTCTTTGGCCGCGGCCTAGGCGATTCGGTGGGACTCATCACCGATGGACGTTTTTCCGGCGCAACCCACGGCATGATGGTAGGCCACGTGGCGCCGGAAGCGGCCATGGGCGGCCCCATCGGTCTGATTAAAGAAGGCGATCAAATCACCATCGACGGCGACAACCAGGAACTCACGCTGCACGTGGACGAGGCCGAACTCGAGGAACGCCGCAAACACTGGCAACCCCTGGAACCCCGCTACAAAAAAGGCGTCCTCGCAAAATACGCCAAGCTGGTCACCTCCGCGGCCCGCGGGGCGGTTTGCGAGTAGGAGGGTTAAAGCTATACTGGAGCTAAAACAGATGCAGAGATGCCCGCGTGCTGCAACCACCGTCGGCATGGTGGCGGCCCGAGCAGACGAGACCCCAGCGAGCAAAGGGAGCAAAGTGTATGGTGGCGCTTGACACCCACAAGGCTTTTCGCACACTCACGGACGCAGGCTTCCCGGAAGGTCAAGCCGAGGCGCTGGTAGAGACTATCGGCATCGGCAGCGACGAGTTGGCAACCAAGGCCGACTTGGCGGCTGTCCGCGAGGAGATGGCGACTATCCGCGAGGAGATGGCGACGAAGGCCGACGTAGCCTCTATCCGTAAGGAGATGGCAACGCAGTCCGCCCTCCAAGACGTGCAACTCCAGTTGGAGCGGCGGCTGACAAACCTGGTTCTCCAAATGGTCATTCTCCAGGTCATGGTGGGCGGGCTCATCGTGGCCTTGGTGAAGCTCTTGCCGTAGCGCGGGGGCTTGTCCCCCGCCTCCCCGTGCAGGGCACGGAGCATGCTTGGCGCGAAAAGCAATCACCCGCTTAGGCAAGGCAATTGGTTGGTGTAAGAGGTGAAGAACTGCGACCTCGTAAATCAGGCAGGTCTGCGGACGGAACTGCAGGCGCTAGAGCTACGCTTGCGCGCCGAACTGGAACAGCGCCTCAACCACCAGACCATGCAACTGGCAATGCTCTTCGTTGCGGCTCTCGGCGTAGCGGTGGCGATTCTGAAGTGGATTCCGTGAGCGCTCTTCTCTCTGCTAAGCTCAGTTTTCCTTGGCTGAGCGCAAATTTCAAACCTGCGCTTCCTGCTTCCAAACGTGTCTGGGATCCCCCTGTGATTTCCTCGTCCTGTAAGGTCGCAGAATCACCTCGCCCTATCACCGCAGCCGTCACTTGAGCCAGCCTTCAGGTAGCAGTGACGTTCCGGTAGTCCTATCAGGGTCTTCAGAATTGGCATACAAGAATCTGCCCAGCTGATCTACCAGTTCCCGCCGTCTCAATGGAGCGTACTGCTCGGCCAGGTTTGCAGGTAGCAGAGTCCTCAAGAACGACTCTTCTAGATTTCCCACCCAGTACGCGAATGCATCTAGGTCTGCCTTCCAAAGGCTGTTCAGCCACGCGTTTCCTGTGTCTTGCACGTTGCCGGTAGCTTTCCCACTTAGTGAACTATAGAGCCAGGTACGCAATTCCACCGCTGCACGGCGCATCTCGTCTGGGTAATTGAGCCAAAAGCGTATAAAGGCTTCCCGCTCAGCGTCCTCACCAATAGCATGATTAAGACTTGGGGTGACCAAATCGGGGTTACGCATAACATATTGACCTTCATATATCCACAGCGCATTTTGAATAGGTCGCCTCAACATTCCCTTCATCGCAGAGAAGGCAGCGGTGCCTTCCTTCATGCCCATCTCTTCGGTGATCCTGTGCGACAGTGCGGCAACTACGGCTGATCTTGGAAGAATTGAAGGCGACTCGCCAAATTGCGCACAGTAATGCCGATAGTGTTCGCTGTCGCGCACCCAGTTGTTAAGGTGGTCGTCGAGAAAGTTAGCCAGATTGTTGTTAGCTTCCCGCTCCAGTTGCGTAGGGATTAAACTGCCGCTTGCACCCCATTTGCTAAACCACCATTGAGCCTGAACAGTGTGTTGGGCTGTAATCCTCTCGATGCACTCTTCCCAAGATTGTGGTTCGCCGTTCTCTGTGTAGAATGCGAGCGCTACGGTCGGCCAAATCAGCGCGTACGCCAGCGCCACTGGACTCTCAGCGCGGTGACTTTCGTCAATGATGATGCGACTAGGCGAAACTTGCCATTGTGAATTGCCCGCAATTGGTCCGAACTGGGCGGTTGCGCCCGTGCCAAGAAAGAGTTGATATATCCCTTCTCCGGCGGGTTTCCATGTCGTACGGAGAGTGTGGAAAGCATGCGCTAACTCTGGGTCCAAGGGTGGATCAACTGAGGAGCTTGAAGGAGATTCTCTCAAGGCACTTGTAATCTGACCAAGCGGGGTTTCGCTCAATAGCTGCCAAGATTTCTCGGTCAATCGCATTCTAGCTTTGACCTCTCTTGTAGGACAACAGGTGGAGTCATTAGTTCCAAGTTGCCTCATCTGCAACGTGACCACACCGTCTGCGATTACAGCAGAGTCAATCCAAATGTTGATCCCCAGATAGGCAGATGCAACGTGTCTTGGCTCACCGTTCTCGCTAAGGACTGCGGCGAGGTAGCGATGTCCTGTGTTGCCGTCCGCAAGCAATAGCACAACTGCCGCGTCTTCTATACCATCGCCATTGAGGTCGCCAAAAGCAACCAAGTCTTGTCTTCCGATCCGCTCGTTGAGTAGTCTCCAGTAAGTTGGAAGATCGGCGGCATATTTTACATTGCCGAGGGCGTCTATCGTGAGTGAGGGAACCGTAGCCGTTGCTGTAGGAGGATTGGTGGAATCTTGGCGAGGTTGTGAACTACTGACCTGGGTGCCATAACCTTCGGCACAAGAGGTTACTAGAAGACAGAATGCCAGGCATGCGACTAGCATTACTGTTGGGAGTCTCATCCTCAGCCGCCTACTCAATTCTCACCATGTCACCAGTCTCTGCGGACGCGTACGCAGCGAACACGGTGTGCATTACCTTCTCCGCCTCGTCGGCGCCGAGGAAGGGAGTGCCGCCGGTTTGGACGGCCCAGACGAAGTTGTCGATGACGGCTTCGAAGTGCGCCTGACTGCCATTCGATGACCGGTAGCAGCGTTCGACGTAGCCGGGGGTTGCGCCGGCGAGCACGGCATCCGGTACCAGTTCATCGGCAATCAGCGTACCGTGCGTGCCGGAAACTTCGAGCCAGAGATCGCCGTTGTGCACATTGCCCGGCACGTGTGCCCGCCCGACGCAGACCGAGGCGATGATGCCACTCTCCATCTGTAAATTGAGTAGCGCCATGTCCTCAAGGTCGAGTTCGCGATGGGCGCGGTTGTAGTACGCGCCGGTGACGCAGTGCACAGCAGTGGCGGCCAGTCCGGTGACGTCCAATATGGCCGAGAGGGGATAGAGCCCGAAATTCAGGAGTTCGCCGCCGCCGTTGGCGACCGGGTCGAAAAAAATGCGCTCTTCTTCGTCCCACTTCTCGCCGTTGCCGTATGTGACGAGGAAGTGGGCATGCACATTCACAATGTCGCCTAGTTCACCGGCCGCGATGGCGTCGCGTGCCCGCTGGAGCGAGGGGTGACCGATGCGGGCGATCCAAGCGAATGTACGCGTTGTCTGGCGCGCCGCCGCAATCAACGCATCGCACTGCTCCAGCGTAATGCCGACCGGTTTGTCCACAAGCACGTGCTTGTCGGCCGCGAGCGAGCGCAGGGCAAGCGGTGTGTGCCGGGCGTACTCCGGCGCAACGCAAACCGCATCGATGTCGTCGCGGGCGAGAAACGCATCGAGGTCAGTCGAGTACTCCAGTCCATGATCTGACGCGATGGCGCGGTTGAGGGCGTGGTAGTCATCCGGGATGTCGGCGTCGTCGGCTATGCCAACCAAAGTTACGTCAGGGTGGTGCGCAAAGACCGTGGCGTAGTCCTCTTGATGGCGAACGCCGCTCACTAAGCCCACCCGCAATTTCTCAGCCATTTGCCACCTCCTGCCACGATATGCGGCGTCGTTCTTCGAGCGAGCGGTCAATTGCTTGGGCAAGACGCGCGGCTGTAAGGGCTTGCTCCGGGCACATGAGCGGTTCGTCGCGTCCGCTGCGCACGCTGAGCCAGTGGTCCAGGAGATGCGCGGCGAGCGTGTGGTCGGCAGCCTCGTCGCGTTGGTGCAGCATACCTTTCGTGCCGTACACCATCCAATCATCGTGCACCGGGCCGTCCGGCATCTGCACCCAGGTTGCCATCACCTCAGCAGACGGGAAGTGCAGGTTGACGATGATGGTGACGGTGCCTTCGTATTCAGCGCGATTGGCAAACACCCAGTCCGGCGTGTCGTCTATAAGTGAGGCTGCAGTGACTAGGGCAACCGTTAACGGCGCAAAGTGCGGGGCCGTGGGAGCGGTTTTGGTGAGCCGTCTCACGGCAACGTAGCGCGCAGGGCCCGTCTTCTCCGGGTCGAGCGCCAGCTTCATCGCGCGCACGGCCGGCAATACCAGGCTCGCAGCGCCAAGGAATGGTGAGGATGAAGAAGCCTGGAGAAGCTGTAATTCATCCGGCGTCAGCGGTCCGGGGAGACATAAAGGCCGATCTGTTGCCAACACGCGCTCAGCGAGGGTGAGCCGGTCTGGCAGATTCCAGTACAGTATCACGCTGTCGAGCGTCGGATCCGCGAGTGCTGCTTCGAGCTCATTCGTTTGGATTGTGCGGGGCACACGCTGGTAGCGGTCGCGCCACCGCGTGCTGGGGCGGAGTTCCGCGGGAAAGGGGCCGACAAGTGCGATCCACGGTTTGTTTACCAAGGGACTCTTCTCCGACTCTGAATGGACGCAAGATTGGTCTTAGGGTATCACATGAAAGCCTTGGCGGATTAGCCGCATCCTGCCGCGCATGGGGCGCAGGTTGCAAACCTGCGCTACCTGAGCAGTGAAAACGCCCATGTTGGCCAGACATCGATAGTTGTGGAATGGCTTGCTGCTACACGATCAGCCAGCCGCCGTCAACGACCACAGTGTGGCCCACTATGAAGTTGGAGGCCTGGGAGGCAAGGAACACGGCAACGCCGGCATAGTCCTCCGGCTCCGCCAACCGACCCGCAGGGCAGCGCTCCTGCACGGCTTCCACGAACGCCGCGGTCTCAGGAGTTTCCGCCAGGTAGCGGCCACCGCCGATCTGCGTGCGCGTGTAGCCGGGGGCAAAGCCGTTTACTTGAATGTTATGGGGTGCGAGTTCAACCGCCACCGAACGGATGAGGTTGATCACGCCGCCTTTGGCCGAGCCGTAGGCGCGGGAGAGACCGTGGTGAAACGAGGCGACAAAGCCCACCGCACTGGCGGTTACGATGATCTTCCCTCTCTGACGCGGAATCATTACTTTCGCGGCTTCGCGAACGGTGAGGAATGGTCCGGTCAGATCAACGTCCAGCACATGCTGCCACTCTTCCAGCGGCGCGTCTACGAGATTACTGCGCCGCTCGGCGACACCGGCGTTCGCAAAGCACACGGCGAGCGGCCCGAGCTGTGATTCGGTGATCGCTACCATCTGCCGCATGTCGTGCTCGCTAGTGATGTCAGCCTGGATGGCAAGCGACGTATGCCCCGCAGCGGCGAGTGCATGTGCGGCCTCGTCGGCGCGCGCCGCCTGGTTATCCACGCAGGCAACTTTGGCGCCGGCCTCAGCCAGCGCACCGGCGATTGCTCTGCCGATGCCGCTGCCGGCGCCGGTCACAATGGCGACCTGATCGTCCAACTGGAACTGCGCCAAGATACCCATGGCCCTTTACTCCATTTGCTAGTCGAGTATACACGCTTCGTAAGGCCTAGCGGATTTAGTCTAGATTCCTTTGCCGAAACACCCGGGTTTGCCATGGGTTGCCGATGCCGAATCCCAGCGCGAGAACAAGGTAAGTCTGCGCAAGATTTTGTGGTTGGCGGTGTCTGGGCCCGCCGCAATCGCGGAGATTGTCCCTGAGAATGCTGAGTGGCATAATGAAACAAGATTGCAGCTTCTACAAATCCTTGTCGGCAGACAGTCGCAACGGATGAAGGGACTGGGCTGAGGCGGTAAATGCAGGGACGGATTCACTATTCTTCGCGCCGGCTGTCGTGGCTGCGTGTGGTTGTCGGCTTGGGATTGGCTGTAGTCCTCTTGCTCTCATTTCTTGGGGGCACAGCCTGGTTACTCAGTCGGAACGATGATTCCGCGGCAAGCCGGGCCGAAACTGCTAGCTCTGCGACGGACGGCAAGCCTGGCGGTGACTCCGCGGTTGAAAAGAAGGTTTTGGAAGTTGCCCCCACGGTTGAAGACCCCCCTATTCCGGATTGGACGGATACGGAGCCATTTAGCGTCGTCATCATTGGCGTGGATACGCGTACAAACGACGTAGGCCGTGCGGACACCATCATCGTAGTGACCATCGACCCTGTGAAGAAGGCTGCGATGCTTGTTTCTATCCCGCGCGACGTCGTGTCATTGGTTCCCGGGTACCGCAACCGACGAATCAATGAGCTGTTCAGTGTCGGGGGCGCAGAGCTATTGATGGAGTCGGCGGAGATTCTGCTGGGCATTCCAATCCAATACTATATTACGATTGACTTTGATGGCTTCCGGCGCATCATCGATGAATTGGGCGGAGTTGAGATTGACGTAAAGTATGATATAAACGACTACAGCTTCCCCAATGAAGACGACACCGGTTTCGAGCCCTTTGTCATAAGACGCGGGCTGCACCACATGAGTGGGGATACTTTGCTCCGATACGTACGTACACGCTTCGACGATCCGCGAGGAGACTTTGGTCGTATCGATCGGCAACAGCAGGCGCTGGTTGAATTAAAGTCCCAGTTGCTTACGTTCCAAGGCCTTGTAAAGATTCCTCTGCTCATTGACGATCTGTACGGCATGGTGGATACCAATTTCCCTCTCCAACCCCAGCGCGTGGTGGCTCTGGCAAGACTCGGTCTTGCGATTCCCCGGGAACGCATGTACAGCGAAGTTATTGACTATGAGGGAAACTTGGTTTCCGATGGTGTTCTGGAATCGGGCGCTGTGGTGTTGGTGCCCAACGTGACGGCAGTGCGCAGCATGATGTCGGAGAGCATGGCAGCGATGGGCCAACTGCAACCGCTCGCCGGACATGAAGTCTCTGTGCAGCAAGCGGATGTAGAACCTTAAACGGTCGTGGCGAGCGCTCGTGCGCTTACGAAAACCGCCGGTCTGCGCAGAGCCAGCAGTGCCGCGGGCACCTGGGCGGCTCTAGTGCAAACGGGTGAGAGAGTGACGTGGTCCGTCCGCAGTCTTGCCGTTTGCAGAATCTTGGCAGTGTGTCGGTGCGACTTCTCGCTGCGGAGCGCAGCGCCCCGCTGAGCGCACTGGTCTTGCCTGGTTTGCAACGCGGTTAGGTGCTTTCGGTCTCTCTCGGATTAGTGGGAATTGCGCTGAGATTGTTTGAAACAAGAGGTAATGATGTCAGAAGACTCCGGATTGCCGCCCATGGTCTATGACGACGTGTTGCAGATGATAGGGCGCACGCCGCTGGTACGCCTCAACCGTCTGCCCGGGCCTGAATCGGCTACGGTTCTCGCCAAAATCGAATCGCGAAACCCGGGCGGCAGTGTGAAGGACCGCATCGGTCTCGCCATGATTGAAACGGCGGAGCGGGAGGGCACGCTCAAAGCGGGCGACACGGTGGTGGAGCCGACCAGCGGCAACACCGGCATCGGCCTGGCAATTGTCTGCGCCGTGAAGGGCTATAAGCTCATGCTCACCATGCCGGAAGACATGAGCGTGGAACGGCGAAAACTGCTCGCATTGCTTGGCGCGGAGCTTGTGCTGACGCCCGCCATCGAAGGCATGTCCGGCGCAGTCTACGCAGCTCAGGAATTAGTGCGAAACCACGGCTACTTCATGCCGCAGCAGTTTATGAATCCGGCGAATCCGGCCGTTCACCGCGCGACGACGGCGCGGGAGATTCTTCACGACACTGCCGGCAAGCTCGATGCGGTGGTGGCTATGGTCGGCACCGGGGGCACGATCTCTGGAGTCGGCCAGGCACTGCGTGACGAAGCCCCACATGTACGCGTGATAGCCGTGGAGCCGGCCAAGTCCGCGGTGCTTTCCGGCGGCCGCCCCGGCATTACCCGCATTCAAGGGACCGGAGCGGGTTTCGTGCCCGGCATATTGGACCGCAGTGTGCTCGCGGATGTGATGACGGTGGCTGATGAAGACGCGATTGCCATGGCCGAGCGCTTGGCTAAGTCGGAAGGCATTCTGGCCGGCATCTCCGCCGGCGGGGCGGTGGTGGCTGCGCTCGCGGTGGCCCAAGAGTTGGGCATTGGCAAGACCGTGGTAACCATCATTCCGGATGCCGGCGAACGCTATCTTTCGATGTGGGAACTAGAGTAGAGACGATCAAGTCCTAGTTCTGCTCTCTTACGAGCACGCCGCTCGGCTGCAAACAGGCCGTTACTTCTCGTTCGAGCCCTTCATATCGACGCGGTCCGGAAACTGATTTCTGCGTCGGCTTTACGGCAAACCCTCTTCAGTCTTGGACTTCCGGCAGTCACCCACCGCGATCAGATTCCTTCGCCTTCTCGCACTGAGTTACAGAAATGTGGGAAGCCGCACACCGGCTAAGCCGACTTACTCGGTTGGATGCAGCAGCATTTTGCCGAACTGCGCTCTTGCAGCCATGCGCCGGTGCGCCTCTTGGGCTTCCGCCAGTGGCAAGACTGTGTCGAGCACAGGATTGAGAATTCCCCGGTCGGCAAGCGAGAGCACCTGCTGCAGGTCCAGGCGGTTGCCGCCCATGCTGCCGAGCAGGCTCTGCTGGCGGGTATAGAGCAAACCGATGTCCACTTTACCGACGCGCCCCGTGGTAGCGCCGCACGTAACCAGCCGTCCGTTCCGCGCCAGCGAGCGAATGCTCTGCTCCCACGTGGCTTCACCCACGTGCTCAAAGACCACGTCCACGCCGCGGCCGTTCGTGATGTTCTTCACCGCGCTTGCCACATCCTGCTCGCTATAGTTGATCGTAGCGTCCGCGCCAAGCTCGCGGGCACGGTTGAGTTTCTCATTGCTACCGGCAGTGGCGATGACGCGCGCGCCGAGGAAGCGCGCTATCTGCACGGCATACACGCCGACGCCGCTGCCTGCCGCTTGCACCAGCACCCATTCCCCCGGCTGAACGCGGGTGCGCCGGTAGAGCATATGCCAGGAGGTGATGGCGGCGAGCGTCAGCGCCGCCGCGGCATCATAAGAGAGGGAATCCGGGATGGGTACAGCGATGGACGCCGGCACAGCGATGTACTCCGCGTAGCCGCCCTGGTTGGGAGCCGTGCCGATGATGTGGCCGTCAACGCAGAGGCTCTCTTCGCCCTGCAAGCAGAATTCGCACACGCCGCAGAATGCCCACGGCGAGACTGCTACCCGCTGGCCGACGGCTACGTTGCGCACCGCGGCGCCGGCCTGCACGATCTCGCCGGCAACCTCGGAGCCGGGGGCATGCGGCGTCTCAATGCCGGGGCGGGCGCCGGTGCGCAGCCAAATATCGAGGTGGTTGACGCCGGACGCGTGAATCTTGACGAGAACTTCATCTGCACCGGGTTCTGGCACGGGTACGGTATCGAGTTGCAGGGTCTCAGGCCCCCCAAACGAGTGAAAGCGAATTGCGCGCATTGAATTTGCTCCTCAGCGGCGGTCGCACATGCGCAAATACGCGCTGTGCGAGGTCCTTTGCCTAGTGTAACTTGCAGATATGGTACCGCGCGCGCAGCCGATTCGCATACTCTGCCGGAGTGAACAAGCATGCGGAGGCTGCGCTATGTGCGCGGCCCCAAGCAACGCGCTAGAGTGGAAGAGCGGGGGACAAGCCCCCGCGCTACGGTGGATTCAGGACTGGGCAAATATTGGCTGCAGAGGAGATCAAGCCGGGTCTTGCCTAAGCTAGAGTGGAGGAGCGGGGGACAAGCCCCCGCGCTTCATTGAAGTTCGAACTGAGTCTTTTTCTTGGCCCGGGGCCGGGCAAGTCCCACTGAGATACCTCCCCTCCGTTCGTGCTGAGGGCTGCGCGAAGCCCCTGTTAAAGTACGTGCGGAGGGCACGCCGGAGCGAGCGGGATAGGCTTCAATACGGGTTCAATTGAGATCGGCCGGGCAGTGGCGGTTATAGGCGGTGAGCACGCGATGGCAGATGTCGTAAAATTCAGCATTGAGGCCACCGCCGGCGCTGCCCGGGTCGGAACCTTGACCACGCCCCATGGCGAGGTGACGACGCCCGCATTCATGCCGGTGGCGACGCAAGCGAGCGTGAAGGCGCTCACCGGCAACGAGGTCGGCGCGCTTGGCGCGGAAATGCTGCTGGCCAATACCTATCACCTGTTGCTAAGGCCTGGACCGGACGTGATGCGGCAACTGGGCGGCCTCCATCGCTTCATGCGCTGGCCGGGGCCCATGCTCACCGACAGCGGCGGGTATCAAATCTATAGTCTGGGCCATCGCGTCGACATAAATGATGAAGCTGTCACGTTTCGTTCGCATCTTGACGGCAGCAGGCACGTGCTCAGTCCCGAGCGGGCGGTCGCGGTGCAGGAAGCGCTCGGCGCGGACATCATCATGGCGCTCGACCATCTCACGCCGCAGCCAGCCGCCTATGCCGAAGACGAAGCGGCCTTGACGCGCACGCTCGCCTGGGCCGCCCGCTGCCGCGACGCGAAACGGCGCGGCGACCAGGCGCTCTTCGGCATCGTGCAAGGGGGTCTGCACCTCGACCTCCGGGAGCGGTCGCTGAAAGCGTTGGAGGATATCGGATTCCCCGGCTATGGGATCGGCGGTCTGAGCGTTGGCGAGTCGAAAGCGGATATGTACGGGATGCTCGCGCGTCTTCACGACTTGCTGCCGCAACAGAAGCCCCGCTACCTGATGGGCGTAGGGTCGCCGGAAGATCTCTTGGAAGCCATTGACAACGGCGTAGACCTCTTCGACTGCGTGCTGCCCACGCGCTTGGCGCGGCACGGCGCGCTCTTTACGCCCACCGGCCGCGTGAACATCCGCAAGGCCGCCTATCGCACCCAGGAATCACCCGTCGACCCGACGTGCGATTGCCCAACCTGCGCGCACTACAGCGCCGCCTATCTGCACCATCTCTGCCGCAGCGGCGAATTGCTCTACCACCGCCTCGCCACGCTCCACAATCTGCGCTTCATCTTCCGCCTCTTGGCTGAAGTGCGCACGGCCATTAGGGAACAGCGGTTCGCGACCTTCAAGGAAGAGTTTCTTGCCCAGTATACGCCCGCTTCTGAGGAAGTGCGGGTGGAACAGCGGCGCAAGTGGCAGGCCCGGCGGGAAGTCCGAAAGAATTAGGAACGTGCCGTACACTTGCTAAGAAGTACCTTCTCCGGAGGGAGAGGGCTAGGGTGAGGGTATCCGCAATCTGGATTGTATTGGCCTATATGCGGGGATAGATTAGCGCACCAAGGACTCTAGATTCCTCGCTACGCTCGGAATGACATGAACTGCCAACACTGCCAATTGGGGAGAGGATTCTGTCAACGGAATAGTCAACACTTACAGGAATGACGGTATGCTGCCCGCTTCTTGCGGGAAACAAGCGGGGCACCGTTGAATGCGCCAGACTACTCCGGGGGTTGCCAGCGCAGGTTGGGGCGGCGGGCGGCGGTGGTCTCGTCCAGGCGCCGCACGGGCGCGGAGACGGGGGCATCCTTGAGCTTGTCCGGCTCCGATTGGGCTTCCTCGGCGATGGCGAGCAAGGCAGCGATAAAGGTGTCGAGTGTGTCCTTGTTCTCGGTTTCCGTCGGCTCGATCATGAGGGCTTCCGGCACGATGAGTGGAAAGTAGACCGTGGACGGATGAAAACCGTAGTCGATCATGCGCTTGGCGACGTCCAGCGTGCGCACGCCCTCGGCCTTTTCTTTCAAACCGGCAAAGACGACCTCGTGCATGCAGGTGCGGTCGTAGCGCAAGGCGTAGGCGTCTCGCAAGCGTTCCTTGAGGTAATTGGCATTGAGCACGGCATATTCGCCGGCGCGCTTGATGCCTTCAAGGCCGAGTGTGCAAATATAGGTGTACGCTCGCACTTGATTGAGGAAATTGCCGTAGAACGAGTGGATGCGGCCGATGCTATCAGGGCGGTCGTAGTCCCACGCATATACGCCATCATCTTCGCTTACCAGCGGCACCGGCAGGTACGGCTCCAGCGTTTCGTTGACGCAGATGGCCCCGGCTCCCGGTCCACCACCCCCGTGGGGGGTTGTGAATGTCTTGTGCAGATTGAGGTGGAGCACGTCCAAGCCTAACGCGGCGGGTTGCACCGTGCCCAGGAGCGCATTCATATTGGCGCCGTCGCAGTAGACGAGCGCGCCGACCTCGTGCGCCATGCGGCAGATCTCCACGATGTCCTGCTCGAAGAGGCCGAGCGTATTCGGCACCGTGAGCATCAAGCCGGCCACGTCTTCATCGAGCAACGCGGCCAGCGCATCCATGTCCACAGTTCCCTGCGTGTTGGAGGGCACCTCGATGGCGGTATAGCCGCACATGGCGGCGGTGGCCGGATTCGTGCCGTGGGCAGAATCGGGAATGATCATCTTGCGGCGCGGATTCCCTTGTTTGACGTGATGCGCCCGGATCATCAGCACGCCGCAGAGTTCGCCGTGCGCGCCCGCCGCCGGTTGCAGAGAGCAATTCGCATAACCGGTTATTTTCATAAGCGCTTGGGAGAGATTGTGCATCAGCGCCAATGCGCCCTGAATGGTGCTCTCAGGTTGGTTGGGATGAATGAATGAAAAGCCCGGCAGTCCTGCGGTTGCGTCATTCACCTTGGGGTTGTATTTCATCGTGCAGGAGCCAAGCGGGTAGAAGCCGTGCTCGATGCTGTAGTTGCGCTGGGAGAGGCGCGTATAGTGGCGCACGACATCGAGTTCCGATGCTTCGGGTAAGGGCAGCGAGTCGCGCTGCCAGTGCGCGGGGATGGCGTCTCCGCCAGCTACTGCCGGCACGTCGCTCTCCGGTAACGAGTAACCGTGGCGACCGGGTGAGCTGCGTTCGAAGATGAGGGGTTCTGTGTTTTCCATCGTAACGATCCTAATTGTGAGGGCGCTCTCTCGTCGAGAAATGAGCTACATGTTGAGTTATCGCTTAAGGAGCGTGATTTCTGGCAAAGCTATCCCAGTGCTCTTAGGGCTGCCACGAGGCGGTCGATATCTTGGCGAGTGTTGAGTTCAGTGACGCAGACCAGCATGTGATGATTGAGTTCGGCTCGCACGCGGCCCAGATCGTAGCCGCCCAGCACGCCCTGTTTGAGGAGATGCTCGTTCACGCTGCGGACCGCGGCGGGGCAATGCACGACGAACTCCTTGATATAGGGTCCGGGTGACGTGACAGTGAAGCCGGGCAGGGCGTCGATTTGCGCTGCGGCGTAGTGGGACTTGCTGAGGCAAAGCTCGGCCTTCTTGCGCATGCCCGCCGGCCCAAGCCAACTGACGTTTATCGTAAAGGCGAGTGCCGCCAGCGCTTCATTCGTGCAGATATTCGAGGTGGCTTTTTCACGGCGAATATGTTGCTCGCGGGCTTGGAGCGTCATCACGAAGCCGCGCTTGCCATCAAGGTCCTTTGTCATGCCGGAGACCCTGCCGGGCATCTGTCGCATGAACCGTTTCTGTGTGGCGTAGAGCCCGAGGCGCGGACCGCCGAACGCGGGCGGCAACGCCAAACTATGTCCTTCGCCGGTGACAATGTCGGCGCCGTATTCTCCCGGCGGCGTGAGGATACCCAGTGCCACCGGGTCAGCGCTTACTACTAGCATTGCGCCGTTGGCATGCACGACGTCCGCAAGCTGCTGGCACTCGTGCACCCAGCCGAAGAAGTTCGGCACCTGCACCGCCACGCAGGCCGTATCGTCGTCGATTGCGGCGCTGACTGCTTCCCAGCAATCGTGAAACGTACCGTCATCAGCGATCGTAAACGCCGGCACGCGCACGAGGGTGAGATCACGTCCCTCGGCGTAAGTCTCCAGCACCTCGAGCGTGGTTGGATGGAATGTGTCGGGCACGATGACCTTTGACCGTCTCGAAACGCTGCACGCCGTCAATACCGCTTCGGCGGTAGCCGTTGCCTCGTCGTACATGCTCGCATTTGCTACGTCCATGCCGGTGAGCAGGCAAACGAGGCTTTGAAATTCGTACATGGCTTGCAGGGTGCCTTGGGAGAGTTCAGGCTGGTAGGGCGTGTAACTGGTGAGAAACTCGCCCCGCAGAATCAGGGCGTTTACGATGCTAGGGATGAAGTGGTTATAACAGCCGGCGCCCAGGAAACTCGGCATGTCTTGCACGTTTTGGTTCTGCCGGCCTAAGGCGTTGAGGTGCCGAATGACTTCCGGCTCAGCCATCCCCGGCGGCAGGTCGAGGGTTGGATGGCGCACGTCTGCTGGAATGTCGTGAAAGAGGTCTTCCGTGCCGGCGACACCAATGGCGCGCAGCATTGCCTCACGGTCTTCGCTACTGTGTGGTACGTAATCCATAGTGCCTTCTTTTTGATTCACAAGCTGATAGGGTCTTCGCTAGTTTCGCTAGAAAGCAAGTAGTCTAGAGCTGTCCTGAACGCTCCTCCCACAGTTCTAATACTGTCTATCTAATCCTCCGGGCGCTGTGCGGAATTACGTTAGAGAAAGACCGAGGCGGCGGAAGTCCCCAAGCCCGGCTATTGATTACGTTCTACATCGTCCTTCACAACATGTCATTTCGAGCGCAGCGAGAAATCTAGAGTCATCCAAAAGCACTCCCCTACCAATCCAGTGCTAAGTCCATCCACTGAGGATTCACTGACTCTATGAGCTCAATCTTCTTGCTTCTCCGCCAACTCTTGATTTGCTTTTCACGCTCAATCGCGGATCTTACATCGGAGGTTTCTTCACAGTAGGCCAGCCAGGTCAGATTGTACTTCATCGTAAAACCAGGTACGAGTTTTTGCTTATGCTCGTGGATACGCCGCTCCAAGTCGTTAGTAACGCCAACATAGAGCGTCCTGACTCTATTAGTCAAAATATATACGTAGTAGTGTCTGTTTTGAATCACAGGCAGATTTTTTAGATTCCTCACTTCGCTGCGCTGCGTTCGGAATGACATTTAGAGAGGGGTACGTCTAGTGCAACTACTCAAGCCAACCCGTATTGTCCCAAAGGCAGCGAGGAAGCTAGCAATTCTTCGATCTGAGGAGCACAGCTAATCATACTAGATTGACAAATACTCTCTCTGTAGCCAAGATGCCGCCCGTTAGCGCTAGTAGCAAGCACTCTAATGCGCGCCGGATTCTGCGAGCACCGACTTATAGCCGGCGGCGTCGAAGAGCGTTGGCCAATCCTCATCGAGGTTTGTGGGCCGGAGCTTGATCATCCACCCTTCCTCGTAGGGAGAGTCATTGACGAGTTCCGGATTATCGGTGAGCTCGTCGTTGACCTCTACGATTTCACCGGCAAGCGGCGAGAAAAGGTCGGAAGCGGTCTTCACCGATTCCACTACCCCAAACTCCCCCATCATATCCACGTGAGTGCCCGGCTGCGGCAACTCAACATAGACTATGTCGCCGAGTTCGCCTTGTGCGAAATCGGTAATGCCAATCACGCAGAGGTCGTCCTCCATGCGGGCCCACTCGTGTTCCTTGGTATAACACAACTCATCCGGTATGTTCATATCCTTCTCCGTTGAAGTGCATTCCTCGCGGCGCTGCAGTACGAGAGAATTCCCTGTGTACCGCCAAATGGTACCGCATTTCCTCTAATGGATTCTCACAGTTTCCAAGATTTGCAACTGTTCTCATTCAATGCAGATGTCAACTGTAGTTCTTCGCATGAATTGCACGCGAGACCGATAGCATCAGGTACGAACTCTTGGGCAAGGAGCCGTTTAGCGCGGACGTTGATAGAACGGAAGCGCGACCACTCTGGCTGCGCGCAGGTCCGCGCGGATGCGCACGTGGACCGTCGTGCCCGCCAATGCAGTCCCGGTCTCTACGTTCGCTATCGCAATCGCCTTCTGTAGCGTTGGGCTGAAGGTGCCGCTGGTAACGACGCCGACATCCTCGCCAGCCACGACGATGAGACAGCCGTCTCGCGCGATGCCGCGATCTATGAGTTCCAGGCCGATCAACTCCCGGTCAGGGCCCAATTGCCGCTCCTCCAAGAGAGCCTCTTTGCCAATGAATTGACGATTCTTGAAACGAACGAACTTCTGCAATCCCGCGTCAAAGGGAGACGTCGCGTCATCCAACTCGTGCCCGTACAGCGGCAACCCGGCTTCCAAGCGCAGAGTATCGCGGGCGCCGAGGCCGACCGGCGCTATGCCGTGCGGGGCTCCCTGTTCGAGTATTGTCGCCCAAGCCTCCCCTGCGTCGGCGGCAGGGACGAAGAGTTCGAAACCGTCCTCACCGGTATAGCCGGTGCGAGTGATCGTAATAGTATTGCCGAGAAACGGCGCCTGCGTGCCGCGGTAATAGCGCACTGCGGCAAGATCGGCCGCGGTTCCTACCATGTTCTGCAGGAGCGCGGTGGCCCCTGGGCCTTGCACGGCCAGGAGCGCAAGCGCACTGTTTTGCACGCTGATGTCAATGGACCAATGCTGGCTCGTGTTTTGATGTTCCAGCCAGTCGACGATCTTATCGGTGTTGGAGGCATTCACCACCAGCCGGTAGTGCGTTGGCAACCGGTAGATAAGCACGTCGTCCAGGATGCCGCCGTCCGGTCGGCATATCAGGCTATAGCGAATCTGGTTCTCGGCGAGGTCGGACACTTTGTTCGTCAAGATGCCGTCTAAGAATTCGCGGACGCCGTCACCGGCAAAATCGAGGATGCCCATGTGGCTGATGTCGAAGAGGCCGATTGCACTGCGCACAGCCATGTGTTCCGCAATCACGCCTTCATATTGTACGGGCATCTCCCAACCCGCAAAAGGCACTATTCTGGCGCCTGCTGCGACATGGGACTCAAAGAGAGAAGTTCGCTTGAGTTGCATCGTTTTTCGTGGTTGTAAGTCAGAGCGATTCACAAGAATCAGACACGCGACCACTGTGCTCATTCTACCCGCTCCCAGGAGCGACTTCAACGCGTGGTTCGTGGCTACATGGGCATGTGCCTGCCCTGCAAATCTATGCTTGACCGTTGAAGTCTACGGCGGTCCCAGCCAGTCGGGGGCAGCGAAGTTTGGCGTGTTACAATGGCGCAGATAGGAAAGGAACCTCCCATGCCCAAGTTGCTTCTCCTCGGTCTAGACCCGAGCGGCGCTTCCGGTTTTCCCGATGAAGCGGCTCTATTCCTGGCGGATTCCACGTTGGTTCTTGCCGGCAATCCTGGCAATCCTCTGCTGGAGCAGCACTTTGCTGGGCGCGTCTTGGAAGCGAGCGCGGACAGAATTCGTGCGGCGCTCATGAGTGAGGACGACGTTGCTTATGTCAGCGTGGGAAATCCACTCCTGGATGACGGGTTGGCGCGCGAATTGCAGCGGAAGGCCACCGAAGCGGCGTGGAAAGTACACATAGTGGGTGCGCCCAGTCTCTTGGAGCGGGCGTATGCAACTCTTTCACTTGGCAGCGCCGTGCACACGGTGGTAAGCGGTACTGCGCAGCCGAGTATCGCTCCGACTGTGGCTCTGGTGGTTGTTGCGGCAAATACCCCCAATCGCGAGCTACAAAAGCTGGTCCGGCAGTATCCGAGGGCGCATCGCGTTGACGTGCTCTCGCTTCGTGGGAGTTCTGCGCCTGTGGCGCAATCATTGCCGCTGAGCGAGGCGATGGCACAACAGGCCGACGTGCTCTATTTCCCGCCGCTCGCTCCCCTGGAGCGGCTGCAGGAGCCTGAGACCCTCCGTTGGATCATGGCGCGCTTGCGCGCTCCCGACGGTTGCCCTTGGGACCAGGAACAGACCCATCAGACGCTGAAGCGGCATCTGCTCGAGGAGACCGCCGAGGTCATCGATGCACTCGATGAAGAGGACATGACCGCCCTGCGCGAAGAGCTTGGCGACTTGCTGCTGCAGGTGTACTTTCAAGCGCAAGTTGCGGAAGAGCAGGGGGACTTCTCGTTTGACGACGTGGTGCGCGGTATCGGCGAGAAGCTTGTGCGGCGGCACCCCCACGTCTTTGGCGACCGTCCTGTGGGCAGCGCCGCGCAGGCGCTGGCCAACTGGGAACAAATCAAGAAAGAAGAGCACGTGGCGCAGGGCAAAGAGCGGCACTCGCTCTTGGACCGGGTTCCCCAGTCTCTTTCCGGTCTCGCAACGGCGCAGGCAATTGGCAACACCGTGGTCAAGGTGGGGTTTGATTGGCCGGACGTCCAGGGCGTCGTAGTAAAACTGCGGGAAGAGATAGATGAATTGGTGGCCGCCGAATCCGCAGACGAGCGCTTCGAAGAATTCGGCGACGTGCTCTTTGTCTTAGCGCAAGTCGCCAAATGGATGCAGGTGGATGCGGAAGAGGCCTTGCGGGCCTCCAATGCCAAGTTCCGCCGCCGTTTCGCCTATATGGAAGAAGTCGCCCGGCATGCAGGCCGCGACTTGAGCGACTATTCGATTGAGAAGCTTGACTCCCTTTGGGAAGAGGCCAAGCTTGCCACGAGCAATCCCTGGGGATGCCCCCGCTAGTGACACCCTGGCAGCGGCGTCTCTTTCCCGTCCTCCTCGCGGCATTCACCGCCCAACTCGGCGTACCGGCATTCCTGCCGTTCATACCGCTCTATATGGAAGAGTTGGGCATTGACGACATTGGCGAGGCCGCCCGCTGGAGCGGCGTACTGGTGGCGATCACGCCGCTCACCTCAACCCTATCGGTGCCCTACCTCGGCTTGGTCGGCGATCGCATCGGGCTGAAGCCCTTGGCCCTGATCGGGCTTGGAGTCGGCGGGATTACCATTTCGCTTCTGGCATTGGCGACGAGCCCGTGGCACCTCCTGATCGGTCGCATGCTCTTTGGCATTTGCGGAGTCTACTGGACGTTTTTCGCCGCCGCCATTGCCGAGCACGCGCCGCGCGATGACATGGTGCGGGCATTTGGCTGGCTGCAGATGGTGAACTTTGGCGCGCCCATTATTGCGCCGGCCATGGGGGGCGCTGTCGCGTTAGTGTGGGGCTTGAAAGCGGCCTTTGTGCTGGGTGGAATAATGTTCTGGATTGCCACCGGGATCGTTGCGCTCATGTATTCCGGCGGGGAAGGACTGAAGCCGCAGCGCTCCGGAGCCGGAACCGGCTCGCCCTGGCAGATGATCATCGCGCAGCCGCAAATGGGCATGCTCTCCATCGTGCTGCTGGTCTCGTTCTATGCCGAGGGCAGCACGCTGCCGATTATCCCGCTCTACCTGCGGGTGCTGGGCGTCGCGGCGGACCAGGTCGCGGCTACCGTTGGACTGGTCACCGCGCTCAGCGCGGCGAGCTACGTCGCGGCGAACTGGTTTGTCGGTCGTTTTGTCCCGACCCGTCTGGCGCACCTTGCCGTGCTGCCGGGTCTCATCGGCGCCGCCATCGTGTGCGTGCCGCTCTTCTTTGCGAGCCAGCTTTGGCACCTGCTCGTCTTTCGCCCGCTGCTGTCGCTGTTCACGGGTACGATACCGGCGCTAGTCTATACGGCGGCGGAGCCTTTCGTGCCGCTGGAACGGCGCGGTGCAGGGTTTGGACTTCTGACGAGCGTGGGCTTGGGCGGCACGGCCGTCGGACGCGTCGCCAGCGGCATGTTTGCCTCGCTCTCCCTCTCCGGAGTCTTCGTTGTGGATGGCATGCTTCTCCTGGGTGGGTTTGGTCTCTATTCGGCACTGCGCCGCCGCTTCCCGTATCCGCAGGCGGACGAAGAACAGCGCGTGAAGTCTGCGCCGGTTTGAAGAATAAGTGCAAATCACGCTAGCATTGAATTGAGAGATGCTGATTGGGCTTGTAACCATTACGGCGCAAGCCGGAACCCAGGATGTGTGCAAATTGCGGTATCTGAAGGTATGGCAATTCGGCGGTTTGCCGATTGGCGCATCACGTCAGAATAGTTTTTGATTTGGCTCTTGTCCGTGCAGTCCAACAGAAGTAAGTAGAGTTGCGGCTAGGAAGTAGTCAGTTGAAAGTCTTCGTTACCGGCGGCGCCGGTTACATCGGCAGCGTTGTGACTGAACTGCTGTTGAATAGCGGGCATGCTGTTCATGTGTTCGATAACTTCGAGACGGGATATCGGTCGGCGGTGGATCCGCGCACCTCGCTCATGGAAGGCGATACGAACGATGCTGCCGGTGTGTGTGAGGCAGTGGTAGCTGCCGCGCCCGACGTGGTTGTGCACATGGCGGCCTATATTCAAATGGGCGAATCGATGACCGATCCCGGCAAGTACTTCCGCAACAATGTCGCCAACACCCTGAACGTCCTCGATGCCATGGTGGCAGCCAAGGTTGCGCACATCGTGTTTTCATCCACGGCCGGGGTTTATGGCACGCCGGACATGCTGCCCATCGAGGAAGATTGCCCCCTAGACCCGCTAAATCCCTACAGTGAGAGCAAGCGCCAGGTGGAGAGCGTACTCCAGTGGTACGCCCAGGCGCACGGAATGACAGCGACGATCTTTCGCTTCTTCAACGCCGCGGGCGCTACGCTTAACTATGGTGAAGACCACCGGCCGGAGAGTCATCTCATCCCCATCGTGCTCCAGGTCGCGCAGGGCAGGCGCTCTCATCTGGACCTTTACGGCACAGACTACGCGACCCACGACGGCACCGCGAGTCGGGACTACATTCACGTAAGCGATCTGGCTCAGGCGCATTTGCTGGCGATAGAGGGGATGGATTCCCGCTTTCGCGGGAATGACGGGGGCGATCAAAGGGCCGGCAGGAAGGACAAGGACAGCAATGGGGCCAAAGAGTATGAAGGCGGCGGTGGCGTGACTGTCTACAACATCGGCAGCGAGCACGGCGTGACCAATTTGGAAGTTGTCGAGACGGCCCGCCGGGTGACCGGCCATCCAATCCCCGTGCGGGAGTGTCCCCGGCGCCCCGGCGATGCGCCGGCGTCGCTGGCGAGCGCGGGCAAAATTCGCCGCGAGTTGGGCTGGGAACCTGCAGCATCGGACCTAGAGACGATCATCAGCAGCGCGTGGGACTGGCTGCAGCGGCATCCGCAGGGCTACGGATCAGTCGCCTCTCCTGCTGGAGACCTTTGCGAAACCCCTACCACCTTGATGGGGGAAGGTCGGGATAGGGGTGAATAGCGGCCTCACGGCAGGTAATTTCAAATCACCCACACCCCCTCTGGATTACGGCCCCGTATCGAGTACGGGGCAGGCTTTTCGCGAATGACGGAGCTTTGCACAGGTCACCGCTGGGAGAGGGTTAGGGTGAGGGTCTGGTTTCCCCGCGGCAATGAGTCTGAGGCTCAACAAAGATGATGAATTCCCGCTTGCGCGGCAGTGACGGGATGGATCAGGAAGAAATACTTGGTGCGCGTCGATCTACATACACATACGGTCTACTCATCGGACTCTGAACTCGCGTTGACAGATGCCGTCGCGGGCTGGCAGCGCGCGGGCATTGACTGCGTGGCAGTTACCGATCACAACACCAGCGCCGGGGCGCTGGCGCTGCGAGAATGGGCGCCGTTGCGGGTGATTGTGGGGAACGAGGTGAGGACCTGCGAAGGCGAGATCATCGGTCTCTTTCTGCAGGATGAGATCGCGCGCGGCCTCACGCCGGAGGAGACCATCCGGCACATCCGCGACCAAGAAGGGCTGGTGATGATCCCCCACCCGTTCGATCGCTTCCGCCGCTCGCGCCTCTCGGAAGATGCACTAACGCGAGTCTTGCCGCAAGTGGACATAATGGAAGTATTCAATGCGCGCACGGCCTTTGCCCGTGACAACCGGCGCGCCGAGTTGCTGGCCGCCGAGCAAGGCCTGATACCGGTGGCGGGCAGCGACTCCCACACGGCGCACGAACTGGGCCGCGCGTACGTCGAGATGGCGGACTTCGATTCACCCCAGACTTTCCTGGAGTCACTGCGGGAAGGCCATCTAGTCAAGCGGCGCAGTTCCTGGCTCGTCCACGCCTCCACCCGCCTAACGAAACTGCGCGGGCGGTTGCGGTAAGGTGAGCCTCATCTCTGCGGTGCGTCTTCTTGGACTTGGTCAGCCATGAACTCATCGAGATCATAGTTACCACTGGAATATCTCACAAGCCTAGGCCAATCAATCGCCCCCGATGTCTCGCAGAATTCGGCAAGGAATTCTTTGTTTAGTCGGTTTACAAGCTGAGGCTTCTCTTGCGAGAATTTGTCGTTGTACTCCTTTGCACGATAGCCAATTGGCTCTACTATCTCGGTGTACAGTTCCCTGTTTTCGCTAATCAGATACCAAAAATTCTGACCCACAACTTTAAGGTAACCCCGCAGATAGGAAGTCTTTGTTTTGCCATAGCAGATTCCAAGTACCGGTTGGACATTCACTCCCGCTTGCAATTGCTTCAATCTTGTTTCTGCTTGCTGAAGGTTGGTTTGTAGTTGGTTCTGCTGTGAGCTGTTGCCCCAGTTTGGTCCAGACTTGATTGATATCACATAATGAATCCCCTTATTTACGAACTCTAGATCTATACCTTCTGCAGCAGACTTGTGGCCGCCAGAAGTGCATTGGGCGACAAAAACTGCCAGACCCTCTAGGAATCCGCCAAAGAGCTGTTCCTCCGATGAGGATAGAAATGCCGCCAACAAGCCATCAATCATCTCAGAGGCTGTGAGAACATTCTTTGCCCTGAACAAATAGGGGTTCTTGCTCAAGAGTCGTTTGAGTTTGAGTTGCTCAATGGAGTGCGCGCGTCTCTGATGGAAAATGCTGATGTTCTCATTCACATATTCGCGCACTTTGTCCATATCTAGTCTTTCCACTTAGGTGCCTCTCCGATCAGTTGGCGCGACATCAAGACTGTAGTCAGCTTTGGTTTCAAGCAATCGAGTTTGCGTGTTGTGCAACCGCTCCTCCGACAGCCTGACAAAGTCGTCGTTTATATCGATACCAACGTAGTGTCTTCCAAGTGTCAAGGCGGCAACTGCCGTGGTACCGGATCCAATGAATGGGTCCAACACTGTGTCGCCTGTCTCGGTAAACAGCTTGATAAACCAAGAGGGCAATTCCGTAGGAAACACAGCACTATGGCTCTTGTTAGAGGATTCGGTGGCTAAGTGGATTACATTGTTGGGGTATACCATGTTTCGGCCGATCCAATTGGATACGTTCTTCCCGAAACCGCTTCCAACACGCGATTCATCCCGGGTTCGGTCAGTGTCACTCAGTTTTGCAAGCCGATCTTTGGCCCACTCACCTACAGGAATCATTACAGAGTCTTGGTACATGTGGAATTTGCGCTGCTTGTTGAATTGAATCAGTCGCTCCCAATTGTCACGGAATCGGTTTGGCCACTTTCCGGGGTATGAGTTCTTCTTGTGCCAAATGAACTCCTCAGTCCATAGCCAGCCGGTTCTCCGCATTTCGAGTATGAGTTCAATCACATAAGGATGTCGCTCGCCATTCACCGCTCGTTCTTTGATGTTCAGAACGAACGTTCCAGTAGGTTTCAAGACTCGAAAGAATTCGGTTGCTTTTGGCATAAACCAGTCCACGTACTTGTCAGGTTTTATGCCTCCATACGTGCTCTGCCTTTGATCGGCATAGGGTGGAGAGGTAAAGATCAGGTCAATGGAATCATCAGGTAAGTAACTTAGGACCTCCTGACAATCTCCGTGAAGTATGGTATCTAAGTAGTCCATTGATAGTTCTTGTCTCCTGGATTTAGACTACAGTAGAGACTGAATTGCGGCAAACACTTAGGAGAGCTTTACCCTACCTAAGGATCTTCTTCCGGAATCACGTTGACGGCCAACTGGCCTGCCAGGAGATCTACGACGTCTATTTCGTAGGTGAAGCGTTTTGCCCCATAATTTAGGGTCTGTCCGGTCACTTTGCGGCCGTCTGCCGTCAGTTTGACGACCGCGTAGCCCAGGCGGGTTCTGACTTTCACATAGTCGCTGCGCGTGCCGGCGGCGAGGTCGTCAAAGGGCTGATCGGCCACGCTGACCTCGGTGAAGTCGAATTGAGAAATGTTGTTGATGCGGATTTCGATCTCGGCTGAACTCCCTGGCCCGCAGGCAGATAGTGTGCTCAAATTCAAGAACACGAGAGCGACGAGACAGGCAACGCCAACCACATGTCTTACCGCGCTGTTGCCAAGTCTGGGTTTCATGCTCGCGATTCCTAGAACGCTGCGCAGGTGCGGAACTTGCGCGGGACTACTGGTCCACCACGCTGCCATCGACGTGCAGCCGGGCGCCTGTTGGGCGGGGCACAGGCGGATAGCGCTCGGCGGCGTTGGGCATCAATTCAATGCCGATGCCGGGGGCATCCGGGATTACGAGGAAGCCCTGTTCGCACTGCGCAGCGGTCTGCACGATTTCGCTCTTTGGCGGGCGGTCCTCCCCAATGGGGTACTCCTGAATTGCGAAATTGGGAATGCAGGCGGCGATCTGCAGGCAGGCGGCGGTGCTGACCGGCGATAGCGGATTGTGCGGCACCACGCCCACGTAGTGCGCCTCAGCCAGCGCCGCAATCTTCTTGGTGCCCGAGATGCCTCCGACCAGACACACGTCAGGGCGCACGTACTGCACGGCTCCACGCGTGAGCAGCATCTGAAACTCATGCAGCGTGTGCAGCCGCTCGCCGGTGGCAATCGGGATGCCGATCTTATCCGCAATCTGCGCCATAGCGTCAAAGCTATCGGGCAGCGTGGGGTCTTCGTAGAAGTACGGGTGGTAGGGTTCGATGCTGCGGGCAAGCACCACCGCTTCAGCGGGCGTTAACTGCCGGTGTATCTCGATGCAGAGGTCAACGTCGGTGCCGATGGCCTCACGGTATTGGCGCACGTGGTCGGCGGCTTCACCGATCCTGGCGGCGTGGGTCTTGAAGAATGGCACGTCGCGACCCTCGTCGAGCAAGGGATTCAGATGCCCAACGGCCGTAAAGCCCAGGTCACGCGCCTCCACGCAGCCGCGCACTTGCTCGGCGATGGTGCGGCCGTACACGTGATAGTAGACCCTGGCCTTGTCACGGCACTTGCCTCCCAGCAGATCGTAGACCGGCACGCCATGCTGCTTACCCTTGATGTCCCAGAGGGCAATGTCGATGGCGGAGAGCGCGCCCATGATGGCGGAACCTCGGAAGTGAGCGGTGCGGTACATAACGTTCCAGTGATGCTCGATCCGGCCGGGGTTCTCACCGACCAGGTAGGCGGCGAACTTCTCCAATGCCGCTTGCGATGCTTCCAGGTGTCCCCACGTGCCGGATTCTCCCAGGCCGATAATGCCCGCGTCGGTCTCAATCTGCACAAAGAGGTAGCGGTCAATGGGTAACGCGTTTACGGCAGTGATCTTCATGGTGGCAGTGCTCCTAATTATGTCATGGGTATGAGGAAGGCCTGCAGGTAATATCCAAGGGTCGTGGCGCACAGCTCTCTTTCACACTGAGCTTGCCTCACCTGAGCTTGCTGAGGGATCGAAATTTGTGCGGATGTCTGCTCTCCAGACCGTATAGTATCGCCTTTGCGCTAGACTAACCAGCGGAGAATTCAGCCGGGTCTTGGGTTTCGCCACCGGATGGGAGGTCGCGATTGATGTCGGCGTAGCGCAGGTCGCAGGTGCCTGAGCAAATGCGGTATCTTCTCACTAGGTGGTTGAGTTTGGAAATTGCAAGGCAAAGCAGTGAATGCTTGTGTATGGCCCTTGCAGGTTCCCCAGATTCCGTGCCAGTCCATTCATGCTTCGACAGGCTCAGCACGAACGGATTGGCAATGTACACTGTACGAGAGTGTACTGTCCACTAAAGTGGACTCTCCACGAGAATGTGGATCGCACGGAAGTGTGCACCTTACGGGGCAACGCGTGTCAGGTAGCCTGGATGCGACTTTCAAGCGAACAGGATTGCACGAATGAATACCGGTGACCTGCTTGCGGAACTCCTCATTGCTCATGGCGTGGAGTACGTCTTTGGGGCGATTGGCGGTCAGGGCTATCCCCTTAATGACGCGTTGCACCGCCGGCGCAGCGTTGCGCGCCATATCGCCGTGCGCGACGAGCGTTCCAGCGCGTATGCGGCCGACGGCTACGCGCGGGTGAGCGGCAAAGTGGGCGTGTGCGACGCCGCCTTTGGCGTGGGCGTGCTCAAGCTCCCTTCCGGCTTGGCTGAAGCGTATAACTCCTCCATTCCCGTGTTGGGAATCCTCAGCAATGCCCCGCGCGACTGGATGGTGTGGAGTGAGCGCGGCAGCACGGCGCAGGGCGTGGAGCAGGTCTCGCCCTTTACGCCCATTACGAAAGGAACGTTTCGAGTTACCGGCCAGGCGACGTTGTCCGATACGGTGCGGTATAGTTTCAATCTTGCGTCGGCGGGCCGACCGGGGCCGGTGGTGTTCGACATTCCGGCAGATGTCTTCAAGGAGGACTGGGACGCAAACGCGGCAGACATCGCGGGCCATCCGCGCGCCGGCCGCTTTCCCGCCTGGCGGGCGCACCCGGAACCGGCAGACGTGGCGTCTGTGGCGCGCGTGCTCGGCAGTGCCGAACGACCGGTCGTCGTGGCAGGCGGCGGTGTGGCGATTGCCCAAGCCTGGGATGCTCTTCGCGCTTTCGTTGAGAGGCTGCAAGTGCCTGTTGCGACCACTATTTCCGGCAAGGGCGTCTTTCCCGATGATCATCCCCTCGCCATTGGGGTGATGGGCGGTCAATACGGCTCGGAGGCGGCAAACCAGGTGGTCGCGGCCGCCGACGTGGTCTTCTTGGTCGGCATGAAGTCGTCGCAGCAGGTGACGTCGGCGTGGACGCAGCCGTCGCGAACACAAAGGATAGTCCACTTGGACGTTGATCCGGCTGAGGTCGGCAAAGTCTTTCAGGTTGAAGCAGGAATGGTGGCCGATGCGCGGGCCGGCCTGGAAGCGCTGAAAGAAGCATGCGCGGACCTCGGCACGGAGCGGAGCGCCTGGCTCAGCCAGGTGGCCGCGTACAAGGCGCAGTGGCACAGGGTGATCGGTGCGGAGTTGAACGATACCGGCACGCCGATTCGTCCCCAGCACCTCATGGCGCAGATCCAGGCGCGGCTCAGCCGTGAGGACATTGTGGTCTCCGACGCCAGTTTTTCCGTAGGTTGGGTGGGTTCCTACTTACGAGTTTTGCGGGGCGGACAGCGATTCCTGTTCCCGCGCGGGCTGGCGACCATGGGATTCGGCATACCGGCGGCGATTGGCGCCCGGTTTGCCCAGCCGGAAGGCAAAGTGGTTGTCGTCGTTGGCGACGGCAGCGTGACGTACGCCATTGGCGAACTGGCCGCGCTCGCCAAGTATGGCCTAGACATAATCGTGGTGGTCTTGAACAATAGCTGCCTCGGCTACAGCAAAATATCGGAGATGCTGAATTACAGCGGCGACTATGAAGAAGTGGATTTCCCGGCTACCGACTTTGCGCTTATTGCCCGTGGCTTTGGGTGCGAGGGCTTAGCCGTGAAGGAGCCTAGCGAGCTTGCGCCTGCGCTGGAAACGGCGTTTGCCGCCAAGGGCCCGGTGCTGCTCGACGTGCAGGTCGATCCTTGGCAGACGCCGGAGCTTGATCTGCGCAAACGGTTGGCAGCATTGAAATCCGAATAATGGTCTGAGCGTCCAACCGGAGAGGGAACAAGGATGCGCTTACAAGACAAAGTTGCCATTGTCACTGGCGCCGCGGGCGGTCTGGGAGCGACGTATGCCCACGCTATCGCCCGGGAGGGCGGTCACGTGGTTGTGGTCGATGTGGCGAAGGGCGAGGGGACGGAGGCCGCGATCCGGGCGCAGGGCCACCGGGCGTTGGCGCTGCAGGCAGACCTGACAGACGAGGACGAAGTGAAACGCATGATGGAAGCTGTGATGGCCGAATACGGCCGGATTGATATTCTCGTCAATAATGCGGGTGGTGCGGGTCAGCGGCCTGCGGAGTCTGAAATTGAGAAGATCGATCGGGAGCACTGGGACGAGATCATTGCAATCAACCTCACGTCCACTATGCTCAGCATCAAGTACGCTGTGCCACACATGAAGCAACAAAAGAGCGGCAAGATCGTGAATGTCTCTTCGCGCGCCGCGCGCGGCACAGCATGGTTCGGGCAGGTCACGCCGGAGTATATCTGCGCCAAGATTGGCGTTATCGGCCTGACGCGCCAACTCGCCAAGGAACTTGGCCCCGACGGCATCAACGTCAACTGTCTCGTGCCCAGCTTCACAGTCAGCGGACCGGCACTGCAAGCTGCGTGGGAAAAAATGACCGACGAGGAGCGCACCACCATGATTGAGGCCACGCCGTTGCGCCGTCTGCCGGATCCTGAAGAGTTGGCGAGTGTGGTGGTCTTTCTCGTGAGCGACGAATCCAGCTACGTTACCGGCGCTTGTCTAGACGTCAATGGCGGCTCGCTCATGGCGTGAAAGACGCTCGACTGGGGACTAGCAAAAGGTCACACGTGTGACGGCGACTTAAGAATTACGCGCTGCGGTTCCCAAACCAGTGCAGAAGGGATTGCTCAGAGGTCGCTCGCCTACCGTCCGTGTGAGTGTGTAAGTCCTTGATGAAACGATCAATAAGCACTTGGGTCGGATAGCATGGCTTTATCAATGTGCGCGCCTTCTGCACACCGCAGCGCGGGGGCTTGTCCCCCGCTCGTCGTCGGACTCCCGTCAGGTAAGCGATACGGTTTGGATTGTGCGTAGGGCACACGGCAGCGGACGCAGGTTACAAACCTGCGCTACCGGGGATGCGGGCGCAGGTTGCGAGGCTGCGCTACCAGGGATGCGGACTCTGACTACATCCCGAGATCCTCAAGTTCTCCTTGAATGCGAGAGAATTGGGGTCTTTCCTCAATTCCTGGCTTCCGCAGTGAACGCCTACCCGGACAAGGCGCTTCAAATTCCGCTGGCGTTCCGCTGGAACCCATCGCGGCAGAGCGGTGTAGTATTAGTAGTAGGAACGGCGAATAGCGAGTCGTCTTTGATTTCTGCTTAGCGCCTTGGTGGCGTAGCAACAATTTGCACAGGCCGTAGCATGTCAGTCACTTTCGTAGAACATGAGCAAACTGAACCCGCGCTGGGCCTTGCGAGCGCCCCCCGCTGCGCGGTGCTGACGTTGGGCTGCAAGGTCAACCAGGCCGAATCTGAAGAGATACGCGAGCGCTTTGCGCAGGCGGGCTTCACGACGGTGCCGTTTGGCGAAGCGGCGGAAGTGAGCGTCGTGAACACCTGCACGGTGACGCACGTGGCCGACCGCAAGTCCCGCCAGATGATCCGCCGCGCTCAGGCTGCAGTTCCCGCTGGCATCGTGGTGGTCACCGGATGCTATGCTGCGGTGTCCCCCGCGGAAGCGGAGGCAGTGGTGCCCGGCGCCCTCGTGGTCCAGCGAGACCGGCATAGAGAGTTGGTGGACATCGTCTCCGGGGCGCTGCGCGAGCGCGGTGTGTCCATTCCCGAGCCGCTCTCACCGGAGGAACTGGCATATGCGGCGCTGGTGCAACCCGCGGCTAAGCGCTCGCGCAGCCGGGTTTTTGTGAAAGTCCAGGATGGCTGCTGGCATGCGTGCGCGTACTGCATCGTGCCCCGCGCGCGGGGCCGTTCGGTATCGCTGCCTGCGACCGAGGTCGTGCAGCGTGTGCGGGACCTCCACGCCCAAGATGTGGCGGAGGTGGTGCTCACTGGTGTCTGCATTGGCGACTATGAAGACCCGGCTACAGGTAGCGCGTTGACGGCGCTCATCCGGAGGCTTCTTGCGGAGACCGATATCCCCCGGATACGCATTAGTTCCATCAACCCGATGCACTTCGACTATACTTTCCTGGAGTTGTTTGCACTGCCGCGCATTTGCCGGCACCTGCACCTGCCGTTACAGAGCGGCAGTCCGCACATCTTGCAGCGCATGAATCGGCGCCACACCCTTGCTGAATACCGTAGAATCGTGCAGCGGGCGCGCGAAGTGTGTCCGGACATCGCGCTTACGACTGACGTGCTCGTTGGTTTTCCTGGCGAGACTGCGGAGCACTTTGACGAGACTGCCGCCTTCATTGATGAGATTGGATTCGCCGATCTCCACGTCTTTCCTTATTCAATTCGCCCGCGGACGAGCGCTGCGCACTTCGATGCTCAGGTGCCGTTTGGCGTGCGCAAGCAGCGGGTGCAGAGTCTCATTGCCAAGGTGCCGGGGCTCCGCCGGGCTTACACTCAGAGGTTTCTTGGCGCGGCACTGGACGTGGTGTGGGAGGGAAAGTCAGAAGGATACTGGCGGGGTTGCACCGATAACTACCTGCGCGTGTACGTCAAGAGTGATACGATTACTACGGGCATCATACAGAGCATGCGGATTGTGGGATTGTACAAGGACGGCTCTCTGGGGGAAATACTTGAAGATGTGCCGGGACGTGCGCTCGCTTGCAATACCCAGACGACTGTTCCAAGCCCACCGGAAGGCGATGTGTAACGCGAAAGCGTTGCGGCTATAGGTGAGTTGGCCCACTTTGCACACCAATTTCAGTCAATTGGGGGTAGCCGGCGCAGCAGAGTAGCCATAGCAGGGAAGTGAGGTGACGCGATGGACTGCATCTTTTGCGGAATTGTCGACCGTAGCCTGCCTACAGAATTGGTCTACGAGAGCGACCAGATAGTGGCATTTCGCGACATTACGCCACAGGCGCCGACGCATGTCCTCATCGTCCCGCGCGAGCACATTGAATCGGTCGCCACACTCAATGAGGAACACACGCCGCTGTTGGGCGAGATGTTCCTCGCTGCAAATGCGATCGCAGAGCAGGAAGGCATTGGGAGTTCCGGTTACCGGCTTGTTTTCAACTGCGGCCGCGCGGCAGGACAGTCCGTAGACCACCTCCACCTCCATCTCCTCGGCGGACGAAAATTGGGCTGGCCCCCAGGTTAAGTTGGCCAGGATTCCGTGAAGTTCGCCAAATGCGCTGCGATTATTCTACATAGCTACGCATAGGCGGCGTTTTGTTGCTTTGACCGCCACCAGGTGCTTCTCTATCATGAAGATGGTTTGTGCAGACGGGAGGATTGCGGCGCATGCGCACAGTATATGACGACGTCGTCATACGTTTGGAACGAGCGGAGTGCCTGGCGGTAGCCACCGTCATACAAACACGCGGTTCCACGCCGCAGAAGGTGGGCGCGAAGCTCTTGGTGCATGAGGACGGGCGGACCCAGGGCACTATTGGCGGTGGATGCGTCGAGGCTGAGGTGTGGAAGGAAGCAATTGCCGCACTGCGCCAGCGCGCTTCCCGCATCGTCGAGGTGGACCTGAATGATGACGTGATGGGCGACGTTTGCGGTGGTACCCTCACCGTCTTTGTTGACGTTTGGCAACCGGAAAGCGCGCGAGAGAACGGCGCGAGCGCGGCCGGCGCATAGGTGGTCTTGCTTTCACGCGACGTGCCATAGCCTTGTAGTGTGCGCGAACTCCCAGGTCCGTTTCACCTCGCAATCCAGGGCCGGTGCAAGACCGCAGTGCCAGGAAGCTCCTCTCTCGCGAACACACGAGTTCGATGCAAGGACGGTTCTACAGTTGACTATGAACGTGAGTAACCGTATGGATTTCAATGGTGGTCGCCAGTGCTAGACTTGGCTCGACAGGCGACTGAGACGCTGCGGCGGCGTGAATCGGCAGTGATGGTTACCGTGGTGCGTGCCCGAGGCTGGGACGAGGCGGCAACGCTGGGGTCTAAACTGCTCGTCACCGGTGGCACTTGCCAGGGCTCGTTGGGCTATGAAGTGCTGGACCGCATCGCAAGCGCTCTGGCGGACAGAGTGATCGACCGGGGTGAGCCTCACCTTGAGCGGTACTTGCCGGATGGTACGCCGGCGCCGCGGCGCAGCCGCGCGTATGTCGAACTGCTCTTCGAGCCGCTGTTGCCGCCTGACAGGTTGCTAGTAATCGGGGCCGGGCACATTGCCGTTCCTCTGCATGAAATCGGCAAATTGCTGGGATTCGAGGTTATCGTGGTGGACGACCGGACGGACTTCGCCACGCGCGAGCGGTTTCCTCAGGCTGATGAAGTGAGTTGTATCCCGTTTGGGGCAGTGCCCGCGCAGGTGGCAATTGACCGCACCACCTACTTGGTGTTGGTGACGCGAGCGCATGAGCATGATGAAGAGGTGCTCAAGCAAGTCGCGGATTCGCCGGCGCCGTACATTGGTATGATTGGAAGCAAGCGGCGGGTCCTCACCGTTTACCGAAGACTCTTGGAAGAAGGGGTGACACAGGAGCAGCTTAGGCGCGTCTACGCGCCGGTTGGGCTGGCCATTAATGCGCAGACGCCACAAGAAATCGCTGTGGCCGTTATGGCGGAAATCATAAGTGTGAAGCGTCACGGCAAAGGCAATCATTCGGCACTGCGGGAGTTGCCGCGTTCGCTGCAGGCCGTGGCTGACGCGGCATTGCCACCTGCTTCGAATACGAGCCCCTGACAATTGCGGAGAGAGGGGGATGCAGAATCTCACGCAAAGTGATACTCTATGGTGCAATAGATGTACGAGAATGTGCCCGCGCATGTGGGTGGAATGGCGTGTGGGCGGTCGCGGCTGACAATTACGAGACGTGGAGGGTTTCATGAGAAGAGCGACAAGCATACTGCTTGTGCTGATGGTCATTGGTTTTGGCGGATGCCGTATTGGTCCTACGGCATCAGATAGACCACTGGATGAGGCGTTGGTTCTTGGTGAACTAGAAGTGTCGGAGCAGGAACCGGCAAATGTTGTTGTGACCATCAGCAGCGAGGGCGCGTCGCCGACCGCCATTGCCGTGCCGCGGGGACCGGTGCACCTGGTTATTGAAAACAAGGCCCAGCAGTCACGGATGTTCACGATTTCCGGCGAAACTCTTGATGAACAGACCGTGTCGGTCTCTGCCGGACAGAGCTACACTATTGAGCTCGTCCTTGTACCGGGGATCTATGAATTCATGATAACCGGCGGCGGCGATGAATTACGGGGCGTCATTACGGCGAACATTCCCAACTCAATTTAGACTGTCCCCCGGTCGGAGCCCTGCCGCGCCTCCATGAGAGCGCAGGCAAGCGGCAACAAAGCTGGAACATCAAAAAGAGCCGTGCAGGACCTGCACGGCTCTTATGATTCACGCTTACTTTAGTCCTTGCGTTCATAGCCCGGCATGAATCCTTCGAACATGTCGCGCTTTTGGGTCCATACGCGGTCGCCCCAGCCGTCCACCCCCGTGCCCCATTCCCAGGTTGGCAGATGTGAGGCGCGATCGGCGGTGGGCGCAATGCCTTCCAGATAGTCACGCGGCAGCGCGCCCTGGCACTGCGCGGGCGGTTCGATGCCGAGCAGGTGACAGACAACCGGCACCACGCTCGTAAGGTGCACGTAGCCCAACCTATCCACCGGACGCCGATAGCCTTCTTTCAAGCCGGGACCATGCGACAAGAGGAATGCCATGTTGGAGGATTGAGCAGTACGCGCGGTCGGCAGATACGGTCCGTGATGCGCGCCGTACTCAGACGGCTTGAAGACGTATGGGTCTTGCCCGGCAGCGTCGCCGCCGGGATAGCCGCTCACAAAGCCGTCTTCCATGGCGTACACAATGTCACCGCACTGATCGCCCCAACTGCCAAAGAGGGCAGCGTGGTACTTGGGCAGCGCAACGGCCACGGGACACTGTCCGGTCTCTTGATCCACCCACGAGCGCAGCAGCGTAATTACCTCGCGCTGTATGCGCACGTATTCAGCAGACCCTTCCGGCGCATTGATGAAGAGTTCGTAGTTGCGCACAGGCGTGATGAAGACCTGGGTGCGTTCCATATCTATCTTGGTGAAGTCTTCGTTGGGGTCAAAGTGGGCCACCGGCTCCGTGTAAGCCAAGTAGCCGTTGTCGTGGAGCAAGCGCGGTATGTCGGTGGCACGGAACTGGGGAATGGCGGCGTGGTCTGAGACGACAATGACCGCCGTGTCTTCCGGCGAGTCCTCCAGCAGTTTGCCGAAGAGACGGTCGGCAACTCTGTATGACTCGCGATACGCGCGCCAACCTTCCGCGGCGTCTTCTTCACGATACCCGGGACACTCCGGATCAACGAGCGGCAGGAAGTGATGGTTAATGTAGTCGAATATGTGGATGTGCGTATAGAGCAACGCGTAGTCTTGCTCCTCGAGGAGATATTTCCCGACACGAGCGATCCATTGGCATTGGTACTCAATCTCCTCAAGGCAGGTGTCCAGATCGGCAATTCCCCATACGTATGGGAAAACCGACGCATGTTCGAGATACGGCCCAAAGCGTTCGACCAGGCTTTGACTCAATTCCGGCGGTTCGCAGAAATCATTAGTGTGCATGACTTGAGAGCGATAGAGGAGGAGACGGCTGGCATCGGGGGTCAGCTCGATGGCCTTGCAGCGAAAGGCAGCTTTTTGTTCTTTGCCCTCGACCGTGAATGAGCGGTAGATCCACGAGCTCCAGCCGCCAACGCGCGTGCGCCCAAGCTCCGATTGTCCGTCACGCTCAGCGCAAATGGCGATCGTGTCGTAGCCGGCGCCTTGCGTGTCCAGCACCAGACCCCAGAGGGTCTGATTCTCTCCAGCGCGCTTCGTGATGATTTCGATGGGAAACTCCAGCGGCGGATTTCCATCCGCGGCGCGCTCCGGCAGGTGCTGCCACGTTTCTTGCGAAAGGGGCGGCTGGCTGGCGGTTGCCAAGAGGGCGCCTTGCACGCTGGCTTGCGGCTCTGACGATGTCTGGGCAGGCTGCAGGGCAATGCGCGTGCTGTTGGTGACATCTTCAATATTAGTGTAGCCCCATGCGGGCGTGACCTCGAACGGTGTGGTGCCATAGCTGGGATGGCCGAAGCCGTCGATGACGTGGGCAAGCGGTGATTGGCTGGGAGACGCCGCCGGGTAGTGAATAGCAACGCTCTTGCGCCCCGCTTTCGCGGCTGCCTCAAAGACGTTTTCCGCCGCCGCCGCGGGGCGTATGAACGCGGAAAGGGTCTGCTCCTCATCTCGGGGATTCGGCAAGTTGAGAAACCAACGCGAAACGCTGTGGGTGCCGGTGTGCGCGCCCGTAGCCAGGGTGGTCCAGTTGGTGGGCGTCCACACCGGCATTGAAGGATACGCTTCACCGACTATACCGGCGTCCGCCAGCTTCTTGAGGTTTGGCAGCAATCCCTCGTTCGCAAATCGTTCGTACATGGGAAACATCATGCCGTCGAGGCCAATGACGTACACTCGCTGCGCCTGTCCTGACATAGTGCGTGATCCTTTCTACCAGGGAATAGTGATGTAGACGCGTATTCTTGGTTCTCCTCGCATGCTCTGCACAAGCGCGGAGTGCGTCGCGAAAGATCGGCAACTGACATTGTCACAGTTAGCTCGTGGCGGACTCTGGGGCAGGTTCCCATACCAGTTGTGCGCAGGTTTCAAACCTGCGCTACCGGATTAGGGCGAAGCATATCGGTCTATGCATAACGCAGCAAGGCTTCAGTGCTAAAACTGGAAGATCCTTGCGGAGCTTGCTCGATTGCAGGCTGGCAGCGGCACGCCGCGACAACCCCGAACCCCGCTAACGCACGCCTACTTCCAAGAGCACCCAATCGCTCGCCTCTTGGCGGCCCAAGACATCAAGCCCCACCGCAGCGAAGGCTGCGACAACTTCATCCGCCTTCTGATCAATGATGCCACAGGCGAGCAGGCGACTGCGCGGCGCAAGCGCCGCCCGCAGTTCTGCCGCCAACGTGCAGAGAGTCCAAGCCGTGATATTAGCAAGCACGATGTCATAGGTGGATGGGGAATCGGGCAACGAGAGCGAACCCTCACGTACAGTAATGGTGTCGTTGAGCCCTGCTTGCGCCACGTTGTCGCGGGCAGCGGCCACGGCGACGGGATCCGTATCCAGCGCGTTAACGTGGGCCGCGCCGAGCTTGGCGGCGGCGATGGCCAAGATGGCCGAACCCGTGCCCACGTCCAGCACTTGCGTGCCGGCTACCCGCAGTCTTTCGAGGGCTTCCAGGCAGAGCTGAGTAGTCGGGTGGGTGCCGGTGCCAAAGGCCATGCCCGGGTCGAGCGCGATGACGACTTCATCCGGCTTGGGCTCATATTCTTGCCAGCGCGGTTTGACGACCAGGCGCTTACCGACGTGCAGCACGGTATAAAATTGCTTCCACGCATTGGCCCAGTCCTCTTCCGCAACCCATTGGGTGGCGAGGTCGCCTACCAAGTCGCCGTGAAAGGCGTGCAGGTGCCAGAGGTCCTTCTCCAGGCCGTCGCGCCGTGCAGCCAGTGCGGCAGTATCGGGAAGATATGTGGTGAGCGTAAGCCTTGAGCCTACCGGCTGCGGCGCGTGGTCGAGTGATTCTTGCGCGTGCTCTTGGAAGATCGCGACCCCGCCGTCGCCCCACTTGTGGAGGAGCGCCGCCACCGTTTCCGCCGCTTCCTGATGCGCCCGCACGGAAAGTTCCAACCAGCGCTTGGGTGCGCTCATGTGCCTTAACCGCTTTCTGGGCCCGCGGCCGTTGGGGACTTTGCGAGGTCAAGAAAGCAAGTGTTCGGGATGACACGAAAGCGCTGCCGCATAATCGCGATGGCTTGCGGGTTGTCGTCAATGAGCGCAAAGGAGCGGCCGCATTCGTGGGCCGCCATGCCGGTGGTGCCGCTGCCCGCAAAGAAGTCGAGCACGGTATCGCCCGGCTGCGACGAGGCCTTGATGATGCGCCGCAGGATGCCTAGCGGCTTCTGTGTGGGATAACCCGTGCGCTCGCTGCCATTAGTCGGCACGATGGTATGCCACCAAACATCGGTAGGGAGCTTGCCACGCGCTGCTTTGTCCGGTCCCACGAGGCCGGGAGCCATGTACGGAATGCGGTCGACAGCATCCGCGTTGAAGACATAGTTGACGGGATCCTTTACATAAACAAGGATATTGTCGTGTTTTGGGGGCCACTTCCGTTTAGTGCGACCGCCGTAGTCATAGGCCCAGATGATCTCGTTCAGGAAGCAGTCGCGGCCGAAAACCCGGTCAAGCAGCACCTTGCAGTAATGAACTTCCCGGTAATCGATGTGGAAATACAGCGTGCCGTGTGGGGCCAGCACGCGATAGGCTGCTTGCAGGCGCGGTTCCAAGAATGTAAGAAAGTCGTCGAACTCGTCGGCATACGTGTGACTGCCGGCGGGTGTTGTCTGGTACCGCTTGCCCTGAAACCCCGTGCGGTCGCCATTTGCGGCAGCGACCGTACGCAGGCGGGTATAATTGCGGGCCTTGCCGGTGTTGAAGGGAGGATCAATGTAGATGAGCGGGAATGATTCGTCGGGGAAATGTTCGAGGATGGGCAGGTTATCGCCGAACCAGACCTGGTTCACCCCAGCGCATCCTTCATCTTGTCGAAGAACCCTTTGTCGCCCGGCGTGCCTGCTGTGCGGCCAAAGGTCTTGGACAGCGCTTCAAGCAATTCCTTTTGCTGCGCTGAGAGGCGTTTCGGCACCTCCACGTGCACGTGAACGTGCTGATCCCCGCGGCCGCCGCCGTTCAAGTGCGGCACACCGCGCCGGCGCAGCGTAAACACCGACCCGGACTGCGTGCCGGGCGGAATATCCATGCTCTCGTCGCCTTCCAGCGTCGGTACCGCAACCGTATCGCCCATCGCTGCCTGCGCAAAATTGATGCCGTAGTCCAGGTGAATGTCGTCGTCTTCACGCTGGAAGCGTTCATCAGGGCGCACCGTTACGAAAACGTAGAGGTCGCCGCGCGGCCCGTTTCTCGGGCCGGCTTCGCCCTGTCCGCCCAGGCGGATGCGCAGCCCCGTATCGACGCCGGCCGGAATCTTGACGGATATGGTGCGGTTTTGCTTGGTGCGGCCGCTGCCGTTGCAGGTGCCGCAGCGTACGGTGGGCACCTTGCCTCGGCCGTCGCAGCGGGAGCACGTGGCAACGGTAGTGAATTGGCCGAAGAAGTTCGATTGCATGCGCCGCACTTGGCCCTGCCCTTTGCAGGAGGGGCAGGTGCTGATCTTGCTGCCCGGCTCCGCGCCGCTGCCGGAGCAGCCCCCGCATGACTCGAGCCGAGCGACTTCGATATCCTTTTCCGCGCCAAAAACCGCTTCCGCAAAGTCGAGTGTCAGGTCCATGCGCAAGTCGGCGCCGGTCTCCGGGCCGGAACGGGCTGAAGGACGTGCACCCGCGCCGAAGAAGGCTTCGAAGATATCGCCGATACCGCCCATGTCCGCGGGGTCAACGCCGCGAGGTATGCCGCCGGCGCGCCCGTTGCTATGGCCGAAGAGGTCGTAGGCGCGCCGCTTTTGCGGATCGCGCAGGGTCTCGTAGGCCTCGTTGATCTCCTTGAAACGGCCCTCGGCATCCGGTGACTTGTTCACGTCAGGATGATACTGCCGGGCCAACGCGCGAAAGGCCTGCTTGATCTCTGCTTCAGATGCGTCACGGCTGACGCCGAGGGTCTCGTAGTAATCGGCTTTTGTGCTCATCTATTCTCAGTTCACCGGCTTGACCTAGGATTGCTCGGATGCGGATTCGGCGTGAGCCTCAGATTCTGAGGCAGTCTCTGCATCGATAGTGGTTACTTCGTCTTGTGCCGCGGAGTCTTCCTCTTCAGCCGGGGGCGGCCCCACTTTGACGAGGCTGGGGCGCAGCACGCGGCTGTGCATTACGTAGCCCTTTTGCAGTTCTTCGAGCACCACCACGTCGCTGCCGTCGTCCTCGCCCTCGCGCATTACGACTTCGTGGTAATTGGGATCGAACGGCTTTTCATGGGTGTCGATCGGTTCAAGCCCACGTTTCTCCAGCGTGTTGCGCGCCATTTGGTGGACCAGATCAATGCCCTGCAGCCAGGAAAAGAAACGGAGTTCGCGGGGAATAGTATCCAACGCCCGTTCGAAGTTGTCGAGGATGGGGAGAAATTCCGCCACGAGGAGCGCGGTGGCAAACTTCCCCTGCTCTTCTTGCTCCTGCTGGGTGCGCCGCCGGTAGTTTGAGAAGTCTGCCCGCGCGCGGGCAAGCGCTTCACGAACTTGCTGGAGCTCTTCATCCTTCGCCGCAAGCGCTTCCTGGGCCGCAGCCAAATCGGCGGTGAGCTCCGTTGCGTCTTGCGCTGCAGAGTCCGCAGAATCGGAAGCGCCGTCGCTCGCGTCAGCGGCTGCTGCCTCGCTCTTGGGTTCCGCTTCCGTTGTCGTTGCCTTGTCTTTCTTCGCCTTCTTGCTTGCCATTTATCTCGCCCTGCCCAGCGTGAAAACTGCGGTGTATGTAGGTGGGATGTGAATTGCCTACCCTCTAGTATACTCAATAACCCCTGCGGGGGATAACTGAGTCCACTCTACTCTGCGGCTACTTGCTGCAGGGGCTGGCGTGGCGCCAAACCCTAGATGCCGGCGACGTCCCGCCGTTGAAAGATTGCTGTCCCTGCAATAAGGAAGACGAGACTGGCAAGCAGGAGCAAACCGGAGTCCTGGAATGAGAGATCCTCGCGCAAGATGGTCAATGGTTCAAAGTAGTTGAACGGTCCGAGGACACGGTAGTCGTAGAGCCCGTCTACGATGTCGGTCATTGCGTCGAAGAAGTATGCGCCCACGGTGAAAACGGCCCCGATCACTCCCGCCAGGCGGCGTGACGGCAGCAAGGCAGACAGAAAGAGCGAGAAACAATAGAAGAGCGCGCCCATGGCAAAGGTGTTGAGCATAACTGCCGACAGCCGATCGACCGCCAGCGTGGCTTCGTCTACAAAGCTCGTGCTCACCAAGAGCACCAAGCCTATGATGATCACAACGAAGATGAGGCTCAGCAGCGTGGCAACCGCCTTTTGCAGGACCACTTGGCCGCGCGCAATCGGCAAGGAAAGGAGCGTATCCATCGTGCCGCGTTCCTCTTCGCCACGCAGCGCCCCAGTGCCCTCGATGATCGCGAAAATAGCCAGAATTAGCGGCAGGATGATCAAGTACTGTGACACCAGGTAGCCGTCAAATTCAGTAAGCGAAAGCACCCCGCCGGTAAACGCCTTATAGGCATCCGGCAAATTCTTCATAGCTTCCTCAAGCTCGGCGCCGCTCTCCGCGAAACTGGGGTAAATTGCAATGATGAGCAACGCAAGCGCGCCGAGGCCGAGGCCATAGGCAAGAACGGGAATGCGCTGGTCGCGCAGTGTCTTAAGTAGAAGATTCCGCAGCATGGGTTTCCTCACGGGTGTCATAGTACTGGAGAAAGATGTCTTCGAGGCGTCGTTCCTCATACTCGATGTCCACGACGGTGAAGCGGGCCGCTTCCTTGAGCGCGCCGGCGAGATTATCCTGCACGAGCGCCAGCACGGTTGTTCCGTCTTGGGATTCCTTTTGCACTCCGGGCAGACCGGCAAGGATGTCCGCTGGCGGCGGTTCGGCAAACTCCAGGCGCAACCGGCGCACCTGCTTTTCCTGGATCGCTGCCAAGGTGTCGCTTAGTATGAGCGTGCCGTCACGAATGACCCCCACGCGGTCGCAGATTCGTTCCACCTCGTCCAGATAGTGGCTGGAGAAGAAGACCGTGCCGCCTTGTCCGCGGTATTCATCCAAGATTGCGTAGAGTTCCTGTTGCATTAGTGGGTCAAGTCCGCTCGTTGCCTCATCGAAGAGGATGAGATCGGGGCGGTGCATGAGTGCCTGGACGACACCGAGTTTCTGTTTATTGCCCCGCGATAGCGTGCCGATGCGTCGACCGAGTTCCGCACTGAGGCGTTCCGCTATTTCATACATGTAGGTGGTGTCGGTCACACCGCGCACGTTGCCGAAGAAGCGCAGCAGTTGCTGCCCGGTGAGGTTCTCGTACATCCGCAACTCTCCAGGCAGGTAACCGAGACGGGCACGGACGTCCTTCGAGTTGCGTTGGGAATCCATGCCGAGTATGGTCGCGGAGCCGCGCGTGGGACGGATGAGGTTGAGAAGCAGGCGGACCGTTGTGGACTTCCCCGCCCCGTTGGGACCCACAAAGCCGTAGATTTCTCCCCGGCGCACGTCGAGATCGAGGTCTTCGACGCCGCGACTCTTGCCGTAGAACTTCGTAAGCTGGTGCGTTTCAATTGCCAGTTCTGGCTCCAAAGTTGCTATCCTCTCTGCTTGGCCCCTTGCTGTAGAAGTTGGGAGCGAGCGCAAACTGCGTGATCTGTTGGCCGCGCGCTATTCATCGGCCGAACTGTGACTAATGCTGTCGTATACTCCAGGCGGCATGGTCTCGTGCCCCGTTTCGCCCCGGCCGGCCCTCTACGGTCTTGCAGTCAGCGAGATCATTGGGTCTCGCCATATGCGTATGAAATCATATGATGATAGTTGCGCGCTAGTGCAGGCCGCCAACCGAGATTTGTTCCCTTTCCTCCTGCATTCAACGTAGCACATCTGCGTTACCTGGAAAAGGAACTCCACACTAGGGGAAGAGCCGCCTGAACGGCGCGCTCTCAGACCCGATTCGCGACCAACCCTTGGCAGGTCGTTCCACCTGTATTCCATTTCAATCGGACGTCCAAACACGACGTACAGGAGCAAGTGATTCTGTCCGGTCGGTCCAGTTTCTTAGGTGCTTCTCAGGCATGCCGGGTACAATGGGGTGCGGCTAGGCCGGAAATTGGACCGGGAGCGGGCGGGCTGCGCCCACTTTCGCTGGCTCAAAGCAAACCACTGCAACGGAGGACTACGCAATGGGAGCACTTGATAGACGCGCATGGGTTGGTTTATCCGCGTTGGCGGTAGGAGTGCTTGTTCTGCTCCTTGTCATCTTCTCCTCAGTCCGAGACGCGGGTCAGCAAATCCTCAACCTCTTCCGTGTCCAAGAAGCGCAGACTGTGCAGATCACGCAGGAGTTTCTAGATTCGCTGCCGGAGCCGGACGCCGGCTTGATTGAGTGGGTAGAAGAACCCTCGTTAGATGAAGAGCCGCGCGAGGTCACGCTAGCCGAGGCTGAGGAAGCGTTGGGCTTCCGTTTGGCGCAGCTTACTTCAGTGCCGGAGGTTTTCCAGTCAGACCCCAAGGTCATGATTACGGAGGCGGAAGAAGCGACGTTTACGGTAAACCTGCCTGCGGCGCGCAACTACATCTGGGCTCTGGGCGGTGAAGGCGCTATTCTGCCCGATACGCTAGAGGGCGCGGTGTTCCGGGTGTCAATGCCGCAGATGGGGATGGTGGTGTACAGCGGCACGGGCGAAGACGAGGAAGAATTGGTCTTCATTCAAACCACCAGTCCCACGCTGTCTGCACCTGAAGAAATAGATATGGATGCGATTCGGGAAGAAATGCTCGCCTTGCCAATTCTGCCTCCCGAATTGGCGGAGCAACTGCGGGCGATAGATGATTGGGAACAGACACTCCTGCTACCGCTGGTGGAAGGCATGTCCGAGGAAGTGGACATTGGTACGGCGACCGCCGTGCGATTCTTTGGTGAGGAAGCCGGCAATCGCATGCTCGTCTGGGTGTCCGAGGGCCGTATATACGTGCTGGGCACCAACGTGCCTGATCTCGATCTGAAGGCGCTGGCGGAGAACATCAGGTAGTTCCTAAAGATTGCGGTGCGAATCTCGCAATGCCGCCCAGGTCTGGTTGTACGCTTCCGCGCGCTGCGAGCAGACTTGGCGAGTGGTACCCGTGAAGTGTTTCCGGCCATTGCCAACCTACGGCTGGAATTCATCGGCATGTTCCATATAAACGCTCTGGTTGGCCGCGCTTTGGCGCCGCTAGTGTTCACTTAGAGCAGTTTTCCGCAGCCGGAGGGGCACCGCTTGCGGACTGAGCGAGTGCGCGTGTGGCTTCGGATGCGTCGTACGCGCGCAAATAGGGTAGGCTAAAACCAGTGTGCAGTAGCTGCTAATCACAACAGGGGGTTTTGATGGAGTACGAAATTCTGCATCGTCCGTCGTATGCGTTGCTCAGGATGGAATTAGCTGCCGGTGAGAGCGTGAGCGCCGAAGCCGGGGCTATGGTCAGCATGTCCAGCGGTATCGAAATTGAGACCAGCATGCGCGGCGGCCTGTTGGGTGGGTTGCGGCGCAAGGTCCTGGGCGGCGAGTCGTTCTTCATCAACACATTCAACGCCTCGCAGGCCGGAGAAGTAAACTTTGCTCCCAGTCTCCCCGGCGACATTTACGCGGTGGAGCTCAACAATGAGGTAATGTATGCCCAATCGGGCTCTTTCCTTTCCTCGACCGCGGGTATCGACGTGGATACGTCGTGGGGCGGCGCAAAGACGTTTTTCTCCGGCGAGGGTCTTTTCCTCCTCAAGATTAGCGGCAGCGGCACGGTATTCCTCTCCAGCTACGGTGCAATCCAGGAAGTTATGCTGGGGGCAGGACAGTCGTACACCGTGGACACGGGTCACATGGTCTCGTTCGCTGAAGGCGTCGGCTACAACGTGCGGCGCGTCGGCGGCATGAAGTCCACGCTCTTTAGTGGCGAGGGCCTGGTGGTGGAGTTGACCGGCCCCGGCAAGGTGACTGTCCAGTCGCGCAGCACCGACGCCTTCCTCGCCTGGCTGATTCCGCACCTGCCCAAGACAAACTCAGGATAGGCGGTCGTCCATCGCCGGGAACCAGAAGGAACCATCGTTCGGTTGAGGCCCACAGGGCGAGCTTGCCTACCGTTTCACACGGCAGTATTCAGGATGCGAGCATGCATAGGGTCCGCGCTGGTCACCGGACGCGCCTGCGACGGTAATACCGTAGCAATGGCTACGGTTTCGCCCCCGACGGCCATGGATTCGACCACAAAGGCTTCTTCTTCGGCATAGACATGTATGATTGTGCCGATGTCCCCTGGGTGCAATTCCTCCCCTTCATCGCCGCAGACTCTGGCAGTGAGTACGATTTGCTCACGTTCTTTGAACAATACCGCCTCAGGCTGCAAGTTCAGGAAGCGCGAGTTCACGATTGGACCATGAGATTCCGTGCACGTTGTACTCCCGCAAGGCCGCCATCGCGTTTTCCGCTACCTGCCGTTCCGCATCGTTCAGTAGCGCGTAAGCGCGTGAGTCGGGTGTGCGATTCTCTTTGGTGTCGCCCCAAGCGAACACCAGTGACTGAACAGTCTGCCGGTTCGGCTGATTGATTGCCTTTACAACTCGTTCCGGCTGCGATCTGGACTTGGGAATCACAAAGTCAAACACGTGATCATAGCCGCTTCTCCCCGAAAACTTAACGGTAGGCGTGTATCTAACGTCGGCATGATCAAGCCAAGTTACGACCTCTTCACGGAATAGTCGTGGCACAGGACTCGCTAAGTAAAACAGATCGTTAACAGCAAGCATTGCCTGCACGAGGTTGTGCTTGCGAATTGGGAAGTTTTCCGGAGACGTGTTGACCTCTAGTCTATTGCCGTTTCGTTTTACGCCGAACCCGTTAAGAGTCATGTCGAGCAACGCGCGTCGCTTGGACGGCCTGGAAGTGTCGACACCGCAGCCAGACATCTCCAGGTCATCCAATACGTACCCGTCATCGCTTAGGATGAATCCGCTGTTGTCTTTCATGGCAAATATCTGGAGATAGTCATTATGACGGTCCAAGTGCGGCGTTGTTATCTCGACCCACTCATTGATTTGGCGCAATGTCGTCTTTTCCTTCAGCCACTCCCAGTATTGGTCTAAGAGTGCCTGCACTTCGCTAGTCATGGAAACAACTCTTTTCTGATATTGGGTGGCTCCGTTATACTGCAGTACTTCATGAAATCCTGAAGCGTTTGCCAAGTGTCGATTCAGTTTGAGAAGCGCACTGACGGCACCGGGATTGCCCATCTATCGCCATAGCCTTCCCGGTAAATGTGTAGGTGTGGTGCGGGCACTTCTTCATCATCAGGGTTACGGTGTGGCGGGCCGCTTGCATCCAGTCTGACCAAAACCACGACGCCCCGGGCGCGATTCTGATAGGTTCTGCGGGAGAGGGCGATCTTGCTCCGATATAGATCCAACCGGAACTGCTCACGACCATCCTGCGAAACTAGCGGGATGATGACCTTCCCACCCATGTGTGGATAGAGCCACTCCTGCGGTCGACCCTGTACTTCTCGAGAGCGATTAGTTCCTCGGCTTCAGCTTGCGTAAGGTTGACGTTCGCCATCAATTGGTCCGATTGGGGTTTCTCTGACTACTGCTCTTCAGCACTAACGTAGTCAAATCGTTATTGCAGGCGTGACTTCCCGGGCAATCAAGATGAAAGCGTAACTTGCTGTGATCGGTACTGGGTCTCTACCCAAATACCTCCTCAAACTTACCCCACACCGGCAACCTGTATACCTGTGCGGCAACCCAGTTAGGAGTGTTCAGGAAGATTGACCATTGTCGGAGTTCCAGGCGCGGCTGCCTTTAACGTGCAGATAGCTCGCGCCCGCCTCGATCCAGGCTTCGCGGTAGGCATAGAGCGTTTGCTCGTTGCGGCCGGCAACCGTTCGCACCTTTTCTGCGTTCTCATGCAACCAGGGCACATTGTCGGCGACTTCTTCCGGGCGCTCCAACAAGAATTGGCGCATTTCCGCCAGCTTAGCCAGGCCGCCGGGCACGTCCGGCCCGGTGATCTCCTGCATCTGCTGCGCCACGGCCATGAGCGCGTCCGCAGCTTCTTTGTACACGTCCCAACGGCGGTGCATCCGCTCCATCATGTGCTGAATGTCGTCGAGTAATTCGGTGATGTGCGCGAAGTCGCTCTGCACCCGTGCGGGTTCTTCCTCTTCAATGCGCTTGAGTTCGTCAATGCTGCCGCACACGTCGGTGTAGTGGGTCTGGCGCGCGGCTCCTTCTGCCGACATATCGGGCACGAACTGGTTGGCGCCGGCCCAGCGCACGCGCGGCAACTCCATCATGCCGCCATCCTCGAAGTAGACGAGCGGCGGTTGGTTGTGGCCGGCCTCCTCGATGTGGGCGCGGCCCAGCGCGATCTTTTCTAGCAGCTTCTCGCGATGCGGCGAGGGCGGCAGCCAACGTTCATCGATCTCTGCACCGGCAACTATGTCTTGCACCTGGCTCATTCTCAATGCTCCCTATGGTTAGAAGGCGGCACGTGGGGCGCACTTTTCAATTGACTAGTCGCGCGCTGCCGCGTCTCTCTTGCTTCTTCTGCTAGTATACTACTCCTATGAATACTGTCGTCCCGGAACTTCAGCCCACCCCTGAACGCCGTACCACGGCCCTCCTGAGCCATGACGTCACGCTGCGTGGCGCTATGGTCACTTTGCGTTCAATGAATGAAGATGATTGGGACGTGCTCCTCAAGTGGAATAACGACCCTGACGTCATGGAAATGGCCGACCACAACGAATTCACAGAGAGCACGCTGGAGGAACTGCAACTCATCTACCGCTGGATTTCAACGCATGCCTACTGTTTCATCATGGAGGTAGAGGAAAGTCCCATCGGCGAGTGCTGGCTGCAGCGCATGAATCTGCAGCGGATCGTCGCGCAGTATCCCGATCTAGACCTGCGCCGCATTGATCTGATGATCGGCGAGAGAGAACTGTGGGGCCGCGGCTACGGCACCGAGGCGATTGGGTTGCTCGTCGCATTTGGTTTCAACGTGGCGAAGGCTGACGCCATCTTCGCTCCCGTCATGGCGGATAACCACCGCAGCCAGCGCGCCTTTCAAAAGAACGGCTTCACCTGCCACGCCCGCACCCAGGAGCCGGACGGTAGGATCAACACCGATCTGGTCGTATGGCGGAACGAGTGGAAACTGCTTCGGAGCTAGACTTTACTCTGATGGGCGACAATTAAGTCAAGCATTTCTACGGTTGAATTGGCGTGTCACGCCAGTTACGTCAGATCGAAACTTCAGCATTTGTTGGCTTACGCCGTATTCTTCGCAAGCTACCTGACTTGATGTCCGGCAACGCTTTATGTGTTCAAGTGCATCCCTGGGAAGTAGCAGAGTGGCCGAAAGCCAATTGGCTTCTTCTTCCGCTGTGGGACTGTATCCCCTAAGTGCAAGTTCTCCGTCACCTACGAAGAACACTGTGTTCGGCGTGTGACCAAGAATGAGATGGGCGAGTTCGTGCATCAGGTCACTTGAGTAGCGTCCTCCACGATGGCTAGGGTTGACAATGATCGCATCCCGCCCAAACGCAGACACGGTGATGGCAGACCATGAGCCTGCATCAATTATGGTCAGTTGGCGGTAATCTTCGTGCGGGAGATCTAAATCAGACAGTGACAAAACCAGCACGCCAAGATGATTTGCGAGTTTCTCAGCGGAGAGTGGATCAACTGACCTCAGCCCAAATTCAACTCGCAAAGAGCGGGATATTTCTTCGCATCGAGATTTGAATCCCCTTTCCATCGTGTCACCCTGACACTTCGCCAAGAAACTGCTGTGCTCGAACAATCGCCTTGGCTAACGCCTTTGCAGTATCTGGATCTATTTCACGATTTGCCTTGAGATGAGCAGCGGCTGAGTTCAATTGCATTGCACTTGGTGGTTGTGGTGGGACCTCTAGCACTGACGCTGGATTGATTTCAAGCCAGCGACATAGTTTGCCAAAGGTGTGGAGATCGGGCATTTTTCCAGACTCAATCCTAGATAGTGTTGGTGCACTAATGCCAATCTTGGCAGCAGTTTCTCGGAGGCCGTAACCCCCTCTCTTCTCACGGACGGCTGTACCGAGGTTCTTTAGACTGACGTTAGCCATTGTGCCTTTCCCCCGTAAGAAAGGTGCAAAAAAGTCTTGCACTAGAAACACCCGATGTGTTACCCTAATTGCATCGAATGTGAAACGTTTTCTCACTAGTGATGCTAGTGGAAATGGCGCAAGGCGTCAAACCGCATAGAAGTGAGGCAAGTACTTGGTTGACAGGGCCGAATTCTCCGTGCATCAAACTGTTGACATTCCACTCCGCAAGGTTTTAGCAATGTTCCCAAAGGGGTACTGGGCAGGCCAAGAAATGAGCTAAATTGGAGCAGATCAGACTGGAATGAGAATGGATAGCGACAACTTATTTTATATTCTGGCATTGGACGGTGGTGGTAGCAGGGGAATCTATGCTGCCCAAGTTCTCGCCGAGATGGAAGAAACTCTTGGAGTTCAAGTTCGGGAGTGCTTCAATCTCATTTCTGGAACAAGCACGGGCGCGATCATAGCGGGCGCGGCTGCAGTGGGCATCGAAATGGAGAAGATCGTAAGGCTCTTCGAGCGGAAGTCAGCTCAAGTATTTCAGCGAAGACCATTCCGCTGGCCTCTCATTAGAAGCAAGTATGGAGGCGAACCGCTCGTTCGGCTAGTGCGAAGCGCTGTACCAGACGTAAGCCTCAGAGAAATATCAACGCCTCTCTTGATACCAAGTTCCGATGTTTCAACAGGCGGCGTCCACGTTTTCAAGTCCCGGTACGTGGACGAACTGGGAGAGCCGTACGACCGAGATGGAGATGTCCAATTGAGCGATGCCATCTTGGCGTCCTGCGCCGCTCCTTTGTTCTTCGATCCTATGATCGTTGAAAACTATCTCCTTGTAGACGGTGGTTTGTGGGCCAATAACCCGTCAATAGTCGCCCTAGTAGAAGCAGTATCTAAGTTTGGGCGGTCGATTGATCAAGTATGCATCTTGTCCATCGGTACAGGCCAATCCACTAGCTTCTTTGGTCGTAGCAAGAACTGGGGCTTTCTGACAGGATGGGGCCATCTGAAGCTAGTCTCGTATGTTTTTGGTTTACAATCTCAGGCCTCGACGAACATATCCAAATTGCTACTTGGGGAAAGGTACATTCGGCTGAATCCCGATATTGAGGCGTGGGGCCTAGACGATGTTGACCACTTGGACACCTTGAAGTCCTTGGCTTCGAAGGACTTTACATACAATAGTAGGCAATTAAGGGAATGCATAAGGAGAAAGTAATGGCAAAGAGAACCGAGGATTTCAACAGATTCATCGCTGATCATGTAAATATCAATCAGACGCGGCTTGACCGACTGAACACGAGCGTTGCAGCAGTATCTGAATTTCTCAGCCAAAATCTAGATAGGTACGTGAAAGTTGAACGTCAGGGATCCTACGCCCTTCGTACCATTATTAGGCCGGTCAATGGTCACGAATACGACGCTGATCTGCTGTTATTCATGAAGTTTGATGGTTCCAAATCGCCCCGGGACTATGTCGATGCGGTATACCAATGCCTGAAGAATAGTAGTGTATATGCCGACAAGATTCGAAGAAAGACGAGGTGTGTCGTAGTCGACTACGCAGGCGAGTTTCATCTGGATATTGTCCCGAGTGTAGCCTATGGAACCAACCAATACATCTGCAACAGACTAACGGATGAGTTCGAAATCACCGACGGGACCGGCTTCCGAGACTGGTTCAATGAAAAAAATCGGGTCACGAACGGAAACCTCAAGCGCGTGACTAGGCTCATGAAGTACCTCAGGGACTACAAGCAAACATTTACCGCGCCTTCAATCCTGTTGACGACGTTGATTGGGAACGCAATCTATGATTCGGATGACGATTCAAACTTTAAGACGGTTCCAGACACCTTGATGACTGTAAGCAGGCGCATCAACGGCTTTCTGCAATCGTGGCCTACGATACCTACGATTTCGAATCCAGTTTTGCCGCAAGAAAACTTTACTCGTCACTGGGATGAGACCAAGTACCTTAACTTTAGAGATAAGTTCAATCGCTACACTGAATTGATCTGCCAAGCCTACGAGGAGGAAGATCCGCAAGAGAGCCTAAAGCTGTGGCGCCAGTTGTTCGGTGAGAGTTTTGGCGTGGGTAGTAAAGTCAGAACGACCGTGAGAACTGCTGCATCGTCCGTAGCAGTTACACCAAGAAGGCCATACGGTAGACACGGCTGGTCCCTCTAAGACTGGTTAGACAAGGAAGCACTTGAGGCGTATGAGGCTTTCCGGCTCCGACACTGATTGGCTCGCACGAGAATATCCTGGCCTGCGCTTAAATCCCTCTAGCGACAAGATTGAAGGCGAACTCACATTTCACGCTGCCTACGAAAGTTGCTCAGGGAAAGTTTGGATGGGTGATGATACCTTGAACAGGGGCCGCCCCCACTTTCTTTGCGACACCTACTCGATACAAGTTGAGCTAGATTCGATTGATGCCAACGGATGGCCCAAGGTACGTGAGACCGGCGGTCGATTCCTAAAGGTTGCGAAAAAGGAGAGAGTGAAACCCATCGACCTACACTTTTACTCTGATGGTCAGTGTTGCATGGGGATAAACTTTGGTACTGAGCCTAACCTGACAATTGAGCAATTGTTACAAGACCTGCTAATTCCGTTTCTCTACAGATTGTCCTTTACAGATGCATACGGCATTGAGGCTGCAAAAAAGACCTTTGGGGCGAGTACACTCACGGAGACGAGGGTTTGAGAGAACATACGGATGAAATATTTCGAATTGCAATGACGAATCCAAGGAGAAATGATCCTTGCCCTTGTGGAAGTGGCAAGAAATACAAGCAATGCCACCAAAGTGAAGTTGACTATGTCAAGTCTCAAGTGTTAATTGAACCAATACAATAGCCACTCGATGTCTAAGTAGAATGGGTTGGCGAGAACTAGCTTCGCTTGGATGTCACCGTAATTCCGACCCCCTCGCTCACCGAGCCGAGGATCCAATAGGGCTCGTTGGCGGTACGGAAGGCTTCTTCAAGCTGGGCTAGTTCCCGAGGAGGCACGGCTGCGAGTAGGCCGCCGCTGGTTTGGGGGTCGAAGAGGAGTGCGGCGAGGGCAGGAGGAATGTTCTGGTCGAGCGTAAGCAACCCCTCGTCCAGCAGATGCGCGCGGTTGCGGTCGAGACCGCCGGGCACCACGTCATCCTGGGAGTATCCCAGCGCGCCGCTCAGCAGCGGAACAGCAGCGGCGGCGATTTCAAAGCGCACGTTGCCGTGGCGCGCCATCTCCATCGCGTGGCCGAGCAAGCCGTAGCCGGTCACGTCGGTGCAGGCATGGATGGTCCACTGTTGGAATAGCCGTGCGGCAGAGCCATTGAGACGGCACATGCTGGCAACGGCCTCATCGAGATGCGCGGGTTCGACGCAATCGCGTTTGTGGGCCGTGGTAATGACGCCCGTGCCGATGGGTTTCGTGAGCACCAGCAGGTCGCGCGGTTGCGCACCGGCCTTGGTAAAGATGCGATCGGGATGCACCTGGCCGGTTACGGCTAAGCCGTATTTTGGCTCCTCATCAGTCACCGTATGTCCGCCGGCAATGACGGCGCCCGCTTCGATCACCTTTTCGGCGCCGCCCTGAAAAATGCGGCTGAGGATGTCCAGGTCGAGGTCATCGGGAAAGCCCGCGAGATTCAGGGCAAAGAGCGGCTCGCCCCCCATGGCGTAGACGTCGCTCAACGCGTTGGCGGCGGCAATCTGCCCGTAGGCATACGGATCGTCGACTACGGGAGGAAAAAAGTCCGCCGTACTGATGATGGCCTGCTCGTCGCTCATGCGGTAGACGGCGGCGTCATCCGGCGCGGTTAAGCCCACCAGTAGATTGCTATTCGCTTGTGAAGGGAAGGCGCGCAGTACCTGCGCGAGCTCGGCGGGGCCGAGTTTTCCCGCTCAGCCTGCGCAAGCGGCGAGGCTGGTCAACTTAACTGCTGATGACACTACATTGGCCCTCATGACTAAATCTGACAACCGCTTGTGATCGTCTGAACAAATGATAACGTGCGCAGCCTTCACCTCGCACGGAGCTCTGTCCCTGTTCGGCCTGAGCGTGTCGAAGGCCGGCACTGAGAGCTGGATAGTCAAAATAGCTGCGCGCGCTCCACCGTCCATACTTCGGCAGGGGCTTCGCGCAGCCCTCAGCACGAACGGCTGGCGGGCTCAGCACGGAAACTTTCCGCTGGCGCTTCAAACTCACCCTCAGTATAGCAACTCCGCGGGGAACCAAAGCCCAGATAGGAGAAGACGGCGCAGTCACAGTCTTGCGCTAGCAAGTCACCAAGCAGTTTGTGGGGCATTCGGCCGGCGCATTTGGTCCATAGAGAGCGTTGCCAATTCGGTAGCACATTAATGCTCTACGCAAAGTCCCGCCAGGAGTACTGCGCCTGAAAGCCGAGGTCGCGTTTTGCCTTGGCATTGGTGATACCCGATTCCGTGCCGGTAAGATGGGCTGCTATGTCCCCAATGCCGGGAAAGGCCAGCGGCGCGGCTTCGGCAAGGGGCATGGGGCAAAAGGCGTCGTCGGCGACGATATAGTATGCGCCCTGCACGGCGGATTCTGTTTCAAGAGCCAATCGGAAGCCTACCGCCAAGTCGCGCACGTCCGCATACCCCCAGATGCCGCTATAGAAGACATTGAAGTCGGCATCCATTGCTGCCAGGCGAACCGGCCACGTCTCCGGCATGACCACATGCGATGGGCGGATGGACACCGCGGGTATGCCGGTCCGCCGATGGGCCATGTCCACGATGTCTTCTCCCACGACTTTGGAAAGACCGTACGGGTCTTGCGGCAGATCGGGGTGGTTTTCGTCCACCGGTAGGTAACTTGGAGCAAAGTCCCGGTAGCGGAAGCTCATGCCGAGTACATTGATGCTGCTCGTAGCCACGATTTTCTTTAGTCCTAAGGTGGCGGCGGCCTCGCACACGTTATACGTCCCCATCACGTTGGTGCGGAAGACAAACGCGTTGGCGTGGGTACCCGGCGAGGGGATGGCAGAGAGGTGCACCACGGCCTCGGCAGGGGCGAGCAGTTCGAAAATCGTGCCCTCGTCCTCATGATCGCCGACGCGATAGTGCACGCCCGGTTCCGGCTCCCGCGGCGCCACCCGGTCAAAGGAGACGATCTCGTGCCCGGCGCGCAAGAGTTCTCTCACTACGTACTGCCCGATGTTGCCGCTGCCACCCGTCACAACCACTTTCATGCCAACCTTCTCCTAAAGCGTATGGATGATGCCTCAATAGCTCTGCGTCCGGGACATTCCACGGGCACGCGACCGCTTTCTCCCAGTCCTTGTGCACTATTCTAAGCGTTCTAACGGCATGCCGGTGTGTAGCCTATGGTAGTGGCTGCTCCCAGCACTTGGTTGCGCAGGGCATAGCAAGCGTGTGCGAGGCAGGCCTCGCGCACGCTCCACGTACTTTGGCATGGTATTGCCTTCAGCCCTTCAAGTCTACTTCAAGAAATTCGGCAAGAATCGTGTTACGCTATCTCCAGCTACCGGCGCCCACTTCCTGCCCAAAATAAGCGGTTGACTGCCACGTGCGCGTTAGTATAGCGTGGAAGACGAATTCTGGAGGAATTGGCGCGAAGGTACGTGGATTGTTACCGTTTGCGCAGGCATGCAAGAATTCGTTGAAGGCGCAACCGAGACGAATTGCTGAAGGAAGAGCAGAGAGAGGATACGGCATGAGTACGATTGCCATCGTTACTGATAGCACGAGCGACCTCGATCCCACCGTAGCCGCTGAGCAGCGCGTCACAATCGTGCCGGCTCACGTTCGTTTTGGCGATATCGATTACAAGGATGGCGTGGACATCAAGGGTGAGCAGTTTTACTCCATGCTCACGGAGGCCAAGGAGTTGCCGCAGACCTCTCAGCCCTCGGCAGGGGAGTTTGTGGAGGTCTATCAGCGTTTGGCGCAGGATCATGAACACATCGTCTCTCTGCACGTTTCCGGCAAGCTGAGCGGCACGGTGCAGTCGGCACTGACGGCTACCCAACAGATGCAGGAAGAGTCGTCCTGCAAGATTCACGTGATTGATACGCAATCGGCTTCATTGGGGGTGGCCTACATGGCGCGAGAAGCCGCGCGGCTGGCTGCTGAGGATATGGAAGCTGATCGCATCGTAAACCACATCAAATATGTTGCCGACCTTATGCACGTCGCTTTCACACCCGAAACCCTGGAATACTTGCGCCGCGGCGGCCGGCTCGGGGCTGCGTCGCACCTGCTTGGCTCTCTACTTAGGATTAAGCCGGTGCTTACCCTCAAAGATGGCGCAATCGATGTCCTGGATAAGGTGCGCACCCGGTCGCGCGTTATCGAACGGATGGCGCTGTATGTCGAGAGTGTGGCCGGCGCTGAGGGCGAGCTCACGCACTTTGGCGTTATGCATGCGAATTCACCGGAATTTGCGGCTGAATTGCAGGAAGCAATTCTGAGCCGCGTGTCAGCAAAGGTCGTTATCAAGGGCACAATTGGACCGGCAATCGGCACCCATGCGGGGCCGGGCGCCGTGGGCATTACTTTTCACAAGGAGTGAGTCGCATCCATGCGCGAACGCATCGAAGACGCGCTCAAGCACCACACGGCAGATTACGTAGAAATTCGCATCGAGGAGACGAAGTCTACTAGTATTACCTACCGCGGCCAGGACTTGGAGGAGGTGGGCACAACCACACAGCTTGGCGGTTGCGTGCGTGCGGTCGTAAACGGTGGCTGGGGATTCGTCTCCTTCAATCAATTGTCCGACTTAAATGAGAAAGTAAATCAGGCGGTTAGCCAGGCACGCTTGGTTGGCAATGAAAAGACTGAGTTGGTGGACGTGCCGCCGGTTGATGACGTCGTGCGCGTCTCGATGGTGCGTGACCCTCGAGAGATTGCGCTGGCGGACAAGAAGCACCTCATGGATTCCTATGTGGAGGAAATTTGGCGGACACCAAAGATTCAGACCTCCACGGTGCGCTACGGTGACGGCTACCGCAAGCAGTACTACGGCAACTCGACGGGTACATTTATCGAGCAAGAGCGCGGCAGGCTAACCGCTCACTTTGGCGTTGTGGCGCGCGACAACGGCAATGTGCAACAGGCGCGGACGGGCTTTGCCAGCAGCGACGACTACAGCGTGGTGGAGAATCGCCATGCGGAGGTGCGCGAGGCCGCCGCGAAAGCGGTAGGCATGCTGGACGCGACACCGCCCAAAGGCGGCGAATTCATGGTGATTCTCGACTCTACGTTGGCGGGAGTCTTTGCCCATGAGGCATTCGGGCATCTCTCGGAAGCCGACCACGTCTACGAGAATGAGAAACTGAAAGAGATCATGGTCTTGGGTCGTACTTTCGGCAGTAAGCAGATCAACATCGCAGACAGCGGACAAGTGCGCGGTCTTACCGGTTCCTTTTCGTATGACGATGAGGGCGTGCCCACCGGTAAGCAGTATCTAATTCGCGAGGGTGAACTGGTGGGACGGCTGCACTCACGGGAAACGGCAGGCAAGATGAACGAAGCGCCCACGGGCAATGCGCGCGCTGAGAGCTATCGCGTGCCGCCTTTGGTGCGCATGCGCAATACGGCCATCGAGCCGGGGGATACGCCCTTTGACCAAATGTTGGCGGAGGTCAAGGACGGCGTGTACTGCAAGAATTGGTACGGCGGTCAGACGAGCATGGAAATGTTCACGTTTTCCTGCATGGAAGCCTATGCCATTCGCGACGGCAAGCTGGCCGAGCCGCTGCGGGGAGTGAATCTCTCCGGAAACGTCTTTACCACCCTGGAAAATATCATCGCCGTCGGCAACGACTTTGCCTGGGACCCGGCGGGTGGCACGTGCGGCAAGAATGGCCAGTCGGCGCCGGTTGGCGACGGCAGCCCCCACGTACTCATCAGCAAGTGCTTGGTGGGAGGTCAGTAGTCACATGCTCGATGCACTGCTGGAAAAAGCCAAGAAAGAGGCGGAGGTGGCCGAAGCCTTCTTCTATGAGTCAACGGAGCTCCCAATCTCCTTTGAAGCCAACCGGATGAAGTCTATCAACGCCCGCGAGTCGAGCGGCATGGCGTTGCGCATCATCAAGGATGGCCGCATCGGTCTGGGCTATTCGTCCAAGCTTGGTAATCCGGGCGATCTGGACGCACTCGTTGCAAGCGCGGTTGAATCTGCGCAGTTCGGCGCCCAAGCACAGTTTTCCCTCCCCGGCGCTTATACGACCAATGGTGTCGCGACGTTTGATCCGGCGGTTGAGGCGCTTTCCCTGGACAACCTTGTGTCGCTCGGCACGGAAGCTCTCGATCTGCTGCGCAATCACGACGATCAGTTCTTGTGCGACGTAGAGACTTCAAAACGGGTCACACGCGTGCGGCTGCTCAATTCGCTGGGCGGCGGCACCGACTACGTTAAGTCTGTGGTGTCCTTGGGCGGCAGTGTTAACCTGACGCGAGGGGAAGACCTCTTGGACGTTTGGCACTATGCGGTTTCTTGCCGGGCGGACATTGACCCGCGCACGGTAGCGCAGCGAGTCATTCAGCGAGTCGAGGATGCGCGCCACAATGCGGACGTATCCACCAAGCACATGCCGGTCCTCTTCACGCCACAGGGACTCGGCAATACGCTCATGCAACCGCTCAGGCAGGCATTCAGCGGCAAGACCGTGTTGCAGGGCGCGTCGCCATTGAGCGACAAGCTGGGAGAGCAGGTGTTTGACGAGAAGTTGAGCATCTACGACGACGGCACGATAGACTTTGCCGTTGGCTCCTCGCCTACCGACGACGAAGGGATGCCGTTGCGGCGCACGCCGCTGGTTGAAGACGGCTGCGTGCGTACCTTCATTTACGATCTGCAGACTGCGGGTCTTGCCGGGGCCGAGCCGACCGGCAACGGCGAACGCTCGCCGAGTTCTCTGCCGGCGCCCGGTTATCACAATGTGGTTGTCGCGCCTGGCAGCGGCGGAAGTCTCCAAGACCTTATCGGTAGCGTGGCTGAGGGAATCCTGGTTGAATTCACGATGGGCGCGGGGATGGGCAACCTCTTTGCCGGTGACTTTTCCGGCAACGTGCACTTGGGCTACAAGATCGAAAACGGTAAGCTTGCCGGCCGTGTGAAGGATACGATGGTGGCAGGGAATGTCTATGAGGCGCTCAAGGACATTGCTGCAATTGGGAGCGAGCCGGAGTGGGTGGGCGGCGGCTTCTCCGCGCCGCCGATTCTAGTGGCGGACTTGAGCGTAAGCACCCGTTCGGATTAGCCAGATCTAAGCAGCGAAGCCGTGACTGGGCCGATTCACCAGTGTAATTTGGCTTTGAGGTGCGACTGAGTCGGGCTGTTTCCAAATGTCTTTCACTTGGGCGCGGGCATCCAATAAGATCACCTTCAGATGAGCGCTAATATTCTTGCCAGAGTTGGCAGAAAGTGCCTCGCATACTAACAAAGCACATCATATTGTGATATCATTTGTGGATGAGAAGGAAGCATCGCAGGACCTTGGTGGCGTTATTCCGCCGGCCGACTCAGTCAGGCATCCGATGGGACGACATTGTGTCGCTGCTTCTGGCCTGTGGGGCATACATCCAGGAACGAGAGGGATCAAGAGTCTATATTGAGTTGAATAACGTTGTCGCACTTTTTCACCGGCCACTTCCTAAAAAAGAGGTCAGAAAGGGCGCGGTGAACTCAATGAGGAGATTCTTGAGAGAGGCTGGGATCGAGCCATGATGAAGTACAAAGGCTATAGCGCGGCAGTTAGCTTCGATTACGAGGCGGGGGTCTTTCAAGGTGAGGTGGTGGACACGCGTGACGTGATCGTTTTTGAAGGCGACTCCGTGGCGCAACTTGAGAGAGAGTTCCAGTTCTCCATAGATGACTACTTGGCTGCATGTGCTGAGCGAGGCCGGACGCCGGATCGACCGTTCTCAGGGCGGATTCCGCTGCGTTTAGCGCCAGAGATCCATCGTGCAGCTACGACCGCAGCGCGGGCAGAAGGCAAAAGTCTTAATGCTTGGCTGGCCGAGATTATTGAAAGGGCGGCATCGGGCTAAGAATCTTTATCCGCCTGCATGAAGCAATGCAGTCGACCTCACGAATCTTTCTAGGAGACGCATCCGATGGCGGCAGATAGCACAGGGGACGGACGGCGCAGCGAGTTTCTCGACGAGCTCTTCGGCCTGACCGGCGAAGTCGCGGTTGTTGGCGGCGGCACAGGCATACTGGGCGGCTTGATAGCAGAATATCTTGGCGCAGCCGGAGCCAAGGTCGCAGTGCTCGGGCGCAACCAGGAACAAGGCCAACGCCGGGTTGAGACTATTGTCGACGCCGGCGGCGAAGCAATCTTCGTATCGTATGTGGCGACGGATGCAAGTTCCGTTAAAGCAGCGCATACGCGTGTGCGGGATGCGTTCGGTGCAGTGACAGTGGCGGTAAATGCGGTGGGCGGTAACCATCCGACGGCCGTTGTCAGCGCGGATCAAGCCTTTGAGGAGATTGGTTTGGACGCAGTGCGCGACAATCTCGACCTTAATCTTACGTCGGCGTGGATCGCCTGCCAGGAATTTGGGCCGGCAATGTTGGCAAACGGGCGCGGGAGCGTGATCAACATCGGTTCGATGGCGGGCGGTGAGCGACCCCTTTCTCGCGTACCGGTGTATGCCATCGCCAAGTCCGGCGTGGCGACCCTCACCTGCTTCTTGGCGCGGGAGTGGCAGGGCAGTGTGCGCGTCAACATGATCGTGCCCGGATTCTTCGAGACAACCCAGAATCGCTCGCTGCTCCGCAATCCGGACGGTACGTTGAGCGAGAGGGGCGAACAGATCGTTGCACACACGCCCATGGGCCGCTTCGGAGATCCAACCGAAGTTGGCGGCGCGGCCGTTTACCTCGCCTCCAGTGCAAGTGCCTTCACCACCGGACTTGCCTTCGTGATTGACGGCGGCTTCTCCGTGCAGTCTATCTAGATCGCTGCACCGCCGTTCGTTCGTGCAGTGTTTGTCAGCAGCAGATGCGTGCTGACCTTACTAATTGCGTGAGATTGGTCTGAAACTAGCCGCGGTGTGTGGAGGCGAGCAGGCAGCGAGACAGCCGCCGGAACGGTAGCGTGCGTTGACGGCATATTTCTCGCTTGCCTATAATCAGAGTCAGGCAGCACCCACGCCGAAGTGGCGGAATTGGAAGACGCGCTAGCTTGAGGGGCTAGTGGGCATTACGCTCGTAAGGGTTCGAGTCCCTTCTTCGGCACCACGTGTCATTTTGATAGAAGCCACCTAGGTGGCTTCTATTTTTTCTGTGCCTTTTCGCCCAAGTGGTGTGCTCAATTCCAGCCTGCGCTCTGCCCGGCCTGAGCTCCCTTTGGCGTGCTTCCCAGCGACCTGTTCAAGCACAAGTCCGGGGAAGGTGCACAGTTGCTTGGTGCGGATGGAGAGCGAGTATCGCGCGCAAGAGCAGCCAGTCTTGGTCAGTCTGTCACCACAGGTCTGCAGGAGCAACATGCGAGAGAATTGCAGATGCAATGCAGGCGATTCTTCCAATGCGCGTACTCTAGCGAAACTCGCGCGCACCGATCTACGAAGCTGAGTACAGCAGGCGGCCGCAACTGTCGCAGAAGACTATCCGCTGGTTGTGCTGGGTGCGGCGCAACTGCGTGTCGGGGAGGGAGATGTTGCAGTACGTACAGCGCCCTTGCGCAACGACGACGAGTACGCGGCCGCCCAAGCGCTCGCGCATAGAATCGTAAGTCACAACCAGCGTGCGATCGTTCTGTTCCAGAAGCGCCTGGCGTTCTGCTTCCCGTTTTGGAATATCCCTCTCAAGTTCCTTGAGCCGCACGCCGAACTCTTTCTCTCGTGTGGCAAACGTCGCTTCGAGAGCATCGAGATCTTGTTGGTGCAAGTCTCGTGCAGTCTCAGCTTCTTCTGAGGCAACCATGGCTTGGAGGGCACTCTCTTCCCGTACGGAGCGCTGTTGCATGAGTTGCGCGATGTCTGCCTGCAACGCCTCCAGCTCTCGGGAACTCACCACGGTGCCGCTATAAAGACGCTTCGATTTCCTCTCGACTTCAGCGGTCAGGGATGCCAGATTGAGCTCGGCGTCTTTCAGAGCAGCGTTCGCCTGGACCTGGGTCTTTGTGAGAGCGGCCAAGTTTCGCCGCGCCGTCTCGATTTCCGCATGATCTGCGAGCGCAGACTCTATGTCTGCAACCTCGGATCGGAGCGCGTCCAGCAAAAGGTCGATCTCCTGCAGATCCTGTAAGCGCGCAAAATCAATGGGAGGCATTGCGTCAGTCCTAGGCGAAAAATCGTCTTTCATGCCATTATACAATTCTCATCCCACGTGGAGTATGCTATGCTCTCTTGCAGTAGGTGCGGACCGGCCACAGTTTCTTTAATTTCAAGGGATCATGGCAGTCTTACTGACCAACGCGTGGTCTATTAAGGGACGTAGAAACGGGCTGATTGGGTGACCGGTATACGGACTGACGATGAGCAATTAAAGGGGTAAAGGGCACGAACGGCGTTTCCTCTGAGATGCGAGATTGCTACCAAACGAGTTTTCCACAAGTCAGCCTCCGACATTTCAAGTCGGCCCTCAACTTGTAGTAATCAAATTGTTGGCATACCATTGGTATACACTGTTCGATGGAAACGAAATCATACGCGCCCGATTGAGCGTGCCGTGCCGGCAACGCTGCACCCGATATTACAGGAGGAACCATGAGACGGCTGAAGGTGCCATTCATTTACCGAGTTGCTATTCTCAGTTTTGTATTGCTCATTACGGCGGCAGCTTGCGGCATTGACGAGGACGTTGGGGTAGAAGAGACGCCGATTAGCGCTAACCCAAGCCTTGTGGCAACGGCGCAAGCCCGGGCAATTGCTGAGGCGGAAGAGAGCCGGCGCGACCTGCCGCTGCGTATGGAAGTTGCTGAATCAGCCGGCAACGCCGAGGTTGGTGTGGCACTAAATTCCTACAAGGGCTCCGTATTCGTAAACGGACGCCGGATGCCCGAACCTGCCACGTTAGGCGGCAATATTTTCGTGGTCTGGCTTGGCAGCGAGCGTAACGGCACGATTGAGTACGAGAATGGTGGGGCACTCATCTCCGACGTTTCACGTGTTGCCACCCTGTGGACGTATACGACGTTTGACGCGGTAAAGACGATTTACGTGACTGCCGAAGATCACGCTTTGGTAGAGCAGCCGTCCATCGCCCTTGAAGATGCGCCGTTTCATATCATCTTGTCCCGATCGATGATCATGCGGCCGGGCAGGAAGTTTGAGCTGCAACCAACTGAACTTGGCGGCGACGTTGAAACTGTCGTGCGTTTAGGCATCAATGGCGGACTATCCATCACGTTTGCCGGCCTCAAGCAGCCCAAGGAATACGGCGATAAGTTCCTGCTATTGTGGGTTTTGGATACGCTCAGCCAAGAACCGATTACCTATAACGGCTCTTGGCTCACGGTTACACCCAATGGAGATTCCCAAATAGTAATGACGCAGCCGCCCGAGACTAAGGGTATGCGGCAGTACAATCGGGTGCTGATTACGGCAGAAAACCTTACGGACGTGAGGGCTCCCAACGATCAGTTGGTCATCTTTACGTTGGATAGCGGCGACACACCGTTCTGGGAGACCATTTAGGCTCGCGAACGAGTGCGGTGCGCCACACAGGCGACTGCGGAGGCCCGTCGCACGGTTACGTGGTCTGGGCTCCTGCAACCGCTAGCAATAGGGATCACCTACATTTATCGGTTGGGCTGTGTCGACGTATACGGAATGAACACACAGGCGCATTGAGGAGAGCATATGGCAGCGCTTCCCCGAATGGTGCACGTGCGTCAACGCTTCTCTACGGACCAGATTGAAGACCTGCCGGGCGCTATCCACTCCGAACTCTCGCGTGCGGGACTTGAAAAGGTCGTTCGACCCGGCATGGAGGTCGCAATAACGGCCGGTAGCCGCGGTATCACCCGTATTCCGGAGATAATCCGAACAGTAGCCGACGCCGTGAATGCGGCGGGAGCCACTCCCTTCATTGTGCCCGCAATGGGCAGTCACGGGGGCGCCATTGCTGAGGGCCAGGCCTCAGTGCTGCGCGACTACGGCATTACCGAGGAGTCCACGGGCGCGTCAGTCCGAGCCACGATGGACGTGGTCAACCTAGGCACTACGGACAATGGGGCGACGGTCTACTTCGATCAGAACGCCTACAATGCCGATGCGGTTATTGTGGTGGCCCGTGTAAAACCCCACACCAGCTTCCGCGGCCCGGTGGAGAGCGGCCTCTGCAAGATGATTACTGTGGGTCTCGGCAAACAGAAGGGCGCGGAGCAGATGCACGCCCACGGCCTCGCGGAGACAATTCCCCAGGCCGCCGCCCATGCAATCGAGAATTCGAACACCGTGCTGGGACTTGGCGTTGTTGAAAACGGCTACGACCAGCCCCACACCATTAAAGCTGCCTTGGCGGGAGATATCTACGAAACCGATCGGGAACTGCAGACGCTCTCGAAGTCCTTGTTGCCGCGCGTGCCGTTTGATGAACTAGACTTGCTGATTGTAGACGTGATGGGCAAGAACATCTCCGGCGCCGGCATGGACCCGAACATCATTGGGCTCAACCGTGGCATGACCATGGACCGGCACCCCAACTATAAGCGCGTGCTGGTGCGCGATTTGACAGCGGAATCACACGGCAACGCGGTGGGCATCGGCCACGCCGACTTTGTGACGAAACGCCTGGCCGACAAGATCAACTACTACGACCTCTACATGAACGCCCTTACGGCCAACAATCCGGCCGTTGCCAAGATTCCCATCACACTGGAATCCGACAAAGCCGCTATCGACACCGCCTTCAAGTCTGCCTGCACTGGTGTGGCAGAGCCAAGGGTAGTGCGCATCTACAGCACGCTCCACCTGGAGTATCTTCTCTTCTCCGAAGCGCTTATTCCAGCGGCAAGAGAAAATCCGGCCTTGGAAATCCTTGACGTGCCTTACGCCTGGGACTTTGACCCCAGAGGCAATCTGGTCGACGACGGGCTGCTCCACCAACCCCAGAGCGCCTAAGCAGCCGCAGCTACGGTCTCCCGATAGCTTTCGGTTGCATGGCCTTTTTGGGCAGTCCACCTTACCCGCTTACTTTTGTTGCATATTGGGGCAGCGCGCTAGCCTTGTCGGACGTGCCGTTGGACTTCGAAGACCGCCAAGAGTTTTTCGGAGTCCAGTGGAAGAAACGAGCCCAAAGCGTGATATACTGGAAATGTACATGGGGATGAGTGGATTCGACAGGGTTGGGAGGCCCGTAACTGCGAGCCGAGGTGCTATCACCCTCGTTAAACAGGTAGCAACTTTTTTAAGTGCCAACAAGCACGATTTTGCTCTCGCAGCTTAACTAAAGCTGTGACGTCCACCTGCTCTTCCTCCGGTGAGCGCAGCTTGGGCGACCTACCAGCCGGAGTGCCGCAGTCCATGCGGATAGCATCCGCCGCCTTCGGGGACTGCGAAAGACAAACGGAGGCTAGTTCTCAGAGGTTTTCGTCCGCTCGTGCTCTGGGAATGACACACAAAAGCTGACTACGCTCGTAGAGGTTGCCGGAAGAACAGCTTTGGACGGGGAGTTCGACCCTCCCCCATCTCCACCAGGACGACGTCGTGTAAGGCGGGGCGGAATCACCTTGCGCGAGACACTTCCCCTCGGGATGCCAAGGCCAATTGGCGCCAGCTTGACCCTGTTGGGGGCGTGGGAATTTGCGCGCCTGGTGAAGCCACCGCTCGTGGTGCGGCACGAGGCAGTGTCAGACTATGGTCGCAGGCATCTATGCTATAATGCCGTTGCGAAGAGCTAATGTGAGGACCTTTCGCGGCTGGCTGGAAGAAAGAGAGCGATAACGTGATTACGGTTACGGATACGGCGGCGGCAGAGTTGCAGCGGCTCATGACGGATAATGACTTGGCGGATGCCAAGCTGCGCATCTTCGTGCAAAGCGAGTGCGGCTGCGGCAAGGTGAATTTCGGCATGGGCTTCGACCAGGAAGTGGAAGACAACGATCAGGTGGTGGATACCGCCGGCGTTGGTGTAGTGATGGACCAGCAAGCGTTTGCAGCGTTGGACGGCGCTTCGGTTGAATATGTGAACGAAGGCGCGCGGCGCGGGTTTATGATAAGCGGTGTAGATACCGCTGGCTGAGGCGGCGGCGAATAGAAAGCCCGTGTCGGCTTTCATCAAGGTGAACGACGGAAAAAGAGGGGCATTCTGCTCTTCCCGACGATACAGGGAAGCAGAGCGCTCCTTTTGATTCGCTTCTCGAATGACTCTTGATAGTGTAGTAGGTGCTCGCGCCGGTTTGGGTTGCCCGCACGAAAGATGCAACCGCTGAGGACACTCCTGCGGGTATGACGAGCTTGTGTGCCTGATCTCGTCTATCCGATCCCTGCAGGGCGGAATTTGCACGTGTACACGGGGAGTGAGTTTGCAGTATGCAGAGCGGTTCACCCTTACCCCGGCCCTCTCCCGATACGGAGACCCTTGCACAACTTGGGCCGTGTGGTGAAAAGACCCCCTCACCCTAACCCTCTCCCGCCGGGAGAGGGGACTTTCTCGCCTCGGCAAGGGATTCGCAGAGGTCTCCGATGCGGGAGAGGGGGCAATTGGGTCCGCTCTGCCGGGCGAAGTTTCACGCGCCCAATAGTCTGGGCGCGAGCTCTGAGAGTGCCGGGTTGAGTTACTCCGGTTGCATGCCCATCTACGGGAATTGAATATGAAGCGTGTCACGATCTACACGGACGGCGCCTGCATCGGAAACCCGGGTCCCGGCGGCTACGGCGCCGTAATTTTCTTCAAACAGATTCGCAAAGAGATTGCCGGCGGATACCGCGCGACAACGAACAATCGAATGGAACTCAAGGCAGCCATTAAAGCGCTGGAAGAGCTCACCGAAACGTGCGAGGTAATCTTGCATAGCGACTCGAAGTACCTCGTGGACGCGATGACGAAGGGCTGGGCGAAAGCGTGGCAAGCGCAGGGGTGGCAGCGCGGGAAACGCGGCAAGGCCCTGAACCCCGACCTTTGGGAGCGGCTGCTCGACCTATCCTGTAGGCACAGTGTTTCGTTCAAGTGGGTGCGGGCCCACAGCGGCATACCGGAGAACGAACGCTGCGATGCGCTAGCAAACACGGCGGCCCGGGGCAGTGACTTGCGGGTAGACGAAGAGTATGAGAAGTCTGCCGCAACGAAAGCCAGGTAGGCGAAGCTCCGTGTCGGCGTCATGCCACCGACCGTGGCTGCGAATTAGTCTGCAAACGCGCGCAAATTGGATTGGTGGACATTGCGAGCGCTCGCAGCAATGCTGAAGCAGACTTTACCCGTCCAATTGCGCTACGGCCTCCCGCAACAGCGCATCGTTGCGCCTGCGCGCTAGACGCTGAGGAGTGAGTTTGAGGGCAGTATTGCGCAGGATACAGGCGAAGGGGTTTTCCCACTGTCCGATCCAACCCATGCGCCTGGATGCGCTCACGGTGCCGGCCGTGCGTCTGCGGCGGCGGTCCTCGTAGGCGCGTAACGGCGTCATGCGGTCGCTCCAGCCGCCAAGACATCGGGCGAGAACGACGGCGTCTTCAATTGCCATGCACACGCCTTGACCAAGGTTTGGCGTCGTGGGATGTGCCGCGTCGCCGACCAGCGTCACCCGGCCGCGGCCCCATTGGGGCAGTGGCGGACGATCGCAAATGTCGGTGAGAATGAGTGTTTCCGCAGGAGTATTGGCGAGCGCTTGGGGAACCGGTGAGGCCCAACCTTGAAAGAGGCTTTGTAGCCGTTGCTTGAGCGGCTCGCCGGATTCGGCGCCGCCTGCGGGCGCATTCCAGGTGGCGTACCAGTAGGCTTGATCGCTATTGATATGAAAGAGGCCGAACCGCCGGCCGCTGCCCCAGGCTTCGAACCCCGTGTCTTCTAGAAGAGACACCAAATCGGATTCTAAGATTCCCCGGCAAGACGTGTAGCCTGCGTAGCGCGGCGGTTGGTCGCCCCACAACTGTCTGCGCACGGCACTAGACATGCCGTCAGTGCCGATTAGGAGCGCTCCGCGCATTTCTTTGCCGGTTCCGAGCCGGACCGTAACGCCGGTTTCGTCTTGATCAAACCCGATGCACTCGCCGTTCAGCCGGATTGTGTCTGCGTCCACTCTCTTGGCTAGCGCTGCGTGCAGGTCGGCGCGGTGCACCAGCGTGGTTGCCACGCCAAGTTCTCGCTCCAACGGCCCGGTCGACAACACGCTCAGTACGTCACCGGCTTGCCCACGAAGCTCTATGCGCTCAACGCTCGACCCTACCGCCTGAACCGCATCAGCGATGCCGAGCTTGGCCAGCGCATACATGCCGTTTGCGCCGAGGCCAATGCCGGCCCCAACCTCTTGCAGGACGGGGGCGCGTTCAAAGACTACAGCGGGTATACCAACCTGCTGCAAGGCGATGGCTGACGCCAGTCCGCCGATTCCGCCGCCGATGATAAGGACAGTGGACTCGGCGGGAGCTGACCGGCGCGGCGCTGTGTTAATTGTCGCGGTCTCCTCTTTCATTCAATATTCAAGAACGGCGAAATCGTCTGGGTTACTGCGTAGATGGCTAGCCGGTGCGGGCGACGACCAGGGCATCGACGCCGGATTCTGCGCCCCAGACTTCGCCGGGCCTACCCAGGAGTTGGCGCACGGCCGCACCGGGACTGGGCCAGGGATAGGCGGTGAATGACTCTGAAGTTGGGTCAAAACGGACCAACGCATTCGCGCCAAAGTCCGTGAGCCAGACCAGATCGTGTTCGTCCACATAGACGGCGTACGTGCGGGCCGTGCCGGGGAGTTGCCACTCCCGCCAGCTCTGACTCGCGGGATCGTAGAGACTCACCTGCCCGGAGTTCCACTCCGCGACCCAGATGCGGCTCTGTGAGTCCGACCAGACGCGCCGCGCGCCCTGGCGGGCTGTGGGCGGATTGAGTTCCGTAACCGTACCGGTTGCTGTGTCGATATGGCCGACGTAGCTCCCCGCCAGCGAGGCGTAGTACACGTTGCCGTCGGGCGTGGTGCAGATGCCGTAGGGGCCGCGTCCCCGTGGCGCGTTATATACGGTCACCTCTCCGCTCTGCGGGTCGACCCGTCCATAGATACCGCTTTGGCCGGTGAACCAGCAGATGCCTTGGAGGTCGAATGCGGCCGTATTGAGGTTGGCATAGCCGGTGTCCTCCGGCAGCGGGAATAGCGAAACGACTTCTGTAGACGGATCGACGTGCACGATGGCATTCAGGCCCCCGTCGGTGATCCAAGGCGCGTTGTCCGGCCCCACGATCACGCCGTGAGGACGCGCACCGCTGCCGAGGTGAATGTGGCGGGTCTGACCTGTCGTTGGGTCCAGTATTCCCAGTGCTTCTTGGTGCTGCGCGGTATACCAGACAATGCCGTCGGCCTCTGCCGCGGGCGCGACGTCATGAGGATGCGCGCCGTTGGGGACCGAGAACTCCTGCAGCGTCACGTCTTCCGCCGCAGGCACTTGCAGCGGTTCCGTCGTTGGCAACGGGGTTGCCGCGGCTGGCGGCGACGGCGGAGGGGTGCCGGGATCCGCTTCTATGAGTGTTTCGGATTCCCCGCCGCACGCCGCAATCAAATGTGCGCTGACGCAGGCCAAGCCAACGCCGAATAGGCTTCTTCTTGTCATGTTCCGCAATCGCTCCTGTCTAAAGTGGCTCACTTCTCCGCCGGGGCGGCGGTCGATTATGTGCTCCTAATTCCACCTTACCCCAGAAACGCCGGTCTTGTGTACCGGCAGCAACGTTGTCGGCAAACTTGGCGGATTCCCAGCTAGAGTCTTGTCTCGCTGGTGGAGACGTCTAGCCAGTCACCGATGGGGTCGATGTCATGCCGCGCGCGGTGGAGGCGTCGGAGCGCGTTGTCGATGAAACGCCGGTCGTCAACTTGAATGCCGTAGAGCAACTCGATGAAGAGGATACGCTTGGCGAGAAGATCGATGCGGCGGCGCATAGCTTCAGAGACCTCATGGGTATAGGCCGCGAGCGCAGCCTCCAGGAACTCCCTGCCAAAGCCCGCGAGCAGGGCGCAGAAGTCAACTGCCGGATCGCCTTTCTGCCCCGCCTCCTCGAAATCTATAATCGCGCTGACCGCGCCTTGTGCCGGGTCATACAAAATGTTCGAACCGTCGAAGTCACCGTGAGTAAACACGGGCGTGAGTTCCCATAGCGACCGGTCGTCATTCATCTCCTGGAACAAGCGGCTCGTCCAAGCTCGTTCCGCCGGGCTCAGGAATGGGAAGGCGTGGGCCTCTATCTGGCGGAACAGTTTGCGCGCGCTTGAATTCCCGGAAAGCGCAGGTGGCGGGGGCCGCAGCTCCGCTGGCAGTGCGGCGAGCGGCACAGTATGCAACGCCGAGAGGAATTCGCCAATCTGGGCGGCTGCATGGTGGCCCTCTCGCTCACTCAGGACACACTCGCTCAGGCTGCGGCCGGGCAGCATTTCGTAACCCGCTATCGGATAGGGAAACTGCGCGCAGCCTGCGCTAAAGTAGCTGAATTGGGGAATCGGCAACGGGAGCAGCGGCGCGAGGGTTTCGTAGACGCGCTTTTCATGCCAAAGGAACGCGCCGATTTCTTCAACGGGGTTGCTACCATCAAAGGGGCTGTCTTCTGCAACATTGCCGTCTTCATCTGAGTCTTCGCGTCCAATGGGCCCGCTTTCACCGTGAGGAAAGCGAAAGACTAGTGCATGGTTAACAGCAAACACGCGGCAGGTACCGCCGCCAATAAACCGAATGTCCGCGACCTCAATATCGGGGAAGCAGGTCTCGATGAGGCGTTTGTAGTAGGAGCAGTCAACACTCATGGGAGTTCTTTTCCGATGGACACTTCCATTCCGGCAGTGATGCCGCGACACCATAGCTTCGAATGAATTCCAGCCCCCGTCAATCTAGCTTTAGCCGGATAATTCATTTGGGGATACCGCAGTCCTAGTGAAACAGCCTGCAAACTGGCCAAGTGTGACGCCAAATTGGTTTGGCCCAAGTTCTCAACGGCTTGCCACCGGCGACAGCCGCAGTTCGAGCGCCCATGCGCTGTCTACTGCGAGCGATCCGTTGCCTGATCCAGCATTATACTGTGGCCGATGAGCGAGAGGGGACGGGTTCAAGAATCTGCGAGCAAGTGAGCGGCCACGTCCGAGGCCCTATGGACTTCCTATCCGCCTGTGAGAGTCAATCTCAGCCCATTGGATCTCGCGATAGAGCTTGCACCCGATTAGGGGGAATCCGCATCTGCGTTGCCGTTTCGTTCTAAGCGCGTGATGCCGCGTTTGTCGGCAAGGACGCGGTTGTTTTCGTGGATGATGCCCACCCAGAGTTGCACCGGCTCAAGGGGGAAGTCGTCAGAAACCTGGATCTTTCCCGTTATTGCAACGCTCTCGCCGGGTGCGAGATCGCGTCCCAGACCCCAGCGAAAGGGATAGGCAATGCCGCTGCGATTGAGCGAGAACTCCACACCCCAACGTACCGTACCCGTGCCGGCAATGTAGCCGCGAGTAGGGGCATCCTCGCCCCAAGCGTAGATAGTTGGGCCCGGCGGCGCCGCGCGGAGCGTGACCGCGCCGGTATTGGTGATTGTCGCAGACACCGATATCGTGCCGCCGGTCATGACGACCGCGGGCGTAATTTCCACATCCGACAACTGTGCCTGGGGAATGCCGGACTCGCCAAGCACAATGCTTTGGCGCTCTACACTACGATTGCCGGCGGGGTCTGTGACCGCGACTTCCAATTCCGCCGGTCCTGCGGGTAGGTTCTCTATTGCTTGATTAAGTTGCGGCGCGTGGCGCAGAGGTGGCGGCCAGGACACCTGCACCAAGCCCGGTTCCGCGGCGCCGTCCTCAATCAACCAGCGGGGTTCGTCGCCAACCAGGAGGCGCACATGCACGGAAACAGGCTCAGCCACAGTGAAGCCAATCGTCAAGCGGTCGTCTACACCGTCTTGGTTGGGCGAAACCACTGCTGGAGAGACGTGGAGGTCCGCGATGACAGGGGGCTCGGTATCGGCATTTACAATCGTGAGCGGTTGACGCCGCTCAATGGCCTCTTCAGCCTCAGAGCCCTGGGCCGTGGCGACGACTTCATAGCGGCCGTTTGGCAGGACGCGGCCGGCAATGGCTCCACGAAAGCTGAAAGAGAACGTCCCCGGTCCGCGAGCGACGCGGTCGCGCAAGAGGTACGTTTCGCCGTCGGTGGAGCGTAATGCTACCGACACGATCGACTGGCGCGCAAGGTGATACCGGATGGAAACCGCGCCGGCGCCGTTGGCTTGCAGCGTGGCCGGTTGCACGTCGAGTTCGACAAGCGCACGCGAGGTATCAGTCGAGGCACACGCTAACAGGAACAGGGAGAGCCAAAGAACGCCTGCGAGGCAGACTCCAGCAGTGCCCGAAAGCGCCTTATGCCGGCCGCAGACATTCATTGGCTACAGAATTGCGGACAACGCGAATCGCGATCGCCCGATTACACTGCGTCTCGGCTCAGCCGCGAGAGGAAGTCTGCATTCGACTTCGTGCGCTCCAGCCGTTTGAGCATGGCTTCGAAGCCTTCGGTGTTGCCGAGGGCGGCGAGCATGCGGCGGAGCGTAACCACCTTCTGCAGAATCTCCGACTCGAGCAGGAGTTCCTCGCGTCTGGTGCCGGAACGTTCCACGTCAATCGCGGGGTAGATACGGCGCTCGGCGAACTTGCGGTCGAGCCGCAGTTCCATATTGCCGGTACCCTTGAATTCCTCGTAGATGACGTCGTCCATGCGGCTTTCGGTCTCGACCAAGCACGTTGCAAGCATCGTCAGGCTGCCGCCGTCGTCGACGTTGCGTGCTGCACCGAAGAAACGCTTCGGCGGGTAGATAGCAGCGGGGTCGATGCCGCCTGAGAGGGTGCGTCCGCTCGGTGGGATCGCTTGATTGTACGCGCGCGTAAGACGGGTGATTGAATCGAGCAGCAACATCACGTCTTGGCCGCCCTCTACCATCCGTTTGGCGCGTTCCAGCGCCAGTTCGGCGATGCGAGTCTGGTTTTCCGGCATCTCGTCGAACGTAGAGGCGACAACCTCCGCGCCGACGCTGCGTTCCCAGTCGGTCACTTCCTCAGGACGCTCACCGATAAGCACCACCATGACGTGAACATCGGGGTAATTCGTCATGACAGAGTTTGCAATGCTCTGCATGAGCATAGTCTTACCGGTCTTGGGCGGCGCGACGATCAAACCACGCTGGCCGCGGCCGATTGGAGAGACGAGGTTTACCAGGCGACCGGTAATGCTGGGGGTGGGCGTCTCCAGATCAAGGCGTTCATTGGGGAACACCGCCTTGAAGGATTCGAAATGCGGGCGGCGCTTGGCTTCTTCGGGATCAAGGTTGTTGACGGTCTCGACCCGCAAGAGGCCGTAATACTTTTCCCCTTCTTTAGGGGAACGCACTTGGCCGGCGATCATGTCACCGGTGCGCAGACTCAAGCGGCGAATCTGCGTGGGTGCAACATAGACGTCCTCGGCCCAGCCGGTATTCCAATAGCGGTGAAGGCGTAGGAAGCCATACCCATCGTCAATGGTCTCAAGGAGCCCGGTGCGATAGAGGTTGCCTTGTTCTTCAGATTGTGCCTGCAGTAGCCGATTGACGAGTTCGTGCTTTTTAAGAACTGAATAACCGCTGATTCCCAGTTCTCTAGCGCGCTCTCGCAACTCGGCCAGAGGTTTCGCGTCTAGATCTGCGTATTGCACTCCGGGATCACTCCTTTGCTTGGTTGGCTTGGATGCATGGTCCGATTCATTGCGTTGCATCCAATGGCGGGTAGAACGTTTGCGACGACGATTGCCACGTTTGCGAGAGGGTATAACTGTTGACAGATTTGTCCTCCTTACATTTCCAATACAACGAACCAAGGCTGTGTATAGCTTGGTAGGCTTGGCGTATTGTGCTGGATACGACCTTCGCCTTCGGTAAGTTACCCTGCCGCGAGTTGTATGCGTGCTTTGCGCCAACTAGTGAGCATCGAATAGTGGAAGATTCAGAGCCAGTGCGGTCTCGAAGTGTCTGGGCGCTGATAAGCAGTGAAGGGTAACTTGGTAGGCCTGTGGAAAGAACAGCGTGTCGAAGCAGATACTTCTATAGTTATTCTAAAGAGAAGGTCGTGCGGATGTATGGAAGGATTATATAGAGATCACGCTTCACAGTCAAGGCTACCAAAAGATAATATCCTTGTCAACCATTCTCTCACGAGAAATGCCAGCTAACTGGCGAATTCTCCGGAGCGCCTTGGCTCGCCTCGGTGAGGCCGTTGCGCCCCTTCGTTTCGATGCGATGTATGCGAAGGATATGAGTAGATGGGCTGGCCCATGTAGACCCACGGCTGGAAGGGCTCGAGAGGGACTCTCAGCCTCGAATTGGTTCCAATGTCAGCCCGTGCTATTCGGCGCGGCGGTTTGTAAAACAGTCGCTGCAGTAGATAGGCCGGTCATCGCGCGGTACAAACGGTACGCGAGCAACGCTGCCGCAATCTGCGCACACCCCTTCATGCATCTGCCGCTCGCCGTGGCGTTCCCGCCGTCGTGCCGTGCGACACTCCGGACAGCGGCGGGGCTCATGCATGAGGCCCTTTTCTTGATAGAACGCTTGCTCTCCGGCAGTAAAAGCAAATGGCTGGTTGCACTCCACACAGATTATCGAGCGATCCTCGGCTGACACTATGAGCCTCTCCTTGCGCTGGTTCTCACCGCCTGCACCTCACATCAATCACAACCGCGTAATAATACGATTTTACGCCCGTCGCACCACTCTCGCACAATGCTCATTCATGCATACACACGCATGACGTGCATTGATTGGCCAAGTATACGAGACCAATCATATTGATGCAAGCACCATTGATGAATCAGCGCGCGATTGCCTTAGTTTGGCTTTGTAACGCGCTGTGACTTGAATGAAAGACGCTCAAGATGCAAGCGTATACCGGCTGCCAAACCACCCACCGGCATGTGCTATAGTAGATGCGCCAGCGCCGTTTGTTGCCTCCTTGACGTGTCTTTTACTTAGAGATGCCGACGTTTAGTTCTCCCTGTCGATTTCACGTGCGCGCGCCGGGCGCAGCCGGCGGCACGACTGCCGTAGCCGGGCCGGTTCACCATGCTTCTCCCGTTGACTCTGGAAGCGGATGGCTTAGTGGACCACCTTCCATGCAATTCGTCCCATGAGCCGTCGCGTCTTTGCGCTCTTGCTACCGGTGTATTTGCCTAGCTTCCTGATGGCATTTACGCAGGGCCTCTTGATCCCAACGCTGCCCCTCTATGCCACCACATTTGGCGTTTCGTTCAGCTTGGTGAGCCTGGCGGTTGCCGCAAAAGGCATCGGCACTCTGGTTACGGACCTTCCCTCCGGCGTGATGCTTGAGCGCTTGGGCAGCCGCAAAGTGATGCTGCTTGGCGTGGGCGTGGCGTGCCTCTCACTATTGCTGATGGGGCTGATTGAAAACTACTACGTACTGGTGTTGCTGCGGTTGGTCTCCGGCGCGGGCACGGCCATGTGGATGCTCTCCCGCATGGCATTTATCTCAGAAGTCATCCCTTTGGACGTACGGGGACGTGCCCTATCGGCCTTCGGAGGTGTTAGCCGCATCGGCGTGTTTGCCAGTCCCGCCATTGGCGGTTTCGTCGGTGCGAAACTTGGGTTGCAAACGCCTTTCCTGTTTGCGGCTGCCTTGGCCGGCGTTGCTCTCGTCATCACCCTCATCTACGTGCCGGAGTCGCGTAAGCAGGCCCAGGCTGCGCATCGCCGCCCGCACTGGCGGACCATGGCGCAGATTGTAAGAACGTACCGTCGCGATCTGTTTGCGGCCGGGAGCGCCCAGATTCTCGCACAGATGATTCGCGCGGGACGCGAACTCATCGTGCCGTTGTACGGTGCGACGGTCTTGGGGCTAGACGTGGCGGCAGTGGGTGTCATTCTCACAGTCTCAGCCGCTATCGACATGTCGCTCTTTGGCATCGCCGGCCTGCTGCAGGACCGCATGGGGCGCAAGTGGGCTTCGGTGCCTTCCATGATCATCCTTGGCACGGGCATGGCAATGGTGCCCCTGACCGTAGGCTACGCCTCGTTGCTCGCGGCGGCTGCTATCATGGGTCTTGGCAACGGTCTCGGCTCCGGCACCATGATGACTCTCGGCAGCGATCTCGCACCCCGGGACGCGATGGGTGAGTTCCTCGGGCTGTGGCGGCTAATTGGCGACGGGGGGAATACCGGGGGACCGCTGGTCGTAGGCGCAGTGGCGGACCTTACAGGGCTTGGACTTGCTGCCGTAGTGTTAGCTGGTGTCGGCGCACTGGCCGCGAGTAATCTCGCGTGGTTTGTGCCAGAAACTCGCCATCAGCGTGAACGGCGCGCTTTATCGTGATTCCTTGCTAAGGGCGTATTTAGGCGAAGAGGGAATGTGCGCTCGCTACGGTCAGACGATGGTGACGTGAGACCATTTTCACAAGACTTTGGGTAATCCGGTTCTTCGACCGACGCATTAAGTGGAGTTTTGATCCAGAGTTTTCAGCCAAACGTCAAGAGGCCGGGACGGATTCCTGCCCTTTTCGGCATGACAAGAGTGGTCAACACAGCCGAATCTAATCATCTCTTGTAGCAAGCTGCACGGTGCGCTTGCAGACTCTTAGCCCCGCGGCCAAGACAGAATCTATCGCCAGTGCGGACCACTCCGTCGACACTTCTCGTTACTGTGCCAGAGAAAAAACAAAATGCAATCACTCCGGCCCTGCGTCTTGCTTCTCACTCTCCTCCGCTTTAGTAGCTCCGGCGCTGGCGATATCCAGCGCTTTCTCGATCGCTTTAGGCGAGACACCCTCGATACTGCCGCTCAGAACATTGATATTTGGCGCCAATTGCATGTAGTAGTCGCCTCCTCCCACACCCGGCAGCCCGGTCTGGCCCTCTAGATAGGCCAAGAGCTGACCGATAGCCAGCAGCGTAACAGCGACCTTCTGCTTGTCATCGGCATCCGGATGGACACGTGCGGAAAGGGACTCTACGTACGGATCAGCAGTCAGACGCGCCACACTAGTCTGAAGACCCTGAAAACTCCTTACTGCCATCTCGCCGGCGCCCTCGTACAACTCCATGTGGAGGCCCTTTTCGAGCTCTTCCTTTAGGGCACGGGCCGGGGGAATAAGCCGGATCAATGCGCGGAGCGTATTCTCAGTTTCGGGCATTGGCAATGCTCCTCTCTCTGTCTGTTCCTGCACGCTATCTTCGCTGGTGGGAAGCATCTGTCTCTCCTTGTGCTGGCAAGGGACTACTGCAAGTCATCCTGCGCCGTCACGCGCTGCCTTCCTCCTGCTTTGAATGTGGGGAAGGACGTCCCGTCGGCGCTGTGTCCGCTACTTCGCTCCTTTCTTCCTGTTTGCTAGACCTAGCGCCTCCAGGACTGCTGGATGCAAGAGCCTGTGCAGATTCTGCCGCGCATAGTGGAGGCGCGACTTTACCGTACCAACACTTGTGCTCATTGCTGCGGCAATCTGTTCGTAGGTGAAGTCTTCCTCGGCATAGAGGATCATAGTCTGGCGTTGCAACTCCGGCAGTTTCTCGAAGGCGTGTTGCACCTCCTGAAGGAGCAGCAACGTCTGCACTGCCTCATCCGGCGGTGTCCCGGGGTCTTGTATACGAAGATGCGCCGGCTGCTGCTCGGCTCTTCTCGCGACCATTGGGACGAACGTGGCGCGAAACCGACCCTTGCGCCGCAATTCGTCGTAGCAGAGATTGCGCACAATGCGAAAGAGGAATGGGCGCAGATTCTCGACCGGATCAATCCGCTTCAGATTCATATAGAGCGCCAGAAACGCATCTTGAACTATATCGTCCTCCGCATCACTCTGGCCGATGAGCCGCCGCACGAAGCCACGCACCGCTGGCTCAAGGCATTCCTGCAAAGGCGTAAAGGCAGCACGGTCGCCTGCGCGCGTTTTCAAGAAAAGACCTTGCTCACTACACTCAGACACCCGTACCTCCTCTCATATATGTATACGGAGAACGGGGCGCAATTGTTCATTTAGAGAGACGCCTCTCACAGGAAACAATTACCTTGCGTCCACGTGTCTCGAACTTGCGACTGACACGCGACATGCTGAGATCTGTAGCGGGGATAGACATCTCTTGGCCATTCGACATGCTCAGGACAGATAGTTTCGGACCAACGGACGATTGTCGCGCCGCCATGAGCTAGTCCCATTGAGCGTTAAGTAAATGGAAATCCCATCGTATCGATTTCAGGTAAGATGCTGAAAAAGCATGGTAACTGTGGCCTGTGATTCTTAACATAATTGTGGACTTAGCTAGAATGTTAAGTGAGATGACAATACAATTCTATCTCTTCACCGCAGCTTGGCTTCTGCTTCTCTTGGGAGCGGCAATCCATTTTGCGCTCACGGTGGCCACCCTGGCCGGTTTTGGTCCCTATGGAAAGTGTCTGGCCCCACGGCTAGGGGCGCGTGACGCCCCAGAATTGCGCGCATTCTCGCGCCATATCGCCATGCACGTATTCATCATGGGTGTGGCGTGGTGGGGATTGACCTTTTGGGGCATCCGGGACGGCCATTGGTGGGCGTGGCTGGCGCTGCTCGTGATGGGTCTCACGCACTTTGCCGCATTCGCTTGGACCGAGACGCGCAGTGAAGGACGCTGGCGGCCGCCGGACTGGCGCTGGTGGGGACTGCTCGCAGGATTTGGTCTGAGCTTGGCGCTCACCGTGCCGGGCTGATAGTGGAATCGTGCCCAAAGCAGGGCTGAGCACCTGCGGAGTTCCTAGCTCTCGCTGCTAGCCAGCAAACGGCCTATCCGCTACAATGGCTTCAGTCTGGCGCCTGTCTGAATGGAGGTATCTGATGGATCTAGCGCTTGGCGCACCTATCACTGCAGATGATGGGGAAGCGCTTGGCACGCTCGGCGGCTTTATCATCGATCCGCTGTCGCGAACCGTAAAAGCCATAGTCTTGCACCTCGATCAGGCCCTTGTCGTCCCGGCGCCGGTGGAGGTAGCTGCGGTCCGCGAGGGGCGGGCAACAACACCCTCAACGGCGGCGGAAGGTATCGTGCGCGTCCAGGCGCCGCTCATGCTTGTGCGCGGAGTGAGCGGCCAGGCTATTGCCTTAACAATTGCCGCGTCGGACCTGCGCCAGGCGCTGTCGGCGTTTCCTGACGTAGACGCAATTGCCGGTGTGCCGCTCGTGCTCCAGCACCGCGCTGACGGCAGCGTACATGCGGAGGCGGCCGCACTCCCGGATACGTTTGTGCCGGACGCCGAACTTGACGGCAACACCTTCGTGCGCGATGTCTATGCCAAAGTGGGGCACTGGGACGAAATGCGCGTGGACCCGTTCACGCACAAGCTGCAAAGTTTGAAAGTGGCCGGTAGGCTCACGAATAGCAGAGCGGAGAAGCGCATTCCCGTGCATGCGCTGGGAAGTATCCACCGCCGCTTTATCACAGTCAAGCTGCCGCTCTTCTAGCTGTCTATCCCATACGCGCTTGCAGTTTCCTACCCGGTTCTTACACACGGCGATTACAGAAAGCTTGCTGGCACTTGGTCGTTCTGGTGGTAGCTGTAACTTGCGTTAGCGTGGCTGTAGCGGGTCTTCATGGCTCTCACCGCTTTCATGTTTGCAACAGGTTGCGTGTCTGTCCCGGTGGGGCGGTTTGGTCTAGACCTGCACTTTGTTGAGTTTGGTAGCCTTGGTGGTAACGGGTAGCTAGAATGTACACAGTAATTCATCAATCACTACGAATTTGACTAATGTTTGACCTCATCGCCGAACTCACGACCGCGCATTCTCCCGTGGGCAATGAACGGGAAATAGATGCGGTCTTGCGCGCGCATCTTGAGCCGCTGCCGTGCGACGTATGGCTGGACTCCGCCAGCAACCTTATCGTCAAGGTAGCGGGAGCGGCGAGCGATTGCCCGTTGATCTTGGACGCCCACAAAGATGAACTCGGTCTTGTCATCAAGCGCATCGAGGACGACGGCAAGATACGCGTTGCAAGCATGGGCGGTACGTATCCCTGGAAGTATGGCGAAGGCCCCATGGACATCCTGGCAGACGTGGGCACCGTACCGGCGGTGCTCTGCTTTGGCGCGATGCACGTCACCGAGGAGAGTCCGATCCACGCTATTCGCTCGGAGGGAGGTCGATCGCTCAAGTGGTCCGACTGTTACCTCGATGCCAAGCTTGGCAAGGAGGAACTCCTGGCACGGGGCGTGCACCCCGGTTCCAAGGCAGTGGTTGCTCGCGAACGCAAGCAGCCTCTGCGCATTGGCGACTACGTGGGCACATATGCCCTGGACGACAAAGGCGCGGTGGCGATATTGGTCTCACTGGCCGCGCTGCTCGTCAGCAGCCCGCCGCCGCAGGACGTGTACCTGGTGTTTTCAAGCACGGAAGAGAACGCTGGCGGCGGCGGCCCATTTGCGGCGCGCACCCTCCCGGGAGATACGTACATTGCCTTGGAGGTTGCTCCGGTCGCGAAAGAGTATGGCATTGTGGCCGGTGGCGCGCCTGTGTTGGTGTATAAAGACGCCTACAACGTCTACGACGAGACAATGCTCCGTCGCTTTGCCGCCTTGGCCGGGGAGCTCGATCTTGAGATACAGTACGCCGCGCTGGAGTCCTACGGCACGAACGCATCCATAGCCCGCAAGGTAGCCGCAATCGGCCGGATCGCGGCGCTCGCCTTCCCGTGCGAGAATACCCACGGGTTCGAGATGGTCCATCTTGACTCGCTGACGAACCTTACAACCCTGATGTTTTCGTTTGTCAGCCGCTGGCCGGCGATTCTTCAAGAAGAATAGGCGTCTCCCGACACCTGAGCAAACCACGCTCTCCGGCAGCCACCGTGGCCGGCACCGCTTGAATGGGACTCCCGCCCAACCTAGAATGGTGACAAAGCCGTCCCAATTCCCACGGTCGGGACTTCGCGACTGTCCCGCGCTTTGAAAGCACTGTGCCGATGCCTACGTCTTCCCCACGGCGTCTGACGCCGATACAAGAGCAGTACTATCGCATTAAGCAGAACTACCCCGATGCGCTGCTCTTCTTTCGCCTCGGCGACTTCTACGAGCTTTTTGGCGACGATGCCAAGGTAGCTTCTGAAACTCTGCAGATCGTGCTGACGGCGCGAGAGTTCGGCAAGAGTCAGAAGATGCCCATGTGCGGCGTGCCTGCTCACGCGGCGGAAAGGTACCTGGGGCGATTGCTCGCGGCGGGACACCGCGTCGCGATTTGCGAACAGGTCTCGGAGCCGGGAAAGGGCCTGGTGGAGCGGGCGGTGGTGCGCGTAGCTACACCGGGCACAATAGTGGATCCCGATTTGCTCGCGGCAAAGGAGAACACATTCGTCGCGGCGATTGTGCAGGACAAGCAGGGCGTGGGGCTTGCATACGCGGATGTCAGCACGGGGGAGTTCGCCGCCACAGAGATCCGGGAAGATACGGAAGCAGTGCTTGCTGCTGAATTGGGCCGCCTGCAGCCGGCGGAATGTGTATTCCCCGAGGGAAGGAACGTGCAACTCCCCGCTACCGCGCACACGCCCTACGAGTCCTGGCACTTTGAGTTGCAGGAGGCGACGAGCACGCTGCTGCGGGTGCTCGCGGTTGGCACGCTTGACGGATTTGGCTGCGCGGACCTGCCGCTGGCGACACGCGCCGCCGGCGGGTTGTTGGCGTACTTGGAAGAGACTCAGAAGTCGTTCCTCGGCGGACTCGACGGGCTGCGTACCTATTCCCTCGACTCATTCATGGGCTTGGATCCCGCCACACTGCGCAATCTGGAAATCCTGCGCAATAACCGTACGCAGCAGGAAGACGGCTCGCTGATTGGTGTCCTCGACGAGACGCGCTCCGCCATGGGAGGACGCCTGCTCCGGCAGTGGCTTACCCAACCGCTGGTAGACGTGGGTGCGGTTGAGGCGCGCCTGGCGATGGTCGCAGCGCTAACCGAGAGTCCGGTGCTCCTGGAGCGACTGCGCGAGCAGCTTGGGAAGCTCGCCGATATCGAACGGCTCGCGCACCGCGCCTTGCAGCGGCTGGCAACGCCGCCGGACTTAACGCGGCTGGGCCGGTCGCTGGCCGCGGCAGCGCAGATTCAAGCGCTGATGGGCTCAGCTACGGCAGCGGCTGTCGTTCGCGAGCACGCCGCCAGCCTTGATCCGGCGCCGGAAGTGGCGGCGCTGATCGAGTCCTCGGTTGCCCCGGAGCCGGGACAATCTCCCATCAAGCAGGGCTATAGCCCGGAACTGGATGAACTGGTGCGGCGTGCCCACGAGGCGCGGACATACATTGCTAACCTTGAGGCCAAGGAGCGGCACGCCACCGGCATCAAGTCTCTGAGAGTGGGCCACAACAAGGTCTATGGCTATTACTTGGAAGTGAGTAAAGGCACCCTGTCAGACGTGCCGGAACGCTACATGCGCAAGCAGACACTGACAACGGGGGAGCGTTACAGCACGACGGAGTTGCAGGACGCCGAATCGCTCATCCTGAACGCCGAAGAGGCGCAGGGCGCGCTGGAACAGCAGATTTTCGCGGGCATCGTGCAGAGCGTTGCGGCGGAGGAACGCAGGCTCCGCAAGCTGGCGCACGGTCTGGCCGCGATCGATGTGTTTGCCGGATTCGCCCGGGTGGCTGTGCGTCGCAACTATGTGCGTCCCCGCGTAGATGATGGTGAGTGTATCGAGATCGTTGAGGGGCGTCATCCGGTGGTGGAGGCGACGATGGCTGGAGCGCCCTTCATCCCCAATGACGTGCGATTGGATTCCGACCGACAAATCATCGTGCTCACAGGGCCGAATATGGCGGGCAAGTCCACCTATCTCCGGCAAGTGGCTCTCACCGTGCTCATGGCCCAGGTGGGTAGTTTCGTGGCGGCACGGTCTGCGCACGTCGGTATGGTGGACCGCATTTTCACGCGGGTGGGCGCGCAGGATGAGATAGCTTCCGGCGCCAGTACGTTTATGGTGGAAATGACGGAGACGAGCTACATTCTGACCCACGCCACGCCGCGGTCGCTCGTGGTCTTCGACGAAGTCGGGCGCGGCACCAGTACCTACGATGGGCTGGCAATTGCCCGTGCCGTGCTGGAATATCTGCACAATCACTCGGGGCTGCAGTCAAAGACGCTGTTTGCCACGCACTTTCACGAGTTGGCGGAACTGGAGGGGACGTTGCCCCGCGTCAAGAACTCGCGCGTGGACGTGCTGGAGGAGCAGGGCAACGTGGTCTTTCTTCACAAAGTCGTGCCGGGCGGCGCGGACCGATCGTACGGCGTCAACGTCGCGAAACTTGCCGGGTTGCCGCGGCCGGTGTTGCGCCGGGCAGAGCAGGTGCTGCACGAATTGGAGGAACGGCACCTGCAGGGCGGATCGGCGCAGGCACCCCGCTTGAATGGCGCCGACCAGCTCCCGCTCTTTAGCGGTCCCCACCCCGTGCTGACGCAACTGCAAGACCTCGACGTGGATGCAATGACCCCGCTGGAAGCAATCAGTACGCTCTATGAACTCAAGCGGCGGGTGGAGGAATAGACCGGGGGATCACGCCCGGCGAGTGCCAATCCTCAGGTTTCAATATCGGGGAGCAAACGATTGTTACACCGCTTGCGCCAACTTCAAAGCCGGCAGTACCCACCCCAAAACAACCAGGTTGCAGCCGGTGAATCTGTACCGCGCGGCTACGTCAGCGCAAACCACTCGTTTCCGGTGAGCCGGAAGGCGATGACTGTTTCGCCGCCGAGATGGGGATTGAGGGACTCTTGGAGCCGAACGACTACCGGCTCGTCCCGAGCATCGAACTGCAGTCTGCCGTACACATCGTAGCCTACAAATCCGGCGGGCAGCGTTAACTCGCGCGGTTCCCCACGCTGGTCGTTTGCCCAGACTATCCAGCCTTCCAAGTCTTGTTCCTCATCAGGCGTGAGCGGCGGCCGGACGAAGCGTACGGAGGTGAGTCCGCTTTCCCGGCTAATAGTCGACCAAGCGCTGGCCCCCGCCAGCAGATTATTCATGAATCGGAATGCTGTCAGAGCCGGGCGAGGAAGAATGCCGCCAATATTGTCGACGTACTCAGTCAGGCCTTTCCTACTTTCGAAGCCACCGGCACCAATGGTGTCGATAGCGCCAAAGTAGAAAGCTTGTCTCGCAATGCTGGCGGTTGCTGAGGCAAGAAGCTGTGCGACGGAGCGTGACTGTTCGTCGGGCGTTATGCGTTGTTCGTCTTCAGCGCCCTGACGCAAAATGGTCCCATCGCCGGTCACGTCGCCGTAGTGACCCAGTTCGCCAATAATGATTGGCAGATGGTGCTGCGTGACGTTGCTGACTGCCACACTGATTTCGGCAAGCCAGGGTTGGAGCAGATCGGGGTGGTCGTAGAAGTGCACCAACAGCGCATCCGGCAGCACATTACGACCCACCAGTAGGCTCAAGACCACCTGAAGGAACGACCGGGCGTCGAGCCAGGTGCGGTACGCCTCGCCGTACATATAGACGTTCACCAAGGGATCGCGTTGTTTCACGGCGCGATGGCCGGCCACAAATTGATCTACGTACCACTGCATTCGTTGAAGATCTTCAGCGTAAATGTCGTGCAGGTTTTCTTCGTTGCCGATGATGATCGCACTGGGCTCGAATTCCTGGGTGAGATTGCCTAGGTAGCGCCCGAATGCGTCCGCGCCGATATCCTGGGGAATGGGCACGACAAGGTGCTTTTGCCAGCGTTCGAGTTGGGTTACTTCCCGGCGCAGGCCGTAGAGGTTGGCATCGGTGAGCTCACCGAGAATTCCCTCGCGCCTGCGCTCCAAGAATGTCCCGGCTGTTGTGTCAGCGGCCAACGCGCCGGTGACTAAGCCATCAGGGCCGAGCATGCCGGGGTTCACGGTTATGCGGTGCGTCAGCCGGTAGGCCATCGCTGCCGTAGGACGGTCCGTCAAGCCAAGCCTGATCAACTCCTGTCCCTGCCCGAGCCCTAGCTCAAAGTTGCGATTGGATTGATGGAGGCGGCGATGCAACGCCAACAACTGGAAGTCCTGCGAGGCTTGCGCGGGAAGCCGGAGCGATGCGGGTCGGAGACTCATGGGGGTGTGCTTTCCCCGATATACGGGATAACTGAACCAAGTAAAGCGAGAGGAAATAGGCCGTCGCGGCGGCGAGCGTCGGGTGAGGAAGAAGAAGAAAGGCACTTTGCCGCCTGGAGCGTTCTTCATTAGTATACCGAATTCCCCGCCAAGACGAAAGAATCCAGGCCTGCGCCGACCGGCGCGTTGCCCTGAGGTGTTCCCATCAGAACGAGTGCAAGGGCGATGGCCGACGGTCCGTCCGACCAAGAACGAAGCACAGCGGGCTATCGGCTGGCGCAGCGGCCTTTTTCTTGACAACGTGGCGGCTGCACCATAGTCTTGGTAAGCGTGGGTTTGCTGAGTGCTAACCTGCCGCTTGGTGTAAGGCTTGGCTGGAAAAGTGAGGGAGCGTTATGGCAGCACTAACGATTTCAACACGGCATATCGTCCACGAACCCACCGCGCCCGGCCTTGCGTTTCGTGAAGAGAATTTCGGCTATCGCTTCAATGATCTCTCAGTGCCGCCGGAGCAGGCCGGGATTGTCCTTGTCGATTGCTGGGATATACACATAACCGCAAGCCACGTGGAACGGACCGGCCGGATTTGCCGTGAGCGCATTGCGCCGGTGCTTGACGCTTGCCGCGACCTTGGTATTACGGTGATCCATGCGCCTTCGCCAAGCGTGGCACATAAATTCCCCCAGTGGCTCCGCTATGCAGGCGACAGTGAGCTAGCATCCGAACCGCAAGCCGCGCCGTCTTGGCCGCCGGAGGACTTTGCCAAACGCAGAGGGGAATGGGCAAACCTGCGCGTGGACCGTACGGATACTTGGGCCGATGAGATCGAACAAATCAACCACGACCGCTACATCGACGAATCGGTCTTTCCGCAGCCGGACGACTTTGTGATCGCCAACGGTCAGCAACTCCACCGACTTTGCGCCCACCGCAAAATACTCTACTTATTATACGTGGGTTTTGCCACCAACTTGTGCGTGCCGCATCGGGACTACGGCATGCTTGCCATGCGCGAACGCGGCTATGGGCTTGTGCTGCTGCGCGATTGTACAACCGGCATAGAAACGAGCGAAACGATTGACGGTCTCCTCTGCACCACCATTGCGATCCACGACTACGAGTTGCGAGACATCGCGGGAACCATTACGTCGGACGAGTTCTTGGCTGCCGCGCAGCCGCTGCGAACAGGTGCGGCAATTGGCGCGGAAGCAGAATAAGCTCCCGCCCAGTTTATACGCGGTGACGCCGCGTCGCTCGTGCGGCGGGCGGCGCTGAGGTAAAGCGTATTTGGCTTGGTGTGCTGAGGAAGACAATGCAAATGCAAGACCATCGTTGGAAAAGGACGAGATAATGGCTGATATTCGCATAGGCGTGGCAGGACTGGGAGGCCGCGGTATTCACTGGATGCGCTTGCTGCAGAGCGTGCCGGGCTACCGCATTGTCGCGCTCTGCGATCCAATAACTGCCACGCATGAGCGCGCGCTTGCCGCTCTTGATGATAGCGACGGTGTCGCCATCTATGCGTCGTACGAGGACTTTCTTACCGACTCAAATGTGGAGGCTGTTGCCTTAACCGTGCGCAGTCCGCGCCAGGGAGCACTGGCGGCGCAGGCGCTGGAGGCAGGGAAGCACGTCAATCAGGAGGTGCCCGCAGCGCACTTCATCGACGACTGCTGGCGCATTGTCGTTGCCGCGGAACGCACCGGCAAGGTCTACCAGTTGGCCGAGCAGACCCGCTACTTGGGAGTGATGCAGGCTTGGCACGATATGGTTGCCGAGGGGCAACTCGGTCGCGTGACGTTTGTAGAAGGACAGTACTTTCACTACTACGTCTCCCAGTTCTTTTGGGAGAAGGCGACAGGCACGTTCTACGGCCCCACTGAATTAGCAGGGCACCCGGAGGCTGAGCCTACCTGGAGCGCGCTGATGCCGTCCATCCACTATCTGCCCCATGAGCTCAGTCCGCTGCTCTACGTGCTCGACGACCGGGTGGTGTCGGTGACCGGCATGAGCACGCAGGGCCCGAGCTCGGCGCACCCGGAGATTCCCCAACCCGACATGCAGGTTAGTCTGATGAAGACCGAAAAGGATGCCATCCTGCGGTTGGCAGCGAGTTTTGCCCAGCCGCAGCCGCCGCGCGACTACCACTGGTACCAAATCATGGGCACGCGCGGTTCTGTGGAGTGGCGCCGTTCGGCCCGTGAGCGTCCCAAGATGTGGCTTGCCAGCGCGCAGATGCACGATATGGCTGAGGTGGATTGGCAATTCCAGCGTACGGATGCACCGCCAGAAGCCCGGGGCAGCGGTCACGGTGATGCGGACTATTACGTGCACGCGGCCTTTCGCGATGCGGTCAGGGGCACGAGGCCGCTGGAGTTTGACGTTTACCGCGCCATGGATACTGCTGCGCCGGCCATTCTGGCTGCAGAGTCAATCGCGCAGGATTCAAAACTGCTTTCAGTACCCGATTTCCGGCCCAGCGCGGCGCGGCCGGCCGGTTCGATGCCGGCGGAGTCGTAAAGAAATTGCACAGAGTGTTGGCGGAACGTAGCGAGCGTAGTGAGGAGAATTGCCTGTCATGGAAATAAAACTTGGTTGTTTCACCCGCCCGTGGCGAGAATTTGGTGTCGAAGCCGCCGCCGCAGGGATGCGGGCAGCCGGGTTCAAGTACTTTGGCCCGATGAGCATGGGGCCGACACGGCTTATCGACTACGACTCGACCCCTGAAGAGGTGGCGGCGATTGAGCAGACGGTGAAGGGCGCCGGTCTCAAGTTCGCCATCATGATGGCAACGTACCCGCTGACCAGTGTGGAAGAGGGTGTGGCTGCGCTCAATCGTGAACTCGACCATGTGGAACAGCTTGGCTTCCACCACGTGATGACCGGCGGCGCATCCGACCCCGCCCAGTATGACACCTATTACGCCATAATGCGCGAGTGTTCCGAGTATGCGTTGCACAAAGGTATCACGCTCATGCTCAAGCCTCACGGCGGCCTGAGCAATACGACCCGGGAAACTATCGATTCCTGGAAGAAGGTCAATCACCAGAATTTCAAGATCTGCTACGACGCGGGCAATCTGCTCTACTACGCTGGTGAAGATCCAATGGCACACATTCACGAGATTGCGCCAATCGTAGGCGGAATGTGCATCAAGGATGAGGTGGGCGGCCAGAAGGGCGATGTAATGGTCACGCCGGGCGACGGTTTGGTAGACTTTGCCGCCGTATTCACTGCGCTCAAGGACGCGGGATTTGCCGGCCCGTGCGTCGTGGAGTGCCTGAGCGGCGAGACCCTGGACGAAGTCAATCATCAGGCCGTGCGCGCGCGACACTTCTTGGAAGACACGCTCGCCGCAGTGGGGTACGCGGTAGCTTAGGAGGTTTGTATGGCGATTATCACCATCTCACGGCAACTTGGCACCAGTGAAGTCGAATTCACGGACAAGCTAACCTACACGCTCGGTTATCCCCTCTATGATGATAGGCTCATCCAGCAAGTTGCCGCGGAGTTGGAAGTGCACACCGGGGTGGTGCGGGCCTATGACGAACGGTTAGAGCCCACCGCAATTCAGAGTGTTCTAGCCAGAATCACGGGAGGAAGTGTGCGGCGTCAGCCTTCGATACGCCGAGAAGAGGGTGGCGTGCGGCCTGAAATCGTCCGTACCGCGTTGCGCTCGGTGGTCCGCGAGATTGCCCGGCGCGATGACGCCATCATCGTCGGACGCGGCGCCGGCATCATCCTCGGTGACATGCGCGGCGTTCTCAAGCTGCGCCTAGTTGCTCCGGTGGAGCATCGTGCCCGTTATCAGGCCAGGACTATTGGCATGAACCTCGGCGATGCTGAGGCAGAAGTGCAGCGCACCGATTCCGAACGCCGCAGTTACATTCGCCGCATGTTCAATGTGGACTGGGATGATCCGACACTCTATGACATAGTCATAAATTCGGCGCGCACCGACAGTGACACGGCCGTGCGGATCGTCGTGAAAGTCATGGAAGAGAAGCAACTCTAAGTTGCGGTAGCGACGAATGCCGCCCTCCGGCTAGACCCTGGCGGTCTATTGCTCGACTCGCCGGCCTCGTTAGGCTTGCGGCTCGTTGTGCCGCTGGATCGCGAAGCGCATGGCGCGTGTGACCGCGCCGCTGTCCACCTGCCCCTTCACGAGGTAGTCTTGCGCGCCGTTTCTGAGCGCCGCGAGACCGGTCTCTTCATCGTTGTTGCCTGTGAGTACCACTATGGGGATAGTGGGGGCGGCGTCGACCATTGAGCGAATGGTATCCATGCCCTGGCTGTCGGGCAAAGCCAGGTCGAGCAGGATGATGTCGTAGGGCTCAATCTTCGTTTGCTCACTTGCTTCCGCCAGTCGTGTCACGTGCGTCACGTCGAACTGCATGTTTGGAACCTGTTCAAGCAACTCGTAGAGCAATTCGGCGTCGCCGCTATCGTCTTCCACGAGGAGGATTTCGAAGATATTTGTGTCCATACCGTCGTAGGCTCCCCTGATCGATTGGTGTGGTAAACTTGCCACGTAAATGTATGTTCCACTCTAGCATATTCGCGCTGCAAGTGTGCCTGTGGGGTGTATTGAGGGTTCACTGCACCGCTTCAATCGATGCGAGAAACGCGAACGCCGCTGGGAGCAGCAGATGAGTGATGCCACGGAACAGGTCCGCGTGCCGCGGCCGCCTTCGCCCGAGCAGCAAGTCGCCGAATTTGCAGTTTTGGCGGAGATCAGCCGCATTATCAGCTCCACCCTCAATATCGACGAAATTTACGAGCAGTTTGCCCACCAGGTGTCGTTGCTCATTCCGTTTGACCGTCTCTCAATCTCGGCTGTCGATATGGAAGCCCATACGGTGCAGGCGGTGTATGCGGTGGGCGGCGAGATTCCAGGCTGGGAACGGGGTGTCGTGCACGAAATTGTGCCCGGCGGTATTAGTGATATTTTGGAAAGTGAACGCCGCGGGATTTTATTTAAGACGCCGGCCGAGGAGGAAGAGGCCGGGCAGCAGCCCGCCCGCGACCTGGGCGGCGATTTTCAGACCCGGATTGCCGTGCCCCTCATCGCGCGCAGCGTATTCGTCGGCGCCCTGAATATCCGTTCGCTGCAGCCGTATGCGTACGATGAAAGCCAGTTGGCACAGGCCGAACGGATTGGCGCCCAGATCGCCGGTACCATCGCCAATTCCTTCGCCTACGAGAAGCTGGAAGCCGCCCAGGGCGAACTTGAAAAGACCGCAGCGGAACTGCGCCGGTCTAATCAAGAGCTTGAGCAATTCGCCTACGTCGCCTCGCACGACCTTCAGGAACCGCTGCGCAAGATCGCGAGCTTTTGCAATTTGCTCGAGTCGCGGTACGCCAGCCAGTTGGACGATCGCGCAAGCACCTACCTTCACTACATTGTGGATGGCGCCATGCGGATGCAGGCGCTGGTAAACGATCTCCTGCTCTATTCGCGGGTAACGACGCGAGGCCAAGAATTCGCGCCTGCAAACATGGATGATGTTATGCAGGAGGCCCAGGCAAATCTTGACGTGGCGATTGCAGAGTGCGAGGCACAGGTCTCTTGCGACGCGCTGCCTGCCGTCTTTGGAGATGCGCCACAGCTTGTGCGCTTGCTGCAAAACCTCATCGGCAACGCCATCAAGTATCGCGGCGAGGCGCCGCCGCAAGTCCACCTCGCCGCGGCCAAAGAGCGCGACGAGTGGGTCTTCTCCGTGCGAGACAACGGCATCGGCATCGCCCCGGAATACGCCGAGCGCATCTTTGTTATCTTTCAGCGGCTGCACACTCGTGAGGAATACGGGGGCACCGGCATTGGTCTGGCGGTGTGCAAGAAGATCGTCGAGCGACACGGCGGCCGCATCTGGGTAGAATCTGCGGAAGGCGCCGGCGCAACCTTCCGCTTCACCCTTCCCCAAGTTCCGGAGTAATTGCAAATGCAGGTACAACCCACGGCGAAGCCGGTTGATGTCTTGTTGGTTGAGGATGACCCAGGCGACGTGCTCCTCACCCAGGAAACACTTCTCGGCAGCAAGATTCGGACAAACTTACACGTGGTAAGCGATGGGGTAGAGGCGCTAGCGTTCTTGCGAAAAGAGGGACAATATCATGGTGTGCCCCGCCCGGATCTCATCTTGCTCGACTTAAATATGCCCCGCAAAGACGGCCGCGAAGTGCTCGCAGACATAAAGGAGGATCCGGATCTCAAGACAATTCCGGTGGCGGTGCTCACGACGTCGTCACAGGATGAAGACATCCTGAAGAGCTATGAGCTGCACGCAAACTGTTACATAACTAAGCCGGTCGGCTTGGAGCAGTTCTCGACTGTGGTGCAGTCTCTGGAAGACTTTTGGTTCGCGATTGTCAGGTTGCCGCCAAAGTAGAGCCCCCGCATGCTCCGGAGGAGGAGAAACTGTCATGGCAGACACCAGCGAAAGTGTTCGCCAAGAGCTTGCCATAGAGCGAATTGACGAAACCCAGAAATTAGACGTCCTGCGTTCGATTGCCGAAGAGGTTAGTTCCGTCCTCACAGCCAATGAGAGCATCTCGTACATTGCCTACCAGGCTTGGACCGTACTGGGCCAGAAGTATGACGCAGTGGCGGCTACTAACAATCGCATGATCATATTTCAGCGGCACCGGTTTAGGGGATTCGATTTCCATGACTTTCTCTGGGAAGACGTGGCAAATGTGAAGATAAATCAGAACATGCTGTCTTCCTCTCTCGAGTGTACGCTGACTAACGGGGAATCGTATCAGACTAGCAGCCTCGTAAAGGACCAGGCGCGGACGCTCTATACCATTTGCCAACAGAAGGAACAGGAATGGCGGGAGCGCCGGCGTGTCCGCAAGATGGAAGAGGAGCGCGCCAAGGCAGGCGGTACCCAGATTACGATGCCGGAAGGCGGTGATGTTGGACCTGCGCATGCGGCCGAAGACCCGGTAGAAAAGCTGGCAAAAGCCAAAGAAATGTTCGACAAGGAGCTGATTTCTGAGGCTGAGTACGAGACTCTCAAGGCGAATATCCTGCAGAAGATGTAGCAATGGGGGCTTTGAGAGTGAACGCGCATCAAGCTTGTTGCGGTGTCGCACGAACGGAATTTTCGTAGCGTAGCGCCACACCCTCCGGAGATGCGTGGAGCGTTGAGGCGATTTGCGCTCACTCTTTCCTGCAGGGATCCTCTTCCTCTAAGTCTTCCGCAAGGATGGCTTGGTAACGATAGCGCGTGCGCCGCAGGCGTTTGCCGCTGAGGCAGTCTATCTGATCCGGTTTGAAGTGACCCTCAGGCAAAGCGTGGCGCCAAATGTAGGGTTCCACGTCGTCCGGTGTAAGCGTATAGCCGGCTGGCAGCGGTCGCTTTGCCACTACTACCTGTCCGCCTTCCTGCCTAGGCGCATTGAGATCGCTCTGTACTGCATCGGGCGCAAAGCCAAACCCCCGCCGCAGCGCTTGGACTATCACAAAGCCGACGGCAAACCCGCCGAGGTGGGCGGTGTACGCGATGCCGCCGCCTTGCCCCGACGCCGAACCTATCGATCCAACAATCTGTAGTACCAGCCAGACGCCAATGACAATCAGGGCCGATACGTCGAACGCCGGCGGACGCTGCTCTGCCTCTCCGATGAGGCGGCCTATCATCCAGAAGCCGAGAAGGTGGATGGGCATGATGCCAATAGGCGAGAGCGGGAAGAGCACCAGGTAAGCGCCGAGCACGCCGGCAATCGCCCCGCTGGCGCCGATGCGTGGAATCGTATCGCTGGCGAAAATCGCAGTCTCGATGATGCCCGCGCCGAGGCCGCATGCGACGAAGAAGGCGGCAAATCCCACGTGCCCCATCTCGTCTTCAACGTTGGCGCCAAAGACCCAGAGAAAGAGCATGTTGCCGGCTAGGTGGAGCACACCGAAGTGGAGGAAGGCTGAGAGCAGCAGATTGCGGAGTTGGACGATCTCGCCGGACCAAAGCCCGGCAGGCTTCAGGCCGTACTCTTGCGCGCTCCACCCCAGGCTGTGCGCCGCCACAAACATGCCGAGATTGATCGCCACCAGCGCGATGGTGACGAACGGCTGCCGTTTTCGCTCCTCTTCAGGCGCGGCGTCGATGGGTATAAGGAGCAAACTTGGCCTCTCTAACCTGGGCGAGCCGGTTATAGCCTAGGGACGATGGCGGGTCGTCCTCTTAGATTCTCCGCAAAGAAGAGGCGCACACTGCCGGACGGCTTCCCCAACCCGGTTCGCCGCCGTTACGCCGCTTTCACCTTGCCCTTGCCGTCGCACTTGGGGCATTGCCCCTTGAGCTCATGCCAGCCGCTCGGTTCGTCCGGGTTCGGCCACTTTTCATCTACCGCGCCGGTGCCCTCGCACCGGGTGCAGACCATTTGCGGATGGGGAAAGATGCGGGGAATGAGGATCCAGGCACTAATGACAAGCACGCCAACGATTAAGACAATTCCCAGTTGGTCCATAGTTGCTACCTCTCTCCACGTACCGGAACACCCTCTTACTCACAGTGTAAGCCAAAGGTGTGGTTTTCCGATAGAGCGCAGCGCGATAGGAGCGTGCAGACGCTCCCACAGAATTTTTCTGTTGAGGCGCCTTAGGTTGGCGCCAGCACAAGAAATCCAGCGGATATCTTGCAGCGTAGGTGGCGCAGCGTCTGCCGGGAGAATGCCGGCGACTTTTTCACCCGGTGGATTCACAAAGGCGGGGACGAATCCCCCGCGCTACGGCGCTTGCGATCCTAAGACTATTACTCCACCAAATGCATGGGTGCGACCAAAAGCACGCGCCTGTCGCACATTCGCACGACAGGCGCGTGATGCAATTCAATTTATCTTGGCGAGGCATCTCTTCGCGAGACAGCCACCCAGCGGTGAGTTGGCTGCAAGTACGTCAAGCAGCGTTCAACCTGGCGGACATCGTTTTTCCGAGACCCAACACCGTTACGCCGGAGAGTAGAACCGCCAGGTGCCGATGTCTTCCGGCGAACCCTCGTCGTCTTCGAGCAGCTCTTCATAGCTCTCGGCAGCTTTGCGGTACGCGGCTGCATATTCTTCGATAATGTGCGGACTGAACTTCTTGAACCACGGGATGCTGTAGGTCCGCGCGCTTATCCCTTCGCTCACCGGCAGGCTGCCCAAAGGTTGGCGCACGTCCCGGCTGGCGTTGGCAATGGCGGTGGGCTTGCCGTGGCCGTAGACGTCCGCCTCGTGGAAGAGCGGATGCGGATGAAGGGGCTTATTGGTGCCCGGCCCGCAGCGCGCGCCCTCGGCCGAAACTGCCTGCGCAAACCTGGAAATCGAGAGACCGCCGACCTCTTCCGGACGGTAGAGACCGCGAGCCGCGTACCAGCCGCCCATGGTGCTGCCGGAATCTTTGTCAGGCCGATGCGGCGCAAGGCCGGGGACGCCTTCCAGGAGGTCCCAGAAGTAGTTCATCGCTTGCTGGATTTCCGCAATGTAGCCGTCGTAGTACTTGAGAGTCACACGTCCCATGGCGGAACTGAGCTGGTTTACGCGGTACTTGTACCCACCGAGCGGCAGGCCGGCCCAGGGTTTGAGGTACTCGGTCTCGATGTTCTCTTCTGAGTACATGTCGTAGTGGCCGAAAGCCAAGGCTCGGTCGTAGATTTCGCGGTCGTTGGTGGTCATGATGCCCGCTTCACCGGTAGCAAATGACTTGCCGCTCATGAGCGACATGCCGCCAACGTCGCCGATTGCGCCTACAGTTTGCCCCTTGTAGCGCCCGCCCTGCGCGTGGGACACGTCCTCAATTACCTTGATGTTATGCTTGCGCGCGATCTCCAATATGGCATCCATGTCGGCGGGATGGCCGCAGTAATGGACGGCCACGATGGCCTTCGTGCGATCGGTGATGCGGTGCTCGATGTCGTTGGGATCGATGCAGAGGGAGTCAGGGTCGATATCGGCAAAGACAACGCTGGCTCCCAAGGAAAGCGCCTGCAGGCAGGATGCCCAATACGTCACGCTGGGAGAGATTAGCTCATCGCCGACGCCCACGCCGCAGCCGTACATCGCGGCGCGCAGCGCCTCAGTGCCCGTATTGGCGCCGAGCGCAAATGTCGTCCCGACCCAGTCTGCGTACTCTGCTTCAAACTGCCGGGTCACGTCCGTGCCGGACATGCCGCCGCGTCGCAACACTTCCAAGACGGCTTCTTCATGTTCCGGCGTGACGATAGGCCAGGTGAAAATGTCTCCGGGATTGCTCTGCACCGACTTGGGACCGCCCAGCAATGCCAGCTTCGACTTTACTTGCATGCCACCGTTTCCTTTCCTGTCACTTAATACGTGTAGCTAATGGGTAATTGGGAAGGTACTTACACGGTAGGATAGCACGAACAAGCAGCCGTTAGCATGTTGGCGAGGTCAAGCCGCATGCATGACGGGCTGAACCTTCTAGTCTTTGGAAGCGCCACGGGCCTAAACGAGGCGCCTGAGGTGAGCTTTCGCACACAGAAGCCTACTCCTCTATACTTGCAGGGGAGCCGGAGAGATCTCGTGCCGACTGTTACAGAGACCTAGCTATGTCAGTACTCAGCGACCGCACCATATCTGAATTGATAGCCGCCGGCCGCTTGCGCATTGAGCCGTTTTTTGATGCGCATGTGCAGCCGTCCAGCGTCGACGTGCGGCTGGGTAGGCACTTTCGCATCTTCCAGCACAGTCGCTATACACATATTGACGTGCGTGAACCCCAGCCTGATCTGACACAGAGCATCGAGGTAAACGAAGATGAACCGTTTGTGCTCCATCCGGGCGAGTTCGCGCTCGGAACGACGCTGGAGCGCGTGGGGCTGCCGGATGACCTGGTGGGCCGGTTGGAAGGCAAGAGTTCGCTGGGGCGTCTGGGTCTCATCATCCACTCGACGGCGGGCTACATCGATCCCGGTTTTTCCGGCACGATCACCCTGGAGCTCTCCAATGTCGCCAAGCTCCCTATCCCACTCTATCCGGGCATGTTCATCGGGCAGATCTCTTTTCTCACGCTGACGACACCGGTTGACCGGCCCTACGGTTCTCCCGGCTTGGGCAGCAAGTACCAGGACCAGGACAGACCCACCGAGAGCAAGGTGCATGAGGACTTCGGACGGCGCGACGACAGGTGAAGCAGCGCCCGTTGACTGTAGGACATCGCGTGTTGACCTACCGGAGAATCCTGTAGTAATGCAATCGTATTCTTGCGTGCTTTGATTTTTCGGGAACCGAATTCCGGGTCAAAGTGGGAAGATGCATTTGCCACATAGACAAGGACTAATTCAGCCGTGAAACTCTACATTATCCGCCACGGCCACGTAACATACCGCCGGGGCATACCCTTGGACAGTGTGCCGCCGGCAGAACGGAGTCACTTGCCTGATCCTGCACTTACGGACTTGGGCCGCAATCAGGCTGCGCTGCTTGGTGAACACTTGAGGAAGAGAGCGGCACCGGACGGCCTAGCCGAGCCAGTGCCCAACGATCGCTCAGGCTTTGCGATTACGCGCCTCTTTAGCAGCCCTATGCGGCGCGCGTTGCAGACGGCGCAGCCCATAGCAACCGCACTCGGTCTGCGCCCCAAAATATGGCTGGACTTGCACGAAGTGAACGGTGTAAAGCATGACGAAGGTGACGGGCGGGGCGCGCGCAACTTTCCGGGGCTTACCCGCGCAGAGGTGGAAAAGTATTTTCCCGAGTACGTCATACCTGGGGACTTTCCGGATGCCGGCTGGTGGAATCCTCCGCCGGAAGGAGACCGGTATCTTGCCCGCCTTGGGCGTGTGGCGCAGGCCCTGCGAGCAATGGCAGTGAAATCGGATGAGCACATTGCAGTTGTGACACACGGGACAGCGGCCAGTTTCTTGTTGCATGCCTTGTTGGGCAGCGAAGACCAAGAGAGACTCTATTTCAATCATGCCCATACGGGCATTACAAGTCTGACCCTGGGAGAAAATGAGACTGCCCTGCGCTACCAAAACCGTGTAGAGCACCTGCCGGACGACATGCTGACGGGATCATAGACGTATCAAGGGCTCTCAAAGAGTGGTGTACGCCGCGTGCCCTGAGCGCTACTCGCCGCCACTGAATCTGCCGGTCCAGCCGCGCCTGGCCGTTCCAACCTTGTGAGCTTGTCATGGCCCGCACAGGTGTACTACATTAACTGTGAGCGCTTGTGAACGGGCAACGCCGAGCAAGGCAGTGGACTTCTGCTGGCGCTGGTTGGCAAGAGCGGGGCGATGCGAGCGGCGCAAGCTGTGTTTGAGCGCATCCTGGCTCGCCTGCTGGGCTCATCTCCGAGCTTCAGCGATTGGTGGGGCTAGCGTTCAAGTATTCCAACCCGCGAAGCGTGTGGCAGCGCAGCCACAAAGTGCGTCGAGGCAGACCACGGAGTCTTAGTTGGCAGAGGCTGTAGTTGTGCGGCGTGTGGCGCTGCTTCACTGCGGAGAAGAACAGCATGAAGTGTGGACGTATCGTTGCCATTTACTCAGTGCTACTGGGTGTATCCATGACCGTGCTCCTAGGAGGGTGCATTCCCTTCTTGGGGGAGGACGAGCAAGACGGCGTGCCCCCAACGCCGTCGCCGACGATCACAATTATCCGGCCAAGTCCTACGGCAGTGGCAGAGCCGACGGCACCTCCGGATGAGGAGACTATCCATGTGGTGCAGGATGGAGACACCATCAGCGGCCTAGCTCAGCAATATGGGATTTCGATGCAGGCGATCATTGATGCAAATAGCCTAGAGAATCCTGACAGTCTCTCGATCGGTCAAAAGATAAAAATCCCGCCGCCGCCAGGTCAGGTACCCACTCCGACACCCGCCGGTCCCACGGTGGTGCAGACGCCTGTGCCGAAGAACTAGAAGAGATGCGACGGGCCAAAGGGCTGCTAGAGGGGCCGGATGGCGCCGTCGCCGTAGACAATCCACTTGTACGTGGTCATTTCTTGCAGGGCCATAGGACCGCGGGCATGGAGCTTTTGCGTGCTGATGCCCACCTCGGCGCCAAGACCAAACTGTGCGCCGTCGGTAAACTGCGTCGAGGCGTTCCAATAGACGGCGGCGGCATCCACTTCACGCATGAAGCGCTGACCCACGGAATAGTCCTGCGTCACGATCGCTTCAGAATGACCGGACGTGTAGGTGTGCAGGTGCTCCATGGCGGCATCGAAGTCAGCGATCACTTTCACCGCCAGCGTGAGCGACAGAAATTCCTGGCCCCAGTCGTCATCGATCGCCGGTAACACGCGGGGCGATTCTCCCAGGATGTCTTGAGTGCAGGGGCAGCCGTGAATCTCCACGCCGGCAGCGGCAAGGTCGGGAAAAACCGCCGGGAGAAACCGGGACGCAACGGCTTCATGGACGAGCAGCGTATCCAGCGCGTTGCATATCGTATGCCGACGCGTCTTCGCGTTCACAACGATGCGGTGCGCTTTTTCCAAGTCAGCATCCGCATCCACGTAGGTGTGACAGACGCCCGCGCCGGTCTCGATGACGGGCACGGTTGCGTTCTCAACGACAAAGTTGATAAGACCGGCCCCGCCGCGCGGAATCACCAGGTCGATCTCTCCCTTTGCCTGGAGCAACCGGTGCACAAGGACGCGGTCCGTGTCTTCGATGAGTTGCACCCAGTGTTCCGGCGCGCCGGCGGATACGCCGGCGTCATGGATTACCCGCGCCAGGGCGATATTAGAAAAAATCGCCTCCGAACCGCCCCGCAGCACGACGGCATTGCCGGACTTGAAGCACAGGCAGGCAATGTCCACCGTGACGTTGGGACGCGATTCATAAATGGCGCCAACCACGCCGAAGGGCACTTGTATCCGCCCCACCGTAATTCCACTCTCGACTGTGCGCATTTCAGTCACCTCACCTACTGGGTTTTCCAGGGAAGCCACCTTGCGCACGTCACCGGCAATGCCTGCCAGCACATTTGCTGAAAGCGTGAGACGATCGATCGTCGCCGCATCGATCCCTGCTTGGGTCGCGTTGGCAACGTCTCTACCGTTCTCCGAAATGAGATACTCGGCTTCCGACTCAAGGGCATCGGCAACTGCCGCGAGCACTGAATTCTTGGCTCTCGTCGAGAGCTGCGCCACAAGGCGGGCTGCCAGGCGCGCCTGCATTAGCTTTTCTGCCAACACGTCGATAGTCACACTCATCGTTATTTCTCCACTAACTGCGTTTGAATCGTGGTATGCTTGTTCCAAATTTCACGAAAATTCGTGTTGTGTTTCGCCCAGTGTGCTGAGCATACAGTTTCAGTATAGTGACGTGGAGCGGATCTCTGCAAAAGTCATGAATCGCAAGCATTCAAAGCAGCGTCCCCGCGCGCCGAAGCCATCCAATCCCAATCGGAAACGTACCCGCCGCACGCAGAAAGAGCACTCTGCCGGCGGCATCGTTTTTCGCAGAGAAAACGGCCAGGTGACGATACTTGTCACGCAGAGCAGCGCCCATGACGGCTGGATATTCCCTAAGGGCCATTTGGAGCACGGTGAGACTTCAAGCGACGCCGCGTTGCGAGAGGTCAAGGAAGAAACCGGCGTAGATGCAAGAATCCTAGAGCGTGTCGGCACAATTCGCTATGTCTTTCGCGCGCGCGGTCGACAGGTTGCGAAGACGGCGCTCTTTTACTTGATGGAATATGTCGGCGGCACGACCAACGACGAGAGTCCTGAAGTGCGCGCGGTGCTCTGGGTGCCGAAAGGCGAGGTGAAGCACACCTTGACCTTTGCCAATGAAGCCGGTCTGTGGGCTAAAGCGCAAGGTCTTTTAGAACAACAGCTAGCGCGTTCTGCGTGAGCGCACCCTCGCGGAGAATTCGCCGGGGCCGCACCGTGCAGTCGATAATGGTGGAAGGCGTGTTGCCGGGCGCAGCCCCCCCATCCAGAATGTAGTCTACTGAGTCGCCCAGTTGCGCCCAAGCCTCCTGCGCGGTGGTGGCGGCAGACCAACCGCTGCGGTTAGCGCTCGTGCCGGTGAGCGGACAGTTTGCCGCTTCCAGCAAAGCGATGATTGCCGGGTTATTCGGTTGGCGCACTGCCAGCGTCGTTTCTCCCAAGAGCGGCGAGAGGCCCGGTTGTTTCGGCAAGACGATGGTGAGCGCTCCCGGCCAAAATGCCGACATGAGGCGTTCTGCGTCCGCGGGAATTTGCGTCACGAGCTCCTGCAGATGGTCTAGCGCGGCAATCAAGACCGGCAGGGACTTCTCTTCCGGCCTTCGCTTGGCCGCCATCACCTTTTCAAGTGCGTGCGGCAGAAAGACATTGGCGCCCAGCCCATACACTGTGTCTGTGGGATAGGCGACGATGCCGCCGGCGCGGATCGCTGCCGCTGCACGCGCGACGGCGGCGGGATCGGACGCAGAGAGGATTCTTTCGTTCATTTTCTCAAAGCTATGTTCGTTACAGACAGTCAAGCATGGACGCTGTCCAAAGTGGGCGAAGGAACTGAGGCAATTGTCAAGGGCAACGCAGTCTCTAGACCTCGAACGTGTGCGAATGCCCCACAATCGTACGCTCACGCATGCAGCACGTGCTGCTCAATCGCCACGGCGACACCGTCCTCTTCGAAGCTGCTTGTTACAAAGTCCGCGGCCGCCTTTACACGCGGGTCGCCGTTCCCCATGGCTACCCCAAAACCGGCCGTCTCGACAAGGCTCAGGTCGTTGAGATTGTCCCCGATGCCCACTACCTGATCGAGAGAGACATCGAGGACGCTCGCAAGCTGTGTGAGCGCGCGTCCTTTGGAGACTTCCGGATGGATTGCTTCAGTGTAGTAGGGGTGGGACTTCGTAATGCCTAGTCGGTTACCGAAATGGGCAGTGAATTCTTCGACAAGGCGGTTCGTCTTATTCTCATCGAGGTTGACCAGCACAAGCTTAGTCGAAGGGTTGTCCTGCAAGAAGAGCACCAGGTCATTCACAACCGTGGCCTCCACGCGCGCCAGCCGCATATATGCTTCGGCTTCGGCGGTCATAGTTTCCACGTGCAACCGGTCATCCGCGAAGGCATTTACCTGAATGCCGCGCGTCCGCGCTAGGGTTACCACCTCTTGCGCCATGTCTGTCGGCACAGCCAAATGAAAGGTGGTCTCGCGCGATACGGCATGGCGCACCAAACCGCCTTGGTAACAAATGAGTGGCGCTGCAATGTTGAGCTCTTGCGCAAACGGGACCATAGCGGCGAACATTCGTCCGCTGGCGAGCGTAACGGTGACTCCCTGCGCTTGGGCGGCCGCGATAGCCTCCTTCACGCGCGGTGCAATCGTGAGACCATGGTCGATGAGCGTGCCGTCCAGATCGATGGCAATGAGCCGAAAGTCGCGTTTCGGGCTCATGCTTTCAGCCCTCGCACAATGTCCATGTTGGCTTGGTCGGGCCCCTTGTCGTCGAAACCGGGCACTTCCAGTACGGCGCACGTGTCGGCAAGCGCCGCGTGGTTGACGATGTAACGGAACGCTTCTAGGCCGATATAGCCTTCGCCGATATTCTCGTGACGGTCCCTTTGGGAGTTGAACGGCACTTTCGAGTCATTGAGATGAAAGGCGGCAAGGCGGTCCAGACCGAAGTGCTCGTCGATCTCCGCCAGCATGGCGTCAAAGCCCTCCGCGGTCTCGACGTGATAGCCGGAAGCAAAAGCGTGGGCTGTATCAACGCAGAGTTTGATGCGTTCGTGGTTGTCGCAGGCGCGGAGGATGGTGCCCAAGTCCGCAAAGCTCGAGCCAATGTTGCCGCCGGAGCCGGCGCTGTTTTCCAGCAGCAGCGGTACCGTGTCGGAGGCGTCCAGCGCCGCGCCGATGGCGGCCTCGATGCGGGGTAAGGCCTGTTCGAGACCGTCGCCCATATGACTGCCCACGTGCGTGACGACACCTGCTGCATTGAGCAGGTCGCCCGTTTGCAGTTGGAACGTCAGCGTCATCACCGACTTTTCGTAGTTTTCCGGCTTGGGCGAGCCGGTGTTGATGAGGTACTGGGTATGGCAGAAGACCGGTATCTTGCGCGACTCCGCCTGGGCGGCCGTGAAGGCGGTTATATGCTCATCTTTGGGCAGCGCGCGCTGCCAGCCGCGCGGATTGGCGCTAAAGATCTGCATGCATTCGCACCCGAGGTCTGCGGCCCGGGCAAAGGAGGTGGCGATGCCGCCGGTGGTGCGCACGTGGGCGCCAAGTTGCATGAGTTGATCCCTTCGTAAGCAATAATTGAAGGTAAAGGTCCGGAAACTGACTGCGGTTCATTATACCAAAGCGCGTGGTCGTGGTGAGGCGCGCTGCGAGAATTGGCGATGCGTGCGATTTGCGCATCAGCGACGTCAAGACACCATGCCATCATCCCCTCAAAACCGCACGTCCACGAGGAATACTCTGCTGACGCTATAATGTGGAGTAAGGTGCAAATCATTGCGAGACAGTCCCGTTTGAGTGAGCGCTGCTGTCGGTAGCAGGGCCTGGTAGAGGCTAGCACGGGGCAGAAGGCCCGTGCTAGCCTCTACGGACACGGAAAATATCGAAAGAGAGTTACGGACGCATGCGGAATATTCTGAGTGGGCTCCTGGGCAGTCGCGATGAAGAGGAGATTGAGCCCGCGGTGCGTTCGACACAGCGCGACCCCTCAGACTCCGGCAGGCCGCTGCACGATCTCGGCGGTGGAGTCCTGCTCTTCGAGGACGCGTTTGCCCTGGGCAACGAAACGTATCGGCGCCGCATGCCCCCGCTCTCGCTCGCCTTAGGGCGCACCGAAGATTCGGCGCACGACGAGATTCCCAGCCAGTTTGACGGGTGGGACGGCGCGCGCAGCTTTGCAAGCGCAGTTCCCCGCGAACATGAGGTGTTTCGCTACTGCACCGCGAGCATGACGGCAACGCTCAGGCAGATGGCGCACGTGATGAGCACGGACTCCGCGTCTTCGTCGCAGACGGTGGCTTCCACGAAGCAGGCAAACCCTTCTATTCTGCTTACCGGGCCCACCGGATGCGGTAAGACGACGCTGGCTAAGACCTTCTGTTTCCTTGCGAACGAGCCGTGTGTCGAGATTACGTTCAGTGGCGATACCGCGCTGAGCGACTTTTATCAGTCGGTGGAGGTGGTCACCCAGGCCGGTAGCCAGGCACACAGCACGGCAACTCTGCTCGGCCCGGCGGTGGATGCCATGCTCACCGGCAAGAAACTGCTGTTGAATGAGGTGAACATCATTCCCCAAGACCTGCTCAGTGTCTTCACGCAGGCACTGGACGCCCGCCAAGTGGTGCTTTCGGGAAGCGAGTGGGGCAACGTGACCGTGCCCGTGCACCCGCAGTTTGGTGTCATAGCCACAGCCAACCCCAACTATACCGGCACGCTTGAGATCGGCGTCACGTGGGAACGGCGCTTCGGTCACGGCACGGGCAACGTGGCTATGGACTTTCTGCCGCCGGCAGAGGAGGCTGAGGCGGTATTTCACGAGTTGCAGCGGGTGGCGGTATTGGAGCAGGTGGATGCCATGCCGCCGCAGGAGGCGTGTGCGGCGGTCGCGGCGGCAGCGGCGGAATTGCGGAGCCATCCGGAAGTGGGCGGGATCATGCGCGACCGCGTGTCCACCCGTTCGCTGGTGCATTGGCTCAGCGTGTGCAGCCTGACCGGTTTCAACTTGGCCGCAGTTGCGCGAGATGCCATCCTGACGCTGGCGCCGCCGGAAGCGCGGCAGGAGGCTGCCGAAATCGTCGAGAAGTCGCTCCGCGATGTTTCTTGGCCGGCGCGCACCCGCCGTCGCGTGAGCGGCGTGCTCCTCCCTGAAGTCACGGTGCCTGAGGAAAGTGTCGTTCCCCTGGCGAGTATTGTGCACAATTCTCTGCCTCTGGCGCAGGACGGAGCGGCCGAGAGTCGCGCGGGCGGTCTGGAGAACGAGGTCTATCAGCCGCTTGCGGACGATGCACCCGGCGCGCAGCCGGCGCTCGCGCGCTACGATTGCACCTTGCCGGACGGCACCCGTCTGCTGCTGCGTGAGCCGCTCTATAGCTGGGCGGGCAACCCCATGGCGCTGGGCCTGCGCCTGCAAGCGTGGGACGCCAATGGATTTGAGATTACTGATCCGGCGCGCCTGGACGAACTGGAGGCAACCTTGGGCGCTGAGTTTGGCATCACAGTGCCCCGACCCATCGGCAACCTGCCGGCGGCGGATGTGGCGTTGCCTTGCTTCACACGCTCGAGTTGGACGGCATTGCGGCTGCTGGAGGCAGCGCTCGTGCTCGATCGGCCGGTCTACATTAAGGGCCCGCCAGGGAGCGGAAAGTCCGCGCTCGTGCGCTCGCTCGCGCGCCTGCGCCAGTTGCCGTTGGTGGAACTCTCGTTTACGGGCGAGACTTCGAAGCACGACCTGCTAGTTAGTCGCCGCTTGCGCACGGGAGAGACACAATGGACGGTGCAGGCCTTCCTTGAGGCCATCATCAAAGGCTACATGGTGCTGGTAAACGACTACAATCTCGCCTACTCGGACGTTCACTCCTTGCTGAATAGCCTCTTCGACAAAGGCCGGCGGCTCACACTGCCGGATGGGAGAACCGTAACCGCGCATCCGCAATTTCGTTTGATCGCAACCGGTCAGCCCGAGGGGCCGGGTGTGAAGCCGCTCAATGAGGGGGTTGAGAATCGCTTCGGCGCAATTCTCGAGCTTGCGTATCCCGCTCCCGGAGAGGAACTCGCCATTCTCCGCAGTGTTGGGCGCAGCCTGCCGGCGCCGGCGCTGCGCTCGGTGGTTGACTTCGTGGGTCAGTGTCGACGCTGGGCGGCCGGCGCAGTACCCGCTGACCTGGAACAAGAAGCCATTTGGCAGGATGCCGTCTCGCCCGAATTGATCGCAGCCGTAGCGGCTGCGGGAAACTGGAGCACCGCAGAGCTTGTGGCAATTGCGCAGAATGCAGATGATGGCCCGGGCCTAGTGGGACGCTTCCAGGAGGGCGTGCTGTCAGCAGCGACGCCAACCGCGCGGCGGGTGCTGGAAGCCCTGCTCTTGCAGTACAACGTAACGGCAGAGTAGCAATGGCGACCACGATCACACCGAATTCGGCAACCCAGTTTGAGACGCGCGTGCGCAATACGCGTTACGCGCAAGGGGAGGTTGTGGCACTGGCCCGGCTGATACTTCGGGATTCGCGCCTGAATGTGGTTGCGGGCCGCGAATGGGCATACATCGCCCGCGCGCACACGCTGACCTATCCCGTGCGGGTGCTGGACACTTGGAACGGTACGAGCGTAGTGGGCGCAATTTGCCAGCAAATGGCTGAAGCAGAACACACAGGTGTGATGGGAGAACGTGCGTTGCAGAGCTTCTCGCGCATTGCGCCGGTAGCGTTTGCCGCCGTGATGCCGTTTGCGCGCTTAGTGAACGAATTGCGCGTGAACCGCATGCATCTTCAGCGGCATCCGGGCTCTGCACGTTTCCTGCGGGCTTTGTATGCGGATAACCCGCAATGGACGTCCGCCAGGCGGCGCAGCACTCCTCTGCGTGAACAGGTGCAGCAGGGCCTCATGGAGCGTTGGCTCTACGAGACGTGGCCGGAGGGCGTGCGTCCTATGCACATTGGGAGCACCGCTAACCGCTACGTTGACGTGCTGTGGCCTGGTGTCCGAGACGCGCTGCAACGGGACGCTCTGCCCCAAATGCTGGATGTGCTCGCGCGGCGCATGCTGCCAATTCTCAACGAGCTGATCGAAGAAGACAGCCGTCGTACGCAGGATCGGCCGGAAAACGAGCGCCCGGCAGCAGACGAAGCTGTTGCGCCGGAGGACGTTGCGGAGGCCGTGGGCGAATTGCACATTGAATTTGATGCCGAGGCCGGCACGTCGTCAAGCGCACGTGATGACGCAGAGATGAGGGATTCTCCGACCCTACAGAACGACGACGATCCTTTGCCGGCGCCGGCCAATGAAGAGGGCGGCCCGGCCAAGGTGGAGAGCAGTCCGGATGAGCGTGCCGAGCTCCGCCGTGATGGGGACCCAACGAAGCGGCAAAGACCGGATCGTCAGGGCCCTCCTCAATTGATCGATCCACGTATGTTCAAGCCGCAGCCGGGGGGGCTAAACCCGATGCCGCGGACGATCATGCAGGGCCTGGGCGAAAGACCAGCGGCGCCCAAGACGGATTACACGACCTTCGACTACCGGACCGCTGTGAGGCGCCTGGAACCCGCGATCCTGCGGTCGCTCAATGGCGAGGCCGGAAGCAAGGGCCTCAAGGAGATTATGATGCGCCGCCGTTTTGGCACTGTGGAGCCGGGACGACGCCCCCGCCGCCGACGCGGCGGCGATAGCGGTGAAATCGACACCGACCACGTGGAGCGGCTGGTTGTCTCTCCCGAACAGGCCTTTCTAAAGGGCGTGCGTACGCCGCGCGCCGACCACCAGAAGGACTTTGCTGCTATTATCCTGATGGATGTGAGTGGAAGTATGGTCGCGAAGGGGTACTCGACCCGCAAGTTCGACCATACGGTGGATGCCGCTGTGATCTTCGCGGAAATCCACGAGCGGTTGCGCATTCCATATCAGATGATGGCGTTCTCGGAGGACGTATGGCGGCTGCGTACGTTTGAGGAGTGCACGTTCACGACCCAAGTTGTCGCCAACGAACGCACGTACACTCCCAGGGACCTGAGCGGTGTCTTTCGCACAATGTTTGAGTATCCGCACAAGAAGACGGACGACGCCGGCGCCATGCGCCAAGCGGTGCAGGACATACAAGAGCAGAAGGGATTCAAGACTGTATTAGTCTTGACGGACGGGATCTCGTCCAATCGTCGCAAATTGCAGGAAGTGCTGTTTCAAGTCGAGCGACGCAACGGCATGGTCGGCACCGGCGATGCAATGGGCATCATAGTCTTTGGGATCGGTGTACCCGGGGACGCGCTGAGTGAGTCCTACGTGGTGGAAGCGGATGGCAAGTTTCTGCGTTGTTTGCAGACGGTAGTTGTGCCCGACGTGACGCGCTTGCCCCGCATGATACAGACTACAATCGAACGCCGCATACGTGGCGTCTAGGCAGCAAGGAGCAGACGGTGAGGCCGAAGGATCAAGATCGCGGTGAAATCCAACTTCCCTGGGGAAGCCTTGCGGTTGTGCTGATTTGGTTGGCATGGCTGGTCTTAGCCCAATTCAGCCGGGTGCTCCTCGACCTCTATACGGCAATCTCTCCGCTCCGCTTCCTGGGCGCGGCGACTCCCCCAACCTTACGCGGCACAAGTTTCGCCCCAGGCGCTATGGTTGCGGTAGCGTTGCTAATCCCCATACTGGTTGCCGCGGCAATCGCGTTCCGCATCGTGGCAAAACGCTACCGCGGCGCACCACTGGAGGCGCTGGCCTTCACTCGTCAGAATCCTGTTTGGGTACTGGCAGTGGTGGTGCTTGTCGCGGTCTTGTTGACTTTTTTGCTGCGGTTTGCCCTTGGTTGGTCCAACTATCCGCTGCCGCTCTTGGAGCCGCCCGCGGGATTCTTCTCGCCAATCGACATAATTCTGTATTGCGTAGGCGTGCCGCTCACAGCGCTATTGGTAGGAATGCTGGTATTTGGCTTCTGTTACCCAATTCTGGTGGCACGCTTGGGCGTTTGGGTAGGCGGGCTCGTTTGCGCGCTATTCTTCGCACTGCCGCAACTCGCAATACATGGCGTGTACTGGCAGCCGGCGGTAGCATTGGTTGTGATGGGCATCTACCTGGCCGCAGTAAGGATGCGCGCTGATTCCGCCTATACTGCCACGCTTGGCTACACCGGCTTTTCCGTCTATCTCGCCCTATCGTTCGCACTTGCGGAACTGGCCGCCGGGTAAAGCAGCGGTGCGGCTGGTAACTCGCAGGCGAACACCTGGCTCTGCTCGGCCCACAGAATCCAACACGCCCCGCAATGCTCACAGGGCGTGCCGGCGAGAGGGGCAGCGCACTCCTGCCACAGTGCTGGAGGCTGGCGTGCTGCGGCGGAAACGCACTGCTGTCTTGAGAAGGGATCTCTAGATTACTTAGATGCCTTTCACTCTATGGCCTGCATACATTCGTCGTAGGATGGACTCTGTGATCGAATTGGGGGCCGGAATCGGCTCATTGGTCGCCGGCGCTACGCCAGAGATAGCGGCCCGTGGCACTTGAAACCAGGACCACAAGTACATCGACCAGCGCCCAAATGATCGCATTGACGGTCGACTCCCCTTCGGTACCGTAGTTGAGGAAGTTGAACCAGTTAGAGAAAAACCACAGCGCCAAGACTGCGGTCACGTACGTCGCTGCATTGGCTTCCACGTACTCTTGGGTAATGGCTTGGTCTGTTCGTTGCCGGTCCAAGGCGCGCTTGCGCTGAAAGTGGACTAAAAATGCAGTCACAATGGCAAGCGCGATCGGCCAATCCAAGATGCCCCAAACATCGACAGTGTCTAACGTGTCTCGGTAGAAAGAATTGAACACAAAGTGCACTGCCGCCAGCAGCGCGATTGCAACGTGAAATACCGCAAGCAACTTCCTCACCATGTCCACCGGGACTACTCCCTTCAAGGATGAGAGGCACTGCGTATCTGTGCTTGGGTACGGTCATCCCCGGCACGTTTGCCCATGCCTGGCGCACGCATGTCGTCAAGAATGCGGTTTGCTTTGGCAGTCGGGCTCTGGCGCTACACCGGCGCTGGAATCTTAGTTAACTCCGGTCCAGATTCCAGCGCCTCGCGTTCAAGAAACTGTCAGCAGCGTGAGTACCCACAGACGAGACACTTTTCGCAGCCCTCCTCGTAGACCACGCCGGCCGCGCCGCAATCCGGGCAGATCTCGCCATGGCGAGACTCGTGCTTCTGGTGCTCAGTCTTAGGTCCAGCCAAGCCGAGCTGTACCACCGACGCCTCTTCGTCAGTAGTGGCGCCGTTCATGCCGTTCGCGCCTGTAGGGATGTCATAGATTTCGGCAATTACTTGCGCGATGGCGTCGGGTATCGACAGGACGCGGTTGGGTCCGATGCCCATCACGTCCACCGAGCCGATGCCGCGCAGGTGCTTGTGATACTGCTTGATTGGCACGCCGCTCCGCAGGCCGAGCGTGATCGAGCGCGCTAACGCTTCCAGGTATGCCTGGTCCGCCGTACCGGCTTTGCCAAGCGTCAAGAAGATCTCGATGGGACGGCGATCTTCGCCTTCGCCGGTGGAATTGATGGTCACGTAGAGGTCGCCGCGTGCAGTGACTTTCTCTACGGTCACGCCGGAAACCACCGCCGGACGTTTACGGGGGTGCATCTCTATCGGTACCGCCGCGCCTTTGGCTTGCTCGCTATCAGCGCTCTTCTTACTTTCCTCTTCCTTCTTCTCCTCCACGCGGGAGAGCACCGGCGTGCGGGAGCCGTCGCGGAAGAAGGTGATGCCCTTGCACCCTAGGTCGTAGGCAAGGGTATAGAGTTCATCGACGTCTGCTACCTCATAGGAATTCGGCGCGTTCACGGTTTTCGAAATGCTGGAGTCGGTATATTCCTGCACTACCGCCTGCACGCGCACGTGGTCCTCCGGACCCAGGTCATTGCTGGCGGCAAAATAGTCGGGCACGGGCTCGCCGCCGTGCGCGTCTTTCCACTCTTTGAAGAGCGGGTGGTAGAGGATGTGCTCGCCGGTGCGGTCGACGCGCTTCATGGCAAAGTCAAAGACGGGCTCAATACCGCTGGATACGCCGGAGAGCAGTGACGTCGTGCCGGTGGGCGCCTGCGTGAGCAGTACACCGTTGCGGACCCCATGCACCGCAATCTGCTCTTGGAGCGCTGCGGGCAATTGCTGGATAAATGAACCCTGCATGTACTTTTCTGAGTCAAACTGCGGGAAAGGCTCCTTCTCCTTGGCAATCTCCATCGACGCGCTGTACGAAGCATCACGGATGGTCCGATAGATGCGCTCGACCACGGGCATCGACTCTTCGCTGCCGTAGCGCACTTTCATCTTGATGAGCGCGTCGGCGAGTCCCATGGTGCCCAAGCCGGTGCGCCGCGTACCGTTGCGCTGCTGCTCTTCGTTCTCTTGGATGAAGTATGGTGTGGCATCAATGACGTTATCGAGGAAGCGAATGGCAACCTTCGAAGTCTTGCCCAGCAACTCGTAGTCCATCGCGCCGTCCTTGACGAACGCGGAGAGATTGATGGCCCCGAGGTTGCACACGCCCCACTCGGGCAGGCCCTGCTCGCCGCAAGGGTTCACACAGCGGATCTGCTCGAAGTACCAGGTGTTGGAGCGCTTCTGGTAGCGCTCCATGAAGACCAAGCCGGGCTCTGCCGAGCGCCAGGCCGCTTCGCAGATCTTCTCCCAAATTTCGCGGGCCTTGACCGTGCGGTGGACGGTGACGTTCTTGCCGAGCGCGCGCCAGGCGGTGAGGTCGCCGTTCCAGACTTCGTCGTATTCCGGATCGGTCGTGTCCGGGAAGACGAGGTCCCAATTGCCATCGCGCTTGACGGCTTCCATGAAGGAATCGGAAGCGCAGATGGATAGGTTCGCGTGATTGATGCGGGAAAGGTCGGTCTTGACCGTGATGAACTCTTCGATGTCCGGGTGCCAATCGTCCAGCATGAGCATGAGCGCGCCGCGGCGCGAGCCGCCCTGTTGAATGACGTCGCCGGTGGCCACCGAGTACAACTCACCCCAGGAGCACGGGCCGCTGGCCGTGCCGTTGACTGAGCGAATGTAAGAGCCGCGCGGCCGTAAGCTGGAAAGATTGATGCCCACGCCGCCGCCGCGCGCCATGATCTCCGTCATGACGCTCAGGTTTTCCAGGATGCCGCCGCGGCTGTCTTGGGGCGACGGGATTACATAGCAGTTGTAGAACGTGACCTCGTGGCCCGTACCCGCGCCGGCCAGAATGCGGCCGCCGGGGACGAACTTGAAGTCCTGCAATGCCCGGTAGAATTCTTCTTCCCACGCGGCGCGATTCTGCTCTTCTTCCACGGCGGCAATGCCGCGCGCTACCCGCCGCCACATCTGCTCCGGATAGTGCTCCAAGGCAGCGCCGGTCTCGTCCTTTAGGGAATACCGGTCGGCAAAGACCTTCTGCCGAATGCCTTCGAGCATGGTGCCGGTTTGGGATTCCGGCAGGGACCGCCCATTGGTGCTTCTGCCGTTGGTATGAATGAGTGCCATGGCTGGAATCTCCTTGGGTTCGTGGATGTGGCAGACTGCGCGAATTGCTGGAAGAAATGGAATGCACTAGAGACTAACGTATACGCTATGCGGCGTAGCTGCGCTACTCAATGTGCTGCGTACATAGTATATCTTGTTGTAGTGGAGATTATAGATAACAAGATATAGGGTGTCAAGGAAAAATAGGGTCGTTTTCGGTGGAATTACCGCGGTTCGGCAATTAAGAGAGCGGGATAGGCTAAGGCGTTCAACCAAGGGGATTAATATAGCATACCACACGTAGAACCGGTGCTGCGTCACGCGCCGCACGGCGGGAGTAAACGGCCGGCGTTGTAGGAAAACGGGCAAGTACAGGCCGGTAGTAGGGAGCGTCTCACATCAACCCTGAGCGCATGGTGGTATCCAGGAGAAGGCTATTCACTCCGTGTCTCCGTTAGCGAACGGAATCTCTCGTTGAGATCCGCGCCGCCTGGGAATCTCAAGATTCGCGCCGCGCGGGGTGTTTTCTACTAGCCATTGGCCCAGCGGTTTGCGCGGCGGGGTCTTCGCGTACCAGTCGTTGGCGGATACGACGACACAGGGATTGCGGATGCCGATTTGCTGCGGTCCCTCGGATTCCGCAAGCCGCAGGATTTCAGAAAGCCGCGCCTTGGCCTCCGCCACGGTCCAAACACGCTGGGTAGCCGGCTCTTTCACATGAAGACTCCTTTGGCACCGGACGGTCAGGCAAGCAGGTGCCCCGTTCGGCGTTGGCTCCCGCAGAGGCGGTCACAAATTCTCTGGTGCGTGTGGCGCTGCCAATGGTTCTCCCGATCGAATCTCCAGCGCGCCGGGTTGTCGCGGATGTATTGGCGGCAGTGGTAATCATACTGTCTGTCAAAAGGCGTACGGGGATATTCGTGGCGCGACTCTTGGTGGCTGCTGTTCATTCCGCATCAGCCTTGTCAAGTGTCTGAATCCTCTTCTTGATAGAGGCTATGAGTCTATCGTGAAAGGCGTCTTCTTCTCGTTGACGCGCTACCCGCCACGCCTGACCCTTAGGCTTAATACTGGCGTTACGAATCTCTTCTAGCTTCTGCTCTATTAGGCGAAGCGCAGACTTAAGATCGGACAGTCCGTCTCCGATCCTACCTAAGGTAAAATTAGCCTCCCCCCGGTTGTAGAAGTATAAGGCGTTATCTGGGTCAAAGAGAACCGCTTGCTCATAGTCGGCAAGAGCTTCCTCATGGCGACCAAGCTTGCTGTTCGTATCTCCCCGCTTGGAGTAGTCTGAGCCGGGGTGGGTCCAAAAATCGTCCAAACGTAGATGGATCGCTTGGTCATAGTCGGTTATAGCCTCTTTATAGCGGCCGAGCTTGCTATTCGCATCACCCCGCTTAGAGTAAGTGAGAGCATAGTCTGGCCTGAGCCGGATCGCCTGGTCATAGTCGTCAATAGCCTCCTCATAGCGGCCGAGCTTACTCTTGGCATCTCCCCGCTCGGAGTAAGGACGACTATCGTCCGGTTGCAGGCGGATCAACTGGTCATAGTCGGCGATGGCCTCCTCATGGCGGTCAAGGTTCACATTTACAATACTTCGCTCACTGTAGGCCATGGCGTCGTCCGGCGCGAGGCGGATCGCCCGGTCGTAGTCGGCGATAGCTCTTTCGTGGCGATCAAGCTCTTTCCATGCATTGCCCCGCGAGACAAAGAAATCGGCGTGATGCGGCCAAAGACGGATCGCTTGGTCTAAGTCAGCGATAGCGTCCCCATATTTGCCAGGCCGGTATTTTGTTCTACCCCGCAAGGCGTAGAACATAGCATGGTCGAGGAGGGCGTCCCTACGTCGTCCAAGATTGCTGTTTGCGTTGCCCCGCTTGAAGTAGGTTTCCGGATCCCTCTCCCAATCCAATGAGATCGCCTGATCATAGTCAAGGATAGCTTCCTCATGGCGGCCGAGGTTGCTCTTCGCATCACCCCGCTTAACAAATACTGTGGCATTATACGGCTTGAGACCGATCGCTTGACTATAGTCAGCGATGGCGTCCTGGTGGCGACCAAGTTCTCCATTTGCATAACCGCGACTGCAAAAGGCTTCATAGTAGTCTGGCTTGAGACGGATCGCCTGATCGTAGTCGGCGACAGCATCTTCATAGCGGCCGAGGTTGCTCTTTGCATCCCCCCGCTTATTGTAAGCATTAGAATTGTCCGGCTCGATCCGGATCGCTTGATCGTAGTCGGAGATGGCTTCCTCATGGTTGCCAAGCTCGTCCTTTGCAACCCCTCGCATGACAAACGCTTGAGCATGATAAGGCCAACGGCGGATCGCCTCGTCGTAGTCCGATATAGCCTCCTTATGGCGGCCAGCCTTGCTTTCGCCATCGCCCTTCCAGAAGTAGGCTAAGGCATAGTCGGTGGTGGCCTCGTCATTGAGACCGAGCCACTTCTTTGCAATGCTCCGATACCTATAGGCAGAAGCATTTTCTGGGTTATAGTGGATCGCTCTATCATAGTCGGCAACAGCGTCCTGATAGCGACGAAGCGTGAACTTGGCATTGCCTCGATGGATGTAGAGGTCGGCTGAATCAGATTTGATTCGGGTCGCCTGATCATAGTCAGCGATGGCGTCCTCATAGCTGCCAAGCTCGGCCTTTGCCCAGCCTCGACAGTAGAAGGCTTCGAAATAGCCTGGCTTCAGGTGAATAGCTTGACTATGGTCGGCAATAGCCTCCTCATACCTGCCAAGCTTGGACTTCTCAAGACCCCGATTGTTCCAGGCTAATGCATAGTCTGGCTTGAGGAAGATCGCGTCATTATAGTAGGCGATGGCCCGTTCATGGTCGCCGGAATTGCTCGCCCGACGAGCCCGATCGGCGACCTGGCGGCAAGCAGCAGTCACCTCTTGGTCGCTACCGTGTGCGGCTTTCTCCATAATGCCTTCCTTGAGCAGAGATTCTGCCGAGGACGAGAAGGAAGCGGCAAGCCCGTCTCTCGTTCTCTCGTAACAGATGCAATTCAGCGCCAGGTATCGCTTGTATTCTCACTGAGATTGCCTGCCGTATACGTTACGTGTCGGTCATATCCACGTCGAATCACTATAGCGATACCAAAACGGCGGCAGGTTATTGCACTCGTCTTTAAACCTTTCAGTATTCTGTTGGCAATCACTCGCAGTATCGCCAAAGATTCCGGATCTGACGTAAGGTGAATTGTGACTGTGCGTCCGGATAGACGCCTCGATGTCCCTTACAATTCGTATGGTGTTCTCACCGCGGTATCCGAATGCGCCGATAGGAGTAATGTAGCTTCCTAATATTTTGTTGGAGTGGTGTGCGTACCCCAATGCGATCAATATCTCGAGCTTGTCGAAGTCGAATGTATACTGGTCGTCGGGAATGACGCTTTTCGTGTGCTTTCGCAGCTTATCATGTATCCAGTCGCTAAATGGCGCCAAGCGTTTTTCCATCCCGATCAAGTGACTTCTCGCGTCCGAATCTGACAGTGCGATTCGTGGAAGTTGGAAGACAGCAGGCCACACATTGCCACCTTCCTGGCGAACCCGAGCGCAAAAGATGTGACCAAGGAATTCAAGCCGCTCGGACGCGACTGCTCCCAAGCCCAATGCATAGAGCAACAGAGTGGCTGGATAGAAGCGCAAATTAGGCAAAATCCCGTGTCCTCTAATGTTAGAAACCGTTGCGAGACGCTCCAACGCTTCTTGCCAGACATCCCAATGGTATTCTTCCGCCCAACGGCCTCCAACCGTTGCCATAGCGAGGAGGGTTGAGCAGGCAGTTTCGTAGGCGTGGACAAGTGTCGTTACAAGATTCTCGCCAGGATTGGGATCTTGCATGCCGAAGTCTTGGCCGGAAGTTTCCTCGACTACTTGATCTACGTTCTCCTTTATGAGCTTTGACAGCTGTATTCGGTATCGCGGCTCGGAAAGATACGGCTCTAAGCGCTTGATCGCAATCTCTGAGGTAATGGGCTTGGGTTGCGAGGATTGTTCGAGAGACTCGACTTGCTGATGGACGGCCTTTAAAAATCCGTCGGCACCATCAATTGGGATTTCCTCGGCACAATGACGTTTGATAACCTGTCGTGCCTGACCACTAACTTCCTTGTGTACTGCCCAATAGGTTGTGTAGCGTCGGGATGGGGCGTCCAAAAGCGCTTTGTACAAAGCCGTATCCCACGCCGCGGACCAGCCACATACGATGAGTCCAAACTCGTCAAGAATGCGATCAAGGAGTTGCTCAAATTCCTCTGGGTAGGTATCAAGTTCAGTGGGCGTATTACGAATGCGCGTGTCGAGATAGTCGCCGTGAAGTTTGAGAACGCAGCATGACATGTGGATAAGCGGGGGCGCGCCCCGAACATCATCCGGGGAACTCAGAACTGTAGCTGCAATCCCTACGTCTTCTAAGGCCTTTTCGATTAAACGATCAAAATTCGTCGTGATAATGATTCTGATATAGCCTTTGGCGACTAGTTGGGCAATAGCTCGGTGCGCGGCTGTAGGCTTTTTCGCGCCTTCTTCTCGTTCCTGCTCGTTTGGCTCGAAGTATGGACGCAGCAATTGCTGCCGCTCGGCTGGCGTCTTGGCTAGCTCGTTGAGAAGCTTTGAGTAGTCCGGCGGTTCCCCACACTTTTCCTGAAACCACCGTTCGGGGTCAGGCTCGGCCGACTCATTCGATGCCGCTGCCAGCTTCCGAATCAGGTCTAGCGTTATCTCCCAGCCCGTTGGAATTTGCGCAGACCTAGATACGCCCGATCCAAGCAGGAGAGCATACACGCCTGGATTGGAGTGCATGGAGAATGCTAAAGACTGAATGGGGTCAATCATGAAAGTTAAGAAAAGTCCCTCCACAAGCAATCCTTGACGCTGCGCTCGGTAGTATCGCTTAGTGTCTCAGGATGCTTGCGAGGGATGCAATCACTTAGCTGGTATGTTGGATTTAGCTTAGGTGTTTGAGCACCTCTTCGTGATCGGGGAAGCGCCCCTCTTGGTGTTTGGAGAAGATGACGTTGTTGTTGAGGGTCACCTCGAAGGCACCGCCGCCGGAGGGGATGAGCTCTAGGCTCTCGATGTTCTGTTCGTGTTTATCCAGCACTTGTTCCGTCAAACTGACGGCTTTCGGGAGGTAGCCTCACGAGGTGCAGTATTCGATGCTGAGCCGCTGCTTCTCGGCCATGGATGTGCTCCTTTTGCTGTCGTTGGCGTAAGTCGTTCCGTCGTCATCAGTATTACTCTATTCGCGCCCCATGGTCAATGGAGAAGCCGCTGCCTCTAGCATTGACGGAACGACTAATGGGTGAGTTTTGGCTTAAAAGGCTTGCAAGGGGCATACCAGCTTGGTACCCTGACTATGGCTACTGTGGGGTAGGATGTTGCGATCCTGAAGCTGCATTGCTTCGATCCGCGGCAAATTGCTGCCGATACCTTCAGGGGAGGATGAAGAGTAGTCATGAGCCAAGCGAATGATGTTTCGCCGGCGCCCGAAGCGCCTGCCAACGGCCAGGTGCGCGTAAGCGTGCGCGGTCTGTGGAAGGTGTTCGGCCCGGCCGCCGACTCTGACGTGGGGGAAACGCTTAAGGATAAGACCAAGGACGAGGTCCAGGACGAGCTGGACTCCGTGCTGGCGTTGCACGACGTGAGCTTCGACGTCCGTCAGGGCGAGACCTTTGTCGTCATGGGCCTTTCCGGCAGCGGCAAATCGACGCTGGTGCGTTGTCTGATCCGCCTCATCGAGCCGACGACCGGCCAGGTCATCATAGACGGCGAGGACCTTCTCAGTCTCACTGAGGAAGAGCTTACGGAAGCGCGCCGTCAGAAGACGGGCATGGTCTTTCAGTACTTTGGTCTGTTGCCGCACCGTACGGTGATCGATAACGTGGCCTGGGGCCTGGAAGTGCAAGGGGTGCCCCGTGAAGATCGGCGCGCGCGAGCGGCTGAATTGCTGCGCGTAGTCGGGCTGGACGGCTGGGAAGAATACCACGCTTCGGCCCTCAGCGGCGGCATGCAACAGCGGGTCGGACTTGCGCGCGCGCTGGCCTGCGATCCCGAAATTCTGCTCATGGATGAGCCCTTCAGTGCACTGGACCCTCTCATTCGGCGGGATATGCAGGATGAGCTCATCCGCCTGCAAGAGCAGATGCACAAGACCATCATCTTCATCACCCACGATCTGGCCGAGGCCACCAAGCTGGGCAGCCGCATCGCCATTATGCGCGACGGCGCCATCGTGCAGATCGGGACGCCCGAGGAAATTTTGGCGAATCCGGCCGACGACTACGTGGCAGACTTCACCCAGGACGTCCGAACCTGCTCAATTGTTACCGTGGGCTACATCAAGGAGTCATGCGCGGTCCAGTTGAGCGTGGCGACAAGTCCAAGCGATGCGCTGGCCGCGCTGGATGCAGATGGGGCCGATCGGGCCTTTGTCTCATCGGCGGAGGGCGTCTATGCGGGCGAAATCACCCGCGCCGGCGCACGGCAGGCTGCTGACAGCGGTGATGCCACCATCGAGCGCGCTGTGTCCCGCCGGTGTGAGCCGGTGCTTGCCAGCTTGAGTATTGAAGACGCACTTTCCCAAGCCTGGTCCAACGATGGTTGGATTCCCGTGGTGGACGAAAGGGGAAGACTGGTTGGGAACGTCGAACGCGATGCGCTGGCGCGAACATTTTTCTCAGAAGAGCGCGTGGAGGCCGGCGTGTAGCCGGAACGTGATATGGCAGTAATGACGCGTTTGAAAGAAACGACCAACGAGATTCGCGAGGCGACACGCAATGGCGCGGCTGGACCTTCCAAGGCTGTGCTCGTTCTTGGCGGATTTCTTGCGTTCTTCCTCGTGATGGTGTTGGTGTGGGGTCCCAGGACCGAGTTTCCTCTCGACTGGAGTCGCGGCATTAGCCGCTGGATCAATGAGGGAGTGGAAGCCATCACCGTCGCTTGGGGGCCGGTGTTCGATCTCGTCTCCGACGCGGTGCTGCGCTTCTTGCTTTTGATCGAGACGGCGTTTCTTTGGACGCCGTGGCCAGTGGTGATCGTCGGTGCGGCTCTGCTTGCCTGGGTCACGGTCGGTTGGAAGTTTTCGGCCTTTGCCGTGGTTGCTCTGCTTACTACCGGCGTGTTCGGACTGTGGGAGAGCGCAATGGAGACGATGGCGCTGATCGTCGTCTCGGTCATTCTCTCCATCGTCGTCGGTATCCCTATCGGAGTGCTGTCCGCGCGCAGCAACAACTTCGATGCGGTACTTAAGCCGCTGCTCGACGGCATGCAGACCATGCCGTCATTCGTCTACCTGGTGCCCGTGGTCATGTTCTTCGGCATCGGCAACGTGCCCGCCGTCTTTGCCACAATTATCTATGCGGTGCCGCCGACGATTCGGTTTACCAGCCTTGGCATCCGTGAGGTGAGCCCGCAGGTGGTTGAGGCCGCGCGCTCGTTTGGCACGACACCACGCCAACTTCTCTTCAAGGTGCAGTTGCCAATGGCGCTGCCGACGATCATGGCCGGCATCAATCAGACTACGATGATGGCGCTGGCAATGATGGTCATCGCTTCGCTCGTTGGCGCCGGCGGTCTGGGCGAAGACGTGCAGCGGGCGCTGGCGCGAGCGCGGCCAGGGGAAGCGCTGCTGGGCGGGCTGGGGATTGTATTCCTGGCAATCATTATCGACCGCATTACGCAGGCTTGGGCCAAGAGTCGCCAAGAGGCGTTGCGGATGTAGTGTGTCTCATTGTTTAGCGGTAGATTGACAGATCAAGTGTATTCTGTCATTAGTGTTTCAGGACGTTATAAGAGGAATTGGGAGGTTCCCAACGTTATGAGAATACGATCTTGGAAGATACTAGGCGGCATGCTGGCCTTGATGCTGGCCTTGATGCTTACGCTGAGCGCCTGCGCCACTGCAGAGGTGGCGCCTGCCGACGGCGAAGCGAAGATGGAGGAAAAGGCCGAAGAAGCGGAAATGATGGAGAAGCCGACCATCATCTTTTCCGACCTGAGTTGGGATAGCGCGCAAATCCAGAACGCGGTAGTACGCTACCTAATTGAGAATGGGTATGGCTACGAGACCGACGCGATCTATGGCGACACCCTGCCGATGCTGGTCGCCTTGCGTGCCGGCGACGTGAACGTCACGATGGAGATCTGGCTGCCAAACCAGGAAGAGCCTTTCTTGCTGGCGCTAGAAGAAGGCACCGTTGAAGTCGTGGGTAAGAGCCTGGAGGACAACTGGCAGTCTGCCTTCATCATTCCACAGTATGTTGCGGACGAAAATCCCAACTTGCGCACGGTGGAAGACCTCAAAGACCACATGGAGCTCTTCGTAACGCCGGATTCGAATGGTAAGGCGCGTCTGATTACGTGCCCGCCTGGCTGGGCGTGCGAGGGAGTGAACGCCGCGCAGGTCGAAGCCTACGGTCTGTCGGACTTTGTAGAGTTGGTTAATCCCGGCGCGGATTCGACTTTGCAGAGCGAGATTCGCGCGTCATTCCTTAAGAAAGAGCCCGTGCTCTTTTACTACTGGGGCCCGACGACGTTTTCATTTGAGATGGAGACCGAACTCGGTGGCTACTACTTCCTTGAAGAGCCGGAGTATAACGAGGAATGCTGGGCGGCTGGTAATGCCTGCGCCTATCCCGTGGCCGAAGTCGTGATCGCTGTCAATACGGAGATCAAGGATTCCGCTCCCGACGTGGTCGAACTGCTCGGGAAGTGGAATTGGAACTTCGATAACCAACGGCAGGCCGAGACCTACTTCTCGGAGACGGGCGCTGAGTACGCCGATGTCGCGATCTGGTGGCTGCAGAACAATGACTCTTGGCGCGAGTGGGTAACCGCCGACGCCGCTGAGAAGATTGCCGCCGCCTTGGCAGCCGAGTAATCGCCTTAGTGGCTACAGCGTCTTTCGCAAAGAGGGATGATGTTCTTCTAAGCGGAACGTAGAATTCGGCAATAGCCGCAAGGCAAGAGGGGCGCACAATCGTGCGCCCCTCTTAGATTCTTGATTTGTTATTTTCGCTGCGGCACTAGTTGCGGCTGTCTGAATACCTAGCTTGCAGCGGCGCCTATTCTTGGCGCACCCATCGCTTACCAGCGGCGTATCGGTCTCTCGCTATCGAGCAGGTGCTGGAGCAGCATTTCCTTGTGCTGGCGCACGAGGTCTTGTGAACCTGGGTCGCGGGCGAGATTGCGCTTCTCCAAGGGATCGCTCTCCATGTCGTAGAGTTCCTGGCCGTCTTCCGTGTTCCAGAAAGCGTACTTGTAGCGGTTCGTAGTGATCGATTTGCCGCGCACGGCCTGGTTGTTGTCTTCGTACTCGCAGAGCGCGAAGCCCGGGGCGTCCTCGGCGCCTTCCACCACGGACTTGAGGCTGGTCGCCTGCATCTCCCGTGGTATTTCCACGCCGGCATAGTCTAGGATGGTCGGCGCGACCTGAAAGGTGCCGATGACGCCATCCACGTTGGGCACGCGGGGCAAGTCTGCCGGCGGCACGACGATGAACGGCACGCGCGCGGAGCCTTCCCAAAACGTCCCCTTGCCGCCGCGAGACCAATCGCCCATGTGGTCGCCGTGGTCGCTGGTGAAGATGATGAGGGTGTTGTCCGCTTTGCCGCACTCCTCGAGTGTCTGGAAGAGCCGTTCCATCATGTCGTCAATGTACGTGCAAAGCCCCCAGTAGAAGGCCGTCACGCGCCGGATCAGGCTGTCATCCGGCTCTTTGGCAAAGCGGCCGCCCCCGTTCTGCAGATGCTTGGGCTTGTCGCTATCATCCGCCAGGTACGTAGGTGAGACGTCCACGAAATCGGATGGGTACATGCTGTCATACGGTTGTGGCGGGTCAAAGGGGCCGTGAGGCCCGCAAATGCCACACCAGGCGAAGAAGGGTTGATCGTGGTCGCGGGAGACAAACTCGCGGGTGTTCTCCGTGATCCAGGTGTCGATATACTCTTCCAGCGGCAGGACATTGGTGATGGCGGTCATGTACTTGCGATATTCGGGTTCGCGGCGCTGTTCGTAAATGAGTTCATAGCCGCCGGGATGCACCGAGTCCAGCCACCGCGCGTACACAGGGCCTAACGGCCCAGGTCCCAACGGCGAACCGTACGATTGCGTCCAGCGCGAACCCTTACCGCCGGTAAGTTGCGTCTCGTTATAGCCTTTCGGCGGCATCATGTGTATCTTGCCAAAGGCGGCAGTAACGTACCCGGCGTCCTGCAGCTCCTCCATAAAGGTGCGTTCCCACGGCGGCAGGCCGGGGGTGCTGTCGACGGCCGCTTCCATGTAGCTGACGCCGTGCTGGTGGGTGTAGCGGCCGGTTTGGAGGCAGGCGCGCGCCGGGATGCAGACGGGATTTTGGTTGTAGGCTTTGGCGAAGAGGGTACCCTTTGCCGCTAGGGCATCCAGCGTTGGAGTCTTCACCTTCTGGTTGCCGTAACAGCCAAGCGTGTCCCAACGTTGTTCGTCAGTGGTAATGAGTATTATGTTTGGACGATCCATGTGCTGCTGCCCCCTGTTCTTGGTGTGCGTAGGCTATTGCTGTCAGTTGGTTTACATGCAATCCAGCGCTCGGCACAGTGGCGACCTGCAAGAGCGCACCTGCTTGCACATTGTAGCATTGCAAAGAAGAGTGGACGAAGAGCGAATTCTGCCGGAGTCACAACCAGAGGATTCAACGGCAGATGGGCTGCGCCTACAGTCCAACTGCGTCCGCTAACTCTCTTGTGTACCGCAGGTCCTGCTGTACCTGGGCCAGCAGTTCGGCTTGGCCCATGTCTTTGAAGCTGTTAGCGCCCCGGTATTCTGCTTGAAGAGATGCATAGCCGGCGTAGCCGATTTGCTTCAAGTATTGGAAGGCTTCGGGGAAGGGGATGAAGCCTTGGTCGAAGGGCACGACCTTGGTCTGCCAGCGCGCGGCGCCCGTCTCCGGGTCTTCTTCACGGAACTGGGCGACGTTTTCCAGGGCAAGCATGTCTATACGGTCCGCAAGCAGGTCGAGGCCGTGGACCCAGCCGCCGAAACTCCCCTCGACCCCCATGTGGCCGAGGTCGGGATAGTAGCAAAGGGCGGCGGGGTCAAACCCCTCCAAGAGTAACGAGACCACGTGGGTGGTGGCGGAAAGGGTAGGCCCGTAGTGCGCGTGAATGCCGGCTTGGATGGCGTACTTTTGACAGAGATGCTCAATGCCACGCAACTGCTCTCGGACTTCGTCTATCTGACGGTGCATCGAACCGAAGCCGGCGTAACGGTAGTAGCCCAGCTTGAACTGCTTGATTCCCAGCTCGGAGGCGGTGGCGAGGATGTCTTCCGCGTGGGGCGATGCCGCACACTCCACGGCCGTCGTCAACCAGCCGATTTCCAGACCCCGGCTGCGCATGGCCTGTGCCGCCTTGGGTAGATCGGTCTTTACCCTTTCCGGCAGCACGTGCCCGGGCGAGCGCACCGTAAGGTCCACGCCGTCCATGCCGAGACCGGCGACGGTGTCGGCGAGCTCCTCGTAGGAGAGGTTTTCCAACGGCTTTGAGAGCATTAGGTACTTCATGGTTTTCCCCTCACTAAGGAAATGCGGCTGGCCGGGCTACTAAACTGTGGCGGAGTAATTCAAGTGTTCTCTAGGCAAAGAGTCACGGCCCAAAACAACATTCGCACGTTTGCGGGGGTCCTGTCGCCATTGCGCTAGTCTGGTTTCGTTAAGAGCGGGGGACAAGCCCCCGCGCTACACAGTTGTCCCTTCACAATTGCTAGGCAGCAAGAGAACTCACCAAACGTCACTCCCGCCCTGGCGGGATCCAACTATTCTGTTCCACCAGGGTTCCGCCAATGGCCAAGGGCATGTTCCCGTGCTTCGCGCCGCCTCTCCCTACAAACTCTACAGAAGCTCACTGCCGGGTGCTCAGCAACCGCTGCATGGTGCCGCCGAGGATTTGCTTCTTCTCATCGTCGGTGATGGGCGCCAGCAGAATGCGGCCGATCTGGTGCGTGGGACACATCCACGGGAAGTCGTCACCGTAGAGAATCCTGCCGGCTCCCACGTGCTTGACCAATTGCGCGAATATTCCGTAGTACGCAACGGAACCGGCGGTATCCAGATAGACGTTCGGCTCCTCAATCGCAACGTCGTAAATTGGGTCCGCTTCCGGGCGTCTTCTGCCTGCGCCGGCGTGGGCCACGATGAAGTGGGCGTTGGGATAGGCGCGGGCGGTGCGCCGCAGCACGTCAGGCGAGTCTACGCCGTGGCTGATGAGCGGCAACCGGTGTCTGTCCGCCAGTTCAAACGCCGGGATATATCCCGGACCCGCAAAGGGGTACTCATGCAGTCCGGTATGGAATTTGATGCCGCGCACTCCGGCGTCAATGCAGCGTTGCATCTCGTCCCGCACCTGGCTGGCCAGGTTCGGGTCCGGTACGGCGTATGCCAAGACGCGGCCGGGATGCCGCTGGGCCGCCTCCAGGCTCATGTCGTTGCCGGCGCGCATGTCAGCCGTTATCGCCAGGCTGGGGAAGACGCACGATTGATCGATGCCCACGCGGTCCATCGTCCGCACCAGCGAATCAGCGTCCGGCGCGGGCTGCGCGAATCCGTAGTATAGGCCGAGGTGGGAGTGATTGTTCACAATGAACGTATCGGTGAGCGGTTCGCCGCGCAGGGCCGCCTCGCGGATGGTCAGTGTAGAGGAGTCAGTCGCTGTCGTTGTCTGTGCCATGTCTTCACGTCTTTCTGTTCATAATTCTTGGGAATCCACGCGTGTCTTGCCGCATGCGGTCAGACGACACAGTTGTCGAGCAGGCGTTGCAGGCTGCCGCCGGCTACGGCGTCACGTTCCTCCACGGAGAAGCTGGCATAGGTAAGCCCCGTAATGGCCATGCCGGGATCCCACTCCGGTATGCCGGTGCCAAAGACCAAGCGGTCCGCACCCCACCGTCCCGCAACATGGGCAATGGCATCGTGGCCCTGGAAATAGGAAGTCTCAATATACAGGTTGGCATGCCGCTCCATGAGCGTAAAGAGCGTACGGTAGTTCGCCGGCGGCTCGCGCAGGAGCACGAGCGGCAGCGTGGGAAACGTACGGACGGCCCACTCGATAAACGCCCACGGCCGGTCTTCGCTCCAGTGCCGGTTGTTGGTGTCCAGGAACAGCGGCACACGGCGCTCGGCCAGGGCTTCGAGCAGCGTGTCTATTTCAAAGGGTTCCAGGGTAAGGCGGTTCATGCCGGTGCAGAGGCGCGCCGCCCGCGCGCCGGATTCCAGCAACTGCGCGACGAGTTCGCGCTCCGGCGGCATTTCTCCGGTGATGGACGGCAGGACGACCCAGCACGGCACGAGGCGGTCAATCCCCTTGGTTTGTTCGATGACGAGCCGGTTGCCAATGGCGGGATGCTGCCACTTGGCCCGGCCGTGCGTGACGAGCGCGCGGCTGATGCCGTTCTCGTCCAGCGCCGCCAGCAGGCGCGGCACGTCATCAGGGGTATCGTCGTGGCGGAGAAATATGGGCCCCAGAAAAGCGTTGGCGTCAAAGAGGTGCGGGATTTCGCGCATGGATGCCTCCATCCTACTATTCCGATTATGGCGTGGCGCACATTGCATTGATTATACAAGAGAGCAGCCCAGGCATTCGGATCCTGGATGTGCGATGCAGCCGGCATTGATGGCAATCGCTAGGTTGGAGCAGCAACGACACTTCTTCAAGAGCGACTTGCAGATGTAGTGTTTATTCCAGGGCGGCGACCTGAGGCTTGGTCTGGTGATTGCAAGGGGGACTCCTCTAATTCTCTCACTTGTCCCTCTTCTTAGACAGATACAGCCTTGACTGAGTATCCTCTTAGCAGATGATCAAACACGGTAGGCGCCAGTGCCAAACGAGGAGAGCACCATGCCGGCAGCCAGCTCTGACAGCACGCGGTTCTTTCAGGTGGGGACAGCGCGTGCCCGCATCACGCCCGCGGCGGGCATGCCCTATCTAGGCTATGGGTGGGACCGTCAGGACCCGTTCTTGGGGGTCCACGACGAACTCTGGGCCAAGGCGCTCGTTATTGACGATGGCGAGCAGGCGGTCGCACTGGTCGCTTGCGACATGATTGGTTTTCCCCCGGCGCCTTTTGCCGCTTCGGTGCGTGAGCAAATAGCAACGCATACATCCATCCAAGGCGAACATGTAATGCTCAGTGCGAGCCACACGCACAGCAGCCACGCCTCTATTGACCTCTCCACCCTTGATCTGGACTGGCCGTGGGTACAGGACCTCATACACAGCCTGGCGGGCGCAGCGATTGCCGCGTGGCAGCAGCGTCAGCCGGCAGTTATCAAAGTTTCGTCCGGTGGGATCAACGGCATCTCGGAGAACCGGCGGGTGATTCGTCGCGACGGCAAGGTGTATCGCAATTGGGACCGCACGGCTTCCAGCGAAGAGGTGCGGCGCGGGCCGGTTGATCCGGAAGTAGGTGTGCTGCTCGCCCAGCGCCCTGATGGATCGCCCCTGGCGGTGCTTTGCAACTTTACGGCTCACCCCATCTGCGCCATGAGCCAGCCGCTCGTTTCGGCGGACTTTCCGGGCTTTGCAACGGCGGCTGTGGAAGCGGCCCTCGGGCACGGTGTTACGGCGCTCTTCACCCAGGGCGCGTGTGGTGACGTCAATCCGCCGCTTGTGCGGCGCAACCCTCGTGATGCCCGCGAAGTTGGTTGGCAACTTGCCGGAGAAGTGGTGCGCACAGCGGCGTCACTCTTGCCCGACGAATTTCCAAAGGAAGAGTGCCGCGTCCACGTGGCGTCCAAACGCGTAAACTGGGCCTATCGCACCGACTTGCCGACAAAGGACGAGGCAGAACGCGCTTACGCCGCTGCGAGGGCACAGGTCCAACTTCTGGTAGACGGTGGCGCGACAGCAGCGGAATTGCGCACTGAGGCAAACACGCATGGCTTGGTGCGGGAACAGTACGAACTCACCCGCAATGTTGCGCGGCAAGAAGAGGGCGAGATTCAGGTTCTGAAGATTGGGGAGAGCGCGTGGGTCGGCGTGCCCGGCGAGCTGTTCTGCAAGATTGGACTAGACATAAAGCAACTGTCGCCTTTTGCCAATACGTACATTGTTGGCTACGCGAACTGCTATCAGGGTTACTTTCCCACGCCGATTGCCTACGAGGAAGGCGGCTACGAGGTGAGAATGGGCCGCTGGAGTCGCTTCACTGCCGCCGCGGGTGAGAGTGTCCAGAAGACCACGCTGGAATTGTTGGGCAACATGCGCTAATTCTCTTTCTTCTCGACTGGGAAGGGCTTGCAGGCGCACGCAGCAGGGCTGAATCGTCTATCCCTGAACAAACCGCCTTTGGAAATCGGAGGTTGAGCAGACCGGCCCGGCATTCCTGCGCTAGTGGGGTTTCATCCGATCCGTGCAGCGTGCCCTTGAGTCTAAGCGGCGGAAAGGCCTACCCACCACAAACCCACGGTCTCTCGCGGGGGACAAGCCCCCGCGCTACAAAGAGGGAAATACATCACTCCGTCATTCCCGCGAAAGCGGGAATCCATCCGATCTTCTCCAGTCGCAGGTGCCGTCGAGTGGAGGTTTGCCACCTTTCGATTCTCGGCTTCTCCTCCGGCTTAGATGACCTACGCAATGAGATTACCCTTAGCCCGACACTAAATCTAACTCCGTCAGGATTGTCGGGCCGCCGTCCAGCGTGCGATGCACGGGGCAGCGTTCGGCAATCTGCAAGAGCCGCTCGCACTGGGCTGCGTCGAGTGCGCCGGTTACCACAATGTAGCGGCGGATGAGGTCGATCCTTGAGCTGCCCTCTTGCTCGCACTCGGCACAGTCGCGGGCGTGGACGCGCTCGTGGCTGAGTTCCACCTTGACCGCTCGGAGACCCCATTCTTTCCTGTCGGCATACAGCCGCAGCGTCATTGCAGTTCAGGTGCCGAGCGCGGCCAGCAGGAGTTCATAGGGATTGGGTCCAAGACCTTCCCCTTCAGGCGGCGGCTCGTCTGCAACCAGCGCGTGTGTGTCCGTGACAATGACGTGCTGAAGCCGCTCGTGGCTCCTGATTACTACTGACTGCATCGCGAATTCTCCCGTGGTGAATAGTGCATCCCATTGAGTGAGAACCCTGACCTTGGCTTGAGTCTAGCAGCGGTTCATAAGGCAGACATGAGTTTGCGGCCGAATTCTGCCGGGTCGCTCCGTTCGATCACCACGTCAGATGCGTTATGGAACCGCATGAAGTCACGCATGGCGCGGGCAACCGAGCCAGCCAGCCGCTCGCTCGGACTTATGCCTGGTTCGAGGTAGAGCGCCTTTAGCCTGAGCAAGCCGGTCTTTCGTTCCAGCTTTGGATCGAAGCGGCCGACCAGCCGCCGCTTGTCCAGGATTGGCAGGCAGAAATATCCCCAGATCCGGTCCGGCGCTCGTTTGTAACACTCGAGCGTCTGATTGAAGTTCCACATGGCGCGGTCGCGTCCACGGGCCCAAAAGAGGCTATCGAAGGGATTGAGAAACGTCGTGCGGCGGACGCGGAGGGCGCCATCCGCCGCGGCTTCCAGCAGTTGCAGGTTGTCGCGATGCACCAGGAGTTGGTGCGTTTCCCCATCGGCAAGCTCGGCTTCAATTGCAACGAATGTGCCGTCCGCAATCAGTGCCGCCACCAGCGGTCTTGCAACGGTTGACTTTAGCTTGAGGTAGTTGCCGACTTGCTCCGGCGCGCATACCCCCAAGGCCCGCATGGAGATCTCCAGCAAGCGTTTAAGGGCTTCCTCTTCGGGCGGCTCATGCCATTCAACCCAGGCGGGCAGCACGCGCTCGCGAACGTCATAGATGCGCTGAAAATTCACGCGGTTGGCAATGGCGAGTTCACCAATGTTATAGAGATGCTCCAGAACAACCTTCGCGTCATCCCAGTTCCACCATGTGCCCGGCGCGCGCTCGCCGGTGCGAAAGTCCGCCGGTCGGGAGCCCCCACGTTCCCGCACAGTTGCGAAGATGTCACTTGCCAATTGCTGCTTCTCAGGATTCTTCACCCAATTCCTGTACCATTTGTTATCGCCTTGCCGGTAGCTGCGCATGCGCGGCAGGAAATACGGATAGAGACTCAGCGGAATGATGCAGGCCGCATGTGCCCAGTACTCGAACAGGCGGCGGTTGTTGTCGGGAGAGGTGTTACCGTCGTCGAAGAGGAGCTTGTCGAGCAAGGAGGTGTCATAGGTGCCCAGCCGACTCCAGAGCGTGAGGTATTGCGCTCTGTTGACTACTTGGAGCGTGTCGATCTGCACCCAGCCGACGCGTTCGATTGCCGCACAAATGTCCTCTAATCCCGGGCGGGTGGGTTCTCCCGGCGATCTGCCTAGTCCCTGGGCATGCACCGCGACTGTGAGCACGGCATACAGCGGGTAGGGCGACCGCGCACTCATGGACGTGGGAGTGATTCCGGCAGTGAACGCGCCGGCACGTCTTCTGGGAGGCCGTTCGTGGAAACAGCAGCGTCTCGCCGGTAGAGCGACAGGACTCCAGGCTCATGCCGGAGCGCCGGCGGCTGCCAGCGGCTGCGGCGCTCCGCCAATAATTGCTCGATCTCTGCCGGAGACTTGCGTTCGCCTTTCACGCCCACGATGGCGAGCGACCGAGCGGGCACGTCTATCTCGATCAAGTCGTCTCTTTCCACCAGCGCGAGCGGCCCGCCCAACGCTGCTTCCGGCATCACGTGGCCGATGTTGGGCCCTTTGGCAGCGCCGGAGTAGCGGCCGTCGGTGATGATGGCGGTGCTGGCTTCAAGGTCAGGCCGTGCCGAGATGACGGTGGTGCAAAAGTACATCTCCGGCATGCCGGAGGAACGCAGGCCCTCGTAACGAATGACCATGGCGTCGCCCGGCTTGATCTCATCGTTCTTCACGCCGGCGATGGCGTCTTCTTCGCAGTCATAGGGCACGGCACACCCGACCATCTGGTGCGTGCGCGGGTCGGCGGCTACGTGCTTCATCACGGCTCCCTCCGGCGCCAGGTTGCCGGTGAGCACCGCAATTGTGCCGCCGGTCTTATAGGGCCGTTCAATGGGATAGAGCACTTCCTCTTTGCGCAGGCCGTGGTTGTCCAGGTAGCCTGCGATCTCGTCGAACCAACCGGACTCTTCCAGGTCTTCCAGATTCTCACCGATGGTCTTGCCCGTAACCGTGAGGCAGTCAAGGTAAAGAAAGTCTTTGACCTCATTCATCAGGGCCGGCACGCCGCCGCAGTACCAGATGTACTCCACGGGATGCGTACCGTACGTCTTCACATCGGTCAGCACCGGGACTTTGCGGCCGATTTCGTCGAATTGCTGCGGGAGGACCTCGATGCCCACCTCTGCGGCGATAGCGGGCAGGTGGAGAAGGAGATTGGTGGACCCGCCCACGGCAGCGTGAAGTACGAGGGCATTGTGGAATGCCTCCGGCGTCAGGATGTCGCGGGGCCGGATATTTCGTTCCAGCAGGGTCATCACTTGTTCACCGGCATCCCTGGCCATGCGGGTGAGTTCGCGCAGAGCAGCCGGAATGAGCGCGCTGCCGGGCAGCGCTAGCCCCAGCGCCTCCGCAATCACCTGGTTGGTGCTGGCGGTGCCCATGAACTGGCACGCACCCGGCGTGGGGCACGCGTGCTTCTGCTTGGCAATCAGTTCTTCCTCAGTAATCTGCCCTTTGTCGCGCATAATGCCAAGCGGATACATGAGTTCTGACGACATGTTGCAGGGGCCGTTGGTCTGCGTGCCGCCGGGAATGTGAATGGCTGGGAGATTGACCCGCGCCATGGCCATCAGATGGCCGGGTACGGCCTTATCAGCAGTGGAAATGCACACCATGGCGTCATGGGGATGGGCCAGCGCGTGGATCTCGGTCATATAGCTGATGATGTCCCGCGAGGGCAGACTAAAGCGCATGCCGGCATGGGCTTGGGCCACGCCGTCGCAGATGTCGGTGCAGTAAAATTCAGCGGGCTTGCCGCCGCGCGTGTAGACGCCAAACTTGGCTTGCTCGACCAGGTCGCCGAGATGCACGCTGGAGGGGTGTGAGCAGCCTGTCACGCTCTCCACCAGCACTTGCGGCTTGCCCAGATCGTCTACCGTCCAGTCCATTCCCATGCGCAGGGCATCGCCCTGGCGGTTGAGGTCGCGCAACTTCTGACTCCGCAACGCCATACCCTCGCCTCCCTCGGTCTCTTCATGGGTTGTGTGGTGCCGTCTTGCACTCTATTGTACAGAATAGTGTGCAGAGTGAACGCGTAGAGGACGGTAGGAGTTGGTCGCCAAGCGTAGGAAGAGCTATGTCGACAGGCTGCTGACTGGGAGGGTCATCAGTCTTGGCAGGCAGCTTGCGGCAAAATGCTCCATCCCCACTTTGCCTACGCCAGGGTTGCGTGTGGTTGACGGTGGCTGTGGACATTCCTCCACGTGCTATAGAGAGTCTGTGAAGGTAGTGATGAAAGCCGGCTGGCTGCAAATTCCGGCGGCAAAGGGAAACGCATGAGTCTTCCTTCTCCTACGGATCTGGTGCAGGCAGCGATCGCGGAAAAGGGTAAGATTACCTTTGCTGAGTTTATGGAGATCGCGCTCTATGCCCCGGGCGCGGGGTACTATACGGCATCACCCGGCAGCTTCAATGAAAGCAAATCGCCCACGGGCCGTCTCTCTCGCGGATCAGACCGTCACTCCCGCGATTCAAACCGTCACTCCCGCGAAAGCGGGAGTCCACAGCGCCAGTTGCAATCCGGTCCATCACACGACTATTACACCGCTCCCCAGCTTCATGGCGTGTTTGGCGCCTACCTTGCCCGGCATGTAGCCCAGGTATGGCGAGAACTTGGCGAGCCGGAACACTTTGACGTAGTGGAGATGGGTGCGGGGCGTGGTATTCTCGCCTGGGACATTCTTCGTGGATTGTGCGAATCAACGCCGCGCTGTTGGGAGCGCACGCATTACCACTTGGTCGATCGCGGCCCCGGACCGAGTGACAGAGAAAAGAGAGCCCTCGCTGAAGTTGCGGCGCATCCCGTGCAGAGCGACCGCGTACTCGTCACGCCAGTGAGCGGTGTGATTCTATCTAACGAACTGCTGGATGCGCTGCCGGTACATCGGGTGTGCGTTCAGGGTAAGGGGCTGCAAGAGGTCTACGTAACGCTGCGTGCCGGCCGACTGTGCGAGGTTATAGACAGGCCATCCTCGGAGGATCTCGTGGTGTACGTGGAGCGGCTTGGCATCCCGCCGGAGGGCTGGCGGGGCGAGATAGGCCTCCAGGCCACGGCATGGCTTGAGCACGTGGCGCAATTGCTGACCCGAGGCACAGTGATCACCATCGACTACGGCGCAACCTGGGAAGAACTCTGCAGCCCGCGGCATGCCGGCGGTACGCTGTCCTGTTACTATCGGCACCGTGTGAGCAATGATCCCTATGCGAGAATTGGCGCCCAGGATATCACTGCCCACGTGAATTTTTCCGCGCTCATGGACGCTGGCGAGGGATCCGGCCTGCGCACGGCAACCTATGAGTCTCAGGCCGAGTACCTGATTGGACTCGGCATCGGCGAGGAGCTGGCTGCCCTTTCGGTCCGACCGCCAACAGCGGAGTCGCAGCGCGCTAAACGGGCAATTACCGATCTCGTCTGGCCCGATGGCATGGGAGGCTTCCGCGTGCTGGTGCAAGAGAAGAGGACGGAGTAGTAGGCTACACTTAGTTGATGGTGGTACTTTGTTTCGAAATGTTGTGGCTGCGTTCTACACATAGCGGCCGTTGGTCGGTTCAATTGAGGATGAGTGGGTGGCACTCCAATAAGGGTTGAACCCACAATGGGGATTGCAGAGACTACAGAAGGATCGTGCAAAAATGGGAAAGTTAGCCCTAACTGGCGGGACACCGATCGTCAGTAAGCCATTGGACAGTACCTGGCCCGTACACGATGGACGGGATGAGCGGGCGCTGCTGGCGGTCTTGCAGAGCGGCGCGTGGACGCGCAGTAAGTCGCAGGGCGCCGAGTCGTGGGTTTGGCGGTTTGAAGACGCCTTCGCCGCCTTTCAGGATGCGCGACATGGCGTAGCGGTTGCCACGGGGTCAAGTGGCATGGAGCTTGTGCTGAAGGCGGTAGGGGTAGAGCCCGGTGATGAAGTCATCATCCCGGCGGCAACGTGGATTACCGTGGCCACCGCGGTAATCACCGTTGGGGCTGCGCCGGTATTTGTGGATATCGACCCCGGCACCTACAACCTAGACGCTCGCAAGGTGGCCGCAGCAATTACGCCCAAGACCCGCGCCATCTTCTGCGTCCACAATGGCGGCATGCCGGCGGATATGGATGCCCTGCGGGCGCTGGCCGACCGGCATGGCGTTGCCCTGGTAGGAGACTGCGCGCATGCGCACGGCAGCCAGTGGCGGGGCCGCGGCGTAGGGGCCATCGAGGACGCGGGAGTCTTTAGCTTTCAGGGCAGCAAAGTGCTGCCGTTGGGCGAGGGCGGCATGGTGCTCACAGACTCGGACGAAATCCAAGCGCGCCTTTTCGGCTACCACCACGTGAACGGTATTGTAGGGCGTCCCAAGCCGGAGCGTTCGTTGCCCGCCACAAATCTGCGCATGACCGAATGGGTTGGCGCGTTGGGGCTGGTTGGACTGGAGCGCTTGCCGGACCAGATTGCCACGCGTGAAGCCAACGTCCGCCATCTCAGGCAAGGTCTTGCCGAGATCCCCGGTGTCGACAGTCTCGAGTGGGATTCACGAGTGACCCGCTGGAGTTTCTATATCTGGCACTGGCGTTTTGTGCAGTCCGAATTCGAGAATATTCAACGCGACACATTCCTCGCGGCGCTCAAGGCGGAAGGCGTGCCGACGAGTACGGGCCAAACTGCACCACTCTACAAGCAGGCCGCGCTCACAGAGATGAACTGTGGTCGCACCAACTTTCCCTTCAATGCGCGCGTGTATGGGCAGTCGCTCGACTACGCAAGCAACACCTGCGTTGAAACTGAGCGCATCGCGGCCACGGAAGCGCTGGCCTTTTCGCACACGCTCTTCTTAGGGCCACAGCACAACATGGATCTAATTCTTGACGCCGTGCGCAAAGTTCGCGAAAATGTCGCTGAACTGCATGCTTGGGAACAGGCACACGCTGACGGGACGCCTGCGTGACAAAGCGCGGGTCCTTAGTGTAGTGTGTTCGACTTGAATGGGTATGGAGGATGGGTGGCGCCTCGGTTCCTGGTTCATACGTAGGATCTTCTCATTTTCTTGCCGTAGTGCATAGTGTAGTATAGGCGTGCTCACAGCAGACTATGTAGGTAGGAAACATTGGCTAAACGAAAACTGATCATCGTTGAATCGCCTACGAAGGCGCGGACAATCAAGAAATTCCTTGGCCGCAATTACGCGGTTGAGTCATCTATGGGTCATGTGCGGGATCTTCCCAAGAGCAAACTTGGGGTGGAGGTGGAGAAAGACTTTACGCCGTCGTATGTCGTTCCGCGCGACAAGAGTGCCACCGTCAAGAAACTCACTGAGCACGCGCGAAAGGCAAGTGAAGTCTTGCTTGCCACTGACCCCGACCGGGAAGGTGAAGCTATTGCGTGGCATTTGCTCGAGGCGCTCAAGCGGAGAATGAAGAGCCCGGACATGAGCGCGAAGCGTGTCGTCTTTCATGAGATAACCGAAGATGCCGTTAGGCACGCTCTGGACGAACCACGCGAAATCAACGCCGACTTAGTGGACGCGCAGCAAGCGCGGCGAGTGCTGGATCGCCTGGTCGGGTATAAGATGAGCCCATTTCTCTGGCGCAAGGTCCAACGGGGTCTGTCCGCCGGACGGGTGCAATCCGTCGCTCTGCGTCTCATCGTGGACCGCGAACGCGAAATCGAGGCGTTTGCGCCGCAGGAATATTGGTCGCTTCACGCTGGTCTTGCCAAGCGGCCCGCCAAGCGCGCTCAGGACCAATTCGACGCTGAGCTGGTGCAGGTGAGCGGCAAGAAGCCTGAAATCAACGATGGAGCGACAGCGGAGAACATCGTTGCGGAGCTTGACGGCGCCACCTGGCCGGTGCAAAAGATTTCAGTGCGAGAGAGACGGCGACGGCCAAGCGCACCGTACACCACGAGCACTATGCAGCAGGACGCTTCCAGTCGCTTGAATTTTGGCGCCGCCCGCACCATGCGCTTAGCACAACAGCTCTATGAGGGCATTGAAATTGGCGGGGAAGGCCAAGTGGGTCTTATCACCTACATGCGCACCGACTCCGTGCAGGTCAGCAATGAGGCGATTGCGCAGGTGCGGCAGTACATCGGTCAGACGTTTGGGTCGGATGAAGTGCCCGAGAAGCCAAATCGCTACACGTCTCGAGTGAAGAATGCCCAGGAGGCCCACGAGGCAATCCGCCCAACCAGCGTCTCGCGTACGCCGGAGCAAATGCGGGAATTCTTGGATACCAACCAACTCAAGCTCTATACGCTCATTTGGCGGCGATTTGTTTCCAGCCAGATGCGCCCGGCCGTGCTGCAGACAACATCGGTAGACATTGTGCCGCAACAAGATGGGGCGGACCTGAAGTACCGCTTCAGAACGTCGGCAACGAAAGTGAAAACTCCCGGATTCTATCAGGTCTACCGCGCAGACGAAGAACAGGCAGACGAGAAGAATTTCCTGCCCCCACTGGCGGAACGCGAGGAGTTGGATCTCAATAAACTCTGGCCGGAGCAGCACTTCACCCAGCCCCCGCCGCGCTTTTCCGAGGCGAGCCTCATTCGAGCGTTGGAAGAGGAGGGAATTGGCAGGCCGAGCACCTATGCGCCTATCTTGTCGGTGATTCAGGAGCGCACCTACGTGGAGCGCGAACGCCGCACCCTCAAGCCTACGGAGCTGGGGATGGTGGTGCGGGACATGCTCGTCAAGCATTTCCCAGACATCATCAAACCTGAATTTACGGCGGTTATGGAGGAAGACCTGGACGCAATCTCCCGCGGGGAAAAGCAGTGGACGCCCGTTCTCAAAGAGTTCTACGGCGGCTTCAGCGAAGCACTGGAGAAGGCGGACCAAGAAGCTGAGCGTGTCAAGCCGCCAGTGGAAGAGACCGGCGAGATGTGCGAAGAGTGCGGGAAACCACTGCTCCTGCGCAGCGGCCGCTTTGGCAAATTTATCGGGTGCAGCGGCTTTCCGCAATGCCGCAATACCAAGCCTTACTTAGATACGATTGGCGTCGGCTGCCCGCAGTGCGGTCAAGGGGAGATCGTGCGGAAGCTCAACAAACGCCGCAACGTATTCTACAGTTGCTCTCGATATCCCGACTGCGAATTCGCGAGTTCGCGTCCGCCTGCTGCTGACAAAGACTCGGCTGAAAAAGCGCCTGCCAAGGAACCGGCGGAAGTGGCGGGCGACTAGCCGGCGCGCCGCACGGGTCTTGGTGTTGCCAGGGCAGCATGCGAAGCGGCTGGGTGCGCTGGAAAGCGCGCCCATTTCACGGCCTCTCCCCGATTGCGGCTAGAATCGGTGTCGATGGCGGCCGGTGCTGCGGAATAATCTATTGCTGCCTTCTTCTATCTGGACTCGTCTGCTGGCGCTGCGCACGCCTCTCGTGCCTTAGTTTCAAGCTACTGGGCTGAGAAAATCATCTCTGTGTTCTCGCCTAATTCGGATACAGGCGCCACTTAGCCGCCGCGCCGGCCCACGATGTCATTTGCGAAACGAAGCCCCGTACCCTCGTCTTTGTCGACCGGATTCGGAGTAAAGGATGCAGCCTCGGATGCCCCGCAAGGTGGATTGCCAACGCTGGCGTGCGTGCTGCGCCCTCCTGGTTTGACGAGCGCGCAACCGAATCAGCATTACACAGGGCATGAGATTCTCGATCAGAGGCGTCTGCCCGCAAGAGTCATGCAGTCTCAGGCTTAGACTGCTCCCCGTCCGCTAGCTCGGCAATACCGTCAGCTTGCTGCGTGCGCAAGGTCTCTACTTTGTGGAGTTGCCGTTCCATCGCGCGGCGGCGGGTGCCGGTGAGCGCATCGAAGTCCTTGGAGAGCTTTTGGATGTCACTTTCTACCCGGTTGATCGCGTCAACGTAGCGGTTCCATTCTTTGGAGAACGCGCCTAGGAGCGTGAGCATCTCGCCCGCAGCCTGCTGGAGTGAGAAGAACTCGGCAGCCTGGCGAATGACGCTGAGGACGCCAAAGAGGCTGAAAGGCGAGCAAAGGACGACACGGCTTGCGAGGCTATTCTCTAGGAGGGTGCTGTCGCGCTGCATGATGAAGCTGTACACCTGTTCAAGAGGGATGAAAAGCAGTACGCAATCCACGGTGTTGGCGGCAGGATCGATGTAATCCCGCGAGGTTACTGCTTTCACGTGCGCGCGCACGTCGCGAAAGAACTGTTGCTCAAATTGTGCTTGTTCCGTATCGGATTCCGTTTCCAGCGCCCGGAGGTAGTTATCGAGCGGAAACTTGACGTCCATGTTTAGGAACAGGTCTTTGGGCAGCTTGAAGGTGAAATCGGGTCGTGTGCCTGCCGCAGTGGTTTCCTGCTTTGTGTAGTGGATGTTGGGCAACAAGCCCGCTGCCCGCAGCACATCCTCGGCCATGCGCTCGCCCCAGGCGCCGCGCGCGCGGCTGTTGGCGAGGGTCTCGCGCAACGTATTGGTGGTTTCCGTGAGGCGCTTGGTCTGGTCGGCGGTATTGCGGATTTCTGTGGTAAGCGCGCTCAAGCGCTCGCCGCTCTGCGCCTGAACATCGGTCATGAGCGTGCGTACTTGCTCCAACGTCGCGCCCATTTGATTGAGCTGCTGATCGATGAGACGCTTCTTGCCGTCGAGTTCCTGGGTGTTCTGAGTCTGCTGTGCGCCGAGCTGGCTCTTGGCAATCTCAACCAGTTGGCTCGTGCTCTGGTTAAGCGCCTGCAAGGAAAGGCTGCGGAACTGGTCGGACATAGACTGCAAGAGAGTTTGCACGTGTTCTTGCTGCGCGCGTTCAGACTGTTCGCGGATGCGCTCGCCGATGGCCTCGGCGGTTTGCCTGCGCCATAGGCCAATGAGCGCGGCAAGCGCGAGGCCGAGCACTAGCCCAGCTAGGCCGCCCACGATTAGAGAAACGGTATCCATAGATGCTCCACTGGAGGACCAAATGTTTGGTGTTTGTCGGTTGCGCGCGGCGCCAATACTCCGGACACGGCTCGTTGCATGAGGGAGCGCTTAGCGTTCATGCCAGCCCCCGGCGCGCGCCGGCATCGATGTCGACAGACGTGCCCGTTATCATGGCGGCGCGGTCCGAGACCAGAAAAGCTACCAAGTTGGCGACGTCCTCCGGCATCGTCATGCGTCCTAACGGGTTGGGAGCGCGCATCTCGTCGGCCGCCTGCTGTGCCGGCTCGCCCCGCAGGCGCTCGTTCTGCCGCGCCATGTCATCGATCAAGCCGGTTTCCGTGAGGCCGGGATTCACCATGACGATGCGGATGCCGTCTGACGCTACTTCATCCGCGAAGGTCTTGGTGAATGCGAGCAGACCGGCGTTCATCACACTCGCGATGGCCAGGCGTGTTGAAGGATCGTGCGCAGAGCCGCCGCCAATCAGGACTATCGCGCCGCCGCCGCTTTGCCGCAGGTACGGCACCGCTTCCCGCGCTGAGCGAATATAGCCCAACAGCTTGAGGCGAATTTGCTCTTCCCAGGTCGAATCCGGCACGTCAAAGTTGCCGCCGACCACGCCGCCACCTGCACATGCTACCAAAATGTCGAGCCGGCCAAATTCCGCGTTGGCTGTGTGCAGCGCTTCTTGAATTGCATCAAGGCTCGTTACGTCCGCGGCAATGCCAAGTGACCTGCTGCCTGTCTCTTGCGCAATCGAGTGTGCGGCTTCGCTCAAGTCGTCGGACGTGCGCGCCACCAGGGCCACGTCTGCGCCCTCTGCTGCCAGCCCCCGACCGATTGCTCTGCCGATGCCGCGGCTACCGCCCGTGACAAGGGCAGCGCGGCCTGCCAAGCGTTGAGTTACCATCGTGATGCTCCTCCTGCACAGCGCCAAACAATAGCGCGGTAATCTCTTATGGCTATTCCATTTTCATGTTAATGATCGTAGTTGTTCAAGTTACAATTCTATGATGAAATGTAAACGATACTTGTAAGTTTGCAAACCATATATTATAATATCATGGACATCGTTAGTTTGAGATGTGAACTACGGCTAACGTTGATGGGCAAATTGGATGCGGGAACAACACTTGAAACTCCGACCAACGGCTCTTCAAGTCAGGCTGGTATACTTTAGTTTAGATAGACTATTCTATTCTACCGCTTGACGTGCCTGTTTCGTCCACAGGCACGGGCGAGATGGCGCAAGAAGAAGCCGCAAGAGTCAGTAGGACACCAATTCAGCACAGTTTGGAGACAGAGCGGTGGCTAGATGGCAGAAAATCATCGTCCTGATAGTTATCTTGGCAGCCTTCATTGTTGGTGCAAGATTTGCCGTTTTGCAGTTTCTCGGCGGCGATGACGACGAAGGCCAGGTCGTTGCGGAAACTGAGTTTGTCACGGTCACTCGCGGGACGATTATGACTACGGTGAACGCCTCCGGAAACATTGTGTATCCGGAGCAAGTGGAGCTCGCCTTTCCTGTGATGGGAGACATCCTTGAGGTCTTTGTTGCCGTAGGGGATGCCGTGGAGAAAGACGACCAGCTTGCCTCTCTGGACGACCTGGAACTACGGGATGCGGTGCTGCGGGAAGAGTCGAATTTGCGTACCGCTGAAATTAACCTGGAAAAGCTCCTGGCGCCGAGCGCTTCAGAGGATGTGCGCAAGGCGGAACTCGCTTTGGAATCTGCGCAGTCCCAGGCGGAAGCAAATCTGAGAAATGCCAGAACTACCTTGGAAGATGCCGAAAAAGCGCTGGCGGACTTGCTTAGTCCTGAAGAGAGCGGCGTAAAGGCAGCCGATAAGAAAGTGGCCGACGCCAGAAGCGCCCTGCTACAAGCGGAAGAGAGGCTGGCTGCGCTGCGCGCCGGCGGTGGCGCTGCAAAAATCCAAGCGGCCAATAACGCGCTATTGGCCGCGCAAAACGCAGTTGAGAAAGAGAAAGAACGCGTACGCAAGGACATCGCGGGGTTCACCAGCGAGTTGGAAGAAGCTCAGAAGCGTCTCGACGATGCGGCGGCAAGACTGCGCAAGGATGGTAGTGAATCACACCGTGCCGAACTGGAAGACGCGCAGAAGAACCTCAAGGAGGTGAAAGACCGCGTCGACCAGGAGATTAGCATTCGACAGGACGAATTGTCCGGCAATCCACCCCCAGGCACCATTGTTGGCGAGCTAACGGCCAAGTTGGTAGAGGCGCAGCTCAACCTTCAGAGCGTGCGCGTGTCGGCGGGCAGTGATCTGCAAGCAGCCGAACGAGAGGTCCAGAGCGCGAGGGATGCGCTGGCAATCGCTATTGACGAACAAAATGCGCTGGTGCAGCCAAGCACGGAGAAAGTAGAAGAAGCCAGGGATAAGGTGCAGACTGCCCAAACCGAGCTCGAAGAGGCGCAGCGAAAGGCGGACAACGATATTGAACGTGCCCGCCTCGACTTGGACACAGTCCGCGCCGGCGCCAATTCGCAGGAGGTGGAGCTGCAGCAGCTTCAGGTCGAGCGCGCGCAATTGAATCTTGAGAAAGCGAAACGCGACTTGACCCAAGCCGTGTTGCGGGCGCCGTTTGCCGGTGTGGTGGCTGCCGTGGAGGGCTATGTCGGTCAGAAGGCAGGCAATAAGGTTGTCACACTGGTGCGCGCGGACCGGATCGAAATGCAGGCAAGAGTGGACGAGGCAGATGTTTCGTCCATTCAAGTCGGGCAGCCGGTTGTGGTGACCACGTATGCGTCACCCGATGAGAAGATCGCCGGCACGGTAGAGACAATCTCCCCAACCGCTGTTGAACAACAGGGCGTGGTGCTCTATCCCATTACTATTCGGCTGGAACCGGGCAACCAAAACCTGCGGGGAGGACTCTCCGCGAACGCCGTGATCGAAGTTTCAAGCCTTGCAAACGTCCTGCTGCTGCCTAATAGGGCAATCCGGCGGGAAGGTGACGAGCGCGTCGTCTACGTGCGGCAAGCAGGGGACGATCTGGAACGGCGTGTCGTTGAGGTTGGCGTACGGGACAGCGAAGTATCGGAAATCCTGAGCGGCATCAGCGAAGGGGAAGAGGTCGCCATACCGTCACGAGTGGGCGGGAGCATCGGCGGCGGTGGCATTGATATTCGCACACGCTAAACGAAGTTTGGGTAAAGAAAGAGCCTGCGGGCTTTGCATGAATTGAGACATTGGGGACGTCCATGCCGGATTCTGTGATCGAAACGTCCGACCTCAGAAAGACCTACGTGATGGGTGACTCTGAGATTCATGCCCTCGACGGGGTTTCGCTCAACGTGGAGCGGGGCGACCTGTTGGCGATTACGGGACCTTCGGGCTCGGGCAAGTCCACGCTTATGAACATCCTTGGTTGTCTGGACCGTCCCGATGACGGCGACTACTTGCTGGACGGCGAAGACGTTGCCACGCTCGATGACAATCGTTTGGCGGAAATCCGCAACCGCAAGATAGGGTTCGTATTTCAGTCCTTCAATCTGCTGCCGCGAGTGAGCGCATTGGAGCAAGTGGAACTGCCCTTGCTCTACGGCGGCGGGAATAGTCGGAAGAAACCTGCGAAGAGCGCTCCGGCGGCTGCAGGCGCACCGGTTGGCGCGGGCAAGGCGCCGAACGAACTATCCGATGCGGAGCAGCGAGCCGGTGTGGCGAGAGGCCTCATGCTGCAGAAAGGCGGTACCGGCTGGCGCGACCGCGCACGCGAGGCGTTGATTGCCGTCGGCCTGGAAGACCGCATGTCTCACAAGCCAACCGAGCTGTCCGGCGGTCAACAGCAGCGCGTCGCCATTGCCCGCGCCCTGGTAACCGACCCTGCCATCATCTTGGCGGACGAGCCCACCGGCAACTTGGATTCACGCACGAGTGAAGAACTCATGGCGCTCCTCTTGCGGCTCAATGCCGATCGGGGCATTACGGTGCTCTTTATTACGCATGAGGAGGAGATCGCCCGCCGCACTAACCGCATCATCCGCATGCGCGACGGTCGCATTGCGGACGAGGAGCGGGGCGACTTTGCCGGTGGTGAATCCTCCAATTCCGGTGCAGGGGCAGGCCAGGCTCCAAGCGAGCCCTCATTTGGCGATGGTGAGGAGACTCCCTCGCAGGCCGGATCTTCACCAGCAACACCAGCACGATCTAGCGAGGTTGCCCCGTGAATTTCGCGACATTGAAAGTAGCCATCAGCGCCCTGGCTGCAAATAAGCTGCGCACGAGCCTGACCTTGCTGGGCATGATTATTGGCGTGGCCTCAGTCACTGCGCTCATGTCAATCGGTCGCGGCGTGGAGAGGCAGATTACTACGGAGTTGCAGGCGGCCGGCACGAACGTCCTCTTCATCTTCAGCGGCCGGCCGGGCGGTTCTCCAAGCGAGGAACCCCCACAGCAACTCACGTACGAAGATGCGCTGGCGCTGGAGGAGTTGACGTGGGATGGGACCGTTGTCGGTGTGGCTGCGGAAGGAAGCAGCCGCAGCCTCAGCGTAGTAGCGCAAGGCAACGATACGCATGTCTCAGTGCAGGGCGTGACCGCTAGTTACATATCGGTGAACAATCTTACGCTGGCCTACGGTCAGCCGATCTCTGAAATCGACGTAGACTCGCGCGCTTCCGTGGCTGTCTTGGGCTCCAAAGCCGCGGCAGACCTGTTTCCGGACGATGACCCAATCGACCAGACCGTCCGCGCGGAAAACCTGCGCTTGCGCGTAATTGGGGTGTTGGAGGAGCAGGGCGGTAGCGGCGGCTTCGGCAACAGCAGCGACAACGCGATCTTGATACCGATTACTACCGCGCAAGCGCGCCTCAGTAGGTGGGTGACCGCGCGAGGTGAACGGCCCGTCAATTCTATCAGCATAGAGCTGTTGGATGAACAGGAAGAGACGATCGATGCGGGCGCGGCGGGGATCAGGCAGATTCTGCGGGAACGCCATGAAATCCCTGAAGAAGCGGACGACGACTTCATCATCATGAGTCCCAAGGACCTCATCGAGGCCGTCAGCGCGGCCCTTGGCGTCTTTACCCTCTTCTTGGGCGCGATTGCGGGAATCTCCTTGCTGGTAGGCGGCATTGGCATCATGAATATCATGCTCGTCTCCGTGACCGAACGCACCCGCGAGATCGGCATTCGCAAGGCAGTGGGGGCAAAGCGGCGCGACATTCTCATTCAGTTTCTCGTGGAAAGCGTGGTGGTGAGTGTGCTAGGAGGCGTGCTGGGAATTCTGCTCGGCACGTTGATCTCGTTCGGAATTGCACAGATTCCGTTTGGAGGTGATGGCGAGAGTTTGCAGACCGCGGTTACGCTGGACATCATCTTCCTTGCCGTAAGCGTGGCGGGCTCTGTGGGCATCTTCTTTGGCATCTATCCCGCCAATCGCGCGGCTCGCTTGGACCCCATCCAGGCGCTGCGCTACGAGTAAGCGTGCAGTGCACTGCTAAGGGCATGCGGCGCACGGGGTTGGGACTTGGTCAACGCGAATGGCTGCCTCTCAGAATTAACGCGAGTTGAAAATCACCATGCAACAGGATTCCTACGCACAGCGATACGGCGCTGAGGACTATTACTGGGGCACGAAACCTTCCGCAATCTGCTGGCAAGTCTTGCAGCTCTTGCCGCCGGATCAAACGGTGACGCTGCTTGATATTGGCTGCGGCGAGGGCAGGAATGCCGTTTACTTCGCGCACCGCGGATATGGGGTTTCGGCGTTCGACCTCTCGGCGGCGGGCGCGGCAAAGACAGAACGCCTTGCCGCGACGGCAGGCATACCAATTACGGTCTTTAAAGCAGATGTGAACGAATACAGGCTAGAGAAAAGTTTCGATATTCTGTTTTCTACCGGCGTATTCCACATCATTCCCCAGAAGCTGCGCCGGGAAGTCTTCGGACATTACAAAGCGCAAACCAACAGTGGGGGCTTGCATTGCTTCTCGGTCTTCGTGCGCAAGCCCTTCATCGGCAAAGCACCCGATGGCGACCCGGGCGCGGAGCCCTGGCTGTCGGGCGAACTCCTGACGCTCTACCATGACTGGAAGATCGAGTTCTGCACCGAAGAGATCTTCGACTGTATGTCCGGCGGCGTTCTGCATCAACACGCGATGAGCAGGATGATCGCGCGGAAAGTGTAAGAGGGCACTGGCAGTGGTTCCCTACATTGGGGCTACATTGCCGCTCGGCCTACGTCTCTTTCTCCCACAAATTCGCGCTCCTGCATCACCAAACATGGGAACGCTATAGGTCTCTTCGGCCGAACGCGCGCACGCCGAGCAGCACGGCAAGGAGGATGTACAAGAGCGCCCAGGCGAGCATGAAGATCGAGGGTTGACTGAAGCCTTCGAACGGGCCGCCCGCGAGGCCGGCGAACTCTTGCACGTCCAGCCGCTGCGCAGCCATGCGCCACAGCGCATCGGACGGCAGCACGAGACTGGAGATAACGCCAATATTCTGCATCACCTGGATTTGCAGAAGCACGCCGAGTTGCTCCACCATGCCGCCCACCAAGGCCAAGCCGTACAGCATGATTACGGTCACTCCCGCCGTAAGGCTGGAAAGGAGCGAGCTCGCGCACACGGTGACGCACGTGAGCAGAATTCCAAGCAATCCGAGTAAGAGCGCGGACTGCCAGCTCGACCACGAGAAGAACCCCGCGAAAACCCAGGTCAAGCTGAGCAGGGCCAAGGTTGTCACAATGGCGAACGCAGCGGACATCGCACCCAAGCCGCAGCACTTGCCGACCAGTACCTGCCACCGCATGAGCGGTTTGGGAATGATGGCATGGAGCGTGTTCTGCTCAACTTCGGTGGCAATCGCGCCGGCAGACGTGAAGATAGCCACCAGCGCCGTCAGCATGCCCGCGACGTTGAGCGCAGAAGCCAAAAGCTGCCCCGCCACGGCGTCGCGAAACACATCCGGGTCCACAAAGCCTTCGGGTACCCGTAGGTCGCGCATGACAAAATACATGCCCAAGCCATAGAGGGCGAGGAAGGCGGCGGCGAGCAACACGCCCCCGAGCACGGCTTTCTTCCGCACGCCTTCCTGCAGGGTTATGTGGGCGATGATGAGTATGGGACCGGTCAAGCTAGAGTGCTCCTGTGTTCGCATGGGGCGGAAAAAATGCGGCGGTCATGAGCCGGTGTCATCCACGGTGCGCACGAAAAGGTCTTCCAGGCTCTCATGGCGGAGTGCCACATGGTGTACGTCGGCGCCGCCGGTGACGAGCAACTCCACGACGTGCGGCACGTCCGCGGGGTCATTTAGGGCCAGCGTAAGCTGATTGCCCTCGCGTGCCGCGGCGGTCCACTGCGACTTCACGCGCTCCAAGACAGCGGCACTCATACTCTCTACGTGTATGTCCAGCAGCCGGCGGGCAGCGAGGAGTTCGTCCAACGTGCCGTCGCGCACCACTTCCCCGCGCTGGATGATTGCCACGCGGTCGCAAACCGCTTCTACCTCGGAGAGCAGGTGAGAATTGAGAAAGACGGTTTTTTGCTCCCCTTTGAGTTTGCGGATGATGTCCCGCACGAGACGGCGGCCGATTGGGTCCAGGGCGCTGGTGGGCTCGTCGAGGAAGATCAACTCCGGATCATGCAGCAGTGCCTGGGCGATGCCAATGCGTTGAAGCATGCCTTTTGAGAAGGTGCGCAGTTGCTGGCCGGACGTGTGCTCCAAATTGACGAGTGCCAGGACTGCCGAGATACGCTCCTTACGTTGCCTGGCGCTCATGCCGTAGAGCTTGCCGTGAAAGTCAAGAAACTCCCTCGCAGTAAACCACTCATGAAAGCGAAAGAGCTCCGGCAGAAAGCCAATTCGTGCTTTGACGCGCCGGTCGCCCAAGGGAGCGCCTAACAACGTGCCGTTGCCGCCCGTCGGAAAGACCAAGCCCAAGAGCATCTTTACGCACGTGCTCTTGCCCGCGCCGTTGGGTCCGAGAAAGCCAAAGATTTCTCCTTGCGGCACCGCGAGATCAAGGCTCGCGACGGCAGGCGTGTCGCCATAGACTTTGCGTAGCTGGTGGGTGGTGATTGCGAGACCGGCCATGGGAGGTGTGATATCTATGCGAAGAGCGGGTGGCTAAGGTTCTGCTGAGTGAATAATGCCGACGCATTCTTGTAGAGTATCTGCGCCTTCTCCTCCGCCGAGATGTCGGCGCCGTAGACTTTCGCAAGCTGCGATACGAACGACCTACCGGTACCGTCGCTTCCCTGGACAATGTGGTTGGCGCCGACGTACTTGACCAGCGTTTCCGTGTAGCCGTTTGTGGCTTCACAGCCGCCGATGTCCAGAAAGACGTTGGGCAGGCCGCCTGCGAGTTTGACAGTGTACTCAATATCACCGCTGGCATGCCCCCAGAAGAAACTCACATTCGGGTGGCGCAAGGCGGCGGCACGCATTGCGAAAGGATCGGTTTCACCGGGTAGATTGCCCGTAACTTCCATCCAGGTATGCTGCAATACGGGCAGCCGGTAGTCGGCGCACACCGCGAAGACCGCATCGATACGCGCATCGTCTGCCTTAACCGCCGTCCAGAGTTTCACGCCCTGGGGGCCGTGATGTTGCTTGACTCGCCGCTCTAACTCAGCAACGGCGTATTGGCCGTGGGCGGGATTGAGGTACCACATGGGAATGACGCGACTGGGGTGAGCAGCGGCTACCGCAGCGGTACGGTCATTGCAGAGCGTCACAAACTGCCGCGAAGGGAAGTTGGGCGAACTACTGCCCTCCAGGTTAATGCTGTTGAGGCAGAGGATCATGTTGAGTTGCTCGGCTTGGCGCAGCGCGCGCTCCAGCATCGGCATTGAACGAATGTGCACGTGCACGTCAATAATCATGGTATTTCACTCTGCGCCATGCCGTTCGGTTTGATCGCACAGTTCTTCCCGCAGACTGAGCCGCTTCACACTAAGACTGTAGAGTTTCCCCTTCCGCCCTCAGATGGCCTCTTGTGTGCTTGTTTAAGGGCCGTAGGGCGAACGGCTAGAGTCTTTCCTTGCCAAAAAAGAGCCGCAGTCCGCCACGAATGTGCGTTTCGACAGGCTCAGCGCGAAAGGAAGCATCAGTTCATTGCCACAAAAGCGAGTCCCAAGCTGCGAGCCAGCGCTGATTTGCGGCTGTGTCGTTGTCGGCGCGGGACCGGTCGCGTAGCCGTGCCCCCTTCTCTCATTCTATACTATGCCGTAGCGCAGGCATGAGAGGCGCCTAAGGACTCCACATGGAATTATTGTTCGGAATTCATCCGGTTCGGGAGGCACTGCGCGCCGGGCGTGTGCCGGAAGCCGTGTGGACGGTAGCGGGTGCGAAGGGCTTGGACGAGATCGCGGCGGTCGCGCGCGCGAGCGGCGTGAACGTCCGGACGGTCTCGCGACAGGAACTGGGCAATATTTGCGGTAGTAGCCGCCACCAGAATGTAGCCGCGCGCTTTCCCGACCGCGCTCTGCATGCGCTAGACTATCCCCTCGCGCTCGCGGAACAGCGCGCGGAAACTCCCTTCGTGCTGGCGCTCGATCATTTGCAGGACCCTCAGAATCTCGGGTCGTTGCTGCGCACCGCGGAGGCGGTCGGTGTCCATGGGGTGGCGCTGCCCAAAGACCGCAGCGCCGCCGTGAACACCACCGTGGCGCGGGCCTCGAGCGGCGCGGTGGAACACTTGGCGGTGTGCGCTGTACCGAATCTTGTGCGCGCGCTGGCGCAGTATAAGGAGCGTGGCGTCTGGGTGGTGGGCCTCGATCCCGCCGGCGAGACGAGGTACGATACGCTGGACTACGATTGGCCGGTGGTGGTGGTGGTAGGAAGCGAGGACAAAGGCCTGCGCCCGCTGGTGAAGCGCGCGTGCGACTATCTCGTGCATATTCCCATGACCGGCAAAGTGGCATCCCTCAATGCTGCCGTGGCGGGTTCGCTGCTGCTCTATCACATCTGGCGCACTCGTGCCCAGGCGAGCGGACTTGGCGGCTGATGTTGTTTACATAAGGTTCTGTCAGTGTCCCTCTGCAATCAACCAGCATCGTGGTGCTGGTGAGAGGCTGCGACACGTAACCGGATGATGCCCGCGCTTATTGCATCGCTGCCGCGTACGCTTTTTCCGCCTCCTGTGCCAGAACGTCCCAGTGGTAGCGCGTCCAGACGTGGTGCTGGGCGGCTGCGCCAAGTTGCTGGGCCAACGTCGGATCTTGGAGCACGCGCACGGCGGCTGCAGCGAAAGCCTTTGTGTCGCCCGGCTCAACGAGGAGTCCGTTTGCTTCGTGGTCGATGTATCCTGTGGCTTCCCCCACGCTCTCTGCCACTACAGGGCGGCCTGCTGCCATGAGTTCGACGAGTTTTGCCGGGCACTTGGCGCGATTGAGCAGTGTGTCGTCCAGTGGAAAGAGGGCAACGTCTGCCGCGGCCACGTGGGCGGGAAGCGCTGCCGGTTCCTGCCAGCCGGCAAGTATCATGCGGTCGCCAAGACCGCCATTTGCCAAGAGTGCAGCCAGTTCATGCTCTTCACCTTGCGGTCCTGATCCCACAACCAAGAGCATGCTCGCCGGCACGGCGTGCGCGATGTGTGTGAAGACTGCGGCAACGCGCGCTGCGCTAAACTCGAGAAACCGCGAATAGAGCAGCACGACTGGCCGGTCGGCCAGGCCGTAGTGGCTGCGGATTTTCTGGCGGCTTGCCTCCCGCCACGACGCGTAGAGGGTCTCATCCACACCATTGGGGAGGTGGGTGAGACGATCCCCATGCGCTCCAAGCTCGCAGGCCTGCGCAAAGAGCTGCCGGCTTGCCGCGGTGACTGCGCCGGCGCGGCGGATACCCCATTGCTCCTGCCAGGCGAACACGCGCTGCCGCGGGGCGGAGTAGTTTTGCCGCTCGTTCCAGCCGCCGCGACCTTCCCAATCGTCAATGTCGAGGACCACATTGTGCTGCCGCAGGCCCCACAAGGCGAGTTGCGCTATGCCCGTTACCCCCTTCGGCTTAAAAACGTGGACGACGTCCGGAGTGGTGCGGCGCGCCGCACGCGCGAGAGACAGGCCGAGCCCGACCAATGAGGCACTGCTGGGTTTGGGGCCGCATGTCAGGTTGCGAACCACCACGCCTTGGTCTTCCCAGCGGGCGGTGCTGTCCTGGGGATTGTCGTACGGCGGGATGAGTACTGTTGCCGTGTGACCGCGCCGCACCAGCGCGCGTGCCAAGGGCATCACCCGCACGCGGGTGGTGCCTTTTGGTTGCATCGCAAAGGGCGCGAGAAGCGTGATTTTCATGTCCGTGTAGAGTGGTCTAGAGCCAACGGCAAGCGGCGGAAGGGTTTACTGCCGCTAAGGAGTGTCTGACGTTACTCCCCATTTGAGACTTTTGCGCAACCTCTTTCACCTTGAAGGGGAAGGTTGAGATGAAGATAAAATGTATTGACCTTACCTATCTTTAGATGTGATGCCGCCTCTGGATTTCGGCCCCGTACCTGATACGGGGCCGGCTTTTCGCCGGAATCACGGAGCTATGCAAAGGTCTCCCATTTACAGTGCGGCGTAAACGCTACGTCCACCCTAGCCTTCTTACAAGAGCGGGGAGCATCCAGAGTATCGCCAATGTAGGCAAAGCAATGAGCGCGACAATCAAGCCAAGGCGCAGTGCTACCGGCTGGTAACGGAAGACGATTTCGTGGGCCCCCGCGGGGACCAAAACTGCTTGGTAGTACGCGTTTGCGCGCCAGATCTCGGCGGGCTGACCGTCAATTGTAGCTTCCCACCCTGGAATAAAGGTCTCTGCAAAGATGAGAATTTGGGGCGAGCGAGACTCCAACTGCACTATAAGGTGCTCAGGCCGCGGCCGTTCCGTAGAGAGGGTAACCGCTGCGGAGTCACTCGCAAGCTCGTACCGAGCCAGTTCCAACTCATTAGGACCGGTACTCTCCCCAAAACGGGCTTCCTCCTGCGTAGAGACTACGCCGAACGGCGGTCCGCCACCCCACAGGTCTCTCTGTTGGAGCCAGTGCTTCAGAGGCCGCGCGAATCCTGTCAACGCATTGCGCGGCGGCAGCTCACGAAATTCGGCCTCTCGCTCGAGGACGACCTGCTTGCCCACGTGAAACTCTGGATTCATTATGGCGGCGCGTGCGAGGTCTGTGCTCTCAGCAATGAGTACGGTACCCGCCGTATACACGAGCCCAAACGCCTGATCGCGACGATAGAGCTTGATGTCGCCGCTGAAGAGGAGGGAAACCGGTTCGGTGGTTAGGATGACCGGCGCATGGCCTTGGGGCCCAATGGCGCTTATAGCGATCAAATGCAGCGCACCACCGGCGGCTTGATAGTCCAGGGCGACTTCCTTCAGGGACACTGTCTCCCCGAGATCGATGACGGCGTGATAGTGACGACCTTGGGGGTTGTCCGGCCACGCGCCAACAACGGTTACGGCTTGGTGGGCGGGCGCAGACTTTTCATACTCACCTTCAGCGGTATGCACGCCGGCCAGTATCGCGTGCTCAAGCACACGGTTGTCAGTGGTGGTAACCTGAATTGTGGCTATGGTACTTGCTTGCGGGAGCGTGGTCGCGTCGGTGAGATACGAGATAATTCCGATGCGGTCGGTCGCTATGGTGGGTACGTTAGGGATAGCAGCGGTTGGGCTATCGGGGCTGACGACTTGAGTGAATGTGGTGTCGTAGAACACGCCGTCTACCCATGGATCGCGAATCTTGTCTTTAAGCAGGTAGGCAACGCCGAAGAGATCGAGGATACGCGCTGGGGGCACTGAACGCACTTGGTCGCGGAGAATCGTGTCCGGTTGCGCTGACGCTCCTGTCTGCAGCACTTCCTTCATGCGCACATACCCATCCATGGGCAGTACGCCACCGTCATAGCCGTCAACGGTAGCAATTTGAAAACTCTGCGGGACGTTTGGCGTCATGACTTCGAAATACTTCTGAGTCACGAGCAAGTTGTAGGTGCTGCCATCTCCCAGGTGGGCGAATTGTTCCCGCAATTGCGGCTCGACTCCGGGCGCGTAGGCAGTGCCGGCAAGGCTGAGGATGCGCCCTCCTTGGTACGAGTCGCGCAGGGCGGCAGTGACGGGTCCGGGGTCACTGTAGGCAATGGGCGGAGGGGCTTGGTTGTACTCCAAGTGTCGCGTCGCCCAGAAGAGCTCCAACGCAACCAAGAGGGGTAAGATCCAAACCAGCATTGGCACGCGAGTCGTCAACAGTATCAGCGCGACGCTTGCCAGTGTGAGACCAACCCAAATAATGAGAAGTTCGGGGGTCACAGTTTGTTGCAGCGGCGCAAGGACTGCGGCGACCAGCGCCACCAGCAGAACGCCAATGCCGAACCGCAATAACGGTTGCCGCAGTTGTCTGCCATCCCCGGCGCGGCCTGCGAGCCAATCCAGTCCGATGCCCGCGAGTACGCTGGCCGCGAACGTATAGAGCAAGAGCCAACGAGCGGGTACGCGAAAGAGGTCCAGGCCGGGCAAGATCTCAAAGAGGACCGGATAGAGTGGGTTGGCAACGCCCAGCGCGAGGAACAGCGCAACTAAAGCCAGACCGGCAAAGCCCAAAGTGGCGCGGCGCCGGTAGCTTGTGACTAAAGCGAGCAGCGCCAGGGCGACGGCCAGGATTCCGATGAAGCCGAAGTATTCGGCGGTGCTTACGAACCCGTCCGGTGTGGGCAGCATGCCGGCGAGAAGCTCCCGTGGCGAGAGCGAGAAAGCAGTTGCCTCACTAAAGCTCAAACCTCCCTGGCGGATGGAGTGACGGGTGAGTTGGAGCATGGGCAGCACCTGTGGCGCGGTGAGGGCTGCAGTTCCCGCGAATGCGCTGCCCAGCAAAACTAACCCTACGACCGGGCGCCACAGCAATTGTGAGTACCAGCTTCTAAGGTAGTTGAACATTGCAGGCGCTAACGTTTGTCCTGCTGCGGTTGAAGGCAATGTCTGGCTGGAAGATGATTCAGCAGCATTTGCTGCAGCGAGAAAAGCGGGTCGGTTATTCGTCACGCCAAGCCAGTCCCACACGGCGTGTCCCAACCAATAGAACATGAGGGCGAAGAGCGTTATGTAGGACGGTTGCGCATGTCCGGCAAGAAACTGGACGGCAAGGATGAGGCTGAGGACTACCGTCCACCGCAAACTACGTCCGTTGTAGAGGTGGTGCGTGGCGACGAATGCCCAGGGCAACCAGACGGCGGCGTTTACTTGATTGACGTGCCCGACCTGAGCTCCCAGGTACCCGCTGAGGCCGAAGGTTATGGCCGCGCCAAACGCCGCCGGCCAGACGAGTTTGGTCGCCTGTCGGGTGAATACGTAAACGCCGAGCGCACCCCAGACGAGATGCAGCGCGATTGAGAGCGCCAAGCCCATCTCGGTCGATACAAGGAGATAGAGTAGGTTTGGCGGATAGAGTACGGCAGTCTGTTGATTGGCAAGAAACGGCACTCCTTGGAACAGATAGGGATTCCAGAGAGGCAGGTTGGCTTGCCGCAGCGCCTCTGCCGCGTACTGGCGATAGGGATAGAAGTATGTAGAAAGGTCGTAGCCTGCCAGCACTCGATCGGTGAGCAGTGCCTTCCAAAAGAAAGTGGTAACGAGCGCTGCAAGCAAGACTGCAGCGCCCAGCCAAGGGCCGTGACGACCTAACCGCGAATTGGTGGAGGGAAGTTGGGAGGCTGATGCCATACGTAAGGACTTGGAAGAGTGGCGTGCTGACTACTCAGTTAATGTTGGGCAGGGGCGTTGAACGGCGGCAAGCGGCTGGCCTTTGCTTAGTGCGCGCGAGGTAAGATTCCGCTTCAAGAAAGCCCATGCCATAGGCATAGGTTGCCGAACCGGCAGAGCGGTATTCTTAGCGTCTACGCGGATGTGCGAATAGTCTCGCTGCCTCCATGAAACCGCGAATTCAAGTCAGGATCGCCGTTTAATGCAGCATGCATGGAGCGACTGCCTGGCGCTCCAGGTACTCACGTGATCTCGCGCGCCAGAATGATCGCCTCCGCTATTTCTTTCATTGACTTGCGGCGGTCCATCGCGAGCTTTTGAATGCGTCGGAATGCGGCGCTTTCCGATAGTCCGTGCGTATCCATCAACAGCCCCTTGGCGCGCTCCACCAGGCGCCTGGTTTCCAACGCATCCTTGAGGCTGACGTTCTCCTTCTCGATGGCGCGCATCTCTTCGAAACGCGCAATTGCCACCTCAAGCGTGGGCACCAGGTCGGCTTCACGAAAGGGCTTTGAAATGTAGCCAAGGACACCGGCGTCGCGGGCATCTTCGATGAGATCGCGATCGCTGAATGCTGTCAGCAGCACTACCGGCGCAATTCGCTCCTGCAGCAAGATGCGCGCGGCGGTAATGCCATCCACCTTCGGCATCTTGATGTCCATCAGCACCAGATCGGGCGCTAGGCGTCGCGCCAACTCTACCGCCATCTCGCCATCTACCGCTTCCCCAACAACCGTATAGCCCAGGCCGCTCAGGCGCTCGCTTAGATCCAAGCGGATAATCGACTCATCATCGACGATGAGAATTCGAGCCTGTGGCGTCTGCTGCTCAGATACGGTTGCACTTGAGAGATTAGTGTTCATAGCGCTTTATTTCCCAGGAAGGACTGCATGACTTTGGTCGGCTGGATTCGATGATGCTTATCCTGCCGACGGTATGACGATTTGGACAACGTAATATGTAGAAACGCCGCCGAGAGTGTTTGCAGAGGCTTTGGTGGGATTCCTTCTGCGGGCGAATTCTCCGTTCCCAACTATGCCGACGCGAGCGAATGTGCCGGCTAAGACGCAGACTATTGGAGGTGCGCCAACACAAGCGAGGCAGGCCTGGAACGACCGCTGGCCTAATGAACTAAGTTCCCGGACTCACCAACTCAATAGTGAGTCGGTGCGTCCGGGAAACTGCTGGAGCCTACCTATCAAGCAAGCCCAGGTTCTTCAACTGTTCATCACCGAGCAGGCCGTGCTGCACAACGTCAGGGCCAATTTCAGGATGTAGTTCAAAGCGCGCGCGCTGGAACCACTGCATGGTGTAGGCCCTACCGGTGCCGTCGTCATTGAGTTCTCTTGTGCGCTCGGAGATTGGGAAGCCAAAAGCTTCCAAACCACCGTTCGCCTCGAAGTACTTCAAGAACGCCCCGTACACAAGATGCTGAGTTTCGGGGAAGTAACGGCACTCGCTTGACGTTTCGCACGGTACCGGAGCAATCGGGTACGGACGAAATACGGTTGTAAGCAGGTCGCCGAGCAGCGCGAGCTGCACTTCATACCGGGTACCGGCATGCTGCGGATGGTGCTCCATCCGCCCCCGCTGGAACCACTGCACCAACTGACCGTTCTCAATGATGGCCTCGGTGCGCGGATATCCGAACCGGGCGAGACCGCCGTTATTTTGGAAGTGCGCAAGGAAGACGCCTTCAATATTATGACCGGTCTCTCCAAAGTAGATTGCTCCTGGCTTGGCTGCTACGGCATCTGTGATGCGCGGTCCGCGCGGGATCACTGGCGCGGGCGCTGGAGCCGGTGCAGGCGCGGGAGCAGGAGCAGCAGCCGGCGGCGCTGCAGGGCCGGGTGGCCCGCCGATAGGCGCCGGGGCATTTTCAGAAAGCGCAAACTGCAAGGGCTCTTCATTCACCGTGCCCAAAGCGGACTGATAGTTGCCGTCAAGAATGCGCGTGGCGAGTACTGCAGGGTCGCTCGTATTCCAGTAATTCCAGCGGGCATCCAGTTGTTCAGTACCCAGCCAGCGGATGTCAAAGCGGCCGTTGCCGAAAATATTGTTGAATTGGACTCTGTACGAACCCTCGCGCAGGCTCAGCCCACCAAAGCCGTTGAAGTTGATGGTGTTATCGTGAATGTCAAGATCAGGGCTGCCACCTCGTGTGACCGATTCAATCCCATCTGTACCGTTGGCATAAACGGTGTTATAGGCGATTTCCACCTTGGCAAACGCACCGATGCCTTGCTCGATATTCTCACTGATGTTATTGCCGATCAGCCGACTAGTGCCTTTGGTGAAGAGCACACCTATGGTGTTTTTCGTGATCAAGTTATTTTCTGCAACTAAGGCATACTTTGGCCTTTCGTCTCTACCAAACTCCGGGCTGATCTGATCGATGTGTATCCCAATCCCATTGTCACGGAATACACTCGAATAGATGGTTGTGCCGAAGCCCCACCCGGTCGTCAAGAGACCGACGTTTGCGTTGCTGATGGTCACTTGATTTAGTCGGACATGTCCGCCATCTACGGTAATAGAGCCCCAGCGCCGACCGGCTCTATCCCACGTAATTACAATGGGTTTTTCAGAAGTTGCTTCTGCCTGCAGCCGTCCGCGAACTTCAATTACCACACCAGGCGCTACCTTCACTGTGACACCGGGATCAATTGTAAGCCCGATGTCTCTTTCGATCGTGATGTCTCGGGTTACGATGTATGGGGATCTTTTGGCTGTCCAGACGGTGTCTTCCTCAATGTCATCTCTCCACTCTTCGGCAGCGTGCACTGTTGCCGCCGGCCAGAGTGCCAATAACAAGAAGCCTAAAATGATGAGGGGACGTAGACGCATGTCGTTGCTCCTTTTATCCGAATAGCCTTAGCCCTATAATACACTATCGGCTGCGCTTAGAGTATACACACTTATCCAACGAGTTCCCTTGTCAAGAGATCGGGTATTGGTTCCCTTAGTTTGTAATTTGTATTCTGCCAGAAACATAAGGGCAGGACAATTCCCTACTAGCTGCGCGCCTATATATTGCCAATGAGACAGCACGAAGAACGCGCCTACTACGTTTCGTTTAGTAAGGTCTCGGATATGGGACCCGGTCGCATGCATCGTTTGTTGCGGCACTTCGGCTCCATGGCGGCTGCATGGCACGGGACCGCGGCCGCCTGGCGGGATGCCGGCCTTGAGCCGGCTGTTGCCGCCGGACTGGAACAAGCGCGAAGTCAGATTGATCCCGCACAGGAGTTGGCGAAACTTGCCAAGGCCGAAGTGTCAGTGTTGACGTGGGAGGATAACGGGTTTCCACCGCTCTTGCGTCAAATCCCAAGCCCGCCAATTCTCCTCTATGTGCGCGGCAGCCTGGAAGCGACCGATCAGCTCGCGGTGGCGATTGTGGGGACGCGCAATGCCACTGCCTACGGACGCAGTGTCACGCGCCGGCTCGCTGCAGATCTTGCTGCCAATGGTGTCACGGTGGTGAGCGGCTTGGCACGGGGTATTGACGCTGAAGCGCACCGCGCCGCGCTTGCAACAGGAGGCCGCACGTTGGCAGTCTTTGGTTGTGGGCTGGACATAATCTATCCGGCCGAGCATCGGCGGCTCGCCCAACAGGTTGCGGAGAAAGGAGCCCTCATCTCCGAGTATCCCCTGGGAAGAAAACCGGCAGCGGACCAGTTTCCCGTGCGCAATCGCATAATCAGCGGCCTTTCGCTAGGGGTGGTGATCACGGAATCGCGAGAACGAAGCGGTGCGCTGATCACCGCTGAGTTTGCTGGACAGCAGGGGCGCGACGTGTTTGCGGTGCCGGGCAGTATTCTGACCCAGTCCAGCGTGGGACCGCACCGGCTGATCCAGGATGGCGCAAAGCTCGTTGCAAGCGTCGACGACATTCTTAGCGAACTGAACATCCATCTCGCCGGTCGGCAGCCGGAGCTCACTGCCGCTATGCCATTGAGTGTTGAAGAAGAGCAGATATTCGAGCTCCTTGCGGGTGATCCGGTACACGTGGACGAAATTAGCGCCCAATCCGGTATCCCGGTGCAGCAGGTAAGCAGTCTGCTCGCGCTGATGGAGGTGCGAGGCATCGTCTATGCCGCCGGGCCTCTCACGTATGCTCGCGGCAGTCATTGAGGTGCGAACATGAGTGTGGAGCCAGCGTCATTGCGCGACCGTCTGGAACAGGCAACGGTAGCGGAAAAAGAACTCGTACTGCGGTTTCTACTCGGCAAGCGCACTGCGGAATTGGGGCGCGCCAGTCCCGAGCTCGATATCTTTTTGGCAGAACTGCAGGTCGAACTGCCGGGAGCAGTTGAGTTGCTTGGCGATTTGCGCTTCGAGCTGGGTGAGGCGCTCCACAGCGACATCGGGCGGTGGGCCAGAGGCATGCTGGACCTCGCACCCTTGTACTGCCGTGTCACTGATAGGTACGTGGCGCTGTTTTGCGATGACTGATTCCATTTGGACTACGGCCTTGGTCATCTTGCACTCGGCCGAGCCGTGGAGGTGCAATGATGCCTGCGGCATGCCCGGTGTGACGACGGCATTCCCATTACGCGCTTGTTGAGACATTCGCAAATCCCGCGTCTTAGCCTAGGGCCGGCCGCTAAAACCTCATAAACTCTCGCACATACATTTAGTCCGGCGGCGGGCAGTCTCGATCGGAAATTTTGGAGGGAAGCGGCTCCTCAAAAGGCAATTCTCCGCTTGTAAGTTGCCCACCGAATCCTTCACCTCAAACATGCCTCACGATGTGACTCCAGCCGCAGTTGCGAGAACCGAGTTCCCATGCAATAATAGGGGCGAACGAGTACCATGAGAGGGATACGATGCCGCGTTTAGACATATTTTTCCAGGTGCCGCCGTTCATCAAGTGGGGAATAGAATCCTCGCCATTCTTGAGCGCAGTGGCGATTTCAACGAACTACTTGGTCTTTGCCGTCGTTATGCTGGCCACGCTGGCAATCTTGTTGGCGTCCTTGGACTTTTGGTTGTTCCAATTCCGACGGAAGAAGCTCTGGATCGACTGGGACAAGCCGGAGCCTCCCTTTGAGCAGCAGCCTTACGACGGCCCCTAAGCACAGTCGTGCGGCAACCCCATAGCCTGAAGTTGTGGCAGGAAGCGTAGCAGCGCTTTGCGGGATGCGAACGCGTAATTCTTTCCAATTCCCCTTTTGAGTTTCTTGCCTGCTGCTTTTCCCCGTCTTTCCGGTTCGCACGCCGAGATCTTTTGGCTATTCTTAACCACCTTTCATATTGCTGGATCGCGACAAGTGGGCTTGTGACCTTAGCAATCAAATCCTCAGATTAGTTTTGTCACCCTTGGCTTCGCCGCCACTCCGGTTGCGATTACTGCGCCTAAAGCACATTGCGTACACTGGAGTGCAGTATAAGGGCGAGCAATCTGCCCTTTAAGTGTCTCTCAATTCAGTTTCTTGGCTTTACTAATAGTTGCTCTGGAGACGTGTAAGACATCTTACGGCATGCCTCTAGCTCTTAAGAGTAATGCCAAGACTGCGAGGTGCAACCGTGAAAACTGTTAGCCGTCGTCTGGTATTTCCGGGCCCGCAGCAGGTTGCCTGGGATGAGTTGCGAGTAGCGCCGCCGCAACGTGGCGAGTTGCTGGTTGAAACTCGCCGTTCATTGATTAGTATCGGCACCGAATTGGCATTCTTTGCAGGTCGGCAGTGGACGAATCCCGGCACAGGGATCTTGCCGAAGTACCCCGCCTATCCCGGGTACTCCAATGCGGGAATAGTAGTAGCAAGCGGTGACGAATCGAGCCCTTGGCGACAGGGAGACCGCATCGCCAGCGCCGCCCGGCATGCAACGCGTGAGATTGTGGGCAATCTTGATGGGCCGGCTAAGATTGCCACATCCGTGACCGATGAAGCGGCGACGTTTTGCACTTTGGGCGCAACCGTGCTCAACGCTTACCGGCGCGGGGCGCCGCAACTCGGCGAGAGTGCGGTGGTTGTAGGTCAGGGCCTGCTCGGCCAACTCGCGGTCCAGTTGCTGCGACTGGGAGGCTGCAACCCGGTAGTTGCAGTTGACCCCGACGCGAAGCGGCTGGCACTGACGCGGCGCATTGGGTCCGCGACCCACTTTGCGAGCCCCACGGAAGGCGACACGGTAGGCTTAGTCTTCGATCTGACGGCGGGTCGCGGCGCCGACATCGTATTCGAGGCCACCGGCCTGACGGAGACTTACAACCTGGCGTTTTCATTGGCGCGTGCCCATGGGAGGATAGTTGCCCTGGGATCGCCGCGCTACCCGGCGCCCGTGGACATGCAACAGGTGCACATAAAGCCGCTCAACGTCATCGGCGCTATCGGCAATCACCCCAGCGGCGAATCAAAGGAAGTTCGTTGGACGCGCGGCGCGCACACGGCGCTCTTCATGGACCTCTTGGCGCAGGAGCGAGTAAACGTTCGTGATCTCATTACGCACCGCATACCGGCCCAGAGCGCACCGGACATCTATCCCAAGCTTCTTCAGGACCGCACGTCGTACCTGGGTGTCATCTTGGAGTGGTAGGCCGGTCCGCTTTCCAAGCGCGCCAGTCCCGCTAACGCCAGTCAAACAACACGCCGAGTGAGTCTTCCCCGCCCTGCGCAAGCATGGCGTAGATTGCCGGCGCTTCCACCGGGGGCGCGACGTGAGTGAGCAAATGCGCGACGTTTACAGCCCCATTCTCGAGCATCTCCAAGTAGAATTGACGGTGGCGCTGCTGTGTCCACGGCGTGTGGGGCGTTCTTTCCGTGGGCGTGAGCGGTTGAAAGACGCCCATCAGTGTGAGGTCGCGTCTAAAGAAGTCCGCGTAGAGGTTCAGTTCCGCCTTGCCCATCGGACCGCCCAGCATGACGATGATGCCGCGCGTCGCTGCCACACGTAAACTCGTCGGCAGCGCGTCGGGCACCGGTGTGGCGTCATAGACGCGCTCGACGCCGTTGCCATTTGTAGCTGCCATCACGGCAGCGTACACATCCTCATCCGCGGCATTGATGGTCAAATCTGCACCGCTGTGCCTTGACATCTCCAGCCGAAAGTCCGCCACGTCGGTGGCAATTACCGGTGTGCAGCCGGCAGCTTTCAGGAATTGCACGACCATTTGCCCGACCACGCCCTGACCCGCCACCAACGCCGCTTGTCCGATTTCCGGCGGAGCGCGGCGCACGCCGGCCAGCGCGACTTGCGCGAGCACGCCGAGTGCCGCGTGATCTGATTGCACACCGGCGGGAATGCGATCGATGGCGTCCTCGCCTACGGTACGCAGGTAGTGGCTGGTATGGTTCGCCATGGTGAGCACGCGCTCGCCCGGCTGGTGTGAATCGACGCCCGGGCCGACTTCAACGATTGTGCCGACATTCGCGTAGCCCGGTCGCACGGGAAACGGTCGTTGGGGCACGCCGGAGTCTGCGTAGACATTCATGTAGCGCTTGCGTTCCGTGCCCGCGCTGATGCAGGAAAACTCGGACTTCACCAGGACTTCACCGGGTCCGGGGCATGGTATGGGGATTTCCTCAAGTGTGGCCGCGAATTCGCGAGGAAATACGACAACTCGGCCGGTCTGCATGGGGACGCTCCTATGGCTGCTGCGAGAACAATGGCAGCAGGGAAGTGACGTTTTTCAGCTCGACAACCAACTGCGAAGATCGTCGCGCAGCGGGTAGCAAATCAGTGGCCCGGAAGGCATTGCGCAGCGGTCATGTCTGCCTAGGTCGGCGCGGGTCGTTCTACCCTCGGAATAACGTGCCGCAGTGTGGGCGATTGGTGCGCGCGGCAGCTACAGAAACACCATGTTGTTGCGGTGGACGGCTTCATCGCCAAACGACTCGGGCAGCAGCGTGGCGATTTCGCTTGACTTCTTGCCCATTATCTTCCTTAAGTCGTCGGAGGGATAATTCACAAGACCGCAAGCAAAGGCATCGCCGTGTGCGGCACGGATTTCTACCGTATCGCCACGATTGAACTGCCCCTCTATCGCGATGATGCCGGCAGGCAGGAGGCTGCGTCCATTCTTCAAGAGCGCGCTTGCCGCGCCGGCATCGACAATGATGCGATGGCCGCGCGCGAGGTCGGAGGCCATCCAAGCGTCTCGAAGACTCTTCGTGCGGCTGATTTTGCTTGCAAAGCGCGTGCCCACCTGCTCGCCTGCGGCAATAGCGAGAATCACATCAGGGACAGTGCCTTGACCTATGACCACGTTAGTGCCCGCGGCGGTTGCCATGCGCGCGGCTTTGATCTTCGTAGCCATGCCGCCGATACTGGCAGTTGAGCCGGCGCCGCCTGCCATGTTTTCAACTTCGCGGGTGATGCTTTCAACGACCGGCACGTGGGTTGCGGAAGCGTTGTTGCGCGGATCAGCCGTATAGAGACCCTTGATGTCCGTCAGAATTGCGAGCAGGTCGGCATCCACCAAGTTCGCGACAAGAGCGGACAAGGTATCGTTGTCGCCAATCTGTTGAAGTTCGGCCACCGCGACCACGTCATTCTCGTTGCAGATGGGCAGAACGCCGGCTTCCAACAGGCCAAGCAATGTATTGCGGGCGTTCAGGTAGCCGTCTCGTTCCAACTCGGTCCGCGTAAAGAGCGCCTGGGCCACGGCTACGCCATAGGGAGCAAATAATTCCGCATACGTGCGCATGAGCAGCGGCTGGCCGATGGCTGCCAGAATTTGACGAACGGGAATGCCTTTGCCGCTTGGATAAGGCACGCCCGCGTTTGCGCCCGCGGCCACCGCGCCCGAGGAGACCAACACTACCTGCAGGCCTTGCTCGCGTATTTCGGCAATTTGGCGCACAAGGTCGGCCATGCGTTCCCGGTTGAGTTCCTTGCCACCATGCGTGAGAAGGATCGTGCCGACCTTTATGACTATTCGATGCAGCGGTGATGACATGTTGCGCTCGCCGTGAAACAAAGCCGGAACTGGAGGCTACTTGAACAGGATACCAAGCCCGCCATGTTGCAGGAAAGTGGCATGGTTGAGAAAGATGTTGCTAACGCGGTATACTTTGGCGCTGTAGGCGAGAAACGTCCAGGACGTGAAGGTGGAGTGAGAGCTGGGCTATGAGCGCACAGGTTTTTGGTCTGATACTTGCTGCATACGTGTTTGGTGCGATTCCACTTGTCTATTTGCTCGGGCGGATCTCCGGGGTCGACTTGCGCGACGAAGGAAGTCGGAATGTAGGCGGCACTAATCTGTTTCGCACCGTCGGTCCGCTCACGGGCATCTTCGGCGCTCTGCTGGATATCGGCAAGGGCGTGCTGCCGGTGCTGGCGGCACGGGCGCTCGACTTCAATGACGGTGTCGCGGGTCTGGCCGCAATGGCGGCGGTCATAGGACAATGCTGGCCGATTTTCCTGCGTTTCCGCGGCGGCCGCGGTATCTCAGTAGTGGCCGGGGCAGTGCTTGCGCTTGCGCCGATAACGCTCTTTTGGGCGCATTTGCCGGCAATCACCGGCCTTGCGGCGTACACGATTGCTACGCGTCGTCAGCAGGAAGATACTGCCGCAGTTTTCGGTAAAGACAGGAAAGACAGTCGCATGGTGCCTCTGTTGGTGATGGTCTCAGTTGTAATTCTGCCTCTCGTGGCTTTTGTACTCGACGAATCATCTACCATCGTGCTCACACTCTCGGCGTTCTCGCTAATCATCATCTTGCGCCGCCTCACTGCAGAACTGCGCCAGGACCGCGGTTCCACAACGCCTCTCTTCACGCGTTTGCGCAATCGGTTTCTCTATGACCGCGCCCAGGTCTAGGCAAACTCGATAAGAGAGGCTCGTCCCTAGTATCCCAACGCTGCCGAGGTCGGGTAGTAGGGATCTGCAGCGCCGACCAACGACTCTCCCTGCCGCTGTATGGCTACCGGGCTCGCAAAGTAGCGGGGCAAGAAGGCTTCTTCCGCCATGACAATGTCGTGGCCGCGCCGCTTGAGTTCTGCGCACACGGCGGGATCGATCCGGACGCTCAGAATCGGGTTTGTCGTGCTGCAATCGATGCGCGGGGCATTTATCGCGGCTTGGATGTCTTGATCGAAGTCCACCAGGTTGATGGCGAGTTGCGCCACGGTGTTAATAATGCGCCGCCCGCCGGAAGCGCCCAGAGCGGCCAGCGCCTTGCCGCCGCGTTCGAGCACCACCGGGCACATATTGTTGAGCGGCTTCTTGCCGCCTTCAATTGAGTTGCTGGTGCCCGGCTCCGGGTTGTACCACATCATGCCGTTATTGAGCAGCACACCGGTGCCCGGCGCCACGACGCGTGAGCCCCACGCCGAAAGCAACGTCTGCGTGAGCGCCACCGCGTTGCCGGCGCCGTCCATTGCAGCCAGGTGGGTGGTCGATTCGGATGAAGTGCTGAGCGAGGCGCCCGGGTCCGGCGGGCCGTTGCCTGCCTGAAACTGCCACGGCGCGCCGGGCGTCCGCCGCGCTTGCGCCCGCTCGAGATCAATCGTCTGTGCCATGGCCGCGGCATACTCTTTTGAAAGCAGACCGTCGAGGGGAACCGGCACCCGCGTCGGGTCCGCCATGTACGCGAAACGGTCGGTAAATGCCTGGCCGGAGGACTCGATGAACGCGTGCAGGTAGGCGGCCGAGTTATGGCCGGACCCGCGCACGTCGAAGTGCTCGAGAATGTTGAGGATCTCCATCACGGTCGGGGCTCCGGTGCCGCCGCGCATGCCGATGACGTTGGCGCCGCGGTAGGCGCCCAAGACGGACTCCGCGTGCACCGTCGCTTCATACTGGGCGAAGTCTTCGGCTGAGAGGATGCCGCCGTTGTCCTGGACATGGCGCGCGATTTGTTCGCCCACTGAACCACCGTAAAGCACCGACGGTCCGTTCTCCGCGATGGCGCGCAGCGTCGCGCCCAGTTCCGGCTGACGCAGCGTGCCTGCTGCTCCCGGCGTTGTGGCAAACGGCAGGCGATGAGGATTGCCGTTGCTGAGATACGTTGCTCGTGTGGTGGGAAAACGATTGAGCAGGTCTAAGTCTTGCGCTTGCCACATGGTATCGAACCATGAGAGCCCATAGCCCTCCTCGGCGAGCCGAATGGCAGGAGCCACGGCCCGGTCGAGGCCGATCGTGCCGAACTGCTCCAGCGCCGCCGCCATGCCCGCCACCATGCCCGGAATGGCGATTGACGAGTAACCGTAGATGTTGGCGTCGTCCTTGACCAAGCGCCAACCGAAGAGCTCGTTGTCGTAGCCCTTTGCCAACTCCCACATGTCCGGTGTTGCGGCACGCGGCGCTTGCATGGGAAAAGCGACGACCACACGTTGTTGCGTCTCTTGGAGAAAAATGGACATGTAGCCGCCGCCGCCGACGCCGCTCATGGGCGGCTCTACCACCCCCACGGCGAAGGCGGTCGCCACGGCGGCATCGACGGCATTCCCGCCGGCTTGCAATACTTCCAGACCGGCCGCGGCGGCAAGACGGTGCTTTGCCGCCACCATGCCCGATGAGGCTACTGCCGGCTGAACGTGGGCTTCCCAGTGCGTTTCCGCGGCCATGCTCTCCTCCGATGGTTGAATATAGGTAATACTCTTGATGTGCGTTGCGCCGCCTGGCGTGGCTCAGTCAATTGCAAATCCACGACCCCAGGCTCCACTAGTGTGCGGCGCGGGGTATGCGTGCAAGCGCATTTGCGCTCAGGCCGAAAGCGGTACTGCTGCGAGTGTACCCGAAAGTGCTAAGAAGATTGTAGAGGCTCGACACACTGCCATTTACGGGGAACGCGGGTGACGACAAGAATCGCTAACCTATGCCAACGTTGACGTATCCCAATGAGCGCAAAATATAGAGTCCGGCTGCGGCGGCAAGTGCGAGAAATGCGATGATTTGGACCAACTTGAGGATTGGTTTCAGCAGGGCATTTGCGATTTGCGAAACGAGTGAGAAGACTATTAGGACGCCGACTCCGAGAATTGCCCATAGCCCCCAATCGGGTATCTGGTCCAGTTCTTGAGGTCCAATACTCCGCAGCCACTCTGTCGCGACGTCAAGCGCTTCTTCCACGGTTGCGAGCCAATCCGCCGTATCCATGTTGCGAGTCCTTTCCTTGAACCTGCTTCCCTCAATTGTCGAAGCGCTTCTCCCATCCTGTCAACATTACGGTGAGCCAAATGGCCTGCGCATTCTCGTCCCACACGTGCCTGGGGCTGCATTGCGGTATTATGAAACTCTGTCAGGGGTCTGGAACCGGAGTGCTGTCGAAACCCGCTTGAGTCTTGGGCTGGTAGACGTTTACGCTGGCGGCGTCAGTGAATCCGCGAATTCCGCTAGAGTGATGATGAATTCCCAATAGGTGCTGATTGAGGAGAAACTGCATGTACACAATTGATCTACAGGGCAAGCATGCGCTTGTCATGGGTGTTGCCAATAAAGAGAGCGCGGCGTGGGCGATCGTGGAAGCGCTGGCGGGCGCGGGCGCGCGCATTGCTCTGAACTACCAAACTGAACGCCTGGCCACGCGCGTACAGGACCTGGCCGCCACCTTGAATAACCCACTGGTTGCGCCGTGCGACGTGACCCATCCTGAAGAGGTCGATTCGCTGTTTTCCCTGGTGGAACGTGAATTCGGCAAGGTGGACATTCTGGTGCATAGCCTTGCTTTCGCCAGTCGCGATGAATTCGCGAAAGAGTTTGTAGATACGTCGCGGGAAGGCTTCTTGCAGGCCATTGAAATCAGCGCTCTCTCCCTTATATCGCTCTCACGGGCGGCGCTGCCCCTCATGCAGAAAGCCGGGGGCGGCAGCATCATGGCGCTGACGTACCTTGGCGGCGAGCGTGTGGTCGCGGGCTACAAGCTCATGGGACCGGCCAAAGCGACGCTGGACGCCAATGTTCGCTACCTCGCCGAAAATCTTGGCCCGCACAATATCCGGGTGAACGCTATCTCCGCGGGCGCCATGCGTACCCTCTCTTTGGCAGGCATTCCCGGCGGCCGAAACTTTCTCCTCGACTTGCCGGAACGCACACCCATGCGCCGCAACATCACCCAGGCCGAGGTGGGCGATACCGCGCTCTACCTGGCCTCGTCACTCTCATCCGGCGTGACCGGCGAAACCATCCACGTGGATGCGGGCTACCACATCATCGGCCTGTAAGCACCTAAAAAGGAGGCTGCCTCGGGCGCCCGTCTATCGCGGAAGCGATGAGGTATGCTCTCCGCTATGTCTCGTCTTCAATCGGATTCTTTCTGTCGAGCATGTCGTCCAGCCGTTTGAGCCGGGTTTCCGAGACCCTAATTGAAGCCTCGCGCGCCAATGCCGTCGCTTCTCTTTGGTGGCTTCGCGGAAACTTTATTTTGATCTCGCCCTGCTTGGCGTTGGGGACGTCCTCAACAAGCTGCATGCTATCCACAACGACGGTTAGGTTTCTCGCCAGCAAGTTTGATTGCAGTTGAACTTCGCCAATGTTCTCGAAGGGAAGTTCTATTCTCTTGACCCTCGATTTGAAGGCGCCGAAGAGACCATCCTTGATCTGGAATTCCAAGACCAGGGCGTCCGACGTGATGCTCACCAGGCCTTCCGAATCCGCTAAGCCTGCGTAGATTTCTGAGAATTGAAATGGGACTGAGTTCACTCCTACCTGCGCCTCCTCATGGCTTCCAAGGTATGCTCCTGATTATCGCGCTCCAAAGTTCATTGCAATTAGGACGCATTGGTTCCGAGCCCAGCCTTTTCCCGTAGCTTGCGAACATGAACCTACGTCAAGGGTCATCCGTCAGTCATCCTGCCTCCGTGATTGGGACGCCGATGCCAAACAGGGAAGTGATTATGTAATTGAGAATTGCCATTACGAGCCAGCCGATGATTGCGGTCAATACAGACTTGCCAGTGCTCACGTCAAGCGCCGAGCGAATAGCGATGAGACCGGCGAAACCATCCACGTGGATGCGGGCTACCACATCATCGGCCTCTAGTCGTAACGCAGGCGAGACGACGTAGATCTCAAGGGCGACTGATCGACAGAGGCCTTCCCAAGAGCCGTTCGTGCCGAGCTTGTCGAAGCATGAACGGCCTCTTCTACCCACAGAGAACAATTCGGTAGGAATGCAGCAATCCGATTCTGGAAGGTGCAACTTGACGGGCGGCTCCCGTGCCCCCTATCTCCTGCAGCAGTGGTGCTTAGCCAATGGCAAGAATCCCTAACACAGCTTCGGTCTCTTCTGCCGGAATTCCTAGGCCGAACACGGAGGCGATGATCGCGATGACAATTGCCATGATGATCCAGCCGATGATGGCGGTTAAGATAGCCTTGCCGGTACTCACGTCGAGCCCTTGGCGGATCGCGATGAGGCCTGCGAGTAGAATCCAAATTAGGAGGGCGAACCTCAGCAAGCCGCCAAACAACGGGATGCCACCAAGAATACCTGTGAAGATGAGAAGCACGTTTGGTGACTGGGCAAAACCGAGCGTGCGGAGCATCTCACCGTAAGTGGCGGTGCCGCCGAAAACTTTGTCGCCGATAATGTAGGTGACAAACGCCCAGACCAGCCAGCCGAGTACCGCGGCAAGGATGCCGCCGATGAGACCCATTACCGCGTCGATCGGACTGAGGGTGATGAGCTTCCAGATCGCGCCGCCGATGCCGCTCGCAAGGGCCACGATGATGACCACCTGCATCGCTTGACTGGTTGCAGAACGGTCGTGCTCCACCTCCTCATAGAGACGAGGATCGAGCATCGCCGCTCGGATCATACGGTTGACAAGCATGGCGTCTTCCTTTCTGTTGCATGCTTCAACATCCCCTGAGTGCTGCCACCCACAAGTAAGATATTATACTTGCGGTTCTAGCCAAATAGTAGCATGAAAGGTTAGAAACTGCAATTTAAGTGTTCAGAATATTGAAATCTCTTCGTCTTATCCCATGTCTCTGGGAGCAGAAAGTTGATGGTACCTAATAGCGCTGCCGCTGCGGGCCTCGTCTCGCCTTTCGCTGCCAGGCTGTCCGGCGCGCGGCCAATCAAACTCCTTCAAGTTGGAAGTTTTCGGGAAACAGGGCAAACGTAATCGCCACGAACGACACGACCATCACTATGGTAACTATGACAGTGATGATCGTCGCCTTGCCGGTGCTTATGCCCAGGGTCTGCCGCGTTGCGATGACGTCGACAATGAGTACCCAAAGCGCCGCCGCCAGGCCCAAGAGGCCTCCCAGAACCGCCCCGGCCACCGGGACAAAGACCAGAGGAACAGAGAGAATGGAAATAACTGACGGCGATTGCGCAAAACCGATGGCGCGCAACATCTCCACGTAGCTGGCAGTTCCGCCAAAGACCGCGGTGCCCAAGAGATAGGCAAGGAAGGCCCAGAGCAGCCAACCGACAACCGCAGTAGCCGCGGAGGTCGCGATGGTGGTGATGGCATCGGACTGAACCGCAGACTCTACCGTAGAGTTGAGCGTCTGCACGAGACTACTAATGACGCCAATTACGGCAATGATGATAACGATCTGCACTGCTTGGGTCGTTGCATTGCGGTCTTCTTTGATCTCATCGAACACCAGCGGATCGAGCATGGCGGCACGGAACATGCGGTCGGCAAGCACGGCAACTCCTTAGCTAGGTCCTTATTCAAGGACCGCTAATGTCGCGGCCCAAGAGTTCAAAGGCATTGAAAAGATCATTGAGCGGGCCATAGCGCGGGGGCTTTCCCCCGCTTGACAGCGGGATTGGCTGCCTCGCCAATTCGGCGTGGCGCTCAGTGAAAGGACAGGCAACCTTTGACACACTCCAACATGCCGGTCCTTTTCAGGTAGGGCGCACGCCCAGAGTGCACTCCCCGCAACAGCTACACGGTGGGCAGGCAGAATTTGGAAGTCCGTCTCTCGCGCTATATTTTGAAGCGGTGGCAAAGACTTGTCAATAATCTGGATCTGGGCAAGACTAGAGCAGTACATTGCGCATGCCCTATGCGATATCAGGCTTGCGCACCTTGACAGCAGCGTGCTGCCCCAGCAGCATAGCAACTAATGTGTATTGGCGTATGAAACGCATGTCTAAAGGCTGAGAATTGATCCGGGAAGCAAGTATTCAGAGGAGTTAAATGCGATGAGCGTAACCATAGCAGAACCCAGGAAATTGTCCGTGGACGACGTGGAATTCTTTAACGAACACGGCTACCTGCGGCTGAAGCAGGTCTTCGATGCGGAAGAGATTGCGGCGCTCAGCGAGGAACTCGACCACATCATCCAGTACTTCGCAACCCACGGCAAAGGCTGGAGCGGCCCGTGGCGCAAGCAATTGATGGAAAAGGACGCGGATGACAAGAGCCTCCTGGTGACGATCCACGAATTGCAGAGCTACAGCGAGGCCTGGGCGCGGGCGTTAGTGCAGGAGCGGCTGGTGCAGTCCATCGCCGACATCATTGGGCCGGACCTGGAGTTCCACCACAGCACGCTCCACGCCAAAGGCCCGGACACCGGCACGCCCTTCCCCATGCACCAGGACTACCCCTTCTACCCGCACCAGGACGGCCGCTACATCGACGCCATCGTGCACGTGGACGGCGCCGACGATACCAGCGGCTGCTTGAAGTTCCTGGAAGGCAGCCACAAGCTGGGGCCGCTGGAGCACAGCCGCGAGGGCTCGCCGCACCTCGATCAGAACGTGTACCGCCTGCAAGACGCTGTTTCCGTGCCGGCGGACCCGGGCGACGTGGTGCTCTTCAGCATCTGGACCATCCACGGCTCCGCCCTCAACGAGCAGCCCCGCTGGCGGCGCGTGGTGCGCTTCGGCTACCGCAACCCCCGCAATCTCCAGGTGAGCGGCCAGGCCATGGGCCGCCCCGGCGTCATGGTGCGCAGCGTCCGCCCCAAGCTGGAAAACCAGACCATCGAGGTCTACGGCAACTGGGGCCCGCAAGCCGTAGCGCCACGAGACGACGATTAGACGAGAGATTGTTGGTTCGAGAAGCGTCATGGATAGGGCGGCCTATTTCGTCCTATGGTCGCCATTGGCACGCAGGGAGGACTGAGTACTTTGATACGCTTTGGCTATCGCACGCCGGGGTTGCGGGAGCTTTCTTTTCGGGAGAAGGTGCAGCTCGCGGCGGACTTGGAGTTGCCCGCCATCGAGGTGGCGCGGACGGAGTTTGCGTCGTTGGCGGACTGCGCTGAACTGAAAGAGGCGTGCGCCGCATTGGGCGTAGAGGTGACGTCAATGGGCGGCGCTATGGGCCTGTGCGACCCGACTCTCCGGGAAGAGATCCTGGAACAGCTCGACTTCGCGCTCGACGCGTGCGAGGTGTTGGACGTGGACATCTTCTTCACCCGCGTCATGTCGCCGGCGCCGGGCGTGCCCCAGGCCGATACGTGGAAGGCGTGCGCGGACATCACGCGCGCGGTGTGCGAGCGGTCTGCCGAGCGCGGCATCCGCTTTGCGTTGGAGGCCGACCCGCCGTGTTTCGTGCACACACTGGAGCGGGTCGAGCGGCTGATGGAGTTGGTCGATCACCCGAACTTCTGGCTGAACTACGATCCCACCAACTACTACGTCGTCGGCAGCGATCCGCTGCTGGTAATCGAGCGTTACGCCGATCGCATCATCAACGGCCACGTGAAAGATGCCGTCTACCACGCGGACGAGAAGGAAGAACGCCCGGTGGGCGAGGGCGAGGTGCCGTACGCGGAGATCTTCCGCGCGATGCTCGACCGGGGCCTCGACGTCGCGATGCACATCGAGCACTGCAACACCGTCGAGTGTGTGACCGCCGCCGCCGACCACGTGAAGGCGGTCATGGCCACGCTGTAAACCTCGGCACGAGAAAAACGCGTGCCCAATGGACGCTTTTCTGTCTGAGTGAGTCAGCTAAAGGGCCTGTGGCGTTCCGCACGCCTTTCCCGCCGTTTACAATTCTCGATACACCGTCCCTGCTTGGACACCCGGTATACTAGAGTCTAAATCGTGGTCGGATGCACAAAGGCGTTTCCGCCAGCAACTCATCGACGGACAGAATTTGGGCTATTGAGTTGTGACAGTTCTCAATGAGTTTCTTCTCTACCTCCGAGACTACTTGCCTTCATTGGTGGGGGCGCTGGTCATTGCCCTCGTGGGCTGGTTCGGCTCCTACTGGGTCAAGCGCAGTGTGGACGGTCTGGTTACGCGAGTAGGGTGGGATGAGATCACTTGGGGCTATGTGAGCACAATTGCCCGCTATTTCTTCCTCGCCATCATGCTCACGGCGGCGCTCAAACAGATCGGCTTTCCCATCGAGTCGTTTCTGGTTTCGGTTGGCATTACCGGCATCATCATCGGCATGGGCGCCCGTCGTTCCATAGCGAACTACTTTGCGGGCTTGATGATGCTAGGCGCCAAGCCCTTCGCCAAGGGCGACCTCATTGAGTTCGGCCCGCCGCCGCAAGTCGGTTTCGTTACGCACGTAAACCTCAGTTACACGGGCCTGCTTACCCTGGACAACGCCCGCATCGTCGTGCCAAATTCCGTGCTCTGGCGCAACAAAATCATCAACCATTCCAGTTACGACATGCGCGTGCTGCAGATTCCGCTGGCGGTTGCCTATGAGGAGGACCTCGATTGGGTAAAGGACATCGCATTGGAGAGGCTGCGCACCCACACCGCGATCTTGGATGATCCGGCGCCGCGCTTCAAAATGCTTGAGGTCACGGCAGACGAAGAGCGCGCCCAACTGCTTGGCTGGACAGCTTCGAAGGCCGTGAATCTCTACGGTGAACTGATCCTTGAATTGCGCCAGGAGTTCACCGATGCCGGTCTCGCGGTGACTATCCCGGCAAAGGACGTAAGTCTCACCGGTGAGGAGTACCAATGGCAGAAAAGGCCCAGCACTCTCTAGAAGATTCGGCAGACCGAACTATTAGCGCGAGCCGGCAGGCAAGAGCTACGCTGGGCATTGAGGACGTAATGGCGCGGCTCTCGCTGAGTCGCTCGCGCGTGTATCGCTTAGTCAAAGACGGCGTCCTCAAGGCGAGCAAGAATGACGCGCTGCTGGAGTTCCTGGAGGACGACGTCGCGGCGGCCAACGCCGAGCTTGCCGGACGGCGCGAGAGGGCGGAAGCGTTGGTTCGGCTCTTCACGGGCCGACTTGCGGAGAATGGCATTGTCGATCTGCCTGAGGTCTGCGTGGAAGATGAAGAGTCTGTTTCTAAGGAGATAGTGAGCAGACTCTTGCTCGATTGCCTGGCGGCGCAAGCGAGCGACTTCTATGTGAGTCTTGCGGATTGCGGTGGCCGACTCTTTGTGCGCACTTTGGGGCGCATCCATGAGATTGCGCGCGTGGATCGCGAGTTGGGTGATGGGCTGAAGGCGGAGCTTAGGGCGCGTGCGTCACTGCCTGATGATGGCGCCGGTATGCCCAGTGAGGCTATCTTCAGGTGCGCAGATGAGGGCTATTCGGCTCAGGTGCGATTGAGCATTTTGCCCGCGCTGGCCGGTGAGCACGTCCATCTCCAGTTCAGCCACGCTGGCGCGGAACAGACGCTCGCGGCGATTGGCTATGCGTCCCGGCAAAGTGAGACCCTGCAACGACTGCTGGCTGGCAGACCCGGTCTCTTCATCCTTGCGGGTAGCCACGACCGTGTTATGCAAGAACAGCGACTCGCCCTAGCGAGCTACTTGGGCACTTTGGGGAAGCTCGTCGTATCCATCGATCAATCGCTCAATTATCAATCCGACGACATTGTGCAGCTCGACGGCCGGCAGCCCGATGAAACAGATGGTGCCGTCCCTTGGCAGTTGGCAATGCGCTTATGCCCGGACGCAATAATGCTGGACCGCATTGAAGATGGCGCCCAAGTAGGAGACTTGGTAGCCGCGCTTGCTGCCGGGATTACGGTTTTGGCCCAAGTGCGTAGTGCTACCGGCGTGGCCGCTGTGAATGCCCTCTCGGAGCTTGGCTTGGCCCGACGCGAACTCGCTACCTACTTTCGTGCCTCCAGCGAATTCGTTGTAATTGCAGGAGTGTGTCCCGGGTGTCGTGAGTCGCGTGCTATCGAAGCGGATGAGGCGAACCTTCTGCACGTGGCTGCTACTGCGCAATTATCCATTGCGACTGGTTGCGACCATTGCGAGGGAGGCTTTCTCGGCAACCGCCCCGCCTGGGGACTGCTTGTTGAGGAGGATTTGAAGACTACTGACTCGGCGGATGAGGAATCATCTCAGATTGAAAGTGCTAGCGAACTGTATGCCAGCGATATCTCCCTGGCCTCCGCATTGCGTAGTGCCGCTTTGGCGGGCGACGCGACGTTTGAGCACATCAGACCTTACTTACGCTAGGTCCGCTCGATTGGCGCCGGAGCTGGTCTTCCGGCGCCTCAAGTAGCACGGCACCCTGAGCGAATCTTGGCATCCGCGTGGTACCATACTCCCTGCACACGGCAGGAATTCGCGCGCCGTCTTTCGCGGCGCGATTTCGTTTTGTAGAGGGCAATGACCCCGTGCAGACGCCTCAAGACGCGATGGCGGTGACCGGCTATTTCCACGCCTTGCGGCTCTTCAACCGCAATGTGCGGATCTTCATTCTCAGCGCGCTGCTCCTGGGGTTCGCATTCTTCGGCATTTACGCGGTACTGCTCAATCTTTACCTGCTGCGCCTGGGATACGACACTACGGTCGTTGGCTTGGTCAACGGTATGGGCTTTGTGGCATATGCCGTGTTCAGCTTGCCCGCGGGGGCTCTTGGAGCGCGCTTTGGCACGCGGCGTATGCTCCAAGTGGGATTCGTGCTCGCGGCATTGGGAACTGGGCTGCTGCCCGCCGCGCAATTCCTGTCCGGCAATCTGCAAGTGGCGTGGATTGCGGTCACTTATACCGTCACTTCCATGGGGCTCGATGCCTATTTCGTCAACAGCAATCCGTTCATGCTGCAGTCAACGACCCCCCGCGAACGGATGTATCTCTACTCTCTGCGGGTTGGGATGAGTCCGATAGCAGCATTCGTCGGCGCGTTGGTGGGTGGATTTCTGCCTGGGACACTGGCCGGGCTCTTGCCGATTACTGACACGGCCTCCTTTGCGTTGGCGCTGCTGGTGGCGGCGGTCGCGTTGCTCGTCGGCGTCGTCGCGCTCTTCAATACCACCGCGACCGCGACAGGAGTAGTCGATCAAGAGCCGCCGGTGCGCACGAGCAGGTCTTCATCCGGTCTGCCCGTGCTTATTATTGCGATGATGGGCTTGGTAATCATGTTGCGTATTGCATCTGAGGGCGCCCAGCGTACGTTTTTTAACGTCTATCTTGATGAGATCTTGGCGATGCCCACGGCGCAGATCGGGATGCTGGCTGCGGTCGGGCAACTTGTGGGCGGCTTTGCTGCTCTCATGTCACCCTTTCTTGCGCGGCGGTGGGGTCTTGAACCGGTGATCGTATGGGCGAGCTTGGGCATGGCCGTGAGCACGGTCGCATTTGCGCTGCTCCCGCACTGGGCAGGAGCGGCGGTGGGCTACGCGGGGCTGGTCAGCTTTACGTACATTCAGCGCCCGTGCAGCCTGCGTCACACAATGGAAGTAGTGCCGGCGCGCTGGCGGGAAACGGCGGCAGGCGTCGCCAACATGGTGGCGGGCATCGGCTGGGGTACGATGGGTTTCGCCGGCGGCTACCTGGTGGGCATCTACGGCTACCAGAGCTTCTTCTTGGCGAGCGCGGCCCTGACCGGCATCAGCGCTGTAATCTTCTTGTGGTATTTTGGCCTGCCGAGCGGCACTCTGTCGAGAAGGCAGCGCGCCGATGCGCTACATTAGCTGGGACCAGTCGTGGCCGTGCTCTTTAAATTGCCCTCTCAATGACTTAAGTACGGACGAGGGTAGCGGCCCGGCCGCGACCTGCTCGATATTGCTTTGTAGTTGTTCAAGACTGTCGATGCCGACAATGGCGGTATCGATGTAGTCGAACGAATGGCAGAAACGCAATGCCAGCGCCACGCCGTCTGCCGGGGCGCCTGCCGGCAGCGTGAAATGCTGCGCGCGCTGCCAGTACTCGTCGGCATAACTGTAGGGCGAGGCGGGTCGGTTGAACGCCGCGTTGGCGATGGGGCGCTTGGCGATGATGCCCATGCCGGCGGCTTCAGCGGCAGGCAGGACCTCATCCAATCCACTCTGATCAACTACGCTGAACGACGTCAGCAGAGTGGCAAATGCGCCCATCCCGATGGCTTCGAGCGCCGCGTCGTTATCGCCGCTATAGCCGATGTGGCGCGTTTTGCCGGCGCGCTGAGCGTCCTGGAGGGCGCGCACCACGTCACCCCGGCGCAACACGTCAACTTCGCAGGTGTGGATGTGGACCAGGTCGAGGTAGTCGGTCTGCATGCGGCGCAGCGACTGGTCGATGCCTTGCGTCACCGCTTCAGCCGTCCACTCCGGGGCGGTAACGTCACCCGCGACGTGGCCGCATTTAGTGGCGAGCCAGTACTCGTCACGGCGGTGACTGATGAATTTGCCGAGGGTCTCCTCGCTTGCGCCGTAGCATTCCGCAGTGTCGATGTAGTTCACACCGCTATCCAGGAGCGCGTTGAGCAGGCGCTCGGCCTCCGCAGGCGAGCCCGTGTCCGTGGCTATTCGCGCCGCGCCAAACCCCAGCCAGCTCACATCCATATCGGTCCCGCCCAGTCTGCGTCTTTCCATGTTAGTGCTCCTAAGCTTTGCTTGTATGGCATGCGTGTGCCGATTCCCAGAGTATGTCCGAGATTATACTGCTTCTCGCTTTTGCCCACTTTTCCAAGGATGTGGCAATGCTGGCGTTTCAGTTCAAACAAACTCGTTCGGATGGGTCCTCACCCTAGGTCGAGGCAAGCCGAGGGTCTTTGAAGGAGAATGTGATGCCAAAAGCCAGCAGCGCGAGTACGAGAGTTACCGCAAAGAAGGGCAGATATCCGGCAAGATCGATGATCGCTCCCGCGCCCACGGCGGAGAGACCGAGGGCTGGCTGTGCAACTAAGTACACAACCATCGTGTACGTCCCTTTGTCGCCGGCGGGGGCGAGGTCCATGGCCAGGTTGATGCGCGCGATCATCATGGCAAAGAGGGCAGCGTTGCCGAGTATCCAGGCCGCGTAGAAGGCCGGCTGCCAGGCAGGCAGCAGTAGAAGCAGGGAAACAAAGTAGACTGTGAGCGCAATGCGCAGCAGAGCACGATGGCCCCTTCTGTCCCCGACTGGGCCGCCGATTAGGGCGCCAAACGCGCTGGCGATAAAGCCCACGGCAGCCAGCACCCCCGCTGCAGCCAGCGGCACGGCTACCGCATCGAATGCAAAGACGGAGTAGAAGTTGAATACGGACTGCAGGAGACCAGTCAAAGCAGCCACTACCAACAGCCTGGAGAAGTCTCGATTACGCGCTACTTGATCGACCAAGGCGCGTGTAAAGTCGGGCAGCGACTTGAACGTTGGACGCGGGGTCGCGACCGGTTCAGCGATGCGCAGGACTATGAGATTGCCTAGCATGGTGACAATTCCGCCGAGGACGAATACCAGCGTGAAGTTCGCGGGCCAAGCCCAGGCCGCGAGCAGCCAGGTTGCGATGAGCCCGCCTACAACACCGGCCATGCGGTGCACGAAGAATTGCCAGCCGCTTACGGTGCCATAGTGCCGGCCGAAGAGAATGCTGAACAGCTCAAACGCCGGAGCAATCACGGCGCCAAGTGAAAGCCACGTGAGGGCAAGCAGTGTGAACAGCAGAAGGATGGCTGCCATCGGGTGCTGCCAAAGGAGCCACACCACCACGCCCATAAGGGCGTACAAGAGCCCGATGGTGGCGTGTAGGCCGGCAATGAGTTGACGCCGAGTCCGGAGCCTCTGGTTCAGCATGGCGGCCGGTATCAGGGCCGGTAGTGATGCAACGTGAGCGAGGTATACCAAGCCGACGAGGGTGCGCGAATCAGTTAACTGCAGGAGAAGCGCGTTGATGACCGGCGGCGCCACGAACGCAAGGCCGCATCCCCACATGCCTTCCCAGCTCAAGAGAACTAAGAGATTGCGGCGGAAGGTCCGCTCGGTTGACGGGACGTAGAAAAGCGAACCCAACGAGGATACGGCTCTTTTCACGGCACGCTACTTGCCGCGTAGAGAGTTTCAGCAAATGGACGCGGCTCCGCCCAGAACTCACTTGTCATCTTGCGGTATGGCGTGGGGGTAGTGGCCGCCGCTGTCATCAAACGGGCGGTGCTTTTCGGATAGTTCGTAGCTCAAGATCTTTTCCATGGTGTTACCCCATACGCCCTGCTGGATGTCGGGTGCTACGCCGAGCACGTCCATGCAGTTGCGGTAGTCGTTCATCACGTCTTCCATGAGGAAGTACGGCACGTCGGTGCCGAAGACGATCTTCTCCCAAGCGTCACGTCCCCAGGGATCGCGGTACTGGCTGTCGCGGCGCCACCAGAGAATCTTGCCCACGTCTTCCGGGTCCAGCATTTTCAACGTCGAGCCGGTGATGTCCATGTAGAGGTTGGGATTCCAGCGCAGCACCATGCCGCCCTCATACCACCAGGGGTTGCCCAGATGGGCGCCGATCATGACGAGTTCAGGAACCTGGCGGGCGATGTAGTCCAGATGCACCGGCATCATGCGGCCGGAGTGAACGTCGTTCTCTATGTCATTGGCGTGCCGGGCGACGATGCCTTGATGAAAGAGTATGGGCATCTCCAGGTCGGCGGCTTTCTGATAGGTGGGAATGTAGGAGCGGTCGTCATAGGCTTTGCGCGTCTTGATAAACTTTAGGCCTTTGAAGCCGCTGTCGTAGAGCTGCTGCACCGTATCCACGGCGTTGGGGTCCAGGGCTGGGTCCACCCAGCCGAATCCAACGAGTTCGTCCGGGTGTTTCTTGATAGCCTGCTCAATTCCCTCGTTGCTGCTGCCCGGCCCGCTGGTGCTGGTTGCCAGCAGGACCGTCTTATCGACGCCGAGCTTGGCCATCGTGTCGATGAGTTTGTCGGCGTAGTCTTTTTCCTGGCCGAGATGATGGTGAGCGTCTATGACCACAGGTGTTCCTCCCAATAGGCCTACGGCGTTTTACAGTCGACTAATGGCGATTATATATCATTGTCCATTGTTTGGAACTTTCGACCCACTCGGGGAAATTATACGTACCGGGCTCATGCAGCGCGGTGCATGTGTCATGAATAGCTGGGTAGCGCAGAGCCTTGTGCCCACCTCAATTGAATTGAGGGCGAACATGAACGGCAGGCTGTGACAGTCTGCCGGCGTGCACCCGCTAGTTGACGTAAGGCTAGAGTTGCAGTCTTGCTGGCAACGCAGTTCTGAGATTGGAATGCAATCCTTCAATCATGTAATGTTCAGTTTTACTAATTCAAGGTAAATACTTAGAAATGTATCCATTTGCAACATTAAACCTTGGATGGTATTCTAGATTCGTGGAATCCGATGGAATATAAAAGGGTCCTCTTGTGTCAGCAATTGAAGTAGAGAACCTGCATAAGTCGTACGGTGACCTAAAAGCGGTAGACGGCTTGAGCTTTGCTGTTGAGCAGGGGGAAGTCTTTGGCTTGTTGGGTCCGAATGGCGCCGGCAAGACCACGACAATTGAAATTCTCATTGGATTGCGCCAACGAGATAGCGGCGACGTGCGGGTGATGGGATTCGATCCGGCGCAGGAGAGTGACGAGGTCAAGGCGTTAATTGGGGTGCAACTCCAGCAGACGCAGCTCTACCCGCTACTCAACGTAGAGGAGATGCTGCGCCTCTTTGCCAGTTTCTATAGCAATAGCGTGTCAGTCGATGAACTCCTAGAGTTGGTGGGGTTGCAGGAGCGCCGAAAAGCCAAGTTCCAGCATCTCTCCGGCGGCCAGAAGCAGCGGCTGTCGCTGGCATTGACGCTCATCAATGATCCGGCCCTCGTTTTCTTGGATGAGCCGACGACGGGTCTCGATCCACAGGCCCGCCGCGCGCTCTGGGACATCGTGGAGCAGATGCGCGACCAGGGAAAGACGGTCTTGCTCACCACGCATTACATGGAGGAAGCGGAGGTCTTGTGCCGACGTGTGGCAATCATCGATCACGGCAAGATATTGGCGCTAGGCACGCCTCGCGAACTGGTGGATGAATACGTACCGGATAGGGCCATCGAGCTTCCGCTCTCCGACAGTGTGGCGCCGAGCCAACTGGAGACTTTGCCAGCCGTCACTCGCGTTGACGTGAAGGATGGGTCGGCCGCCATACACACGAAAGATCTACGAGAGTCCTTGACGGCCATCCTGGAAGAATCGGGTGAAACCGCCGTAGACCTGGATAATCTGCGGATTCAGCGCGGCACGCTGGAGGACGTATTTCTTCAGCTCACGGGAAGGACCATCCGCGAATGAAGGCGCTGGGGACACTCACCTATTACACCGGCATCCAATTCGCGCGCGACAAAGTGGCGCTCTTTTGGACTTTGGCTTTCCCCGTGGTGCTGATGGTCATAATAGGATTTGCGTTTGGCGAGTCCGGCACGGCGTCGATGCCGGTGGGCCTTGTCATCGAGGACAGAGGACCGGCCGGACAGGCAGTGGCCGGGGCGCTTGCAGGGATAGACCTGTTTGAGATCTCAACAGGTTCGCTAGATGAAGAGCTTGCTGCTCTCGGTGAAGGAGACCGACGCGCCGTTTTTATAATCCCGGCAGACTTAACCGCCGCTTGGCAACGACGTGAGTTAGCGACGGTCCAAGTTCATCTTGACGCCAGCCAGCAACAGTCTGCGGGAACGGCGTTGAGCATCGTGCAGCAGGTTGTAGAGAGTGTGCAACGTGAATTCACGCAACAACCGAGTTTGGTGGCAATCGAAACCCACTCGGTGCAGGCCGAGCGATTTCGCCCTATTGACTACATCGCGCCGGGCATTCTGGCGCTCTCCGTGGCGCAGCTCGGTCTCTTCGGAGCGACAACCTTAGTCGAACAACGGCAGCAGCGGCTCCTGCGGCGTCTGCAAGCTACACCGGTTTCGCGTTGGATGGTGCTGCTCAGCATGATAATCGTGCGCATCATCACGGCATTCGTGCAGACTGGGATTCTGTTGGCGGTTGCCCTGGCGCTCTTCCGTATACAGGTAGTTGGGTCTTGGCTTGCGATAATTGGAATCGTCGTGTTCGGCACGCTGTCGTTCATTGCTCTCGGCTACGTTTTTGGCGCGATCGCGCCCAGTGCCGAGGCGCTCATTGCCATTGTGCAGATGGTGCAGTTTCCTATGATGTTTCTCTCAGGCGCGTTGTTTCCGCTCGACTTTCTGCCTGAGTTTTTGCACCCCATTGCCGTGGTTCTACCGCTTACGTATCTGGCCGACATTCTGCGCCAGATCATGGTGGATGCGACCCCATTTGCGTCAATCATGCAAGGGCTTTTAGTCCTGTTACTCTTCATGGTGGCGTCCGCACTGCTTTCCTGGCGCTTCTTCCGCTGGGAGTAGTTGAATCGCAGGATTCGCTTGCCGCGGCACTTGCCAAAATGCCGTATCGCGCGGTCAGGATCGCGGTCAGGATTAAGGAGAGCGGTGCGTTGGATTTCTCCGCCGCACCGCTCCTATTCTTCCCGAGACGAAACCAGAGACCTACTCGCCTTTGACGAGACCAATCAAGGTGCCGTCCGGATCGGCAAACAACGCGAAGGTCACCATATCGGGGATTACGGTTGGCGGCAGGATGGTCTTCCCACCCAATTGCTCCGCCTTGTCAAGGTAGGCTTGCAGATCGTCTACCTCGATGTAGATCTTCACTCCGGTGCGATCACCCTCCTCTTCCACGCCGACGATGCCGCCGCCAATGCCGCGGTCACTCCCCGTATTCACCACCCCATAGTCCATCGGATTATCGGAGTCTATGGTCCAGTCAAAGAGCTCGGTGTAGAATTGTTGGGTCTTGGCGCTATCGGAACCGACAATTTCAAAATGCACGATTGGATTGGGCATAAAAGGCAATCTCCTCTTGATTGAAAGTTTGGTGTGTGCATTCGTACGGAATCCCGTTGTGCTGAGCGGAAAACAAACCGTCAACGGGGCAATAAACCATGTCTATCCTGCGAGCTTTGCTTTACATTGACCCTCCTTTGTTCATTGGAATGCGGTACTTTGCTTGTTCGCAGGGGTGACGATTCCCATTTGACTGGTGCCCGTCCGCAGCCAACCCCTCACCGATGCGTCGGGGCTGTTATTCCCTTGGGCTCTCGAGCCGGGGGCCGGTCCGTGGCAACGAGCCGGAGAGTTCCCTTATGCAAGCTACATTCTCGCGAGCCGTTGGAACGCAACGAGACAACAAAAGAAAGCAAGTTCAAGCCAGAGAAAGAATGGCGAGTAACGGAGGGAGCGGGAGACGGGACTCGAACCCGCGACATCCAGCTTGGAAGGCTAGCGCTCTACCAACTGAGCTACTCCCGCAACTGACTCTGCTACCGTTAATTATAGACCAGCAGACCCTGAGGCGAAATGGGCGCCGGCACGCTTCAAGAGTTTTCTCGCGAACTGCCCCGTGAATTAGAGCCATTCGCATCAATAGTCCCCGAGGGAGGCATTACGCACTGGTTGTCGCGATCTAATGCGGTATAATCAGACACTATGAAACGGCAATTGGCTGGACAGCGCGTTTTGGGCAAGTACGTCTTGCAGCTCCTGACGGAACGTCCGCGCGAACTAATTGAGCCGTCGATTGATGAGAGCCCAGCCCCGGGCTGGGTGCTGATTTGGTCGCTGATCCTCATAAAGCTCTTCATTGGCGGCGCAATTCTCTTCTTCTTCAACGCCGATAAGGCGCTCGTCTTCGTCATTGGCACCCATTGGATGGCGCCGGCGGCTATAGTAGCGCTTCTCCTACCGCTTGGGCTCTTCTGGGGGAGACTCTGGCGGGTCAGGCTGCGGCGAGCGGAATTCCAGCGGGCAGAGTGGGACTTAGACAAACCCCGCAAGCGGTAGAGCGGTTTTCGTGCCTGGCCGGAGGCGCTTCTTTGCTTGGAAAGCACTCCCTCCCCGCGTCTGCGCCTCACATGCGCTAATTGCCCATTAGGCACTTGACTACGGTGTTAACTTAGACTATCCTTGCACAGCAAGGATGGATTCCCATTCGTGTATTTGTAGCGTGGAGCGCCCTTATGAGATAGGGACTGATCCTCTGTTTTCAGGGTTGAAAATCCAACAGAGGAAGCGTATGCGGCAATAGGAGGTCGATCATGCGAAAAGGTTTGTCCCGCCGGACATTTCTCGGCGGAAGTGCGCTGGCTGGCGCGGGACTGCTCTTGGCAGCCTGCGGACAGGCGCAGATGGTGGAAGAGGCTCCGGCCGAAGAAGAGATGAAAGAGGAGCCGAAAGAGGCTGCCAAAGAAGCCGAGGCCATGGAGGCCAAGGTTGTCAATTACTTGCACGTCGACCTGGCCCAGAATGAAATCTGGCAGAATTCTTGGGGCAGCATCTTTGATACGTACAAGGCCAAGCATCCGGACCTGGAACTCACCGTAACAGGTACGAGTTTTGGCGAACTTCCCGCCAAGGCTGGTGCGGCGCAAGCGGGCGGTATCGCATTTGACGCCATTTACGGCTATTTTGCGTGGTTGGGCCCGTTTATTGAGTCCGAGATCATTACCCACATCGACCCCTACCTGGCCGCGGATGGGGACGTATCTCCTGATGACTTTTATGAGGCCACCAAGGAGCGGTATCAGGGCAATATCTACGGCTTGGCGTGGTTCAGCAACGGCAAGGAGATCTGGTACAACAAGAATCTTTTCACCGAAGCCGGCCTTGCTACCCCGACGGAGATGGAAGCGGACGGCACGTGGACCTGGGATGCTCTGCTTGAATCTGCAAAGCTACTCACCAAGATGGAAGGTGATGAAATTGTGCAGGGCGGCGCGCAGCTCTACGGCGGCTTTACTTCTTACCTCTGCATGTATGCGTGGGCGTTCGGCGCGGACTTCTGGGACGCAGGCTGCACAATGCCCACGTTCACGTCCGATGCCTTCCGCGATGCGGTGCAGTTCCACGTGGACGTTCAGGCGGTGCACAAGGTGACGGGCGGCTCGTACATCGAGGGTACCCAAGCCATGTTCAACACCGGCTCCTTCAACGTCCGCACGTTCGAAGCCAACATCACGCCGAACAATCTCTTCGACATTGGCATGGCGCCGATGCCGAACGGTCCCGCCGGACGTCAGATCGCGTTGGCGAACAACGCCATGTATCTGGGCGGTTCCGGCGTGAATCCCGATGGCGGTTGGGAATTCCTCAAGCACACCGTGAGCGCTGACGTGGTTGACGCGGTGGGGGCCATGGGCGGGGGGCGCTATGTCGCCAACAAGAACATCACGCCGGCCACAACCACCGACTATGAGGATGTCAACGTCTACCTGATGCAGGCTGCGAATAGCCGCATTACCCCGACGATCCTGAAGCAGTCTGAGTTCAACGCAGCTTGGACGGAGACTTGGGCGGAAATGATCGAGGGCAGCCTCACCGTTCCAGAGGGCCTGGATCGTACACAGGGACAGTTGGAGAACTGGCTGGCCGAGGGCGGCTGCATCCAGTAGTCAATTTGTACACTTGGTACATAAGAGGCGGAGCAGCCTTTACGGCTGCCCCGCCTCTTGCTTTGGGTTCGATTGCCGAAGTCACTTCTCAATCCCTGCCAATCCGGCCGGCTCCCTCGCCAAGAAACCCAATTCTGCCATTCCGAGTCTTCCCCTTCCCAACCAGGTTCTCGTATCGAGTCGTTGGAGTGAGGCGGACGGCTTTCCTATCAAGGCAAGTGCATGTGGCACGCCGTAGCAATACGTGACAACGTTCACAATGTTCGCTATAATGCGGCAGTTGCCACCATTGCGGCGTAGCTTCTCATGTCTGTTTCTTGCAGGTGCTTCAATACCGAGAGCGGTCGCGGTCGCCAAAGAGTTGCGCATAGCGGCAAACATGGTGGCAAGATACGCGCTTAGGAAGGAAAACTGGCAGTGATTCCGGCAGCACGAAAAGCCGTCCAGGAGATGTCGCCTTACATTCCCGGGGAGCAGCCCCAGGGAACGGGGTGGACGAAGCTCAATACGAATGAGAATCCCCACACCTCGCCCAAGGCGCTGGCTGCGCTGGAAGGCCAAGCCAATCAGGCTCTATCAAGATACCCTGATCCCTTGGCGCGGGACTTGCGTCAGAAACTCTCGGAGATTTACGAGCTCGACGTCGATTGGATTTACGTTGACAACGGCTCGGACCAAATCCTCAATTTGACCTTTCGCGCCTATGTTGACAGGGGACAGTCCGTAGCGTACACCTTTCCCACCTACCCTTACTATGAAGTTTGGGCGCACATGCAGGATGCCGTCATCCAGACCGTTGAACCGGGCCCCGACTTTGCGGTGCCTATCGATGAATTGGCGGGACTGCAGGCGACGCTTACGGCTATTTCAAATCCGAACTCGCCGACAGGCACGTTCACGCCGCCTGCTCAGATCGAACGTCTGGCACAGCAGTGTACGGGCTTGGTGGTCGTGGATGAAGCGTACGTTGACTTTGCATCGGCCTCTGCCTTGCCCTTGGTACAGCAGTATGACAACATTATTGTGTCGCGGAGCATGTCCAAGTCATTCGGGCTCGCAGGAGTTCGCGTCGGGTATGCATTCGGGCGCCCGGAACTGTTGGAACCTTTGTGGAAGTTGAGAGATTCATACAGCGTCAGCCGGCCCAGCCAGGCGATTGCGGTCGCGACGTTGGAAGACTACGAGTGGATGCGGACAGTTTGCGCCGAGATCGGCGCGCGCCGCGATCGTGTTGCCGGCAGGTTGAAGCAGGAATTTCCTTGCAAAGTCTATCCCTCCGATGCGAATTTCCTCTTCGTCGAGCCGACGCAACACGCAGCAGCCGATGTATTTGAAGCATTGAAGACGCAGAAAGTGCTGGTGCGCTACTTCCGGCAACACGGTTTGGAGCGGTACCTGCGCATAACCATTGGAACGGAAGAAGAAATGGAAGTATTCTTCAACGCCCTTAGGGTGGTGCTGGAGAACAGTGTCGTGCCAACAACGGGAGGTACACAGTAACGTGGAACTAGTCTGGGCAGTCCCTATAGCCTGTCTGATTTCTGTAGTATTCGCGATTTGGCTCGCATATGATGTCTTGCGCCGGGATCGCGGCACGGAGCAGATGCAGGAAATCGCAGGCACGATTTTTGAAGGCGCAACCGCCTTTCTCAACCGGCAATACCGCACAATTGCCATGCTGGCGATTGTGGCGGCGATCGTGATTGGCGCTATCATCGGCTACTTTGCATCTGATGTCGAACTTGGCATTAAGACTTCGGTGGCCTTCCTGGTAGGGGCGATCTGTTCGGGTATCTCCGGGTTTGTCGGCATGTACATTGCGGTGCAGTCAAACGGACGTGCGGCCAATGCGGCGCGTTCGAGCTTGGAAGAGGCATTGAAGGTCTCGCTGCGCGGCGGCGCCGTATCCGGGTTCCTCGTGGTGGCGCTGAGTCTTATCGGTGTCGGCGCGATGCTATTGATTTACGGCGGTAACAACCTCACGCCGGATAATTCGCTTTCGATTGTAAGCAGCATTGTCGGCTTTGGTTTTGGCGCCAGCTTTGTGGCGCTCTTTGCCCAGCTTGGCGGCGGTATTTACACCAAAGCCGCCGACGTAGGCGCGGACCTTGTTGGCAAGGTTGAGCAGGGCATTCCGGAAGATGACCCCCGTAATGCGGCGGTTATTGCTGACTTGGTGGGTGACAATGTGGGCGACTGCGCCGGCCGCGGCGCCGACCTCTTCGAGTCAACGGCTGCCGAGAATATCGGCGCGATGATCCTGGGTGCAAGCCTTGCCGTGGCGACCAACAACCTGGCATGGGTCTTGTTCCCGCTAATCGTGCGTGCCTTTGGGCTGGTCGCGTCAATCGTCGGCGTCTTGCTGGCGCGCGGGGCTGATCCGAAAAATCCCATGAATGCGCTCAACAAGGGCTACTACGTCATTACGGCGCTCTCGATCGTCTTCATGTTTGTGTCCGTGTACTACCTGTTGGAAGACTTGATGTTCTTCTGGGCAGGCACGGTTGGCATTCTGACCAGCTTGGCTTTTGTGTACATTACCCAGTACTACACGTCCGGTAGCTGGCGTCCGGTGAAGGAGATCGCGGAAGCTTCCAAGACCGGCCCGGCCACGAATATCATCAGCGGCTTTGCGATTGGACTCGAAACAACCGCCACGTCGGTGCTGGCAATTGTCTTGGCGCTGGGTCTCTCGTTCTGGCTCGGCACGCTGGCCGAGGTGGAGGGTGTCAGCTCGGCGGTGAAGGGCATCTACGCGACGGCGGTAGCAACCATGGGCATGCTCATGAGCGCGGCCTATGTGCTTTCCATGGATACCTTTGGGCCGATCACCGACAACGCCGGCGGCATCACCGAAATGTCGGATGCGCCGGAAGAAGCACGCGTGATTACCGACCAGCTCGACTCGGTCGGCAACACGACGAAGGCGCTCACCAAGGGCTACGCCATCGGCTCCGCCGGTCTGGCGGCGTTCCTGCTCTTCCAAGCCTTTCTCGATGAGGTGCGGCACAAGTTGGGCCTGCCCCATGAGATGATCCAGGTGGACTTGGTAAAGGTCGAGGTTTTTATCGGCGGTTTCATCGGTGCGATGGTTGTTTTCCTCTTTAGCGCGCTGGCTATCCGCGCTGTGGGACGCGCGGCGAGCGACATTATCCAAGAGGTGCGCCGCCAGTTCGATGAGAACCCCGGCATCATGGAAGGCACCGTGCGGCCCGACTACGCGCGCTGTGTGGATATTACGACACGCTCGGCCCTCCGTGAGATGATCCTCCCTGGCCTCTTGGCGATATCGGCCCCGATCATCGTTGGCGTCGTGCTGCGCTGGGAGGCTGAGGCCGCTTTCCTCATGGTGGGTACGATGTCCGGCATAATCCTGGCGACAGTCCTCAATAACGGCGGCGGCGCGTGGGATAATGCGAAGAAGTTCATCGAGGCGGGCCATTTGAAAGATGCCGACGGTAATGTGCTCGGCAAGAATACGGTGGCCCACCACGCGGCTGTGGTCGGCGATACGGTTGGCGACCCGCTCAAGGATACGGCCGGACCATCGCTGCACGTGCTCATCAAGCTCTTTTCGACGATTACGCTCGTGCTGGCGCCGCTGTTCATCTAGACAAGACAGATATTTGATCGGCGAAGCTAACAAGCCTGGCCGACCGATAGGGCTTGCCGACAATAGGAATAGTATGCTGTAGGGGCGGTTCGCGAACCGCCCCTACATTGCGTTTGAGACACGTGCACCGTCCGTGGCCGACGGGAGAGATGACCCCTTCCCTGGGGAGGGTGTCTCAAAAATAGTTCTACCGGATATATATACTGTGGAGTAGAGAAGCAAGGTGAGGGAGCAGGAAGAGCGTGAAGTGAGGTGTAGTGATGCCGGTGCGACCGTTCAGTCGTGAGCAAGCCTGGTTGCTGCCGCCGACGCTGGACGAACTGGTGCCGGCAGACCATCCTGTGCGGTTTGCGGCGGCCTTTGTGGACAGCCTTGATGCTGCGGCGTGGGAGGCGTTGGCGATTGACCTGCAGGGCGACCCGCGTGGCGCCGGGGCCTATCATCCCCGAGCCCTGCTGAGCGTATGGATATACGGTTTCATGACCGGTGTGCGTTCCTGCCGCAAGCTGGAGGCGGCCTGCAGAGATCAGGTTCCCTACATGTGGCTGGTGGGGATGCAGCAGCCCGACCACAACACACTGTGGCGCTTCTACAAAGCGCACCGCGACCGGATGCGGACGCTGCTGCGCCGCACGGTGCGCACGGCTGTCAGTGCCGGGCTGGTGGACCTGGCCATCCAGGCGGTGGACGGCACTAGGATCGCGGCCAACGCCGGGACGCGGCATACCCACGACGCGCAGGGGCTGCAGCGGCTGTTGTCCCGTACCGAGCAAGCGATCGCGGACTTGGAGGCGCAGAACACCACGGGGGGCGCCGCGCCGCCGGCGACTTTGCCGCAGGAACTTGCCGACGCCCAGGCCCTGCGGCGGCGGGTGGACGACGCGCTGACCCGCGTCGCGGCTGCGGACGGGCCGCACTACACGAACCTGACCGACGCAGACGCGGCCCTGCTCAAGGCCGGCAAGGGTGGCTTCATCACCGGCTACAACGCGCAGGCGATGGTTTCGCCACTGGCGGCGGAGAACGTGGGCGCACGGGGTAGGTTGATCACGGCGGCGGACGTGAGCGCCAGTGCCGACGACCATCCCCATCTGGCGCCGCTGATCGAGGCGGCGCAGGCGAACATCGACGACGAGCGGAACGTGGTGACCGTTGCAGACGCGGGCTACCATTCGGGGGCCAACCTCGCCACGTGCCACGCCGGCGGCCACACCGTGTTGCTGCCCGAGACACATGATCGCAGACGCCGCCACCCGTACCATAAGGACCACTTCACCTACTGTCCGCAGACCGACACCTACCTGTGTCCTCAGCAAAAGGTGCTCACCTACACGCACAGCTTGACCCACGGCAACGGCTACCGCGTCAGGCGGTACCAAGCCAACGGCCGGGACTGCCTCTCCTGCCCGGCCTTCGGCGTCTGCACCACCTCCCGGCGCGGCCGCTCCATAAAGATCAGCGAGCACGAGCCGATACTGCAACGGCACAGGCAGTTGATGGCGACCGTACCGGCCAAGCAGTTGTACCGCCGCCGTAGTACCATCGTCGAGCCGGTCTTTGGCCTGCTCAAGGAGTGGCACCACGCCAGACGCTTCCTGCTCAGAGGCCGCAGCCACGTGGTGTCTGAATGGCACCTGCTGGCCACCGCGTTCAATCTCAAGAGCCTCCACGCGCTGTGGCGGTCCGGGTCTCGCCCATTGCCGCCCCGGGGACGGCTCTCTCACTTCTACCGTTTCGTCCATACCACCCGCCATCTCACTGTGCCGCTCATCCCTTTCACCGTGCCGCGCACGAATATATTGAGACAGTCTCCCAGGGAGAGGGAGTGCCCCTGCCTGAAGGTGGGGTTATGCAAAGGTCTCCATCGGGAGAGGGTTAGAGCCTGCCCCGTACTTGATACGGGGGTGAGGGGGGAATCCCCGCAATCTGGGCCGTTTTCACCGATTTTGCACACTTTCGTATAGGTCTTAGAGGTAGATAAGGACAGTACAAGCAGTAATCCCCTCACCCCGGCCCTTTCCCGCCGGGAGAGGGAGTATTTCTTGCGCCGCTGGCTGAAGTTATGCAAGGGTCTCCTGTTGTGAGTGAAGCAACGACAACATTCGGGTTCAACGTGCGCTCCGGCAATCAAGTTGCCTTTGACGGCAACGCCATGGCCTTGCAGGGCCTCGCGCAGGGCATTGCGGATCTCGATCCAAGCGAGCAGATTCGCTACTATCTGGATTCTGTCCCGCAGTTTGATTTTTTTCGCTCGCAGACGCGCCGCCAGGCGAGGACGCTGCGACCGGTACGCGGCGTAAACCGGGTCTTGCGCCGGTTGGACGTCGAACCGTGGTACCAGGTGCGCATGCAACTCGAGCTGTGGCAGCGGCGTCCGACGGTATACTTTCAAGTGGGTCAAGAGCCGCTGCCGGGCAATTTGCCCTGTCCGAGCGTACTCCTCATTCACGACATTGCTTTCACGCTGCCGGATGCCGATCGATACTTCGAGCCGCCGGTGCGACGGCGCTTGGAGAGTCTGACGGATGCGGCCGTTCGCCGTGCCACGCGGCTTGTCGCCGTTTCCCACGCCTGCAAAGCCGACGTGGTGGCGCACTACGGCTTTCCGGCAGACCGCATTCACGTCGCGCAGCATGGATTCGATGCTGCGCGCTTTCGTGCAATCGACCCGGATGAAGCGAGGGGACGGCTAGCAGAGCGGTATCCGCAGGTGAAGCGGCCGTACATTCTCTTTGTGGGACGCATACAGCCGCGGAAGAACCTAGAGCGGCTGGTGCAGGCGCTCCATGCCGCGAAACAGCGGGGGCTGGAGCAATGCCTGTTGGTGACCGGTAAAGTAGGGTGGTCCAGCAACGGCATCTCCGGGCAAATTGAGGCTTTGGGTCTCAGAGAAGACGTGCACTTTCTCGGCGGCGTGCCGATGGCGGACGTTCCCCTGCTGATGAACGGGGCTGACTTTCTTGCAATCCCATCCATCGGCGAGGGGTTTGGCATCCCGGCCTTGGAAGCAATGGCATGCGGCGTGCCGGTGTTGGGAGGCGACAGCGGCGGCTTACCGGAAGTTATCGGCGATGCGGGGCTGCTGGTTGATCCCATGAGTGTGGAAGCAATTACTGAAGCGTTGCTGCAACTTGGCGGTGACCCGGAATTGCGGCAGCGACTTGCCGTGCGTGCGCGCGTGCGCTCGGCACAGTTTTCATGGGAGCGTGCGGCAGCGTCAGTGCTGGATAGCATGCGTCAAGCCGCGGCAGGGTAGTAAGGTGAGCGGGTTGGTATTTCCGAACAAGAGGGACAAGTCATGAAGATTGTCCTTGCCGCGCCCCATTGGGAGACGGGCCAGTGGGGATTCTATTGCCAGCGGGCTCTGGAGCAACTCGGACATAACGTGACAAGACTGGAATACGGCCGGCGTGCCAGCGAGCGGCCAAGTCTGCGGCAGCGGGTGCGACGCAGACTTGTAGGGGCGGATCACTTCAACCTGGAGCGGTTGCTTGCGGCAAATCAGCAAGACAACTTGGAGCTTGTGCGAGTCTGCACGCGACAGCGGCCGGACGCGATATTGCTCATTCGGGGAGATGTCTATCTGCCCGAGACGATCCACTATCTTACCGACCGCATCGGGGCGCCGGTGCTCAACTGGTGCGGCGACGATCCCACCTGGTTTCCCAACATCCTTGGGAGCTTGCGTCTCTATACACGATTCTTTATTGTCGACCCATTCTACCTGCCGGTGGCCGGGCAAATGGGCGCCAAAGACCCGCTCTATCTCCCGCATGCCGCCGATCCGGAGACGTATCAACCATTCGCACTCACCGCCGAGGAAGAACGTGAACTCGCCTGCGACGTCATTTTCGTTGGCGATTCCCGGCACGTGATGGGACATTTGCCGGAAAACTGGCACCGCGCCGATACGGTTGAAGCGGTCGCGCGCCTTGGCCTTGCCTTGCGGGTGTACGGCAAAGGCTGGGAGACTCTCCCCGATAAGTACGCAGTAAGACGCTCCGTGCTGGGCCGCGCGTTGCTCCCGGCAGAGCGAGTGGCGCGAGGCTACCGGGCCGCGGGCATCGTGCTCAACGTCCACCATCCGCAGTTGCCGCAAGGCTGTAATCAGCGGACGTTTGAAGCCCCAGCTTGCGGCGCGTTTTCTTTAGTGGATAGCCGCACGGAACTGAGCAGATTGTTCGTGCCGGGTGAAGAGATTGCAGAGTTTGACGGCGTGGACGACCTCCGGGCAAAGATACAGTATTATCTCGCGCATTCGGGCGAACGTGCGGCAATCGCGGCGCGCGGTCGGGAGCGCGTGCTGGCGGAGCATACCTATCAGCATCGGCTGAAGACGTTGCTTCAGCAGGGAGTAGGCTATGGCTAGGCGCGATGCTCCCCTGTGTGCTCAGGAGTCCCTTGCTGTGCTTCGACAGGCTCAGCACGAACGGAGGTGGGGACTGCCGGAATGGTGATATAGATGATGGACATACGTCAGCCCGCCTCGTGCTTCGGTGGGCTGAGCACGAATGGAACTGGAAGTGGCGGAATGCAATTGATGATGAATGATATACTCCTGGCCCAGCATTGGACAGTACCTCGTGCCTAACATAGACCCGGCGCCGGCTGACGGTGTGGCACGGCCCGCGACTTTGCAGCAGCGGACCGCAGCCCAGTGGTTTCGGCTCGTCTTGGAGAGTCATTACTACCAACCGGCAATCGCCTTGTGGCGAAGCCTGGAGTTGGAGTTGTGGCAGGGGCACGACTTGCCGCAGCCCGTGCTGGACGTCGGTTGCGGCAACGGCTACGTGGCCTCGCTGCTCTTGCCGTCGGATCGGGACGCCGTAGGCTTGGATATGGTGTTCTCCGAACTGCGGGTGGCACGTCAATTGGCCACGTATCGCGGCGTCGTGCAGAGCGAGGGCGGGGCCATGCCATTTGACAATGAGAGCTTTGGCACCGTTTTCAGCAACTGCGTCGTGGAGCATATACCAGAGCTCGACCCAGTGCTGTTGGCGATAAGCGCTAGCCTACGCACGGGTGGATACTTCGCCTTTACTACCGTGAGCCATCGTTTTCTGGATATGCTGTCGCCTATCAGCCGTCTTCGCGCCACCGGCAGGCTGGAAGAAGCCGAAGCCTATGCGGCGCAAACGAACGCCCGGCTCGGCCACTACCACTATAATGCGCCGGAGCAGTGGCGCGAGAAGCTGGCTGCCGCCAATTTGGTGGTGCGGGAGTGTCAGTACTTTGCCCCGGCATCGTTCATGGCAGCGTGGGAGCGGTTGGACGTGGCGCTCACCCGCAGAATCTGGCGAGGGCGGCGTCCCATCGACCTCTTCCGCCGTCTGGTGATTCGCCGTTTGGTGCCGCGCCGCTTCTTTGTCTGGTTTTGGTACCAGCGCTATCGACACCTGCTCGAGATTCCGCTCCTGCCGCAGGAAGAAGGTGGCGGGCTCTTCATCGTCGCGCAGAAAGCAGAGTAGCGCCTGGTCTCAGACGGGTTTTCGCCCGGGGCTCGCTGCAGTCGCAACGCAGTCATTGGCGGGCGCACGACCGGTCAAGTCCGATGCGGCTGACGCGCTGGAGGACCCATGATAAGGTAGAGCCAGCGGCGCAAATCCAAACGGCTACCGGACTCTGCAAATCTCAACGTGTTACTGCTATTGCCGCGCAAGTAACAAGACAAATGCACATATAGGAATTCTGAACTGAACCGCATGAGTTAGGAGAAGACACATGGGCGAACAGTCACCGTCGGACCAGGACGTACGACAGCACTTTACGGAGCGGGCGGCGACGTATACCGGCGGACAAGGGGATACGGTGGAGGCAATGGTCGCTATGGCCGCGCCCGGCCCCGACGCGCAGGCGCTCGACGTGGCGACCGGCACCGGGCTGGTGGCCTTTGCCCTAGCTGCGGAGATTACGGGAAGCGGCTATGTGATTGGGGTTGACTTTACCGCCGCCATGCTCGCCCGCGCGGCTGAGGAACAGGGCGCCGACGGTACGGCTGCGCCCGGTGCACAGGTATCCTTGGCTGCTGCCGATGCGACCGGTCTTCCCTTTCCCGATGGCATGTTTAGCATCGTTACCTGCCGTTTCAGCGTGCACCACTTCACGCACCCCATGCCGGCGCTGCAGGAGATGGGACGAGTGCTCATGTCCGGCGGACGACTCGTCATCGGCGAATTCGGCATGCCGGAAGATCCTGAGAAAGCGGCGTACTTCAATCGCATGGAACGCACGCGCGGTCACTCGCATGTGCAGGCATTCAGCCCCAGCCAATTGCGGGGAATGATGGCGGAAATTGGCTGTCCCGTGCATGACGAACGCTTGCTGAACCGGGAAATGATGGCGAGCGAGTGGCTGGAAACGGCCAATACCACAGACGAGAACCGCGAGATTGTCAGGACCATGCTCTGGGACGGGCTTGAAGGGGATCTTGGCGGTCTCTCCCCCAAGCAGGTGGGTGATGACTTGCTCTTGACCCGCCATGAGGTCGTGCTCAGCGGTGTCAGAGCCTAGAGGCGCGTCCTTCACATGACGGACTACCCCTCCTGGATCGAGATCAGCCGCGGCGCGCTGCAGCACAACATCGCTTCATTCAGGGAACGTCTGCAACCGGGGACTTCACTGCTTGCCGTCGTTAAGGCAGATGCCTACGGCCACGGTATGCAGGTCGTGGCCAACTCTATTGCAGTCCATGTTGACTGGCTGGGCGTTAACACGCTTGATGAAGCGTTGGCCCTGGATCACGACGGCATCACGCTGCCAATCCTCATTTTGGGTTTTACCCCCCATAGTCGTGCAGATGAAGTAGTGCGGCACGGTTTTCGCCAGGTGGTCTACGATCACGGGTCCGCCGCGTGCCTGGCACGGGCGGCGGCGGCGCAGAACACGACCGCCAACGTGCACGTAAAGATTGAGACGGGCACCTACCGCTTGGGTGTGCCTTGCGGTGCTGCGGTTGAATTCGTAAGCCAATTGCAGGAATTGCCGCAGCTTGCAGTCGAAGGCATTTACACCCACTTTGCCACGGCTGAGGACACGGCCGATGACTCGTACCTCCAGTTGCAGATCAGCCGTTTTGCGGAGGTTCAGACGTCCCTGGCCGCAGCCGGAATCCAGGTGCCGCACCAACATATGGCAGCAACGGCGGCGACGATGGTAGAGCCGGCCGCGCACGGTACCTTGGTGCGCATTGGTATCGGTCTCTACGGGCTATGGCCGTCACTGGATACGCAGATTGCAATGACGGAACGCGCGACGCACCCGCTGTCCCTCCGTCCGGTCATGCAGTGGAAAACGCGGATCGTGCACCTGCAGCGCGTGGCGCGGGGGGAAACCGTGGGGTACGGCCGCACGCACCGCACGCGGCGGGATTCACTCGTGGCGGTCATCCCCATCGGGTATTCAGACGGTTATGATCGAAGACTCTCGAATGTGGGAGAGGTCGCTGTCCGGCAGAAACTCGCGCCCGTGGTCGGTCGTGTAATGATGAACATGACGCTTATTGACGTGACCGCTATTCCGGACGTTGAGGTTGGCGATGAAGTCACTCTGCTTGGGCCCGAAATGCCGGCGGAGCACATTGCGACGCACGTGGGGACCATCAACTACGAAATCGTCAGCCGCATCAACCCCGCGTTGCCGCGAATCGCCGTGCCTTAGTGCCGACCTTCGATCAAACTCCGCAGCATGGCCGTCTTTGACCTCAGGATTCTCGCGGCTGGGGCAGCTAATACGCGTAGCTATGAAGAGGGTGGCTATGCTGCCGCGACTTGGCGTCGCGAGAAAATGTCCCAGTCTACCAACAAGCTCGCGGCAATGAAGATAGAGGAATAGGTGCCGGTAGCCGCGCCAATCAACAGCGCCAGGACGAAGTCCTTGATGGCGAGCCCGCCGAAGAGATAGAGTGCAAAGAGCGTGATCAGCAATGTGATGGAAGTGTTGAGGGAGCGGTCGATTGTTTGATTGACGCTAAAATTCACCACAGTAGGGAGCGGCGCGTGCGAGTACTTGGCACGGTTTTCGCGCACCCGGTCGAAGACCACGATGGTGTCGTGCACGGAATAGCCGATGGCGGTGAGAATTGCGGTAATGAACATCGAGTCAATCTCTTTATGCACGAGGAAACCCAGCACGGAAAAGACTCCGAGCACGACCAGCACGTCGTGTACTAACGCGCAAATGGCACAGACGCCGTAGCGGAAGGGCTGCGGCACGTGGCGGAACGCCCACGTGATATATATGAGAATGCCGACAGAGGCCACGAGCACGGCAAGCAACGCTCTCTGTGTGAGCTCACGGGCGATTACGGGCCCCACGGCTTCAAAGCGTAACTCTTCTGCCTGGCCGTGCGCCTCTTCCAGCGCCGTGCGCACCGCCTGCTTGTTCTCAAGCGCTAGCTCTTTTGAGCGGATGATGACGGACCCCTCACCAGTGGCTTGCACCAACGGTTCGCCAAGGTCCAGGGCAAGGTAGATGCGCTTAATCTCCTCCGCAGCCGGTGTGGCTTCGAAACGCAATTCGTAAATCGTCCCGCCGGAAAAATCGATGCCGAGTTGCAAGCGGAATACAGCGAGCGAGAGGATGCTCGGCACCAGAATTAGCGCGGAAACGACATAGGCCCACTTTCTGCGGCCAACAATATCAAACATTAGCTTCTGTTATCCTCGTGTCTCTGTATCATGTATGGCGTTTCGCATTTCAGTCTAGTCAACTTGCGGCGCTTTCGCTCACTCTTGTAGTTTCAACGTCTGGAGAAGGCCCTCATACAGGGCGCATTCCCTACCGAAAATGTAGCGGGGCGCTGTAACAGAGACGCTTGTGCAGCCCGCTCGTCGTAAGCTCACCACCGCGGCGAGCACGTCGTCCGTTTTCACCTGAACTGTGACGGCGAAGCACGACCCGTGTTGCTCATCGTTGGCAAACACACGCGCTACGGTCGGACCCAGCAAGCCGCCCACTTCCGGAAACGCCGCCAGTGTGCCGGCTATTTCTTCCGCTGAATCGGCTTGCATGTTCGCGGTTAATGTCGAATAGGGCGCGGCACTTTGGGAGGCTTCCACGAATTCTAGAATCTGCCGTAGTGCCTGCCGTTTGTCGTGACTTGCGCGCAGCCGTTCGCGATTGCCGATCAAGCACGCCTGGGTGCGCAGGATGACGCCGTGCTCGATCATCTTGAGCCGGTTGTCCTTGAGGGTCGCGCCTGTGGAAACCAGGTCGACAATGATATCAGCATAGCCCAGAGTTGGCGCAGCCTCCAATCCACCCTCAGCCTGAACCACTTGAAAGTACGTAATGCCCTGCTGAAAGAGGAACTGGCGGGTTAAAGCGGGAAACGTCGTGGCAATGCGGAGTACGCGGCCTCTTTCCCGGAATTCCAGCGCCACTTCCGCAAGGTCGGTCAACGTACGGACATCGATCCATTCCTCCGGCACGGCGATTGCGAGCTGCCCCTGGGAGTAGCCGAGGTCCGGCGCTACGATGACAAGATCGTCACCCTCCTGCCGCATTTCGGAAAAGATGTCATAGCCGGTGATGCCCGCGTCGGCATCGCCATTGCGAATTTGCTCAACCATCTGCCAAGCGCGTTGGAAGAGTATGGTTGCGTTGGGTACAGCCGGCAGCGTAGCTTCGTAAGCCCGCGAATTGGGGCGAGCGACGGCGAGGCCGCATTTGGCGAAGAATTCCAGGGACTGTTCCCCGATGCGGCCTTTGCTCGGCACGAGCAGGCGCAGTGCTTCAGCCATGGATATTCTGCACCACTTCGCTTAGCGACAGAGATTGCGTCGTGCCGTCCGCCATGTTGCGCAGGTTCAAGCTGCCTTCCCCGTCTTCAACCAGCAGGAGATAGGGAATGCTCTTGCGGTTTGCGTAGGCGACACGAGTGCGCGCGTTGCGCTGCCGCAGATCGTATTCCGTGCGGATGCCGTGTTCACGGAGCCGCTGAGCGGCCTGCATGCCGACGCGCGCGGCGGCCGGCGTTGCGGCTGCCACCAGCACTTGCACACGCGGTGCAGCGGGCAGTGCGGTCCCTTGTTGCTCAAGTGCGAGTCGGAGACGCTCCAACCCAATGGCAAAGCCAACTGCCGGAACGGACTTGCGGCCGCCGAGTGATTGCACCAGTTCGTTATACCGGCCGCCGCCACACAACTGACTCCGGCCGGAATCGTCGTACAACTCAAATACCACGTCGGTGTAGTAGTGGAGCCCGCGCCCCAGAGCTAGCTGCACCTGTACGTGTGACTCTTCGATGCCATAGGCAGTGAGCGCAGCGACCACTTCAGCCAGACGGCTAAGCGGTTCATCTCCCAGGCCATATTTCTCCAGAAACACGCGCGCGCGTTCCAGCACTTCGCCGGGGGCGCCTGTGAGTCCGTGCAGACCTTGTATGAACGCAAACGCGCGTTCGACTCGCTCATCCTCATCGGAGGTACGCTGTTTCCGAAACATGCGGCTCAGGATGGCTTCTTCCGTGCGGCTGCCGTGCAGCTCGATGCCCATCTCTTGCAACGATGCGCGCAGCGTCGCTTGCGCCTGGGCCTCGGCGCCGGGGGCGTCCACGATTGCCGGCGTACCGGCGTGGCGCGCGGGGTGGATTTCTTCCAATCGCTTGCGTACATACGCGAGACCGCGTCCCGGCCTGCCAACGTCTTCCATGCTATCGAGCAAAAAGTGTTTGAGCCTTGTTGAGAGTCCCAGGCTGCCAAGCAATTCAAGCAGAATGCCGACGTGGCCGAGGACAAGTCGGTATTGCTTTACGCCAAGTCGTTCCAGCGTCCAACATGCCAGGGCGATCACTTCGGCGTCAGCGGACGGGCCGTCACTGCCCAGCAACTCCACACCGGCCATCGAAAACTGCCGGTAGCGGCCGCGCTGCGGCTTCTCATAGCGGAATACAGGGCCGGCGTAAGCATAGCGCAACGGAATCGGCGCATTTTGGTCGTTGCTCAAGTAATAGCGGACGACTGATGCAGTGAATTCCGGGCGCAAAGCGAGACGACGCCCACCAAAGTCTTCAAAGGTGTACATCTTGGAGATGATATCCGCGCCGGACTTGCGCATGTAGAGATCGGCCTGCTCGACGAGCGGTACATCAATCGGCGTGTAGCTCGCCAGTTGAAACGCTGCGAGCAGGGATTGCTGCAACTGCGCCTGCGCGTGGGCCTGCTGGGCGTCAAGGTCCAGCATCCCTCGGACGGATTCTACAGGGCGAGTCTCTAGCGACATTGCGGCCTAGCTGCCTATGGTTCCGTAGCTTGACGCGGTGGTGTTTGGGGAGGCGCGAAGGTCTGCTGCTGCGACTGCGCGACGCCATAGAGCCAAGGATTGTCGCGCAACTGGGGTAGGCGCACCACGAGGTAGAGGAACGTGCGTGTGACCGTGATCGCAGTGAACATGCTGATGATTACGCCGATGGCCAGCGTGATAGCGAATCCACGCACGATGCCTGTACCGAAGTAGAAGAGCACAGCGCACGTGATTAAGGTGGATATGTTCGAATCCCGAATTGAGGTCCAGGCACGCTCGAAGCCAACATCAAGCGCCGATCGGAGTGTCCTGCCCCGGCGCAGCTCTTCTTTCAGGCGCTCAAATATCAGAATGTTCGCGTCCACGGCCATGCCCACGGAGAGGATAAAGCCGGCAATGCCCGCCAGCGTCAGCACTACCGGCCACAGCTTGAAGATTCCGAGCACAAGGAGGGCGTAAATCATCAAAGCCAAGACGGCAACCAGACCGGGCAAACGGTAATAGATAAACATGAATATGGCAACCAGCACTAAGCCAATTATGCCGGCCCGCAGACTGCGGTCTACTGAGTCTTGGCCGAGCGTGGGCCCTACTGTGCGGTTCTGGGCAATTTCTAAGGGCACGGGCAACGCACCGTACTTGAGTTTGATGACGATGTCGCGGGCTTCTTCCAGGGTAAAGCTCCCGGTGATGCGACCGCGGTTGGAAATGGCGCCTGAAATCGTGGCGGCAGATATCAAATGATCGTCGAGCGTAATACCGAGCCAGGTGCACGGCTGGCCGTCAACGCGCAGGCAGATGTTTTGGGACGTGAACTCCTCAAAGATCACGGCGCCGTCGTCTTTTAGTTCGAAATTGATCTGCGGAAGGCCGCGTTCATCGAAGCCGACTTCGGCGGACTTGACCAAAGCGCCGGTGAAGAGCCTGCGGAATTGCTCACCCTCAACCAGGCCGCCTACCGGCACCGGTGGCACCGAACTCTTGCCAAGGTCCACAAAGGCAAGCTCGCCGGTTTCCCGGAAGAGCGCAATGGCTTCATCCGGATTCTCCACGCCGGGAAGCTCGACGATGATGCGATCGGTGCCTTCCAATTGCACGATGGGTTCGGAAACGCCGAGGGCATTCACGCGTTCCGCGATGATATCGCGCGTCGCTTCCATGTGGTCCGACGTGATCTCTTGGCCTTCAGAAGGAGTTGCCCGCAGCACTACGTGCAATCCGCCCTGCAGATCGAGGCCCAGGTGATAGCGCAGGTCGCGCACGAGGCGAGAATCGCCGATGCCGAGATTGAGACCGGGATTATCAGGCCAATTGACATAACCGGACAGCAGCACGAGGGCGAAAATTACTGCCAGGGTGATGAAGTAGCGTCGGTTCATTGCTTTCCGGTATCCGGTCCCAGCGCCGCTTCGACATCATCGCCATTGGGATCGGCAGCAAGGGTTGCCTGCGCTTGGGTGCGCACTGCCAGTTCAATCGACTCCGCGATGTCGCCATTTTCCTTGAGAAAATTACGCACATTTTCGCGTCCCAAGCCCAGTCGCGTGTCGCCGTGGGAGTAATGCGCACCGGCTTTGCGAACGATGCCGTATTCAGTAGAAAGGTCGATGAGATCGCCCAGCTTGGAGATGCCCTCATCGAAGAGGATGTCGAACTCGCAGGTCTTGAACGGCGGCGCGACCTTATTCTTGACCACCTTGGCGCGCACACGGATGCCAACTTGCTCCTGCCCCTGCTTTACATAGTCAACCCGGCGTACGTCAATGCGCACCGATGAGTAGAAGCGCAGCGCGCGGCCGCCGGGGGTTGTCTCCGGATTGCCAAACATCACGCCAATCTTCTCGCGCACCTGGTTGATGAAAATTATGACGCTGCGCGAGCGGTTGATGGCCGCCGTGAGCTTGCGGAGCGCCTGGGACATGAGCCGGGCTTGAAGTCCCATATGGGCATCGCCCATCTCGCCTTCGATTTCGGCCTTTGGCACCAGGGCGGCCACGGAGTCGATCACAATGACGTCAACGGCATTGCTGCGAACCAGCATTTCCGCAATTTCCAAGGCCTGCTCGCCATTATCCGGTTGCGAAACCAGCAAGTCCTCAATGCTCACGCCGCACTTGGCCGCATACGAGGGATCGAACGCGTGTTCCGCGTCCACAAAGGCGGCGGTGCCGCCGAGCTTTTGCGCTTCAGCCACCACGTGCTGGGCCAGGGTAGTCTTGCCGCTGCCCTCATTGCCATAGATTTCCACAACGCGCCCCCTGGGCACGCCGCCTACGCCCAGCGCCAGGTCGAGCGAAAGCGAGCCGGTGGGCACGACGGCAACCGGAACCGCCGCCTCCTCGCCCATGCGCATAATCGAGCCCTTACCGTAACGGCGCTCGATCTGACCGATGGCGGCCTGTAACGCCTGGTTGCGACCATCCGTTTTGCTCTCTTCGGTAGCTTTCGCTCGCGTAGCCATGGTGCTGAACGCACTCCTTGGTCTAATGGGGTCCGGTATTACTCATACATGTAGATATAATTCAGTATTCTCCATTATAGGCAATTGCGGCGGTGAAGCCTAATTGAAGACAGCGAGATTCACATACTCATTGCCGTAAGAATGCCGGGTCAGCGCCAGTTTGCAGCCATGGGCGTAGAAGTGTTGGGGGCGGGTCAGAGAACCGTGTCCGGCAGCACGGCGGCGGTACCCTCCTTGAAAGTGTCGCGACCGCCGCAGGCCAAGCCGATGTGGGGATGCACGCGAGTAACAGCGGCGACAATGGCGTCGGATACATTGCGGATGTCCCATTGCGCATGCCGGTCGCTGCGGATGCGAGACATTTCCACGACTTCACGTGCGTTGAGGTCCACGAGGATGCGGAGGTTGTGGCCGTTGGCGAGCAGGATTTCGGCCCTTTGATCGGTGCCAAGCGCCTGGTAGGCTTCCTCCAATAGATCCAATGTGCGGTTGTATGCGTCCGCGAAGCCGGCGTTGCGAACGAGCGGCGGGAGGGTGCGCCCGTGGCCGGGGTTGTGTGACTGGGATACCTCGGTCTTCATCCGGTGACGGATAAATTGATGATACGCCGCTTCCGACATGACCAATTCAAACTGATAGTGCAGCAGTTCGAATTCGCGCAGCAGCGTGTCATGGGCGTGCAAGCCGCGGTATGCGGAACGAATTAGTCGACCCACTTGGTCTGCGTCTAGACGAGTCACCGCCTCCTGGGCGGCGGCAAGTGTCATCCGGGAGTTTTGGAATAGCAAAGCCGCGGCCAAGTGGTGTTCGCCGTCAGGGTCATAGCGCACCAGCCGCACGGCTGCATTGGCAGCGGAGGCAGGCGGCTCGCTGGCAGTCGGCGTGTGGCCGCCCGCGTATGCCGACGAGACGTCAAGCGCTGCCGCGGTCTCCTGAATTGCATCGCGGCCGCTTTGCGGATACGGCAAGGCGTGAACGTACTTTTCCGGAAAGAGCGAGGGCGCGATGGGATGGAGTTGCGCAAAGAGCTTCTCGCCGGTTTCCTGAAACTCGGGGAGCGGCGAGGAGAGCAGCCGCGTAATCATGAGCGCAAACTCCCGGGCGTTTGTAGTCACGCCCACCTGGGTGGTCTGTGCCAACGGCAGGACGTAGCGCGCATCTTCAGTGGCGCGGCGTTCGGCACTCACAGCACGCATGCGCGGATACTTTTCCAAGAGATACGCAGTGCAGCCCGCATAAATCGTTTGGTAGGCTGCATGGCTTTGGCTGACCGCTTCCTCGATCAGGCGCCGGGGCTTGCCGCGGCGATATGCCCTCGGCAAGTAGAACTGGCGGGGCACTTCTTCAAAAGGGATATAGCGCCCGCTGTGCTGGGTATAGGCCGCCAGACGATGCCGCACGATTTCCAGCGATAGCAGGCGGGGAATGTCCCAGATGGCGGCACTGAAGCACCCGTGCTCTGCGACGCTATTGTGGCCGTATTCATATACGACCCGCTGGTTGCGCTGGCGCGCCAGGGCGGTATTGTCGCGCGCTTCCTTGATGAGTTGCGGCACGGGCGTGGGGTCGCGACTTATGCGCGCCATGCCGGCGGTGATGGCTTCGGGATTCCTTGCCGCTCGTCCTACGATTTGCACGCGGGGCGTGTATGACCACTTCACCAATGTGTCGGCACATTCTCCGCAAAAATCATGAAATGCACGGGCGACCACGAGAGCGAGTCAGCGGAGAGAAGTGTGGGAAGCCCCCACCTAACCAGTCTCTCGGCGTCCGTTTAGTATAGCATCCTGAAAACACCTCTTTTGCGCAACGGAATCGACTTGGGAAGCGGTGCGTCCCGGCGTCTCGTAGGGGACGAATGGGGCGTGAGCGTGCGCATTTTCCGGCACCCATCGCCCCATTGACACTACAGATGTGTCACAGTTTGCAAGAATCAGTGATGGTGCGACAGCCTCACCAGGATGCAATCTCGTCCGCCTAGGGATTCGGCGTGGGCGATGAGGGCAGTGTCTCTTCGCTAGGGCCTGGGGTTGTCGCGGGTTCTGACGTGGGAGCGAGCGCAGGCGATGCCCGCACAACTATCTGCAATTGTGCCGGGTCGACACTTAGCACGGTCACCTGGGGCGGCGTGCTCACATCCGGCGTCAATAAGTACGTGCCCGCGCCCACGCCACTCAAGTTCAACGAGACGATCACACTGCTCGCTTGCAGAGTGCGCAGCACCGGCGCCGGGCCGCTGAGGATTACGGATACGGTGGTGGGCTCCACCGTGGCTTCCATGCCCGGCAGGATGTTTACATACGTCACGGCGACCCGGGTTTCCGCGCTCGCTGCGATTGGCAGCACTTCTACGGTGACTTCAATTTGATCGGAGCCGGAAATGCCAATGCCCGGCGGTCTCTCTAGTTCTACCGTCGTGGTAATGGACTGGGAAACTCCCGCAACCGGGATCGCCTCAGTGAACACGAAATTTATCTCGTTGAGCTCCGCGGGTGGACCGACGAGTGTTGCGCTGGGGGGCGAGGCTATGAACCTGGAGATCCAGTAGCCGGAGGCGGGCTGGCCTTCGATATTTATGCGCACGGGTACATCTTTGGAGGAAATAACTTGCGCTACCGGCAACGTCACCTGGACCACGGCGGGATCAAGCTGCACGCCGCTCACGTCTTGGCCCTGGGCGTCGCGGGGAATGGCGCGCTGGGTAAGATTGACCGTGCTCCTTGCATCACTCACTTCCACGTCAATCCAAACCGCGTCGACGAGTTCAACTTTGGAGGCCGGCCCAATCACTTTCACAATGTCCGGCAGCAACTGGGGTGGCTGAAATTGATAGCCGAAGGGCGGGTCTCCGGCAACTTCCACGCGCACCGGCACTTCCTTCTCCTTGCGCTCTTCCAGTGCAACGGTCACCGTATCCGGCTCAGCAGCAATGATGCGAATACGCGAATCGGACTCGTCGGTGTCGATGGCGATTTCATGGAGACCGACACCGATCGCGAAGAGATCGACGACGGCGCGAAAGTCGTCCACGGTGAGGGAATCCCAGATGTCACGGGGGGCGGCAATCTGCAGACGGATTGTGCTTGGCGCGATGCGGCTGACCACCAAGCCATCGCCCAAGCGGCTAGTTTCAATTGGAATCTCAGTATCAAAGAAGCCTTCGCGCACAGGGTTTTGTTCGGCAGTGAACAGGACCCACAAGATGACTGATATCGCCAAGGCAAACAGAAAACGCACGCCCAGCGTGTGGGTGAAGAAGCGCCCGAGAATGGGTATGAGCGAGCGTAGTTTGTTCATGTAGAAGAGGTTACTTTAGGACTTTACGCTCGCGGCGACTTCGTGAAAGGGAGCCGAATGAAATCCAAGGGAGCAGGCTTGATTTGGGTTCTTCTCGGAACAGGCTGTGAAGATACGTACGCAGCTTGTCTTCGTCCAAGTGCCGCAGAAGCGACCCGCCGCGCGCGACAGAAATTACGCCGCTCTCCTCAGAGACGGCGATGGCGATGGCGTCCGTGACTTCGCTCACACCGATGGCAGCCGCGTGGCGGGTGCCCAAGCCTTCACCTTGGGGCATGTCTTCCGACAACGGCAACATGCAGGAAGCGGCAATGAGGCGGCTGCCGCGGATGATTACGGCCTTATCGTGCAGCGCTGAATTTGGATAGAAGACTGCCATGAGCAGGTCTTCGCTCACTTGACCGTCTATGCGATGGCCGGTCTCAACCAGGTCCTCCAACCCGGTTTCGCGCTCGATTACGATGAGACCGCCCCAATGGTTTTCAGAGAGACGGCCCGCGACACGGGCCACTACGTCGAGGGACTGGGACACGCTTTCGCTAATCGGAATGTAGCGCGCGAGGGGGTGGGTGCCTTGCCGTCCTACTTGCTCCAGGAAGCGGCGCAGTTCAGGTTGGAAGATGATTGGAATGGCAATGACCAGCGCGGAAAGCACGCTGCGCAGCAGCCAATCAAAGACCAAGAGTTGTAGGAAATTGCCAATGACGAAGGCAGCGACGAGTAGAACTACAATCCCACGTACCAATTGGTCGGCGAGGGTGCCGCGCACGATCATGAAGATGATATGAATGATGACGGCGACGAGGAGGATGTCAAACGCCGCATTGAAGTCTAGGCGGGATATGAGCCACCGGAGGTCCTCTACCACACGTCACCTCAAAGACAGTGCGCCTAGCTTGTCACGTCCCTGGCCCACCACCGGCGATGGCCGGCTGCAGAGGCGATAAACAAGAAGAGCTTAGTCAAACTGGGGACTACTACCAGCCAGGAGTTCCAGCAATACCGACTTTTGGGCGTGAAGGCGGTTTTCAGCCTGATCGAACACAACCGACTGAGGCCCGTCTATCACCTCATCGGTGATTTCCATGCCGCGGTGCGCGGGCAGGCAATGCATGACGATCGCATCCGCGCGCGCGTGGCGCAAGAGGTCAGAGTTTACCTGATACGGAGGGAAGACTCTTTCGCGCTCCGCTGCTTCCGCTTCCAAACCCATGCTAATCCACGAATCTGTGTAGATAACGTCTGCGTCTTGAACTGTTGCAATTGGATCTGTGCCCAGCTCGAGCGTCGCGCCCGACTCCGCGGCCAGACCCCGGGCCCGCGCAATGATGTGGCCGGGCGGCAGGTACCCGTCGGGGCAGCCGACCGCGAGATGATAGCCAAGTCTGCCTGCGCCAAAGAGGAGAGAGTTGGCGACATTGTAGCCATCGCCAACATATGCGATCTTGCGCTCGGCAAGATCTCCTTTGTGCTCCTGCATCGTGAGGAAATCGGCTAAGATCTGGCAGGGATGTGTGTAATCTGATAGACCGTTGATAATGGGAATGTCGGCATGTTCCGCCAGCACTTCCAGCGTGGAGTGAGCGAACACCCGCGCCATGATGACTTCCACCCAGCGTTCCAAGTTGCGGGCGACGTCCGGCACCGTTTCGCGCACACCCATTTGTAGGTGTTCTGCCGCCAGATCGACGACCTGGCCGCCTAGCTGCTCCATGCCAATGGCAAAGGTGGCCCGGGTGCGCAGGGACGGCTTCTCAAAGATCATGGCAAGGGTCCGGCCTGCGAGCGGGCGGTACTCGGCGCCCGCAGTGTTGTCCGAACGTGTTGCCCAAGCGGACTTTAGCGACTTTGCGGTGTTGAGAAGCTGATGAATTTCAGAAGCTGAGAAGTCAGCGAGTGTAAGGAGGTCGCGACCCTTCAAGACTGGTTACTGCTTTCATCTGGGGAGTGGGACGAAAAGGAGATAGTGAACCCAAGTGAATCTGCGAAGGGGAATTAAAGTAGACGTATTATAGCAGTCTTGGCAGATTAGCACAACTTGGCTGAAGCCCCACCGACTATTGTTGGTGTCGCTTCTCTAGCCAGCCTAATCCTCATCGGGAAGTGTTTCGTCGTCTTCTGCCCGATCCTCCCAGTCTTCAGGGCGCTCCTCCCAACCACGTGATTCCCAGAAGGCATCGTTGTTTGGGTTCAGTTGGTCCGCATGGTTGTCGAGATCACTTTGCTTGCCCATGTTTTCGACTCCTAACTCTTAGCTGTTATAAACTCACTATTTCCAATATAGCAAATAGAAAGTCACTTGCAAGTATATTTTGTACTAGAGTGGCGATAAAACGAAAGATATTCTTAACTATGAGTTTATGCTATGCGCGACACCTCGTGCGCCGACTCTCACTCACAGTAGCCCTCAACTAGACTTGGAGCAGTCCCAACAATGGCTAAGTGCTGAAATTGCCTGAGTAGCAATTGTGTTGCCAACCTGCAAAGTAAAACAAGCCCGATGCGACTGAGTTTCGTGGCGAAATTCAGAAGAGACCCAAAGAGAGTTGCTTGGGATCGGGATTAGGTGAGTGTGACAGTTCTCGCTGGTCTAGGGTGTAGCGTTGCTGTAACAAATTTACATAATCATAAATGGGCTCAGTGTAAATTCTTGGCGCATAGCGACCGGGAAAGAGCTGCCCGTACGTGCCAAGGAGCCACGGATACTCGCCCCGCAGAAAGTCAAAAAAGTGTTCCTTGACGCCCACGCCAAGGTTTAGCACATTCGCTGCGAGGAAACAGGCGTTGTGGGCTGCCGCGGCCCGGGCGACTTCCTCAAGGTTTTCCTTTGTCGCCGTAAGCCCCGGCAAGATGGGGGCAAGCAGTACGCCGGCATGAACACCTGCCGCGGCGAGCTTTTGGAGCGACCGCAGCCGTTGCAGCGGCGGCGCCGTGCCCGGCTCTAGCTGCCGCCACAGTGTGCGGTCAAGGGTGGTTATGCTGAAGTTCACCGTGCACCCTAAGCGCTGAGCCAATTCGGCCAAGAGGTCGATGTCGCGGACGACAAGCGAAGACTTGGTGATGATAGAAACCGGCGTGCGAAAATCCAAGCAGGCTGCGAGAGCCGCTCTGGTCAGCCGGTACTTGCCTTCAATCGGTTGATAGGGGTCAGTGGCCGTGCCTATGACCACGCGCTGGCGCCGCCAGCGCGGCGAAGAGAGTTCCAAGCGCAGCACTTCCTCAATGTTCTTCTTGACGAAGATGATGGAGGAAAACTCATCGTCAGCGTCAAGATCGTAGTAGAAGTGCGTACTGCGGGCAAAACAGTAGTGACAGCCGTGCGTGCACCCGCGATAGGGATTGAGGCTCCAACCGAACGCCATGCCTTGCACCCGGGTGAGCGCAGTCTTGCATTGCACTTCTTCGTAGCGCGCCTGTGGCATACTCGTTCCTGAATGGTGCCGCCAGCGGATTCCACCTGCGGATTCTTGAGGAGTCGTCCCTAGCCGCATCAGCCGTGTGTGCGGGCATCCTTATGAGGAAGACAATTCATTTCGCCCATGCAAAGCCAACCTCCTCGCAAGCAAAAGAACCGGGAGCATTGCACGGTAGCGGCCGACGACGGGCTGCACGTCGAGCGGACTGCGGCGACGCGTTTGCAAGAAGCGCTGCTGGGCTGGTATCGCACGCACCGCCGCAGATTGCCTTGGCGGGGCTCCAAGAGCGCGTACCGCATCTTTTTGGCGGAGATGATGTTGCAGCAGACGCAAGTCGAGCGTGTGATTCCGAAGTATCATGCCTTCTTGGCACACTTTCCGACAATGCGTCGCTTGGCGGCGGCGCCGTTGGCGGAGGTTATTCGTCTGTGGGCGGGGCTGGGCTACAATCGCCGCGCCGTGCATCTGCATCGCGCCGCACAGGCTGTGGTAGGGAAACATAGCGGCAGGATTCCCATGGAACTAAGGGCATTGCTGGAACTGCCCGGCGTAGGCGCGTACACGGCAAGGGCGCTGCTGAGCTTTGCGGACAACGCACCCGTCGCGGTAGTTGACACCAACGTGCGCAGAGTGCTGGGCCGCGTCTTTCAGCACGATCTTGCCGCGCACTATGGGGACACGGGGCCGACGGAGCGGCAGTTTCAGGTACTGGCTGACAGCCTCGTGCCGGCGGAACATTCCGCCCGTTGGAATCAGGCGCTTATGGACCTGGGATCGGTAGTCTGCACGTCTCGCCAACCGGATTGCGATCGCTGTCCGTTCTTTGCGTGGTGCCAGGCGCGCCGCAGGGGAGAGGTCATAGACCTGCCCGGGCTGCGTCCGCGCGGGCAGGGGAAGTTCGCCGGCTCAAAACGCTACTACCGGGGGCGCATAGTCGCCGCCTTGCGGGAACGTCCGCCAGGCAGCACAATCCCGTTTTCGGCGTTGGTAGACCGCGTCCAAGACCGGGAAGCTACGGAGATGACGGCAAATTGGTTGTGGGAGTTAATGCGGGACCTGGAGCGCGACGGGCTTGTGGTGATAGCGGGAGATCGGCAAGATCAAGCCCGAGCAAGAATCATGTTGCCGACGTAAAGAGACTGTCCACGTAGCTGCGCAAAAATTGCTGCACGCTCGGCTTGATGCGTGCCCAAGCACCGTCGGGATAGCCCGGTTCGCTCGGTGAGCGCGCCGCGACGCGCCTGCCGCTGCTCGGATCACACCACACCGTCAATAGCCAGAAGCCGGGAACAACCTGCTCCGGTTCGTACGACTCCGCGATCGAGCCCGGCGCGCTCTCAGCGCACCACGACTGCAGCAGCGTGCCGTTGTTCGCGAGCGCCACGCACTCGCGGAAGAAGGCTTGCCGGTCCTCACCATGATAGGGCCGGAGAAAAGCCAGCAGCGCCTCTACGCGCTGCGCATCGGTGGCATTGCTGCCCGCAAAGCGAGCCGTCAGGCGCGCTTCCCAACTTTCCCCGAGCGCCGGTATCGCAATGCCGCCGTCCGAGGCAATCGCCAAGCCGCCAAACTTCCGCGACCATGCTATTGCTTTGCTTTCGGCAATTGCCTTCAGGGTCCGATCGGCTTCTGCCGGCGGGACTTCCGCGTGGAGATTGGCCTCTGCTAAGGTTACGGGCCGGAGCGGCACATCCTCGAGCAACCAAGCAAGATGCTCTGCCTTGGCGCTATTGGTGGTGGCAAGCAGGACGTGCTGTTGCTGCGCTCGCCGGTAGTCGTCCGGTGTGTTCAGATTCCACACGACGCTGGGGTCGTCGACGTCTACATAGGCAGTTTCCGCACGGTACGCCCGCGTGACCGCTTTCAGGCCCTGGGTCTCCTCGCGTACCTGTCGCAGTTCATCGCGCAGCGCACTCGCAAAGAGGGGCGGGTGACCTCTCTTCCCCTGATAGCGGGGGATCGCTATACACTTATTTTCCGCTGATATTGCGCGAATCAGCAGCTCGAGCGTCGCGGCGGCGCAGGGCTGATCTACGTTTACTACGGCGATCGCAGACAGCGCTTCAGGCAGAGCCTGCAGGCCGTGCACGATTGATGAGGAGCGCCCGCGCGCCGGTTCGGGGTTTTCTACGACGTGCACATCTCTAATTGGTGCAAGATAGGGCGCCAAACGCTCTGCATGGAAGCCGGTCACAACGACCACGTGGGCGGGAGCAATCGCCGCAATCTGCTCCAGTTGATACTGGATCAGTGGGCGGCCAAGCCACGGAAGCAGGGCTTTGGGCTTCGGCGTCAGTGACGCAGCCGGTGTACCCGAGACAGTAGCAATATTGGACGCGGCTTTCGTCAGAGACTGAGTCACCATGCGCTGCGACTCACCAGCGGCAAGCAGCACGATCCTAATGCTCTCGCCGGCACGCGCTGCCATCGCTATGCAGACTGGGGCGTTGGTGTCGGCTGCGGCGCAGGCGTCGGCGGCGGTTGTGGCGTGGGCAGCGGCGTAGGCGTCGGCGGTGGAACCGGTGTGGGACTAGGCGGAATAGTGGGCGTGGGCTTGAAGTCTTCCGTCACGACAATGATCACCGGATTCGACTCGCGCCAGACTTCCGGCCCCTCTTGCACGAACTTCAGAGTATGCTGACCCAGCGCAAAACCCCAGACGTTCTGGGGGATGGCAAGCGGGCGCGGTCCCATGCCGCCGGTCTCGTCCGGCCAGAAAACGCCGATGCGTTCGCCATCGATGAAGACCTGCACGCCGTACTCATCAGGCGGCAAGCGACCGTCGCCCGGACTCTCATAGGGCGCCCAACCGACGCTGCGCTTGACCCAGATGATGCCGACACCGGTCGGCGGCACGGTATTGTCCGAGAGCGTAACCTCGATGACCTTGGGGTTATTCGGATCGCCAACGACAGGCGTGGGTGTGGGGGTTGGCTTGGTGTTGATGATGACGCCCTGCGGCTGCGTGATGCACCCGCCAAAGAATAGGGCGCACGCCAACACAGCGAGGCCGATCTGCCAGAACTGCGGCTTGTGGCGGCGCCCATCTGTGTTCATCACTACTCACCCCATTCCCAATTACTCTAATTCTCTGCATCCTATTGTCTAATGTACCCAGGAATGGTGCAATTGAACAAGTGCGGGGTAGAGCAATATTGGTGATCTTGCCAGAGCAATGCCGCGGTCGAATCATGGGTTTGGGATGAGGTGGGCGCAGATATCACAACTATTTCAGGGTGCTATAGTGAGGTGAGAGCAAGAGTGAACACTTCCCGGAGACGCAGGTGAAGAATCGCGAGTTTACGCCTGAAAAAGAACATACGTATGATCGCTCTTCAGTGGCGCGCTGGCTCGTCAGCCACGCGCTGCGCTATCCGTTGCACGTGGTGGTTGGCACTCTCTTTCGCGGAGGCGTGGTAGTCGCCGCGGTGCAGGTACCGAAGTTGATGGGAAGTGCCTTCGATACGGTTGCGCAAGCAAGTGCCGAAGTCCGCCTGCTCTTGGGCTTTGCCCTGGCTATTCTCGGCATCAGTTTGCTCCGAGGTGTGTTGCAGCTCCTTGCGAACTATACGGCCGAGATTGTCGCGTTGCGTATCGAACGGGACGTCCGTGACGAACTCTACGTCAACTTACTGGGCAAGAGCCAGACCTTTCACGGCCAGCAGCGCGTCGGCGATATCATGGCTCGGGCCACGAACGACGTGCGCCAGCTCAACGTGATGGTCAACCCCGGCCTCCTGCTGCTATCGGAGTGGCTCGTAAATATGGTGGTACCCATTATTGCTATCGGCCTCTTGAGCACTACGCTGTTGCCGATACCGGTGCTTTTTCTCATTCTCTTTCTCGTTGCGTTGCGGGGATACTTGCGGCGCTTGACGCCGGTGGCCGGTGCGATGCGGGCGCAGTTTGGCAAACTCAACGCGAATCTCACAGAGGCGATCTCCGGCATCGAAGTCGTGAAATCCAACGCGCAGGAAGAGCAAGAGCACGACCGCTTTCGCGCGGAAGCGCAGAGCTACCGCGATCTCTTTGTAAAGCAGGGCAAGATTCAGGCACTTTACCTGCCACTGCTCATGTTCTCCTTTACGCTCGCGCTGGGGTTGGCGCACGCGCTGTTTCTCTACAGCAACGGTTCGCTCTCGATTGGCGATGTCATCTATTTCATGGGCTTGCTGGCCATGCTGCGGTTCCCGACGTTTGTTTCTATTTTTGCGTTTTCCCTGGTCAAGTTGGGCACGGCGGGATCTGAGCGGATCCTCGCCATCTTGAATGCGGAGACTGAAATCGACGAAAACCGAGCCGGTATCGAACGGCGCATCGAGGGCGAAGTGGAATTCGATAGCGTCTCATTTGCCTATCAAGGCGCCAGTGCGCTTCAAGGCATTAGTTTTAGTGCTAAACCGGGCGAGACCATCGCCATTGTAGGCCAGACCGGCTCAGGGAAGTCTACGCTTACCCGCCTAATAAACCGCATCTATGAGGTTGCGGGAGGGCGCGTGTTGATCGACGGCGTTGACGTGCGCGTGTGGTCGATGGAATCCCTACGCTCGCAGATTGCCACAATCGATCAGGACGTGTTCCTCTTTTCCCGAACGCTGGCGGAAAACATCGCATTTGGCGTGCGCCGTCCGGTCAGCCGGGCGGAAATCGAAGCGGTGGCACAGCAGGCCCAGGCCCATGAATTCATCATGGGCTTCAAAGACGGCTACGACACCATCGTAGGTGAGCGCGGTGTGACGCTCTCCGGCGGACAGCGTCAACGCATTGCCATCGCCCGCGCCTTCTTGGCCGACCCACGCATTCTGGTACTCGATGACTCGACCAGCGCCATCGACAGCGCGACGGAAGACCAGATTCAACGGGCTCTGCGCAACATTCTGCACGGACGAACCACGTTCTTGATTACGCACCGGCTTTCGCAGATTCGTTGGGCCGACCGCATTCTGGTGCTGCGCGGGGGCAAATTGGAAGACCAGGGAACGCACGAGGAACTCATGACACGAAGCCCGGCCTATCGGAATATCTTTGCCCACCGGGACGAACGCTACGCAACCGCAATGCCGGCGACGGTGGTTGGAGAGTAGGTGATGAGGAATTCTGCAGCACGCATTTGTAGAAGAGTTGCCTCAAGAGGAGGCAGCTTGCTGTCCCGCCATTCCCACGCAAGTGGGAAGCCAACCCTGATTCATCTCTTGCAAGACGACCGGAGCGGCAGACAAGCCCCCGCGCTACGGGGCATGTTCAGCGACGCGCCCGCACTGCTGCCGGAAAGGAATCGCTGATGGGTTTCGTGATGGATGGCTTGGACGCTGACGCGTATGATCGCGAGTATAGCGATCGTGCGCTGCTGCGCCGCATCATTCGTTACTTCCGTCCGCAATTGCGCCCCATGTTGCTGGTGGCCGGGGCGATCTTTGTTGGCTCGCTTGCCGATACGGCAGTCCCGTACCTCATCTCCCGGGGTATCGACATCGTGGTCGCCGATCCTGCCACGCAAGTCATGGCGCTGCTCGTGGTCGCAATTTTGGCCTTAAGCAGTGTCTCCTGGGGTCTCAACTTCCTGCGCCAGTGGCTCGGCGCGGTGGCGATCGGCAATGTGACGCTCAAGATTCGCGAGGATGCCTTCAATGCAACCATGGGGCATGACCTCTCGTTCTTCGATGATCAGCCGACCGGCAAGCTCGTCAGCCGCGTCTCCTCGGACACCGACGGTTTTGCCGAAACTGTCTCCCTGACGATGAATCTCACCAGCCAGGTCATGCTTGTGGTACTGATGGGAGGTCTGTTGCTTTTCATCAATCTGCAGCTTGGGTTGATTACGCTGGCGATGGCGCCGCTGGTGGTATCGATTTCTCTAGTATTCCGCCGTATTGCTCGGGAGACATCATTGCACTCCCGGCGCATCATGGCGCGGGTCAACGCGCATATCGAAGAATCCATCAGTGGCATTTCGGTGGCCAAAGTCTTCCGTCAAGAGAAGGCGGTGCACGATGATTTCGTCCGCATCAACGAACAAGCCTACCGTGTGAACTTCCGGCAGGGCATGGTCCTCAATACGTTCTTTCCGGTATTCAACGCCACCGCCGGTATCGGCACCGCGGTCATAGTCTACTTCGGCGGCATAAACACCGCGTCCGGCTCGATGAGCGTGGGCGATTGGTATCTCTTCATCACGGCGCTGATGTTCTTCTGGTTTCCGCTCACGCAGATCGCGTCGTTCTGGAGCCAATTTCAAAACGGCTTGTCTGCCAGCGAGCGCGTGTTCGGCCTCATCGACGCTGAGCCGCGGGTAGTGCAGACCGGCGCTGTGGCGGCGGACACTCTGCGTGGTGGGTTCGAGTTCAGGCAGATGAATTTCAGCTACCTGCCCGATGAAACCGTGCTCCCGGACTTCAACCTGACAATACATCCCGGCGAATCCATCGCCTTGGTGGGGCACACCGGTTCCGGCAAGACGAGCATCGTGCGGCTTGTCGCGCGTTTCTATGAATTCCAGGAAGGTCAACTGCTCGTTGACGGGCGTGACATCCGCGCTTTCAACCTGGCATCGTACCGCCGCCAGATCGGTATCGTGCCGCAGTCGCCGTTTCTCTTCAGCGGCACTGTGGGCGAGAACATCCGTTACGGCAAGCCGGACGCGAGCGAGGCGGATGTGTTGCGCGCAGTGGAACACATTGCGGGAGGCAACTGGCTGGCCGACTTGCCGAACGGATTGAATACCGACGTCGGCGAGCGCGGCGGCCGCCTCTCCATGGGCCAGCGCCAGCTTGTGGCCTTGGCGCGCGTCATGCTGCACGACCCCGCCGTATTCATTCTGGATGAAGCCACGGCCAGCGTTGATCCCTTTACGGAAGTCCAAATCCAAGACGGCGTTGAAGCAATCATGCGGGACCGCACGTCTATCGTGATTGCCCACCGTCTGTACACCGTGCAGCACGCCGACCGCATTTTGGTGCTGGACGGCGGACGCATTCTGGAAGAAGGCACCCACCAATCGCTCCTGGCCGCAGACGGGCATTACGCCGCGCTCTACGATACGTACTTCCGGCACCAGTCGTTGGAATACGTGGAGAGCGTAGCGCGCTAGGCGCTCTTTTTGCCGTTAGATTTCCAATTTCACAGGTCAAGGATCGGATTCACCCTTGACACGTTGAGCCATGTACTCTATAGTACAGAGTACATGGTAGATAGGAGTAGTCTACGATTCAAAGGAGATTGTCATGTCGAATACCGATAAGCTTAGAGAGGACGTAGCGTACGTTCGCGCCGTGGCGCAGCGATCGGGTGCCGGTCAGCCTACGGCAACCTTCGTCTTTTGGGCAGCCGCTGCGCTCATTGGTTTCGCCTTGGTGGATTTTGCCAGTGATCCCCGCTGGATTGGATGGTTCTGGTCAGTAGCGGCGCCGCTTGGTGTAGTCCTTTCGGCATGGCTGGGCATTCGCCATGACCGGCGTGTGGGCCAGACGGATAGCTGGGAAGGCATCCGGTGGGTCCTGCATTGGCTGTCATTCTTAGGGGTTGGTCTCCTTTGTAGTGTATTGGTCGCAACTGAACAGCTCACATGGTCCGGCTATAGTTCGATCTGGCTGCTGTTTCTGGCATTAACGTTCTTTCTCGCCGGTTTGCACCTGGATCGTCGTTTGCTGACAGTAGGCCTGGTAGCGGGCGTTGGCTATGTCATCACCCTTTTCGTACCTGACTATGGGTGGACAATTACCGGGGTCTTGTTTGCTGCGGCGCTATTGACGCTGGGCTATCTTGGAGACAATTCCCGTGCCCAATCGAGCTGATCCAGATATCGCCAGACTTGAGGAATTAGCGTCACTCGGCGGTCTGCTTGAACACCGGGTGCGACTTGCGGTCTGTGTGTTGCTCTCTAAGCATGAATTCATGTCTTTCAGCCGTCTCAAACAGGTTCTTGCCGAAACGGACGGCAACCTTGGGACGCATCTGCGCAAGCTGGAAGATGATGGTTATATTGAGGTCGAGAAGACCTTTCGCGACCGCCGGCCGGTAACTTGGTATTCTCTGAGTGCGCGAGGACGCGCCAAGCTGCATGAGCACCTTGCCAGTCTCACACGGCTCATAGAGCGCGCCCATTGAACTGTTGCCGCGATGCAGGATCCGCGCTACGATTCCCAGTGGCAACGGAGTAACTTGCGGTTAGGCCAAGTGGTTACTGCAAGAGGAGGCGCTTAGGTTGCACCGGGCCAGGCAGGCATCGTTGCCGAATAGTCTGTGTTTCGACACTTGGCGCGAGGGGCCGACCGTGGTTTAACCCAAAGTGAGGCAAGAGCTATAGAGGAGCGCACATGGATATTCAGGGGCTAGTCTTCCCAAGAAGAGATACATGCGTCGCAGAGACTCTGGCAATCTCAGATGAGCCAGGAACCGGAGAAGTCTTGGTCCGGAACCGGTTCTCGCTGATTAGCGCGGGCACGGAGCTTGCCATGTTCACGGAGACGCACCGGGGCTTCGCAGAGCCTGATTTTGGCTATGCCAAGTATCCGTTTCGTCCGGGTTACGCCGCCGTGGGCGAAGTGCTGGAGGTTGGCGAGGGAGTTTCCGAATTAGCGCCCGGCGCGCGCGTCTTTCACCGTAAACGCCATGCGACCCACGCGCTTCTGGGCTGTGAGGACCTGCTGCCGGTGCCGGAGGGAGTGCCCGATAGACACGCGCCGTTCCTCGCAATGGTGCAGATCGCCATGTCAGCGTTGCGGCAGGCGCCGATATACTTTGGCGAGAACGCGCTGGTGCTTGGCATGGGGTTGGTGGGCAATCTCTGCGCGCAGCTCTGTGGGCTCGCGGGAGCCGGGCAAGTTGCGGCCGCAGACCTGGCGGCGCCCCGGCTGGCACAGGCGCTGGCCTGCGGCGTAGACTTGGCATTCAACTTGAGCGAAAAGCCGCTCGCCGACTGGCTGCCGGAACTCGGTCCGCGCGGTGCGAACTTCGTCGTCGAAGCCGTAGGGAGCGGGCCGACGATTGACCTTGCGATTAAGTCAGCCGCCGATCACGGGCGCGTGGTGCTGCTGGGCAGCCCGCGGGACAAGCTGGAGCTCGATCCCTACTTCGATATTCATCGCACGGGTGTGCACCTGATTGGCGCGCATGCCAGCACGGTCGATGCCGCTACCCGCGCGCAGGACATGCCGTTTATCTGGTCGTTGTTGGCTAAGGGCCGTATCAACGTGGCGCCGCTTGTTACCCACGTATTGCCCTATACACAGGGCCAAACAGCGTATGAAGGCTTGCGCGACCGCAAGGATGAATACCTCGGCGTGCTCCTGGAGTACCCGTAAAGGGCATACCGTTGCGCTGTACAAATGACCCGCAGCAGCCCAGTTGACCCGAAGAGGTGTGGTGAGGTTAAACGACTGATTGGGGACGAGGGGATGTCCAGGCGGCGTTCGTCGGGAAGCTAGTTGATGCGCCGTCCGCGGTTGTCGAAGACGTGCTGGCAGTGGGGGGGTACTTCTATGAACACCAGCGTATCCGGCTCGAAATGCTCGGTCTGCGGTCGTTGGACGCGGTACAAGTAGCGTCCAACGCGCACGGTGAGCAGGACGGAACGCTCGCTCATGAGCGGCTCCACCGTTTCGACTTTGGCCGGAATTGTATCTTCTTCATTCTCAGAGCGAAGCTCCACATCCGTTGGGCGAATTCCAATAGTGACTGACTCCGCCTGATACTGCTGGAGCACGATAGGGGGCGGCATGACCTTGCGGTCATGCACATCCACGTACTCTCTGTACACCACACCGGGCAGCAAGTTCATCGCCGGCACGGTGATGAAGTCTGCGACGAAGCGGTTGAGCGGTCGTTCGACGAGCTGGCGGCGGGAATCCACCTGCAGGATTTTGCCGTTACGCATTACGGCTATGCGGTCGCCCATAGTAAAGGCCTCGGACTGATCGTGGGTAACGTAGACCGACGTAATGCCGAAACGCTGAATGAGACGCCTGATCTCGACGCGCGTACGCGCGCGTACGGTGGCGTCGAGATTTGAGAGCGGTTCGTCGAAGAGAAATGCTTGCGGATCGCGAATTATCGCGCGACCGATAGCAACCCGCTGTTGCTGGCCGCCCGAGAGCTTGGGCGGCTTCTGGCTGAGGAGTGTCTCAAAACCCAGTCCCATAACCCGTGCGGTGATGCGCACTCGCTCGGGAATCTCATGCTTGCGCTGGTGCGTTTGAAAGAAGAACCCCAGGTTGTCTTGCGCAGCCCAATGGGGATAGAGCGCGTAGTCCTGGAACACCATGGCGACGTTGCGTTCTTGGGGGCTCACTGTGGTCACGTCCTCCCCATCGAAGAGCACTTTGCCGTCATCCAACTGTTCCAGTCCCGCCAGGATGCGCAATATGGCGGTTTTGCCACAGCCGGAAGGCCCCAGAATACTCAGGGATTCGCCGTCTTCGATCTGGAGATCAATCCCGTCGAGCGCGTAAACTAGCTCTTCTTCGGTGTCAGCGACGACCGCATCGGACGCTTCCCCGCCCCTGAGCTTCCCAAATAAATCCTTCCAGGAAGATGGGTTAGGTCTTTTATACGTTCTTACCGCTCCCTCAAGAGTGAGGCTCGCCATTGCTTACTCCTTAGGACCCACTCTCCGTGGCTTCTTCGGCACTGCGCTTCTCATCGTACTGGTCGAGGAGTTCATTCAGCACGCCAACGTGCGTGTGGGCGAAAATAGAGCCGGCCAGGACCGGATATGCAATTGCAAAGAGTGGGACGAAGAAGAATATCATCACCAACTGCACGCCAATGAGGCTGATGGTAACGCCGAGATTGTCGAGCGCCAGGAGTACCGCGTTGCGAAAGGTCTGCAGCACGGAGGTGTCAAGCCGAATCATTACTGAAAACAAATACGGTTGAATCGCCACCCAGAACACGATTCCCCAAACGAAGAGAATGCTGAGGACGCGAAAGAGCGAGGGAAGATCCGCTGTTAAGTAGAACCACGCGTTGAGCACCAGCGCCGCCAACAGGACCAGGTCGAGTGCCGCCACCAGGTAGCCCCTGATGAAGTGGGTGCGAAAACTCTGGATGTAGTCTTGCATGCCTACGGCTTCATTGGCGAGCGAGCGCGCCGCGAATTCGTATATAGCCGCAGTGGCCGGGCCCGCCAAGGCAAGCAGCACCAGCGAGGCGATTATGTAGGAGATACCCAGAAAGATGCCAGGCGTGCCTTGAGGCGTCTCGGCAGACTCCGTGAGGAGCGGCACGAGGGTGACGTAGCTATACAACGCAAAGGGCAAACAGAAAATCGCCCACAGGATGTTGCCTCTAATAACGGTGAAGAAATCAGAGTAGTGAAGGCCAAGCATCCTGCGCCAGACATTGAAAACGAGCAACACCGAGCTATGCCGTCCTTGCTGTTGGTTCAACGCATTGCATTGGGACGGCAACGTATTGCTTTGCTATCCCTCTAGTCCCGTGCAATGACCTCAGACAGTGGGACCTGAATTCTCACGTATGTAATCCACACGGTTACAGTTGGAGAGTACGCAATGAGACGCGGGAATTGAAGTCAGGCGCGATCATGGAAGAAAGTCCAGCACGGCCAGCACCCCCGCCGCGCCCACGATGAGTGCACCCAGACGCAGCGTGATGCGTAATTCTAAGTCCTTCAAGTCGGCTTTGGTCGCCATAACTTCACGCACGGCGGCAATGTCGGCTTTCGTTGCTTGTTCCAGCGCCTTCAGGTCGGCCTTGGTTGCTTGTTCCAGCGCCTTCAGGTCGGCCTTGGTTGCTTGTTCCAGCGCTTTCAGGTCGCTCTTAGTCGCCAACGCGCCGTAACCTTCTCCGCCCACGTCGATCAGCGCTTGTGCTTGGCGCTCCGAGAAACCCACGTCCGTGAGTGCTTGAAACGCCCTGTGGGTGTCAAACACTGCCATAGTCGGCTCCTTGCCGCTCGTATTGTATGTGCACCCCCATAGCCGCGCATACTGGGGACACAGCCGCTCTTTTCTCAAATGTAGAGCATCTGTAGTAGAGAAGCAACCTCACTGGCTATGTGAGGTTGCTTGCCGCTCAAGGCAATAGCTGGCGGCCGCTCTTACCCAGCTCAACGCTACTAAGGTGCGGGAACCCATCGCCTGCTTGCCCTGCAAGAAACGGGTCGCCACTGCTTGTCATATGTGGCGCGACCCCGCGCGACGTCCATCAAGGGTGCTGATTAGCCCCTGCACCCAAGACACGGGACTCACGGTTGAGTTCTCCGCTGTATGGTTCCTTAGCGAACGGCAGCAGCCGCGCCAACCTTACTGGAGACTTCCTGCATACTCGCCTTGAGGGCGGCAGCGACAAAGCGCACGTCATCGTCGGTCATCAACGGATGGAGCGAAGGGCAGAACAGGCGGCGGCCGACGTCGGTAGAGACGGGCACATCTTCCGGCTTGTGGCCAAGCTTGTTCAAAACCGAGTCGTAGTCGGGCAGCGCGGCATTCATTACGCCGCTGCCAACGCCATACTCGGCCTGCATGTGCTCGAGCATCTTGTCGCGCGGCTCACCGGCCCACTCTGATTCCAGCAGCACGGTATAGCCATACCACACGTGCTCATAGCCGGCCGGCGTCTGCGGGACGATGACGCCGGGCGCGTCGGCGAGGCAATCGGAAAGCAACAGCGCGCGGTCGCGGCGCAGTGCGTTCATTTCGTCGAGCCGCGCGAGCTGAATTCTGCCGGCGACGGCCTGCAACTTCGTCAGGCGGTAATTAGAACCCCAGCCTTTGAGACCCCAGCCGAAAGAGCGGCTGCTGTTGATGTAAGCGGCGTAATCGTCATCATCCGTCGTAACCATGCCGCCTTCACCGAGGGTGGTCATGTTCTTGGTGGTCTGGAAACTAAAGATCGTCATCGCGCCTTTCTTGCCGACGCGCGTGCCTTTGTAGCCGCCGCCAGCGGCGCGGGCGGCGTCACCCACCACCGGGGCCGGTCCGTGTATGGGGTGCGGGTGTCGTTCGGCAATGTCGGCCAAGGCGTCCATGTCGGCGGAAAGACCGTTGTTGTGCACGGGCATGATCGCCCGTGTGTTCGCGGTCATGCGGCGTTCCACGTCGTTGGGATCAATATTGAAGGTGTCAGGATGGCACTCGGCAAGCACTACCTTCGCGCCTACGCCCACAACTGCCTGCGCCGTAGCAATGTACGTGATGGCCGGCACAATTACCTCGTCCTCGGGACCGAGGTCGAGCACCTGCATCGAGGCATCGAGACCGGTACCGCAAGAATTGACCGCGAATGCGTACTTTACGTCGCAATACTCGGCGAATTCCCGCTCGAATTCCGCGATGTCGTTGCCGCTAAAGCCAACTCTCCATTCCATGCTCTCACGGAGCGCTTGGGTCAGCGCTTCGACTTCTTCCTCGTTGTACCAGCCGCCAAGGGCGGGTAGAAAGGGGAGGTTTCGCTTTTCTCCGCTCAACAACGCTTGTTCTTCCGCAGACAGTGCCATACCGATACTCCTTGCAGTCGTAGGTTTCTTCGCTCAACTCACTCTATACGATGCCTGAAACAGGGCGGCTTTGACAAGAAGCCACCAACGGAAACACGTCACTCGATCGGCGCTTTTAACCAGGCGGGCTTGCGGATCGTAGGAATTGCGTACTACACAGGCCCCTATAACTAGACTTTCCCATCGGGAGACCTTTATCATGACCCCTTCAACCCATGACGGGAAAGGTTGGGAGGGGGGAGAATAACGGTCTCACGGCAGAGTAATCTCCAACCACTTACACCCCCTCTAGATTCGGGCAAGAGGCGGAATGGCGGAGCTATGCAACGGTCCCATCGGGAAATGGGGCAGGTACTGCCGGCGCCATACGACATGGGTCATCCGCAACGGTGTGCAGCAGCTAACCACCCGCTGCGCCGTGCCTGCGTGCCATGGCGTCTCGCAGGAGCTGCGCGCCACTCTTCAGGGCCTCTTCTAGTTTGGCGGGATCGCGGCCGCCGGCTTGCGCCGTCTCAGGGCCACCGCCGCCGCCGCCGCCGGCCACCTTGCCGACTTCACGCACGAGATTGCCCGCGTGGACGCCCTGCGCTGACAAACCTTTGGTAGTCATAATGAGGAACTGGGGGCGGTCGTTGAGGACCGTGCCAAGCAGCAACGCGCCCGGGCCGTCCAGGCGATCCTTCACTCTATCGCCGAGTTCGCGAAACGTCGCGACGTTGGGCACAGCCACGCTGCCCACGACGAGCTTCACGCCCGCTATATCCTCAGCAGAGGCGATGAGGCGCTCCACCTGCTGCCCCGCCTGGCCGCGCTCCAAGCGCGTAATGTGCCGCCGCTGTTGGGTGAGTTCCTCGCGCAAGGCGGCGGTGCGGTCGGCGAGTTCGTGCGGCGGCGCTTCAAGCGTGGTGGCGAGGTCGAGCAAGAGCGCGTTGTGTTCTTGCATATGGCGCACGGCGGCGGGGCCGGTGAGCGCTTCGATGCGCCGCAGCCCTGCGCCGATACTCGATTCACTGCGAATGACAAAGAGGCCGATCGTGCCGGTGGCCGCGACGTGCGTGCCGCCGCAGAGCTCCTTGCTCACACCATCGATGCTGACCACGCGCACCGTTTCGCCGTATTTTTCGCCGAACAGCGCCAGCGCGCCGGCAGCGACAGCTTCGGATGTTTCCAGGTGCTGGGTTTCCAACTGCAGATTTGACTGAACGTGGGCGTTCACACGCCGTTCCACCTCCTCGATTTCCTGGCGCGTGAGGGCGTCGGGATGGGCAAAGTCAAAGCGCAGGTGGTCCGGGGCCACTAACGAGCCCGACTGTTGCACGTGCTCGCCAAGCAGGCTGCGCAGACTAGCATGCAGCAAGTGGGTAGCCGTGTGGTTGCGCGCGGTGTTCGCGCGGCGCTCCGCATCCGCCGTCGCCGTTACCGCACTATCGGCAGCGATGGCGCCTTCCGTGACCCGCCCTTCATGGACGATGAGACCGGCTTGCGGGGAGTATGTGTTCTGTACCAGGAAAGTACCGTCGGCGCTCGCAATTTTACCGGAATCGCCTACCTGACCGCCGCCTTCCGCATAGAGAGGCGTGCGGTCTAAGACGATCAAGCCCTCTTCACCGACGTCCAGCTTGCCGGTGCGTTCGTCTCCCTGCTGAATGCCGACTACAGTGGCGGCACCAGTGGTGGTCTCATAGCCGGTGAAGGTCACGCCCGCGAAATCCGTAGGGAGGTTCTGCACGATTGCAAATTGCGCGCTCTGGCGGCTACGTTCCTGCTGCTCGCGGAGCGCGGCCTGGTAACCCTTTTCGTCCACACTAACCCCGCGCTTCCCGGCAACTTCCCGGGTGAGCTCAATGGGAAAGCCATACGAATCGTGGAGCAGAAAGGCGTCAGCCCCCGCAAGGCTTGTGCCGTCAACCTTCACCAAGTCCTCCAACATGGCGTTGAGTAGCGGCAGACCTTGGTTCACGCTGCGCAAGAAGCCTTCTTCCTCCAGCGTAATCATGCGCAAAATGAACTCTTCGCGCGAACGCAGGTCCGGATAGGCCGTGCACATCAATCCGATCAGGGTCTGGCCCAGCGCTGCCAGCATGGGTTCACGGCAGCCCAACAGATAGGCGTGACGCATGGCGCGGCGGATCAGACGGCGGAGCACGTAGCTGCGCCCTACGTTACCCGGCAAGACGCCATCACTAATCAGGAAGACCGCGGCACGGGTGTGTTCGCAGATGATGCGAATGCCCACGTCTTGGTCAGTGTCGTCACCGTAAGTGCAGTCAAGAAGCTCCGAAGCCTGCTGCACGATTGGCTGAAAGAGGTCTGTTTCAAACGGTGTGGCAACTCCTTGCAGGGCCACGGCCCAACGCTCCAGACCGGCGCCCGTGTCCACACCAACGTTTTCTAAAGGAGTAAGAGCACCGGCATGGAGTTGGGTGCTGCTGACGGTCGAATAGTATTGATTAAACACGAGATTCCAGATTTCTAGGAATCGGCCGCAGGAGCAGGCAGGTCCGAGGCAGTCGTGCCCATCGGTATTTGGCGCTAACTCAAGGTGGATTTCCGAGCATGGACCGCAGGGGCCGGAGTCGCCCGTGGGGCCCCACCAGTTCTCTATCCAGCCGGAATACCGCACGATGCGCTCCGGAGGCACGCCGACTGCCAGCCATGCGCGTTCGGCATCTTCGTCGGGGCCGAGTTCGTCCTCACCGCCGAATACCGTCGCCCAAATCTGCTCCTTGGCAAAGGGAAACCGCTCGGTTACGAGTTCCCAGGCAAAGGCAACGGCCTCCTCTTTGAAGTAGTCACCAAAGGCGAAGTTCCCCAGCATCTCGAAGAACGTGAGGTGTGACGTGTCCCCCACTTCCTCGATGTCGTCGGTGCGCAGGCACTTCTGCACCGTGGCGATGCGGGGATGGGGCGGGTCGGCGAGACCCAAGTAATAGTCCTTGAACTGCTGCATGCCGGCTGAAGTCAGCAGGACGCTGGGATCGCCCTGAGGAACCAGCGACGATCCAGGCATGGCAAGATGGTTTTTTTCGGCAAAAAAGTCGAGAAAACGTTGGCGTATTTCGTCAGTGCGCACGGTGTTTCTTACCTTACAAGGAATCGGGACCTGCCACGTAGCGGTGGGCAAAAGACAGTAACGTCCATTGTAGCGGATGCGGAGAGATTCGGCAGCGACTGGCAATTGGGAAATGCAGTTGTGAGCGCGCAAGTTTGTCACAAGCGTCATTGAACTACACCTATAGTGAATGAAGCTGGGAGAGCGGGATTCGATCAAGCAGGTCGTGGTGTAATACTATAGTATTAGTAATACTAATAGAAAAGTAAGTAAGTAATTGGAGTAGTACCATGCCGGTCTATGAATCCCGGGTAACACAAAAGGGTCAGGTGACCGTACCGGCTGAGATTCGTGAGAAGCTGGGCATAAAACCAAGGGACTTCGTGCGGTTCGAGTCTACGCCGGATGGCGTGCGCTTGCTCCCGGTACCGTCTCGCGTTGAACGTCACTTTGGCGCGGCCGGGTCGAAGAAGACCCGCTCCTGGCGGGAGGAGCGTACTGCATTTGAAGAAGGCGTAGCGCGAGAAGTGACGGCAGACCGCTGACATGAAGGCATCACGTTTTCTTGATACCAATATTCTCTTGCGCTATTTCACGGGCAGCGATCCGGAAATGGCCGAGGCAGCTCAGCGGCTGCTGGCGGCGATAGAGCGCGGTGAGGAAAAAGTCGTCACTTCAGCGTTGGTCGTCTTCGAAACGGTGTTCACGCTCCAGCGCACCTATGGCGTACCCAGAGAGAAAGTGCGGACGATGGTGGGAGACATTATCTCTCTGCCGGGCATCCAGTTTGCCGAGAAACAACTGTGCGTAGAAGCGCTCGGAGTCTTTGTCGAGCGCAACATCTCATTCGCCGATGCCTACACAGCAGCGCACATGAATGCCCGTGGGATCGCAGAGATTTACAGTTGGGAAACTGACTTTGACAGGATTCCCGGCGTAGTACGAGTAGTGCCGACGTGACGAAGACGATCAGCTTGATCCCACTTCGCAGTGCGGCTGGGTATCGTTGGCGTTTGTCGACATGGGGCGAACGCCCTAACCGGACGATGGCGTACAATTGGAAACTCATGCAACTGGGACTCGGTTACAGACAGAGGCCCAGCGAAGACACGGCGACCTTGGCCCACGGGGCCGGTCAGATGCGCGCGGTTCTGACGTGAGGGTTTGCCCATGCCGCGAGCGCGAGGGCGAGGACTAACACCCCGCCCGCGGTGAACATGACCCATATCTCCACGAATTCCGCGATCCAGCCGCCGCCCAGGGCGCTGACGGGGATGAGAACGACGGCCATGCTGCGAAATACCCCGAAGATTCGGCCGCGAAATGCTTCGGGTACGGACGCGATTGTGATCGCGCCGCTCGCGACCATACTTGCGGTCAATGAGGCGGTTTCTGCGAATTCCAACACAATCGTAACCGGCAACCAGGTGGAGACGGCTATCCCTAAAGTGCAGAGTCCTGCCAGACTCCAACCCGCTGCCAGGATGCGCCCCGCGCCAAGGCGCCGCTCCAAGGGCCCGGCCACGAGTCCGCCGCACATACCGCCGGCCGCGGCAGCCGCGAGCAACAGGCCGAAGGCTCCTGCCCCGCCGCCCAAGCGCTCCTGAACGAGGGCCGGCCACAGCGGGCCAAGAAAGGAGGCGATGTTGATACACACGCTGAGCCAGAGCAAGGCCCACACCACGGGCAACCCTGTAGCTGTCTGCCACCCCTCGCGCAAGTCCCGGACGACTGACTTGGCAGTAAACCGGAAGTGAGGTTCGCTTGAGGCGGAGGCTGGCGCCTCCCTGCCCGGCAGGCGGGCGAGCGTGATGCATAGCGCTACGAACAGGAACGATGCAGCATCAACCGCCAGCGCCCACACGGCGCCTGCAGCCGCGATCAGCAACCCGCCGGCTGCGCTTCCTACCAGCGATGCGGTCTCTCTTGCGGTGGAGAACAGGCCTTGGGCAGTGGTCAGGAGGTCGCGCCCAACAACTGAGGGCATGACAGAGGCGCGGGCCGGACTCATAAACGTTGTCAGGCTATTCAACTTGAAGATGGCGACAAAAGCGATGATCGGGGGCAGATGACCGATCAGCGCCACCAACAGCGCCACCGCCGCCACCACTGCCGCGGCGGCAAGGTTGGTTTTCACCATGATCGCCTTGCGGTCCCAACGGTCGGCAAGAACGCCGGCCAGCGGGGCAAAGATAATGTCGGGGAGATGCCAAATGGCCTGGATGATTGCAGTCTGCAGGGTTGATTGGGTTTCCGACCAGACCACCCACATTACGGCAAGATTGAAGAAAGCATCGCCGAAGTAGGATACCGTCTGGCCGCTTAAGAGCAGTGCGAACGAAGAGTTGCGGGACAGGCGGCGATAGCCACTGGTGACGTGGAGCAGCTTGCCCTTGAAGCCCATCCCCATGCCTCCAAGCCCCCCTGCTTTTTACACACTCTGTATTGCCGCCGGCAGCACAGAGGCTATGTCCGGCATTGAGTCAAACGCCCCAGCGGGCCGGTAGCGCAGGTTTCAAACCTGCGCCAAACCCCACTGCCGCCTCTTCCCGCAATCAGTGGTTAATCGCGCGGTATCACGGGTAGAGTGATGCGCGAGGGGCGGACGGAGTCGTGGAGCACCGTTTGGCGGGCGCTGACCATCGTTCCGTCCGAGTAGCCGTCGCTGCCGGAGTTCAGGTTGCGGTCCCAGTTGGGAAAGTCGCTGCTTGAGATGTCCAGGCGCAAGCGGTGGCCGGGCTGGAAGACATTGGCAATGGGGTTGAGCGCGATAGTGAACTCATACACCTGGCCGGGCGTGAGCAGTTGCGGTGCCGTATAGCCATTGCGGTAGCGGGCGCGCACGACCCCGTAGCAGAGGTTTTGCGCAAAGCCGTCGGGATGCACGTCCACCAGTTTTGCCATGAAATCGGTATCAACGGCGCTTGTGACAGCGTAGAGGTGCAGGGTCGGCTCGCCGGTTACCTCGAGCGGCGCGGCAAGAGGTTCGGTCTGATAGACCAGCACGTCCTCGCGCGCGTCCAGCACCCGCTGATCGAAGACGCCGTCTTGATCGTGCATCAAGTGGCAGGAGGGTACCGGATCACGAGGATCGTACACGTAGTGGTCGGGTGACTCGTCGCCGGCCCGGTCTGGCGAAAGGCTGCCGTCGCCGCTTGGCGTTTGCGCGCCGCCTTCGCTGTGCAGGTAGAAGTCAGTATACTGGGTGCGCGCCAACGGCCATTCATTTTCATTGCGCCAGGCGTTGTCGCCCAGAATATAGAGCCGGATCGGCCCCTCGTCCATGATGCCGGTGTCATGGCCCTTGAGCCAGTGATCGAACCAGCGCAGCAACAGGTCGGTTTGCTCCACGAGACCGGCCGGCCCAAAGTCCAGCTCGCCTTCATAGGCGTGCAGCGCGCTCGTGTGCCCCCACGGACCGATCATGGCGCGCTGTCCGGCGCGGGCTGCCGGTGTGGCGGCCTTCTGTGCCATCAGCGTATGGCCGTCGATCGCGCGCACGAAGCGGTCGTACCAGCCGGCGCGATGGAAGACCGGCACCCGCACGTCCTGGTAGCGGTCCTGCCACTGGAACGTATCGACTCCCCCTTCCGTCATCAACGTGCGGTAGTAGCCGGCCTGGACGGGGCCGCCAAAGTGATCGTCCGGTATATCCTTGCGGGGCAGGAACCAGAGCCACTTGTGGCGTTCCCGCTCCCAGAGCTGATCGGCAATGTCCTTGGAGTGGGTCCCTGGCAGCCCTTTCTTCAGGCGGATGTCCGGCGCTATCGTACACATAGACCAGGCAAAGCGCCGACCGGGTCGAAAGTGGGGCTCAAAGTCGGTGAGGCGCTGGGTCATCCCTTCGGCAAAAACGCAACGCAGGCTGGGCGCCTGGCTGAATGCCGCGCAATATGACGTAAAGCCGCCGTAGGAGTTGCCAAAGATGCCGACGCCCCCATTGGAATCCGCGAGCCGCGCGCACCACTCTACTGTATCGTAGCCGTCCTCGATATCGGGATAGCCAAAGGCAAAGAGGGGCGTGAATTCACCGTCCGATGCGTAGCGGCCGCGCACGTCTTGCGCTACGACGAGATACCCCGCCGCAGCCAGGCTCTCATAGGTAGGTGACGGGCTGCCGTCCAAGGCGCTCTTGTTGTACGGCGTGCGCGTGAGAATCACGGGAAACGGGCCATCGGCCTGTGGTCGGTATACGTCTGCGCGCAGAGTGACACCGTCGCGCATGGGAACAGCGACGTTGCGCTCCAGGTCGACTGCATACGGCGGAATGGTCATTGTGTGCTCCTTGGCGCTCGTGCTTGTTGGGTAACTTGGCGTGGCTCAATCTGCTGCACGCCGTTGACACTGTAGTGGCATTGCCTAGTCGCGGGCAGGTCATGTCCTGGCAGGAGTTTACGTGGCTACAGACCCAATGATATAGTAGGGGCGATTTCATACCAACCCTTTCAAGAGCTGCTCGGGATCGCGAGTCCGCCCTTACCAATCGCCCCACACAGTTCGCTGCAGATTCCCCGCCACTCTTGATGCATTCGGTCTTGCTTTGCGCTGAGCCAATGTCACAACCACTATGAAGCTTTCTATTCTGATTCCGGTCTTTGATGAGCGTGAAACCGTGCACGAGATTCTAGAGCGCGTGGCCGCAGTTTCCCTAGAGAAAGAGATAGTCGTCGTTGACGATGGGTCTACCGACGGCACGACCGAGGTGCTGCAGTCCTTGCAGGATGAACGCTTCCATGTCGTCTACCATCCGGAGAACAGAGGAAAGGGCGCCGCAATCCGCACCGCGCTGGCGGCGGCTACCGGTGACGTTGTTGTAATTCAAGATGCAGATCTGGAGTATGACCCGGCCGATTTCGCGGCGCTGCTGGAGCCGATTGCGCGGGGCGAGACCAAAGTGGTCTACGGCGTGCGCACCCTGCGGCGCCAGAGCTTACCTCGTCGTCTCGGCAACAATTTCCTTTCCCTGGTGACACGCATACTGTTTCGCGTGTCACTGCATGACATGGAAACGTGCTACAAGATGATGGCGAAAGAGGTCTTTGATCGGTTCACTATCGAGTCGAACGGCTTTGAGATTGAACCGGAAATAACGGCCAAGGTCTTGAAGTTGGGCTATGGCATTCGCGAAGTGCCGATTTCCTATGCGCCGCGCAGCAACCGCAAGTTGAATATCTGGACCGATGGGCCACACGCGCTCTGGACGCTCGCGAAGTACGCGCTGCGCAAGTAGTGGGCAAAAACGCTTCAGAGTATCGACAATAGCCGGTTGCGGTGTGTAGTATGGTAGCTGCACGGCGTTCTTCGTGGCGGGTGCGAACATGACACGACGGGAAGTTTTTCGGGCCGGAAGCGCAGTCTTCAGTAGCGCTTTGCTCATTGCGTGCGGCACAGGCGGTGGCCCCGAGCCTCCGACCCCGGTTCCGAAAGACGTCACTATCTCCGTTGCGGTGCGAGCGAACGAGCGGGTAAATGCAGTGTTGGAGAAAGCGCTGCCGTCCGTTCGCTACGGCTTGGCGCCCGGCGGGCGCAACGGCATGCCCACGATTAGGGAAATCCCCATCGTGCCCACTCCCGGGCGATCATTTGTGACAGGCGTGCGCCAACGTGTGGCCGCGGGCGAGGCTCCCGACGTTATCTGGTTTAGTCTGCAGGATGACTTGCCCGAAATCCTGCGTGGGGACTTGCTTCGTCCCCTCAATCCCTTTGTCGACAACGATTCGGATAACACGCTAAAGGGCTACCATCCGGAGTCGCTGTGGGCTCTCCAGACTTGGGGGCAGCAGATGGCGCTCCCGGCAGCTCTGGGGATTCTCTCCGTGCGCTACGATAATGAGATGCTTGCCGCACAGGAGGTGCCGCCCCCGACGTCCCGCTGGACGTGGGATGAGTTTGCAGCCAAGGCGGCAGCCCTCACGCATACTGCAAATGGCAGTGCTGTTTGGGGCTTTGGCACGACGTCGGTGCCTGCGTGGTTGCTGTTCATCGTCGGGGCGGGCGGGCGCGTCGCTGACATGAAGACCGGCAAGACTACGCTGGACGAGGCCGCAGCGCAGGCTGGACTGGAGTTCTGGCTGGAGCTTGCCCACCGGCACCAGGCGCTTGAGGGCGGCCCAAACCAGTCCTTGAACGCGATGATGCAGCGACGTACCGGCATCTCCAATGCCCCCTTGCGCTTGGAGTTGATCAATTGGCACCATGCCGAACCGGCTTCGCTGCAGTATGGATACGTTGGGACACCGAATGGCCCCGCGCAGTCCGTGCCCATGGTGGTTACCGATATGGTCGGTGTCTCGGCGAATAGCGCCGACCTTGACGCGGCGTACAGTGTTGCCAAGCCAATGGCCGCGCAGCTAGGATCACAGTTGCTCGTGCCGCCGCGCAACAATGCCATTGAGTTCATTCGTCGTCCCAGCCGGTTGCACCCCAGCCTCGCTTTGGGGCTTGACCGAGCGGACGTTGTATTACGCAGCCTTTCTTACAGTGTCGGTACCACGCTCTCGTTGTATAGTGGAATTGGGAAGTCTCTCACTGAGCAAATGGCTTTGCCCGCACTGCGGGGCAACCTCACGGTCGCTGCCGCTTTGGAAAGAGGCGCGGCGATAGTGCGTGAGTGGTTCGGTTCTCCGCCGCGCTAGTACCGGAGAAGCGGGCAGAGGTACGGAAAGGCCAGAGAAATCCGAATGACACGAAGAGAGTGTATAGGTGCGCTCGCCGCCTTGTGCGGTAGTGCCGTTGCGCTTGCAGCGTGCGGCGGCGGACCCGGTCGCGCGCCCGACCGACCTGAACTTGAAGGCAAAGTGCCATTTCGCGACGCGCCCCGTTCTGCCGGCGGCAGTCAGACCGCCGAGCAGGTAACGCTTACGTTTGCCTTCATGGCGCGTTTGGCTGGCATTAGCACCGAGGCTAGGAATTTCATCGGCGCGTGGAACAACGAAGGCATCCCCGGCCCGGCTCCGCGTTCCCTGCTCGAAGAAGTCGAGATCCGGCGGCCGAGCGACAAGTCGTGGCGGGACGGTTTCATGGAGTTCGTGGTGGCGCGGGACGCGAGCGGCGTTCCGCTTGACCTTGCGTGGATGCATGCAGCGCTCGATTTCCCCCGCGCGTTCACGCACCAAATCCTTTCGCCGTTGGATCGTTACGCCCAGACCGATGACAGCGACCTGCTCGAATCATTCCATTACAACGCGTTGCAACTGTCGCGGTATCGACGTCAGTTGATGGCAATTCCCCTTGCGGTACTGCCTGCAATGGTGATGTACAACAGCACCAAATTCAAGGAGTACAAGGTAGCGGAACCGACGCATACGTGGAATCACGAGGACTTCATTGCCACCGCAAAGTCGCTGACTCGTGATGACGATGGCGATACAAATATTGACTTCTGGGGCTACTCCGAGTGGAGCATACCGGGCTGGCTGCCCTTCGTTTTACAAGAAGGCGGCGACGCAGTTGACTTGGACTCCGGTGAAATCAAGCTTACCGAGCCAGCGGCGCTGCGAGGCATCCGCTTCTGGCAAGAGCTTGGACGCACGCACCGCGCCATGCCGCATGGGCCCGACATCGATTCCCAGACGCTGCGCGGCACAATAGATGGCGAGCGCTTGCAGACGGCGATGGTCTTCACACCGTTCTTCGGTCGTCTCCGCGCGGATCGCATGCCTGCCGTTATACCCAAGGAGGACCGGAGCGGGACGCCGTTGGGCCTGCAGGAGGCGCTGGTTATGCCGGCAGGCAGCCAGAACGGCGATGCGGGCTACAGTGCCATGCTGCCATTGGCGCACCACATTGGACGGAACCGCCTCGTGCCTGCAGTTACGGAAGCGCAGGGGTATGTCGCCAAGCCCGACGGCCGGCACATGTCTCTGCTCCTGGACCCTGTAGCGCGTGACGTGCTGCTGGAACTCATGGTGGACAGTGTGCCTTCCCATTTGGCAACTGCGACGCTGCTAAGCTGGCAGCTCTTCAGCAACTTGACGCTGCCCGTGGCCCGGGGCGATGTCTCGATAGAGGAAGCGGCGCAAAACGCCCACGATGCGGTGGAAGCGTACCTTACCCCCAAGCCGCCGCCCACCCCGGTACCGGAGCAGTCAACGTAAGACGGGCGGCGAATTGCGCTGGTTGACGCCGTTACCCTCCAACTTCAGTGCCCCGGAAATAATCACAGGGCGGAAGCCTCCCAGGCACTGCGATGCGCTCGTGGTTGCGGCTTTCGTTCTTGGCGCTGCAGGCCGAAAGCCAGGGCACTAGAATAAGCCGATGAGATCGCCAAGGGCTTCAATGAAGGTGTCAATCGGCCCGCCCATGAGCTCGTACGCGTAGAGGAACCCCACGATGAGCATGAGGACTACAAGCGCGTAGAGCACGAGCCGCAGGACGGAACGCGTCTCACGCTGGGGTTGAGGGGTCATTGGCGTCCGGGCTCCTCGTTAGGCGAACGTTACGAATTCAGGCAAGCAATCGACCTGGCCCATTCCCTGCCAGAGCGGGTGCGTGGCGGGCAAGCGCGTGGCCTTGCCCTGACGGGTTGTGAACGCGTGGGTAGTCTGTCCGCAGGCGAGGAGCGTGGGCGACGCTTCAGGCTCCCGTACCTCATAGCCGAACACGATCTTGGCGCGCGTGGCCGCCATGAGCGCGGTGCGCACCTGCAGGGAGGCATCATAGCGTGCGGCAGCGATGAAGCGCGCCCGACACGCCACCACCGGCAGGTAGATACCCTCAGTTTCAAGGTCGCGGTAGCGTAATCCCAAGGCGCGCATGAGCTCTACTCTCGCTACTTCGAACCACGTGAAGTAATGCCCGTGATAGGCCACGCCCATGGCGTCGGTTTCGGCATAGCGAACGCGAATTGGGACGTCGAGTGTCATGTGCAGGGTGCCGGGAGCGGTGCATTGGCGTGCCGGGTCTTGCTGCTTTCCAGTATAGCGCATGCGTCCCACGCGACCAATGAGCGCCGGTTCATGCCGGACGGAAGTTGCTTGAATGTGTGCTACACTTAATGTGCTATGGTTCCCGATACTCTCCAACGAACGACCAAGCCGCAGCGCATCGTAGTCGCGATGTCCGGCGGTGTTGATTCTTCCGTGGTGGCTGCCATGCTTGCCGAACAGGGGCATGACGTCATCGGCATTACCCTCAACGTCTGGCAGAAGGGCATGGTGGATACCCGCCTGCACGCGTGCTGTTCTTTGAGCGCCACGCACGATGCCCAACGGGTAGCGGACCGCATCGGCATACCCCATTATTCGCTGAATTTTCGCGATCTCTTCGCGCGGGAAGTGATGGCGCGGTTTGTCGCCTCCTACGCGAATGGCCGCACACCGAATCCATGTGTAGACTGCAACCAGTACGTAAAGTTTGCTGCCTTTCTCGAGCGGGCACAGGAGCTGGATGCCGACTTTCTGGCTACCGGTCACTACGCGCGGGTCGTGCAAGACGACGCCGCGGGCCGCCACCGTTTGCTCCGCGCGGTTGATCCGCAGAAGGACCAGTCGTACGTGCTCTATATGCTGGGTCAGCGCCAACTAGCGCGTACAATGTTCCCAATGGGTACGCAGACCAAGGGAGAGACCCGCGCCTTGGCGCGGCGGTACGGTCTCCATGTCGCCGACAAGCCGGATAGTTTTGAGATTTGCTTCGTCACTAGCGACAACTATCGGGAATTCCTGGAGACGTGGGAACCCGGCATTGGACGCACCGGGCCGATCCGTTACAAGGACGGGCGGGTGTTGGGCGAACACGAGGGTATCGCGCACTACACGGTTGGGCAGCGCCGCGGCTTGGGTCTGACGTGGCCGCGTCCCCTCTACGTGGTTGCCTTGGATCCGGAAGCAAATACCGTATTCGTCGGTGAAGAGGAGGACCTCTACGCCAGCGCGCTGCAGGCAATTGACGTCCATTGGGTGGCAGATGCGCCACCTACCGAGCCCATTACGGTCAGCGTGCGGACGCGTTATCGCATGGAAGAGGTGGAGGCGATCGTGGAGCCGACAGCGGCGGGCGCAGCGCGGGTGGCGTTTACGCAGCCTATACGCGCAGTTGCCCCCGGTCAAGCTGCGGTTTTCTATCAGGATGACGAGGTGATTGGCGGCGGGCGCATCGACTGTGCGCTAAGCCCGGTGCAGGAAGCCCTGGCGGCTGCAGTGTGACACACCCTCCGAATTGTGTGCCTATGCGTGAGTTAGGCATCTGGCGGGATTCAGGACTGATGTATGCTCCAGCCAACTCTTCTCGTTAGTTGTCTCTTTCGCTCGCTTGAGTGCGTTTGTACGTTGCGTAGACGCCAAGGTTCCCAACGCTCTTGATCCATGCCGTGCCGACCTGCGGCCATGGCGAGTCCCTTACGACAAACCTCGCTATAATGGGCGCAAGTTGTCGAACTAAACTGAAAACCAGCCAGGCACTATGAAGATTCTCGTTACCGGTGGTGCGGGCTTTATTGGCTCGCACCTCGTGGAGCGGCTCTTGCGGGAGAACCACGAAGTCTGCGTGGTGGATAACTTTGACTCGTTCTACGATCCGCACCGCAAGCGTCGCAATCTCGCTGCGGTCAGCGACCACCCGCGCTTTCGCCTGTACGAGGCGGACATTCTGGACCCCGATGGCTTGCGCGGCATCTTCACGGAAGCGGCGCCTGAGCGCGTGATCCATCTCGCGGCGCGAGCCAATGCACGCATGGCCTTGAAAGAGCCTGCGCTCTACTCCCGGGTGCTGGGGGAAGGCACCATCAACATGCTGGAGATGGCGCGCGACTTTGACATAGAGCAATTTATATTCGGTTCGTCTTCCTCCGTGTACGGTCTCAATGCCAAGGTGCCTTTTTCAGAAGACGATCCCATCAGTACGACGATCTCACCATACGCGGCGGGCAAGCGCGCCGCCGAACTCTACTGCCACGTGTACGCCCATACGTACGGCCTGCCGGTGACGTGCTTGCGTTTCTTCAACGTGCACGGCCCACGCCAACGCCCCGACCTGGCCATCTACACTTTTGTGCGCCTCTTGCTGCAAAATGAACCGATCCCTTTCTATGGCGATGGCACCAGCGGGCGCGACTATACCTACGTAGACGACATTGTCGCTGGCGTTGTTGCGGCCTTGGACAACGTGTTTCCCTATATGGTGATTAATCTTGGCGGCAATCACCCAGTGCTCTTGCGGGATATGATTGCCACAATCGAAGACGTGCTCGGCGTCACGGCGGAGCGAATCATGCTGCCGCCGCAACCCGGGGATGTGCCGCGCACGTTTGCCGACATTCGCCGGGCGGAGCGGTTGCTTGGTTTTGCTCCCAGGATGACATTTCGCGAGGGCGTCGCTTGCTTTGTAGAGTGGTATACGCGTGAGGTGCTAAGCGCCTAGGTGAGCGTATGGCGCTAGCCCCCTCGCTCGCGCAAGTACTAGAATCGTCTTTGCGAGGGGGTCTACGTGCGCGAGCAGCCCGCTTCTTTCCGGTTTTGAACGCTTGCCGGCGCGGTGCGTCTGCCGGCTTTCAGGTGCAGGTTTCCAATAGTGGTGCGGTTCTACTTCTTTCTCGGCTATCTTGTATTGCTTGTGGGGGCAACCCTGGCCCTGCTGGGCTATCGGTACTGGTTTGAAACCGGCGTTGCCTACGGGCGAGAATCGGTGTATCCGATCCGCAATGCCGACGTATATCGTTACGGTATCAACACGCGCTTCGACCAAGAACTGGATTGGGAAAAGGTTGAGCGCGGCATGGCGCTGCTGGAGGAAGCCGGCTTCCGCTACATCCGGCAAGTGTTTCCTTGGCAAGGCATCGAGCGTCCTCTAAAGGGAAGATACTGGGACGACTTGGCCCAGGAGAGTGCCTGGCTGAAGTACGACCGCCTGGTCGCGCTGGCAAAGAAACATAACCTAAAGATCATTGCGCGGCTCGAACGACCCCCGCCCTGGGCCTATGCTGACGGCAAGCCCCCTGATGACGGGCGCCAACAAGGCCCGCCGGAACGGCTTGAGGACTTTGGCGACTTTGCCTATGCAGTCGCGCAGCGCTACCGCGGGGACGTGGAGATCTTTCAGATCTGGAACGAGCCCAATCTCTTTGGGGAATGGTGGCCCGGCAACCCGGATCCGGCCGCATACGTGGAGATGCTCAAAGTAGCCTCCCAGCGGATTCGCGAGGCAAATCCGGAGGCGGTTATTGTGGCCGCCCTCCTTGCGCCAACGATCGAGACAGGGCCGAAGAATCTCAGCGAACTGCTCTTTCTCGAGGGAATGTATGCGCACGGGGGCGCCCCCTACTTCGATGTGGCGAGCAGCGCCTCCTATGGGCTTTGGAATGCCCCGGACGATCGCTACGTGGCAGCGCACCATACGAATCTCTCACGTGCGATCCTCTTTCGGGAAGTGATGGTGCGGAACGGCGACGCGGCGAAACCGGTGTGGGCGGGTGAGTACGGCTGGGTAGCCTTGCCAACAGACTGGCAAGGAGAGCCTTCGAACTGGGGCAATGTGTCCGAGGCCACGCAGGCCCGCTATACCGTGGAGGGCATGGAGCGGGCGTCGCGTGAATGGCCCTGGATGCCGATGATCAACCTCTGGCACTTCTACTGGCCCCAGTCGCACCCCGATGATCCGACGCAGCACTTTGCCATCGTGGATGCGGACTTTGCGCCGCGACCCGTGCTGACCGCGTTGCGGGAAGTGATGCGCGCGCCGCCTGTTTTGGGTCCTGGGTATCACCAAGAATCCCATCCGGCCCTGGCGTGGGAAGGCGATTGGATTGAAATTGATGATGAACGCTACTCACTAGGTCAGGCACGGGGCAGTCCCGTGGGTGGCGCCCGCCTGCGCTTTCGCTTCCGCGGGACGGCAGTCTCACTGATCGTGCGCAGAGGGCCTGATACCGGCATTTCGCTGGTGCGCATCAACGGCTCACAGTCCCTCGCGCACCGCCTGCCGAAAGATTCTGGCGGACAGGCCGAACTGGACCTCTATGCGCCTGAAGAACGCTGGCAGGAAGAGGTGTTGCTGGCTGACCGGCTGCCGGACCGCGAGCACACCGTAGAGATCGAACTCACAGGCCGGCGCAACCCGCTCGCAAGCGATGCCGGTGTCGACATCGACGCAATTGTTGTTGTGCGGGAGCGACCGCTGTGGCCGTACGTTTTGCTTGGCGGACTCTACGCTGGATTCTTTGCTGCAGTTGGCTGGGTCCTGGCGGGCTGGCTAAGGCAGCGACGTTGGTCACACCGGCTGCTCAGCAAGGCATTGGGGTGGACTGCCAGCGGAATTTGGCGGCACGAAGAGGCAAGATTTGTCCTGCTCCTGCTGCTCACGGGGCTGCTATGGCTTGTGCCGGGTGCGACGGCACAGTACTTGGTCATTGGTTTGCTTGCCCTCGCCGCGTTGGTCTGGCCCCGCGCGCTTCTGTTCGTTGTGGCAGCCACGCTACCCTTGGCAGTGATAATACCGTCTGCCGGTCGGTTCGCCCTGCCAGTGACCGAAATTCTCGCACTATTACTTACCGGATCGCTCATCGTGCACTTGTATCTGCAACGGCGTTTGCCGGTGGCGCGGCGCAGCTTCTTCTGGTGGGCAATCGGATTGGTCGCGATTGGCGCAGTCTCGCTGCTGTTCTCTCACTACATGGTATTTAGCCTGCGTGAACTACGGCAGACCATCATAGCGCCGGTGTTGCTGTTCATGGTTGCGTGCTGGCTTATCGAGAATCGGCAGCAGGCGTGGCGATTGATACAGGCATTTGTCGCAGGCGCGGCCATTGCCGCCGGGGCAGCACTGTTGCAGCCGGTTTTCAACCCGAATGAAGTGGTGAGAGCGGAAGGAGTGCTACGGTTTTCGGGATTCTACCCCTCGCCGAACCATCTGGCGATGATACTGGAACGAGCGCTGCCCTTTGTGGTGGCAGCCGGCCTCTTCAAGCTCTGGCCGGCGCGTGTGGCTTGGCCGCTGACCGGAATACTCGCGATCACGCTATTGGGCACCTTCTCGCGCGCGGGCTGGATCGCCGTTTTCGTTTTGGCGCTGTTCTTTCTATGGGTGATCTTGCCGGAGCGAGGTCAGCGCATTCGCGTAGTTGGCGGCGTTGTGCTGGTTGGCGCGCTCTTGTTTGCCGGCGGTGTGACTCTCGGGCCGGAACGGGTACGGTCCCTTGTCAGCGCGGAACCCGGCACGTCTACGCACATGCGGCTCCTGCAAGGACAGTCCTCGCTTAAGATGATCGCGGACTATCCCATCACGGGCGTCGGTTTGGACAATTACCTGTATGTGCACGCGCAGTACTTGCATCCAGCGGCATGGCGCGAGCCGAATCTCTCACACCCGCACAACCTCTTCCTCGACTTTTGGCTGCGCCTCGGCAGCGTTGGGCTTGTATTCATCGCCGGTTTCCTGGCCCGGTTCTTCATGCTCACCCACCGTATGGCCTACGGTAGTAAAGAGATAGAGTTGCGGGCGCTGGCAGTCGGACTCGCCGGCAGCCAACTTGCCGCCATGACCCACGGTATGCTGGACAACTACTACTTTCTGCCGGATTTGGCGAGTTGGTTCTGGCTGTCCGCCGCACTGTGTGCACTGGCCTACGCAACAAGCCGTGGCGGGAGTAGTTCCAAACCTATAGCGAATGCTGTTACCTGAACGTGCCCTCGATTTCAGCCCAAGCCTGGCGGAATCGCCGTAATGAAGCTGCGCTCGGCGGGGAGAAGCAAGGCAGGTCTGTTGCTTGTGCAGGAACGTAAGAGTTTGGCTGAGCGAGACCCAGGATAGAGCGTAGGAAGAGCCCCACCGCTCTTGGCAAACTTTCAAGCAGCGACCGTATTGATAACGGCTCGGCAATGGGGTGAACTCTCCCGTTGGCGCCGCGTTTTCCAAAGCTGAGAGGATTCTTACCTAGCGTCTTTGTCGCAGCGCAAAGTCGTGTGGTATCGTGAAATTAGAGCTATGAAGACGATAACTCTTTCGACTGCGCAAGCCACGGAGCTTCTTGACATAACTAACGACCTTCATGATGCTGTGGCGGAAGCCGGCATTGAAGAGGGCGTGTGTAGTGTCTTCTGTTTACATACTACCTCGTGCATCATTGTCAATGAGCATGAGGCTGGGCTAAAGCAGGACTTTGAGTCGGTAGTGCGTGAATTGCTGCCCCAGGCGGCATACCGGCATGACTGTGTGGACAACAATGCGCGGTCGCACCTTACTGCTGGGATCGTAGGGAACAACCTCATGATTCCTGTCCACCAAGGTCGCCTGGTGTTGGGTACCTGGCAGAGCGTCTTCTTTGTGGAACTCGATGGCCCACGCCCGCGCAGGTCGGTAGCGGTTCAGGTGATCCCAAGCTAATCTCGAGTCTCGTTCCTGCCCGCTGCGCATCCTCTGAGACCCCCATTGCCTCGACTCACTTTGTGGCTTGAATTCGGCTGAATCGCTCTCCTTGGGCCCGTCCACCTTTCTGCCTGCAGGCTTTTACGGAACATTCCGCTAGCAGATTGGGCACTCTCGCCCCGGGGCTGTCACGCTTGCATGCCGTCTACTCCGCGCCGCACGACCTAGTAGTCTCGGCCAAGTCTATCTGCCGAAGGCCCCCGTGCGAGCACCGACTTACTGCAGAATATGGGCGACGTCGAACAATATGAAGAACGTCGCCAGGCCAGCAATTCCACTCCAGAACAGTCGCAAGGGAAGCTCAAAGCGCTGGCTCAGCCATGACCAGCAGTAGAGGATTGCTGCCTGCATAGCCAACACCACCAGCAGCACGACCACGAGGAAGAACGTGTGGTTGGTGAATTCCCGCCACAGAATCATGGACCAAAAGTCAAGCCCCAGGAGGTACTCGGGATGTTGGGGCCAGATTGCTACCCCTAAGACCGTCCATGGCGGACGACCGAGAATGGTAAGCAGAAGCTCCGGCCTGGAGGGCAAGAACAAACTGACTGCATCTGCCAGGAACATCCAAATGTGGCCGAATAAAGGTGAGAATGGCGCTGCAAAGAGGTAGAGGACGTTCTCTTTGTCCCACAGCAAGTGCGTTGGGTGTGCGTAGTACGCCTGGCCTACGCGTCCAGCGAGAAAAGCCCCGCTTTCCGGAATTTGCGGGAGTATTTGGGAGCGCAACAGTCCGAAGTACCAGTCAAAGTGGTTGGCAACGGCAACGAGCTGTACGCCTACTCCAGCCAGACCGAGAAATAGAGCCGCCCGCAACTCGCGAACGCCATTGTCGAAAATCGCTCTTTCAAGGATGGGCGCGGCCATTACCAGGAAGAACGGCACGGCCGGCACCAGATAGCGAGGACCCCAGCTACTCCCTCCGTACCAAACGCCCTTGCTGCTGTAAATCAGTAGATAGAGCAGCGGAATACCAATGAAGGGCAGCGCCCACCACTTGTGGCGCGAAATGAACGGCAGGCTGCCAAAGAGGGCGAGAACAAGGGGTGGCGCATAGAGGAATACACTCTTTCCAGGACTCAGCAAGTTGCCATAGAGGCCGATCCAAATGGGCAGATCAAGCCAGGCGGCAAACCTTTCCGGGAAACTCGTGAGCACCGGCGGGCGTACACCGAATACGAACACGAGTGCGTAGAGACCCGCCGAGCCGAGTATCGCTAGAGGCGCCAGGAATACGGCGCTGCGCAGCAAGGCCGACCCAACCATCTGCAATGAGCGCCGTCTGTCTTGCAGCGAAATGAGAGCCGGAATGGGCGCCAACACGGCAAGATTCATCGCCGTTACGTATTTGACGCCAATGCCGCCAAGGATGACGCACCCTCCAATGAGCAGCCAGACTAGCTGCTGTTCTTGAAGTCCGCGCAATAGGAAGTACACAGTGCCAAGGAGCGCGAGGGTCACGCCCGGTTCAGCGAAATCGTGGGTCGCGTAGGGCCACGCAATGGTTGCGAGGCCAAACAATAGTGTCAGGGCAAGCGCTACAGAGCTGTGATAGCCCAGGCGCCGCGTAATGAGAAACAAGAGTACCGCATTCAAAGCCGTTACCCAGGCGTTGGTAAAGAGCGCGATCAGACGCGTGAAGAAATCGGAGTTTTCCCGCTCCGACCAAATCCTTCCTCTCGCTCCGATCATCCTTGGCTGATTTGTCTCTGAATCGATGAGGTTTAGGGAGGATATGAACAGACTACCCTCTTGGGCAACGTATTGAATCGTGACACTCTTGACGGCCAAACTCTGCGGAAAGAGAAGTTGGGAAACGTAGACGCTGGAATTGGGAATGCCAATCCTGCTCGCTGCGGCGTCGGCTTTCGCGTGTGCCACTTTTCCTACCATGTCCGGGCGGTCATACGCCCACTCAGCCGTGTCGCGCCCAGCGAGCATTTCACCGAAGAAGCGCCCAACGGGTACCGTGTCCAGCGAGACTATGGCGATTCGTGTGCCATCTTCGATGTTTTCAGACGTCCCTAAGTAGGAGAAGATTATGAGCCCCCTGGCAGGCGTGTCATTCAAGGGAATGTGTAATGTACTGAGGGTGTCCGGCGTGCCCCGGGAAGCAAGCACCGGGTAATCTCCGAAGACGTACGTCCTTCCTTCGTGCGTAAAAGTGTCTTTCTGGGGCATCAAGTAGTCTAAGGCGGCACCGATGAGCAAGGTAGGCTGGAATAGCAGCGGCAGTCCGATTCCCCACCAGGCGAGCCCGCGGTACTCCTCTCGCAAGTACTTGTGCTCCGTATCAAGGATGAGACTTCGTCCCATATTGAGCGCAAAACGTCCGTCGGGGCTGTACTCATGACCGCCCCCGGTGAGGGCGTACAGCAAGAAGAAAAAGAGAAAGAGCACGCCGATCAAGCGTGGCGTGTGCGGCGGTGCGTCTTCCAGAGATGGATGGAAGCTAGAGAGTGGTGCGGCGTCGGTAGATTGGAATCGACTCATAGTAGCGATGGTAGCAGGCAGTTACACGCCGTCGCAACCGCGTTGTCAGGGCGCCGATTGGGTAAAAAGGCAAGGCGAACGGCGTCCACCGTGCAGCGGTTCCCGGCAGTAAGCAAATGACTGCAAATCAAAGTTTATGTCCCTGACATTCAGACGCAGCGCATGGGATATGAGAGGACTTCCGCAGAGTTCTAGCGATGAATGCCCACAGGCACTCAGAGCCGGACTGGCAAGTAAAGGACAGCCTTGGTGGAAGTTGGCGCAGCGGGCAGGGCACGACTTGCGGAATATGCACACCGCGTGCAACTAATGCGAATCGGGGGCTACTTAGGGGAAGCGTCTAGGGTGTATCCCGCTCTTCCCGTGCAACGTAGGCCCGCCGCACCTGGCGCATTTGAAACCAAAGCCGCAAGTCATCCACCAGCGTCTGGATGATGCGCCTCGGACGAAAGAACTGAGACCGACCGTACTGGCGCGCGTAATGGTGGACTCCAACCTCAGCAAAGCGTGCGCCGCTGGCAGACAACTTGGCAACAAGCTCTAAACAGATCGTGCCGCTATCCATCGTGAGCTCTACCGGCTCCAATGCATGGCGTCGTATGAGACGGAAGTCGCAGTCTATGTCCCGGATTGGTGTCTTGTACAGCAGGCGCAGTGTGCCGCGATACACTTTGCCGACTATGTCGCGGACCCAGTCGTCGCTGCGGGAAATCTTGTACCCATTAACTGCTTCAACCTCATCGGTCAGTTCACCGAGGAGCACTGGTAACTCATTTAAGTCGTATTGGGCATCGCCGTCGGTGTAGAAGACCAAGTCTTTGCTGACGGCCTCAAAACCACTCCGGAGCGCTCCGCCGTAGCCTCGGTTCTTTACATGCGTTATCACGCGCAGCCGCGCTACTTCGCTTTCGAGGCGTGCGAGTAGTGCAGCGGTACCGTCTTCACTGCCGTCGTTGATGACAATGATCTCGTAGTCAGTGAATCCAAGATCCGTTACTACGGTGACGGCCTGCTTCACGAGCGTGCCGATGGTGTGCTCATCGTTGTAAGCAGGGAAGAAAACGGATATGCTTTCTTGCCGGGACATGCCTTCTCTCGCCATAGCAGGCTTGCAACTAGTAGAAGTCAGATAATCCTACTCTACGCTAGGCATGGCACTGCTGCAACCGGCGCTTGTTCGCACATAGCGGCTTGACGCCGGTTCTAGGTCGGAACGAGATTGGATTGCAATTGTCAGGTTCGGAATCGCGATTGGGCGCCTTTTCACCAGCGCAAAAGCAGCATCCGGCAAAACTGCTGCCTCCTGAAGAGGAGGGGAGCGCAATTGGCAAGAGCGGTACAGACGTGAGCGCGCGGCATATTGCAGTCAAGGCTTGCTCAAGGGTCTCGCAATTGCAGGGAAAATTGATCTGGCAGTTGGTGCAGGCGAGTAGCAGCCCGCTAGATCGCTGTGGAGCGGGCCGATCGCGAAACTGCTTCCTCCAGCCGCTCGAAAAAGCCGGGGAACGTCTTTGCGACACACGTCGGATTGCTGATGGTGATGCCGGGTTGGCACAGGCCGACGAGGGCAAAGCTCATGGCGATACGATGATCGTCATGGGGATCGATGGTAGCCGCGCACATTGGACCCGGTTCAATGCGCAGACCGTCTTCGAATTCCGCGACCGAGAGGCCCAGCTTGCGGAGTTCTAGAGTGGTGGCGTGCACGCGATCGGTTTCTTGCAACCGCGTGTGGGCAATTCCGCGAATAGTGGTTGGTCCTTCGGCAAACGGTGCGAGGGCGGCCAGCGTCATGAAAGTGTCTGAGAGCGATCCCATATCTACGTCCACGCCCCGCAGTCTCGTAGGACCTGCTACCTCCACAGAGTCTGCCCTCTTCTCGACAGTGCAGCCCATTGCCGCGAGCACGTCGACGAAGTCCAAGTCTCCTTGTGCAGACCCGGCGCCGAGGTTCTCCACGCGAACAACTCCTCCGGTTAGCGCGGCAGCGGCAAAGAAGTACGAAGCCGCGGAAGCATCCGGCTCGACATCGTAGGTGCGAGCGAGATAGCGTTGACCGGGGGTAACACGAAAGCGCCGGCCATCCTCTGCAGTTGCCTGAACCCCGAAGTCTGCCATGCTCTTCATCGTCATGGTGATGTATTGACCATGAATAAGCTCGCCTGCCACAGAGAGATCGAGCCCGTCACGCATGTGGGGCGCGACCATCAAGAGCGCACTGAAGTACTGACTGCTCTGGTCGCCGGCCATTTGAGCGGGGCCACCGCGGAGCCCTGCCGCCGTGATCTCAAGCGGCAGACAGCCATTGTTGAACCGCGACCGGATATTGCCGCCAAGCTGATGAAGGCTGTCGAGCAACGGACGCATCGGGCGCTCACGCATGCGCGCGGTCCCGTCTACGCAGTAGCGGCCGTGCCCGATACTCGCCAGGGCTGTGAGGAAGCGCGCGCTGGTACCGGAGAGGCCGACGAACAGATCGGCGCGGTCGGCGGGAATCTCGCCACCCTTGCCTGCCACGGTAAATGTGTTGGCGGACTCGTCCGCTACTACAGGAATGCCAAGGCTACGGAGCGCCTCAGCCATGTATACGGTGTCTTCGCTAAAGAGCGCCTGTCGCAGTATCGACGTACCCTCGGCCAGTGCCGCGATGATCAGCGCTCGGTTGGTATAGCTCTTCGATCCGGGCAAAGTGACTGTCGCGTTTACCGGATGGTCTATGGGCTCGACGCGCTTCATGAGGCACCGGGCTCCCCAAGGCCGAGCCCTTGAATGACCCGATTTAGATAGTTGAAGAGTGCAGCCTGCGCTGCAATCTCGACGATGGCAGCGTCGCTGAAGCCAAGTTGGCGCAACCGGTCTACATCCTCGCGGGCAATTGCCTGGGGCGCGGTTGTCAACTCTGCCGCATATTCCAGCATGGCGCGGTCAGCCGCGGAGAGGGCTGCGGTCCGGAAGTCCCGTTGCACCTGTGCCACAAGCGCTTCGTCCCGCGTGCGCTGGAGGAGCAGCCGCGAATGCAATTCCCGGCAGAGCGCGCAACCGTTGATCACGGAGACCACCGTTGCGATGAGTTCACGCTGAACCCGCGTCAGTTCGCCGGGACCGTAGGTTATGGCCTTGTGCAAGTGCGCCAGCGGCACGATAGTGCGCGGCGCGAGGCTGTGCAGGCGCAGGAAGTCCGGCACCTTGCCGCCCGGCCGACCGCCGAGTAGCTCTTGGTAGACCGCGTCTAGCTGACCCTCAGCTTCATCCTCGGCAATTATCTCCACCCAGGCGTTCACGAGCAGCGCTTTCTTTGATAACAGTAGTAGAGTGTCTAGGTGGCGGCGGCTTCCATCTCGGCAGTCGCGGCGGGAACTTCCCGTCCCACCGCGGCCGCCACTTTGCGAATGGCAGCCATGATGTCAAAGAAGCGATCGGGTGTTACGCTCTGGGGCCCATCGGAGAGGGCTAATTCCGGATTCGGATGCACTTCGATCATCACTCCGTCCGCCCCGGCAGCGACGGCAGCCAGCGACATCGGCTTGACCAACTCCCACATGCCGGTCGCATGACTGGGATCGATGATTACCGGTAGGTGGGATTGCTCCTTTATTATGGGAATCGCGCTCAGGTCCAGCGTATTGCGGGTAGCCGTCTCGAAAGTGCGAATGCCGCGTTCGCAGAGAATTACGCGCATATTGCCGGCAGCCATGATGTACTCAGCGGACATGAGCAGGTCTTCTATTGTTGCCGCCATGCCGCGTTTGAGCAGCACCGGTTTGTCGGTGTTGCCCACGGCTTGCAAGAGCGGGAAATTATGCATGTTGCGGGTACCGATTTGCAGAATGTCGACGTATTCGGCCACCAACGGAACTCTGCCCGGCTCCATCACCTCAGTAATGAGGGGCAGTCCGGTGGCGTTTGCCGCGGTGCGGAGCAACTCCAGGCCTTCTCCGCCCATGCCTTGGAAGCTGTAAGGCGACGTGCGGGGTTTGAAAGCGCCGCCTCGGAGAATGTGCCCGCCTGCCGCTTTCACGGCTTCCGCAGTGGCGGTAATTTGCTCTTCGCTCTCGACGCTGCACGGCCCGCCGATCACGGCGATTTCGTTGCTGCCGATGGTCACGTTTCCGACCCGAATGTGGGTATCGCCGCCGCCCGACCCCCGCGCCGCAAACTTGTACGGCTTGTCGACCGGGATGACCATCTCCACGCCCGGCAGCACTTCCACACGCTCCATCATGCCGGGCGGCCGTTTGCCGATGAGGCCGATCACGGCTTTGTTAACGCCTTGACTGACGGACGTCCCGAGGCCTTCATCTTCAATTCGCTTACACACGGTGGATATCTGCTCGGGAGTAGCGTTGGTTCGCATAATGACAATCATGTCTCTTTACCTTTCAAACTCTTTCTGTGGATGCCATATGGCACTTCTCATTGGAAATTCGGGTTTCGTTGGACAGATGGCCGGCCAACTAGATTGGCGTTCGTCATCACTGTTGCAGTTCTTCGATGGCGCGCTCCTAACTACAAAACAAAAAGCAGAAAGTGTTTTCACTTTCTGCTATCGCCGGAGGGTGTTGCATGCTCTCGGTGCGGTCGACGGTCAAGGCATACCTGCTTAAGCCGGGCCCTCCGGCTCAATAAACAGATAATAATAAGTGAGAGCTAAGACTGACACCCAAATTCTCTTTTCTGCGCTGCAACTTTTAGTACGAGTTTTGCAGCGTTAGGAATTCTATCAGGTTACCCGGAATTCTGTCAAACTTTCGGCGCAGAACATTTCTCCAGTATTGCTGCCCAGGCGTCCTCCGATCCGTGCCGGTGAAGAACTCACTGCAGTTTGCGGCAAATTGAGGGCCGCTACGGGCTTGGCCCCGGCAGCAGCCAGCGGGAGAGGCTCTGTTCTACATCCGCGCAATTCTGCAATAAAAGATCGCGGCGCACATGCGATCTGCCGCCTGCGGGCTGACCCTCGCCGGACTGCACCGCGAGACAGAGATCAGCCGCTTGCGTGCGGATGGTGCCATCGCTGCCGAATTCAAATCGTTGCGCCGGGGCATCTGAGCACTGCCTCACGTACAATAGGCCCTCTTCCGCTTCGAGGCAGACATCGTAGGCGTCCATGAAGAATTGGCCCGCGCCGGGAGCGTTGAAGATGAAGAGCTCATCGTCGGCCCCGGGTTTGCACGTGTGGGCCTGGAGCGGACTATTCAGGTTGAGGTTACTCCCGAATCCGGCAACGTCAACGCAATAGAACTCCGGCTCGTCCAGCGGGTCCTGGAGCATAATGAGGCTCTCAACAGACGGTGTTGGGACCGCCGGGGCAGCCGTTGGCGCGGATGCTACGGTTGGTTGCGGCTCCGGCGTGTTCACGGTCGTGGATTCCGCCGCAGTATTGCAGGCCGTGACGGCAAGCAAAGCTGCCAAGACGACGAGTAAACGTATCTTCATGAAAACGATCAACTCTTGCTTTCTACGCTTTGGCAGCGGGACTGTCAGACAATAGTAACCTAAGGCGTCGCCCGAGACGACCTACGCCGGGGACTCTTCCGGGTCTAGAGCCTCAAGCTCGTACCGCGCTCGTCAACCCGGAGAGCGGCAATTTGTTGCTGGAAAGGCGCCATCAGATCGTCCTTGCTCACTCTCGCGTTTGTGCACCGGCATGAACTTGCGCCAAGCTCCCTCAAGGTTGGGCGGTATCGCTATCAGACCTCGTCTCTCCCCACAGTGCGCTGCTCTTGGCTGGAACGGCAGAGCATTTCACAGGCGCGGAGCACTTCCAGGTTGTTGCGTCCGCTGATTTCGGGCTCGACGTCGTCAATGATGTACCGGTAAAGGTCGTCGACGACGCCTTGTTCGCTGCGGGTTGGCGCCGGCGCGTGGGGCACCGGCTGCGGCGCGGGCGCTTTGCCAAAGTCTGCATGGGGCGCAGCTTGCCACTGCCAGTCTTCTCCGTCCCAGGCCAGCACTCCCTCAGCGCTCTGCACGAGAAAGCGATAGTCGTTGGCGCTGGCGATGTGCGACATTGCATACGTGGCGATGGCGCCGTTCACAAAGTGCAGCACCGCCGCAATGCCTGCGTCGTGAGAATATTGCGACCACGGCGCGGTAAAGCTGCGTGCTGTGGCTTCCGCGACCGGCCCAAAGCAGGCGAGCAAGTTATCCAGGTGGTGCACGCTCATGTCCCAGACCATCGCGAAGGGATAGTCCAACGTGCGGGGAGTGGGACGAAACCGGTGGTGAATGAGGTCGATGAGATGCGGCGTGCCGTAGTCTCCGCTTGCGACAGCAGATTTTAGGGTGACGATTTCCGGCCGGTACCGGTAGTTTTGCGACACGCAGAATTTGACGCCGGCGCGCTCTGCCGCGGCTACAAGCGCCACGGCTTCCTGCCAGTTGGTCGTCATGCCTTTCTCGACAAGGACGTGTTTGCCTGCCTGAAACGCCAGCCCGGCCAAAGGGGCGTGGAAGACCGTTGGCGTACAGATGATTACGGCGTCGGCCTGCGTTCCTGCCAGCGCCGCATCCAGTTGAGAGAAAGATTCGGACGCAGAGAGACCGGTTAGGGCTTGCGCCTCCGCAAGCAATTCCGCAGACACGTCAACTAAGGCCACCGGCACAAAGCGGGGATCGGCCGTGAGCACCTCAAGCGGCCAGCGTCCGCGGCGGCCGACACCAACGTGGATGGTCCTGATGGGTGTTGGTTGTGCCATGGCTGTCATGCTTCCTTTGCGGCAAGATGCCGGACTTTGTCTTCGTCTACCTCGATGCCGAGTCCTGGATCATCCGTGACAAGCACTGCATCGCCCTCGCGGGTCAGGCTCTTGGCCGCAATGTCGTCTGTGAGGAATTGCGGGCCGTTCAGCGCGCACGGATGGGTAATGCCCCACGCCGCCGAGAGGTGAATGCTGGCGGCAAAGGCCACGCTGCATTCGGTGAGACCGCTGCACACCAGCATGAGCCCGGCTGTGTCCGCAAGCGCGGCACACATGTGGGCCGGCCACAGTCCGCCGGTGCGTGTGACTTTGAATGTGTACGCGGTGAGCGCATCTTGCTTGAGCATGGCGAGCAGCGGCACCGGACCGGAAATAGACTCGTCGAGCGCCACGGGGATGGGCGATTCTGCAGCTATGCGCGCGGAAACATCGGGCCGGTCGGGCGCGGCCGGTTGTTCGAGCAAGGCAACTCCCGCAGCCACCAGCGTATGCAGGCGCTGGCGCGCCTCATGGGGCGGAAAGCCGCCGTTGGCGTCCGCCCAGAGAAAGCCGTCGGGAAAGGCGCTGCGCACCATTTCGCAGAGCTGGACGTCCCAATCCATGGAACCGCCAACCTTGATGTTGCAGCTCCGATAGCCGCGCTCCTTAGCATCATGCAGACTCTCTTCTACCTCTGCCGGAGAGCTGCCGGTCACGGTCCAGCTCAAGCGCACCCGATCCGCGCGCCGGTGTCCAAGCAGGTCCAGGAGGGGAACGTCGTAGTGCCGCGCCAGCGCGTCGTGAGCGGCAACATCGATTGCGGCCCGGGCAATCGGCATGCTCAAGCCCCAGAGGGGCGCAATCGCGCCGTTCATTGCCGCATGCAGGCCGTCGAGGTCTGCCAACGAAGTGCCTATCACCGCAGGAACAAAGTGGTCGCTAAGCACGCTTACCACCGATTCACGAGTCTCCGGCGACCAGGTATGGGAGGGCGATCCTTCACCCCAGCCGACGGTGCCGTCGCTGGCGGTAAGTTTGGTCAGGACAATTGGGCGGCCGGAGGCCGCGCTGCCAACGGTACCCCGTGACGTGCGGAATAGACCCTCGAAAGGGAGAGTAAATGAAAAGACTTCGATGTTCTCAATGGTGGGCATGCTCGGTCCTTAATCTGGGAGTGACGTTCTGTTGCCTGTTCTACCGGCTGCGGCCATGCGCTGGCTGTATCTGTCCTGCCAAGCTGCTACGAGCACTTTCACGCCCGCGAATCTTATTCTGAGCCCGAGACGCCGGGTAACGGGGATTCTGCGAGCGGTTTTACGCGCAGCGGCGTGTCCATCGCGAACGTGATCTCGATACGGTCGCCCGCTTTGGGATCAGCGTAGACAGAATTAGCATCAAGATGCATTTCGTGGATTGTATTGCGGTCCTCTCGCCACACAACCATCAGCTTGTAATAGTCGGCCCCCTCCAGGTCATAGGTTTCCACCTGGAGCAGGAGTGCGGCTTTCTCATGGGTGACGCGCATCACGCTGTTTCTCCGCCGTTCTCTACCAACTTCTCTGCCAAGTGCTTCAGGGCATATTGTACCAGTCGTTCCCAGCAGGGCCGTGAGGGGTCTAATGCAGGCGCTTCGGCAATGTGTGTTGCATTGTTCTCAGCGTTGCACAGCGCGAGGTAGACGGTAAACGGAGCGGCCTGAGGAACGCACTCCACCACCAGACACCAGTTTGAATGGAAAGCATGTCGTGCGATTTTCGCAAGCCTTTCCAGGCGCGTGCGGCTGCCGGGCGGTTTCCGGAGCCAGGCGCCTTCGCCCACGAGCGACGTAGGCCAGTAGGAAGAGTCCGCAGTGAGCACTAGCCCGCCGGCGAAATATGCCGAACTGCCGGCCTTGGCGGTAAGGCGGGAGGCGACTCTCCCACCGCTGCCGATTTCAACACACGCGAGCGTCTGGCCGCGATCGCTAAGGCCTTCAGCAATGCGTTGGCGAAGCATCTCGACAGTTGGCGCAGTCACAAAACGTCCACTAATCCTCTATCACCAAACGCCATCCCCGGCGTGGCAAGAATTCGCTGGAACCTGAGTATGTTTTTGCACTCATACGCAAGACCATGTAAACCTTCGCAGAATCGTGTGCGTAGATGCTACAGTCCGGCTCCCTCTTCGATTGTCTGCTGGGCCAAGACAAACTAATGAGGATCTCTAGCTTTTGAATATTGCGCATCTGTTCGTCCCTAGACTTGGCCGATACGCCGGCACATGCCAGGCAAAGCCGAGGACGTCTAAGCAAGCCATTGCGAAACTACGTAGAGTCGCTCGTTACTCCCCGAGTACAAACTGCTCCGACTGTTCTGCGCCGAAACTGAGCTGCGCGATTTGGGGCAGCAGAACGACCGATTCTAAATGACCGCTCCGTACATTGAAGCGAGCGGCAGGTATCCGATCGGCGGCCCCAAAGTGCTCCGTCAGAAAGCTCAGGTAGAGGTGATACTCACCATCAGGCAAGGCGCGTCCTTCTTCAAGAAGCGGCGGCGAACCGGTAAAATTGTGTTCCGAATGGCTGCCGTCAGCACTGAGCGCAAAGCCCACGTCACCGCGCTCGCCAAAGATTATGAGCTGGCTTGGGCGCGAAAGTCTCGGATTCTCCCTCGTGTCGGGGGCGCGGAAAAGTTGCCAGGCTACGCCGTTGCCAAGAGTCCATCCCAGACGATTGAAGTAGCTCACGTCAACTTCAATGGTATTCTCATGCAGCCGCGGCCGGATTACAACTCCAGTTGTCCGGACGGCCGAGAGGGGGTCACGGTACCCAAGGGTCCCCGCAATAAAGGCTTCGCCTTGCACGACAGAGAATTCATACTGCGTCAGTTCCTGTGTGAGCGGCAGTCTCACAGACCATGCGCCTCCGTCCAGATTCCGTTGCACGCAGCCGGCGGGACCGCAGAGCCGCACGATACTCCCCGGGTGTCCGGCAAGCAGGACGGAGAGCGAACGGAACCGGGCATGCGCAGTGCTTACAACCGTGTCGTTCATGGCCAGGCTGTTGTCGTTGGCTTGGAACTCAATCGCTTGGCCTTGCGTGAGCTTGATGAGGGAAAATGCCGGAATAGTGGTATTGGGGTATACACCCGCGCTTTCCCCGGGCGCGCGCCACTGCCACAGCGCAGCCTCGGGATTAATACCTGAAAGTCGCGCTTCCTCATGGCCGCGCGCATGCCAAACTGCTGATTCTGCCGCTAGTCCGGTGGGCCGGTTTAGGTCCATCCAGGCATGGGCGTTTGGATCGGGGATCAGGCCGGTGACGGGATGATCGCTAAGAAGATGGACGAGCGCCTGGCCCACGCCATAGGGCAGGTCTGGTGACAAATACATGGAATCTGCCGGAGTCAGTGTCGACCGGAGCGCGGAGAATGTACTGGGAGCAGGAGCCCCGTAACGGAAGAAGGCAGCGGTGGGCGCGAGCAGGAGAAACTCATTTTCGTCGTATTGCGTGATAAACCAACCACTGCCTTCAACCTGAGAGCGCACGGACGGCGGCAGCGAGGTGTACGTCTTCCGATCGTACAAGACGGCAGTCGCCCCTAGTGAGCGCCATGCGGTGGGATCTAGCCGCCAATAGGCGTCATAGAATGCGGGATCCGGAATGTAGTGGTGCGTGGGAAAGAAGATGAGCCCGGAGGTCGGCGCGAACGCGGCGGGGATTCCGGTTGCGATCACGAATGATACGGGATGCTGGGTCAATACGACGCTGTCGGCGGATAAAATCTGTGAAAGGTCGTGATAGGCGGTTTGATCATAGAACAGCTCGCGGGTTACGTCGGGGTCTGTGATTTGTGGCGTGTACACAAGTACCTCAGTCTTGGGGTGAAGTAACCTGACACCTGTGTCCAGATGCGAGACGACGCTAACAGTCGGTTGTACGAGGGAAGGTATGGCAACAGGCAAGAGCACAAGCACAACCAGCACAGTTCGCCAGGGCGGCGAATCGCGCAACAGACGGGCCACAGCCATCGGCACGACCAAGGCGAGCGCGAGAAAAGCAAGATTCACCACACGGGCGAATTCTCCGGTTCCGGCCTCTCCTTGAAAGTCGAGGATGTGGAAGCCGACGTAGCCCGCGAATCCAAATGCGCAAAGCATGAGCCCTAACCACCAGCGTTTCCACATGAAGATGAGGGCGCTAACGGCGAGCGGCAGCGGCGGGAGCAACCAGAGCCAACCTTGAGGCAGCACTTTGGCCAAGACTATTGAGCGGACCACATCTCCCGCAGAATGCAAGGCAAAGGGAAGGCTGGCGCCGGTCGCGCCTGAGAGCGCATCCGTGACGGACCCGCCTTGGAGGGCGACAAGCAGGACCGCGGCAAGAATGCCGCCAGACCAAAGGAGGACTCGCTGCGGTTTGCGGCGAAGCGAGAGGAGCGGCCACGCAAGAGCCATCAGCGCCAGCGGCAAAATCGTCTCATCGAAAAGTGAGATTGCAGCAACGAGACATACGGCCAAGGCCAAGCTCGCATGGTCCCAGGGTCTTCTCCCCGGACCTACCAGCAGCACTGCCAACGCAATTACCGTGAGAAAACTGGCAAGGCGATGGGGGTAGATCAAGAGCCAAAGCAGATCAGTGGAGAATGACAGAATTGGATAGGCCAGCTCGATGTTCGCGCGCAGACTGGGAAACTGGAGGAGCACATCTTGAGAGAAATCCCCTTGCAGTAGGGAAGTGAGCGCCGCCGGTGTTGCGGCAAACGGCCGCCAGAGCACGATGCTGCCGAAAGAAAGGGCGCCGATGACACACGCGAGACCCCAGAGCGCGTGTTTGCCGACTTCGCGTCCCAGGGAAAAGACCAAAAGCAAGAGTGCTGCGCCTTGCATGGCCGCGAGGAGTTGGTAGCCGGTGACGGCAGGCAGGCCGGCGCCGCGGCTGAGCGCGGCCACAAGGAGCGCGGCGCCATAGTGATAGCCCGACGGCAACATGGGCGAAAAGGGGTTGCGCACGGGCAGGTTGTCGCGTGCGATGGTCGTGGCGAGGGCCAAGTGTGTTGGGAAATCAAAGAAATATGACTGGTTGCGGATCGCGAGGCAGACGTAAGTGAGGGCGAGCGCCAAGAGGGTCCAGCCAGAGACGGAAAGGGCAAGTCGGCGTGAAGGGATGTGCCAATTGCGCGGCCATAGTCGGATTGACGCATAGATGCCGAGCGCGCTTACGACGAGAAAGGCGGCGCCGAAGGCTAGGGGGACGGAGCCGAATTTACCGACAAGGTTGGCGCACACGAGGAAGATGGCGCTACCGGCTGCCAAACCGAGCGGTGCGAGGAGCGACCACTCGCGGATTCTACATGAAAGGCGGACAAGAACAGCGCCGCAATACGAGACCCAGAGTAGGAGTAGGAGGCTAGTGGCAATGGGAAGAATTAGTGGACTATCAATGTGTAGCATAGGCAACAATCAAGAGGTTTACTGAACGAATTTGAGAATTCTAAACACACTGCATCATAAGGTTCGATCACAGAAGCAAACAACGACACGACGCAACCTGTAGGGCCGTTGCGCCAGGCTGAAGAATGACACAGAGAAAACTAAAGGGGAAACTATGCCCTTCATCACAGGGAGCGTCTGTTGAGTCCCGTTACTCCTGCAGCACTATTGTGTCGATGTGTTCCGTACCAAAACTCAGTTGCGCGATTTGCGCTAGAGGAGTGAATGTTGCGATGGTGCCGTTATCTACCTCGAATTGGGCCACAGGAACTCGGTCAACAATTCCAAAAGGATCGATGGTGAAAACAAGGTAAAGGTAGTATGCGGCATCGGTCAATGAATCCACCGTCTTGGGGTGAGGAAGAGTAGTGAAATTGTACTCGGTGAATTTGCCAGAAGGCTCGATGGTGAGGCGAACGTCGCCGCGTTCACCATGAATTAAGAGCTGGCTGGCCCACCAGATTGCTTCTTGCGTCTTGTCCGCGCCTACCCGAACAAGGTCCCATGCGACACCGTCGCCGTGGGACCATCCCTGATGGTTGAAGTAGCTTACGTCAACTTCAATGGTATTCTCAATCTGCCGAGGCTGAAGGGCAACTCCTGTCGTACGGACCGCAGAAAGAGCTTCGCCATAGCCCAGCGTACCGCTTACCAAGACCCCGCCCTGCAGAGCAGAAATCGTGAATTGTGAGAGAACTGCGGTCAATGGCAAGCTAATCGACCAGGTTCCACCGGCTAGGTCGCGCCGTTCGCATCCTGCTGGAGTACAGAGTTGAACGATGCTGCCCGGATGTCCGGCGAGAACTACAGAGAGTGAGCGAAAGTGAACTGGCGAAGTGCTTCCGACAGCATCGCCCACGGTAAGGCTTTGTTCGTTGGCTTGCAGTCTCATCGATTGACCGGCCGAAAGTAGCCTTAGAGAGAATGACGGAATCAAGGCGTTAGGATATATCCCCACGCTCTCGGTCGGTGACCGCCACCGCCACAATGCGGCTTCAGGGATGATTCCGTCCAGTCGCACCTCCGTGTGACTGCGCACGTGCCACATGGCTTCACTCTTGGTGAGAGATGAAGGTCTGTTTACTGCTATCCATTGATGTGTACGATTGTCCGGTCCCAAACCAACTACGCGGTAACTCTTGAATAGGCGTACGAGTGCTTGTCCAATGCCGAAGGGTAGCTCAGTTGAAAGGTGCAGTGTGTGCGTCTGTGGAATTTGCTCATTCAATTCATATAGCGAGTGGGGGGGAGCCGGTCCGTGCTGGAGAAATGCCTCGGTGGGGGTGAATAATAAGAACTGGTGGTTCTCGTATTGGCGGACGAACCAGCCTTCAGCGTCCAGGAGACTACGCGCTGTTAGCGGCAGCGAATCATATGTCCTCTTGTGAAAGAGAATCGCAGTTGCGCCGACGGCGCGCCAGGCGCGTGGATCGAGCCGCCAGAATGCATCATAGAACCTCGGACCGGGAAAATAGATGTGGCTAGCAAATGTGCTTCGACCGTCAATTGAACCAAAGGCTGTAGGGATACCTGTTGCTATGACGAAGGAGACAGGAAACCGTGTAAGCACGACACTATCATGAGTTAGCACTTGGGCGATGTCCCGATAGGCATTTCGGTACTCATCCAGCTGACGAGTAACCCAGGGATCGGTTATTTGCGGGGTATAGATTAGGCCAGGGGTATTGGGATGATGAAGTGAGATCGGCCTACGGAGATCAGAGATTGTGCTTGCAATCGGCTGCGTCAACGTGGGAGCTCCGATGGGCACCAAGAGAGTTACGATTATGGCGGTCCGCCACCAAGGTGCGTCGCGAAGAAGCCGAGCGATTGCGAGAGGAACCAACAAAGCCAACATTAGGAACGATATGTTGACGACGCGGGAGAATTGTCCGGTTCCGCTGACTCCCTGGTATTCCACCAAGTGAAAGCCGACATAGCCGGCAAGGCTGAAACCGCATAGCATGACGCCCAACCACCACCTCTTCCAAGTGAAGACCAGAATGCAAGCGGCAAGGGGAACGGGAGGCAGAATCCATAACCATCCATCTGGCAGGATTCTCCCCAAAACAACTGAATGAGCCACATCAAGAGCTGGGCGTATGGTGAAGAAGGAACTGGAGCCAGCACGATTCAGCAGTGAGTCTGTCACGGATCCGCCTTGGAGGGCAGCGAGCAATACCGCGACAAGAATTCCGCTGGACCAGAGGAAAAGCCGCTGAGGTTTGTGCCGGAAAGGGATGAGTGGCCACGCCAGGGCTATCAGAGCCAGCGGCAGCATGGTTTCATCAAAAAGGGAAGCAGCGGCGGCAAAACTTATTGACAGGGCCATGCTCGCACGGCCCCAGCGTCTCCTTCCCGGCCCCACCAATTGGACTGCCAATGCAACCACAGTGAAAAGACCTGCAAGTCGATGTGGATAGATCAAGAGCCAACGCAAATCGGAAGAGAAGGACACTATGGGATAGACTAGCTCGATGTACTCTCGCAGGCTTGGGAACTGGAGGAGCACCTCTAGGGAAGAATTTCCCTGTAACATGCTGGATAGTGCAGCCGGAGTCTCAGAAAATGGCCACCAAACCACTAAGCTGCCCATGGAAAGCGCAGCGACGAGGCATGCGAGACCCCAGAGTGCGTGTTTGCCGGCTTCGCGTCCCAGGGAGAAGACCAAAAGCAAGAGTGCTGCGCCCTGCATGGTTGCGAGGAGTTGATAGCCGGTGACGGCAGGCAGGCCGGTGCCGCGGGTGAGCGCGGCCACAAGGAGCGCGGCGCCATAGTGATAGCCCGATACCGACACCGGTGCGTAGGGGTTTTTCACGGGCAGATTGTCTAATGCAAATGTCGTGGCAAACGCTAGATGGGAAGGAAAGTCATAGAAGTATGACTGGTTGCGAATCGCGAGGCAGACGTAAGTGAGGGCGAGCGCCAAGAGGGTCCAGCCAGAGACGGAAAGGGCTAGCCGGCGAGAAGGGATGTGCCAATTGCGAGGCCATAGTCGGATTGACGCATAGATGCCGAGCGCGCTTACGACGAGAAAGGCGGCGCCGAAGGCTATAGGAACGGAGCCGACTTTACCGACAAGGTTGGCGCACACGAGGAAGATGGCGCTACCGGCTGCCAAACCGAGCGGAGCGAGGAGCGACCACTCGTGAATTCTGCATGAAATGCGGACGAGAACAGCGCCGCAATACGACACCCAGAGCAAGGCTAAGGTGCTGAAGAGTAGCGGCAGGATGAGGGCTTCGTCGACGTGGAACATTGAAATAATCTAGTTGGGCACGAGCGGGAAGTTTCAACGGGATCCTGATGAACTGATTCTTCTATGCATTCCTCGCTAAAGCTGTAAGTTTACGCAATAGAACGTGCTCTTGCCCAGCCTTCTCAATCTCTTCTTTGCTGGAGGAGTCTACGGGGCTGAGGTACATCTCTGCAAAATCGTCGCCTTCAATGTCAGGCATCTGCGCCCAGACTCGGCGTTGTTGGAGCATTGCTTGGCGGCGCTCCGATGCGAGAGCGTGGCAGGGCCAGTCTTGGACTGAGACGCTTGCCGTGCATACTCAAGTCGCTGTCCGATTAGCCGACTAACCTCTTGGTTGAAACGATTGATCTCCGCTCAAAAGTTCAGCACGTCACAGCATCATCAGACGCCGGGCTTAGATTGGCGGCAGCTTTAAAGAGAGATCGGCGGCATCATCAGCGCCAGATGATCTCCCACTGGACCGGCGCGTCGTTAAGCGGCTGATTATACTCGTCAAGCACGTTGAAGCGCAGACCGTCCGCGCGCCGCGCCTCGATGCGCACCATCCGCACTTCATCCGTCATGGCGTAACACCGGATGGTACGCGGCACGCCGCGACCCTGGGTGATGATTTCTTCCGGAAACGATAGCGTGCGTACGCCGCGCTTGGTTTCTATCTTGAGCGACAGTGGTTGACGTTCTTCTGTCATGCTCTCTTCCCTAAGTGGATTTGCATCATCCGTGCGCCCCTCTCAGTGGTCTTGCTACGGTGCCTTGAGTTAGGAGGGTGAGTTTCCTGCCGTCACCTAACCGGCACCACCGGACGACCTTCCCTAGCGTGCGCTAAGAAGACGAATGCACAACCACACTTCGGCGATCTTCAATTGAGTCCTAATCTCCGGAATAGCCCTTTGTTAAGGGCGATAGCCCAGCAATTGCATGCCACTCCCAACGCCTCCAATTCGCTTAGCCTCGTCCCTATGATAGCATTAGAGTGTAGGTGGTGAATCTCGCTCTCGATGGTCGACCTCAATGTGAGTCCTGCGCTGGCCGCGAACTTAACTGGCGTGCAGGAATAGCACTGACGATATTCGCTCCGCTTTTGGGGCCACGTAGCTACGTGACTTCCTCGCATTTGTTTAGCTCTCTCGCAAGAGGGAGAGCGCAAGGTCAGGGGCAAGGACACCGTTCAAAGTGGACCCTGAGCGCATGCGCGGGCCTCGCAGGGGCGGCAATCGCCATCGTTTCATACTGCAGAAACGCTCTTGTAGATACAATGGATCTTGTTCAAGTGCTGCAATAAAGGATCGCTAGTGAAGACAGCGTTGATTACGGGCATTACGGGCCAAGACGGCACCTACCTCGCCGAGCATCTCATCAGCTTGGGATACGAGGTACATGGACTGATCCGGGGCCAGAATAACCCCAAGGCGGAGGCGGTGCAGCGGCTCATTCCAAGTCTCGAGCTCATTGAAGGGGATCTCTTGGACCAGAGCTCGCTGATTGCCGCAGTGGAGGTCACGCAACCGGATGAAGTGTACAACTTAGGGGCGATAAGCTTTGTGCCCGTGTCGTGGCGTCAACCGGTGCTCACGAGCGAGATCACGGGTCTGGGCGTAACGCGCCTGCTGGAAGCAATTCGCATCGTGAACCGGGACATTCGCTTTTACCAGGCATCGAGCAGCGAGATGTTTGGTAAAGTGCGCGAGGTGCCGCAGCGTGAGGCTACCCCCTTTCATCCCCGCAGCCCATATGGCGTCGCCAAAGCGTTCGGGCATTACACCACGGTGAATTACCGTGAGAGCTATGACATGTTTGCGTGTTCGGGAATTCTGTTCAACCATGAATCACCCCGGCGCGGGCTGGAGTTTGTCACGCGCAAGACAACAAACGCGGCAGCCCGCATCAAACTTGGCAAGCAGCAAAACCTCCTGATGGGCGATCTGTCGCCAAAACGCGATTGGGGATATGCAGGTGACTACGTGCAGGCGATGCACTTGATGTTGCAGCAAGACGCGCCGGACGACTACGTGATCGGCACTGGCGAGACCCACTCAGTGCAGGAACTGTGCGCGGTGGCATTTGCGCACGTGGGTCTGAATTGGGAAGAGTATGTGGGGACAGACCCGCGGTTTCTCCGACCGGCGGAAGTAAATCTGCTGATCGCGGACAGTACGAAAGCCCGTGAAGAACTGGGCTGGAACCCCACAGTGGACTTTTCAGGTCTGGTTCAGATGATGGTGGCGAGCGACTTGAAGCAAGAGAGCGCCGTCGCCGATCCGGTGTAGCTCCTGGATTGTTGTAGAGCGCGAAGTATGGTATCGTGATTAGCCTAGGTTCGTAGTGTGATGACCGTGTGCGTGCGCCTGCACGTTTTGCGGTGAGATTTCATAAGGAGTGTGGTTGATTTGTCAGCAGTGACCTTGCGCGACGGTGAGAGCTTCGAAAGTCTCTTGCAGCGGTTTCGTTCATCTGTAAACCGATCCGGAGTGATGCGAGAAGTCCGTTTGCGGCGGTTCTATCGCTCGAAAGCAGAGAAAGAACGCTTGGCACTACAGCGGGCTATTCGCCGGCAACGTCGCCGCGAGGCTAAAGTGCGAAGAACTATGGGCGTCTAGAGAGTTCGCTCTCTTTGGTCCCGGCCGAAAACAATTGCAGATGGTTTAGGCGTAGAATGCGATGAAATCGCATTCTACGTTTTTTGATTTGGCGGGAGAATGAGAATTTTCTTCTTGGCGGCGGCATCGTCTCTCAACGCGAAAAGACGCTACAGTGGGCGGCGCACATTAGTGTTCGATGCCGTTGGGATGGACTCATTCAGTGCAATAGAATCTCCGTTTGCCTATTTCCGCTCACCAACGTCTCGGCTTCAAGTCCGTTAGTTCTTCTTGACTGACAGCGTCAGTGAATTTAAAATTAAAGGAGCGGAGTGGCCTGCTAGATGATTGGTTGCGATGAGTGGGCTGCTCTCGGTTTTCTGTGTAACGTGCGAAGGAGGAAACGCACATGCAACGAATTAGCCGAAGAAAGCTACTCCACGGTAGTGCCGTCGCCGGTTTCGGTTCGGTCCTACTGGCCGCTTGCGGTGAGGGCATGGCTCCCGCTTCTGCCCCCGCGGATGCACCGGCAGCAGATGCTGAGGCTCCCAAAGCTGAAGAGTCGATGAGCATGGCCGATGGGCGCAGCATTATCTCGTTTTGGTCGTACATTGGCTTTGGCGCCGCCGGGCTGCACCCGCAGGTGCAGGGACTGTCCGACATGGTCGTCAAGTATAACGCCGAAAACGAGGACAATATCCTCGTAGAGATCGTGCCCGGCAAGGGTGCGGACGAAGCGAAGACCGCGTCAGCGGGCGGCGTACCCCCTGGACTGCACTGGCATGCCTGGCCGGACAGCACCAACTTCTTTGCCGCCGGCGTGACGGTGGACCACGAGGAAGAGCTGAAGCGCTTTCCCGGCTGGGCCGATCAGCGCGCTGACTACTTTGAGGGCATGACCCTTAGTACCACCTGGCAAGGCAAGCTGACCGGTCTGCCGATCAATACCAACAACAGCATCATGATTTGGAATCCGGACATTCTCTCGACGGCCGGCGTCAGTGACCCGGAAGAGGGCTGGACTTGGGAAGACATGTTGGATGCGGCCCAGAAAGCCGCGAACCCGCCCGACGTGTGGGGCTGGGATACCACCCGCGCAGTCTTAGCCGCTGGGACCAAGTTGCCGGCAGCGCCGGTTTCACGTGGTTGAACGATGAACAGACACGCTGGAACTTCGATTCCGACGAGGCGATCTGGGCCACCCAGATGATTAGCGACTGGATGAACGCCTACCAACTCGCGCCGTATACGGATGAGTGGGGCGGCGAGTTGTTCCACGACGGCAAGACGGTTTTCGAGTCGCAGGGCCCGTACCGCCTGCCGACGCTCCGCCAGCGCGGCGATGTCTTCAAGGTGATCCATACGCCGATTCAAACGAAGCGTCATGCGCCCAACGGCGGCCAAAACGTCGCTGTCTTTGTCCAGAGCAACGCCGACATTCTCGATGCGTCGCTGCGCTTTGCCCAGTATGCCGTTTCGGCTGACGCCCAAGTCTTCGTCATCAGGGCTTCCGGCGGCACGAACCTGCCGGTGAGTAGGTCCGTTCTGAACCACGAAGGTTACCAGGGCCTCATCGCCGAAGATCCGGACTACGCCACGTTTGCGGCGGAACTGGAATACGGCGGCCGCTATCCCGGTCTGCCTTCGGGCTACGGTGGCTTCCAGGCTCAACTCTTCAGCGAGGGCTTCCACAAGGTGTGGCGCGGCGAGTTGACTGCCGAGGAAGGCATGAAGGTCATCCAGGACATCGCACAGGTGCAGCTTGAGGCTGACATCGCGCGCATGGGCGGCTAAGCCTAGCAAGTGAAAAGGGCACAGACGTAACTACTGCTTGTACAGTCGTTTGTACTGCTTGCATCGAGGCTAGGAGTGCCCTTTCAGGCACGTAGCTTACCTCGATCTTTGGAAGATTCTCAAGAAGCCAGTTAGGATAGACTAACTGGCTTCTTGTCATTTCTCGAACAAACAGTTTGTGAGGGCCGCGGCACGTCGTCCGCATCACTGCCAAAGGCCTTAAGCTGCGTTCCAGGTGAAGCATGCGAAAGAGAGGAAGCATATCGTGGCACCGTATCGGGTAGGGGTCATCGGCTGCGGCCGCATAGGCAGCACCATTGACGATGAAGTACAGGGCAACAGCAGCGTTATTCTCCCGTTTTCTCATACGGCCGCGTATATGGAGGAACCGCGGGTGGAGGTGGTTGCCGCCGCAGATGTCGACTCGCAGAAACGCGCTGCCTACCGGCAGCGTTGGGGCGTGGAGCGCGTCTATGAAAGCCATTCCGAGCTCTTGGAGCGCGAGAGCCTGGATATAGTCAGCGTCTGCACCCGCGCCGAGGAGCGGCCGGAGGTGGTTGCGGCGTGCGCGGAGGCAGGGGTAAAGGTGATCTTTGCCGAAAAGCCGCTGGCGTGGTCGCTGGGAGAGGCCGAGGCAATGCTCGCGGCCTGCCGCCGCCACGGCGCCAAGCTCGGCGTGGGCTGCCTGCGCCGCTGGCATCCCTTCTACCACCGAGCCAAGCAACTCATTGACGACGGCGAAATCGGCATGGTGCTCCAGGTTACCGGCTACTGCGGTTCCACCCTTTCTCATGACGGCAGCCATTGGGTTGACCTATTGCGCTACTTTGCCAGCGACGCGCCGGTAGACTGGCTGGTGGGCGAAATCGGTGATCCAGCCGCCCTGAGCGACGATTGGGACCGGTACGGCGGCAACGCTTACGTTGCATTTCAAAATGGCGTACGCGGCTACCTGCGCATGATGGGCACCGGCGCGGCGGTGCAGGAGTGGGACATAATAGGCGAGCACGGACGCATTCGGGCCCTCGACGGTGGCCGGGAGTTTGAGCTCTGGCGGCGCGCGGGCGGCGGCAGAGCCGACCGGCCGGTGCGTGAAGCCTTTCCGCGACCGCAGCGGCTGCCAAGCCCTACTGCCGGAGCGGTTGCCGATATGGTCGCGTGCGTGGAAACCGACAAGGAGCCGGATTGCAACGGCGAGGACGGCTACGCCGCCTTGGAGATTGCAATCGCCATGCGGGAGTCGTTTCGTCGTGGGTCCGCGCGCGTGGACTTTCCGTTTGGAGACAAGGCGGCACGGTTGATTACGGCCACGTGACACTAAGGGAGTTGCATATAGAATTCAGGACGTGCGCAAGTGCAAGCCCGTTCGCAATGAAGTGCTGAACGGTAGGGGCACGACATGTCGTGCCCCTACGATTGATCGACATTCAAGCATCTTGAATAATGCCACATTCAAGGTGAAGTCCAAGTGTGGAATTCACATCAAATGGGAATAGGTAGAATTCCACTAAGATGAGCTTAGGGAAAGGGTAAAGCTATGTCGCTAGAGAAACCGCTGCGCGTTGCCATGATCGGTCTCCGGCATCCACACGTGGGCAGCCTGGATCCGGCGCGGCCGTCGCCGGGATACATCCATACCTTCCAGCAGATTCCGGAGGTTCAGGTCGTCGCCTTCTGCGAGGATGACGACTCTTCTCTGCTGGATCTGGCGCAGGCGTACGATCCTGCCGCGCGGGTCTACGCGAGCATTGATGAATTGCTGGAGAAAGAGGACTTTAACCTCGCCTGTGTCGTGCTGCCGGCGAACGAAATACCCGACGTTGGCATCAAGTTGGCGGCAGCCGGCAAGCACTTCTTTGTGGAGAAGCAATTTGCCCGCACGGCTGCCGACCTGGCACGGCTGGTGCAGGCTGTAGAACACCATCAGGTCAAAGTGCTTGCAGGGTATCCCTGGCGTTTTCATCCCGCAATGCAGGACTTGAAACAGCTCATTGACCAGGACGTGTTCGGCCGTCCTCTCTCGCTGGAGAGCCGCCTCGTCACCACGCAGGTGCGGCCCGGCAGCCGCGAGCCGACACACTTCATGTTCACCGCTGCCAACGAAGGCGGCGGGGTGCTCCATATGCTGGGGGGACATTACATCGAGTTCATGCGCCACCTTGTGCAGTGCGAGGTCAAGACCGTGCAGGCGCTTGCGGGCCGTCCGCTGGGATACATCGACGACCCTCTTGAAGACGTGGCTGTGGTCGCGATGGAGTACGAAAACGGCGCGTTGGGCAGTTTGCACGCCGCCTATGCGCAGCCTCCCCTGGCGAGTGGCTATGATTCCTGTTTCGTCTATCGCGGCGAGCACGGCTGGGCGAACTGGACGCCCGTGGGCGGGCGGATGCTGGAAGTCGTTAGCAATGCGCCTGCGTGGTCGGGCGCGCCGCAGAAGAGCATCGAATATTGCATCGCACCAATGTCTGTTTACGGCGGCCACCGCTGGTCTTACGACATCATGCGCCGGTTCGTGGCCGAACTCCATACAGATCGACCGCCTGCGGTGACGCTGGCAGATGCGCTCCACGTGCTGCAAGTCATCGAGGCTGCGTATCAAGCGGCGCGTTCGGGAAAACAGGTTTCCGTGCAGTACGGCGTACGGGCTGCGCTGGAAAACTAGAGCCGACGGCTACGCTAGAATTCAGGCCGAGATCCTTGTTGCTGAATTGGCATTTCGGCGTCTCAACGCGGCAGTGACTGTGCAATTGGGACCACTCTGGCAAGCGCGCGTCTTGGAAAAGCTAGCGCTCTCTTGACGCTGGCAAAGAACATGGCTATGCTGCACGCAGAGACCGCGATGGGGTGCGGTCCAGTCTGGTGTACTCTCTCATCAAGGAGGTTTGAGATGGCCGACATGAGATTGAGTAGATGGCACGGTGTGAGCCGCCGCGAGTTCTTGGGTGGGGCGGCCCTAGCCGGTGCGGGCACGCTGCTTGCTGCCTGCGGCATGCAGGCCGGGCCATCGGGTGACGGCGAGGAGATGGCGCAAGACGATGCGCCGGCCCAAGAGGATGCCAAGGCCCCCGCGGCCGAGGGCGCAACTCCGGTCCTCTTCTGGCAGTGGGGTATCACGTATGTCCCAGGGTTTGAGGCGTTAGTGGCGGAGTACAATGGGCTGCAGGAAGAGGTCGCACTCACAGTCGAAAAGCCGCCGGGAGGCTATTGGGATGCGGTACTTGCCGCGCTCGCGGCCCAGACCGGCCCCGACATCTTCCTGATGAACGGCGTGAATATCAAGTCTTGGATTGAGGGCGGTCGTGTGGTAGGCGACCTTTCGCAGTACCTTGCGGCTGATCAGCAAGCAACAGAAGACTTGGGGGCGGCTTTGCCGTCCTTTGTCGAATGGTACTCAAAGGATGGTAAAGCCGCCGGCACGCCGTGGAACTACAGCACGAGCAACACGCAGTACAACGTGGAGCACGTCGTGGCTGCCGGTTTGACCCCGCCCGCCGAGCTTGGTGACGGCTGGGACTGGAACGCCATGCAGGAGTATGCGGAGAAGCTCACCCAGCGTGACGGTGAGAACATTACCCGCTTCGGCCAGGGCCACCTGCACGGCATCGAGACCGGCTGGGGCAACTATATCCAGATGAACGGCGGCAGCTTCTTGAGTGAAGACCGCTCGCGGTGCACCGCTGCGTCGGAAGAAGGGATCGAGGCAGTGGCATTCTGCGTTGATCTGGTGCAGAAGCATAGAGTTGCGCCGACCAGGGATGAGTACACGGCAATGCGTGAAGGCGGCCTCCATCCGTCCGCGCTGATGATTTCAGGTCTGGTCTCGATCTTTTCCGCGGGAGACTGGTATTGGAATCGCTACAAGGACCATCCCGATTTGAATTGGGACGTGACCTTTCTGCCCAAGGCGCCTAACACCGGTCAGACCGGCAACAACAGCAATTTCCGCGGCACGGTAATGAATCCGGTGTCATCAGTGCCGGACGCTGCCTGGAACTGGCTGGCGCACTCGCTCACAAAGCCGGTGCAGGACAGCATCGTGGCAAACTTCAATGAGGTGCCGGCTCGACTCGACTCCGCGCTGGAGCTCTATACCAGCACGGAAGCATCCGGCCCACCGCCGTCACGTGCCCAGTTGGAGGATTCGCTCCGCGCTACGATTTCACTGCCGACCCACGACGTCGTGACCTGGCAGCAGATGATTCGCGAAGGTGTCAATCCCAGCATGAACGCCATCTTCGATAACGAGATCGGCGTGGCTGAGGGCATGCGGCAAATGCAGGATCAGATTAACGCGCTCTTCGACGCAGGTGGGAGCTAGAGGCTTGACTCAGTTTTTGAGCGCGGCGTAGATTGCTCACGAGAGTAACTGCCGAAGTAAGTGAGAGCGGGAAGACCATCGCGGTCTTTCCGCTCTCTTACTTTGGTCCACACAGTTTCCTCGATCGACAGCTCCGCGGTACCGTTTCCTCGGACGTAGGAAGGCCGATATGAATGTGAGAGACGCTTGCACTCAGTGTATCCAGCTCTTCCCAAGTGTTTCCTGGATTCCGGCTTGCGCCGGAATGACGAACTCTTCGCGGTTTTCTCTCTTTGGCGGCCAAAGTGCGGTAGACTTCACTGCCGAAATTGGACTGCGGCTCATCGGGTCACGCCGGTTGATGGACCAGCTTTTGCAACGACCGCAGTTCCCGCGGCGGGTCGAGCTTCATGCCGTACTCGCTCCAGGAGACCTCCGCCACGTAGATGTCGCCCTTAGAATCGACGGCGAGACTGTGAGGCGAGTAAAACCTGCCGGGCGCGTCGCCGTAGGATTCTCTGCCCAAGCGCGCCAGCACGTTGCCGGCGGTATCCAGAATGGAAAGGCGCGGTCCAAGATCAGTACCCATCGCGTTTGAATCAATCCCGCCAAAATACTCGCCGACATAGACCAGGTTTTCACCGCGCGGATCAGCGAGCACGCAGGCTGCTTTCGAGAGATTCACCCACTGTGTCAGGTACGTGCCGTCTGCTGCGAAGATCTGCACCCGGTGGTTTTCGCGGTCGGCAATGTAGACCCTCCCGGCACCGTCCACCGATATGTCGTGCACGATGTTGAAATGCCCCTGCTCGGTGCCGGAGGCGCCCCAGGAGTGCAGCAATTCACCGTCGCCCGAGAACTTGTGCACGTGGGCGTTGCTGTAGCCGTCCGCCACGTAGAAGTCATCAGAACCCGGCGCAAATGCGACCGTGGTCGGGCGGTTGAACGGCTTGCCGCTCATGGGCGGCGGCGGTTCATTCGGTGTGCCGAGCGTCATGAGCAATTCGCCCGCCGGTGTGAACTTGCGCACGGTAGAGTCTCCGCTATCGATGCAATACACGGCGTCATCCGGCCCCACCGCGACGCCGTGCGGCGTATCGAAGATGCCGTGTCCCCAGGTCCGCAACACGTTGCCTTCAGAGTCGTAGACGACCATAGGGTGGGTACCCCGATTGAAGACATACACGTTGTCCTGAGAATCCACGGCTACCGACGTGGCCTCTTTGTAGTTCGCGCCTGCCGGCAAATTACCCCAGTTGGTTCCGGTCAGGGCATATGTGTATTTTCCTTCGCCGAGTGTCACCATTGTGTGTCGTCCTCGTGCTTCACTGCGCTGGATGGATGTTCAAATGGCCTTTCCAAGCGGCCGACTAACCTAGTGTAACTGGTTCCTGCAAGAGGAGCACAGCGCATGCACCGGTAAGAAGGGTCCGGCGCGGGAGCAATGCGCTTGGGCAAAACGCAGATAGTTGTCATTGCACACACGTTGCGTCTTGCGCGCATGACGGAATGCTAATTGGTGGACCTCAATGAATTAGGGAGATAACCGAAGTTGAATCGCGTGGTGACAAGCAAGAGTGGGAACGCTGTGGCCCCGCGCTGGATCATCCATGCCGATCTCGATGCGTTCTTTGCCGCAGTCGAGCAGCGGGACAACCCCGCCCTGCGCGGCAAGCCGGTTATGGTTGGCGGCGCCGGCGGACGCGGCGTCGTAACGGCGGCGTCTTACGAGGCGCGAGCGTATGGCGTCCATGCGGCGATGCCCGGCGCGCGGGCGCGACGCCTCTGTCCCCACGGCATTTTCGTCAGGGGCAGTTACAGGAAATACCAGGCGGTATCTGCCCAAGTGATGGGCATACTGACCGATTTTTCGCCCATGGTGGAGACGCTCTCGATTGACGAGGCGTTTGTAGACGCGACCGGCCTGGAACGCTGGAAGGGCGGGCCGGTGGCAGCAGCAAGAGAAATCAGGGATCGTGTCCAGCGGGAGTGCGGTCTCACGATATCCGTCGGCATTGCAGGCTCCAAATTGGTGGCCAAGATGGCGACGAACACCGGTAAGCCCGATGGACTGGTGGTCGTGCCGCACGGACAGGAACAAGCATTCCTGGCGCCACTGCCAATTGGCGCGCTCTGGGGTGTGGGTCCGCAAATGGGCGAGCGCCTGCGCGCCTACGGTATTCGCACTATCGGCCAATTGGCGGCATATTCAAGCGATGCCCTGGCGCGCGAATTCGGCCTCTGGGGTGTGCAAGCCCATCACCTGGCGAACGGGCGCGACCGGCGCCCGGTGTCTTCAGAAAGATCGACTAAGAGCGTCAGCAATGAGTCTACGTTTCCGCATACGGTATATGACCGCATCACGCTGCTACACATGCTCATGGCGCTTGCAGAGGAGGTTGGCAGACGACTGCGCAAGCAAGAACTGCGCGGCCGCACAGTTGCCCTGAAGTTGCGCTCGGCTGACTTCGCGACCCAATCCCGGCAAGCCACGCTGGTCAACGCCACCGATGCGACCGACGTCATCTATGCCGAAGTCAAGCGGCTCCTCGCGAATGTGCATCCCGATGCGGCGGGGTATCGTCTCGTAGGGGTTGGCATGCATGATCTCGTGCCCGCCAGCGGCGGCCAATTGCCGCTCTGGCGCGAGACGGCAGAGCGGCTGAGCGAGCGCGATCAGGCCGTGGATGCCATTCGCGACAAATTCGGTAGGCACGCCATGGTGCGGGCGCCGTTAGTTGCGCCTGCTGAACCATGGGTAGCCAGAGGCTTCGTCCGTAGCACCGCAAACTGAATTGCAGGATACATGAATGGCACCCCCGGGGTGATTCGAACACCCGACCGACTACTTAGAAGGCAGTTGCTCTGTCCACTGAGCTACGGGGGTAGGGAAGGTGCGCGCGCCGGTAGTTGAACAGCATTGCCTTGTTGAGTCATCCGGAGCGGCGAGATTACTCGACAATACCGGCACTCGGCGCAGGTTGCAATCTACGCTACCGTCGCTCCTACGCATCAATGCGCATGTCTTGGACTGTTGATATCGCTTCTACGCGAGTGTGTTCCAAGGTTCCCCTTCACCCCCGTATCAAATTCGGGGCAGGCTCTAGCCCTCTCGCTCAGAGAGAGAGCATGCGGGGCGATTGGGTATGCGCGAGCGCTCAATTGACAGGCCATTGGGCTACCCGTGTAACACTTGACGCGGCAGCGACCTCGCCATTAATTATACCCCAGCGGTGTGGCGCGCGGAAGGAGAGGCGCGCAGTGCGATGCACGATCAATTCTCCTGGGCGGCGGTCTGTCCGCATTGAGCATAGACTCCGTTCATCCTTCGACCCTTCGGCAAGCCTGTGCTGAGCTTGTCGAAGCGCTCAGGGCAGGCAGGTTCAGGACGAACGGGGATTATGCACGCGGACGGAGCGTCATCGTCATCCCGTGTCTGGGGCGTAGGGTGATAAGCGGCTCCAAATCGACCGGATGCTCGGGGACGAGGTCAAGCTCGTACCGTTGGGCGATCGTGGCGAGCAACAGTTGCGCCTCCAGCATGGCAAAGTTGTTGCCGATGCAGAGGCGCGGCCCGCCGCCAAAGGGAAAATAGGCAAAGCGGTGACGCTCCTTTGCCTGCTCCGGCGCAAAGCGCTCCGGGATGAAGGCTTCAGGTTCCTCCCAAAAGTCGGGGTGCCGGTGCGTTAGGTACTGGCTCATGATGACGGCGCCGCCAGCGGGTATGCGGTAGCCGCCGATTTCGTCAGCGTCAATGGCCTCGCGGGAAATGCTCCAGACCGGCGGCAGGAGGCGCATGGACTCCTCGACGACCATCTTCGTATAGGAGAGTTGGGGCACATCGGCAATCGTGGGGAGACGACCGTCCAGGACGTGTGCGAGTTCCTCCCGCAGTTTGCGGGCGGCGTCGGGATTGCGGGCGAGCAGGTACCAAGTCCACGTAAGCGCGTTGGCTGTCGTTTCGTGTCCGGCGAGGAAGATGGTGCGTACCTCATCCCGCAGTTGATCGTCGTCCATCGGTTCATTGGTGTCCGGATCTCTGGCCTCCAACAGCATGGAGAGCAGGTCATCCTCTTGGGGCGTATCCGACTGGCGGCGGGCCGCGATGATGCGCGTTACTACCGCATCGATCGTCTCCCGGGCGCTCTTGGAACGGCGATTGCCCGGCAGGGGTATCCATTCCGGCACGTCGACCAACACGTAGAGACGCTTGCGGACCTCCCGCTGCGCCACCGTAACGAGCGGCTCGAGCCGCGCGGCGTCGTCTTGGACTGCCGCGCCGAACATTACACGACTCACGATATTGAGAGTCACGCGCATCATCTCGCTAGAAATGTCGAGCGGGGTGCCGTTTGTCGCTGGGCCTTCCCACTGCGTCAACATCTTCTGCGTCTCTTGGACCATGACCTCGCCAAAGCCGGCGATGCGGCGGCGGTGGAAGGCCGGTTGCATGAGGCGGCGCTGCTTAAGCCACGATGCGCCGTCATTGGTTACCAGACCGTTGCCGAGCAGCCGCCGGAGCCTCCTGTAGTCACGGCCGCGCTGATAGTTGCGGTGATTTTCCTGGAGGATGTGACCGACATGATCGGGATGGGTGAAGAAGTAGACCGGCGCGTTGAGCAGCGTGTGGTGGACGATTTCCCCATAGGTTCTGTGGAGGTCGAGCATGAGTTGCAAGGGATTGCGCTTCATCGCGTCAATGGTGCGCAATCCCAGGAAGTCACGTGGGCCGGGCGGCGTGCGCCGCGCGTTGTTCACCGTTTTGCTGGCCATCGTGATCGCTCCTTCCGTTTGTGGCGACTGAAGCGCTTCTCACCGTTTCTCAGTACAGTATATCCGCTTGCTTCATGGTTAGAGCGACTCTTAGAGGAATATCGTGACGCCATACCAAATGAAGTAAACGCCAAAGAGCGCTAGCAGAATGCCAAACGTGTAGAGCGCTGCCCTATAGACGCGATCCGAGATAAATCGTCTTCCGGTTGCGAAGATAATGGCAACGAGAGTAAACCAAGCGAAGTCGCTGGCAACGTGGCCAACGGTGAAGGCGGTGAGACCGGGTATGCCGCGCGGTAGCGCGAGCGTGGTCATAGTGGAGATACCAACTGTGGCCCACCAGAACGACCAGTAGGGATTCGCCAGGCTGAGCAGGGCGCCGCCTACCAGCGGGTTGCCCGCGTCGCTCCTGGCAACAGATTCCTTCAGGCTTGCACCTTCGCGACGCACGCCGCTGACGACTTTCCACCCCATCCACATCATTACAAGACCGCCAACCACGCCAATCAGCGCCAGCACGGGATTCCATTGCAGCACCCGCGCAAGCCCCAGCCACAGGAGCACAACCAGCGCGAATTCCAAGAGACCGTGTCCCAGAGAAACGAGAGGGCCGGCAATCACGCCGTAACGGGCACTCTGGCCCATTACAAAGATAGTCAGCGGCCCGGGCGACATGGCGCCGGAGAGGCCGATGGAGAACGACGCGGCGAATACGATAGCGAACGATTCGAGGGCTGCCATGGTGGTATCGTGAGCGACTGGGAGGTCACACGGTGCGTTGCGCGGGAGCGATATTCCCCTCACCGATCAGTGCGCACGGACGGAGCATCATCATCCCATGCTTGGGACGCAGGGTTACAAGGGGCTCCGGTTCGACCGGGTGTCCAGGCACAAGGTCCAGCTCGTACTGCTGCGCAATCGTGGCGAGAATTAGTTGCGCTTCGAGCATTGCAAAATTGCTGCCGATGCAGACTCGTTGCCCACCGCCAAATGGAAAATAGGCGAAGCGATGCCGCTCTTTTGCGCGGTCGGGCGCAAAGCGCTCCGGGTCGAAGGTCTCAGGATCTTCCCAGAACTCGGGGCGCCGCTGCGTAATGAACTGGCTGAAAATTACTGTGCCGCCCGCTCGAATTCGGTACCCGCCGATTTCGTCATCAGCGATGACCTCCCGCGACATACCCCAGACCGGTGGCAGCAGGCGCATAGACTCTTCAACGACCATCTTCGTATAGGGAAGCCGCGGTACATCCGCTACGGTAGGGATACGGCCGCCCAGGACCTGGGCGAGTTCAGCCCGCAGCTTTTTGGCGGCGTTGGGATTGCGCGCAAGCAAGAACCACGTCCACGTGAGCGCGTTTGCCGTCGTTTCGTGTCCGGCGAGAAAGATGGTGCGTACCTCATCGCGGAGTTGCTTGTCATCCATAGGCTCACCGCTGTCGGCGTCTTTGGCATTGATCAACATGGAAAGCAGATCATCTTCGCCCGGCTCATTCGTCTCGCGCCTTTCAGCGATGATGCGCACACAACCCGTTCGATGGTTTGCCGTGCTACCTTAGCACGGCGAATCGCCGGCAAGGGAGCCCATTCCGGCAAGTCAACCAGAAGGTAAAAGCGCCGACGAGCCTCTTCTTGTATCTGCGTGACGGCTGGTCCAAGCTCTTCAGATTCGCGAGAAACGTTGGCGCCGAACAGCGTGCGGCTCACGATGGCAAGGGTCAAACGCATCATTTCGCTGCTGACGTCGAGCGGTTCTCCGCTTGATACTCCGGTTTTCCAGTGTGCGAGCATCTCCTGCGTTTCTTCAGTCATAGTCTCACCAAAGCGGATGATGCGACTGCGATGGAAGGCCGGTTGCAGCAAACGGCGTTGCTTGAGCCAAGACGCGCCGTCATTGGTCAATAGGCCGTTGCCGAGGCTGCGCTTGAGCGTTCTGTGATCGCGGCTGCGCCTATAGTTGCGTTGGTTCTTCTGGAGAACGTACCCGACATGGTCCGGGTGAGAAAGAAAGTAGATGGGGGCAGAGAGCAGATTGAAGTGGACGACATCTCCGAATTCCTGATAGAGGTCTTGCAGTCCATTCAGTGGATCAAGCTTCAGGGCACGCATGGTTTTAATGCCCAAGAAGTCGCGCGGTCCAGGCGGATTGCGCAGTGCGGCGTTTCCCGTTTTCGTAGCCATCGTCAACTGTCTTTCTGCGGTTTCACCAAAGAACCTTGCACCCGTTCTCGGGGCGCCAAACTCTTTCAACTGCCACTTTGGACGCTGTGCCGCCGTCCACTCAATCCATCAGGAACCCGCCGTTGATATTGAGCGTATGGCCGGTGATGAAGGACGACGCGTCGCTGGCGAGATAGAGCACGCCATAGGCGATATCTTCCGACTTGCCGAGGCGTTGCAGCGGCGTGCGGTCGAGCACGGCGCGCAAGCGGTCTTCCGGAATACGGGCAAAGCCTGTGTCTATCTGGCCGGGCGCGATATTGTTGGCGCGGCCCCAGGGCGCCATTTGCCGGGCGAGCGCTTTGGTGAAGGCGATCATGCCGCCTTTTGACGCCGCGTAGTGCACGCGGGCGCTTTGGCCGCCGTTTTGGCCGCTGATGCTCGCCATGTTGATGATGTTGCCGCGTTGCTGCTGTTCCATAGCCGAAAAGACGGCTTTGGCGCAGAGGAATGCGCTGCGCAGGTTGTTTTCCAGCAGGTCGTCCCAATCGGCAGCGGTGGTCTCGCCCATGGCGCCGTGCCGCCCGGACTCGCCCGCATTGTTTACCAGCACGTCTACGCTGCCAAACGCCTGTGTGGTGCGCTCCACCAGCATCTCCGTGTCCTCCGGCACGTTTACGTCTGCGCGTACCGCGAGGGCTTTGCCCCCCGCTCCCAAGATGTCTTGCACAAGCAATTGCAGCGCGCTCTCCGTGCGGGCGGCGGCCACGACGTTGGCGCCCGCCGCTGCAAGCACTTCTGCCGTAGTGCGACCGATACCGCGGCTCGCGCCGGTAACGATGATTGTCCTACCCGTGAGGTCAAATGCGTCTAGCATTAAGAGTTCCCTTCTCAAGCATATCTCAGGTGCGCTTCTCTGAATTGGTTCGACTTACTTGATGCGGCCGTTCATACTACGCGGCTGCTTTGTTAGCAGTGGAGTGCAAATGCACATTGAAGAAGTGGATTTTGCGTGAATTTCATTGTGCCAACTCGCCTATTGGGTGGCAACGGCCCGCACCTATACTTCGGCGATTACTCGCTGTCCATGGTCGAGTGTGATTTTATACTGATGGGCTACTGCACGACCAAGAATTGGCTCGTTGCCAAGAGCGATGATGATCGTGGTTAAAGGTGGCAGCGATCCGACTTGAACCGTTCCCAGATATGCAGGAACGTCCACCACAGACCCATCGGCCAAGCAAGCGGTGAGGTGCCACTCGGCAGTCTGCCCGTCTGCAACGGCACCTTCGGATACCGCCAAACCGCCATCGAAGCCGGTGTTTAGCAGGGCCTCGAATTCGGTCTTACGTCCCCGAAGCGGGAGACTAACAGGAAGGTATGGAAAACGATCACTCTCGACACGCATGGCAAGTGTGCCCCGTCATCGCCACTTAATGACACTACAGTCGGCTCCTAGCCTGAATACATAGCTGCCTTTACCAAGTTGCTCCATTGACAGGTCTAGAACCTTCTGAAGCGTGGGGGCGCGCACAACCTTGCCTTGCGTTGAGATGGCAATGAAGTCACCGGGGTGCTCAGCTTCGAGCGGCTTGCCGTAACGCGCGTAGAGTTCTTCTGCCTGCCGGCTAAGTTTACGCTTGGAGGATTTGCGCGTACTTTGAGACTCGACGGCCATTGCGTTCTCTACCTTTACGGAATTCAACACTCATTTCTTTTGGCCAACGCGCAGGGGCATTTGCATACTACTCAATCTACGCGTTCAACATCGTTGTTGATCATCTTCCGTAGCACGACTTCATGCTACCCCTTTAATCCTGTCTATCCTTGAACTAAGAAGCAGCGACTGCGGAACCACTCCGCGTAGCTTGCGTAAACATGCCCTGCGCATCGAAAGTGATGGCTTCCGATTCACCTACGCGATGGACGCGACCGGTGGCTTCCAGTTGTGGCGCGAGGGGTTCGGAAACCCAGAGGTCTTCGAGGTTTTTCGTGTCCTGAATGCGCATGATGCGGGCGTTTTCATTCTCTATTTGATGGCAGCAGGCCAGCGCCACGAAGAGCGCTTCGCGGTCGTTGGCGACCGTGAGTGGAATGCGCGCGCCCTCAGGCCCCTTGGCGGTGATCACATTCATGTAGGTTTGCACGGGGTCCAGCTTATCGACAATCTGCTGCAAGACAACGTCGCCGAGCCCGATGCCGCAGGCGTTGCCCTCCGTGTCTTTGGTCAGGTCGCGCATCACGATCCGTTTGATGTGGGGAGGTTGGGGCAACGGGCCGCTCCAGTAGCGGTTGATGACGTTCGTATCGGCGCCGATGCCGCTAATGTCCTTACCGAGTTGGTCGACGATTAGCACGTCAATCTCTTCCCCGGGCAGGCGCGCCATGCGCTCGCGGGCTATCTTGAGCAACTCTTGCTCTTCTTCCAGGATGCGGTCGGCGGGCATGGCCTGTATCAGTGAGAGGCGGGAATGCCCATCCTCCACCAACGCGAGACCGAAGGGCATCGGCATGTGCTGGAGGGTGAATTGGCCCACCGCGGGAATGAGCGATGGAAATTCGGCGAAACTGCGGCCATGGAACGTGTCGGCGCCCTTCTGCTTGCCGAGGCCGATTGCGATCATCTTCATCAGGCCCGACTCGATATGCCCGTGAAAGTCCGTATGCGGCTTCACCCGGTTGACCGGGATTGTCACATCCGCTTCGCTATACGCTGTCTTGTCGACCCAGACCGGCACATTGTCAGCTACGTGGCCGAGCAGCACCGTTTCCATGCTGGAGCGAATGGGGCAGCCCATGGCTTCTTCCGTCACGCCGTAGTGGGCGAGAATTTCCAACTGGCCTGCTGCCGTTGCGCCGCCGTGACTGCCCATGGCCGGCACGATAAAGGGCTCGGCGCCCAGTTTCTTAGTCTCGTGCGCTGCCGCTTTCAGCACCTGATCGATGCGATTGATACCGCGGCTGCCGCCTGTGAGCGCGACCCGCTGGCCCGGTTGAATGGTCTCGCGAATTTCCGGGCGCGCGAACTGCTCGGCGACCGCGGCAGCCACGTCATCTATGGTGGCGGTGACGAGATTTTGCCGCATCCGCACCCAGCGCGGGAGCTTGCCCCGCTCGAATATCTCCAGACCCATGGTTCAAATCTCCTTTGCCGTATGCCGCCGCGAATTCTCCTGCAAGCGCCCACTATCTCTGGGCGGAATCTAGTGCTGCTTCAATTGCTTAATGTACCACTGCCTCGCTCCGTGTGCCTGCCTGGCGGGACGACCTCGCTGCAGTAGCTGCCGTTGCACACGACTTTGCCACAGCGGACTCACCGGTTTGCCGTTCGTCCGCGCAAGAGGGTGTCACTGCAGCGGGGTTTGCGCATCCTCCTCCGAGTCCTCGTAGCTAATAGTGCCGGGAAAGAGTCGTTGGGCCGCGCGAACTACGGGGTCGTGCGCCGGGTCCTTATCGTATGCGCCGGTAGGCGACTGCTTTTCGGCCAGGGTGCATTCTATGGAGAAGTGACGGCCAATGGTTTGCGCAATCGCTTTTTCCACGAGAATGAGGTTGTCCGGCAGGCGCACCTGGTCACGGTGCCACGCGTGCGCAAACTCCAGCGTGAGCATGCGGTCGTGCACGGCGGTCGGTGTGCAGTCCCGCAGGACTCCGCGCAAATGCACATTCGGCCGCCGGAAAGAGTTAACCACGGCATCCCAATGTTGTTGAATTTCCGCCAGCGGCGCATCTGCGGCGATCTTTGTTGGGGGTGTCTCCGTAGGGGAGGCTGTGGGCGCCGCCTCAGCGGATGATTCGCCGGCGTTTTCAGCCAAGTCCCTGGTAGCGGGGCCGGCCGCCGGTTCCGGTTGCGGTTCCGTGTCGGTGTCGGTGGCGGTAGCGGCTGGCGGTGGCGCGGCTGGCGCGGCTTCCTGACGAGGCGCCGTAGCCGTAGTGCGCCGGGGCGCCGGCGCTGAGGCCGCGGGGGCGCTGGCTGGGCCGTCGTTGGCACAGAACTCGACCAGGGCCAGCTCCACGGGTAGCTGCGGAAAGACCCCAAAGCGCAACGACTGTTCCGCCTCCGAGAAGAGCCGGATTGCCTGTACAATCTCGGAGAGCGAAATCCGCCCCGCCAGCCCGTCCATGAGCGCGGCTTCTTCTTCGCTCATTTCAAGCAACTCGGCGGCTTCCATGCCGCTCTTGTGGAGCAGTGTGCCGCGCAGGTAGCGGATGGTCTCGCGCGCGAATTGCCGCATGTCCAGGCCTTGGTCCGCAGCCTGGGCGAGGACGCTCAGGCCTTCCTTGGTGTCGCGCCGGGCGAGCGTATCCACAAACTCAGCCACCACCGCCGTGTGGGCCAACCCCAGCATCTCGCGCACTTGCGCGGCGGTCACGCCGTCCGCGGCGTAGGTGATGGCTTGATCGAAGAGGCTCACGGCGTCGCGGGCGCTGCCGCCGGCCATACGGGCCAGGATATTGAGCGCTTCCGTTTCGGCGGTGACCTTTTCGGCGGCGGCAATTTCCTGCAAGCGCGCAACCAATGCTTGCACGGAGATGCGGCGGAAGTCGAACCGCTGGCACCGCGATAAGATAGTCGGCAATACGCGGTGAATTTCCGTGGTGGCCAGTACGAAAACTGCGTGTTCCGGCGGCTCTTCCAGGGTCTTTAAAAGCGCATTCGAGGCTTCCGGTGTGAGTTGATGTACCTCGTCGATGAGGTAGAACTTGTAGCGTCCGCTCACGGGCGCGAAGTTTACGCGCTCGCGCAGGTCGCGAATGTCCTCGATGCCCCGGTTGGAGGCGGCATCAAGTTCCACCAGGTCGAGAAAACGGCCCTCCACGATATCCGCACACGCCTCGCACTTGCTGCACGGCTCCGGTTGGACGCCCTGCAGGCAGTTGAGGGCTTTTGCCAGGATGCGCGCCAAGGACGTCTTGCCGGAGCCGCGCGGCCCCGCGAAGATGTAGGCATGGGCTACCTGCCCGGTTGCCAGGGAGTTCTGGAGCGTGCGCACGGTCGGCTCTTGGCCGACCACGTCGGCAAAGGTCTGCGGCCGCCACTTGTTGTACAATACCACCCGCGACACCGGCGGAGTATCTCCTCGATTTGGCTAGCGCTTGCTGCTATTCATCTGGCGAGGGCTGCAATGACAAGAATTCACCGAATGCAATCGTATGAAACGCCACTCATGCCCTGTGTTGAATTGTACGCCATTCTGGGCCCAGCGAGGAACCTAAAGTCTACATTTCCAAGGCTAGCTTTTCGGGCGGACTTTAGAGTGCCGCGGGCGGAGCAGTGTGTCTTGGGATGGTGCCGGCGATCCGAAAAGAGAGAATGAGAAGTGTCACAAGATTCGTCATTCCCGCAAAAGCGGGAATCCATCTTCGCCTTTTCTTGAATTCCGGTCACATAGCGAGTGCGGGACCGGCCTTGCGGCGGAGTGAAGAGCCAGAAGCCAATTTTCTGGTACGTGCGGGGCAAGCCAAGGCAGGGCAGCTTAAGACACAGGCAAAATCGGCGGGGCGGCTCTTGACGGGAATGCTCAGGTGACTAGGGAAACCGGCAAACCATGTGAATTAGATGAAAAGAGGCCGTGGCCTTCCTTCAACGTTGTTCCCTGAAGCACCCACGTGACGCGGCACTCGCCTCTCACGGTGAGAAGAGCGACCTACCGACGGGATGCGGGTAAGGGAAGGGAAAGAGGCCGTGCCTTTCCTTCGATACTGCTCCCTGAAGCGCCCACATGGCGCTAGCTCCGGCCAAGCTTCCTTGCGGCACCCGAAAGTAATCGCTTACCGCTGCTTCCTTCCGGACCTGACGGGGTTCACGGCCTCTCGCCGCGCAAGACCCAGCCATCAACGCCGCAACCATGCAGCAGCCTCCAAGGAACAAGAACCTCACGGAAAGCTGTCAACCCCGCTATAGCGGATTGCGGGTGCAGGGCACCGCTAGTTCCCCGTCTAGCACAGCCTCATGACTCATGCTACGCAATGCCAACCTACAGCGTCAAGCAGTTGTGAGCTGGATGCGACAATGGACGGGCTTAGTGATCATCGTCTGGCCAAGGATCAGAGAGGCCCAAAAGTTGGTTCAACGTGCAACTTGGTTCTATTCTAGCGAACTTCATGTCTTCCAGAGTCCACTCGAACGCAAACGGAAACATCCCGCGTTGCAGAGGCCTAGTTGCCCAAGGATTGTGGATGAGCATCCACGGTGCATCCGAGTGGCAAAGCCCCCAAATGCTAGAGTGGTGGGCAAAGGACTTATGTAGAACCGCTGAGACATGGCAGTTTCTGGGCTTCGCTGGTGAGCCTAGGAAGTTTTTTCGATCGCTGTATGGCCAAGTTTCATCGAGCCTGATCTCACCTCCAGAATAACGTAAAGCACGACTTCCAAACAGACCATGTAAGATTGCATTGGGGTGGGTTGGCCACTTATTTGATCCGATGACGACAAGAAACGGTGTTTCCAAGGGCCTGTATTTATCGGCTTTCTTTTCAAGTCCCTTTCTCAACTGAACATCATCATCTGCTTTCCCTGATCTAATCTGGCCGCCAACTGCGCCAGTGCCAGTTCCCCTTAGGTCATTTGGACGACCAGGCCACGGATCCACTTGGACCACCCAACCATCTTTGCGCCAGATGAACGATCCGAAGTCAATGTTGCCTTCCCTGAAGTGTCGAGCCACCTCTGCCAGTTCAAGAGTCGAAAGCCTCTCTTCTATACAGCGTCGGAAGTCGTCCGTGGACGGACTCTTGGGCCCGGCTTTGTGAATTTGCCAGAAAAGCCAAAATGGTCCACTCTCAACTTTGTCTATCATTCTCCCAATAGTGTTTCCCCTCTGTGTCATCCTAAAGTGCGAGTCAGGTTCCTGAACGACTTCACACTCCACAAGAATTCTTTCGCTATTGCACTCAAATGAGAAGTCCGGTGATCTACCATTGAAAGGCGGCTCTCTTTCAACGTCAGTTCCAACAGCGCTCAAGATCTCGTGAGTGACCAACTCTAGCAATGCCCCGTAATGCCGCCGATCGTCTCCACGGAATCTATTGCGAATGTCGATTCTATTCTCCCGAGGGAACCTGGAGAACCAATGCTCAAGGGTTTTCCGTGCCTTGGTTACACTTTCCCATGCTACTCGGTTCAAAAAGCAGAAGTGTGATTCGCCAAAGCGATTAGGCTCTTTATGGGTGCGTACTCCGCAGTCAAAGAGAAACCTTCCATCGGGAGTCAACTGATCAGGATTTCGTTTATTTTGCTTCATTTGATTCCAATAGTGCCAACAGTCAAAACGACAATAACAACAAGTGTAGCGGTACCCATTACTGTAGCTTTATGATCAGCCATGCAGTTCTCCTTGTATGTTTGCTATTGATAACCGCCCCGATGATTATCGACGTTTTCTGACGTCAATATGCTAAACTCCATCTCCTTCTTGAGCATGAGAGTAGGACTCTTAGTCCAGTAGAGATTGCGGCCCGTATACTCCTATGCTAGTATATCAAGCTGTCTTTCTGCATTTGGGGTAAGCCTCGGAATTAGTAAAATATGACTTTTAAGTCCTGTGGCTTGCCACTATCCTCGTAGGCACAATGGGTACTCCGAACTGGACTAACCGCACAATCTTTACCGGTGACAATCTCGATATCATGCGCGGCATGAATAGCGAGACTGTTGACCTCATCTACCTCGACCCGCCTTTCAACTCCAATCGCAACTATGCCGCTCCGGTAGGTTCCAAAGCCGCGGGCGCGGCCTTTAAGGATACGTGGACTCTATCCGACCTAGACGTGGCTTGGATGGGTCTCATTGCCGACCAAGAACCTGCCATCTACAAGCTGTTGGAGGCGGCCAGACTGACACACGGCAAGGGCATGCAGTCCTACCTTTGCATGATGGCTGTGCGGTTGCTGGAAATGCGAAGGGTGTTGCGGAGAACCGGGAGCATTTACTTACATTGCGATACTACAGCGTCCCACTACCTCAAAATGCTCATGGACGCGACATTCGGAGCGAAACTATTCAAGGCGGAAATCAACTGGCAAAGAACGACTGCGCATAGCGACTCACGCACATTTGGCAATGTATGCGACAAGATCCTCTTCTACGGCGCGTCGCCTATCAATGCTGATGCTATCCGCACCCCTCTAGCCGCTTCATATGTGAAGAGTCACTATAGCTTTTTAGATAAGAGAGGACGCTATAGGACGGATAACCTAACGGGTCCCGGCCTATCAGCGGGCGAGAGTGGGCAGATCTGGCGAAACTATGACCCTTCAGACATTGGGCGATGCTGGTCAGTTCCAAAATCCGGCAAGTATGCTGAGTGGATTGACCAAAACATCATACCGGGATACCTGGAGATTGAGAGCGTATTGGCGCGCCTGGACGCACTAGAAGAGGCAGACATGCTCATCCATGCGACTAAGGGGGCTGTGCCACAGCTCAAGCGTTACTTGGACGCTAACCCAGGTCAGGTGCCAAGCAATAACTGGATAGACATTAGTGCGGTCAATTCACAAGCCAAAGAACGTATAGGCTTTCCGACCCAGAAGCCCCTGAAACTATTGGAGCGCGTCATATTGGCGTCCAGCAACCTTGGGGATGTGGTCCTTGATCCCTTCGCTGGATGCGCAACCGCTTGCGTTGCAGCAGAGACCTTGGATCGGCATTGGATAGGAATCGACCTCTCACCTAAGGCCGTGGAATTGGTCAACTTCCGCTTGAAAAGCGCGCTAGGTAGTCTCTACCACTACGGCTTCGTAACTTCCCGCGAAGACATACCAAAGCGTACGGACATTGATGCGCCTATCCACTACCGCCAGAACAAGCACGTGCTATTCGGTCAGCAAGAGGGTGTCTGCAATGGCTGTAAGATGGACTTCCCGTTCAAGATATTCGACGTTGACCACGTTGTGCCGAAGTCTCGGGGCGGTACCGACCACATAGACAACTTGCAACTGCTATGCTCCTCGTGCAATCGTATCAAGGGCGATAGACCAATGGAGTATCTGGTATCATAATTGACGCAACTGAAAGAAGGCGTTGCTTTCCGGTGATTGCTTACATCTCAACATCTTGACACACTGTGCCATTGTCGCTTGCCGGGACGCGCTGCTCTAGCTTGGCCATCCGTCGTAGCAGTCGCCACTTCTGTTGTTCTTGAACTGCGGTCGACTGTTATCTGGCGGTGTGCCGCTTCTGCGCTCAAAGGCTCTATGGATCCACTTTCGAACCCTAGTCGAGTTTTTCGACCAATCATAGATTAGAGCGTACGGATCGTCGACAATGCAGTTGTCCGCCAATCGTGGCGGTATCAAGTTAGGGTTGTATTTTCCTGTAAGGTGGTCCCAGTGATTTGGGAGCAGGATGCCCAAGAGTCCGCATCGGGAATTCCGTTTCGTAGACCTCAAGCTAGAACCAATCTCCCAGTCCACATGCTTGCGCTGCCACGTGCAGGGACCAATTAGCACGACGGTCACGGTTGCATCTCGAATGAAATCATCCCTTATTATCTGGCGTATTCTGTCCGTGGAAAGATTGTCATCATCTATGTCTCCGTCGCTGACAGACTCATCTACAATGTCATCACCTAGCATCTGAACGAAATAGTCTTTGTACTCCTGATCCTCATGGTGGAAACTGATGAATGTCCTGTGACGCGGAGTTTGAGATTGATACAAAGCTATCTCCCTTCAATCTGTTCCAGGTTCGTCAAGTCTTCTACACCGGCGATTTCTGCCAGCATTCGGTTGTAGTTGCGTAGTTCTACCTGCAACGCTGAAAGTTCTTTGCGAAACTCCCGTCGCTTTGGCTTATCCTCGAAAGCGCCGGCCAAGGATTCCCCATGCCATTTGGCGGTGAAGGGCCGAACTATCTGATTTAGAACCGGTATGGCGACTTTACTGAATGTGATTGTCTTGCGACCATGCCTGCGTAATATCTCGCGGGTAGTTGGGAAGAGCGAGAAGACACTATCCAGAGCGGTCTTTTCGTCTCCTACTTCCGCTGGCAACGGCTGAGTGATGATCCTCGTCAGCATCTCAATGTAGAGTTCCCAGGCTGCGTCTTTGTCTGTCTCTTGGAAAGACACCTCTGCGCTTACCGCCGCAACGGACAAGCTAATACTTTCCAGATTGAAATTCTTGAATAGTTGGCCCAGTTCCATTGTCTAGACTCCCTTACCTGTCTGCTCAACAGACCCTCAATCTCTCGCTCTAAATCCAGTATAGCAGCCCATATTCATGCAACGGTGCAGATGTATGGGGGTCTTGGCCAGCGGGAAATACTCTTGTGACTTAGATCAAGACGTGCTGTTGGGTTGCTGCTTGACTACCAGGCTTGGAATTAGTACGATTGCGGTAGAGGTACGAATTGGTTAGACTGAATACGTTGCGCTGAACCGATAGGACTATGTGCGATGCTTTCTGTGACGCCGACTGCGGTGGAACATTTGAAGGGCTTGCTGGCGGAACAGGGAAACCCTGAGGCGGGGCTGCGGGTGTTTGTGTCGCCTGGTGGGTGTTCCGGGTTTCAGTACGGCATGTCGATGGAAGAGCGCGCGGATGATGGTGATGAGGTGGTCGAGGAGAGTGGCGTGCGCGTGTTTGTGGACCCGTTCAGCCTGATGTACCTCAGCGGCTCGGAAATCGACTTTAGCAATGCCTTGATTGGCGGCGGCTTTACGATCCTCAATCCTAATGCCGAGCAGTCGTGCTCGTGCGGCCAATCGTTCGATACGGCGGAGAGCGCCGGTGAGGCGCGGCCGTGTAGTACTTGACGTAAATAATGACGGGTCGAAGAGCTAAGTCCTGCTCCTTGGGAGCGGGGCTTTTTTCATTGGGTTGGCGGTGTCTCTGCGGCGTGGTGTGGGTTTATTGCCCCAGGGGAAGGGCGCTGAGGGAAAGAGAAGATGGATTCCCGCTTTCGCGGGAATGACGTTCGGGAATGGGGCCGAATTCGTAGTCGCTGGGACCGGCTAGTGTTGGAGACAGCGCTGGTTGTGGTGTTGGGCGAGGGTCATACCCCGCAGGGTAAGGGAATTGTGGGAAAAGAGAAGATGGATTCCCGCTTTCGCGGGAATGACGAAACTAATTTCCGCTCAATGTCGGAGAAAGCGGTGTGCACTCTCGCATGGGTCTCTGCTCGCTCTCGCACAAGTTTCTGCTGGCATTCGCATAGGTCTCTGCTGGCATTCGCATAAGTCTCTGCTCACTTTCGCACAAGTCTCTGCTGGCATTCGCGCAAGGCTCTGCTCGCTTTCGCACAAGTCTCTGCTCGCTTTTGCACAAGTCTCTGCTGGCTTTCGCATAAGTCTCTGTTTGCTTTCGCACAAGTCTCTGCTTGCTTTCGCGCATGTCTCCGCCCGCTCTCGTACTGGCCGCTGCCAGCTCGTTCACAAGTCGCTGCCCGCCTCCAAGAGATCGCCGCTTGTTCTCATATGAATTGCTGCCCGGTCTTGGCAAGTGCGGCCCACTTATTCCAGCGGGCGTAGCGTAATTTTCTAGATAGTTTTCGCAGCCCAACGAGACGCTGACAGCAGGCGGAATCGAGCGGTCTGAGGTTCCTGCAAGTCCGTCTGTCAAGACGGTTTATTCACTTTCATTCTCATCGCGAGCCAGGTATTCTTAACCAGGCAAATTTCCCTCTCGGCCCAGAGCAGATTCCAGGAGTGCCGTCTCTCGATGAAGCAATTTACCCACCTGCATTTGCATACCCACTACAGCCTGCTTGACGGTATGAGCCGCATGCCGGAGTTGATGGATCGCGCCAAGGAACTCGATTTTTCGGCCATCGCACTTACCGATCACGGCGTGCTCTACGGCGCCATCGATTTTTATGAAGAAGCCCGCAGCCGCGGCATCAAGCCGATTCTGGGCTGTGAAGTGTATGTCGCGCCGCGGACGCGCTTCGACCGCGAGTCGAAGCTGGACGACCGGCAATATCATCTCACCCTGTTGGCGAAGAACGACCAGGGCTACAAGAACTTGGTCAAGCTCGCCACCCAAGCGCAATTGGAAGGCTTCTACTATAAGCCGCGGGTGGACCACGAACTCCTGGAGCAGTATCACGAGGGCCTCATCTGCCTCTCCGGTTGCCCATCGGGCGAGATTCCCCGCGCGCTTCAGGACGGCAACGAGGAGCGTGCGCGCGATACGGCGCTTTTCTACCGTGATTTGTTTGGCGTGGAAGACTTCTACATCGAAGTGCAAGACCACGACATGGACTGGGAGCGGGAACTCACCGGTAAGCTCGTCAAGCTGGCGCGGGACCTCGACCTGCCGCTCGTCGCCACGAACGACGGGCACTTTACCCGCCGCGAGGATGCCGAAGCCCACGACGTGCTCATGTGCATCCAGACGAATAGCAACGTGAATGACGCCAACCGTATGCGCTTGGATTCAGATGAATTCTACTTGCGCAGCGCCGACGAGATGTGGGAAAGGTTCGCCGAGCTACCTGACGCCTTGACCAACACCATGAAGATTGCGGAAGCATGCAACGTGGAGCTGGTCCTCGACCAGCGCATCCTGCCTCATTTCGAGGTGCCGGAAGGCCATACCGCCCGCTCGTACCTGCACGAGCGTTGCACCGCAGGCTTGGAGGTCCTCTATCCGGATGCTGATGCCGCGGCCAAAGAGCGACTGGAGTACGAGCTGGGCGTGATCGGTGATATGGGCTTCTCCTCGTATCTCCTTATCGCGGCGGACTTTGTGAACTGGGCGAAAGAGCAAGGCATTCCAACCACGGTGCGGGGTTCGGCGGCGGGCAGCCTGGTGTGCTACACCGCCGGTATTACCGATATCGACCCCCTGCACTACGGCCTCATCTTCGAGCGGTTCCTCAATCCCTCCCGGTATACCATGCCGGATATTGACGTCGACCTCATGGACGTGCGCCGCGATGAAGTGATCAATTACGTGACGGAAAAATACGGGGCAGATCACGTCGCGCAGATCATCACGTTCGGCACGATGAAAGCGCGCGCCGCGGTGCGCGACGTGGGGCGGGCGCTCGGTATGACGTACGGCGAGGTTGACCGCGTCGCAAAATTGGTGCCCACGATGTCTACCGTGGAAGAAGCGCTGCGAGAGGCGCCGGATCTAAAGCAGCTTGTGGCAGAAGACCCACAGGTGCAGCGCTTGCTTGAACTGGCGCAAAGCTTGGAAGGCGTTGCCCGCCACGCGTCGACCCACGCCGCCGGCGTGGTGATTTCGCGCGAGCCTCTCACCGAGTACGTCCCGTTGCAGCGAAACGTTGGCGATGACGGCGTCATGACCCAATTCGAAATGAATGCCATCGAGAAGATCGGTCTTCTCAAGATGGACTTCCTCGGCCTGCGCAACCTCACCGTGCTCGACCGGGCGGTGCGCTTCATCGCGGAGACGCGCGGTGAGACCATTGACCTCAAGCAGATTCCGCTGGACGATGCCAAGACGTTTGCCTTGCTTTCCTCGGGGGAGACAACCGGGGTCTTTCAGTTGGAATCCGACGGCATGCGGCGGTATGTAAAGGAGTTGCAGCCGGACCGCATTGAAGACGTGATGGCGCTGGTGGCGCTATACCGGCCGGGCCCCATGGCCTACATTCCACAGTACGTCGCGCGGCGGCATGGCCGCGAACAAGCGACGGCACGGCATCCGCTGATGTCGGAGGTGCTGGAGTCTACGTACGGCATTATGGTCTATCAAGAGGACGTAATGGCCGTGGCGCAAGCGGTGGCGGGCTACACTCTGGCCGAAGCCGACAAGCTCTGCTACGCCGTCCGCAAGAAGATTGCCCACGAGTTGCAGGAGCATCGCGAGCGGTTTGTGCAGGGGGCTATAGAGAAAGGCTTGTCGAATAACCTCGCGGAGGCCATATTCAACGACTTTGAGCCCTTTGCCAGATACGGGTTCAATCAAGCGCATGCGGCGTGCTACGGCACGATTGCCTACCAGACTGCCTATCTCAAAGCCAATTACCCCACGGAGTATATGACGGCGGTCCTGAGCACTGAAGTGGGCAATACCGACAAGATAGTAGAAGCAGTGCGCGAATGCGGCCGCCTGGAAGTGACGGTGGCGCCGCCGAATGTGAACGAGAGCGTGTCCAATTTTGCCATCAAAGAGGGCATCATCTACTTCGGGCTTGCCGCTGTCAAGAACGTGGGTACCGCCGCGGCGAAAGCGATCGCAGGTCAGCGCGCCGAGAGCGCCTACCAAGATCTCTATGACTTGTGTGTGCGCGTTGACCAGCGGGCGGTGAACCGCCGCGCCCTAGAGAGCCTCATCAAGGTTGGCGCAATGGACGGAATGGGGGACCGGGCAGCGCTCCTCGCCGGTTTGGAGAATGTGTTGGCGGCCACGCAGAAGGCGCAGAACTTAAGCAACCAAGGTCCTACGCTCTTCGAGACTTTTTTGGGCGAAGAGCAGGCGGCGATGCTCACGAGCTTTACCCTGCCGGACGTGCCCCCAGCGACTCCCGAAGAAAAGGGCATCTGGGAGAAGGAACTGCTCGGCGACTATCTGTCTGAAAACCCGCTCAAGCAGCATGTCGAGCAAATGCGCGCGGCCGCTGATACCACCACGGCAGAGATAACAAGGGATAAAGAAGGCAAGCGCATTACCGTGGCCGGGCGCATAGAATCTATTCGCAAGATCTTTACCCGCAAGGGACAGAACATGGCGATGCTCTCTCTGGAAGATGACAAAGGGCAGGTTGATGTTACGGTCTTTCCCAAGCTCTATGCGGAGCAAGCTGCGTTGCTCGAGAACGGCAACTTCGTCGCAGTGTTGGGGCGCGTGGAGCAGGACAGCCGCGATGACGCGCTGCGACTACTCGCGGAGAGCGTACGACCTCTGGACGATGCCGCCGGAGAACGACGGGAGCCGGATGCGTTGCCGCCGGTAACAATTGCAATCAATCCAAATGATCCACCCAAGGTAGGCGAGGGCGGACTGCCTGAGTGGGTGCTGGACGGCGACAATGACTCAGCCGAACCTGTCGCTGTGGTCAGTGAGGCTGCTGCCGCTGAAGGCGAAGGCGAATCAGCGCAGGAAGCTGCAACGACTGGAGAGGCAATCCAGGAGCCCGCCACCGAATCTGAACCGGAAGTCCAGCCCGTTGAGGAAGTTGCAGAACCCAGAGGACCGGAAGTTGAGATAGTGTTGCAGCGCACCACAGATGATGCGCAGGACTTAGGACGGCTGCAACGGCTTGCCAATGTCTTGACCCGCAATCCCGGCGACACGTGGGTGGCGCTGCGGATCATTCTCAATGGCCGGCACGTGCGCATAGATACGCATGACAAGATTGCGCTGACCCCGCAGGTGGAGGATGAGATAGAGTCGCTGCTGGGCACGGCGCCAATTCGGAAGTCGGCCACGTGATTGTCCCGGCGGTCAATCAGCAGCGTCTCATACTGCCTCTTCGTCGTCTCGTGCTCTGTGCCGTGTTGGCGGTCATAAGTGCGCTCGCGCCGTTTGTCGTCGCAAGCGCCTGGGCCGATACCGCACATCCAAACTTGCAGTCCGGCGACCGCTTCACCGTCTTACTCGTCGGACTCGATCGGCGGCAGCCGGACGAGAGTTCCCGCAGCGACGTTATCATGTTGCTCAGCATTGAGCGCAAGACTCGCACGCTTTCACTGCTTTCGATTCCGCGCGACCTGTGGGTGCCTATCCCTGATTACGGCTGGTATCGCATCAACGCCGCGTATTTGTTTGGCGAGGTCTATGAGGGCAGCGGCGGCGCGTTGGCGCGCCGGACTATCGAGTCTGTCTTTGACGTGCCCGTGCATGCGGTGGCCGCGGTGGACTTCGACGGCTTTGTGGCGCTTGTCGATGCATTTGGCGGCATTGACGTGACGGTTGCCAAGGACTTGGTCGACAATTCTTATCCCACCAGGGACTATGGGTTCACGCGAGTCTTCATCCCGGAAGGCCCTCAGCACATGGATGGCGACACGGCCTTGATCTATGCCCGCACTCGGCATCCGGACAACGACTTCAAGCGCATGGGCCGTCAGCAAAACGTCATTCAGTCTGCCCGCACCGCGCTCTTTTCAGATGAATTGATCCTCATGTTCCCGTTTCTATTTGAGCGCTTCAATGAAATCATCGAGACAGATCTCACACTTGCCGAGCAGCTCATACTTCTCCGCGACCTCTACCTGCTGCGTGACGTAGAGGTGAAGGCACGCGTCATCGAGCCGCCGTTAGTTTATGACTACGTGACAGATGGCGGCGCGTTTGTGTTGTTGCCGGATTGGGAGTTAGTGCGCCCCGTTATTGGCGAGCTCTTCGGCAGTCCTGGAGAAGCGCCGGAACTCGAACTCGTGCAGTGATCGCCCTGTTGGCACAAGGTTTGAACTAAGGCGCATTTACTAAGAACGCACATAAGGAGCAGCAGCATGCCCGATTCACTAGCCGGCAAGGTGGCGATTGTCACGGGCGGTGCCGCGGGAATCGGACGGGCAACGTCGCTGAAGTTCGCCCGCGCGGGGGCTCGTGTGGTGCTTGCGGACGTTGATGTCGTGGGCGGTGAAGAGACCGCCCAGCTTGTCACCGCAACGGGCGCAGATGCTGCATTCGTCAAGGCCGACGTGCGCGTCGCAGCCGATGTCGAAGCGATGGTAGCCATGGCCATGCAGACTTTTGGCAGCCTGGACTTCGCGCTCAACAATGCCGGTGTGCTGGGCAGCGGCGCCGCCATGATCGACTTTACGGAAGATGATTGGGACTACGTCATGGGCGTCAACCTCAAGGGTGTCTGGTTGAGCATGAAGTATGAGATTCCGGAGATGATGCGACGGGGCGGCGGCGCCATCGTCAACGTGTCATCAGTGGCGGGGCTGGTGGGCAGCCAACACAGCCCAGCCTATGCCGCCAGCAAGCACGGTGTGGTGGGCCTCACGAAAACGGCGGCGCTGCAGTACGCGCCGCACGGCGTCCGGGTCAATTGCATCTGTCCGGCTGCGGTCCTTAGCTCCATGCTCGAGACCCTCGTGACGCGTAACCCGCAAGTTGGCGAGAGACTCTTGGCGTCGCAGCCGAACGGCCGGTTTGCCAGTCCGGAGGAGATTGCCGAGGTGGTGGTGTGGCTCTGCTCCGACGCGGCTTCATTTATAACCGGCGCCGCGCTGCCGGTGGACGGCGGCTACACGGCGCAGTAGAACACAGGGGCGCCAGCCTGTCGTGGCAGCCGTTCCAGTAATAACTCACTGCCGAATAACCCCCGCTCTACCCGCAGCCAATGCCTCGTCGTCTAGTCCGAATGCCAGAGGTTCCCCGTGAAAGATGGGAAGAGCGCGGCCAACAGCACCTGAGCTCGGTCCGATGCGCGGCAATCAGGATCACTCTCTTTGATTTGGCCATAGCTGCGGCGTCCGCCGAGCAGTTCAAGGAATGTCAAGTCCGCGAAGCAGGCGTCGCTGGGCTCGACCTCACTGTGGGTCAGGATAACAACGTCAATAATCCGGCCCTCTGCAAACGCGAGCCGCAGACCGCCGCGGAAGAAGTCCAACGTCAGCGTACCGGAGTAGCCTTCCGCAGGCGTACCGAGGAGATGCCGCTCCAATGCCGGGCGCACGTGGCGCAGAAACGCCGCCAGATCGGGAATGCGGATATACCAGGCGTACCCCCAACTTGAAGACCGGACCGAGTCCGGCAGGCCGGCGTAAACGGGGTCATCGCGGCCCAAAATGAACACTATCTCGCCCGGCTGCGCGCGCTCATCTTCCCCATCCGTGTTCCAGAGAGAATGAACATGCCGTGAGAGTGCCGGCGGCAGGTCCGGCACCACGTTTAGGTGACTGACGCCCGGCGCAAGCGCGCATTGGCGCACAGAGAGAAGCCATGGACCGGGCTTGGCGGCGAGCGGGTGGTGCTGGATGTAGCCTACCGGTGTTTGCGCCGTGTCCTCGATGATGAGCCACGGCCGGTAGACCTCGCTGCCGGGCGAGCGGCCGGCGAGCTCCCATTCCCAATGCGCGTCGGAGCGCACCACGCTAAAGAGCTGCCGCTGGGCGGCATGATCGTAGACAGCACGCACAAACGCGTGGTCGGACTCGCGTAGAGGGCGGACGCGATAGCGCGAGTTGTGTTTCGTGTCGGGCAGCGGTGCGCGTACTTTGCGGCCGCAGTAAAGATCGATGGCATACGCGTAGCCGAATTGGCGATAGTACCAGGGGATGCCGGTGATGGACTGCATCAACTCGCCCTTTGATGCGCTGAGCCCGTGGATGGCATCCATCTGCGCGCGAACCAAACCGCGTCGGCGAAAGGCCGGGTCTGTGGCCACGTGCTCGATGCGCCCGCAGCCGAACGGAATGCCGCCGTACGACCAGGTCTGGGGAATAAGGCAGAGCGACGAGACGATCTTGCCGGTGCGTGTATCCTCGACCACGGTGAAGTCACCGGCTCTGGTCGTCGGATGCTTGCCGGACATCAGCTCGTGGGCCCACTCGGCCACGGGGTCCGTTGGCGAACTGTATTCGGGCACGCGTTCGATGTAGTCGACCAAGGCGTCGAAGTCTTCAGGCACGGCAAAGCGCAGGCGCAAGTTGTCGCCGAGGTCGAGGGGTGTCTGAGGCAATGGTGGAGTGTTTGGCGGCTTCATGAGAACGAGTAGATCGGTCACTTGGTAGGTTGCTCGCCCAATCGTACCATTGACGGGAATACTCTGGCTACATGCGGCTGTGTTTGCGGATTGAAGATTGTCGTGCTACGTTTTGTGCAGTATCTAAATGGTGGAACTCGCAATAAACGGTCGGCTGGCCGGCCAAACTTAGAATTTGGACGATCCGCACGTTCTTGGCGGCAAAGGAGTTACCGAAACTCATGGCAGAATTTACCACACGCCCCGTAATCACGGGTACGTTCGGCGTGGTGACGACGGGGCATTACCTGGCGACGGCAATTGGGATGCAGGTACTGGAGAACGGTGGGAATGCCATTGATGCCGGAGTGGCAGCCGGCTTTGCGCTCAATCTACTGAAACCCCACTCGAACGGCATCGGCGGCGAGAGTCCAATTCTCATTCACCGCGCTGCCGCTGACGGGCCGCAGACTGTTGCCATTAACGGCCAGGGCATGGCGCCAAAGCAAGCAACCATTGAGTGGTTTCGCGCGCAGAACATTGACCTCATACCAGGTGACGGTTTCTTGCCCGCCACGGTGCCGGGCGCATTTGGCGCGTGGGTCACGTCATTGCTGCGGTATGGGAGACTGAGCCTCAAGGAGACGTTGGGCCCGGTGGTGGACATGGCCCGCGACGGCTTTCCCATGTATGCGGAATTGAGCCGCTCACTTGCAACCCACGCGGAGAAATTTCGCACCCGCTGGCCAACGTCGGCCGAGGCTTTTCTGGATAACGGCGCGGTACCGGAAGTTGGCTCGCTGTGGCGGCAGCCGACCTGGGCAGCCACCTTTCAGGCAGCCATAGACGTGGAGATGCGAGAGCAGCATCGCGGGCGGGAAGCGGGGTTGCGCGCTGCCCTCGACTATTTCTATCGCGGCGACGTGGCCGCAAAGGCTGCTGATTTTGCGGCGAACACGGAGATTCTTGACGCCAGCGGCGAAACGCACCGGGGTCTGATTACTGCGGAGGATTTCGCCGCCTTTCGCACCAAGGTTGAGCCACCTGTCACGGTCAACTATCGAGGCATTGACGTCTATAAATGCGGTCCCTGGTGCCAAGGACCCGTCTTCTTGCAGCAACTCACACTGCTGGAGCAATTCGACCTGGCGGGCTTGGGTCACAATTCCCCTGAGTACATCCACACCGTAGTCGAGGCGGCGAAGCTGGCCTTCGCGGACCGCGAGACGTACTACGGCGATCCGGCGTTTGTGCACGTACCGTTTGACCGGCTCTTGAGCAAAGAGTACGCCGCGGAGCGCAGCACGTTGATTGATCCGGCAGTGGCCTCGCCCGACTTGCGGCCCGGCGGCCTGCCGCCACAGACCTTGGAAACGCTGCCCGGCGACCCGGCGTTCTACGCATTCGACACCACCCACCTTGACGTGATCGACGCCGAAGGCAACATGTTCTCCGCCACGCCCAGCGGGGGTTGGTTGCCGTCCTCGCCGGTTGTTGAGGGTCTCGGCTTCCCGTTGGGCACACGCGGGCAGATGTTCTCTCTCGATCCGGACCATCCCAATGCCCTCATGCCCGGCAAGCGTCCCCGGACAACCTTGACACCTTCGCTGGCGATGAAGGACGGCAGGCCCCACATGGTATTCGGCACGCCGGGCGGCGACATGCAGGACCAGTGGACACTGCAGTTCTTCCTCAACGTGGTGGATTTCGGTATGAATCTACAGGAAGCGATTGACGCCCCGTCCTTTCATACCATGCACTTCCCCAGTTCGTTCTACCCCCGCGCCGCCTATCCCAAGAGAGTGGTGGTGGAGGGCCGCATTGCTGCAGAGACACGCGCCGCGCTCGAGGCGCGCGGACACGAGATTGTCGTAGGAAGAGACTGGGCGCACGGTCAGGTCACGGGTGTCCGTTTCGATCCGGATTCCGGTTTGATTGAAGGCGCGGCGTCGCCACGGACAATGGTGCCTTACGCCATGGGGCGCTAGGCGGAATCCTTGGTCCCCGCGATCTGAATCTCGTCTCCATCAATGAGATTAGCGTAGAGCGGGGGCTCGTCCCCCGCTCTTGAGGATGCGAGGGACAAACGCTGACAGAATTCAGTTGTCATAGTAAACGCAAGAAGAATCTGTCTCCGCGCCAGTCGATTTGTAGGATTGGAGACTATTCGTGACGCCTGAATGGCCCGAATCATTTCCTGATCCAGAGCTTGTGCCCCGTCTGCAACAGTTGGTCTGGGGCAAAGCCACCACGCAGTGCCTCTTCGTCGCCGCGAAACTGGGTATTGCCGACCTGTTGGCAGACGGCCCGCAAACAGTGGACGAACTCGCTGTAGAGACGGAGACGAGCGCGGAGGCGCTTTATCGCGTCTTGCGTCTCTTGGCAAGTTTGGATGTGTTTGTAGAGTTGGAGCCGCGGCAGTTCGGGCTCACGCCAATGGCGGAACTGCTGCAAGCGGATGCGCCCTGTTCCTTTCGCGACTACGCGATCGTGCACGGCAGCGAGTGGTACAATCGGGCGTGGGCGCATCTGCTCTACAGTGTCGAAAAGAACGAGCCGGCATTTGACCTTGCCTGTGGGCTTTCGCTCTTCGACTTCATGGAACAGAACCCCGACGCGGCAACTGACTTCAATAACTCGATGACGGCGCTTTCGCGCTTCGAGGCCGCCGGTGTCTGTGCTGCCTATGACTTTTCAGACTGCAAGAAGGTGGTGGACGTGGGGGGCGGCCACGGTCGCTTGCTGACCGGAATCCTCGCAGCCTATCCCGCGCTCGAAGGCACTCTCTATGACCGGCCAAATGTCGTTGACGCCGCCCGAGCGGAGCTTGAATCATCGGAATTTGGCAGTCGCTGCCGGGTTGCAGGCGGCGATTTCTTTGCCGGTGTACCGACGGGCGGCGATGTCTACCTCCTCAAACACATCATCCATGACTGGGACGATGAGCGGTCTGCGGTGATCCTACGAAACTGTCGTGACGCCATGGCGGCGGGTGGTCGGGTGCTCGTCATAGAAGGCGTGATGCCGCCGGGCAATGAGCCCTCCAACAGCAAGCTCTGGGACGTGGTGATGCTGGCGTTGACGTCAGGCGGTCGCGAGCGCATGGAAGAAGAATACGCGGAGCTTTTTGAGAAGGCGGGTCTCACATTGACGCGCGTGGTACCTACAAATGCCGTCGTGAGTATCGTCGAGGCCATGGCTGCCTAGACAAGCCGACGTGCAAGAGCAAAAGGGCAACGGTAAGAATCCTGTGTGCGCTTGTCGCCTTGCACGTCAAATTGATATGATGCACGGCAAGTACAGGGAATGCCGAAAGGGGGTGAAAGTCAACACGACTCTTGGAAAAGCGGGAATGCTGTGTGCAGGAGGCGCGTTGGCGCAGGAAGTGACGTAAAACAGCCCTGCAAAGCGGCATGGCAGGGTCAAGGCTGGAGATAACTTAGTAACGCAAGGAGTGAGACGATGGCTCGTTTTAATGAACTAGGTCTAACCAGGCGGCGAATGCTTGGCATTAGCGCCGGCATGTTGGGTACCGTCGGACTCTTGGCGGCGTGCGGGCAGGTAGCGGCGCCTGCGGAAGAAGCGCCGGAGATGGAAGAGAAGCAGGCCGAGGCGGAAGCGCCCAAGATGGAGACCGTGCAGGTAGACTTCTGGTCGCTTAACGGCTTCTGGGCGTCCTTCACCGAGGGCGTGGGAATGGAACTCCGCGACGAGTTCAACTCGATGCAGGACGCCATCTTCATCAACACCATGCCTACGCCGTGGAGCGAGACGTTTGAGAAACTGCCCGCGGCGGTGGCGGCCGACGCCGCGCCCGATATGTCATTTGCGCCGCGTTTCACCATTAAGACCCTTGCCCACGGTGGCCTCGCATCGGAGATGACCGAAATGGTCAAGGCCTCTGCCACTATAGATACCAACGATATGTGGGAAGAGATCTTGAATGATGCCGTGTGGCAGGGACGCCAGTTTGGGATGCCCTTTACGCCCGATGCCCGCACGCTCTTCATCGGCCACGAAAACCTGATCGAGGCCGGTCTGGACCCGGAAAGTCCGCCCGCCACGTGGGATGACCTCTACTCAGCCATCGGCAGGCTGGTGAAGAAAGACGGCGCGAAGATTGCCCAGCTTGGTTATGTACCGCACTGGGGCCCCGGCAGTATCTTTGCGTGTTGGATGGTAGCTATCTGGCAACTTGGCGGCGCCATTATCAGTGCCGACGACAGCACCTCGACGCTCGACAACGAGACGAGCGTAGCTGCATTTGAGCACATGCTCCGCATCTACGATTTGCAAGATGGCTTTCTGGCAGCGGATGAATTCCGAGGCGATGTCGATCCACGGATTGTCTTTACCGACCGCGGCGCCAGCATGATCTATACGATCTATGACACGCCGCACCAGCCCAACTACAAGGCGGGCTTTGACAAGCTCGTCTACAGCGCTGCCCCGGTGCCCCTGCCGCCGGGTGGCAATACCGTGACGTATAGCGGCTGCGGCGACAACATTATCCCCAACGGCTCCAAGAATCCGGAGCAAGCCTTTACGTTCATCGAGTGGCTCTTCGAGGCGCCGCAAGACCTCCGCCACGCTTTGGGCAAGAGCCGCCTGCCGATGCGGAAGTCCGTGGCCAACAGCGAGGACTTCATTCAGGGCGATCCGCTGCGCAAGGAGGCCGTGGATTCGATGGCAGTCGCCGGCTTCGTCGTTGGGGCGCCGGGCGGCATCGGCCTCATCGGCATCCACAACAATATGGCACAAACAATCTTCAAGAAGGAAACGTCCATCCAAGAGGCCCTGAAAGAGGCCGACCAACTGGCGCAGGAGGTCTTGAACGAAACGCTGTCGAACTCTGTGCTTCAGTAAAGTTCGCACATAGGACATGAACCGCACTGGTTTGTGGCCGATATGGGCCGCCCCTCACGCGCCACTTGGCGCAAGGGGCGGCTCAACTCTATATGCCGTCGCATTGCTCCAGTTCGCGGCTTGCGTATTATCGACCCAGAATCAAGCGAGAAACTAAGGAGTTAGGCCGGTGAGAATACTGCTCTCAGGTGCATCGGGACGCGTGGGTACGAACCTAACGAAAGAGTTGCTTGCGCAGGGCCATCAGGTGCGGGGCATGGTCTTTCCGGGCGATCCCAAGGCGGACAAGCTCGATGCCTTTGATGTTGAGATCGCAAACGTGGGGCTGGATGACACTGATGGCATCGCCAAGGCGGCGGAGGGTGTAGACGCCGTAGTTCACACCGCGTGCGTCATGTCGCGCCCGCCGACCATGGACAAATTTACCTACTACGACATCAATACCACCGGCACCATGCGCTTGCTGCAGGCGGTGGCGGAACAGGGCGACAAGCTGCACCGGTTTGTGCACATCAGCAGCGATACCGTGTATCCCATGCCGTCGCTCCTCTATGCCCCGGTTGACGAGCAGCACCCACGCCTGCCGGTGAAAGAATACGGCATGATCAAGGTGCTGAACGAGGAGATGGTAGAGCACTACCGGCGGGAGTATGGCCTGAAGACGACGATTATTCGACCGGGCGCTATCCTCGCTGGGGAAGAAATCTTCAACGGCTGGACGGCGGGCATTGCCGCAAGCCAGTACCGCGAGGCGAGCCAAGCCCAGTGCGGCCCGCTGTGGCATCCTGAGATGGCGGAAAACGTCGCAAGACTGGATGAGGCGGTGAAGCAGCGGACAGACGATCCCAGTAAGCTGCTCGTCAACTACCACGACCGCGACGGCAATTCCTGGCTCTGGCAGCGCACCGACGCCCGCGATGTGGTGCACGGCATCATGCAGGCGCTCGAAGAGGACGGCGCAGTCGGCCAGACCCTTAACATGCACGGCCCCTATGCTATTCCATTCAGTGAGGCGACTCCGGTGCTCAGCGATCTGCTCGGACTGCCGGTGTTGGACTGGGAAGCCCCGGCGTGCTGGCAGTATTGGGCGGACAATAGCGCGGCGAAGTCGCGCGTGAACTATGCTCCCCAGCACGACTTCAGCCGCATGATCGCCGACGCCGTGGCGCTGCGTGAAGGCAAGGAAACGACGGTCATCCCAGCGTAGACGCTACGCGGAGGCAAGGAAGCTACAGTCATCCCAGCGTATACGTTGCGTGAAGGCAAGGAAACGACAGTCATTCCGGCGCGGACGCTGCGTGTCCACCAGTCATACAAGCCTTTTCAATCCCACTCCAGCAGCGTTAGAGGCGCCCACCAGCAGCGACAAATCCCCCTCTCCCTTGAGGGAGAGGGCCGGGGTGAGGGTGAATCCTTGCGGAGTGGCCATAGCTCTGGCAGTGATTGGTCTAGAGATGTTATTGCGGTGGCCGCAACGTTTGCCGCACCCAATAGGAATGTCCGTGAGAGAGGGCTCCATGAAGGTCCACAGATGAAAGTACTCTACATAGACATAGACTCCCTGCGCCGTGACCACCTTGGCTGCTACGGATATGAGCGTCCCACGACGCCCAACCTCGACAGGCTGGCGCAGGAAGGCGCCCGCTTCACCAACATGTACGCCGCCGATACGCCATGCGTGCCCGCGCGCGCGAGCATATTCACCGGTCGCTGGGGCATCAAGACCGGCCTGCTCACGCACGGCGAGCGGGCGCAGTCCATTGGCGACTACGGGCGCCCCGAAGGTGACCTGAATACGAAACCCTGGGAACAGGACGCTCGCTACACGGGGCCGACGTATCCGCCAACCGGCAGCCGTGTGCCGCAGGTGCAGGAATTCCTTGCAATCAATCTGGCCGGGTCCGGTTTCCATTCTGCCGCAGTCTCTACCTTTGCCGATCAAGCGCCCTGGTTTCGCACCGGTTGGGAGGCCTACTACCGTCCGCAGTGGCACCTGGGGCACAGCAACGTGGAAGCGCCGGAGATCACCGCGCACGCGCAAAACTGGCTGCAAGACCACGCGCAGGACGATTTCTTTCTTTACGTGCACTATTGGGACCCACACCAGTCGTACAAAGCGCCGCAGGCGTACGTTGACAAGATGTTGACGTATGCGCCGCCCGATTGGCCGTCCGATGAGCGGATCAAGGATGACGCCGAGCGCTACGCTCATATGCCAAACTCAGCAGGCTCGCACCGCATCCGGGGCAAGGAAGATTTCGATTACTGGATGGCGATGTATGACGCCGAGATTGCCTATTGCGACGAGTACGTGGGGCGGCTGCTGGAGGCACTTGAAGCGGCGGGTGTGCTGGACGACACCCTAATAATTGCCGCCACCGATCACGGCGAAAACCAGGGCGAGCACAGCGTCTATGGTGATCATTGGGGCGTGTACGAGACCGACGCGCACATTTGGATGCTCGTGCGCTGGCCGAACGGTGGGGTTCAGCCGGGAACCGTGGTGGATGCGGCGAGTTACACGTTAGACTTGGGCCAAACGCTGAGTGAGGTAGCTGGCTTGGAGCCACCCAAGCGGTGGCAGGGCCGCTCGCTCCTGGGGATGATGCGAGGCGAAATGGAACCACAGCCCCAACGCGACTACGTGTATTTGGAGCACGGCCTGTGGTCGGCGCAGCGCGCGATCCGCACTATCGGCGTGGCGGACGGACGCGACTGGAAACTAATCAAGAGTTACCACGGCGGACTGATGAACTGGCCGCTGACGCAGCTATTCGATCTGGCGAACGATCCGCGCGAGGAAGAAAACGTGGCGGAGAGTCATCCTGGCATTACACGAGACCTAGAGTACCGCCTCTGGCAGTGGGAAGAGAAGCAGCTCCAGGGCTGGCCCGATCCGCTGAAGAAGGTGGCCCAAGAAGGGCCGCGGACCGTCCTAAGTGCCTTGGAAAATATGCAAGACGGGCCTTTTGAGTGGCCCAATCCCGAAGGCCACGTGGTGCCGGCGGCGCGTCTGAAAAGATAGCTCGCGTTCACTCTTGGCAAGTGCTGCAGGAATTACTGAGAAAGGGACCGGGGAGTGATGCGGGGCAGGTCGGCGCGAGCGAGAGAAACTATTGAACAGACTGTCAGCCAAGTGCTCTTGCGAGGCACTTTTCCGAATTGCAGCGGCTACGGCAGAGCGATAGCGCCGCATGATTGCTCAACATCGCGAGAATCACCTGCGCGCGCCGTTCACGCAAACTCATACAAAGGTACTCTAGTTGCTGGTTGGCGTTTCTGTTGCAGGAGTGTTTCGATCTTGCGCACTGTGTCCGGTTGCAGCAACGTGTCTCCGCAAACCGTGCAGACATCAGCAGGCACGTGGTCGATGACAATCACTTGCCCCTCGCGCCGCACGGTGTGCATGATACCTCTCGCCTCGTATTCTCCAGGACAACCTTGAATGCTGCACTTCATGTCGCTTGCCTCCTTCGCGATGGTGTAGCCTACTTGGGCAGCGTGGGTTCATAAACGGTAATAGAGACCCCACCGTCTTCATTGGCGGACACAACGCAAGAATCTAGTCCACCTACGGCTCTATTACTCTACGCCCGGTTGCCATTGCCCAAGATTCATCACATGCCGTATCGCGCCGGGGCTGCCGAGGCGGCTATAGAGATCCTCCGTCCAGCCGAACGTGCCGGGGCGTGGACCCAGGAAGACCAGTTCCATGGGCCAGAGTAACCCGGCGGCTTGGGGTAAGTCGGCGTGCTGGAGCGCGAAGAGGATCTCGCTGGCGATGCCGGTGCCGTCCGGATTAGAGTGCGCCGATAGGGATTCCGGCAGATCGCTTAAGATGAGCGCCTGTAGATTGCTGGGATGTTGGCGAGCCGCGTGGAGCAGCGCCGCGTAGAGCGCCACCACCGCCATCTGGCCGCGCCCGGCCAACACTACCCGCGTGCTATCCACACCCGGCAGATCTGAAATGGCTTCCAGGGTGCGCAGGGCGTCGTAGACTTGCATAGAGGCGACGGTGCGCCCAATCAGCATCGCGGCGCGGCGCACGTGCCAATCGAGCTCCGTGCCCCAGGCGTTGTCGCCGGTGCCGCGCGGCTCCGCCACCACCCGCGCCCAAGAACTATCGAGCCCTTGTAGCCAGTCTTCGGTGGCGCGGCGTGGCTCATGAGGCAAGCGCAGCGCCACGACGGCCGGCGCAGCGGCGTCTGATTCCGGCAGAGTCCAAGACCCGTGCAGCCGCCAGCCGCCCTCCGACGTGAAGGCAAACCTGCCGCCAGCGACCGCTTCGCCGCGCCCGGTCTCGTATTCGACCTCCGCGTCTAAAGTACCTGGCGTGCCGGGGAAGTGTCCGAACGACGTCTCCGCAAGCCCGGCGCAAGCCTTGTCACGGACGGCCGCCAATTCGTCTGCATTCGCAATGGTCGGCAGTTCCAGCAGCGTAAAGAAGTCCTCATGAATAGTCGTGACGCGTTCAGACGTTGGCACGCCATTTTGATAGACGCGGAGCGTGGCGGCGTCCTCTTGCACTTCCGGACGGTCGTTGATATCGCCCGCTGCCTCCGGCGAGACATCCTTGTCCGCCAGGTGGCGCAGGAACCAGGAGAAAATGCCGCGGCGCGAATTGGCGTGGTAGGAATGCCCGCCGGGCGTCTCAATGAGGCGGACATTGTGTCCGGCGCCCAAGTGGTCGTAGACTTTCTTGACACCTGCAAAGGTTTCTCGGATTGACCGGATGTGAAAGATGCCGTCGCGATTGGCGGAGCCGATAAGCATGGGGCGCGGGGCAATGAGCCGCGCCACGTCGGCCAGCTCCCAGCGGTACGCGTTTACAAAGAACATGCAGTCGCAGTGGCCGTCTATAGTGCGTTCGGCCACGTGAGAGGCGAAGGTGGCGGTACCGCACACCGGCGCGACCACCTTCACGCGTTCGTCGGCTGCGGCAATCCACCAGCTCACCGCCCCGCCGCCGGAGATGCCGGTGACCCCCAGGCGCGCGCCGTCAACTTCCGGCAATGACGCCAGCAGGTCGAGGCCGCGCACGCCGTTCCACAACTCCACACCAGCGGGGGTGTAGCCCTGGCTGAACCAATTGAACCAGCCGCGATGGCACGTACCGTGATGGTGCCCCTCTATCTCACCAAGCTGGATCGTTTCCACCAGCAAGCAGGCGAAGCCGAGTTGGGCTAATTTGCGGGGATGGGCTTGATAGTGCTCCTTCTGCTTCTGGGCGTGGCCGCAAACGTAGAGCACACCCGGCACCGGCCCTTCTACGGCTGTGGGCAGATACAGGTTGCCGGTGACGAAAAGTCCGGGCAAGCTCTCGTAATAGAGATTTAGGATGCGGTAGCCGTCTCGCTGGGTTTCTTTGGTCACACACACGTTGAGATCAGGGCGCTCCGTGAGCGACATGTGGCTGGTTACGCCCATCATGGCGTAGTACTGCGCGAGCCATTCTTCACGCGCCTGCGGCCAGTCTGCAGCACTGGGCAGCGATTGAAGTGATCCCGCATGCATGCGGCGGGCTTCATCGGAGAGATATGTACGGATATCCATGGCCTATCCTTTCATCGGTTATGTGTTGACGCCGTGCGGGTTGGTGTGCACCCAAATTACCAAGTGCGCTGCACGAACGCAAAGGCACGCCGATCCGATGAGAAATTCATTAGACCATTCGCCCCCGTATCGTGCGATACTTTGTATCGAGTACGGGGCGGGCTCTGAGCTTGTCGAAGGGTGAGCGGTGAGGGTGACGGAGTAGCGGTTGCGGCGCTATACTTCCCGTTCATACTTGGACAGGCTCAGCACGAACGGAAAGAACTGACTTCGTCAGAGGAGCAGAACTCATCAAATCTTACGCGACAGAATTTGGACAATCCCCCGCGCTGCATCAGGCCTTGATCGCGAATTATCGGACTGGCGGGACACGGGGTCCCGCGCTAAGGTCGCTTTACCCACGCGACACCAGGTCCCACGCTACTCTTGGCACCGGGATGTATCAGGAACATAGAGATTTGGTTGACGGTCGTCCAAGTAGGTGGCTACGGTGCGCCACTGTTCCCAATCCGGATGATCGAGCTCAAGCGACGCCACGGCTACCCCTTCGCCCGCGTCCACCTTGGCGAGAAATCCGCCGGAAGGGGCTGCGATGCAGGAGTGTCCTAGGCTCTGCCAGCCCTCTTCCACGCCGACGCGGTCTGCCATAGCTACGTGCACGGTGTTTTCCAGGGCGCGGGTGGCAACGAGACCGGCTACCACCGTACCACCCCAGCCGAGGCCGCGCTGCCAGTCGTTGCTGATCCAGTCGGTGCTGTTGAGTATGACCTGCGCGCCTTCCAAGACGAGACGGCGGATGTACTCGGGAAAGATCAGGTCGTAGCAAATCGTCAGCGCCACCCGCGTACCGGCAATGTCGAAGAGGGCCGGTTCGGTACCGGAGGTGAAAGCCTCTCGCTCCGCGGAAAAGAGATGCACCTTCCGATACGCCCCCTGCAGGCTGCCGTAGGGCGCAAGCAGCGCAGCGCTGTTGTAGAAGCAGCCTTTGCCGCGTTCAATCATGCCGGCTACCACGTAGCACTGGTGGCGGCGGGCGATCTGCCCCAATTCATCGGTAGTTGGCCCGGGGATTGCCTCCGCCAGCGCGCCGAGGCGGTCGCCGACAAAATAGCCGGTAGTAGCGAGTTCCGGCAGCACGGCCACGGTTGCGCCCTGCGCTGCGGCGGCACCGACGAGACTATCGGCGCGCGCCAGGTTGGCGCCTACGTTGCCGAGCACGCAATCCATCTGGACCACGGCAAGTTTGAAAGACATGGTCGCGCCTCCTGCGTTCGGACCGAGGATATAGTAGCAAATCCGTCTCGCTAGCAAGGATACACCCTTCGACAAGCCCAGCGCGAACGGAGGAATCTGAACTCTCTGAATGGCGTGGGTCGAAGGGGATTGGCGACGCGTCGTAGGTGCTGCCTGCCGCAGGAGGAAGAGTTTGCAGGCTTCGTCCAACTCTCCGTCGGCAAGTTCAATGCAAACGAGAATGCGCCGGCCCGCTCCGAAGGCTCAAGGAGAACGGGATTGGCGACGCGCCGTGCGTGCTGGGTCTGTCGCAGCACGCACGGGCCGGAGGAATAGCCCTGTGAGGAACGCAGCGCGAGCGGGAGTGTGCGAGCATTCCGGCCCGGTAGAGGGCTCCGGGAAATTGCCAAAGGTCCCTGCGGACGTGTCCGACGTGGCCAATTGGCTGGCGCGCGTTGGCAGGCCGCAGCGCGCTGTGCGACAGTCACAGGGCTAGCCGGTCGAAAAACCAGACGGAGAGGCGGCAGGTTTCCCGCCTCTCCGTCTGCAATTAGCTAGGATAGTGCTCTCGCTGACGCGGGAGCGAGAGACCTTAGTCCTTGCCTAACTTTCAAGCTCCTGGCTGATGAGCTTGACGGTCTCGGCCAGAGCGCCGCGCAGGTCGAGTTCACTCTCACCGCTCATGGCATCGCGGACAATCTGCCATTGCTCATTGGCAGACGTGTAGCGCCTAAAGAACGGATAGGCCTTGCCTCGGGCGCCGACGTCGGGCACGACGCCGAGCTGTGGCAGGTCCTCCACCGCTTTCGTCCACTCCGGCGTGTTGTAGAAGTCCAATCGCGGCGAGACCTGGTTGACGAGGAGCAGCTTCTGCACCTGTGCCTCCAGGCCGCACGTGAATCGGCTGAATTCAAACGCCAGGTCTGGATTTGACGTACCGTCAGGCACTACCATCATGTTGATCCAGGTAGCCCCACTGGTCGTACCATCGGTGCTTGGGCCCTGCGGCATTGGCACCATCCAGAAATTGAAGTCTTCGGGGAATTCGTCGCGGACGTAGTAGGCGGCCCAGGTGCCCCAGGAGATGCCGGACCCTTGGCCTCCCTTGAGAATGTCTAGGTTACTGCCCGGGAAGCCTTCAACCCGCTCGTTGTAGCGCACGTGCTGGATTTGACGGTGCTCCGCCACTTCCAGCGCCTGGGCCGTATCGAAAATGGCTTCAGTGAGCTCGGCGTTGTGCATTTCGCCGCCGTTGGCGTAGAGCCAGGCGGCAAACTCGGGCATGCCGGGAATGTGATAGGTGAAGCCGATGCGCGAGTAATTGCCGCCAGAGTCCTTGCGGGAGAGCCTCTCCACGGTTGCGGCCAAGCCTTCCCAGGTCAACTGGTCCGCGCCTTGGGGATCAAGACCCGCATCAATATAGTGATCCTGATTGATCACCATCACGTATGAGTCCGGGCCCCAGAATGAGAGGCCGAAGACTTTGCCATCCGCGATGCGATAGGGATTGGCGCTGGGCATGAACTGGTCGGCCCCAACGTCCGGGGTCGTGGCGGCGTGTGCAGTGAGATCCATGAGGATGTCGTTATCCCACAGGTCACGTCCCCATATGATGGAGCTATGCACCACGTCGGCGGTGACGCGGGCAGCGGATTCCGTCGTAAGCTTTTGAATATACTCTGCGCCAAAGGGTACGTGCGAATACTCTATGGCCCCTACCTGCGGATTTGCTTCGCGGAAGGTTTCATCCGCCCAAGTGAACCAGGCTTCCCATGTCGTCGCGGTGCGGCCTGGCTGGCGCCAGTCGCGGAAGACCAAGGTGACCTGCTCCATCTCTGGCTGTTTGGCTTCCTCTTTGGGCGCCTCACCCTCCTTCATCTCCTCTTGGGGCATGGCCTCGCCCGTAGCTCCTCCGCCGCAGGCTGCGAGCAGCAGAAACGCGCCTGTTGTCGCGCCGCCGGCAAGAAAGCGCCTGCGTGAGAACGCATGTTTCGTCTCATTGGTATCCATTGCTGTCACCACTCCTTCTACTACTACGGATGCCTAGAACTGGCTAAAGGATAAGCAAACTGCTGCGATGTGTCAACAGCAAAGCCTATAAGTGAAAAAGGCCTTGGAGTGGGTGAACCCAGTAGGATTGGGGTTCACAGTCAATATGCCCAAGGCACGTTTGTGCTTCGCATTCCCCAATGCAAAAGACGCGAAAGGGCATCGAAAAGCCAATTCGACTCGCCACGTAAAGGGGGTGCCAAACTGCAGGCCGAATCCGGGATGGCATTGCTGGGTCTGTGAGGCGCAAAACACCGCTGGCCGCCCAAGACCTCAGAATCAAGGAAGGACAATGAGAGACGGCTGACTCTCGAGAATTGAATGCGGTAGGTTGCGAAAGGGCTCAGCTAGGGATAGATCCCCCGGGACAGCGTAGCCTCGGCAACCCGGCTTATGCCGAGGGCGGAGGCGCCCATGCGCAGGTCCACGTCATATTTCTCCGCGGTCGCGATGGTCTCACGTGTGGCGCGGCTGATGATGCTCTTGAGGCGCCGGCGAATCTGCTCGATTTCCCAGAAAAACGCCTGCAGGCCCTGCACCCACTCGAAGTAAGAGACCGTGACGCCGCCCGCGTTGCAGAGCACATCGGGAATAACGATGATCCCTCGTTCCCGCAGAATCTCATCCGCTTCGGGCGTCGTCGGACCGTTGGCGGCCTCGGCAATGTATCTTGCCCGAATGTCATCCGCGTTTTCTCCCGTTATTTGGCCGTGGATCGCGGCCGGGACAAGTATATCTACCGGTAGTTCAAGCAGTTCATCGTTGCTGATGCGCTCGCCACCGGGCAAGTCGCTGACGAGCACACCTTCGTTCTTTATCTGCAGGGCGGCATTGACGTCTAGTCCGCGGGCATTGAAGACGGCGCCGCTCACGTCCGAAATTGCGACGACCTTTGCGCCTTGGGCCGCCAGCAACTCGGCGGCATGCGACCCCACGTTGCCAAAGCCCTGGATGGCAACAGTCTTGTCTTCGAGTCGCTCGCCCCTATAGCCGAGCACTTCTTCAACCACATAGGTCACACCGCGTCCCGTGGCTTCAGTTCTGCCTGCCGAGCCGCCAATCTCCAGCGGCTTGCCGGTCACCACCGCAGGCACTGAATACCCACGTTGCATGCTGTATGTATCCATGATCCAGGCCATGATCTGGGAATCCGTGTTCATATCGGGTGCGGGAATATCGGACTCTGGACCGATGAGCGTGTAGATTTCAGACGTGTACCGCCGTGTCAGCCCTTCAAGCTCGGTGCGGGAAAGTTGCTTAGGGTTGCAGGCAACGCCGCCCTTCGCGCCGCCGTAAGGAATGCCGACGAGCGCGCACTTCCACGTCATCCACATGGCGAGGGCGCGCACTTCCTCGATATCCACGTCGGGAGCAAAGCGGATACCGCCCTTGGCCGGCCCGCGATTCACGTTGTGCTGCACGCGGTAGCCGGAGAACATCTCCAGCCTGCCGTCGTCCATGCGCACGGGAAAGTTGACAGTGAGCTCCCGTTTGGGAACGCGGAGCACTTTGCGCATGTCCTCGTCGAGGTGCAGGATCTCTGCGGTGCGGTCGAATTGATCGAGAGCGATCGTCAGCGGGTTGACGCGGTGTTGCTGACTTACAAGCTCGGCCATGTACTATGCCTCCTCTTTCACCGGCAACTTTGCCGGGAGCAAGCGCACATTGAGGGCACCTCGTTGTGCCGGAACGACAGTTGCTCGTTGTTGCTGAATTTCGTAGAGCCGGGGCACGTCTTGGTCAGCTCTGGCGTAACTGTTCCTGTAGCTTTTGGTTGACGATACCGGGGTTTGCTTTGCCGCGGGTGGCCTTCATCACCTGACCGACCAGGAAGCCTACGGCCCGTTTCTTCCCCTGATTAAAGTCTTGCACAGCGGCGGGGTTTTCCGCAATCACCTGGGCCACGATTCCTTCCAATTCGCTCTCATCGCTGATCTGCGCCAAGCCTTGCTCTTCCACTATGACAGGCGCGCTCTTGCCTGTGTCGAACATCTGGTCGAAGACTTCCTGTGCCATGCGATTGCTGATCTCACCGGATTCAATGAGGGTAATCATCTCCGCGAGCGCTTCCGGTGAAATCCTGCATTCGGTGATTTCTGTGTCGGATTCGTTGAGGCGCCGCAATAGATTGCGCGACATCCAGTTCGCAACGGCCTTGGCGTTCTTGGCACGGTCGGACGCTGCCTCGAAATAGGCGGCCAGGTCGCGCGATTGCGTCAACAAGCCAGCATCGTACGCAGAGAGGTCGTATTCGGCCTTGAAGCGCTGTTTCTTGGCAGCCGGCAGTTCCGGCAACGACGCGCGCACTGTTTCAATCCAGTCCTGCGTGAGTTGCAGCGGCGGCAAGTCCGGTTCGGGAAAGTAGCGGTAGTCGTGAGCTGCTTCCTTAGTGCGCTGCGATACGGTTTCGCCGGTTGTTTCCACCCACCCGCGCGTCTCGGTGACGCGTGTGTCGGCGCCGCTTTCCAAGATACGGGTCTGCCGCTCCTGCTCGAAAAATAGGGCCCGCTCGACGGCGCGAAAGGAGTTCATGTTCTTCACTTCGACTTTGATATTCCCGGTGGGCGCGTCGGCCGGCCACACCGAAATGTTGGCGTCACAGCGCATCGCGCCGTCTTCCATGTTGCCGGTGGAAATGCCGAGGTAGCGCACAATTTGGCGCAGTTTGCGTCCTAACGCCGCGGCTTCCTCCGGCGAGGCAACGTCGGGTTCAGTCACTACTTCCATCAGAGGCACGCCGGAGCGATTGAAGTCAACGAGTGAATATCGCTCGCCGCTCGGCGCGGTGACGTGGGTGGACTTGGCCGTATCTTCCTCTTGGTGCACGCGCGTGATGCCAATGGTGCGCCCGCCGTCTTCCTCGTCGAGCTCAAGGCTCCCTGCCACGCAGAACGGCAAATCGTACTGCGAGATTTGATAGCCCTTTGGCAGATCGGGGTACGGGTAATTCTTGCGGTCGAACTTGGCGAATTCGGGAATCTTGCAGTTCAGCGCCATGCCGGTCATGACGATGCACTCGATGACTTTTTCATTGATGACCGGCAACGCCCCCGGCAGGCCGAGACAGACCGGGCAGACCACCGTATTCGGTGGATTGGCGGCATATTGCGCGCTGCACCGGCAGAACATCTTGCTCTCCGTCAAGAGCTGCACGTGGAATTCCAAGCCAATGACGGTGCGATATTTTTCGGCTACGGTTGTCTCCACGAAGTGTCACTCCCATGGTGACGCAGGTTACAGACCTACGCTACCTGACCTGTAATTTTGCCGCAGTAACGCAGGTTACAAACCTGCGCTACCTGACTTGCAAATCTGCCGCGGAAACGCAGGTTACAAACCTACGCTACCTGACCTGTAATTCTGCCGCAGTAACGCAGGTTACAAACCTGCGCTACTTCGTCTACGCGGCCAGACTCGCGCATGACATGCTAGGCTCTCACGCGGCTCACGAAATTCGCAATGCGCTCGAGCGCGACTTCAATATCGGCGGTCGGCACCGCATAGCACATGCGCACGTGGCCGTCGCCGCATGGGCCAAAAGCGTCGCCCGCCACACAGGCGACGTGCTCTTCCTGCAAGAGACGTTCCGCGAACTCCTGCGACGAGAGTCCGGTGGAACGTATACTCGGGAAGCAGTAGAAGGCGCCGTCGGGCGGGACGCAATCAAGCCCCATCGCGTTCAAGCCGTCTACGATTAGGGTGCGCCTCTTTGTGTACTCATCAAGCATGCGCACGACATCCGCTTCGCCGTGCTGCACGGCCTGCAGTGCCGCATATTGGCTCATCGTCGGGGCGCACATGAGCACATATTGGTGCACCTTCATGATGTACTCCAGAATTGCGCTGGGGGCTGCCACGTAGCCGATGCGCCAACCGGTCATGGCGTATGATTTGGAAAAGCCGCCGAGCAAAATCGTGCGGTCCCAGGCTCCGGGGAGGGCGCTCACACACGTGTGCGCCATCGTGTACGCCAGCCGCCCGTAAATCTCGTCGGAGAGCATAATGAGGTTGTGCTGCCGCGCCAACGCGACGATCTGCTCCCATTCCTCACGCGGCAGCATTGCGCCTGTAGGATTTGCCGGAAAACCGAGCAGCAGTGCCTTCGTACGCGGCGTAATCGCAGCGGCAATCTGCGCCGCAGTGATGCGAAAGTTGGTTGCCGCCGAACTATTGATGCCAACCGGCTCGCCGCCGGCAAACGTGATGCACGGACGGTAGGAGACATACGCGGGTTCCGGCACAATCACTTCATCGCCAGGATCGATCACAGCCCGCAATGCGATATCAACTGCTTCGCTCACACCCGCCGTCAGGAGAATCTCCGTCTGTGGATCGTATTGGACGCCGTAGTGGTCGCTCAGGTACGCGGCCACTGCTTCCCGCAACTCCATCAGCCCGTAATTGGATGTGTAATGGGTCTCCCCTTTGCCGAGCGAGTCGACACCCGCCTGCAGAATGTGCGGGGGAGTGACAAAATCCGGCTCGCCCACGCCGAGCGAAATAACGTCGTCCATGCTGGCCAGGATATCGAAGAATTTACGAATGCCGGAAGCCGGCACCTGCCGCACACGAGACGACAGCCTGCCGGTTATGTCAGCGCCGGTCGTGGCGCCAGTGTCTGTGAGGGAGGATGCGGTCATTAGTGTGGTGCTCCTTGGGAGAGGGCAGGTTTGTAGGTAGTCCCGCTCACTTGCTCATAGGCGTAGGCCAGACGCAGGAGCGTAGACTCGTCGAACGGCTTGCCGATGAACTGCAAACCGACGGGTAGTCCTTGCACGAGGCCGCACGGCTGGGAAATCCCAGGCAGGCCGGCGACGTTGCCGGGCAACGTATACAAGTCGGATAGATACATACTGATCGGATCGTCAATGCGTTCGCCAATCTTGAAGGCTACGGTTGCCGACGTGGGGCAGACGATGGCGTCCACGCGTTCGAAAGCCTGCTGAAAGTCAGCCGCGATGAGTGTCCGCACCTTTTGGGCTTTCAAGTAGTAGGCGTCGTAGTAGCCGCTGGAGAGGGCGTGGGTGCCGACGAGGATGCGCCGCTTGACCTCGGAACCAAAGCCCCGGCCTCGAGTGAGACTGTAGGCTTCCCACATGGTCTCGGCGTCCTGCGCCGCATAGCCGTACCTGATGCCGTCATAGCGTGCCAGGTTTGCGCTCGCCTCGGCAGGAGCAATGATGTAGTAGGTGGCCAACGCGTGGTCGGTATGCGGGAGTGAGACGTCTTCCACGGCAACGCCAAGCCCTGCCAACTGATCGATTGCCGCCCGCACCGCTTGCTCGACGTCGGGGTCAATACCGGCGCCGAAGTATTCCCGCGGCACACCCAGCCGCAGGCCGCGAACGTCTTGCTTCAGTGCTTCCGACCAATTTGGCACGGGATTGGGCGCCGACGTGGCGTCGCGGGGATCTTTACCGCAAATAGCTTCCAGCACAATGGCGCAATCGGTGACGTCCTTCGTGAAGGGGCCGATCTGGTCGAGCGACGACGCAAACGCAACCAGGCCATAGCGCGAGACGCGGCCATAGGTAGGTTTCATCCCAACGACGCCGCAGAGCGCTGCCGGTTGACGAATTGAACCACCGGTATCGGAGCCTAGTGCAAAGATTGCCTGGTCGGCGGCCACCGCCGCTGCCGAGCCGCCGCTCGACCCGCCCGGCACGCGTTCGTAATCCCAGGGATTGCGGGTCGTGAAGAATGCCGAATGCTCCGTGCTGGAACCCATGGCAAACTCATCCATATTGGTCTTGCCCACCAGCACGATTCCTTGGGCGTTGAGCTTCTCCATGACCGTAGCGTCATACGGTGGCACGTAATCCTCTAACATGCGCGAGGAGCAGGTGGTGCGGACGCCTTTGGTGCTAACCACGTCTTTGATTGCCGCGGGGATGCCCAAGAGCGGCGGCGCGGCGACGCCATCCTGGGCCAACCGCGCATCGGCGGCCTGTGCCTGGGCCTTCGCCTCTGCCGCCGTAACCGTCACGAACGCGTGAATCGATTCGTCAAGGGACTCGATCTGCGCCAAGACAGCTTCGGTAAGCTGTAGTGACGAAATCTCGCCGCGGCGCAGCAAGTCCTGGGCTTGGTGGATAGTCAGCGCATTGAGGTTCACGGACTAGAATTCCAGAATGGCGCGCACGCGAAACTGGTCGCCCTCGCGGTCCGGGGCGTTCGCGAGCACGTCCTGTTCCGGTAGCGACGGTTCAACTGCGTCCGGTCGCATGACGTTCGTGAGTGGGATAACCTGTGCGGTCGGAGGGATCTGCTCGGTATCCAAATCGCTGAGCTTTTGGAAGTGCTCGAAAACTGCACTCAACTGGTGCTGAAAGCGTTCTTCCTCTTCAGCGGAGAGCGCGAGTCTGGCTAAGTTTGCCACGTGCTGCACGTCGGCACGCGTTATCGTTGTTGTGTGGTCGGAGTCCTTCACGGCCCTTTTGCCTTTCGTTGCCTCAAACTGATTATACCGTCTCAAATTGCCTTCTCACAAGTGAGAACGCTGAGGGCAATCGCGCACAACCTCGACTGGACAACTTTGCAGCGAATGACTCATGAGACGTTGGAAAAGCCTCTAGATTGCCCAATCGTAATGTGTCTGCCATACTGCATGAACTACTGGCTTTGACTGATCCGTACCGCACCGCAGACAGGCCCATCTGACGAGAAAGGTCACCATGGAAGCACCGCAGCAGATTGAACCGCAGAGTCTTGCGGACTACCTTGAAGTGATGTGCAAGGCTGTCTTTCACAGCGGCATGTCATGGAAGGTCGTTGAGGCAAAGTGGCCCGACATCACGGAAGCCATGCGCAACTTCGATCCGGTGGCAGTTGCGTTTCTCAGCGAAAAGGAACTGGACGAGCTGGCGCAGGACAGGCGCGTCATCCGCAACCGGCGTAAGCTGGCAGCCATCGTCAAGAATGCTCAAACGATGCGCACGTTGGAGGAAGAACACGGGAGCTTTCAGGTCTATCTGCGCTCGCATGGCGACTATGACGCTGCGGAGAAGGATCTGCGCAAGCGGTTCGGCTTTCTGGGCGAAACCGGCGTATATTACTTTCTGTACGTGGTCGGCGAGGACGTGCCGCCGTATGATGAGTGGTGCGCTGCGCGGGGGCGAACGCCACACACATGAGGGTCAGAAAACTCTAAAGACAGCAAGAAAGTCTGGGAATTCTACAAAGCCTTTCGGTCAGTGGTAGAGAGGGGCGGGTTGCTCAGCAACCCGCCCCTATTCAATTCTATTGCAAAATGCCTACCGGCCTGGGGCACAGAGTGCTATTCGATCGCGAACGTCACCCGGATGTGCGCAGTGACGCTCACTGTGCCGCCTTGGACGGGTGCGGAGAAACCGCCGCTATCGAACGCAGATTCCGCACGGGCGAATTGAGCGCCGGCGCGCGGCAGCTCTATCCACTCTTCATTGACCACGAGCGCAGCACCAAGTTGCACGCCGAGCGTGTCGGCGATTGTCTGCGCTTTGGCCTGTGCATTCTGAACCGCGGCGATGAGCGCGTCTGTGATGAGTGTGTCGGTTTCGCTCAAGCCAAACTGCACACCGCCAACCTGATTTGCGCCGGCCGCTACCGCTGCGTCAAGCACCGAGCCCGCCTTATCGATGTCGTGAACGGTAATGCTCACAGAGTTTGACGCCCGGTACCCAATGACTTCCCGCGTTTGCCCCGGTTCCAGCCGCTGATTGTCATAGACGGGATAGAGATTGATGCCGGAGGTCTGGATGTCTTCCTGCTCTATGCCGGACTCCTGAATTGCGGCGATGACACCGGTCATTTGCTCACTGTTGAGCAGCAACGCATCCATCGCGGTTTCACCCGTGGTCTGCACACCCAGAGAGAGTGTGACCAAGTCGGGCTTGGCGCTCACCGTGCCCTGGCCCTGTACGGAAATGCTCCGCTCGGTCTGCTTGTCCTCACCGCCGTTATACACGGTGGCGGCAGGCGCCGCTGCTTCCGCCTCATTCGGCGCGGCTTGCACTGCCGCAGTGGCGCACGCTGGCAAGAGCAGTATGCTCGCGATGACTAGCAGACCAACGAACTTCCTCGTGAAACGCATTTCGGTCACTCCTTCTTTAGAGCCTATGTCTGAATATAATAGTGCTCGATCACAACATTGCACAGATTCTTGCGGTCCGCAAGTGGTTTTCTTGCCTGACAAAGGGAAAATATCCTAGCAGAATCGCATTGAGTGTATGTTTGCGGGCATACACTCCTGCACCAGCCCCGATCGAGTCTAGAGCGGCAGCAATTCCAGCGCGACCAGTACCGCAACCAGTAAGCCCGCTAATGTGAACAGCATCGCGCCAACCTTGATGGTTATGCGCTGTTCTAGTTCGCGCAAGTCGGTTTTGGTCGCCATGTCCTGAATGTCAGTTTTGGTTGCCAGCGCACCGTAGCCTTCGCGGCCCACGTCGATAAGGGCTTTGGCTTGGCGTTCTGTGAAGCCCGCGCCTGTCAGGGCTTCAAACGCTCTGTAAGTATCAAATACCGCCATCCCTCATTGTTCCTTCTTCTTCGGGCAGTCACGCTGCAACCGCCGCATTCCCCATCATCCCCTTTGCCCTGGACTCAGACATACGCTGGGGCGACTATTGGTTGTCGACTTTCAACGTGGAAACGCATACCCGTACTCTCTCAACCGTCTGCGTGCCTCTTGTAGTTCTTCTTCGCTAAAGAGATCTTTCCATTGCCCTTGTATGACCAAGGCTTCCATAGAGTTGTCAAGCAGTTCCAACTCCCAAAGTCTGGCCAATCCAGATTGCGGGTTATCTGTGCTGAGCAGTTGCTTTGCCGCTCTGAGACCGCCAAGCTCGTGTACCATGCGCAAAAAATAGCTCGGGTGATAGCCATACTTGCCAGCCGTGGCGTCAATGCTCAGCATCGCCCGATGGAATTCATCTTCAAGGATACTGGACACTTGCTACTTCACCACAAGGCTAACCATAGTAAAAGAAGGGAAAACGGAGCCATTTGTGCTCATGATACCATACGGATGACGAGAGGTCGGTGCTGGCAAGCACAACCAACGGAGAATCTGCGTGTCGATCCCGGTCAAAGACGCCCGCGAGCGGATGCCAACCGTCCCGCTGTTACCCGGGTGCTACATCTTTCGCGACCGCAAGGGCGGGGTGCTCTACGTCGGCAAGGCCAAGCTGCTGCGCAATCGCGTCCGGTCGTACTTTGGCCGCCAAGACCGGATGCCGTGGAAGACGAGGAGCATGGTCGAGAATGCCGCAACGGTCGAGTACATCATCACCGACACAGAGATCGAGGCCCTGGTGCTGGAGAGCAACCTCATCAAGCACCACCGGCCGCGCTACAACGTGGTGCTGCGCGACGACAAGTCGTTTCTTTACCTTAAGATTACCCTCAACGAGCGCTACCCGCGGGTGCTGACGACGCGCCGAATTCTGGACGACGGCGCTCACTATTACGGGCCGTATACGAGCGCGTATAGTCTGCGCGATACGCTGAATCTGCTCAATCGCATCTTTCCCTACCGGTCATGCGCCTTGGACATGGAAAAAGAGTACGAACGGCCGTGTCTCGACTTTCACATCAAGCGTTGCGCGGGTCCCTGTATCCGGGCGGTCACGCAGGAGGAATACGCGGGGATCGTTGAGCAGGTCGCGCGTTTTCTCAAGGGTCGGCCGGGCGATGTGATTCAAGACCTGCGCTCCGCGATGCGAGAGGCGTCGAATGCGCTGGAGTTTGAACGCGCGGCGGTGATGCGGGACCGCATCCGGGCAGTAGAACGCGTCCTGGAGCGCCAAAAGATCACCAATATCCGCCAAGGAGATATTGACGTCATTGGTTTTGCCCGCGAGCAAGATGAGGCCTGTGTGCAGGTATTCAGTATCCGCGGCGGCCACCTGCTGGGTCGCGAGAACTTCATCCTCGAGCACGTTACCGACGAGGAAGACCGCGACGTGATACGGGACTTCCTGCAACAGTTCTACGGCCGCAGCATGCAAGTCCCGCAGTCGCTCTTCCTGCCGGTTGGCATTCGCGGCGCCGAATTGCTGCGCACGTGGCTGCGCGAGCGGCGCGGCGGCTCCGTGACACTCAATGTGCCGAAGATCGGTGAGAAGCGGCGGCTCGTGGAGTTGGCGGGGAATAACGCCCGCCAGGGCTTGCAGGACCATCGGCTACGGCACCTCGACAGCCAGCAGCGCGCGCAAGTGGCGCTGACCGAGCTGGCTGACGTACTCGACCTCGAGTCACCGCCGGTGCGCATCGAGTGCTACGACATTTCAAACATCCAGGGGGCATATACGGTGGGAGCGATGACGGTCTTTGTGTCCGGCCTGCCGAGCACGGGCGACTATCGCCGCTTCCGCATAAATTCCGCAGACGGGCCCAACGACTTTGCCAGCCTACAGGAGATGCTCTCAAGGCGACTCAAACGCCTGAGCGAACAACGCGCGGAAGCTGAGACCGGCAAACATGAGGCGTTGGACGGCCAGGTTGAAGCGGACGCTCTGGATTCGTGGGGGGTGAAGCCCGACCTGCTGGTGATCGACGGCGGCAAGGGGCAGCTCAATGCCGTGCTGGAGGTGCTGGCGACCTGGCGCTCCACGACATCCCGATTCTGGGCCTCGCAAAGCAACGGGAGGAGATCTTCCTGCCGGGAGAGTCGCGACCGATCATGCTGGCGGAGCGCTCCGAGGCCCGCAAGCTGCTGCAAAGAATTCGCGATGAGGCGCACCGGTTTGCAATCACCTACCACCGCACCGTCCGCACCAAGCACACCCTCGGCTCTTTGCTCGACAAAATCCCCGGCATTGGCACAAAGCGGAAGGTAGCGCTGCTACAGCACTTTGGCAGCGTAGATGCGATTCGAGAGGCGACGATCGAGGCCCTCGCCGACGCGCCGAAGATGAATCGCGCGGTGGCGGAGAAGATCAAAGAGCACCTCTAGAAGAACGCAGGATATCTCGACACTTCGATTAGCGCAGGGCTGAATGTCGGCGAATGCTGGTCGAGGGAGTCCGTTCGTGGCGAGCCTGTCGAACCATGAATGGACTCTCCGGTATCATTGGACGCCTGGAGAGGCATGTAAACTGCCCGCGCCCGGTTGATCTTGGACGTAGATGCACGAAATGTCGTGCCCCTACGTAACTGCCGCTCGCGTTCGGTTGATTTCGCCGTGAAGTCTCCTGGCTGCTCCTGCCGCCGCCTCGGCAAAGTCGCGTTCCCCGCTGGCATAGAGAATGCTCCGCGAGGCGTTGATGAGCATAGGCGCGGTGGTACCGGCGGCCCGTACCGATGCTTGCAGGTCGCCGCCCTGCGCGCCAATGCCCGGTATCAATAGCGGCAGGTGGGGCGCCAATTGGCGCACCTGCGCCAATTCTTCAGGATACGTTGCGCCCGTTACCAGACCGCAATTATCGTTTTCATTCCACGACTGCACGGCTGCGGCCACTGCGAGATAGAGTGGGTCTCCCGCAAGACTGCGCAGGTTCTGAAACTCGGGCGCGCCCGGATTGGACGTGCGGCACAGCACAAAGACGCCATGCTCTGCACGCCTGAGGAAAGGTTGCAGTGCCTCGGCGCCGAGGTACGGGTGCACGGTGGTGGCGTCAAAACCCAGCACATCGAATATGGCTCTGGCGTATTGGACGTTCGTGGAATCCGTGTCACCGCGCTTGGCGTCGTCAATCGCGATTACGTCCGGCGGGATGTGCTGCCGGATCGCCTGCAGCGCTCCCAATCCCCACGTGCCCATGTTTTCGAAGAAGGCGGAATTGGGCTTATACGCGGCGGCGTACTGGTGAGTGGCATCTACAATCTCGCGGCAGAACGCGACCACGCCGGCTTGGGTCTGCGGCACACCTGCGGGCAAACGAGACAAGTCAACATCCAGTCCGATACAGAGGGCACTATCCTTCTGGGCGCAAACTTGGCTCACCCGGTCGTTGAAAGACATGTGGTTGTCGTCTCTCCTCGCTCTAGCGCAAATTGAGCATGCGGTAGCCGGCATCCGCAAAGTGGCGCTGGCCCCATTGGCTGATCAGGTAATTGGAAAACTGCGAGAGGGTGATGGGATACTTGGTCTCACGCGCTGTGCCGGCATAGTAGATGATGGGTCGGTGGCTGTGCTCGGGCACCGGAGCTTGAGAATTGATGACTTCTTCAGCGGTACTCCCGGACGAAGAATAGAGCAAAGCGGCGTCCACCTTCCCGCCCAGGAGTCTCTCGGTAAGTTCTCGTTCATCCTTGCTCTTTGCTCGCTTTGCCGCAAGAACCTCCCACATATCGAGATTCTCCAAGGCCTGTCTGGAATATATGCCGAGCGATGATTGCTCCCAGTCGGCGATCCCAATGCGCCTTACCTTGTCGTGCAGGAGGTCTTGGGGAGTTTGTAGCTCAAGTGTACTGCTGCCTGCGGTGGCGATTACCAGCCAATTGGATGCGATTGGGCGCATGGTGCCGATCTTTATCTCGCCTGCATCGACGAGCGGGACGGCGAAAGTGTCCCCCGCGAGCAGCACGGCGTCGAAGCGCTTGCCGCGCAGGATGGTTTTCATAATCGCGCCGGAGGAGAGCAATGATACTGACAGCAACACGTGCGGGTTCGCGCGTTCGAAGTCCGCCTTGAATGCAGGAAATACGGGCGCAAGGCTCGCGTCTGCCAGCACGGCGACCTGCTCTCGTTCATCGGGTGTCAGAAGAGATCGTGCTTTGTCGAGCGGGCCGCACGCCGCGGTGATGGCGGCAAGCCCAACCGGAACTGCGGCTTTCAACAATGTGCGCCGGTCGCTCATGGGGGTTTTCTACGCCTTAAATGAAAAGTCCTCCCGTAGCCTTTGCCCTACAGGAGGCCGCACGCATCCAATTCTTTGTCCAAGTCCTGGCAATCCATCACCAGCATGCAGTCATAATAGCATCGATTTCGCTGCCTGAGCAACAAGATGTGGCCCAAGTGAAGGCTAAGCGCTCCTGCAATTTCGCGTATTCTGGAACCAGCTCGCGACGAGCTTGGAGAGACATAGAGTAGCTTTTCCTTTCTTAGGCTCAGGCGCACGTTTCATGATCCTTCGGCGCTAATTGCGTTCCATGAAACGATTGGCAAGCAAAATTCTCCCGCATCGACACCGGCTTGACCATGCGCTGACCGAACCATGCGCGGGCCGTTGCCTATATACTTGGCGGGCTTCAAGTATATAATCCCATTAGCTGAATCATGTTGGGAGCAGTAGCGTGCTGACCGGTGCGGGGGGCTGCGCAAGCCGCAATTGCCAGGTGGGCACTTTGAGGAAAGAGCCTAGGACTGCTTTATTTGCAAGGAGAAAACTATGAGTTACGGTCTGGATATCAATGTCGATGCGGCACGTGACTTTATTTCGCTGGGCGCGCTTGTGCACCGCCTCGATCCCGGGATCATCCCCTTCCGCAAGGCGCACTCGTGCGAGATACATGTGAGCGGCGGTGAGTTTAATACTGCTGCAAACTTGGCCAATTGCTTTGGCCTGAGCACTGGAGTCGTTTCGGCGATGGTGGACTATCCAATTGGCGACCTGATTGCCGAACGCGTGCGCGCGATGGGAGTCACGCCGTTCTACAAGCGATTCGAGCACAATGGCGTAAACGGGCCAAATATGGCAACAGTCTATAGCGACCGCGGCCAGGGCGTGCGCGCGCCGGTGGTCTTCTACAACCGCTGCAACGAGGCGGCAGCGCAGCTCAAGCCCGGTGACTTTGACTGGGATGCCATCTTTGCAGGCGGCGTGCGTTGGTTTCATAGCGGCGGTATCTTTGCGGCGCTTTCGCCGACGACGTCGGAAGTAATCATCGAGGGCATGCAGGCGGCCAAGGCCGCTGGCGCGGTGGTTTCCTACGACCTCAATTTTCGCGCAAAGCTCTGGCAGATTTGGGGCGGTGAGGACCGCGCCAGCGAAGTCAATCGGCGAATTGTGGAGAACGTGGATGTGCTGGTTGGAAATGAGGAAGACCTGCAGACCGGTCTCGGCATTCCAGGGCCGGAGGTGGCCGCGACGTCAAAGCTCGATCCCAGCGCTTTTACCGCCATGATCGACCAGGTTGTCGGGCAGTTTCCGCAGGTCAAGACTGTGGCGACAACCCTCCGGGAGGTGCACTCGACGAACCGGCATAGTTGGAGCGCGGTGGCCTGGATCAACGGCGAGACCCACCTGGCGCCCACCGCAGAACTCGATGTTTACGATCGTGTCGGCGGCGGTGACGGATTTGCGTCCGGGCTAATCTACGGGACAATTACGGGTGAGGAGCCCGCCGACGCGGTGAGACTGGGATGGGCGCACGGCGCCCTGATTACAACTTTCCCCGGCGATACCACCATGGCGACGGTGGATGACGTGCGCGCTTTCGCGGCGGGTGGTTCGGCGCGCATCAGACGCTAGTTCCTCCGCACGAGCAGGGCCAAGAAATTGCAGCGAGTAACGCGCCTGCCGTGGCCACCACGGGGTAGTCCTCCTTACTCTACTTAATATATGTCAGCAGAATATGCAATTGGCATCGATGTAGGCAGCACGGCGACTAAGGTTGTCATCTGCGACGACCTGGGGAGTATTGTTAGTCGCGGCGCCGCGCCCACAGAAATTCTCCGTCCCCGGCCAGGTTGGGCGGAAGTTGACTTTGTTCGTTGCTGGGATGGTGTAGTCTCTGCCTGCCAAGCGGCGCTTGCGGCCGTACCTGACGGCCTTGACGCACTGCGTGTCGCGGGCATTGGTCTTACGTCGCTCGCCCCGACGGTCGCCCCTTTGGCAAAGCGTGGCGCGCCGCTGCACGCCGGCATCATCTATGAAGATAGGCGCAGTGTTCAGCAGGTAGAACGAATTCTGGCGGGCGCAAGCCAAGCAAGTATTGTCAAACGCACCGGCATCCGGATTGAGAGCGGCAGCACGACGCTGAGCAGCATGCGGTGGTTGGTGGAAGAGCGGCCCGAGTTGGTGGAAGCATGCGTCTATCTTGGCTCGCTGACGACATATCTCGCCTATCGCCTCACCGGCAACTTTGGGACTGACTGGGCAAACGCGCAGCTTTCCGGTCTCTTTGCCCTGGACGAGCCGCCACGTTGGCTCGAATACTGGTGTGAGCAGCTTGGCATTCCTGTGGATAAGCTGCCGCCGCACATGCCGTCGCAGGCGGAAGTGGGCAGCGTCTTGCCGAGCGCCGCCGAAGAACTGGGCATTCCAGTTGGTACTCCGGTGGCGATGGGAGGAGCCGACGCGCAGGCCGCGGCAGTTGGAGCGGGTCTGGTGTCCCCGCGCGCCGGGGTGATGTCTCTTGGAACGACGAGCGTGCTCACGGTTTGTGGGGACCGCTGCGCGACCGATCCGCGTTTCTATACGCGCCGGCACGTCTTGCCGGAGCGCTATCTGCACGTCGCGCCCACGTTGCTCGGCGGGACAACCCTGCGTTGGGCTGCGGCCCTTTTGGGGGTGGCATCGGTGGCAGAACTGGTCGAGTTGGCCGGCGCAAGCAAACCTGGCGCGGGCGGCGTAGTCTTCCTGCCGTATCTCATGGGCGAGCGCGCGCCGCTCTGGGATCGTGAAGCGCGGGGAGCTTTCTGCGGGTTGCAGCTTGGCACGAGCAGAGAGGACATGGCACGTGCGGTTGTGGAGGGCATTGCCTTTGCGCTGCGCAATGTGCTTGTGCAGATGGAAGCGCATCTTGGCGAGCCGGTTGCCGCGCTTGCAGTTACCGGCGGCGCCGCATACCCGGTTGTCCTCCAGACCCTCGCGGATGTCCTGCAGCGTCCTCTCACCGCAATCGAGGGTGGAGAAAGCGCGGCGCAGGGGGCTGCGTTACTTGCGCTCGTTGCCGCCGGCAGGGCGGACCTTGGCTGGCTCGCCGCGTGGCAGCCAAGTCTTCGAGAAAACTACCTGCCCAATGAGGCCGGTGCCGGTCTGTACGAGCGTTCGTTTGAGACGTTTTCTCACCTCTATCCGGCATTGAGGGACACAATGGACGTGCCGGGGCAATAGGAATGAAAGTAGGTCCGCTATATAAACTTTCTCGACAGCGTGCAGACGTGGAAACTCCAAGACGCAAGCGCTAATGCGAGAAAATCTCGTCCGGCTTGATCTCGAACTCCGGAAGTGTAGGAGAGCGGAGGACTTCACCCTCACCGCAGACACCCACAACTCCGTAACGCTGTGCGTTCCACAGCAGGACCGTCACTGTCTTGGCATCGGTGTCCACCAACCAGTACTCCTTGACGCCATGCTTGGCGTACAGCGAGCGCTTGAAGGTTTGGTCACGTTCGGCAGTAGATGGAGACAAGATTTCGACAACCAAGTCAGGGGCGCCCTGGATGTTCTCATCAGTGATGATGTGAGATCGCTCGTTGGAGACAAACAGCAGGTCGGGTTGCACGACGTCCGTGTCCGATAGCACTACGTCGAAGGGGGCGGCATAGACATGGCCAATGCCGGTACGCATTACCAATTGCCCTAGTAGCAGGGAGAGTCTTAGGGAAACCCTTTGATGGACCTCTCTGGGTGCCGGAACCACTACGAGATCTCCATCCAGCAACTCGTAGCGCTTGTCATCAGGTGTGTTGCGGTAGTCGTCATAGGTGAACTTGAATGTAGGCGTAGAGCTCGCCATGTTTGTGCTCCTCTCTTGCGGCCTCAGTCACAGACATCACAGTTGGTTTCAAACTTAGACATCAACCCAGTCCGAAGTGTCGGCGACATCGTTGCGAGCGTCATTGTTTCCAAATTCTTCCCAGAGCTCGCCCACCACTTGCGCGACCACATCGTAACTGAAGCCGCGCCGAGCGAGGAAGGCGCCGAGCTGCCGGCGAAACTTGTAGGGATGGGAGGCATCGAGAGTGGCCGCGCGTTTGCGGGCGGCCTGCCGTGCGAGCGTTGCCTCGTCACCGGCAAAGTGCGCAAGCACATCCTCGATGACGGCGTCGCCAACGCCCTTCTGCCGAAGTTCCCAGGCAAGCGCCCTCTTTCCCCTGGGCCGATGCGTGTCGCGGCTCTCCACCCAGAAACGCGCAAACGCCGCGTCATCAACGTACCCGAGCTCTTCCAAACGATGGATAGCGTGATCGCGGGCGGCAGCGTCAAGAGACTTCTTGCGCAGGTGGTTGGCTACTTCCTTGGCGCTGCGGGGACGGTAGGAGATGAAGTTGAGGCCGGCTTCTATCGCCCGCCGTTTGCTATCGTCCTGCTGCAATATGTGAATGGCCGCGGCATCGATAGTGTCGCCAACGTTTAGTCCGTGCTCGGCTACGGTCTCCGCCCGCAGATGCAGGGCTTCACCACTACTCAATTCGATTGCGAAGAAGCCTCCATCTGCGCCACGGGGCTGAAGCGCAGTAATGGTGACGACGGCAGTAGGTGCCCCATGCGAACGTTGATCGGCTTCGCTGTGGTAAAGAGCTTCGGTTGGATCGTCACCTGGTAGCACGGCCCATCTCCCAAACCGGCACAGCGTCCGCTTACTCGCTAGTCCCGCGGGCGCAGCGAAATGCGGCGCTCGTTGCCGGCACGCAGCCGGGCAATGTTGTCACGGTGCTGCACAATGATAAGCACGCCGCCGACAATTGCATAGATGAGGTATTCCACTGGAATTTGGAACCAGAACATGCCGATAGCAACCAGTATTGGGGCAGCGGCGACGGTAGCGAGAGAGGCCAGGGAAACGTACCGGCTGATGACCAAAATCGGGAGAAAGACTGCCCAAAGCACAGCGATTACGAGCGGGAGCATGAAGAGCAGGCCGGCGGCGCCCGGCACGATGCCCCTGCCCCCTCGGAATCCGATGAATAAAGGCCAATTGTGACCGATGATTGCCGCAAAAGCCGTTACGGCTTCGCCCGCAGGGCTGTCCGAGAACGCAAGACGAATTGCCACGAGCGGCAAGACGACCTTGAGCGTATCGCCAATGAAGACTGCGACACCTGAAGCTATCCCAAACGTGCGCCACACATTAGTTGAGCCCGTGCGTCCGCTGCCGTGCTCACGGATGTCGGTCCGATGGAAAAGGCGGGCTATCAACCACCCGCTGGGAATGGACCCCGCGAGATAGCCAACGACGAGGAAGAGTACGTACCATAAGAGATCAGGCATGATGGTCGTGGAAAAGCAGCCGGATCGGCGTCCCGTCGAAGCCGAAGTGCCGCCGGATGTTGTTCTCCAGGAAGCGGCGGTGGGAAAAGTGAACGCGAGCCGGATCGTTCACGGAGAAAATGAAGGTCGGCGGATGCGTTCTCGCTTGGGTAACGTAGTAGATGCTAAGCCGCCGCCTTCTTGTTGATAGGGTCCGGTTTGCCAGCCATGCCCGCAGCGTGCGATTGAGGGTGCCGGTGGTAATGCGTCTGCCACGCTCCGCGAAGACCTGCATGGCAGCCGGGAGTATGTGGCCGAGGTGGTAGCCGGACTTCGCGGATATGACCACAGACGGCGCGTGCGGCATCCAGCGCAGCCGTCCCTGTACCATGCGCTTTACTTCCCCGGCATCGGCATCCACAAGGTCCCACTTGTTGATGAGCACGACCAAGCCCTTGTACGCTTCGTTGACATAACCAGCGATGTGTATGTCTTGCGCAGTCAATCCTTCGGCAGCGTCGACGACGAGGAGGGCAACGTTGCAGCGTTCAAGCGCCCGCAACGTGCGCAGTACACTATGCGACTCTACGCCCCGTTCTACTTTGCCGCGTCGCCGGATGCCGGCAGTGTCGATCAATAGCGCCGTGTCCTCGCCATAGGTTACGACAGTGTCAATGGAATCGCGGGTGGTCCCAGGAATGTCGCTCACGATCGTGCGTTCGTGCCCGAGCAGCGCATTAAGCAGGGCCGACTTACCTACGTTCGGCCTGCCGACAATTGCAAACTGAGGCAGCGCCAGTTCGGTTTCTGTGGCTTCAACAGAGGGGAGATGGGCGCAAATGGCATCGAGGAGGTCGCCTGAGCCAAGGCCGTGCAGGGCCGAGAGCGAGACTACGTCCGCAAAGCCCAAGGAGTAAAAGTCGTATGACTGCAGGTGTGTGTGTTGGTTGTCGGTCTTGTTGGCCGCAATGACTACCGGCTTCTTGGTTTTGCGCAGGAGCGCCGCGATTTCTTCGTCTTGCGGGGTGATGCCGTCCGGCGTATCAAGGACGAATACGATGACGGTGGCCTCTTCGACAGCCGTTTGCACCTGTCCGAACACAGACTCCGCCAGTCCATCGCGCTCATCGGCGATACCACCGGTATCGGTGACCGTGAAGGCCCGGTCCTGCCACTCCACGACACCGTAGACGCGGTCGCGAGTTGTGCCGGGCACGTCTTCTACAACGGCTTGGCGCTGCCCAAGCAGACGATTGAAGATGCTCGACTTCCCTACATTGGGTCGTCCCACGAGAGCAACGATACCGCTAGGTGTGGCGGCGATGGTCGCGGCAGGCGCTTCGATTTCCGGCTGATCGGATGGTGTGCTCATGAGTTCTGTCTGTGGTGGTCTCACTCACATCTTGTATGGGGCTGATTTTCCCGCAAGTCCTAAATTTGAAGAATTCGCCGCCGAGCGTGCCTGATACCTGACCATAAGGTACTTCAGAAGCTAGGCAATTGTATACCGTAGAAGGAACCCTACCTGAAATCGCAAGGGACCGCTCTCGCTGATTTGGAGTTAGGAGAGACCGCGCGGGCTCTCTGGCAGGCCATGCGCAAATGCAGTTTCGGGTTCCTGCTCGCCAGCGTTGCCCGCTAGAGGTCGCGCCATGCTTGGAGGCACGGTACGTTGCAGGGAAGAGCCAGACTGCGGGCAAAGTGATTCTGCTAGGAAGCGACTGCGTCGAGTTCCTTAAGCCACGTCACGACCTCTTGCACCGACCAGTCCGGAGTAGATGCGCCTGCCGTAATACCCACGCTCTCCGTAGCGGTAAACCAGGCGGGATCGAGTTCGGCAGCGGTCTCTATGTGATAGGTCGGCGTGTCTGCGTCGCGCGAGATTTCTGCGAGGTGGGTCGTATTTGCGCTATTGCGCCCGCCCACGACGATCATCACATCGACCTCATGCAGGATGTCCCGCGCTGCAGCCTGCTGTTTGGTGGTCGCGAAACAGAGCGTGTTAACGACGTGCACTTCCAGGGCGTCTGCCAGCGCCAAGTCCATGAGCCGGCGGGCAACCGCCTGAAAGCGTTCTACCGTCTGCGTAGTCTGGGAGACAAGGCAAATCTTGCGCCGCAGGCGCACGGAGTCCAGCTCTTCGGGGCTTGCCACGGCGGCGCCGCGACCTGCCGACCAGCCGAGTATGCCGCGTACTTCTTTGTGGGTGGGGTCGCCAAATATCAGGATTTGGTAACCGCGCTCCGCATGCTCCTGCACGATCCGATGGACTTTGGAGACAATGGGGCAGGTGGCATCCAGGAGTTCGAGGTTGTGTGCGGCAATCTGGTCGGTGACCGCTTTGCCTGTGCCATGGGCCGTGATGGTGGCAATGCCATCCTGGGGCACGGCTTCCATATCACTCACGACGTTGATGCCGTCTTGCTCCAACCGCTCAATCACTGAGGGGTTATGCACAAGCTGCCCCAACGTATGGATCTCTCCCTTCTCTTTCGCCACGGCTTGGGTCATCTCGATCGCACGCTTAACGCCGTAGCAAAACCCCATTTCCTTCGCCAGCAGAATTTCCATCAATTGCCTCTTGGTCTACGCAGGTCTGCTTTCATTGTACCGGAGAATTCTCGCTCGGAACAACCGAAAAGAAACTGTCACTCTGGCGGTGAAGAGCGAGCGCGCTTCCCTGTCGAAGACCGGATGTTGTCTTTTTGCATGCAATCCTCGCTCCGCGATGGAGACGTACCAAGCGGATATGCAAAGTCCCCGGTGGCAGGCATTTACAATCCGTTTGGATACAACGCGCCGTAATCTCGAAACGATAATCGACCGTGCATTGGAGAGTGCAATAGACCCAATAGACTTGGAAGTGTCCCTTGGGCCTGGGCTTTAGGCCGGGTTGGATGCGTCATCTTCGTCGAGGAGTGTGATGATCCGCTGTCGCAGCGATTCTGCGATTGTGTCGGCGTCAGCCCCCGTCAGTTTCCTACCGTAGTACTCACTGAGTTCAATCGGGCCGTCAACGAATAGTTTGATGCCAACGCGAGGGCGGGGAAACTTACCTCCTGCCGGCAGTGCCAGGTTGGTGTTCTTGATGGCTACAAGCAAGATTGGAATCTGCTCGCGCACGGCAATGCGCACGAAACCGGAGTTAAATGGGCCGACTTCACCGGTGCGGCTGCGGGTGCCTTCCGGGAAGAGTACGACAGCGTCTTTTTTCTTGACCGCCTGCATGAGAAAGCGCACCCCGCGTACATCGTTTCTCTGGCGAATGAGCGGATACACACCCCAGCGCGGGAGAATGAACCGCAGCAGCGAGTTACGAAACAGCTCCACTTTCGCCATGAAGGTAAGCGCATGCCGCGGGCAAGCCACGCCAACCGCAAAGGGGTCTAGATTACTCCGATGATTGCCAATGACAAGGAGCGGGCCGGACCGCCAGCGCTCAGCTCCAATAACCCGCAGTCCGAGGTAGAGATGAAAGAGCGGAAATAGAATGAGACCCCCGACAATGAAGTACCAAAACCAATTGCGTTGGTTGCGGTGACTGCGTTGATATGCAATGTCGGCATCAGTTATCTGGGAGGGGTCGAAACGCGGTTCGCTGGCTGTATCCATCGCATTCCTCCCGCGCTTACTACACTGACAATTCCGCTTCGCCATGGCAAGCTAGCCCTGACAAACCAAGGCCCCTCGCTGCGTCCAGGCAGGCATCTGGCCGCTTGTGCATCTGCTCCTGTCAAGGATACCCAATCGCATGACGGCCTGCTAGTTTGGGGCCGCATGCGAATTCGCTGCTTGGTCGATAGATTGGTGCAGGATCGGAAACTGAAACGCCATGCCCAAACTACGCAGGCCTGGCTGGTCTGAGCGCTGGGATTTTTGGACAGACCGTCCACACACAGACCGGCGCATTCAGCCCAGTGTGGTTGGTCTCCCAAGCCTGGAAAATGCGATGGCTTGAACGGGAGCCAACCTTGCGGGGTCTGCACTGGGAGGCTCTGTTTACTGGGTATAGCGAGCGTGATACGCTTGAGCCTGGACTCGAAGACCTTGAGGAGTCCCACACCCAGGAGCGCACAATGTTCACGATTACGGCAGCAGCGGCACGTCTCATCAAGGCACAGATGGATGCTGAAGGCGAGGGCGAAATGTATCTCCGGGTCTTTGTACGACCCGGTGCAGACGGTATGCAGTTTGGGATGTCCAGCGAGGAACAGCCGGGCAAGAACGACGAAGTAAGTGAGCAGCACGGCTTGAAGGTCCTCGTAGATAAGCTGAGTATGCGTACTCTTAACGGTGTGGAATTGAGCTACGCCGAAGACGGCGGATTCAGTCTGGGAAAGCCGGCAGCAGCGGACACAGATTCTGCCGACGCTTGAATGGCGACTTCACGTGATCTAGTCAGCTTGGCCGTACGACGTCTCGGACAACAGTTTCCAGGGCAAGGCTACTTTGGGCATCACCTTCTCAATTGTCATTCCTGCGTACAACGAGGAGGCGCGATTGGGCGCTACTCTCACAAGGACCCTAGGCTACTTTGCCGACCGACAGGAATCCCCAGTGGAATTGCTGGTCGTTGACGATGGCTCAACTGACGACACGGTTGGTTTAATTGAGACTTGGCAGGAGCGATCCCAACACGTTCGCCTCCTGAAGCATGACAAGAATATGGGCAAGGGCTGGGCGGTGCGCACCGGCATGCTTGCTGCCGCCGGGGAGTACGTGCTCTTCATGGACTCCGATGGTTCAACAGACATTGCCGAGGTTGAAAAGCTCGTTGCGGCCTTGGACGATGGCGCAGACATTGGCATTGGCTCCCGCGACATAGCCGGCTCCGAAATCCAAAAGCACCAACCCATGGCACGAGAAGCGGTAGGGAAGCTCTTCAACCGCGTCGTACAAGTCCTCGCCGTGCCCGGAATCGGCGACACGCAATGCGGATTCAAGCTCTTTCGCAAGTCCGTTGTCGCACCGCTCTTCAACCGGCAGACCGTGCGCGGTTGGGCGTTCGATGTAGAGATATTGTTCCTCGCGCAGAAGCTGCAATTCAAGATAGCGGAAGTCCCTGTGCAGTGGGCAGACTTCCCTGGTTCTAAGGTGAGGCCGCTGCGTGACGCGCTTCAGACTGTGTGGGAAGTGGCAAGGCTTCGTTTAGTCCATCGCTCGTTGACGCATGGCTCAGCGTCCTACTCATCCGATTACCGAAGCGATTCGAAGAAGCTGTAACTGCATACTGCCAATTCTGATAGCAAAAAAAGTACCTGCATGCAGCTATGCCTTTGGTGTCACGAATAGGGCAACTCTGATGAATGCTGTTATAGATTCCGTAGGCACGGGTATTAACGAAACGGGACACATTCCGACAGGACCGGTTTACTTCGTTGTCATGACATTAAGGAACTCAGGATTTTAAGACAGGGCCAAAGTGGAAACAAGCTATTCAGTCGTCATTCCCGCCTATAACGAAGCAGAGCGCATTGGACCTACCCTAGAGCGAACCCTTGCCTATTTCGCGGAACGTCAGCACAACCAGGTGGAAGTGCTGGTTGTCGACGACGGTTCAACTGATAGCACGGCCAATCTGATCGAGGCTTGGCAAGAGCAATCCAAGAGCATTCGCCTCCTAAGCCATGACGAAAATGCGGGTAAGGGCTGGGCCGTGCGGACCGGGATGCTCGCGGCTAGTGGTGAGCATGTCCTCTTTATGGATGCGGATGGCTCTACCGACATCGCTGAAATCGAAGAGCTATCCCAAGCACTCCGTACCGGGGCGGATATTGCGATTGGTTCGCGCGACGTAACCGGCTCCGAAATCCAACAGCACCAACCGATCGTGCGCGAGACCATGGGAAAGGCCTTTAGCTTCATTGCGCGAGTTTGGGCTGTACCCGGGATTGCAGACGTGACGTGTGGGTTCAAGCTTTTTCGCAAAGCCGTGGTCGAGCCGCTCTTCCGTCGTCAGACGATACGCGGCTGGGCGTTCGACGTGGAAATCCTCTATTTAGCATCACGCATGGGTTACAACATCGCCGAGATTCCGGTGGATTGGACAGACGAGCCGAACTCTCGCGTAAACTTGGCGGGCGTGGTGCTCCCTACCGTCAGAGACCTGCTGCGGATTCGCCTTGCCCATCGTTCTGTCGCCCGCCGTGCAACACCACGCAGCACCGAGTGAACGCGGGCGCCGGAGGACCGGGTCTTAGCGATTTCTCTGGCTCGATGCCGGCGGCGTCGCAATGGGCCACGTACGTTGGCATCGTCCTTCTCAGATTGCGTGGGCTACTGAGTTGCATAATCCCATGGGATTTCCTTCTACATGAGCCCGATGCGAATGGAACTGTGGCTGTGGGCCTGCTTGCGCAGAGTCTTGCCGCAGGGTAATGTGCCCTTGAGTGTGCGCGAAGTAAAGGAAGACCACCACTATGGGCAAACTCGATCACGACGCTCCCCGCTTGTCTGGAACAGCGGCGCTTTCGCTTGAAGGCGACGTTGCCGCACAGATGATTGCGGGCATCCATCGCTATCTGGACTCTGAAATCGACGCTGCCGATGAGGCCGCAGCGAACGCCCTGCGGTCAGCGGCTGCAGACTTGGCATCCGCCCCGGCTCAAGCTGCCGCGAAGCGAAAGGAATTTGCCCATAACATCGGTGTCGTGGACGAACGCAAATCGGTGCCGGCGCTGGAGTTCGTAAGTTCCACGCTCGACCCCTTCCGCGTCGCTGCTACCCGATCTTATGATGTTCACGCGATTCGTTGGCCGGTGCTGGACGGCGTCACCGGCGAGGGCCTGCTCTTGCGGCCCAAGCAGACACCGAATGCGCACGTGATTGCGCTGCCGGATGCTGACTGCTCGCCGGAGATGTTAGCCGGCATCGCGCCCGGCCTAGAACCTGAGCAGCAGTTTGCGCGGCGCTTGGTGGAACGAGGCTGCCAAGTGGCGGTGCCACTGCTCATTGACCGTGCGCACACTTTTTCAGGGAATCCGGCGATCCGCATGACCGACCAACCCCATCGCGAGTTCATCTATCGCATGGCCTACGAGATGGGACGGCACATCATTGGCTACGAAGTGCAGAAGGTCTTGGCGCTGGTAGACTTCTTCGCTGCCCAGGCGGGTCCGGCAGACGTGCCGGTGGGCGTGTTTGGCTACGGGGAGGGCGGCCTTTTGGCGCTCTACAGCGGCGCCCTGGACGAGCGCATAGCCGGCGTCGGTGTGAGCGGTTACTTTCGCAACCGGCGCCAACTGTGGCAGGAGCCGCTCTATCGCAATGTCTGGCGGGTCTTGCGCGGTTTCAGCGATGCCGAATTGGCTGCGTTGATTGCTCCCCGTCCGTTGATTATAGAGGCAGCACCCGCGCCCACAGTGCCCGGCGCGCCGCCGATACGACAGCAAGAACACGCGCGCGGACAGACGACCGCCCCGGGCAAGATCGAACCCGCGCCCCCGGCCGAAGTTGAGGCCGAAGTTGGCCGGGCGCAGCCGGCTTACACGGCGCACAACGCCGCTGACCGGCTTGTACTCGTGAAGCCCGCCGCTGCGGACGTAGGCCCCGGCTCGGATGAAGCTCTGACCGCACTGGTCGAGGGCCTGGGAGTGCAGCCGCGCGCGGCGCCGGCGGCTGCCGCTTTGCGTGACGCCCGCACCGGTTTCGACCCCGCTGCACGCATGCAGCGACAGTTCGATGAAATCGTGGGGCACGTGCAGCAACGGTTGGAGGTGGCGTGGCGCACACGTGAAGCCTTCTGGTCGGAGGCGGATACCTCCTCCGTAGAGACCTGGGAAGAGTCCGCTGCCGTCTATAGAAAACGCTTTTGGGAAGGCCTGATCGGCCGTTGTCCCGATCCCAGCCTGCCGTTCAACGCGAAGAGCCGTCCTTACGGCAAGAGCGAGGCCTGGACGGGCTACGAGGTGACGTTGGACGTGCTTCCCGATATCTTTGCCCACGGCATCTTGTTGGTGCCCAAGGACATTGCGCCCGGTGAGAAGCGGCCGGTAGTGGTCTGCCAGCACGGACTCGAAGGACGACCGGAGGACGTGATAGCGGAAGGGGAAGGCCCGTACAATGCGTTTGCCGCCCGGCTGGCCGAGCGCGGCTACGTGACATACGCGCCGCAGAATCCCTACATTGGCTTCCACGAGTTTCGCACCCTCCAGCGCAAGGCTAATCCGCTGGGTTGGACGCTCTTCACGTTTGCCATCGCGCAGCACGAGCAGATGCTGCGCTGGTTTGCCACGCTGCCGTTTGTAGACCCCGACCGCATTGGCTTCTACGGCCTCTCCTACGGCGGCAAGGCGGCCATGCGCATTCCGACCGTGCTCACCCAGTACGCGCTTTCGATTTGCGCGGGCGACTTCAACGAGTGGGCGCGAAAATGCGCGAGCACCGACTATTTCTCTGGCTACATGTTCAATCACGAGTGGGAAATGCAGGAATTCAACCTGGGACAGACATTCAACTACGCCGAGATGGCCTATCTGATGGCGCCGCGCGCCTTCATGGTCGAGCGCGGCCACCGCGACGCCGTGGCCTCGGACGAGTGGTGTGCCTACGAATACGCGCGGGTGCAACGCCGTTACGCCGACATCAAGATTCCCGACCGCGCCGAAATCTACTACTTCGACGGCGGCCACATGATCGAAGGTACCGGCACGTTCCCGTTTCTGGATAAACACTTGAAATGGACGCCCAGGGGTAGCTAGCGACAGAGCAGGGAAGCCCCTTCCCGTTTGCGCCTAGCCATTCGAAGTGTGAACAAGAGGGAGAGAGTTTGCAAAATTCAATCATGCCCTCAATCACCCTTCGACCCTTCGGCAGGCTCAGGACAGTCAAGCTCAGGGCGAGCGGAACCAAGCCAACCAAAGAGAACAATCGCGGCACCGTACGTGCAGAGCCTGTCGCAGCACAATTGCTTGCAGGCGACCGCCTTTCGACGTGCTCAAGACAGGCAGGTTCAGGGCCAATGGAAGACCTATTGCTGCTCCGGTTGAGGCAATGGCTCAGGCTTGACGCGGATCGTGTACTCGTTGCGGTAGGTGACGAGGCCGGGGTGCCCGCCGGGGATACGGCGCACGTAGCGACGCTTGGTGACGTCGACTTCGGCACTCGTGGCTTCACGCAGTTTGCTGTAGTAGGCGGCAATCTGCGCTGCTTGATGGATAATTGCCTCGGGCACGTCACGGCCGCCGGAGCGTAGCACGGTGTGCGCACCGGGCACGTTGCGCGCGTGCAGCCAGACGTCATCCGCGTCCGCGAGGCGTAGTGCAGCGTCGTTTTGCGCGCCGCTGCGGCCCACGAGCACCTGAATTTCGTCGAGCCAGATTGAGACCGGGCGCGCTCCCACTTCTACATCTTTACCCCGCCTGCCCTTGCGTCCCTTGTCCCTACGGGGCCGACCGCCGCCGACTATGCCCTGCTCCCGCAATTCATCGCGCAGCGCGCGCACGTCGGCTGGCGACTCCGCCGCTTCCAGCAAGGCCTCCGCTTGTTCGCAATAGGCGGTCTCATTCTCGACTTTCCGCAGCAGTCCCGGCACTTCTTCTTGCGCCCGCTTCTTGCGCTTGTACGCGGTAAAGTATGTATCGGCATTTTCGGGAACCGAGGTTTCCGGGTCTATACGAATCTTTTCGCCGTCTACATCGATTTCTTTGCTTCCCGGCGCGACACCGTACCCATAGGCCAGGACCAAATCGCCTTTGCGCCGCCATTCCTCCGCGTCGACGGCGTCACGCTCTTGACGCTTCAGGGCGCGCCGGCGTTGTTGAAGTTGGTCCATACGCTCCTGCAGCGCTTGGAGCAGCGGCTTCTGTCCCAGGTCGCGCGTCCGGCGCTGGGGCGCTCGGCCCTGTTCACGGTAGAAGCGCTCGATGGCCGCGCTCATAGAGTCCGCCTGTTCGCAGCCGGGAAACATGGTGAGCGCGTAGGGCGCATAGGCAGTGAGGGCGTCGTCCGCGCCGGGCGCGAGACTGGGCGTGAGTTCGCCGCGCTCAACCTGTGTAAACACCTGTCGCGCCGCCTCCAGTACGTCGTGCCACACAACGTCCGCCGCGGACGCCTCAGCCGCGGCTGCGGCACGAAAGACTGCCTCACGGGCGACGAGGGGTCCGCAGCCGGTAGTCTGCCCCATCAGCACGCGCCAGGCGGGCTGCGTAGGCGCGGCTTCAGCAGCGGCCTCCAAGTGCGCCGCCTGCGCGGTGAAAGGATCGGGACGTTCAAGAGGCGGCGGCGGCATGTACGGCAACTTCGGCAGCACCTGGCGATAGCGATTGATAGATGCGCCCACGCGCTTCATGCTATCGAGAATGACGCCATCGGTGTCCACCAGCACGAGATTGCTCGTGCGCCCCATGATCTCGGCGACGAGCGTAGTTTCCGTGATAGCGTCATCCACGCGGGCGTGGACGGTGAATTGCAGGACCCGCTCCCACGGTGGTTGTCCTACCGCGATGAGGCGGCCGTTGCGCACGTACTTGCGCAGCAGGAGGAGCAGCGGGGTCACGTTGTCGTCAGCGCGCGCCGGCCGCTCGCGAGTCAGGTAGAGATGCGGCGCTTGCGGCGCGGCATTGATGATGAGCCACCAAGTCTCACCGTGCGCGTATATCTCAAAGGCGACGGCGAGTTGGCCCGAATGCAGCACGCGCTGTATGCGGCCGCCAAGGACTTTCTCGGTAATTTCCCGGCGGAGCGCGATGAGAGTGGCTACGTCGATGGTCAAGCGGTGAGTCCTTCTATGGCGTTCCTGTAGAGTCTCCATCCATACATATCTATTCTACTGCTATTCTCTGTAGCGCAGGTTTGCAACCTGCGCAAGAGTGGTGCTGCGGTTGTGCGCCGGTCGCACCATGTTCGTGGGGATACAGAGCAAAGATTCACCCTCACCCTGGCCCTCTCCCTCGAGGGAGAGAGGAAAAGAAACAACGAGCGCGATGAGAGTGGCCACGTCAATGGTCAAGTGGTTGGCTCTTCCGTGGTCTTCCAGGAGAGCCTTCACTCATACATGTCTACTTTACTGCCATTTTCGGTAGCGTAGGTTTGCAACCTGCGCAAGAGTGGCGCTGCGGTTGTGCGCCGGTCGCAACATGTTCGTTAGGGATACAGGACAAAGATTCACCCTCACCCTAGCCCTCACCCGTTGTACAGACTGGGCTGATAGGTAACAGGTGTTCGGGTTGATAGGTTACACATGTTGTTCTCTGAGGTCTATGGTTTTGATGCGTTGTATTGAGAAGTGCACGTTCCAGACGCCGTCGGTTTGGGTGGGGCGGAGCGCGACCTGCTTATGCCGAAAGGCCTTACCCATAGGGAGGGTTTTGCCCTGGAAGGAGATGCGACCGTTGACATCGACGCTGCGCACGTGGTCGTCAGGGCCGTAGTCGAGGGCAGGCAAGGTTGCGGGGAAGGAGCGGTCACTGGGGGTGTATCTGGTGATGGGGGTGTCCAGGTCGAGGGCATGATGGGGACGTTCCAGGTTGTAGAAGTCACGCCAGGTGTTGAAGGCAAGCTGGCAGTGGTCCAGGTCGGTGAAGGTGCGGTTTTGCAGCAGTTCGCTCTTGAGCGAGCGGTGGAAGCGTTCGAGTTTGCCGAGTGTCTGGGGATGATAGGGTCGGCTGTGCCGGATGCCGATGCCCAACTGCATGAGCCAGATGGTGGGGGGCGTGAAGGGCTGGCCGCTGTCGTTGCCCCAGGGGGAGCCGTTATCCATGAGCATGGCCTGGGGCAGGCCGTAGCGGCGAAAGACAGTGGTGAGGCGGTCTTGGACTGTCTCGCCGCGTTCGTTGGCACAGGCTTGTAGGGCGAGGTTGAAGCGGGAATGATCATCCAGGAGGGTGAGCGGATGGCAGCGGTCGTGCTGCATGCTGAAGTGCCCCTTGAAGTCCATTTGCCACAGTGCGTTGGGCTCAGGGTGTTCGAAACGCACGTGGGGTGTGTGCTTGGTGCTCTCCACGGGATCGATAAGCCCATGGCGCTTGAGAATGGCCTGGATCGTGCTCTTGGCCGGCACGTCCGTGCAGCCTTGGTCTTGCAGCAGCCTGTGCAGCACATGCGCGCCCTTCGTAGGATGCGCCAGGCGCAGCGCGATGATCCTCTCTTCCAGCTCCGGGTCTGTCCGGTGCGGACAGCTGTGCGTACGGTGCGAACGGTCACGCAGGTTCTGCGCTCCCCCCGACGCATACCGCCGCAACCACTTGTAGCCGGTCTTGCGGCTGATGCTGAACCGACCACACAATTCGCTCATGCTCACTGCGCCACTAGAGGCCAAGGCAATAAACTCTTCCCGGGCAGACATAAGCGTTTCCACCTTCCACGGCATGGTCATCCTCCTATTGCAAGACTTCCCATGCCTTTAGGTGTAACCCATCAACCCGAACATGTGTTACCCATCAACCCGGTCTATACACCCTCGAGGGAGAGGGGAAAAGAAACAACGAGCGCGATGAGAGTGGCTACGTCAATGGTCAGGTGGTAAGTTCTTTAACGGTTTTCCAGGAGAGCCTTCACTCATACATGTCTACTTTACTGCTATTTTCGGTAGCGTAGGTTTGCAACCTGCGCAAGAGTGGCGCTGCGGTTGTGCGCCGGTCGCACCATGTTCGTTAGGAATACAGGACAGGGATCCACCCTCACCCTGGCCCTCTCCCTCAAGGGAGAGGGGACTTTCTCACTCCGGCAAGGGTTATGCAAGGTCTTCTCTCGAGAGAGGGTAGAGAGTGACAACGCGCAGAGGCTTGTCTCGCCAATCGGTGCGAGACTCTACACATAGCAGGGCTTGGTGAAGGTCTCCAGAGAGTCCTAGTCGGCTAGCGTGGATGGAGTTCCTGCAACTAACTGGGGCCTCCGGCGCAGGAGGCCGGGTTGCCTAGTGAGGCTTGGAGCGCAATCGTGCATCCACCTGCCCGCGATTTGGAATCCCGCTCGCGCCGACGTGCTCGATGCTGCAGGCCGCGGCGGCGTTGGCGTAGCGGCAGGCTGCTGCCGGATCGCGATTCTCCGCGTAGTGGAGCAAGAACGCGGCGGCAAAGACATCACCGGCACCCGTCATGTCAACCGGTCGGGACGCAAAGGCAGGATGTTGCGTAACGCGGCCGTGTGCAAAGAGCGTTGCGCCGGCACTGCCTCGTGTCATCACCGCCAAGGGGACCAGTGCTGCGTATCTCTCGGCAAGCGCGGCGCTGCCCTGAACGTCTTCTTCCGAAAAGAAGAGCACGTCATAGGCCGCAAACTCCTGCGGGGCAAGGTGCCAGCGGCGCGCATAGATGCTCCCCTGGCGGTGACTGCGCAAGCGCCCCTGGATGGCCATGCCAACCAAAGTGTCTTGGGCAAAGAAACCGCTGAATTGCGTAGAGACCTCGCTCAACAGCGGGCCCACTAGCACAATTGGCGCGCTGCCCCAGGCTTGCGGTACGTGGCGCGGTTCGAGCCGCGCTGACTGGGCATGCAAACGCTGCCGGCGGCCCGCGGCAGTATAGACGTTTTCAAACGTCGTGGTGGTCGGTGCGCGGAGCGCGTGCAGGAAGACTTCACCACCGAGAAATTCTTGGTAGCGGGACTCGTCTGCTGCTGCCAAGGCGGTGAGCACGGCTGCGGACACTCCCCAAGCGCGGGCAAGCAGCGCCGCGTAGGTGACCGTGCCGCCCCAGCGCCAGCCATCAGGGGTCAGGTCCCGCGCCGCATGGCCGATTGCGAGAAAATCCGGCGTCGCAGAGGCGCACGCGCGCACGTTATTCAACGTCCTGCCAGGCAGTGTGCTGAGCTTGCACTGCCGCACGAGTGGTGCGGAGGGCATCAGTAGTGGCCGCTGCGCGCAAGTCGGCATCGCCGAGCGCGGAAAGTGCGGCGTTCAGCATTGCTGCGTCAATGTCATGGTCGGCTTGACCGGCGGCCGATGGGAAGGCATTTCCGGCTTCACTGTGTGTGGCAAAGTAGCCCTGACTATCGGCGCCGTCGGACAATTGTCCTGCGGCGTCTCCGCGCAATGCGTGCATCTTCCCGCCGTGAACCCAGGCTGTGCCTTCGGTGCCGATCACCGTGATTTCGTGAAACGGCGCACCGCCGTCCGGCGCCAGCCAATTGCACGCAATTATGCCCTCGCCGCCGCCCGCGAGCGCGCAGCGCACCAAGCCCGCGTCTTCGAAGTCCGGCTGCTCGGTGAGACCGTGGCATTGGGTCGCGGCATAGGCGACTGTCACTTCTCCGCCCAGCCAGCGCAACACGTCGATGTCGTGGACTGCCAGAGTCGTCAGCACGCCGCCGTGCGTCTTGGTGGCATAGAACGCCTGGGTGCGGGGGGTTGCCGCGACCTTCTGCGAGTTTATGATCACCACCTGGCTGATGGCGCCAAGCCCTCCTTTTACGACCATGTCCCGCAGGTGCACGTAGGCCGGCGCGAAGCGCTGCGGCAGCAGCATGACCAGCGCGGCGTTGGTGACTTCCTGTGCTTCTTCCACCGCAGCAAGTTGCTCCAACGTAATTGCGAGCGGGGCATGGGCGATGACGTGCTTGCCTGCGTGCAAGGCTTCCTGGACGGCGGCCGCCTTGTCGCCGTTCGCCGTGGCAACGAGCACGGCGTCTACGTCGGTCTTATCCAAGAGCGGCGCCAGGCGCGGAAAGACGGGTACGCAATAGCGGCCTGCCGCAGCCATGCGCAGACGTCCGCTGCGTTCAGCGATGGCCGCCAGGGTGGCTTCTTCATGATGGCGCAGCCGGTCGAGCACACGGTAGATCTCGTCGTGTTCTAGTCCGACGGCGGCAATGCGGAGTAGGGCCTTCAAAGGGGAGGTTTCTCTGTCGAGGGTTCAGGACAGTTGTCGCAAGCACCTACTGCCACGCAGACAACCACTAACTTGCATCTGTACCTGCGGCGCTGCCGTCTTCGACGAGATCGCCGTTGCCCTTGCCATTGGTGTGCGCTTGGGACAGCTTCGTTTCCTGGGCGTTCGGCACTTCCGCGTCTATGGGATAGCGGTAGACGTTGCCTTCGTAGTTCTTCAGCACGATTTCATTGTCGGTGATTTCTTGGATGAAATCGGGCGTCACCGGAATCTTGCCGCCGCCCTGAGGCGCGTCGATCACATAGTGAGGAACAGCCATGCCGCTCGTGTGGCCTTGGATGGCCTTGATAATCTCCAGTCCCTTTTCCACGGCGGTGCGGAAGTGGCTGGTACCGGTCACCAGGTCGGCCTGGTAAAGATAGTAGGGTTTGACGCGAATTTTCAGCAGTTCTTGGACCAAGGTTTTCATGGTCTCAGGATTGTCGTTTACGCCGCGCAGCAGCACACTCTGATTGCCCACGGGAACCCCGTGATCGTTCATGAGTTCGCACGCGCGTGAAGACTCAGGCGTAACTTCGCGCGGGTGGTTGAAGTGGGTGTTCAGGTAGACCGGGTGATAGCGCTGTATGATTTTGCAGAGGTTCTCCGTCACGCGTTGGGGCAAGGTGACGGGCATGCGGGAGTCCAGGCGGATGATCTCCATGTGCGGTATCGCGCGGAGATTCTTGAGAATATAGTCGATCTGGTGGTCGAGCAGCATGAAAGGGTCGCCGCCGGAGATAATAACGTCGCGAACTTCAGGGTTCTCTGCGATATATTGGATCTGCCGGTCCCAGTCAGCTTTGGTGACGGCATTGCGGCTGCCTACTTCGCGGCGGCGCGTGCAGAAGCGGCAGTACATGGCGCACTGCAACTGCACGACCATGAGCACCCGATCGGGGTACCGGTGCGTCAGATATGGCACCGGCGAGTCCATATCCTCGGCCAGCGGGTCCATCGTCGTGAATGAATCGCTGTGGTCGAGTTCCATCTCATCGGGAATGGCCTGACGCCAGATGGGATCATTGACCTCATCAATCAAGCCAAGGTAGTAGGGGTTAATCCGCACCGGGAAGTTTCTGTGCAGGCTGGCGGCAGTCTCGTCGTCCAAACCAAGCCGCTCGCCAAGTTCGTTAATAAGCTTCTCAGGCCGGTTGATGCCAGCCGCAAGGAGTTCCTGCCACTCTTCTTTGTCTCGTTTCACTTGAGATTGTGAGATTGCCATGCCGGTTCCCTATTCTCCATTTGCCCTAGGGCTAGCGCTTTAAAGGTCGAGGTTTACGCCGCTCTCGCTTACAGCGGCCGGCACCATCACGGCGTCGACCATGCCGTGGATGAGTTTCTTGTCCGCCGGCACGATTGTGACAAGAATACCGGCGAGGGTAGTCTCGTCATTCGCAACAAAGTAATACGGACTCAACCGCACGCGGCCGTTCATCTTGCGCACAGAGTCCTGCGCAAAGTCGTAATACCGGGTGCCGTAGCGGTTGCCGTGGTGGAATTTCTGTAGGACGTGGGGTGTCGTCTCGAAAGCGTCAAGCGCCGTCTGCACGGCTTCATCCCACTCCGCTTCTGGATGGTCGTGGCCGATGGTGACGCCCCGGCTGCCCCAGGCAGTGGCAGAGTAGCCGGAAGGCTTGATGACCAAGCGCCGCTCTGACTGACCCAACCCCAAGAGTTGCTTCCAGTCCGATACGGGTTTTTTTACGACTTCCAGACCCGGGACAACCGCGTGGGGCGGCAACGGCCGTGGGTCCAGTATCCAGGTCTGGGGAATCACGCGTTGCAGGGCGGCAACGTTCTCTTTCCCCATCTCCTGTGCCCAGAATTCAGCCAACACCGGATGATGGAAGAGCCCGAAGAGCAACTTTTCCTCAAGATATGCTTTGAGCGGCGGCGTCATTACGACCAGTTGCTTGCGCACGGCGTAGAGCAGCAGATCGTAGTTTGGGATATTCTTCAGATCGAAGAGCTCTAGGAAGCGATAGAGCGTGTCAATCGGCCGGTCGTCCAGATAAAGCCCGTCGTCGCGCATGACAATGTCTTCCGGCTTGGCGCAGGCACTGCTCATGCCCAGTTCCCGCAATTGATCGGAAAGCCATTGCATCTCCGGGCGGTAGTCGGCGGACTCGTCTGAAACCGCAATTGCAAGCTGGGGGTCCTCATTCCCAGCGTAGCTGCGAATCATGGCGGCAAAGCCTTCAGCCATGCCGTTGTTGCCGCCTGCCATGGTGAAACCCAGGCTGCTGTAGTGCTGCTGCATGCTGCCGGTGAGGCCGATACCGCCGGGTACGGAATCTAATTCTGCGGCCTTCACGCCGTCGGTCGTCAGGAGGAGATCGGGACGGATCACGCCGGGCAGGTCGCGCCGGAAGCGGTTCATGCGTCCGTAATCGACTACGGTCTCGCTCTTGCCCCGATCGAGATACTCGTGAAAGAACGAGGGAATTGTGCCGCGCACGCTGCGCCGGTAAAGGCGGTTTGCGGCGCTATAGAAGGCCAGCAGCCGGTCTCCCAATTGCTGCAAACGCGCGTAGCTCTCGGGAGTGATAAGGAACGGCTCGGGCGCAATGCGCCAAGAGGCGCGGGAGCCTTCCACAAGGGGCCGGCTCGCCTCGCCAAACAACCCGCTCGCGGGAACGCGGTCATTGAGCGCCAGACTGCGCGCACGCGCGTCGGATTCCGTAAGGGTAGTTACGGCGGCGGACCCTCCAGAACCTTCACTCGTCTGATTCTTTCGATTCTCTGTCTGTGCCGTCGTACATGACCCGTCTTCCGTCATTGAAACTCTCTCGGATTCCTGGATTGCGCCATTACTTCAGTATTTATAGGATAACACGCACCCTGACAGGTGCCAACATGATGAAGTAGTACTCCGGCGCGCATGTCTTGCTTCCGAGCCGCGAAAGACCGTGATGCCGTTTAGTTGAAAGCAAGAGCTAGTATCCCGACGGTGCATCCGGGTCCGATGCATCGCGTGCGCGTTCTTCGTGAAGTGCCTTCACCTCACGCCGCAGCTCACCCAGTTGTCTGGTGATGTAAAAGAAGTAGCCGAAGATCACCACCCAGAATATGGCAAACGCGGCGAAAAGGTAGTCAAGGTTTTGTAGCGTATCCATAGAGCTGTTCCTGTTCCTTATTGTCTCGGGGACAAACGTAGCGCGAGGAGGCTTTCCCGCAACTCGTCGATTTGCAGGCGCTGACGCACCAAGAAGACTGCCAAAAGCGTAAACACCACGATGCAGTAGAGCACCGTGTACCACATGCTCATTGGCAATTCCGGACCCTCTAGTCTGGCTACGATTGGGTCGGGATGCAGCGTGCGCCACCAGCGTACGGACATGTGCACGATGGGCACGTCGATGAAGCCGATGATGCCTACGATGGCGGCGTAGCGCCGCCCGCGCTCGGGATCGCCCACGAAGCCGCGCAGCATGATGTAGACCACGTAGATGAGCCAGAGGAGGAGTGTGGTGGTAAGCCGGGGATCCCACGTCCAATACGTGCCCCAGGTTGGCTTGCCCCAAATCGCGCCGCTGATGAGTGTGATGGTTGTGAAGATCACGCCGATTTCCGCCCAAGCGCGCGCGAACCGATCTGTAGCCGCACTCGGCCGTCGCAGATAGAGGATGCTCGCCACGAAGACGAGGAAGAAACTCAAGTATGCGTTCCAAATGGAGGCAAGGTGGATGTAGAAAACCTTCTGCACGGCGCCCTGCACAAGCTCTACGGGCGTGTAGACAAAAACAAGCCAGAGTGCCGCCACCATGCCGACCAGCGTGGCAACGCCAAGAATGTCATCTACCCATCGCCGCGCGCCTCTATCAATACTACTCACCGCCGTTTGCTTCCTTTCCTGCAAGTGCATAGCATCGCATTGTGACCGTAGCCAGCGCCATCCGCGCCAACTCGTGCGCTCGCGGGGACGTCATCACCGGCTGCATTAAAGTATAGCGTTCGGAAGACCAGGTGGCTCTTTGCTCACGACGCAGGCTCTTCCTTTCGCGGGACGTAAGAGTTAATACGCAGTTCCGTTCAGCTAACTATACATATAGGGGCGCCCAGAGTGCGCAGCACGAACGGTGCCCTGCCAATCAAGGGAATAAACTCATCCTTCAACGGCGTGTGCAAAGAGTAAGTATGAGAGGGTGAAGAATATCACGTCAAAGGCAATGAGCAGGCCCAGCCAGGGGGGGCCGCCTTCCGTACGGCTGATCGCATAGCTTGTAGCCTGTACGGCGCCGATGATTATGGGTACGGTCGTGGGCAAGAGCAAGAGCGGCAGCAACGCTTCACGCGCGCGGCTGTGCGCCGCCATGGCGGAGAACGTTGTGCCCAGAATGGCAAAGCCCAGCGTGCCACACACAGTTATGAGAATCACGGACGGCTGGAGCACCGGCAGATTGAACAGCAAGGCGAACATGGGTAGGGCGACTGCTTCCATGATGAAAAGGAAGATGAGGTTGGCGAGCAGCTTCGCAATGTAGAGTGTGCCCCGGTCGATTGGCGCGAGCAACAGTCCGTCAAGTGTGCCGCGGTCATGCTCGCGCACGAATGTCCGCCCCATACCCAGAATGGCGGCAAAGGCGATTGTGAGCCACAGCAACCCCGGCCCCACTTCGTGAACCGTCGGCCCGCGCAGGTCCAAGGCAAGGTTGAAGATTATCAGCGAGAGCACCGCAAACGTCAGCATCACGTTCAGCAGGTCGCGCGCGCGCATCTCCACCATGAGGTCTTTTTGCACTACCGCCAATACCTGTCGTACGGCAAGGTTCACTTGGCTGCTCCTGCCAGGCGGCGATAGGCGTCAAGCAATGCCGTGCGATCGAGGGACGCGCTCTCGGCTTGGTACGCGAGCCTCCCTTGCGCGAGCACCGCAACCCGGTGACAGAGGTCGAGCGCACGCTCCAGATTGTGCGTGGTGAGGATAACGGCTCGCGGTGGAATCTTGCTGCCGGTGACAAGAGAAGCAAGCAGATCGAGGTGTTCCTGATCCAAGCCCGTGTCCGGTTCGTCAAGCAGAAGCACGGCGGGATCGTGGATCAAGGCGCGCGCAAGAGTCACGCGCTGTTGCATACCGCGGGATAAGCTCCCTACCTGATCGTGGCGGCGCGCGTAGATGTCCACAAGGTCTAGCAGCATATCTGCGCGCGCGGCAAGGTCAGAAATGCCAAAGAGACGGCCGTAGAAAACGAGATTCTCCCGTGCCGATAGCTCTTCGTACAGGTAGGTGCGATGCGCGACGACACCGATGTGCCGGCGCACGTCGTTCGGGGCGTCTGCACTATCGTAGCCCATGATGCGCAGCGTGCCCGCCGACGGTCGCATGGCCGTGCTCAGGACGGAAATCAACGTTGTCTTACCAGAACCATTGGGGCCGAGGACAGCCAAACGCTCTTTCTCGCCCAGAGAGAGGTTTACTTGATCCAGCGCAACTTGCAGACCGTAATTCTTGGCCAGCCCCAGGGCCTCCACGGCAAGACTTGCAGCACCGTCAGAATCACCCATCGTCTGCCTCGCTGCCCGGCTCGCCATAGAGTTCAAGCAAGCGTTGCTTCTTGTCCGCGCGCAATTTCCGGTACTCGTCTTCTGCCAAGCCGCCTGCGGCAAAGTCATCATCAAGTTGGGCTATTTCGAGGAGCAGGGCTTCTTGCGCGTCTGGCGCGGCGACAGCGGACGCGGAGGTCCGCGCAACTCTGCGCCGCAGTCCGCCGCGCATGCGATAGACGGCATAGAGGACGGGCAAGACCAGAACAATGCCCAGTAGGATGAAGAAAGTCGCTTGAGCAGCGCGGACACGAGCGAAGAGCCGCTCGAACCGGACTTGCAGGGAGGGCGCAGGCAAGCCTGCGACTTGCACGCTTACGTCCGCACGCGCTGTCAGAGAGTTTGCGGCGCCCACCAAGTAGCGGCGGTCGCCGATTGGCGTGGCATGCACTTCAAGTTGACTTGAATTGAATTGCAGCGCATGTTCTTCGAGGGCAAGAATGGCGAAATGATCGGTGGGATAGACCGTGCGCTTGTTGAGCTCCAGCGTGCTGCCGGAGTACGGGAGCTGATAGCCGAAGGCTACTTCGCGTTCGCCTGGCAGCAGCGGCATGAAGACGCCGAAGCCGCGATCGATCTGCACCACATTTTGCGAATTGAGACCGCTGAGCATCGTGAGGTCCTCTGCGTCGGCAGGAAGTGCAAAACGGAGCACATTCATCGGCGCGCCGCCGCCGGCAACGCCGGTTGCGAGGTAGGTGCGATCGCTGTCATTCGCGAGCCTCACAACCTCGATCACGCCGAGCATGCCGCTCCCTTCTTCTCCCGGGGCGACGAATAATACATCGGTCACCACCCGCACCACACTCGCATCCTGGCTGGCTTCGTACACCGCGAGCGGCGGCGCCTGGATTTCCGTACTCTCCCCGAACTGCAGCTCTGGGGAGTTGTAGGGCACTTGCCCGTAGGCAGCCACAACCACGAATGTCAGCGTGGGCTCTGTGGAAATCTCAGTGAAGCGGTACACGCCCGCAGCGTCAGTGACCTGCGTGCGTTGCTCCACAATCTCGCCGTTACGCAGGTAGTAGAGGGTTACTGCTACGTCCGCAGGCGCGCTGCCGTCCTCAGTGCCGTTGATGACCGTACCGGTTACGACGCCGTTCTCTGCCGCCGCGACCGCGGCAAAGTGGAAGAGAAACAGTAGCATGCCGAGAAAGAGGCACGCTGCCCGGCGGATGAGAGACAAGGAGTGCGGCAGGGACGAGAGGATGTTGGACTCTGAGTCTGCGGCAGCGCCGGCAAGGATGGATTCCCGCTTGCGCGGGAATGACGGACTATTTGCGCCAGCAGTTTCTCGCCCTTGGGGAAACGAAGGATTTGTTGGGTCAAGAGAAGACCTCCCAGGGGAGGATGACGAATTGAATGCCATGTCAGAGTCTCGTGTACACGGGGGTGGCGGAATTGGTGTGTTGAGAGAAGGACGCCTTGGCTGGAGCGACGTATCGTCGACGCGATTCGCAGAATTCCTATGCGCGGCTCGCGCCATCACTCGTCTCTCCAAGCGATGCCGCCGTCGGTGCTGCGGTACACTTCGCCTGACTCCGTGACGGCCAGTACTGTCCGAGGCGTAGCTGGGTCTACTGTAACTGCGGTCAGCGGCTTGCGCAACGGGAGGTCTACCCACGTCTGCCCGGCCGACGTGGACATGTACAGGCCGGTATGGGACGCCGCGAATAGCATGCTGCCGTCCGCTGCGCCGGACAGCGCGCGCACCGGCCCGCGCAGCGCCATAGTGACGGCGCCGCTGGCGGCTGCCCACGTTTCACCCTCGTCGCTGCTCACTTGCACTCTACCCGATTCCCGCGCAATAAAGACCAGCGGCGGCACGTCGCCAACCAGGATTGCCACAATCGTCTCGTCATCAGGCGTGGGCACCGGTTCCCAGGTGGCGCCGCCATCGCGCGAGCGGTGCAGCCCGGTCTCGGCAAAACTCGCGTAGAGTTGGGTCGGCGCGAATGGGTCTACTGCCGCAGCGAGGATGTCCGTGCCCGGCAGCGTGCCCTGCACTTCCTGCCAGGTCTGTCCGGCGTCTGACGTAGAATGCACGCTATTCTCTGTGAAAACGTACACAAAGCCAGCGCCTGCAGGCGACACTGCCATAGCGGCAGGCGCGACGTCCCGAGCGGTTTCCACCCACGTGCGTCCGCCGTCGCGGCTCTCCCGGAGGCCGCTCGCGCTTGCCAGCAGCACGTGGTCGGGGCCGACATAGGCAAAGCCCACGAGTTCCGACACGTCAATCTGAACGATGGGGGTTTGCTCGGTGAGGATACGGGCGGAGGACTGGTAGAGTTGGAAGATGGCGCCAAACGCAAGCAGCACGAGGGCGGCGGGCACACCAAGCCACAGCCAACGCAGTTTTCGTGATCCCAGGGGTGACAGGGCTTGCTCATTAGGCTGCGAGCCGTCAGAGATGTCCTGCTGTCCCCGGCGCCGCGCGCGAATACGCAGGATTTCTCGTTCAATCGCGTCGCTCATAGCATCGGGATCGCTGCTGGCGGCGGTGCTGCTAAGCGCTTCTGATTCCCGCTGGCGGGACTCGAGGAGTGCAAGCACACGCTGCTTCTGTGCCTCGCGCAAACTCGCGTATTCGTCCGCGGTGAGGTCGCCTTGCTCGTGCTCCAGGTCTATTTCCTCGAGCTCTTGATAGAGCAACAGCGTGCGTTCGGCAAGGTCGTCGCGGATGCTCTCTTCGCGGGACGACGTGGAGAAACCGTTGCGCCGCACGAGCGGCCAGAGAATCCAGAGCAACGCGGCCGCACCGATCACGCTGCCAAAGACTGCAATGCTCATATCCGCTTGCCCCGCTTGTAGCGCGCGTACTCTTCCTCAAAGAGTTGCTCGAGTTCGCTGGACGCTGGCGTGTCGGAGTCTGCCGGCGATGCAGCGACGGGCCTTGACACCGGGCGGGCCTGGCTCCAGTTCCAGAGCACTATGGCAACGACGACGGCGCCAAACACCACCACGCCGACGGATGTCACCCACAGCAAGAGACCGAATCCTTCCCGCCGGGGTTCCAGCAAGACGTCCTCGCCGTAGCGGTCTACAAAGTACTGGATGATGGCGTCCTCGCTCTCACCTTGCGCCACCTTTTCGCGAATCACCTGGCGCATCTCTACCGCAAGTTGCGATTGGGAGTAAGCGACCGGCACGTTCTGGCAGACCGGACACTTGAGCTGTTTGGCAATTTCCACAGTTTGTTCGTCGATGGTGGCGGCTGAGGCCGCGGTCAGCCCGGTGTGGAGGAGCAGCGCGGCCAGCAAGAGCGCCGCCAAGGCTGTCGCGGAAAGTGAGTACGCCTTAGCTAGACCCGCTGCAATGCGGAAGGATTGGTTGCCAACAGCGGACCGCTGTTCGACAAACTGCTTCTCTTGAGTGGCAGGGATTTCCATCCGGTGGCTCCCTAAGTCGAGACGGTGTCCGGCCCCAGCCGCCTGGCGCGTAGGCCAGCGGCCGCTGGCGCCGTCGTCGGCGAAGTCGCTGGAGACGGCCACCACGAGATTAGCCCTCCGAGCACGAGGAGCGCGCCGCCGAGCCAGAGGAACGCGACCAGCGGGTTCACGAAAATGTGAAAGCTCGCCGTGCCGTCTTCGCCATAAGCCGCCATCACAATGTACACGTCGTCGAATTGCGGATAGACCGTCTTGATTACGACCTCGCTGATGGGCTGATCTTCCCAATTCTGATAGACAACCTTCTGCGGCGCTACTTCAAAGGACTGGTTTGCATTGCGTACCAGCAGGGAGGCAATGGTCCGTTGCTTGCCCGGCTCGCTCCACGTGGTGAGGCCTTGGTACGCCACGGTGTATTGACCGACCGCCACGCTCTGACCGGGACGCATGCTCACGGAGCGCTCAGCCTGGAAGAAAGAGGAACCAATGATGGCCAGGCCCATGATCGCGATCCCGACGTGGACGAGATACCCGCCGTAGCGGCGGCGATTGTAGCGAAAGACCGCGAGCAATGCGGCGGGATACGGCGTCTGTTGCGCCCGCATGAGCGCAATGGCCGTGCGGTGAAATTCCCTGAGGGCCACTACTAACGCAAATGAACAGGCAGCGATGCTGAGAATCGTCCAGGGCGAGCGCGCGCCAAGCACAATAGCGATGATAGTAATCACGGCCGTGCCAAGCACTGTGACGCGTAGTCCGCGAAAGAGGGCCCGGGCTGCGCCCCGCCGCCAGGGAACCAGCATGCCAAAGCCCATGAGTGCGACCAGGGCAAGCAACAGCGGCCCATTGACCTGCTGGTAGAAAGGAGGACCGACGTTGATTTGCCGTCCTTGGATGGCGTCCGAGAGCAGCGGAAAGATCACGCCGAGGAAAGTGACGCAAATGACCGCCACCAAGAGTAGGTTGTTGAAGAGAAAAGTTGCCTCCCGGGACAGCATGGAGTCGAAGTTATGCTCGTCGCGCAGTTGGGGCAAGCGCAGCATGAGCAGGGTGAGTGAGACGATCAGGCTGACGGCCAGGAACCCAAAGAAGTACGGCCCAATTTCGGATACGGCAAAGGAGTGAACGGAAGCCAGAATACCGCTCCGCACCACAAATGTTCCGAAAACAGCCAAGTTGAAGGCCACGATGATTAGGATCATGTTCCAAACTTTGAGCATGCCGCGACGCTCTTGCACCAACACCGAGTGCACGTAGGCAGTCATGGCGAACCAGGGCAAGATCGCGACATTCTCCACCGGGTCCCAGCCCCAGTAACCGCCCCAGCCGAGGACGTGGTAGGCCCACCAGGCGCCCAGCAGATTGCCCAGCGAAAGAAAGAGCCAGGCCAGCAGCGCCCAATGGCGCGTCGCCTGGAGCCAGCGGTTATTCACCTGGCCCGTAACTAACGCGGCTATGCCGAAGGCAAACGGAATGGAAACGCTCATGTACCCGGCGAGCAACATTGGCGGGTGTATCAGCATGCCGGGATCTTGCAGCAGCGGGTTGAGACCGCGTCCATCGGGCGGCACGGGGAACACCGTCTCGAATGGCGACGAGATGAAGTTCAGCACGACGAGAAAGAACGATTCGATGGTCAGGAGGACGGCAATGACATAGGGAATGAGCTGCCGGTCCGAGCGAAAATGAACCAGCACAACTACCGTTGAGAGCAACGCCAGCGTGAGCGACCAGTAGAGCAAGGAGCCCGCCTGACCGCCGTAGAAGCCGCTGAAAAGGTACGGCCACGGCTGAGAACGGGTCGTTTGGGCGACAACGTACTTCAGGCTGAAGTCATGCGTTACGAAGGCGTACATGAGCGTGAGCGCGGCCAGCGCCACGAGGGCGGCAACGGCAATTACGGCGTTGCGTGCGCTCACAACCAACTCCGGCACCCGCAGTCGTGCACCCAGCACAGACGCAACCGCGCCGTAAAGGGCTGCCAAAAAGGCAATGAAGAGTAAGGCTGTGCCGAGGTTAGCCGTCATTGTGTCGAATTCTCACTGCGATCGCGTTCAGTAGTCCGATTGCGCCCTGCTGAGTCTTGGAATGCCATGGCTTTCATCACGACATACCCGTCACTTGGCTCAGAAAAACTCTTCAAATAATGCCTCATTGGCAGACCGTGCCACACCAATGTTTTGGGAGGATGGGGTGAAGTCCCCGTCTGGATCTTCAAATAGGCTGCGTAAGATCGAAGATTCGCGTGATTCAAGATTCTGAAGTCCTCTATTCCTCCTGCGGATGGCCCCGTTCTATCAGACGTCATCCTCAATGACCACCGCCGTGCCGTAGGCCAGCAACTCCGATGCCCCCGACATCACCATCGAAGTAACGAACCGGACGCCTATCACCGCGTTTGCGTCCAACCCTTCTGCCTCAGCCACCATGCGGTCTGCGGCCTGCTTGCGAGATTCTGTCATGAGCCGCGTGTACTCAGCGATTTCTCCGCCGACAATATTCCGGAATGCCGCCATGATGTCCCGTCCCACGTGCCGAGAACGGATTGTGTTGCCCTGCACAAGGCCCTTTACGGCGGTCACGCGCTTACCCGGAATTTGTGCCGTCGTCGCAATGATCATTGTTCTTTATCCCAATTCCCTTCCTGCAGGTGATTCCGGCGCGCTTTCCTGCCAAAAGTGACACTCTGCAAGCAGTTGGCGTGTTGCCGATGCTCGACAACTGCGGCGCACGCAAAATCGCATATTGTGAAATCTCTACTAGGTCTGCTCGCTCACAAAGTTACCGCCCATCCTATCGGCAAGGATGAGCGGTCAGGTAGCTACCCTCTTTTGTCCAGCGCAGCGGCCCGCAAACACGCATTCGCGCCAGCTCCTAACCGGGTTTCGTGTATTCACTACCGGTTGGGGCGGCTTCTTCGAAGCGCGACGGGCATTTGGCTAAGAGGATTTCGGCGCTGTAGATGCCATCCTCACCGAGCGTGCCTTCCACAACGACCTGCGTGTGATCGCCAAAGATGTCGGGGACGACATCGCTGAACACCACAGTTAGACGGCCGCTCTCATCCTCAATTTGAAAGCGAATGTCCTGGGAATCGGCACTGCGCACGATGGTGCCTGGTACCACGTTGCCGGAGACGCGTGTTTGCTGGGTTTGCGCGCGTTCGCCCATATCAGCCAATTCACTCACCGTCAGATAGTACGCAGTCCCCGACGGCAGCGCAGCCACGACCAAATAGGCCACCGCCAAGAGGATGACGATACCGCCTACGATGATCTTAACGTCGAACGTGCGACGGCTATTCCCGCCTGCGCATGCAACTACAACCTCATTTGCCATTGAACTCGTCTTCCGTCGCTTTTAAAGGGGACGCAGTGCGTTCTCCGCCAGGACCTTAAGGAGATCGGCCAGCAACAATACTATGACGCCGATTATGGCGATTTGAAGCACCGGCGAACGCAGCCGCTGAAATACGCTCCCGGCGGAGGATGGCTTCTTGTTCGCTGAGCCAATTGGCTTGCGGGCTCCCGACCGCCGCAATCCGCCGGAAATGTATACCATCCACAGTACTAATAGTACCTTAACCACCAGGGCGGCTATGTAGTCCAAGCCCGGGTTCACGGACGTCAAACGATCGTACGTCAGGATGGCGCCGGATATGAAGAACGTCCAAATGCATACCTGCACGATTTCATGAAACTGTTGCTCGACCCCCTGGCGAATTCTCCGCCAACCAGCCGCCTTCTCCGCAGTGTCTACTGACGGTTGTATCGCCATGACGTAGAAGAGCGTGCCGCCTATCCACACTACGGCTGCAGTCAGGTGCATCCAGCGCAGTGCGACACGGAGAAGGTCTAACGTGCTCACACTCGGCGCAATCCTCTATGCCGCGTTGCCCTCCAGGTTTTTCCTTGCTAGTGTAGCATGGTAAACCGCTGGAAGGTGTGCCCGAGACGACATTCTGGGGTTGAGGGAAGAAGTGGCAAAGTGGTTGTGCCATTGACTGGCACTAAGCCGCGCGCAACCAGTGCGTCGGATCACGCCCAGTTGGTCCGCCAGCACCTCGAGATGGGCTGAAACGGATGGCAGGGGCAAGAGAATCCGTCTGAGAAGGAGTGGATAGTGGCGAGCAACGCAGCGACGGCCTTCTGTTCGCGTGTGGCGCGGGCCGCAGGCTTTCATCCCGTGGGAACTGCGCCGACGCACCTTGAGCACTTGATCATGGAGTGCGCGTTACCGTGGGACCGCGAAGTGACTGAGTCTTCCACGTTTCCCGCTGAAGTTCGGTCGGTACTTGAGCGAGCGGTAGAGGACGGCATCGCGCCGCGCGTTACGGGTCTTATGCCGGACGCCGAGTATGCGCGCGCAGGATTTACCCGGGTATTCTATTTCACGCACACCAACGAACAGTCGCCGACTTACGAGAAACAAGAGTACCTCGTGCCAGCGGAATCCCTGCCGGCAGTGGTAGAGGCGCTGCTCTACAGGCCAAATGACATGCAGCGCTTTGCGGATTACCGGCAGGCGACCGATCACATGCGCGAGCTATTGGTATGCAACCACGGCAGCCGAGACCGCTGCTGCGCCACCTTCGGTTTTGAAATCTATCGTGAACTGCGGGAGGTCTACGTGCGCTCCCAGCCGGACGCGTTGCGTGTCTGGCGTTGCAGCCACCTGGGCGGGCACCGTATGGCGCCAACGCTGCTCGACTTACCTGAAGGCCGCTATTATGCCTATATCACGCAAGATGATCTGCCCAATCTGATTGCACGCGCGGGCTCTTTCTCGGATTTGGAGCGGCAGTATCGCGGCTGGAGCAGGCTTTCACCATTGGAGCAGGCAGCCGAACACGCGGTGCTACTGGCCGAAGACTGGCGGTGGACGACGTACCGGGTACAGAGCGAGTTCATTGCCGGAAGTAGAGACGACGCGGTTACCGTGCGACTCACATTCTCCTCAGATGATTCAGCGTACAATGGTTCATATGAAGTAACCGTCAGAGAAGCTCCGGAGCAGATGCTCCGCTTCCCCAGCTCCTGCGGCAAGGAAGACGAGCCGCAGCCGCAATTCGCGGTGGAGCGTATTGAAAAGCTACCCTAGCTCCCGCAGCCGCTGCAGTATGACGTCCTGCAGAGAGACCCCCACCGGCGTCGGATGCGTGATGAGCACGCGGTAGTTGCCTTGCCGGTCGATGAGAAATACCACATCTTGATGCGCCACCTCGCCCGGCTTGCTGGGTTTGGGGTCGCCCGCTGACACATGGTACGCCGCAACGATTTCAGCCACCTCCGCCCACTCTCCTCCTACGAAATGCCAGGCTGAATTCTCGTCCAGGCCCTGGGTCCGAAAGAAGGACTCCATTTCGAATTGGGTCTGCGCATCGGGGTTGACATTAATGGCGACAATCACAACCTCCTGGGCAAGCGCGCCCAGTTGCGCATAGGCAGCGGCCAATTCCTGCACTATGAGCGGGCAATCATCGGTGCACAGCGGGTCGAGAAACGTGAGGACGACCAATTTCCCGCGCAGGTCGTCCAGGGAAACTTGCTCTCCTCGTTGGTTCTGGAGCGCAAATGACGGAGCGGGGGCGATAGCGAGGTCCGTGCCGGTATAAGTCAAGGAGCCGCCCGCAATATACGGCCACACATACGGCATGAAGGGAAAGAGCTGGGGGCGAAACTGGGCGCCGGCGAATGACGTGATTAGGAAAACCGTCAACGCAAATGCGAGGGCCTTGAGATGTCTGATGGGATCGCGCATTGATGATATCTCGTGTGTACTTGCGTTAAAATTCGCGCCGCGACGTGTGCACGGTTATTGGGGCGCCAAACGAGAGACGATACTGTCTGCGTCCTCCCGGTCTTGGCAAGACTAGCTGTTTCCTGCAAGTCTTGCGCTGCACAACGCCCGCAGGTCTCCCAATGTACAACCGCACCAGCGCTCCTAGGCGCTGATGCGGTCGCAAATCGCCGTGCAACGAGCCAAGGTCTCCAGGACTACTCTACGTCTACCGCGCGTAAGGCATCGAACGTAATGCCTGAATCACCGCCGGTCTGGAATGTTTGCATTATTCCGTCTTCTAAGAGCGAGGCACCGTCGGCGGTGGCTATCCACACGCGGTTGCTTGAGTCGAACGCGATGTCGAAGACCTCATTGTGCGCGAGCCCGGAATTGAAGATATTGTAGCTAGCCCACGTCCCATTGGAGTTATCGTAGACACCTATGCCGCCACTGGTCGCAAACCAGATGTGCCGACCATCTGGTGCAACTGAGATGCTGCGCACGGTGTCATTCGTAAGGCCGGAGTTTCCTGTGTGGTATTCTGTCCACGTCGTCCCATTGAACGCGCTGAGTCCGTCGCCATTCGTGCCTACCCAAACATTACCCGAAGTGTCAAGGGCGAGACTTAGGACATCATTCGACGCTATCACTGAAGCATTGAATAGCTGCCACTGCCCATTGTCGTACAGTGCAGCGCCGTTCGCGGTGGCGAGCCAGACGCGATTTCGTCCTTCGTTGATGATTAGTACATCCCGCACTGAATTGCTGGGAATATCTGAGTTATCTGTGCGGAGGCTCGTCCAGTCGTTCTTAGAAATGTCATAGAAGCCGGCGCCATGCCCGTTCGTGCCGATCCAAACTAGGTTGCCAACCACATGGATCGACGCTACGTCATTGCCAGGAAAGCCGTCCGTGCCCGTATCGAAATTGGTCCACGTCGTGCCGCGGAGCTGTGCGAGACCGTCCTCCGTCGCAAACCACTTTGAGTCATCATCCGCAACGAAAATGTCGTTCACTCTATCATGCGGCAGCGGACTTTGGAAGCTGCGATATGTCCTCCAGATTTCTCCATCGTAGTTGATAACACCGCCACCATAGGCGCCGAACCACACGCTGCCACTCCACGACGCCGGTATCGGCGTTGGTGTAGGACTGGTCGGCGCGGGAGTCGGTTGCGCCGGCTGCGGCGCGGGAGTCGGCTGCACCGGCTGGGGAACACTCGCTACGGGCTGCCCGCTGGCGGTGTGGCCCCGGACCACGCGCGGAATACCGTATAGCTGACCCGGCGTAAGCGCAACTGCGGCATTGAAAGCCGGATACGTTTGCCAGCTATTATTCGGATAATTCTGATTGCGAAGGTCGTCGCCGAGGAGACGCAACTTTACCGGCTCGGGATCTCCTTGGTGGTATTCAAGCACGGCAGCTTGGAAATACTGCCTGATGAAGCCCGGGGTTGCCGTCTGAATATGGAGCGTGCCGGGCGCATTTCTATCAATGCGAGCGTCGGTCTTTGGGAAACCGAAGGCCTGCACGCCGCCGAGCGACTCATAGAATCCTCTGAATCCGGTGAAAATCCCTTCAATTGAAAAGTCAGACACCTTGTGTCCCCATGGTCCTAGCACTACTCCGGGATTGGGGTTGGTGCGTCCTGGCTCCACGCCTTGGTCGACACTGCCGCCGGCGCCGCCGCCAAAAAAGTCCCAAGCCAAGCGGCGTTCCATCACGTAGCGCCCAAGGTCGGGGCGCCAGTGCCAGTCCACGACGCCTCGTTGATAGTACTGTGCAAGGTTGCCGGTTTCTTCTTCAATTACCTCAGATGTTGGGAATCCCCAGCGGGTAATGCCGCCGGTTGAGTTGTAGTGGTCAAGGAAGTTGACGCTGTGCGTTACACCATTCCGGGTGATTTGGAGGTTGGGAATGTTGTGCCTCAGCGTGGAATCATAGTGGTTCTTTGTGACTACTGCCGATGAAAATGTGGTAGCCTCTTGTGCGTTCGCTGGCACCGTCGCCAGAACGAGTAGCACTACCATTAGGGCGAGAGCCTTAGGTATATGACGCAACCGGATAATACATCGCATGGTGGGTTAATACTCCTCCTCACCGTCAGCGTGGCCGCTAGAAAAGATTGCTTTGGTCACCTGGACACCGAGAACGTCTGCCCAAGACTACGAAGACAAGAGCCCTATCCCAAAGTTAAGTCTCATAGGAGCGCGTAACCGAAAGCGCGCACCACTTGAGAGTACCATAGTTTCAGGGCAATGTCAGCAAAGGACTTGCGCACGTTTACTGAAACGGATGCGCATGTCTATAATAACCTATCTTTGTGCAGTTGGGGAGGGTTTAGCGTACCTAACGGTCCTTGCCCTTGCGCTAAGGCGGCGCCTTGCGGGGGCGGTCTCGGTTTATTTCAAGAACGATATCGAGACCACAGCGAGTTCCTCAATTGTGTTAGTACTAATCACTGGGCCAAGCGGCACGGAACGGCGCAGCGCCCATGGGCACAAAGTCCGAGGCTGCTGATCGCAATAGCGCGATCAAGGGTCTCCACCGCAGGAAGGATGCGCGGTCATGAAAGTGTACATTGCCGTTGATATGGAAGGGATCAGTGGTGTCGTCATCTCGGAGCAGCTTCTGCACGGAAGGCTGTTCTATCAAGAGGCGCGCCGACAACTGGTCAAGGATACCAATGCCGTGATTGAAGGCGCCCTGGCTGCGGGTGCTGCTGAAGTGCTCGTTGTAGACGCACATGCCTCCGGTTTCAACTTCATTTACGAAGAATTGCATCCGGCCGCGGAATACATCATGGGCGGGGCCCACCAACAGCGCTTCCCTTTCTTGGCTGACGCGGATGTCATGATGCTGGTGGGCTACCACGCGATGTCGGGCACTGCGAATGCGGTGCGGGACCACACAATGAGTTCTGCTACGTATCAAGACATTACCATCAATGGTGAGCCGGCGGGAGAGATCATGATCGATGCGGCAGTTGCCGGCGCGCACGGGGTGCCGGTAGGTCTGGTAACAGGCGACGACAAGGCGTGCGCCGAGGCCCGCAGTCTCTTGGGCGATATCGAAACAGCGCAAGTAAAGCGGGCGTTGGGACGCCATGCGGCCCGGATGCTCTCGCCGCAGCGCGCGCGCGAACTGCTGCAGGCGAAAGCCCACCGCGCGGTGGCAAGAGTGCGCGAATTCACGCCCTACACGGTGACTGCACCGGTAAGGGTGCGAATTCGCTACAACAGCACGGATCTCATCGACCGCATGTACTTTGACGGCAGTGCCTGCACTAAAATTGATTCAAGAACGGTCGAGTATCGTGGAGAAACGGTGCTGAACGCGCTCAGTGGCGCTCGTCTCATTCAGGCGTATTCCGCGCCGGGACAGGCCGACCTTTAGTTCTAATTTACATAAGTGCGTTAGGCGTTGCCGGGGGCCTGGCTTGCACACCTTGCAAAAGGATTCATGGGAGTCCTGTTGTTGCACAATCCTCCCCTGGGCCCAACTTGGCTCAGGTTTGGGACACAGGGACAGGTGCTTCGCCCTCTAAGGGCTTTAGGAACAGTCACGATTATGAAAGTCACCCGAGTATCTTAGGAATTGGCGTTTTGCCAAAGTGGTACGAGCCAATGAGATTGCCGCGAACCAGAGCCGTCAAAGGCCTCGGTATAGATTAGGAGAAAAGCATGGAAAAGTATGTTTGGCAACACATGCGGCGGGACGAAATCGCGGAAATGCGCGACCATGATGCCGTCGTGATCGTGCCGGTAGGGTCAATCGAGCAGCATGGTCGCCACCTGCCGGTGGATACCGACATCTTCGTGGCGGAAACCGTTGCACTGGCAGCGGCTCAGGCGCTTTCACCTGAGGTCCCCGTGCTCGTTGCGCCTTCAGTGTGGACTGGAGTTTCCCCGCATCACATGCACTTCACCGGTACGCTCACCCTCACCGTCGACACGTTCTCCCAGGTGATTAGCGAGATCGTCACCTGCATGTGGCAGCATGGCTTTCGCCACATTCTGCTGCTCAACGGACACGGCGGCAACGATCAGACGATGAAGGCTACCACGCTTAAGCTTGGCGCCGCAGGCATCGAGGTAGCCGCGGCGACCTATTGGGACTTGGCAGCGGATGAGCTGGCCGAATTGGTTGAGGGTGAGCGCAAGAAGGTCGGGCACGCGTGTGAGATTGAGACCTCGTTGATGCTGTACCTCCGGCAAGAGCACGTGGACATGAGCACCGCGGTCAAGGACCTGGGAATTCCGCCAACACGTTTGCCCACGGGCGGGGCAGTCTACTTCTGGCCGGTCTTCGATCCGGGCACGACCGGTGTAGCAGGCGATCCGACCCTGGCTACCGCTGAAAAAGGCAAAGCATTCTTGGACGCAATTACTAAGAATCTTGCCGAGTTCATTCGCACGTACCATAAGACACATATCCCATAGTGGCATGAAGATCACGGGCATTCAGACATTCATTGTTGACGGCCAGTGGTGGAACTGGGTCTTTGCCAAGGTTACGACGGACGCCGGTCTTCACGGCTGGGGGGAAGCGCCGCTGGCTTGGAAAGAACACACCGCGGCCACCGCTATCAGTGAGCTAGGTGCTGTGCTGATCGGCGAGGACCCACGGCACATTGAGGCCAACCTGCAATTGTTGCACCGAGGCGAGTACGGCGGTACGGGACCGGTCTACAACACCGCCATCAGCGCGTTGGAGCAGGCGTGTTGGGACATCAAGGGCAAGGACGTTGGGCTGCCGGTGCACGCGCTGCTTGGGGGACCGTGCCGCGATAGCATACGCGTCTACGCCAACGGCTGGTTTGAGGGAGCGAGCACGCCGGATGAATTTGCGGCAGCCGCCCAAGCGGTGGTGGCGCAAGGGTACACGGCCCTGAAATGGGACCCGTTTACTTCCTGGATCACGGCGTCCAACCAGGAGATTGAGGAAGCCGCGGCCAGTGTCGCGGCAGTACGCGCGGCTGTGGGCGACGACACTGACCTATGCGTAGAAGTGCACGGTCGTCTCAACGTTACGAGCGCGATTGCCGCCGCGGAGGCGCTGCGTCCTTACCGACCGTTCTTCTATGAAGAACCGCTCCGGCCGGACAACCCCGCCGCCTACGCGAAACTGGCACAGGCGCGGATTGGCATGCCAATTGCGGCCGGCGAGCGGTTTTTCACCCGCTGGGGGTTTCGCGAATACCTTGAGCAGCAGCTCTTGGACATCATCCAACCCGACATCAGCCACACCGGCGGCATTCTGGAGGCCAAGAAGATTGCGGCATGGGCGGAGACGTACGACATCCCTGTGGCCCCGCACAATCCCTATGGCCCGGTGGCGATGGCGGCTACCTTGCAGGCGGTTGGCTGCATACCCAACGTGCTCATCCTTGAGTCATTCTTGTTCGGCTGTCCTTGGCGACAGGACATCGTCGTCGACTCGCTGGAATGCGTCCAACCGGACGGCACGTTGCGCATACCGGATGCGCCTGGATTGGGAATAGAACTAAACGAAGAAGCATTGTTGCAACACCCCTACCGCTCCATTCCCACCCCTTGGAGCAGGCCGACCGTGGATACCTGGGGCGGCACCATCTTTAACGATCCGGCTGCAGCGCAAATCAAGGAGTAATGTAGTGAGCGCGTCGAATCCACAATTGATCATGGTACGCCCGCACTTGGACGATCTCCCCCCGCTGCAGGTGCCGGCGCCCTATCGCATCCGTGCCTATCGGCCCAACGACGAGGTGCTTTGGACGGAACTCGTGAGAGTGGCGATGAACTCTTCGTGGACCGTCGAGGCTTGCCGCGAGAGAATCATTGGCGCGCCAGGATACGATCCAGGCGGACTATTCTTTGCCGTGAAGGACGAGACAGTCGTCGGAACTGCCAGCGCGGTTCATGAAGAGAAAAATCCACCGGAGCGCGGCACCGTGCACATGGTCTGCGTCCACCCGGAACATCGCGGCTTTGGCTTGGGATACTGGCTCTCGCTCTCGGTCTTGCATCGCTTGCGCGAGCGCGGCTTTCGCTCCGTGCAACTGCTCACCGACGACGTACGCCTGCCGGCGATCCACATCTACCTAAAGCTTGGCTTTGCGCCGCACATGAGTCATCCCAGCTATCCTGGAAGGTGGGAAGCCGTAATGGAGACGCTCCGCACGACCGGTTCTGACTAGATAAGTCCCAGGCCGGACGTCAGCGAGAGCAGGCCCGAGCAAAGCACGACTACCAAGACCACGCGGTGAAACTGCGCCTCGGGCACCTTGCGGGAAAGAAAGCTGCCAAAGACCATTCCCGCCACCAGTGTAGGCAGAAAGAGCAGCGCAAAGCGAATGACCTCACCGGTAAAGAGCCCGCTCGCGGCATGGGCGGGAACGGTAATCATGTTGAGAAAGACGAAATAGGCAGCGAGATTCGCCCGAAAGACCTGCCTTTGCATCCCTTGGTTAGAGAAGAAGAGGATCACCGGCGGCCCAGCCATGGCGATCCCGGATGCGAGCAGCCCGCTCGTGACACCCACCGGCAGCAGCGCGAGCTTCTCATTCCTGATTGAAAGGTTTAGCCCCAGCAGCAGCGCGAGCGCGAATAAGACAATCACGACGCCGAGAATGGTTCTCAGGACGCCTTCGCTCAGGACGAGCAGCACAAAGACACCCAGCGGCAGCCCCATCAGGCCGGTCACCATCAGCGGCCAGATGCGCCGTAGATCCACCTTCTTGATGACTTCCAAGAGTATGAGCAGGGAGATTAGAAAGATGTGTGTGGTGACGGCGGGAATAACCACTTTCGGCGGCAGCGCGAGCACCAGCAACGGCACACTCACAAGCCCGTAGCCGAAGCCCGTAATGCCTGCGACCGTGGCCGCGAAAAAGGTCACTGCGCCCCCGAAGAGCAGAAGGACTTGAAAGTCAGTCAGGTTGATTAACGACATTCCCTACTGCCTGCAATTCACGTCAACGCGGCACGGGGTTGCGGAATCCCACTCCGATCTCGCGCTGCTCCTGCCCAAGTGTACTCCACACATTTGCAATTGAAGCAGTGCAGCTCTCACGCAAGGAGCTTCTTGAAAGCGCGCCGCCCAGCCATGGGGTCCGGGCTAGCTGCCACTGCCTGCTGTGCAGGTTATTGGGTACGCGGTGCAGGTTTGGCGCTCAGTGCGGCCCGGTGTCTCATGGGGAGGAGAGTGGGACTACCTCTCGCGCAACTTCAAGCGTTGCCGTTGCTTGTCCCGGTGCCTGCCCAATCGTGCCATACTCACGCTGCGTGACGCGACCGGCGCGCGTATCGTAGACAAGGGAATAATAGACACTCTTGCGTGCTGCAATCTGTTTCTCGACTTCGGAATGCGCGACTAGCCACCTGGTTACCATGAACCGGAGATAAGCCCTGTCCGCGTCCGGATCAAAGCGAAGCTTGGATTCCAAAAGCATATTCTGAAGGTTCTCGGAATCCTCTATTGGGCGGCTTGGCATCTGCGCGTCCGACGGCAATGCTTCCGCGCGCTCGCTATGCATTTCCGTGAGTGCGCCGGGCGCACCGTCGTAGGCGGCAAGCAGCGCACGTTCGTCCAGCCGACGGCAAATCGCCTGCGTGCTGTGAAGATCGAATACCGCAAACACCTCCCATTCCGGTGACGTGAGGCATGGATCCTGCGGACTACGAGCGCGCGCTTGCTCTAGTCGTTTCAAGAATTCTGTGCCCTTTTGGCACAACGCGGTGGCTGCGGTGGCATGCTGTCCTTCACTTGACTTGGAAGGCATGCCCGTCTCCAGGTGGTTGCTCTCTACATTTGTGGGATTTCATGGCAAAAGGCGCGGCAGGAAGCGAATCTACTAAGACGACGATGGCTCTAGTGAGGGCAGGGAATCGTCGCCATTCCTCGGTGCTTTGTGTGTGAGCCAGAACTCGAAGAGCGCGAAATCCTTAGTCAAAGCCGCCGGTATTGTACCATGGAGGAGGTCGCAACTCTTGGAACCGGAAAATAGCTATGGGATGTTTGTGGCAGTTCTATAAGGCGCTCTCCGTACTGTTCTTTACGTTATTCCTTGTGCTACTCCTGCTTGGGGTGATATTGCTCGCGGGAATAGGCGTCGTGGAAGTGCCGGGGCTGAGCGCTTTGTTTCGCAGCGGCGACCCACCGGCGCCAACGCAAACCGAGACCAGAACGAGTGATCAGGCGTCAAGCCAGTCCGCGGACGATGCGGTCCGGGAGACCGGAACACCTGAACCTGGCGCAACCTCAACCGCAGGGGCGGCGGACGAAGAGGCGGCAGCGATCCAGCGGGCAGAGGATGCCATCCGTGAAGCTGATGAACCCGGTCGCTTTAACATCGAAATCACTGACAGCGACCTCACCGCATTATTGGGTGAGGTAATCGCGTCGCTGGATAATCCCCCAGTGACAAATATGGTCGTGGTCTTTGAGCAGGATGCCTTCGTGGCCAGCGGCACAATAACGTCCCCATTTCGTGCATCAGTTCAGGCAAGGGGTCACTTCGTAGTGAGTGAGGAAACGGTCGAGATTGTATTCACTGAGGCAAAACTGGGCGCGCTGGCTATGCCGAAAGCGTTACGCGACCAGCTAGCCATTCAGGCGAACGAGTTTGTTGCTGCCAACGTCGGTGCCGCACAGGGGCTACGCATAGACAGTGTCGAGATTTTGCCCGGCAAGATCATCGTTGCCGGCGAGCGCCTCGAACAGTAGCCGCGCCCAGTTCCTAATCGCCAAGTTGATCTCGGTTCCTTGGGTACGCCGTTGGCACTTTCACCCCTGCCGAATGCGCGGGACACGGAACTCTTCGCCGGACGTCTCAAGTGGCAGGCAGGCAGTCCGACTCTCCATGCCGTCTGGGCTTGCGAGAAGCTGTCGCACGGGGCTTTCCGCCCCACCAGCGCTGGCAAAACAGCGGGCTCCGGCGCTGCGTTGCCCGCACAAACGCCGGTGGGTTCTGTACCATGGGACTATGACGACGTGATGCCGAGTTCTAAGGTGGTACGTTTATGGGGCGGATGTGGTCGCATGCAAGATGGTTCGCCGTCCTCGCGTGCATGCTGTTTCTCGTGCAGTGCGGCGGCGAGTTAGGTGCACCGGTACCTCGGGAAACGCCCCAGGCGCCTCGCGCCATACCGCAAGCACAGACGACGTGGGTGTCTTGCCTGCCGCCGCAAGGGGATTCTCTGGCAATGCCCGATAACCTGTGTCCCTCCCCAGCGCCGGGGCAATTCATGCTAACGTTGACCGAACGCGAATTGACCCCAAAGATCGTAGCAGCCATCGCGGCCAGCGACGATGAAGGGGAGGTAACGAACGTCGTCCTTACGTTCGAGCCAGACGCCTTTGTCATCCGGGGCAGGCTTCAGCGTCCTTTCCGTACGACGATCCAGGTGAGCGGTCACCTCGTCGTGCGCAACGGCAGGATAGAGGCTGAGATGGTGAAGGGGAGGATTGGCATCATTGCGGTGCCGGCATGGTACATAGCGGAGGCCACCGCTGAAGTCAACGAAAAGCTCGACACCTATTTCAGGACGGAGTACGGCATACGGGTGACGGACGTCGAGATCCTGCCGGGAGTGCTACGTCTTACCGGCGAAAACTTGCGGGAGCAACAATAGGCAGCATGTTGCCACGCCGCACATGCCCGATTTCCGCCGCTGGGGTGAGTTCTTGGGATCACTTCGAAGTGAAGAGTTCAAGGAATTACTATGCCTGAGCTGCCCGAAGTCGAGACTATTCGGCGCAGCTTGGTGCCGCTCCTAGTTGACGACGTGATACGGGCGGTGCCGCTGTTGGAACCGCACGCCGTGGCTGCCCCAAGCCCTGCTGAGATAGTTGCCCTGCTGCCCGGCCGGCGTGTTATCTCCGTTGAGCGGCGGGCAAAGTTCCTGATCTTTGCGCTGGATACGCTCAACCTGGTCGTGCACCTGCGTATGAGCGGGCGCCTCAAGCTGGTGCAAACGGTTGAGGACAGCCGCTATCTGCGCGCCCAGTGGAATCTTGAGTCCGGTCACGTGCTCTGTTTCTATGACGTGCGGCGCTTCGGGCGAATCTGGTTGACCGATGACGCCCGTCTTGCCGAACTCTTTGCCCCGCTCGGCCCCGAGCCGTTTGACCCGGCACTTACTGCGGACTCGCTGCAGAAACTTCTGGAACAGCGCACCGCGCCGCTAAAGTCGCTCCTGCTGAACCAGCAATTTCTGGCGGGCCTCGGCAATATCTACGTGGACGAAGTGCTCCACGCGTGTAATCTGCATCCCCGCAGGCAGGCCAATACTCTTGAATCCGGGGAAACGAGCGGCTTGCTCGACGCCATACGGAGCATATTGCGCAATGCGATTGCGAATGGCGGTACGACCTTCGACGCCGTGTACAGCGATGCTGAAGGGAAGCCCGGCCGCCACCGGGAACATCTCGCAGTCTACGGCCGTACTGGAGAGCCGTGCCTCGCGTGCGGCACGCCCATCCAGCGCATCGTGGTTGCCCAGCGCGGCACCCATATCTGTCCGCGGTGCCAGCACTGAGCAAAGAGTACACCGGGTGGCAAGCGGGCCTGTGCTGGCGGCTCTTTCCCAGGCTGCTATCTCGCGGCGCAGCACATCACGCCACAGGTTGGACTCCACACAAAATCGCGACAAAACCGCATTGCCATCCAGGGCAGATCGTTTGACTGGCACGTAAGCGCATGCTAGCATCCACATTAACGTAAACGTGCGGGTTAGCGTTCAAACTAATTTGTATTTCCAATATTAGGAGTACAGCGCGCCGCGATCGTCGGATGATGAGAAGGGGGGTGCACGGCAGCCGAGATGGATACGCTGAGGCGACTCTTCTTCTACACGTGGCGCTACCGCAAGCTGGCCTCTCTTGCCTACGGCGCCCTCCTCGGCAGCGCACTCCTAAGCCTCGTTATTCCGCGTTTGATCGGCAGAGTCGTTGACGAAGCCCTTGAAACGCAAGACATCTACATCTTCGCCGGTGAAGTTGTTGATGTCATTGGCGAAACACCCTTGCTTGCACAGCTACAGCCGCTCTTCTTCTTTGCCGGTCTGATCTTCGCATCTACGCTAGCTAAGGGCGTCTTCACTTTCTCGCAGGTATTTGTGGGCGAGTACCTATCGCAGCGCGTGTGCTTCGATCTGCGCAACCGCATCTTCAACCAGTATCAGCGTCTCTCCTTTGCTTACCACGACCGCTCCCAAACCGGGCAGCTTATGTCGCGGGCGACGAGCGACGTGGAGCAGATTCGTTTCTTCGTCTCGCAGGGCCTGATCAACGGCGCACTGATGCTTTTTACATTCGTCGCGGTGCTTGGTGTTCTTCTGCTGACGAACTGGCAGTTGGCGCTTCTCTCCCTGGCGACGATGCCGGTGCTCTTCGTCATTGCCGTTCTCTTTGCGCGCCAGTTGCGGCCGATGTTCAGTTTGGTGCAGCAAGAAACGGCGCAACTCAGTACGGTCCTGCAAGAAGACCTATCCGGTATGCGCGTGGTGCGGGCGTTTGCCCAAGAAGAACAGGAAAACGCCAAATTTCTGCGCAGCTCCGACCGGCTGGCAGTTGCTACGTCGAGGACCATGGAGCTGTTTGCTATGCGCAACCCGCTGCTGCAGTTCATTGCCGGCATCGGCACCACGGCCGTGGTCTGGTACGGCGGCCTTCAGGTGATCGGCGGCGACATGAGCCTCGGTACGCTTGTTGCCTTTAGCGGCTATCTAATGTTGTTGCAGCGCCCGATCCGCATGCTGGGCATGACGATCAACACGTACGCGCGCGCGGTTGCCGCCGGCGAACGAATCTTCGAAATCCTCGATACCCAATCGGAAATCGAAGAGAAGCCGGATGCCATTGACATAGCCGCCGTAGCGGGCAACGTCAAGTTTGAGTCGGTGTCGTACGATGCGAGTGGCTTACCCGTGCTCAATGACATCACGATTGAGGCAAAGGCGGGCGAGGTAGTTGGCATTGTGGGCAGCACCGGATCGGGCAAGAGCACGATTATCAATCTGCTGCCTCGCTTCTATGATGTGACTAGTGGGCGCATTTCATTGGACGGCTATGACATCCGCGACCTGACATTTCGCGCCCTACGGCAGCATATCGGCCTGGTAGCGCAGGAGACCTTCCTCTTTGCAGCTTCAATTCGAGAAAACATCTCGTATGGTCGGCCGGACGCGACTGAAGAGGGGATTATTGCGGCTGCCAAGGCTGCACAGGCCCACGATTTCATCATGGAGATTCCGGACGGGTATGACACACACGTCGGTGAGCGCGGCGTCACGCTCTCCGGCGGCCAAAAACAGCGAATCGCCATTGCACGCGCGCTCTTGCTCGATCCCCGAGTCTTGGTGCTCGACGAGTCCACGTCGGCCGTGGACACGCGCACCGAAGCGGCCTTACAGGTTGCGCTCAAAGAACTCATGCGCGGCCGTACAACTTTCATCATTGCGCAGCGGATATCCAGCGTGCGTGAAGCGAACGAAATCGTGGTTCTCGATCAGGGACGGATCGTCCAGCGCGGCAAGCATGCAGAACTGGCGTTGCAGGACGGTCTCTACCACGACATGTACGTCTACCAATTGCAGGAACAAGATGAACACATGGAGCGGCAACGAGCGGCGCAGAGTAAAGACGCTGGTAGGGTCGGTACGATACTTGCTACAGACGGCAGCGGTGGGTCCGGAGGTGACGGCGGATGATAAGCGGCGGGTTCGACATGGGCGGCGGGGGCTTTCGCGGCGGCAGTATGGGGTCGCGCGGCGGCAGCAGTTGGCGCGGCGGCGACGAGTTTGCTGAAGTCGATCCGGACGCCAAGCGTTTCGACCAGAATGTCGTGCGGCGCATGCTGCCCTTCCTGACTCCCCATCGCGGACAGCTCTTGGTGGCCGCCTTTCTTGTATTGGTTACGTCTTGCGCTACCATGGCTGGGCCCTTCTTGATCAAGATAGCTATTGATGACGGCATCGCGAAGGGTGACACGCGCATACTGGCGTTTGCAGCGATCTTCTTCCTGCTCAGCTTGATTACTATGGGGGTTTCATCCTACACGCAAGGCGCAATGATTGCGGCAATCTCGCAGCGCATGCTCCACGCCCTGCGGGTAAAAGTAGTAGTCCACTTGCAGAAGCTCTCCTTCCGTTACCTCGACAGCAATGAAATCGGCGTAATCATAGCCCGCGTCACGAGCGACGTGAACGCGCTCAACAATGCCTTCTCCCAGGGCACCATGACACTTGTCGCCGACTTGCTTGGCCTTGGCTTGATTCTCGGCGTTATGCTGATTTTAGATCCCGCCCTCTCTCTCGTAACCTTCATCGTCTTGCCGATAATGTTCCTGATTACGCGCGTTTTCAGCGGACAGGCGCGGCAGCGGTTTCGCGAGGTGCGTTTTCGCGTCGGCAAAGTCTATGCAAATCTGCAGGAAAACATCAGTGGCGTGCGCGTCGCCCAATCCTTCACCCGGGAGGACCTCAATTACCGCCAGTTTCAGGGCACCAACCGCGAGAACCTGGATGCGTCCGTGCGGGCGGCGCGCGTCATGGCCGCCTTTCCGCCGGCGGTTGAGCTGGTCACGGCGCTGGCCATCGGACTCGTAATCGTCTACGGCGGCTACCGTGTGCTGAACGATCAGATGAGCGTGGGTGTGCTGGTGGCATTCCTTTCGTATGTCCAGCAGTTCTTCATGCCCATCCGCGAAATTTCGGCCTGGTACACCAACCTCCAGCAAGCAATGGCAGGCGGCGAGCGCATCTTTGCGCTGCTTGACACCGACCCCGAAATCACTGACAAGCCGGGCGCGCCCGCCTTGCCGGCAGTGGACGGTCATGTGCGTTTCGTGGATGTGACGTTTGGCTACGATCCCGAGCAACCGGTGCTCACCGGGATAAATTTGGAGGCGAAACCGGGCGAAACCATAGCGCTGGTGGGCCCGACGGGTGCAGGCAAGACGTCTATCGTAAATTTGCTGATGCGATTCTACGACGTGCAGGAAGGGCGCATTACGATCGACGGGCAGGACCTGCGCGACGTTCAGATCCGCACATTGCGCCGGCAAGTTGGCATGGTGCTGCAGGATAGTTTTCTGTTTTCCGGCACAATCTTGGAGAACATTCGCTACGGCAAACCGGACGCCAGCATGGCGGAGGTAGCGGCTGCCGCCCAAGCTGTGGGCATCGACGGTTTCATTCAGCGCTTGCCGGACGGGTACGAAACCGCTGTAATGGAGCGCGGCGGAAGGCTTTCAGTAGGACAACGGCAGTTGATCTGCTTTGCGCGCGCATTGCTTGTCGATCCGCACATCCTCATTCTCGATGAAGCCACGAGCAGTGTTGATGCGCACACAGAAATGCTCATCCAGCGTGCCCTCGCTACCCTGTTGCAGGGGCGCACAGCATTTGTCATCGCCCACCGCCTCTCTACTATCAAGAATGCCGACTGCATTCTTGTACTGCGTGAAGGTAAGATCGTTGAGCGGGGCGCCCACGATGCGTTGCTGGCGGCGCAAGGGTTCTACGCGGAACTTTACACCACCGGCGTGACAGCGGGCATCGATGGCGAGGAAGCAGCCGAAAAGCCAACTGCGGTGCCGTCGACGTAGCCACGCGCAGCCCCGGATGTGCCGGTTAGGTGACGCACTGTGGTTGTGATGTCAGAAAGTGATGCTCTCGCTTCGAATTCTCCTTGCACCTGGATTGCTTTGCCAGGGGTTCGCCCTGATTAGGGTGGCGCCCCAAGGCTCGGTGGACTTAGGTGAACGAGGAAATGCCGGTGAGCAAGAGGATACATGCCGGAGCGGGACCTGTCAGGAGAGCAGGCGCGGACACTGGGCTTGGAAGCGCTGTATCCACGCGCGCTCGCAAGAGCGTGTGCTCAGAGCCGGGGAGACCCGCACGTGACGTGACGCATAAAGCCGTATGGTATAATGACGATAGCATCTATGTGAATGACCGTGGGTACGTCGTCCCCTAGGACGTCTCAACTAGGAAAAGCACAGTGGATAGCAAGTGGTTGAAGAATGGGTTCGTCTATCTGGTCATTACGGTCGCGATTCTGGCCATAATCTTTACCCTGTTTGTGCCGCCGGCCCGTGAGAACTCCAAAGTTTCCCTAACCGAATTCATCGCGATTGTGCAGGATGCAGCGTGGACGAGTAGCGAGCGCCCGCGCGTCATCATTTCAGACAATCGTCTTATCGCAGAGATCGACGATAGGCGCATAACTACTCTCCAGACGGAACGCTTTGACATACTTGAAGCGCTGCACAGCCGCGGCGTTGGCGACGATCAAGTTGATGTGTCCGTCCAGGAGCCCAGCCAGTTCAGCAATCTGCTCCCAATTCTGGGCACCTTCCTCCCAATTCTCATCTTTGGCGGTATCTTGCTGCTCATGATGCGGCAAGCTCAGGGCACGAACAACCAAGCCCTGTCATTTGGCAAGAGCAAAGCCAGGGTCTTCAAGAGCAATAATCCGACCATCACGTTTGCCGAAGTGGCCGGTGTGGAGGAAGCCAAAGAGGAATTGCAGGAAGTCGTGGCGTTCCTCAAGTACCCTGAGCGCTTCCAAGCCTTGGGCGCGCAGATTCCTAAGGGCGTCCTCTTGGTCGGCCCACCGGGTACCGGCAAGACTCATATCTCCCGCGCCGTCGCCGGAGAGGCGGGTGTGCCTTTCTTCAGCATCAGCGGTTCCGAGTTTGTAGAGATGTTCGTCGGTGTCGGCGCCTCACGTGTGCGCGACCTCTTCGATCAAGCGAAGCGCAATGCCCCGTGCATCGTCTTCATAGACGAGATCGACGCCGTGGGGCGGCAGCGCGGCGCCGGTCTGGGCGGCAGCCACGATGAACGCGAACAGACGCTCAACCAGATCTTGGTTGAAATGGACGGCTTTGAGAGCAATACGAGTGTGATTGTGTTGGCGGCCACCAACCGTCCTGACGTGCTCGATCCCGCCCTCCTGCGCCCGGGTCGTTTTGACCGGCAGGTTGTCCTCGACCGCCCCGACGTCAAGGGCCGCGAGCATATTCTCAACCTCTACGGCAAAGATAAACCCCTGGCGGAAGACCTGGACTTGGAAACTATTGCTCGACAGACACCGGGCTTTTCCGGCGCCGACTTGAAGAACTTGCTCAATGAAGCGGCGTTGCTGGCCGCGCGACGTAATAAGAAGGCTATCAGCCAGGACGAGGTCGAGGAAGCGGTTGAACGCGTTCTCGCCGGTCCGGAACGGCGCAGCCGCATCATCAGTGAGCGTGAAAAGAAGGTGACGGCATACCACGAGGTGGGCCACGCCCTGGTGGCGCAGCTCTTGCCGGACGTTGACCCGGTCCATAAGATTTCCATCGTGGCGCGAGGCCGCGCCGGCGGCTATACACGGGTGCTCCCACCGGAAGACCGCCACCTCTGGACGCGCTCACAGTTTAGGCAGCAGATGGCCTTTGCCCTCGGCGGCTACGCGGCGGAAGTCTTGGTCTTTGGCGAGATGACTACCGGCGCTTCGAATGATATCGAGATGGCCACTAGCCTGGCGCGGCGCATGGTCATGGAATACGGCATGAGCGAGAAGCTCGGGCCGCGGGCGTTTGGGCGCAAGGAAGAGTTGATCTTCCTGGGCCGCGACATCCAAGAGCAGCGCAATTACAGTGAAGCCGTAGCACAGGATATCGACGGCGAGGTCGAAGAGCTAATCCAGAAGGCCCACGATAAGGCTTCGAGCCTGCTCACCGCGAACAAAGAAAAGCTCGTGGAGATAGCCGACACGTTGATGGAAGTGGAGACCTTCGACGGCAAAGCCTTTAGCTCGTTTTTCGAGGAGCCCGAACCCGCCGACGATGTGGATACCCAGGCGGCGAGCACACTCGTAGACAACGAAGACCAACAGCCATCCTCACCCCCGCAAGATAGCGATGATGGCACTCAGAAACCACGCACCCGCCCGTATCCGGGCATGGCGACCTAGCGCGGCAATGCGGACTGCGTCTATAGCTAGTCCTGGACAGCGTTTCGAAGCAGAGAGCGCCGCAAATGGGCGCTCTTTTGTTTTGGGACTGCATGGCGCACGCCGCAACCCGTTGCGCTGTCGCCCTGGCGAATGCGGTCTCACTTCCCACTTGTCAGCGCCAGACAACACCCTCCTGGCTTGGCTTAGGCCGGTGCCGGTCTTGACAAGTCCTTTAGCGACGCCACCATTCGTTCGCATGCCCCCGGAGCGAGCATGGTGCAGCTTGGCTCAAAGCCGCCGCGCTCCGCCTCGGCACGGGGCGGGATGTAATTGATGTACCCATTCGTGCAGGAGGAGACAATGCTGTCTTGCCAGCCCTGCTCCCGCGCCCAGGTGGAAAGCTGAATGCCCGTTTCGGCGAAGACTTCAGCGGGCGAAGTCAACAGCAGGACTCCGCCAAGTTGAATTGCCTGCAAAACAACCGGTACGCGTTCTTGGGCTAAATCGGCTTGGCGCGTTTCCAGATCGCCCCACTTCAGTTGGTAGCGGAGGAACGCACATTCCTGGTATATTGCCCAGCGCACCTGAATGTCCTTGGAAGCTTGGGCAGGAGTCTGCGCAAGCTCGCTCAGAGTCTGTTCGAGTTCAGCAAGTCTTGTTCGCTGTTGCGCGCGCGATGCATAGGGTTTTAGTGGCAGCGCGACCTCTTGCTTGGCAACGCCAATGCAATTCGGGCCGCCAGTTGCCGCCAACTTGCCCGCCGCCTCCAGCACGGCGCTGCCAAACTGCTCGCCCACCCGTCTTACTTCCTCGAACGTGGGTTCACGGTAGCGGGTACGCACGTCGCCGCTACAGCCCTGGAGGAACAATCCCATCCCACCCAATTCTTCCTCTGCTTGCCTGACAAGCAAACCAGGATAGTCCGCGCACGTGTGGCGATCGGAAAAGCTATGGGTGACCGGGTGACATGCGGCGCTGACAATACTCGCCAGGGTAGAGTTCTCGGCGCCCTCAAAGACCAGCAGGCGCAGCCGGTCGTCCACAACTCCATGGGGCGCAACGGAATCTCGCGCCAGACCCAGTTGCTGCCGCGTCGCTCCCAACGTGCCGGACAAGCGCTCGACAATTGCCTCCCAGTTCGGTTCCGCGCCAATGAGCATGCACACGACATCGGGCAGCACGACCCGACGGTTGTACGCAACATTGCCGTACCTTGCCGTGGCGTAGCGAATGCGCGCTACCGGCCTCAAACATTGGCCCGCTTGATAGACGGCGGAGACGATCAGGTCATTGAGTGTTTCCTGCCAAGGAGAGGGCGGCGCATCGAACGGTTCCAGCAGCGGCGCGTTGGAGTGATTGTGGGTGCACGCGATCATGATGTGGTCGGCGGGAATGCGGCAGCGCGCGCTGATACGGGCAACGATTTCCCCGTATTGGTCGTCCCGCATGGTGCACAGGTCGACCGAGACAATCGCGAGGCGGGTTTCGCCCTGCTCCATCACCAATGCCCGGGCCCAGCAGTCATCGTGCCGCCCCTCTACTGCCACTGGTGCTCCACCGCCGCTGTAGGCCAACGGCAGCGGCACGCCCAGCGGCGGGTTGATGCGCTCGGCGCCAACACCAAGCCGTAACTGACCATGCTGGAGATCTGCCACAATAGCTCTCTTTCCGCGTAGCCGTCACTCCGTGCGGGAGCGATGAAACTCAAGCGTTGGAAACTGTCTCGCTGAGGCCCTGCACTTCAACTGCTTCCTGGCTCTTCAATTGAATGGGAGAAGTATGTAAAGGAGATAGCGCATGCGCATGTGGTTTTCTTGCCACTTCGCTCAGCAATGCAGAGAAATTCCGCAAGAGCAGAATTCCGCGAAAGTGGGAATGACGATAGAGCGAATCCCGTCGGCAGCCCGGTGGGGCACTGCGCAGGTAGGGGCACGATATATCGTGCCCCTACGCATCTGTCTAACCGCGGTTGGCAGTAGTTCGCCGGCCATTGACCCGCAAGCGAACTGAGTCCAAGGGCATCTCACCGCCCTCGCTGCCCAGGCAACTGTTTACTTGCCGCCGAGCGTGGCGTTGATGAGGTCGGCCGCCCAGCGAGCATATTCCGCACCGGTGAGATTGCCGGCGAGAAATTCGCGGTATTGACCATTCATGTCGCCGGAGATGTCTCCAAACTCCGTAAACGTCCAGAGACCCCAGCCTGCCGGTTTCGTGGTACGCGAGTGGAGGAGGAATGATCTGGGGTCAACGCCCAGGCTGTTCTTGTAGCCCTCCTGCGCCAGTGTGGACGCGTTGTCATCCAGGAGCGGCGACACGACGTGGCCGGCCGAAGGCGGGTAGCGTCCGCCGTTTTCTGGTTTGAGGAGCCACTTGAAGAGCTCCCATGCCAGATCGTTGGTGTCGGCGCCGTCATCCGCCATTTGCAACGGGTGCGTCCAGGTGCGGCCTGACTGGCTCGGGCCCTCACCCGAGTAGGGCATAGTTGCCAGCGCCCATGTGAACGGCGCGTCACGGAAAGACGTGCACGTGAGCTGCATGGCCACCTTACCGGACATGAAAACATTGCCCGATTGGCCGCCCATAGCAGCCTCGCGTTCCTCAGCGTTGGGTGTTACGCGGTGCTTGTCGCCAAAATCGCGCCACCATTCAAGTGCATTAATGAACTCAGGCGTATCTATGGTTGCGCGCTTGGCCTCCGAGTCCCACGGTCCCACGCCCCAGAAGGTGCCGGTGCCGATGCCGCCGCCATTGGAGCACGTGATGCCGCCGCCATGGCCGAACTGCGTGCGATCTTCATTGGTGAGCTGCGTCGACAAGTCCAAGAGGGCTTCCATATTCCAGTCAGTGTCGTTGAGGTCTACGGGTAGCGGGTTGATGCCGGCCGCCTCAAAGATCTCCACGTTGTAGGCCATCGAATCCACCGACATGGTGATGGGCATGCCCAGAATTCGGCCTTCCACTGTCCACATGTTGATAGCCGGGGCAGCGAAAGTGGCAGCGGTATCGATCTTGTCGCGGGCAAAGAGGGGCGCCAGGTCGATAGTCACGCCCGTCTCATACGTGGTGAGAACCGCGCTCCAGCCGTTTTCCATAATGTTGATGGGATCGCCGGCCGCTTGCGCCGCATAGAACTTCGTTCGCACCTCCCCCCAGCCGCCGGAGGGCACCAAATCAACCGCGATGTTCGGCATTTCCTCGGCGAAATCAGCGAGGATTGGCTCCAGCACCGGTCGCGTGGTTGGCTTTTCTGCTGAAATCATAGAGATGGTTACCGTTTCGGCCTCGGGCATTGCCGTAGGCTCAGCCTTGGGCGCCTCCTCCTTCATCTCAGCCTTCGGCGCTTCCTCCGGCGTGGCCACGGCCGCCTGTCCGCACGCAGCGGCAACTAGCGCGCTCAGCGCGCCGGCCCCCGCGCCTGCGAGCGCGGTGCGACGGGTGACTTTCATAGAACGCACAATACTCATTACGGAATACCTCCACTTGTCTTGTGCCTACGACCGAGGAGCGATTGCGAATGCTGCGAACTCCTCAATGTGGCAATGACTAGACCACCAATATAGTTCTATATGAGTGTGAGCTGCTCGTCAAGACAGTTGACCCGCAAACGCCTGGAAGGAGCGCCAGAGCGCGGGGTATGCACGCGTATAGAGTGGAGGCTGAGCCACTCTGCTGTCCCATTGACTGCTGTAGAATGGATAGAAACTGCGAGACTCGCGCCCTTCTTCTGCAAAGATCTGGGCAAACTATCTTGTGCCGGCTTAATTCAAGCAAAATGCAGCGTGCGTCTGAGCGTACCCAAATTGATGTTGTTCAATTGTGGAGAGCCTAATGAAACCGAGAGGCGTCGACTTTTTCTGCTACACCGTCAGTGACATCGGCAAGAGCGCGGAATTTTACGAGAACACGTTGGGCCTCACGCTCTACGCGTGGATCGATCCGGGGTGGGTGGAGTTTGTGGTTGGTGACACTCCAACCGTGCTCGCGTTGCGAGCCACTCGCGGAGACTATTCGGCGAAGGGAGCGGACTGCGGCGGCGCCATTGCTATCGCGGTCGACGACGTGCAGCAGGCCACTGACGAACTGCGAGCGCGGGGAGTAAGCGTGATCCTTGAGCCCGGCGAACAGGCCACCTGTTACGCGGCTGGAATAGCTGACCCGGACGGCAACCTGATTCTTCTCCACAGCCGCAAGGATGGGACGGCGGGCTAGGATGGCGCCGGTAGGCTACCGGGCCATTCACTCGCGACAGCTCGCGAGAATCGAATACTGCCGCATGCGGCCGGCCAGTGCGCTGCGACCCCTAAAGCGCTGACATGATCTCTTCATGGTAGGCGAAGATTGCCGGAATACCGCCGGTGTGGACCATGATCACCGGCTGCTCCTCAGGCAGTTCGCCGGCGCGCGCCATGGCGATGATGCCGGCCATCGTCTTGCCGGTGTAGACCGGATCGAGCAGGATGCCTTCATGCTGCGCCGTGAGCCGAATGGCTTCCAATCCTTCTGGAGTCGTCAAGCCGTATTTCTCACCGATGTAGTCGCCGGACACGTAGACCTCATCCTCAGAGAGGCCGCAGGGAATGTCAAGCTGTTCCGCGAGCCGTTGCGACCGCGCCGCCACGTTTTCGCGCTGCTCGTCCGCGGGTTCCTTGATTGAGATGCCAACCACCTTGATGGGCAATCCCAAGACTTTGATGCCGGCGGCAAAGCCCGCGTGGGTCGTGCCAGAGCCGGAGGTGATGAAGATGGTGCTCGGCGGTTGCGGCAGCGACGATAGTTGCGTGGAAAGCTCGAGCGCACAGCTTAAGTAGCCGCACATGGCCCGCAACGCCGGTTCGGGATACATGCTGGTGATGCGGTAGGGCTTGCGTCCCTGCGCGCGCAACTCCGCCTCGATGGGATCGATCCGCTCCTGCAGGTTGTCGATGGTCGCGTCTTCCAACACAGTGACGTCTGCCCCAAAGATGTGGTCGAGGAGAAGGTTGCCCTGGAGCTCCGTATGCAGGCCGCCGGAAAGTACGAGGAAACAATCGAGGCCAACTTTGGCGCAGGCCGCTGAGGCCTGCCGGCACTGGTTTGACTGGGCGTCCGCGCCGGCGACGACGCTGTCGCAGCCCTGCGCAATAGCCGAACCTATTTGGAATTCCAAGTTGCGGGTCTTGTTGCCGCCGAGCGCAAGTCCGGTGAGGTCGTCGCGCTTGATGTAGAGCGGCGGCCCGCCTACGGCCTCGGAGAGGCGAGGACAGGCATCCAAAGGCGTGGGAAACGTGCCCAGTTCGACGCGGGGCTGCTCTGCCAGTTTCGCTGCCAATTCGTCCTGCGACAAGATTTGCGCGCTCTGTACCGCCATGTCATTCGCTCCTTGTCTTGCGCCCAGTGCTATGAATGACCGGGCAAGTGTGTCTGGATTCGTGATCTCATGCTTCTCATTAGGGTGCTGCGAAGAGCCGCAGGTTACAAATCTGCGCTACCCGTATATCGGCATGCAATTCTCGTGCGGCTATGGACCGCAATTAGTGGGAGAGCCATTCAATGTGTGTACGGCTCTATCCCAGTGTACTCCGCTCAGTCTTTCCGCACCAGATATCCGCGGATATCGTACGCGCCCGGCTGCTCAACCGGCAGCACACCTTCTTCGACGGCAAGCTCCAAGGGATAATCGGAAATTTCCAAGGGGAAATTGACGATGCCACGGGTATACGTTGAAGCCGATATCGCCAGCAACACTTCCAACGCCTGGCGGCCGTTCTGGGCGTGGCCGCGATGTTCACGCCGTCCCTGCAGCCAATCGATCATTTCTTGCGCTTGGAGTGTTTGGGCATTGGGCTCGTTGAACGAAATCTCCTTGCTGCCGGCGGAAGTCAACAGTCGAATTCCGCCGCTCCCCGGGAAGATGCTGCCGTGAGACCCATAGACGATGCAGGGCTGCACGCGCCGGTCGTCGCCGATGTCCGATTCCAAGATCCCGCGCGCGCCGCCGGCAAAGCCGATCAAGGCTTGGGCGCGGTCCTCAATGCGCTGAGCGCGCTCGTAGCGGTCGGTGCGGCGTTCCACCGACCCCATCACCCACGCCACTTTTGGATCGCCGAGTATGTAGCGCGCGTAGTCCACGTTGTGGATGGAGCTATTCGTCAGTCCTCCGCTTTGCTGGATGTAGAGCATCTCCACGCGTCCGATAGCGCCATCGGATATCAAGTCTCGTATCGCGTTCGTCTGCTTGCGAAAGCGGCCTTGATGTCCGATCACGAGCTTGGAGCCGTGCTGCTCGGCAGCCGCAATCATGGCATCGGCTTCGCCAAGCGTGCGCGCCATGGGCTTCTCGCAGATGATGCCGGGCACCTTCGCTTCCGCGGCGGCAATCGTCATAGGCGCATGCAACCCCGGCCAGGAACAGACGCTGACGATGTCCAGGTCTTCTTTGGCCAGCATGTCATGATAATCGGCATAGCCGCCGGGAATACTATGCTCGCTCTGCAATTCCGCCAGGGCTTTGGGATGGGTGTCGGACGCAGCCACCATCTGAACGGAATCCAACTCCGCATACGCCTGCGCGTGCGACTTTCCCATCCAACCGCAACCGATTATGCCAACGCGATACTTGTCCGCCATTGTCTTCTCCTACGTGACTGCCGACTTCCTGATGGCTCTATTGTAACGACATTGGTTTGCTTGGGCAGTGCCTACGAGACGGTGGCGCCACGTGCTGCTGCACTGTTCCCAATGTTGAAGCTACCTGCTATCATGGTGTCCAAATCCGAGCGAGGCAATCGGATGTGTCCAATCCCAGTAAGTGATGAGGAGAGTCCGGCTATGGCAGGCACGTTACGAACCGGTGTAATTGGGTGCGGAGGCCTGGGACCGAGCGAGGCCAAGATTTCGCATGAGATGGACGGTATCGAATTGGTCGGCGTGGTAGACGTGAACATCGATTCCGCCCAAGCGGTGGCAGACGAGCATGGCGTCAAGGCGTTTACCAGCCACAAAGATCTTCTGAACGAGAATCTGGATGCCGTTTTGGTCGTTACGCCCACTTCGACGCATCGTGAAATCTGCGTGGATGCGGCAAATGCCGGTATTGCCGTCTTTTGCGAAAAGCCGATGGCGTTGAAGCTCGATGACTGCGATGCCATGATCGAGGCCGCTGCGAACAATGGTGTGCCGCTGATGCTGGGTTTCGTGATGCGGTATTGGCCGGTCTACGTCGAGGTGCACAAGCGCCTGCAGAACGGTGACATCGGCGACCTAAAGTTGGCGTGGTCGACGCGCCTGAGCGGACGCCCGCCCGTAGGTGTGGGCGAGTGGCGCCTAAGCCGGGAACTGGTGGGCGGCACGTGGTCCTCGTCGGTGCACGAGCTCGACCTATTGCTCTGGATGGGTGGTCCGGTTGCATCTGTGCACGGCAACGCCACGTTCGGCACGTTTGCCAACACAGATATCGAGGACACGTTCATTTCGACCCTGAACTATACGAACGGCGCGATCGGCTCGCTGCACAGCAGCCAGATCTACCCCGCCGGCGCGTCCAACTTCGGCATTGCCGGTACGAAGGGTGCAATTCATCTAAATAGACACTCCGGGCCGGTATTAGTTACCCATGACGGCAAACGCGAGGAGATTGAATCCGAACCCAATAGCGTGGGGATGCACAACCAACTCGCCGCGTTCTATGACTGCGCACGCGACGGCACGACTCCCATGCCCGACGGCCACGACGGCCGCCGTGCCTTGGAGGTGTGTCTTGCGACCTTTATGTCGGCTGAGCAAGGTGGAGACATCACTCTGCCTCTCTAGGAATTGGCCGACAGACCGAGCAGAAGATTGGACGGCCAAAGAGACCGTTCGTGGTGAGAGGGCTGCGCTAAGTCCCAGACGAACCATGAACGGTCTCTTTTTGTTCTGCCGGGATAACACGGCGGCGCCAACGGACTTGCTCTGTTGACAACGAAGACGCAGCGGAAGTGGAATGTGGCTCCTTCAGCGCCTGCTCCACTGTCTATGGTGGCTCTCTTGTCCAAGTCGCGCCTCACGTTGACCCCAACGCTTCTTCGATTTCTACACAAATTCACATTCTCTTGACAATTCGCCTGTAGCATAGGCAAGTGTTGGAAAGCGCCACCGTGCTTCTCTTGAGAAGACATTGCGGCAAGGCCGCAATTGCTGCAATAGTGACATTTCAGACTAGATTGTCAACATCGTTTAGTCTAAAATTCTCGGGAAGAACCTTAACGCAGGCGTTAAGTGAGCGCAGTTGTACAGCTTGACATAGGTCAATTCGGCCGCATCTTGGAAAGCGTTTGTTTCGCTGGCAAGCGGCAGCAAGAGTGGTGGTAGTCGCACAAGGAGAGGTTTGTAATGGCCATGACGCGTCGTTCGTTTCTCGGTCTGGTTGGGGGCGTGCCGCTGGCGGCAAGTCTTGCGTCCGGTTGTGGCTTCTTTGAGGACTTGGTCGGTGGAGATTCCGGCGATAAGACGGTACACGTCGCGGTCTTTCTTCCTCAGGGGCAAGGGGCTAATTTTCAAGCAGCGCAGGCCGGAAATATCCTGGCCAGCCTCCAGACCGCCGCAAACGAGATTAACGACCAGAGCCTCGGCTTTCAGATGGAGGTGAACCTTACCGTTGTGCCGCCGGGGCCTAACTTCAATTTTGCTGCTTTCTTTGGCACAACCACCGCTAACCCAGAGCCTACGCCAACGCCATTCAGTCCGATCGCCGACACGCTGAACGAGGCAGCGGCAAGTGGACAGTTGGCTAGCGGCGATCCGCTGCCAGACATCTTGATGATTAGCAATATCAACGAACTCCCACTGCTCTATTCTGAGGGCATCATCGAGCCTTTCGAGCAAGCTACTCGTGTAGACGGCAGCATTGATCTCTCGGATTTTGCGCCCGGAGCGCTGGAGGCAGTGAGTTGGCAAGGGCAAGCGCTCGTTTTGCCACTCTCCAGTTCCATCAATACGCTCACGTATGATTCCGACCTTCTCGCAGATGCTGGAGTAGCTGCCCCCGGTAGCGCGTGGACCTGGATGGAGATGATCGAAGCGGGGAAGCGCCTCACTTTCAGCAACGATGACGGTTCGCAGTGGGGGACCTACGCCCATGCCTCCGTGCCGCTGCTGCTAAGCCTGATATGGAGTCACGGTGGCGAGGTGTTTGGGGCTCAAGGCGGCGACGTGCGCCTTGCCGAACCGGAAGCAATAAAGGGAATTGAGCTCTGGCGCGATATGATGACGCTCCATCAAATTGCGCCGAATCCACCGGAAGGCACCTTCGCACTCTTGCGCGCGGGTCGCGATGGCATGGAAGTGGTCAGTTTCGACCAACTGCCCCAAAGAGGGGGAGGCGGCGGTGGGGGTGGCGGTGGCGGCGTTCAGCCCAGCGAACGTGCGCGCCTGGCTACTGCCGTACGCTCAGGCGGCGGGCAAGGGCTTGGCGCGGAGCGAATTCATGCCGCGGCCATGCCGGTGGATGCAGGCCAGGCAACGTGGGTGTCGCCAGTGGCCGGACTGGGTGTGGGCGCGCAAGCGCAAGACACCGGCCTCGCGGCACAGGCGGCGGTCGTGCTCGCGCGGGAACTCTCCCAGTTGCCTGTTACATTCTTCGGCTATCCGGTCTACAACGTCACCGGCGAACGGATCAAACAGGTGCGGCCGAGCCTGAGAATTGAGGATGCGAACATCATTTCGGATGCACTCGGCTACAGCCGGGGCGTGCCCCCCTTGCTTGCGCCGTACCTGCAGGCACTCTTCCAACAACACCTCATGGGGCCGGTCTTGAGCGGCCAAAGTACCGTGGCCGATGCGGCTCAGCAGGTATCCATCGCAATGCAGGAACTGCTGCGCCAATAGGCAGGAGTGTATTGAGGCGCTCCTCAGTGCCAGCGGCGCCCCATTGACCTGATGTTGAGGGCTGTGGCCCGTCCGCTGTGGATCGCGTGCTACCCATCTGGGGAGACCTTAGGCTGCTTTGTGCCTTGGCTCGATTTGAGGGGGTAGCACTCTAAGGTTTCTGGATGCTGACGGCCTTCAGTCGAATTGGGGATTCCACCTGTAGCCGTTGTCTCTAAAGAGGCCGCAATTGCAGAGACTTTGGCATTTCGCGGATGCGCCTGCAGTGGCGCTCTGTGTTTCGAGAGCAATGGAGATTGGTCAAGAATCGTTTGCAAACAGAATGGGTATTGACTTTGAAAGGTAAACCGACTGCTAGTTGGGAACGAGATTCTGAGAGTCCCAGGCTTCACATCGGGCTAGCGCGCGGTGCCTTAGCAATAGTTTTCGCCGCGGCAATTGCGCTCGGCACGGCGTGCGGTGGCGACGAGCCCGATACAGGAGCTGCCGATTCGTCGGCGAGCCAGACCGCGGCAACTGCAGCGCCTGCCGAGAGTTCTAATGAGACTGCAGCGACTGCGGCGCCATCCGAGACTCCGGCAACGGCTGAGACGACACTGTCAGCAAATAACGCCAGCATCGCGGAGCTCGCGGCGGCATTTGAAGCCGCAGGGATTAGCAACGCACGTCGATGGGCGCGTGAAGTGGATGAGTACCGCCCATATGATGTCGACGACACGGACTACAGGAAACTACGCGGTGAACTCGCTAAGTACAATCCCGCTGCCGGAGTTGTGGATGCAATCATCGCGCAATTGCATTTGCCGTGAAGAAGCTCATCAGCCGCAGCGGCAAAGTTGAAGGCCTGCGTGCCGCGCTGTTGGCGCTCGTACTACTAGGCGTGATTGGCGCCGCCGGGGAGTTGGCTCTGGCACGACACTGGCACGATTGGATCCAAATGCTGCCCTGGGTGGCGGTTGGCGGTATCTGCATCGGCTTGGCGGCTCTCGCCACGCGCATCGCACCGGCGACAATATGGCTGGCGCGCGCAATGGCGGCGTTGGCCGTCGTCTTTGCCATAGTAGGGATTTGGCAGCATCTGGCGGCGAACTACGATGTTGCGCCGTTGGACGCCCGCTACACGGACCAGTGGGAGCTGATGCCTGAATCCGAGCGTTGGTGGGCGGTGTTGAGTGGCGCGGTCGGTCCCGCGCCCTTGCTGGCCGCCGGCATGTTGCTCCAGATGGGCGTGGCGCTGGCGGCATTGACCGGCGGCGTGGAACGGTCGACGCGCTAGGTCTTGCAAGCGAGAACTGCGCAGGCTATTCCCTATCGCGTGGGGGCACTGGCGCCGGGGTTTGCACAAAAAGGCGAATTCATCGCCACGTCGGAGCCGGCCGGTACGGCGCTCCCACAATTGCGCCAACCTGTTTCTACTCCGTTAGAGTGACCTCTTCTAATGGCTGCACGTTGCCGAACACTGGTTCCGGGCCGGCGGTGGGCGCTGCCCAGCGCACGGCGTTACCGATCACGTGGCGCACCTCTGCTTGGTAGAACGTGGGAAAGGTCTCGTGTCCGGGGCGAAAGTAGAAGACCTTGCCGCGGCCGCGGTGGTAGCAGCAACCGCTGCGGAAGACTTCACCTCCTGGGAACCAGCTTACAAAGACCAGCCTGTCCGGTTGGGGAATGTCGAAGAACTCGCCGTACATCTCTTCGTGCGGGATGTCGATGTACTGCCCTACGCCCGCCGCTATGGGATGGCTGGGATCGACCACCCAGAGGCGCTCGTTCTCGCCGATTTCACGCCACTTCAGGTTGCACGTCGTGCCCATGAGCTTCTTGAATATCTTTGAGAAGTGGCTGGAATGCAAGCAGATGAGTCCCATGCCTTCCAGGACACGGTCATGCACGCGGTCTACGATTGCATCCTCTACCGCGCCATGTGCCTGATGTCCCCACCAGATCAACACGTCGGTATCCGCGAGCACTGCTTCCGTAAGGCCGTGTTCCGGTTCGTCCAGTGTCGCCGTCTGCACGGAGATGCCGGCCTGCGCTTCCAAGTAGTCGGCAATGGCGCCGTGGATACCTTTTGGATACACCTGCCTGATGTGTTCATCCGTCTTCTCGTGACGAAATTCGTTCCATACGGTGACGCGGACTGGCTGAGCCATTGCCGTTACTCCCTGACCATGACTGAAAGTTCCTGTAAGTTGCGCACATGGATGCGCTTATGCTTTACCTCAAGCAGACCGATGCGCGCTAATTCCCCAAGAGTCTGCGTGACTGTGGATCGTAACGCTCCGATACTATCGCCGATTTCTTCGTGCGTGAAGCCCCGAACCTCGTTCGATGCCGGGTCTATATGGGTGAGGAGGAAGGCTGCAACGCGAGCACGCACCGGGCTGAACGCAAGGCGCGCCAACTGGTCCTCAAGCGACTTGAGCCGGTCTCCAATCACCTTGAAGAAGCGCAGGCCGACGTCGGGACGCTGGCGCAGGAGGCCCTCCATCTCAACGCGTGTCATCACGCACACGAGGCTGGGAGCGACCGTCTCGGCAAAGCAGCCGTGCATCGACTGTCCGAGTAGGCCCATTTCGCCAAATACACTGCCCATGAACACGCGGCGGATGCTCAGGCGTTTACCCTCTTCGCTCAGTCTGTAGATATCGACGGCACCCATCTTAAGGATATAGAGGTTTTCGCTTCTGTCGTCAGGTGTGTAGACAAGGGTATCTTTGGCGAAGGAGTACATGGGCAAATGCCCAAACAGGCGCTCCATCTCAGACTTGGTGAGATCTCGAAAGAGATCAAAGTGAATGAGATAGCGCATGAGCAGTGCCGTGCGCTCGTCTCGGCTCGCGATGGGGCTGCGACTCTTGGTCGGCAGCAGTTTACTAAGCGCGCTCATGGCACTCTCTCGGTGAGCTTGTCGCTCAGCCTACATATATTTGCCAAAGCAACACAGTACCATCATACACAACTTACGATTCGTTTTAACTTAGGTAGGAGGTATTGCATGTGTTGTAACTTGCTTCTACTGCGCAAGAGAGCAGTCTTGCTCAGTGTTTCACTCTTGGGGGTCATGCTGCTGTTAGCAGGATGCGCCAGCCAAGAATCCGATGATATGGCTGCCGAGGCCCCGGCTGCTGAAGGAGCCGCCATCGTAGAGTATCTCGGGTCAGCGGACTTTCAGAACACTTGGCAGCATCTGCCCGGTGTTGAGCCTTTGTATACCGGACAGGATCCCCACGGCGCCTTGCTGAGCACGTACTTCAACGCAATTGCGCTGAAGGCAATTGAGGACAAGGCGGGGAGCATCCCCGAAGGCGGCATGGTGGTCAAGGAAAACTTCATGCCCGATGGCACGTTGGCTGCCATAACGGTGATGTACAAGCCTGCCGGCTTTGAGAACGCGGAAGCAAACGGATGGTTCTTTCTTAAGTATGGACCCGACGGCGTGATCGAGGCCGAGGGCAAAGTCCAGGGCTGCACTGAGTGTCACGGCGACGTGCAGGACAATGACTTCCTCTTCTCGGTGGATGTGAAGTAGGCTAACAACCCCGTGGAGTGCGACGACTCTTGCCGTGAATTCCACAATAGCGCAAACCGAAACGCCTGGAGGTGGGAACACCACAGGCGTTTCGCTTTTGTTCCAATGCTGGCGTGAAAAGAGGCGGTGAACGCCAATGGCGGCCCGCCACAGTAAGAGAGTCTGGAGCGATGGCACGACTTCGCATGGGCTATCCTTTCCCTTTCAGCAAGGCCTCCAATTATCACAGTGTGACTTTGGGCTTCAAGCGGACATGGAACGGTGCAGAGTAAACGAATCGCCTGCGAAGCGCTAGTCCCACGTGAGATCGATCTCGTGTGCGGTCTCGATGAAGCGCCGCACGAGATCGACCGTCGCGTTAACGTCTTGCTTGTTCACCATCTCATTCACAGTGTGCACATACCGTGTTGGCGTGGAGATAGTGATGGAGGGCACGCCATCGCGCGTTCGCTGAATTGCGCCGCCGTCCGTGCCGCCGCGCGGCAGAATCTCCATCTGGTAGGGGATGTTGGCTTCGTCGCAGATCTTGCGGCTGTGTGCCACAAGGCGCGGGTCGCAGATAAGTGACGAATCCATGATCTTGATTGCCGTTCCGTCGCCGAGCTTCGATACGCGGTCCGCTTCAGTGCCGCCTGGGATGTCCACGGCCAGCGTGGAGTCGAGGGCCAGGCCTATATCGGGTTCTACGCCAAACGCCGCGACCGTTGCGCCGCGCAAGCCGACTTCTTCCTGGGAGGATGCGACGGCATAGATCTCCGCTGCATGCTCGCCAAGGCCGCGCAGGGCTTCGATCATAACGTAGACGCTGGCGCGGTCGTCCATGGCCGGCCCTACCATTACGTCACCCAAGTCATTGCAGGTACGGTCGAATGTAATTGGAGTCCCCAGTGGGACCAGCTCTTTCGTGCGCTCGCCGGATAGTCCTACATCAACGAATAGATCGTCGAGCTGCAGGGCCTTGCCCCTTTCGGACTCATCCAGCAGATGCGTCGGTTTAGTTGCGGGCATAAGCACGCCGGAGAGTTCCTCCGTGCCGTGCACGCGGACTCGCTGCGCTACGAGCGTGCGCGGGTCAAAGCCGCCCACGGGCTGGAGACGAATGAAGCCGTTTTCGTCAACATGCCGTGCCATGAACCCAATCTGGTCCATGTGGGCGGAGATCATGACTTTGGGCCCGCCCTGGCCCTTACGGTATCCGATCAAATTTCCCAAGGCGTCGACCCGCACCGCATTTACCAGCGGTTCCAGTTCGTCGCGAATGACCCTTCGAATAGGATCTTCCCGGCTAGGAATGCCCGGGGTCTCGCATAGCCGCTTCAACAATTCCATGGACTGCCTCTCCCATAGCTCACAAGTGCCGTTCATTAAATCTCAGCTTCTTTATAGTAGTGTAACGCTGATTGAGACTGCCTGCTAGGAGTTCAAATTAGTGGGTATTAAAGACGAAAGCAGGCAAACACCTGATCGAATCAGTGCCCGGATGATCGTCTGGGCGGCCGTGCGACTGAGCAAGACTCCAACTCATCCCCCTAGGTCCTTCCAAAGCCCTCACCCCGTTGAGCAATTGGGATAGTCGCTTTGAACGGGCGTTCCGCTGGATGGGTAGGGAGGCCCAATTGAGATGCGGTCGAAGAATCCCGCGTCAGCCGCAGTCACGTCGCACCAGTAGAACCCCATGGCTTGGAAGGTAGGCCAATCGGGAATGTGCCGCCACTGCTGGAGGGCGGCGTCGTAGGCGAAGATGCGGTCATCGCGGCCGTCGAAGCGGCGCGCGAGCATATTGAGTTCCGGGTGACGGTGGTCTAAGGGGATGGCGGTGATAATCGCAACGGGGTAAGAGTTGTTGGCGATGACAAGTGGCCAGTCTATGGCGTAGATGAGGGGGCTGTAAGGTGGGACCCAGCGGCGGACGATCTGGGGATGGCCCTCGTGGCGGACGATCAAATAGGTTTGGCCCAAAGGCTGGTCGCGAATGACGCCGACAAGGACGACACTTGAGCCGTCGCGGGAGACCCAGCCAATTCCTAGTTCAAATGAATTGTCGGGCTGGTCGTGGATATCAATTCTGAGTTTGTCGCCTTGGAGTTCGGTAGCGGTGGCAGCACCGGAGTTGCCAACAATAGCGGATTGCCGTGAGGTGCTGCTGCTGCCGCCACCTCCACTGCTTTCTGTACCTTCGTCAACGTCTTGAACAGTGACCTCTCTGGCCCCCGAGCAGTTGTTCGTCAAATCCAACTCTCCGGCCACTGTATCGACGCAGGCGCCGTAGTAGTACGTGCCAGCCGTCGCTGGCGCCGTTGTAGGAATCAAACTCCCCCTACCTTGCAGGTAACCAAGCGATGGAATGGATTCCGTGCCCAACTCCGTATCGGATGTCGTGATTGTCGAGTCTGTCGACCGGTAGAAGCGCACCGTTGTCGCAGCCGCCTGCCCATGGCCAATGTTCTGCACCGTAACCAACAATCTGAATGTCTCGCCCGGCTTCACGTTGTCCCTCGAACCTAGACCCAACGCATGCAAGTCCGGCGCAGACTGTGCGGCGACGCCCACCGGCAGCGCTATAAATAGACCCAGCGCTAGCGCTACATACACAATTGCTCGTTTCATGCGTCATCCTCCACCACCATCAGGCGGCCCAAAAAGGGACTCTCCAAGTCCAAGCTACCGAGGGTAATTGCGCCGGTCAAATCCAGTGCGACCCTCCTTAATCAAGTTAAGCGAGGTGAGGATACGGCCAATCGCGTGAATCCAACTTGGATTGGCATTGACGTACCGTCGATCCCCTCTGGCCGGTGCCCGTAGACGCGTCTTTCTGAGCTCTGCGTGGAGTCTTGGATTCTCTTCTGTTGGTATGTTGCCGGTCTTGGCGCAGCACGAGAGAGGCATGGACCACCTTGAATGAAAACCGCGAGGTTAGCAGTAGCGCGGGGGCTTTCGGTATGATGGGTAGGAGTAACGCTGCAACCTTACGAGAGAACAAGCCATCGATCCCCCAGTTTCCACCCCACCTGAATCTAAGGAAGAAGGCGGCGGTGCTCCTCAGTCATTTCGGCAACGACTCATAAGTCCGCAGACAATTTTTTCTTTCCTCGTCGCGGTGGCCCTCTTGGTCGCGGTGTGGCGATTGGTCGGTCTGGATTGGCGGGGGATCTGGACTGAAATACGCCAGATCAACTTGTCACTCTTCCTGCTCGCGTTGCTCGTCTACTACACGACCCTGCTGCCGCGGGCCGTGCGCTGGCGCAGAATGCTGCGCAATCTTGGGCATGTACTGCCCTTGCGCCTGCTTGGTGAGGTTATTTTTCTCTCCTGGTTCGTCAACCACTTGATTCCTGCCAAGATGGGCGACCTCTATCGCGGCCTGATTCTGCGCCGCAGAGAACAGATCTCTTTCTCTATGACCACAGGGAGCGTGCTCGCAGAGCGTGTGATCGACATGTTCGCCCTCCTCATCGTTGCGATCACCGCAGCATTCTTCTTTGTAAGAGGGGAGCTACTGACCGAAATGCGGAGCATTCTGCTCAGCGCAGGTATCCTAGTGGTGCTCATAGCCGGTGGACTGTTTCTCTTTTGGCGATTGGACAGCAGCCTGCTGTCTTGGTTGCCGCATAGGTTGGGTGAACGGTTTGAGAGTTTCCAACGCGGCATCTTCATGTCGGTGCAACCCCTCTGGCTTATAATCTTGCTTACTGCGCTCGCGTGGGCCGCCGAAGCCGGACGTTTCTTCCTGGTGGCCAATGCGATGGGAGTCCCACTCACAATGCCGCAATTGCTCTTCGTCTTTGCCGCCGGAGCGCTCCTGCTTGCCGCGCCTACGCCGGGGGGCCTCGGCGCCGTTGAAGGCGGCATGGTGGGGGTAATGCTGCTGCTAGACGTGCCGGTGGACATGGCGGCGGCGGTGGCCATCGTCGACCGTCTCATCAGCTACTGGCTGGTGCTCATTCCCGGAGCAGTCTACTACTTTACGCATGCCCGCCTGCGCCTATAGAGACCCCACGGTGGCGACGTCTTCAAGAGATTGCTGCATGGCCTTGATAGCAGGTACGTACCATGAATGTACGAGCGAACGTACGAGCCTCGCGCGGAATTGGCGGATTTAAGTAGCTGAAAGTGGCACGTGAGCGGCAGATCGTTGCGTAGTGTTTAATCACCATGAGAATTGGCATCGACTTTACGGCAGCAACGCAAACGGCCGGCATTGGCAGGTATACGTGGTCGCTGGTTAGTGCGTTAATTGCTCAGTGCCCTGCCGACCAATTCACACTCTTAACGCCGCGACCTGCCGCAGGCCTGTGGCGACGCCTCTACACCCTTAATTCCGAGTATCGCATCGTGCCGCTCTCGGAGCGCACGTTGACCCGCATCTGGCATCGCTTGCGGCTGCCTCTCTACGCCGACCTGCTCGCCGGCGGGGTTGATGTCTTCTATGCCCCGGACTTCGTCTTGCCGCCACTATGGCGTGCGCCCGGGGTAATGACTGTTCACGATCTTTCGTATCGACACTTTCCCGATTCGTACCCTACTTCCCTGCGAGCATACTTGGACGCGGTGGTGCCCCGCAGCATCGCGCGCGCTCAGTTGATTCTCGCAGATTCCGAAGCCACACAGCGGGACTTGGTAGCCGAATACAATGCGGAGGCGGCGCGCATTAGCGTGCTCCACTGTGGCGTTGATGCTGCATTTCGCCCCCGCGACGATCAAGATGCGCGGTGTGCAGTGCTCCGGCGACATGACATCGCGTACCCCTATTTTCTTTCGGTAGGCACGATACAACCGCGGAAGAACATCAAGCGAATTATTGCGGCTTTGCGCACTGTGATACGGGCCGGGTTGCCCCACCACCTCGTGCACGTAGGGCGCCCAGGCTGGCTCAATGAGGACATTCTCAATGCTCCGCAGGAGTATGATGTCGCAGATCGCGTGCACTTCCTCACCACAGTCGATTCCGACGATGAACTCGCAGCCTTGTATACAGGGGCGACCGCGTTCGTCTTTCCCAGCCTCTACGAGGGCTTTGGATTGCCGGTTCTCGAAGCCATGGCATGTGGGACACCGGTTGTCACGAGCAACACCTCCTCGCTGCCCGAAGTTGCGGGTGCAGCCGCAATTTTGGTGGATCCTGCCGATACAGAAGCTATTGGCAAAGCGCTCGTGGAACTCGCCACAGAGGATAGCGTGCGCGACCGGCTCGGCGCAGCGGGAATGAAGCGCGCTGCCGGCTTCACCTGGGAGCGAGCGGCAGCCGAGCTGCGCGGGCACTTGGCGCGTGCCGCTGAGAGAGGAAACAGATGATGAGTGTAGTGTCGTTAGCCGGCTTCAAGCGCCAATTATCTTGGAAAACTGATGGGAAAAAGAGTGCATCACCTGCGTTGAGCGACGGCTTGAATCTGCTATAATGTGGCAAAGCATCCGCTTTGTGTCCTTGCCGTGTTTAGGATTGCGACGGCGGACGTTGCTGAGCAAGAGCGGTTGCCAAAGAGCCTTTGTAAGCAAGATAGTCCAGCGGGTTCAAGATTCGGTGTACAGGAGGTAGATTGAGCATCATGAATGGCAAGGGCCCCCGAAATTGGTGTGTTCGTTTCATACTTGTTCTCTTGTGCGTCATGCTCTTGCCTACTCCGGTCTTTGCGAACACCGAACCCAGGCAATTTGCAAGCACGAATACCGTCGTTCACGGCGCCATGCTCCAGTATTTTGAGCAAATGGGGGGCGAAAGCGTTCTAGGCGAGCCGCTGACGAACGAACAACAAGAAGACGGTCACGTTGTCCAGTACTTCGAAAATGCGCGTCTGGAGTGGTGGCCGCAGCGCGGTCAGGTCCGCCTAAGTCCCCTGGGCCGGCTACTCTATCCCCACTGGCGCTTCTTTGTGAAGGAAGCTCCGGTAGAGGAGACCTCTGCCCAGCGGTTCTTCCCGGAGACGGGCCATTCCGTGCGCTTTGCCTTTCTCCGTTTCTTCCAGGAACATGGCGGAGTATCGGTATTTGGTCTGCCGATTTCCGGGGAACTACCGGCCGATGACGAATGGCAGCATGCCGTGCAGTACTTCGAGCGGGCCGTATTCCGGTACGATCCAACGAAGGCCGGCACTCCCGGCGAAGTGCAGCTTGCGCCATTGGGGCGGCGGTTTCTCTCCTTGCGCGGCACGGCGCAGCAACTCGTGGACCAGCCGTCGCGTCCTTCACAGCTAAAGCTCATCGCGCAAGTTTCGCTATTTTATGATCCAAACATCGAGCATGTCCTCGCCTTGGCAAAAGCCGCGGGCTTTACCGGCATTAAACAACAGGTAGAGTGGAAGGCCGTAGAACTCCATCCCGGCGGATATATGTGGGACCAGGTAGACCGCATTGTGGAGGCGGCAAACCGGCACGGCTTGGAAGTGATGCTGGGGATATATGCGTCGCCGTATTGGATGCGCCGCGTGCGGCCCACAGGGAGCCAAAGCGGTGTGCCACAGGGCACCAATACTGTTTCTGCCGAGGAGTGGTGGGCGCAGTTTGCATCGTTCCATAACGGTCCGCCAGCGAATTTCGGCGACTTTGAGAATTTCCTATCTATTATCGCGTCGCGGTACGGCGATCGGGTGCAGTCTTACGAGCTATGGAATGAGCCAAATCTGGCCGGGAACTGGGATGGCACGGTCGCGCCTTGGGAATTCGTTGAGCTTATGGCCGCGGGCTATCGGGGAGTGAAGCGCGGCAACCCGAACGCGATCGTCGTCAGCGGCGGCTTGTCGCCCACAGGAGTAAATCTCGAAGGGGTTGCCATGGACGACGTGGCCTACCTGGAGGCTATGTACCAATACAAAGATGGGGTGATTCGCAATTACTACGACGTGCTCGGACTTCACTCCTATGGCTTCAATAACGCGCCCGGCGACACGCCGGATAACTATACGACATCAGGCACCACCTACAAGCACCACTGGTCGTTCTACTTCCGCCGTTTTGAGAATCACTGGGACGTACTGCAGAAGTATGGTGACACCGGCAAAACCATCTGGCTGACCGAGATGGGATGGACGACCCACAATCTTCACCCCGAGTTCCCCTACGGGTCTGAGATTTCCGACGAAGACCAGGGGCGGTATCTTGTCGGGTCCTATCAACTCGTGAAGCAGAGATTCCCGTATGTCACCGGATTGGTGGTCTTTAACTTAAACTTTGCCAATCACATTGAACCGACCGACAGCTCGTACTCGTTCGCGATTCTCGACGAACACTTGCGGCCGCGGCCTGCATACCTGGCGTTACAGGCACTGCCGAAATAGCCCGCACTGCCATGGAAATTGCCATCAATGGGTATTTCCTCAATGTGCACCACACCGGCAGCGCACAATACTCGTATCACTTGTTGCGAGCTCTCCAGAAGCGCGACGACGTGCGGCTTGGGGTGCAGACCCCTTACTTCTCACGCGATACTATGCGCCCGGTTGGCGGCATCCAGGCGCGGTCGCCATTGCGTGGGGCACTTGGCAGCGGCAACCTAGCCAAACTCTGGTGGGAGCAGTTCACGTGGCCGCGCCTTGCCGCCAAGGTGGGAGAAAGCGTGGTGGGCCACGTACCGTACTTTGCGCCGCCGCACTACCACAGCTTTCCGCTGGTCGCCACGATCCACGACCTGATTCCAGTGGTGCTGCCCGAATATCGCGGCAATTTCCTCGTACGGCTCTATACCAGCCTCGTCATGGCGGCAGCGCACAAGGCAGATGCCATTATCACGGATTCAGAGGCGTCTAAGCGCGACGTCACAGAGCGCCTCGGCCTGGCCGACGATGACGTGCATGTTGTGCACCTCGCGGCCGACTCCCGCTTTTCCACCATTGCGCCCGTTGAGGATGTGATGGCAGTACGGCGCCGCTACGATCTGCCGGAGCGCTTTCTCTTCTATCTGGGTGGATTGGATGTGCGCAAGAACATTGGCGTGCTGTTCGACGCGCTGAGGAAACTGCCCAATGACGTTACTCTTGTCGTCGCCGGCCGCACCCGGCATGGGAAGGCAGTTCTCTTTCCCGATTGGGTGCACGCAGCCACGTCAACGGAGATTGGGCCCCGTGTGCGCTTTTTGGGCGGTGTGCCGGAGGCAGATAAGCCGCTCCTGTACAGGGCCGCGACGGTTTTCGTTTTTCCATCCCGCTATGAGGGCTTCGGCCTTGACCCTTTGGAAGCTATGGCGTGCGGCACGCCGGTAGTAAGCAGCAACGCGGCTTCTCTGCCTGAAGTAGTGGGAGAGGGCGGGATCTTGGTTCCGCCTGACGACGCCGACGCGTGGACGGCAGCGATCGAGCGACTATGGGAATCCGAGCAGGAACGGGCGCACTACGCCGAACGAGCGCTGGCAAGAGCACGTACTTTCTCGTGGGAGCGAACGGCCGCACAGACCGTAGCGGTCTACAAACAGGTCAACTGATGAGGGTGCTCTACATCTCCAAGGCGCTGGTGGTTGGCACCTATCAGCGCAAGATGGAAGAAATCGCCAGGTTTTCGGATGTTGACCTCCGCGCTATCGTGCCTCGCTACTGGCAAGAGGGCGACCATCGCCAGATGTTGGATGCCCGCTTTACGAACGGGTACGAACTCGTGCCGGAGCACATGCGCTTCAATGGCCACTATCACATTCACTACTACCCCAACCTCCGGCGTCATCTGCTAGAGTGGCAGCCCGATGTGGTCCACGTTGACGAAGAGCCGTACAACTTTGCGACGGCCCACGCCATATGGCACGCGCGGCGCGTTGGCGCCAAGACGATTTTCTTTGCGTGGCAGAATATCTACAGAATCTATCCGCTGCCCTTCTACTTTTTCGAACTTTACAGCTTGCTCAAGGCAAATGCAGCGCAAGCCGGCTCCCGCCAAGCGCAGGAGGTTCTTCGCCGGAAGCGCTATTCATATCCGTCAGCGGTCTTTCCACAATTCGGCGTAGACCCGGACCTCTTTGCTCCGAGAACCGATCCGCACGAACGCGATGACGTTTATACGATTGGGTACGTGGGTCGATTAGTTCGCGAAAAAGGCGTTCACGTGCTGCTCAATGCCGCCTCCCGGCTCTCCTTCCCATACCGTATCCAACTCTTTGGGACAGGCCCAGCGGAATCGTCGCTCCGAGCACTCGTAGAGTCACTGCACATCCAGGATCGCGTTGAGTTTCTCGGCCACGTTCCCAGCAGCGCGATGCCGGCGCACTATCGCGCCATGCATGTCTGTGTGCTGCCTTCTCTCACGACACCGAACTGGAAAGAGCAGTTTGGGCGGGTGCTCATCGAGGCGATGGCGTGTGGGGTGCCCGTGGTAGGCTCGGAATCGGGCGAAATCCCTGAGATTGTCGGCGACAGTGACGCCGACCGCGGTGGCATGACGTTTCCTGAAGGGGAGGCTGAGGTGCTCGCAGAGATCCTGGAGCAACTCTACCAAGAGCCGGCGCTGCACCACGAACTTGGCGCACAGGGACGAATGCGGGTGCTCCGAGAGTATACGCAGAGCCGAATTGCGGCAAAGACTGTGCTCATGTATCGCCAACTCACACACGGTTTGCAGTACGGCGCGCAGCAACATGAGTCGGTTTAACCGCTATCCGCTGCGGTGTCGAAAGCGGGACCGGGGCTACTCGTTTGCACTTGTCCCGACTCGCATCGTTCGCATGCTATGGCGGGCGGACACCGGCTGCCACAACTCGTGTGGGACGAGAGTGCCGCCGGAAGAAAAAGACTGCCCGCTACGTGTTGTGCGGCGCGTGTGACAGGCAGTAATGGGTTGGCTGGGCGCCACGCAGTGAGCGTAATGTACTCTAGCCGCCGCTCACTACGGTATAATCGAACCGCGCCCAGCCTTAGAGTGAGAGACGTGTGCTGAAATCATTGCAGGCACAGCAGTTCATTACATTTCGGGTTCGCAGTTTGCGCGTGTGAATGCGCAATGATCGTGTGTGGCAGATACCTGATCTGCGAAAAGTGAGAGATAGGCACGCAGCCGTGAATATTGGATTGCTCTACCATCCCGGTCGCGAGCAAGCGCAGTCGCTGGCGACGGTTCTGCATTCCCTGGTTGAGAAAGATGGGCATGCCGCGTGGCACGTGCCGGTGGAAGCGGAATCAGACTGGCAAGAAAGAATCCCGGAAACCGACCTGCTCTTTACTCTGGGCGGCGATGGCAGCATCCTGCGGGCGGCGCCACTGTGTGCGGAGAGTGACGTTCCCATCGTAGGCGTAAAGTTTGGACGTCTAGGCTTTCTCTCGGAGTTGCTGCCGGCGGAAGCAATCCAGTCATTACCGCGCTTCCTGAACGGGGAATACTGGATAGAAGAGCGCTCCATGCTTGATTGCTTGATAGAGGGTGAAACGAAACAGACTCTCGCCCTCAACGAAGCCTTGATCAGCCAGGGCCACGTACGCCGTGTACTTGACATAAAAGTATGGATCGACGACGCGTTTCTTGCCGATTACGTTGCGGACGGTCTCATGATTTCCACTGCTACCGGGTCTACGGCATACTCGATGGTGGCCGGCGGGCCGATCCTGCATCCTGAGGTGCGGAATATGCTCATCACGCCGATGTGTGTGTTACGTGGACCGACGACGCCGTTCGTCTTGCGACAGTCTGCTCGCCTGCGCCTGCAGGTCTTCCACCAGCATGAAGCAGTGGTTACCATCGACGGGCTGCCGGTGGGCGATCTCGCCAACGAGGGAATGATGCACCTGACCACCGCGACCCAGTCGTGCAAATTCGCCCGCGTGCAAGAGCCCACGTACTTCTATGAGACCCTGGTGCGCAAGCTCAGGATACCCCTCGATAGCTCCTAGGACTCGCGATGCTGGAGCACTTAGAGATCCACGACTTTGCCCTCATTGACGAGGTGCGGGTCGAGTTTGGCGCTGGCTTCAATGTCCTCACCGGCGAAACCGGCGCCGGGAAGTCTATCATCATCGACGCCATCGGCGCGTTGCTCGGAAACCGCGTGGGAGCTGCTGAGGTGAGGAGCGGCGCGCGCACTGCGCGGGTTGCCGGCACATTTGTGCTGGATGCCGTGCGTCCGGCGCTCGCCGAAGCGCTGGATGAGATTGGCGCCAACCTGGATGAGGAAAACCGCTTGCAACTTGGGCGTGAGATTGCGGCTTCCGGTCGCACGACTGCGCGCATCCAAGGTCGCGCCGTGCCCGTAGGCGCATTGCAGCAGGTGGCCGGCTTGATGGTAGACATTCACGGCCAGGGCGAGAATCTTTCGCTGCTGCGCTCCCGGTTGCAGTTGGACTTTCTTGATCGCTTCGCCGGACTCGATGGCCTGCGGCAGCAAGTACGGCAAACCTTCCGCACACTGCAGCATGTGCAGTCAGAATTGCGGCATCTGCGTCAAGACAAGCGCGAACTCGCGCAGCGCGCGGACTTGCTCTCTTTTCAAATTCAAGAGATCGCGGAGGCGGGTCTTCACACCGGTGAGGAAGAAGCGCTGCGCAATGAGTACCGGCGGTTGCGTCATAGCGCAGAGTTAGTCGATCTCACCGGCAGTGTCCTTGAGACACTGAGCGATGCTCCCGATCCCGCGCGGACCGCAAGCGACTTGCTGGGGGAGGCGGTTGCAACGCTCCAGCGCTTGGCTGAACTCGATCCGGAAACGGGGCCGTCCCTCCGTATCGGACAAGAGATTTCGGCGCAGTTGGAGGAACTGGTCGCCGACGTGCGGCGCTATTCCGGTAGTTTGGAGCAAGAACCGAATCGACTGATTGAGGTGGAGGCGCGGCTCGACGTTATTGAAAGCCTGAAGCGCAAGTACGGCGACAGCATCGATGAGGTCGCGGCGTATGCGGAGAGAGCCGCAACGGAACTTGAAGGCATTCACTCCAGCGAGGACCGCGTGGACGACCTTGCGGCGCAAGAGCGGAGGTTAAATGGAGAACTCGCGGAGTATGCCGCCGATCTCTCGCGGCAACGCAAGGGCGCTGTGCAGGATGTAGTTGCTGCTGCGCACCGAGAACTTGCGCTGCTGGGCATGCCCCACATGTCGTTCGACGTGGCCGTGACCCAGGAGGTGGTGCCGCATGGGCTCCTGGTGGAGACCGAAGAAGGGCCGCAATCACTGCAGTGCGGGCCAACAGGCATCGACACGGTTGAGTTTCTCATCAGCCCCAATCCCGGCGAACCGCCAAAGCCGTTGGCCGCGATTGCATCGGGGGGCGAGGCATCTCGCCTCTTGCTTGCCCTCAAGTCGGCGCTTGCCCACGCCGATGAAACACCGGTGCTTGTCTTCGACGAGATCGAGATTGGCGTGGGGGGCCGCAGCGGCGCGGTGCTGGGCGAGAAGATGTGGAGCCTCATCCAAAGTCACCAGGTGATCTGCGTGACGCATCTGCCGCAGGTGGCGGCGTATGCCGATCACCACTATTTTATCCATAAGGAATCGGCTGACAGCCGCACGATCACACACGTTGATGCCCTGGCAGCAGATCAGCAAGTGGATGAATTGGTAGCGATGAGCGGCGCTGTGGGCGCCGCAGCCGAACGCAGTATCCGGGACTTGCTCGCCCGTGCGCACGACTGGAAGCTCCAGCAGGGCGGCGCTCTGGTCGAGGGGTGAGGAAAGAAGCCACGCAATCAGTGTGTCAGCCAACGCGTCTCCGAAGCGCTGAGCAAAGTGGGTGCCTGGAGCGGGATCGTCTCAAAGGGATTTCTGGCGAGAAGCGCAGTTCTGGATACAGGGAGCACGGAGGTAAGTCCGCCGCTCGAGACGCCGCACACGTGACGCAGGGTGAATAGATGACCGGATGCCTCGGATAGACGAGAAATCTCGGCACGAAGCGGGCTTCCGTAACGTGCATTCAGACTAAAGATGCAAGGACGCCCGCAGTGCTCTTGAAAGCTCTGCGGGCGTCATGTATTCCTCAAGCAATGCCTGGGGTGGAAGCGGTGCGCTGCCTACCTACCCACGTTGATCTTCAGCCGCTTCGACTTTGCCTTCTCCTCCTTGGGCAGGTGCACCTTGAAGATGCCGTTCGACCAGGAGACCGTTGCGTCGTCGGCGTAGACTGCGCTGGGCAACGTGTAGGCAATCTCAAACTCGCCTTCAGGCAAGTTGCGCCAGATGCGGGTGCCCGCATTGGACTCAGGACCCTCATACCGGCCCTTGATGATCAGGCTGCCCTTGCTCAAGGTCATCTCAATGTCATCGGGATTGACACCCGGGATTGCCAGCTCGAGGACGTAGGCCTCATCCGTCTCCCAGAGGTTAGAGGGGAGCGCGCGGCTCACCTGTGACGTGGTCCCGTTGGCGAAAGGGCGGGGACCAAAGAGAGATCGATCGAAGAGTCGATCGAATACATCCTGGACGGTCGCAACCGTGTGGGGCTCGTAGCGCTTGAGTTCAGCCATTTCTTTACCTCCAGTGGAACATACTATTGAACCAAGCCTCTACTCGTATCTTAAAGTATGCGTGGCTCTCTGTCAAGTATTCTGAGTAATTAATATTAGATTATATTCCGAATTGCGAGGCACTACTCTCAATAACCTATAGGATATCAAGTGGAGGGTTGCTCGAATCGCGAACGCTTGGGTTCTCGCCGGCTGGTTTCCAAATTGTCCATAGCAGTGGTCAGAGAGCGGCGCCAGGCGACCTCTTGGTTGGCTGGCCGGCGCTTGGTGATTGGCGCATGCCGCGCCTGCGAAACGCCCGTGTGTCTCTGTCCCTGGCTTTTGACCGGCTGTGGCTGCCGTTGCTATCCTGCTATAGGGAAAGGCATGGAGAGGACCTGCGCATGGCTGTCCAAGTATTGCCTGCTGCGCTCGCGGCAAAGATCGCGGCCGGTGAAGTAGTAGAGCGTCCCGCGTCGGTGGTAAAAGAACTGTGCGAGAACGCGCTCGACGCGCAGGCCGCTGCCGTTGCCGTTGAAGTCGAACAGGGCGGGTTGCGCCGCATCGTGGTCGCAGATGACGGCACAGGGATTTCCGGGACTGAGCTTCCCCTCACCGTGCGCCGTTACGCCACGAGTAAGATCAGCAGCGTCGAGGATCTGGCGGCCATACAGACTTTGGGGTTCCGGGGCGAAGCACTTGCGTCAATTGCGGCAGTCTCACATTTGCATGTGCGTTCGCGTACGGCCGCAGACCGCGCCGCGCACGTTCTGACAGCGGTTGGAGGAGAGCGCGTAGCGGTCGAGCCGACGGCTGGGCCGGTCGGCACTGCCGTGGAGGTGCAGCATCTCTTCTTCAATGTCCCGGCGCGGCTCGCCTTTTGCAAGAGCCCCCAGGCGGAAACGCAACGAGTCATTCAGTGTGTGCAGCATCTCGCGCTCAGCCACCCTGCGGTGCGGTTTTCACTTAGCGTCAATGGGCGGGAGGTATTCGCGACAAGCGGCAGCGGGCGCATGGAGGACGTGTTCATCGCGATGCACGGACATGAAATCGCTGAGCAGTTGATAGCAATTGACGAACCGCTCGTACACGGTGTCCTGGTGCAGCCCACAGTCAACCGGGGCAACCGCACGGGCATCTCTCTCTTTGTAAACAACCGCTGGGTGCAACAACGTGCGCTGACCTATGCCATCACCGACGTGTATGCGGAACTCATGCCCGAAGGGCGCTATCCGCTTGCCGCTCTCAACGTTGCGCTGCCTTGGGACGAGGTCGACGTCAACGTTCACCCGCAGAAAGCGGACATTCGGCTCAAGGATGCCGGCCGTGTCGTGCGGCAGTTGCGGAGTGTAGTCCGATCGGTGTTGGCGCAGCATGTGGCCGTGCAGCCCATGCGCCAACACTTTCAATCCATGGACTCCTGGCGCAGCGCAAACGCGGCTGCAGGTCCCGGACAGTCCGGGCAAGCGGTAGACCTCTTTCGTCCCGTGGGCGCTGAGACAACCACGCCGGAAAACGGCGCGGTCCAAGCCGCGTCAGCCGCGCCTTCGGAGCTGCGGGTGCTGGGGCAACTCAGCAATATGTACGTAATCGCCGAGGGCGTAGACGGCATGTATTTGATCGATCAACATTCCGCCCACGAGCGCGTGCTCTATGAAGCCGTGCTCAAGCGGTTGCCGGGAGCGGAGAGCCAGCCGCTGCTTCAGCCGCAAACGCTTTCGCTCAGCCCCACGCACGTGCAATGGTTGGAAACGCACACGGAGGAGTTGCAGCGCATGGGATTTTCGCTCGAGCCGTTTGGCAGTGACGCGTGGCTCTTGCGCGCCGTGCCGGTTTTTCTCGCAGACAAGGGGCATGACTGGGGCGGTTTTGTAGTGACCGTAATCGAACAGAAGGACAATCCTGACTATCGCGGCGACCCGCTGGAACGACTGCGCTGGGTGATTGCGTGCCACGGGGCGGTCAAGGCCGGCGACGTGCTCTCGCTTCCGCAAATCGAGGCGTTGCTCGGCGCGTTGGAGCGCTGCGACCTCGCACGTACCTGCCCGCACGGCCGGCCCACCATGGTGCGGCTCACGCACGCACAATTGGCACGGGAGTTTGGGCGGGTATAATTGCGGCCAGACCGCACAATATGCGAGGCTGGCTGGAAAGTGCAGCGGAGGGGAATCTTAAGAGTAGCGCGGGGGCTTGTCCCCCGCTTTCGCCGAGAGTGTAGCGCACAGGATTGATATACGCGGCGCGGGGGCCTTTCCCCCGCTCTTGTGCAAAACGAGACGTGTTGTACCAATATTGGGTGTAGGTGGTTGGACTTGTACCCGGGGAGCACACTGAAGCAAATCATGGCAGGAAATAATCGAGAGGCGCGGGCTGCGGCGGACCAGATTTCCCGTCAGGAAAAGCGCGAGCACTGGAACTGCGACGCGTTTCTTTCGCTTGTGCCGGAGAATATGGGCGGTGCCGGGAGCGATGAGTCTTACCGTAACGGCGTAACCGTTGCCAACGTAATCGTAATGCCGCTCGATGAACCCTCAGTGGCAACGTGGCATGGGCTCGATGACGATCAGCGCCGCGAGCGGATACTGCCCTTTGCGGAGTTCCTGCGGGGCCGCTACCCGCACGCGCGCATACTGGTATTCTTCGTCGCGGACAATCTGGTGGTGGGCCGGGCTACGTGGCTCCCCGCTGCGTTGACGCCCGATATCGTCATCTGCCATGAGGCGCTGCCGCTTGAAGAGATTGAGCCGGAACTGCTGGCCAGTCTGCCGGGTAATCAGCAGGAGAAGGGACTTTGACAAGGACATTGCTGTCGCACACAAACTGCCAAGAGAGGCGGACACTCGAATCTAATCGGGATCTTCTTCAAGGATATTTCTAAAACAGAGCATCGTGTCATGCAGCCATTCGGCTATCGATTGCCATTTTTCGCGATTCTTCGGGTCGACGCGTAGCACACTGACTATTGAGTGGTTCTCGCCAAGTTCCACTCCAAGTTCTTGCTCAAAGCGGGCTACGAACGGCTTCACCCGATCCTGAATGTCTTCTTGAGTTTGGCCTACCTGGCCCGTTATATATACTCCAACCTCTTGGGCTGACGGCGCCAGATATTGTGAGATGCGTAGATCGGCGCTATCCACCCTGTGCCAAACATTGCTGCCACGATAGCCTGGTCGCCAGGAAAAGTCGTTTGGGTAGCGCTTAGCATAGAACTCCCAGAACTCACGGCGGAATTGGCCCAACTCACTCTCGGTCTCTTGGGAAACTTGACGCAGTTGCCTATCCCAATCACTGGGTTGTTCACAGATTTCCAGTACCGGCGCAACAGGCGATTCTCCTATCCGCACGGCACGGACTTTGATTGCGAAGAACGCAAACTGGGAATCAGTATTGTCGTTCAGCCACCTGATCGCGGACATATGAGCCTCGCTGAACTCACGGGCGATCCATATGACAGTCTTGGCCTGGAGGCCCGCAAGATACGTAAGTATTTGGCCCAAATGACTGTGGTCGGAGCTTTCGAGTTGGTTCTCGATCAGTACGGCTGTGTCATCCCTGGGGTTGCGTGCCAGAATATCCGCAGAAAACTCGTCTACGGAGACCTCTACACCCGTGTGCTCCAATGGCAATCCTATTGTTTCCGAGAGCAACTCCAGGTTCTCGGCGAGCCATGGAGTAAAGTCTCTGGCCTCGTTCGGCCAAGCGTCTCGAAGCGGGATTGACTCCAACGAACCGAACTGCACAACCGCTATCCTCTGGACTGGCTGAAGTTCTTGCGCAGCCTAAATCTGTACAAAATGCGTTGTAGCTCTAGACGCTGTTGAGATAAGACAAGGTAGCTTCCACGGCAACTTGTAACGCGTGCCCGATGCAGGCTTCGTCCAGGTCGTAGCGGCTGTGGTGCAGGGGGTACGTGATGCCGCGCTCGGCATTGCCTGAGCCAAACAGCCAGTAGACGCTGGGCACGCCCTCGGCGAGGAAGCAGAACGTATCGCCGATGAGCAGCGGGGCGTCCATCATCACGGCGTTGTCAGTGCCGAGAACTCCGGCCGCGGTAGCGTGCACGAGCGATGCCAGAGCGGGATCATTAACCACTGGCGGGTTACCCCGCGTAAGTGAAAATTCCGCAGTACAATCCGCACTTTCAGCGGCGGACTCTACCAGGGCTGCCAAGCGCTCGCCCAGTCCCGCGCGCGTGTTAAGATCGCCGCAGCGTACGGAGCCTTTCATTCTGACTGTCGATGGAATCAGGTTGTAGTCCTTGCCGCCCTCTATAAGGCCGACGTTAAGGGAATACACCTGATTGTTTGGCGCCACGCGGGAGCCGGCACCGTAGAGTGTTTGGATAACGTGGCTGGCTGCCAGAATGGCGTCTTTCCCTTGGTGTCTCCGCGCGGCGTGGGTCTCTTTCCCGGTGATCTCCAGCGAAAACATGTCGTATCCCGTAAAGATCACGCCGGGGCGCGCCCACACCTGCCCTACCGGAATCTCCGGCAGGTTGTGGAAGCCCATCAAGGCGTCCACTTTTGGATTCTCCAGCACCCCGGCTGCGCGCAAGGCTTTCGGGCCGCAGGGAGGCAGGCCCAGCGCCTCCGACGCGCCGCCGGCTTCCTCTGCCGGATCGAAGAGCAGCTTGACCGTCCCCTCAAACTGATCACGTATGTTCGCGAGGATCGCGGCGATGCCAATGCCGATGGCCGTATGGGCATCGTGCCCGCACGCGTGCATCACGTCAGGCGTTTGCGATGCGTAAGAAACCTGTTTCCAGTCGGGGAATGGCAGCGCGTCCATGTCCGGGCGGATCGCCAGCACTTTGCCGGGACGGCTACCGTGGAGGATGCCAACCACCCCTTGGCCGCCCACGTCAGTCTCTACCTCCCAGCCCGCTGCTGCCAAGCGGTCGGCGACAAGGCGGGGAGTTCTCTCCAATGCGAAAGTTAATTCGGGGTGCTGGTGGATTTCTCTGCGTATGGCCACGAGTTCCGGCTCGATTTCGCGGACGCGTGTTTGAACCTCTGCTGTGCTCATTGCTTCCTCACGTGAGAATTGCTGCCAAGATGCCCACCAGGAAGATACCATCAAAGACCCCTGCCCCGCCAATGCTGACCACGTGCGCGCCCAGCCGGTGGATGCGCGGCAGGTTGAGAATGTCGGCGCCGATGAGCGTGCCCAGCACGCCGGAAGTGTACGCGACTGCGGTGCGCCCAATTGGATCAGGCACCAGCAAGTAGGCCAGCAAGGCCGCAATGAGGGGCGGGATGAGGGCAGGCAAGGTGATGCCCACACCCTTTACCGGACGGGCGAGGGCAAAGCAGACAACGCTCATGGCTGCGGTGGCAAAGAACGCTTGCGTCAAGGGCGCGTTGGGCAACAATAGAGCGCAAGCAGCACTGGGATCACCGCTCCGCCCACATTTACGGCGAGCACTTGCTCTTGCACACGCGGCGGAAAGTAGAAGAGTGACAAGAATGAGGGCAACGGCAGCAACGACTTGCGTTCCACGCGAATCCTGCGGCGGGAAACGGGAATGTTAACGAAGCTGCCGAAAAGAGAAAGATAGAAGATGACGATCACCAGCGTGGGCGAGAGCCCCAGGTTCCCAAACGCCAGCGTGACGGCCTGCATCTGGAGCAGTAGCAGGAGCAGTGGCAGCAGAATGATGCTGAACAGGAGCGGCAAGAGCGGGCCGCGCATTTGTGCCTCTACCTTACGGGCGAATTCTCCGAGCTTGAGTGTTCAGCCGCCACCAGTTCGATCCACCCCACCTCAGGCGGACAGTTGAGGCGCATGGGCAGCACCGAGACGCCGACACCGGCGGAGCAGTAGACTAGGTGGTCGCCTAGTTGCATCAAGCCCGCATTGCGCGGCAACTCGATACGCGTATTCGTATGCCAGACGATGTGCTCCGCGAGACGGATCTGCCCGCCGTGGGTATGGCCGCAGAGGATGAGATCGAAGCGCCGGTCCTCCAGAGTGCGAATGATGTCGGGCGTGTGCGCGAGGAGAAGCTGGGTCGTGTCGCGTGGCGCGCCGGCCGTCGCGCGGCTGATGTCATCGAGCCAGTAGAAGGGGTCGTCGACGCCGACGAGTGTCAGTGGCTGGCCGTGCACACTTAGATTGGCATGCGTGTTGGTGAGCACGTGAATGCCATGCGCTGAGAGCGTACGCACGAGACAGCCGGTATCGTGGAATCGTAGCGGTTGCCCCAGCCAGCTCTTGATGCGATGGCGGCGCACGTGATCGTGGTTGCCCAGCACCGCGAATACACCGTGGCTGGCGCGGATGGGCGCGAGCGCCTCGAGCACGGTGTCCAGTTCGGCTTCAGGGTTGTGGCCGCCTTGGATGAGGTCGCCGGTGAGCAAGACAAGATCGGGTCTCAGGCCGGCAAGTTGGTGTAGCATGCGCACACGCCGCCTGTCGCCTGACCTCATGTGCAGATCAGTAATGTGAAGGATGCGCACAACGGCATCGGCCCGGCCGAATGAGGCGACCGGTAAACGGACTCTCCGCACGCGCAGCCGATAGGGCTCCACCAGAGTCCCGTATGCGCCAACGGCAAGGGCTCCAAGCGCGGCCAGCGCTAGCAGGGGGCGAATCACGTGCTCTGCGCGTTCATCTCTTGGTCACACTGTCGCGGCAAGGGCTGTCGCTCCGACGATCTTGTAGCGTTCGTCGAGAGTACCTTCGAGTTTCCCGGTTTCCCGTACATGCGCTTCTATCGGATTTTCTAGGCTCAAGTCTTCCCGACTGCTGGCATCCTGAAGCATAGTAAATGCCGATCCGCCCCGCGCGTGGAATGCATCCATCGCCACGCGGTAGGTCGCATCAGGTTGTAGCGGTTTGTCGCCCACGCGCACTTCTTGCACCCGCTCGCCGACAGGTTTAGTGAGGTCTACCTCAATCTGCATGCCGGACTGGTGGAGGAAGTTGCACCCCGGCAAGGCTGAGGCTGATTCAAGCAGTCCTACAAGCTCGTCGCGGCGATCGGGCGGCAGGTAGGCATGGGACTGGTCGGTGACGCTGTGTTCCAAAGCCTCTCGGATTTGCACGCCGGTGAGCGTAAGCAACTTTGAAAGCGGGAACCCTCTCACACACAACTGAATGTCCCAGCTTGTGAGCGCATGACCCGGTGCAAAGAGAGGTGTGATGAAGGTTGCCTTTGTCCATGCGATATCGGCCCCGGTCGTCTTTCGCCAAATGTCCGTTACCGTGTTGCCCAGTCCATTGGCTGTGAGGTAGTTCTGCCCCACGTTCTCGCCAGCCGTACCGATGGCGCGCAAGAGGTCGGGATCATTGCGCCGTCCTTGCAGACGGAGCAAGCGCTCCATCACCGGATGGTCGGGTGAATCGGAATCAATGGTGTGTAGGCTGGACTCGATTTGAGGTCTCGGGTCGGCGGGCGTAATGTCCACCTGGCCTAGGAACATGCCGTTGAGGCCGGCCTGTACAATTCTGGTGTTACCGACGCAAATCGGCCGCAGCGTGGGGTGATGGCAATGGCCGCTGAGAATCAGGTCAATCTCCGGAATCTCCTCAGCGAGAAGAATGTCCTGCGCCATGCCGGAATGAGAGAGCACGACGACCATGTCTACGCGGTCCCGATACGCATTGACCAGGCTGGCGGTCTTTGCTGCTGAGCGCCGCGCGGAAGAGTAAAAGTTATTGGCGGGCGCAGCGAGGTCCCAGTGATTGTCTTCCGTGCAGGTGCCAATGAACAGTACCCGATAGCCATCAATCGCGATGACTGTGTAGGGACGACATGAGGCAGGCAGCCGCGCATTAAATCCGCTGGTGCAGAGCATCGTGCCGCAGTTCTGCGCAATCAAGAAGTCCAGATGCCACGGATCGAAGCGAGAGAGCTCCGCATTCCCGGGGGTAAAGAGGTCGTATCCTAGCGAGCGCAGCGTCCAGGCGGTTACGCGATCGTCCTCCTGCGGTCGGCGGTGGCGTTTCAGTCGAAAGAAATCGCCAACGTCGACAAGGAGCACGTTCTCGTCATCACCGCTAATGTCTTCCACACGCTGCGCGATACGAGGCGTCGCGCGCACAAAACCGTGCAGGTCGTTGGTATGTAGGATTGTAAAGCCCAAGTGTTTAGTGCCAATCTCAAGCTGGGAAATCCACTGAGCAGAGAAGTGCCTGCGCTGGTTGCCTCTATTCCTACCATACTAGACGGATGCCACAATTCACAATGCGCGACCATATTGCCTTGCTATTGCTGCGCTATGGCGCAGGCGCAGTGCGTGGTCTACATTCCCAGGCGGCTGGTTGGCGAACAGGGCTCTTCGCTCGCGTTGATCACGGTCTCAAGCTTGCGTAGGAGCGTTGCAAGGCCAGCGCGGCTGGTGCAGCCGTTGCGAGCAAAGTTGTCGCAGGGAATCTCGTATTTCCGTCGGCCTCTTCTCTGCTACCGTTTTGCTGTAGAATCATGAAACGCCCACGCCTTTTGGAGGAATTTCTCTAGCGAAAGGCTAGTTGACCCATACCGCAATAGAGTATACTCAGGGATAAGAATCGCGCTTTTCCTTAGAGTATGCTATATCTCACAGGAGCGTAGACTATGCCGCGAAAAGCATTGGTTGCGACTGCGTGCGTTGGCCACCTGGGCAGCCGTCCCTCGATTGCCGCGAATCATGAGTTGGCGACTGAATTGCTCGATCAGATGGGTGGCTTGGGCGCCGATCTTGCCTGCCTGCCGGAGGAGTTTACCCTCTTGGGCTTGCCCCAGGACGAAGAGGAGCGGGAGAGGATCTGGGAGCCGATCCCCGGTCCCACCTCAGACCATTTCGCCGCAAAGGCCCGTCAGCACGGCATGTACGTCGCTGCCGGCATGTGCGAGGTGCGCGGCAACACCCGCCTGAATACCAGCGTCCTCTTTGATCGCCAGGGCGAGATCGTCGGTCAATACGACAAGATCCATCCAACTCTTGGTGAACTTGAAGCAGGCACCGTGCCGGGTATCTACTCCGATATTCCGGTATTTGAAACGGACTTTGGCAAAATCGGCATGCTCATCTGTTTCGATGTAGACTATCCGGAAGAGTGGGCGCGTATTGGAACTGCCGGCGCTGAGCTAGTAGTCTTCCCAAGTATGTGCGACGGCGGCTTGCGGCTGCGCGCATATGCCTGGCTGCATAGCTACATAATTGTTTCTTCCGTAAGTGGCGGGCGCTCGCGCATCATCAACAAGCTCGGGGATGAGGTTGCCGCCAGCGGCCTGGGGGTCCACGTAGCGCATAGTACCGTAGACCTCGAAGCCGAAGTATTCCATTATGACTTGCAATTCCAGCAGATTCGCCAAATGCAAACGGACTTTGGTAACAGAGTAACGATCACCGGTACGCGTGATGATGGTGTCTTCATGGTGGAGTCCAATGATGACGCCTGGCCAATCGCTCGCATAAAGCGAGAGTACGGCCTTGAGAATTGGGTTGAGTACCATGATCGGTCGAGCCGCGAAGCGGAAAATGTGCTTGCCAAACACTCCGTTATGGCTGGCTAACGCCACGTATGTATGTTTCCGGCACCGTTTAGTCATTCTTCCATAAGAGATAGGAGGTAAAGATAGCGTCCAGAATTGCCTTTATGTCGTGCCGTACGAGAAAACGGCGTTGAGTGCCGGACTTTACAGAATTGAAATGACTAGTAGTCCATTTGCATGGAGACAGTGCGGTCAATATAATGGACTGCGACAACGCACAAAGTACCGTGCCATCAGGGAGGAAAAGAGATGAGAAAATTGTGTAGGCTCTTGGTCGTCTTGGGTGTCATGCTTGCGCTACTTTTCAGCGCGGCGTGCGCTACTGAAGAGGCGGATACAGGGGATATGGAAGAGAAAGCCGCCGAAGCCGAAACGGAGATGATGGAGGCGCCGGCTGAGGCTTCGCGGCTTGAGACCGTGCAGGAACGGGGTCACATCATTTGCGCAAGCCGTAACGACGTGCCCGGCTATGGCTTCACGGACGAGGCCGGCAACAGCGTAGGCTTCGACATTGATCTCTGCCGCGCGGTAGCTGCGGCTGTCCTGGGCGACCCTGATGCATTTGAGATCCGACTGATTACGGCTGCTGAGCGCGGCCCAACAGTCCAGTCGGGCGAAGTTGACCTGCTCGTGCGTACCGTAACGTGGACGACCTCGCGTGATGCCTCATGGGGCAACTACGCGCAGACCATGTTCTACGACGGCCAAGGCTTCATGGTTCCAAAGAGCCTGGGCGTAACTAGCGCATTCGAGTTGGCCGGCGCTGCCGTGTGTGTGACCAGTGGTACCACCACTGAGTTGAACATGGCCGACTTCTTCCGCCAGAACGGCTTGGAGTACAACCCGAAGGTCTATGAAGACACCGACGTGGTCCTTGAAGCTTATAAGAGTGGTGCCTGCGAGGTGTTCACAAATGACCGCTCGCAGCTTGCCGCGCTGAGAACGGCTCTGCCCAATCCGGACGAACACATAATTCTGCCGGAGACGATTTCTGAGGAGCCGCTAGGACCGGTGGTGCCCCACGGTGACGAGCAGTGGTTCGACATTGTGAAAACCGTGATGGGCCTCCTCATCTACGCCGAGGCGTATGGCATCAACTCCACCAATGTTGATGATATGGCCGTTGGCGATAACGTCAAGGCAAAGCGCCTGCTTGGCACCGAAGGTTCATTCGGTCAAGAGGAACTGGGTCTCGATCAGTTGGTAGGTCAGACCGTCATCAAGGCGGTTGGCAACTATGGTGAGATATATGCGCGCAACTTGGACAATCCCGACGGTGTCCAACTGCCGCGTGAAGGCTCCCGCAATGCCTTGTGGTCGAATGCGCCGTGTACTGACTGCCCGAAGGGCGGACAGATCTACTCTCAGCCATTGCGCTAGTACGTGCTAGTACGTAGTCGTTGACTAATGTCGCGTCGGCCTGGACAGCTTCCGGGTCGGCGCGACTTTTGCTATAGCAACTGTTCTTCCGGGCTGCTGTGGAGCGGCTCCTAATGCGTAAGTTGATTGATTCTCGGGTAGCCGCAGCCTGAACTAAGTCGCGATACAGCCAAACACACTGCTATCAATGGGGAGGCAGGAAGGCCATGCGCGGACGGGGGAGACCGATTAGAGGTATTGCAGCCGCTTTGGCGCTGGGGTTGATCATGCTCCTGGCTGTGGCATGTGCTACTACTGCTGAACCGGCAGTTGAAGAGTCCACGGCTAAGATGGAGACCGAGACGGTAGCTGCTCCGGCTGTGAGTTCGCGTTTGGAGACAGTGCGTTCGCGCGGTCGTCTTGTATGTGCCAGCCTCAACGACACGCCAGGGTTTGGCTACGTGGACGAGTCCGGCAATAGTGTTGGTTTTGACATCGATCTCTGTCGCGCCGTGGCTGCGGGGGTGCTCGGCGACCCCGATGCCGTTGAAATTCGTTTGATCACGGCCGCTGAGCGCGGACCAGTGATGCAGTCAGGCGAAGTTGACCTACTCGTGTATGTCACGACGTGGACAACGTCCCGTGACGCCTCCTGGGGCAATTTCGTGCAAACGATGTTCTATGACGGCCAGGGCTTCATGGTGCCCAAGAGCTTGGGAGTGACGAGCGCGTACGAGTTGGCCGGCGCGGCCGTCTGTGTAAATACCGGTACCACGTCTGAACTCAACATGGCAGATTTCTTCCGCCAGAACAATATGGAGTATGATCCAAAGACGTTCGAAGAAGCACAGGTGGCCTTCGAGGCCTACAAGAGCGGCGCCTGTGAAGTCTTTACCTCGGACCGCTCGGCGTTGACGGCGCTGCGGAGCTCTCTTGAAAATTCCGATGAACACATCATTCTGCCGGAGACGATTTCCGAAGAGCCGCTGGGCCCGATGGTGCCCCACGGTGACGAGCAGTGGTTCGACATTGTGAAGACGATTATGGGTATCCTCATCTATGCCGAAGCCTATGGCATCAACTCGTCGAACGTTGATGAAATCGCCGCAGGCGACAACGTGAAGGCAAAGCGCTTGCTGGGCACCGAGGGTTCATTCGGTCAAGAAGAGCTGGGCCTTGATCTGATCGTGGGACAGACAGTTATCAAATTCATGGGCAACTACGGTGAAATCTATGCGCGGAACCTGGGGCCCGAGACCGGCATCGATTTGCCGCGGGAGGGTTCCCGCAATGCGTTGTGGTCGAATGCGCCCTGCACAGACTGCCCGAAAGGCGGGCAAATATACGCGGCGCCGCTGCGCTAGCGAGCGCCTAGATTGGCAAGTATTCGCTGCTGCGACCAGCACCTGCTGAACTCGCGGCGGCTAGGAAACAGACACGATGCGACTTTCGCTCACATACCAAGGTATACCAATCTGGCGGCACTCCCGCGTGCTGAGTTGGACCGCACAGATCGTCTCGGGAATCCTCGTCGTGGCTGCGGTCGTATTCTTTATTTCCAACATTGCTTCCGCCATGGACAGCCGAGACATCCCCTTCGGCTGGTCATTCTTGAATCGTGAGTACTCCACTCCGATAAGCGAGACTCTGCTGCCGTATGAAGAGAGTGACACCTTTGCGTATGCTTTTCTGGTAGCCGCAACCAACACGCTGATGGTATCTGTGGTAGGGGTCATTCTTGCCACTACATTGGGCATAATCGTCGGCGCCGTTCAACTCTCCGGTAACTGGGTGATCAGCAAAGTAGCAACCGTATTCGTGGAAGTCTTTCGCAATGTGCCGCTGCTGGTGCAACTCTTCTTCTGGTACATCTTGCTCTTGGGATTGCCCTCGGTACAACAAGGCGGAATAGTCCTATTCGACGCTGTCTACCTGAACAACAACGCCGGCTTGTCATTCCCATGGCCGGAAGGCCAACAACTGCCTGGGGTGTGGCTGCTCTGTGTGGCGGCATCCATAGCGGTCGGTCTGGTGGCACGCGTGCTCTTGGACCGGCGCGAGACCCGCACCGGTCAACCGTCCTATCCCTGGTTGGGGGCAATTGGCGTGGCGTTTGCGGGAGCCGTAGTCGCATGGATCGTGTGGGTAGTCATAGGTAACGCGCCGTTTGTCATGAGTGTCCCGCACCCGGAGGGTCGGTTCGGTCATCCGGTAGGCGGTTATTCCGTTTCTATTGAATTGACGGCGTTGCTGGTGGGGCTGATCATCTATACTTCTGCCTTTATCGCGGAAATCGTCCGGGGGGGACTGCAATCGGTGTTGCGGGGACAGAGCGAAGCATCCCGCTCTTTGGGCCTGGGCACCATGCAGACCTTGCGCTTCGTGACTTTTCCACAGGCATTGCGGGTGATTGTGCCGCCCCTCATCAGTCAGTATCTCAATCTCACAAAGAACAGCAGCCTGGCCCTGGCCATCGGCTACGCGGACTTGACCAGTGTGGCCAAGACGATGACGCAGACCGCACCGGCGGTCACAATCTTCTTGATAATCATGGGCATCTATCTGCTGTACAGTCTCACGTACTCCCTTATCGGCAATCTCTATAACCGCCATATCCAGTTCACCGGAGGCTAGTGAGTTCATGGCTACTGCGGAAACGTGGCAACCGGCGCCTTCGTTGCCCCCGCCGCGTACGGAGACAGGTTGGATAGGTTGGGCGAGAGCCAATCTCTTTGGCAACTGGCTCAGCGGGCTCGTGACCGTCGTCACCGTGCCGCTAATCCTGTGGGCGGTTTGGCGCATGGTGAGTTGGGTTATCGGCCCTGCTGACTGGACTCTTATCGCGAGCCGGCCCCAACAGTTCCTCATCGGCCTCTATCCCACGGAATATGCGTGGCGGCCTTTGACCGGTTGGCTGCTGATGTCCATACTCTTCGGCATGGCTGCCGCCATGTGGGGTGGGGCCGCGCGGCGCATTGCCATAGGTTATGGCGCTGTTACCGTGTTGCTTGGGGTGTTGCCCTACGGCCTTTTCCACGAGGGCGTAGTGATGCCCTGGTGGGTGCGAGCCTTTATCCTGGCAAATCTCCTCACACTCGCCCTAGGCTATGGCTTGGGGAGCAACCCTAAGACCGCGAAGCCGCGGACGTTTGTGCTGGGTGGCGTTGGGATCTATGTGCTCCTGCTCTTGATTCTCATCGGATTTCCAGGCATGGAAGAGGTAGCGCCGCGGAAGTGGGGCGGGCTGATGCTCAACCTCATCCTGGCGGTGTCCGGTATCTTCTTCGCATTTCCGATAGGTGTGCTGCTGGCGCTCGGCCGTAGGAGCAATCTGCCGGTGGTCAAAGTCCTCTGCGTGATCTTTATCGAAGTCTTCCGCGGGGTGCCGCTGATCACCCTGCTTTTCATGTCGCAAGTGCTGGTGCCGCTCGCCTTGCCGGCAAACTTTCCTGTCGACTCCGTGACGCGGGCGGCCATTGTGATCACGCTCTTCTCGGCGGCCTACACGGCGGAGAACATTCGCGGCGGCCTGCAGGGACTGCACCCGGGACAGGCTGAGGCCGCGCGTGCCCTGGGGCTGCCGGGCTGGCAGGTCACCATGCTGATACAGTTGCCGCAGGCAATCCGTAACGTGATTCCGGCGATTGTGGGACAGTTCATCGCATTGTTTAAGGATACGAGCCTCGTCTACATTGTCGGTATGCTCGACATTTTGGAAATGGGCCGCTCTATTGTTCAAGGCAACGTGCAGTATGCCGACAATGCACGCGAACTCTTCATTTTCGTGGCAGCAGTATTCTGGGTCTTTACGTATACAATGTCATTTGTTAGTCGACGTGTGGAACGGCATCTCGGCGTAGGACAACGGTAGGCTCGCGTAAATCGCCGGTAGTTTTCGGTTGCCGAGCCAGTTGGTGGCCCCTTCGCAGTAATTGGAGGAAAACGTGGCAGCAGAAGTAGCAGTGACGGCGGACCAGTCTCAGGCGACGGACGACATCATAGTGGCCCGCGACGTACATAAGTGGTTCGGCGATTTTCATGCGCTGCGCGGCGTGAGCACAACCGTCCGTCGCGGCGAAGTGGTGGTGGTGATCGGCCCCTCGGGCTCAGGCAAATCCACCTTCATCCGCACCGTAAACCGGCTGGAGCAACATCAACGCGGCTCTATCATCGTCGATGGCGTTGAAATGACTGACGACGTGCGCAATATCGATGCCATCCGCCGTGAAGTGGGCATGGTATTCCAGTCATTCAATCTCTTTCCCCACCTCACGGTGATGCGCAACATTACCCTCGCCCCAATGAAAGTGCGCAAGACGCCAAAGGACGAAGCAGAGGCCAGCGCACTTGAGCTCTTGGAGCGGGTGGGAATTCCGGAGCAAGCCGACAAATACCCGGGCGAACTCTCCGGCGGACAGCAGCAGCGTGTGGCTATTGCCCGCGCGCTGGCGATGCAGCCTAAGATCATGCTCTTCGATGAGCCCACCTCGGCGCTGGACCCCGAGATGATCAAAGAGGTCCTTGAAGTTATGAAAGAACTGGCTGCGTCGCATCAAATGACCATTGTTGCGATCACGCACGAGTTGGGCTTTGCGCGCGAAGTTGCCGACCGCATCGTCATGTTCGACGAAGGCCAGATCGTCGAGGACCTGCCGCCTGCTGAATTCTTCAACAACCCCCGTCACGAGCGCGTGCGGCGCTTCCTATCACAGATTCTCTAGCCTTTCTTTTTCTAGGCACATAGCGAAACGCCAACTGTGGTTCCTGTTCTGCCCGTGCAGTCCTCCGGCGTCCGTCACCGGGTGTATGCTTGACATATGTTCCACATGGTGGTAAAAGACAACTGAGCGGTTTGCCCATTGGCGGTACCCCTTGCGCTAGAGGAAGGGAGGCATGGTTCCGAAGGACACCGCAGCGACGCTTACCCGCGAATAGACGGCGCCCGCTGACGTGGGGCACGCTCGATTTGTAGAAGGACCATTGGAGCACAATGTGTGGGAGGACTTGCAATGAGTCTAAATGCGACAAGGATTTCACGCCGCACGATCATGACAGGGCTTGGTAGCACGCTGGCGGTATTGGGTCTTGCCGCTTGTGGCGCTGTGCCCGCAGCAACCATGGCTGAGGAAGAGCAAGCGGAAGCGCCGCAGGCAGAGGCCGCACCTCCTGAAAAGGAGACCGTGTACGTCTTGTTTGCCACGCATCCCTACTTCAAATTCCAGGATGAAGAAGGGGTATCCGCCGAACTGGTCGACGAGTTCCGCGCAGAGCATCCCGATATCGAGTTTGACGTCAATCCGCCGTCGACGAGTTCGAGCGAACGGTACGCCGCGTTTCGCACGGCGTTTGCCGCAAACTCACCACATGATCTCAGTTCCTGGGGCGAGTGGCACGCCATCGAGTTGGGCGCGCTCGGCCAGGCGCGGGGCCTCAACGACGTCGTCAAGAGCTCCAACATCGACATGGAGGACATCTGGACAAGCCTGACCGAGAACATGGTCTGGAGCAAGGACGGTCAACTCTACGGTTTTCCGTATGGTCCCGACCTGCGTGTGCTCTACATGCACGACGGCATCTTCCTGGAAAACGGCCTGGACCCGGATAACGGCCCCGAATCTTGGGACGACCTGGAAGCGGTAGTCCAGAAGACTATGCGCAAGGACACGGCCGGCAATCTGGTGGTTGCCGGGTTCCCGCCCGAATGGGGCAGCGGCGGCAGGTACCAGTGGATTACACCGCTCCTGCAACTTGGCGGGCAGCGAGTCAGCGACGACCTGAGCAAAGCGGCGCTCAATAGCCCGGAAGGAATTGAAGCGCTCACGTGGGTCAAGAAAGTAAACGACCTGCAAGGTGGCTGGGACGCCCTTGCCACGCTCAATCAGACGGCTCGGCCCTCCGGTTCGCCGCGGGGCGCCGCCCTCGTCAACGACTTTACCGCCACGATGTACGCGACGTACTCAACGCGCAAGGCGGAAATCTACCCAATCGATGAGAATTTCGAGTTCAGTATCATCGAGCATCCAAAGCCGCCCAACGCGGTACGGCAGGTAAGTTGGAGCGGGCACCACATCTGGATCATGTCGTCGTGGACGACCGTGCCCGAAGAGGCCTTTGCCTGGATCGAGTTCGTGTCCCGACCCGAGAACAACCTCCGTTGGGCAAAGGCGTGGGACCGCGTGCCGATTCGGCTTTCGGTCGCCAATTCGTCGGAGTTCACCGAGGGCGACCCGTTCCTCGAGCACCAAAGCTACCAGATCCCGTTCCGCGCGTCCCACTCGCTGCCAATCCCCGGCGCCGACGAGATGCGCACGGCCCTGTCACAATTCTTGCCCGACGTAATGGCAGGCAACATTACCATCCAAGAGGGCCTGGCAAACGTCGATCAGGAGTGGAACAATATCATCGCCAAGTGGCAGGAGCTTGTGGGCGGCTGGTAGAGCGTGGAAACCGGCTAAGCGGCCGCAGCCGCTTAGCCGGCCATCTGTGTGCTTGGAGTCTCGCTCGCGACGCTAGCGGCCAGAGGCGTGCGGGACATGCCCCTGGCTGGCAGCTTGTAAGCAATTGAGTATTGCAGACGACCGGCTTCGCATCGGTTCAGCTTGTAGAGTGCAAGAGTGATCAAGTGACGTGATCATAGACGTCCATGTCCACCCACATGTTTCACGCAGCTTGGACGACTTCTCTGATTTGATTGATATCGCAGAGCAGTTCGATGTGCACCTCGTCACCTATTCCGTCCGGCCCGTGTCCGCGCCCAACAACCACGAGTATCCCACGCCGGAGACTATTCGCGCCTGTAACGATCAGACCCGCGTCTTGATGGAACGCTACCCGGAACGCGTGACCGGGTTTGCCTACGTCAATTCCGGTCACGCGCAGGAGGCATGCGAGGAACTCGATTTCCGGCTGCGAGAGCAGCACTTCGTGGGCCTCAAGCTCTGGGTGGCGGTGCCGTGCATTGACCCGCGTCTCGATGAACTCATGGAAATCTGCGCCCACTACCGCGTGCCTGCGCTCCAGCACACGTGGAAGAAAGCCACGAGTCAGAAGACCGGCGAATCGCCGCCGGAGATGGTCGCGGCGCTGGCCAAGCGGCATCCGCGCACCACGATCATTGCGGCCCATGCGGGCGGCGACTACGAGTACGGTGCGAAGGTCTTTCGCTCGTGTGATAACGTGCTGCTCGACATTGGCGGCAACGAGTGCAACGCCGGCTACGTGCAAATCCTCGTTGACCACGTCGGGGCGGAGCGAGTGATCTTCGGCACCGACATGCCCGGTCGTTCGTTCCCATCGCAACTAGCGAAAGTGCTGGGCGCGAACATAGCCGCAGACGCAAAGGAAAAGATTCTCTACCACAACATGGCGCGTGTGCTTGCCGAAACCAAGACGATTGAGCATCCGGCAGTATTTTCCGGGCAGTGAGGGCGCACAGCTCGGGCAGTGAGGGCGCACAGCAAGTGAGGCTGGTACTCAGGAGTTTGGCTGTCAGGCCGCTTACACCTAGGCTTTGACTGGCAGTCACTTAGAACCATACGGTCTATAGAATCCTCGCTGAACTCGGTATCATGACAAGCGGCGCCATTGGGGGACAGGAAGGAATCCAGTTGCCGATCATCGATGTTCACGTACACACTGACGTTGGGAAGTCACTGGGTGACTTTGCCGAACAGATCGAAATTGCAGAGCAATTCGATGCTGTGCTCGTAACGTACGCGATTCGTCCGGTGAGAGATGGCTCTCGCTATTCGTTTCCGACGCATGAGTTCTGCGAACGGTCTAATGATGAAACCCACACGCTTATGCAACGCTACCCCGATCGTGTGCGCGGGTTCTGCTATGTGAACCCCTACCACGCTGACGCGGCGGCGACAGAGTTAGAGAGACGGCTGGATACACAGGGGTTCGTCGGGCTCAAGCTGTGGCATGCGCTGCCATGTGACGATCCGCGTGTCGATCGTTTAGTGGAAATCTGTGCGCACTTCCGCGTGCCTGCCCTGCAGCACACGTGGCTCAAGTCCGGCGGACTTGGCTACGGTGAGTCGCCGCCGGAGATGGTGGCCGACCTGGCGCGCCGCCATCCAAACGCAACGATCATTGCGGCGCACGCGGGCGGCGACTACGAATACGGCGCGAAGGTCTTTCGCAGCACGCCGAATGTGCTGCTCGACATTGCCGGTAACGAGTGCAATGCCGACGGCGTGCACATTCTGGTGGACCATGTCGGCGCGGAGCGCGTGATCTTTGGCACCGACATGCCGGGGCGTTCGTTTCCATCACAGCTCGCGAAAGTGCTTGGCACAAGCCTTGCCGCGGCGGATAGAGAGAAGATACTCTATGAAAACATGGCGCGTGTGTTCGCCGAGGGCACGACAACACATTAATTTGCTCGGACAAAGGAACGCATCCCGTGATCGATAGCAATGCCTACGTGGGCGAATGGCCGTTTCGGCGTCTACCCTACTCTCAGCCTGAGAACTTGCTGCGCAAGATGGACGATCTTGGCATTGAGAAGGCGGTGATCTCACGCTTGGAGAATGTGTTTTTCAAGGACTTGCTGGTTGGCAACCGCGAATTGCACACGATTGTGCAGGCGCATCCCGACCGCTTCATTCCGGCGTATACCATTAATCCGGCGTATCCGGGCTGGGATGAAGACTTGCAGATTTGCCTTGAGGAACTTGGCGCGCGGCATCTGCGTCTGCATCCCAACTACCATCAGTATGAACTGCTGGGCAAGGAGAACTTGCGGCTGCTGGAGACAGCCCGGGAGCACGGGCTGCTGATCCTCATAGCAATCGGCCTGGAGGACGCGCGGCATCACCACAAGCTGGTGCGGGTACCCGACGTAGCGGCCAGTGACATTGCCCAGACGGTGAACGCGTTTCCGCAGGTGCGTTTTCTTGTCACCGGCGGGCGGTTCGGTGAAGTTACGAGCATCTGGCGCAGCGTAGACAAGACTGAGAATCTGTACGTGGAGAACAGCCGCGTGCAGGGGCCGATTCACGACGTAGCGAAGCTCTGCAACTCTATCGGCCCGGACCATGTGCTCTTCGGTTCCAATGCGCCGTTGCATTACCATGAATCAGCGCAGCTTAGCATCGAGACCGAGACTCAGATTGCGGATGTGGTCAAGCAGAAGCTGTTTCACGACAACGCAGCGCGTCTGTTCAATGTGTGACATCACGGCGTAGCGATCAGTATCGGAAGCGCATCAGCCATTGCGATTTTCCGGTAGCGTAGGTTTGTAACCTGCGCCCTCCGGCAGAATTGGCAGTCACGACATTACGCCGCAGTAGAATGCCGAGTGTCTGGGATAGTAGACTGCAACAGAGCCGGGGGGCAAGCCCCCGCGCTGCATTGTTTAGGGGAGAGCCCGCACGTGAGTGATAACAAGAGGATATTACCGCCAGTGTCGCAGAACCAGGGTGTTACGCACGGTGTGCAAGTCACGGCGGAGGAGCCGGATATGTCTTTGCAGGCTGAACTGGGCAACTGTACGCTAGACCCGGATGTTCCGGTCGCCGCGGGCGCATTCGGCACGTGGACAATCACGTACACGGCGGGGAGCGCCGGTATCGTGCCTGGTGGGGGCATCGCCGTCTTGCCGCCCTGTGTGCATAGCGTGCGGTGGCGAGTCGGTCACGTCACGGCCACTACAAATGGCAGTTGCGGCGTCTCGGTGCAGGTGCGCAACGATTATCCGCTGAAGTATCACCATTCGCAATTCCCATGTATTTTCGTCACCGTGGAGGGTGCAGCGCTGCGTCCAGGCGAGGAAATCTCGGTGACCATCGGTGATGCCGGGTCTTACATCTCCGGCTTCCATGAACGGGCGCGTGCCCAAGAGGTCGCCAAGTCTGAAATGCACTTTCAGGTGCTCGTGGATGTGCTCGGCAATGCCAGCTACAGCAACCCCCGCTATCCTGGCGGTGAGCCCAAGGGCTATCGGCTCTTGCCGGAGCTGCCGGTGGTTGACGTGGTTGCCGGGCCGCCTGCGCGTTTGGGTGTGGTTGCCCCCGCCACGGCTGCTGCTGGCGATGAATTCTCTGTGCTTGTACGGGTTGAAGACGCATTTGGCAATGTCTGTACGGACTTTGCAGGCGAAGTCGCTCTCCGTACGCAGCCGGGCGGCATCAGCGCGCCCGCACCTTTCGCCATCACGACGAGTGATTGTGGCACAGCGCGGATTGGGCCATTCATCGTTGCCAGGAATGCGGTGGGTCCGGTCACGGTTGCGGCGGTGGCGTGGGAAACCGGCCTCTCCGGTGTCAGCAACCCCATTGACGTCATTGAGGCAGGCAGCGACCGCATCTTCTTTGGCGACCTGCACACCCACGCTCCCGGCGCGCTCAGTCCCAGTCACCGACCCCACGGGCCCTTCATGGCACACGGCGTTGGGACGTATGCGGAGGCATTTCGCTATGCGCGCGACGTCTCCGGCCTCGACTGCGTGGGCGTGGCCTGGTTTCCACCGCCGCAGAACATTGAATCCCTGTGGTCTGTGCCGCGGGCAGACGATTGGGAGGAATACCAAGAAATCATCGCGCAGTTCCATGATCCGGGACGGTTCGCGCCACTGGTGGCCGTTGAGTTAAGCGATCCCACCGCAGGACACCGCGTCATTCTCTATCCTGATACTGGCAAACGCGTCACGACGAGCAAGATCGAGGAGATCTGGCCCGCGCTGGAGGGTACCGGCGCTGTGGTGGTGCCGCACCACATCAACGTCACTTCTGAGGGTGGCTACCAGAACTGGCGGGTGCAGGACTGGCAGCGTCACAATCCCCAGTACCAGAGGGTGTTGGAGATTGCGCAAAACCGCGGCGCATTCGAAACCGATGAGCCCGGCGGCGCGACCGTGATTGGCGGCGGCGGCGCATCGGCCCAGGATGCACTGGCAATGGGGCACCGTCTCGGCTTTGTGGGCGGCACCGACAGCCATCACGCCCAGCCCGGCAGGAATACATGCTCCATGGCCGGCGTTGACTTCCACGACCATAAGACCGGCGGCCTGACTGCCGTGATTGCGCCGGAACTCACGCGTGAGGCAATTATCCAGGCCCTCAAGGACCGCCGCTGCTATGCGACCACCGGCGCGCGCATCGTGCTTGCATTCCAGGTTGACGGCCACGGCATGGGCGAGGAATTCACGGCAGCCCAGCGCGAGGTGGCGGTGACGGCACGGGTGTTTGGCACCGCTCCGCTTGCAAGCCTAGAGGTTGTCTGCAACGGCCATGTCGTCTTCACGCAATCCGGTAACGGTCGTGTTGCCGAGATTTCCGAGGCACTCCCACTTTCAGGTGATCAGACCACTTACTTCTACCTGCGCGCAACTCAGACGGATGGCCACGTCGCCTGGTCGAGCCCAATCTGGGTGACATCTCTACAGCGGTAGAATCAGGGACAGGCAAACGCCTTTCCGCAACCGCGGTATACACAGCGCATTCGTGGCGGGTGCCTGCTGTCATACGTCAGGTGCGGGAGCGGTGGGTGGAGCGTCCCGACTGCTGTACAAGACGATTCAAGCGTGCGCGAACGCAGTGCATTCGCAATAATCAGAGGGTCAAGGGGCTATCCCAATCGGGTCACCGGTTGTGGCGGCGCATGGCCTAGGCGCGTGGTAAGATAGTGAGCAACGTGGCTGGACAGCGTATTAATTTCATTATCAGACAGGCCGTCGAGGCCGATCGAGAGAACCTCGTAGAACTCTTCGTACTCGCATATGAGGACGTGTGCGCGCAACAGGATGGTGACCTGCTCGAGCGCATTTGGGACGAGTGGAGAGTTGGTCTCCCGCATATGATTGACATCAAGAAGGTCATTGTTGCCGAAGTAGCAGGCAGAGCGGTTGGCTTTGCTAGCTATCAATTGGATGACTTCACTCGAATTGGAACGGTGGATGACAACGCGGTCTTACCGGAGTTTCGCGGTCGCGGCATAGGTGCGCGGCTGCTCGCACGTGTGCTCAAGCAAATCGAAGAAGCCGGTATGGAGTTTGCCCAGGTATCGACCGGATTGGAAGAATCCTACACGCCCGCCCGCCGCATGTACGAGCGGAAAGGTTTCACGCCGCTGAACCGCAGTGTTACTTACTTTAGAGAGCTTGGACAGAGTGCTCCATGACGACGAACGCAACCGACGTACAGATCCGGCGCGCGGTAGAAGCGGATCGCGAGACCCTGGTCAAACTCATCGTGCGTGGGTTTGCGGACGTAACGGTCCATCGCTGGCGCGAAGAACGCTACGGAGTCATTGGCGGGCGCACGTGGGATGAGTGGAAGGCCGATGACATGCGCCGGATCGACATGGGCCTAGTGGTCATTGCCGAGATAGAAGGCAAAGCGGTTGGCTTTGCAACCTTCCATGTGAACGATGTGACACGCATTGGGACAGTGGGCAATAACGCGGTGCTACCGGACTATCGTGGGCATGGCATTGGTGGCAAGCTTCACGCGCGAGTGCTTGAACTCATCGAGGAAGCGGGCATGGAATTCGCCCAAGTATCGACCGGGCTGGAAGACCACTATGCGCCTGCCCGCCGCATGTACGAGCGGCAAGGCTTCAAGCCCCTCAACCGCGGCGTTGTCTACATGATGAGACTGAGCGAGAGGACACGAGGGTAGCTATGGACTACAAGGTTCTTTGGGGCGACATTCACAATCACAATACTGTGGGCCTATTCCACTACACCAAAGGCACGTTGGAGCGGGCCATAGACATGGCGCAGAGTCACTTGGACTTTTTTGCCTTCACAGGCCATGCCCAGTGGCACGACATGCCGGCGATGCCCAATAACCGGCACGAACAGTGGCAAGAAGGCTTTGACCGCCACAAGGAAGTCTGGCCCAGAACCAAGCAGTTGATCAAGGAGGCCACGGCCCCGGGGCGCTTCGAGGCCTTTCTGGGCTATGAGTGGCATTCCGCCGGGTTTGGCGACCATTGCGTCATCTACAAGGAAGACGGCCCGCTGCAGTTCGCCAACCACGTGCGGGAGATTCAGGAGCACGCGCGGCGCAGCGGCGCGCTGCTGGTGCCGCATCACCCCGGTTATATGCGCGGGTTTCGCGGCGCGAACTGGGACTACTTAGACGAATCGGTGTCGCCCATTGTGGAGATTATCTCCGAGCACGGCGGCGCGGAACGCGACCGCGGACCGTTTGCGTATACGCGGCACGGTCTGGGACCCCGCGTAACCATTAACACACTCCAGCACGCGCTGGCTTTGGGTCACCACGTTGGCGTGACGGGTTCTTCCGACGATCATCAGGCGCATCCGGGCGCGTACAACGAGGGCACGGTAGCGGTCTTGGTGCCGGAATTCACCCGCGAGGCGATTTGGGATGCGTTGTGGAGCCGCCGCTGCTATGCTGTGACGGGCGACAAAATCGAATTGGATTTCCGCGTCAACGGTCAGCCGATGGGATCGCGACTGCCCGCCGCTGCCGAACGCCAGATTGCCGTGAACGTGCGCGGCTGGGACGAAATCGAAAAGGTCGAGGTCATCAAGAACAACCGTGTAATTCAACGGCACTTTCCGGCTGACGCCGAGCCTGAAGAGGGGTATCCGTGGTCGCGGCGGCATCGTTGCCGCGTCGAGGTGGGCTGGGGGCCGTGGTCTGCGTTTGGCAAGCCGCGTATCGCCGAGTGGGACCTGACCGTCTCGGTGGACGGCGCCCGCATCCACCAGGCGATGCCGTGCTTCCAGTCTGGCCCATTCCATGAAGAAAACCGCAGCCGCATTCTTGAATCTACGGCCGCCAAATGCAGATTTCAGACGTATACGTCGCTCTCTGATTGCTTAAACGATTGTCCTCAGAATTCGGTGGTGCTGGACATCGAAGGTCCGCCTTCGGCGACAGTTACGCTTGCGTTCACGAAACCGATGCGGCGCACCGAGACGTATACCCTGGAGCAAGCCTCAAAGAACGCCGTGACCGACTTGACCACCGGCTTTCCCTCGGACTCCTTCCTAATCCATCGTCTCGTGCCGGACGAATTGGCTCGCGCGTCCTATACGTTCGGCGACACTCCCAGCGCAAACCGCGCGGAAGACTTCTACTACCTCCGTGTAATGCAGGAGAACGGACAGGTCGCGTGGTCGAGCCCGATTTGGGTAGCGAACTCATGAAAGAGGAGACCTTAGCTTAACTGTGCAAAATCCGTGGGAGTGAGCTGGATAGCGGAAATTCACCCTCACCCCGGCCCTCTCCCTCGAAGGGAGAGGGAGCTTTCAAATGGCTATGCATGGGTGTCCTCGAGAGAGAGCTTTCTTACCTAGGCGGCGGTTGTGCAAAGATCTCCTTTGGGAGAGGGAGGTTCTCTGCTCCTTACGGGAGCTATGCGATTGTCTCAATTAGAGAGAGAGGCCTATGAGCCGACAACTAGCAATTGACGGTGGCAGACCGGTACGCTCGACGCCACTGCCAGGCGCCTACCCGGGCGCAACGATTATTGGCGAAGACGAGAAACGCGCCGTGTGCGAAGTCTTGGACCGCCGCTCGCCGTTTCGCTACTACGGCCCGGACCCCGCCTACACCGTCAACGAATTGGAACAGGCGGTGGCGTCACTCATTGGCATCGAGCATGCCGTAGGCGTAACCTCCGGCACGGCGGCGCTCATTGTGGCGCTCCGCGCCCTCGGCGTTGGCCCGGGCGATGAGGTGATAGTGCCTGCTGCGACGTTCTACGGCTGCGTGAATGCGGTGGTCGCATGTCAGGCGGTGCCGATCTTTGCCGACCTGGACGACAGCGTGAGCATCTCTGCCGAGGGTGTTGAGCGCGTAATCACGCCGCGCACGCGGGCCGTGATGGTCGTGCACTGGCGGGGTGCAGCCGCTGACTTACGGCCGCTGCTCGCGGTTGGCGCGCGCCACGGCATCGCTATTCTGGAAGACTGCGCGCAGTCGTTCGGCGCAAAGTATCACGGCCGGCTCGTCGGCGGGTTCGGTGACATAAACATCTTCAGCTTTCAGATGAATAAGGTCATTTCCGCTGGTGAGGGTGGCATGGTTGTTACTAATGACCCCGCGCTCCATCAGCGTGCCGTCGCCTGCCAGGACCAAGGCACACCGCGCAAGAGCGAAGGGGCGGACTTGCCGCCGTTCTTTGGTGAGAACTACCGCATGAGCGAACTCACGGCTGCGGTTCTCTTGGAGCAGGTGAAAAAACTCGACCGGCTGCGCGCCCACGTACGTTACCTGGGCCATATCATAAAGGAAAGCATCAGTGACGTACCCGGCGTGCGTGTGCGGCCTCTGGCAGATCCTGCGGGTGATGCCGGTGTCAGTCCGGGTTTTGTCTTTGCAACTGCAGAACTCTGCGCGTGGGCACGCCAGGCGCTGGCCGCGGAAGGCATACCCATCAAGTTCCCATATAGCGGCGTACCGGTCTACATGCATGAGGCGATTCTGCATAAGCGCATGTGGCACGACGGCTTATCGCCGTGGGATTCGCGCGTCTACTCCGGGGCAGCAGACTACGGCCCGGGACTTTGTCCGCTCGCGGAAGAGCTGATGCCGCGTGTGTGCGAGTATCACTTGAGTATGGACTGGACTGAGCAGGACGCGCGGGACATTGCCGCCGGGTTGCGGAAAGTCATGCAGGCAGTGCCAAGTGACCTGCTTGCTGCCACGCCTGTGGGCTAACAGTGAGCGAGCTCGTGCCGCCGGTTGAAGTAGGTGCTCGTCTCGATTGATTGGCCGGTTCAAGTTGGGTGCAATTCCAGTGCGCCCGCGGCTAGCCGACAAGCAATGGAATGTAGTTTGTTCACAATTGCGTAGGAATAGGAGGGAATTCTTCAATCATGGGCATTTTAGAGATGTTGGCGGAAGACGTCGTGCTTGGTGACGGCGGCTATATCGTCGAGCTTGAGAAACGTGGGTACGTGATTGCCGGAGCCTTCACACCGGAACTGGCGCTTGAGTACCCGGGCGCCATTCGAGAACTTCACATTGAGTTTCTGCGTGCAGGCTCGGAAGTCTTGCAGGTGATGGCGTTTTACGGCAGCCGCAGCAAGCTCGAGACCGTTGGACAAGCCGATCGAACATTCGAGATCAACCAGAAAACCACGCAAATTGCGAAGGACGTGGCCGGTGACAAAGCGCTTGTGGCCGGTGACCTGAGCGCGACGTGGAAGTGGACCGCAGACCACCCATCCGGCAACGCTGAAATAGCCGGCATTTTCGATGAGCAGATTGAGGCGCAGGAAGGGGTGGATTTCTTCATTGGCGAGACCTTCTGGCACCTGGGAGAAGCGCTGCTTTGCCTGGAGCGCATCAAGGCCAAATCGAATCTGCCCGCCATGATCACCATGTCGTTTCGCGCTACGACGGAAACGGATGACGGCTATTCTGCCGCTGACTGCGCACGCATGCTGGCGGACGCGGGCGCCGAAATCGTCGGCGCCAACTGCATGCGCGATCCCGAGCACACGTACCCAATTCTCCAGGAGATGCGGGATGCGACCGACGCCTTTATCGCTGCCCAGCCCGTCGCGCACCGCACCAGCGATGAGGTGCCGTGGTTTACGGGCACGTCGGCCTTCCCGGACAAGCTGGAACCCACCCAAATGACACGCTACGAGATGGCGGACTACGCGCTGAAGTCGAAAGCCATGGGCGTAAACTACATCGGCGCCTGTTGCGGGACTGTCGCCATACACGTGCGCGAGATGGCGAAAGTGCTCGGCAAGCACGAAGAAGAGCAGATTTGGCAACCGGACCCCGACAAGCCGATGAGCGAGACGGAGTTCAACTGGGAACGGCGTCAGGAAAGCTAAGACTTATGACGCATGAACAGCAATGGGGCACGACATGTCGTGCCCCTACGGGTCCCCACGACAGAATGGATCATGCAAATAGCTGGCGCAGGGCTAGCTGAGGAGATTCTGCCGTGCAGTCGCAGGCGCGTCTCGTCATCATCGGCGCCGGCATTGTGGGGTGCAGCGTTGCCTATCACCTGACCAAGCGCGGCTGGCGGGACATAGTGGTGGTGGATCAAGGGCCGCTGTTTGATACCGGCGGTTCTTCCTCCCATGCGCCCGGCCTAGTGTTCCAGACTAATGCCTCCAAGCTCATGACCACGCTGGCGATGGATACGGTCGAGCTCTACCGCACGCTCGAATTGGACCGTGCGCCATGCTGGTATGGCGTTGGTAGCCTAGAGGTGGCGTACACCGAGGAACGCTGGCGCGACCTGCACCGCAAGGCAGGCTTCGCCAAGTCGTATGGCTTGGAATCTCGCCTGATTTCGCCTCAGGAAACTGGCGACCTCGTGCCGCTGCTCAACCCCGATGTAATTCACGGCGCGTACCACGTGCCCAGCGACGGCATCGCCAAGCCTGTGCGCGCGGCCGAGGCGATGTCCCGCTATTCACAAGAGCACGGCGCCGCGTTCTATGGAAATACGACAGTCACCGACATTGTGGTGGAGGCAGGACGCATACGTGCTGTGGAAACGACTGCAGGCCGCATTGATGCCGACTTGGTACTCATCTGTGCGGGCATCTGGGGACCGCGGGTCGGACGCATGGCGGGAATCTCCATTCCGCTCTTGCCGGTACAACACCAATATACGCGTACCGTGCCCGTGCCGGCGTTGCGGGGCGAGACCCGTGAAGTCGTTCATCCAATTGTGCGGAACCAGGACTATGCCATGTACTTCCGGCAGGAGGGTGAGTGCTACGGCATAGGGTCCTACAAGCATGAACCGCTGCCGGTGGCAGCGGATGACATTCTCAGCCCTACTGAGGCCAAACGCGCGCCTGCCATGCTGGACTTTACACCGGAGCACTTTGCGGTTGCACGCCGCGCAGCAGATGAGCTCTTTCCGGCACTGCGCGGTTTGGGGTTGACTGACGCGTTCAACGGCATGTTCTCTTTCACGCCGGACGGTTTGCCCATATTGGGCGAGGCGCCGCAAGTGAGCGGCCTCTGGATTGCGGAGGCCGTGTGGATTACGCATGGCGGCGGGGTGGGCAACGTGGTGGCCGAGTGGATGGATGAAGGCACGCCGTCGCACGACTTGCGGGAAGCCGATTACAACCGCTTTTCTGCCCATGTCCATACGCCGGCCTACGTGAAGGCGCGGGGCGCGCAGCAGTACCGCGAGGTCTATGACATCATTCACCCGCTGCAACAGCTAGAAAATCCTCGCAATGTGCGGTGCAGTCCATTCCAGCCGCGCTTGGAGGCGCTTGGGGCGGAATTCTTTGAGAGCGCCGGCTGGGAGCGTCCTCAGTGGTTCAATTCCAATGAAGAACTCATTACAGAAGTATCGGCACCGAGCCGCTCCGGCTGGGAGGCGCAGCAGTGGAGCCCAATTCAGGCCGGCGAACACCGCGCGACCCGCGAGCGCGTGGCCATGTATGATCTGACTGCGTTTACAAAGCTGGAAGTAGGGGGACCGGGCGCGTTGGACTTCCTCCAGTCAATCTCTGCGAACCAGATCGACCGGCCAGTGGGTAAGGTGGTGTACACCGCGATGCTGAACCTGAACGGCGGCATACAGTGCGACCTGACTATCACGCGAGTATCGCAAGACCGTTTTCTTGTGCTCACCGGCGGCGCCAGCGGGACGCGCGACTTGGCGTGGCTGCGCGCTCACGCACCTGATAACGGCACAGTCCAAATCGAGGATGCAACCTCTGAGTATTGCGGAATTGGCTTGTGGGGTCCACGGGCGCGGGACGTCTTGCAGCAAGTGTGTGTTGAAGACGTGTCCAACCGCGCGTTCCCCTACTTTGCGAGCAAGCAGATCACCATTGGCGCCGCGCCGGCCCGTGCCTTGCGCGTTTCCTACGTAGGTGAACTGGGCTGGGAGATTTACGTCCCTACCGAGTTCGGGCTAGGCGTCTGGGACGCGCTGTGGGAGGTGGGACAGCAGTGTGGCATAATCGCGGGAGGTGGCGGGGCGTTTGAATCCTTGCGGCTGGAGAAGGGATACCGGCTGTGGGGCACGGACATACATACTGAATATAACCCGTACGAGGCCGGATTGGGCTGGGCAGTTAAACTCGGCAAAGGTGATTTTCTTGGCAGTGCGGCGCTCACTCGCAGCATGGAAGCAGGTATTGAGCGGCGGCTCTCCTGTCTCACACTTGCGGATCCCGGCCATGTCGTCATGGGCAAAGAGCCAATCCTCGACGGCGACCGTGTGCTTGGCTACGTGACCAGCGCCAACTTTGGGTACACCGTGGGCAAGAGCATCGCCTACGGCTACTTGCCGGTTGAGTATGCGACGGCGGGTACCAAAGTGACCGTCGAGTACTTTGGCAAGAGATATGCGGCCACGGTGACTGATGAGCCGCTGTACGATCCGCACAACGTCAGACTGCGCGGCTAACGGAGGGGTCCTTGGGGGCCGTACGTTCGAGGCAGCGGGCGCTGCGCGAGACGGACCGGCCTTTCCCAGGGCATTAGACACGGCGCCACCGTCTGGCCGGCGAGAGAGTACGCCAAGCTTCCGGCAATTCGAACAAGAAACAAGAAGAGGGGCCCCTCACTGAGGAGCCCCTCTCTGCATTCTCGAAGTGACTGAGAAACGCCTAGTAAGGCATTCCTTCGCCTTCGGCAGGTGCGGGTGCCGGCGGTTCAGGAATGTCAACCACCAACGCATCGGTCGTCAGCACCATGGCTGCTACCGAGGCCGCGTTCTCTACCGCAGAGCGGGTGACCTTCAGCGGGTCGATGATGCCCGACTCGATCATGTCAACATACTCAGCGGAGAGCACGTTGAACCCAACGTTCTTGTTGCGGCGGCTCTTGGCCAAGCGCCGTACCTCTTGCGCGATTACCGAGCCGTCCTGGCCGGCGTTCTGCGCGATGCGGCGAATGGGCGCCTCAAGTGCACGGCGCATAATCGTGACCGCAACACTCTCGTCGCCATCGAGCTTAAGGCCGTCCAGCGCAGGCAGCGCGTTGAGCAGGGCAATACCGCCACCAGGGACGATACCTTCCTCAACAGCAGCGCGCGTCGCCGAAAGCGCGTCCTCGACGCGGTGCTTCTTCTCTTTCAGCTCGACCTCGGTGGCTGCGCCTACGTTGATGACTGCCACGCCGCCGGACATCTTCGCAACGCGCTCTTCCAACTTCTCGCGGTCGTAGTCACTGGAAGTCTCTTCGACCTGGGCCTTTATCTGGTTGATGCGACCCTTGACTTCCTCGGCGTCACCATGTCCCTCGACGAACGTCGTGTTCTCTTTATCGACCACGACGCGGCGGGCGCGGCCAAGGTCCTCGATCACTACTTGGTCGAGGCGGCGACCGAGCTCTTCAGAAATCACCTGGCCGCCGGTCAGGACCGCCATGTCCTGCAGCATTTCCTTGCGGCGGTCACCGTAGCCGGGAGCCTTGATCGCCACGCAGTTCAAGACACCGCGCATCTTGTTTACGACCAACATCGCCAGGGCCTCGCCCTCGACGTCCTCTGCAATCACGACCAGGTTCTTCTGGCCGCCTTGCACAAACTTCTCAAGCAGCGGCAGCACATCGTTGCCGGCGCTGAGCTTCTTGTCGGTGATGAAGATGTAGGGGTCCTCGATTGAGGATTCCATACGGTCGGAGTTGGTTACGAAGTAGGGAGAGATATAGCCGCGGTCGAACTCCATGCCCTCTACGTACTCGACCGAGAAACCGATGCCGCGACCTTCTTCCACGGTAATGACGCCATCTTTGCCAACCTTGTCCATCACGTCACCGATGAGATCGCCGATTTCGGTATCGGCAGCGGAGATTGAGGCGACTTCGGCGACTTGGGCCTTGCCCGTCACGGGTGTGGCAATGTTCCGAAGCTCGTCAACCACGACGCGGGTCGCTTGCTCCAGGCCCCGCTTCATAATCATGGGATTCACACCGGCAACCACGTTGCGGTGCCCTTCGGTTATAAGCGTGTGCGCGAGCACGGTTGCGGTCGTGGTGCCGTCACCGGCGATGTCGTTTGTCTTGCTCGCTGCTTCCTTGATCAGTTGGGCGCCAACATTCTCGAGCCCATCCTCAAGTTCGATCTCTTTGGCAACGGTGACACCGTCGTGGGTCACGACCGGTGCGCCGTACTTCTTGCCCAGTGCTACGTTGCGCCCTTTGGGACCGAGGGTGGACTCAACCGCGTCGGCCACCTTCTTGATGCCACCCATCAGAGCGCGCCGGGCTTCCTCGTCTAGTACTACCTGCTTTGCCATTGGCGTAGTTTTCTCCTTCTTATTGCGTTACACCAATTACACCGCGCTATTTGGTGCGGTGTTCCTTTAATTATAGATTCCTTCCCTGCGAGAAGTCAAGTCAAACTATGCATTCTTCGCCTTGAATCGCGCAGTTGCGTTACGCAACTATGCAATTCCAATATGAGCAATTGTAGCAACACGCAGCGTGCGTGTAATTTGAGACCATATGAGCGCAGCAGGGCTCTAAGGGCAGGTTTGCGACTACGTTTCACTGTGGGCACAAGAGCGCAGAGTCAAGGTATTATTCTGTCGAATGATCACGCTAGCATGAAGGTACGAGATACCGATGGAGACGCCGGCACCGGCGCAGAGAGGCACAGCCAGTATGTCACTTCGACTAACTCTATTGGGTACGGGTACGCCAACGCCTTCGCTCGAGCGGGGCGGGTGCAGCTTTCTGGTAGAGCACAACGATGATCTAATGCTCTTCGATTGCGGACCGGCGGCGGTACAACGCCTCCTGGCGAGAGGAATTGCGCTGCCTCAGATCAGCCATATCTTCTTAACCCACTTGCACTACGACCATTGCATGGATTACGGCTATCTAACCCTCACGCGCTGGGACCAAGGAGCGGGCCGAATACCCGATTTGAAAGTGTGCGGCCCGGATGGCACAGAGCGCATGACTCGCTTGCTGTTCAGCGAGGAGGGCGTGTTTCAGGCCGACTTGGCGGGTCGCACACTCCATCCCGGCAGCCACTTGATCTACGAACATCGCGGCGGCAAGCTCCCGCGCCGGCGTCCGGCGCCAGCGGTGCAGGAAGTCGGCGGCGGGGCAAAGATCGATGGGGAAGGCTGGCAGGTGCAAGTGGCTGATATGGTGCACTGTCAGCCGTACCTCAAGTCGGTAGCGTATCGATTCAATAATCCGGAATGCAGTATCGTTGTGACTGGAGATACCGCCCCCAACGCGCAACTCGTAGACCTGGCGCGTGGCGCGAATGTCTTGTTGCACATGTGTCACTTTCTCAATGAAGTGGAGACAGACCCACGAATCACCACCTCGTGCTCCGGACACTTGGACGCGGCGCGCACGGCCGCTGAGGCCGGAGTTGAGAAACTGGTCTTGATCCATCTTACCGAGCAGATTGCACGTCCCGGTATTCGCGAACGCATGCTGGCGGAGGCCGCAGAGGTATTCGCCGGTACGATAGTTCTTGGAGAGGACTTGATGGAGATTCCGCTGGACGACATCCGGCCTGAGCCGATACTCTGATCTCGTCCTGTCCGCCGCATAGCCTTTGCGCATAATAGCTTGCTGCAAGGCTAGCTGCGCGAAATGGAGCATCTGCTAGTAGTTGAGTATTGTGTTCGGCTTGGATCGGCCGGCAAAGAATAGGACTACGATCAATTCAAGGGTATGTGTACAGCTAATGCGCATGGGTGAGGTACGTAAGCCATGAATTCTGAGCGTTTTGACACTATCGTCGTGGGGGTGGGCGGCATGGGCAGCGCCGCTGTCCATCACCTCGCGCAACGCGGCCAGCGCGTGCTTGGTTTGGAGCAATATGACATCCCACACGAAATGGGGTCGTCTCACGGTATCACGCGCGTCATTCGGCTTACCTATTTCGAGCACCCTGCGTACGTGCCTCTGCTAGCCCGCGCGTTTGCGCTCTGGCGTGAACTGGAGCAGGCCGGCGGCGAGCAGTTGTTGTATATCACGGGTTCGCTCGATGCCGGCGCGCCGGATTCATTTGTCGTTGAGGGTTCACTGAGCTCTTGCGCAGAGCACAATCTCGCCCACGAGGTGCTCACAAGCGCAGAGTTGACCAGCCGCTTCCCTGGATTTCAACTCCCGCCGGAGATGCTGGCCGTGTGGCAGCCGGACGGCGGCTTTCTGCTATCGGAGCGGTGTATCGTGCACCACGTGCTGCAGGCGCAGGCGTTGGGCGCAGAGGTGCGGGCGCGCGAACACGTAATCGATTGGGAGGCAGCGCCAGGAGGCGTCACCGTGCGTTCCAACCGCGCTACCTACAGCGCCGAGCGGCTAGTTTTCACCGCCGGCGCTTGGAGCCAGTCACTCGTGGAGTCGCTGGGCAACAATGCCGTGCCGGAGCGCCAGGTCATGGGCTGGTTTCAACCTGTGCAGCCGCAACTGTTCGCGCTGGGACGCTTTCCGGTCTTCAACTGTCTCGTGCCGGAAGGCCATTATTACGGTTTTCCCATTCATGGAATTCCAGGATTCAAGATCGGCAAGTACCACCATCTAGAGGAGCAGACCACCGCGGATGACGTGGACCGCGGTTGCCACCCGCAGGATGAAGCAGCACTGCGCGCCTTCACGCAGCAGTACCTCACGGGCGGAATGGGGCCGACGCAGGCGCTGAAGCCATGCATGTTCACGAATACGCCGGACGGTCATTTCATCATCGACCACCATCCCGAACACGCCAATGTGGTGATTGCGGCCGGGTTCTCAGGTCACGGCTTTAAGTTTTGCAGTGTGATTGGCGAAGTGGTCGCCGAGTTGGCGTTGGCTGGCGAGACTCGTCACGACATTGAGATGTTCCGGCTCGACCGGTTTGCCGCGCAGTAGAGCGTGCGGTAGATTGCGTCTCATGTGACCCCGCGGGCGATTATGTCAGTCTATAGTTCGACAGGGACACGGCATAGCCATGTCACCAAGTACGGACTTAATTCCGATAGGATTTCGTAGGTTTCGCGGCTGTGGGAGCCATCTTGACGCTGACCAGTCCGGCTACTGTGGCCCGAATTGCGCAACAACGTCTTCGTCCACTGAAATGCCCAAACCCGGCCCCTGCGGAATCCGCACAGTGCCGTCATCCTCAAGAGCAATGGGATCGCGTAGCAGCGTGTCGCGCAAGGGGTTGGGATTGCGGTCAAACTCCAGCATTGGCTCATTGAGGGCCGGCAGGGGATTTGCCGAGTGTGGACTTGGTGGTAGTGACGCAATGAAGTGCAGTGCGGCAGCCAGCGCGATGCCGGAGCCCCAGACGTGCGGAATCACCTGCACGCCAAAGGTGCGGGCGAGAGTGGCGATCTTCACCGCCTCCGAAATGCCGCCGGTGCCGCAAATATCCGGCTGTGCGATGTCTATGCACCCATCCAGGATCAGGTCGCGGAAACAATAGCGCGTGTGCTCGCACTCGCCGGCCGCGATGGCAACATCAAGGGTTTCGGCAACCTGGCGGTAGCCCTTGCGGTCTTCCGGTATCACGGGTTCCTCGAACCACAACACCCCCTCTTCCTCCAAGCCGCGACCGACCGTGATGGCAATGTGCGGCGGATAAGCGTGGTTGGCGTCCACCATGTAGGGGAAACGCGTGCCGCTGGGCGCACAGTCGTCCAACACCTGCCGCGCCGCTTTCACCCGGGCCAGGTCCTCAGCCACGGAAAGCAACCCGACCTTGATCTTGAGCGCGCGAAAGCCGTTGTCTAAGTGCCGCGCAACTTCCTCCTTGAGGAGCCCAGTGTCGGCCCACCGCTCCGGACCGCCCTTGTAGTACCCTCCGGTTGCGTACGACTGCACACGGTCGCGGTAGGCGCCGCCCAAGAGCGCGTGGATTGGCTGCTGCAACGCCTGTCCGGCAATATCCCAACACGCGATGTCAACGCCGCTGATGGCCTCGACGGCGGTGCCCTGCCGGCCCCAATCGCGAATGTGCGCGTAGAGGCGTTCCCAGATGACGTCCATATGCAATGGATTCTGGCCGAGGATGCGGGGCGTCAGGACGTGATCGATCATAGCCGCTACCGGTTCGGGCGCGCCCCACAGGCCGCCTTCGCCCCAGCCAACCAGACCGCTGTCAGTCTCGATGCGCACGAGGCAACTACTGCGCTCGGAGAAGGACTCTTGCGAAGCATAAAAGCCCTGATCGCCGAGTGGAGACTTGAGGGTGTAGCTGCGTACGTCTACGATTTTCATAAACCTGCTTCCTCGAAGATTGAGTTGAAGACAAGTCTCATTATAGCGGTATCCGGGATTCACCCCGCTTCCATCGATGCGGCACAGTTGCGCAAGGGTCTCCTCAAGGAGAGGGAACATTCAGGTAGTTAGCAGTGATTCGTTGGTTCTGGCTGCGGTTTACGCAAAGGTCTGTGCTGGTAGACGGTGACATCCGCATCGCTGCTGGAGCCAACGCGGGTGATGAGGGCCTGCACGTCGCGACAGCCGTCGCGATGTGCAAGACGAAGCGGAACTGCTCTGCGAGCAACTTGATGCGCTCGTAGACGTTGGGCGGCTCCCAGCGGGCGCCGGCGAAGATGGCGCAGTCGGGCACGCGGTCGCAGGCCTCCCCCGTACTTGCCATGAGCGCCATGCGGCAGAGCAATCAGCCGCCCGGCGGGCGCTGCTTTGGCCGGCCCAATGCCCATTTCGCGGGCGGGCGGGGAATCACCCTCAACGTCCATCCCGCGATGCGAGACGGCTTCTCTGCTGTAGCGCACCATCAGACCGGGATGGTGCGCTACAGCGTTCTACAACTCTCCTGCCGGCGCGCCCCAGATCAGGAGCAGCTTCAGCGTCTCGTCGCCGGTGTTGCGGAAACCGTGGTCGACCCCGGGAGGAGCCATGACGGCGTCTCCCGGCCGGACCGGCAGTTCTTGTCCGTTCATCCACATGACTCCCTGACCCTCGATGAAGTAGTAAAACTCCTCCAGCGCGTCGTCGCCGTCGTGGATATGGGATCCCTCACTCGCGCCCGGCGGCAGTTCCCATATCTCGACGCGGACGGGCAGCCGCGTAGTGTCGCGGAAGAACCTCCGGCGCGTGATCACACCTTCCCCTTCGTGGATTGCGGGCGTGTCCATCACGTCCGCCGTTTCGCTCTGCTTCCATGCCATCCCACACCTCCGAACATTACATGGCGCTGTGAGCCTTGGGCGAGATCGCTTGCTGGTCTCCCTAGACCCTCAATTTCGTACTTGGACGGTGCTCAAGCATCATACCAAGTTTCGTACGATGCCTATGGGAATCCCGATTGTTTTCGGTGAAGAGGACTAGGCGGATCTCCGGTTGGAGGCGCGGGACACCCCTGAGGGACGAAAAATTAAGCTGTAAAGGGACCCAACGCATGCTCTCCCGATCCCCTTGTCTGCGACAGCATATTTGAGCATACTCACTCCAGGCTAGGACGATTTGGAGGCCATGCCACCTTTGCAGAGATACACTGCTGAAAATCTCCTCAGACTTCCCGGATTCGCCACCTTTGCGATGACCAGGAGGAGGCCCTAGTGCGGGCTGTAGACGCTTTGGCAGAAGCCATAGTAGGAACCCTCCTCCCGATACCGGGCGGCCGGCGGCATAGGGTCTTACGGCTGATCCCGTGACGGCAGTGGATCTCTGTTACTGGGCATACGTCGCAGGCGGAGCAACGGTCTTCAGCAAGTACATTGCCGGGATTGTTGACAGAGGCGCTGGCATATCACTGTCAAACCTATCCCATCCCCCCATCGGCGTTTTGATAGGCTGTGACCAGCTCGGCGAGCGTTGCATCAGCTCCCCTCGGTCCCATCACGTTGGCAGCCAACGTGCATCGGCCTGGCGCCGTTGCTCCCTACGAACTCGAAGGCTCTCTGCAAGCTCGCATCTCGATGCTTCATCCTCATGGCACACTCTCAACTGGGGTCATAACACATACGCACTGCTACCTGTCATCTCATCTATGTCCACCGCCCACGAGTATCGCAGCGTTTGGTGTCTATCGAATTGCACGTACACTTGATCTGTGGTGGGCAAGATTGTCCGGTCACTGTTGGTAGGATAATGCGATAGCGTCTCTATTGGCCCAAAAAGCACCATGTCTTAGGGTCATGTGCGGGTTTCGCGGGCGGGAAGAGCGTAGGGGTACTGCTCTTGCCCGTGGTACGCCTACGTTACAATACGGAGAAGGTGGGTAGGAAAGTAAAGACGCAGAGTGGTGAAGTGCAGAACAGCAGTGAATGCTGCAAGGGAAGGAAGTGACAGTGATGCGTGATCCCCTCACGATTGCACGTTCGATCGGCGACCGCTTTGTCTCCTGGCAAGGCACAATCGGGCGGCCTGACCCTGCAAAGTGCCCGTTCGTCACGACCGGTCGAGGTTTTGGTCCTACGCATGCCCACTCCCCACCGTACTTGGCGCAGGCGCTGTATCGACTCTATGAGCGGACCAACGATATACGATACAAAGAAGCGGCGGACCGTTACGCGGTCTTTATGTTCAGCTTCGTGCGCGATCCGGTGCCGCCGGTGGCCGACCGGCAGCGCAATTTGCGGCTGAGCCAGAGGATGGAGCGGGACCCTAGCAGCGTAGGCGATCCGCGGACTGTAAATAACCTCCTCAGCCGCTCCTGGATGCAGGGCGTCGGTCTGTGGTGCTTTGGCGAATTCCGACTCCATAACCCGGACGAGGACTGCTTCGACGCCCGCGCCGACTCGTTGTTCGACTACTTGCAGCAACACCGGACCGACCGGGGTCATGCCTACAACATTGGGTATCCGCCTTCCAATTGCCAAGACCCATCCATTACCGACGGTGCCTTCACCGACGACCTCCGGTGGGTCGGCATGGGGCTGGTGCACTATTACGAGCAGTCGCGCCGCGATGACGTGCTGGCCTCGGCGGTGCGGTTGGCGGACTACTACCTGCGCCTCCACGAAACCGGCTCCCCGGACGGCGCCTTTGTCGATGCGTTGGGTACGTGGTGCATTGGGCCCTGGCCTACAGAAATTGCCGCCGAGCACTTTCCCAGCGTGCGCATGGATGAGACCGGCTGGGGCTTCTCGGCGCGAGGCGCAGTGGAATTCCTTACGCGGTTGCACACGTGGCTGCCGGCAGGGCATCCGCGCGAGACCGTGATGCGCGACCGCTGCACACGCTCGGTCGAATGGCAGTTTTCTTGCCAATTTCCGGATGGCGCCGTTGGCATGCACACCCAAGACGATCACTGGCTCGGCATGACGGCGGCGGCGATTATGGCATACGATCACATTAGCGCTGTGGGCTGGGTGGATGCGGACTTGGAAAAGCGCGTGAGTCCTAAGCTGGCGCGAGCAAAGGAATGGCTGCTTGCCAACGCCACGGAAGAGTTCATTGATCTGGGAGGGTACCGCAAAGTTACGGGCAGGACCACTCCGCACCCACCTGAGAACTTGGCCTGGCTCCTTGGCTGGACGGTTGAGGCGTTGCTGCGCATCGAGGATGGCAGACATTGAGTCGCGGACGCAGGTTAAGGGAAAGTGCCCCCGTAGAAGTGGCGCTCACCGGCATGGCGCATCGCGGGCCAGCGGTGGGTCGCATTGACGGTCAAGTGGTCTTTGCCTTCTATGGCATACCCGGTGAGCAGGTGCGCGTGCAATTGGAGCGGCGCCGCAAGAAGTTTCTTCAGGCACACGTGGTGGAGGTGCTGGAGCCTTCGCCGGACCGGGTTGCGCCGGCGTGCCCCTACTATGGTGCGTGCGGCGGCTGCCAGTGGCAGCACTTGGGCTATGCGGCACAAGTGCGTCTCAAGCGGCAAATTGTCGAGGAACAATTCACACGGATTGGCAAGCAATCCGTGACAGTCGACCAAGTCCATACGCCCTCCTCGCCGTGGGAGTACCGCTTCGGCTGTGAAATTGCGCTCTCCCGCGCGGCGGGCTTTCGTCAGCGCGGCAGCCGCCGCGTTGTCGAAATTGAACAATGTGCGATCAGCCATCCGCTCATCTCCAAATTGCTGGCCACGCTGAACACCATGATTCAGGACGGTCGCATACCCGATCTATGGGGAATGAATTGGGTCGAGACCCGGGTGATTCCCCAGGGCGAATCCGTGAAGCTTGCGCTTGTGCTGGAGGGCGTGCGCAACGTTGATTTAGAGGCGCAGCCGGAACTTCGCGCGGTGCTTGACGCGCTCACTACCTTCCCCAAGGCTATAAGTGTTTCCTACCGTACGCCGAGCGGTGCGGTGGAACCCTTTGCCGGGCCGGCTATGGTCGACGTGGAGCTGTCGGGCAAGCAGATCCGGTTTCCGCCCGGCGCATTCTTTCAGGCAAATGTGGGGATGCTGCCGACAGCCATTGCTCGCATGCGCGCACTGGCGGCGGTTCAGGCCGATGAGACCGTGCTCGACCTCTATTGCGGTGTGGGCATTTTCGGACTCTTCATGGCAGAAGACGCAGGGCGCGTGATCGGCATCGAGATGGACGCGCAGGCAATCGACGCGGCGCGTCAGACCGCGGCCCTGTGGGGACTACGAAACACTGAATTTTGGGACTTGTCCGCCGAAAAGGTCACGGAAGACTTGCCGCAGGTTGACGTCGCCATCGTCGATCCTCCCCGCACCGGCATGGACCCGCGCGTGCTGCGCGCGGTGGCCGGCAGCACGCCGAGCAGAATCGTCTATTTGTCGTGCGAACCGTCAACGCTCGCGCGTGATGCCGCGCTCCTGATTGAGGAAGGCTACCGTGTGGAACGGTTGGAGCTTTTTGATTTCTTCCCGCAGACGTATCACATTGAGAGCCTCGCGCTCTTCCGGCGTTGCTAGCCGGAATGGATGTTGCGAAGCAAGGCTCGCGGCTCGCAATAATCCGTGACATAGAAGGAAGATCCCATGTTAAATGGCCTACGAACTGTAGGCAGGCAACGGCAAGCCCCCGTCATCGGCATTACGGGAAATATCGGTTCCGGTAAGAGCACTGTGGGGAAGATGCTCGCCGCCCACGGCGTGCACGTAATCGACGCCGACAATGTCGTGCACAATCTTTACAATGAGCCGTACAGTGCGCTCGTCAGCGCCGTTGCCGCGGAATTTGGCGCGTGTGTGGTAACGCCACAGGGCACGCTGGATCGCGCTGTCCTGGGAGGGATTGTATTTGGAGATGCCACGGCGCTTGCCCGGCTGGAGACTCTGGTGCATCCGGCAGTGGTGGCCGTAGTGGCGCAGGAACTGGCGAGGGTTTCACCGCAAACCCCTGTCGCCATTGAGGCCATCAAGCTGATTGAAAGTGAGCTTGTGTCACTGCTCGACGCAGTCTGGATCGTGGAGGCAACACCTAAGTTACAAAGAGCGCGTTTGCGCGCCAAAGGAATGGCAGATAGTGAAGCGCAACGGCGCATAGTTGCGCAGCCATCTTCTCAGGAGAAAATAGCCCACCTGCGGCGGGTACGGGGAAATTCTGTGCCTGTACTAACCATCCAAAATGACGGACTGCTCGCTGATCTGAAAGCGAGCGTAGCTGATGCTTGGGAGACCATGCAAGCAATGTTGCGTGATGTAAAGGAGTTGTAGCAGTATGCCCTGGACCGTAATCGGACTTACCTTTGCTGCCGGACAGAACCCGTATGCGGCGTTGTTTCTCCTGGCGGTGCTCAGCCGTTCGGATGACGTTGCGCTCTCACTGCAGGCTCCTTTCACCTTTCTTACAAATACCGCTGCTATCGCCGTGCTCTTCGTCCTTGCCGGAGTCCAAGTCTTTGCCGACAAGCATCCACGCTGGGGCCGTTTGGAAGCGCTGGTAAGTCTCGTCGCACGACCGCTATGCGCAGTAATCATAGTGCTGAGCCTCTTGGATGCGGATAGCGCAAACGTGTGGCTGTGGGTGGTGGTAGCGTTGCTAATCGCGGTCTGCAGCCACTTTCTCCGCCTGCTCTTGCGCCGCCGGCTTGCCGCGAGTATGGCCGGGATGGGGTATTTTCTAGTCAGCCTCACGCTGGACAGCGTCGCGCTGATTACCGGACTGTTGGCAATCCTCGTGCCAGTCGTCGGCGCAGGGCTGGGCGCAGTAGTTCTTGGCGGCTCGGCGATTTTGCCTCTACGCATGTTGGAAGCCGCGAGCGATGGCGGAGATAGTGATCCGAATGGCTAGCACCGGAAATTCGCGTGGCTCCGCAGCCCAGAGTCCGCGTTTGCTTAGCCGGAGCGCCCACGCCTCTAGGGCAATTGTGAGCGTCGTTTTGCTGGCGAGCAAACTTCCTGCTCGGGTTGAATTTCAGCAAGGTCAGGCGCAGGTTGCAAACCTGCGCTACCGGCATTCTGGGGAACTTTGCTGAGACTTGGAGATGTGCAGGGGATCCCTGGGAGAGTAAGTGAAAACCACTGAGCGCGTAGTGGGCGGCCAGTGGTGGCCCAGCGCGTCGTTTCTCAATCGAGTATACGGGCCGCACCGGAGTAAAGAATCCAGAGCCCTTCTAGAATCCAATCCCGGTTTACGACACTAGCCGGACCAATGAGGATTCTATCCGGTTGCGCTTAGAGCAGTTGCACCAGATCTCCACGCACAAAGAAGTAAAAGTCCTGCGAGCCAATAGGTTGCGGCATCTTGCGGCTTACGAGCCACGCCGTAAAGTTGCGGCGCGTCGTCGAATTGGTTACAAACTCCAGCAGGAATGTGGGGCGCAGCTCACGATAGAGCGATTCGGGGAACCACCAGCGCAGCTTGTAGCGGAACGGCACATAGTTGCTGAGGTGCTCGCGCGCGCTGTCAACCTGACTCGCCGTCACAATTACAAATGCCGCCTCGCCGGGATCGCCAATGGTAGGTATGTAGCCGACCATGGTGTAGTCGCGCAGGTACCAAGCAAACGGCCAAGAGTTCTCGTTGTCAATTAGCCCGATCAATTCCGTGTTGCCCGTGAGCTTTCGTGAAATTTGCTCAATTTGCGCTACCACATATGGCACGTCGGGGGCGGTCTGGACGTAGACGAGCAGGTCGCGCGGCGTGTCACCGTGAGCAAACGACAACGGCATACCCGTATGCAGCGCGTAAACGCCAATCAGGAGACAGAGCGTCAACGCAATGCGGTGTCGTCGCAGGCCGCTGGGTTCGGAGAATTTCAACCCCAAGTATCGCGAAACCAAGAGTATGCCCGGCAGCGAGAGGTGGAGCACAAGCCAGGGCATACGCTCGCCCGCCGCGGAATAGAGCACGACCGCACCTACGAACCAGAAGCAGAGAAACCGATCGGTCAAGCTGCCGCGCCGCGCGAGTTGCCACAGCGCAGGCAGCGCGAATACGGCGACTATCAACTCGTAGAGCGGTATCTGCATGAAGTAGTACCAAAGCGGCTGATTGCCGCGGCTAACTTCTTGCTGCGCCAGCCAGTATTCGAGCGCCTTGACGACGCCGCTCGCGAAGTCCTGGGGATACGTGTAGAACGCGGAAAAGAGAGTGACGAAAATCAGAAGAAACGTGACGATGCCGGTAATCAGCAGCGCTCGCTCGCGCCAGAGATCGGCAAGGGCGCTTTTCACGGATTCGTGGCTGGGCAGGCGGGCGGCGAGCCCGGGTGTGAACTGCTCCTGGAGAAAGCGCAGCACAATGAAGAGGCCCACTATTGCCAAGGTAATGTAAGTGTTCTCCTTGGTTGCCAAGGAGAGCGCAACCGCTATCGCGCCAAGGTAGATGTACCAGCGTTGCCGTGTGTGCAGCCAGCCAAACAGTGCCAGCACAATGAGCAGCGTCCATGCCACGATGTAGATGTCATTGCGCGCAAATCGCGAAAAGTAGAGTAGTGGCGGTGAAATGGCCATAAGGACAGCGGCGAGCACCATACCGCTGCGTCCGAGATAGGGCTTCAGCGGATAAACCAGCAATATGGAAAGCACGCCGAAGAGCGCCGGACCAAAGCGCGCGACCGCGTCACTGACGCCGAAGAGAAAGAACATGAAGGCCGTGAAGTAGAACTGGAACGGGCCGTGAAGTACCGGGTTGTACCGGTAGTCAAACGAGCGGTAGATGTCCCATGCGAACCGGGCATGCATGCTCTCGTCGTGGTGCAGCGCGCGCGAGCCGAGGTCCCAGAAGCGGGTAAAGATGACAAATGCCACCACGAACAGGAACACAAGCACCTGCCAGCGGCTCAGCCCGAAGGGAGTCTCCGCGCGCAGCCAGCCCGCAATTGCCGGCCAATCAGCGGTGACCGGTGGTTCGGGTGTGCTTGGCGGCACATCGGACCGAGTCTTGCGCGACTTCGGTTTTGCGCGGGTTGTTCCTTCTTTAGCTGACATTTGCCTTCAGTACGTATACGTTACCGCTCTGAAACACGATGGGGAACCAGTCGAGGAGGTGGTCGACGCCCTCGCCGAAGAGCTGGCGTTCCCAGTCACCTACAAAGATATAGTCAGCATCGTACTTTCGCAAGAAAGCTTCAGCGCCTGACCTCGGTAAGGTCACATAGAACAGTAGCAGATCGTTCTCGCGTTCGAGTACCAGTTCGAAGTCGTTTCGCCACAGATTTTCATGCTGGCGCCAGCCCAACACCGTCTGCAAGCCCGTAAAAACCGAGACGCGACTATATTGACTATACTCCTGTCCGGTAGCCTCGACCACCACGCTATCTGACGGTGCGTTTTTCTTCAACCAAGCGATCGCTGCGACTTCGTCAGGATGGTCGCGTGCATAGTACTTGGTGCCGTCCAATGTCGGCGGCTCGCGTTGAAACGAGGCGAAGATCGGCGCCGTGAGGAGACTATAGTATAAGCCGCTGAGCACAAGAAGAGTGGTGGCGATACGAAACACCCAACTTAGCGAGCGTTTTCTTTCCCGCAGCCAGACTCTTACGTAGTAGATTGCAAAGGCCGTAACCGGCGCGAGGAGCGTCCAAACCTGGAAGTAGAGTTTGAACACCGTATTCATGCGCATGTTCGGCGGACCGAAGAAATCCTTTACATAAACCACCTCACAGGCCAGAACGATCAGTGCGACGAGCCCAATCACGGTGCAGACAAAGGGAAGCGGTTCATCGTAGTTACGCCAGCGCAAAAGGAGGGCGAGGCCCATAGCCAAGCTCAACGCCAAGATAGCCAAAGCGGCGGTATCGATGAGGCGTGCGAGAAGCAGCGTAATCGCAACCCAGGCCACGACTCCTAATGCATAGGGACGATAGAATTCCCAACGCCCCGTCGCTGCTGGCTCAGCGTCGGCGGGGACTTCCAAGCCGCCGCCGTCTGCGCGGCGTCGTTTTTGGCGTGCCTTGCGCCCTCGGGTCTGAGAAGTCTCGTCGGCCGATTCGGGAACAATATGACGCCGTGCCGACTGTATGCCCAGTATCGTCAGCAAGACTCCCAGCGGCACCAGGAAAATTCCGTGTACAGTGAAGAACTGGCCGAGATCGGTACGATAGGGCACAAGTCCGATCCCCTGTGCCGGTGGATCGAACGTAAGATAGAACGGCGCGAAGAGAATTAGCGCCAAGACTCCTGTGGCGCCCAGCCACACTAACGCGTCCTTCCACTGTGCTAGCTTGTCGTGCACTTTAAGCGAGAGCAGCACGCAGAGCGCCAGCAGGAAGAAATACGTTGGGAAGTCCCACGAATTTAGGAAATAGAGCCCGCCAAAGATGATGGCGCTAAGCACTACACGACTGACGCGCGAGACAGTGAGCAACGTTAGGGTAGCTTTCCAATTCCGCACAAACGACGGGGGCAGGGGCGGATAGTCGGGCGTGGCGTACCAGGTGAGCGCGGTGAAAATCGCCAACAACGCGAATGGCAGAGCCATCACGTGGGGATGCATGTCGCCCAGGATGAAGCTGAATGCGGGAAACTCGTTAATCGTAAAGTCCAGCAGCGTGTCGCCATCGACCCGGCTGATTACCCGGCTCGCGTTCCAGCCTACGCCGAACCAGAAGCCTTGCCGCAGGATTTCAGGTTCAGAAATTGCTTTCCAGATGGTGAAGAGGTTGCCGATAAAGAGGAGGAGGAACATGCTAAACAGGCCGGTGACCGTCCCTGCCCGCGGCCTGATTTCCCCTCCGGCGGCTTGGAAGCGCTTTACGAGCGTGTAGCCAATGCCATACGCACCCAGGCCGCTCAGCGCGAAGAACAATGCCAAGGCGAGATTGAAGGTAATGGCTGAGGGAATGCCGGTGAGGCGAGTAAGAAACGCCACGATGAGGTAGCCGAAATAGTAGTAATTGATGGAGAGGCCCGCGGCCCAAGCGTCGTGCGGGGGCATGGATGATGACTGGAGGATGCTGTTCACCATCATGAAGTCCATGAACTTCTCGGTGCCAAGAATTTCCGGCGCCCACTGGCGCAGCAGCGCGTAGCCCCCGAGGAGGATCAAGAACAAGGCTTCAACGACGAATACCTGATGCCCAACCGTTTCCCGCCAGTCGCGGACTCGCCATTGCAGGCGCCGCGTAATGTAGGCCGAAAGGGCGCCAAGGAGTAACAGCACTACGATTAGGGCCCACAAGGTATTTGGCAAGATCCGCAACGACATCAAGAACCAGCCGGCAAAGCCAAAGAGGAGCAGGCCGAAGGTCTTGGCGAACGAATAGCCGCCGAGCGGCATCTTGCGAAATAGGAGCCAGGTCAGCGGCAGCGTTACCAGGGTGACGACTTGCACGGCAAGCCACCACAGCAAGATGGTGCCTAAGGTATTCGCCAAGGCAGCTACTCTCCCGTCAGACTACGTATGGGGCAAAGTTGAGTCACAACGCGCCAGCCACCCAGGCTACCCCGCGGCGCAAGAGCGTGGCTGCGCCCGGATACTGCAGTGCAGCCCTGTCGTGACCCAAGAGAAACGTGCATACGCGCGTCTGCGGATGTTCGACAGTCCAAAGCAGCGGCTGCAGGCTGCCGTTTAGCGTGGCGTGGGCGAGCAAACGTGCTTGGGGAGTCAGTTGCACGTTCGCGTAGAGTTCGTCGCGCACCGCGAAGTCAACCATGCGCCCCGTGACGGGATGCGCCAGGTCGTCTATGTGAACGGCGAAGGGACCGTAGGGCGGGTGGTAGAATTCCGGCGTAGGCCAACCGCCGATTAGCTGGGTGTAGGCTTCCCAGCCGCGAAAGCTCAATACGCCCGCATGCAGCACTAGCAGTCCCTTGCCGCCTGCAACAGCGTTGTGGAATGCTGCCTCTCTGCTGGCGGGCCAGCGCTCTTCTTGCGTATTGAGATAGAGCAAGAATGCGTCGTATGCGTCGACACGCGAGGTCTCGAGAATACCGGCATCCTCGGTGAGCGTAACTCTGATCTCACCGGAGGCTTCCAGGTGGTCGGCAACGAACGCGGCAACATCACGCGGATCGTGTGCCGGATTTGGACCACCGAGGAGCAGAACGTTCTTCATCTGTGCCTATCACTTCCCCCGTTGGAAAACGCCCTGCAGGCTTCTTCCTCCATTTTATACCGTTTTGCAGCGCTGTGCGCGGCAATATGGGTGCATGGAGCATGGCAAAGCATACGTCAACGGGGCAACGGCGGCATGGGAAGGACCTGCATTGACTACAATTGCCTCAGGCGAAGAGCAGCGATCTCCGGTGCCGTATCGAATAGCGCCATAATCAGGAAACGGAGAGTACTGCGGTAGGCCGTGCCACTGTCGAGAAGGCGCTGTCGAGAATTTCTAACGCGCGGTCGGTCTGCGCCATCGTGATCACAAGCGGCGGTTGGAAGCGGATGACATTCCCGTAGAAACCGCCGCAGCCAACGAGCAGGCCCGCTCTCCGGCACTCTTCCTGTACCTGCTTTGCCTCATCCGGGGCGGGACTCTTGGTCTCGCGGTCCTTTACCAGCTCGATACCGATCATGAGTCCCTTGCCGCGCACGTCGCCAATGAGGGACTGGTTGCCCTGCATCCTCGCAAGCGCATCCAAGACGTGTTGCCCGATGTCGCGGGCATGCTGTGCGAGGTTTTCACGTTCCAGGTAATTCACGGTGGCAATTGCTGCCGCGGCCGACACTAGGTTGCCGCCAAACGTGCTGAAGTGGTCTCCCGGCAGGAAAGACTCGCCAATTTCAGGTCTCGTGACAAAGGCGCTAAGCGGAAAACCGTTGGCAATGCCTTTGGCGAGCGTGAGAATGTCCGGTTCAACGCCGATTTCTTCGCTGGCGAACATTGTGCCGGTTCGTCCAAAGCTTGTTTGCACCTCGTCGGCAATGAAGAGCGCATCGTTGCTCCGCAAAATCCTGCTCACCTTAGGAAAATACTCCGGCGGCGGGACAATGATGCCGCCTTCTCCCATGACCGGCTCTGCAATCATCGCCGCCACGTTGCCGCTTGTCTGCGTATCAAATACGCGCTCCACTTCATCGGCGCAGGCCACGTTGCAGGAGGGGTAGGTAAGGTGGAGCGGACAGCGGTAGCAATACGGGGCCGGCGCCATGGCGACACCAGAGACCAGCGGCCCGGCGCGGCGCTTGCGGCGCGCATTGCCGCCAAGGCTCAAGGTGCCGAGCGTGCGCCCATGGAAAGAGTATTGAAGGGCGATGAATTCATTGCGATTGGTAAACGTCTTGGCAATGCGCAGCGCGCCTTCAACAGCCTCGGCGCCGCTGTTGCCAAAGAACGATTGCTCGAGGCGTCCCGGCGTAATCTCCGCGAGCTTTTCGGCCAGATCGCCCACTGCCGGAGCGTAATAGAGATAGCTCCCCACGTGTATGTGGCGGTCCATAGCGGACTTGGCGGCGGCGATTACTTCGGGATTGCTGTGCCCGGCGTTCACCACGGAATAGCCCGCAAATCCATCCAAATACGTGGTTCCGTCTGTAGCCGTAATCGTTGCGCCTTGCGCATGCGACACCTCCACCGGCGGCATCGGAGGCGCGTGGCTGGTTACAACGTACTTCTCGTATTTCTGCTTAGTGTCCATAGTCTCCAATCCCGTTCTTCAGGGAAGCCAGGCCCGCAGCCTAAGACAGTTGACAACTGCAGCTAGTATAGCGTAGATGGGCGGAACGATGTCTTAGGGCCATGCACAGCGCGGGGAATCGTCAGGACAGCCCAAGCGAAGACGCGTGCGCCATTGCTTGTGGGTTCTGGATCAGGCCTATTGCGCCAGATTGCCGGAGCCGCCGCAAACTCTCGGCCGATCCATGTTGAACGCCCCGCCACTCAAGGTTACTTGATCTTCTTAGAGTTCTTCTTGACCTCTTGGTAGACCAGCCGCGGGGTGAATTCTGGGTCAATCATGCGGAAGTAGTATTCTGACGACGTGGCCGGGATGTCGCCGACCTGTCGCAGATACCAGATGCAAAAGACGCCAGCCCAGGGCCAGTTGGAACGACCGTACCGTACACCCTCCACCGTCCACTCTGCCTGCTGTTCTTCGGTAACCCGCCGCCAGATCAGCTTGTCTGCCGGCATGTCGGCGGGCGAAGCATTCCAACCGTATTCATTGAACCAGACGGCCTTATCCGTATCGCCGTTGCGTTCCATTACCTCATGCAGCAGTTCGACGCGGCGAAAGTTCAATACTTCGGGATCGGGGTCCGCGGTGGGTGGGAACTCGAGCCCGTAGGCATTCGCAGACATGATGTCGAAGTAGTCAAAGGCGCCATGTTGGTACATCTGATCAAGATATTCCAATTCGACCAGGGCCCGTGGGGAGCGCTCCAGGGTGATGGCGAGGGGAGCCGAGAGCACTTGGATGTCGGGGTCCACCGCCTTCAGGCTCTCATAGCCGACGCGCAAGAGGTCCACGTAGCCTTTGGGATCAGGTGCGGTCCCCCATTCATGCGCGAGATTGGGCTCGTTCCAGATTTGGAAGTGGGAGACACGTCCTTTGTAGCGCTCTGCCAACGCAGCCATGAAGTCACCATAGTCCTGGAAGTCTGCAGGCGGTTCTTCAGGCCGAGTATCGGGGTCTCTCGCCCACTGCGGGCTACGATCAACGCGGGCGATCAACTTGACATCGAATTCCTCCGCAAGGTCGACGATTTCGTCAAACCTCTGCCATGCCGACACCTGCCAGACTTGATCGTAGAAATTGCCCTTTTGCGATTGCTCGATGAGCTCCCAGGGGAAATGTTGCTTGATCCACACAATGCCGGCGTCCCGGGCCATCTCGAAGGTCTTCTCTTTCTTCCAGAATTCAACCTCCTTGTGGAGGAATGCGTTTGCGCCCCAGGGATTGACATTCGCTGCGGGAATTGTGCGCTCGATATCCGGCTCATCGTCGCCACGGAAAGGGCCGCACGCGGCCGTGGCTAGTGAAGCGGCACCGGCCGCCAACAATGCTCTACGACGCATCAAATATTGCCCTCCTAACCCTCTTGCATGTAATCATGTGTCATTCGCAGTGCTTCACGCGGGTCAACAGTGTCTGGCTGTAGGTCAAGAGCGTACCATTGACAGAGTCCCGCATCAAGCAAGCGATTCAACGGTTTGCGAATCGGGGCGCTTCCTTGTCCCGGCGGGAGAAAGAGCCCCGCACCCGCCGCGCTTGGCAGTCCAAGCATCCCTATATGGAGTTGACTTGCCAACCGGTCATCGATATCACGCACATAACAATAGCTGATACGCGCACCATGACGATCGATCAAAGGCATGATGTCTATTTCCATAAGGGCAAGATGGCCCAGGTCAAGGGCGAGATGGACGATCTCCGGGTCCGTTTCTTCAAGGAAACGTTCCATTTCTTCTTCGGTCTCTATGAATGAGGCGAGGCGCGGACGAAACGCCACTTGCACACCAATCGAGCGAATCATATCAGCGACGCTCTGAACGGTTTCGACCAAAATCGCATGATCGCTCGCGGTGAGTGCATCGTAGCGAACTGCATTCGGCCAACCGGCCGTGGACATGCGTTCGTTAGATCCGGGGATGGAAAGAACGCAGTGGTCGGGATTCAGTGCCGCCAGGCCATCGAGCAGTTGTGGTAGCGGGGGGCGATGGTTTGACGTTATCTCGCGGTCATACCAGGGCTCATGCAGCGTAAGAGCGGACAGTGCGAGGCCGGATTCGGCGAGATCGTCCAGTTGTGCAAGCAGTTGAGGCAGGGCTGCTCCACGTTGCTCAATGCCACTAAACTGAGCGGCGTTGCAGTCCTCTGCGATCTCCTCGAGGGGCGCTTCTTTCCACAGCCCTGGAGCGCAAGTGAGCGGCGGGTTCACTCGCTACTTCCCCTCGTAGCTTGGGCGAGAAAAGCGTTGGTTGTCGCGCTGGCCTTGTACACCGGCCTCTGAGTCAGCTGGCGTGTCGTAGGAAACGAATGAGTCTGAGCTTGTGTGGGGCAAAGTCGCAGCTACGGCATTATTGGGAGCGGCATCGCGGGTGCCGTTGGGGGGATGAGGCATTTGGATGATGGGAACCAACTCTGAGAGCTCCGTAAAAGTGTCGGCAACGTCAATGAGCGCCATGGCCGTCATCTCCGCTAGTCCCACAACTTCTACCCGCACACCCTTGAATTGTACCGCCTCTACCAGTCGGACGAAGTCCCCGTCTCCCGAAACCAAGACCGCCGTATCGATGTGCGGCGCAATCATCAGCATGTCGATGGCGAGTTCAACATCGAGATTGGCTTTGACGGTACCGTCAGGGAAACGACGAAGGTGCTTGGTTACAACGCGAAAGCCGTGCCGCTTCATCCAGGTTAAATAGCCTTGGGACTCAGGATTTTGCGGGTCCACGCCGGCGTATGCAAATGAACGTAACAGGCGCCGGCCCTTAGTAAGGACCTCAACCATGCGCGTGTAGTCGACTCGGATGTTCAGCTTGCGCGCCGCAAAGTAGAGGTTGCCCAGGTCCATGAAGAGCGCTACTTTCTCAAAGTAGGGCGGGAACCCAAGCTGTTCCGCTTCAAGAGTAGGACGATCGAGATGGCTTGAATTCATGGGTAGCACCTTATACTACAACGAGTCTGTTAGGGCGGTCTTTACCAGGATGAGTCGAGAACGAACAGTGATGAAAGAATTGCGCAGACAGAAAGCGGTCTCTTGTAAACGGAATGAACTCGAGAAGTGGAGACGAATGCGGTCGGAAATTGGGCGTAGGCGCGGAAGTCTAGCTGAGGATAATTAAGTACGAGAGAAGAGAAGGTCTTGAAAAGTCTTGGAATCTCACTCTGTCGAAATATCTAGAGGCGGAATTCGGATAAACATCGAGCTTTTTGAGGCGTTGGGCCGACACTCCCTCGACAGCTCCTTGCAGAGTCTTCCGTAGACTAGATGCTCGAACCTTGCGGGACGAGGGAATCCATTTCCGAGTCTCTGCATGGCAGTAGCGAGATAATACAGCGAAGAAGCGGGGCACCGGAACCGACTTGGGATGCGTGAAACAGGACTGTGTCCTTGAGCGGGGGAAATGCGAGTTAATTGAAGTATAGCAAAAGCAGCGGACATTTGCTAGTGAGGCTTCATTTAGTCTAGCACAAGAGTGCATTGGCGGCTACTGTGCCGGGCTATCCCTAGTCCCAGTCCTGAGGTGACCCTCCCTGCATTCGCCAAGCTAGGTGCTCGTAGGTGGCTGGCGAAATACGTTGGGGAGCGCGGCTGGGGAACGCAAATTGCCTGGCACGCTGGAGACTTGACCTCTTTGCCATGTGGACAGCACCGCGAAGTGTCGCACGAACAGTAGCCTGGCTTCTTTACAGATTAGTTAATAATTCCAGTGTAGATGCTTTAGAGGCTGCGCGCGCGAGCAGAGAGAGTATACTGATTGTTGAGTGGCCCGGCTGACGAACGTGAATCCCAATTGCGTGGCAATCGCATGGGTAATGGAGCAGACAATGGGGTATGGATGGCGTTATTTGGAAGCATGTGCCTCCAAAGCGTGCACGGGCTACCAAGAGTGGTATGAGAATTCGTTTTCGCAAAGAGTAGGTTGAAATGCGGAAGGTAGACTTGCTTGTCATCGGCACCGGCCCAGCGGGTCACCGCGCTGCCATTCAAGCTGCGAAGCTCGGCAAGTCGGTTGTGGCAATTGAGCGCCGCCGCTTTGTTGGCGGAAATCTGGTAAATGCCGGCTCTATTCCCAGCAAGACGTTGCGTCAGGCGGTACTCTACCTTACCGGCTTTTTTGAGAGAAACATCTACGGGATTACGTACACAGTAAAAGAGAACATCACCATCGCCGATTTGATGTTTCGCTGTGAGCACGTGATCAAGAACGAAACCGATGTGCTTGAGGTACAACTGTCTCGCAATGGTGTAATGCCGCTCTACGGGAGCGCGGAATTTATCAGCCCGCACCAAGTTGCCGTCAAATTGGAGGAAGGACGGGTGGAGGAAATTGAAGCGGACTATGTGATCGTGGCGACAGGCAGTCGTCCGGCCCGCTCCGCGATGGTGCCCTTTAATGGGAAAACGATCATTGATACCGATGGCGTGTATATGCTCCGGGAAATCCCCAAACGTCTTGCTATCGTTGGCGCCGGCGTTATCGGCGTAGAGTACGCGTGCATCTTTGGGGCACTAGGGGTGGACATAACCCTCATCGAACAACGCGACGAGATGCTGGAGTTTATTGACGAAGAGATTCGTGAGGCGCTCTCTTACCACATGCGCGAAGCCGGAATAACGTTTAGATTCCGGGAGGAAGTCGCTGGAGTCATTGACGAGGGCCATCGCATTGTCGCCCGCACGCGGAGCCGCAAGACCATAATGGCCGATTATTTGCTTTACGCCGGTGGCCGCCAGGGCAACACCGACATGCTAAATCTCGCTGCGGCCGGTCTTGAAGCGGACAAGCGGGGTCGACTAAAGGTCAATGAACGCTTCCAAACCGAAGTGCCTCACATTTACGCGTGCGGCGACGTGATCGGCTTTCCGGCCTTGGCCGCATCTTCTATGGAGCAAGGCAGGCTGGCTGCGCGGCATGCCTTTGGCGAAGGCGGCTCGTTCAATTCAAACCTCTTCCCGTATGGCATCTATACGATCCCTGAAACGTCGATGGTGGGGCGAACGGAAAAGGAACTGAGCGAGGCAGGGATCCCCTATGAAATCGGCGTCGCTCGCTACCGCGAAATTGCGCGGGGACAGATCATCGGTGACCCTAATGGTCTGGTGAAACTGCTCGTGCACGCGGACGACAGAACCATCCTCGGCGTCCACTTGCTCGGCACTGGGGCCTCCGAGCTGGTCCACATTGGCCAAACTGCGATGGCGCTTGGCGGCACACTCGATTTCTTTGTAGAAAACGTCTTCAACTACCCAACGCTGGCCGAGTGCTACAAGGTGGCGGCGCTCGATGCCTATAACAAGCTCTCTTAAAGGGTAGTTGAGTGGCGCGGTGGGGGAGTGGTGAGGACGATTGAATCGCCTGCACTTGGGTTTGCATTTTCTTGTTCATTTGAGAACATTGCTCGGATCAAGCCTGTTGAGTTTGAGAATCCCAGTGCCCCTCTCCTTTCAAAGTCCCCAATGCATTTGGGCAGGCCTTGCTGCTCTGTGCGGCCAGGCATTGTGTGTCGCAAACTGGGACGCTTGGGACCGTCAGTCTCCTGCCTAGCATTCCGCCCCCAATTTACGGACATGCGCACCGCGCCCACGCAGTGGCAACAGAACTGGTTGCCAGTCTCTGTCAGCGAGCGTGGGAATGCACAGTTGCTTCACCTTACTTTGGCGAATCGAAAGGGCGATTCGCCGCGTGGCCAGATGTTTGCCGTGTAGCAGATTGGGTCAGGGCACAGCCCAATTGTGTAACGACGTCGTGCACTACTCCTGGAGAGGGGCTTGGTCAAGCAAGATGAAGCGTGGGGCGAGGAGTACTTCAGGGTCTTGGTCCGGGGCATAGGTAATCCACGCCACCGGTAGGCTCTGCACGCGCGCGGCCGGGCGAAACAGTGTGAAGTACAGGACATACGGTTCACCTGGATTTTCCGGGAGATCCACTTCTCTTGGCGCACGCGCCGGTTGGCCGTTTACAGTGAGGCTGTTTTCCAAAGTTGTAAAGTCTAAGTGGAATGAGAAGTGGCTGCCATGGTCCGGTGGCTGTAGCTGCATGAGCCGCCACGCGCCCACTCGAAACGGCGAATCCCAATGCCACCAATGGCCGTAGATTCGTCGCTGCTTGATGACATCCCAAACCACCTGATTCTCCAGCGGATTCGTGCGTTTGCCGTAGAAGCGCACGTCGACTTCGAGCTTGTCATTGCTGAAAGTTGGGATGATGTGCAGTGCAGGGATTCCTGTGTGTAGCACATCACTGGTTGGCGCCACGCGCTGCGCGCGCACCCAAATAGCGTCGGTCGCAGTGAGAGTGACCTGCTGTGGGCCCGATGCACTAAAGGGGATGAGGGTCGCACCAGATTCTAATTCGTAGGTACTTGAAAGCCCGCCAGCAGTGATCTCCACCTGTGAAGCGGTAGGAGCGAGAATTGTCAGCAGAAGAGAGTCGGAACTCTGAGCCTCTGCGTCTTCTGCGTGCAAACACGTTAGGTCCAACGTAGACGCCGTGTGTGCGGGGATATGCCATGCGGAAGGGGCACTGGCGATGGCGCGATTGGGGCATTCCCTGCCGTCAAGGGCATAGAGACCAACGCCAAGCGCATACCAAATGCGTTGTGAAGGGTGGATGCCCCAGGCAGCGGGGAGGTCCTGAGGAGTAAATGCCCAGTTGAGCCAGCGCTCACCGGGAGGATCGTCGCTGAGGAGCGCGAAGTCGTAGTGGTCGGTTGGTTGGGGCTCGGAGACTGAGACGTTCACGTTGACGTGGTTGTCGAGGGTCGCCGCGCTTGCAACCTGTCGTTCACGAAGAGAATAGAGGAGAGCCCACCGGAGGTCTCGAGGAATTGCGGGCGAGACATAGACCGAGGCATCTTGAGGGATGAGGCTAGGGAGGCTCCGCAAGAGGTCCTGGGAGGAGTTGGGGTGATGGTCAAAGAAGGCGGGAAGGACTTGGTAAACGTGATGCCAGGCAAAGCCTCCATGGCTGTCTTCATCTGAAAAGAGTAGTGAAAAGTAGCGAGGGTTCTTCAGGATAGCGTGGGTTTGAGGTGACGTATGGTCAAACCACTTGTTGTTAATCACTAAATGCGTGATTTCGTACTGTTCCAGGGCGAGCGGATCGAGAGCGTTGAGGGCATCGAAGTAGATAGGACTGGGATAGCGAAAGTTAGTATATGAGAAGACGTCGGTGTTCTTATGCGGAGAGAGACCGCGGATAAGCAAAGGCACTTCGGGATAACGATTGGTGAGTACGCGAGCTGTAGATGGAAGAGAGCGAAGGAATTGGCGGGCTTCGGCGCCCATGAGGAATATGTAGGGGCGACCGGATACCCAGTCAATGTGATCGCTTTGGCGATGCAACGCTGAAATGGTCCAATGATCTTCTATGCTCTGTCCCAAACTCACAGTTCTCTCGATAGAGACATTCTTAATCGAGGCAGCGAGAGGCCAGCCAAAGGTCAAAGCGGCGCAGGCAAGAAAAAGACTCCAGGCTATCCAGCGGCGACGCAGTCGGGATACAAGCGTCAATGTGCCGATTCCGAGGAGAAATACCAGCGAAGTGTGACCAAAGGACAGCCAGCGCAAGAGCGTGTTGAAGTGATAGGTGACGATGTGAGGGAGGAGCAATCCAAAAATGCTCATTGCCGATAGCCAAATGAGTGGAATAGAGTGCTTAGATCGGATTGCCCAGACAAATAGGGCGGGCGCTGCGAGCAGCGGAATGCCAAAACTGATGATATAGATTGCTATCCAGGGCGGCGAAGTAGCAAACTGCAGCAATGGATTTCCCAAAGCAAAAGGTAACGGCTTGAGAGAGATGTCGAAAGCAGTGGTTAGACCTGTACCCCCAGAGGCGGATGAAAAGAGAGTTGAGGTAAGAATTCCGCCCTGAAACGTGGCGAGGAGGGCTGCGGGTGCAGCGGCAAGAACAAAACTCCGCAAGTAGGACGGTGATTGCTTTTTCACGGTCTGCCACAATGCGTAGGCACTCCAGCCGATGAAACCGAGACCGAAAACCAGTGAGTCTATTAGGGCGATACTTGCAAAGAGCGCACCCAGCAGCACCCATAGGCTCCATGTCGAAGGGGGAGCATTGGTTTCACGCGCAGAAGAGTCTAGGTGTGCGGTCAAAACGACCACACTCAACAGAATCCCCCCTGCCAAGAGGAAGTGAGGGTCGAAGAGGTACCGTGGATACTGTCCAGTAGCCAAAGGAGCCATCGTCCCAAATGTGTCGATGAGTTGGTCTGCTGCCGCCGCTGATCTCGGCGGAAACCAACGAAGATAGATGTAGCGTATCGGGCCAAGGAGAAGAGGCAGTCCAGCGGAAAAAGAGAAAAAGAGCCCGGCAAGTAAGCCAAGACGGAAGTTTCTCAGCATACTTGCGGCGACCGCAGCGGCGGCGAGATACGCAGTAGTGGCAAAGAGTGGAGTCAGGATAAAGAAGCTGATGGCACTGTCTACGTGTCCGATATGGGAAAACATGGCAGCAAGGAAGGCACCGCCATAGTGATATTCGGCAAGCAGCATAGGCGCGCCGGGCGCCATGACGGGGAAGTTTCCAAAGCGAATAGTGTTTGCCAGCCATAAGTGCGTGGAGTATTCCCAAACTGGGGCGACAACATAGTTCACAACGCTCAGGACGAAAATCACTAGACTGGCACCGATGAAGAGGCCGCCATCCAACCAAGAGAGTGGCTGCAAAGGCATGAATCCATGTCGGCGAATGAGCGCAATTGCGCTGGAAATAGCAAGGACTGCCATCAGGCCCAAAGCGAAAGCGCGCGGGGTACCCAATGGGTAGGCCAGCAGGTTGGTAACGAGCAAGGTACTCGCAAAGCCGATGGGCAGGGCGATTGCGAGAGCGGAAGGCAGTGCGCGGAGGCCGAAGGCGAAGTAGACGAGAAAGAATCCGGAAACGGCGACGCAGAGTAGCAGGGCAAGAATGCGAAAGAGGTTTAAAGTTAGGGAGGGATCGACAGTGATGCTAAGCATGAATGAGGCAGACTACCATACTTTCTTGCTCTTTCCGAGGGTAACACGCCAGAACGCCACTAAATGGGATTCGGGGAGATTCGCTCGTACGCAGTATGACAAGGCCCAGTCGAAAGCTCAACCCAGATATTGGTATAGTGAATCAGTCTCTAAGACCGCATTCGCAATCCCCTCAAAAGGTAACTGAATTGGCCATGTCTTGGAGTGTTTGGGTGCACATTTAGAAGACATGAGGGTTGGCATGAGCAAGAGAGACGTGACTCTCTCCATCGTGATACCCACGTATAACGAAAGAGAGAACATTGGGCCGCTGCTATCTGGGATTGGAGGCGCCTTAAAAGAGGCGTGGGCCTACGAAGTAATCGTAGTGGACGATGGCAGTCCTGACGGGACCGCCGAGGATGTACGCGCGGCCGCTGCCGCTGACCCGGCGATCCGGCTGCTGGAACGACCGCGCAAGCTGGGCCTCGGCAGTGCAGTCGCGGCCGGGTTTTCGCAGGCCGGCGGGGACTACTGGGTGATGATGGACGCCGACCTTTCGCACCGGCCCCAAGACCTGCCGGTCCTAGTAGCGGCGCTTGCGAATGCTGACATCGTTGTCGGATCGCGCTATGTGGCCGGAGGTGGAACTCTCGGGTGGCCCCTGCACCGGCAGATCATTAGTCGAGTTGCGGGGAAAGTAGCGCACTTGATGGTTGGGGTTCGTGCGCGCGACGCCACATCCGGGTTCGCAATCTTCCGTCGCGAGGTCGTAGAGCCGCTGCTGCCAAGTCTCGGCCTCGAGGGGTTCAAATTGCTCTTGGAGCTATTGGCCAAGGCGCCTGATGCCCGCGTAACCGAAGTGCCAATCACGTTCGTTGAGCGCAGTCGCGGACAATCGAAGCTGAATCTTGGCGAGACATTCAAGTTTATTCGGTTGTGTTGGCGGTTGCGCCGCAAGTTCCTTGTGCGCCGTTGAACGCAATGAAAGTCTCTCCAAGGGTCGCTTACATGTCCCGCCGCCGGCAGCGCGCAGCTAATTCCTCGTGGCAAGAATCTCTGTTTACCAAGCGCACAACGCTCTCGCGAAAGCGAATTCAACCGGTCCTACCAACGTAGGCTCATGCCTCCGATAGGAGCATCGGTGAGTTTGAGATAGATTCTGTGCGAGCGGTGTCTGAGCAAGTCAATCAGCGCAGGAACGGCATGCCCCGCGCCAAGGCCTGTAGGAATGCTCGCGCTCCAGCATGTGTCGCGTGGATGCGCACGACCGGACTCACGATCTGCTCGCGCGAAGCCTCCTCAGTTTGTTTTGCGAGTCTTGCCACATGGACTTGGCCCTGCCGAAGCAGGTTGCGAAGGGCAACGTTCGTGCGCCGCACGATGCTCGCGAGCAAAAGGGTTAGGATCAAAATGAGAATGGTGCCAAGCAGCGCTTCGATGACGAGCACCAGCATGGCGATGTCTCGCCAATTGGCAAGCGTCATAGCATCCTCATTGCTTGGCTTCCTCAAAGCGGGCGAGCAGTTCCGCTTCGGTGGCTTGAGCGGCCTTGGCGGCCTCGAGTTTGGCAACTTCAATCTGACGCCGGACACTTTCCCGGAATGTCTCACCACTACTGGGAGCGAGCAAGCCGCCGATTACTGCGCCAAGCGAGATCCCCATCGCAAAGCCAACCGTAAACCCTAGCATTCGCCTGCGCTCCTTGTCTTACTTTTTCTGCACGCGCGCAACGGTAGCTGCTATTGTGCGCGCGAACCGCAAAATGCCGATGGTCTTGCCAGCGGCCTTGGCTGTGGGTCGCACCACGGCGTCGCTTACAAATCGCGTTGTTCCCTTGATCGTGTTGCTGGTCTCAGTCAGCGACTGCAGGAGGGGTTGAATCTCTTGCTGGATCGTGCCGGCAAGCCGCACGACGGCCAGCACCAAGAAGAGGAGCGAGAACGCCATGAGCATGGAAACGACGGCGAGGACAATGACTGCTATATCGCGAATATCACTTAGACCCAAGGCCCGGTTCCTTTCTCGTCACCATGAGATGGGATTGATTGGTGCATCTCTCTTCTACAGTATATACGCACAGCGCAGCCGCAATCGCTTGCGCCCATTGGAAGTGGCCGCAGAGAAAAAGGCCATGCATGGAATCTGCATCCGCCTATTGGCCGGTTATGCTTACAGACCCGCTGGCATCAGGCGCCCTGCGCATAAAGGGAATTAGTCGCTTGAGGCCCAGGAGCAACCCGCGGCGGTAGAGTCGCCAGCGCAATTGCCCCCATGCCTTGACTGCGGTCTTCTTCTGCTGGGGCGAAATGCCTTGCGGGCTGTAGAGTGATTCAGCGTATGTCGTGCAAATCGCCCGTACCGCGCTATCTGGAAAGCGCTTATTGGAAACTGAGTGCACGGTATACAGCAGCAAACGGCCGTATTCCTGAGGAGTGAGCGCAACCGAAGCCGGAATTCCGGCAAGTCTGCCTGCCCGAACCAGCTTGCGATAGACATGCCGGACCATTTGGTGAGGATTCATGCGCCACTCTTGAAAAATCGAAAAAGCGAACCACCCTGCGCCTATCACAATCAAGACCAACAAGACCGGGCGAAGATCCGGCAGGTTGGGAACGTCGACACCCAGAATGCTGGTGCCGGGCACAGCCCCGCCCACCACGGATGCAGCGCCTGTGACCAGGAAGTCTTCGTCACCGAGCTCGTCGTAGAACTCGTCTAGCTCTGGGTTTGATGAACCGCTAATCTCTGAGGCAAGGATGCCGCGGTCGATGGGCGTCTGGTTGGGACTTGGCTCGAAGGGAATCCAGCCAAGGCCGGGAAAATATGCTTCGGGCCACGTGTGTGCCTGTTTCTCTGTCACTACGAAGCGACGCTGCGCAACGTCATACCGTCCGGTGGCAAAGCCTATGGCAAGGCGTGCCGGAATGCCGACGGTGCGCAGCATCACAACCATGGTACTCGCGTAGTAGTCGGCATAGCCGCGCTTGGCCTCGAAGAGGAAATAGTCAACCGCATCCTTGTCGGCAGGCGGTGGCGGAACTGCGATTGAATAGGGGATGCGCCGCAGGAATAGCTCGATTGCCAATGCCTTTTCATACTGGGATTCCTTACCGCGCACTACCGTTCTAGTGAGGTCCTGCACGCGATCCGGGATTCTGGGCGCCTGCAAGTAGCGACGGAGATCGTTGGGAATCTCGCCCTGCGCATTGAGCAACTGGTCTTCAGTTGCAGTTGTGACCAAACTCTCGATGGTGTATTCAAGATCGGGCACCGCAACACGACGCGCGCGCAAGAGGTCGTAGTCGTCCGGAGAATCCGTAGAGGCCACCTGCACGCGGTACGGAATGCTAATGCTCGTTGGGAAGTCCGGGGCAAAGACGATGTCGCTGGGACTATCTACAATGCGGAACGTGAAAGTTGCCGGTCGCCGATAGCTCACGGGTGGCGGTGGGATGGGCTCCTCATTTGCGCGCCGGTCGAGCAGCGTTCCACTCGTGTTGTACCACGTGTAGCCGGTGTAGGCGTCAAAGGTGGCGCCGCGCCAGTAACCGTTAAAATTTCTCTCATCGGTAGTGACGTACATGCGATAGGGTTGGCTAAAACGCCGCGGCCCGCTGAAGAGACGGTTGTCGGATCCGAGAATAAGTCCCACGCCGCTTGGATTCTGAATTCCTGAGAATAGACGCTTCGTGGTATTGTCGATCTCTGACCATTCGCCCCCAAAGATTGTCCAGAAGGTCTCCGAGATTGGGTTACTCCCCACCCGTGGCGCCATAGTCGCCACAAACGTGAGCGCGGTAGTCAAGATGACACTCGCTATCAAGACATCCAGGCCGACTTCGGTGGCGTAGTCCAGCTTTCGCGACTCCCAACGTTTGTGCAAGGCGTGGAGATTGAGGCGAACCATGAGCAGCAGGGTTGCGGCAAGAAAAAGCACGAACGGCCAGCGTCCCTGACCGGAATAAGCGAGATTGATAACCATGGCGACGCCGGGCACCAGTGCAGCAATCAGCACGTCGTTGTGGCGGAAGAACCCCCATGTTGCCATGAAGCCAATCGCCCACCCTACGAGCGTGATCCAGAAGACAAACACGCCGTTGTCTTCAGAGTAAGTGCCGCCGAGGCCCGCCTGCGTCCAGTCCAACAGGCGAAAGCCAAAATCACTGGCATTGGTAGCGAAAGTTGAGGCTGCGTCAAGCGGCGGTATAGGCTGCGGCACCCCGCTCCCGCTGAGGAGTCCTCCCAGAGCACCGAGAATCCACGTGAGGGTATTGAGAACGAGTGCCAGGGCATCTTGGAGGATGCGGTCAACCCCTGGCAGGGCCTCGCCCACGAGCAAGAAACAGTAAATGATGCCGATTGCGGCACCGAATATCCAGCCGGTGCGTGTTCGCCACTTGGAATGTGCAGCGAAGAAACCAACCGCCATGCCCAGCACGGCGGTTGAGAAAATTGCCTCGGTACCGGTTGCCCAGCCTGACTGATGGATTGCCCAGGAGCTTACCAACACCATCGCCGCGAGCAGGAGCAAAGTCAGCCAGTGGCGGAGCAGGGAATCAAAGAGGCTCGGCCCTTCATCTTCGGTGTTATCCGTGTATGCAAAGCTCGCCATATTGCTACCCTGCACTTACATCGTGAATGCGACCGGTTGCGGTTGTCTCCACAGTTTGCGCGCGCCGCCGCGTGTCTTCATCGCCTTTTTCGAGGGCAATCGTGCGAAATTCCTGCCCACGTTCGATCTCAATGTATGAGAGCCCGGCAGCGCCCAGGGCCTGCTGCAAGGGTCCGCTATTGCGATCGCTCCCAAATGTCTGCGGCACAAGGTGAAGAACCGTAGGTCGAATCCCCCTGCGGGAGACATTTACCAATATCGAAACCAAGGCTGGGTCAGTGTTCGGCGTAATCACGAGCAGGCTCATGCTTCCCCGAATCTGCGGTGTTACCTCTGACAGTACTTCCCCGATGTCTGCTCTGCCTTGGGCGCGCACGACGGCGAGAATTTCCATGATGCGCCACATGTGCTGGCTGCCTTTGTTGGCTCGCAAGATGCGGTTTTCTTCACCATACGTAATGAGCCCAATTGACTTCTGCTCGCGGATCAGCCGGTAGACCAATGCCGCAGCCAGCTTGACGCTGTACTCCTCAGTAGACTCGTCTTCTTCACCTGCTTGCACCTCCCTGTCGAGATCGAGCACGACCCAGGTGCTACCGCCCGGCTCCATGTCAAACTCTTTCGTCTGCAGACGGCCGCGCCGCGCAGTGGTGGGCCAGTGAATGATGTGCAGCGCATCGCCGGGTACATATTCGCGTACGCTGGCCGCATCCGTGGTGAGGTGTAAGGCTCGCCGCAGCGAGCGGGATTCGCCGCTCTGACGGCCCGTTGGCAGCGAGAGCCCCGGCACTTCAGTAATAGGAGGATAGACGAGAAATGTCGCCTGGTCGGGCAAGACCTTGGTGGCGCGAAAGATTCCGAAAGGGTCTCCCGTGTATACGCGCAAGGGCCCAAGCCGGTAGAGGCCCCGGCGATTACACACGGCCCGGGACTTCCATTCGCGGTGCTCACGCGGTCCCAGCCCAGTGACAATGCCGGCCTCGTAGCCGGGCACGTCCGAATGATCGTTTACCTCTACCCAGAGCACAGGCAGCGCGCCGGAGTTGCTGACACGGAAGCTCTCAATGACCTCGTCGCCTAAGGTGGCCCATTTAGACAGCAGGTGCCGTTCCACGGAGAGGTTGCGAATATTGCGGGTCGTCCAAAAATAACTTAGGGCGATGAGCCCGAGCATGGCATACAGAAATGAGTAGAGAACGTTGATGCCGGAGATCAGGGCGAGTACCAGTATGCCCGCAGTGAGCACAAAGATGAGCGGTCGCTCCAACTGGACTTCAACCGACCCTTGGTCCGCTTGACGCTCAGAGTCTTCCATGCGGCAATGCCTCGATCTTCACGCGTGGTCGCGTAATCCGCCCTTCACCTCACTATACCTCAAAGTATTGGCAACCCGCATTGCCTCTCCAGCGATGGATACCGGCGCATCCGGCATTGCATCTAAACTTCATTCTCGTTGTCCTCAGCACCCTGTCACCCCGCAGGCGAAGATGCATGCAGAATGGTCTTTTGAGAATAGTGCTGTGCTACCATTTAATTAGGAGCCATAGGCTCACGCCATGCTGCTGTGAGCGACATGGCCTGCTACAGATGAGGTGAAAAACCCCTAGAAAGGACACGAGAACGTGGCCGATTTCGTCGCAGACGCCGACCTTGTCGCAGACGCAAAACACGAGGTCCTAGCCGGACTCGATAGTCTCGCGAAGCAAGATCCGGCGGTCTACCAGTGGATCAGCAGGGAACGCCAACGCCAGGAAGACCATCTGGAACTCATCGCTTCCGAGAACTACACGAGTGTCGCGGTTCGCGAGGCGAGCGGCTCTATTCTTACGAATAAGTACGCTGAAGGCTACCCGGGACGGCGCTATTATGGTGGCTGCGAATTCGTGGATGAGATCGAGCAACTGGCGATTGACCGCGCCAAGATGCTCTTCGGTGCTGAACACGCCAATGTGCAGCCATACTCCGGCTCCAACCCCAATTCCGCGGTGTACGTTGCCATGCTCGAGCCTGGAGACACGGTCATGGGCATGTCGCTCGCCCAGGGCGGGCACCTCACGCACGGGCACCCAAAGAACTTTTCCGGACTCGTCTACAATTTCGTCCCGTACGGCGTGAATCTGGATACGGAGCTAATCGATTACGATGAGGTGGAGCGCATTGCACACGAGTGCAAGCCGCGCCTTATCGTCGGCGGCGCGACCGCCTATTCACGCATCATAGACTTTGCCCGCTTGCGGCAGATTGCTGATGCTGTCGGCGCACACTTAATGATTGACATGGCGCACATTGCGGGGCTTGTTGCCACCGACCTCCATCCAAGCCCGGTGCCCCATGCGCATTTCGTAACCTCGTCCACGCACAAGACCCTGCGCGGGCCGCGCGGCGGGCTCATTCTGTGCAAGGAGGAATTTGCCAAGCAGGTGGACAGCGCGATCTTCCCCGGCCTGCAGGGCGGGCCGTTCATGCACATCGTGGCAGGCAAAGCGGTGGCACTGGCGGAGGCGCTGACACCGGAGTTCAAGGCGTACAGCGAAGCGGTTGTGCGTAATGCCCACACGCTGGCAACATCCCTCATGGAGAACGGCCTGCGTGTAGTTTCGGGTGGTACGGACAATCACCTCATGGTGGTGGACTTCGGCAAGGAAGGACCTTCCGGCAAAGTGGTGGAAGCGGCTTTGGCCAAGGCCAATATTACCGTCAACAAGAATACGGTACCGCGCGAGACCCGCTCAGCGTTCGTGACCAGCGGTATTCGAGTGGGCTCGCCCGCGGTTACTTCGCGCGGCATGGGAACGGCAGAGATGCAGCGCATCGGGACCGGCATCGCAGCGGTTGTACACAACCGGAAAGACTTGGCGACGCTGCAGCGGGTGCAGCAGGATGTGCTCGACCTATGCAGCGCATTTCCGGCGCCGGTGTAAGTCTCCCAAAGTCTGTTCAAGGGATGTCACGCGTAATTCATTGGGCTAAAGGGCAATTCATATACGTTTATAAATTTGACAGTCAATCCTTCCCTATATAGCATGGGAGGAAATTGGCTTTCGGGCCAAGAGACAAAATTAAAGCCTGATAAGATACTGGCCTTCCCATGGAAAGGCGGCTGCGTTGAAGCGCCTGCAAAAGCCCTTTAGCTTATTGTTATTTGCAGTACTTATAGCCGCCTCATTTTCGCCGGCGCTTGGCGTGCAGGCGGAGAATGTCCTTACTCGCGGTACCGTTGTCTCCCTTCAAGGCACGCCGCACCTTTGGTTTGCAGACGAAGAGGGAGTCTTGCATTGGGGCGGGGATACACGCGCCCTTGCCGGACGCTACATCAACTGGAACATCCGCGTTGAGGTTAGTCTCGAAGAATTGCAGGTCTTGGAAATCGGTGATCCCTGGCTTTCCGCCGGACTGATCAAGGAAGGGGATCCCATCTATCTCGTCAAGTGGGAAACGGACTGGACTGAGCCAAAGCTGCTGCACATTCAGTCCTGGAGCGATGCCGAGTTGTTTGGTCTCAGCAGCAGCAACTACGGAAACCTGGTATACGACATTCCCACATGGGAGGCCGAATATAGCTTCTCAGTTGCTGACCTTGAGCGTTCCACCCTCGATTCGGCCACAACTCCCTCAAGCCCAGCTCCTGGTTCGCCTCCAGCGCCGCCGGCAAGCCGGGAGGCCGTGCTGCAACGATTGCTTGCACTGATCGATGACGACGATGATGACGATGACGACGATACCGAAACCAACACCGCTACCGCAACGGCCACGGCCACAGGTGATCAGACCGCAACCGCGACCGCGACTGCCACGGACGATGGGATGTCCATTACTCATACTGAGACGGACGACACGCCTGACAACCGGAACGCGCTTACGGCTACCGCGACTGACACGGCGACGGCAACCGGAACGGGTGAATTTACGGCAACCGCGACCGCCACAGCCACGGATGATGGGACGTCCATTACTCACACTGAGACGGACGATACGCCTGACAACCAAAACGTACCCACGGCAACGGCTACGGCTACGGCGACCGCGACGGGGACAGGCGATCTAACGGCGACGGCAACGGCCACAGCGACAGACGACGGTACCTCGGTGACAGTAACCGAAACCGACGATACTCCAATTGAAAGTGGTTCGGACGATGACGATAGTAACGACGTTAGCAGCTAGCAGGGGCGCGGGGATAAGTAGTGTCGGCTTGAGTTGGGACTTGACGTGCCGGACCTGATTACTGCACCCTCTTTGGCACTACCGGCGGCCTTTCCGGACGACCGGAACTTGCCGGAGTTTTCCAAGCTCTTCAATCGTGAGTGGATTTGGCAAAATTACTGTTCTCGGTTTGGCGCACCGGAGGAAAATCCGGCAAACCTGCGCCACCGGCAGCTCAGCTACAACCCCGGCCGCAGTGCTATTGCAACCTGCGCCGCCGAGTGGCCGTGGGATGAGTTTGTTACGCAGCAGCAATTTGCAATTGAGCTACAGCGCGACCAACCGGTCAGGCTGTATCAATACCCGGAAGACCCCAGCTTGCCCGGCCTCACGCATGCCGCTTCTGCTATCGCCGCTTCCGACCTGCTCAGCAAATATGTACTCGCCACTTCTGCGCAGCGCGTGCGCGTAGGCCTCGTGCGCTATAGACCCGGTGGTCATGCTGTGCTCCGCCATCGGCACGGCCGTGTCCGGTTCTACGTTCGAGTGATGCGGCCTGGGCGCGTGCAGCGGCTCATGGAGGCCGCGGAGCTCATCAGTCAGACCGGGTTTGTGCTGCCTCGTCTCGTGGGCTGCTGGGAAGAAGGTGGCGTCGTATGGCTGTCCGAAATTCCGGGGAAGAATGTGCGCCGGCTCATTCGCGGTGGAGGATGCGTAGACCACAATCCAATCCTAGACAATCTGGCACAGCTTTGGGATACACCCATCGATCTTGGCCAAATGCGCCCTTTCAACCTTAATGGCGCATATCGGCGTGCCAGGCGCGTCTTCCGGCAGGTACTTCAAGATCACGCCGAAATCCGCTTCAAACTAAATGAAGTGACCGCTGTGCTTGACGGCTTTGCCAAGTCATGGCGGCCCACTACCGTAGCGCACAACGACTTCTATGACGACCAGATGATTCGCATCCCCGATGGCAGGATGGCACTGGTGGACTTCGAAGAGGCCGGACCGGGAGACCCTTTGCTCGACGTGGGCAACTTTCTCGCCCATATGCACTGGTCGGCATGCTTTGGCCGTGAAGCTGAGTCAAAGGCGAGCGGGGCATTTCACGCAGATTTCCGGTCCGCAGCGTTGGAGCGTTTTGGTTGGGATGAGCGGGACCTCAATCTACGCGAGGCAGTGTGCATATTCCGCGTCTGCACCAACCCCATTCGCCATTTCGCGCCGGACTGGCCGCAAAGACTGGATGCCGGCCTGTCGTTGGTAAATGAAGTGTTGTTTTAGTCTGTCCGCTTGGCTAAATAAAACTAACCTGGAATCGGCATCTAATGGTGGTCTACCTGCGGGCCGTATTCTAAGTCTCGAAGGTCATTCACCACCTCAATGATGGCTTGGCTCACCGTCTCCAGGATGCGCTCGCCTTTCCAGGCCGCGCCTAGCGTGGGGTCGCCGCCGGTGCCGACCGCCGACATCCTGCTGAGGTGGTCCACGTACTTCACCGGCGAGCCGCCCATCAGGTCGCGGTAGTGCCACTTGGTGCGGATTCTGTAATCGGCCTGCGCCTTGTCCATTTGCACTCGCGCCGGATCGAGTGCCAGGTAAATGGAAGTCTCGAATTCACCGGCATGGTCCATGCCGCCGGGATACTCCGATTCCCGCCATTGCGCAACATCATCTTTGGCCAAGTCCCAATACGAAACGAGAGCGCACGCAGCATCGGAGTGCAGCGTTGCAAGCCTGGCGGACACCTGCAGCAGCGGGTCGTTTGAGGCGTGTCCGTTTACAAAAAGGACGATTGGAAAGCGGTGGTGGGCAAAGCTCACCGCCACGTCGTAGCAATAGTCGATGAAGTGCTGCGCCTTAACTGAAATGGTACCGGGAAAGTCCATGTTGTGCTCGTTGAAGCCGTAGTGAATTGGCGGCGCGCAGAGGACTTTGTCCGGGGCGGCTTGCGCCGCGCGTTCGCAGACGGCCAGGGCTGCGACATTATCAGTGTCTATCGGTAGGTGCGGACCGTGCTGTTCGATTGCCGCCACCGGGAGCAGAATTGCCTTCTTCTCCTGCGCAGCTCGCCGCACTTCCGGCCAGGTGAGTTTCTCGTAGCGCCATTCCGCCATGACTTACCTTCTTGTCAGCGTTCCGTGGAGGACTGCGACCGTCCATTTAGTATAGACAAACGGTGACATGGCGACATTCGTAGGGGCGGTTCGCGAACCGCCCCAACCATGCGGGTCATTGCCACTCCGTAGGGAGAGGTTGCACTTAAGCCTAATGGGGACTAGAGTTTTAGTGAGAGTCTGGGACGTGATTTGTGAAGCATAAGGAGAGCACAATGCGAGATAGGATTCTCAGACGGACTTTTCTCGGTGGCGTGGGCGCGACCGCGGCGGGCGCACTGCTCGTAGCTTGCGGACAGGCGGCCCCGATGGAATCCGCGGATGCTCCAGCGGAAGAGGAAGCGCCGAAAGAAGAGGAAGCACAACCCGCGGCTGCGGAAGCAGTTGAGCTTGAGGTGTGGACTACCGCGCGCTGGGACCTCTCACAAGGCCTGGGCCTGGAGGTCAAGCAAGAGATCGAGGCCTTGGTCGAGGGCCTCACGGTCAAAGACCTGATCCCGGAAGGCAATCGCTTCACCATCTTGATTGCGGCGCAAGCGGCCGGCACGTCGCCGGACATCGGCCAAGTCGGCGTCTGGCAGAACCAGCAGGTGGCGGCCGGCGGTATCGTCGACAGCCTGGAGAGCTACTACGCCCAGTCGCCCATCATCAATAAGGATGACATCTGGCCCTCCCTGCGCATCGACATGGACCACAAGGGTCAGGTGTGGAGCATGCCCTTTGGCCCGGACGTGCGCTTCTTCTACATCCACGACAATCTCTACCTGGATGCAGGATTGGACCCGGAAAGTCCGCCCGTGACGTGGACGGACGTGGAGGATGTAATCTCCAAGTCATTCAAGGGCGGCAATACCATCGAGCAGGTAGCGTGGGGTCCGTTATGGGCCAACCGCCACGTGTGGATGGTGCCGATGTGGCAACTCGGTGGTGAGAACATCAACGAAGACCGCACCAAGATTACGCTCAATACCGAGGAAGGCCGCGAGGGTATGGCGTGGCTGAAGAAGGTGCACGACATGCAGGGCGGCTACGACGCGCTGCATGAGTTCAAGGGCGATGAGAACGCCCGCGCCCACTTCTACGCCAGCCGCCTGGCTAACCTCTATGACACCGGCTCTATCCGGTTTGAGAGCATCGCCCAGGAAGCGCCGGACCTGGAGTACCACTGGGGTCACTGGCCCAAGCCCGCTGACGGCTTCAACCGCACGTACGGCGGCTGCCACACGTGGGTCTTGCCAGTTGGCGCTACCAACAAGGACCTGGGCTGGACGTTTATGGAGTACTTTGGCAACGATGATGTCAACATCCGTTGGGCCAAGCACTTCGACCGCCTCCCAATTCGCGTCGACACGTCGTATAGCGAGGCGTACCACGGCGGCGATCCATTCGTCATCCATCAGGTTGATGTCATGGAAGGCCGACGCTTCGTGGTCTCGGCCCCTGGCGCCAACGAGATGCTCGGCATCATGAGCGGCGGCGTGCCCGCTATGCTCACCGGCAAGACCACCATCGAGGAAGGCTTGCGTCTCACTGAAGCACAGGCGCAGACGGTACTCGACGAGTGGCTGGCGCGCGAGTAGGGAAGAACACAAAGCGGTCTAGTACAGGCATTGCGGTGCATGTGCGACCGTATTGACGGTAGAGATGGAGCATCCAGCACTTCGCCTTGCGGTGAGGGTGCTGGGTGCTCTGTTGTTTCTGTTGGCAGCCTGTTTCAAGGAACTCTGTACGGGTACAATTCTAAGAACTGTCTGTGAGCGTGGTGAGGAGTGAACTGATGAGCGCCGTAGAATTCGACCCGAATCTCATCCGCTTGCCGCTGGACTATAAAGGCACACCAGCACTGGCAGAAATCCGCGTCAACGTGCCTAGCATTGTGCCGCCGGACGTGCGCAATGGTGAGTTTAGAATCGGCCTTGAACTGCGGGACCAATGGGGGTTTCACTTACCGAAGCAGAGCGCCCACCTGGAACTCTCTATCGAAGGAGCAAGCGGCGAGGTCCCGGCGGGCGTGCCCATGCTGCCGGAGTACGACAGTCACCACGCCGTACGGGGCCGTGTATCCGAGAAGGATCGGGTCTTTCGCGTGCGGGCGCGGGACCGTGAGTCCGGTATTGAAGCGATCAGCAATCCCAGTTGGGCGCCGGCCTATCTCTACAGGGGCGATCACAAACTCTACTGGGGCGACCTGCACTGCCACCGCTTGGAAAACCCCAGCCGTAAGCGCACGGACCCTCTCCTGTGGAGCTATGGACCCGCTACCGTCGATGAGGTATATCGCTTTGCCCGCGATGTGGTGCACTTGGACTTTACGGCGCTGACCGATCATGATTACGCCCTCAACACGGACGAGTGGCGCGAGATTCAAGAGGGCACGGAGTACTTCAACCAGCCGGAGCGGTTTGTGACGCTGCTTGGCTATGAGTGGTCGTGGAACCGGGGGCCGGACGCCGACTGCGGCCACCGCAATGTGATTTTTCGTCACGGCGACATGCCGCTCATATCCAGCAATTGGAAGGGTTCCAACACGCCGCAGGACCTCTTCAACGTCTTCAGGAGCCTTTCCCGCACGGGCAGGGACATCCTCTCAATTCCCCACCATCCGGCGCGCTTGGGAAACCGCATTTGGCACAATTGGGAATCAATGGACCCGGAATTCGAGCGCCTGATGGAGGTCTTCAGCCATTGGGGCAGTAGCGAGCATGAGGGTGAGCCCTACGCGGTAAAGGGACGGAATGAACGCACCCAATGGGATGAACCCCAAGCGGAGTATCCTCCTTACGAGGCCACTGGCCATTTCTTGCAGGATGGGCTGCGGCAGGGATTCCGCTTTGGCTTCGTCGGCGGCAGCGAAAGCCACGACGGCCGCGCCACCAGCAGTGTGCAAATCGCGCACCTGCCCATCAAGTTGACGACATTCAACCACCACGCCGGCATGACGGGTCTGTGGGCCCGCCGCCGCGAGCGCGATGCCATGTTCAGTTCGCTTTGGCAGCGTCGCGCCATCGGCACGACCGGCGTGCGCATCTTACTTGACTTTAGTGTGGACAATCAGCCGATGGGCGAGACGATACACGTTCAAACACCGCCGAAGCAGATGAATGTGCGCGTCCACGGCACGGCGCCAATTGCCAAAGTTGTCGTGGTCAAGAACAACCAAGACTGGCACGTGGTAGAGGGGCCCGGCTGGGAGTGCGTATTCACCTTGGACCAGCTCGACATGCCCCAAGACCGTGCCGATTGGTATTACGTGCGCGTGACGCAGGAAGACGGCGAGATGGCGTGGTCGAGTCCGATTTGGATCGAGGACGCGCGCCGGGTATTCTAGTCCGTCCGGGTCTTGTGATTTCTCTGTTCCACCACTGCGCATTCGCGGAGGCTCAGCCCGTCACTCCCGCGCAAGCGGAAATCCGTCTTCTCCGTATTGTGCAGTACCTACGTGCTAGCGGCCTGGGATCGTATTCCTGTGTAGGGGCGGTTTGCGAACCGCCCCTACACCTCACATTGGGTCACAACGCCCTGCCGCATCCTGTGATACGATACCGCAGAGCTATAGTGCTTAAGATGCTCCAATTCAAGCAGTCAGACGAAAGGTAACAGTTAACCATGTCTGCGAGTGCCAACGGACGGTTCCACGTCAGCGCTGAGGGGCCGCTGCAGGTAGCGGAGACGGTTGCGTTGGCGTTGCATTACACACCGCCCGCGGGGGGCATGCAGACCGGCGGCAATCTCTGGATATTCTATGACATCCGGCAATTCGGCGAGCGCACGCATGGGTATGATTCGAGCGGGGGCATATCCGTCAAGGGGCCCGCGGGCACTGCGTGGGAAGCAGAGGCGCTGGTAAACGGCGGCACAATGCGTACGTTCGATATTCATCCGCCGGCGCCGGAGTTCCTTCACGCGCTGCACGTCAAGTGCGTTGCGGGCGCATTGGCGGAACAGGACCGGATTTCCATAGACCTCAACACCTCTCCCGAGGGTTTTGTGCTGCCGCAGAACGCGATCGAAGCATTCCACTTCTGGCTGGTGGAAGATCCGCCAGGTGAGCTCACGCTGTATCATCCCGAGCGCGATAAGTACTACTACTTCCTGCCACGGGCGGTGGAACTCTCGGTGCTGGAGAGTAACCCGCTCACGATCAACGCTGGCGCAGCGTCTACGCTCCAAGTAACTACGCCTTCCTATGCATCGGCTCAGGCAACTACACGGGTGGTCGTTACCGATAGCTTCGGCAATCCCGTGCACGATGCCGAGGGTGAAGTGACCCTGCGCACAAGCAGCAGTGAGACTACCGCTTCTCTAAACTCGTTTAGCGCAGCGGGGGTGCTACCGGTTCAGGGTCCTGCTGATCGTGTGACGGCTGTGTATGAGGGCATTGAGGGTGCAAGTAATCCGGTGCGAGTGGATGCGGATACCTCTCCGTATGCGCTCTACTGGGGCGATCCTCATGGCATGCTCTTCAACCAACGCCCGATTGTCGAGCACTTCGCCTGGGGCAAAGACGTAAACGACCTTGACTTTGCCGGCGGGCAGCTCTTTTCATACAGCATTTGCATCAGCGAGATCTGGGACGAGTTGCAGGACGCGTGGGCGCAGTATGACCTGCCGGGCGAGTTTGTCGCCCTACCGTCAGCGGAATTTGCCACTGGCCCCGACGGCAGTCATCGTCACGGCTTCTTTCCGCAGATTGCCAGCCAGCCGCCGGTGTTCTGTGAAGACCGCCCCGGCGCCAACGATCCCAAGCTCCACGCGCGCTACCATCCCGACACAGTGTATTGCCGCGACTATCAGGAGTTCTACCGTGAGATGAAACGCCGGGGCGCGCTCATCCACGGTCACTTTCATACCCACTTCTATGTGCAGGAACACCTGGCCGAGATTTACCAGAAACAGCAGACCGACGGGGTTACTGAAGAAGAGAAGATCAACCAATTCCTGATGCGTGGCGTGAAACTTGGCATTGTCAGTGGCAGCGATACTCACGACAATCGGCCCGCGAATCCCTACAAGGAGCCGGGCCCATCCGGTCCCGCCGGACTGACGGGAGTCTGGGCGGAGCGGCTCGACCGCCCCACGCTTTTTGACGCGCTCTTCAACCGGCGCTGCTACGCCACCACCGGCGTGCGCATCATCGTTGACTTTCGCGTGAACGGCGCGTGGGTGGGCTCCACGGTGCAGGCGGACCGCTTTGGATTCACGGCGGACGTAGTGGGCACGGCGGATATCGAACAGATCGACCTAGTTGTGAATGGCGATACGGCCAGAAGCTACACGCCCAATCAGCAGCACGTGCAGTTGGCAGACGAGGTGCCGCTGCGGTTCTCACCCGTCGCCGCCAACTACTGCTACTTGCGCGTGCGGCAGCGCGACGGCAACCGCGCGTGGACGAGCCCTATTTGGTTGGAGTCCTTGGCCTAGACGGCACGGAAAAGTGGACTTGAGGGCTGGCACGCTATCCCGCTGCAAAAATACGGAGTGGTAGAAGGCGGGATTTTGACCGGCACTGGCATTGCGCGAGCCCAACCCAAGCAGGCGGGCAGATTGGGTAGTCAACATAACTTTGGCGCGAAGTCTCCGCGATGGCGCGAAGTCTCCGCGATGGCGCGAAGTCTCCGCGATGGCGCGAAGTCTCCGCGATGGCGCGAAGTCTCCGCGATGGCGCGAAGTCTCCGCGATGGCGCGAAGTCTCCGCGTTTGCTCGTGTGCGGACTGCCGGGATGTGTGCTTGTAATAGGGTACGGTAGCGCGAGGGTATTGTTAAATTGTCACCTTAAGCGGTAGAACCCAAGGAGCAAAGGCGATGTCTTTGGGAAAGAGCGGGCGATTTCGGGTCAGCGTTGATGGCCCGCTGCAAGTTGCTGAAACGGTCACGTTGCAGCTTCACTACGCGCCGCCGGCAGGTGGCTTGCAGACGGGTGGAAATCTCTGGTTCTTCTTCGACATTCGCCAGCTTGACGAGTGGGTGCTCAACTTCGATTGGCCGGACTCCATAGCGGTCAGCGGGCCGGCGGGGTCGGCCTGGGAAGCCGAGGCGCTCGTTGACGGCGGCGTGGTGCGAACGTTTGATATTCATGCGCCGGCGCCTGAATTCCTCCACGCGGTGCACGTGAAGTGTGTTGCCGGCGCGGTGGCGGCCGCAGAGAGTGTTACGGTGCAACTGCGCACTGCTGCCGGTGGCTTCTTGCTTCCCCGCAATGCCATCGATGCCTTCCGCTTCTGGCTGGTCGAGGACCCGTCTGGTGAACTCACGTTTTACCACCCGCAACGCGACAAACACCACTACTTCCTGCCGCGTGACGCGGAACTGTCCTTACTGGAGAGTCATCCCCTCGCGATCAAGGAGGCTGAACCGGCGGCGCTGCAAGTAACTACGTCTTCTCACACCACAGGGCAAGCGGCCACACGCGTCGTCGTCACCGATAGGTTTGGCAATCCGGTACGCGATGCCCGGGGAGAGGTGACCTTGCGGTCCGGCAATGACGAAACAACGGTCGCGCTCAGCTCCTTTAGCGCCGCAGGGACGATTCCCGTGCGGGGGCCGGTAGACTGTGTTACGGCGTCGTATCGGGGCATCGAGGCGGTGAGCAACCCGGTGCGGGTCGCAGAAGAGCCGCCGCCCCTCTCGCTCTATTGGGGCGATCCCCATGGGATGCTCTTCAGCCAACGCCCCATTGTCGAACACTTTGCCTGGGGCAAAGATGTGAACGACCTCGACTTTGCCGGTGGCCAATTATTTTCCTACAGTATTTCCATCAAAGAAACGTGGGAAAAGCTCCAAGATGCGTGGCAGCAGTACGACCTGCCCGGGGAGTTCGTCGCGCTGCCTTCGGCGGAGTTCGGCACCACTCCCGACGGCAGTCACCGCCATGCGTTCTTTCCGGAGATTGTGGGACAGCCGCCGGTGTTCTGCGAAGATCGGCCCGCGGCCCACGATCCGAAACTCCAGGCGCGCTTTCACCCGGATACGGTCTTCTGCAACGACTATCAAGAGTTCTATCGCGAGATGAAGCGCCGGGGCGCGCTGATGCACGGTCACTTCCATACGCACTTCTACGTCCAAGAACACCTGGCGGAGATATTTCAGAAGCAGAGAACGGACGGAGAGGTGGAAGAGGAGAAGATCAACCAGTACCTGATGCAAGGCGTGAAGCTGGGCTTCGTGAGCGGGAGCGACACCCACGACAGCCGGCCTGCCAATCCCTACCAGGAACCGGGGCCTCTGACCGGAGCAGCCGGGCTCACCGGCGTTTGGGCGGACCGGCTGGACAGGCCGTCCATCTTCGACGCGCTCTTCAACCGGCGCTGCTACGCCACCAGCGGCGTGCGCATGATCGTTGATTTTCGCGTGAACGGCGAGTGGATGGGTTCCACAGTGCAAAGCGATCAATTCACGTTTACGGCGGACGTGGTGGGCACGGCGGACATCGAACAGATCGACCTGGTGGTGAATGGCGACACGGCAAGAAGCTATGCGCCCCGGCAACAGCACGTGCAATTGGCAGATGAGGTACTGCTGCGGTACTCGCCGATGGATGTACACTACTGCTACCTGCGCGTGCGCCAGAGCGACGGTAACCGCGCGTGGACAAGCCCAATCTGGTTGGAACCAGTTTTACAGTAGAAGCTCTAAAGCTCCCTTCACGCGTTGGCAGGCTCGGCACGAGCCGTTGGCTGGCTACGCGGGGGCGGCATTGAACGGGCGCGGCGGGCATGGCGGGAACACGCAAGCGGCAAAAACGCGAACAGTTCGTCCCCGTACTCGATACAGCGTATCGAGTACGGGGCAGGCTTTTAGCTTGTCGAATGGTGAGTTCGTGCGGTTGAAGCGTATGGAGAGCGAGTTTTCGAAAGGTAGTCTATGGCCGACTTTGCCCGCATAACACAGTCCATGTCGGAGCAGCAGTTAGATGCGCTGGTTACGTTGGGCATGCGGAATTGTGCCTACCTGGCGGGTTCAATTAGCGAGGGGCCGTGGCTCAATGAGCCGCAGGGGCTGGCGCCGTGGATGACGTGCCTCGTGCCGCCAGACCGGTCGTTTACGTTCGGCGGTCATCCCAGCGACACTGATATGCAAGTGGAAGGGTTGTCGCCCGATCACACGCGCGCGGCGCGCCTGAATGAACTGGCAGCGCAAATGCGCCGGCGAAGTCTGGCGAGTGCGCGCATCGGTTTGGATATGGACTTTGCCGCGGTGAGCGATCTGGAGAGGCTTAAGGAACTGCTGCCGGAGGCAAAGTTTGTTTCCGCCGACCTGCTCCTCGCAGAAGCCCGAGCTTGCAAGACGCCGCATGAGATCAAGTGGCTGCGCAAGGCGATATCGGCCTCGGAAGCCGGGTACCGTGAGATGCTGCGAGAAGTGCGTGTGGGCATCACCTTTCAGGATCTCGTAACGGTCTGGGCGAAGGCAGTGCTCGATAATGGTGCGTTACCCATCAATACCTCGCCGGTATCGTGGATGCTGCCCCATGGCGGCACGAGCTTGCGCGACCAACCTGACGCGGCGGTGATTCGCGGTCCCGGCGTGGTGGAAGCGGGGTTGGTGTACCGCGTCGATCTTGCCGCCGTTGCCGCCGGCTATTTTTCCGATCAGAAGTTCAATTTCTGCGTGGGCACGCCCCGCAAGGAGAGCCTGGCCGTCTGGCGGAAACACCGCGAGCGCCAACTTTTCATGGAAGAATTCGTCAGACCCGGCAAGACCAAGCGGGAGGTCTTTGACGCCTGTCAGCGCGAGTTTAAGGATACGGGCGAGTATGCCTGGTGGATCCATGGCGTGGGCATGGATAAGCATGAGGAACCGCTGATTGGCAGTTTGCTCCCCGCCGCCGTTGACGTGCGGCCGGAGATTACGTTTGCTGAGAACAACGTGGTCTCGCTGGAGTCTTCGTGGCTCGAGGAAGACATGTACGTGCTTAGGGAAGACGGTTTCGAGCGTCTGGGAACGATTCCGCAGGAAGTGGCTATTGTATGAATGCTAGGTCCTGGTTCCGGCCCAAGCCGGAAGCACTAGGCCTTTGCTTTGGGCAGATTTAAGACTGAATAGTGCGGTCGGCTTCCTGACCGTAGTTTGTATGTAGCAAGAGGGCTGCAGGTGAGGGATTGCAGGAGGGTAACGAAAGGGAGGCGTCGTGCGTCATTCCCGCATTCGCGGGAATCCATCTTGTCCTTTCAACAGTTTACTAGCGTACAACGCGTTGGCGCGCACATACTCCTAGGAGCGGGGGACAAGCCCCCGCGCTACAAAGAAACAGCACCTCAATACGTCATTCCCGAAAATTGCATGGCTTCGCGACTTTGATCAAGGGCGGTCATCATGGCAGTGCGCGGAGTAGATGGATGCCCGTGAAAGCGTAGATGACCAAGATTGACCCCAATAGCCGAGAGTATTCACGTATGCAAGAGGAGGTAGAGATGGCCATCGCTGAGAAGCAAAGTGGCGTACTGCCGGAGGGTGTGCGCGAGCCGTATGATTGGGCGCTGGATCAGATGCGGGTCAAGGAGGCGCACGCCATAACACAGGGCAGCCCCGACGTTATCGTGGCCCTAATCGACTTGGGCTATCGTTATCACCCTGATCACGAGGGTCACCTGTGGGTGAATCCGCGACCGACGCGGGGCGACGTGCACGGCTGGGACTTTGCCGAGGAGGACGCCACCCTCGAATATGAAGGGTCGCGCTCGGATACCATGTATCATCGCGGTCACCACGCCTTTGTGGTGGGTGAGGTCGCCGCAACTGCTCCCAAGTGTCCCATCATGATCCTGCGCGTGGGCTACGAGCCGCACCACCAGAAGAGTTGGCCGCGCGCCGTGCGCTATGCGGTCGATCACGGGGCCAAGGTGCTCGTGATGCCTCACGGCTACATCACTTTGGACCACGCGGACGGCGTTCCCCTGTTTTATAAGGGGAACGATTTCAGCTATCCCTACGACAATATAGGCATAATCGAGGCACTCGATTATGCCTATCAGTCCGGTTGCCTGGTATTCAGAGGCACTGCCGACAATCGTGGAAGGCGGGTAGCGACCGTGAATGCTGGCGTGGATAGCGTATTTGCCGTCGGTTCCACGAACCGGCATGGTCGCGCGGCGAACATCGCGGCCTCGGCCGATTACGTGGAAGCGGCCACGCCCGGCGGCGAGCGCGATACGGACGACCCGACCGAATCTGTGTGGGGAACCGGCGGTGACCTCGACTACATTCCATTCGAGGGCGGGTGCATGGCATCCGCCTTTGGCGGCGGCGTCGCAGCCTTGGCGTTTTCACGCTATCCGCACCTTTCCAACGTGGAGATTCGACAGATTCTGCGCAATACGTCCCAGGGATCCGGCTGGGATCCTTTGCTTGGACATGGCATCTTCGATGCGTACCGGGCAGTCTCGCTCACGCCGCAGGAGTTGTCGCCGGGACTGCGGATTGACACGGAGGCTTCACGCGTACGCCGGGAAGATGGGCGGCTGCTGGCTGATATCGTGGTGGAAAATACCGGCGCATTCGATGTCGCTCGGATGCTTGCAGTTGCATTCAATGGTGACCCGAAAACTGCTGCCGACGCCGATGCCACCCGCGAGGAGTCGAACATCCTTATCCGGCGGCAAATCGGGCATTGCATTGCGCCGGTGCCTGGTCTGGAGCGGGTCTCGGTCTCGCTTGAGTTGGCAGACGACACGCAGCCGGAAGAGGTCTGGGTACAGGTAAACCCGCTGGATCTGGGCATGGCGGGTGTCTACGACTCGGCGCGGATACACTAACGCTTAGACGCGCGAAACGATTGAAATGGAGAGAAGTGGTAGTTCGTCACTCCGGCGAAAGCCGGAGTCCAGGCAGCGTGGGTAGCAGTGAATTCCGTCCCAAAGCGGGTTCGGGTAAGAGTTAGAATACGTGCGGCATTTGGGCAGCGAGCGCAGGTTGCAAACCTACGCTACCGGAACAAGACCGTCCGCGGCGGCTACTCTCATAGTAGTGACAGCAAGCTGTGCTGCGCCCACGCTCGCTGTATGCCGTCAGAGCCACGAAGTTCATGGCGTGAAGGAGTTGCGATGAGGATTTCGTCCGTAGAGGTGGCCCCCTGGAAAGACGATGCCAGCTTCGTCTACTCGGTAGTCTTTGACGAAGGTACCATCGACTGTTTGGCCAACGCGTTTCCCCTCGCGCAGCAGTACCACATTCCGGGGGACGTGGCGGTGGTGGCCGGACAATTGGGGGAAAAGCGCCACGTCGAGCGTAGCTCCCTTAACGACTACTTCCACATGGACCCGGCACATTTGAAGTTTCTCCTGTCGCAGGGTTGGAGCATCAGCAACCACAGCTATTGCCATCCGCCGTTGCGCGAACCGGACAGCATCGATTTTGAACAGGAGATCGTGGAGTCCTACCACATCCTGGAACAGGCGCTGGGACAGCCGGCGCCGATCTTCTCATCGTGGAATAGCTTTGAGGTCTACGACACGGTGCGGGCGTGGGTGCAACGCGTGCCGGGCTATCTCGGTCTGACACGCGCCTCCAACGATGCGGAACACATAAACCAGCCGGACTTTGATCCGTTCAGCATCTGGCGCAACCGCCTGTGCGAGGACGACGCGATAGCATATCTGCCTCCGTGGCTCTCGCGCGGCGGGTTCGAACCGGAGCGCGTGCAGGGCAAGTGGCTCGTAGATGTCACGCACCTGGTCATGTACAAGACGCCGCAGGGACACAAGTGCATCTCGCCCTACGCGCTGGAGGGGCGTTTCGACCAGATGCGGACGCTTTTTGGAGAAAACATGTGGGCCGCGAATCCGGACGACGTCGTGCGCTATGCCTACCTGCGGCGCAACTGTGCTACTCGCGTGAGCCAGGAATCGGAGGACCATGCCACTATTGCCGTGGAAATCCCTGACCTTCCTCCGCAAATAGAAGAAGGCGAGTTGACGCTTGTGGTTTCATTCGTGGAAGATCCGGGCCCGTTGCAGGCACAAGGGCCGGATGGCAATGTGAGCCCCGTTGCGGTTGGCGAACGGCGCGTGCGTTTGACGTGCCGGGCGTTTGACGGGGCGAAGATTGCTCTGGCTCGTGGATAATTCTTGTCTTCCGATTCTCGATCTAGGTAGCTCAATGCAAATCGTGGTGCCCGTGCCTGCAAGGAATCTGGCAGCCACGGTTACTGTGATAATCTGGAAGCGTGGTACACCATCTCATCGGTTTAGAGGTGATTGAGCGATGGAAGAGACTCGTCGTGACGGCTTGCCCGGAGTGGGATTACTCGTTCTCTGGATTGTGCTGCTGTTGGTGGATATTTTAGGCTTCATCGTGTTGCTAGCGGTGGTGCCGTGGCTGGTTTTCCTGCCAATCATCATTTTCATAGCACTAATGGTTGGCGTATTTGGGTTCTTCAAGGTTGCGCCCAATGAGGGAAAAGTGCTCCAGCTCTTTGGGGCGTATCGCGGTACGGCGCGCACACCCGGTCTGCGCTATACCAATCCGTTCTACAGCAAAGCGCGCATTTCGTTGCGCGTGCGCAACTTCGAGACCGGGCGGGTCAAGGTGAATGACAGTCGCGGCAATCCCATTGAGATTGCGGCCGTCGTCGTGTGGCAGGTTGTGGATACGGCGGAAGCCACCTTTCAAGTGGACGACTATGAGAATTACGTCCACGTGCAGAGCGAAGCTGCGGTGCGCAGTCTTGCCACTGGCTATGCCTACGATGCCCACGAAGATGAAGAGGTTAGCCTCGTCACTCACACCGCAGAGGTTTCAGATCAGCTTAAGACCGAGATTCAAGAGCGTCTGGCGCAAGCGGGCGTGGACGTAAGAGAAGCGCGGGTCAGCCACCTAGCGTATGCGCCGGAGATCGCCGCCGCCATGCTGCGCCGGCAGCAGGCGGATGCCGTTATTGCCGCCCGCCAGAAGATCGTGGAAGGCGCCGTGGGCATGGTAGAGAACGCGCTGGGCATGCTCGCCGAGCGCGAGGTTATCGAGTTCGATGCCGAGAGCCGTGCGGCCCTGGTCAGTAACCTGCTCGTTGTTCTCACCAGCGAGAACGCGATCCAGCCCGTGGTCAATACCACGTCACCCGATCGCTAGCCGCCGCGTGCAGGAGCCCTCGGATGAAGGAACGCTTTCGGGACAAGACACGCGATGAACTCACGCTCGCGCTCAATGAATTGGGCATTGACGCCACAATGGCAGAACGGGGACGACCCGAGGAAGACATCCAGGATACATGGATGAATCGGTCGCAGGGCATCATTGATCTTGCGGCAGGGCCAATCCGCTGGCTGAATTGCCTGAAACAAGACGGGTCGCAGTACAGTCCGCCGCAATGGTGGACGGTATTTGGCATCCCGGACGAAAGGCCGTTTTCCGATCAACGCTTGGTCAAGATCGAAACCGTACGTGCTAAGTCATTTCCGCTGTTTGGCAAGGTGGTGGATGTGACGTGGAAGGGTGAAGACCACGCCACGCGGTTGATAAGCGTGCTTGCCAACGACCCGGCGGTCAAGTCATTCGTCAAGAGTACCGGCGACGTGGAGATTGAAAGCCACACTGGGGAGTTTCAGGGTTGGAGCGTGCAGGTCAGCGGCAGGTTCAAGGTCGCGCAACAGCAATGGGACACCGTGCAGAGGATTGCTGAACGCTTGCTCTCGTGCCCACAGCCCTAGGCCAGCTTGACCCGCCTACGGAATCCATTGTGTCGGGAGTCGACGCTACCAGTCTGTGAGTGAACCGTCATCCCGGTGCAGGCGGGCGTGTTCCCAGTACTGATATGGATACTGTTTTGCCGCATCGGCGTTGAACTCGATGCCGATGCCGGGCACGTCGGCGGGATAGAGGTGTCCGGCCTCCACGCGGCACTGCGTGGGAAAGATGTCGGTCATGGCGGGTGGGACCAGCGAGAGTTCCTGGATGCCGAAATTGGGAATGCACATGTCGAGCTGCACGCTGGCAGCGGTGTTCACCGGGCCCAGGGGATTGTGCAGGGCCGAGTCGATGTAGTGCACTTCGCTCATGGCGGCGATTTTCTTGCCCTCGGTGATGCCGCCCACCAGGCCGAGGTCCGCGCGCATATAGTCGATCAACTCGTTTTCAATAAGCTCGCGAAACTGCCACTTTGTGATGAGTTGCTCGCCGGTGGCGATGGGAACGCTGGTGTGGTGGCGCAGGTTGGCGAACGATTGCGGGTTCTCCGAGCGGATGGGGTCTTCGATGAAGAAGGGGCGCAGCGGCTCAAGCCGTTTACATAACTGAATGGCCCAGGTGGGACTGAGGCGCGTGTGCACGTCCAGGGCGATTTCAATCTCGTGCCCCACGGTCTCCCGCACGGCTTGAAACGCTTCCACCGCATTGCACACTGCCCGCGCCGGCTCGAGAATGTCACCCGGATCGGTCGGCAGGCCGAACCGCACCACTTCGAAGCCTTCATCCACGCGCGCTTGGGCGGCTTGCGCAAAGGACTCCGGGCCGTCGGTCCCGCCGCCAAAGTGGGCGTAGCAGCGTACTTTCTCACGGGTCTTGCCGCCCAGGAGTTGATAGGTAGGGACTTCAAGGGCTTTGCCGGCCAGGTCCCACAGCGCAATATCGAGGGCAGAAATTGCCGCCGTGAGCACTGGGCCCGCGCGCCAGAAATTGCCGCGAAAGTGGTCCTGCCAGATGTGCTCGATGCGGGAGGGATCTTGGCCGATAAGCAACGGCCGGTAGTGCTCCACGGCCGCCGCCACCGCTTTGTCCTTGCCGGAGCAGCCGGATTCGCCAATGCCGTAGAGGCCGTTCTCCTCGGTGATCGTTACAAACGTGTAGTTGCGCGTGCCGCCACTTACGATATGGGTTTGGACGTCGCTAATTTTCATGGCTTACCTCCACTTCCAACGTGTTTATGCATAAAGAAACAGGCGGTTTCGAACATCGGGTCACATGCTAAGAGGCGGGGGACAAGCCCCCGCGCTACAGTCTGCGGACCGTTTCCTAGTGAGACCGTAGCACAGGTATATGAATTGTGCCCAACAGCGATTTCGGGCAACCACAAGGGTTGCCCCTACGACCAATTTGCAAATTGCCCCTACCAGTTGCCTCCACGAGAGCATTGCGTACGTGTGAGCGCTGTGCCGTCGGATGCTACGATGCTTTGCGCAGCCGGGCGAGAGCTTCCTGCAGGTTCTCGCGGCTGGTGGCGTAGGACATACGCAGGTAGCCGTCGGCGAGGAACGACGACCCTGGCACGGTGGCGACGTGGGCTTCTTCCAAGAGGCGGTCGGCAACCGCCATGTCTTCTTCATCCCCTCTGACTTGAGGGAAAGCGTAGAATGCGCCGCCCGGCAGCGAGCAGGTATAGCCTGCACTTCTGAGTCCCGCGACGAGGAGCGTGCGCCGCGCTCGAAATTCGGCGACCATTTCGCGCACACAGTCTTGCGGCCCGGTGAGCGCGGCAATGGCGGCCTTTTGCGCGGCGGACGTCGGGTTGCTGGTAATTTGCGTCATGAGGTCGTTGATGGCCTTGATCACCGGTTCCGGTCCAGCCACGTAGCCCAGGCGCCAGCCCGTCATGGCATACGTCTTCGACACCGTGTTGACGGTGATGACATGCGCCTTTTCGTCCGCTCCCATTGATGCCGGCGACAGGTGTTCGGCATCGCCGTAGATAAAGTGCTCGTACGTTTCATCTGCGATAAAGTAAATGCCGCGTTCCACACAGGCCTTTGCCAGTTTGCGAATTTCTGCCGGATCGGCCACCACGCCCGTGGGATTGCAGGGAGAATTGAGGAGAATGGCGCGCGTGCGGGGGGTTATGCGCTCCAGCAGCGGGTCGGCCGTTATCATAAATGGCGATGCCAGCGGGACGGTGACCGGCTCGCCTTGGGCAAGCTTGATCTGTTCGAGAAACGTCGGCCACGTCGGAGCATGCACGATGACCTCATCACCGGGGTCACAGATCGCGAGAAACACGTTGCAGACTGCCTGCTTGCCGCCAACGCAGGCAACCACCTCGCTTGGGCCATAGTCAACACCGTTTTCCCGGGAGAGCTTTTCGACAATTGCCTCTTTGAGCTCGGGGATGCCGCCGGCCGGGGTGTATTTGTTGAAGCCATCCTGAATCGCGGCAATGGCAGCTTCTTTGATGTGCGCTGGTGTATCGAAGTCCGGTTCGCCGACGGAGAGATTGATGACATCAATCCCCGACCGCACCATCGCCTTGGCTTTAGCGTCCATGGCCATGGTGGGAGAGGGTGTCATTTCCAGGATGCGGTCGGCGACGGCCTGCGCGGAGCTTGGGGGTGCCACGAGCGGATTGCCTCCAGGTGGTCTCAACAAAAAGATCGGTTACTGGAGATTATATAGCCTCGCGGGATGATTTGGGAAAGAGTTGCCGAGCGGTCATATTGCCGGTTCGGCGCAGATTTCAAACCTATGTTACCGAGAACGTGAGGCGGTATTTCCCCTCACCCCGGCCCTCTCCCAGCGGGAGAGGGAGCAGAAAGCGGTCCGGGCTCCTTCTCCCTGGGAGAGCTTTGCGTAACTCTAACGAGCACGCGGAAGTGGGCTGGAACGGTGGAAGTTCACCCTCTCCCAGCGGGAGAGGGAGTCTTTTCGCCTGCCGGCCCGGGTTGTACGAAGTATTACTTGGGCAAGGGTGGCAACTGCGGAGTGACATCCCAGATCGGGCGGATTTTCGGCTTGGGCAATACTCAGCGCGTGAACAGGATGTAGAGCACGTCGCCGTCTTGCACAACGTAGTCGCGGCCCTCTTGGCGCACGAGTCCGTGCTTGCGCGCGTCGCCGTAGCCGTGGCTTGAGACCAATTGCTCCCAAGCGATCACTTCCGTCCGCACGAACCCCCGTGCCATGTCGGTGTGGATTTTTCCCGCGGCGTCTTGCGCCCGTGTGCCCTGCGGAATCGCCCAAGCGCGCACTTCACTCTCATTGAGGGTAAAGAAGTGAATGAGCCCCAGCAGCGTATGCGACTCGCGCACTACTCGCGTCGCGCCCGGTTCCCCCAGGCTCATCTCCTCGCGAAAGAGCGCGGACTCTTCCGGTGGCAGTTGGGCGATCTCCATTTCAAGTTGCCCACAGAGACCCATGACCGTTGTCCGTGGGGGCGCGTATGTGCTTTGGACCCGGTCTGCAATTTCAGTGGCGCGCCCCCACTGTTCCTCGGAGAGATTGAGGACCACGAGGGTGGGCTTCATAGTGAGAAGTTGAAAGCCGCGAATTGCCTGCTCTTCGTCAGCAGTTAGCTCCAGCGCTCGCACCGGCATCCCCAGCTCCAGCGCACTCCGTAAGCGTTCTAAAAGAATCTGTTCGCGCTCGAGGTGTTGCCGTTCCGCAGCGGGGGCCGTGCGCAACTGAGGCAGGAGGCGCTGCAGCCGATTCTCAACGATTTGCAGGTCCGGGAGCACGAGGTCGAGATTAATGCTCTCTATCTCTTCAACCGGATCCTGGGTTTCACTGAATGCCCCAAGGACAATGAGCAACGCATCCACGGTGCGGAGCGTTGCTACCCAGGCAGCTTCTTTCTCCTGCCTGCCAAAGCCCGCGCCGGGGAAGTCGAGGTATTGCACTTCCGTGGGAATGCACTGTTCGGTCTCAAACAAAGTGCAGAGTGCCTCTAGACGGGCATCGTGGAGGTCCACGGAGGCAAGGGTTGGTTCCAAGCCGTGGGTTTGCTGGCGTTGCTCGGCCGCATTACCGCCAATCGCGTTGAAGACGGTGGTCTTACCAGCGAACGGCAGCCCGACAATGCCAATCTGCACCGGATTCCCCTCCTAGCGCTGCAAGAGGCGTAGACTCGTGTCGCACCCTGGCCTCACCAGGCGTCTGCGGAGTGCGCGCAAAGCGCCGAGGACGCCAGGAGAGCGCGGCCGAACTCTTACGTGGGCGTGCGGCCTGTTTGCGCACGTCCGCAGCCTGGCATCCGTAAGGTATTGTATGGCGCGAGAACCTGCGCGACAACCGAGGTTGTTCTCGCAAGGTTGCTGCGCTATCATTCCTGTAGCAACTGTGGTGTGTTCCAACGTCTTGAGCACGGCTGTGAAGGTTGTGTATCTGGAATGTGCCATGGTGTTGTGCATGGATAATTCAAGTTGACACTCGCCTGCAATATCCGAATAGTGCCGGAAATGGCGAGTTTGTGTGGGATTGAAACTTTAAGCCTATGGAGGAGTGAGCATGTTTGGTTGGCGCGGACGCGTCGGTTTGCTGGTACCCTCGGTGAATACCGTGGTGGAGCCGGAAGGCTGTGCGCTGCTACCTGACGGATACGCCGTATATGCTACCCGTATGCGTAACTCCCGCTCGGATGCGGACGATATGGCCCAGATGTGCGCACACGTTGATCGCGGCGTGGACGAACTGCTCAGCGCGAACGTCGATGTCATCGCCTTTGCCTGTACGGCCGGCAGTTTCTTCGAAGGCACCGATGGCGAAGAAGCCTTGCGTACCCGGTTGAGAGGCGGCAGCCAGATCGAGGCAGTGACCACTGCCGGTGCGGTTGCCGGGGGCTTGCGCGCGCTGGGGGCACAACGCGTAGCCATGGTCACGCCGTACATTCCTGAACTCAATGAGCTGGAAGTTAGATTCTTGCAGGGTTGGGGTTTCGACGTGGTAAGCCAAGCCGGAATGAGCATTCTGACGGCATTCGACATTGGCGTGGTGCCGCTGGCGGAGACTTACCGCTTTGCCCGCGACCACGTAGCCCCGGATGCCGACGCACTCTTCATTAGCTGCACCAATCTCCGCACCATGGACGTCATTCAAGCGCTTGAGGAGGACCTGGGTATACCGGTAGTGACGAGCAACCAAGCGACCTACTGGCAGTGCCTCCGTGCATTGGGCCACACGGCCGCGATTCCCGGCTATGGCAGGCTGTTCGAGCTGGCGCCAGTCGCGCAGCCCGTTCCTCTGACCGTCTAGGCGATGCCTGTGGATTCATCCCTGCGTGTCGGTGTCGACATTGGGGGCACGTTCACCGACCTTGTCTTCATGGATTCCCAGGGGCTGCGGGCGTGGATCAAGGTATCTTCCACCGCCGAAGACTTTGCGCAAGGCATTGTGCAGGGCCTTGACGCGCTCATTCGCGATACGAATGCCGAGAGCGCCGATATTCATGAGGTCATCCATGCCACGACCGTGGCGACCAATGCCATCCTCGAGGCCAAGGGAGCGCTGACGGGTCTCATCACCACCGCGGGGTTTCGCGACGTGCTGGAGATCCGGCGGTTGCGCATGCCGCGGCTGTATGATCTGCATTGGGAGCCGCCGCAGCCGCTGGTGCCGCGGGCGCTGCGGCGAGAGGTGGACGAACGCGTCGACACGCACGGCAATGTCGTCCGCGAGCTCGATGAAGAGAGCGTCCATGCGGCAATTGCCCATTTGCTGGACGCGGGCGTGCGGTCGATTGCCGTGTGCCTCATCAACGCCTATCGCAATCCCGAGCATGAGGAACGCATCGGCGCGCTGCTCCAGGCCGCGGCTCCCGACGCGTTCATTTCCCTTTCGTCGCACGTTCTCCCTGAGATTCGCGAATACGAGCGAACCAGCACGACGGTCATCAACGCGTACATTGCACCGGTAATGCGCTCGTATCTCAACCGCCTGCACGAGTCTCTCAACGAGCGGCGCATCCGCGCGCCGGTGTATATGATGCAGTCCGCCGGTGGCATGATGGGCGCCGCCAAAGCGGCGGAGCAGCCCATTCACGTGATTGAATCCGGACCCGCCGCCGGAGTCATGGGCGCGCTTTCGCTGGCGAACGCCATGAATCTCGCAAACGCGATAACACTCGACATGGGCGGCACGACCGCCAAGGCGTCGGTCATCGAAGACGGGCGCATTACCCGCACGAATGATTATGAGGTCGGCGGCGGTATCAGCCTGAGCGCGCGGCTCCAGCGGGGCGCGGGCTATGCATTGCGAGTGCCCGCCATCGATATCGCCGAGGTCGGAGCCGGGGGCGGCAGCATCGCGTGGATCGATCCGGCCGGTGGCCTCCGTGTGGGGCCGCAGAGCGCAGGCGCCGAGCCCGGCCCTGTCTGCTACTCCCTAGGCGGAGAAGAGCCGACGCTCACCGACGCCAACGTGGCGCTCGGGTTCTTGAACCCAACACACTTTCTGGGCGGCGAATTGCCCATTGACGCTACTCGCGCACAGTCGGTACTGAAGAGGCGGCTCGCGGCGCCGCTGGGCCTGGGCGTGGCTGATGCCGCCCACGGAATTCATCGTATCGCGGTTTCACACATGAGCCGCGCCGTGCGGGCAGTCACCGTAGAACGCGGTCGTTCGCCTGCTGACTTTGTCTTGTTCGCCTTTGGCGGCAGCGGGCCGTTGCATGCTGCCGAAATGGCACAGGAGCTTGGCGTGCGTCAGGTAGTCGTGCCGCCCTTTCCGGGTTTGTTCAGCTCGCTCGGCCTCCTTTGTGTGGATGTCTCCCAGCATGCCGTCCAGACCGTGCTGCTGCCGCTCGACACCGTAAGTGAAGAGGAAATCAACCAACAATATCAAGGCTTAGAATCTCGCTTGGCCGGCGAGCTTGGCGTTGACGGTGAGGTCGGACGTCAAGGTGAATGGCAGCGCTTTGCGGACCTACGCTATGCCGGGCAGTCCTTTGAACTTACCGTCCCCTTTCAAGAGTCTAAGCCGGCATCGATGCGTAAAGCCTTTGAGAATGAGCACGAGCGCACCTATGGGCACAAAGCGCCCGACGATCCCGTGGAACTGGTGAACCTGCGGGTTGAGGTGACGCTGCCGCGCGAAGGAGCCCACCGGTGGGGTAATACAGCGACGAGTAGAGGCTCTGTGGACGGTCCGAGAGACCGGACTGCGTACTTTGGCGCCGCAATTGGCGAGCGGACAGTACCCTTGCGCGCGCGCAGCGAGCTTGGCAACGAGGACCAATCCGGTCCTTTGATCGTGGAAGAGTACGACACAACCATTCTGGTGCCACCAAACTGCACTGTGAAACGAGATGCCTGGGACAACGTGGTGATCACAGTGGGAGAGGAAACAACGTGAGCCGAGAGTTCGACCCGGTTGAAACGGAAATCCTCAAGAATGCGCTGGAATCGCTGGTGGACGAGATGGCGATGACGGTGCTGCGTACGGCGTATTCGAACAATCTAAAAAACAGCATGGATTTTTCGACCGCGCTCTGTCAGCCGAGCGGCGAACTCATTGCCCAAGGATTGACCCTGCCGCTGCATCTCGGTTCGGTGCCGCACGCGATTGAAAGTGTCTTCGCCACCTTTGGCGATGACGTGCAGCCCGGCGATGTGTATATGCTCAACGATCCCTATGCCGGGGGCACGCATCTGCCGGACATCTACATCTTCAAGCCGGTATTCCTGGATGGCGTGCTTGCCTGTTATTTGGTTTCCATTGCGCACCACGCCGACGTGGGCGGCATGGTGGCAGGCGGGAACGGCTGCGACGCGACGGAGATCTTCCAAGAAGGTATTCGCATCCCGCCGCTCAAGCTCTATGCGGCCGGTGAGCCCAACGCAGCCGTCTTTGAACTGATTAGGGCGAATGTGCGCGTGCCCCGGCTCGTGCTCGGTGACCTGCGCGCCCAACTTTCCGCATGCCACGTGGGCGAGCGGCGGGTGAAGACGCTCTTTGCACGGTACGGACACGAGGACTTGCAGGCGCGGTTTTCTGCGCTGCTCGCCTACACGGAACGGCTGGCGCGGCAGGCGATTGCGGGCTTCCCGGACGGCGAATACCAGTTTACGGACTACATTGACGATGATGGGTTCGATCCGGGACCGATTCCCATTGCCGTCAGCGTGCGTGTGCACGGTGACTCGATGACGGTTGACTTTGCGGGTACGGCGCCGCAAGTGCGCGGCGGCATCAATTCGCCAATACCGTTTACGCGTTCGGCGGTCTACGCTTGTGTGCGCAGCCTGATGGGAGAAGAAATCCCCAATAATGAGGGGTATTTCCGCCCAATCGAGGTGATTGCGCCGGAGAGTTCCGTTATCAATCCCAGCATGCCCGCGCCGGTGGCGGCGCGCGGTCTCACTGGGTACCGCACTGCAAACGCCGTGATGGGCGCGCTGGCCAAGCTGGCGCCGGAGCGCATTCCGGCGTGCGAAGTGGGCGGCGACACCGGCGTAAGCATCGGCGGCTACGACGACGACGGCAACCCTTTTGTCTACTTGGAATTCCTCTTTGGTTCTTGGGGAGGCAAGCCCTGGAGTGATGGTACCGACGCCATGGCAAGCATCGTCGTGAATTTCTCAAATAACCCGGTAGAAGTGGTTGAGGCCGAACTCCCCTTGCGCATAGAGCGCTACGGCTACGTGCCGGACTCTGAGGGCGCGGGCAAGTATCGCGGCGGCCTGGCATTGGTACGCGACTACCGCCTGCGCGAGCGGCGCGCCACGTTGCAGCTTCGTTCGGATCGCCATAAGAATCACGCGTATGGGCTGGCCGGCGGTCACCCCGGCGCGCCCTCGCGGAATATTCTCAATCCGGATACAGAGGCGCGGGTGCTTACCAGCAAGGAGACTGAGACAATTTACGAGAACGACCTCTTCCGACACATGGTCTCCGGGGCCGGCGGGTGGGGCAACCCGTTGGAACGCGATCCGCAATTAGTTCTGGATGACGTACGCAATGAAAAGGTTTCCCAAGAGCGCGCCCGTGAGGTCTATGGCGTCGTGGTAACGTCTGAGGGCGAGCTGGACTATGAGGCAACTGAGCGCTGTCGGAGCGGGCAAGAGCCTTGAGCCTGCGGCCTTGCCCGTAGCAGTGTATTCTCATGTTGGAGAACCTTGCGGAACTAAGACTGGGGGCGCATGGTTTGCTCCCTCTCCCGTCGGGGAAAAGGGGAGAATAGCCCTCAGGTAAGGGTTTTGCAGAGATCACCAGGTTGGAATCGATACTGCCTGTGCTGCAATGCACAAGCAGTATTTTCTATTTCGGCATTGCCCCAAGTGCCCTTAGCAAGCCGCTTCGTTCACGATGCGCAAGCTTGCGAGCACGCCTTGCCCCAGCGCTCTCTGCTAGATTCCTGCGGGCGCAAGCAAGGCGAGGCGATCAGCGTGAGCAATCACCTTGCGAAAGTCGGCCCCAACCTGTTCCACCCACTCTTGGTTGGAGGCCACGGGTGTCATGACCCAATCGGTCGAATCATGTGAGCTCTAGAATCTGTCCGTCGGCCAACAAGCGGTTGCGCAATGCTGAGAATTGCAGGTCTTGCACGGCGACCCCTCGATCGATTGAGAGAACGGCCGCTGTGGCCGCGGACTGCCCTAGGATCAGAAAAACGGGTTCCATACGGATCGATCCGTACGCGATGTGGGAGGCTGATACGCACACAGGCACGAGCAGATTCGTGGCCTCTTCGCGCTTTGGGGTAAGCGATCCGTAAGCAATGCTATACGGCCGGAGCGGCTTCACTCCGATGTCTCCCTCGTTCTGCACAAATCCCTCGCCGGTGACGTACCGCTGCACATTGTGGGAGTCCATCGTGTAGGAACCCATCCCTACGGGCTGCGGCACCTCGCGCTTGGCCAAACACTCGTGCTCGGTCATTACGAATTCGCCGACAAGCCTCCGCGCCTCCCGGACATATATCTGGTACGGCCAGTTCCCGTTGTCGACAAACTCGTCTCGTGCCAGCCCCCATTTGGAGAACTCGTCGCGGACGTCCCTTGGTACGCGCCGATCGTGCGCAAGAAAGTACATGAGTCCTTGCTGGTAGCGAATGTGTTCGCTGACAATTTGGTCCCGTTCCGCGTAGGACCCGTCGGGATAGCCGTAGTTCTGGCCGATGTTGTCGGTGCTGAAAGGCCCATGGTTGTTGGCGTCGATCTTGGAGTTTGGGATCTGGTCAAACTTGCGGAACACCTCTCTCCAGCCCGTCGCCAAGACGCGGAGGAGCAGTACGTATTCCTCAGCATCGTATCCGTCCGGCTCGGCGAACGGAAGCCGGTTCTGCGGCGCCTGCGTCAGGCAAGTCCGGAAGCAGTAGGCTTGAATGCGGTGATCGCCTTGGCCGTTTTCCCCCGGAGGGTACGGGGTGATGCGAGGGAGGAGGCCGGAAGCTGGATCCCCAGCTACAACGAATGGGTCCACTCCATCCGGAAAGAAATGGCCGTGATGGCGCGCGTCTTTCTGGACTCCGGCCCATTCCTCGCCGAATTCGTCCGCGCCTTCCCGTCCGATCTTGTATGTCACGCCTGCAGCCGCCATGAGATCCCCTTCGTAGGTAGCGTCAATGAACGCGGAGCCGGCAAACACCGATCTGTCAAGCGTCGTGATGCTCTGGATACGCCCGCCTGCGACTATCACCCCACACTTCCGATTGAGGCGCTGGCCCCGGCGGACCTCGACATCGTGCTCCGAGACAAAATCCTCGAAGACGCGCTCGGCAACGTGCGGCTCGAATATCCACGTGGTCCGGAGCTCTCCATCGATCGCAGGCGTGCCTTGGCCGCGGTTGCCATACTCTGCGCGCCGTTGCCACTTCCAGGATGCGGGTTTCTCGTAGTGCAGCCAGATGCGGTGAAAGAACTTCCTCGCGAGACCTCCGATCACGGACTTATCCCCTGTGTCAGTAAATCCCAGGCCGCTGGAGGAGAGTCCGCCGAGATGTTGCTCCGGCGCGACGACGACGACCGACTTCCCCATCCGCCTGGCTTGGACCGCAGCCGAGACCCCAGCCGATGTCCCGCCGTACACGACAATGTCGAAAGTTTCTTCGCGCGGCGGCGCGGTGCGGTCTTCGCAACTAGGGTAACTATTCACTGCTTTCCTCTGCTTCCCAGCTTGTAAAAGCATGCTGCCTGCGCCGACCGGCGCAGGCAGTGCTCATTTGCTAATTCATTCCGGTTTAGCTGCTTCCGTTCGGCCCCACGCCACGCGCAACCCCTAACCACGCGGGCACTTTGCGCGAGCATTCCTGCTAGGCGCCTGCGGTCGCAAGCGCGGCAAGGCGTTCGGCGTTGGCGATCACCTTGCGGAAGGCGGCGCCGACTTGCTCCACCCACTCCGGATTGGGGTCCACGGGGGTCTTGATCCAGAAGGCCGAGCCGTGGATACGTTCGCTCACAGGCAAATGGCCGCGCGGCCTACGCACGCGCGAATCTGACGGCAAGTCTTTCCACGGTCCGCCGACGTTGTCGAGCGCATAGTCGTTGAAGAGCGGCTCCAGATGCATCACCCCATAGCCAAACGGCGTGATTTCGGCCTTCGTTTGCACGCCTTCAGCGACCAACGCTGCGAGAAGGGCATCTGCAGACACGCCGATTGCCTCAGTGTCGAGCGTCCCGGCGTAGTGCACCAGGCCACCGCGAACTGCCTTGGGATAGACCTGCTGAGGGTAGACGCCGGGAATGGCGCTTAGCAGCGAGTCTAGCCGGTCGAACCAGGCCCGGCGTTTTTCGTTCATTTCCGGCAGCCGCCGAAATTGCGCACGCACCATGCCGATGGCAAGCGGATTGGCGCGGTACTTCACGCCCAGGCCCATGTTGCGCAGGTCTGCGAATTCGGCAGTGGACCAGAGCTTGCCGCAGCGGCCGTACTGGCCCAGCGCCAGCATGCGGTCGTAGAGCGCGTCGTCGTCGGTCACGGCAATGCCGGCCTCGATGCCCGTCATGGCCTTGCCCTTCTGCAGGCTGAAGCAGCCGATGTGACCGAACGAGCCGACCGGCTGGCCGTCCCAGGTTGCGCCATGGGCGTGCGAAGCATCTTCGATTAGGGTAATGTCGGTGCCGTCAACGATTTCACGGAAGGCGTCGAGGTCAGCCGGATTGCCGTAGACGTGGGTGACAACGATGGCGCAGGTGCGGTCGGTGATCTTGCGCCTGACGTCGTCCGGGTCGGCGCAGAAGGTCTCCGGGTCCGCATCGCAGAAGACCGGTGTCGCGCCGCAGTGCAGGATGGGGCTGATGGACGCGTGCCACGTGACGGAGGGCACGATCACTTCTTTGCCAGCGTGCGCGCCAGCGGCAAAGATTGCGGAGTGCAGCGTGGCAGTGCCGTTGCACATGGCAAGGGCGTGCTTGGTGCCGACGAATTCGCGCCACTCCTGCTCGAACAGGTCCAACTCGGCGTAGGCGTCGCCAAAGTTGTCCATGACACGCAGCACGTACTCTTTCTCCAGGTCGGTCACGCGCTCCCAGCGGTCGTCGATCAAAGCGGTAACTGCTTGCGGCCCGCCGTCCAGTGCTAAAGTTGACGGGACGCTCATTGTCTTGGCCATGTGTAGCTCCCCAATTGGCTCGGTTGCTTTAACAACAACTATTGCCTACGCTCGCTTTTGTGTCAAGCCCATAGAAAACCGGCTTCACATATCACTGGCTCGCGCGCGCTGCGTACACGAATTCGTGCTCCGAGCAGAGGCAGACTGAACGGTGGGAGAGCATGGAGGAGCCGCACCGGACAAAAGAGAGAGAGGTGTGCGTTCACGTTGCGCACACCTCCCATTCCTGACCTTCGGTAAGAGAGGCTCTAGTGTCCGTTGCCGGTTGCCTTGCGCCGGCTCCACTGCCACAGCAGCAGGGCGCCAAAGCCAATGAACGCCAAGGGCCAAGTGAGATCGGTCACAAACGAAGGCAGCACCGAATTGGCAAAAATAAGGGAGCCCAGCCCGACCATGCTTCCGCCAACCCAAATGCGCCACGCTGCCCGTGGGGCGACACGGTTGCGATGGAAGAGCAGCACAAGGCCGATCCCCATAATGATGAGCGCACCGAAAACGCCGTCGGAAATCCAGAACAGGTTCAAGCTATCCACCAGCGTGAGAATGCTCACGACAACCAGCACGCCGCCGACCACCGTGCGCCATAGCGGTCGAGGGCCGTTGTCGCTGCGATAGAAAAGCAGCAGCGCGCCAATCACCAGGATAACGAGTGACTCGGGGGAAAACCAGAACCAGTTCACCGTATCCGCGAGAATGATGAGGCCGAGAATGATCAGGCCCGCGCCGAGCACGGGTAGCCAGCGGTGTTTTGACTTGACCTTGGGTGCTGCGGCGGCTTGCGCGCGGTCTGGCTCCAGGTCATCCTCGGTGATGCCAAGGATTTCGTTTTCCAATTGCTGTTCATGGGCGCGCTTGGCAGCAGCGGGATCATTCGTGCGCTGTTCTTTGCTAAACGTCTCGCGTACCCGATCGCCAATGCGCTCGACTACCGGGTCTACGCGTTCCGCCACATTCCGAAATGTGTCGTCGGCCGCGGAGGAATACCGACCACTTTCCGGCATCACCAGCCAGAAGATGGGATAGGCGATCAGCGTCAGCCCGCCGCTGATGAAGGTGGCAACGACCCAGAGCACCCGCATGAGGGTGGAGTCCATGCCGAGGAATTCGGCTAGGCCGCCACACACACCGGCTAGCATGCGCTCGCCGCGGCTACGCGTGAGCCGCCGCCCGTGTGTATACCCAGCCTCCTCACCGGCGTACGCGGGCGCATCAGGCATAATGATCCAAAAAACAAGATAGGCAAAGAGCGCCATGCCGCCTGAAAGGAAGAGCGCAAGTATCCACAGCAGACGAATTATGGTGGGGTCCCAATCGATGTATTCCGCCAAGCCCCCACAGACGCCGGCGCAGGTGCGGTCGGTCCGGCTCCGCATGAGGCGCCGCACGGCGGGTTCAACGTTCTCTACCATGGCTCACTCCTCCTTGGGGGTCAAGTCTAAACTTACTCTTTAGGATTATAAAACTCACTGTAAGTATTCGTCAAGTATTTTAAAGAATAAAATAGCAAACATCTGGTTTTTTCGGAGATATTGGCAATTTTACTAACCCCGTGGTAGTGGATGGTCTTCCACGCAGCAGACTGAGCGGCATCGCGCAATTCGCAGGCAACTGCTGAGGTTGCGTTGGTCGGACGCGCCGCAATGCCCCAGTGGGAGCCAAGGGTGCACCCCCTTAACTCCGCAGGAAGTCACACGCACAGCAGTAGCCGAACATGCTCTCCGCTACGGAGAAGCGCCGGCAGCAACTGTGCGACTGGCCGCGTTCGCGGGTAGCAACTGCGCCTCCGCGAGGATCGAACGCACCAGTTCATGAAGTTCGGGCGTAAGCGGGGAAAGCGGATGGCGGGGCTCGCCGCCGTGATGTCCACAGAGGGTCATGGCCGCCTTGAGGCCGGCAATGCCAAAGCGATTGGTAACGGCGGCGTTCGGCGCCATGAGCCGGTATTGCAGGGAACGCGCCTCGTCCAAAGCGCCCCGTTGGAAGAGATCATAAAGTTCCACGCAGGCGCGCGGCGCGAGGTTCGCCAGCGCCGCCACGCCGCCGGTGGCGCCCACGCACAGAGAAGCAAAGAGGAAACTCGCTGATCCCGCCAGGACCGCAAAGTCCTCATGCTGGGTCTGCCGGATAATGTCGGTGATCTGCACGATGTTGCCGGAACTATCTTTCATGCCGATGACGCGCGGGTGCCGCGCCAGCGGCACGGCCACGTCCGGGCCCAGGTTGATGCCGGTGTAGGCGGGCATGTTGTAGATCAGAATTGGCAGGGCTGCATCGTCCGCCAGGGCGGTGTAAAAGGAGCGCAGGACATCCGGCGTGAGGGCGGACTTGTAGTAGGAAGGCGGCAGCACCAGCGCAGCCTGCGCGCCGCGGGCGGCGGCTTGCTGGATAAAGGCGAGTGCTTGCTTCGTCGATTCATAGGCCACCCCCGTCATTACTTGGGCATCCGCAGGCGCGTTAGCAACAACAGTCTCAACGACCTGTAGTTTCTCCGCTTCGGTGAGCGCGGGCAACTCTCCGTTGGAACCGAGCGCGACAAAGCCGGTCAGTCCCGTGGGCGCGAGATTCTTGACGTTTGCGGCGAGGCAATCGAGGGCGAGTTCTTGGTTGACAAAGGGCGTAGCCAGCGGCGGGTAGATGCCGGTCAACTGCATGGTGCAATCTCCTGGAGTTTCGGCGTCACACCTGCCAGTATATGCTGGCCAGATAGACGAGACAAAATCCCGGGCCGTTGGGCGACGCTTGGGTGTTGCATAGCGTCGAGTGGAAAGGTGGTGTGGCGATAGGGCGCCAATTTTGCCTCTCATCCGCAGCCACGTACAATTGGCAGACAAGCAACTGGCCGGTGAGGCCTTGGCGCATTCGCATTGTAGACTCTGGGATAGCAGCGAAAGGAGCCAGCAGCCGTGGCAGTGAGGATTGGGTTCATTGGGGCCGGCGGACGGACCGTACGCGAGATGCAGGACCTTGTCCACATCCCGGAAACAGAGATTGTTGGACTCTGTGACATTGACGAACCGCGGTGCGCGGCGGCAGTGGAGTGGATCAATGGCTCACTGCCTGAGGGGGCGCGTCCTATCCAACCGGGGCTCTTCCCCAATCACCGGGCGATGCTCGATTCGGTGGAAATGGATGCGGTTTACATTTCGCTGCCGCCGTTCGCGCACGGGCAGGTCGACCATGACGTGATCGCGGCCGGCAAAGCAGTATTAATTGAGAAGCCCCTTGCCATCGAACTCTCTGTGGCAAAGGAGATCGCCGCCCACATTGCGGAAGAGGGTGTGGTCCACTCCGTTGGGTATCAAAGGCGATATGCGCCCTCCGTGGGGCAAACTCGCACGCTGCTGGAAGGTGAGACGATCGGGATGGTGATTGCCGTGCGCTGGGGCCCCTTGCCGCCCCTGCCCCGGTGGATTGTGCAGGAGCAATCCGGCGGCATGCTCATCGACCAGCACACGCATGGTGTTGATTTGGTGCGTTATTTTGTCGGTGAGCCCGACACCATTTACGCCGCCGGCGATACGATCTTGCTCACAGATGTGCCGGGCCTGGATGTATTCGATGTGAATGCTGTCACTGTAAGATTCAAGAATCGTGCGGTTGGCATGATCGGCAACTCGCCGGCAGCCCATGCCGCCATACCGCCGAATGTTACCCATGTCCTCCATATTCTCGCCAAAGACCTCACCGTAATGGCAGGCTTCGATAGCACGACGGTCTGGCGTCCCGGCCAGCAGCCGGAAACGATCTCCTCCGATCAGGATTCGAATTTCCTGCTCAACCAGGCATTTGTAAACGCGGTCGCCAACAACACGCAGGACGGTATCCTGTCCCCATATTCTGACTCGCTGCGGTCGTTTGCGTTCACCTGTGCCGCACAGAAGTCGGCAGAGCTGTGGCGGGAGGTGCGCTCACTGAAGATCTTGAGGTAGTGCCTCTGTGAGATTCGGCACGCGCGCAGGTTAGACTTGCGCCGATGGAGAGCAAGCGCTGCCGCCACAGGCAGACCTTGGATTCGGAGGCGCGCAATCCTCTAACAGTGCCCGCGTCCCGGCAGCAAACATCCTTGCGGAGATTTCCGGCTGAGACGTGCTGCAGCGCCAGTCGGCGGTGTACAACCGGGAGATTCTGGAGAAGCATCTGGAAATGGCGTGATAGGGTTTCCAAAATCCACCGATTCCACAGGGTAATCTGCGTGATCAAATCGGAGTATTGTGACTGGGCCTAACGTTCGAAAGTCACCCTCGACCAGACCTTTTACCGCGTGGAGAACCTTGCGCAACTATGGTCAGTGGCTATATTCTTACTTCGTCTCCTAGGGGAGAGGGCTGGGGTGAGGGGATTCCCGTTTCTCCAGCCTCCACCATCTAAGGAAGCGAAACGAAAGCGTGGCAATCAACGAAGGGAGTGAGATGCCGTGGCAGTGAAAATTGGAATAATTGGAGTTGGCGGACGGTCCGTACGCGAGATGCGGGACCTTGTTCATATCCCGGAAGCAGAGATTGTGGGTCTCTGCGACATCGATGAGCCGCGGTGCGTGGGCGCCGTAGAAACAATCAATGGCTCTTTGCCGGAAGGTGCAAGTCCGATTCAACCGGGCACTTTTTCCAATCACCGGGCGATGCTGGATGCTGTAGACATGGACGCGGTGTACATTTCGCTGCCCACGTTTGCGCACGGCCAGATCGACCACGACGTGATCGCGGCCGGCAAAGCGGTAATGATCGAAAAGCCAATCGCAATCGAACTCTCTTTAGCAAAGGAAATTGCGGCCCACATCACCGAAAAGGGCATAGTAAACGCCGTAGGCTACCAAATGCGGTATGCGCCCTCTGTCGGGCAGACCCGCGCTTTGCTGGAAGGGGTGCCGATTGGAATGGTCATTGCCGTGCGTTGGGGCAACCTGCCGGGCACGCCGTGGTGGCGGGTGCAGGAGCAATCCGGCGGTATGCTCATCGAGCAGCATACGCACGGCATAGACCTGGTGCGCTACTTCGTGGGTGAGCCGGACACTATCTACGCCGCTGGTGACACGGTGCTGCTGACAGATGAGCCGAACCTCAACATCTTTGACGTAAATGCCGCCACTGTGCGCTTTAAGAATCGCGCTGTAGGCATGATCGGCAACTCGCCGGCGGCACATGCCGGCATTCCGCCGAACGTCACGAATGTTCTGCACATTCTAGCCAAAGACCTAACCGTGACGGCAGGCTTCGATAGCACGACCTACTGGCGTCCCGGCGAGCAGCCGGAGACTATCACGTCCGATCAGGATTCGAACCTGCTGCTCAACCAGGCGTTTGTGAACGCCGTCGCCAACAACACGCAGGATGGCATCCTGTCGCCCTACGACGATGCGCTGCGCTCGTTTGCGTTTACGTATGCCGGACAGAAGTCGGCGGAACTGCGGCGTGAGGTGAAGATTACTGATGACCTGGAAGTGGTGGCGCAATGAGAATTGGCACACGCACGGGCTCAATCGGCGGCGACCCAGAGGATGCCTTGCCGTTAGCAGCAAATTTGGGCTTTGCCGGCGTAGAATTTTCGATCAGCGCGCGTGATCCAGCAGGGAATGTGCTAGCAGAGAAAGCCGGCTGGGAATTGCTGAAGCGCCAATCAGCGGAGACTGGTGTAGCCGTTTGCTCGCTGTGCGTCGGTAATCTAGGGGTAATGCTGACCGGCGATGATGATGACCGCGCACAGGGCATTCGTGTGGCTATCGAAGCGATTGCGGCTGCCGACTTTCTTGATGCCCGGCTGATCCTCTGCGCCATGGATGCACCGCCGGAGCAACCTTATGAGGAATCATTCGCCCGCTGGGTGGATGGTTTCAGCGAGATCATGCCCGCGGCGGAACGCGCGGGTGTGGTCATGGCGCCGGAGAGTGTGGGGCGCACGCACCCGCAGTCGGTGGAGCGCTTCCGCCGCTTGGTTGCCGCGGTTGACTCGCCGCAGATAGGAGTCTATTTCGACGTTGGCAACGCACACACCCAAGGTTTCGATCCCGCTGCCGATCTTCAGGCTCTTGCAGAGCTCGTCAGCCAAATTCACACCAAGGAACCGGAACAAATCCCGCTCATGGGCACCGGGCCGCTGGATTGGGACGCAATCTTCGCGGCTATCGCCGCCATCGGCTACGACGGCTGGCTGGTGCTGGAGACTTCCACCGGCGATGACGCCTATGCGTCGGCGGTGTATAACCGGGAGTTCTTGGAAAGACGTCTGGGCATGGCGTGATGGCATGAGCCAACACTTTCCAAACTATGTGCGATAAAATGCCAATTCAGCCATGCGATGGCGTTGAAGTATGAGGAAACACCCTCACCCCGGCCCTCTCCCTCGAGGGAGAGGGGGTTCTCGCCGACCGTATTCTGTTGTCTACGTCAACACTTTCGGTCTAGTTGTGGCTCATCCGGCTTGAAGACCTCGGCGAGCACCGGGCTTGGCCCCCATTCCGACGCCAGACACTCCATGTAGATCACGTCCCAATTCGTGCCACCCATCAAGTAGCACTCGCGCCGTCGGCCAAACTCCTTGAAGCCGGCTTTCGTGTAGGTGCGAATGCCGGCGATATTGAAAGCGAAGACCCGTAGCATCACGTTGTGCAGGCCCAGCGCGGTGAACGCATAGTCGAGCATCAGTCGCGTTGCTTCCGTGCCGTTGCCCCTGCCGCGCGCGTCCGGTTCAGCAATCGTGATAGCGAATTCGGCGGTGCGGTTGCGGAAGTCGACGCCGTAGAGGCCGACTATCCCAACAGGGCGCGCGGAGTCGTGCTCGCATATCGTGAAAGTGATGTTCGAGCCACTACCCGTATTCGCGTTTTCGTACCACTGCGCTTTCTGTGCCGGGGTATGCGGGCGAGGAATGTCGCCAAGCGCGCGCAGCATTTGCAGATCGTTATACCAACGCGCATAGGCAGGGATCAAGTCCTTGCGCATGGGGCCGAGCGCTACTCTCTCGCCCACGATGTTGACTATTGACGGCACTGCTGGGGGCTCTACTATTGACTTGGTATTCATCTGTGATCTACGCGAATAGCCCTTAGAGAGGCTCAGGGCGAACGGAAGCCGTTACGAGAGCAAACAAGGACTAACGCGGCTCGTCCGGTTTGAATATCTCCGCCAGCACCGGGCTGGGGCCCCACTCAGTGGCCAGGCATTCCATGTGAATCACGTCCCAGTACTTGCCGCCCATGAAGTGGCTTTCGCGGCGGCGGCCGAACTCTTTGAACCCGGCTTTCGTGTACGCGCGGATGCCGGCGAGGTTGTACTCGTGGACGTGAAGCATCACGTTGTGCAGACCTTGCACCGTGAAGGCGAAGTCGAGCATAAGTTGGGTCGCTTCGGTGCCGTAGCCCTTGCCGCGGGCGTCCGGCTCGCCAATCGTTATGCCGAAAAGGGCAGTGCGGTTGCGGTGATCGATGTAATGCAGATCGGTATTGCCGATGGGACGTCCGGTGTCCTCTTCATAGATCGTAAAGGCTATGGCAGATTCGCCACGCGTGATCACGCGCTCGTACCACTTTTCTTCCTGCTCCAGCGTAAGCGGCACCGGCATGGCGCCCATCGTACGCAGGGTGCGAAAATCATTGAGCCAACGCGTATACAGCGGGACCAGGTCCTTGCGCAGGGGGCCGAGCGCCACTTTGTCGCCCACGATGTTGAACAGCGGAGTCGCTTCAGGTGAATCTGTCTGTGGATTGTTCTTCATTTGAGTCTTAACCGAGTGCCCTTACTCACTTCCAAATCTGTGCGCCGGTACTTTCCGGGCAGTGTAGTGTTTCTTTCGTTCGTACGCGACCTGCCTGTTTTGAGCTTGCCGCATGTTCAGATCATACACGTCTGAGATTGCGCAGGTTGCTAGGTTTTTTCTAAGACTCGCCCCGCGACAGACCCGGGGCGAACGGCGGCTGCAGTCAGGTTGACTTCTGGGGCTGGTCAGCCTTGAAGACCTCGGCGAGCACAGGGCTTGGCCCCCATTCAGTAGACAGGCACTCCATGTAGATATCGTCCCAGAACGTACCTCCCATGAATTGGCTCTCCCGGCGGCGGGCGAATTCTTTGAAACCAGCCTTCGTGTACGCACGAATTGCGGCGGGGTTGAATGAGAAGACTCGCAGCATCACGCTGTGCAAGCCCAACGCAGTGAACGCATAATCGAGCACTAGTTCGGCTGCTTCCGTGCCGTAGCCCTTGCCGCGCGCGTCCGGCTCGCCAATGCTGATGCCGAACTCGGCAGTACGGTTCCACTTGTCGACCTCACCAAGACCGGTAATGCCGATCGGACGTCCGCTGGACTGCTCGAATATCACAAAGACTATGTCCGACTCACTTCTCTCGATTACCCGCTCGTACCGCTGCTCTTCTTGTTCCAGGGTCCACGGCCGGGGTAAATCACCCAACCTGCTCAGGGTGCGCAAGTCGTTGTACCAGCGCCCATAGTGAGGGGTCAAGTCTTTGCGCAAGGGTCCGAGCGCGACTCTCTCACCAACAATGTTGACGAACGGCGGGTTTTCTTTCGATGAATCCACCAATTGCTTTGTTTTCACCTGAGCGCTGCCTGTCTGCTTTTTCTCACTGGATGCATTTCACACTCCAGTTTATTTGGTAGGACGGTGAGAAATCCGCTATTGCTGAGCGATTCGAGGAGCTCATTACATGCTTGTCGGACTTCGAGCGGCCGTGAACGGGCCGAGATTGTGGTGTTGGCATAGGTAGCCCTTCGAACCTTCGACATGCTCAGGACGGGCAGGCTCGGGGCGAACGGTAAGGGCTCGCGGGGGAGTGGTAGGGTGTCGCGCCGAACGGTCGCCATGACTAGGGAATTGGGCGCGGTTCGTCCGGCTTGAAGATATCGGCGAGTACCGGGCTTGGTCCCCATTCAGTAGAGAGGCACTCCATGTAAATGACGTCCCAGAGTTTGCCGCCCATTAATATGCTCTCGCGGCGGCGGCCGATCTCTTGAAAGCCGGCTTTGGTATAGGCACGGATGCCCGCGGGGTTGTACTCGTGGACGGTGAGCATCACGTTGTGTAAGCCGAGTGCCGTAAACGCATAGCCGAGCATCAGATGCGCCGTTTCGGTGCCGTAGCCCTTGTTGCGCGCGTCGGGCTCGCCAATCGTAAGGCCGAACTCGGCGGTGCGGTTGCGATAGTCAATGTCGTTGAGGCCGGTGTTGCCGATGGGCCGCATGGTGTCCTGCTCGTACACGGTAAAGACTATTTCGGTCTCGCCGCGCTGGATCACGCGCTCATACCACTTCTCTTCCAGTTCCACGGCAAGCGGCACCGGCATCGCGCCCAGCGTACGTAGAGTATTGAAATCGTTGTACCAGCGCGTATAGGTTGGGATCAGGTCTTTGCGTAATGGACCCAGCGCGACCTTCTCGCCAACGATGTTGACAAGCGGGGGCGCTGCTGCGGATGTTTCCGATTGTGGTTGTGTATCTACTGGAAACCTACTTGCTAACTCTCATTGAGCAGGCGCAACGCGCTGGCCTGGCTCCCCGAAATAGAGAAGTGTCTCTTCTGTTCGTACTGAGCCTGCCTGTCCTGAGCATGTCGAACTATCAAATTATGGAGGTACGTTCTCGCAAAAGCAGGCAGACGCAGCGCTATTTCCTCCGACCCCCGGCTGATTCCTAGTCCGGCGGCGTTTGGCAGTGTTAATTATCTGCCGGAGGGCCTTTGGGTACGTGCTAGAATAGCATATGTGAGTCCGGCTGAGCGCAATTGAGCGTCAGACTTGCAAGCGGCACGGCGCCGATTCGCGCATGTGTCGACGATGGAAGTCCGGGGTTTTGCGGATTACATCGCTGGCAAGAGAGCATTCCACCTGCCGCAATCACCAAAGCAACTTGTGCCACTATGTCCGCAATTACCGTACAGAATCTCTCCAAGTACTATCAGGTCCACCAGAAGGAACCGGGTCTGGTTGGCTCGCTCAAGTCTTTTGTGCGGCGCAAGACCTATGACGTGAAGGCGGTGGACGCAATCTCGTTTTCGATTGAGAGCGGCGAGTTGGTCGGGTTCCTGGGGCCCAACGGCGCCGGCAAGACGACCACGCTGAAGGTGCTCTCCGGACTGCTCTATCCCACGGGCGGAGACGTCTCGGTGCTGGGCTATACGCCGTGGGAGCGCCGAGCTGCTTTTCAACGGCGCTTTGCGCTGGTGATGGGACAGAAGAACCAGCTCTGGTGGGATCTGCCGCCCATGGAGACCTTTCTCATCAACAAAGAGATCTATGAGGTGCCGGACGAACAGTTTGGGGAGACGCTCAATGAACTCGTGCACATCCTCGAACTGGAGAAAGTCATCCACGTGCAGGCGCGCAAGCTTTCCCTGGGCGAGCGCATGAAGTGCGAGTTGCTGGCTGCTCTTCTGCACCGGCCGCAGGTACTTTTTCTCGACGAGCCCACTATCGGCCTCGACGTGGTGATGCAGCAGAACATCCGCAATTTCGTGCGCGAGTACAACGCCCGCTACGGCGCGACGGTCATCCTTACGAGCCATTACATGCGCGACGTGGAGGCGCTCTGCGACCGGGTGCTCATCATCGACCACGGCCACCTCGTTTTCGATGGCGATCTGGAAACCGTGGTGCGCCGCTACGCGGACTACAAATTCATGACCGTAACGTTTGAAACTCCGGTAACGGAAGCCGAACTATCAGGCTTTGGCGATGTGCTGCGGCACCGTCCGCGGACTACCACTTTGCGTATCGCCCGCGCCGCTGTGCCCCAGGTCTCCGCGCAACTCTTGCAGGACTACCCGGTGCTGGACCTCAATATCGTCGAACCCGAGGTGGATGAGGTGGTGCGCCAGTTCTTCTCTGGTGGGCGGCCCGCGCATGCTGAAGTCGCTTCGTAAGCTACGCGCGGTCTTCCTGGCCTCCTGGCAAGAGTCCTTGATATATCGCGCCGAGAGTCTCGTCTGGTTCATCGGCGAGGCGATTATACCGCTCATCATGATCGCCCTCTGGCTGGCGGCGTACCGCACCGTAGACCGTATCGGTGAATACACCGTGCAGGACATGGTGAACTACTACGTCATGTTCTTGATATTGAGCAACCTGCTGACGCCGCATCTGGAGTGGAATACGGGCGATTGGATCCGCAGCGGCGCCTTTTCCGCGCACCTTGTCCGCCCGTTCCCCTATCAACTGTGGCAGCTTGCGGTTGAGGTCGCGTTCAAGGGCGTGCGGGTGGTCTTTCTCGTGCCGATGCTGCTGCTCTTCTTTTTGCTGTTTGGGCCGGAGATGCTCGGCGGCTTCGCGCTCAGGTGGGAGATTGCGCCGATACTGCTGGCAAGCATGGTTTTTTCGTTCTTGCTGAACTATTGCCTGAAGCTGTCCCTGGGTCTCTTGGCGTTCTGGGTGGGCCAGACGGCGGGCATTATCGAATCATACGCGGTAGTTACCATGTTCCTGGCTGGGAGCATCATTCCCTTGGACCTCATGCCGGCGGGGGTGGAGCGCGTAACGCACTTCCTGCCGTTCCGCTACCTGTACTTCTTTCCGGTGCAGTTGCTGCAGGGCCGCCTTGACTTTCTATCGGCGCTGAGCGCACTCGCTATACAGGCGGGATGGCTGCTGGTGTGCTATCTGTTCGTGCAGTGGGTGTTTGCCGCCGGGGTGCGCCGCTACGGCGCGTACGGAGGTTAGGCTATGCAGCGCTACGGGCGCCTCTATCTGGCCTTTGCCAAGAACTCCTTCCTGAATGCGCTGGAATACCGGCTGAGTTTCACGGTTTGGAGCATCGCGACCATTTGCTATGCCGTGGTCTACGTGTCCTCAATCCAAATCATCTTCGGCCACGTGCAGACCATCGGCGGCTGGCGCGTGGAGCAGATGCTCGTGCTGGCGGCCACGGTGATGATCGTGGACGGCATTGTGGAGTCGATCTTTGGCGAGAACATGAACGCGCTTTCCGGGATCATCAATCGCGGGGAGCTTGATTATGTGCTCAGCAAGCCGGTGAACACGCGCTTCTACGTCTCCACCCGCAAGTTCGATTGGGACCCGCTGGTGCAGGTGGTGATCGGCGGCGGTGTGTTGTGGTACGCAATCAGCCTGCTGGCGCAGCCGGTGACGTGGATCGGCGCGTTGCTCTACCTGGGAATGGTGGTCTGCGCCTGCCTGATTGCCTATTCGCTCTGGTTTATCATCATTTCGGTGACGTTCTTCGTCGGGCGCCTCAACAACGTGGGACACCTCTACTACAATCTCATCGAGGCCTCCCGCGTGCCCACCGACGTCTTTCGCGGCGCGCTCCGCCTGGGCCTGACATTCTTGCTGCCGGTAGCCTTCATCGCCACCGTCCCCAGCCAAGCTCTCATGGGCCTCCTCAGCCCGGCCTTCGCCCTCGCCGCCGTCGCAATGACCGCCGGACTTCTCATCCTCTCCCACCTCTTCTGGAAACTGGCGCTGACGAAGTATTCCAGCGCGAGTAGTTAGAGCGCATGAGGGGCTGAGGGTGCATTAGTTCGATGTTTGAGGGGTGGCGATTCGGTGTAGTACATGGGACATGCCTCAGACTTGTGCCAAGACCTCCTTCCCCAAGCATGCCTCTGCAGTGTATCTCCGCAGGTGACGCACATTCACTTGGTTGGGAATCTAGTGAATGAAGGAGTTGCTTTGATGGAATCTAACCGCTAGATTCCTATTGTGATGACCTTCCAAGGCTGATCACCAGCGCAGATACATGGAATTCTAGATGACTATACAGTAGCTACGGATAAGTAAGACTCATGAACAATATAAATAAGCGCGATATTCTAATAATTACTATAGTCCTTGTCGTGTTATTATTATTGGTTTGTGTGGCGATACAATTTCCCAGTCCCGAGTTAGCGCAGGTCAAAGAAGTATTGTTGAGCCTGCAGGCGGCAGTTACAGTGGTTGCAATTGTTGTTGGTGGTGTTCTTGCCTATCGTAGACTGCAGATATTCAGGACATTTGAACCACACTTGACAATTACCAACAGGGTGTCGCACAGACTCTTGGGTAATAGTTACTTTCACATTGCTGTGGCTTCGACACTACACAACAGTTCAAGAGTAAAGATGGAGTTCCGTGAAGCATTCTTCTTGTTGCAGCGAATAACGCCCACCTCTGATGAGGGTGTCGAGCTTTATACACTCAATACAGTAAGGCATTCGAAGAGGGGGAGTACGAGAGCATCCAGTGGCCCACCCTTGATGAGATACCGCGCACTTGGGAGAAAGATGTGCTGATTGTGGAACCGGGTGAATCACATCAGGAAACGTGCGAATTCATTGTATCAAAGGGTGTTCAATCGGTTATCATATATGTGTTCTTCTACAATTCAAGAGTGCCGCCAGTTCCCGAAGGTTGGGGCGCGACTGCCATCCACGACCTAGCTATTCGAGATGAATGAGCGTGCGCTTGAAGGAGGCTCATATGACGCCCGACAATAAGGTTCGGAAAGGCGATGTTGGCCAGAAGGGTGGCGGTCCAAAGAAAAGGCCGCCAAAAGTGCCTTCACAAAAACCACCGGGGTCGGCTTCTTCGAATCCTTCCCAATCGTCAAAGCCGTCTAAGTGATCGGTTGTTAGTGTAGCTGGGCATCTGCTTCTAATTGTAAAGTTCAGCAGTGCACTCCCATTCCAAAATGGACGCGATTGACCTTGGATAAAATAGAGTCCTAGTGGCTGTTCGCATCTAAGATGATCTCTAATGAGATATTCAGCAGGGATAAGTTTTCTGTGGAAATTGTGACAGACAATGAAGAGAGGTTCTTCCGCCTGGAGATTGAATTCTCAGCCAAAGAGAGAAAACAGCCAGATAGCGGCTATGATCGAACCGTGGCCATTTCGAAGGGGACGAAACCGAAGGACAGGCCTAGTAAGGTGCCAACATCCGGCAGGCCACCGGGGGCAAGGGCTGTGCCCAGTATGGACTCTACACCTTCCCAACGGTCTCAACCAATCAAAGCAGGCGAAAACTTCAATGAAGAGTGTCTGCTTGTTTTTGGCTGGGCGTATGTGAGCGAAAATGCTGATGGTACTGTCTTAGTTGACTCGGACGGTGATTCAATTTCGATAGATGTGCTTGAAGAAGCTGCATATCGCTTTTGCTTGGAGGACCGAGGGTTTGGTGTGATGCACACTGGTAAACATGTCGGTCATCTAATAGAATCTATGGTGTTTACACAGGAAAAACTGGAGTGCTTAGGTATTGATAGTGGCACGATGCAGCTAGGTTGGTGGGTCGGAGTCAGGGTATATGACTCGTACACCATTGAGGAGATCGAGGCAGGAAGACTCCGGATGTTCTCAATAGAGGGTACTGGAGTCAGGTCAAGAAACGATAGCTAGAGATTGTAGGCTGCTTCTCAAGTACGATACGCGACTCCTTGGTACTAGATGAATTCTTGCGGTTTGTCGAAGTCAAGTTGATGTTGATTTGCGCTAGGTTTCGGTTTCAGCCGAACTGACGGAGGTAAACCCAAGGGCTAGTCTGTAGATGGGTCCAAATGTGACGGTTGTCCAGCACTTATGCATTCGCCAACAGTTCTAGGCAGGTGGAAATGACCTTCTTGGCGCTGTCGGGGGCAATGGACGCGGGCAGGCGGTAGACGGCGTAGGCGCGGTGGACCTCGTAGCCGCCGGCGGGATAAGCGGCGGCGGTGGGAATATAGCCCAGACAGCCGTTGGTGTAGCCCAGGAAGATGGTGTGGGGGGCGGGCGAGCGCGCTTTCACGGCGAGGCCGATCTCCACAAGTGCTTCACCGGCGACGCCCACGAGCGCTACGTTGTCAATGCGCAGGGCTAGCACGGCGCATTCCACCTTGCCGTTGACGAGCGGCGGGGTGAGGTACGGGAACGTCTGATTTGAGTGTCCCGCGTCTGCAAGGGGTGGCTGGCCCGTCCAGAGATCGAGTAAGAGGACCTCGGACGCGGCGGCGAGCGCCGGACGCGGCGGTGGGTTGGATTTGCCGCTGGTGGATGAAGACAGTTCGGATACGCCGAGGGAACTCGCGCTACGCGAACTGGTGGGCCGATGTGCTTCCGTGCCTGGCGAAGTGGTTGATTCGCTTGGCTGGACTGCTTCCCCGCCGGGCGCTGCGCAGGGCTTGTGAGAACTAGGAGTAACCGCGCCGGGCGCTGCAGGTGATTCGAGATGGCGAGAGGCTTCCGCGCCAAGCGATGCGTACACCCGCAGGGTTTCCACGCCGAGCATTTGCCCGGTTAGATTGAGCCGCTCTTCCATCTCCATGTCAGGGCCGATTGGTACCAGGTTCCCCGCCGCGCCCTGTGCAAAGAGCAGCGGCGCGCCGACCCCCGGCTCAACGGTCTCCCGCAGGGCGCAGACGAAGTCCGCGGAAATGGCATGGCTCGGCGGGCGCAGCGCCACCGGGTGGCAGGCGTAGCTCGTGAGAACGGCCAGCGGCGTGCCGTCAACCCCATCAATGCGCACCACGTCCAGGGCCGGGTCCACCGTGCCCTTGGGAAACTCCGGCGTGACGGCATCGCGGTAACCGTTGCGAGCGCGCCGGTTGATGCTCGCCTGCACAGATCCCTTGCCAGCCGCAAACCGGCACGGCACGAGAGCTGCCGCTGCTTGGACAACCGACTCCGCAATTGCGTCGAGCAGCGTCAGCACGACCCGCCGCAGGCTCTCCGGGGTCTCCTCGCTGTACGTTGTGAGCGGTCCCGCGTGGGCGTGAGAGGTGTTGAGCAATACATGCTCGGGCGGGATGCCGGTGCGCTCCTGGATCAGTCGTTGCGCGTAGCGCACCTGCTGCATGGGTAGCGCGCAGAGGTCGCAGGTGACGAGGGCAACGGTTGTAGCACCGTCTGAGAGCACCAACGACGTGGCGTAGATGTCGTCGCGTACGGCGTCCGCGCCTCGCTCGCGTCCGCCGTAACCAATGAGCGGCGTGCCAAGCGGGGGTGTGAGGGTAGTGCGTCCGACACCGGCGTGGAGCACGGTTTTGTCCTCCCTCCAATGAAATCCTGGTAAAAGCGGCTAGGTTGCAGAAAAGGTCAAGTTGCGTCGAGACGCGCTGCAGAGCGCTTCGACAGGCTCAGCGCGAACGGGATGACTGCCGGTACTATTCTGTGCATCCACCTCCTACCGTTCTCAGGAAGGGCGAGACTCAGTTTTGGAGAAAACGCCAAATTGCAGTTGGCAATTGGTGGCTCTCTCCGTTCGCCCTGAGCCTGTCGAAGGGCAGGGCTGTAGCGAATGATTGCTCTGCGGCAAAAAACCTAGTTTGCTATAGTGGCGAGGTTTTCTTGATTCGCGTGTATCTTACCCACGGCGTCTACAATATCCTGCATGTCCGCGCGTGTGCCGAGCAAGAGCGGCTGGTTGAAGCGCAGGGCTTCCTCAGCACACAGGCGTTCCACGTTGGGCAGGAGCAGCTTGGTGTAGTCCATGTCCTCCATTGCGGGATGGTTGCAGGCCACGGGGCAATGGTCCCGCATACGCGTGGCGGCCTCTTGGAAGAGCGGGAGTTTGTGCACTGGGTCGCCGTAGCCCAAGGAGCAGGGGATGCCTTCCGCGTGCAGGGCTTTGACAAATGCATTCCGTGAAACTGGAGACCCGGTACTGAACTCTGCGCCAATAAAGCGCACGCCCAAGCCGTGGAGGCCGTCGGCGGTTACGAATGGGTCTACGCGCGTGGGCTTTATGCCGGGAAACGCCGACAGCTCTTCGCGCAGGAAGTCGGCATTTGCCTGGCGGCGGGCCTGTCGCTCAGTGAAGCGTGCAAGCTGGGAGAGAATCAGCGCGGCGGCCATGGCCGTGAGCCGATAATTCCAGCCCAGCGCCTCGTTGTTGATGTGCATCAACATGAATGCCCTTTCGGCGATTGCCGGGTCATTGGTGACCACGGCGCCGCCTTCGCCGCCCGGTAGGTTCTTGCTGGCTTGGAATGAATACGCGCCGGCGTCCCCAATCGTACCGAGACGGCGCCCGTTCCACATCCCGCCGATGCCTTGGGCGGTGTCCTCGATGACGCGCAAATTATGGCGCGCCGCCAGAGCTTTGATGGCCGCCAAGTCGCAGGGCAGGCCCGACACGTGCACCGGCAGGAGCGCACGCGTGCGCTCGGTAATCAGCGCCTCTATCGAAGCGGGATCGACGTTTTCCGTATCGGGGATGATGTCGGCGAACACCGGCACGCCGCCCACTTGCAGCACCGCCGTGGCCGTGGCGACGTAGGTGTAGGCCGGCAGTATCACCTCATCACCGGGGCGCACACCGGCGGCCTTCAACGCGACCTCCAGTCCTGCGGTGCCGCTGGTAAGAGCAATCACGTGGGTAGCGCCGGTGAAGTCCTTTAGCGCCGCTTCCAGCTCTGTCACGCGGTCGCTGCGCCAGCGGTTCCACTTGCCGCTGCGCAGCACGTCGGCAACGGCGGCGATGTCATCCTCAGTGGCAATAGGCCAGGTAGGCCACGGTCGCGCTTTTGTATCTCGCACCGGCGACCCACCGGCGATGGCGAGTTGATCTACGGACACAGACATGCGGCGCCGCCTTTCTACGACGGAGGGGCACGGCGCCCCGTGCCCCTCCTATACTCTTAGCAAACGAATTACTGTCGGTCGCCTGCGGCGATGCTCCCCGCTCTCTATAGGAGCAGATGCGTCAGTCGCCACGAATGTCGACACATTGGGCAGACAGGCTACTCAGGAATCTCAGCCTGAATCTGCTGCCGCAGGGCATTCATTGTTTCGACCACGTCGCCTTGGCCGCGATACAGGGCATCCAACGCGGGCGTGATGATCTGGTCGAAGATGGGATTACGCCAGTTGGGCAGCACCCGCAAGCCGTCGTATCGGCTCGCGTTTGCCAGCGAGTTGGCGTAGGCTTCCACGCGGATCTTCTCGGCAACGTCGCCGCCGTAAAGCTCTCGCGCCCAGACTTCAAAGTGGTCGAGACGCGCCGGCGCATTGCCGCGGCCAATGGCCCAGTTGGGATGCGTGGCATGCCACTTGATGAGTTCCCAGCCCTCGTCCTGCACCTGGCTCGCGCCAATCAGACCGTTAGAGTCGAGCGCCTGTGCCGAGGCGGTGTGCATGAACGTGGGCAGCGGCGCATACGCAAACGGCTTGCCCTCCTGCACCCCTTGCGCGATGGCAAACGTGCCGCCGCCGGAGGTTTGCAAGAACGCGAGCTTGCCGTTGAGGAAGTTGTTGCGGGTGTTGCCGGTGCCGAAGGTGTCGTTGAGTTCGCCCGGCACGGGCATGACCCGATGCTTCGACGACAGCTCGGTGAGGTAACGGATGGCGTCGATCATCTCGGGCGAATCGCAGACCACGGTTTTGAAGTCTTCGGCTACCCAGCGGGCGCCCCAGAAGGGCCCCCAGTTCGCCGCAATCACGCCGCGGCCGATGTTGCCGATGCCGAAGTGGACCGGATTTTCGCCCTCGCGCTGCGTCGTCTTGACCAGGGCTTCCAAGAACGTCTCCGCGTTCCAGCTCGGGTCGCCCCATTCCACGGGTGGATCGGAGACGCCGGCGTTGGCCAGGATTTCCTTGTTGTACGGCATCACCGGCCAGTTGCCGCCCGATTGGTTCGGCAGACCCAAGACGTTTTCCTCGTACATGACGCCGTCGCGGAAGAGTTGTTGCGGGTAGATGCTGAGATCATAATTGTCGCGCTTGATCAGCGGCGATACATCGATGATGTGGCCTTGCGTGAAGACCTCCACTTGGGCGAGCCAGATTACGTCAGGCGGCTCACCGGCAGCCACCAGAGTGTTGAATTTATCGTAGTATGGCCCTTCTCTGAGGATAGTCTCGAGATCGATGTTTGGATGGTCATTCTCGAAGGGTTCTTCGATGAGGGTGGGATAGAGTTCGAGATGTCGCGCATTGAGGGCCACGTAGTGACTAACCGTGACTCGTTCCGCTGGTGCGGGAGCTTCTTCTGTCTTGGCAGGCGCTTCTTCTTCGGCGGCTTGTTCCGGTTGCGCTGCCGGAGCGGGCGCTACAGTGCCGCATGCGGCAAACAAACTAGCGGTACCCAGGGCGCCGAACCCCATGAGCAGGTTGCGACGGGAAACCGCACTAAGTGCCAGATCTTGCTTCGTCATGACATTTCACCCCCGTTTGATCGAAATGGACTTACACTGCATTTTCACGCCGTTGCTTTCGTCACTTTGCCTCCTTTCAATGCCAAAGCTAACAATTACTTGTGCCAGAGATAGGGATGCAATTACATCCCTATCTCTGTTCACGCCCCTCCGAGACTGTTACCCTTGCGGCCTAAGTGCAATTTCGCATTCATGTTGCGAATGTCTGCTTGCACGCGGGCCAGTGGGCAACTACTCAAGCTCAGGCATCTCGCCTTCGATCTGGACTTTGAGCTGCTCTAGGGTTTCCTTGACATCGCCTTCGCCGTTGTAGAGCTTGGTCATGGCCGGGCCGACCATATCCCGCCAAATGGGGATGCGCCAGTTGGGCAAGGAGAAGACGGGATCGATGTCGACGGCGTAGTTGAGAGATTCGCGGTAGACGTCGACGCGCGCTTCTGCGGCGAAACCGCCGTATACCGCCTCACCCCAGGCGTCAAAGTGGTCTTGGCGTGAAGGCGCGTTGCCGCGCGTAATCGCCCAGTTGGGCGTATCGGCTTGCCACTTGATAAACTCCCAGCCCTCGTCGGGATGCTTGGCGCCGTTAATGATGCCGTTGGGGTCCACGGCTTGTCCCGAACCGACGATGCCAAACTTGGGAATGGGCGCGAAGCCGTATGGTTTACCATCCTTCACGGCCTCAGCGACGGCAAAGGTCTGGCCGCCGGAGGTGCGGAAGAAGGCCAGCTTGCCGTCGAAGAAGAGGTCGCGGGAGTTGCCGGTGCCGAAGACCTCATTGAGTTGGCCGGGCTTGTCCATGACGCGATAGCGCGCCACGAGATCCGTAATGTACTGGATGCCGGCGATCATCTCCTCGCTATCGCACGTGACCGACTTGAGGTCTTCACTCACCCAACTGCCGGCCCACATGGGACCCCAGTAGACCATCACACCCGCGCCGATGCCGTTGATGCCGAAGCGAGTGGGGTTGTCGCCTTCCCACTTCGCGACCTTCTGCAAGGCTTCGAGCCAGGCTTCGGCGTTCCAGCTATCGTCGGTCCACGTGAGCGGCGGATCGCTGATGCCCTCGCTGGCCAATATTTCCTTGTTGTACGGCATCACCGGCCACGAGCCGCCCGACTGGTTCGGCAGACCGAGCACGTCGCCTTCCCACATGGCCAGGGTCTTCATGGCGCCTGCGGGGAAGACGCTGATATCGTAGTTGTCACGCTTCACATAATCGGTTACGTGGGTGAAGACGCCGCGCAAGTACGCCTCAGGATAGGAAAACCACGAGGTGTCCGGCGGTTCACCGGCGGCGACGAGCGCATGGAGCTTGTCGTAAAAGGGCCCCTCGCGTAGGACCGTCTCGACCTGAATGCCGGGGAACGCGGCTTGAAACTCATCCACGACCATGGTGGGATAGAGCTCCTGCTGGCGGTCGTTGAGCGCCGTGTAGTATTGGATGGTGACCGGTTCCGCCTCTTTGGGCGCTTCCTCGGCCTTTGCTGGCTCCTCTGCTTCGGCCTCTTGCTCCGGCGCTGAAGCGGGAGCAGTGGTCACCGTACCGCAGGCGGCGAGCCCGATCGCCCCTGCGGAAATGACTGAATACTGCAAAAGGTCGCGGCGACGAAGACCGCGTACGGCTATGTTCCGAGCGTCCATGTTGGGACCCCCTTTTTGCGCAGTGCGCAAACTATGTCGAACCCTACACTATCGGCATTTGCCTGGGCACTAAGCACCTTGCGTGAATTTGTGCCGCGCTTTGCGCCACGGAGCTGGGGACGAGCCCCCGCGCTACACACTGCCGACAAACGCCACGGAGCGGGGGGCAAGCCCCCGCGCTACGCATTGACAACAGTCGGGGGGGGGGGGGGGGATCCCCCCTGTGCCGCAGCTTGTCAACGCGACTCAAATCCGGCGCCGGCAAGGGCACACTGTTTACGTCAAGACACTTAGACTGCCGATGCGCATAGTCTATCAATCAGCTAGGAAAAGTTCAACTACCGGCGTATGCACGTCCGGCTCTTGGATGGGCAATTCCAAAGTGAGCAATTCTTCGCCGCCGCTCGGATAGCGATGATGTTGGGCGAAGTCGAAGGTCTTGACCTCGGAGCCGTCGTTTAATAGTTGCGCGTAGCGCACACGGCTGCGCAGCCCCGGCAGGTGCAGGTACTTGAGGGGCCAGGCGAAGACGTGCAGGTAGAGCCGGTTAGTCTCCGGATTGTAGGTGTAACGGCAGTCGCGCGGCGGCGTGAACGGCGCTTGCGTGCAGCCGTAAATCGCGCGCCCGTGCACGCGCATCCACGCGCCGATGTCCGCCAGGGTCGCTTGCGCGCGCGGATCGAACTCACCGCGGCCCGTGGGCCCCACGTTCATCAGCATGTTGCCGCCTTTGGAAACGCAATCGATGAGCATCTGTACCAGCAACCCCGGCGACTTCCAGTCCAGGTTGTCGCGGTGGTAACCCCAGGAGCCGTTGAGGGTCTGACAAGATTCCCAGTTCACCGGCTTGCCGTCCACGTGCAGCCAACTGGGCGGGATGAACTGCTCGGGCGTGTGGAAATCCTGTTCGAGCTCCGAGCGGTTGTTGATGATAATGTCGGGATTGATCTCGCGAATTATCCGGATGAGTTCCTCGCTCTGCCAGTCGTCCTTGCCCTTGCCTTTGCTCCAGCCGTAGTCTTGCTGGGAGTAGGAGAAGTCGAGCCAGAGGAGGTCGATGGTACCGAACATGGTAAGAATCTCGCGCACCTGGCCGTGCAAATACTCCGCGTACTTGCGGATATCGCGGTCTTTCGTGGCTTCCCGAAACGCGAGATCGTTCGCCTGAGGATGCACGCCGTCCACGGGAAACTCAGGGTGATGCCAGTCAATTAGCGAATAATAGAAACCGACCTTCAGTCCCTCGGCGCGGAATGCCTCGACAAAGGGTCTCAAAAGGTCACGCTTGGCGGGGGTGTTGGTGGCTTTGTAGTCGGTGAGCTGGCTGTTCCACAGGCAGAAGCCGTCGTGGTGCTTGCTCGTAAGCACCACGTAGCGCATGCCGGCCTCGCGGGCGATGCGCGCCCACTCTGCGGGGTCGTAGAGATCGGGGTCGAAGTGGTCGAAATACGGCTGGTAGTCCGCGTCGCTGATCTGCTCGTATTTCTTCACCCATTCGTGGCGGGCGGCCATTGCGTAGATGCCCCAGTGGATGAAGAGGCCAAAACGGTCGTGGGTCCACCAAGCGGTATTGCCGGGCGTGGGTTCCGGCTCAGGGAGGGCGGGTACATTCATCTTACGAGACTCCTTGCATGCACGATTGTCATTTGGTCAAGACTATCACAGGTCTTGCGCAGTGGTGGCCCGCCGGGATCAATAGGGGGTGGAAGTATCGGACTGAATTCGATTAGGATGGAAGTAGTCATTGCGGAAGAACCGCTACGCCCAGCGTGGCATTGCCGTCAAGGCGGTTCAGCGGTACTTGGCGCCTTGCATGATAGAAGCAGCGATTTGGTACGAGAGATTAAGGAGAGGAAACCGATGCAACGACGTTCCGTATGTTCGTTATTGCTCACCGGCGCGTCAGCAGCCGCGCTCGCGGCGTGTGGCGGCGGGTCAACACTGTTGGATTCCGAGGACAAGGAGCCCGCAAGCACAACGCAAGATTCCGCGGCGCAGCCAACAACCGCTCCGGCGCAAGAGGAGGCAAAGACTGAAAGCAAAGCGGAGGCGCAACCGGCCGCCACCGCGGCACCCACGCTCGACATGCCTAATCTTGGTAAAGCGCCGGAGATTGCACTCACCGGCTGGTTCAACTCCGAGCCCATCACCATGGCAAGTCTGGAGGGCAAGGCCGCTGCCATGATTGTGTTTTGGACCTACACCTGACCGGTGTGCCGCAGCGAAATCCCCAGTTTGGTGGATCTCTTCAATACCTACCACGACGACCGCTTCAAGCTGATCTCCGTGCATTTTCCTCATGCCGGATCTTCCAGAGACATCAGCGGAATCAAGGAGCGGGCCGACGACCTCGGCGTGAACTATCCGGTGGTAGTGGACAACGATCTGGCGCTCTGGAATGCCTATGGCACCCGGACGTGGCCGGCCTTTTACGGCATTGATCGGCAGGGCAATATTCGGTTTTCAAAGTTTGGCGGCGGCAACTTTGAAACTGTGATCGATGCCGTGCAGAAGCTCAAGGAGCTTGGGTAATAGTCAAGGGCGCAGGCCGTTTGCATTTGGGTCAAACGCAAGAGTAAAAGCAATCAGCTTCTGGAGCAACGCCGGGAGCTGATTGCTCGTTAGAGGAAGAATGCGGCCGGAATAATAGGCGAATCGGATCTTTCTCTGCAGCGTTCGCGAGGCAGCAGCGGCATTTGTCTCGCTCACCGGCCGGTAGCCACAAAATGACAGTCCGTTTGCAGTGCAACCGCCGCACCGCAAACGGACTTTCTTTCAACTAAGGCTGATCTAGCTCTTACGAAGCTCTAGCCAGCCGCCTTCATCTTCTCAATCACTTCAAGGATAGAGTCGATACCGGCGCCAACTTGCTTGAAGCGGATGTTTCCTTCCTTGTCGACCGCATAGGCAACCGGCCAGGCGTTGTTGCCGTAGTCGTTCCAGGCCGAAAGATCGTTGTCTATAGCGACCGGGAAGTTGACATTGAGTTCCGCAGACTTTTCGGTGATGACGCTCACGTCCGTGGAAGCACCCAACGCCGGGAAGTGGATGCTGATGAGCTTGAAGCTGTCGTCAACGAGCGTATTCTGGATATCCACCCAACTGGGGATTTCGCCGCGGCAGACCGGTCAGGTGTAGGTCCAGAAGACAATCAAGGCTGAGGCCTTGCCCTCCAAGCTGGCCAACGTAATGGGATCGGAGTTGAGCCATTGCGTAAGCGTGATTTCGGGCGCCTTGCCGAGGTTGGGCAAGTCGAGTTCGGGCGCTGCGGTCGGCTCAGGCTCGGCCTTCGCTTCGGGCTCAGCCGTCGGTTGCGCCGCCTCAGGCGCGGCGGTTGGCTCCGCCTTGGCCTCTTGCGCGGCTTCTGCGGGCTTCTGCTCCTCTGTTTCAAGCAGCGTAGAGCCGCCGCCGCACGCCGCGAGCGCGGCTACGGACGCGCCACTGAGCAGTAGCGTACACACGGAACGTCGTCGCATTGCTCCCTCTCCTTGCTACACTATCCCGAATTCTCCACACTCTTATGTTTGCGGTGTTTCCAAACTCGCTGATGCCAAAGACATCACTTGCATATCGACCCTTCCAGGAACAATTCAGAATGCTCCGCGGCGGTTAGATCGATGTATCCAATTGCGTGTTGGGCCTACTCGTCTGCTACGGTCTCAAGCCGTGGCAATGCCCTCGCAACTAGCCTAATTAATTAACGCTCAAATGCCAAGATTTCCAATGAGAAAAATCCAAGAACGCCGGAAATCATCGCGAGGAAATTCGTCGCTACGGCAATTCCCATCAAGATCAGGAAGACGCCGCTCGTGCGTTCCACGATGAGCATGTGGGACTTGAGCCAATTCATCAGGGAAGCGGCGCGCTCGACGGCGGCGGCCATTGCAAGAAACGGAATTCCCATACCCAAGGCGTAGATAGCCAGCAAAATGCCGCCGCGGGCAACCGTGTCGGAGCCCGACGCCTGGAGCAAGATAGCCCCAAGGATCGGTCCCACACATGGCGTCCAGCCTGTGCCAAACACAAGGCCGATCAGGAAAGACGTAACAGGACCGGTCTTTTCCGTGTCGATGCGACCCAGCGGCGTATTGCGCAGAGAGACTTCGCGCTGCAGAATTTGCTGCAGCCACGGAATGCGCAGGAAACCCATGAAACTGAGACCGAAGATCACCAGCAAGGCGCCGCCAACCAGCCGCATTGTGGGCAGGCCCTGCTGAAAGGCCAGTCCAACGAAGGTGATGGCCACGCCGAGGGCCACGAAGATGGTGCCGAAGCCCAATATAAAGGCAATGGCGTTGATCAGGACGGCACGTCGGCCAGACTTATCATGGCGTTCTGCGTTGACATGGCGGCCGCCGAGATAGATGAGGTAAGCCGGCACCAGGGGCAGGAAGCAGGGAGACAAGAATGAGAGAATGCCCGCGCCAAACGCGATGCCAACGTCAACTAACATAGAGATTCCTGTCACCGCTCAACATGCTAATCGCCCATTCATTTCATAGTATACCGAAAGAAAGGACGCTTTTTATGTAACCGCGCCTACAATTTAGCGCAATTTGCGGATGCCAGACTCGCATGGGCTGCAAGAACATGCTCGAACCCTCCAAATTGAGGCTCTACGTGAGCAGGTAGAGCCCGCTCACCGAGGTCTCGTTGTGCACACGGTGGATTGCCTCGGCAAAGAGCTGTGCCACCGAGAGGATGGTCATGTTGGGCGTTTGCTTTTCAGGAGGAACGTGCACGGTATCGGTGAGGATCACTTCTTGGATGAAGTCCAGATTCAAGCGTTCCGGCGCGGATCCGGCCAAGAGGCCGTGTACTGCCGCCAAGCGTAATCGCGGATTGGCGCCCGCGTTAATGACGGCGTGGGCGGTCTCGACGATGGTGCCGCCCGTGGTGATGATGTCATCGATGATGATAGGCGACTTACCTTTGAGATCGCCAATCATGCCGACGATCCGCGACGTGGTGGCGGATTCGCGAGCCTTGTGGATTAGGGCAAGGGGGACGCCCAGGCGCTCCGCATACTGCTCCGCGAGCTTGGCGCGGCCAACGTCCGGGGCGACAATGACGGAATCCGAAAGGTCTTGTTGCTTTAAATAGTCGATGATCAGGGGTACGGCCGAGAGGGTCTCGAACGGGATATTGAAGAAGCCCTGCATGGCCGGCGCATGAATGTCGGTGAGTATGATGCGGTTTACGCCCACGGCTTGCAGCATGTCCGCCACCACCTTGGCGCTAATCGGCTCGCGTCCGTGCGCCATGCGCTCCTGGCGGGAATACCCAAAGTAGGGAATCACCGCGGTAATGCGCTTGGCGGAGGCGCGACGGAGCGCGTCAACAATGAGCAAGAGTTGCATCAAGTTGTCATTCACAGGTGATGAAGTTGGTTGAACGACATAGACGTCGCAGCCACGGACGCTTTCATTCACCATCACCAGCGTTTCGGAATCCGGCGCCTCGCTCATGCGCACGTCGCCGAGACCTGTGCCGAGCAGGTCGGCAACTTCGGCCGCCAGCGGACTGTTGGCCAGACCCGAGAAGATCTTGATGTCCCCGTTAACCATTAAGGTTATCCCCTTTAGTCTGCATTCTTCCTCCTGTATTGTGCATTAGCGCGCGGTCTCCTGATCGCTGACATCCCGAAAGCGCTCTTGGGCGAGCCGGATGAGTTCATCCAAGAGTTTCGGATACGGTAGCCCTGATGCTTCCCACAACTTGGGATACATGCTAATCGGCGTAAAGCCCGGGATCGTGTTGATCTCGTTGAGGTAGATTCTGTTCGTTTCGCCATCGACGAGAAAGTCCACTCGCGCCATGCCGCAGCACTCCAACGCTTGGAAGGCACGAATTGCAAGCGCTTGCAGTTCCTTTGTGAGCTCTTCCTCGATTGGCGCAGGGATGTGCAACGCCGAATCCGCTTCGTACTTCGCGGCATAGTCGTAGAACTCATGCGCTGCCACGATCTCTCCCGGCACGGAGACGGCCGGATCGTCATTGCCCAGGACGGAAAGTTCTATTTCCCGCGCGTGGGGCACAGCGGCTTCAACGATGATTCTGCGACCGAAGCGCGCGGCCATACTCAAGGCTTGCTCGAGTTCCACACGGTCGTTAGCTTTAGAAATACCGACGCTTGAACCGAGGCCGGCCGGTTTTACAAAGAGCGGATACGACAATTTGCCTTCAATCTCCGATACTTGTGCCACGGGGTCGGCACGCCATCTGTGGCGCTGTACTGCGAGGTAGTCCACTATAGGGAGTCCGGCATGGTCAAAGAGCCGCTTCTGCACGATCTTGTCCATGCCCAACGCCGAACTCAGGACATCGCAACCCACGTACGGCACGCCGGCGACTTGCAGGAAGCCTTGGATGCTGCCGTCTTCGCCGTTGGGCCCGTGGAGCACTGGGAAGACGACGTCTAGTCCGGCGTGAAGGGAATCGCCCTCCACTTTTTTCAGAACCTCGGACCGTGCAAGGGCATCCTGGGGACTGGCGGCAAGGGCTGCTGAACCGGCGTCGGCCGCGGCTTGCAACTGGTCCGCCAGCAGGCGCTGCGGGTCCGCGTCCACGATCCACTGTCCGTCGCGGGTTATGCCGATTGGGACCACCTCATACTTCTTCGAGTCGAGCGCGGACAGTACAGAACGGGCGGAAACAACGGAAACGTCGTGTTCGGCTGAACGGCCGCCAAAAAGCAGGCCGACCCGGAGCTTATCGCTCATATTCGCAGGAGCCTAGTATCCCTATGCAATGCTGACGTGAGGTGGCATCATTATAGCAGGTCGGCATGTACCCTCCTAGAGTAGTGTGGTCTTGTCGGCAGCGTCATGGTGTCCCGCCACTAGGCGGTGTGCGCGACTTGAGGCGGCTACTCTTCATGCGCTTGGGATAGTGCTTTGCGGCGCGAAAGGGTAGCGCGGACTCCGCTCTCGCTCGGAATTCACCCAAGCGGCGACCGCGCTTGATTCGCAGAATTTGCGTAATTGCATTCAAGAGTTTGGCCAACTGTAACGCCGGTTCTCAATGCTTCTCTCACGGCTCAAGCGCCCAAAGTGCATCATGATTCCGGACATGGGATTCGTTTGGCAAAGGAGCGGTTGCACGTTTGTTCTTGCTTGGTGACCTTTACCGCGCGCTGCGGCGCGTCCCGCCCGCAGACTCCGGCCTGGCATACATCGAATGTACCGGTCTGTGCCACGATTCTCGCATTCTCCGACCGGGCGAAGTTTTCCTAGCGCTGCGCACTGGGCAACGCGACGGCCACGAGTTCATACCGGACGCGGTGGCAAAGGGCGCCGCTGCCATTCTCTGCCAGCGGCCGCGCCCAGATGTCCGCATCCCACAGATTCGGGTCAGGAACCCCAACGACGCCGCCTGGAAACTCGCGGCTTACCTGGTGCGGCAACGCAGCCAATTGCGAGTCGTCGCGGTAACGGGCAGCTATGGTAAGACGACCACGAAAGAAGCAATTGCAGCCGTGCTTGCGGAACGCTTTGCAGTTTGCAAGGCCCTAGGGACAGAGAACAACGAGATTGGTATACCACGCACGGTGGCGCGCTGTGAGCCGGAAGACGAGGTGCTCGTCCTCGAGATGGGCGCTCAATGGCGCGGCGAGATTGCGGGCTATTGCCGCAAGATCAGGCCGCACGTGGGTGTGGTCACCGCAGTGGGGCCGGTGCACCTCGAGCTCTTTGGTTCGCTTGAAAGAGTGCAGCAGGCAAAGTCAGAACTGGTGCAGGCGTTACCTGCACACGGTAGGGCCGTCCTCAACGGAGATGACGCGCGGGTCAGGCAAATGCAAACCCAAACGCGCGCGGCGGTAACGACCTATGGCGTCGAAGGGGAAACGGATGTTGCTGGGCACAACATTGCCTTGCAGTCCGACGGTTGGACGCGAATTAACGTGAGTGCCGACCAGCAACAAGGCAGCGTCAAGACACGAATTCTCGGCCGGGCCGGTGTGTACGCAGCGCTGGCGGCGGCGGCTGTGGGACGTGAGTTCGGTCTATCGCTCAGCGATATCTCGTCAGGGCTGGCGAAGGTTTGTCCCGCGCCGGGCCGTTTGCACGTGCGGCCAGGACGCAATGATTCGGTGCTGATTGATGATGCGTACAATGCCAATCGCATTTCCGCCGTAGTAGCCTTGGAGTTGCTCACACAGTTAGCCGGTGAAGGGAAACGATTTGCAGTGCTCGGAGATATGCTTGAACTTGGCGAGTATACGGCTGAAGAACACCGCCAGCTAGGTGAAGCTGCAGCTCCCTTCGTCGACCGCTTGGTGACCGTGGGCAGCGACAGTGCGGGCATTGCGGCGGGAGCCCGCGCCGCCGGCCTTGCCCCGGCACAGATCTCTGAATTCCCCGCAAGCCACAGCGATCGAACTGCGCTCGACGCGGCTTTGCTGGCTGCTGAGGCGCTCTTGTCAAGTGAAGTACAGCCTCGAGATGTTGTTCTCATCAAGGGGTCCCACGGCATGGGACTCTTCAAGTTGGCTGACCGCTGGGCTGTGCATGAAATTGATGAAGCATAGGGGTTGCTCATTCATGTGCTGCCTGAATTGCAGACTGAGAGCGGTCGAAATAACGGAATGCCTGGGTGGTAACTCTTGCTGTTGGAGCGGCGCGCGTGTACGCTGCGCCTGGGGCGAGTGAACGAGAGTGCTGAGGTCGACCGCGCTATCCTAGAGACTCACTTGGTGTCTGTGAGGATGAAGCATGTTTGCGCTAATCCTAGCGATGGTGTGGTTGGCAATCACCATTGATGACGGGCCATCGTCGGATTTTTGCACCCAGCTAGACGCGGCGCGACAGAGCATGAAGGTCGCAGGCTGGCATGGTGTCGACGAATTCTATGCGGCGAACTGCCTACCGGAACCGACCACGCCTTCAACTACTACCATTGCGGGATTGGTCCTCAAGACCGCTCCGGAGTCTGATGGCGGCCTGACCTACGGACGCTGGATGTATGAGCAGGGCGGCTGGGGCGATATAGACGATGACGGCTGCAATACCCGTGAGGAAGTGCTTGTCGCGGAAGCGCAGACGCTTGCCAGCGACGACGATGTGTGTGTTCCCGCGGGCACGTGGTTGTCATGGTACGACGAGAAGACGGTCGTCAGCGCGTCAGGGGTGGATATCGACCATATGGTGCCGCTCGCGGAAGTGCATGAGTCGGGCGGATGGCGGTGGTCATTCGAGCGGCGCTATGCATACGCAAACGACCTGATCCTGCCGCAAACGTTGACCGCAGTGTCAGCTTCGAGCAATCGTTCGAAGGGCGCGCGCGACCCGGCGGAATGGAAGCCGCCGGCGGAATCGGCATGGTGCCAATATGCGCAGGATTGGATCGCGGTCAAAGTATTCTGGGGGCTCAGCGCGGATGACGATGAGGTGAGCGCGCTGCGCACGATGCTGGAAGAGTGTGAAGAAGATCCAGTGATCGTGCTCCCCACTCCTACGCCTACACCCACTCCTACGCCTACACCTACACCGACTCCAACCGGCACGCCGACTCCGGGAGCGACGCGCACACCAACGCCGTCACCCGTAGCGACGCCAACAGGACAGTTGACACCCACACCGACGCCAACGCCAAGGCCGGCTCTTACCCCGACACCTACGCCTGTGCCAACGCCAACTCCCGGGCCGACGGTTACTCCTACGCCCACAGCGACGCCAACGCCGACTCCCGCGCCGCAGTATGAAAGCTGTGCCGCAGCCGAAGCGGCCGGGGTGGAACGCGTACAGGGCAGTTCGGGAACCGGTCGCGGCTTTCCCATAGAGATCATTGCTAATCCGCCGCGTGACGGCGACGGCGATGGGGTTGTGTGTGAGATCTAAGCGGCACACGGTCAGCGCCCTCGCACTTACCTCGGCAGTATACAATTGTTGTTGCGGGATAGGCTGCGGTTTGGCTCAGTGCCCAATTGTGCCGCGTAATCCGAACTAGATTCCCTTTATATATATGACTACATACGCATCTACCTTCATTCCCGGTCTGGGAGAGGTCGTCACCGCCGCCCTCAAGCAGTCGCTTGAAAAGTACAAACTGCAATTGCTGCTGGACGGGCTTGTCGTGTTCCGCTCCACCTCCAGTATTGAGGAAGTGCAGGCACTGCGGTTCTGCAACAATAGCTTCATCTGTCTTATGTCCTTCGATGGATTGGGACAGAATCCCGCAGCGCGCATGGGTCGCGCCCTGCTTGCGGATGGGCAACTTTCGCGCCGCCTTGCGCCGTTCTTGCCGCGCAAGAAGCTTTCTTACCGATTTGTCGTTTCGCACGCCAATCAGTTTGTCTCGATTCCGCAGCGCACGCGTACATCTCTGGAACGGCTCCTCGCGGGCAATCAACGGCTGCGGCCTAACCACAGCAGTCCTGACGTGGAGTTGTGGCTGCTGTCGCGGCGGGAGGGATTCGGTTTTGTAGGTCTGCGCATTACGCAACACACGGCCTATGAAAAGACTCTGGCACAGGGAGAGTTGCGGCCGGAGCTTTGCCATCTGCTCTGCTTGATTGCAGAGCCGTCGGCAGCAGACCTCGTACTCGATCCGTTCTGTGGTTCGGGCGCGATTCCTTTGGAGCGTGTGCGCGCATTTCCGTATCGATCTATGCTGGCCGGCGATATCGACGCGAAACTCGTAAAAGGACTGCGCGCGAAAACGCGCCAACTGTCGCGGAAAATCGTCATCGGCCGGTGGGATGCCTTGGACCTGCACACGTTTGCCCCAGATTCCGTAGACAAGATCATCACCGATCCCCCGTGGGGATTCTATCGCAAGCCGCACGCCGATTTGGGCCAATTTCACCGCCGGATGCTGCAGGAGTTTCTTAGAGTCCTGCGTCCCAACGGCCTCCTAGTGCTGCTCGTCGGACAGCCGGAACTCTTTGAGACTTGCCTGCGCGACTTCGCCGGCGCGTTGCGGGTGGCGAAGCGCTATGACGTATTGGTTTCGGGCAAGAAGGCAAGTATCTTCAAGCTTGAGAAGCCCGCATAGCGGGCACGGCAGGAGATTGCGGTGGCGCGGTTCCTGCACTTTCCCATTAAGTGATAGGCTGTGCGCAAGAGCCAGATGCATTGAAGTCCGCAATTGTTGATGGGCATGGCAAAGAGTGTGGAACGCCGCTTGTCGGGCTGCACGAGCCGGACGGCAATAGTCTAGTTGTTGGGAATGACCCGCACGAAGAACTCGTGAGTTAGACACATGTACACGATCGGCACCGCAGGACACGTGGACCATGGCAAGTCTACGTTGATCCAAGCGCTCACAGGAATCGATCCGGACCGCTTGCGTGAAGAAAAAGAGCGCGGCCTGACTATCGATCTGGGGTTCGCATGGCTTACCTTGCCAAGCGGCAGGGAAATCTCCATCGTCGATGTGCCGGGTCACGAACGCTTTATCAAGAATATGCTGGCGGGAGTTGGCGGGATCGATGCGGCGTTGCTTGTAATCGCGGCAGATGAAGGCGTGATGCCGCAGACGCGCGAGCACCTTGAAATTCTCGATCTGCTGCGGGTTCCGGCGGGGATATTGGTGCTCACGCGGTGCGACCTGGTAGAAGATGAGGACTGGTTGGGTTTGGTTGAAGATGATGCGCGTGAGACGGTAGCGGGGACCGTCCTGGCGCAGAGTCCGCTCGTGCGCGTCTCAGCCACGCAGGGCGAAGGCCTTGCTGCGCTGTGCGCGGCCCTTGACAGTTTACTTGCCGATACGGAGGCAAAGCGGGACGTGGGCCGCCCCCGCCTGCCCATTGACCGAGCCTTTTCGCTCACGGGTTTCGGCACCGTCGTCACCGGCACGCTGCTTGACGGCCAACTGCGCGTGGGGGATGAGGTCCAATTCATCCCCGGCAACGTGAGCGGCCGCATCCGCGGACTGCAGAGTCACAAGCAAAAGATTGAGACTGCGCTGCCCGGCAACCGTGTTGCCGCCAACATCGGTGGGATTGACGTTGACGAAGTCTATCGCGGACAGGTGCTCACGCTGCCCGGCCTGCTGCATGCGACTCGTTTTGCCGATGTTCGCGTCCGACTCTTGCCGTCCGCGCCGCGGCCGCTGGAGCACGGGATGGTGGTAACGCTGCACAGTGGAACTATGGAGACCCTGGCGCGCGTGCGCTTGCTTGATAGTGAGGCAATCGCTCCGGGCGAGAATGGACTTGTACAGCTACTCCTTGTGAAGCCCGTGAACCTCATCAAGGGCGACCTCTTTATCATCCGGCAACTCAGCCCTTCGGGTACGCTCGGCGGCGGTGAGGTCTTGGATCCCTACCCGCCGCGCCACAAGCGCTTTGCCCGAGATGTGCTTGCGGCTCTAGATACACTGGAGCGCGGCTCGCCGGACGACGTGGTGCTGCAAGCCATTCGTCAGCGGGAGCCATGTACAAGAGCAACGATCACGAATGTGTTGCCGCACACTGCTGAGGAGCTTGATGAGATCCTGGCAAGACTTCTCGGCGCCGAACAGGCGATAGACTTGGGACGCTTCCTCTATTCCGCATCTGGGTGGGCTGAGGTAACGGACCGCACCACGTCTCTGCTCCAAGAGTTTCACACCAGCTACCCGCTGCGCAACGGCAGGGGCAAGGAGGAAGTGCGAAGGAGCCTTGGCTTGGATAGTCGGACATTCGGCCAGATTGTGCAGCGACTCTGCGCCGATGAAGTAATAGCGGAAGAGGAAGGCGCGCTTCGTCTCTTTGAGTTTGCAATTGCGTTGAGCCCGGGGCATGAAGAGACCGCAGCGAAGTTGCTCGATCTGCTGGAGAGAGAGCCGCTGGCGCCGCCAAGTTTGAGTGCGATCCGTGAAACGCTTGCAGTGGATGACGACCTGCTGCAAGTGCTGGCGGCGGCAGGACGGGTTGTCCACGTGGAGCCCGATCTCGTGTACTCAAGCGGCGCCTATCAGCAGGCAGTGACACAGGTGCGAGCGCTCTTGGCGCGAGAAGGGCGGGCTACGGTGTCTCAGGTACGCGACGTCTTTGGCACAAGCCGAAAATACGTGCTGCCGTTGTTGGAGCAAATGGACCGCGACAACGTAACCCAGCGGGATGGCGATGAACGCACCCTTGCCCCCTAAAGGGGAGGGCTCTTCAGCGGACTTAGGTGGCGTTGCCGGCGACTCCGGGCAGAGGAAGAGTGGGCGCGCCGCTCTCGACACGCACTCGTTGGTTAGCGGGGTCGGCGCATTGCTAGCTCGACGAGGGGAGAATTTAGCCATTTGTGAAACGTCGGCGGGCGGCGCGCTCGCGACGCTGATCACTGCGGCGCCGGCATGCGAGAAGTGGTTTCGCGGCGGCCTTATTCTCTATGCGGGCAATGAGAGTCCGCTTGCGCAGCGCCTGCGGCACGTGTCCGAGCGCAGCGGCGTAGTAAGCGAAGAGTACGCCGCTGCGCTGGCGCAGTTCGCGCGGCGTACGTTTGCCTGCGATTGGGCAATTGCTGAGAGTGGCATCGCCGGGCCGCAGACCGGTCGCCGCTCGACGAAACCGGTTGGAATGGTGTGCCTTGCGGTGGCCGGTCCAGGTGTGAGAGCAGCCGGCGGTAGGGCGCGGGAGACAAACCCAGGCATCGCAGAAGAGTCGGATGACGAAAGTAGTCTGAAGTGGGGCCCGGAGGAGAATCAACGCGTTACGGCGGACGACTATGCCGGTCAAGAGCAAGTGCGGTCGACCGCGCGGATACTGCGAGACGCAGGCCGGACCGAAAATCAGCAGCAGTTTGCATTGGAGTCGTTGCGATTGCTGCAGTGCTTGCTTGAAGCATAGGGTGTTTGGCCAAGGCTCTTGCACGTTTGACATGATCGTGTTAGAGTAAACGGCGTCGGACAAGTGAAGAGTGGCGTGATAGGGGAGCTCGGGAGTCCGGGCTGAGACGAGGGACACGGTTACGTCCCCAGACCCTTGAACCTGATCAGGTTAATACCTGCGGAGGGAATGCACTGCTAGGCCTTGCATATTCTAGGCGTGCTGAATCCGCAGCACGCCTGTTTTCGTTTAAGGATAGGCCTGGTAGCTCCAAGTACGTAACGACCGGCTTTGTGGCGAGAAGCCTGCCCCGTTCTCGACACAGCGTTTCGAAACGGTACGGCGTATCGCCAAGATACAGAGCCGGAATACAAAAGGAGGATTGCACTGATGTTAGGGTCACTGTCGAAGGTCTTGCCAAGAGTCGAGGTGCCGCCGGAGTGGGGCGTAGACCCCGTGCCGCCGGCGGAGCGGCGGATGTCGTTTCGGCAGCACTTTGTGCTCTGGTTCAACCTCGGAATCGGCCTGCTTGTCATCCTCACCGGTGCTTTGCTGGTGCTGCCCGCGGAAGACCACGGTCTGGGCATGGCCCCCCGGCAGGCGCTGCTGGCGGTAATTGTCGGCAGCATCATCGGCGTCTTCCTGCTGTCGCTCATGGCCTACGCCGGCGCCCGCGTGCACGTGCCCACCATGGTACTGTTGCGGCCCGTCCTGGGCATTCGCGGTTCCTATGTGCCCAGCGTCTTGAACTTTCTGCAGCTTGTCGGTTGGACGGCATTCGAGCTGTGGGCCATGGCATGGGCTGCCAACCACGTCGCCAAGACGATATTCGACTTTGACGCATATCTACTCTGGCTGGCAATCTTTGCCATCATTTGCACATCGTTCGCCCTGGGCGGCCCGATCGTAGTCGTGCGGCAATGGATGGAAAAATTCGGCATCTGGGTTATGACGGCGGCGTCGCTCTGGCTGACCTACTCGATTGTGAGCAGTTTCAACTTGGGCGACGTGCTCTCCCAGACCAGTACGGATGGCGCGCCTTTCTGGGTGGGTGTTGATCTCGTCATCGCTATGCCCATTTCCTGGATTCCGCTCATCGCGGATTACAGCCGCTTTGGTCGCAGCGAATCCGGCGCGTTTGCCGGCACCGGTTTGGGATACCTCTTGGCGAACACCTGGTTCTACGGACTTGGCGTGCTGTTGGTGGCTACGGTGACGCTGGGCGACCTGAGTAATCCGGCGGTGGCAATCGCGGGTGCGATAATTGTCTTCACCGCGGGTTGGCTGGCGCTGCTGGCGACCCTGGCAGTGGAGACCGATCAGGCTTTTGCCGATATCTACTCCGCAGCCGTCACTGCCCAAAATGTCTTCTCGCGCATTCCGCAGCGGGTGTTTGTCATCATTGTCGCCGGGATTGGCCTCATCTTGGCATCCTTCCTGAATATGGTCACCTACGAGATCTTCATGCTGCTCATTGGCTCCATCTTCATTTCGCTCTTCGGCGTCATGGCGGCGGACTTCTTCGTCGTGCGACGGCGGGAATACGACTCCGACGAACTGCAAAAGCGTGATGGCAAGTATTGGTACCTGGGCGGCGTGAATTGGCTGGCGCTGCTTTGCTGGGCTGCAGGTGTGATCGTGTATCACATCGTGAACCCAAACCTCTTGAGCAACTTTGTAGAGGGCGTGCAAGGCCTGGCGCCGGATGCGCTCACGGGTTACGGTGGGTCGTTGCCGTCCTTCATCCTGGCCTTTGTGCTGTACGCGGTGCTGAGCCCCGTGCTGCTGCGTCGAGGTGATGTGGAAGAACGAAAATAGAGACCGGTTACATAAAGAATTCCCCATCCGGGACGACCGTCGGCGGGATCCAAAACCGTTTGACCTGAGCTTGCCTGGCCTGAGCACGTCGAAGAGTGAATCGCGGGGGTGGTAGGGTTGCGGGCCCAGCTTTCCGTCCGCACTTCGACAAGCTCAGCTCGAACGGAGAGCTGCGTCCTCGTCACGGAGAGCTGCATTCTCTTAACGGGGAATTTCACTCTCGGCACTATGGCGGCCCAAGCTAGTTGGAAAACGACGACGCTGCACAATTGAAAGCATGGTGAGGTTAGCCGGTCGCCGAGTAGAGACCGAACGCCAAGTGAGTTAGCCGCCCTTGTAAAGCGCATCCGTCTTGGCTGCCATGATGAAGTCGTTGCGGTGCAGGCCCTTGATCTTGTGGGTCCACCACGACACCGTGACGCCCACCCACTCAGTGAGAATGGCGGGATGATGCCCAACCTCTTCCGCCAGGGCGGCGATCTCATTGGTGAATGCCAGCGATTGGGTGAAGTTTCGACAGGTGTAGAACCGCTCTAACTGAAGAATGCCATCCCGCTCAATCACTCTCCAATCGGAAATCTGGGGCTTTAGCTCTTCAATCTCGTCTGCGGTCACCGTCGGCGCGCCGGCGCGACAGGCCACGCATTTCTCTGCGGCTAGTGGTGCCATACATTCCTCCACTCTTTTGCAAAGACCTCCAACGCTCCATCGCCAAGTTGGGTATTCCACTCTGTTCCAGCATAGCAATTACACAGTGGCAATGGTGCAATTCGACCCCAATACTGCTCTGGTCGCCTGTCTGGCTCATGCCGGCTGCCATCGCGGGAATTTGGTTTCGATTGTCCTGGCCCCGAGGCGTTCACGGGTAGACACCTATTCCCATCCATTGACGCAAAGTCCTCATTGCCCAAGCCCTAAAGCCTTGTCTGTACGCATATTGGGGAGTATACTGCCTCTAGCGTAGACGCGATTGCAGCGAACATCAGGAGGAGTACAATGCGTCAGACTACGGTTACGCGACGTGGAGTTTTGGTTGGCATGCTTGGGGGAAGCGGCGCGCTGCTGCTGGCGGCGTGCGGCCAGGCCACAATGACTGGCGAGCCGGACGCGGAGATGGCTGAGAAACCGGCGGCGGAAGCCAAGGAAGCCATGCCGGAGACGGTGACGCTCACTGCCATCTGCTATACGGAGGCGCAGGGCGGCGACTACCAGCGGTGTATTGACGGCTATCGTCAGGAGGTCGGCGCAGAAATCGACCTCTCCATCGACATTACGGCGTGGGCAGAATATTGGCCGAAGCTCAAGACCTCAGCCGCCGCGGGCACGCCATTCGACGTGATGATCATGAACGGCCCGAACATCATGTTCCACGCGGCCAACAACATTCTCTACGACCTTTCGCCTTACGTAAAAGCCGACGGCATCGACATGCTGGAGACTTTTCCGGCATATCTCGTGAACGTTTACACCCTATTCGGCAAGGTCTGGGGCCTACCCAACTTCCACGCCACCATCGGCATGTATTACAACCGTGAGCATTTGGGCGAAGCGGGACTGGACGAGCCGGCGGAGGACTGGACGTTTGACGATTGGTTGGAGATGTCGCAAAAGCTCACCATCCGCCAGGGCGAAACGCCCGAACGCTGGGGTACGTACGTCGGGATTTGGGGACAGACCGAAGGCTACAACTATGTCCTGGCGAACGGCGGCGAAATCCTGAACCAAGAGAAGACTGAGTTTCTCTTCGGACAACCGGAGGGACTGGAAGCCTTTAACTTCATGCACAGTCTCATTCACCAGCATGGCGTGGCGCCCACGCGTCCGGAGGCCTCGGACGCCGGTGGTAAGAGAGAAATGTTCCATAACGGCTTGCTTACGTTCCGCGCCAGCGGCCCATGGGAATTTGGCTTCCTGACACCATTGGAACACATCAACTGGGGTGTGCAGTACCTGCCGCGGAATGCCCGCCAGGCCAATGTGGTGCACGGTTCGTCATTCTCGGCCGGCGACCAGGTGAAGACGCCCGACCACTCCTGGGCGTTCATCAAGTACGCCACCACGTCGGACACCGGCGAGGCCTCCACGGCCGAGTTCACCATGCCCGGCAGTTGGAAGGGTTCCCGCAATTGGACCGCCAATAACGAGTTTCCCGAATTGGCGCAGAAGTTCCTCGACTCCATGGACTGGGGCTTCGACTACCCGCAGTCGTACTCTACCTTGGAATGGAACAGCGCTATCCCGACCGAACTCAACAAAGCCGTGGACAACGAGGTTACCATGGATGAAGCTGTCGCCACTGCTGTCGGCATCGGCAACAAGATCCTCGAAGAAGAACAAGTGGAGCTCAAACGCCTGGGGGTGATTAGCTAGCAGCGATTGTCCTAAAGGATTCTACACAGAGGCGTTCCGTATCGGAAACGCCTCTGTGTGATTTTTGCCTGCATGCCTTTTGGGTTGTGCGGCTACAGGACGTCGGGCCCGCGGAAGTGGGCATCTATCTCTTGCTGTGGGGGACCTGTTTAATTCTAAGAGCGGGGGGACAAGCCCCCGCGCTACATCAGGCTAGGATTGAACCGGCATTGCCTCGCTGCGAGCCGCCAGATAGGCGTCACGAGGCGTCATGTTCGCGATAGCGGGCTTCAGTCTTGGAGTGCGGGGGGAGAGTTTAGAGACCTAAGAGCGGGGGACAAGCCCCCGCGCTACATCAGGCTAGGATTGAACCGGCATTGCCTCGCTGCGAGCCGCCAGATAGGCGTCACGAGGCGTCATGTTCGCGATAGCGGGCTTCAATCTTGGAGTGCGGGGGGAGTTAGAGACCTAAGAGCGGGGGACAAGCCCCCGCGCTACATCAGGCTAGGATTGAACCGGCATTGCCTCGCTGCGAGCCGCCAGATAGGCGTCACGAGGCGTCATGTTCGCGATAGCGGGCTTCAATCTTGGAGTGCGGGGGGAGTTAGAGACCTAAGAGCGGGGGACGAGCCCCCGCGCTACTGAATTTGGGGTCTGCCGAATCGCTAGGCCGAGAGTGTCGTAGGAAGCCCTTGGGGCTAGTTTATTCGTCGGGTTGGAAGGCATTGGGGCGGCGGCCGGGGATGAGGGTCTTGCCGTCGGTGTAACCTTCGGTGCGGCTCGATAGCTCTTGGATCATGCGTCCGCGCCAGAACAGCAGACGCTCCTCATGGCTTGATACGGGTGCGAGGTTGCGGCACTCTTGGGGGTCGTCAACCAGATTGAAGAGCTGCTCCTCGCCCGTAACCGTGTACCAGATATATTTCTCCTTGCCGTCGGTGAGGTACTGCATCGCGTCTTCCGGCCGGTAGGTGCCCAGGTGCTCGCCGTGGAGGTAGTCGCGCCAGTCAGAGTCTTCACCGCGCATGAGCGGCAACAGGCTGGCGCCGTCCACGGAATCAGGTTTTTCTGCACCCGCAGCGTCGAGCAGCGTCGGCATCACGTCTTGTAGTCCCACCACGCGATCGGTGGTTTTACCGCTTTCGCTCACAAGCCAGCTTGGCGCATTGACGAAGAAGGGGATGCGGGCGGAGCCTTCGTAGGCAAACGTCTTGCGGAAGAGGTTGTGGTCGCCGAGCATCTCGCCGTGATCAGACGTGTAGAGTATCAACGTGTCCTGTAAGAGACCGAGCTTGCGCACGTGCTGCAGCAGCCGGGCTACCTGGTCGTCCACGAAGTTTATCAGGCCGTAATAGGCTGCACGGCAGCGGTGCATGGCCTCGGGGTCCCAAGAACCGCGCGGCGCGTTGGGGTCGAGCCCCGGCACGGGGCCGTCATACTGGTCCGCCCAGTCGCCGACCACCGGTTCAGGCGTCGGCAGCGACAGGTAGCGGTCGTAGTAGAACTGTGGCGGCGTGAGCGGCGGATGGGGCGCAAAATACGACACATAGAGAAAGAAGGGCCCCGAGGGATCGCGCCGGTCCAGGAAACGCATGGCCTGGTCCGTGCACCAGGTGGTGTGTTCCAATTCTTCCGGCAGATGGGAAGGACGCGCGACCCAGGAGTTCATGTCCTGGCCGTGGGCCACGCCCGGCGAAACGGACTGGACGCCGTTCTCATGCAGCCACGTCGTGTAGTCGTTTTCGCCCCACGGCGAATCGGCCCAAAGCACGTGGTCGAAGCCGTAGCGCTTGCGGGGCGGATGCATGTGCAGCTTGCCGACGAGTTGGGTCTGGTAGCCGGCTTTGCCCAATTTCCCCGGCAGCGTATGCTCGACGTTCCAGGGCACGCCGTCCCAATAGGTCACCATGCCGTGGGTCACCGGCTTCTGGCCGGAGATTATTGTGCGCCGTGCCGCAATGCACGAGGGACCCTCCACGTAAGCCCGGGGAAAATTCGTGCCGGAAGCGGCAAGGTAATCGAGATTGGGCGCGCTAGCCACCGGATGCCCGTTGATGCCCAGGCAGTCGCCGCGATGCTGATCGGACGTGATGAGAAGAATATGGGGTTGCTGCATGTCAAGACCTCTCTAAGGGGGATGTGTTAAAGAAAGTCTGCCAATCGCCGCTCATGACTTTATAAGGTCTTTACGAAGCCCACTCACCGCGAACAGAAGTATTGAGTATCTCTTGGAGAAAGACAGCAATCGTCCATCCCTCCGCCCTTTGACATGCTCAGGACTGGCAGGCTCACAACGAATGGAGGCATTGTTCAAGACCCCTTCAAAAACCCGCTCTCAGCCGCACCAGGAGACCATCGTGCGCGCGAAGATGCGGGAGAGGTCGATAAGGTCTTGGACAATGATATGCTCGTTGGGCGCATGGGCGTTGTCGCCACCCACGCCGACGGTGATAACGGGCGTGGGACTGTGCAGATTGAAGACGTAGCCATCGGAGGCAAACGGCGCGCCTTGGACAACAAACTCGCGCTCTGCCGATTGGTATGCGTCCTCTAAGTGCGCAAAGATGGGATGCTCGGTGCTGGTTTCGCTGCCCGGCAGGAATCGTAGTTCCAATTCATACTCCGGATACTCGCCGTCGAAGCCCTCGATACTGTCAAGATAGCCATTCACGAAAGTCTTGATCTCGTGCATGTGCTGTTCGGCGGTAGTGCCTGGGTAGACCTCGCACCACATATTCGCGTAACAGGAGGGCGGCGCGGCGCCTTGGTCTTCGGCAAACGTGTCACCGCCGCCGCCAATCTGGGACACGTAGAGCGGCAAGCCCGGTTCGTGGGCGTAGAGCGGCGGCGTAGGGATGTCGCGATTGCGCTTGAGGTTGTATTGCCGCAGCGCTTCGATGACCCAGGCAATCTTATACGACGAACTCACGCGCTCAACACCGCCGAGCGCCATGCCCGCTTCGCCCTGCACGGTGATTTTCCACTGACCGCCGCCGCGGGTTGCGGCAGCGACGTGCATGTTCGTCGGCTCGCAGTTGATGGCTATGTCCGCGTTGTAGCCCTTGAGCCGGCAGGCGAGCGTGCCGTGAGAACCGCCGAATTCTTCGTCCGAAACGCTTTCGACGATCACGTCGCCCTTGAGCGGTAGGCCGAGCTCGCGCAGGCAGCGGATGGCAAAGAGGCTGGTGGCGATACCGGCCTTGGTGTCGTAAGTGCCGCGGCCGTACATCTTGCCGTCAATTATTTCCGCGCTGAAAGGTGCGGCCTCTGTCCACAGAGCGGGATCGTCCGCGCCGACGGTGTCGATGTGACTCGACATAAGCAATGACTTGCCGTCACCCGTACCGCGAAACACACCCACGACGCAGGGACGGTTTTCCAGATTGCGGGGCATGTCGCCCCAGACTGGATGGTAGACGGGATGCTCGGTGAGGCCGGGCACATCAATGGGATCGAACACGTCGACCTCAGCGCCAGCCTGACGAAAGGCGTTGGCAACGAACTCCTGGGCAGCCGCCTCGTGTCCCTCCGGCGGCAGGGACTCCGATGGAATTTGCACGAGTCGTTGTAGGAATTGCACGAGTTCGTCTTTGTGCGTTTCAATCCAATCATCAATGCGCTGCACCGATTCGGCCATGGCCATTCTCCTTCTCCTAGTCGGATGCTGTGGGAGCTATTGTGCCACAGCGCTACAATGCGTTCCCAGATTAGGCTAACTGCTCACGCAGATTAGGCTAACTACAAACTTAGATGAGGCTGGATGTCTACACAGACTAAGCAACTGAAGTGAATCTTCTTCGAGAACGCTCAATACAAATAGCTTTCGTCAGGGTCAAAAACCCAGAGAAACCGCGTGTGAGAAGAGCTCAACACTGGACACATCTTCGCCATCAAGGTAAAACTTCGCCAGTGGCAAGGCAGTTTGGCGGCCGAAGCCGGGAGCGTGCACGTTGAAGTACAGGACGTAGGCACGGCGCGGCGAAATTTCCATTGCTCCTTGGCTGGACAGTGTCGCCGTGCCGGAGTCCGTAGCCTCACTTGCATTACCTGTCATTGGATTGATGGAGAACTGTAGTCGCGAGTTGTCTGCACTCAATGCGAGGTTGCTCCGCCATTCTCCGGAAGAAGCGGGACCACTGGCATGCCAGGGCTTACTGTACACCAGGTCGGATCTCGCAACGCTCCATCTCGGTTCCAAAAGACCGGCGTCAAAACGGTCAGGATTTACATAAGTGACATCCACGATGAGTTCACCGTTTTCAAAGCGCGGTTGCAGGTGGATTGAGGGGTTTTGCAAGTGGGTGGCGGGTGGGGCAGAGCGAATGAGGGCAACGCTGGCGGACAAGGACTCTCCCTGCTGCAAGCTGATAGAAACCGCGAGGGGCGGCGCTACAGCTTGGGTGATTATGGTGCTGAGGCCGGGCGCAAGGTCAAGTTCCGTGCTGTGATCGCCATAGGTTAAGTCAATTGTTGCTGGCTGAGGAGTGAATATCCTGACACGGAGGGAAAGCGGTTCGTCTGCAAAAGGACCGGTGGGACGAAGTGTCGTCTGCAGTGGTCGGACCAGCGTGACAGGCATGAGCACAGTGCTGCCGGCGCGCTTGGATTCGGGATGGGTTGCAATTGGGAGTGCGATCGCGGAAACGCCGTAGTTCTGCCAGAAGACTTCCGGCTCGCTCGCACTCCAGGCAAACGGCGTGTCTTGGCGGGCGAACGCCCAGAAGTGCCAGCGGTCAGTGTCACTTTGGGTGTTGAGGATTGCCACGTCGTAGTCTTGGTCGAATTGTATGGGATGGCGCTGAATAGTGGCAGTTGTATGGTTATACTGTGGCAATTCGGCAAAGAGCTGCCGTGACCGGAGTGCGTACTCGAAGGGCCAGCGCAGGTCGTAAGGAATGCCTGGAGAAATATAAACTGAGGCGCTTGGCGGGATGAGTGTTGCCAAATCGGCTAACGTTGGCACGGCTTCATCTTGGTCAAAGTAAGCCGCTTGGACAGTGTAGACGCGATGCCACCGGCCCCCATAGTTCTCGGCTTGAGACTCCGTGGAATACGTAAGACGAAACCAATCGCGGTTTTCAAGGCGATCTCGCAGGGGCGGAGGGAGTTGTGCGTACCACCAATCGCTCATCACGAGGTGAGATACTCCCATGGCAGCCATTGCGCGGGGGCTGAGAGAGAAGAGCGCGTCGATATACTCTGGGCCCGGGTTGTTGGAAAGTATGTAAGAGATGGCATCAATGGGCTTGTGCGGGACCAAGGCGCCGGTAGCGAGTGTGACTTCCATGGGCTGATCGGTGAGGACGCGGCTCGCGGGCGGCAGGGTCCGGCGGAGTTCCAGGATGAGCGGATCGGGCAAGACAAAGGGTCGCGGGCGGCCGCGGAGATAGTCGAAATTGTCGAGACTGCGCGCGGTGCGAAAAACGGAAGAGAGAGAAAGACGCGCGGGTCGGTCCCAGCCAAGGGTTGCTTGCCGGTCATCGATGACATGTCCGGCGGCTATCCGCAGAGGCGCCAACACGATGAGCACACCAATGACGATTGCGGGTACCAGAAGTATATGCCGGCGCGCGAGCCAAATAAGCATGAAGCCAAGCCCGACGCTGGCTACGACGTGACCGTATCGAATCAAGCGAAACATGTCCGGAGAGTACGCATAGGCGATGAGATGCGGGATAAGGAACCCCAGTAAGGCTACGACAAGTATTGCTCTGTCATAGAGCGCGCCGCGCCAGACGGTCCAAATTACGAGGAGAGGCAGCAGCAAGAGTGGAATTCCCAGCACGAGGATATAGAACTCAAGCCAGAATGGAGAAATGCCGGGCTGAACGGGGATGAGGTTGTTGAACCAGATATGGATGGGCCAGTTGAAGGAAAAGGTGTGAGACAACCCCTCTCCACCGCTGCGGCGGAACAGCATGTCTGAAATGACGCCGCCTTGGAGAATGATCGCAATAGCGGACACGCAGCCAACCAGAAATAGACGCCGCCGGTAGATCGTCTGTTGCCACGCGGTCAGGAAAGCGATTGTTAGTCCAACGACCGCAAATACTAGGAGTATTTCCTCAACGAGGGCCAGTGTGGCAAGCAGTATGCCAGATGTGAACAGGCCTGCCCAGGAATGGTCTTTCCGTACCAGGAGGATGTAGAACACGGCAAAGAGGAGGGCGAGGCCAAGCAGCACGTGCGGGTTGGTGATAAAGCGAGGATAGGTGGTAAATTCGTTTGGGAGCAGGACACCGAGAAACTCATCTAGACGGCTTCTTTCCGTCAGAGTGAAGCCGCCAAATTCCCGCGCCCAACGGCCAAGGTGCCAGTCCTGAACCCATGGCGTAAGAAATTGCAGACCGTCAGTGAAGGCAGCGAGCAGTGCAGGCACGAAGGCGAGGTAGCGGGAGCCGGAGACTTCGCGAGCGACGGCATAGACCAGCAAGAACAAGAGAACGGGCATGCCGACACCAACAAAGAGGTAGGCGCCTTCCACGGGGAGGTGTCCCAAGCGGATAAGAACTGCGGCGAGTAGGTTTGTCCCATAGTGGTATCTGGCGGAGAAGTCGGGGGAAGCCACGTTCATGAGCGGGAATTGCCCTAGGGCCAGGCGATTTGCTGCGTCAAAGTGAATTTGATAGTCGAGCGTCGGCAAGACTATGTAGTTTGAAATCACAGTGATGGTGAAGGCAACGGCAACAACAAAATAGAGTGCAGTGCCAAGCAGGCCCTCCGCGACAAGGGGTTTGGGGAGGCGCAGAGGGCGAAACAAGAGAAAACCCGCAGCAAGGAGCAGGAGTATCGCCGTGAGGCGGAACGAATTTGCGATGCCGATTCCGTAGGCGAGAACATTGGCAAGGAAGATGAATGCGCTGAGACCGATTACGCTTGCAAGAGGAATGAGTACGACCAGAAGCTGCGCACCCAGAAGCCTACGCGAGAAGACCCAGCCAATTGCAAAAATGAACCCGCAAAGCGCCAGCGAGCGCAGGACGCTCGTCCACATCTCGGGGCCGATGTGGATCGGTATGAAGATGTGAACTATGTCGAGGATCCACTCCATTGCGGTCCCGCCAAGCTATGTCGTCGAAGAATTGTTTTACTTTAGGAGAGAATTCAAAGATACAGTGCTTGTGGGCAGAATGCGGCAACAGGTGCGCTGCAAACGTCACTGCGACCGACAGCATCATCGCAGCCAGTATGGAAGCCATCCGAACCCCCGTGACACGAGCACCACATGCCAGATTCCGTAGCAAGGTTGGTGTTTGGCTCCCAACGATTCAATGGTGCGCGCTCTCGCGCAATCCCTTTGGTAGTTTAGCCGATTCAGCGAACTTTCATGAAGATTGCAGGGATCAGCGTGACTGGCGGCGCATGGTGAATACTACGAGTGGCAAGCAAACCCGCCCAACTTGGAATAATCAGACTGCACAGTCTTGCCTGCGATTGCCTGGCATTTCGTGGGACGAAGTAAAGCAAAATGCTCCCAACAGTAGATGTCCTGCTGATACGTTTCCTCGCGCTCTTCCGGGCACCAGAGGTTTGCCCACTAGGGCCTGAATGTGAGCTTCGTAACTAAGTTTCAGTCTGCGCCGGTGTGACTGCCGACTTGAAAATCGGAAGTCCACTTCACTTGCTGATGCGACATTGTGCCTCGGGAATGATGGCGAGCGCCTCGTTCACTTCCTGCCAGCGGATAGCGTCCAATGGTGTCAGCGGCAACCGCAACTCGGCGGAGGCGATCACGCCAAGACGCTGGAGGGCGGCTTTGCTGGTCTGCACGTAATCCGTATCGCGCAGGCACTCATTCACAAAGGGAAGGATGTCGCGTGACCAGACCGTAAAGGCATCTTCACGGCGGCTTGACTTGTGCAGGCGGTACATTCGTGCAAAGGTCTCCGGCAGAATCATTGGATAGGCGAGCATGGCGCCGTCGGCGCCCCGGCAGAGCATGCGCCAGCAGATGAAATCGTCGCCGGTATAGACAAGCATGTCACTGCGCGCCTTGAGTGTGCTGACCTTCTGCACGTTGGGGTCAGTTACCTTCACGCCGACAATGGTGGGGTTGTCCGCAACCAAGGCGATGATTTCGTCAGTCCCCAGATAGTAGCTTGTAGGGTATGGATTGTCATAAATCACAAGCGGCAGGTCGCTCATACCGGCGACGGCGGCAAAGAATTGCTGCGGCATGGGCGGCGATATGGCGAAGTACGACGGCTGAGGAGTGAGGAGCGCGTCCACGCCATGGTCGACACAGGCCTGCACGAGACTCTCAATCTCGGGCAGTGCCGTGCCTGACGTGCCGGAAAACCAGATGCGGTGAGAATTCGTCGTCCGGCGAAACTCTTTCACCGTCTCCAAGACCGCGATACGTTCGGCCAGAGAAAGACTCGCCCCTTCGCCCACGCTGCCGCAGGTAAGGTAGCCGTCGACGTGCGGGTCGATATACGCCAGCAGACTTTGCAAGCTGGCGTGGTCGACTGCGCCCTCACGCATCGGTGTAGTGATGGTGGGGATGTTCCCCCTTAGGCCGGCGTTTCTCAATGCCAAGGTCGTCCACCGTTACTCTGAATTGAAGGTCTAGCTCCCACAGATTGGCAAGTGGTTCTATGGTATCGTATGCATACTACGTGTCAACGAAGACGGAAGGTTTAGCAAACATGACGAGTGCGGCACAGGCGGCGAGCAGTGCACCGGCTCCGGCGCGCGGCAAACCGCTCACAATCGATGATCTTGATACTCCAGCCATGGTCGTAGACCTTGACCGCTTGCAGGCAAACATCGAAGAACTGCAAGCGTATTGCGACGCCCACGGCCTCAACAACCGGCCCCATATCAAGACGCACAAAGTGACCTACATCGCTAAGATGCAGCTCGATGCCGGCGCGACCGGTATCGCCTGCCAAAAGCTAGGCGAGGTGGAAGTGATGGTCGAAGCTGGAATCACCGGCGACATCATGCTCTGCTACAACGTGATGGGTGCGGCAAAGCTCGAGCGCTTGCGCGCGGTCTCCCAGCTCACAGACATTACGCTCACCGTTGACTCGGAATACACCGCCCGCGGCATCTCCGCCTACGCTGATCCCAATCATCCAATAAGCCTGATGGTGGAACTCGCCATGCCCAATTTTGAACGCACCGGCGTACCGACCAAAGAAGATGCGTTGGCGCTGGCCAAAATAATCGACAAGCTGCCCGGTGTGCACTTTCGCGGTCTCATGATGTATCCCACCACGAAACCGGAACAGCAAGAGGCGGCTGTCGCGGCGTGGGATTACTTCAAGCAGCAGGGCCTGCCGCCGGAGATTGTCAGCGGCGGCGGTTCAGTGGACTTCCATGATCTGCATCGCATTCCTCACGCCACCGAGGTCCGCGTCGGCACGTTTAACTACGGCGACCGCAACACCGTCGCCAACGGTGTGATGACCTACGAGCAGTGTGCGCAACGCTTCATCTGTACAGTCGTGAGCAAGCCCACGCCGGAGCGGGTGATTCTCGATGGCGGCACGAAGACGTTTACCAGCGATATGCCACAGTTGGGTGACCCGCGCAGTGTCTTTTGCCATATCATTGAGTACCCTGAAGCGCGCATATTTGCCCAATCGGAGGAGCACGGCCACGTGGACGTGAGCCAGTGTGAACGGACACCGGAGATCGGTGAGCGGGTTTCCGTGATACCCAACCACGCCTGCGGCGCGACGAATAACTTCGATGAGGTGGTCATGCACCGCAACGGCGAGGTGGTCGCGAATTGGCCGATCTGGGCGCGGGGCAAGATTCGCTAGCTGAATCCGTCACTCCGGGGAAGACCGGAGTCTTGGGCACGCAGGAAAGATGGATTCCCGCCTGCGCCGGATTGCGAATGTCAGGTAATTCGCTTACAGACTTGAAGTGAGGAGTTCGAGGTCGTAGCCCCTTGTCTGCCCTGCAATGTGTCATTCCGAACGGAGCGCAGCGCAGTGAGGAATCTAGAGTGCTAAACCCAGTGAACTACGTATGGTATGGACTCTAGATTCCGCGAACAGGGTTCGACGCTGCGCTCGGAATGACTCTAAGAGTTTGTACCACGCTCAATTTAGAGGAGTCAGTCAGCGAATTGGTCAACACTCACAGGCATCACAAGTCCGACAGACGAGTGGCAAGCTCCGCGCAAGACTTGAACAACTCTTTGGTCAAATAAGGAAAGTAACGCAAAATGGTCATTGACAAGAACGTGGCCTATGCGGGCGGCTGGTACCCGCATCACAACGATCAAGACTTGGAGGAGATCAAGGCGGCCGGTTGCACCTCCATCAATATGACGTTGAACGAGACCGATTGGTACGTGTTCCGCGCGGCCCGGGAGCGCATCGTATCAAAAGCACGCGAGTTGGGGCTCAAGTTTTACCTCAACTGGCACGGCTTTGGCGCGTTTGCCTCCTACATTCAGTCCACGCGCTACCTTTTGGAGAATCCGGCGGCTGCGCAGTATTTCTCGAACGGCGTCCGCTCATCCGAGGCGATGGCGTGTCCGAACAATCCTGAATATGCCGCGTGGATGGAGGAACGTGCCAGGGAGATCATAGCGCACTTTCAACCGGACGGCGTCTTCTGGGATGAGCCGCACTTTTCCAGCGACAGCAATTTTCCCCAGGTCTGGGCATGCCGCTGCGCCTCGTGCCAAGAGGCGTTCTCGCGCCGTTTCAAACGTGCCATGCCAACGCAACTCGATGACGACGTGCGCCAGTTTCGGCAAGACTCCCTGTTGGTCTTCTTGTCCCGGCTGATACGTGCCAGCAAAGATGTCGGCGGCGGCGAAAACGTACTTTGCTTGATGCCGCTGGATGAAAGCGGCCGTCATCCTGCCTCAGGTCCCGGTTGGTATGGAGTTGACGACTGGGAGCCCTTTGTCGCGGTCCCCGAGGTGGATGTCTTTTCCACCGATCCGTATTGGATTCATCGGCACGGCGGCGACTGGGAGTATTTCGAGCAAAATACCCGGAAAGCAATTGACTTGTCGCGCAAGTACGGTAAGCCCTGCCAGATATGGGTGCAATCAATTTGGATCCCGCCCAATAGAGAGCCTGACGTGAAGCGCACCCTCTTGGCTGCTGCCGAAATGGGCGCGGATATGCTGGCCGTGTGGTCGTTTCTGGGTGAACCGGGCGGCACGCTCTATGATTGGGGCGGCGATCCGGCGCTGGCCTGGCAGAATGTGGTAGAAGCTTACCAGGAGCTGTAAAGGGCAACGCATGTCATCTGCACCGCAGCCGAATATTCTGCTCATCACCACCGACCAACAGCGCTACGATGCTTCCGGCGGTGCGGGCCCGTCATTCCTCCGCACCCCGCACTTCGACCGCCTGCGCTACGAAGGTGTGACGTTCACCAGCGGGTATTCTGATGATCCGGTGTGCGTCCCCTCGCGCATGGGCATCATGACGGGCAAGCAAGTCTTTACCCACGGCATGAGCGGCAACGGCATTACCTCTAAGATATTGGGCAGAGAAGGCACCTTGTCGTGGTACCTGCGGGAGTTGGGGTACCAGACGATTGCTATCGGCAAGATGCACTTCGGTCCGGAGCGGGCGCGGCACGGCTTTGATGAGATGATCTTGCCCGACGACTACTACCGCCAGATGCGCCATTCTGGCAATGATTTGCAGCCGATGCGGCACGGCCTGGGCCAGAACGAACTCTATCCCGGCATGGCCACCGTGCCGGAAGCCCTCACGCTGACGTCCTGGATTGCGGAGCAATGCATGAACTACATCCATTTCCGCCGCGATCCGTCCGTGCCGTTCTTCCTCTGGTGCTCATTCACCAAGCCGCATCCGCCATTCGATCCGCCGGAACCGTATTACTCAATGTACCGCCAGGATGCAATCCCCGAGCCGGTAGTTGGCGACTGGCGGGATGGTGAAGATTGTCCGCCGGCATTCGCGAAGCAGCAGAAACGGCGGTGCTATGACATCCTGTCGCAAGAGGTAATTTGGGAGGCGCGCTCAGCGTACTACGGTTTGATTACCCAGATTGACTACAACATGGCGCGAGTGTACAGCGCGCTCGAAGATATAAGGCTCTATCACGAGACGCTCATATTCTACACCTCCGACCACGGTGAATTTCTGGGCGATCACCGTGCCGGCGCCAAGAGCCACTTCCACGAACCGTCGGCGCACGTGCCGTTTGCCATGCGCCTGCCGAGTAGCTGGGACAACCGCTGCCACGGCACGCAGGTGCATACGCCGGTCACCCATGCCGACATTTTGCCCACGCTGCTAAAAGCGGCAGGAGGCGAACCACCGGCTGACACCGAAGGCCAGGATCTTGTCGCAGTGGCACGTGGCGAACATGAGTCGCCGCGGCAGTACCTGGAAGGCATGAACGGCCCGGGCCCAACCGGCAAAGACCTGCGCCTGGACTGTGTCTATTTGGCAATCACCGACGGCCGGTGGAAATATATGTACTATCCCGAGGGTCCTGCCGAATTGCTCTTCGATTTGGATGATGATCCGCAAGAAACGCGCAACCTCGCAAATTCTGCGGCAGCCGAGGCCAAGAAAGAGGAACTACGCGAGGAACTCATGAGGCGGCAACGCGAGCGGGGTGGCAAGTTTCTTGAGGACGATGAACTGCCGGTGCGAGACGCGGTGCACGTGCCCGACGCCGATATGCGAGATCAGAACCAGCCCGGCGCGCACACGGAGTATTGGCAGATAGATGTCCGGCATTAAGTGTACATCACTCCGGCGGTTGCCGGATTCCATACCCTCAAATTCTCTGGACTCTGGCTTTCGCCTGAGAGACGGCGAATGCGAGTTTCTTAACTATAGGACAGGATTCTTACTACAGAACAGTAAGTAGCGTTTGAGTCCTGAGAGCCGCCAATTTAACGCGCAGAGACTATGGAGACGCCCACTACGGGGCACTAGAACTTGACATGTCACCAATGCTTACGAGAGTTCGAGCCGCCGCGTCCAACATAGGCGTAGGTGTAAAAGCTATCAGCCGAACGCGCAGAACAGAGCTTGCGCCTATCGATGTCGATATGCGCGGCAGGGTCTGTGTGGTCACCGGCGCGAACTCCGGCATTGGCAAGGAGACGGCGCTCAGCCTGGCAGGCATGGGCGCAACGGTCGTGTTAATTTGCCGGAGCGAAGCTCGGGGCGCCGCGGCGCTCAACGACATCAAAGCGCAAACAGGCAATGAATCCCTATCATTGCTTGTGGCCGACTTTAGTTCGCAAATGCAGGTGCGTGATGCGGCTGGAACGTTTCTGAAACAGTTCGACCGCCTCGATGTGCTCGTCAACAATGCAGGCGTGACGCCGTGGGAGCGCCGGCTTACGGATGAGAATGGTCTAGAGCTGATATTCGCCGTAAACCACCTCGCGCCGTTCTTGCTCACCAATCTCCTGCTGGATCGCCTTAAGGCCAGCGCGCCGGCGCGGGTTGTGACTGTCAGTTCAGGGGCGCACCGGCGGGTCTCGCTCAACTTTGACGACCTGCAGAACGAGCAACGCTACGTGCCGTTCGACGTTTACAGTCAATCGAAGCTTGCAAACGTCTACTTCACTTATGAATTGGCACGCCGCCTTGAGGAAACGGGCGTCACGGCCAACTGTCTCCATCCCGGCGTCGTCTCAACTTCGCTGTTTCGCCACTTGCCGCCGCTGCTGGGACTTGCCGTGAAGTTTGCGCGCCCGCTGCTGCTTACGCCCGCACAAGGGGCCGATACGGTGGTCTATTTGGCTGCCGCACCGGATGTAGCCGAGGTTTCAGGCCGCTTTTTCGAGCGGCGCGAGGCGGTCCAGTCGTCGCCGGCATCTTACGATGTGGAGGCAGCGCAACGTCTTTGGGAGGTGAGCGAGGCGTTGGCGGCAGAGTCCGCTGGCGCCGGGGCCCGGTAGGAGAGGGCATTCCAATTGCGCGCTTCGGCGCTTGGGAGCCGTTTAGATTCTCGTAATGTTTCAATGATGGGAGACCAACAATGGCGTTTCTCCGGTGGGGATTCAACCGCGCACTGTGTACGGCATTCTGCATCTTCATGCTCCTGGGGGCCGCGGCGTGCGGCAGGGTGGAAATTCGGACCCAGGCTTCACCTGCGCCGGATGCGGAAACCGTCACCCCCTTGAAGATCGGTCTGTTGTTGAACTTCAGCGAGGGGGCGACGGAGCGGGCAATTGAACGCCAACGCGCCTTTAACTTGGCGCTCAAGCACATCAATGCCGGCGGTGGGGTGTTTGGCGTCCCGGTTGAGGTTGCGGTGGGAGACACAACCCGCGACCCGACGGTTGCAGTGGAGGCGGCGCGACGCTTGATTGAAGATGAGGGAGTGCACGCGCTCGTCGGCCCCAGTTCCAGCGCGAACACTCTGCAGGTAGCTGAGCGCGTGGCCGGACCCGCGGGCATACCGCTCATCAGTCCCTCGGCCACCTCGCCGCTGCTGACTACGGCGGCCGACAATGACTTTCTCTTCCGCACCGCGCTTTCCGACAGCGCCCAGGGTCCCGTGCTGGCACGCATCACGCGGGAACGCGGCTTCACCAATGTTGGCGTCATCTACATTAATGACGCGTGGGGGCAGGGCCTGGCTGACGCCTTTGCCGCTGCCTGGGAAGGCGAACTTGCCATGGTGGCATTTGATCCTGACCGGACCTCCGTGCCTGACGCGCTGCGTCAGAGCGCGAGCAACGGCGCGCAGGCGCTCGTCGTCATTACATTCGAAGAGGCGGCCGAAACTCTTGTCCGGGAGGCGCTGACACTGGGACTCTATGACCAGTTCACGTTCGGCGACGCTGCGAAGAGTCCGGCGTTGGTGCGCGCAATTGGCGGCGACCGCCTGGGCGGCATGTACGGCACGGCAGGTGGGTCCGATTCCAAGAGCGCCTCCACGATTGCCTGGGAAGAGGCTTACGCCGCCGAATATGGCGCGCTACCGGAATACGCGTACGTCAAAGAGACGTATGACGCTACCATTGCCCTGGCGCTGGCGGCACAGGCAGCCGGGAGCGTGGCAGGCGCCGCTATACGCGACCACCTGCGCGCAATTGGCAGCGGGCCGGGCGTGACGTTAATTGCAGAAGCGGAAAATATCGCTGCCGGTTTGGAGTTCTTGGCGTCATGCGGGGAAGTTAACTATGAAGGAGCGGCAACGACGCTGGATTGGGACGAGCACGGCGACCTGCGGCGCGGTTACATCGGAGTCTGGCGCTTCACGGCAGACGAGACGATCGAGGAGGTGGAGACCGTGCCCTTCGGGGCCCCGGCGCCGTAGTCTGGCTTGCTCCTGCAACGATATCTTGCGAGTCGTGTAACGGTTGACAACCGACCGTACGTTCGCTCAATTACCTGCCTTCCTAGAGATGCCAGCAGTTTATCGTCCGTGGTAATTTTGCGAAGGGAGGACGGTGCTGTCTATTGACGGAACTGAAAAGAGCCCTGGTGAACTTGAGACTAGAGAGACCGAAAATGCCCGAGAGATGTACCTACATGACTTGCTATTCAACTAACTGCGAAACAGTATGAGATGCAAGTGCATTTTCACCATGTCCTCTAGGCGTTTCCCATCAGGAGGCGGGGGACAAGCCCCCGCGCTACACTTTGGAATCCCTCCCATTTATCCCGCAGAAACTGTAGCGCTTTCTGAAAAACGTGAAGGAATGGGAACCTGGAGAGAGTAGTAACATGAACGATTTTCATGGCGTCCTGGCAATGCTGTGCACGCCATTCTTCCCGGATGAGACGCTGGATTATGACAGTCTGCGCCGGTTGTCAGATTATGTCTTGGCGGAAGGCGCACATGCCGTGGTGTGTCTCGGTCTTGCCAGCGAGACAAATCGCCTGAGCGAGGCAGAGAAGCAGTGCATCGTGCAGACCGTTGTGGCCCAGGTGGACGGTCGCGCGCCTGTCATATCCGGACTACAGGCAGCGTCCACGGTCGAAGCCGTGCGCATGGCGCGCTGGCTCACGGATGCTGGCGTGGTCGGACTCATGGTGTTGCCGCCGCCCGGGCCCGTGGATACGGATGGAGTTGTGCAATTTTACACGTCAGTTGCGGACGCTGTAGATGTGCCCATCATGGTGCAGGACTGTCCGCAAGTGGTCGGCTACGGACTCTCCGCAGGCGTGATCGCCCAGATGGCCGAGCAGTGCCCGAACATTCAATACGTCAAGCTGGAGGCGCAGCCCGCCTGGCCGCTGATGGAAGCGCTCAAAGAGCAGGTTGGCGACCGGCTAAGAATGCTCGTGGGCTGGGGCGGCATTGGCTTCATCGAGGCGCTGGAGCGCGGCGCCGTCGGCTGTATGCCCGGCGCTGATGCCATTGGACCGATGAGACAGGTGTACGATCGCTACGTGGACGGCGATATTGAGAGCGCTCGCGCCGTCTATGCCGCGATCCTGCCCGTGCTCGTGGCAAAGGGCGGAAATCTGCAATCCTTCATTCAGTCGGCAAAGCACCTTCTTGTGCGGGCGGGCGCCATCGATCATGCCACCGTGCGCGGGCCGGTCACGCCCATTGACGACCGGTCGCTGCGCGAACTCGACACGTGGTCGCGCTTGACAGACCAAGCGCTTGCCAAGTATGCTGCTCCTGTAAGTGTGTTTCAAGAGTAAATCTTTCTAATCACACTGCTTGGAGTGTTCCCATGATTGTTACTACACGACGCAAGCTACTGGCCCTGCTCGGCGCGACGAGCTTGGCGGTTCCTTTGGCTGCCTGCGGCACTGCCACCATGCCGGCGGCGCCGGCGCAAGGTGAGGGAGAAGCAGAGGCCAAGCCGGCCGCTGAAGCCGCGCCCGAGCCGGAGACCGTCGAACTCAAGGGTATCACCCACGCGCAGGTGGTCGCCGACGACAATAACCGGGTCAACGAGGCGTATCGCGCCGAGTTCGGCGATCGCATCAACGTGACCACCGACATCACGCCCAATCAGACCGAGATGCAGAACAATCTCAAGATTGCGGCTGCCGCAGGCTCGATACCCTACGATCTGATGTGGATCAATGCCCACGGCATCATGTCCTTTGCCGCGCTCGGGATGCTGACGGAACTGGACCCGTACATTGCCCGCGACGGCATTGATATGGGCGACTTGTTCGCTCCCTACGCCCTCAACATCTACACGCTTTTCGGCAACTTTTGGGGCATGCCGAAGAACCAAGCGACCGTGGGCATGTTCTACAACGTGGACCACTTCGAACAGGCCGGCATCGACGTGCCGCAGGACGACTGGAATTGGGAGGACTGGCTTAGCCTGGCCGAGCAGCTCACCGTCCGCCAGGGCGAGAATGTGGAGCGCTGGGGCACCCAGGTGGGCCCGTGGGGACAGACCCAGGGTTACAACTGGATCGTCATCAACGGCGGTGAAATCCTCAGCGAGGACAAGACCGCCTTCCGGTTCGGCGAGGCCCCCGGTTTGGACGCCATCAAGTGGGTGCACGATCTCGTGTATAAGTATCGGGTGGCGCCCACGAACGAGGAAGCATCGGCGATGGGCGGCGCCTTCCAGATGTTTACCACGGGTGCGCTGGCGCTCATGCCGAGCGGCTCGTTCCTCTTTGGCCGCCCGCAGATGGCGGAATTCCGCTGGCACGCCCAGGTGCTACCGGTGAGCGTGCAATCGGCCAGTGTAATTCATGCCGGCGCCATGGCGGTGCTAAACCCGATCGAGCATCCCGACGAGGCCTGGGAGTTCATCAAGCACTCCACCACCTCCGAAGCCGGCGAGCAGTCAACGGCCGTGTGGAATCTGCCCGCTACCTGGCGCGGCGCGGCCAACTGGGCGAAACTCAGCGACTACCCGGAGCCGGCGAAGATTTTCGTAGACTCCATGGAAATTGGCTATCCGTATCCGTATTCGTTCTTCACGAACGAATGGGTAGCGGCCGTGCGAAATGAGCTCAACAAGGGCTGGCTGAACGAGGTCGGCATCGATGAAGCGGTGGTTACCGCGGTGAAGGCCGGCGATCTCGTGTTGGAAAAAGAGCAAGAAGAGCTGGCCCGGCTGGGAGTCTCACAGTAGGAACTTGTGCAGGTCAGTGCACCAGAAGAGCGCGTGTGCGGCTGACACGTTACAATTGGTCGCTCGCATTGGGGGCCGGTTGAGCGGCATGCCCCGGTTGGTCATGGCGTGAGAAGTCTGGCCGAGTGCTGAAGAATACATTTGTCGCGCGGATTACATCGCAAACGCCGGATCTGCCCGCGACGCGGCTCCGGCGTTCGTGATTCTTAAGAAAGGGACCACGCATGAATGACCGACGTTACATGTTGTTCGAGCCGACCGAGTTCGCCTACAGCGAGCAGAAGGTCGCGTTTCGGGGACAGCACTACCAGCGCACGGTTGCCGATCTGACCGTGCAGGCGCGCGGCTGGAACGTAGACCGCCCTTACGGCCTGTGGCTGGGCGTTTCGCCCCACTCATCGGAAGATCGCTACGTTGAAGTTGAGCTCGACGGCGCCAGTGGGCGCGTGCGCTTGGATCCCCAGGTGCGACCTGAAACCGTGTGGACGCGCGTGGCGACGGTGACGTTGCGCCCAAACTTCCTGCAGATGCGCGTGTCCACGCCTGACGCGACGCTGCGGGGATTTGACGGCGTCATTCTCAGTGATGACCTCGCATTGGAGGTGCCGCCGTCGGTGCGCACCGAGTCCGACCTGCACGCGCTGTTTAGCGACCCCAGCGGCTACAGCGAGTTGACGCCGAGTCGGGTGGTTTCCTGCTCGCGCCACGAGTTTCGCATGACGTACACCGTGGGCAAAGAAGGCATTGCCGTCGGCGGCGGCATCCTGGCGTTCGTGGAAGGGTCGCTGTGGCGTGAAACCCACACCCCACAGACCGAAGACCCGACCGCACCGGGCTATGTGACGGTTGCCCATGAAGGCAGTGGCCGAGTTGACATAACTGAAATCGTCGAACCGGTAACCGGTCTGCACGACCGTGAGTACGGCATACGCGTGACCGTGTCCGAGGGGCCGTTACGGGCGGGCGATACCATTACACTCGTCTTTGGCGACCGGAGCGGCGGCGGTCCCGGCGCGCAGGCAAATGTGGTCTGTTGGACGTATACCCACAACTACAAGCGCGCGTGGTGGCACCGCATGCCGGTGCTCACAGTTTGGGTGGATGCCCGTGCCAACGAGACGTTCCTGCCGCTGGAGCGCGAGCACGCGCACACGTTCACGGTAGTTCCCGATAGGCCCGCCAAACTCGTAGTCACTGCCAAAGCCCATGCCCAGGTCGGCGCGCCCCATGATGTGAGCGTCGCGGTGGTGGACCGGTACCAGGCGCTCGCCCAGCCGGCGTACGCCGGGCGCGTGCGCTTTGCGTGCGACCGGGAGGATGTGGAACTCCCCGCGCCCTATCACTTGCGGGAGAGCGACGGCGGTCGTTGTCGGCTGACGTGGGTGCCAAAGGGCGAGGGCACGTACGTGATTACGGCTGAGTCGGATGACGGCCTATCGGGTGTTTCCAATCCGGTTGTATGCTCTGCTGAACTTCCTGAGCACCGCGTGTATTTTGGCGATATTCACTCGCATTCGCTGTACTCCGGCGACGCGGTTGGCGAAATCGAGGCCCAGTACGAGCACGGCCGCCACGTGGCGAATCTCGACTTCATGTGCGCCTCCGAGCACGCCGAGTACGAGACCGACAACCAGTGGACTGCCAATCAGATCCTGGTGCAGCGGTACCACACGCCGGGAGAGTTCGTGCCGATCAGTGGTTTCGAATGGGCGTATATGGATGCGGATGGCGAGGGACACGGCCTGGGTCACCGCAACGTGTACAGCGAAAACGACTACCATCAAATTCTGCGCGGCAGTGCGGTCGCAACGGCAAATCTTGAACGTATGTGGCATCACTTCGAGGGCCGCGAGGACGTGCTGGCGTTTGGACACCATCCTTTGATGGCGCTTCGCTGGCACCAGCACAATCCCAAATACGAGCGGCTGCTGGAGATGTACTCCGGTTGGGGCAACTCGGAGATTCGCGGCAACCCGCGCCAGCCGTGGCGAACACAGGGCGGCCTCTCGCTGCAGGAAGTGCTGGCCACCGGCTCGCGCGTGGGCGTGATCGCCGGTAGCGACAACCACGACGCCCGTCCCGGCTATGCCGGCATCGGCGAGCAGTTCAGCAAGTCGGTGGCCGACGCGATTTGGAAGCCATCGGGTCTGGCGGTGGTGTGGGCCACGGGCCTCACGCGCAAGGAGATCTTCGAGGCGTGGCGGGCGCGGCGCACCTATGCTACCTCCGGCCAGCGCATTCTGCTGTCATTCAAGGTGAACGGCCATTGGATGGGAGAGGATATCGAGCTGGGAGCGTCTGACCCGCGTCGGCTCATCGCAAACGTGATAGGTACCGCAGGCCTCAGCAGTGTAACGGTGGTCAAGAACAATGAGGACGTCCACTCGTGGGACAATCCTGAGCATGGCGTTGACCTGGTGTGGGAAGATGACTCTGTGGCGGCCACAGGCGACTTCTACTATGTTCGCGTTACCCAAGAAGATGAGGAAATGGCATGGTCGAGCCCGGTGTGGTTAGATGTGACGTAATAGGTCAGAACGGGTTGTCTGCCTAATCACTGGGTAAAGGTCACATAGATCGAGTAACGTGGCAGAGCGCCCTGTCCGCCGTTTCCAGTTCCCTCTCCTGGGGGGAGGGTGCAGAGACCCAGCCAAGTGAACGTAGAGCGGATTCGGTTCCCTCTCCTGGGGGAGAGGGTTAGGGTGAGGGGAAATCCTCGCGATAACAGACCGGTTCCGCTTGCTTGGTGTATTTCGCAACGGTTACCAAAGATGTAGGGAGGGGCCTGGAGAGAGATGGCGACTGCCCGCAGAATCTGCCGAGTATTGCTAGCCAGGACACTAAGAGGATACAGAACCAATGACCGAGTCCAATCTTCCTCCGATTCCTTCCTACACCTGCCGTCGCGCCACGTCGCCGATCACCGTCGACGGCGCGCTCGACGAACCGGCGTGGGAACACGCCGAGCAGATGCAGCTTGTCGAGACCGTCACCGGAGACGCGCCACGCTACCCCACCGTCGTGCGCGCGCTTTGGGACGATACGTATCTCTACGTGGGCTTTGAAGCGGAAGACCCCTATATTTGGGGCACGCTCAAGAATCGCGATGAGCCCTTGTGGGATGAAGAGGTGGTGGAGGTCTTTCTGGATGACGATTGCGACGAATGGTCGTTTCTCGAGTTTGAGGTCAGCCCGAACAACGTGATTGTAGACCTCGCCGTATTCCGGCGCGGCGGCAAGAGCCACGAGCTCTTGTGCTGGGATTGCCCGGACTTGCAGACGGCGGTGCAGGTGGACGGCAAGGTGAACTCCTTTGACGGCACCGATATTTCCTGGACGACTGAGATCGCGATTCCCTTCGACCAGTGCATGACCGCCCCCCACATCCCGCCCCGCCACGGCGACCGCTGGCGCGCCAACTTCTACCGCATCGACCGCGCCCACGACGCCGATGAATACACCGCCTGGTCCCCCACCGGCGAAATCCAATTCCACATGCCAAACCGGTTCGGGTACTTGTTGTTCAGCGAGGAATAACTGCACATGCGTCAATCTCCCACTTGGGCGAGTCTATGAGGGCGCTGTCACTGGATCTGGTCCTAGACGGTGTCGACGATCAGGTGGAACTGGAACGCAGGAAGCGTCAGGACGACGAAGGACGGTAAGTCTAGGCGCTTCCACAAAGGTAACGGCGGGATTCCACACGCGCGGGCAACGAAGAGTGTGATTACGGTGCCATGTGCGACAATTGCGATAGTGCGTCCCGGATGCGGCGCAATTGCGGTGGACACTGCGTCGACAAACCTAGTGCTAGCGTCGTCGGCAGTCTCTTGCCCAAAGACTAGGCATCGAGGATGTGAAAAGAACCGCGCAACGCGACTCTCGAATTGCTCCTCTGTGGGAAAGTACCCTTCATTACTTCTTTCATGCTCGTGTAGGTCTGGCGCGGTTGTGCAAGACGTGTCGAGTATTTTAGCGACGATCTGTCCGGTTTCTTGAGCTTTTGGTTCGTCGCTGGTTATAAGTTTGTCAGGTGAATATTCTTCTAGTTGGACCGCGAGTTGCTCACAGCGTTGACGACCTGTTGAAGACAGATGCCACTGCTTTGCCGGTATGCTTGGAACGATCTCGGGTAGGGAGTGTCTTATGAGAATTAGGTAGTGCTCTTGCTGCGGCAACGCTAGATACTCCCACTGGTCAGGCAATGTCTCTACGTTGCATTCTAAGCGGGCACTGATGGGTATACAATTGTGGGTGTGATGAATTGCGGCCGCTTGGGCGAGAGTCGATTCTGGTTACAAGGAGCTAGCGATGCTGGGTACGCAAGAGGACTTGGCAGTACTGGGCGGGGCGCCGGCAGTGAATGAAGGCGGCGTGCAGCCGTGGCCGCAGGTGGCGGCGGCGGACAAAGCGGCGGTGATGGGTGTGCTGGAGCGCGGCGTGCTGTGGGGCGCGGCGGCACCGGAAGCGACGGCGCTGCAGGAGGAGTGGGCGGCGTATGTGGGCGCGCGACAGTGTCTCGTGACGAACAGCGGCACGGCGGCCCTGCACATGGCCGTGGCCGCGGCGGGTGTGCAGCCGGGCGACGAAGTCATCACTACGCCCATGTCCTGGTCGTCTACAGCGACCAGCATCCTGCATCACAACGCGATTCCGGTCTTTGCCGATATCGATCCTGAAACCTACACGCTGGATCCCAAGCAAGTCGAGGCCAAGATTACGCCGCGCACCCGCGCAATCCTGCCGGTGCATCTCTACGGCTTGCCCGCAGACATGGACGGCATCATGGCGGTGGCGGAGAAGCACGGGCTGAAGGTGATCGAGGACTGTTGCCAGGCGCAGGCGGCGACTTTCAACGGACGCATGGTCGGTACCCTTGGCCACATCGGCGCGTTCAGCTTCAACGGCAACAAGAACCTGCCCGGCGGCGAGGGCGGCGCGCTGGTTACCGATGACGAGGAAGCCTGGGACAGGGCGGCGCGGGTGCAGCAGTTCGGCGAGCGGCGGCGCACCGACGGCGAACGCGAGTACAACGTCTACGGCATGGGCTGGATGTATCGCGGGACGGAAATGACGAATGCCTTCATCCGCTCGCAAATGACGCGCATCGAGGAGACCACGGCGCACATCCAGGCGAACGCCGCCTATCTAAGCGAACACCTGGCTGGAATCCCTGGTCTGCGTTTGCCGTACGTGCCAGCCGACCGCGCCCACGTCTACTTTCGCTACGTGGCGGAGTTCGCGCCGGAAGAGGCGGGATTGGACGTTGATCCGGGACTCGCCAGCGAGAAGGTGCGAGAGGCGCTGCGGGCGGAAGGTGTCGGCCTGGGCCGCGCGGAGTTTCTGCTGCCCCGCATGACGCTCTTTCAGGAGCAGGAAGGCTACGGGCGGGGGTGTCCCTGGGAGTGTTGCTACGACGGCACGATAGAATATCGCCCGGAAGACTACCCGCACGCCGCCAATGCGGTGGATAGGGTCATCCCGCTAATGGGGCTGACCCCGCCTAATGACGAATCCCTTATGGCGAGGTACGTGCAGGCGTTTCAGAAGGTGTTTGGTCAACTAGAGCGGGTGGCGGGAATATAGGTTGAACGTGAAACAGGACTTGTCACAGGGGGCGGACACAGTTCGCGCTTGCTTCGACTCTTTGACAAGCTCTTCACGAACGATTTCTAGAATTCATCTCCGTCCTTCACCAGGAGTGTGCCTCAACAGGCCCAGCACGAACGGTCTGAGGGATGATTGAACAGGCGGTTTGGCTGCTCGGCAAATGGGAGAGACAGTCGGAGAAAACGTCTAGCAGTCGCTACTTGCTCGCTGCCAGGCTGACGGGCCTGCCGCTGGCGGCGGATTGCTGTGCCGCATCTACCACGCGCACGGCTTCGTAAGCGTGGCTCAGCTTGACCTCTGGCTCTCTGCCGGTGCGCACGCAGTCCACGAAGTGCTTGACCTCGTGGAAGATAGCGCCCACGTAGTCCTCGTCCAGTGTAGGACCGTACCACGTATCGTGAGTTTCGACCTGCTCTTTGCCAATCGTCATGCTCGTGGCGGGAGCGCAATCGATGCGGAGCATGCCGTGGGTACCCACGGCATCGAGGCGCGCGTCCAACGCACGGTATGTCTGTACTGGCAGAGTCCAGGCATGCTCGAAGCTGGCAACGGCGCCGGAGGCAAATTTCACGAGGGTAAACACCGCGTCATCGATGCCAAGGTCGGTCGCCAACACCTGGTGAGACTCCGCCGTGACGCGCACGACCGGTTCATCTAGCATCGACAGCACGTATTCGATGTCGTGGATGCCCAGGAATTGCAGCACCGTCGTGTTGCCCTCGAATTTCTCGGCGCTGGTGATGGGGTTGTTACGGCGGGCGAAAACGTGAATGATGTCGCCGATTGCGCCGCGTCGGTAGTCCGCCAAAGGCATGGCGTAACGGGGGTCGAAGTGCAGCGTGTGCCCCACCAAGAGGGTGATTCCGGCACTTTCGACGGCGGCGACCATGTCGTCTGCGTCGGCAACGTCGATGGCGAGCGGTTTCTCAAGCAAGATGTGTTTACCGGCCTTCGCGGCCGCAATCACTGCGTCGCGGTGGGCCCAGTCCGGCAGGCAAATGCTGACCGCCTGAACGTCATCGCGCGCGAGCAAGTCATGCCAGTCTGAGTACACGTGGGCCCCCGCAGGATCAGCGGCAGCGTGCGCGGCCTGTGGATTCAGGTCTGCAACTGCCCGCAGTTGCACCTCGGGCAGTTGCCGGTAGACGTTCGCATGCCGCTGGCCCATCTGTCCGGCGGCAATGACGCCGATGCCAATTTGGTCCACTCTCCTGTTCCTTTCTATTCGCAAATGATGGGTGCACGGGTCATGGCAAGATACAATCCGTGCGGCACGCGGCTCTGAAAGAGGGTCGGCGGCGCTGGTGTCTCCACTTGAGAGTGAGGCGCGATGCGTATTGCCGAGAACTGTACAAGACTCAAAGCCTGCTTTCCTTAGCCTATCTCCTCTTTGCGCAGGTGTTCCCATCCAGCTGCCAGCATCTCTTTTTCCAAGGCAAGCGCTGTCACACGATAGGTTTCCAATATCGTGTTGAGGTGCTCTTCTTGGTCTTTGGACAACTCCGTTATTTGGTTCTTCTCGACGTACTCCAGGAACATCAAGAGTGTTTCGTGATGTCTCAAGCAGGCAAGGCGCAAAGTATGGATTTTCTCACTAAAGGAATATAGGTCACGTGCATCAGTGAGCATGGCACTTATGATGCCTAAGAGAGTAAGCGTTGCCTTCCACGCTTGCGCTCCTGTGAGCCGTTTGTGCTCTAGTTCAAAAAAGCAAAAGCCAACGAGCGTTGTTGACCCATCCTCAAGCTTCTCTTCCCGCTTGTCTCGACCCGCTCGTGCAGTTGGTTGCAGAATTGTTGGCTCATCCTCGAACTTCTCTTCCCGCTTGTAGTTTGCATAGAAGTACATTGCGCTCAATCCTGCGACAACAACGAGTGCAATCTGCCAACCCTCGACACTCTCAATTGCTCTCAGCATCGCTCTCAGAATCGTAAACATATGATTGGCAACTTTCCGACATTTAGCCGTCAATCAGCAACCGAGCTGCACTGCCACTTCCTTCCACAAGCCAGTGACTCTGCCGGATTGAGGCATTTCCCCCTCACCCCAACCCTCTTCCAAGGAGTGGGAGATTTCTTGTGCTGCTGACCGGGATTATGAAAAGGAGTCTTCAAGCGAGAGGGGGTACTACCGCGCTAATCTGTCCAGGGCCGGTCGGTCTTTATCCTAAATATGCTCCGCGATCAACTCGGCGGGCGCAACCGGCAGACCGGTCTCAATAGACCTTTCGGCGGCTTCAATCATGGCGACTACGGCGAGACCGTCGCGGGCCGGAATCGCTGGATCCCCGCCGTCCAGCACGCAGTCCACCATATTCCGCATGGAGTTGCCCCATGAGTGGTCTGTCTTGAAGTACGACCACATCTTGGGCCGAATTGTCAGTTGGCGTTCTTCGGTATCCAACGAAAAGCCGCGGTTGGAGCGGTCGAGCGCAACCTTGCCCTTCGTGCCGTAGAGCGAGAGGTACTGCTCGACGATGGCGGGATAGCCTTCCGGCACGATCCAGGAAGTTTCAAAGGTAACTGTGCAGTTTTCGAATTCAACCATCGCCTGCACGAAATCATAGGCATCTACGCCTTTTTGGGGGAGCAGGCGCTTTTCGCCGCGCGCGTAAACGCTTAGTGCTTCCTGGCCGATGATCCAGCGCATGTAGTCCATCGTATGGGGAAAGAGAAACCAATGGGGGCCGGACTGGCTGCCCCACGAGAGCATCTGCGTTGGCACCCACACCGTATCGGAGAGACGAGAGAACCCGAAGACCGGCTCGCCGATTTCGCCGCTCTGCACGCAGTCGCGCAATTCTTGAATGTCGGAGACCCAACGATTGCCGAGGCTCACGCTGAAGAGGCGGTCATTGCGCTCAGCGGCCTGCACCATGGCGACGGCGTCGGCGACGCTGGTTGCTAACGGCTTCTCGACGAGGACGTGCTTTCCGGCTTCGAGCATAGTGACGACCGCGTCGCGGTGGGCAAAATCGGGCGTCGCCACGCTTACCAGCGCAACATCTGAGGACGCCAGCGCCGCCAAGTCAGGGGCGACCTGAGTGCCCAGACGGTCCGCCACCGCTTGCGCGCGCTCGGGACTTGCGTCGTAGACATAGGAAAGGTCGGCGCGGTCGTACGCAGCATAGACGTCGGCGTGCTGCTCGCCAATCAAGCCCACGCCGACAACGGCGGTGCTCAGGCGCTCGCCTGCCATGAAGGTCTCCCTGGTTTGCGGCTACCTGATCTCGAATTCCTCAGACCACGAAATCTCGCCTTCGGGAGCCACAGCCGTAACCTGAATCGTGTACTTGCCGGGCTCTAGTGATTCAGGCACCGTCCAATTCCAACGCACAAAGCCGTCTTCCCCCGCCATCTGAGGGGTAAACTCCTCAATTTCGAAAGTCTCCTCACCGCGCATGAGCACGGGGGTAACTTCGCTGCCTTCTTTCGTGGCGGCGTGGAGAATAGCGAGTTTTCCTCGGTGCACGATTTCCGAGTATGTAAGGATGCGCAAAGGAATGAACTGCGCTTCTTCAGGAGGCGCCTCGCCGATTCCAAGCCTACACGCACTGAGAATACTGCTTCCTGCCAATACCAAGAAAATACGTCTTCGCATTATTGTCCTCCACCTACCGGAGCTCTAATTTCGATCTCTCCATCACAAGGATTGCTACTCTTACCCGTCGCGCACCAAACATCAACGGTATCAACCAATACGAATCGGTCGTCCCTCTGCAATGGACTGGTATGCTGCCAGGACGGCTGCCACCCCGGCGCGACCATCTTCTCCTGTGACTAATGGAGAGCGTCCAGCGAGTATGGTTTCGCAAAAATCCTTAAGCAAATAGTAATTCATTGACTCTGATGTATCAATCGAAGAGATGGCGCCGCTCTTAGTCTCAGTACGAATTAGTGCTTGTCCCGTGATTTCAAATTCGATCACACCGCGGGTGCCAAGCAGGCGGAGGTATACGTTTCCCCACTTAGACCAATTTTCGGGCCGGTTCCACGAAGGGTCGGTGGAAGCCATTATGCCGCCTTCGAATGTCTCCACCAAGATAGCCACGTCGTCCACGGCAATGTGCGGCCGCTTGAGCGTGTCGCCTTCTGCGTAGACCTCTACCACTTCTTTTCCCGTAAACCAGCGCATCAAGTCGGTGACATGCACGATATGGTCGCGAATCGTACCGCCGCCGGAGCGTTGGGGATCGATGAACCAGCCCTCCGTAAACGGCCGGAGATGGTTGGTGCCGTGCATCGCGAGTATATCGCCAATCTCCCCGGCGTCCACGCGCTGCTTTGCCTGCCACGCCACGGGTGCAAACCGACAGGGATAGGCGGTGCACAAGACTACGCCGGCATCGCGGCAGGCAGCAATCATTGCATCCGCTTCCTCCAACGTGATGCAGAGCGGCTTCTCACACAGGACGTGTTTGCCCGCCTGCGCGGCGTCGATTGTCATTTGCGCATGGTCGGCGTTGGCGGAACAAATCGAGACCGCCTCGACCTCGTCAAGCTCCAACAGTTCATGGTAATCGGAGAACACCTTGACTTTCGGGGCTTCAGGATGGGCGGCGAGCATGGCCTGCATACGCTCGAGCTGTTCCGGAATGGGATCTGCGGCAGCGACGAGTTGCGCGGACGGCAGTTCAAGGATAGCGGAGACGTAGCCGTTCTGATGGCCGTGGTCAAAGGAAATAGCGCCAATATTCAATGCGCGTGTCTCGCTCATGTTGCCACCACTTCACTATTCTCAATGCTTTGCAGGGCCGCCCAATAAGCGCGGAGCGACGGCAGGGGATTGGGTAGGCTAGCCGAGAATTCAGCGCTTGCCTCCCACGCCTGCAAGTACGCCGCAGCCATCATTTCGTACGGCGTGCGGTGGTACGCTTCCGTAAGAGAGACGCCGTTCTCGGATGCGACCAAGAAGCTGCGCGCATTAGAATCATACTCCACCATGCCGTCGCGCCCCGTAATCTCGATTACTTCCTTGCTGTACTGGCTTGGATATGCGGTGCTCATCTCGCCATAGAAGATTGCATCATTCGCGTAGCGGCCATTGCAGAATACGGTATCCGTATCAGATGACTTAAGCGCAGCGGATCTCGCGTAAATCCTTTGGAGCGGGCCGCCAAGCAATACGAGCGACTCTACCAATTGGAAAAGGCTTTGTTGCCAAACCTGCGTAGGGGGAAAGATGCGAATGGCGCGGATCGTGATGATTTCGCCAATGCCGGAACGCGCGGACTGCGCAGCGGCTGCATACTTGTGGGTGAAGTGAATGGGCAGCGCCACTCGCGCGGAGTCGCCGGCAGCAGCAAGAATTGCCTTCGCGTTCGACAGCGATTCTCCAAGAGGCGGGTGAACAATAGCCCGACCGCCTCGCTCCAGCGCATTGCGTGTTGAACGCGAGCGTGAAGCAATGTCGCCAGCGACGTCTGCAACCACCCCTTTGTCGTCAGGCCAATCATGTGCGACCGGCACACCGAGAAATGTGTTCCGGCTCTCGTTGCTGCTATCGGGTTTGAGAATTGCTATGGCATCCGCGGGGAGCAAGCGCTTATACGCCGCCACGCGTTCCGCGAGGTTGTCCGCCCCGACGAGAAGTACCGATTGATTGCCCATGGAGTTAGTTTTCTCTCACTTACACTCCGGTTTTCATTGAGAAACCGGGGCCTGGCGCGGCACGGTCACTCCGGCAGCCAGCCGCGCTGGGCGGCAAAAAGCATGCTCACTGTCAACGCCGCCTCTGGATGCTTGCCGTCGAGAACGTCCTGCAGCAAGAGCGCGGCAGGGACAAGCTCAACTTGCATGATCTCAAACTCGTCACGCTTTGGTGCATGATAGTGAAGATCGGTCGCAAAGTAAAGACGCATCCTAAGCGCAAGCAATGGGGTGCTGGGGTGGTATAGGCCCAAGGGCCGGATATTGCCTGCCCGGTAGCCGGTCTCTTCTTCCAGTTCCCGCAATGCGCCGGCCGCGGGGTCTTCACCGGGATCGAGCGCGCCCGCGGGCACTTCGAGCGTAGTGCGGCGCAAGGGGTGCCGGTATTGCCGCACGAGCACCGCCTCGCCTGCGTCATTAAGCGCCAGGATGGCTACCGCGTCGCGCCGAATGTCCAGATAGGTGTAGACCATGCGCCTGCCATCCAGCTCTGCTTCCAGGACATCCTCACGCACGGGAAAGCGACCTTTGTAGGCAACTTTCGATTCGACGAGTTTCCACCCTAGCGGCGTACAGGAATCATTATGCCGATCGTTACTCATCAGTCTTGCTCTCTTGAAAGTACGTCGAACTTGGAGGAACTCAAGGCGATGCCGGTAGACAGTTGGCGCAAGCGGAGGCGCACGAGCCGCAATTCCTCGTACGAGTAGTCTTCACCAAGTCTCTCTTTGACGGGCTTCAATCGAGAATCGTCGTTCTCAGCGCGGAAGGCCTCCACAATGGCAGCATAGCGGTCTGCGGTGGGGAGCAAGTGAATAATGTCGAGAGATTCCTCAACCCTTGCGATCCGCTCCACGTGTGCGACTACTGTGCCAGGTGAAATGCTCCGCGCTGCGGCCACTTCCGCCAGGTTGAGTCCTTGCCGCACCAACTCCAATGTGCGCTCTTCGGTTGCGCTAAGCGACTTACGGTGATCGGAGGAGGCCCCGGCAAGTCTCAGCCGCGATGAAATGGCAGACGGTTGGCGCCCCAAAGCTGCTGCAATCTCATCGATTGAACGGCCCCTATTGAACAAACGTGCAAGCTCTCTCTCTTCCTCCGATGTCCACACTTCATAGGCGCGCGGATGGGACTGTTTCGCTCGCTCGATGGCTGGCTCATCGGAGGCGTCGGCATCCTGCCCCTGGCGCTGAGATGTGCCATTGCTACCATCCTTGCCTGCGTGCGCGCGGATCGCTTCCAAGAATTGCCTGCCAAACTGCTGGGCCTTGATTGGGCCAACCCCCTTGATTTGGAGCAGGGCTGCGTGATCCCTCGGCAGGTAAATTGCCATCTGGCGCAGGGCTTCATTTGAAAATACGATGTACGCCGGGACGCCCAACTCAGCCGCGATGTCGCCGCGCAGAGCGCGAAGCTTCTCAAAGAGCTCGACATCGGGCTCGAGATCAGACTCTGTGATGGGCGCCTGCCCCACAAGCTTTATCGATTCACGATTCTTGAGGAATTCCTTCCCCAATGCGGTTACGGAAATGGTTGGAAAGCCGCTGGAGGTGTTGCGCGCCAGCAGGCCCTTTTCAATGAGCTGGTCGATGACATTCTGTAACTCATCCTTTGCGTAGCCGCGCGCGATGCCGTGGACCGGCAGTTCGTCATGGTGGAATTGCAGGACTCGTTGCGAGCGGCTGCCCCGCAGTACGTCAACGACGTGATTTGCGCCAAAGCGTTGATACGTCCGAATTACGGCCGACAGCACCTTTAGCGCGATTTGCGTGCCGTCGTAGGCACGCTCGTCGTCCGGTTGCTCAATCTTCGCAAGACAAACATCGCAAGCGCCGCAGTTTTTCTGAGTCCATGCTTCGCCAAAGTAGTTGAGGAGGTACGCCCTGCGGCACGCAGTCACTTCGCCAAAGGCAACCATCCGGGCGAGTTTTTCCTTGGCATTGCTGCGCTCCGCGTCATCCTCGATCTGATTGATGAAGTACTCCTGGTTGATCTTGTCGCCGTAGGAATAGAAGAGCACACATTCACTGGGTTGCCCGTCGCGTCCCGCGCGGCCGGTCTCCTGGTAGTAGCCTTCAATAGTTTTGGGCAGATCGTAGTGCACGACCAACCTGACGTTTGGCTTGTCCACGCCCATGCCAAATGCAATCGTCGCGACGATGATTGGCGTCTCATCCCTTAGAAAGCGCTCCTGGGTCTCACGGCGTACCTCGTCATCAAGTCCGGCGTGGTACGGCAGCGCTTGGAAGCCGTGATCGCGTAGATCGCTGGCGAGCGCCTCGGTGTTTTGCCGCGAGAAGCGATAGATAATGGCGGAGCCGTCCCGAATTCCGCCCAGTAATTCAATGAGCCTATCCAAGCTCCGCCGCTTGGGTCTGACGCGATAGGTCAGATTCGGTCGATTGAAACTCGCGACGAATTGAGCAGCGTCCGGCATGCGCAGTTGATTGAGGATGTCCTCGCGCACGCGCTCCGTCGCGCTGGCCGTGAGCGCGATCACCGGCACTGTGGGAAAATTGTCGCGCAGTACTTGCAGGTTACGGTAGTCCGGCCGAAAGTCGTGGCCCCACTCTGAGATACAGTGTGCTTCATCGATGGCGATCAGGCTGAGTTTCAGGGCATGGAGGAAGTCGCGAAACTGCGGGGTCGCCACACGCTCCGGGGCGACATACAGTATATCGAGTTGGCCCGTGTACGCTGCCATTTGCGCGCGCTGATTGTGCGCTGGACCCATGGCGCTGTTGACACAGTCTGCAGCAATGCCGCGGGCCTGCAAAGCGTCGACCTGGTCCTTCATCAGCGCGATCAGCGGCGAGATGACAAGGGTCAGGCCGCTCAGACAGAGGGCCGGCAATTGATAGCACAGGGATTTGCCGCTGCCCGTGGGCATCAAGACAAAGCAATCCTTGCCGTCCAGGACCTGCTCGATGACTCGCTCCTGCAACGGCAGGAAGCGATTGTGCCCAAACTTCGACTGAAGCAGTTCTTTGGGATCGGCTGCCGGTACAGGCCTTCCGCGTGCTGCTGCCATCAGTGCGTCACCTTCACTTCAGCCGTCGGCACGAGCATTCGCGGGATTGCGCAGCAAGAATTCATGGCAGTGCAACTCGCTGAGCGAGCGGATGGTAGAGGCGTCTTGCTCGCTGCGTGCGGCGTGGCGGTCAATCAAGACAGCGTTCATGCCGATTGCTGTGGCCGGTTCGATATCAAACGGCACGCTGTCGCCGACATAGAGTACCTGCTCGGGCGAGAATCCGGCGTGATTGAGAGCCAATTCAAAGATCTCAATATTGGGTTTCTCAATGCCTACGCACCCGGAGAGCATCTGCGTAGGAAAGTACCGACTAATGCCAAGGTGCTTGACGAGCTCCGCGCCCCACGCTTCCCAATTGGAGATCAATCCCAACGCATAGCCTGCGCCTGCCAAGCGTTCCAGCACTGGAATCACATCCGAATAAAGAGCGTATCCCTGTGGTTTGCTCAATCTCGCATAGATGTTCAGGACAATACTTCCTCGCTCTGCCGGCAAAATGCCGACTGCTGCGAGCACTGAATCGTAGTATTGGGTCCAGAAAGCGTACGATCGCTCATGCGTCAGTGTCCAGCCGCTATTGCCCGGATCATCGAATTGGGGTGTGACCTCCGCGAGAGCGCCCGCGACCTCGCGATGAGGCAACGGATGTCCAAGATCGGCGAGGGTTTGCGTAATCTGTTCGGCAACCGAAGGGTACGCCGTAACCAGCGTGCTGCCCAGGTCGAAGAAGATGCCCCTGTATGCGTTTCTTGCCATTGCTCCTCAGTTTCGCGAGTGCTCGATCGGAATCGTTGCTGCCCTGCCGGGATTGGCTGTATTGTCCGCGTCCACGGCGGGAGGTGTCAACCGCGTGGCCCCGCAGGCAGCCCAAACTTCTCGGTGCTTAGTTATTTGCTCTCTTCATGAGAGTGATGCCTGACCATGCTCCGTTCGCATCTTGCAGAGGGAGTGTGCGCACCTTGGGGGAACAGGATTTCTAGCGCGGTAAGTCTGCTGGTCAGGGCACGCGCGGCTAGGTAGAATCTGGTTGACTTGGGGTTTCAAGATAATGGAAGGAAGTGTGCTGTGGATGCTGAACGAGAGCGGCTGCGCACGTTGTTGCAGACTGAAGCAGTCGAGAAAGGAGACTTCATCCTCAGCTCCGGTAAGCGGGCCAGCTACTATATCGATTGCCGCCTGGTGACGCTTTCGGCTGAAGGTGCGACTCTGACAGGGCGGGTAATGCTGCGGTCGTTGGGCAGCCAATTGCCTGATGCTGTGGCTGGCATGTCGGTTGCCGCCGACCCGGTAGTGACTGCCATTGCGATTGCCAGTTTTTCTGAGAAAACGCCTGTCGCCGCGCTGATCGTGCGCAGTCGCGCGAAGGAACACGGCACCGGCAAGCAGGTGGAGGGCCCTCTGCAACCGGGCATGCGGGTGGCCATTGTAGAAGATACGGTTACCACCGGCGGCTCGGTGCTGCGCGCCGCCGCAGCGGTCACAGAGGCGGGAGGCGTAGTCACCGGCATTTGGACGTTGGTGGACCGCCTGCAGGGTGGCGCCGCCGCCATCTCAGCCGCCGGCTACGCGTATCAGCACATTTTCACGATCGAAGATTTGGGTGTGCATCCGGATGAGGGCGAGGACTAGCGTCATTGTGGAATTTCATCTGGAGTGTTCGGTTTGTGCCCAGGGCGTTGGCATTGTCCCTACTCTAGAGAATGCAATCCGGCGGGGATGGTGTTGAGTCAGCGCATTCTTTCGACCACGGGCTTTTGGTGGTTGGGCAATTCCGCTGCATATTGCCCGGCCCGTTAATACTTCGACAGGCTCAGTACGAACGGGGCAGGCAGGTGCTCCACAAAGGGCACGGGTATGCTCAGCGAGACGAATCAGAATGGCCTAGGCGCCAATGGGGAATTTGAGCGGGAAGCGGGCGTTCGACAAGGACGTTGCGAGGTCCCGGCATGGGGTGGGCGTGGTGATTTGAGGGTTGAAACTTGTGAATCTTGAGGAAACTATCGCTGCCGTGGCCACGGCGCCGGGAGAGGGCGCGATTGGCATTGTGCGTCTAAGCGGCACGCGAGCGCTGGCAATCGGCGAGAGTTGCTTCCGGCGGCAGAAGCCGGGCAAGTGGCAAAGCCACCGCGCCTACCTCGGATTTGTGGTTGATCCATTGACGAACACCCAGGTTGACCGGGTGGTTTGCACGCAGATGCGTGCGCCGCATTCATACACGGGTGAGGACGTGGTTGAGCTTTCCTGCCACGGTAGTCCCGCGGTGCTCCGGCGCACCCTTGAATTACTGCTCAACCAGGGCGCGCGTTTGGCTCAGCCGGGGGAATTCACGCTCCGCGCCTATCTCAACGGCAAGCTCGATCTGGCACAAGCCGAAGCGGTCATGGACGTGGTGCGCGCGCGCACGGGCAGAGGGCTGTCATTAGCGCTCGACCAACTAGAGGGACGCCTCTCACGTCAGGTGCAAGACCTAAGGGAGGAGGTGCTACAGCTTCTTGCGCGCCTGGAAGCCAACATAGACTTCAGCGAGGACGACGTGCCGTCTGTGCCTGCGCACGAGGTGGAAGCTGCCATCGTTGACGCCCTTGCGGCCTTGGAGCGATTGCTTGAAACGGCGCAGAGCGGCGCTATGGTGCGTGAGGGCGTCCGGGCCGTGTTGGTTGGGCGGCCGAACGTGGGTAAATCAAGCCTGCTCAATGCATTCTTGTCCGCAGACCGGGCCATAGTCACGGACATTCCCGGGACGACGCGTGATGTGCTGGAAGAAACCGTTGACGTGGACGGCGTACCGCTGGTATTGGCGGATACTGCCGGCATCGCGGCGACCGCTGATCCTGTCGAGCAAATTGGCGTGGAGCGTAGCCGCGCGTCGTTGGCGGCTGCCCGCTTGGTGATCCTGGTCTTGGATAGCAGCATGCCGCTCCAACCTGAGGACATCAGCGTGGCCGCAGAAGTAGAGCGCTTGCGGGGAGCGAACGGCGACCAACGGGCAATCATCGCATTGAACAAGGCCGATAGGCCGCGAGTGCTTGCGCAAGAAGATGTGGCAGGGCTGCTGGAAGGGATCCCGGTGGCGCGAACTTCCGCGCTTGCCGAGGATGGTCTGCGAGAGTTACGCGGCCTCATCGGCGAGACTCTCATCCGGCACAGTCCACCGGCCGATAGTGCAGTTGTTACCTCGCTGCGGCATCAGGCGGTGCTTGAAGAAGCGCGTGGGGCGCTTTGTGAAGCGCGACAGGCGGCGACCGAAGACCTGCCGGCGGACTTTGTCTGCATCGGCCTGCGCGCCGCGCTCAATGCCTTGGGAGAGTTGACGGGCGAGAGCGCAACTGAAGACCTCCTTGACCGGATCTTTGGCGAGTTCTGTATCGGCAAGTAGTGGGAACTATGGCCTAAGACTTCTTGACGGAGCCTTCCGGTTCCGGTGCAGATTTATTCCGAATCCACCAGTGGTGGAGGGCATTCCAAGCCAGGAGAGCACATGCGCCGCCGATGACGTCGATTGCTACGTCCTGCCAGGTGGCGCTCCGCCCCGGGACGAAGGACTGGTGAAATTCGTCACTCAAGGCGTAGAGGACAACAATGATAAATGCCAGCGGCTGAATCATCGGATGAGGAAAACGAGAGTAGATTGCCCGGTACCAGAGCAACGCCAAGACGGCGTATTCAACAAAGTGCGCGCCATTCTTCACTAACAGGTCGAGGAAACTGTCCGAGAGCGACGGCAACGTTGGTTGCGCCGAACCGTAGTAGATAAGCCCCATCCAGAGAATTGGAGGCGCCCAGTAGAATAGAAGGTTGCGCATGCGGAAAGAGACTCTGTCTTGAAGAGATTCTACGTAAGAGAGGTGAATTCTCTGCGCACTGCCGTTCGCGCCCAACCCATCCGTTGCCAACTAATATGCAGGGCGACCACTTCGTCTGCCTGTGCTTAGGAGAGAGAAGGCTCTTCAGGTAGTAAGGCGATCTGGTCCGGCTGCGCGCGGCTGCGTTTCCACTCCTGGTATTCTGCGATTTCCTCAGCGATGCTATCGATGTCTTCAAAGTGGCGATACACGGATGCGAATCGTACGTAAGCAACTTCATCGATAACTCGCAGCCGCTGCATCACCCTATCGCCAATGACCGTGGATTCTACCTCGGGTTCGCCGAGTTCCAGCAAATCGCGCTCGATGCGTTCCACAATGTGACCGACTTCTTCAGAGCTGACGGGGCGCTTCCAGCACGCAGTGCTGATCTTGTCGCGCAGCTTGCCCCGGTTGAACTCCTCGCGCCGGCCGTCCCGCTTTATTACTGTCAGCGGCACCGGATCGACGCGTTCCGTAGTGGTGAATTCCCTACCGCAGCGCAGGCATTCGCGAAAGCGCCGCGATCCGGCCTTGAGAAGTTGATAGGAAGCAACGCGCGATTCTATCGATTCACAATGCGGGCACGCGAGTACTTCCAGGCGCTCGTAGGTGGTGTACCGGTGTCCGCAACTCCCGCATTCGCGGCGGCGGCGAATGCTCATCTCTTCCGGTCGGCTGTCAACCACGCGAGTATCGTGCTTGTTGCATTGCGGGCAACGCATGCCACTACCTCCGTTGGCTCAGACAATTCAAGTCCCCGCAGCCAGGCCTCCCGAAGCCCAACTTGCCGGCACACCGGATGCGACGCTGACATTACAATAACACAATATGTAGTTTCCATAAAGTGCAGCCAACGCGAGAAGTTGCTATGACAGCGGCTTGAGGATGTAGTCCGGGTCCATTCGCAGGACTTCGCAAGACACACCCACGTCGTCTTTCGCATCCATGATTAGTGTTTTGCTCTCCCCAATCTTTGCTTGCCGCAGTATTCCGTGGGCCGTAAATACCGGTTCCATATTGCCGAGGTGGCGGATGACTCCACGGTCGAAGCAGTCGTAGCGGCGGGCGGTGAATGTGGTCTGGCGGCCTCTCAAGTCCGCCACGTTGGCGCTCTCAATAGTTGCATATCCCAGATAGCTGGGAGAGACGATTTCCTCAGCGCAATGGAAGAGCGAATTCGAGCCGAGTGTTGCCCCAAAGAAAACGACCTTGCCGCCGAGCTCGAATAGTCGGTAATACGGAGAACCCGGTCCGCAGGGTGTGTCCAGATGAGCGGCAGTGAGGTACGCCGCGTGGGGCCCAATGGCTGCGGCGGATGAGACGGGGTGGAGGCTGCGGCGCGCCTGGGGGCGTTGGCGGAACACCTCAGTAATGCGCCCGGTTGTGGACCGGGTATGCTTGGCGGAAAATCGATATGGTACCACTTTGAGGATTGAGAATGTAAGCGTGGGAACGAGCACGGTCCCTTGGTCTCCCACTGCCTCTAACAGCGCATCGATGACTGCGTCTGCGCCGCCCTGGACGTACCCAAAGCTCCGCAGGGAACTATGGACGAGAAGCGCGTCGCCTCGCACTACGCCAATGTCTTTGAGCCCTAAGCAAATATCGGCCTGTGAAACTGCCATAGTCATGTCTCATTGTGCTGCGTAACGGGCGCAGAGCCGATGGCATGCGTTCTGGCAACAGTATATGCCTCGCTGCTCAATTGTGTAGGGAGGGAGATAGCGGCGGCGGTTTCCTCGCAGCAACGGTGGGTATTCAAATCACCTGCATGAGACGTGCCCTGCGGTAAAGGTTTATGTACGGCGTCTTAGCCACTCCACCCATCCCCTGCTTGGCCGCGAGTGCCTTGGAAGGTCGCCTTCAACGACGTAATGTAATGTTTCTTACCGTAAACGTGAGACTCTTATGTAATTCTTAAGCTTGTTTAGAGCGTAACGACAATGGGGTTATTACCCCGTGCTATAATGGTTTGCAGTTAGGTTCAGGTTGGTTCACCACATGCGGAAGCGCAATGGTATTGCGAATGGAGCAGAGAGTTTGAGAATCACTAGCTCATTCTCCACAAATAGGGAAGGCACGGTGAAGCTATGATAGGTGGGGTCCTGGGGTTCATCGGTCGGCACTGGCGCGGAATTTTGCTCTGGGTGCTGGTTGCAATTGGTTTCTGGTGGTCTGTTGCCACCTTCGGCGCAGGCAATGTCCTGCAAATTCTGTTCCTGATCTTCGCCACGCTCTTTCAACTTGCATTCGCAATTCTCTTCGTGCTCATTCAGTTTGTCGCCCTATTCTGGTTTCTTGGGCGTGGACGTGTCTACTGGATTATGCCCGGCGGCGAGACCGGGATTTCCTTTAAAGACTACCGCGGCAACGAGCAAGTACTAGAAGTTTCAGCGCGGATCGTGACCTTGCTCCGCGGTGTACGCGATTTTAAGCGTATGGGCGGCGAGGTCTCACGTGGCCTGCTACTCATTGGCCCGCCCGGCACCGGCAAGACCTATTTGGCGCAAGCCATTGCCACTGAAGCCGGGGTGCCTTTCGCTTACGCTTCAGCGCCCGGTTTTCAGAACATGTTCATGGGCGTCGGTAACCTGCGCATCACGATGCTTTACGGCAAGGCGCGGCGGCTCGCGCGGAAATATGGCTCCGCTATCATCTTCATCGATGAAATTGACGCCGTCGGCACTGCTCGTACCTCGCAAATGGGCGGGGGCGCGGGCATGATGGGCGGCATGTTCGGCGGCGGTGGGATGGGTATGCTCAATACCCTGCTCCTCGAGATGGACCCCCCGAACGTGGATACGAGTTGGAGAGCACGGGCCTTGCGCCGCCTCGGCCTGCGCAGAGGGAGAATGGTGCAACCCGTGGTGCTGACGATTGGCGCCACCAACATCGCTGAAGTTTTAGACCAGGCGCTGCTGCGCCCAGGACGTTTCGACCGCAAGATCACGATTGACGCGCCTGACTTTGACGGACGCAAAGACGTCATCCAATACTACATGGACAAGGTGCGCCACGACCCCGATATCAATATCGATAAGATCGCTGCCGACACGGTGGGTTACACGCCGGTCAGTATCAAGTACCTCATTAACGAAGCAGCGGTGGTCGCGCACTTTGAGGGTCGCGACTATATCTCGTATACCGACTTTAGCGAGGCGCGAGAGACCAATGAATGGGGCTTGCGCCAGCCAATCCGCAGCATGAGCGAAAAGGAACGGCGGCGGCTTGCGTACCATGAGACCGGCCATGCCATAGCGATGGCATTGCTGCAACCAGAGAATCAACTGTACAAGGTGACCATCGTTCGGTACGGGCGTGCGCTAGGTCTGGCTGCCAGTACGCCGCTGGAAGAACGCTATACGCAGACCCGTGAGGAAGTCCTATCGGAAATCAAAGTTGCCCTTGCGAGCCGCGCCGCCGAGGAACTCTTCCTGGGCACCGGCCTCACCGGCGTTACCTCGGACTTGCAGCAAGCAACGCGCTTGGCAATGGGGTACTTCGGTTTCTATGGTATGGGCAATAGCTTCTACTCGTACCTCGCGATGCCGAGCGGCTTGGGCGGAATCGACCCGGATACCAAACGGCGCATCGAGGCGTTGCTGGACGAGCAATACCGCGAGGTGAAGCAACTCCTGGCAGAGCATGCTGATGAAGTGCACATCATTTCTGAACGGCTGCTCGAGGAACTGGAACTTCATGGAGAGGACGTAAGAGATATCCTTGAGGCCAGAGGGGTGAAACGTGACCGCGCGGGTGTGGGAGTCGCCGCGCTGACCGGCTATTCGGGCGGCCTGGCGCTTGGCCAACAGACCAATGGCCCGTCCGATGGCGCCGTGCAGAACGGCAATCCGGCCGACCCACCCGAGAGTAAGGCGGATTCGAGCGAGGACACGGACAAGGAGCCTGAATCCTAATGGCCGCGCCGTGAGAGGCTGATGACGTTTGGCTTATGGCGACTCGTCGAAGACGGCGCACTATCAACGTGCTGGGGCGAGCATGGGGGTAGTGCGCTTTTTTTCTCCGAACGTATTGCACACATAGTTGAACATCCTGGCGACGCTTCACGTAGCAAACTGCGAGGAAATTGATGCAGCGTAATACCATAATTGGTGCAGTATTCGTCACTATCGTCGTGTTCATCGCGCTTGTGCTTGTGGTGCCGAATATCATCGCCGATTGGCTCTGGTACCAAAGCCTTGAACGAACCGATGTCTTTTCCAGAATTATCACACTGCAGATAGGTCTCTTTGCCGCGGGTCTCGTCGGCTTTGGCGTGCTGTACTTTGGCAACATGGTGTTAGTACGCAAGAACGTCGCGCGGCAGGCGTACGATACCGGCGAGGACTTCCTTTCGAATTCGGCGCGGCGGACAGAGCAGGCGTCACGAATTATTTCCGGAGTTGTGGGCGTAATTGCTGCGGTGATCTTTGGCTTGCTCGCCTCAGGGCAGTGGAACACGGTACTGCGCGCCCAGAACCTCATACCGTTTAACATAACGGACCCTCTCTTTGGCAAAGACCTTTCATTCTTTGTCTTTACGCTGCCTCTATTCGAATTCATTCAAGCGTGGCTCTTCCGCGCGTCGATTGTCGTGTTGCTGGTGGCAGTCTTTGCATACGGTTTTCGGCTAGTGCTGCCGTACATGATCTCGCCGGAAGACGACGAGGGCGAACGGCGCGAGATTCCCCGCAACATAATCGCCGGCGCTCCCATTCGCATACACATTTCGGTACTGGGCTTGCTGGTGATGCTCAATGTAGCGTGGGCACATTGGTTGAGTCTGCACACGCTTGAGTTTTCTACACGGGGCGCGGCTTACGGCGCGAGCTATATTGACGTCAACATCATGCAACCCGTGCAACAGGTGCTCATCGTGTTGGCCGTGGTGGCGGCAATTGGGCTTGTGCTCGGCGCCGTTTTCAACAGAAGCTGGCTGCCCGTCGGTGGACTAGGGCTGTGGTTGCTGGTGCTGGTTGTGGGCGCGTGGGCGTATCCCGGCCTGGCGCATCGACTGGAGGTGCAGCCGAATGAGTTGGAGCGCGAGCGCACCTACATCGAGAACAACATCGCGTTCACACGCGAGGCGTACGGTCTCAACCGCATAGTGGAAAGGGAGCACCCCGGCGAACCCGCGGTAACGCAAGAAGAGTTAGTTGACAATCCCCTGACGGTACGCAACTTCCGCCTATGGGATCCAGAACCACTGCTGATTACGTATAACCAGGTGCAGAGCATCCGCCTCTACTACGATATTCTCGATGCGGACGTGGACCGCTATTACGTAGACGGGGAGTATCGTCAAGTGATGGTCGGCGCGCGCGAGCTCTCACCGGAGAAGCTGCCGGGCTCGGCGCAAACGTGGGTCAACCGCCGGCTGCAGTTCACCCACGGCTACGGCGTGGTAATGAGTCCCGTAAACGAGGTCTCACCGGAGGGATTGCCGGCATTCTTCCTCAAGGACGTGCCTCCCACGGGGATCATGGACATCACACGCCCTGAGATCTACTACGGTGAGAAGACGTTCGACTATGTGATTGTAAACGCGCGCATTCAGGAAATCGACTATCCAAGCGGAGAGGACAACGTCCGTTCAACCTACCAGTCGCGCAAGGGAGTGGGCATTGGCACCTATCTCCGCAAGTTACTGTATGCCTGGTATCTCAAAGACGTGAACATCCTGCTTTCCGATGAGCTCTTACCCGATAGCCAGATTCTCTACCGCCGCCACGTGCGCGAGCGTGTAGCGACGGTGGCGCCGTTCCTTGTCGTCGACCAGGACCCCTATATCGTAGTCGCTGACGGCCAATTGTTCTGGATCGTGGATGCGTATACGTTTACGAATCGTTACCCCTATTCGCAACCTCTGGCCGGCGCGTTCAACTATATCCGAAACAGCGTGAAGGCCACGGTCAACGCATATGATGGCACCGTGCGCCTGTACGCGGTGGAGGAAGATGAACCGATTTTGCAGGCGTACTCGCAGGCTTTTCCGGATCTCTTCCACCCGTTGAGCGAAATGCCTCCGGCAATTCTCCAGCACATTCGCTATCCGGCGTTTCTCTTCCAGGTGCAGGTGGAACTGTACTCTCTCTACCACATGCAAAAAGCGGACATCTTCTACAATCGCGAAGATGCGTTTTCCCGGCCGCGCGAACTGTATGGCGCGGGACAAGTGCCGGTGCGGCCTTACTACGTGATCATGCGTCTCCCCGATTTCCCGCGTGAAGAGTTCATCCTCATCATGCCGTATACGCCGATACAAAAGGACAACATGGTAGCCTGGTTGGCGGCACGGTCGGATCCGGAGGGCTATGGTTCGCTCTTTGCCTTCAAGTATCCGAAGGACAAGCTCATATTCGGGCCGATGCAGATTGAAGCGCGCGCCGACCAAGATACCACGATTTCGCAGCAATTTACCCTCTGGGGCCAGGGTGGTTCACGGGTAATTCGCGGGAATCTCCTCGTCGTGCCCATCGGCCAGTCAAACTTGTATGTAGAGCCGATCTATCTTCAGTCCGAGCAGGGCCAGTTGCCCGAGCTCAAGCGTGTGATAATTGCCAATGGGTCCAACGTGGTCATGGCGGAGAGTGTGTTGCTGGGCCTGCAAGAGTTGTTTGGCGAGGGGGTAGAAGGGATCTTCACTGGGACCGCCGCGACCACTAGCGGCAGTGGGAATCAAAGCGGTTCAGGCACTACAACCACAGTGACTCCCACGCCTGCGCCGGTAGTGCTGCCGACGCCAACCGCCTCTGCGCAGCCGACGGCGCAACCACAAACTACACCCGAGGCGGGAGCCACGCCAGCGGCACGTGAACTCACGCCGCCGGGGTCGCCGACCCCGGGCACCGATACGACTGTTCAGGAGCTGCTCGATGCGCTCCGGCGTCAGAATGAGTTGATACAGCAGCTTCTCGAAGAAATGGATAGTCAGAGCGAAGAGTAGTCGGTCGATTGGAATGCCGAGAGGCGCATGCAAGAACGTCACTGGACTTGAATGCATGGGCCTCCCGGCGTTACCATTTGATAGGTTGGTATAATTCGCTGGTCTCTTGACCTATTTGAAGAGGATCGGCTCGGCCTGTTGCGCAGGAAGTGTAGGGCCCTTCGACAAGCCCAGAGCGTACGGTGGCTGCGGGCCGCAAGCGCCGACGCTTTAGAATGATCTGTGTCCGATCGCATGAGGCCGGTCGCGATGGGGGTTTTCGAGTTGGTGAGTGCCTTTTGGCGTCAATTCAGCATTAAGATGAGGGTTGGTCTGCGGTGACGAAAGCACGCATCTACGTTACCTACAAACCGACGGTGCTCGACCCGCAGGGGAATACCATCCGCACCGCGTTACACCACCTCGGCTTTGCGGAAGTGGATTCCGTGCGTATGGGAAAGTATCTGGAGGTAGAGTTGGGCACTGACGATGCCGCCAAGGCCCAGCAGGAGGTAGAGGCGATGTGCCAGCAACTGCTGGCGAATCCCGTCATCGAGAGCTACCGCTTTGACCTGGAGACGTCGCAGTGAAGATAGGCATTGTGCAGTTCCCAGGTTCCAATTGCGACTACGACTGTCTCCACGTGGCCCGCACAGTGCTCCAGCAGCAGGCAGCGCTTATCTGGCATCAGGAGCACAGCGTCACAGGCTACGACGCGCTCGTGCTGCCGGGCGGCTTCTCCTACGGAGATTACTTGCGTTCGGGTTCGATCGCGCGTTTTTCTCCCGTAATGGGCGCCGTAATTAAATTCGCCGATGCCGGTGGGCTGGTGCTGGGCATTTGCAACGGCTTTCAAATCCTTACCGAAGCCGGGCTGCTGCCCGGCGCGCTGCTCAGGAACAGCGCCCTCGAATTCCGCTGCAGTTGGGCGCACCTGCGGGTAGAGAGCACGTTGTCCCCGTTCATGGCTGGCTACGACCACGGCCAAGTGTTGCGCATGCCGATTGCCCACGGAGACGGCAACTATGTGGCCGATCCGGAGGAACTCAACCGCATGCGCGACCACGGCCAGATCGTCGTGCGCTACTGCGATGAGCATGGTGACACAACACCGGCCGCGAACCCCAACGGTTCCGTGGAAAACATTGCGGGGGTGTGCAATGAAGCCGGCAACGTATTCGGCTTGATGCCCCACCCGGAGCGGTGCGCCGAACCGGAATTAGGCGGCGTAGACGGCTTGGCCGTGTGGCAGGCGCTTGCGTCCATGCTTGAAGCCGAACCAGTGCGCGTGTAAACTTCTCGATGAACCAAGCCACTGATCGGCTCTCACCGAGCGAGTGCACCCCTTGTTGGCTTGGCCGCTCTTGGAGACAATTGCCGCAACCCTCGATTTGGATTGCACAAAAATGACTGAGTGAGGGCAAGTGTGCCGCAAACTGATGTAGCTGTAACTGACGCCGAGCTGCGTGAAGTCTCGCTCACTCGCGATGAATATAATCGCGTTTGCGCGCAGTTGGGGCGGCCCCCAAATCGCGTCGAACTCGGCATGTTCGGCGCTATGTGGAGTGAGCACTGCGGTTACAAGAATTCGCGACCGCTCCTTAAACTGCTCCCTACCGCGGGCGCGCACGTCTTGATCGGCGCCGGCGAGGAAAATGCCGGAGCGGTTGACATTGGCCACGGTCTCGCCGTGGTCTTCAAGGTCGAGAGCCATAATCATCCCAGTGCCGTAGAGCCGTTTCAAGGCGCAGCGACCGGCGTTGGCGGTATCGTGCGGGACATTTTCACGATGGGTGCGCGTCCCATTGCACTGCTCAATTCGTTGCGCTTCGGACCTCTGGACAACGCGCGCAACCGCTACCTCTTCAATGGCGTGGTCGGCGGTATTAGCCACTACGGCAATTGTGTCGGTATTCCGGACATCGGCGGCGAGGTGGTTTTCTCGTCAAGCTATGCCGGTAATCCCCTTGTCAACGCGATGTGCATCGGCATTATTCGTCAAGAGAAGCTCATACGCGCCCGTGCGCGCGGCGCGGGCAATACCTTGATGCTGGTTGGGGCGGCAACCGGCCGCGACGGCATTCACGGCGCCTCTTTCGCTTCCCTGGATGACCCCGAACTATCCCATCGCGGCGTGGTGCAGGTGGGCGATCCCTTCATGGAGAAGCTGCTCATCGAGGCGTGTCTTGAGCTGGGAGAAACGGACTATCTCGTGGGCTTGCAGGACCTGGGTGCGGCCGGCTTGACGAGTTCGTCCGTGGAAGCCGCGCACAAGGGAGAGAGCGGCGTCGAGATTGACGTAAGCCGCGTCCCGTGCCGGGAAGAGGGTATGACTCCCTATGAGATCATGCTGAGCGAGAGCCAAGAGCGCATGCTCGCCATTGTGCGTCGCGGTGCGGAGGCAGAGGTAAAGGCAATATTCTCCCGCTGGGGGCTGCACTCCACCGTTATCGGCAGCGTCACTGCCGACGGCATGGTACGGGTGCGCAGCGGTGCTGAGATTGTCGCGGAGATTCCCGCCCATCAGCTTGCAGACGCGCCGACCTATGTGCGAGAGGGGACCGCGCCGGCCTATTTGCAGGCAGCGCACAGCTTCGCACTGAGTTCGCTGCCGGAGCCGCAGGACTACAATGAAGCGTTGCTCAAACTGCTCGCCAGCCCCAATATTGCGAGCAAGGAGAGCGTCTTTCAGCAATACGACTATAGCGTTCAGGTCAACACGGTAGAGGGACCGGGCGGCGACGCGGCCGTATTGCGAATCAAAGGGACTTCGTCCGGCCTTGCCGTCACGATAGACGGCAACGGCCAGTACTGCTATTTAGACCCCTACAGGGGCGGTGCAATCGCTGTCGCGGAGGCGGCGCGTAATCTGTCATGTGTGGGTGCAGAGCCGCTCGCCCTGACGAATTGCCTCAACTTCGGCAATCCGGAAAAGACTGATGTCTACTTCCAGTTGGAGCAGGTAATTCGCGGCATGGCCGCAGCCTGTGAGGCGTTGGGAGTGCCGGTAGTGAGCGGGAATGTCAGTCTCTACAACGAGACACGCGGCCACGCGATCTATCCAACGCCAATGATAGGCATGGTGGGAAAACTGGATGCCGTGCAGCAGCGCGTTACCTCGGCCTTCAAGCGCGCAGGAGACTTGATCGCACTGCTCGGGCCGCAAAGTGATGATTGTGGCGGCAGTGAATACCTGTCTTCAATTCATGGCATGGTTTCAGGTCGCACGCCCCGCATCGACCTTGACATGGAAGTCAGCGTTCAGGCAGCTTGTCGCCAGCTCATTCGCGCGAGCTTGCTCAGTAGCGCGCACGACTGTTCCCAAGGGGGCCTTGCTGTCGCCCTTGCCGAGAGCGCTATTGCAGGCGGAATTGGGTGCGAGGTGGAGGTGCCCGGCACGGGGCGCGCGGACGGCCTACTGTTTGGCGAGAGTCAGTCGCGGATTGTCGTCAGTCTGCCTGAAGAGGGCCTGGAAGCCGCGCGCGCGGTTGCCGACGGGCACGGGGTGCCGTTTGCAATCATAGGACGCGTGCAGGGCAGCGCATTGGCGCTCGGTGACCGGGTGCGCGTGCCGCTGGCATCTGCACGTCAGGCGTGGCAGAATGGAATGGCCGAGGCCTTGGCTGTGGAGGGCCAATGAGCGCGTCGCATCAGAGGGGGGCAGGCTATGAACGACGTACCAGCTACCGCCGAGACTGATTCGCCGCGTGAAGCGTGCGGTGTTTTTGGAATCTACGGCCGCGATCTTGACGTTGCGAAACTCACCTACTTTGGCTTGCACGCGCTGCAGCATCGCGGGCAAGAGAGTGCCGGCATTGCCAGTGCCGACGGCAAGCAAATGCAGGTGTACCGCAAGATGGGTCTAGTCTCCCATGTCTTTTCCGAGGAAATCTTGGAAGATTTGGACGGCATCCTGGCAATTGGGCATACGCGCTACTCCACTAAGGGTTCGAGCAGCGAGGACAACTCTCAACCTATATTCGTCGAAGGGCCGCTCGGCCCATTTGCTTTGGCGCATAACGGCAATCTTTCGAATGCCGATCAGTTGCGGGATGATCTTGAAGAATTGGGCGTTCGCCCAACGTCCTCTACCGACAGCGAGATTGCGGCGTGGCTAATTGCGCTCGCACCGGGTAGCACGTGGCCCGAGAAGCTGCAGCACACGCTGCCCCGGTTGGTGGGTTCATACAGCTTCGTCATGGCAACGGCCGACCACATCTTGGCTGCACGGGATCCTATGGGAAACAGACCGCTCTGCTTGGGAGCGGTTGACGGTTATTGGGTGGTGGCCTCCGAAAGTTGCGCATTGAATACCGTTGGCGCCGAACTCGTGCGTGAAGTTGAGCCGGGAGAATTGATCTCGGTTGGCGAGGAGGGCCTGCGGTCATATCGCATTCAGCCGGTCACCAAGCGGGCGGTCTGTATGTTCGAGTTTATGTATCTCGCCCGACCGGACTCGTACATTGAGGATAAATTGCTGTACCACGCCCGGCGGGAAATGGGACGCCAGCTTGCGCGAGAGCGGCCAACGCCAGGCGCCGACCTGGTAATGGGCGTGCCTGAGTGCGCGATTGCGGCAGCACAGGGCTACGCCGAGGAGAGCGGACTGCCGCTGCGCGATGGCTTGGTGCGCAACCGCTACATCCACCGCACCTTCATTCAGCCTACCGACCAGTTGCGCCGCGAAGGCGTGCACCTAAAGTACAACACAATGCCGGAAGTGATCGAGGGCCGTCGTGTTGTCGTAGTTGACGACTCAATTGTGCGTGGCACGAATACCCTTCCTGTCGTGAAGATGCTGCGCCAGGCGGGGGCGGTGGAAGTGCACGTCCGCATTGCCGCGCCGCCGATACGGCACCCTTGCTTCTTGGGTGTTGACATGCCGACTCGAGGCGAAATCATCGCGTCTGCCTTCCAATCACGGGAGGAAGCGGAAGTGGCCGTCGGGTCCGTGATTCAGGCAGATAGCCTGGGGTACTTGAGCATCGAGGGCATTGTAGAGGCCGTTGGCTTGCCATACGATGACTTTTGCCTGGCTTGCTTCAACGGTGATTACCCCGTGCCGGTGCAGATGGAATTCGATAAACTTTCCCTTGAGCAACTTCGAGCGCCTGTGTCATGACGGCGACGGAAGATGTTGAGGCGGAGCCAGCGCTGTTGCGCAGTCGGTCGATCAGGGTCCTTGCCTCGCTAATTGCAGGTCTCCCAACGCAATGCCGGGAGCTTTCTTCGGATGCGCGCGCTGACTTGCCACCCAAGGTAGAACACCGCGCAAGACTTGGAGAGTTTGGACGGTTGCTCAAGGTAGCTACCCTAGTTCTGATTCCAGGTTCATTCCTCGACTACAGGCAGTCTTCGGTCAATGCGTGACGAGTGTTACACTCCCGCTACGTATAAACAGGCCGGCGTCGACATTGACGCAGGCACCGAGGCTGTCGCGCTCTTCAAGCCTCAGGTTGAGGCTACTCATGGACCGGAAGTGCTCACCGGAATTGGCAGCTTTGGCGGTCTCTTTCGGTTTCCCACGCACTTTTCCGAACCGGTGCTGGTGGCAAGCACCGACAGTGTCGGGACCAAGGTAAAGCTCGCGTCGCTGTTACAGCGATACGATTCGGTCGGTCAAGACATCGTCAATCACTGCGTCAACGATATTCTCACGCTTGGCGCGCAGCCGCTCTTCTTTCTCGACTATGTCGGAATAGGCAAGCTTGTGCCTGAAGTGATGCGCGATGTCGTTTCCGGCGCCGCGTTGGCGTGCAAGAATGCCGGGTGCGCGTTGCTTGGCGGCGAATTGGCCGAAATGCCCGATCTTTACGCCGAGGAAGACTTCGACTTTGCCGGCACGATAGTCGGGGTGGTGGAACGTGCCCAGATTGTCAGCGGAGAGGGCATCGTGCCGGGTGATTTGGTGCTCGCGTTTCCCAGCAACGGCTTGCATACAAACGGGTATTCGCTGGCGCGCCGGATCTTTGCCGAGGATGCGCTCAACGCACCAGCGCCTCCTCTCACGACGACAGTAGCGGACGCTCTCATGGCGGTCCATATCAGCTACTTGCAGCCCATCCAACGACTGCTCTCGAAACTCGACATAAAGGGAATGGCGCACATAACCGGCGGCGGACTCTGGGACAACATACCGAGAGTCTTGCCGCAAAATACGCAGGTGCGCTTGCAATGGGGATCGTGGCCGGTGCCGCCGATTTTTCAGCTCATTCAAGAGCGTGGGCAGGTAGAGTTCTATGAGATGTGCCACACCTTCAACATGGGTGTTGGCTTCGTTGTTATGCTTGATGAAGACGATGCGGCAGAGGCCCAATGTCTAGAGCCGGAGCTCTGCCGCATTGGTGTTGTGGAAGACTTCGCTGGAGATCCGCGCGTGGTCATCGAACGGTGATTGCGCCGGCAGCAGAGAGGCAACGGGTCCGACAGTGGCTGACAAGACTGCCTTGCGCGTGGCAATGCTGATTTCAGGGCGCGGCACCAACTTGCAGGCGTTGATCGATGCGAGAGCTGCCGGACACCTAGACGCAGAGATTGTTGCCGTGATCTGTAACCATAGGGGTGTGCGGGGCGTGGAGAGAGCACGAGCTGCCGGTATCCCAACCTATGAAATCGTGCGTCGGGAGTCCGAGTCGCGTGAGGATCACCACGCCGCCATGTTGGCGTGCGCGCAAAGGCATAGGGCCGAGTTGATTGTGCTCGGTGGCTTCGACCGAATCCTTTCATCTGCTTGGGTCCAAGCCTATCCGAATAGAATCATAAACATCCATCCCTCACTGCTGCCGGCATTTGCCGGCGGCATGAACCCGAAACCGCAACAGGATGCACTAGAGGCCGGCGTGAAGATTGCCGGATGCACCGTGCACATTGCCACCGATGAGGTGGACGCAGGCCCTATAGTCGCGCAGGGCGCGGTGCCCGTATTCATGGATGACACCGTAGAGTCTTTGGCGAACCGCATCTTGGCGCAAGAACACCGCCTGCTACCCCAAGTTGTGCAGTGGTTTGCCGAGAATAGGGTGCAGATTGAGAATGATAGAGTACGAATTGATGGGGCCATTCCGTCGCGTTGGTGGGGTGACTCGTAGGGAGAGGCCTATGAGAGGAGGAGTGGGTGGCGATCACTGAGGAAAGCATTCACTCATACTTGGAAGTGCTGTCCGCGCGTGAACCTACGCCTGGCGGCGGCAGCGTAGCCGCGCTCGCGGGAGCGCTCGCCGCCGGCTTGGCTGCCATGGTGGCCAACTTCACGCGGGGCAGGAAAAAGTATGCGGAAATTGCTTCCCAAGTCGAGGAACGTCTGGGGCACTTGGATCAATCGCTGCGCACCTTGGAAGACTTGGTGCAGAAAGACATCGATGCTTACGGCGCGGTAGGGGCGGGATTTACTATGCCGCGCACTACCGATCAAGAGCGTGCGGCACGTTCAGCCCACATCCAGCAGGCATCTGTGCAGGCAACTGAAGTGCTTTTTGCCATTGCGGACGCCTGTGTTGACGTTTGCGACCATGCAATGTGGTTGGCCGAGCATGGCAACTCAAATCTCATAGCGGATGCCGTCATGGCAGTGTTGCTGACGGAGGCCGCCCTGCAGGGAAGTGTGACAACCATCAAGTCGAGCTTGGGCTTCATCAAGGATGAGGAGCTAGTTGCGGCCATGCAACAGCGGCTACGCAAATACGAGCGCATGGCGAACATGCGTAACGAAGCCTTGGCGTTGGTACGGTAGACCAGATACTTGACTGGGGATGCAAGCGCTGAACCAAGTGATCGGCACTTAGTCCGGGTGAAGTAGGTCGAGATTCGAACTGGGGTGAAAAACACTGAAGAGGATGACGCGGCATGGCATTGATTCTTGATGGTAGTCGTATCGCTCGTACATTGAGTTGGAGGCATCGAGACGAAATCGCGGACATTCAGAGACGGCTGGGACATCCTCTGACTTTGGCAGTTGTGCGTGCCGGAAAAGACAAGGCGTCGGCGAGCTATCTTCGTCAGATTGAAAAACTCTGTCAGCGTGTGGGCATCGAGTATCAGGAACACGCGCTCTCCGCAACTGACCGGGAACAGTTTATCGGTCGCATTTGCAGCCTCAATGTTGACTCCCGGATTACAGGAATTATGCTGAGCTGGCCGCTGCCGGCGGAATGGGATCAGGAGCTGGTAGCGATGACGCTTGATCCGCGCAAAGACATCGACGGCCTGCACCCGTTGAATGCGGGACGTTTGTTCCTAGGCGGTCAGTTCATAGGCATGGAGGCGTTCGTGCCGAATACGCCTGCCGGCGTAATCTATTTGCTGCGGAACTACGAAATACCCCTGAGCGGCAAGCATGCGGTACTTATCGGCCGCAGCAATGTGGTGGGCCGGCCCTTAGCTGCCCTGTTGATTGCGCACGATGCCACCGTAACCGTCACGCACAGCCGCACAGTCGACCTCGGTGCGCACACCAGGCAAGCCGACATTCTGCTGGTGGCTATGGGAAAGGCCAACTTTGTCACGCCGGACATGGTGAAGCCCGGCGCCGTAGTGGTGGATATTGGCATCAACGTGACGCCGGAGGGTCTGGTTGGCGACGTGCAGTACGATGAGGTGAGCGAAGTGGCTAGTGCGATTACGCCCGTACCTGGTGGCATTGGGCCGGTTACGAATGCCATGCTCGTTGCGAACACTCTACGTGCCGCCCGTCTACAGTCTACTTTGGCATAGTCCTACAACCGGAGGAAACTACCTGTGAGCGCGAGCACTATCAACGAGATTCGTGGACGTGAAATCCTAGATTCGCGGGGCAACCCCACAGTGGAAGCCGAAGTGCGGCTGGAGTGCGGCGCGAGCGGCTGGGCCGGTGTGCCTTCCGGCGCGTCAACGGGTATGCATGAGGCGGTGGAGTTGCGGGACGGCGACACCGAGCGCTACGGCGGCAAGGGTGTATTGCGCGCGGTCGGAAACATCAACGATAGTATCGCTGCTGCGCTGGTTGGTGAAGATGCGCTCAACCAAGCGCACGTGGACCGGAAACTGATTGACCTCGATGCCACACTGAACAAAGGGAACCTCGGCGCGAACGCGCTCCTCGCAGTTTCGCTGGCGGTCGCAAAGGCGGCGGCAGCGTGTGTCGGCCTGCCGCTCTACCGTTACCTCGGCGGCGCGTTTGCGGCTACGTTGCCGGTACCCATGATGAATATCCTCAACGGCGGCAAGCATGCGGCCAACTCCACGGACTTCCAGGAATTCATGATCTTGCCCGTTGCCGCGCCGACGTATCGCGAGGGGCTGCGTTGGGGAACGGAGACGTACCACGCGCTGCACAAGATTCTCGAAGAAAGGTCTCTGAGCACGACCGTGGGCGATGAAGGTGGCTTCGCACCGTCGTTGCCTACAAACGTAGCCGCTATTGAGACTATCCTAATCGCCATCGAGCGGGCCGGGTTCCGCCCCGGTGAGGACATCTACATCGGGCTCGATCCCGCAACCACCGAACTCTACGAAGACGAAACGTATGTATTGGAACGCGAAAACAGAAGGCTTTCGAGCGAAGAATTGGTAGGTTTCTGGGGGGACTGGGCCGGTAAGTACCCGATCATTAGCATTGAAGACGGGCTGGCTGAAGACGATTGGGAAGGCTGGATCGGGCTGCAAGCGCACATCGGCAGTCAGGTGCAGCTTGTGGGCGATGACTTGCTGGTAACTAATACCCAGCGACTGCAGAATGCCATCGAGCGGCAGGCCGCGAATGCCATTCTCATCAAACCAAATCAGATTGGCACACTGACGGAGACGCTCAACGCGGTGGAGATGGCGCGTCAAGCCGGTTGGGGCGCGGTGATTTCGCACCGTTCGGGCGAAACTGAGGACACGACGATCGCGGACATTGCGGTGGCAACCGGTGTCGGTCAGATCAAGACCGGCGCGCCCTGCCGCACCGACCGCGTTGCAAAGTACAACCGCTTGCTGCGCATCGAGGATGAGCTGGGCACGTCTGCCGTATATGCGGGCGCTTCTGCCTTTCCATTTCTCGCCTAACAGACTTGGCCCGCCTGAACCTGGCTTACGGACACACGTCCCCAGAAAGCTGCGACAGTGTACAGTCGCCTGCTTGTGGTGAAAGACGTTCTTCGTTCTGTCTGGTCACGTATGCTCGCCCAGCTTAGAAAGGGCACAGAGGTACTGTCACGTTTGAATCGTGTCCACCTGCGCTACAATAGTGGCATTAGTCGGCGAGACACAGTGTTTGAAGCCGACCGACAGAGTGGCAATCACAGATATTGGAGACCTGTTCCCAGCCAATGGATGCGAATACGCTACGCTCCCTGCTGACACAATTGCAGCAGGGACAAATCGACGTAGAGCAGGTAGTCCGCCGCGTGCGCCTGGCCCCCTACGAGGACTTGGACTTTGCCAAGGTCGACGCGCAGCGGCAACTGCGAGTGGGCTTCCCGGAGGTCATATTCTGTCCGGGCAAGACACCGGCGCAGGTAACTGGCATTGCTAAGGAGTTGCTGGCCCAGGATCAGACGGTCCTTGCGACGCGCGCAACGGCTGAGCTGTACGCAGAGGTGCAAGCGCAGATTCCGTCCGCCGAATACGATGAAGACGCCCGCGCCATTGTCGTGCGCCGCAACGTGCAGACATTGGCCCACGGTCGGGTCGCTGTGGTGGCGGCAGGTACGGCAGACTTGCCGGTGGCAGCCGAGGCGAGCCTCACGGCGGAGTTGATGGGTTGCCGTGTAGATCGCCTGGCGGACGTGGGCGTTGCGGGACTGCATCGGCTCTTGCTGAACCTAGAATCTGTGCAGGCGGCCCGTGCCGTCGTGGCTGTTGCCGGCATGGAAGGCGCGCTGCCGAGTGTGCTTGCCGGGCTCATCGACCGCCCCGTAATCGCCGTCCCGACGAGTGTTGGCTACGGCGCCTCTCTTGGTGGACTGACGCCACTCCTCACGATGCTCAATAGCTGTGCCGCCGGACTTTCGGTTGTTAACATCGACAATGGGTTTGGGGCCGGCTACATGGCCGGTCTGATTTGCCGCGTTGCCGAGAGCGGCAATGCACAGGAGGCACCATGAGAGTCGCCTATTTTGACTGCTTTGCAGGCGCATCAGGCGATATGCTGCTCGGCGCCTTGGTTGATAGCGGCTGGGCATTGGACGACCTGAAAGCCACATTTTCCAAGATTCCACTGGGCGGCTACCATATCGGAGCGGAAGAGGTACGCAAGGGTCTGCTCCGCGCCCTGCAGGTGCACATCGACATTGATGCACACGAACACACCGTTGAGCGCAATCTTAGCGATATTGAACGCTTGCTCGACTCCAGCAGCCTGGCTGCGGACATCGTGGAGAAGAGCAAGCAGCTCTTCGTGCGGCTGGCGGAAGTCGAAGGCCGCATGCACGGGGTCGCGCCCGAGAAGGTGCACTTCCATGAAGTCGGCGCGGTGGACTCAATCCTGGATGTGGTGGGTGTGGTTGCCGGAGTGAAGGCACTCGGCATCGAGCGCATTATCTGTTCTCCCGTGAATGTTGGCGGCAGCGCGCCCATCCAAACCCGCCACGGCTGGTGGCCGATTCCGGGCCCGGCGACGCTCGATCTGATGAAGAATCGGCCCATCTATGCCACGGCTGACATGGGCGAAACCCTGACCCCGACGGGGGCGCTTTTGCTCAGCGAACTTGCGGACGAATTCGGGCCCATTCCAGCCATGCAAGCGCAACGAGTGGGTTACGGCGCCGGCATGCGCGACAGCGCAATTCCCAACGTAGTGCGCGTCATCATTGGCGAAGATGCCGCTGCGGACACCCACGGCCTGGCAACCGTCATCGAAACCACCATCGATGACATGAATCCGCAATTGTACGGGCATGTGGCGGCGCAACTGTTCGCAGCCGGAGCGCTGGACGTGACTCTCACGCCTATCCAAATGAAAAAGGGCAGACCCGGGCACGTGCTGAGTGTGCTGACGGAAGCCGTGGCACACGAGCCTCTCCTCGACATAATCTTCACAGAGTCGACCACAATTGGCGTGCGGCTGCACCGTGTCGAGCGCATCAAGCTGGAGCGGCAGGTGGAGCGCGTAGAAACGCCGTGGGGCACGGTGCGGAGAAAGATCGCTCTCAGGCGGGGGAAGGTGGTCAATCGCAGTCCGGAGTACGAGGACTGCCTGCGGGTTGCCACTGAGGCGCGTGTGCCGGTGAAGCAGGTAATGGACTATGCGCGCACGGTTTCCGTGTAGCAAACCCATTTGCCCAGGTAACTGGACTGCTATCATAGAGTTGTAAGATATGTGCAACGGCAATTGGCGCGTGCGAAAGCACGAGCGACTGTCGAAGAGAAGGGGTGCCGAAAATGGGGTCTTCTGAGGTGCAGCCGGAACAGATTTCCGCAAATGATGGCAATTCGGAGGATGTTGCAGCGCAAACGGTCGCGGACAGTCTCCAAGATCCTGCCGAAGATGCTTCAGAATTAGACGAGCGTTTTCAAATTACGAACAGCTTGGTGCGGCATGTGGTCGCAGACGACATCGACATGCAAAACACCGCGGCCGGGGTCGTCCAGGCCGAGGCCGCTTCGCTGCAGCAAGGGCTGACGGGCGTTGCCGCCGGCCACGAAGTGAGTGTGAGCGAAGGGGCGACGTGGCTGGTGCTTGGCGGCAGCGTGGATACGAATTACTCCGTATCGCAGTGGATCATAGGCGGTCAGATCGAGGCCGAGCAGGTGGCAAGCGTGGTAGTGGTGGGCGGCCGCGTGAACGGCAACGTGAACACCCTGCTCGATACCCGCGGCGCGGCAATTTGCGGCCTCGTCATCGGTCTCTGCTACGTGCTCTTCCGTCTCATCCGCCGCTGACTACATTAAGAATTCCCTGCAAAGCGTGAGGCGGTGGCAGTATTCCCTCTCCATTGAGGAGACTCTTTCACTAATTGAAGAGCAAGTATCGCACAACTAGCGCGGACAGGCGAAGAAACTCCTTCCTCATGGGGAGACCCTTGCAAGATATTGACAAGGGACGCGAGAATTGCTCCCTCTCCTGGGGGAGTGGGCTGCGGTGAGGGGAAGTCGGTTGCCATCCAGCCCGAACCCACTTGTTTGTCGGAATTGCGCAAGGATCTCTACAGCGAGGGAGTGATCTCATGCAACTCACGGATACCGTCCATCTCGTTGGCAGCGGCGACAACGGCTTTAGTCTCACACACCCCTTAGATTGTCATGTCTATCTCCTCGACGGCGGTTCAGAACTGGCCCTTGTTGATACGGGCGTAGGCAGGGACGTGCCGGCGATCATTGCGGAGATTGAGGCGGCCGGGTTCAATCCTGGCAACATTGCGAAGATTTTTGTCACCCACTTGCACCTCGATCACGCCGGCGGCGCGGCGGAATTGCAGAAGCTCTGCGGCGCTGAGATTGTTGCCTCCCAAGAGGTGGCAGGCTGGCTGGAAAGCGGTGACGAGGAGGCGGCGAGCTTGGTTGCCGCACGTCAGACGGGCATGTATCCGGTAGAGAACTTCTTGCGGCCGGTGCAGTCCGCTACCGCTGCCGGTGACGGCGACGTGATCAGCGTCGGTGCGCTCAACGTGACGGTGGTTAAGGCCGACGGACACAGTCAAGGCCATTTGGCGTTTCTCGTTGAAGACTGCGCCGGAGGCGACGACTGCGCAAGTAGAGAAAGTGTCGCGAATCACGAGGTCGGCGTGAAAGACGACCATGCCGCGCAACGGGCTCTCTTCAGCGGCGACGCCCTCTTCCCCGGCGGCCGCATCCTCCTCCAGAATATCTGGGACTGTTCGCTTGCGGAGTCAATTGCAACTGTCGAGCGCTTTGCTGAGCTAGAGTTCGCGCAGTTCTTCCCCGGTCACGTGAGCGTCAGCTTGCAGGACGGCAAGCGCCACGTAGACGCCGCCATGGCGCACATCAGACAGCTCCTCCCCCCGCCCCAGCTTGAGGCGTAAGCCAAAGCCGGTGCTGGATTGATCCGTAAACCAGCCAAGGACTTGGAAACCGCAGATCCAAGGCTAATGGAACGCGCCCCTCCAGTATTTCCATTGCTTTCGCGTTTACTGCCCAACGGGAACACATCTTGCCCAATGCGGACAGTCCACGTTGCAAAGAGTAGTGCAGGGGATTGTTGAGTACCTAGCCCGACCCGTATTCAGAGACGCTACGGTCTGAACTCGTGGGCAATTTGGGCGTAGATATCGGCGCTTTGGGTGACTTCGGTGAGGTCGACGCGTTCGTGGTCGGTGTGGGCGTAGCCGATGTCGCCTGGGCCGTAGACGATGCAGGGCACGCCGGACTTAACCTGCAATTTGCTGGCGTCCGTGCCGTAGGTGACGCCCTGCGGTTCGGGAGGCAGATTGTTGGCCTGGAGCGCGCGCATGGCGGCTTGCACGATTGCCTCATCCTCCGCGGTATCCAGCGGCCAGTCGGCGAGATCGCGCGACGCCACACTGGGATGCATATCGGACTTGGTTGCCGCGAGTTGCTCCATGGCCTCTTCGAATTCCCGGATTGATCCCTCTGAGGTCTCACCCGGAATGATGCGGCGGTCGACCACCACCTCGCAGGTCTCCGGGATGACGTTGGCGGCGTGGCCGCCGTGGATGATGCCGATGGCCCAGGTGGGAAATCCTACCAGCGGATGCGAGCGCGCCGCAAAGCGCGGGTCCAGTGTCTCGCGCAGGTGCTGAATGACGTCGACCATCTGGTAGATCGCGTTGTTGCCCATATGCGGCTGGCTGCTATGAGCCGGACGGCCCTTGGTTTGCAGCGTAAAGCGCACCGCGCCTTTCGTGGCGGTAACCAGACCCAGCTTGGTTGGTTCGCCAATCACCGCCGCCGTAACTTGAATCTCTTGCTCGATGAATCCCAAGATGCCGCGAAAGCGGTATTCCTCGTCAACCACGCCCAGCAGCCCGATGTCATAGGCTAGGTCTTCCGGGTGCTTTGCCAATTCACGAATGGCTAACAGCATGCCGGCAAGGCAGCCCTTGGCGTCGCACGAGCCCCGCCCGTGCAGCGTGGTCCCTTCCACGCGTGGTTCGAGGGCTTCCGGCCCCCACGTGTCCACGCCCACTGTGTCCATGTGGCACTCAAGCAGCAGGAGGCCCTTGGAGTTGGGCACGCGCAGCCGTCCGAAGACGTTTGACCGGCCCGGCAGCACTTCGTGTTGCTGTGTCTCCAGGCCCAGGTCTTGTAGCTGGGATTCAACAAAATCGGCAAGCCCACTCTCGCCCCCGGAGCCATCCGCCGTGAATGCCGGATTCATGCTGGGAATACTTACGAGGCTTGAAAGTAACTCTGCAGTCTCTTTGATGCGGTCTTCGTCTGCAACGCTCATTGAGTGCCCGTTTCCTGTCGGTCTGTGCATGATTCACTACCACGTCTCGCTCCATGGTAGCAGAATCGATTATGGCGTGAGCAATTTCAAGTCCTTGGCAGGCCTTGGCAGAGAGCGGTCAAGGGGGGGCCGAGTGGAGTCAATAGGCGTCGTATTCTATGCGAGTGGCATTGAGACGGCACACGGCGCCGGGGACAACGCCGCGTTAGTGTTCGCCGCGTGCTTCCATGGTAATGAGTTCGAGGACATCCTGGCTGGTCACCGTGCCGAGGAATTGATCTGATTCTCGATCAACAACAGGGAGAACCGTCAACCCGTTCTCGGTCATTCGTTGCAGCACATCTTCCACCAACTCATCGGGCCAAGCCTGCGGAGTCTTGTGCCGCACCACGTTGTCCAGTTTCGTCTCGGACCACGCTTCCTTGGGCAGATAGCGCAGCATGCCTAAAGACACTATTCCCGACAGGCTTCCGTTCTTGACGATTACGTAATCGTGCTGATGCGGTAAAATCCACCGGTCAACGAAATTCCGCACCGACAGCGTCGGATCGGGATAGGTGCGCGTCCGGTCAAGTATGTCGTTCACTGTGATGTCGTCCAGGGCAAACCGGGCAAGAGAGGCCGGCAACGATTCCGGCAGAGTTGTCCGATCCATTGTTCTGGCGCGGGTGACTGCAAAGTTGATCACAGGAGGCCCGAACAGGATATAGGCGAACATGATGAGCACGAGCAGAGAAAAGACATCATCCCCAATGATGCCTGACTCCAACATCACTAAGAGGAGGGCGATTTCCGCTACTCCTTTTGCCATCAGCCCAGTGGCCAGCACGAACGGTCTCTCCAATCGCGATAATAGAGCGCCGATGAGAGATCCGGCGAACTTCCCCAACAAGGGCACTGCCACTAGTGCCGCGATTGTCACCACTGGCAAATCGGTGAACGAGAAACTTAAGTGCAAGCCCGCGGAGGCAAAAAAGAGCGGCACGAACAGTCCTTCAGCAGCGCTCCTCATCCCCGGCACAATGTCTCGGCGCAGTTGATGAGGTAGTCCCGAAAGGGCAGCGCCAAAGAGTAGGGCGCCCAGGGAGCCATGTGTTCCGACCGCTTCGGAGATGCCCACTACGACGAAGAGCCCACCGATGAGCAGCCCGAATGACAGTTGCGGGACATGCAAAGAGCGCTGGAGGAGCACGATGAGAGGAGGGACCACGTATCTGGAAAGGATCCAGGTCACCAGCGTGAAGCCGACGATCTTTGCCAGCAGGATGAGCACGCTGGACCAACTGAGTTCGGTTACGTGCTCGCCGATGGTAAATCCCACGAGCAACAGGGCGAGAAGCTCGGCAATGAGTACGGTGACAAAAATCTGAATGCCGATGGGTTTGCGTAGATGACCCTCGTCGGCGAGAATCTTACTGACAAGGCCGAGGCTGGACAGCGAAAGAATTCCTGAAAGCGCCAACGCCTCAGTGAAATCCAGCCCCAGTCCGAAGTCATAGAAGACGTTTGACGTTACGGTAAGGGCTAGCAGCAGGGAAATAATGACTGACAGGGTCGCGGCGATGAAGAATCGACCGCGGAGTGTGGCAATAAAACCGGAGATGTCGATCTCGTCAAGGCCGATGAGGAAGAAGAAGAGGAAGATTCCAATGCCAAGCAGTACATCCAGTTCGTTCGTTGGCTCTATGATGCCGAAAGTGGGCCCCAGCGCCAGTCCCGCAGCCGTGTACGCCACAATTGCATTGAGCCGGAAGCGGCGCAGTACGCCTTCCAGTAGCTTTGCGACGACGATGAGCAGTCCAATGGATAGGAGTACTTGGAAGGACATTCCTGGCAGAATCCGCTTCTCAATTTCGCGCCGTGGTTTTGCAATATTGTACTACAAAGACGTTTCGGCGTTTAGGAAATATGCGCTGTACCGCGAAGTACATTCAGTCTTGAGTCTGTCTTCAGATATTGGCGCCAATGCGTGCTCCCAAGAGGGATACGCTACAATTAGTAACGCTACGCAGCCTTTGGCTTTGGGCGGCGGCGCGGCGAGGCAGCAAGATAGAGAAAGGTACCTATGACAGCCAATTCCTCTCAACTACACGTTGGAGTTGTCGGCCTCGGGGTGGGCAAGAGATTCGTGGAGGCATTTGCCGCTCACCCACATACAGAGGTCAGCGCAGTCTGCGCAAAAGAGCAGGATGTGCTCGCGGACACCTGCCGCGCACATGCCATACCCCAGGCCTACTCAGAGTTTGCTGACATATTGGCTGACCCACGCGTGGAGTTGCTGGTGATCGCCACGCCTCACGCGCTCCATGCTGACATGGCAGTGCAGGCCCTGCGGGCCGGCAAGCATGTCGTCGTGGAAAAGCCAATGTGTATCTCCCTCCAAGAATGTGAGGCAATGATCCAGGCAGTGGAGGAGACAGGGAGGATATTGGCAGTCGATCAGGTGCTGCGGTTCTATCCGTACTACCAATCCATTAAGGAGCATGTGGCGAGCGGGGGCTTAGGGGAGATCTACTATGCCGAGGCAGACTATCTCCATAACACCGCTCAGCTCATTCGCGAACGCACGGTATGGCGAGGGTCAGCCGAACACTCCCATTACCCGATACTGGGCGGCGGTTCGCACTCTCTCGACATGTTGCGGTGGCTAGTGGGTGAGGTCGACCGCGTGCACTGCGAGGCCTCACAACGCGCGCTTCGCGATTTTCCGTTCCCGGACTGCATGGTTGCCACGCTGCAATTTGCAAATGGCGCGGTGGGGAAGTGTACTACTTCCTACGGTCTCGTGCGGTCGACAATGCACAACTTGGTGCTCTTTGGCACTGACGGCACTATTGAACGGGCGCGCGGCAGGCGCGATCAGGATAAACAGTTCCGACCTGCGAACGGTCGCGAATTCGTTGAAGAGGATTGGCCGGTACCCTTTCAGCCTCCGGGCGGCAAACCGATTGCCTCCGTGGCGGATCACGTGTACCGATGTGTCAGAGACAACACAACACCTCTCACCAACGTGTGGGAGGGAGCGAACACGGTAGCTGTTGCGCTTGCCGCGATTGAGTCGTGGCACACCGGCAAGCCGGTCCGTCCCGCGCACTTTGGTCCGGCATGATCTACATTGCCGGCCAGGTTTTTGGCAACTTTGTGTTTGCCATGTCGTTGCGCATGGCGCGAGGTAGGCAGTACCACTATCTCACCGTAGGGTCGATAAATTACGCGATAGCGGCGGTGCTGGCTGTCACGTGGGCAGTGTTGAGCGACATTCCCAGCATCGACGTATTTGTCATCCTCTTGGGTGTGATCAACGGACTCCAATACCAGCTAAGTTTGGTCGTGTTGTTTACGGTGGTGGAGCTCGTTGGCATCGGCATTACGTTCGGATTCATTCGTCTCTCGGTGGCGTTGCCCACGTTTGCATCTATCTTTCTGTGGGGGGAGCAACCGGCCGTACTCCAAGTAGTGGGTCTGGCGCTTGCGTTTGTTGCGCTGCCTTTGCTGGGCGCAGATGCGCACCAGGCAGCGCGTGGCAAGCGTGGGCACTCGCTTTGGACTTGGAGCGTACTGCTGACGGCCGTGTTGCTTTCGGGGACAGGACTAACCGCGGCGAAGGCATTCTCCGTGTGGAGCACCCCGGACTACCAGCCGCTGTATACTGCCTCGGTATTTGTCGCGGCCACTTTGGGCGCCGGATTGATTTGGCCCATTCGCAAGCGCTTTCGTTTGCCAGACACGCATACCGCCTCAATGCGCCACAATGTTGGCTTGGGTGTGATGATGGGTGCTTCAAACCTCTTTCAAGTCGCCATGCTGCTCCGTGCGCTGGAAATCTTACCCGGTACAATTGTCTTTCCACTTGCTGCGACAGTGGGTTTGGCCACTACTCTCCTTGGCGGCATGGTATTGTTTGGCGAGCGGTTTGGACGAGTCACCGCCTTTGGCATTGTGCTCACACTGTTTGCAATCGTCTTAATTAGTGTGCAGTGAGGAAGTCGGAGAAGAGGAATGCTTGGCGCAATTGCAGGAGACCTGATTGGTTCGGTTCACGAATTCATCGGGACCAAGACAAAAGACTTTCCGCTAGTAGATCCAAAGAGTTTCATTACTGATGATTCAATTCTGACCATTGCTCTGGCTGATGCGTTGCTCAATGACCTCGACTACGCCGTCACACTCAAACTGTACTATCGGCGGTATCCCGATGCCGGTTACGGCGGCGCGTTCCACAGCTGGGCGTTGTCGGATTCATGGGAGCCCTACAATAGCTGGGGCAACGGGGCGGCAATGCGGGTCACTCCCGCGGCATACGTCGCGAGCAGCCTTGACGAAGCATTGGCATTGGCGGAGCAGAGCGCCGTGGTGACGCACAACCACCCGGAGGGTATTTGCGGAGCGCAGGCCACCGCGGCTGCCATCTTCTTGGCGCGGACCGGTCACGAAAAGAGCGAAATCAAGCAATACGTGGAAGCCTCATCCGGCTACGATCTACAGAAGACCATAGATGAAATTCGTTCCACGTATATCTTCAACGAGTCGTGTCAAGAGACGGTACCGCAAGCAATCACGGCCTTCTTGGAGGCGACGGATTTCGAGGACGCCATTCGCAACGCGATCTCACTGGGCGGCGACGCCGACACGCTTGCGTGCATTACCGGTTCCATTGCGGAACCCTACTTTGGCGGCGTGCCGGAGGACCTGCGGGAAGCAGTCCTGTTGCGTCTCGACGATGAGTTGCTGGCCGTCGTCACCGCATTTCAGCAGCGTTGGATGAGACGCTAGCTGAGTCCGCGCGCGGGCGAGAGCGTTCCAATTGGCTCCTAGCCGACCCCTCATGGAAACCTTAAGTGAATAGACCCGCCACGAGCCGAATGGCCTGTGGCGGGTCTGCTCTAGTGACTGTAGTGGCGCAGGGCGCGCGCCCGGCGTACACCAAGCACTTGCAAGAGCCTACTTGGGCAACGCCTTCAGCGCGTTGTATGCCGGTCGTGGGCTCCAGTCAGGATTGAGAATGCCAAACGCCCAGGTCTCGTGGGACTTGGATTGCGTGACGCGGAAGTTCAAGTTCCACACGATCATGACCCCAACATACGGATGTTGCTGCTTGACAAGGTTGAAGGAACTCACGAGATAGTTGGCCTGGTCTTGATCGGAGTTCTGCAAGGCGTATTCATACCCCGGAGCCGGCTGATTGGATGCTGCCCAACCAAACTCGGTGAACCACACATCCTTATTGATGCCGGCAGCGAGCAGAATATTGTGCAACTCCGCGTAGCGGGTGAAGAAGAAGCTTGGGTGGCTGCCGAAGCCGCCAGACTGATTCCTCGTGATGTTCTGCGGCGTGTCGGTCGGCGGGTGGTTGAAGCCACCGGGGTGGACGCCGAGCACGTCGAAGTAGTTTGCCACTTCACCGTTGTTGTAAGCCACGAGTTGCCGCAAGTACTCGACGTCGTCAATCGCGATGTTCGGATCAATCACTCCCGTAGGCGTGAGCGCACCCATGATGGCGACGGCATTGGGGTCTGCCTGCTTGAGCGCCGTGTACGTCACTTTGAGCAACTCGACGAACGGCCCGGGCGTTACCGGCTTCCATTCGATGGCAAGATTAGCCTCGTTCCACAGCTCGTACGCCTGTACCTTGCCGCGGTAGCGGGTTGCTAAAACACGCATGAAGTCGGCAAAGTCCTGAGGATCCGCTGGAGGACCGTGGTCAAGACCCGGCACCAGTGCCCACGTGGGGGTCTTGGCCACCGAGAGCAGTATATTAAGACCGGAATCATGGGCCGAGTTCACAACACGGTCAAGTTCCGCCCAGTCGAAACCGCCTTTCTCAACAGGCTCGATGGACGACCACTGGACCTGTTGCTTCACCCAGGTGAAACCGGCTTCTTTGATGAGTTGGTAGACACGATTCTTGTCGGCAGGGGACAGCCAGAAGAGGTCCGCCTGCATGCCGTAACCTAGATTATTGGTGTATTGCGGCAGTTTGCCGAAAGCTTGCGAGGTCCGCGCCGTGCTTCCAGTGGCTGCGGGCGGCGGCGCCACTTGTCCCACTGAACCGGTTACCGGCGAGGGACGCTCGTCGATGCTGTGCGGGAGCTTGGCCTCGGCTGGTAACAGATCGAATTCCTTCAAGAGGTCGCCACCAAGAATCGTAGTCACGGTGCCTTTGCTGATGCCGATCTCAGGAATGTCCTCGGTCCAGAGCTGCAACGCTATGCGCTGGAATCGCTGTGCAATGAACGGCCCAAACGCTTGGGGGCGTGACATTGGCAGGCCGTAGAGTTCGATGGCTGCGTTCTCACCGCCAACAGCCAAGTACCGCTGCCGAATTTGGGGGTTCGTGAGCCAACTGAGACGTGCCTGCTTGGCCCTTTGAAAGTCTCCCCCGGAGCCGTCATCAGCGATGGATTCAGGGATACCCCGTGAGGCCAGGATGGCGTTTAGCCCAGCCTTCTCCAGTATTTCAAAGGTGTTTCCCAGGAAAACCTGCTTCAAACCAGGATGGTATTGCAGCAAGGCGCCTTGGGTGACCTGATAGATAAATCCATCTTGCTCCCAGCGCCGGGAGGCGGGAAAGCCAATGGCATTTACGCCGCCGAGCTGATTAAACCTGGCATAGAATGCGGGACCGCCGAGCTCGTCCCAAACAGTGAAGCCTTGGCTTCCTTTGCCACCAAAGCCGTTCGCCTGCTTAAAGAAGTGACCGCCCGCAACCGGTTGGTCGAAGGATTCCTGTGCGGCCACGGGCAGGGCAGAGAGCAGCAAACTAAGTATGGTGGCGATTAGCAGTGAACTTACAAGTTGCCTATAACGACGGCGCATGGGAGTGTCCTCTTGTCTCTAATTTGATGGCCCAAAGACGATGTTATCTTTATCTTAAACTATTGTGGCGTGTCTGCAAAACTGAGTCGCCCGAGCTTGAATTGGCACGTCGGGTCTTGGAGAAAGCCTACGAATCGTCCCGACTCCGAGTGTGATACAAGATCACGAATGTTTGAAACTCTCCTACGGTAATGTTTACTTCCATGGTGGGACTTGGTCTGTGCGCTTTGTGCCTTGGGCGCGCCTTTCCTGGCTAGAGGCAGTGCGGGAGGGATGAATGCAATTCGTGGCAATGACGAATTCTTGGGTTCTGAATCTCTTGCCACAAGAAAGTGTTGGCTGTGCAAATGGAGGGAGGACGCAAACATGCAGAAGACCCCGATTCAAGGGGTGAAGTCACTCAAACTCAAGCGCTAAGTTTGGGCCGGACTGCCAGCTTTGGTGGAGTTGCAGTAGCTGGCGTTCGTTTCGCAGCTATGCAGTTCCCACGACCCAGCGTGCCCGCCAGGGTGTGAAGTGGCTCCAAAACTCATCGAAGCGGACGTTCTTGCCCTCCACCACTACTCGCTGAATGCCGGTTTCAATGCCTGTGGCTGCCCATTCCACTTGCACGCGTAAGCCCCGCGCGAGGCTGGGATCCGGTCTGTCCGGCAGAGGCGGACCGGGAGCAACGACATTTCTCTCTATTACCGGCAGCATTTCCACAGCGCGATGAAGTTTCTTGCTGTGCAAGGTGATCTTGAGTTCCATGGCCTGTTCATCAACGTGGGCTCGAATCAGAATGGGATGATTGGTATCGTTGACAAACTTGAGGTCAAGACCCGGGTTGAAGATTGCAGCATCGAAGCCGGGCGGGCTCCCGTCCTGCTCATAGTAGCTGACGCGATACGAGTGTTGATGCCGTTCCGTAATCGGCAGTCCTGCCCAAAAAGCGGCGCGAAACAATGTTGTAGATACTTGGCAGACACCCCCACCAATGCCCCAGATAGTGCGATCGCCGAAAATCACCAGACTTGATCGATAGCCGTTGCCATATCCTATCGGGCCAAGCGTCTCAAGAAATGAAAATGTGTCATTTGGCTGTATCACGCTGCCATGCAGTATCGACGCTGCCACGGCAATGTTGTGAGTGCGATGATCGGGTGAGCCGGTGAAATTCGATGAGCCTTCGGCAATAAGGTGGCTGTAGCGACTATCCTCCAGAGATTTGCTACCCTCGACGGGCTGGGGCCGCTCATAGCTCATGTGCGGGATTCTTGCTTCTAGCGGCAGGAGATTGAACTCCTTCAAGAGGTCGCCGCCCAGGATGACGGTGATGTCGCCGTTATCCGCAATCCCGGGAACGTCCTCCGTCCAGTATTGCAGCGCGATCCGTTGGAAGCGCTGCGCGATGAATGGACCGAATTTCTGCGGCTTTGACATGGGGAGACCGTAGAGCTCGATCGCCGCATTTTCATCGCCTGCGCCCATGAAGCGCTTCTTGATGGCGTCGTTGGAAAGCCAACTGAGACGCGTCGCCTTGGCCTTCTGAAAGTCTCCGTTGGAACCATCATCGGCAATGGACAACGGTATGCCCCGCGCAAGCAGAAGCTCGTTCAGACCGGCCCGCTCAAGAATCTCGAAAGTATTGCCCAGAGTGACCTGTTCTAGCACAGGGTGGTATTGGAGAAGCGCTCCCTGAGTTATCTGATAGATGAATCCATCGAGTTCATAGAAGCGAGAAGCCGGATAGCCGAGGGCGCTCACGCCGCCAAGCTGATGGAACTTGGTGTAGAAGGCCATGCCGTTGGGCTCATCTCGAATCGAGAAGCCCCGGTTGCCACGTCCGCCAAAACCGTTGGCTTGCTTAAAGAAGTGACCGCCACTGATTGGCTCATCAAGAGAATCAGCAGCGTTGAGAGAAATGGTGGGAAAGAGCAGACTGAAGGCAAAGCCTAAGACAAAACAAACAGCCAGTCTGCCGAGACTAAGACGCACGGGCATTAACGAATTTCCCGCTGGGTTGGATGTAGCAAACTGTCAGGGTTAATTCTACACTATTGCGCCACGAGTGCAAACCCTACGGGTTGCAAAGGACGCAGGGCAGCAGGAGAATGCAAAACTGGACTGCCGAGGACGTCAAGTTCTCTCGCGGCCCGCCAACTGCAGCGTGAGGTCTATCGACGCTTACTCTTGAGAATGCCGCAGGTAGGCTTGCCGTGTCCGATTATCTTCATGGCGCGGTCTTGAATTGGGTCAACAAGACTACAGCCATCAGACTTACCACAAGCATGCCCCTCACATTCGCGGCGCCGGTGCGGTCGCCCATACAAGTGGCTCTCCACCGGGAATAGGACTTCTCTTGCATGCCTGGAGCTGCCCGCAGCGCCGTCTCAGTTCCATCGGTGGTCCGCTAGGCAAACTGCCAGAGTTGCAGTGCGGTCTTACCGAGCACCCACTCAAGGTCTTCAGCATTGAAGAAGGACATTTCGTCGCGCACGGCGGTGAGGCGCGGCAAGTAGTCGGCCTTGTCGAGCAGCATCGGCCAGTCCGTGCCCCACATCAGACGCTGGGGACCCCATGCGTCCTTTGCCATGCGGAAGAACGGGTGCGTATCGGCGTAGGGATATGATTGGCTGCTGTAGTGGAGCATGCCCGAAACTTTGGCGAATGTGCGGGGAAAGTCCGCTAGCTTGAGGAGGCCACAAAAATTTGGGTACGGCGGTTCCTCAGCGACGTCGATGCGACCCATGTGATCGACTACCACGTCCACCTGCGGATAGCGCTGCACCATCTCTGCGAGCATGGGCGCGTGCTCCGAGTCCATGAGAACGCAGATGGGGATGCCCAAGTCGGCTGCTTTCCGCCAAATGCGGTCGGTCTGGGGCGTCGTGAACCATTCCGCGCTGTCGGCACGGACCGCGTGCAGCCGCACCCCGTGAAACTTGCGCTCTTGAACCCAGAATTCAAGTTGCTCCGGCGCCTTTTCGTCGAGGGGATCGACGAGACACACACCGGCAAGTCGGTCTGGGTAGCGGGCAATGCTATCTGCGAGATACCGATTGTCCCAGCCGTAGGTGCTCGGCTGCACCATGACCACGTGGTCGACGCCGGCCTGCCCCGTTACCTCGAGCAGCATCTCGGCCGTGGCGTCGGTTGTAGGCACCGGCACGTCCGGCAGCGTGGGCGCGAAGGGATATGCGTCGTTTTGCGTCCAGATGTGGACGTGGGATTCGACTATGGGCATGGCAGCGTTGTGCCTGTCCTAGACCTGGCCGATCAGAGGCAATGACACCGGACGTCCTTCAGCCGCAGAGATGTCAGCCGCAATGCAGGCTTCATGCGTATTGATTGAATCGAAGATATCGGCGTAAGAATCCTCATCGTTCAAGATGCATTCGACGATGTGATCGATTTCGCCCTGGAACGGATGATGGGCTACGTCACCGGAGTCGGGCATGACTGTGGGAATGTCCATGAATCCCGTAATGCCGGGAAAAGATGCGGGATAGATGCGGTTGTTGCGCGCCGACCCCGCGTCGCCTTGCAGCGACATGTGGAATACGTAGGGCATGCGGGCTTCCATGGTGGCAGTCACACGGCCAACCACGCCATCTTCCATCTGCAGGACAGCCGCGGTCGTGAGCGGAAAATCAAAGCCTTTTTCTTCCAAGCGCACCGGTGTTGCGTAGGCTGAAACCGACTCTACGTCTTTGCCGGTCAACCAGCGGATGCAGTCCATGGCATGGCTGCCGCCGGAGAGCATAGCGCTGCCAACGTTCTTCTGGTAGCGGCCCCAGTGTCCAGGGGGACGGATGTACCCCACTTCATGCATGTAGTCCGCTTCAGCATAGACGATACGGCCAAAGTCACCAGCTTCCCGCCGGTAGTGCAAAGTCTCAACCAAGGGGTTCCAGCGGAGCACGAAACTCACGACGCTCTTCACGCCTGCTTTCTTGACCGCACTGACCAAACGCTCTAGCTGCTCCACAGTGATGGCGATTGGTTTCTCGATAACGAGGTGCTTGTTTGCTTCCGCTGCCAGCGCGCCTTGCTCAGCATGGGCAAAGTTGGGTGTGCAAATGGAGACAATGTCAACGTTTGGGTCGGCAAGCATCGCTTCGTAGTCGGTGTACGGCTTGGCGTCCAATTCAAACTCGTCGATCGCCCCTTGCGCACGCTCCATTTCGCGACTACAGACTGCGACCATGCGCGTATGCGGGTTGTTGTTAAATGCGCGAATGTGCTCGCTCGCGACCCAACCGGGCCCAATTAGGCCGACACCCATTTCGTCTGCCATGCTCATTCCTCCTCAATTCATTACCGCGCCCTGCGCGGCGCTCGCTGCGCAACCAAAGGGCTGCTCGTACAAAAGTCTTCTACTTGCCTACACAGGGATCGAACTACCGCAGAATCGGCAAACGCATATGTATCCCCCCGTAACGGTGTGATTTCCTAAAGACAACTGTTCGGGTACATCTTGCCGGTGGTTCCGCTTGGCGCTAGCGTACGCTACCGTTCCACGGATTGCAAATGGCGCGAGAGTTAGGAATCTCGCTCCAGTACGAAGTCTGCGAGCAAATGGAGGACCTGGCGGTAGGACTCGTTCGACACGTGTGCGAGGTGCCTGTGCGCTTCTTCAATGTATGCTTTTGCGAGCGAACCAGCGTACGTCAAGCCGCCCAAGTCCGCTAAGAGTTGCGTAGTGTATGCTACTTGCTCGCCGGTGGCGGTGCGGTTTCCCAACGTGCTGAGGATGTGTTTCCGCTGGACGGCGGTGGCATTGCGCAAGGCTGCCCACACAATGAGAGTTCGCTTACCCTCGCGAATGTCCGATCCAACCGGCTTGCCCGTTGCCGCCGAGTCACCGGCAATGCCGAGAATGTCATCTTGTAACTGAAAGGCGACGCCGTAGTTGCGGGCATAGGTCGTGAGCGCCGCAACCAGAGGGTCCTCAGGTTGCCACGCGTTGAGGCCGATACAAGCCCCGGCGGTGGCGGCAAACCCGTATAGGGCACCGGTCTTCTTTCGCATCATGTCCAGAATGTCGGACTCAGAGACTGCTGCCAGGTCTTGCAGACTAAACTGTACGTCCAGCGCTTCACCGTCCACGAGATGGGTCTCCACGGAACCGAAAAGCTCCGCAACCAAACGGAGCACGAGGTTGGCGTCAACACCATTTTTGGTGGCAGTTTCCGTGAGCAGCGTCGCGGACCAGCCCTGCTGGATGTCCCCAGCCAGCAGGGCTTGTGTGAGACCGTAGTGACCGGCGGCAGCGGCGGTGAGACCCAACTCTCGCTGTGCCCGTTCTCCAAACGCTGCATGGACCGTGGGTCGGCCGCGGCGCAAGTTGTCCTGGTCTATGAGGTCGTCATGTACCAATGTCCATACATGAAAGAGCTCAACGGCGGCAGCAGCGGGGATGGCCTGTGTCTCGTCGCCGCCCGCAGCGCCGCAAGAGAGCAGGAGAATGCTTGAACGCAGTCCCTTGCCCGGCTGACGGACGTAGCTTGCGATCGCCTCACCAAGGTGAAGGGAGCTCAAGGAAACTCGGGCAACCGCTTCCTGCAAGTAGTCGTACACCCGCCCGCGGCGCGGAGCAAGGGCTGCCAGCAACTCAGCGTGCGCAATCTCAGGACTCACGAGGTGGGGTCCATGTTGTCTAGATCCAAGCCGCGCAAGTAGGCTGCGAGGCCGGGCCGCAGATCAGGACGCTTGAGCGCAAGATCGATTGAGGCGCTCAAGTAGCCCACCTTGTCGCCCATATCATAGCGCCGGCCCGTGAATTCGCAGGAGTAGACTGGGCCTTCTTGCGCGAGGGTATTTATCGCATCCGTTACTTGGATTTCGCCGCCGGCGCCTGCCGGTGTGCGGTCGATGTAGTCGAAGATCGCCGGTGTGAAGACATAGCGGCCGACGATGGCGAGGTTAGACGGCGCCTCGCTGAGCGGCGGCTTTTCGATCAGGCTTTGCAGCCGTTGTACTCCCGCGGCTATCGGTGTGCCTTCTACAATGCCGTAGCGGTCGACGTGTTCACGGGGCACGGACATAACGGCGACAACCTCACCGCCATGTGCTTCGTGCACATCCATCAGTTGACCGATAGCAGGCGGCTCGCCGTCAATGACGTCATCCGGAAGAAAAACTGCAAACGGCTCATCGCCGACCACACTGCGCGCGGTGCGGATGGCGTCGCCGGTGCCGAGCGGCGCATGTTGGCGAATGCCAATAACCGTTGCCATTTCCTTGAGCGCTTGCAGTTCCGCGAGTTCTTTCTGCTTGCCGCGTGCGGCAAGACTCTCTTCAAGTCGGTACGCGGTGTCGAAGTAGTCCTCAACGGCCTGGTTGCCGGCGGCTGTGACGAGGATCACTTGCTCGATCCCTGCCGCAACCGCTTCTTCCACCACGTACTGGATGGCCGGTTTGTCGGCAAGGGGTAGCATTACCTTGGGGATGGACTTGGCAGCGGGCAGCGTCCGGGTGCCCAGTCCGGCAACCAAGAAGACGCCTTTGCGTACTTTCATGCGGTTAACCTAGCGCAGAATCTAGTAAGTGCAAGGGTGATCGCAACCAATGAGTGATATCCAGCGCGTCAATGGGAGAGGAATTGGCGCGCGCCAACTGCAAATCGCTCTTTGGCAGGTCAGCAGCAATGCTTGGCCCGGAGCGCACGACGCAGGGGTATTGGACGACCCATTTTCACAGCGATTATACTTGCCTTATGCGGCGTGTGACAAGAGCAAACTATGGAAGCGAACGCGCGCCAGGAATGCGTCCGCGATCTTGATGCCGTCCGAGGATATGCAAGAGACTTGGAATCTGCAGAGGGCGTGGTTGGCCTGCTCCTTGGCAAGCGACCATAGATTCATTTCTTTGCTCAGAATTACCCGAGGCTCAAGCGCGACCCATAGACATGAGTGAGTCTAGTGCAGACTGAACGTCTCTTCCTCGCCGTCGGCTTGTCTAGCAGTGCTCGGAAGGGCTTGGCAGAGAGATTGCTAGCAGCATCGGAGCGTCAAGAGAAAGTGCGATGGGTGCCCTTGGAGAACGTACACATCACCCTTAGGTTCTTTGGTGAAGTGTCAGCGGATCAGAAGGCAGCTATTACCCACACTATGGAGCGCGTTGTGTCCAAAGTACAGCCATTTTCAGTCTCGATTTCCGGAGTAAGAATTGTGCGCAGACGCAGGCGGCCGCAAATGGTTTGGGCTACAGTGGAGGACTGTGATAATCAACTGCGCCGGCTGCACGGCAGGATGGAACGCCTGCTAGAACAGAGTTGCTTTGCGCGCGAAGGACGGCCGTTTTCGCCGCATCTCACGCTGGCACGAGTGCGAGACGGCATAGCCCCGTGGGAACAGAAAGCGCTTGAGGAATGGGCCGAGGCACAGCGTGGTTTCAAAGCCATCCCGCTGCCGGTGGAGGAGGTCGTTCTGATGAAGAGTGAGTTGAGGCCGCATGGGGCGGAATACACTGTATGCGAGCGCTTTGAATTGCAGCAACAATGAATGCCATACGGACTTTCATTCTCTTTCCGAATCCGTTGCACGTGTGGGCCATTCTTTGCGAGTGGTGGCAGTATCGGGAACTCCTGGCCAATCTAGTGGTGCGTGATATAAAGGTGCGCTACCGTAATTCAGTGCTCGGCTTTGCCTGGTCGCTGCTCAATCCCCTACTCATGATGCTGGTCTTTACCCTGGTGTTCACGGTGTTGACGGACCCGGAAAGGATCGAGCCGACCGTGCAGAGCTATCCGATTTATGTCCTGAGCGGACTCTTAGTTTGGAATTTCACTGCGGACGTGATTACGCGCGCGATGACGAGCATTACGGGAAACCGGGACTTGCTAACGAAAGTCTACTTTCCCCGGGAGATCCTGCCGCTCTCAGTCGTGCTCGCCAATGTCATCCACTTTGTTCTCGCCCTACCGCTCTTCTTCGTGTTTGCCTTTGTGGTTGATATCACGTTTACGTATCATGTTTGGTTCCTGCCGGTGCTTGTACTACTACAGATATTGCTGATGTCAGGCCTGGCGCTCCTTGTGGCTGCCCTTAACGTCTACTTCCGCGACATCGAGTCGATCATGAACGTGGCGTTGATAGCCTGGTTCTTCCTCACGCCGATTGTTTATTTGCTGGAACGGATCCCCAATCGAGAAGTCTTCGGTCTCGACATGTGGCGCTGGGTGTACTTGCTCAATCCAATGGCTACCCTTATCACCGGCTATCGTTACGCGTTGCTTTACGGTTGGCCGCTGTGGCGGCTGAAACATCTCCTCGTTACCGGGGCGACCGCACTCTTGCTGGTTTGGATTGGGCTGTGGCTCTTCCGCCACTATGCGAATAGATTTGTGGAAGAGATCTAGATGCAGGCTGTTCAATTCCAGGATGTGTCGAAACGATTCATTGTGCGCCAGCACCGCACAGTCCAAGAAACCGTCATTGGCTGGCTGCGCAGGTCGTCGTCAAGCCAGGAGTTTTGGGCCCTTCAGGATGTCTCATTCCATCTTGAGGCCGGAAGTACCCTTGGCATTGTCGGCCGCAATGGATCCGGCAAGAGTACAATTCTGAAGCTCTTGTGCCGCGTGCTGGAACCTACGAGCGGCACAGTAACCGCACGGGGTCGCGTCTCGGCATTGCTTGAGCTTGGGGCGGGATTTCATCCCGATCTGACGGGCAGAGAGAACGTCTTCCTCAATGGCGCGTTTCTCGGCTTGCCGCGGGCGCAAATGAGAACTCGCTTCGATGAAATTGTCGCGTTTGCAGAACTGGAGCGCTTCATCGATGAGCCGGTCAAGCACTACTCGTCAGGCATGTATATGCGGCTGGGCTTTGCGGTCGCTGTACACGTCGATCCCGAAATTCTCGTAATCGACGAGGTCTTGGCCGTGGGCGACATGCCGTTTCGGCAAAAATGCTTTGCCAAGCTGAGCGAGTTCAAACAGGCAGGTATGACGATAGTCTTTGTGTCCCATGATTTGACGTCTGTCGGCCGCTTTTGCGACGAAGTGCTCTGGATTGATACAGGACGAGTGAGAATGCACGGCCCGTCAGACAGTGTGATCAATGCGTATCTGTCAGAGGCGCGTCAGCGAGGAGATCTGCAGGTGGCTGTGTCTTCCCGCGTCCTCCCGACACCGGAGGATACCCGCCAAGAACGTTGGGGCAGTGGTGAAGTGGTAATTGACTCTGTCGCTGTGACTGACGAAGTGGGTACACCGGTCATTGAGGTCGCGTCAGGCGCGAGCGTGCAAATTCGGATTGTGTATACAGCGCTTAACACAATTTCTGCGGCGAGCGTAGGAATTGGTGTACATCGTGCCGACGGCGTGTTCGTGGCCGGTAGCCACAGCGCGGCAGACGGAACGACAGTGGCATTGACTAAAGGGAAGGGCGAGATCGTTTGCACGCTTCCCAATGTGCCGCTGCACACCGGCGACTTTGACATTAGCGTGGGATTCTGGCCGGCCGGCGACTGGCGGAATCCCTTCGACATGTGGAAGGGGGTCGCGCGGTTTGTGGTTGTCCCAGAGAAAGCCATCCAGACCGGTTTGCTAGCGGTAAACCCGATCTGGCAGACCGGCGGAGCGAGCACCCTAGTTCCATCCAACAATCCTGTGCCGGCTGCTGTACCTTGGAATCCTGTGCCGGACCACGTTGTGATGGGTCATCAGGAAGATGAATTCCTAGGGGAGGGCTGGTACCCGGTTGAGAATTGGCCCCCCCATGTGCGGTGGACGACACGGCAGGCTGGCCTCTACCTGCGCAAGGAAGGTGCTCCCCAGCTTCTTGGGATTGCGATGTGCCGACCTCATCATAGCGGTGAGCCCATTACCGGCCGCATTCTCATCGAGGGTGAGAGCATCGGAGACTTCTCGATTGCAACACCGGACTTTGAGCGGTATTTGTATCCGCTGACGTCACTTGGAAATGGGCAAACTCTGCAAATTGAGATTGTGGTCGACAAAGTGACGCGCTCACCGAAGGCAGACGAAACGCGTGACAATCGCGAACTCGGCGTGGCCGTACGTGAGATCTGGTTGGAGTGATTACATGGCAGGTGACTCAGAGCTCGGCATTTGTGCTGGAGAGAATCGCGCAGTGTGGGTCAATATGGCGGGGTGAATGCAAACTTTGCCATCACATGGCAGTGAAGAGCTGCCGGATGTTACCGTCGTAGTGCTCAATTGGAATGGCATGCGCTTCCTTGGCCGATGCTTGACTGCACTCTTGCAGACTACGTACCCAAGAGACCGCTTTACGGTTATTCTCGCTGACAACGCGTCTACAGACGGTTCACCTGATTGGGTACGAGCGCACTTCCCCCAGGTGCAAATACTTGAAACCGGCGGCAATCTGGGGTTTGGGGGCGGTAACAACCGTGCAATCCAGGCCAGTACGTCGCCATTTGTTGCGTTGCTCAATTCCGACACTGCAGTTCAACCCGACTGGCTACTGCATCTCGTACGTCCGCTGCAATCCGATGCAACCGTAGGCGCCACCACCGCAAGACTGCTCTATATGCACGACTTCCTGCCCTTGAAGTTGCGCTGCGATTCGTTTACGCCAAGTGAAGAGATGAACTCGGGCGATACACGCACATTGGGAGTCCAAGTGTATGGTGCTGAATTGGCCAATGGGAACCATCGAGAAGGGCAGGAAGTGCGGCGGCTCGCCGGATTCCACCCACCTGAACGCGATGGCGAGGGGCGCTCTCTGCAATGGTCCGGCGCTACTGCCGAACTTGGCGTTCCGCTTGCGCATCGCGGGTCCACGGGCATTAACCTAACGCTTGAACTGGCCGCATGGAGACCGGACCAAAGGACCGTACGTGTGTCTCTGCTGTGTGCCGGCCGCTTACTCTTTGCCGGAGCGGTCGACGGAGAGCCGCGAGAAATCCGGATAAACCTCCCAGATTCGTTGCGCCTGCATGCAAAGCCGTTGCTGCAAAGCGCCGGTTCGTGCATTCTGCCGGACGGCTCGGGACGCGACCGTGGCACGATCGTGAATCGCGGGCATGTGTATCCTCCTTGGGATGATGGCGCGTTCGATGCTGCTGCGGAGGTCTTTCACTTCAATGGCGCGGCGTGTCTCTTGCGGCGTGACATGCTCGCTGCCGTTGGGCTCTTTGATGAGCGCTTCTTCATGTACTATGAGGACATGGACTTGGCATGGCGTGCCCGCGCCCAAGGCTGGCGCGTTTTGTATGTGCCCCAAGCGATCGTGCGCCACGTGCACAGCGGTTCAGCCGGAGAATGGTCTCCTCTGTTCACCTACAACGTGGATCTCAACCGGCTGCTGATGCTCCTCAAGAACGCGCCCCGGCGGCTTGCGCGACAGCAAGTGGCTCGCTATGCTGCGGAGACTATCGGGAATTCGGTCCACGCACTTTGGGGGCTGCTCGTGCGGGCGGCGGGAACTCGGGGGCAGTTGAGTCGTCTGTGGATTCGTTTGCAGGTCTGGTTGCGCTTGTTGTTGCTTACTCCAGGGCTACTGCGGGATAGACATGACATTCAAGCGGGACGCTCCGTTTCGCAGCAGGATATTGGTCGCTGGCTGCAGTCAAGAGAAGAATAGGCAAGTGACCCTTAGGTGGGTGTAGCGAAATCGCATGGCAAGAATGAAGATAGGCATCTATAACCGGTGGCTTCAGACGCAGGGCGGTGCGGAGCGGTATACGGGGGTGGCGGCGGAAGTGCTTGCCGCGCATCACGATGTCTCTCTGATCACCCATCGGCCGGTAGACCTCGCCAAAATCGGTAAGAGACTGAACGTTGACCTCTCGCAGGTACAGCTTCGCTGTGTGGAGGACCTGCCTTTTGATCTGCTTTCACCACTGACGGAGGAATATGATCTCTTCATAAACGGCTCGCACTTTTCATTCGTGCCAAGCCGGGCCAAGCACAGCATCATGTTTGTCTACTTCCCATTCCTGGGGCTGCATAGCTGGGCCGCGCGCTTGCGGCAGTGGGTAGGCCGACACCTCCTGCGCGAACTAAGAGTGCCCCACTTTCGCGAAGGCTTCTATGCCCTACAGGAGCTTGGCCAGGGCTGGTATCGTTGGACCGCGGGTAAGGCCGCAATTGATCTGCCTGTTCCAGGTTGGCGGCGCGACACAACAATGCAGATCGTCGCAGGTTCATTTCGCCCAGACGGCTGGGACCCGGTTTCGGTTCGCGTGAAGTGCGGAGCGCAACTCCTGTGCGAAACTACATTGCAGACGACAACGGGCAATTACGCCGACATTGAGTTTGTTTTGCCGAAGGAGTGTATCGAGGACGGCCGTGCGCGGCTCGAATTGACTTGTGAGACGTTTTCGGCACATGCTGCCGGCGTAGAAGAGCATGACTATCGAGAAGTGGGTGTGGCCGTGGCGGCGGTGCGCGCTCGGAACTGGCGCTATTACGTGTATGAGACCGTATTCGAAAAGCTCTTCCCAGAGCTCGGCCTGCGCTTGCATGGCGTAATGGAGAACCCGTCTTTAGAGTACGTCCGGACGTACGATATGCTCTGTCCGATTTCCCGTTTTGTTGCGGATTGGGTCAAGCGGGCATGGGAATTGGAGGGTGAGATTCTCTACCCACCGGTTGACGTCGCTGACTTTCAGCCAGGAGAGAAACGCGCGGTTATCCTTAGCGTTGGGAGATTTTTCCCGCACAGCCATGAAAAGAAATACCCGGAAATGATCCAGGCGTTTGCGGCGCTATCACGGCAGGAGCTCACAGGCTGGGAGCTTCACCTCGCAGGGGGCGTTGCGCAAGATGTTTTAAGCCAGGGATATTATCGACGTGTTCAGGAATTGGCCGAGGGATTGCCCGTGGTGCTGCATCCAAACGTGGAGTATGAGGACTTACGCCAGCTCTATAGCCAGGCTTCCATTTATTGGCATGCGACCGGCTACGGCGAGAACGAAGAACACCATCCGGAGCGCTTCGAACACTTTGGGATTACGCCGGTGGAAGCGATGGCTGCAGGCTGCGTGCCAATCGTGCTGGGCAAGGGAGGGCCGGCCGAGATCGTTGCGCATGGCGAGAGCGGCTTCCTCTGGCACACCCTGGAGGAACTCAAGCAGTTTACTTGCAGCGTCGCGGCTGATCCGGCGCTGGCTGCAAGGCTGCGAGCCGGTGCGCAGGAGCGGGCAAAGCGATTTAGCGAGGACCAGTTTGCAGACCGGCTGCTGGAACTTGTGGACTCGGTTGTTACGGCTCGAGGCAATTCCCTCGCTTCGTCGCAAGAGGTGAAGGCATGAGGCTGGACAATGATGAGGCGCTACAATTCCTGCGCTCCCTGGAGCATGCACAACGCAAAGAGGTCAGCGACTACCTTAGCACAGCGTTAGACCGTCTGGGGGCTACGTTTGCACTCATTCCGGCCGATCTCCCCACCCAAGCCAAAGTCCTCGAAATCGGCGCAATGCCGTACTACATGACGGCGCTGCTTCTCCGCTACACGGATTTTGCCGTGTCTGCCATCAATGAACCGTATTGGCTGGAACTCGACGGCGGCACCGTGAATTTGAGGAGCGCTGAAAGTGACTTTGCACAGACTATTGAGTATCAGGGCGTGAATATCGAGTACGATCCTTTTCCTTACCCGGACAACCACTTTGACCTCGTGCTCTATTGTGAGGTTATTGAGCACCTCACGTATGATCCTACGCAGACGCTCTACGAGATCCACCGGGTGCTTAAGCCTGACGGTCAGTTGATCCTCTCGACGCCAAATCCATTCCGATATACGAACGTCCTAAAGTTTATCAGCGGCAAGAACATCTACCCACCGTTCTCCGGCTATAACAGCTATGCTCGTCATCATCGTGAGTTCAGCGCGGGTGAATTGAGGCGGCTGCTGCGCTCCTGCAACTATGAGGTCGAGGAACTTTACTCCATTCACGACTGCTCATACGATCACCCACGTCTTCTTGATGATCTCGTGCGGGGTGCGGTGCGAATCGGTCTGCTGCGTGGCCAGCAAGACGTGATAATGGTTCGGGCCCGTGCATTTGGCAATGCACGCTATGGCTATCCAACGGACATGTATACCGATATCTATGCCTATCGGCGAGTGACCGAGAGTGCAGTTGTGATGGGTGAAAACGAGGACCCGCAGCTAGGAGGCGGGTGGTACCCCCGGGAGGACTGGCCGCCCCCGGTACGGTGGACGAGTCGGAATGCGCTGGTACGCTTGAAGTATGGCGGACAGCAGACAATTTCAATTAATCTCTTCTCCGGACCGAAGGAATTGAATAGGGCTGTGACCGGCGCCATCTACACGAACGAGGTGAAGTATCCCGTTTCTTTGCCGCCGGGTGAATGGCGGGACTTGTCATATCCTGTACCGCCCGACGCCGATAAGCGTCTTGAAATCGCGTTCCATTGGGATGAGCCTTGGAATCCACAGGATGTGCTTGGCTCTCCGGACACCCGTGATTTGGGCGTCGCGGTCCACAAAGTCTGGCTGCATGATGATGGCGCCCCAGAGGTTAGCGCGGACAAAGACGAGGACGAAGCATAGGAAATTCGTTCATGGCAGTAGTCTATCTCGGCCTTGGCAGCAATGATGGCGACAGACTCGAGAATCTACGCGATGCGGCGCGGCGACTGCACGCCGAGGTTATGCTTACCCAGGTTTCCTCGATCTACGAGACGGAACCCGTAGGATACGCCAAGCAACCGTGGTTTCTCAACGCCGTGCTCGAAGGCTTTACGGAACTGAGCCCTGCAGAACTCTTGCAATTTGCCATAGGTATTGAGCGTGCTTTGGGTCGAGTGCGACCATTTCCCAATGCGCCGCGCACGCTTGACATAGACATCCTGCTCTTTGGCGAACAGATGATCTCAACGCCGTCGCTCACGATTCCGCATCCGCGACTAACAGAGCGCGGTTTCACCCTCTGCCCTCTGACCGAGATCGCCCCACACTTGGTGCACCCAATTAGTGGTCAAACGATGGAGAAAATCCTGGCGATGGCGACTGGTCTAGAGGAAACTCGCCATTACGCCGATCAGAATTGGTACGCTGACGCAGCGCCGGAAGTCCTAAGCTGAAGGCTGAGACGGGTTGCGTCGGCATGAGGTGAAGGGCCCGCCAGGGAAGGATTGTTGCTGGATTAGCAATGGAGTCGAAGTGCCCAATCGCAGGGATGTGCAGTCCGTCGCAATCTCGGCGCGCACGGTTTATCTGCGCCACTTCTTGTTACCACAACCCGGCTACCCGGGCTCTGCTTGCCAGGAACGAATTGTTCGTTAGCAGCGTACCCGCAGAGGCCCGCGACTGACCGCACCGGTGGGCGCTCATACAGTCCCAATGTCGTAGATCGGGATCGTGTTTTCAGGCGTCCGCTCGCTCCAGCAGCTCGATTTCGTAGCCGTCGGGATCGTCGATGAACCCCATCTTGCGGCCCGCGGCGAACACTTCCCGCCAGCCGTCCGGCCAGATCTCTATGCCATTGGCCTCCAATTCGGCGCAGAACGCAATCAAGTCCGGCACGCCGATAGCTAAGTGCATCAAATCCTCGGGAACGTTCAAGTCATAGTCGTCGGAGTAGGTGAGCTCTAGCGTATGCAGGTTGCCCGGCAACTCCAGGTGAGCAATCTGGTTGCCGTGGGGAGAGCGTTCGCTCCGGCTCATCACTTTGAAACCCAAGCGGTCGCAGTAGAAATTGATCGAGTTGTCCAAGTCGCTTACGCGTATGCGCGTGTGTAAGAGAACCGCCATCATTCACTCCTCCATTGCTGTTGGTGTTGCTCCATAGGACCGTGTCAATCGCTAATTCACAGGACTTTTCTCGCCTCTCACCTCCTAAGACTCCCGCGCAATTACGTATTGTCCTGTTGCCCTTCCGCGAACTCTTCGCTCGCAAGATCGAAGGGCGGGACATGTATCAGCAAAAGTCTGGACGGCTCGTTGCCCTGGTTGCGGTACCTAAACCACTCGCTCTGTGGTACAAGGAGGACGTCCATGGGCCTCAGTGTGATCTCGCGATCCTGGACCGCGAATGAAATAAGCCCTTGGACACAGACGTAGAGCTTATCGCTCTTGCGTGAGCGCGCTCTGCGATGCCCTGTCCCAGGCGGCACGTCGATTACGGCAACCGAGGCTGATTGCAGCGCCGCCGGCGTAAGTTCTCGGATGCATAGCCCGTCAAATTCGAAAGGCTCAACACTCTCGAAGTCTACGCGCACAACGAAAAGCTCCCTACGAGAAACCTGATTAGCGCTGGATCGCGCGTCCCTGCAAGCAATAGTAACAATCTAGGAGAATCGAAACAAACGCAAGGCACTGGACATTGGAATGGATGAAGAGTTTGAAAGCTGTAGTCAAGTTTTCAATGGGGACACGCAATCGGCGCGTTGTCCTCTTCTTGCCTCTCTCCGATTGGACTGTAAAGATCGGGGAGACGGGTAACAGGTGTTTGGGGGGATTGGTTACACATTTAGTCAATTAAGGCCCCTGGCAGCTTTGGGTTGATAAAGAAGGCCGCTAAGAGCCGTCGGTGAGCGTGTTGGCTTTGTGAGGTGCTCAATCGCTGGGCCTGCATTACTTCGCTGCTGCGCTCGCCTGCAACGCCCCTTTGAGCCGGGCGAAGTCGGTTTAGGGTCTCCCTTACACCGTCCCCCAGTGCCGCTCTCGGCGACTGGTTGATCCGTCTCCTGTTATTCGTCAGCGCCACCAGCAATCAGGATTTGTACGATTTCAGGAGTGCTCTGCAAGCTCGCCATTGCCAGGAGCGACCGGCCATCGGCCAATCTCGCATTGACGTCCGCACCGGCATCTATGAGAATCTGCAGCGCTTCGGTGTTTCGCCAGCTAATCGCGGCGTACAGCAGTGGATCGTTATTGCTGTCCCGCGCGTTCACGTCCGCACCGGCGGCGACGAGAATTCGCAGCGCTTCGGTGCTATCCCACCAAATCGCGGCGACCAGCATTGGATCGTTGTTGCTGTCGCGTGCGTTCACATCCGCGCCGGCGTCAACGAGTATCCGCAGCGCTTCGTTCTTTTCGCGCCAAATCGCGGTGTAGAGTAGCGGATCGTTATCACTGTCGCGCGCGTTAACATCCGCCCCGGCGTCCACGAGTATCTGTACTTTCTCCGGAGAGGCCCGCCAGATCGCGGTGTACAGAAACGGGTCGCCTTGGTCGTTACTGGCGTTCACTTCTCTGCCCTCGTCAAGGAGGGCTTTCAATTCTTCATTGCTGACACTGCCCCGCCATATCGCACCGTAGAGCTCTGGGTCACCGGGAGGGAAGGGAGTGGGGTCGGGCACAGGCGGCAGTGCAGGTAGCGGCACGACTGTCGGCGCTGGGGTTGGAATTGCGGGTGCGGACGTGGGCGCTGGCCGGGGAGTCGATGGTACAGAGTCGGCGCTGCGGCTCGCAGCTTCCTGAGTGTCAGCGGGGCGTGATACCGGTGTTTCTACGTCGTAAGAGACCACTATCACGACGACACCGGCGGTGACAACAACGACTGCAAGTATAAATCCCAACACATAGCGAAGCATGGCAACTGCCTCCAAAGTCAGCGGCGTGTAGTGCTAGCAATGTCAATTCTGGCGATCACTTCAATGTGCACCGCTTCCCGGGCACGAAGGAATTTCCTGGGTTAGCGGCGCTGCCCAGAGAGGTTTGTTCGGAGTCAGCCATTCACAAAGCCGTACATTATGTCTTATACTACTGGATGTCAGCACTGCAAGCCATTCTTTGCAAATGGCAACAAGGCTCTGAGCCACGTAGAAGGGAAGAAGGTGGCTGCATGGAACGCATTGGCAAATACTGCACAAACTGTGGCAGCGAATTGAATGAAGGCGCCAAGTTCTGCGCGCAATGCGGTACGTCAACCCGACAGCATGGGGCTCGGGCGGCGGCAAGCGAGGCCACCAGCCAGCCGCGCAGCGAAGAGGCCCAGGTGACGGCCAGCGAGACCGGCAGGCCACCGCGTGAGGATGTTGGTCCGGCGGCGGCAAGCGAGGCCACCAGCCAGCCGCGCGGGGAAAGCGCCCCGGTGGCGCCGAGAGAGGCCATCAAGCAGCCCCGAAACGATGAGACTTCCGAGGCGGCAAGGGGGGGGCGATACCCAACCGCGCACGCAGGGCGCTGCGGCGGCCTTAGACAAGGACTGGAGCAGATACTCGCGTTTTCTGAGAGTTGACCCGTCCGGCGGTTTCATGGCGGTTGTGACACCGCTTTTCATTTGGATTATCGCCGCGGGCATCCTGGCGTGGGCCGTTCTCGGACTGATTTCGCTCCGGTTCGATCTCTCCTTCTTGAACCTCCAAGATCTCTTCTTCACCATGCTAATCATAATCGGCATCATGCTAAGTGTGGTTGCTAATGCCTATCTGATCCTCAGCTACCGTGACCGGGCAGGCGCACTTTGGCAGGCCCTGTCATTCCTGCCGGTGCTGTGGGCGGCCTTCTTGTGCGTGGGGTTGTCCATCATGATTTGGCAAGTATGGACCGACTTTGCGGGCGGCCCCAACGAGCTCCGGCGGGCGATGTTCTCGCTGGTCGGCCTTGGGATATGTGGGACGTATGGCGGCTACTTGTCCCTTGTCGCTATCGGGTCGGCCCGGATCTACCACGCAGTGCGTCGCGTCATGTATGTCCTCATAGCTATAGGCGCTGTGGAGATTCTGGATGCGCTATGGTGGGGAACTGGGCACCTGTCTGGGGCAGAGCTTGGGGAACACTTCGTCACGGCGGGTGGGACTGCAATTGTCTGTGCCATTGTGTATTCCATCATAGCGTTCTTCATGGGCCAAGCTGGATCCAAGAGACGTCAAATCGGTGTACTCATTGCGTATCTCTTGTTTGGCCTCATTGGGTTTACCATTGCCGTAGGGTCTTTGTGGGACACGTTTCCTCCTGGCGCAATTCGCTTTGTGCACGGTGCAATCGTCTTGGTCTTGATTGCAACCATTGGGTTGCTGCTAGTGCAGCACTTTCATAGGAAGCGGGACACCGGCAACCCGCCAGCGGACAGCGTGCAAGCCTCAGGCCAATCTAGTCCCACTGTAGCCTCTTGACCTGGCCATTAACCGGATTGCCAATGGCTGCATCCTTAATCTAGGTGTCTCGCCTGCTACGGCGAAAGATTATCGAGAAGATGGGTTAGACACTTCACTGCTTGTAGTCTGCGGTTGCTGTGGATTGGGAAGATTCTCCTGCCGCGACCCCTTGTTTCGCACAGGAGCGGCACCGCGGCCATCTATTGTTGAGTCGTTGTAAAACTTGCAGATGGTTGCTCGGACTCCAACGCAGAGATGAGCCGGACGCAGACTTCGTTTGCAAGGAAGTATCCGTCTGCGGTGAGTCGAATAGAGTCCTTGTCCACCGCCACCAGGTTGGCACTGGTCAATTCTGCGAGTTCAGGCGCGAGCAACGTCACAGGGTCCGCGCCAAAGCGCGCTGCGAATTCGCGGCGCACGATGCCCCGCTGCAAGAGTCGCAGGTTGAGAAAGATGCTCTCTTCCGCAGCCATAGCGGGCGTGATGGTCTCTGACCGCAGTATCGTCGAATCCCCTTGGAGCGCCTGCTCGATATACGTGCGCGGCGCCCGAATTTCTTCCGTGCGCGTGCCGTGCAGGTACCCATGCGCGCCTGCTCCCAAGCCCAAGTAGGGCTCGTAGCGCCAGTAGATCTGGTTGTGCGTACCTTCCCTGCCCGGCAGCGCCCAATTTGAAATCTCATAGTGTGCGTAGCCGGCGTCCGCCAAGCTACCGGAAGCAAATGCGTACATGTCGGCGGCGGTATCGTCCGGAGGCAACCGCATGCGGCCACTCCCCACCCAGCGTGCAAAGGGCGTGGTGGGTTCTACGGTCAGGCAGTAAAGCGAAAGATGCTCCGGCGCGAGCGCAAGGGCAGTCTCCACGTCATGCCGCCAGTCGGCAAGGGACTGGTCGGGCACCGCGTACATGAGATCGAGACTGACGTTTTGAAAGCCGGCTTTTCGGGCGAGACGCAGGCCGCGCTGCGCTTGCTCGGCGCTATGGTCGCGTCCTAGCACCTTGAGGAGACGGTCGGAAAAGCTCTGGACGCCGAACGAGAGGCGGTTCACACCGGCGGCGCGAAATCCCGCAAAGCGGGCGGCGTCCGCGGTGACGGGATTGGCCTCGAGCGTAATCTCACAGTCGGCCTCTAGGGGCAAGACGTCATCCACCGCACGAATCAGTTGAGCAACGTGTGCCGGTTCCAGAAGCGACGGCGTGCCGCCGCCAAAATACACCGTGCGCGCGGCGCCATATCCGCTTGCCCCCGCCCGGCTTGAGACTATGCGACACAGTGCCTCGACGTAGGCTGGGACGAGCGACTGCAAGCCGGAGTACGTGTTAAAATCGCAGTAAGGACACCGCACACGGCAGAAGGGAATGTGCAAATAGACGGCGAGCGCGTTCTTGACTTCCACACCCATGTCTTTCCCGCAGAGATCGTTAAGGCGCGCGAGCGCTTTTTTGCCAACGAGCCCTGGTTTGAGTCACTCTATGCCGCCCCGCAAAGCCGTTTGGCAACTGCGAGCGATCTTGCCAACGCTATGGAGCGCGACCACATTGCGGCGGCGGTGGCGCTCAATTTCGGCTGGCGCGATCCGGGACTTTGCCACGCAACGAATGATTCTATTTTAGAAGCTCTGCGGCCGCATCGCCAGATTGTGCCATTTTGCGCGGTTGTGCCGGGTGCTGCAGGCGCTGCCGATGAAGTCGCACGCTGCGCGGCTTTGGGTTTTCGCGGCGTTGGCGAGCTAAGTGCCGACGGGCAGCAATTCGACATAACTGATGAGCGCACGATGTGCCCCGTCATCGAGGCGTGCCGCGCGCACGACATGGTGCTGCTTCTGCACGCCAGCGAGCCGCTTGGCCACGCGTATCCCGGCAAAGGCACGACGACACCCGAGAAGCTGCTGCGCTTGCTGGCAATGGCACGAGACCTTCCCATCGTATTTGCGCACTGGGGCGGCGGTCTGCTGTTCTATGAACTGATGCCTGAGATAGAATCGCTCGCGGGCAATGCCTACTACGACTCTGCAGCCACGCCCTATCTCTACACGCCGCAGATCTATCAAATTGGCGCGCAGCTTGCCGGCTCGCGGGTGTTCTTCGGCAGTGATTACCCGCTCATGCCGCCGCGCCGCGCCTTACAGCATTTGGACAGGGCGGAATTGAGCTCCGAGGAACGCAGGGCGTTGCTGTGGGACAATGGAGCGCGCCTGCTGGGATTGACGTAGGGCCACGACATGTCGTGGCCCTACTGCGCTTTACAAACCGTGTAGAAATACTCTTGTGAGCGTCACGTTGTCTAATGCGACGGCATTTGTAACAAGCCTCCGCGCTACACTTGCCTGCGAGTCATGGGAACGAAGCGGCGCAGAAGTCTAGGCCAAAGGACCACTACTCTCCGCAGCGCACCGCCCCTGCCGGGCCACGACTTCGTCAGTGGCGCCTCATATGTAATCAGAGGCGATGAAAGCCCTATCGGGCTTCGACCAAGGCGCCGCTCAACGTGTCGGCATGGGCGGCGACTTTGGCGAAGGCAGCAGCGTATTGCTCGATCAGTTCATCCGCTGGACGGGTGAAGCTGGGCAGACGAATTGAGTTGTAAGGGATTTCCGGGTCTTCGGTGACCGGGAGCACAACGCTACTGTAGTCGATCTTTGTAACATTCGGCCCCAGGACTTCCCACAGTACGTCTCCTGTCCCGTGTTCGTTTCCCTGGAAGACCGGATGCTTGTGGAGCATGTGGGTGAGTCTGCCGGCATGGGGTGTGTGCGTGTCTTTCTGCGCGGGAGATGAGACTTGCGCGCCTTCGGCCTGCAAGACTTCAAGCAGCCGCGCGCGGGTGATGCCGCCAAGCACAGCGGGATCGAACATGATGCGACCGCTCTGGTACGGCGATGGAAAGTAAGAGGGGAAGTCCGGTGCGGCGAAGCCTTCGATGGCAGCGATGGCTTCTCCCAGCTTGTCGGTGTTCGCATGGCGCACGGCAAGACGCTCTTCCCAATACTTCATCTGGACGGCGCCGATGGCAGCGCTTATTGTCGCCATGCGATACTTCTCGCCAAAGCTGAAGCCGGTCATCGCGCGCCACTTTGGATTGGGCAACTCGCGCAGACGTTCGTAATGCCCTAGGCAAGCAGCGCGTTGGTAGACTTCCGTGTCGTTGGTCATAAAGACCCCGCCTTCACCGGCGGAAGTGCACTTGCCGTGCTGAAAACTGATGGCGGACGCGTCGCCGATGCTGCCCGCCATGCGCCCCCGGTGGGTTGTGCCCTGTGAGATGCAGTTATCTTCGACTACGCGCAATGAGTGACGTGCGGCAATGTCCATGATGGCGTCCATATCCGCCGGACAGCCGGGCCAGTGCACGACCATGATGGCTTTTGTGCGGGGCGTAATCTTGCGCTCCACGTCAGCCGGATCGAGGGTCAACGTGACCGGATCGATATCGGCAAAGATTGGCACCGCGCCGCTGCCGACGATGGGCAGGCAGTTAAATGGGTGGATGGCCGACTGCGAAATTACCTCATCACCCGGCCCCACGCCAACACCAAAGAGCGCCGACCGCAGCGATGCCGTACCTGAAGAGTGCGCCAAGGCATGTTTGACGCCCCAGACCTCCGCTACTCGTTGTTCCAGTTCCGTAATCGGCCCCGGCCCGCCAAACTGGCTGGCGAGGGCGTGGTTGCGGATGAGCTCTGAGACCGATTCCACTTCCTCCTCGGTGTAGATCGGCCATTGCATGTAGTAACTATGGTCCAGCGTGACGGCGGGTTCGCCGTCCAATATTGCGGGTAGTGCAGCCATGGTCGTTCCTCGCTACATGTTCCGACGACTCTTCACCCTAGGACTTCTCTAACTGATCACTCAAGAGTGCAGGTTCAATCCTGCCATGCGTTCAGTCCCCGTGGGGGATGCCCAGATCTGCGCAAATACCCTTGACATAAGCAAAATCGATTCTAGTCTGTTCGATCAGTTCGTCGTGATTAAGGCTCTTCCACGAGGCTGCGCCCTGGTATTCGCTGTGGAACGAAGCGTAACCGTTGTAGCCGATCTGTTTCAGGTAGCCAAACGCTTCCGGATATGGCGTGAAGCCGCGATCGAGCGGCACGAGTTTCCGGTTCCATTTATTCTGGCCGGTCTTTTCGTCTTCTTCCCAGAATTGTCCCATGTTCTTCATCGCGAGCATGATCAGCCTATCGGAGAGCAGGTCAAGTCCTTGAATCCAGCCGCCAAAGCTGCCCTCTATGCCCATATGGCCCAGATCGGCGTAAAGACCTATCGCCTTTGGGTCGAAGCCGTCGATCTGCAGACCAATGATGGGAGCCATCGCAGCCATGTTTGGGCCGGAGTGAACGTGCATGCCCCCGCTCACGTCGTACTTGTGACAGAGGCGTTCGATGCCTTGCATGGCTTCCCGCACCTCGGCAAGCTGGCGCTTGATATTACCGAAGCCGTCGTACTTATGGTAGCCCAGTTTGAACTGCGAAATGCCCAGGTCGCTCGCAGTCGCCAGGATGTCCTCGGCATGGGGCGCGTCGGCGCTGTAGATATTTGTCGTAATCCAGCCGACTTCCAGGCCCCGGTCGCGGATTGCTTTGGCAGCTTTGGGGAGATCGGTCTTAACGTTTTCGGGCAGCACGTGGCCGGGAGTGCGCACCGTAAGATCAACGCCGTCCAGGCCGATGCCGGCTATCGTATCCGCAAGCTCCTCGTAGCTGAGATGCTCGAGATGCTTGGTGAACATGATGAACTTCATAGAGGTAGGGACTCCTTGGCAAATTGAGGAAGAATGACTGTTGCGCGCTAGTGTAGCGGTTTTGTCAGGCGCTGTCTATCGGGATTGCCTTACACGGTATAGCCGCTTCTTTCATAGAACTGAGCGGTTCAAAACCCCCCAACTCTGGGTTATACTAGGCAATGGATGTTTTTTCAGTATTGCAGGAAGAAGGGGAATGAAATGACCGACTGGCCTGCCAAAGAAAAACAGTACTATATGAACACATTCAACCGCCTGCCGGTTACGCTGGTTTCCGGCGATGGCTCCTGGGTGTGGGATGATCGAGGCAGGCGTTACCTGGACTTCTTGCAAGGCATCGCGGTCAACGTGTTGGGCCATGCCCATCCCGTTCAAGTTAAAGCTATTGCCAATCAGGCAACAACCTTGCTCCACACGTCCTCGCTCTTTCACGTGCCCCGGCAATATGAACTGGCGGAACTACTGGTAGAAAACTCCGCGTTGGACCGGGTCTTCTTTGTGAATAGCGGCTCGGAAGCGCTGGAAACCACCATCAAGATCGTAAGAAAGTACGGTAAGCTGAACCGTGACGGGGCACATGAGATCATCGTCATGAGCAACGCCTTTCACGGTCGCACGATAGCTGCCGTGGCGGCGACGGCAAATCCCCACTATCAAGAGGACTTCGTCCCCATGCCGGCGGGCTTCATTCGTGTGCCGTTCAACGATCTGGCGGCGGCACAGGCAGCGGTGGGCCCTAAGACGGCCGGCATCCTGGTGGAACTCATCCAGGGCGAGGGCGGTGTGTATGAGGCCGGCCAGGAGTACGTGCAAGGGTTGCGCGCGCTGTGCGACGAGCATGATTTGCTGCTGGCGCTTGACGAAGTGCAGACTGGCATCGGCCGCACGGGGCGTTTATTCGCTTATGAGCATTACGGCATCAAGCCTGACGTCATGGCCTTGGCAAAAGCCCTCGGCGGCGGACTACCCATTGGCGCTTGTATGGTCAATGAGCGCGCCGCCGTGTTTGTGCCCGGCGATCACGGCTCCACCTTTGGCGGCAATCCCTTTGTCTGCGCGGGGGCAGCCGCCGTGGTTGGTCATGTGATTGAGAACGAGCTTTGGAGGAATGCCGCCCGCCAGGAAGAGCGCATCAAGGCCGGGCTTGCCGAAATCAGCGCCCGTCACGGCAACGCAATTGCGAACATTCGCGGCAAAGGGCTGCTCCTCGCGTTTGACCTGGGTGAAGAGCGGGCCGAGAAATTCAATGCGCATGCCTTGGAGTGCGGCCTTATTGTGAATCGCGTGGCGCCGCCCAGCATTCGTATAGCACCCGCTTTGAACCTGACCGATGCGGAAGCGGACGAAGGCTTGGCGCGGATTGAGAAGACCCTGCAGGGGATCCTCTAAGGATATTGGGGCGCAATTCAGCCGTTCTTCGTGCTTCCGTCAGCGGACACCTCGCTGTTCGATAACCAATTTGCCAATCTAGCAATCTAATGTATGCAAAGAGGAGATAACTGCTATGGCTACAGTAGTCCTGGCCTACTCCGGCGGCCTGGACACCAGCGTTTGCATACGCTGGCTACAAGAAAAGTATGAGATGGACGTGGTCACGCTCACCATCGACCTCGGCCACGAACCTGACCTGCCCGCGATTCGCGACAAGGCGCTCCAGACCGGCGCGCGCAAGGCATACGTCGTCGATGCGCGGGACCTGTTCATCGCGCACTTCATCTGGCCTGGCCTCAAAGCCGGCGCGGTGTACGAGAATGCCTACTATCTGGCGACGGCATTGGGACGCCCGCTTATCGCAAAACTGCTCGTGGACGTGGCGCGTGAAGAGGGCGCACAGGCCGTGGCGCACGGCTCCACCGGCAAGGGGAACGATCAAGTGCGCTTCGACGTGTCCGTGCATGCGCTCGCGCCGGAACTGCAAGTGATCGCGCCGGTGCGTGAGTGGGGTCTCACTCGCGACCAAGAAGAAGCGTACGCCAAGGAACATGGTATTCCGGTACCGGATGGGTCGCGTCAACCGTATAGCTTAGACCAAAACCTCTGGGGGCGCAGCATTGAATCCGGGCCGTTGGAAGACCCCTGGGTGGAACCGCCGGCAAATGCGTACGAGTGGACCGTCGCGCCCGAAGAAGCGCCGGATTCGCCTGCCTATGTGGAAATTGGCTTTGAAGAAGGCATTCCCATTGCCATCGACGGCCGGGCATTGAGCGGCGTCGACCTCATCCAAGAACTGAACGACTTGGGAGGCGCGCATGGCGTGGGCCGTGTGGACCACGTGGAAAACCGGGTGGTCGGCATCAAGTCACGTGAGATCTACGAATGCCCGGCGGGCACCATCCTCTTCAAAGCGCACGAGGCCCTGGAGCAGCTCACGCTCTCCGGCGACCAGTCGCACTTCAAGCGTGTGGTGGCGGAAGAGATTTCCCGGCTGGTGTACGGCGGACTCTGGTTCTCAACGCTTAACCGCGATCTGATGGCCTTTGTAGAAAGCACCCAGCGTGCGGTGAGCGGCACCGTGCGGGTGAAGCTGTACCGAGGCCAAGCCACGGTGGTTGGGCGACAGTCGCCGCACTCGCTCTACCGCGAAGACCTCGCGACCTACCTGAGCGGCGATGCTTTCGACCACCGCGCTGCGGAGGGTTTCGTGAAGATTTGGGGTCTGAGCACCCAGGTGCAGGCACGGCAGCAATTGCACGCGAATGACGCGCCGCTACTGCCCCAAGCCAAACGGCTGGAGGCCAAAGAAGCCGGAGATGCGTAACCGTATGCCGCTCCCAACTGTTAGAGAACGCCCTTGCCCATTTGCACCTGTGTGCTCCCGGCAAGAATCTGATGGGTAAGGGGTGGCATGGCAGATGTCGGGGTCGCAGTCTCTGCTGATGCCGTCCAGGAAGATCGCCGTCGCAGCCTCTTCTTGGCTGACGGCGGCGGGGTCCTAAGTGAGGCTGACGCGGCCGCGTATGTAGAAGAACGGGGCTTCGTTCACCTCTTCTCCCCGGGAAGGCTGCCTTGGCCCAACGTGAGCGCTGCTGAATTGCGCGCTCGCGGTAGTCTTGAAACCTTCTCGCTGGCGGTATGGCGGTGGAAGAATGCCCTGCCCGCGGTTAAGCGCTGCGCATATGGGCACCATCTCCGCCGGCGAGGCGTCTTCATTTCTTGGCGGCTCTTGCCGGCGTTTCACCGGCTATGGGGAATGCATGGTTCCGTGGATCAAGTTCTGAAAAGTGACCGGCTCAATCCAATAGAATGTCACGTGCTGCAGGTGGTTGCGATTCAGGGCCCGATCCGGTCGCTGGACCTGCGCCGCGAAGTGCAGGGACTTTCCGGTGCGACCAAACGACATTACCAAGCCGCCTTGCGCACGCTACAAGAGCGTTTTCTGATCACCGTTGCCGGGGGCAGTGTGGAGGGCTTCACCATGCACGACTGGGACTTGGTGGAGCGGCATGCCCCGCCTGAGACTCTGGCAGCGGCGCTCTCTGATGACGAAGCACGTGCTCAGCTCGCGCTGCAGGCCGTCGCGAATGCGCCTCACTGCACGGTGCGAGAATTTACGCTACTCTTTGGATGGGAGAGAAGCCTGGTTGCGGCGTTGCTTGGGGAGCTTGCCGAAAAAGGCATGCTTGCCATGACCAGAGTGGAAGGACAGAAGGACACGAGCTACCGCGTTGCAAGCTGACAAATGTGGACTTTCCCACGTGCCCGCGTCGCCGCGTGCAATAGAGTACTAGGCAAGACTGCCGTGGATGCCGACACAAGAGCGTCGCGGATGCCGACACAAGAGTGCCGTGGATGACCACACAAGAGTATCGCGATGTCCACATTGGGGTGACCGTCATTCCCGCGAAAGCGGGAATCCATCTTCGATTTACCGAGTTTTCGGCATCTTAGCCTGGCGGTAAGTGAAAAATCAAAGCGCTCGCCGAATTTGGCATGGCCTACCGCCTATGGACATGCGTAGGCGCAAAGAGGCAAAAGCACGGAGCGCAACCGCCGGACTGATTCCAACGTAGGAACACATGGATAGCACGAAAAAACCCACCACCCTGTGGGGCGGCCGCTTTGCGAAAGCACTGGGCGGAGACATGCTGGCGTTTTCGACCTCGCTGCCGGTGGATTGGCGGCTTTATCAAGAGGACATCGCCGGCTCGCAGGCACATTGCCGCATGCTCGCGAAGCAGGGCATCATCGCTCAAGATGAGGCCGAAACAATTTGCGCGGGACTTTCTGCGGTCCTAGCAGAGATTGAGAGTGGAGCAATCGCGCCGGATGCTGAGCGCTGGGAAGACGTGCATTCCGCTGTCGAAGATCTCTTGCAGGAGCGGATAGGTGCCGTGGCAGGCAAACTGCATACGGCGCGGAGCCGCAACGATCAGGTTGCGGCTGACGTCCGTTTGTGGTGCCGGCACGCGCTCGATTCACTCGGTCTGCAGCTCTGCCGATTTCAAGAGACTCTGCTTGGACAAGCCGCAGCGCACATTGCCACCGGTATGCCTGGCTATACGCACCTGCAACGTGCGCAGCCGGTGACGTTTGGCCATCACTTGCTGGCGTACGTAGAGATGTTCGCGCGCGACTTTGCCCGGTCTCGGGAATGCCGGGCGCGGGTGAATGTCCTGCCGCTGGGCGCGGCGGCGCTCGCGGGCGCGCCGTATCCGCTGGATCGCGATTTTGTCGCCCAGGAGCTCGGCTTCGCTGCTGTCGCGGCCAATAGCATGGACGCCGTGAGCGACCGCGACTTTGTAATCGAGGCGCTGCACGTGTGCAGCCTCATAATGGTGCACCTTTCGCGGCTTGCCTCAGAGGTGATCCTCTGGTCATCTGTAGAATTTGGCTTTGTGGAGCTCGACGACGCGTACGCGACCGGCTCCAGCATCATGCCGCAGAAGAAGAATCCCGACTCAGCAGAGCTGACACGCGGCAAAGCCGGCCGTGTATTCGGCGATCTCTTTGCGCTTCTGACGCTCATGGAAGGACTGCCGCTTACCTACAACCGGGACCTGCAGGAAGACAAGGCAGCGCTCTTTGACGGCGTAGATACGACGGCGGCATGCCTTGACATAATGAATGGGGTAATGGGCACACTCCGCGTCAATGCCGCACGCATGGCTGAGGCCGCTGGCGGCGGCTTCACGACTGCCACCGATCTTGCCGACTACCTAGTGCGGCAGGGCTTGCCGTTCCGCGAGGCGCACGCCGTGGTCGGTCGCATCGTGCGCATTTGCCTCGAGCGCAATTGCGGCTTGGCAGACCTAGCGCTTGCGGAGTATCAAGCGGTCTGCGACCGCATCAAAGAGGACGTATTCGACGCAATCACCGTGGAGGGTTCGCTCGCAGCCCGGGATCTGTCCGGCGGCACTGCGCCTGACCGGGTAGAGGCCGCCATTGACGCCGCGCGAGCACGGTTGGCGCAAGACCGTGGCGAGTCTGCCGCAGCCCTCCGGGCGCTCACCCATGGACCGAGTTAGGCGAGGAACTGGCCGGCTCACTATCTCGTTTAGCAGATATCATTCCCATTTGACCGGCCGCACGCCACGTGCTACTGTGACTTTGTGAAAATCTTCACATATAATTCTGACGGTTTTCAGATTAGCTATAGTTTCCGACGTTCACACGTGAATGGCTATCTGCTCTCTGTTGATAAGGAGCAGCGGTGTCTCGAGTGTGGTTACTCCGATCGACGCGTAATTGGCCGCACGGAAGGCCAAGTCGCCGACCAGCCAACGTCGGAGTGCTGACGAGGATAGCCATGATGGGCCCAATATCCAAGACCCATTTGCGGCAAGGCTCGCGGCTGATGAACCATGAAGTAGGACGAGGAACGGTCGCAGCAATGCGGAGGGCATCGGCATAAGTGGCTCAGACGATATATTTGTACAGCCGGTTTCGCAACTACGTGGCATTGACAAAGCCGCGGATTATCTCCCTGCTGCTCATCACCGCCTTAGGCGGCATGTTTCTCGCCACCAAGGGCGTACCGCATTGGTCTTTGATTCTTGTGGTGCTCGGTGGTGGCGCGCTCGCCTCTGGGGGCGCCAATGCACTGAATCATTACATGGACAGAGACATCGATGGGCAGATGATCCGCACCAGGAAGCGGCCGGTCGCCAGAGGCGCGATAAAACCTCTGAATGCGCTGGTATTTGGCGTTGCGCTCAACATTGCTGCCTTTGTGCTTCTTTTCACATACGCTAACCTCTTGAGCGCACTGCTGACGCTGGGCGCGACGCTCTTCTATGTCTTCATTTACACCGGGCTCCTCAAACGCTCCACGACGCAGAATATCGTCATCGGAGGCGCTGCCGGGGCAATCCCACCGCTGGTGGGCTGGGCGGCGGTCACGGGAGATCTTGGTCTGCCCGCATTCTTCCTCTTTGCCATAATCTTCCTATGGACGCCGCCGCACTTTTGGGCCCTAGCGCTCTTGCTCAAAGATGACTATGCGAGAGCAGGGATCCCGATGCTGCCGGTTGTTGCCGGTGTTGACAAGACGAAGAAGCAAATCTACCTCTACACGCTGCTTGTCGTTGCCTTGGCAATTATGATCTTCGCCACAGGAGAGTTGAGTGCGATCTACTTGGGTTTCGCCATCGCTCTTGGCGCAGGCTTCATCTATTACGCCTGGCAGCTTTGGAGGCAGCCCGGCATAGACAAGGCGAAGCCGATGTACCTTTACTCATTGGCCTATCTTGCGCTCCTCTTTCTCGCTATTATGTTTGACAGTGTGCTGCCTGTATGAGCCTCTGGGCGATCTTGCATAGCTAAGCTCTTACGGGGAACAGGAAGCCCTATGGCCGCACAACTGTCGAGGGCCGTTAAGTCCAAACGGACTTGCAGCTAGGACGAGGGATAGTACACAGCGACGACACCCATTGTCCAACAGTATTGAAAGACCCTACACATAGCGTTGATTCGTTGACCGTCTGTGGCGTGCATTGGTACACTGGAATCGTTCTCCTTCCGCGGTAGCTCAATGGTAGAGCAGGCGGCTGTTAACCGTCTGGTTCGAGGTTCGAGTCCTCGCCGCGGAGCCAGATTTTCATTCGCAGACTGTTTCCATCCTACCTGGTGCTCTTGGCAGATGAGTCTTGAACAACAACTGTGCACGCAGTGGATCAAGCATGCCCACGACTGGATCCAACAAGACCAGTCTGTCCGCACCGGCATGCTCGACAAGTGGATGCTTAAGGCGCTGGGGGATGTCGCTGGGCGTCGTGTGCTGGACATTGGGTGTGGTGAAGGACGTTTTGGTCGCGTGCTCGCCGGTCTTGGCGCGCAAGTCACCGGTGTTGATCTCACTGAGCCTTTGATCGAGCAGGCACGCGGGCTTGCGAGCGGCGGTGAAACCTATCTCGTCGGCATTGCTGAAGACTTGGCGGGCATGTGCGACGCAAGCTTTGATCTCGCCGTCTCGTACATCGTGCTAGTGGACGTGCTCGACTTTCGGCGGTCGATTCAGGAGGCATTCCGCGTGCTGAGGCCCGGGGGGCGCTTTGCGGTGTGCAACGTACATCCAATGCGGATGGCACTGCCGAACGGCTGGATCAAACAGGGCGACCGCAAGCTCTTCTACGCCATCGATGACTATACGAACGAAGGTCCTCGCGAATTCGAATGGTGGGGCGAGTCGTTTATCAACATGCACCGGACCCTCTCAAGTTACGTTTCGGCATTCGTAGATGGGGGGTTTGTCATCGACGGCATTCAGGAACCGACCCCCTCGGACGCACAGCTTGCCGCAAATCCAGGGCTTGCCGACGAATTCCGTGTGCCCAACTTCATCATCTACGCGCTGAGGAAGCCTGCCCAATAGACTGGCTGCAAAGCGCGTGGCAATAGCACGCGGCAGCCTGCTCTCCTACGTCATTTGACGCTGTACCAACGTGCGGAACATGCCATCGGCGTCGTACAATTCGTCGAAGTTTCCCGCTTGGACGATGCGTCCCTGATGCAGCACGTAAATGCGTTCTGCCTTGCGGATAGTTGAGAGCCGGTGGGCGATTACGATCCGCGTGGCGGCAAGCCGTTCGATACCCTCCATGACCTGGGCCTGACTCTTGGCGTCGAGCCAACTGGTAGCTTCGTCGAGGAACACAATGCGTGGGTCCCGCACGAGAGCAGCGGCAATTCTGATGCGTTGAATTTGGCCGCCGGAGAAGTTTGAGGCTGAGTCGCCGACGGGTGTAAACATCTGCATGGGCATGGCTTCGATTTCCCTATCTACGGCAGCCAGTTTGGCTGCGCGCCACGCATCCTCAATCGATAGCTCATCTCCCATGCCGATGATGTTGTCCAAGAGGTTGCCGGGCTTGAGGGCGCCGCCTTGGGTCACAACGCCAATCTGGCGACGTACGGAGCGCCGGTCAAGGTGCGCGAGATCACGTCCACCATAGTAAATGCCGCCAGCCGAGGGTTTTTCAAGGCCAAGCGCCAGACGCATGAGCGTGCTCTTGCCGGCGCCCGATTCGCCCACTATTGCAATGAACTCTCCAGGGCGGGCGTGAATGTAGACATCATTAATAATCTGGGGACCATCTTTGCTGTATTGGAAACTCACTTGGTCGAAGCGCACCTCGCCACTGAGAACGGCCGGCGCGGCGTCCGACTGCCTGTTTTCCGGCACAGCTTCCAAGATCGGCTTTACTTGCTCATAGCTGGGTATGATTGTGGCGATGGTCTCAAAAGACTGTCCCATCACAATGATCGCCCCGTAGAACGTGATGGAGACCGCATAGACGGCAAGGAAATTTCCCAGAGACAGTTGGTCCGGGCCAAGCCAGAGTGTTACACCAAAGAGAGCTGCGCCCACAAAGGCCGGCATGGCGGCGCCAAAAGCGATTAGGTGATCGTTCAACTTGCCAATCTGCAAAATTGCTTGCTGCTGCTCGCGATAGCCGCGCGCCCACGCAGCGAATGCCGACGCTTCCGCGCCGGCGGACCGCAGTTTACTCATGCCGTTAATGAATTGCAGGAGCTCGCCTGCCAGACTCCGTGAAGCTGCGAATAGTCGGCGGTGAGGGCCTATTTGTAGGAGGCCGGACACGCAGGTGACGGCCAATGAGAAGAGTCCTAGTCCGATGCTAAGCCACGCCAGCGTAGTGTCATAGACAAAAAGCAGGCCAAGCATGGGCAGAAAGAAGATCAGTGTGATGAGGGCGTTGGCAACGGCTCCAGACATGCGGTCACGAAGGAGTTGGAATGCCGACATGCGGACTACCAAATCGCCGGCGGTGAAGTTTCTGAAGAAGCTGGGCGGCAAACCTAGCAACCGGTCCCAAAGTGCGGCTCCTACGCGGGTAGAAGCCCGACCCCCAAGCCGCATCATTGCCGTGCCCCGTAGAATCTGCAGCAGGGTTCCCACGATGGCAAATACGGCCAGGGCTACGGTGATTTGTACAACCATTCCTCCTGATCCAGCCGGGAGCACCCAATCTGCCAGCAGTCCTATTGCTACTGCGGGCACAAGGGTAAAGAGGCTGGCCAGCAAGCCGGCTCCTGCGAATTGCCCAAAGTCGTTGGCCGCGCCCTTTGTGGCAAATCGGAAAATGTCCTTGAAATCAAGCGATCGGTCGGCTGGTAAAGGTCGGTAGAACGACCACGCATCTTCATGGAGTGTGGCAGCCTGTTCCGCATTGAGACGGGCCGATCGACCGGAAACCGGGTCCACCACACGGTAGCGCCCGGTCACACTTGGAAGCAGGGCTACCGGTTGACCGTCTTCTCGTCTATAGCCTAGCAAGGGGCCACTGTTGCCAATCCACCAACGGTCCTCGACACTGAGCCGCACCCTGCGACTACGTATGCCCGATGCGTTCAGGATGTCCGGCAGTGAGAATTCCGCACCGACAAATGGGCGTCGCCGAGAAGGAGGGCGAAAGTCGATCCCCTCCTCTTTGCCAATTACCGCCAGCGCTGCGAGCACTGGGGAGCCGCTATCCGCAACTGTCGGATACCGTGATCCCAGAACACGGAACAAGCTCTGTCTCGCACGTTCCTCGTCGAGGTGACGGTGGACTGTGCGGGCGGTCTGTTCATTGGCTTCGTCTGCCAATAGCAGCAGCCTGTTGATGTTTTCTGCACCGAGCGCGAGTTGGTGAAACTCCTTCAAGGCTGCAAGCAGCGCTCCTTCATCGAGCAACTCCTGAGTTGAGGTGCCGGTGACCTGGGCCGGAGACTGAAGCGTTAGCCAGGAATCCGGAGTGAGTGGGACCAGGCCCGAGCCTGCTTTGTCGCGCTCTTCGGTGCCCAAGTAGACTGCGTCGGAGTCGCCAACATCGACCCACACCACGCCGCCCGGCCGCGTCGAAAGGACGCTTCCTGTAGCGGCATCTTGGGATTCTGAGAGGGCGCTTGGGTCAAGCAAGAGGCTGTTTCGGGGGCGAAGTTCAATCTGCGATGCCACGGTACCGGCGAATGCCGTAATCCACGCATCGACTTGGTCGGCCAGTTCGTTGCCAATGTTATCTTGCAGAAGGCAATCAAGGTGGAGGCGGCGTAGTTGACTGCCGGGGGTGCCTTTGGCCAACGTAACCAAGGCTCCGCTGCTACCGGCCCCAAAGACCAGGTGCCCCGCTTCAGCGCGCAGCAGGTGCTTTGCCTGGGAAGACAGCTTGTCGTCCTGGTACTCGACGAGAAAGACGTCCAGCGCGCCATGCTCAACGAACCAGGCAATTGCAGAATCGTCCAAGCGAATCGGCCGGTTGCCGGCGCTCGCGACCAATTCGCCGTTTGCGGTTGCGAATTCCCTCAGGGAGTTAGTTCGCGCTTGCGTCATAGCGTCTAATTCTCTTGCAGGGCACGAATTGTCATTGTGACGTGATCAACTGATGGTACAAGCCTTGCTCATCGGCGATGAGTTCTTCATGCGTGCCGCCTTGGACCTGGCGTCCGCTATCCAGCACAATGATTTGATCGCAATCACGGATTGTACTAAGGCGATGGGCAACGATCATGCAGGTACAGCCCCGGCGCCGTAGACTATCGTCTACCCGCACTTCACTCACCGCGTCAAGTGTGCTGGTGGCTTCATCGAGGAAGAGCACCGAGGGATTATCTACAAGTGCGCGAGCAATTTCTAAGCGCTGGCGCTGGCCCCCACTAAAGTTTGTGCCTCCTTCTTCAACTCTTGAGTCGTAGCCCGATACGCGGCTCATGATCTCATTGTGGATTAGGGCATCATCAGCGGCGGCTACCACCTGTTCATCCGGCGCAATGGGGTTCCACATGGTCAAGTTGTCACGCACGGAAGCGGCAAACAGGAAGATCTGCTGGTCTACGATTGCCAGCGAACGCGTAAGAATTTCACGAGGGACCTCACTGCGCGCCACCCCATCGAAGAGAATCTCGCCTGACCACGGTGTATACTCGCCACTAACCAATTTCAGGAGCGTTGTCTTGCCCGATCCGGTGGGGCCGACAAGAGCGACGCGCTGACCGGGCTCGATGACTATGTTTATGTTTTCAAGGAGTGGCGGATGATTGGGCCGGTAGCCAAACGAGACGTTGCGCAATTCAATGCGACCCGCCAAGCGCAGCCGTCCGTCCAAGGTGGCAACTCTGTTCGGTGCGGAATTATTCGATTGGACCAGCGCGGGATCTTCTGGGGCATTGAGCACATCATTGATGCGCTGTAGGTCCGCTTCCAAGAATTGGAAAGCATCTGCAAACAGCACAAAACGTCCTATGGGTTGCAAGAAGAGTCCTGCGACGACATAGAAACCCATGAGCATGCCGATGGTCATTTCGCCCGACAAGACTCGCCAACCGCCAAACCCCAACACTGTGAGGCCGCCAAGCAGCAGAAAGAATCTTGGGAGCGAGGAAACGACATAACCAAGTTCGGCAAACTTTTGTCTGGCTACAAGCTCCCGCGCTTGATAGCCCGTCCAACGGGCAAAGAAGTCATCTTCAGCCGCTGTCGCGCGTAACGAATCTATGTCGCGAAGCGCCGACGAGCCGGTACTGAATAAGAGGACTTGCTCGCGGCGCAATTGGCGGTTCTCATCGTTGCGCAATCGTGTCAGTACGCGCATGAGCACCAGATTTGCAATGCCCACAGCTCCAATGAGACCAGCGAGGAGCGGGTCGAAGAAAACCATTAGCAGCAAGAACAGTCCGCTCATGACGAGCTCGATCATGATGTTGACGAACTGACGTGAAGAGCCGCTGGCAACCTCGCTGATCAGTTGAATCCGGGACGTAAGGTCACCTGCGTAACGGTGGGAGAAGAATTCTACGGGCAACCGAAATAGCCGTGACAGCATGCGTTCCGCGTGTACTATCGACAGCCGTATGCCCAGCTTGCGCAACGAACGCTGCTGTAGCCACGTAAGTAGGTACAGCAGCGCGCCTGCTACCAGTGCGGCACCAACAACCGTCGCGCCCCATGACCGCTCTGACCCGGCTAGCACGTAGTCCACGAACAGGCTTAAGAGGACGGGTACGGCAAGGCCGGGCAGGGCGAGCAAGAGGCCGCACGCTGCTACAAATGCGAGCGGCGACTTTACTTCGCGCAACCAGGGCCAGAGTTGGCGGAGAACACCGGGCGGCGAGCCGCCGGGGCGGAACTTCTCTCCTGGCTTTGCGGTAAGCACCACTCCGGTATAAGCTCGATCGAAGGTCTCTGCGCTGACGGTGCGGCGGCCATTCGCGGGGTCATTGACGTAGTAACGCCCCCGACCGATCCCTTCGAGTACAACAAAGTGATTGAATTCCCAGAACAGAATTGCGGGTAGCGGCACATCACCCAGTTGGTCAACCTGCCTTCGCCAGCCGGACAGTTGCAGATCGTACCTTTTCGCCGCTCTGACAATATCTGCGGCGCTGGTGCCGTCGCGGCTGACGCCGCAGGCGTTTCGTAGTTCTTCGATCGGCTCCCAACGTCCAAAGTGAGCGAGCAAAATTCCAAGGCAGGCAGCACCGCACTCGGACGTTTCAAGCTGAGGGAAGAGTGGCGTGTGTACACGTTTCTTGTTCGTTGGCGCAGCTTGACGTGCAAGCATAGTATTCAGCCGCCTCAGCGAGAACCGGCAGAAAACAGAAGTCGCACCGGTGAGACCCTACGCAACACTATGCGCAAATCGCACGAGTCTCCGTCAGCGAGCGTTGAAGCCGCGGGCTCCCGCAAGGCCAACTGAACGAGGTGGCTGGGTGCTATTGCAGGGAGGCCCATCGCTTTGAGCCATTCTGGCGGTGTGACTGGTTTGGCGGAGATGAATCGCAATTCAGCGCTCAGTGCTTTCATGCTCTCACGATCTCGGTTCGGGGTCATGACTTGCGCATCCATGCCCTTCTCAAGTCGGGCCGCATCTTGCTGAGAAATCAGCGCAACCGCCTCCAGTTCACTCCCAGACCCCAAACGGACATAGGCAACTGAAGTGCCGACTGTGACCACCTGCCCAAAGGTGAGATTGTAACCCGTGATAGTGCCGGCATAGGGAGTGGTGATAAACTCGCCAGCCGCCTGGCGCGCTTCAAGGTCTATCAACTCCAAGCGGGCGACTTCCAGAGCATCGGACATCTTTGCGTCTTTGCTCTCGAGTAAGTCTACTCGAGAACGGGCAATGGCAATTTCCCGGCTGAGATCGGGCGTCCGCATGCGAGCGATGGGCTGCCCGGCGACTACGGTGTCACCCACCTCCGCTAGGAGTTCAACCACATTGTCTGAGGACTCAGCGACAACGGTAAAACGGTCGCCGGGATGTGCCAACACGCACCGTGCGGCTATGCTTTGTTCAACCCTCCCAAAGAGCCCCCACGCCGCCAAGCACAAGAGAGCAATCGCCAGGAAAACCAGAATCACCCACTCATGCGGCGCCGTCACGCGTAACAGGCCGTTAAGGGGCTCAGTCTTTCCTCTGCGGGCGAAGGCTTCTTCACGAAAAAGACGCCGATTGCTCGCCAACGTCGCCGCTCCAGATTTTCACAGCAAGGGATGAGTTAGTTCGAGGGTTATTCTACCGTAAAGGCAATACGGATGTGTTGGGACTGCGAGGGGTGTTGGCACGCCTTGCAATTCTAAGCGCAGTCAGTGTTTTCATCGTGATGGAGAGCCAGAGAGAAACTCTGACAGAGTGAGTGCCGCGTGCGCGGACGGTGAGGATCGGATAGGACTGCGGGTAGTCTCACAAAACATCCGATAGCTATTTGCTTCTGGGTCGCGCAATTGAGTGTAGGACCCAGTTCCGGAGAGGGCCTACTGGCCACGCCGTTCGACTGGAAGCCCAGCAAAGGCCTAGTCGCACAGATGGACAGATTGAAATTGTCGAACAGTTCCCTGAGTTGGGTGTCATGCCTCGCTAGCTGCCGGGGACAGAGACTCACTCGATTGTGTCCGACTCCATTGGCTATATGGTCTTAAAAGACTACAGGTACGTTGCGCAAATCCAGGCGCGCAACGTACCTGTTTGGTTACCCAATAACGAATGATCTACCGGTCAGGATCGGTCCACCAGCGGCTCCCGGAACTCTCTTCGGCGCTCTCCGGGCTCTGCTCTTCTCCTGAACTAACTCCCCCAACCGCTTCTTCCAATTCGTCTTCGGTCATCTCGCCGCCTGCCGATTCCACACTTTCGGACTCAGCCGCCGGCTGCTCTTTAGAGACAGACTTTTGCCCACTCATTGTGCCTTCCTTCCAATCTGGCGCTTCGTAGGGTCAATTGGATCCCAGTTCGCCTCTACGCTTCATCGCCAGTCCCGGACCCGTCTTGCAACTCGCAAGGAACTTGCCCTAGACAAGAACTCAGTCGAAACCGCAGCGATTACTTTCATATACCATAACTATTGCTAATGTCGCAAACTTTGCTCGTCTCGCAATAATTCCTGTAGTGGCGGTTGGGACGATCATCATTGATCTCACTTTTCGTTTTAGGCATTGTGCAGCTTGCCAGTCAAGCCCTGACAACAAGAGCGCGGATGCCTACATTGGTGTGAGACTACATTCTCTAAACCGTAAAATCTTAACCTCGAAGGGGTCTGCTTTAGAACACTTTCACGCACATCGCAACAGGCATTCGCGGAACTCAAAGCCCGGGAAGTGCACTCTACGTGGTTGAACGGAGGCAAAGAGTCAGCGGTGTTGCAGCCGCTAGATCGACAGTGACCGCACGTTGCCGTCTACCCTCGAGCATTGCCTGCTGGATGGGCAGTACCGCGCCGGTGCTTGCTTCCCTTACAGCGCCTACACTTTCCGGTAGCAGCAACGAGAGTCTGTTGATGTTTGCGCCTGACTCGAGCGTGAAGAAGCAATCGTCGCCTTGGGAATAGGCCTCGGTCAAACGCACGCCTGCCCTTGCTCGCGAAAAGCTTGAGTATTCTTCCTGATTTTCAAAGCGGCAACCGGCCGCAATCGCGCCCTCCATGCCCAACTCAAGCGCATGCCTCGATGCGCGCACGTGGTCCTGCGGCCCGGCAGCGTACACGGGGTGGAAATTCGCAATCTGCATCACGTGCCAACGGGTAGCGGCGGATTCGGCAAAGCGCGCCAGTTCCACCCCGTACTCTTCCGATGTGAGCCCCACCATGCCGTCCGCGCGGTCGGGAGTTTCCGCCATGGGACCTGCCAGCAAGTCCTCGTGGCGCCCTATTGTCTGGCTTTCGTCCCATTGCGCGGGCATATGCCACATGTCCGTAATGCCCACGCCGTGTTGGAAGTACGGCATGCACAGGCCGGTGCCGATCATATACGGCCCGTAGTTGTCGTCCCGCCGCATGCGGGGATCGTGAGAGGCGAAGTGTGTGGGCGTGTACCAGCCAAAGTCCAACATGATCTGCAATAGCGGGTAGCCGGTCCACTGGCAGCCATGGCTGCAGATCGTCTCAACGTCGAGGCCGGTTTCCCGGCGGAAGACGTCCCAGGACTCCTGCAGGTTCGCACGCAGCGCGTCCAGATGGTTCTCATTCAGGTCCTCCGGCGTACGTCCGTAACGCACCTGCGTACCGTTTTCCTGCACGGCGTATTGCGTGATGCTCGTAAGGTCCACTTCTATGGAAACTGCATGCCCACGCGCGTGCCACTCTTTCATCAGGTCACCGTGGTAGCGGCTGAAGGGGGCGCGATAGAAGGTGAGCAACGCGCCGTACGACTCCACAATGTCTACCAACACAGGCGCGCCGTTCTCGCCACAACCGTCGCCCTTGATGAACCACAGAGCCGGCGCCGCGTCGGGGAAATACCAGAGACGAGGCAAAGGGGTGTCGGCCAGCGCCTCTGCCACCAGAGTACGCAGAATATCTTGATGTACATCCGCCACGGGGACATCGCGGGTGGTTTTCTCGGACAACTCGAAGAAGCTGTAGAGGTGGCGCGGGCCCTTCAACGGCCCCATGTCTTGCAAGGGTCGCTCATGCAGGTCGCCGTCGCCGTGCCGAAAGGTGACGACGGCCTGGCACAGGTCGTAGCCATAGAGCCAGGCTGTGCCTTCTCCGAGACGTGTTGCTACGATGCCTGCGCCATAGAGCGCGCCCTCCACGTCCCGCAATTCGGCGACTGTTTCGCCGCCTGCCAAGGGTTGCGCTATATCGTCAGGGCAGAGCAGCGGGAGGCTGCCGTGCTCCCAGCGGGGTAGCTGCCGCACCGTAAGCCACGCATCTGTCACTTGCTCCTCTGCCGTGACGCCAAGCGCGCGTAGCAGAGCGGGATCCGGCGCCAGGGCAATGAGCGAGGTGCCGCCTGCAACCGCGGCAGCCAAATGCTCCGCTGTCTCCTGGCTCATGCCGCTGCCCGCTACCACCAGCAGCTCTACGTCCGGTGGTACATCAACGAAGGATGCTGCCGGCTTGGCCTCAAGCCAGGGGAAGCCCTCGCAGCGCAATATTTCTGCGCTTACGGGCGTCGTGAGGGAATCATCGGCATGGAGGAGTAGAATTGGCTGATTCATAGTCTTCCCTCAATTCCCAACTGTCGTAGCGGAAACGTCCATGGTGAACACCTCCAGGTCGTTCTGACAGGGATAGCCGTCACTTGCGAGTAGCATGCGGTCGCGAGAGACAACTATGAGGCCGAAGGCGCTGTGCATCGGTCCATGTTGGCAGAGCGAGACCGGGTCGGCATGGGTGCGGGCAATGCGCGTTACTTGCTCAAGGGTGTGGGGTTCCTCTTCAGCGGTGAGCGTCGCGAGGAGACTGGTTCGGCCCTCGCTGTTCGCGCGAAAGTCGGCGTTTGACCGGTCGTCCACTGGCAGCATTTCCACCGTCACGTAGTGGTTCGCGCACCAGATCGCGTCATGCTCCATCCTGCGTACCGCCATACGAGTTGCGGAACGCTCTACCACAACGGCATTCTCAGAAGAGTCGGTGAGCATGATGTTCATGCCATGGCTCATAACCGGCGTACTTTCGCAGAGCGCGATGCCTTCATCAACGTCTGCACAATACTGCAAGAGGTAGCGTTGGAGCAAGTTTGTGGGGATGCCGCTTTCCCAGTCCTGGTCGGTATTCATGATGCTGCTGCCGCCAAAGGAAAGTCCGGAGTCATTGACACCCGGTCCCATCCAGGGCGCCCCCGGTCCGGAGACGCAAATGAAGGGATGGCCCTTTGCGGGCCGGATGTCCCAGAAGATGTACGAGCCGATGGAGTCTTTGCCAACATCGTTGGACTTGTAATGCACGACGCCGTGATCGGTCGTGCGCAGGGCTACATTGGTACAGCCGGGCGTAGCGCGGCTGACTTCCATGCACGACGCATACGCCAGGATGTCGTCGCGATTGAGCCCCGCACCGTCCGCGATGCCCTGCATCTCCTCAAGCGCTTCCGGGAAGACCCGGTCGACGTTGCGCTCCATCTGGCGGACGACATACTCGCGATGAGAAGCATCGATTTGCCTCCCAAAGACCACCTTTTCGATTGCGGCATTGACCGCCCCAGCACAGGCGGTGCCATGCTGAAAACCCATTTCGTAGGGAGAACCGGAGAGTTCTACGCGGCGCACAATCTTGCTCCTTTGCTGGGAGTCGCTTCATTCGAAATGCTCACGCACTACGCGTGTCTGATACGCTCGAAGTAATTGCACGGAATGATGTTGAGTGGCCCATAACGGCGTTCAACTTCATCGTAAAAGAGGTTTATGCCCAGATTATCTGCGGCGGCGTGGGGCAGGCGCACCACCGAAACGCCCACTTCCGCTGCCGCTTTGGCTACCGCTGCGGAGGCCCCAATCTGCAGCACGGTGTTGATGCCGGCCTTGGCAAACAGCGGTTGCGCCTCAGGCGGCCAGAGCCACCCGCCGGCGTCCTGTATCAGATAGCGTCCGAGCGGCGTATCCGGTTTACCGGCGAGAACTTGGGAATAGGCGCCATGGCGCGCCGCGCCTTGGAATTCGGGTATTGTCATCAGAGCCTCTTCAGCGTCTGCCAGAGTCTGCGGCTGCAGCTCATCGAATGTATGCTTGATACCCACGCCAATATGGAAATCCTGCGGCGTGTGTATCTGAACAAAGGGGATCTCAAAGAGCCGGGCCATGTCCGGTCCCATCCGGTGGGGCATGTCGTCGTAGCCCGTGCGCCATTCGTCGATCCAGGGCAGGAGCACTTTCTCCGCTGCTTTGCGCGGTACGCCCTCTCGCACAAAAATGTCGATGTTAATGAGCGTGATGTCGTCGATATGCGAGCGGCCGATACCGGTGCCGCTGGTGTGGTGGGCAATAATTGCGTCGAGGGGCACACCCTTTTCTTTAAGACGGTCGGCGATGAGGAACTCGTCCGTACCGATGTTAATGCCCACAAGCGCGGTGAATACCTCGGCATCCTCCGGGCCGTTGACGATGCGCACGTCGCCGTAGGGATTTCGCAGCCGTTCATGATCGAAGTAGGGCTTCTTCCAGTCGGGCAATCCTTCGTACTCTTGCTTACGCCGGGCGAGTTCCGCGTCGAGGGTCTCTTGACTGCGGGGATCGAGGGCAATGCCAAGTTCTATGGCGGCTTCGTAGAGTTCGCGAACGGTCATGGTGTGCTCCAGGTACGTAGAAGACTAATGGCAGCGCGGGTTTGGAACCTGCGCCCGTCTGGGTCTGCGCCGGCTAAGCAGAGAGTTTACCATGAAAATTGACAGCCGACTTCCGTAATTCCCGTGCCAGCTCGCCCCCGGACGGAGGCGCGGGAATCCATCTTCGCCGCGCACACTCTGGATCCCGGCTTGCGCCGGAATTACGATCAGGAAGCCAGTCGCGCCATCTTCAATCTATTGTGTGGCCTGCACGAGGAAATGGTGACTGCTCAAAGTGCCAGTTCCGAACGCGAAACGGGATGACAATTCATCCTCTCCACACGTTCTGGACTTCGGCTCCATATCACGTAGAGAAGATCGGTGGGAGCAGGTTGCAAACCTGCGCTACCGTGAAATTGGGAGCAGCTACCGCGGTGTAATGAATAGCGGGGCGCGCCGAGGCGCACCCCGCTACCGACTAAGCTAATTCCAGTCGTCCGGCCGCTGGGAGAAGAGGACGTTCACCGCATCGGCGGACGTCTTCATGGCCTCCTGCACGGTACTCTCACCCGTGTACATGGGCTGGAGGTTGGAGTTCGCGGTGTTCCAGAACTCTCCGGTCTCCGGCGTCAGGAAGAAGTCGCGTCCGCCGTCCCGCCAGTGATCCAGGACGGTGGTCCAGTCCATACCCGGGTAGTTGCCCAAGAACACGTCGGCGGAGGCAAAGAGCCCGGGGTGGGCATGCACGGCGTAAAGGTCTTGCGCTTCCTTCTGAGAGAGGACGTAGAACACGTCCCAGGCCGCATCAGGCACTTCGGTGAGCGACATGATGCTCCAGGCGTTGCTGCCGGTGGCCGGGCTGCGGGTGCCTGCCGGCCCGGTTGCGAGCGGCGCAATGCCCAGCCGGTCGCCGAGCACCTCGTACGCGCCCTTGAGCGGGATCAACGTAATCTGCGACATGGCGACTTTGCCGGTGCCAATGTGGCGGCCGCTGCCACCTTCCTCGCGCAGCGCTTGCCGCTCTTCACCCCACGGCACTACCCGATGCTTGAGGATCATGTCTACGTAGAGCTGGGCACCCGCGATGGAGTTTGGATCCTCACCGTAGAGGGCCATATCGCGGGCCTCGTTGAGCACCTGTCCCCCGGAATCGAGGATGAAACTGCCCAGGTTGACCTCCAGCGAGGAATACCCGAAGTTATAGCCCCATTGGGTAGTCTCATCGCCGGTGCGCTTCGTCATCTTGGCCGCGCCGTCGAGCAGTTGCTCGTAGGTTGTGCCCAACTCCGGATACGGGACGCCGTCGTTGTCGAAGAGGTCCTTGTTGTAATAAATGGCGTCGCCGCCGCCGAGGAATGCCAGGCCGTACATGATGCCGTTGACATCCCAGGAAGAGGAGTCAAGGTAGTCATCACGTGATACGCCGTCGCGCTTCATGTAGTCGCTGATGGGCAAGAACATGCCCGTGCGCGCGCCGGCCTGCACCCAGTTGATCTGGTTTACGACGATGTCGTAGGTGGTTGTGCCGGCGACGAACTCGGTGCGGATTTTCTCCAGGAAGTTCTCGGTGACGATTTCAAGTTTGGTGACGCGGTTTTCCAAGGTGTTGTTGCAGACTTCTGCCATCTCTCGCAGGGTCTTATTGCGATGCTCCTGCAGGTCGTAGCAGGCCCACACAACTTCTACGACTTCGGCCTGCGGCGCCTCCGCTTCCTTGGGCGCTTCCTTCTCTTCCATCATCTCGCCGCTATCCCCGACCGGCACGGTCCCGCAGGCTGCGGCGATGGCGGCGGCCGATAGACCGGCTACTCCGGCTAGGAAACGGCGTCGTGTGGTAAATCCATTGCCCATAGACATTGCTCGTGACCTCCCATGGTCTCCTTTACGTGCGCCGAGTTGCAATGCGGCACACTCAGACTTCATCACTCTTGGTCTCTCGCGGGCACTTGGTATTTCACTTCAATGCCCTCCTTTCACACTTGCTTGCCCGCTCGTTGCTCCGATTAGGATTATGCTTTTTCTGTCACCCACCTTGCCTGCATGACAGCCTGGCTAGAGTGTAGAGATGGAGTAAGCGTGGTGCGGCACGATGGGGCGCTCTTCAATGAATCGCGCCGGACTGAACATGGTGATATCAAAGTTCTTGCTGCTACCCGTCAGCATCTGCTCCGCCAGCATTTGGCTGAAGACGGGACTGAGTTTGAAACCGTGACCGCTCAGGCCCACGGCCAAGTGGAGCCCCGCCATCGCCGGCACAGGCCCAATGAGCGGCTGAAGGTCCGGCGAACAGTCGTAGAGACCCGACGTCGCGTAGTTCACCGCGGGTGCACCTTGGTTTGGGAAACGCCGTCGATAGCGGTCGGCAAGGGTTTGGAGCACTTCCGGCCGCGGCGCCGGCCACGCGTCGGCGTCCCCATCTTCCTCGCCATCGTAGGGCGCGGTCTTGCCCACCATGGTTTGCCCATCCTCACGGGGTCGGTAGTAGCTGCCTGCTACGCGGTCAGAGATGATGGGGTGAGGTTTGCCGAAGTGCTCGGCGCGTTGCATGAATGCCACCGCGTGCCGGACCGGCGTGAGCGGCAGCTCGATACCGAGCGAAGCTACCAAGTTGCGGGAAGAGTAACCATTGGCGACGACGATTGAGCGGGTGGAAATGTAGCCGGCGTTGGTCTCAAGGCCAACAATACCGCTCGCATCGGCATCCAGCCGGTCTGCGCCAACGCCAATACGGAGTTCCGCGCCGTGCCGTCGCGCTGCATTCGCAAAGCTGAAGGCGGTGCGCACCGGATCGGCATACCCCGATTCCGGCTCCCACGCGGCGGCGCCAATGCCAAATAACGCCAGCCGCGGCTCTACCTCCCGAATCTCGTCAGATGAGAGGATGTAGGTATTGATGCCTAGTTCCCGGTGCATGGCCACATTGGCTGCCACCGTTTCCACGTCGTCCGGTCCCAGCAGCGCCAGAAAGCCGGTCTGCCGAAAACCGGCAGCGCCGCCGACTTCGTCGTCGAAATTCTCGAATACCTGGCGTGCACGCAGCGCCATCCGCGCCAAAGTCTCGTGCGTATAGTGCGTGCGCACGATTCCCGCGGTAACGCCCGTGGCTTGCGCCGCGAGACCGCGCCTCTCGAGCAAGACCACACGCCCGGCGCCCATTCGTGCCAGTTGCCAGGCAATGCTGGTGCCAGTGCTCCCGCCACCAATCACGACAACATCAGCGGTCTCGGCCATTGGGCACCTCTTTTACCAAGCTCTCATTTGCGGTCTAGCGCGGGATTAATTCGAGCGCTACAAGCAAGCCCGCCACCGCGAACAGCATAGCGCCGACTTTAACGGTCATGCGCAATTCCAGTTCGCGCATAGAGGCTCTGATCGAGCGTTCCATTTCTCGCAGTTCGGCCTTGCTTGCCATCTCATTTACAGCCTGCTCTAGGGATTCGATTGCTCGCTCCAGATTGCGCAGGTCGACTTTAGTGGCTTGCGCTAGTTCGTGCAGGTCGGTTGTAGTCGCCAGGGTGTCTTGCGAATTTCCTAGGGTATCCAGCAAGGCTTCAGCCATCTCTTTGCTATAGCCGGCAGCTCTAAGGTGCTCAAATGCCTTATGGGTATCCAACACTGCCATCTCTTGTCATTCCTCGGTTTCAGGGAAGGCCAAATTGCTTGGTAAGTAGCAGTGTACCGTATTGATCGACCGATGCGTAGTATCCAGGATGAATTACGGTCGTAGAATCGTATTCTTCCACAATTGCAGGGCCCAACAGCTCCATGCCCGCGCCAAGTCGATACCGATCAATCACAGGACACTCTACGAAGCCATCGGCTTCGCCAAAGAAGACCGGACGGCTGCCAAGTTGTGCCGCTTGCAAGGCGTGCATCGCGGTGTCTCTTTCCAGCAGCGGCGGCTTTACGATCTCCCCGAGAGCTGTAAGCCTCAGGTTTACGGTTTCGACCGGCTCGCCGTGAACACTGTGGCCGTACACCCGATTGTGCTCACTGTGGAATTGAGCTAGGAGGTCGTCCAGGTCAAAACCGGCCGTTTCGCCACCCGCATATGGCAACGTAAGTTCATAGCTCTGGCCGACGTAGCGCAAGTCCAGTTGCTGGACGAATGCCATGTCGGCCGGCGCTACTCCCGCAGCGGTCAGGGCTGCCGTGCCTTGCTGCCGCAGGTCCGCGAATACGGCCGCCACTGCCTTTGGATCAACCAGATCGACTCTCTCAATTAACGTGGTCGCGTAGTCATAGGTGATGTCTGTGACCAGGAGCCCCAGCGCCGAGGCCGTGCCGGGGCTGGTAGGTATGACAGTGACGGGAATGTTCATCTCCTGGGCCAAGCGATTGGCATGGAGCGGCCCGGCCCCGCCAAAAGCGGTGAGCACAAAGTCGCGGGGATCGTGGCCGCGTTGCACCGAAACAAGACGCAGCGCGTTGATCATCGCTACGTTGGCGATTTCTACAATGCTGTGGGCGGCTCTCACCACGTCCAAACCCAAGGGCTTGGCAATGGTGCGCTCGATTGCTGCGTGGGCGAGCTTGCCATCCAGCTTGAGGTCGCCGCCAAGCAGGTAGCCCGGGTTGAGGCGGCCCAATACCAAGTTGGCATCGGTGACGGTCGGCTCAGAGCCCCCTTGACCGTAGCAAGCCGGGCCGGGGTCTGCGCCCGCGCTCTGGGGGCCGACCCGCAGGATGCCGCCGGGGTCAACCCACGCGATGGAGCCGCCGCCTGCGCCAATCTCCACCAGATCGATAACGGGAGTGCGGATGGGATAGCCGCCCGCGCGAAAGCCGCCGCTGCCGGGCTGGGCCACAGAACCGACCTCGTAGTCTTTGGTGATCCGCGGCGTACCGTCTTGCACGAGGCCAACTTTCGCCGTGGTGCCGCCCATGTCGAACGAGATGACGTTTTTGTAGCCCAATGCCCCGCCCAAGTGCGCCGCCGTGATCACACCCGCAGCGGGGCCGGACTCTACCATGAAGACGGGTCGGGAGCGCGCGTCGGCAAATGTCATGAGGCCGCCGCTGCTTTGCATCACCAGCAGTTCGGAGCGAATGCCTTGCGCGCGCAGGCGCGTCTCGATATTTTCCAGGTACCTGGAGACGATTGGCCGCAACGCGGCATTGATGACCGTGGTGCTCGCGCGAAAATACTCGCGGATTTCCGGCGCGACCTCAGACGAAAGCGAGATGGCTATGTCCGGGGCATGCGCGCGCAGGATCTTACCGGCTTGTTGCTCGTGCTGCGGGTTCAAGTACGAGTGCAGGAAACAGATGGCGACGGACTCAATCTCCGCCTCCCGCACAATGGCTGCAATCTGAGGAATGGCTTCTTCATCTAGGGGAACAACCACCGTGCCGGTGGCGTCCAAGCGCTCGCGCACGCCAAAGCACCGGTCGCGCGGCACAAGAGGCGTAGGTTTCTCAAAAAGCACGTCGTACAGCGACGGACGAATCTGGCGGGCGATCTCCAGGATGTCGCGGAAGCCCTCCGTCGTAATGAGTACCGTGGGCGCCACTTTGCCTTCGATGATGGCATTCGTCGCCACGGTGGTGGCGTGAACAACGTAGCGCAACATTTCCGGCGCCAATTCGGCTTGGTCGAGGATGTGGCGGCTAACCGTAAGGAAGCCTTGCGCGGGATCATCTGGCGTCGAAGAGACTTTGGCGTTCCAAAGCTGTCCCGTGTCTTCGTCCACGAGCGTGGCGTCAGTGAAGGTGCCGCCGATGTCTACGCCGAGCCGAAATCTTGACACACTCACTACGCTCACCCCGTTCCACCACTGTCGCCGAGAGTATTTTCAGCGTGCATGGCAGTGCGCAGTGCGTCGGTGGCGCTCCTATCGACTTGCCAGCGCTCGGGGTCTATGGCTACGCCGTATGCTGAGCGGGCGCGCTCCACACTAACCTTCCCTTGACGCACGTCAGCGAGCACCCGCTGCGGGTCGCGAAGCACGGGTGGGCCGTAGCCACCGCCGCCGCACGTCTCGTAGCGGATAACCTCGCCGGGACGCACGTCAATCGTAGTTTTCGAACTCAGTTTCTCGGTTTCACCGTCGTGTGTGTGGAGATAGAAGGCCGGACGGCCGGACTCTCCGCCAAAGAGACCCCAGGGCCCCGCTTTGTCTCTATCGGCAAGCACGGTAAAGGTAACTTCATGGTCGAGAAAGACGTAGTCGCGCCGCAGGCCCAGTCCGCCGCGAAACGTCCCCGGCCCTTCAGAATCGTCTACCAATTCGTAGCGGAGGATGCGCACCGGGTAATACCGTTCTGTCTCTTCGATCGGCGCATTCTCGGTGTTTTGACCGTGGGTCTGCACGGCGTCGGGGCCGTCACTGTGGGCCCGTCCCCCGTAACCCCCCGCGAGCGTTTCCAAGAAACAATAGTATTCGCCATTGCGCGGGTCGATGCCGCCGAACCCGGCGTGGCACTGCATCGCCTTGCCTCCCGCGGGCGTGCGTTCCGGCAGCGCGGGCGCGAGCGCCTTGAAGATGACGTCATTCAGCCGCGCGTGGGTTTCCCACCCTCCTACCACCGGCGCCGGCGGTACGCAGTTAACGACGGTCCCTTTCGGAGCATCTATGCGCACCATGCGGTAGAATCCCTGATTCGGTGGAATGTCGGGATCGATCAGGCACTTGAGGTTGTAGGCGCAGGCGGAAAAGGTCTGCGCAAAGGTTGAATTCACCGGCGCGCGCCGCTGGGGATCGCAGCCGTTTAGATCAAAGAAAACGCCGTCATCGTCAATGCGTATCTTGGCTGCCAAATGCACCGGATCATCGGTATAGCCGTCGTTGTCCACGTAGCCGTCGGCGGTGAACTCGCCTTGTGGCAACTTCGCGATCTCGGCGCGCGTGCGCCGCTCGGCGTAGGCCATCAATTCCTCAATGTACCGGTTAACCGTGGATAGGCCGGTCTGCTGCGTAAGCTCGGCCAGCCGACGGGCGCCGGTCGTATTGGCGGCCATTTGGGCGCGGAAGTCACCGGCAGTCTCGCGCTTGGAGCGGATCTGTCCCAGGATGAGGCGGAACACGTCCTCGACGATCTCGCCGGACGCGACCAGCTTGACCGGCGGGATGATGATGCCTTCTTGATAGACTTCACGAAACGCGCCGACACTGGCCGGCGCGCCGCCACCCACGTCCACGTGGTGCGCCATGTTAGCCACGTAGCCGAAAAGCTCGCCGTCACAATAGACCGGGGAAATCAGGCTAATGTCGTTGAGGTGCACGCCGCCAAGGTAGGGATCGTTGCAAAGAATGGCATCGCCCGGGCCGAGGTTTTCCGGCCCGTAGGCGCGCACGGCGATCGGCACCAAGTGCACGAGCGAGCCCAGGTGCACGGCTTGGCAGAATGCCTGGGCAACCACGTTCAAGTCGCGATCGAAGAAGGCGCAGGAGAAGTCGGCGCGGGTCTTGATGTTGGTTGAATAGGCGCTGCGGCGGAGGGCGACGGCCATTTCCTCAGTGGCCTCGGTCAACGCGTGGCGGACGACCTCGAAAGTAATTGGATCGAATGCGTTTGTGCCAGCCATTGCAGTGATCTCCGAGCGGCAGACTGGATTGTTACGCAATCGCATATATCGCCGCAGCTACGGCTAAGTATAGCGCGATTGCGTTCCTCCCGTGTGCGCGCGGAAGATTACGTTCGCACTGTTTGCACAGCGAAGCTCTCGCCCGCACCGCTTGTACGCGCGCATTGGTAAATGGCTATGGGAATGATGCTCCGGCCGGTTTCAGCCCCTAGATGCCGCAGGTTGCTCTGCCTCCGGGCCGTAACCGTCGGGACGCACCAGCAGCTTCTCCCCATCGGAAAAGCCGTCGCCGCGTTCGCCCAGGTAGTTTATGAGGCGGTTGCGCCAGAGAGTTACGCGGTCGGCATAGGCCGGATCGTTCGCTCTGTCGTGGAGTTCCTGACGGTCGTTGGCGAGGTCGAAGAACTGCTCCTCGCCGCGTACCGGATACCAGAGGTACTTTTCTTTGCCGTCGGTGAGGTATTGCACCGCGTTGTCCTCGCTGTAGCAGGGGGAGTGCTCGCCGTGGATGTACTCGCGCCACGGTTCGCCGCGGGCAGCTTTCAAGACGCTCGTGCCTGTCACGGAATCAGGAATGGGGGTGCCGGTCACTTCGAGAATTGTCGGCATCACGTCCTGCAGGCCGACCGGATGCTCGAATGTGCCTGTCGGCGCGTCCAGGCTGTTCGGATACTTGATCACGAACGGAATGCGGGCCGAACCCTCAAACGCGTACGATTTACGCAGCAGGTTGTGGTCGCCCATCATGTCGCCGTGGTCAGCCGTAAAAACCATCATGAGGTTGCGGTCCAACTCCCCTTGGACCAGTTCAAGCAGGTAGCCGAGTTGGTAGTCGAGGTGGGTGATGCAGCCCATGTACGCGGCGCGCATCCGTTGCAGTTGTTCGTCGGTCAAGCGTCCGTACCACGCTTGGCGGGGTAGGCCGGGCTGGGGCACGTTGTACCGCTCGGCCCAATCGCCCACAGGAATCTCCGGCAGTTGCCGGTTGATGTACATATCCCAGAAGTACTGTGGCGGGTCATAGGGTGAGTGCGGACGCAGTTGCGAGCACCACACGAAGACAGGGCGGGTCGGATCGCGCTTTCTGATTTGCTCGATCGTCACGTCTACGGTCCAGTTCGTGCAGTGGTAGCGCTCCTCATAGGACCAGGGACGCGCCAGCCAGCCATTGGCATCCGAGCCGACGGTGCGCTCGTGGGCGTACGGGCCAAGCTCTTGGCGAAGCCAGTCCCAGTAGTCGTCTTCGCCCTCACGAATTTCATGAGGGATGACCGTGTGAAATCCATAGAGCTTGCGGCGCGGATGCATATTGCGCCAGCCGACGTTGATGCAGTGGTATCCTGCATCGGCCAGCACCGCCGCCAGGGTGTTTGGCTCGTGCCACTCCGTGGCAGCATAGCCGATTAGGCCACAGTCGTAGCTGCGCTGACCGCCGTGCATTATGCGCCTGGCGCCGGTCGTGGAGGGAATCTCTGTATACGCGTTGGGAAAGTATGCCCCGTGCTCGACGAACGCGTCTACATTGGGCGTCTCAATCACCGGATGACCGGCGATGCCCAGGTGATCCCCGCGCTGCTGGTCGGTGGTGTACAGAATAATGTTTGGACGTGTATCTTTCATGTCTGACTAGCCTCCTTTGCGTCTCTTCAGCCGCAGTACGGTCACATGCTGATGCGGGTACAGGTGAAGTGCGCGCGGGCGCGGCGAGACCTCCACGTAAAAAACGGGTATGCGCCCCTGTGTCAGCGCAACCCTGCTGCGATGCTAGGACTAATCTGCATTCCAAGTTGTATGGTGCACGTGTCTGGCGGTCTTGTCTAGCAGCGCGCGCGCCAAAACCCTACCCATAGAGAGTGCGGTTCTTGCGCTCGAAGCCACAGTAACGCACGTGCCGAATCAATACTATCCGCTTGTTACCCAACGATCGCCGTCCCGTGTGTAGTCCAGCAACTCATCCGGCTGAAAGAAGAGTTCCACTTCCTTCTCGGCGGTATCCGGCGCATCGGAAGCATGAATAAGATTCATCGTGAGGTCAAGGGCGTAGTCGCCGCGGATCGAGCCGGGTGCTGCCTCGGTGAACTTGGTGGCGCCAACCAACGCCCGCACTACGGCAATCGCCTCCGGGCCTTCTACAACGGCACAAACAACCGGCGCTGCGGTAATGAACTCGATCAAGTCGGCAAAGAACGGCTTCTCTTTGTGCACGGCATAGTGCGTTTCGGCGAGAGACCTGTCGACCGCCATGAGCTTGAGGCCGATGAGCTTAAGGCCGCGCCGTTCGAACCGGCCCAAAATCTCGCCGACAAGCCCCCTTTGGACGCCATCGGGTTTTACGATGATGAGGGTGCGTTGCGCCACTGTACATATTTCTCCTGTGTTGTGACGAATTCCTGTTACTGGGAATGATTACTGTCAATAATTCGACGCACAAGGGCCGACGTGCTGTAACCGGAAGCAAAGGGCAGTATCCGCACATTCCCGCCGTAGGCCCTCACGGCGCCGGCTTCCACCGGTTCGGTGCGCGTATAGTCACCGCCCTTGACGTACACGCCGGGTTGAAGATTACATAGTAATCTCTCCGCAGTGTCATCGTCGAACACCGTGACGTAGTCCACGCATGCCAGCGCTGCGAGTACGCGGGCGCGGTCGTCCGCCGGGGTAATGGGTCGCGTGGGCCCCTTCAGCGCGCGCACGGATCGGTCGCTATTGACGGCAACAATTAGTGCGTCGCCAAGTGCTCGTGCCGCTTCCAAATACGCCACGTGCCCCGAATGCAACAAATCGAAACAGCCATTAGTAAACACGATGGTTTGGCCCAATGCACTCCACGCCTTGCAGCGGTCGATGAGCGCTTCTTCAGTGAGAATCTTAGTTGCAGTCACGCTCTAGGCCTTCTGCAGTTGCCAGCACAGCCAGAATCTCCGTGGGAGAGGCTATCGCGGCGCCGAGCTTACGCACGACAATGCTTGCCGCCGCCGCAGCCATCATAGCAGCGCGTGGGGGTGGGAGACCAACCAGCAATGCCAGAGTCAGGACCGCGGACACTGTGTCTCCGGCTCCAGTGGGGTCGATCACACGGCCCGTACCCAGAGTGGGAATATGATACGGCGTGGCTCCGGCAGCAAAGAGCGACATGCCCTCGCTGCCGCGCGTGACCAGGAGTACTTTCGTTTCCAGCAGATCGAGCAGGGCGTTCCCCGCTTCCTCCAGCTCTTCGCGCGAGTGCAAGGCGCGACCCAGCGTAAACTCCACTTCGGGCTGATTAGGCGTGAAGACGTCCGCAGCCGGGAAGCGCGTGAGGTTGCCGTGGGAATCCACAGTAACCGATTTGACTTCAACTTGGGCGAGGCGCAAGACGGTATCGATTATGGCAGCGTCGATCATGCTGATCTCGTAGTCTGCAACAATGACTGCGTCAATCTGAGGAATACGACTCTCCAGCCCCGCTATCACCTGCTGGCATAGTTCCGGTGATACTGCCATGCGCTCGACGTGGTCGAGGCGGCAAACCTGCTGCTGCACAGGTTGCTGGTCGCCTCCCGCCCAGATACGGGTCTTGGTGGAAGTCTTGCGATCGGCGGTAGCAAAGAGTTCGCTGCAGTGGACGCGGTCTGTTTCGAGCAGTTGCCGCAAGTCACTGCCGACTTCGTCCCGCCCAATCACGCCAGTCACCCAGACTTCCGCCCCAAGAGCGCGGGCATTCCGCGCGACATTGGTAGCACCCCCAGGCACGAGTTTGCGGTCTATGAACTGTAAGACCGGTAACGGCGCTTCACGCGATATGCCGCTGGCGCGGGTAAAGATATGCTCGTCGGCAACCATGTCGCCAATGACGAGTATCTTTTGCGTTGCAAAGCGAGCCAGAGCGTCTTGCCAAGATGGATTGGCCATCAGTGTTGCTCCAAGTTGCCGGTCATGTATGTTCGCCTGCTCGGGACGCAACCGCTGGTGGGTTGTGCAGAAACGCGGTAACTTCCTGCTGCGTTGGCAGCGACGGTTGCGCGCCAATTCGTCCGACCGTGATCGCAGCGGCTGCAGTCCCCAGGCGCGCGGCAGCCAGCAGCGAGTCGCCGCGGGCGAGCGCCGCTGCGACCGCACCAACGTAGGCGTCACCGGCAGCCGTGCCGTCGACGGTAGGTACTTGCCATGCGGGAATGTGCGCAACTTTCCCATCACAAGCGACAATGCTGCCCTCATCTCCAAGCGTTACTATGGCTGCCCGGCGGACCTGTTCGCAAAGCTGTGCGGCGGTCTCGCGCGCTGCGGCTAGCGAGTCAACAAGGTGTCCAACCAGGCTGGCCGCTTCGGCGCGGTTGACAATGAGGATGTCGGTGGATGTGAGTAGCGAGGCTGCCGCAGGGTTGCCGGGCGCCGCGTTCAAGATGGAGGTCACGTTGTTCCGGCGGGCTTGAGTCAACGCGGCTGCAACAGTTTCGAGAGATATTTCAAGTTGACAGATAAGCACGTTGGCTTGCGCAAAGAGTGTCTGCGCCGCCTGCACGTGCGCAGGCACAAGCGCGCCATTAGCGCCTGGGGACACTGCAATCACGTTGTCACCTCCCGTGTCAACCAGAATAAGCGCCGCGCCGGACGGCCGTTGGGAATCGGTTAAGATCGCGCCAACCTCTATACCGTAAGATTCTAGCTCCGAAATGCGGGTATTGCCAATTTCGTCAGCGCCGACACAGCCCAGAAGCGCGGTGCGCGCGCCTAAGCGGGCTGCGGCTACCGCCTGGTTGGCGCCTTTGCCACCGCCAATGCGCCGCAAGTCGTTGCCCAACACAGTCTCTCCGGCCTGGGGCAACGAGGGAACGGTTACGACGAGGTCCGTGTTGATGCTGCCTACCACCAGAACTCCGTCGCCCTGGCTACTGGCCGCCGGCGGTGGCATGTCATTCTGTGGCTGCTCGCGAGTATTCGTCAGAAAACCCTCTCCGTGCGGGTACATGTTGGTCAGCAGTGCGCGTCGCGCTTATTAAGTTCCAACCCCCGCGCTGCGAGGCACAATTTAATCAGTGTTCTCGTAAGACTCTCCATAGATATGAGAAGAGCACGCGCTGGCGCCGCCAGCGCCACGGCTGGCGCAGCAGGCGATAGAACCACTCAAGGTTCATCTGCTGCATCCGGCGCGGCGCGCGCGCGACCTTGCCGGAGATATAGTCGAAACTGCCGCCGACGCCCATTGCCAGGCGGGCCCCTGATTTCTGCTGGTACTGCTGAATCCAGAAGTCCTGGGCAGGACAGCCAAATGCAACAAAGAGCAGCCCAGCGCCTGAGTCGCGAATCTGTGCGCACAGCGCCGGCGCTTGGGCGGCGTCAGGTGCGCCGACGGCGATACCGGCAACTTCGAGCTTTGGGAATTGTTGTTGTAAGACCTCAGCGGCTTGGGCCGCAACACCCGGCGCGGCGCCAAGCAAGAAAACAGCTTCCTGCCGGCCTGCGGCCTGGGCGCAGAGTTGCAGCATCAAGTCGATGCCGGTGACGCGTTCAACGTCAGCATTGCCTTGGCGGCGCAGAGCCCAGACGATGCCTGAGCCATCGGGCACAACGAGGCTCGCCTCACGCACGAGTTCCCTAAACTGGGTGTCCTGCCGGGCATGCATCACGAACTCAGGATTGAGTGTGACCACCTGATGGTGACCGGCAGTGTCGAGAAGCTGTGCGCAGCGGTTTAGCGCTTGGTCCATGATTACGCAGTCCACACGTACGCCAAGGACCGCGGCCCTGGACGGTTTTTCGGCACTCATATCAACTAGCTGTTGTGAAGATTCCGCGCGAATTCTGTCCACTTTTCTTCCACAAATGCCTTGAATTGGCCGGCAAAGACTGCCTCGTCAAACTGCGCAGCACTCTCGCGGCATTTCTCAGGTGAGTAACGATCGGGGCCGAATGCGCGCAACGCTTGCGCGAAGGCGTCTACGGTCTGTTCCGGCACCAGCACGCCGTTAACCCCAGGCTGCACGATTTCAGTGGCGCCGCCGGCCCCGTAGGCGATTACGGGTTTACCTGCGCTCAGCGCTTCCACCATAGCGATGCCGAAGTCTTCCTCGCCCGAGAAGATCAACGCGCGGCATCCGGCGAGTTGCTCGATCAGTTCCGAATCGGTAAGCCTACCTAGGATACGAACATTAGGAGGTGCAGCGTGCGCGAGGCGGTCGCGGAGAGGTCCGTCCCCGATGACATGGAGCGGTACGTGCGCTGCTTGGGCCGCCGCGATCGCTATGTCGACGCGCTTGTGCGCTTCCAACCTCCCCACACATACATAGTACCCTTCATCGCGGTTGGGCTGCGAATGAAAACGGCTTGTGGCCACGGGTGGATAGATGACGGTTGGCTCGATGCCGTAGATACTGCGGATACGCGCTGCTACCGTTTGGGAGATTGCGACAAGATGGTGCGGCTGCGCCGCGGCCCAGCGGTCCCACCGGCGCAAGTGGGGCCGGAGCAACGCGTCCAGGCCGCGAAGCGGCCAGGACAGTTGCCGGCGGTCTGTGGCCGGCGTCATGCCCCAGAGGAACCGCGGCGGCGTGTAGCAGTAGCAGACGTGGAGCGTTGTGGCATGCCGCGGTATTCCTTTGGCCGCAAAACTGGCGGATGAAACAACCACGTCAAATGGTTCCACGTCAAAGCTACGGAACGCGAGCGGGTAGAGCGGTGTCAGAAGCTTCTGTACCCGCGCCGGGTTGGGGACGCGCTGCAGAAATGAGGTGCGTATGTCCCAGGAGGCGAGGTCCAGCGGGAGCGTGGCTCGATCTACGAATGAAGAGAATACCGGCGCTTCCGGCCAGAGGCCGTGCATTACGGCCACGGTCTGCTCGGCGCCCCCCAGGGCGTAAAAGTAATCGTGCGCAATTGCCACTTGCATGTTGATTCTATGCTAGCTGAAACCTAGGTACGAAAACGAGAGCTAGAAAACATGGGAAAAGTGGCGAGAGCGGTTTTGAGACCCAGGTCAGTTTACATACCTTGGGGGTAGTTCCTTGCCTTCTCTCTCGGTATCTGGAAATTGCGCACGGTACTTTTCCAGCAACTCGGCTTTGCTTTCATCGCTGAGTTTCTCCCCGGCAAGGTAGGCGATCAAATCTGTTGCTAAATTGCGGTTTTTTGTGTCGATCTTTCCATCTGTTCCGCCCATCCAAAGCACGCGATCCCACACCTTCAAGTTTTCTGCGTTAATCGCCCAAGGTAATTTGTTAAGGTTATCGCAGGCCTCCTGCTTTGAGAGATTGGTCGATGGATCTACTAGGCGCAAATAGGTACGCACCAAACACTCCTGTGCGACAGGTTTACCAAGTAGACTTTCCATTCGAAGTTCGCATCGCTTTTCGTCACCTGTGACTTCCTTGTCGTTGAGGGCATCTTGAAAAGTCTCTATGCCTTCGAGCAACTGCGCCCAAACTTGCCTTACTGCATTCCGATACATTCTTGTCTTCTCAGGTTTTGGAAGTTGGGCTTTGTCTGCTGGCTTGAGTTTTTGACCCGTTATAGCAGTGATAATAGCTTCGTTGCAGTTGTAAATGGTTGAAAGTGTGGTGAAATGGTAGTCTCTATCGGTCAAGGTATTGCTTTGAAACTTGACCAGCCGAGCACCGACAAGATCATTGGCAATTTCACGCCCAAGTATAGCTACAACGTCATCGTCATTTGTAACGATATTCTGCCCAGTCGTCGGTTTTCTAGCATGGAGATTTACATGCGTGAAGATTTGACGTGCTTTCTTTCTTTCGAACGGTACAAGGATTACAGTAACGTCCTCCTGCGCGAGTTCTGAGCATGGAAATGCAATCTTATCGATCTCTTTGTCCTGTTCGTCGCGTCCGCTGATGGCGAACTTGATCGCCTTTACACGATGTTGTCCGTCAAGAGGATATAGTACCTCACCACCGCTAAAGGTAAGAAGACCAATTTTGTTAGTCTCTGCCTTGGGCCATCCCGTTAATCCCCGCGTGGTCACGTCGGACAGGGCCTGAAATTCGAAGGTATCCTCGAAATTCTCCGCGGCGACAATTATTGCTCCAAAAAACCGGGACTTGTTGTTAGCAAGATATGGGGCAATGTGCTGCTTGACCCGACTGTAGGCAATTTCCCGTTGGTAGCGCTCCTCTATGGACAGTGCCTTCCATTCTTCCGATTCTCGAGGAATTACAACCTTGTCGGATAACTCTTTGGCTTTCATTGAAAGGATAAAGTAGTCAGTATCGCCCAGTCGGGCCTTCATAGCTGCCACAGATGTCGCCATACTCTAGTCTCCCTCAACGAGTGTTGTACTGCACATTTGCTTCAGGATTCCACATTCTTATCAGGCGTCGCTCAAGCGCGTCGATCTTGCCTCTTTCAACTGAGATATAACATACGTCCAAGATTTCGCTAAAAGCTTCAAGCCAAAGCCTCAAGGATTCATTGTGAGACCTGTTCCAATGTTCTCTAAGACGCTCTCGAATTGGGCGTTCCTTAGCTTTACCAACGTAGATGCACTTCCCATTCGTTCGGCACCAAAAAGCGTACACCCCGACAGTTTCCATTGGAATCTGCTGAATAGCACTATATGACCAGTGGGAAACTGTTCTCCTATGCAACTTCATTGTACAGTAGGCAAACGCCAAACTTCAGAGGCGAGCTTGGCCAATCGGTCTTGCCGCCTTTCAATCTCCTCTGGAGACCAGTCGATAACTTGGGAAATCTCCCGTGTCATCAGAATTGCACTACTCTTATAGATGTCTTTCTTGCGAGAAAAGTTGCGATTGTCATTCGCCCTGGGGCTGTTTTCCGAATTGGCCAGCAGAGTAAGGTTTCCTATCCTATCTACACAGTCATCGTGGTCGCTAGGATCGAAGTTTGGCCAGCCTGAAATATAGGAATCTGACTTTGGAAGAATGTGCTCCACCGAGTATCGCCGCTCGTTGATCACGACACTGTCCGGCTGCTGATAGTACGCAAGTCCGAGTAACAGGCGTTTTGCATATGCGGGCTGTCGCGTGACAGTTTGCTTCATCCTCTCGATAAACACCGTATCATCGAAGATGCTCTGCTCATCGCTTTCCTCAAGCACTGAGGTAAAAGGAACGGAATCTACAGAATCTCCTTCCATAATCTGTTTCGCAAGGGCCGAAAACGCACTTTCAAAATGCGATGATTCGAACTTTTTTGCCACAAATGCTGTGCGCATCACAAACGAGGTCAGCACATGCAATCTTTCGTGTATGTGGCGCGCTATTGAGGGCTTTTTTCTTCCATCAGCCTCCAGTAGGTATTTCAGTAACAATGCGAATACAATCGGCTGCGTGACTGTGTATCTCTTGAGATCACAAAGCAATGCAAATAACTCTCGAGGAGATTTTCTCTTCTTTTGGCTCGAAGACCTATTCTTTCTGGAGTCTTTGCTGAAGTTCTCGATCAAAGAGTCATTTTCGCTAGGCGCCGAAATTATGCGAAATAACTCAACTCTGTCCTTTCGAGAAAGGGTCTCTACCAAGTCAAACACATAGTTGCTCAAACTTTGCGCACTCTTGCTGCCACAGTCAGCCTTAATCTTTGCTTTCATCTCACGATAGAAACGGTCCTTCCTCAAGAAGCCGTATTTGCACTGAAGGAAGCAGCGAAAGTATTCAGCCGATTTCGAGTCTGCAGAGAGTTGACTTCGTACACTTTCCAGACTGTCATGAACTGTTTCCCTGCGCGGGTTTGTATCCTGACCACTAAAGAATGAATAAAAGTGATTGCGAATGAGGTCAAGTTGGCTCAGTGGCTTACCTCTGGCATTGAGCGTTTCAAAAACTGAGCTTGGGTCGAGCTTTCTTGGTACGTATAGACAAGCGACCTCTAGTTTTCTAAGCACGAAGTCAAAGAATTCCTTGGCTTTCTCGGTATCCATAGACGCTAGATATGTGTTTATCTCACCCCATGCGTCCGTGAGATTTCCATTTGGACTGATATCTTTACCGCGAATCAACTGATAGTATCGGGTTTTGTCATTTCGCGGGGGAGTGAGTCTCGGAACAAGACTATTCCCAGCAGTGAGGTTTTCGGTATGGTTCTCATTCAAATCAAAGAGAACCCTAAGTGCCAATGCTTCACGTAACGGATCGCCATTGTCACCAAATGTGCGTGCTAACTTGGCGCAGATAAGGGAGTAAGTAACCATTCGTTGCTGACCGTCGTTGATCTCCCAAAGACCATCGGACCTTTCTACCAACATTAGGGCACCAAGAAAGTAACAATCACGCTGTTCTCTAAACGCTTCTTCAAGATCCATTAGCAATTCACTTACGTGCTCTCTCTTCCAATCGTAGTACCTCTGGTGCCAGGGGACTTGAAACCGCCCCTTGTGAAAGAGCAGGGAGAGCACCGAAGACTCGGCTTTGACGACTGTTGACGCAGAACTCGGAGAATTCACACTGTTTCCATGTTGAGTTGTTCAATTAAGGCAAGACGCCCTTCTTCTCTGGTTCTATCACGCCACCAAGTATCCTCGATGAATTCAATCTCAGACTGGGAAATCAGTTCCTCTCCAATTTGCGCTTCAATCTCCCGTAATCGAACTAATATCTTCTGACGAACCTCAAGCCGGAACGGTCCATAGATTCGAGTCCCATCATCGCGAGTCTTGGTGCGTCCATCACGGCGTACCGGTAGACGGTTATTGTTGTCCTCTCGCAGTTCAATTAGCCACTCGCGAAAACTGAACAATGCCTCCAATTTTTCCTGCTCGGGGTGGCCGGAATCAATCGTACCGCGCATGCTACGGTCTTTCGTTACAACCGTGCATGTCCAACAGCCAAAGCGCGGCGAGGTTGTACCGCACGATGGCGCGTCCTCTTTGGTCAATACCAGCGGGCACTCTCCGCCGCCTGCGTTGCGATAGAGCGTTATCAGGTTGCGATGCGAACCGCCCCAAGGCGGCTTTCTTTGCATTAGGATCATCCACACGTCGTCATCCTGCAAGTCCGCAAGAGGCGCAAACATACGACATCCCTTGATCGAACTGTGCGGATTCATCTCATTGGCCCTCACGCGATGCTTCAGCATATTGCGGCGGCGGGTCTGCGACTCGCTGCGACGTGTTCCCACAAGCAAGATAGCGCGCCTGTGTCGGGCTACAAGCTCCTCTATCAGGCGATTTGTGGGTTGGATTTTCATCCTATCCGTACACCAACGAAAGTTGCGTGTCGGTGGAATATAACCGCGTCCGATCACGTTGACCCAGAATGTCTGGTCTACGTAAGGTTTAGTTATTTGCGTGGCAATGGGTAGGCCCGTTTCTTCTGCCGCATCACGAATAACATCGATGCTCTTCTTTAAGTGCTCAATTACGAGGGGAGACTCGACGAGAGTATCGTTAGCGACGACATAAACCCTTCTCCGACGATCTTCCGGCTCAAGTGAGGCGATTGTCTCCCAAACCAACTGCATAAGCAACGTAGAATCTTTGCCCCCGGAAAATGCGACAATCCACGGGTCGGAATGGTTCTTGCAGTATTCTGCCAGCATTACCTCACGCACAGACGCAAGGTGGTGGGCGATACTGTGAGTGCCTAATTCGCTGCTCTCCGTGTATTCAGTACTCATTCAATTCTCCCTCTATGATGATCAGCCCAAGAAGGAGAGATCTCACGTAATTCGTGCACTGCGTTAGCAATCTGCTCTGCAGCATGGTCAATTTCCTCACACGTCGTATAGCGACCAAGACTAATGCGGAGGGAGCTATGTGCCGCATCTTCGTCTAGGCCAAGCTCCATTAGAACATGAGAAGGTTCAATGCTGGCAGAAGTACACGCCGATCCACTGGATACGGCTATTTCATCTTTGAGCATCACTATCAGAGATTCACTTTCTACAAAAGCGAAACTTACATTCACTATGCCCGGTACGCAATGTGTACGATTTCCGTTCACTGTAACTTGCTCAACTTGCTCCAAGCGGCTCAATAGGCGTTGCGAAAGGGATTCGCTCCTAGCACCATCACTTTCACGATCCTCCAACGCAATGCGTGCTGCTTCCCCCATCCCGGCAATTTGATGGGTGGGAAGTGTACCAGATCGCACTCCGCGTTCGTGTCCACCACCATGCATTTGAGCTTCAAGCTGTGTCCGTGGATTCCGTCTTACATACAACGCGCCGACGCCCTTGGGCCCATACATTTTGTGCCCGCTGAGGGACAAGAAATCGGCTTGGACTTTTCCCATATCTAGAGGTAGGCGTACAGCGCTCTGAGCAGCATCAACGTGAAAAGCAATTCTTCGCTCTCGTGTGATCTCGGAGATAGTACCAACATCAGTTATGGTTCCAATCTCATTGTTGACGTGCATTAATGACACGAGAACAGTGTCGGACCGCAAAGCCGCTTCTACCTGTTCAGGCTCAACAATTCCGTCAGAGTTTGGTCGAACATATGTTACAGCAAACCCATGGTCTTCCAAGTAGCGGCAAGAATCCAATACCGCCTTGTGCTCTATAGCTGAAGTTACAATGTGCTGGCCTCTATCGGCGTAAGCATGTGCAACACCCTTGATGGCCAAGTTATCGGATTCCGTGGCTCCTGAGGTCCAGATTATCTCATCCGGTTCAGCACTTATGAGCTCCGCCAAGTCTTGACGGGCGTTTTCTACAGCTTTTTCGGCTTCCCAGCCAAAGTGATGTGAGCGGGAGGATGGGTTGCCAAATACCCCGTCTGTCCCGAGGAATCCAATCATTGCATCTATAACTCTTGGGTCGACAGGGGTGGTAGCCGCATAGTCCAGATAGATCGCTTTCTGCATTAGTTTTCCCTCGCTTAATTTGGGAAAGCGACTGATTGAACTACCGCATCAAGTGGGCGATTTCAGTTTACCAACGCGAGCGACACATGGTCAACGGCACATGCAACTGTTCTCTTGACCCAATCGCAAATAGAGGATAATATAAAGAAAAATCACTTCAACTATAATTGATATATATACAAGGAATTGGGTAGGTAAGTTCCGGCTAGGAGAGAAGATGTCTTCGCAGGGGCAAGCGATACGCGAATTCAGTAGACAGCTACGCGCACTTGCCAGTCGTTCCCGTCTGGAAATCCTTCAGGTCTTAGTGGCTGAAGAGTCTATGACGGTGACCGAGTTGCGGGTGAAAGTGCCGATCAGCCAGCCGCTGCTCTCATGGCACTTGAGCATCCTCCGACGCGCGGAGTTAGTAGATGCGACGAGAGATGGGCGGCTTGTTCGCTATGCGATAAATCCAGCCGGTTTTCAACAGGTGAGGCAAGGGCTGGATGAACTGCTGGCAGCCAATGAGGATACGGAAGCGTCGTTGGCGAAACAAGCGGCGGGTTAGCCTTGAGAACGGCGAGCGCATCAAATACAGGGCACGCCTTGCGCTGCAAAGGCGGCACACCAAGTGAGGAAGACAGAGAGTCCAGAATGAGCGTTAGGGAGAGTCAATCCGGTGAGTAGCAAGGTACGAGTGGCAATTGTCGGCGTGGGAAACTGTGCGTCATCCTTGATTCAAGGAGTGCAGTATTACAGAGAAGCCGCGGATACGGAATTCGTTCCCGGTCTCATGCACGTGCGGCTCGGTGAGTACCACGTGAGCGATATCGAGTTTTCCGCCGCTTTCGATGTTGATGAGAACAAAGTCGGCAAGGACCTGGGTGAGGCCATCTGGGAAGCGCCAAATAACACGATCAAGTTCGCAGACGTCGAGCCGCTCGGCGTTGTGGTACAGCGTGGCATGACCCATGACGGTATCGGCCAGTACCTCAGTGAGGTCATTCACAAGGCGCCGGGGGCCACTGACAACATCGTAGATATCTTGAAAGAGACCGGCACGGACGTGGTAGTAAGCTACTTGCCGGTTGGCAGTGAAGAGGCGACAAAGTGGTATGTGGAGCAGGTATTGCGGGCCGGCTGCGCCTTTGTAAACTGTATTCCGGTCTTTATCGGTCGGGAACCGTACTGGCAGCGGCGCTTCCATGAAGCAGGGGTGCCGATAGTCGGCGACGACATCAAGTCGCAGGTGGGGGCGACGATTGTCCATCGCACGCTGGCACGGCTCTTCCAAGATCGAGGCGTGCGCCTGGAGGAAACCAGCCAACTCAATGTGGGCGGCAATACGGACTTCCTCAATATGTTGGAGCGTTCCCGTTTGAGCTCAAAGAAGGAATCCAAGACAAACGCAGTTACCTCGCTGTTGGACTACGATCCCGGCGCAGATAACGTCTACATCGGGCCCAGCGATCACGTGCCGTTCTTGCAGGACCGCAAGTGGGCCTACATCTTCATGAACGGTCGATCATTCGGCGATGTTCCACTGCGCGCCGAGATCAAGCTCGAAGTGTGGGATTCGCCAAATTCGGCGGGGGTTGTAATCGATGCCGTGCGGCTCGCGAAAATCGGCTTGGACCGGAACCTAAGTGGCACCTTGGTTGCGCCTTCGGCGTACTTGATGAAGTCGCCGCCAAGACAGATTACCGATGAACGGGCGCGGACGATGCTCGAAGAGTTCATCGCCGGTTCCGGTGACGACGCCGGCCACATTCTGCAGGGCGCGGACTAATCCAGGTTAGTGCGAAGGTCATGACATTCGGCGGGCTCACAGGACGGTTCTTGTTGGTAGCGGGCGCCGCACTTGATGGCGCGTTACCGCAGTCTGTCAAGTATCGCGCCGCGAGCCTCTTAGCACGGTTTGTGTTCGCCGTTTGGCGGACGGGCCGCGAAAACGTCTTTGCTAACATGTCCCAAGTCTTGGGGAAGCCGGAGCAGCATCCCGAAACACAACAGCTCGCCAAGAAGTCCATGGAGAATTACGGCTGGTACATGGCAGACTTCTTGAGTTGGATGCGCATGACTCCGGAGCGGTTGCAGAAGCGAGTGCGGGAGATTCAGGGCGAAGAGCACATTGCTGAGGCGCTGCAAACGGGGAAGGGTGTCATCTTTGTTTCCGGTCACTTTGGACTCTGGGATTTGGGCGGGGCTATGCTTGCGCAACGATTTCCCGTGCTAATTCCGGTAGACCAACTCAACAGCAGTACAGTGGATTGGATCGTGCGCAGAGTGCGTGATCGCTTGGGTTTCGATACTGTCCCTGTGGAGAGAGGGTTGCGCGCTATGTTGCGCCAGTTGCAGTCCAATCGTGTCGTGGGCCTGCTGTTCGATCGACCGATGGACGCGCGAGGCGTACCCGTAGAATTCTTTGGCGAGCGGGCATATCTGCCTGCCGGTCCTGCCGCGCTCTCTTTGCGGACCGGCGCGCCGCTTGTGATGTGCCAGTGCCGGCGCAGTGAAGACAACGGGCTGGCGGTCACCGTTTACCCGCCGTTGTATACCGAGCGTAGTGACGATGAGAAGAGGGACATCCAGGACATCATGCAGCAGCTCGCGGCAATGTTGGAGGACATCATCCGCTCATGTCCTGAGCAGTGGTACATGTTCCGTCCCATGTGGCCCCAGCGCATTCACACCGGGGCTTCCGGCATGGGGAGCGCCTGAGAAAAAGGGGTAGACGCATGCGACCCTATATGGAAGATTCGCAGACCCCAACAGCGATGAGCAAGGCCGACTTGCACATTCATACGAATGCGAGTGACGGCACCTTCTCGCCCTATCAAATGCTGGAATATGTTAGCCAAGAGACCGATATTGCGGTCCTGGCTGTCACGGATCATGACGAAATCGACGGTGCGTTGGAAGCTGCGGCGCTTGCCGATCAATTTCCCGGTTTGGAGGTAATCCCGGGCATCGAGGTTTCGACCTTCGACGGCCACCTTGTCGGTCTGTGGGTGGAAGAGGCGTTCAAGGTGCTCCGCAGCGCGGAATGGACGATAGACGGTATTCGTGAGCAGGGAGGACTCGTGATAGTTCCCCATCCTACGTCTTGGTTGACTCTGAGCTTTATGCCCTATACGTTCAAGCGCCTGGAGCGCAAAGGGTACTACTTTGACGCGATTGAGGTCATGAACGCGAGCCCTGCCGGCAAGATGAGCTACGGGAGGGCTTTGGCGATCCAGCAAAGGTTGGGAGTCGCGCAGGTTGGAGGAAGTGATTCGCACATCCTTGAGGGGATTGGCAAATCGCACACGCTCTTCCCAGGAAGAACGGCCGAGGATGTACACCGCGCCATCATGAATAGAACAACGCTGGCGCGTGGCGGCTACTTTGACCTTGATGAATCTATGCTCTATTTTCGGCGCAAGATGCGGCGCTATGCGGATTGGCTGGGACAGGCGCTTGTCCCCGGGAAGTGAGTCGAAGAGTGAAGATTGCCCTCGTTTCGCCCTACGACTATGCATATCCTGGCGGTGTGACTGAGCATATCAGCCATCTCAATGCCCAGTTTCGCGGCATGGGGCACGAGGTGCGAATTCTTGCTCCTTCGTCTCAATCGGAAGAAGAGTTGCCCTACGATAATCTCTATCGGGTGGGGAAAACTATCGTTGGCGTTCCAACGAATGCTTCCGTCGCCCGCATTTCGCTCTCCCTCACGCTCTCGCGACAGGTAAAGGAGATTCTCGGTAACGAACGGTTCGATGTGGTCCATTTGCACGAGCCGCTCGCGCCGGCGCTGCCCATTACAGTGTTGCGCCACTCACGCACAGTCAATGTCGGTACATTTCACACCTATCGACGCTCGCACTTTGCGTATCTCTACGGCAAGCCTTTATTGAAGCGATATTTCAACCGCTTGCAGGGCCAAATTGCCGTCTCGGAGGCAGCCCGTGAGTTGATTGAGCGCTACTTTCCGTCGCAGTACAACATCATACCCAATGGAATCGATATACAGCTCTTTCAAAGCGGGTTGCCGCCCTTTCCCCATCTAGACGATGGCATGCTCAACGTGCTGTTTGTGGGCAGGCTTGAGAAGCGCAAGGGACTGACATACTTGCTGGATGCGCTGCGTGTGGTGCAAGCGCGCGGCGACCACAGAGTCCGCCTGATCGTCGTGGGCGCCTTTTCGGAGGCCCAGCGCACTGAGTACGAGAAGAAAGTGGCGCAACTGCAACTTTCCGACGTGCATTTTGTCGGCTTCGTGAGTAGAGAAGATAAAGTGCGTTATTACAAGTCATGCCACATCTTTTGCGCGCCGTCCACGGGCGGTGAGAGCCAGGGCATAGTTCTGCTTGAGGCCATGGCGGCCGGCAAGCCGGTTGTGGCATCTAGTATTGAAGGCTATCGCGGGGTCTTGGCAGGCACAGGCGCCGGCGTCCTCGTGCCGCCGGAAGATGATGGGGCATTGGCGGGAGCGTTGACGCACTTTCTCGAAAGCTCCACACTGCGCGAGGAAGCAGGCGCACGGGGAGCGCAAGTGGCACAGGACTACTCATGGGAGAAGGTTGCGGCTCAGATACTAGCGTTTTATGAGGATAGTATTGCCCGCGCTGCGCCGCGCAGCCGCCGCTACGACTGGGCGAACATACGACGGCGCAGGAAAGAGAGGGCGAGGTAGTGTCTGCATTTGCTTGGCTCGTTCGACAAAAGTACACCTATATGGAGACGGCCACATCATGATTCACCCCGGAGTGCGCGCATGGGCTCAGACAGCGATGGAAGCCTTGGTTCGCCCACTTGCCCGTCTTGGAGTTCAGCCAAACACGGTCACGACTATCGGCTTCATGCTTAGTCTTGTGGCAGCAGCGGCTGTGTGGCAGGGGGCGTGGCCGTGGGCCGCGATTCTCATGCTCTTAGCCAGCGCGTTCGACATGCTGGACGGCGCATTGGCGCGTGTCAGCCACCGAGGCACTACCTTTGGCGCGTTCTTTGACTCGACTCTCGATAGGCTGTCGGAAGGGGCAGTTGGGTTGGGCCTTATCGGGTACTTCCTCAGTCAGCAGGACGACATCACCGTAATCGGCACGGCGATCATGCTTATGGGGGCACAAATGGTGAGCTACACGCGCGCCCGGGCAGAGGGACTAGGCCTATCCTGCTCTGTGGGTTGGTTTCAACGACCTGAGCGTGTGATTGCGCTGGGCGTTGCGCTGTTGTTTCCCGTTTCTATGATCATTGTGCTGAAGGCCGTTATCTGGCTGTTGGCGGTCTTGACGATGCTTACCACATTGCAGCGGATTCTCCACGTTCGGTACCAAACTCGCGAGAGCCAGAGACTGTCGCACTGAAGGCAACCGCAGCGCATTGCCGAGCGCTAGCTGCTGAGTTGCTTGCTCTCCTCGGCCAAGCCGCCAATGGATCCAAGTCCGTCCGCCCACACGTAGTAGAGCCCGAGGAGCGTGACGGGGCCGAAACCTAGAATGTGGAGTACAAGGGCAGCGGTCTCCGCCGGAGTTTCGGCTACGCCAAAGAGCGCCAGCGAGTTGGCGGCCAGCCAGTGATAGACGCCAACGTACCCGGGAGACGAGGGCACGATCATCCCAAGCGCGGTTGCGCCGACAACCACCATGCTCGCCCAGATCGGCACGTCGAGGCCGAAACCAAGCAGTACCAGGTGTGTGCCAACTACCAAAGTCAGCCACGCCGGAATTGACCAGCCAAGTGCCCAGAGGCCGCGCGGCGTCCTAATCACTTCTACGAAGAGCGTGAATCCCGCTTCGATGGTTCCCTTGAACGGCAATCGCTCCAGCGCAGGTACCACATCCCTGATCTTGCTGAACAACTTTCGAGGCAAGTATGCAACAACAACCAGCACTGCGGTCCCAAAGACGAGAAGAATGGTTCCTGAAAGCACCAGGGAGCGCACCCAGTCCGGCAGGTCAACCGAGAGGAGCGCGATTCCAAGGATCAGAACGACTAAAGCAACGTCCAGCAGCCGTTCCACGATAATGGTCGAGAGCGTGCGCCCGACGGGAATGCCGGCGCGCCTATGCAGCAGATACACGCGCGCGACTTCGCCAAGACGAGCCGGCAGCAGCGTGTTGATCGTGTAACCTACCATCATGGTGGAAAAAACGACGCGGAGCTTCACTCTCCCTCGTTCGAGGAGTTGCGCCCACCGCTCGGTCTTGGCCCAAAGCTGCACCGCGTAGAGAAATGTGAACGGCACCAGCATGAAGAGATTGAAACCCCCAAGAGCATTGAGCATCTCCTGGGGGTCAGTGTCGCGGTAAACGACATATAAGGTTACCACCGTGATGACGATGCCGATGGCAGCACGAAGAATTCTCTTGACCCGCGACTTTGCTGCACTCGGTACCGTATTAGTCACTGCATATTCCAGGTGTTATGGACGCACTGATGTTGCTCGACTACTCAAGAACCTACTGCAATTGGGAGTGACGTGACGGCCAGGCACGTCATGTAGTTGCGCCCGATAGTCGTCCGATAGCACTGCGCAGCATTTCCGCTTTGTCGGTTGCTTCCCAAGGGGCATCGATGTCGGTGCGCCCAAAGTGACCGTAGGCAGCGGTCTTGCGATAGATGGGACGTCGCAGGTCGAGATCACGGATGATGGCCGCGGGCCGCAGGTCGAAGTGGTCGTGGATTAGCGAAACGAGTTCATCTTCCGAGACTTGTCCCGTCCCAAACGTATCCACCATGATGGAGACGGGATTTGCCGTGCCGATGGCATAGGCAATCTGAATTTCACACCGCTCGGCCAGGCCGGCTGCAACTATGTTCTTTGCGACGTAACGCGTCGCGTACGCGGCAGAGCGGTCCACCTTCGTCGGGTCCTTGCCGGAGAACGCGCCGCCGCCGTGGCGGGCCATGCCGCCGTACGTATCCACGATGATCTTGCGTCCCGTCAGGCCGGCATCGCCCATGGGTCCACCAGTGACAAACCTGCCGGTGGGATTGACGAGAAAACGCGTGTTGTCATCCAACCACTTTGCAGGGATAACGGCCCGCGCGCATTGTTCGATAAGGTCTTGACGAATGGTGTCTTGGTCTACGTCCGGGTGGTGCTGCGTTGAGAGCACCACGGTGTCTACGCGCACCGGCTTGCCATCGTTGTATTCAACAGTAACTTGCGACTTGCCGTCTGGGCGCAGGTACGTAAGGTCATTCGCATGGCGCAAGGCAGCGAGTTTTTGCACGAGCTGATGTGCGAACATGATGGGCGCCGGCATAAGCTCCGCAGTTTCATTGCAGGCATACCCAATCATCATGCCCTGGTCACCGGCGCCGGTCGCAAGGAGATGGTCACCATTGCCTTCTCGCGACTCGAGAGCGCGGTTGACGCCTAGGGCGATGTCGGAAGACTGCTCTTTGACAGAAACGGCCACGGCGCACGTTTCACTGTCAAAGCCGGCGTCGCTCGACGTGTAGCCGATCTCTCTGGCAACGTTGCGGGCCACCTTGGCAATGTCAACATTGGCGCGTGCCGTGATTTCTCCCAGCACCATAATTAGCCCTGTGGTGGTTGCCGTTTCACAGGCGACTCGCGCTTCAGGGTCTTGATCGATGAATGCGTCCAGAACCGCATCCGATACGGCATCGCACATCTTGTCAGGATGTCCTTCTGTCACTGACTCAGACGTGAACAACACTTTGGCGGATGAGGCAATTCCCAAGCTCATATTTGACTCCTTCTCCTCCTTGTAATCCTGTTACCTGCGTCGCGATGCGGCGCCAATGTCGAAATGCGATTAACTAGGTGCCTTCTTCCCATGAAGAAAGGTACTTTTCTTGTTCTGGTGTCAGAGTGTCAATGGCAAGGCCCATGGAATCGAGCTTGAGGCGCGCCACGCTGGCATCAAGCTCCGCAGGTACAGTATAGACACGATTCTCAAGTTTCGCATGATTTGCCACAAGGTATTCAGTGCTCAGCGCCTGATTGGCGAAACTCATATCCATCACACTGGCGGGATGACCCTCGGCACCGGACAGATTAACCAAGCGCCCATCGCTGAGCAAGGAGATCCGGTTTCCGTTCGCCAGCGTGAACTCTTCCACTTGCTCGCGTGCCATGGTCGTTGCGGTGGCTAGCTCGCGAAGCGCCGGAATATTGATTTCCACGTTGAAGTGGCCGGCATTGGCCACGATCGCGCCGTCCTTCATGGCGGCAAAGTGCTCGGCATCGACTACGTGCGCATTGCCGGTCACCGTAATGAATAGGTCTCCGACTGCCGCGGCCTCGATAAGGGGCATAACTTGGTGTCCATCCATGGCAGCTTCAAGGGCGAAGAGAGGATTGACTTCAGTCACGATAACCTTGGCGCCCGCGCCCTCCGCGCGCGCCGCAATACCACGTCCGCACCATCCGTATCCGCACACCACCACGGTGTGCCCGGCAAGCAGAATGTTCGTCAGACGCAGGATACCGTCCAGGCTGCTCTGGCCCGTGCCGTAGCGGTTGTCGAAGAGGTGCTTCGTGTTGGCCTCGTTGACGGCGATGATGGGACAGCGCAGCACATCATTTTCTTCCATACTGCGCAGACGGATTACGCCTGTTGTTGTCTCTTCGGTGCCGCCCAACATGTTGTCGATGAGTTCCGGCCGCTCTTTGTGCATCGCCGAAACCAGGTCGCACCCGTCATCCATGGAAACATGCGGCTTGTGATCCAAGGCCTTAAAGATGTGCCGATAGTAGGTGTCATCGTCTTCACCATTGATAGCGTAGACCGGAATGCCGTAGTCCTCTACGAGCGACGCGGCGACGTCATCTTGCGTGGAGAGCGGGTTAGAGGCGCAGAGCACAACGTCGGCGCCCCCGTCTTTGAGGGTTCGCATGAGATTTGCGGTCTCACTGGTCACATGCAGGCAAGCCGCAATGCGTACGCCCGTGAACGGCTGCTCTGCTGCAACGCGCTCCCGGATCAACTTAAGCACCGGCATCATTCGGTCGGCCCATTCGATGCGCATTTTCCCGTTGGCGGCGAGGCCTTTGTCTTTTACATCACTGTGGACTGTTGCTGTTGCCATGCACATTCTCCTTTGGCAATTGCTCTTAGTCGAGGCGTTCGAAATGAGTGAACGTAGCGAATTCGCGGTAGCGACGCTGGATGTCCTCCCGCGTCACGTCCTTCAAGCGATCAACACTAAAGTCCTCCACGGTAAATGAGGCTACAACGCTGCCGTGAATGAGCGCGCGGTGGAGTTCCCGCTCCGTTACTTGCTCCTGCGTTGCAATGTAGCCCAGAAAGCCGCCGGCAAAGGAATCGCCGGCGCCGGTTGGATCTACCACGTCTTCCAAAGGGTATCCGGGCGCGTAATAGTAGCCGCCGCTCGTTACCAGGGCTGCGCCGTGCTCGCCTTTCTTGACGATGAGCGCGCGCGGTCCCAGCGCCAAGACAGCGCGGGCGGCCCGCAGCAGGCTGTGCTCTTCCGTGTATTGACGCAATTCCTCGTCATTGATCATGACCAGGTCGGCGCGGCGCATGACCGCAGTCAAATCGTCACGCTGCGTCTCAATCCAGTAATTCATCGTATCCAGGATCGTCAGAGACGGCTCCGCGACCTGGTCGAGCGCACTCAACTGAATCTTGGGGTCAACGTTGGCAAGGAAGACAAACGGCGTGTTGTGGTAGCTCGATGGCAACGTGGGATTGAACGTCGCGAGCACATTGAGTTCTGTAGCCAGTGTGTCTCGCGTCATCATGTCGTAGTGATACTTGCCGGCCCAATGGAACGTCTTGCCTGCCTGCACTTCGAGACCTTCCAGGTCGAACTGACGTTTCTTGAGAAACTCCATGTATGCCGTGGGAAAGTCGGCGCCGATCACACCGACGATCTGCACTGGTGAGTACAGGCTCCCAGCGGTGGCAGCGTACACGGCGGAACCGCCAAGCACGCCCTCAACTGAAGCAAAAGGCGTCGCAATGTCGTCGGTGGCAACGGTGCCTACAATCAGCATGCTCATAGCGCCGGTATGCACTCCCAAATTGCCGAGGCGGAACGCCGTGAACGCGCTGAGACCCTCGTACTTGCGCAACTGTGCATTCGTCTCTTTCTCCTCGCCTAGATGTATTTTCCAACTAATAGATCCAGCGCAGCGCGCTGCTCGGGCGGAATAGTCTCCGGGGCGGTGATGATGGCGTTGGCGAGCGCGTCAGGGCAGGGGCAGCCATCCCGTTCGCTAGGCAGCGCGGCTATGGCGCGCCGGACGATGTCCTTGGCGTGATCGACGTTCTGCAAGAGGTTCTCAATTACCATTTCTACCGTCACTTCTCCTGCAGTGTCGTGCCAGACGTCGTAGTCCGTGACACAGGCCAAGGTGGCGTAGCATATTTCAGCTTCCCGGGCCAGTTTGGCTTCCGGCACCGCCGTCATGCCAATCACATCCATGCCCCAACCGCGGTATACCTCAGATTCAGCTCTGGTGGAAAACTGTGGGCCCTCCATGCAGATGTACGTACCGCCGTCGTGCATCGCTACGCCAACACTCCGACCGGTCTCATAGAGAATCCCGCTCAGTGACGGGCAGAATGGTTGGGCGAAACCGACGTGGGCAACAATGCCGTTGCCAAAAAACGTGCTCACGCGCCGCTTCGTATGATCAAAGAGTTGGTCCGGCACCAAAATGTGCTGGGGCGCGAGTTCTTCGCGCAACGAGCCGCATGCGGAGATTGAAATGAGGAACTCGACCCCGAGGCGCTTGAATCCGAAGATATTGGCGCGGGCATTGAGGTCGCTGGGCTGGATGCGATGGCCCCGGCCGTGCCTGGGCAGAAAGGCAAGAGAGATGCCGTGCAAAGTACCCAGGGTAAAGGCATCGCTTGGCGGCCCAAAGGGCGTTGCAATGTGCACGTCCCGGCGGTCTTGCAGCCCCTCGACGTCCGCGAATCCAGTGCCCCCGATTATGCCGACGCGCGCGGCTGCTGGCATCCCCATCAGACTTCGACCCTCTCTCGTCGTGTGGCCGAAAGTCCCGGCGGTTGCTCTCTCTTGGTGGATTGCATTTGCTGGGCGGAAGCGACGGCTTTTCTCAGAGCGGGACCGTACGGCGCTGCCAACACTCCCGTCTCCGTGACAATTGCTGTCACCAGCCGCTGGGGCGTGACGTCGAAGGCAGGGTGCGCGGCCGGCGTGTCAGCCGGCGCTATCATGGTTCCGCCAATTCGCCGGACTTCGTCGGCACTGCGCTCTTCGATGGGAATGTCTCTGCCAGTTTCAATGTTGAGATCGATGGTTGAGGTGGGAGCGGCCACGTAGAAGGGAATGCCGTGGTGCCGCGCCAGGACCGCGAGCGAGTACGTGCCAATCTTGTTCGCCACGTCCCCGTTTGCCGCGATGCGGTCCGCGCCGACAATGACCTTCTGGACGTTCCCGCGCTGCATGAAATGCCCTGCCATGTTATCCGTAATCAGAGTATGCGGAATGCCAAGCTGGGAGAGTTCCCAGGCGGTTAGCCGAGCGCCTTGGAGAAAGGGCCGGGTCTCATCTACCAGCACGTGAATCGTCTTCTCTTCCCTGTGTGCAGCGCGTATCACGCCCAGTGCCGTCCCAAATTCAACGCAAGCCAGACCGCCCGCGTTGCAATGCGTGAGAATTGAATCACCGTCGGCAATGAGCGGCGCGCCATGGGCGCCGATTGATCGATTTGCGCGCACGTCGGCCTCCGCGATCGCCTCCGCTTCGGCAAGAGCGGCGTTGCGGATGGCGTCTGCGCCCAGTACCGCTGCTGCTTGCACTGCCTTTTTGACGCGCGTCAGCGCCCACGTCAGGTTTACTGCCGTGGGACGGGTCGAGGCCAACACCTTTGCATGGTCTTCCAGATCAGCCAAGAGCGCCGTCGAGGAAGTCTCTGCGCTAAGCTGTGCGCCAAGCGCCATGCCGTAGGCGGCGCAGGCGCCGATGGCGGGCGCGCCGCGGACCTGCATCGTGCGGATCGCCATAGCCACGTCTGCCACAGTACGACAAACGGTTATCTTCACTTTCTGTGGCAATTGCCGCTGATCGATAAGGCGGATGCCTTGAGGCGACCATTCGACTGTACGCATAGTACCTCTAGCTTACCATTCGTTATCGAAGTAACGTAATCATTGCTGCAATGGCCCACTTGCGCGGGCATTCTGCACGAGCGCAAGTTTGGCCCAGGCCCAGGTTAAATTGAATGCCTTCCCACGTGAGCATGGGAAGGCAAAGTTGCGGTTCTCTGTCTAGGGATACGACTTCTCCCCATCTAAACCTGACACTGCGTCGCTCCCTAATCCAGAAGAGGACTTCTACTATGGGCCGCACCCCTAAGATAGCGCCGGAGCTCGCAGCGAGAATTGGCCGCGTATGTTGGGTTTATCGCGACTTACCGGTGAAATCCATGGGTAATCTGATGGCGTGCCGCTGGAAAACTGCGCAAATCTCTATTCTGCGGGCCGCATACCAACTTGAGAACTACAGTTTCTAGACGAGGCTCTCCGCTTTTTCCGGCTGCTCTTCGGCTGTTTCGGCCTCGGCTCCATGCATGCTGTGGAGACGCGTCTGCGCTTCCTCCGCCATGCTGCGACCGCGCTCCACCAAACCCGATGTGCTCTCACGCGCGCGCCCAACAGCGTCTTCAGCGCCTTTGCGGAGGTCCCCCGTCTTCTTGCCGAGAAGATTGCGAGTCTCCTCCCCGCTTTGGGGTGTCAGGAGCAACGCCATCGTCAAACCGCAAAGCGCTCCAAAAATCAGTCCGAATAGAAAACTTCCCGTGTTCTTGGGCATTCTGTGCCTTCCTGCACCAACGTTAAAGTTAGATGCTCTGTCGCGACATTTGTATATTAGAATTGTATCAACTGCGTACGTAATCCGCAATGTAAATCAGCGTAATGCACGCCATAGAGGCTTCTGCGGCATGGAGAAGCCCAAGTGGTGGAAAGACGGCGCCAATGTACTCGGCAACAAAGTGTCCGATCCAGAATCCCACTAGTCCTACGCCCAGATACCACAGCGTTGAGCGGTCGCCCCGACCAAACAGCACGTGGAAGGCGGCAGATTCCAGACTTGCCAGCAGAAAACCCAGCACGACCACGGGCGGCACGAGAGCGAGGTAGTCGGCCAGCGTATGGGAAAAGAGCTCAAATTCAAGGAAGTTCATATTGCGTGCAGTTGAAGTGAAAAGCGCAGTACGAGCGTGGGCCGTTAGCTACCATACAACGTGGTCTCTTGGGCCGACATTCAGGAGTGGCTCTCGCTTGGAATTAGTGGGGTTTTGTCCGACCGCAAAGTGTGAGCGGTGCGGTCCAAGATTGCAAGCGCCTCGTCGATTTCCGCAGCGGTCGTATCTTTGCCAAAGCTGAAGCGGAGCGCGCTCGTCGTGAGTTCCTCAGACAAACCCATAGCGCGCAGCACGTGGGACGGTTCGACCGTGCCGGAGGTGCATGCCGCCCCGTTGGAAACGTCCACTCCCGCGAGATCCAAACGCAAGAGGAGCATTTCATTTGACGTGCCCGGAAACGAGAAGCTGGATATGCCAGCGACGCGCTTGGTCGGGTGTCCATTGCGGCGGGCCCAGCGGATGCGACTCGCAACGCCGCTCTCAAAGTGCTGCCTCAGGGCGTGCATGTGCGTGACGCGTTCGCTGCGCTCTTCATCCGCGAGGCGCAACGCGAGTGCCATGCCCACGATGGCGGCAACATTTTCGGTGCCGGGACGCTGCTCCCGCTCCTGACCGCCACCAGTCAGCAAGGGTTGGATTGACAAGCCATGGCGCAGAATCAGCACACCGACGCCCTTCGGCCCGTAGATCTTATGTGCCGCGAGCGAGAGCGCGGCTACGCCCCAGTCACTGAAGCGCACAGGTAGACTGCCGCATGCTTGGACTGCATCCGTGTGCAGCGGAATGCGCTGCCCCCGGCAGACTGTAGCGATCTCTTCAATTGGCTGGATGGCGCCGATTTCGTTGTTCACGGCCATGATCGAGACGAGCACCGTATCGTCGCGCAAGGCGGCTGCCACAGCGGCAGGATCTATCAATCCCTGCTCAGTTACCGGTAGGTACGTGACACGAAAACCCTCTTCTTCGAGTTTCTCACACGCGTGGAGCACGGCGTGGTGCTCGATCTGGCTGGTGACCACGTGGTTGCCGCGGCCGGCAGCGCGAGTGGCACGGGCGATGCCCATGACGGCACTGTTGTCACTCTCTGTGCCGCCGCTGGTGAAGAGAATCTCCGTTGGTTCACACCCAACGGTCTGGGCGATCTGTTCGCGGGCATCCTCAATTGCGCGACGGGCCCGCCGACCGGTGGCGTGCAGGCTGGAAGGGTTGCCAAAGTTGTCGCCAAGATAAGGAAGCATTGCTGCCACTACGCGCGGGTCAACCGGGGTGGTGGCAGCGTAGTCGAGATAGATTCTGTGCTTTGGCATCGCTTGCAGACAGATGGCGCCTTCAGGTTGCAACTCTTGGGACATAACCCAGCGAATCGCTTGATAAAACGGGCTGAAGTCCAGAATAGAGGGTTGCTTACAGCGAAGTGTGTGCACTTCACGTACAATAAAGTACGCTTCGGCCGAATACGGTCATACTATACCATGAATAGTCTCATTGAGTTATCGTGGAAAGTCGTTACGTTGCGCCTGGCTAGGCCAATCTGGGTGAAGGACGGATTAGCAAATGCGGAAGCATGTCATTGCGGGAAACTGGAAGATGAACAAGAATCTCGCGCAAGCGGTTGCGCTCGCTGACGGCATGAAGGAGGGGTTGAATGCGCTGCCCGATATTGACATAATCATTTGCCCTCCGCTTACTGCCCTTGCTGCGGTCCGAGATGTAGTACAGGGCACCGCAATCGCCGTGGGCGCGCAGAACATGCATTGGGAGACCGAAGGCGCATATACGGGGGAAGTTTCCCCGCAAATGCTCACGTCCATGTGTTCTCACGTGATTGTCGGCCATTCAGAGCGACGCGGCCACTTTGGCGAAACCGACGAAATGGTGAATCGCAAGCTGGTCGCGGCAATCCTGCACGGGCTCACGCCTATCGTGTGTATCGGCGAGACTGACGCTGAAAACCGCGCGGGCCAGACTCTGGAGGTGCTCGACCGGCAGACAACACGAGCTCTCGCAGGCTTGTCGGCACAGCAGGCCGCGACCGCCATCTTGGCGTACGAGCCGGTTTGGGCGATTGGCACCGGGCGCACCCCCGCGCCGGAAGAAGCAAACGCCACTATCGGCCTCGTGCGCAAGGTGGTGCGGCGCGAGCACGGCGCTGCTGCAGCAGAGGCAATCCGCATCCTCTACGGCGGTAGCATTAATCCCAATGTGTGGCCCGATTTCAGCGTACAGCCCGAAGTGGACGGCGGGCTTGTGGGCGGGGCGAGCTTGTCGGCGTCAGACTTTGTCGCCTTGGCTACCCAAACACGCGCGGCTTTCCTCGCCAAGTCCGGGCAGTGACTGGAGTCCGGCGAAACTGAACCAGTGTGCCAACTCCGATGCTTGCGCGCTAAGCCGCCGCGCCCTTTGGTTGCCGGCGAACCCCTGCTGTGGCGCCCTCTCGGCCGCTTCTTGCAGAGGTTCTGCCTCATTGCCGAGACTTCCTACGTCGAGCCTTAGTTTACGTCAATGTGCAACACGGCAAACTGGGAGGGAGCCAAAGTTGTAATGGCAAGGTGGTCTCGTGTGTGCACCTGAAGGTTGCCCCAAACATCCTTCGCCGAGAGCGTTGCATTGCTATCGGATACCGCCGAGGCTACTTCGACCAAGATGTCCTGTTCAGTATTAGCGCCGTTCAGCAGGAGGAGCAGAATAGAACCGGAACCGCGGTACCAGAAGCCGTACAGCGTACTTGGCGGCTCAATGACTAGCTCGTCTTGCTGACGCCAATACGGATGCCATGATGCGTTGCCAAAGCCCAAACTCTCCCGCAATGCACGTAAACGCTCGAGGTCGTCAGTCTCGGCGGTAGCGTTGTAGTCTTCCCGCCACAGCAATGTGTTGTGCACGGCTGCCAGCCCAAAGAGTTCCCGATCGTTCAATAGGTCCGCCCGTGTATAGGTTTCGATGATACTCGGGAACTGAGACGCGGCCGCAGGCACCTGCCAGAGCGTCGGCACCGTGTGGAGAACGTCGCCGTAGAGAAATGGCACAAGATCAGGCTGCCAGCGATCGGCCAATGCCTCGCCGCTGAGGCGACGCGAAGCGATGGACTGATAGAGATTGAACCCAGTCACAGTGAGGTCCGCAAAGCAATTGATCATTGACCAGGGCACCGGTGACTGGGCAATCACGATGCCCTCCTCGTCGTTTTCGCGCAGGCCGCCGTGAAAGAGCGCGTAGAGTCGCCTCAAGAGATCGCGGCGCGCATGCAGGTCAAATGCGCCGACTGCGCCCGGCACGCCCTCATTGAGGTCAACGGGTCGCACTGCCGGTTCGCCGATGTCTACGAACACGCCGTCTATGGGAAAATCGGTGGCCAATGCGCGCACGGCTCCCTCAAAGTAGGCGGCAGAGTCGGCAGAGTGAAAGAGGGGGTAGACTTGCTCCGGTCGTGTTGTGCTCACCGTAAGCGGTTCTCCCCGTAGCCTTGCATCCTCCAAAATTTCTGCCGCGCCCGGGGCTCTGTTCGAGAGCCAGGCCGCCGAAACAGCGGGGAGAATCTTCAGTCCGGCGTCGTGCGTGCGGTCAACCAAGTCCTGAAACGCGCGCCTCTGCTCCGCCTGCGCCAAGTGGGGAAAGCCCCAAACGTCCGACCAGTCTAGGGGCAGAACCAGCGCCGTGATCCCCCGGCTGCGCAGGGAATCGAGATCACTACTCGATACCGAGGCCCTTCGCTGTGACGCGGTAGCAGAAGACGCTGGAGAATTCACCGACCAATTGACGCCGGTTGGGGTTGATACGATGGGCGTATCTGTGTCTGGTCGCGCCGGCGTTGGCTGAATGCCAAAGTCTAGGTGCACCGTATTGGGCATGTCCAGGGGGTCTGTAATCAGTTCCACGAGGAGGCGCATTGCGCCTTCCACCGGTCGCACCTGCACTTGGGCGGCCGGTCCCGGCCGTTGCGGGCCGATGACAGTGTCCGAAAACCAAGTGATGCCTCGATTGGGGTTTCCTACCCAAACGAAGGGCGTAATATCTCCCGACCAGCCACTTTCCGGAAGAAAGCCACCGCCCCACAGGTCCTGTGGTATACCTGCGAGTTCCTGCGGGGAAAGGAGGGTATTTTCCGCACCCAAGACGTGGTGCACGTAGTGGGTAGTCTCTGACCGAACAATTGGTATGTCAAGAAGGATTGAGTCGATCGTGATCAAGCCTTGGGGAAAGAGGCTGGCCCGAATCCGGCAGGTGCCGTCGTAGCTTATGATGATGCGGGTTTGGGCGATGAGATCACCCGCGTTGCCTCGCGCAAGTAGTTCCACTTCGGCGGCATCTATCGATATCACCCGGGCCCGCTGCCAGACCAACAGTTCCTCTTGGATGCGGATGTCTAACTTGATTGCATCGAAGAGGAATTCGACTCCATTCACTTCCAGACTGGTGGGAAGCGGGCCGGCGTCAAACCGGTAGCGATGCCCCGCTACTTCCACCGCGGTACCGCGCACGACGAGCGGCTTCCAAGGACGCGGGAGCGGTGTGGTCCCCAAGCCCTGGTGGATAGAATCCAGAGGATCTAGACCTCGAGCCGGGCCGCCGCACGCAGCCACCCCAAGGGCGGCCCCGCCGGCAAGCAGTGCTCGTCTGCTAAGTAAGGGTACATTCTCTATCATCGTGGATCACCGTTAGAGCTAGTCATGAATGGTGCAGGGAAATAGAATTTCCATAGTCAGGTCAGGCTCGGCGAATTACATCTATGCTGCGCAGCGACGAATCTGAAAGCAATTCCTCACGCCCGAGGATTCAATTTTATGAGCGGTCAACCTGCTCTGCGTCAACATTGTTTTCGCCTCCCCCTTCAGCATACAGAGGAATCGGGTGATTGTGCACCACCGCCGACTTTGAGAGATCCTTGCATGGATCTTGCTGGAGTGGAAAAATACCCCTTCCCCTAGAAGAGGTCGTACAGCCCTCTCTCGGTCGTGGTCACGCAAAGGCCCTCCAGGGCAGCGGAACACCGCCAGGAGACGAATTTTGGGTGCCCAAAGACCAAGGGCAAGAGGCCTACACGTCCGTGAAACGTCAGCCAACTTCGGGGTGGGCACTCCAAGACGTGAAGGCTTTCTCAGTGGCCGGGAGGTTGATGTCGACCGACTGACCCGGAGCCAGGTCTACCGGCGTAGTCGGCCCTAGCTCCGTCCCGTTGGAAAGATGCACCTCAACGCGTACCTGCCGCAGCGTGGCATCAGTTGTATTCGTAACCGTACCGGTGAAGGCGTTGGCGGCAGAGTCATAGGAGAGGAGCAGCCTCGCGCCGGCCCGTACCTCATCGTAGGTTTCGTCCAATTGAAGTTGGACGCCGGCTTCTTCTCCACCTTCGCGAGACTCTGTGCCGCTTGAGTGCTCATCAGACTCGCCGCCGCTACTGCAACCGGCAAGGGCCGGCGCCAAGACAATGCTTAGCACTATGAGCACTTTCAAGAGATTTCGCATGGGTCTCATACCTTTCTAGTTGGTCCAAGACGGTAGACGAAGAGGCAAGTTTATCTGATTTCGAGCAGGTCTTTTCGATCGGACTCTAGAACTTGCCTTGATCACTCTTTCGGATTGCGATCCATCCTGCTGAATTAATGAAGAGTCCGAGCGCAGTAGGTGCGCTGCACTCTGCCGCAAAGCCAAATGTCCTTCTGGTTCTGGGCGCCTGCCACCGACTGACGAATGACACACCGGCCCTGGGCACAAGAGCTATCAGCGTCACTCCGTCGGGAGCTCGAAATCGAGCTGCCAATTGATGCCGAACTTGTCCGTGCATGAGCCAAAATAGGCGCCCCAGAATGTCTCCTGCAGCGGCATGGTCACCTTGCCGCCTGCGGACAGCTTGGCGAATAGCTCATCAGTCTCCTCTTTGCTTGACGGCGTATAGGAAAGCGAAAAGTTGTTGCCGGGAGTAGGCGGAGGGCTGAAGGCGGCGGCAGTATCGCTCCCCATGAGGACGGCATCCCCAATCGACAAGGTCACGTGCATGACTCTATCTCGCTCCGATTCCGCAATTTCCATGTCGGCGGGGCCGTCACCGAAAGTCTGAAATATCAAGTACTCACCGCCAAAGACGGAGCGGTAAAAGTCAAAGACTTCGCGGCAGTTGTCAGTGAATGTCAGGTAGACGTTCAGTGGCATGGTTTCCTCCAGAGCCTGGCGATTAGTGTCGAGGTCAGCAGTGAGAGTGAGCACTATCCCGCTGGCAAGACGGGCAACTGTTCCGATTTGCGCGGTCGAACCGGCTGCGGTGCATTCCACTTTGCTCGTGCTCTTGGCACGCTTTTCAATTCCTAGTTAACGAATCCGCAGGCACTTAAGTACATAGAAGTGGGGTAGCACTTGAGTCTCAGTGTACCGCAATTGCATTAGCCGCGCGTGATGAAATTGTTCGTCGGGCGTGCCACGGCGTTTCTATCATGCGGGCTAATTCTATGGTTATTGTGTTGCTCGGTTTGCGGACTGCAGTGCCTGGTTTTGGGTGAATTCCGCACCAAAAACCATCTTGAGGAAATTCAATTAAGTGCATGGACAGACAACGGGATGTTTCCTATCATAGAGGTATCATATCCCTGATCTTGATGTACCTTGGTGAATCTCAATCGTAGCTGCAAAGGAGCAGGACGAATGCCAGAGCAGACTGCGGATGAATCCTCCTACACGATGGGCTATGGAGAGGATTTTCTCCAACTACTCAACCGGCGCAGCGCCCAAACCAACGCGGCCGTGCTGCTTCCCCACCTTGAGCCGGGCCAACGGCTTCTCGACTTCGGCTGCGGTCCTGGTACAATTTCGGTGGGCCTGGCGAGAGCAGTAGAACCCGGTGAGTTTCATGGTATCGACATGGAAGAATCACAGATTGCCATTGCCAGAGCTGCCGCGCGTGACGGCGGGCACGACAACGCTACCTTCCACGTGGGCGACGTAACCAGACTCCCCTTCGCAGATGACTATTTTGACGTAGCCTTCTGCCACACGGTGCTCACGCACGTGCCGGATACGGCGGCTGCGTTGCGTGAAGCAAGTCGCGTGCTAAAGCCCGGCGGTCTCCTGTGTAGCCGCGAACTCATCGTTGCATCCTCGTTTCTCGAGCCGGGCGAAGAAAAGACGCGACAAGCCTGGAATACCTTCGCAAAGCTGCTCAAAGGCAACGGCGGCCATCCTGAAATGGGCAAAGAACTGAAGGCCCACTTTCTTGACGCCGGATTGGCCAATGTGCGGGCAAGCGCATCCTTCGACTATTTTGGCACATCGCTGGATATCGCGTTTCTCTTCCAATTCATCTTGGAATGGTTCCATGCACCCGAAGTAGTGGAAGTTGCGACGAAATACGGAGTGGCTACGCGCGAGCAGTTTGCAGAATGGCGCCAAGACCTCGACGAATGGCGGGACGAACCGGGAGCGTTTGGAACATTCGCCTTTGGCGAGTGTATGGGCACTAAGCCGTAGGTTGCCCGTGCCTGCGCCCATGTCCCGCTTGTGGAGGGAGCGTGTTGGCAAGGCTTGTCGGCGGACACCTTTTGTTCGCGGGCATCTTGGCGGCATGCACGGCAGCGCGAGGGTCGCCGACCTGACGTCGGCATCCGCGCTTGCATAGGAAGAGGGTTGTTCGCTGGCTACGGCGACCTCACCGTAGTCGCGCACGTGCAAGAGATGTATGGGCCGACTCTTGCACTGGTGCTGGCAGCCGAGGCCTTCGGCAGCACGGATGGCGGCGCGATTCGCGACCACCTTCGCGCGGTGACCGGCGGCGCAGGCGAGGTGGTGATTGCCGGACCGGAAGGGGTTGGCCGCGCGCTTGAATTCCTGGCAAATGGGGCTGAAATCTGCGAATGCAGGCGCCTTGACGACTCTCGATTGGCTCGTGGATGGCGACCTTCCCGCGGTCATGTCGGCTGAAGTTGGGCGCACGTGCACATCGAGGTAGCGGCGTGCTCGCTTACTTCTCAAAGAAGTCGAGATCGATCGCGATCGCGCTGGCGAGCATGAGCAAGGAAAAGTCCTCATCCATCCGGCCGGTGTCGACTTCCACTTTGAAGGTGTCGGCGTCGGTGAACGCCTCCCGGCCGATGCCGCTCCACTGCTTCGTGACGCGGCCGATTTCCTGTCCCTGCTGGTAGACCATGAAGGTAAAGGGCCGGAAGATAGGTCCGCGCATCTCCGCCACTACGCTGCCGCTCCCATCCATCAGATCGAAACGGCGCGTCAAAAGAGAGAAGCGTCGCTGCATCGACCCGATACGTTGCCCAGAACCGTCACTCACGTGTAAGTGAGAGAGGAACCAGAAGAAACTCCGGCTGGCAGTAATCACGTTTGCGTTCTTTCGGTCGACAACGTGAATTGTCAGCGGCCGATGCGAGCTGAGGACGTTGCGTCCCAGCAAACCCGACTCTTCGAAGGCGTACAGGAGCTGCTCGCCGCCGGGCGTTCTCACGCTGTAGCGGTTTTTTGTCTCAAATCCCGTGAAGACTTCAAGGTGCTCTATCTCCTGTTTTACGTACAGTTCCGGATGCTGCGTTAGGTCTAACATGTGGCCTCCCTTGCTCCTTCCCAGCGGAGCGGCTGCAACTTTTCCCTATCTCAATGACCGCATCATCTGAATGCGTACTTTGCAAGTAACGGTTTTTGCGGAGAAAGATACGATCAATCTGCTGAATGGCGCTGCCTGAATTCTGTAGTACCGCGTAGAACTACCCAATGGACGCTCCATAGCTCGCTGCGCCACCAACTCTTCTATTCCAGCAGGAACGGTGACCATGCCTTCGTGGACCAGGACGAATCCCGAAGTCGTTGCTTCGGAATCAGGTAGAGTTGCCGCTCAACTGTCAGGCTTGCCGTCACCACCGGCAGCCACAAGCCGCCGGGACGCCCTTGACTTTGCGAAATGCAAAGGGATGGGCGCGATTTGAATTAGAAGCTCGCCGGGCTAGCGAGCAACAAATGACAAGGAGATTTGACCGTTGACAGTAACAGTGTACTCTGTACCCGCTTCAAAGTCAGAACCCAGGGGGACAACGGTCTCGACAATGGGAAAGTCTGTGGTGCAGGCGATTCCCTCCGCAATGACGAAGTGGTGAGTGATGCGGACCGCCAGCGCATTTGAATTTTCTCGCCGGATCTCGTAGCCGTTGAAGTGCGAGCAACTGCCGGAGGGCATGCCGGAAATCACCCGCAGTTGATATTGCGTAGGCGTGCCTCCCAGGACCTCTATCTCGGCACGCTCAATGGGTGACTCTCTGATGGCGGAATCGGGAAAGCCGGGCCTTGGGAGGGAAATCGTCGTCGTTATCTGATCGTTGACGATCACCCGGTAGGTCTGCCCAGGCTCCAGCGCCGTCGCAATCGGCATTACTGTGTCCAACTCGACCACCTTCTCGTCGCACGGAATCGCCCAGGAAGTTGCCGGCGGCTGCATCAAGGTGACCCGGGCAATGATGTCGAATCCCTCGACATGGAGTTCCTCGTTGCCGGGGCGGGCACAGCCTTCAATGGTCGACTGAAAGTAAGCAATCCGCAGCAGCGGTTCCTTCTCATTCGGAATCAGGTTCGCCCAGATGACCGGTACCGGCACCTCCACCCATGTGCGCCAGTCCTGCCCTTCCTCCACCTGATCGGGCGGCGGCTGCACGAGCACAAGCAACATGTCTATGTGACTGGGATTTCCGCGGGTGATTACGTCATACGCCGTATCGTTCGTGAAGGCAAGGCGACCATCGGATTCGATGATTTTGGCCTGTATCGCATAGGTATTGCGGGAATTAATGTCGTCACGGCTGTACTCAACTCTGAACTCAATGGGAACCTGCCCCGGATTCTCAATTGTCTGCTGTGCGATCAGCGGCGCCGCCGCGTCCTGCAATGACACGTCCCGCAACTCCACCACCAGCGTTGCCCCCGGCGTCAGCGCAATCCGCTCCCGATACGTCACCGTCCCACTCACCGCCGCATTCGGCTCTCGGCCGGACGGAATTTCAAACGTCCCGTCCGATGGCCCAGGCGCGGTCTGGCAATTCGCTACCAGAGCCAGGAGCGCCAGAATGCCAAAGAGAGTACAAAATGCGAATCCTCGTGTAGATTTCATCAGTCAATCGGCTCTAGGATTCTGCAGTCGATATACTGACAATTCTTTGTCCCTATTGTATGCCATTAACGGACTACACTTAAATATTGTCGCGGTCAGAGGACCTATACGTAATCGCAAAGAGCTTGGCGCTTAGCCGTTGACGGAATGATTCATTGTCATAGAATTGCTTATATAGTTCGGTTTGGTCCGCCAGTAGCCCTCTGATTAGGCGCTCCAAGGTCTTATCGTGCTCGATTTTCGCATTCTGCCGATCGGAGTTGGCCATGGCGTTCCTAAGCGCTGGGTCTTGGGTAAGCATGTCAGGTAGGTCCTTTGTAACTAGGCTTAGGATCTTGTCCCTGTGTTCCCACTGAATTCCCCCAGATAAGTCATTGAACTCCCTGATGATGTTCGAAAGTTGTTCAAACTCCGGCTCCGGCTTGTGTCCGCTGCCATCGGTGGGCACCGGTTCAATTTCCGCGTCCGCATCGGCCAGCCGGATCTCCTCCATTTCTCCCACGGGGCGTAGTTGTACGGCAGGATAGCGGATAAAAAGCCGTACGCCCGCAGAAATGCCTTAGCCTTGCTCTTGAAGTCCACCTGCCCGTCTTCATCTAATTCCTCGCGATAGCGGGAGACACACGTATCCAATATCGGATCAAGCCGGTCGCGCTGAGAACCCGCCAGACACAAATCGACTATTTCCTCAACCTGTTCTGGAGCGTACACCTGACGGCTGGCGAGCGCCGCCTGTAGGTCATGCAAGCGGTTGGGGTCGGTTTCTTCTGACAGGATCGTCGTGCGGTAGTAGTCGGCAAATGCCATCTCGATGATGTCGGTGTCATTGGCAAAGTCTAGCACGAAGGCGTCATGTTTCTTCGGGTGCGCTCGATTTAGGCGTGAGAGCGTCTGCACCGCTCGAACGCCTGCCAGTGGCTTGTCTACATACATCGTGTGCAGCAGCGGTTCGTCGTAACCGGTCTGAAACTTGTCGGCGCAGACCAGGAAGCGATACGGTTCTTCTTGGAACTTGCTGGCGATTTGGTTAGGTGAAAACCCGTTGAGTGAAGACTCGGAAACCTGCACGCCCTCGCGCTCATGCTCTCCTGTAAAGGCGGCGATGGCCTTGTAGGGGCTCCTCCGCTCCTCTAAGTAGTCGCGAATGGCGAAGAAGTATGTTATCGCGCGTTTGATGCTGCTCGTCACCACCATCGCCCGTGCATTCCCGCCAATCTTCTTTTTTCGCGCTACCTGATCGTGAAAGTGGTCTACCATGATTTCCGCCTTTTGGCGGATGGCATCCCGGTGGTCTTCCACGTATTGCCGCAGCTTCTTGGACGCCCGCGTCGTGTCGAATTCCGGGTCGTCCTCGACTGTCTTGATGAGCCGGTAGTAGCTCTTCACCGGCGTAAAGTGTTTCAGCACGTCGATGATGAAGCCTTCCTCGATCGCCTGTTTCATCGAATACACGTGGAAAGGCGCGTGCTTCGTGTTGCCGCTCTCGGGCACAGGCGTACCGAAAATCTCCAGTGTCTTGTTCTTTGGCGTAGCGGTGAAGGCAAAGTAGCTGGCGTTGGTCAATAGCTTCCTGGATTCCATCAGCCGGTTGATCTTGTCCTCGGTTGTCTCAAGCTCATCCTCACTGCCGGTTTCGCCAAGGGCTTGTGACATCTTGGCAGACGTCGCGCCCCCCTGGCTGGAGTGCGCCTCGTCAATGATGATGGCGAACCGCCGTCCCCGTTGCTCGTCGCCGATGGCGTCCAGTATAAACGGGAACTTCTGCACGGTGGAGATGATGATGCGCTTGCCTTCTGCTATAAACCGCTTTAGTTGGCTTGAGCTCTCGGCAGCGCCGACGATGGCGCCAACTTGTGCGAACTGCTTGATCGTATCCCGGATCTGTTTATCGAGAACGCGCCGGTCGGTGACGACCACGACCGAGTCGAAGATCACGCCGTTTTCTTGTTTCAGCCCGATGAGTTGATGCGCCAGCCAGGCGATGGAGTTCGACTTGCCGCTGCCAGCGGAGTGCTGGATCAGGTAGCGTTTGCCAACGCCATTCTTCTCCGCATCAGCCAGCAGTTTGCGCACCACGTCCAACTGGTGGTAGCGCGGCCAGATTTGGTCCCGCTTCTTCCGTTGCGACCTCTCGTCCTTGGTTTCTACGACCTGGGCGTAATTCTCGATGATGTTCGTCAGGCTCTCGCGGGTGAGCACCTCTTTCCAAAGGTAGTCGGTCTTGAGGCCGTTGGAATTCGGCGGGTTGCCCGCGCCGTCGTTCCAGCCCTTATTGAACGGCAGGAACCACGACTCATCGCCGCGGAGTTGTGTACAAAACTCCACTTGCTGGTCGTCCACGGCGAAGTGCACGAGGCAGCGACCAAAGGCGAAGAGCTTTTCGCGAGGATTGCGGTCGCGCTTGTATTGTTTCACGGCGTCGGCCACCGTCTGTTTGGTGAGGCTGTTCTTTAGCTCGAACGTGGCGACCGGCAGGCCGTTGATGAACAGGCAGACATCGAGGGCGTTGTGGGTGTCGGCGCGGCTGTAGTGGAGTTGGCGCGTCACGCTGAAGCGGTTCTGGCTGTAGAGAGTTGCAGCCGTCTCGTTGCCGGGCGTGGGTGTGCCGTAGAAGAGGTCAATCTGGTGCGGGCCGTCCTTGATGCCTTTACGTAGCACATCGATTGTGCCGCATTTATTGACTTGTCCCTCCAAGCGGGCGAGAAATCGCCGCCGCGTGGGGCTGTCGTTGCCCAGGTCGAGGACCGCCGCGGTCTCCGGCTGCGTGGCGTGGAGAAAGGCGCTCAGTTGCGCCAGATCCACGCAGTGCTCGCGGTCGTAGTCCTGGGAATTGCCGCACGTCCAGCCCACGCCGTAGCTGGCGGGACGCTCCCGCACCACGCCCGGTTGCGCCGGTTCGCAGGGGCTGCCCGTCAGCGCCGTGCAAATGAGGCGCTCCAGTCCTCGTTCAGTGGTGTCCGTCGTCATAGCGCTTACATGTTTTCTCGAAAGGGATTGATCACCCGCAGGCCGTCGTAGTCTTGGGTGTCGCTCAGGTCTTCAGAATAAACCGCCTCACAGCCGAGAGCGTGGGCTGCTCCCAAGATCGCACCGTCCCAGTAAGAAAGCCGAAAGCGCTGGCTGATTGCCACGGCGAGGTCGAAAATCGCTGGGGTCAGTTGTTGAATCGGGTAGAGGCGCAGCGGCGCAAGGAAGGTTAGCGCTTGCTCCGGCGTCAGCCGCCCCTCACGACTACGCCGCGTGGCTTGGAAATAGAATTCCTGGAGCACCTGCACCGATAGTGCCAGGTCGGGCTCAGCGAGCAATTCCAAGGCGCGACGCCGCTTTTCGGCTTCTCTTGGTGTGCCGCAAGCGGCGTACAGAAGAATATTGGTGTCAATAAACTGCATAGTCCGGGCTCATCGGCTGGGTTCCGATGCGTTGTTTGGCAAGTCCGTAGGGGCGATGCGTGCTTTGAGGGCAGCAAGTTCTCCCTCAAGATCCTCTCCCCGCTCCTCGGCGACAGCCAACCTAGCCTCAAGACGGGCGTGGCTCCGGTCGTACATCTCTTCCCGACTAACGAGACCGGGCATGCCAATGCCTATGCCCTGCGCGTCGAAGTGAGACGCCACTTCCTTGAGAAGGCGCCGGCGCATCTCTACGAGTTCTTGTACGTTGCTAATGGGGCTTCCGGCCAATGCCTCCGCTCTGGCCTGCGCCTCGCCATAGAGTTGCTGAACGTGCCGGCGGGTTGCAGCGTCCTGAGAAGCGTTCTGGGAGCGGTCGTGATCCGTCGCGGTATCGTGCTGCGGCGAGTCATCCTCCGCCAGCGTCCGTAGAAAGGCCCGCACGAGGGCCGAGACCGACGTGTCCAATTCCGCCGCCCGGATACGGGCGCGCCGGTGGGTCTCCTCGTCAACGGATACGGTAATGTTCTTCAACTTCATTGGCACAGCCTCACAGTCTCTGTGAGTCACAGCATATAGGGGCTGCGCTCTGAATTCAATGGCGCCCCGTCAACGCCGTGCAGATGAGGCGCTCCAGCCCCCCTTTACGCTGGTGTAGGTGGTCACGCTACTTCTCGCCTCTAGTCGGGATGGAGACTTCCCGCACTTCCCCGGGCTGGATCCCCTCCAGAGTGTTGCGAATGGTCTCCACATTCCTGGAGATGAGCGGCCATGCGGTGTTCATCAGCACCACCACGGCGATGCGCCTGGTAGACATGTCCTGCTGGTAGCGGATGCCCTGGTCGGTGGTGATCAAAACCTCGAAGTCGGCTGCTTCAGCCCGGTCCAGCAAGTCCCCGTTGGACAAGGCATCCCAGCCGTGCTCCCTGGCTTCTGCGACGACATGGCCAAAGAGTTGACGACCCAACTGCCGGGGCGTCCCGTTATCCAACAGGATGCGCATGGCTGGCCTTGGCCCGGAGTTCCTGCGCTACGTGCTCCAGAGCCGCCTTCACCTCCGCTTCTTCTACCCCGCCGAACCACTCGATGAAGTCGTAGATGGTCGCTCCCTCCGCAAGATTCTCGAAGAGGGCGTACACCGGCAACCGGGTGCCCTTGAACACCCAGTTGCCGCTCACTTTACCAGGCACGCTTTCCACCGCCGGGCACTTGCTCCAGTCCGACATAGCGGTCACCTCCGTTTCCATTGCCAGCTACTCTTCCGACTGGCTGACGCCATGGAAGTCGTAGTCTATAGCATCATTGTCCGTCATCAGTCCGTCTCCGTCTACCGGCTCTTCCTCATCCGCCAGATCCGCCGCCGCCGCGCGCACGTCCAGCTTGCCGGTCACCACGTCCGCAATCAACCGCGTGCGGTACTCTTCCAGCAGTTCGATCTGCCTCAGGGCGCGAGAGATGTCATTGTCTAACCTGCCGGTGACCTTTTCGATAAATTCTACGATTGCTGATTGCTCAGATTCTGGAGGCCACCCAAGACAAATTCTACCCACTGTATCCGTATTAAGGTTGAGTTGAGTTCCAAGCTTTCCTAGCCCACTGAACGGAGAACTGCACGAAAAAACCTGATACAGGAATTCAACGTTTCCACGAAACTCAGGAAAGTATACAAACCCGTCATGAATGCAGCATTTGATCTTTGCAATAATGGGCTTTCCAACTGAACCAGCGATGCTAAGAAACAGGCTGTCTGGCTGTAGCTGAACACTCAATGACTGACCAAGCTCAGAAAGGCGCTGAGATGTCTCTTCTAGATAATGACCGCTCGCAGATACATCCACAATTCGTACCCATGCGAACTCACCACCATCATCAAAGTACCGCTGGTCGTCAATTGGTCTAGGGGAAGCACCTCGTTTAACTTGCGATAGGCTTTTTATGCGTCTTACTTCCCAATGGGCTGGGATGTCGCCGAGCCATTCGACGCCGGAGGGTTTGAGGGGGACGTTGGGGTACAGGCCCCGGGTCACCGCTTGGTGGATGACCGCCTGCCGCTCTTCCTCCAGCAATGCAATCAGCTTCCGCTTCGCCGCCACATACCGCCGCACTCGCCGATCCACATAATCCAAATACCGCACAATACTCGCCTGCTCAGCAAGAGGTGGAATGGGCAGTTGCCGATGGTATGCGTCTTCACGACTAAGGCCGGGTACAGCGGAGTCCCGACTTACCTCATCCAGACGGGCCCAGTCCAATACACGTGCAAGCCAAGCCAGATTGTTCGAAGAAACGGCTTCATCCACATAGTATGTCGTGTCTATGGCAAATACCGGAGAAGTAGAGTAGTGAACTTTGCCAAATGAGCCCTTTCTTCCAACAACAATACAAGGAGCCAAAGTATTGGCACTTGAGTGCGTCCCTACAGGGCCATTGGAGCCGTAAACAGCGATAGCACCATTCACTCGAGATTCGTCCGGTAAGGAGTCACCGTAAGACAATCGACAAGCCCCCTTAAGCCGGCGCACTTCCCAGTGTTCAGGCACTTCACCGAGCCACTCGACACCGGAGGGCTTGTAGGTGGGATATGGGGTTAAGTTCTTGACCACGGCACGTTACCTACTTGCGATTGTGTGTGAATTGGAGGTGACATCAGCTCGATTCTACGTGTGGTCAGTAGAATGCGGTTGACGCATTGGGCAGGTTTCAAACCTGCCCCTACCGGTGTCGGTGCAGGAAGGAGGTACATGGTTCGTTATGTGTGTCCGTTGACGTTTGGGTTCTCAGGGTCTTCGTGCCACCGAGCCGGGTTGTCTACGATGTATTGGCGGATGCGGTCTAGGACCGCCTCATTCCGAATGACGTGTTCGTAGTAGTTGCGTTGCCAGAAGGCTGTCCCCTGCGTACCGCGGGCGGCGTTTATGCGCCTAGCAGAGAACGTCTTGAACGCCCTGACAATTTCTGGCAGGCCGTGGCGGTTTCGTTTGGCGCTTGCGGGGGCAGGCGCGTCAGGGATGGTAGGGGCAGGTTTCAAACCTGCCCCTACGGGGTCGGCGGTCAATATCACAATGCCGTGGACGTGATTGGGCATAACTGTCCAGGCGTCTAACTGTACGTGGGGATAGTGGCTCGGCAGTCCCTCCCACGCAGTTTGCACAACCCGTCCGGCCTCACTTAGGCGCACTTTTCCCGCTACTACTTCGCCAAGTACACACGCGCTGTGCCGCGTACAAATGGTGATGAAATAAGCTCCCGCCTGGGCGTAGTCGAAACCGCGCAGTCGGATTGACCGACGGCGCCGCTCCGGCGCGCCTTCCCCGCAAGCGGCGTTGGCGGGTTCAGACGCAGGACTGAGGCGCACACTTTCACACATTCTTCGTACCCAAGAATCTCAGTCAACAACCCTCCCGTCTTTCTTTCCAATGCCAGTATATCAGCGCGAATCTCCTCCAGCGGTCATCACGTCGATTTGCCTTTGCCCTAGTTCTGCCAGCCCTTCCAGCAATCTCCACTGCGATTATCAGCGAATAGGTCGAGGCCGTCATCTGGCCAAGGCGCCTTGTTCCTCCTCAGGAATGCCTCATGTATCTTTGGCAGGACTTTCTTGGAAAGATTCTGCTTGGGCCAGTCATAGATGACTGCAAAGGGGTCTGGCCCAACGATGTTGAGCGCCAACCTTGGTGGGATGTGCCGAGGGTTGCGCACTTCCGGCCTTTCTTGGTAATCAGGATGACTTGGCAATAGAAGACCCAGCAGTCCGCATCTCTGATTGTTTTTCCTAGCGATAATGCTGGCTGAAATTTCCCAATCCACGTGTTTGCGCTGCCAGGTGCATCGGCCAATCAAAACTATAGTGACGGTAGCATCTGCGATGTGGTCGTCTCGTATCCTGCGGCGGATTTCGTCCAGGTGGAGACCCTCATCGTATATGTCTCCTTGGCTCACAGATTTGTCGACGAATTTGCTTTCCAACGCCTGAACGAGCCGGTCCTTATACTCCTGATCGTCCTCGTGATAGTAGCTGATGAACACCTTGTGCTTGGGAGTGCGAGCCATGGAAACTACTCCTTGCGGCGTCAGGGAGCTATGATCCACCAGGCAAGGAACACCATAGCCGCTACCATGAGATAGAAGGGCCAGATCGAGAAGGATGGCAGGCTCTGTGCGAACAACGTGGGGATCGCTCCGCTTGGCTTCACACCGAAGAGGTCGGATAGGGTAAGCTCACCGCTGTGCAGTTTCTGGACGAACCCATCGTAGGACTTGCGAAAGCCTCGCTCCAAAGCCAAGTAGTATGTGTCAAGAACCAGGAACAGTGCTGCGGGCACAAGCGCAAGCAAGGCATTTTGCGCGTTTCCGGTCTGTGCCACCAAGACCAGAGTAGCGGATACCAATGTAACGCACCACACCTTACATGAGCGGCTATTTTCGGCCATGCGCTGGATCACGCCTTGCATAACGGTCAAGTGAGTTTGAACGGCGGAAGACTCGGCGTTCAGGTTTTCCTCTCGCATCACTCGATCCTCTCTCCGTGCCGTGGCCCAGAATCGCGGGGCTGCTTCGTGTCACCGCTGTGCTATTTTATCCAGCTTGGCGTTGATGGTCTTCCATTTCCACGTAATCGGCGCAGCCAGATGCTTTAGCCCGGTGTACGACCTGTTCTGCGGCCTGATCTGAATGACAGGCTTCTTCAGACTGCGTGCCATGTCCGTTTCTACCTTGACGCCGGGCGCATTGTGAGTATCCGGGCCGATCAGGACGATGACAACGTCACACCCGGCAATGGCACGCTTGGCTTTCTTCTTCCACTTTTCGACGGGATACGCTTCTTTGAGCGAACAGTTGCCCACACGATGCGGAGTCTCATCCTTGGCCTGCTTGTAGAAGTTGTCTTTGAGGTCTCTGTCCTTGTCGAACTCGAAACTTACGAAGATGTTGAGCTTAGGCACGTTTCGCTCCAATGCGCTGCGCCCAGTGTGGCGGCGGGCTATCGTTTCTCGGTCAGCCGACCGGAGAGGTATTTATGAATTACGCTCGAGAGCAGGGTCTGATAGGGTATGCCCTCTTCCCGGGCACGGGAATGGGCAAGGTTGAAATCGCGCTCGGTTACGCGCAAGTTTACCCGCTTGGTCTTGTTGAAGGTGTTGCGCGCCGCCTGGCGGGCGGTCTCGATCTCGCGTTCAGCGTCAGGCGCGGAACGCAACGCGCCCCGCTCGAAGCGAGCGAGAATGTCACGCTCCTCCGCGCTTGTCTCATCGTTCACGGTAAATTCCTCCGATAATCTCTCATCGTCTTCCGGCTGGGAATAATCGTCTTCAGAAAGCGCGTGCCGTCGGCCTGCGTCACGAAAGGCACGAGATGAAGGTAGTCGTTTACTTCTACCACATAGATCATCTGCCCCGGGTAACGATCCTGGTTTGGGTGCTCCAGCACGTCTACCAAGCCGCCCTGCTCAATGGCGGAGACCACGCGCTCGAATGAGAGTCCCCGCTGCGCGATGAGCCAATGGTTCTTCTCCGTGCTCCAGTCGAAGCTGACGCTCATGCGTCAATTATCATACGACGTGTGCATTTTGGCAACACAATGCTCTATCCATAGTACTCGGGATTTCGCAACGGCCGCGCCGGACAATGGCTGAGAGAGAGTGTGTGGTTTGCGCAGACGGCGCGGACTCGACTTGCTTGAGCTCCCGCTTGCGGAGGAATGAGGAAATCTACTCGTGCGGCGTGGACTTGGCCGGGGATATTCTCAAAGCCGCGCGCTCACGGGCTATGGTCAGCCAGTATCTCTGTCAGCAGTCCGTCCGTCTCATTCTCTAACGCCAATATATCAGCCCGGATTTCCTCCAACGGCCGCAGGGGTTGGGGCTTGTAAAAGTAGCGGGTGAAGCTGATTTCGTAGCCGGTTTTGACGCTGGACTCCACGTACCAGGCGTCCGGGGCGTAGGGGAGCACCTCGCGTTTGAGGAAGGCTTCGATGCCACCTTCTTCCAGGAGCGGAATTTGCTCGGTGTCGCGCAGGTCCGTATCCGGCTCATACTCGACCACGGCCGGTTTTCCCTGGACGGTGGCGGGAAAATGGCCGCGCAAAGGGTCGGGGTCCGTGCCGCGCTTGTGCACTTTCTTTATGACCGGCGGCGCGTCCTCCGTGCGTTCCTGCGTCTCCTTCAACGCCTTGATCTCTTTGGCCGAATAGGCCCGTCCCGGGTCAATGCCCGCCAGCCGCAGGGGACGCTCCACGGTCACCTTCCAGTAGCCGAACGCCTTATTGGGGAAGATCTTGGACTGCTCGGCCTCCTCAAACTTCTGGAAGACATCGCAGATGCGCTGAATGTCCGCGTCAGCAAGCTCGCAATTCTTACTGCCCAGGTTCTTGCGCAGGGGTTGGAACCACTGGGTGGCGTCGATGAGTTGGACCATGCCTTGGCGGTGCGCCGGCTTGCGGTTGCTCAACACCCAGATGTAGGTGGCAATGCCGGTGTTGTAGAACATGTTGAGCGGCAGGGCGACGATGGCTTCCAGCCAGTCGTTCTCAATGATCCAGCGGCGGATGTTGCTCTCGCCCTGGCCGGCGTCGCCGGTGAAGAGGGAACTGCCGTTGTGCACCTCGGCGATACGGCTGCCGAGCGGCGTGTCCTGCTTCATCTTGCTCAGCAGGTTGGCGAGAAACATCATCTGACCGTCGCTGGAGCGGGTGACGAGGGAGTAGTCCGGATCGCCGTCGTGCTCCACGATGAAGCGCTGATCGATGAGGTCTTTCTTGCCGCCCATGCGTTCCAGATCGCCCTTCCAACTCTTGCCGTATGGCGGATTGGACAGCATGAAGTCGAAGTTTAGTGAGGGATAGGCGTCGGCCGCAAGCGTAGTGCCAAACCTGATGTTGTCTGCTTCTTCGCCCTCGCCCTTGAGCAGCATGTCGGCCTTGCAGATGGCATAGGTCTCGGCATTGACGTCTTGTCCGTACAGGCGAATCTGGAGTTCCTTATCCTGACCGTCGGCCAGTTCTTGCAGCGTCTGCTCCGCCACGGTGAGCATGCCGCCGGTGCCGCACGCGCCGTCATAGACCAGATATGTGCTGGACTGAATCTGGTCGGCGACGGGCTGGAAAACAAGACGCGCCATGAGCTGCACCACGTCCCGGGGCGTGAAGTGCTCCCCGGCCTCTTCGTTGTTTTCCTCATTGAAGCGGCGGATAAGCTCTTCGAACACCGTGCCCATGCTGTGGTTGTCCAGGCCCGCCAGGCGTAGGGTGCCATCGCTATGCAGCACGGGCCGTGGGCTCAGGTTTATCGACGGATCGAGAAACTTTTCAATGAGATAGCCCAGCGCATCCGCATCAACGAGCGTGGGAATCTGGTTGCGGAACTTGAACTTATCGAGGATCTCCTGGACATTTGGCGAAAAGCCGTCCAGGTAGTTTTTGAAGTCGCTACGGAGTTGCTGCAGTCGGCCTGCTGCGGTGAGGTCGCGGAGCCGGAACTGCGAGGTGTTATAAAAGGCTTCGCCGGAGGCGTTGCAGAGCGCGGCATCTTGATTGGTGATGCCTGACTCGTCCAAGCGCTCTTTCATGCGCAGCACGTCAACCTTGGTGGGCTCCAGCACGGCGTCCAGTCTGCGGATTACGGTCATGGGTAAAATGACGTCGCGGTACTTGCCGCGCACGTATACGTCGCGCAACACGTCGTCGGCGATACCCCAAATGAAGCTGCTGATGTTGAGGGCGTTCACTCACTACTCCTGAAACAGCGTTGAATGCCGGAGATGAGACTTAGTATACGAGAGGCAGACGCGCGGTGCAGGTGTAGAGCCTCGAAAAGTGGCAAGCTAAGCATCTGGCGCGGTGACGCGGACGGTGATGACGTCGTCGTCTTGGTATTGCTTGTGTTGGACGGAGTCGGCGAAGTTGCGGAGGAGGCGGAGGGAGAGTTCCTGTTCGACGGGCGTTTCCGAGTCGTGTTGCTGGAGCTGGCGGATGCGGTCTTCCAGGTTTTCGTCGTCGCCGCCGCCGATGAATTCCAGGTCCGCTACGGGGCCCTCGCTGGTGGCAAGCACGACCAGTAGGCGATCGTCTTGCTCCTCTTCTTCGGCTTCCAGGTCTAGCGGGGCAAGGGTGAGGAGAGTTTCTTCCCCTACTGCCATGAGGCGTTCCGTCATCGCTTGGTTCCAGCCTCTGCTCTTGGAGAACTCGGTGATGAATTCATTGAGGTCCGGCAGGGCGTCGATGTTTAGCCGGGAGATGAAGCGCATGCTCCGGTGGGAGGTAAACTCCAGGAAGAGCAACATGAAAATAGCCAGGAAGCCGCCGGTGGAGATGCCGCTCTTGAGCAGGGTGTCCCACACCGGTCCCAGCTCCGGCAGGGCGAAGAGCTTGAACTGAAACGCGGCGCCGACCCAGAACGCGACGCCGGCCACGATCACCTTCTGCCGGTTCTGTTCGCTCTGAATCACGAGTTGTGCGCCGTCTACGAAGAGGATACCCGTAACCAGCGTAAGATAGCCCGCCATGACGGGGCCCGGAATGGTGCTGAGCAAGCCGGAGACTTTGGGCACAAAGGCCATCAAGATAAAGAGCGCACCGATGAGATAGCCAACCCGGCGGGAAGCCACGCTCGTAACCTGTGTAAACGCCACCGTGCCCGGGTGGATAATGATGGGTACTGAGCCCGCGATGCCGCTGAGTATATTGCCAATGCCGCCTCCGGCAAGCGTGCCCTGCACTTGCCGAAAGTCAATGGCGCGATCCTCGCGGGTAGAGACTCGCTGCAAGGTTATGGATTCACCATTGGCTTGAATGGAAATTATTATGCCCAGGAAGACGAACGACGGTAGGATGGTCCAGAACGGAATGCCGAAATTGGGTGTTAGGTCCGGCACTGAGGCAGGCAGACCTAGCCACGGCGCCTGCAATACCCGATCAATTTCGTACGTGCCGAAGGTGGCGGCAACGATGCAGCCGGCAACAATGCTGATCGGCGCCGCCCAGAGGCGCAGGAATGGGTTGCCGCGAAAGGTGAGCACGGATACCACAAGGAGAGTTATCAGCGCGGTCACCGTAGCTGGCGTGGGCTCTGCCGTTGAAGCCTCATCCAAGAGGGCGAATACAACCGATGCCAGCGTAACGGAGAGGATCATCATCACCGTGCCGCCCACGGTGGGTGTGACCAGGCGCCTCAGGATGAACAGCCACTTGGAAATAATGAGTTGACATATGCCGGAAGCAATGACCAACATGCCCAAGGTCGCAGGCCCGCCATCCACCACCGCAGTAATACAAAACGGGATGGAAAACGCCGCCGTGAACATGGGCAGTACGGCGCGGCCGCCGATGGGGCCGATACGCCGCACCTGCAACAGGGTCGTGATGCCCACCACGATCAGGGAGGCAAAGACCATCCAAATAAGGTAGGAGTCGTCTCTGCCCGATGCTTTCGCCACGATGACGGGCGTAACCAGAAGGGTGGCAGAAGCAAGCAAACTAAACTGGAACCCGTACCCCAGACTTGCCAGGAAGGGCGGGTTTTCGTGGGCCTCGTAGCGTGGATTCTGAGAGGGCTGTGACGCTATGGGAAATACCCCCTAGAGTCGTTCGCGGAATGGACGCAACTTGACTGTATTATGAATCCCTTGAGTTGGCAATTCCATTATAGTGTTCGCGGAAAGAATCTCAAATACGCACTGAAGCGCGCAGGCTCGACCATTGCAGCGCGGCGCCTCGGGGAAGAGAAGTGCGGTTGCCTGCAAGCTTGATTGCGTTCGGGGCTCTAATGGGAATGTGACAGTCGTAGTGCCTCATCAAGCCTTGCTTCAGACATCTCGCACAGAATGAAAGAGGTTTCCGTGGGAGGTGCTGAGATCGCTGTGCATTGGCTGACTGTTCACCGACAGGCCAGGCGTGCGAAAGACAACGTCAGTTGCTGACGAACCACTAGTCACCTGGCACTAGAAAGCTGCCGGTGAATGAACTTCAATCCCCACGAGGGGGGCTTCTCCCATTAGTAAGCGTTTCTCCTGAGAAGAAAGTTCCCGGCAGTATCCAGAGTTAAGCCACAAATTCAAGGTTTGAGGTGCCCGGTGGGATGCCAGCGGAGAAGTCGACGCACACTCGAATCCAATGCGGTCGGAGACCCTGGGCGTTGGTCTAGTTGTCCCGTATCCGCTCTTCAAGCTGTTGCAGCGTTTCCTTGGTGGCCCTGAGTTCCCGGAGAAGCTCTTCCTTCGTCACAGGGACTTCCTGATCGAGGATTCGCTCCAGCTTGGCGTCACCCATCTTATCGATGAGGATGGCGATGAACAGGTTGATTACCACGAAGGTACCGACCACGACGAAACTGACGAAGTAGACCCATGCGAGAGAATTGAGGTCCATTGCGGTGAACATGACATCGGTCCAGCCATCGAAGGTAATGATATTGAAGAGGGTAAGGACGGCATAGCCGACGTTGCGCCAGTGTTCCGGATCATGCTCGCTGAATAAGTGATAGCCGATGATGGCGTAGATATAGACGATGATGCCCATCAGCACAATGACGTGACCCACGCTAGGAATAGAGTTGACAAGCGCAGTAACGATTACGCGCAGATCTTTGACCGTCGTCACGAGGCGCATCACGCGCAGCAGACGCGCCAGCCGGGCGATAGTAGCGAACTGTCCGGCAAACGGAATCAGGGCCACCACGATTACCAAAAAGTCGAAGACGTTCCAGCCATCCCGAAAATAGCCGGCGAACCTGGGCGACGATGCCACCATCTTCAATAGCGCCTCCAAAACAAAGACGGCCAGGGCCACTTCATATAAGACCTGAATCCAGGTGCCGTACTGCTCTTCTATGGCGGGCGAGGTGCCGAGACCGAGCAGCACGGCATTCAAGATAATAATGGCAATGATGGTGATTTCAAATGCGCGGGCATTGGTTATGCGCTGCGCAAACTGTGTAATTCCGTTCATTTTCGAGATTCTCTTCCCTATTTGCTCCTAGCGATTCCACTCTGCGAGTTCAGGCCCCAAAGCAATCACGGCCGGCGTAATTTCTTCAATACGTCCCAATTGGCGCACCTGCCATGGATGACCCATGTCCAAACAGCCCGGCTTTCGTGCATCGAAGAAACATGGCTCTACCACGTGAATGGCGCGCACCGCATCGCACAGCAAACAGTCAGAGAGAATTGGCAGCAATGTCTGTGCGAAGGAACGGATGTAGACGCGGCCCTGCAATTTAGGTGGCGGGCGGTCACTCTCTGCTCTGAGTTTGCCGATGCTCTGCCGTAAGACCGATGCAATCCTCCCCACTCGTCTGCGCCAGAATTATGACACATTCAAACCGATAAGGGTACCGGAATCGACGCGATGATTGCCTGGGACTGGCTTGCGTCGCCAAGAGGAGTCGGTAGGGAGTAGGAATCCCCTTCAAAGGGTTCAGAGGGACGGAACAGCCCAAAGTCAGAATGCGGCCTTCGCCAGATTGAGGCTCAAGCAAGACTGGGGATTAGGCTGAGATAGACGCACAAGTGGCGGCAGTCAGTTCAGCGGGCCGGTGTTCAATACCGTGACGCCGATTGGCTAATGTCTAACGGTTTACCTGCAAGATTCCCAGGCGAATGCCCTGGACTACGGCGTCCAACTTAGTAGTCGCATTGAGCTTATGACGCAAATTGCGAATGTGGTTGCGCACCGTATGCCGGCTGATACCCAACTCTGCGGCAATGCTTGGTGCATCCTTGCCAAGTGCCACCAGACGAAGAATCTCCAACTCCCGTCGCGTCAAACTCTGTGCTTCAGATTGGGAGGGTAGATCGGCAGGATGGTGGGACAGTATTTCGGCCCCACCCGCAACCAGAGCATCACTTACTGACTCCTTGGCCGAGGAAAAGTGCTCTGCCTCAGAAGCCTCGTCGAAAAGGTGCACCAAGAGCGGCGCGTCTTTCAGAATTCCCGAAACTACCATTGGCGAAACAGAGACCCACTTACGCTCCCCGGAGGAGCTGAGCAATTGAAGCCGGGCCGCAGCCGGCACCAATCCCGCCCGCAGGTAGCGGATAGAGGGGCACCCTTCAATACAATGGGCCGTCAAGCCTCCGGGCGCCATCCCCTGCAACACTTCGTGGCACCGGCGGCCTAACACATCTTGGGGTACAAAGCCGAGGATGCGCTCTGCGGCGGTGTTCCAGAAAACGATAGTCTGATCCACCGTAACCACATAGGCGCCAATAGACGCTGCGGCGAGCGACGCGAGCAGTCCATCTGCAATCGCGTGCGTCGGCCCTGAGCTATCAAAACGGTCGAGAAAAGTGTTGTGGACTGAGGATTTCCAGTCAGCCTCGGATTGGGCTTGGGACAACCTTTAGGGACTCACTTGGTGTTTGAGATCAATTCTCGACCAATAGTAAATTCAACGGCACGATTCGTCTATGGTAAACCTGTGCTATTCATCAGCACGGCCCGCAGCGAACAAAACTGTGTTCTTGGGAGCTCTGTTAGCGGCTGCGTTGCAGGCGGCGCGGTCATGCCGTGCGTAAGGCCGCATTGGCATGCCGCAGGAACATGCCCAAGCCTCTTCTGAGCTAAATGACGCATCGTCCCAGACGGTGTATGCAGGTAAATGAGGCGTGAAACCGCGCTTAGGGCGCCTCGTTGCTTCTGAATTGCAAGCTAGCTATCGTCATGGAACGTAACTATTGATAGTCTATAAATATTGCAAGAAATCTGATAGTCGTCTATACTTACTGCTAATATATGTGTATCAGCAACTTGCAAATTTCTCTTTATTAGCCTCTTTCCTACTTCACTATCCCCAAGACCCCGCGCCAAAGCACCACCCGGCACGGGGTCTTGCATTTCTCAACGACACTTCGCTTGAATAACCATACACCATAGAGCGCTTGAGACAAGGTGATGAAATAGGTGTCTCGGGCAACCAAAGAAAAGTCTTAGGGCGATCCCCCTATTGCAGTTGGCTGTTTCATCCCACCCTTTGGGGGCGGGCGAGCCGCGGGGCAAGGTACTCTTAGCCCAGATACACTCCGGCTACAATTGGTCACCAGAATTAGCTGTTTCATCGTCCTACAGGACAGCTTGGAGGACGTAGCAGAGAGTTTGCAGGGGCCGCAGGAACGACAAACTCCCGTGCACAAACTGGGAGTTGGCGGGAACTCCAGTTCGTGTAGGCAAGATAGACGGTGAATCAGTGCGGTTCTTAGCGGGGGCACCTTGCTTGAAACTGAGCTTAGGCTGGGTGCCCAAGCACTCTGAGCCATGCGAGTGCGCGCCCGGTTTCCCATGGCATGCGCAAACGGGTGACGGGGTGAGGAGAACGAGCTAGGCTCGCGGCAGCTTCCTCTATGAACTCGCCCGGTCTCCGGTACATTCCCACGGCTTCGACAATGAGCTGATCGAGCCGATATACAAAGTGATGTTAATGACCGGGAGATAGGTGCCGTGTATCAACGCCAAGAGTAGGGAAAGTAGGCAGTAGTCGCTTTAAGAAATCTAAGTGGATAGGCTCTGCGCTTTGCTGGGCCGCCCGCGACAATGCCACTCGGAGTGCTGTGGCGCGCGGATTTGAGCAACAGCCCTCAAGTGCTGGCCCAAGAGTGCGAGGTTCTGCGAAGAGGTTCCCATAACCGCTTAGCAATGATGAGGCGGCATGTGCTCTCCGCCGGTGGACCGAGGGGGATTCGAACCCCCGACTTCTGCGATGCGAACGCAGCGCTCTCCCACTGAGCTACCGGCCCGAGTGCGGTTTGAGAAAGTGAAGTGCTAGCTTAGCGGATCGACGATAGCGCGCTTGGTGTCGCGGCCGAAGGTCTCAAAGCGGACGACGCCGTCTACTTTGGCAAAGAGCGTGTGGTCCTTGCCGATGCCGACGTTTTCTCCGGGGCGTATTGGCGTGCCGCGCTGACGCACCAGGATGTTGCCGGCGCGCACGAATTGCCCGTCGGTACGTTTGACGCCAAGGCGCCTGCCTGCGCTATCCCGTCCGTTGCGGCTGCTGCCGCCGGCCTTCTTTTGTGCCACTGTGCAATTGCTCCTTGGCTCTAGTTCGCGTGTGTGCAATTGGCCTGCACGCGTGCGCGATTCCTCGGTCAACTAGGCGTTGATTGAATCAATCTCGAGAACGGTATAGGTGTGGCGGTGGCCGGACAGGGTCCGATAGCGATTCTTGCGCTTGTACTTGAATACAAGCACTTTGCTGTCTTTCTCTTCCCCTACCACCTGCGCGTTCACCTTGGCCCCATCGATAAAGGGCGTACCGACCGCGACGCCAGCATCGGTCGACGCGAGCAGCACCGAGTCCAGCGTGATGTCGCTGCCTGGCTCTGCTTCAAGCCTCTCCACTGAGATGCGGTCTCCGGGGCTTACACGGTACTGCTTCCCGGCAATTTCAACGACTGCGAACACGGTATTCCTCGTCAATCACTATGTATTTGCGCTTTCAATGCGCTATTGCAGTGTCTTTGCGCCTTTGCAAGGCTCAGCGCACGTTTTACCAAAGGCGCGAATTTGCCCTGCATTGGTTAGGATAGCAACGGCAAGGCAGAAGTGTCAACAAAAGGGCCGCAAGCGGAGGAAGTCCACCGTTCTTTGATCCCGCTGAGGAGGCGGGATTCCGGTATAACCCTCGTTGGGCGGCAGGACATTGCTGTAAGCCGCGTGACGGGCTTATCCTATTGCAATTACCGTATCGGCAGCGGTTCATGCAGCGACTGGAGCTTCTCAGGATCGAGCGTCACGCCCAGCCCGGCCCCGGTGGGCACGCGCAAACAGCCGTCTTCCCATTCCCAAGGCTCATTCAGCACGTCATCGGTGTACATGAGCGGCCCGATTAGATCGGAGGGCCAGTCAACGCGCCACGAAGATGCGGCGAGTGCCAGTTGCGCCGCCGTGCCCACGCCCAACTCTACAGTGCTGCCGAGCAGCGCGTTCAGTCCGGCAGCCTCGGCGATTGCGATTACTTTTTTCGCGCGATAGATACCACCGCATCCCACGGTGGAGACGTTGAAGACATCTACCGCTTCATGGCGGACGAGTTCGAGGGCGTACTCCTGCGTGCTGACGTGCTCCAGGATCGGCGTGTCGACCGCCTTGCGTACACGCGCCATGCCGGTAACGTTTTCTTTGTCGATAGGCGTCTCCACGCCGGAGATATTGTATTTCTCCAGACGGCGCATGAACGAAATGGCCTCATCAACGTTCCAGGCCGCGTTGGCGTCGAGCTTTAGGTTCAAGTCGTAGCCGCCGATCTCGCGAAACAGCTTAATGCGCGCTTCGTCAAGATCGATGTCCCGGCCGACCTTGAACTTGAAGGCGTTGAAGCCCTGCGCTAGCTTCTCCTGAATCTCGGGCACCATGGCCTCGGGTTCACGGATGTAGGCAACCCAGGACACCCAAACGCTCTTTCGCAAGTGCCCGCCGGCCAAGGAGGTAGCGGAGGTACCGTAGGACTTGCCCATAATGTCATAGCAGGCAGTGTCAATAGCACAGTCAATTAGACCGCCGGTGCGTACCTCCAACGAAAGCCGCTCCATGTCGCTTGGGTCTCGACCGACGAGCAGGGAACGAAGTTTCGCAGAGACATTCTCTAGGTCCATTGGAGAACCGTCGAGCATGCGCGAGCCTGGATCGATGTCAGAGATCTCGCCGATGCCCACGATGCCGGCGTCGGTTTCTACTTCGAGGATGTAGAAATAGGACAGTTCCACGGGTACGGCGTCAGGATTCTTCCGGCCTTCTTGGCCGCCCGAGGTCAGCGTGGCGTATTGCCGGGAAACGGCAACGGGATGGATTCTAAGGTCTACGATCTTCACGCAATTCTCTCCTTGAGCTAGTCTCTACCCTTCAAGCCAAATAGGATTGCTCCATGCTCGCCGTCCTTGCATGTCGACACACTCCAAACGCACGTATGTGTGCTCATTCCTTAAGGAATAGTGGGCGGAAGTGATGGGATCGCCCTGGGCCGAGCGAATTGCCTGCCCGTGCGAGCGTTCCGACATAAAGGCAATTGTACGGACGGGCGATGTCTTGGCGGTGGCCACGCCCGCCTCGACGCGAAAGTCGTAGATTTCCGGACCTTGGGAGGCGTAGAAGTCACCCTTGGCTACCGCATTGAGAATGGCATCCGGCGTGCACGAGGCGGCTTTGGCCATTATCCAGCCACCGCCGGCATCAGGCAGCTTCCAATGCGTGTCGTCTACGGCGAGGCCGAAGAGCGGACGCTTGCGGTCGAGCAGTCCATCCCAGAGATAGGTGCTATTCCCTTTGTTGATGCTGACTTCGGTGCCATAGTTGAACACTTCCAGGCCGGTGGCGCCTTCAAGATGCGCGAGGTCGCCGGTCACGTGTCCCAGCCAGTAGGGGTGCGCCAACACTGCCAACCCGCCGTCCGCGCGAATCGCGTCTATCGCTCCCTGGGCATCGAGGTTTGGCGGCTGGACGTGCATGTCGGAGAGGCCGATGCCGACAATGTGGTAGCCGCCGCCGGCCCGCGCATCATCGCCATTGAGTTCCATGCCGGGGATCAACACCGGACTGCGCTTTGGCGGTGTTTCAAATAGTGTAAGCGTGCGATGATCGGTAATCGAAAGGAAGTCATAGCCCATTGTCCAATACCACAGCGCCACCATCTCGGGAGCGTACAAGCCGTCCGAATTGGTGGAATGGGTGTGCAGGTTTCCTTTGTACCAGTTACCCGGCTGCTCAAAGACGGTCCTTGCCATGTCACTCACTTTCTTGGAGATGAAAATCGCCGACGCTATCTTGCACACCATTCATTCTAGCGCACTGACGGCGGCGCCAAGAAGTCAGGGAGTGCCTGCAGACCAATGGGACTGTAAAGCCCCACTTGTCTTTCTGCGGTTTCGTTGGGAGTTACTTGTGGAAATTTACAGCCTCTAGGCCACACGATACGGCGCCAAGGCTTGCTCGTTAAGCGCTATGCCAAAGCCCGGTCGCTCCGGTGGTGCAAGCATCCCATCGGCGTCCAGCATGAGCGGCTCCACGAACGTCTTACCCCACATGGGATCCACAGTATCGCGGTAGTACTCGAGGACTAACCCATTGGGTATGCCGGTAACGAGGTGAATGTGGATGTCCTGCGAGCCGTGCGGCGCGATTACCAGGTCGTGGGACGCAGCCAAGGCCGCGATGCGGCGGAATTCGGTAACGCCGCCACAAATGTTGGCGTCGGCGTTGAGAATGCTCGCTGCCTGATGTTGAATCAGATCGCGAAATCCATAGCGCGTATATTCGTTTTCTCCCGTAGCGATGGGAATGCTGGTCGCCTGCGCCACGCGAGCGCAGCCCGCGTAGTCGTCTGCTCCCACGGGTTCCTCAAACCAGTAAATGTCGTACTTCTCCATTTGCGCCGCGACCCGGATAGCCTCATGCGCGGGATACGCATTGTTGGCATCCACCATCACGTCCACGTCCGGGCCGACAGTGTCTCGAACCACGCGCACCCGCTCCACGTCTTCAGGAATAGGCACGCCGCCAATTTTCATTTTGACTGCCCGGGCGCCCATGCGCATGTTCTCCGACATTTCCTCCGCCAGTTCCTTCAGGCCCTTGCCCTCTTCGTAGTAACCGCCGGCGATGTATACCGGAATCCGCTCGGCAAATCCGCCAAGGAGCTGGTGCACAGACTTCCCTACGGCTTTGCCGACAATGTCCCACAGGGCGATGTCGAGGGTTGAAATGGTGCGTGTTTCCGTGCCGCGTCTCCCCACGAGTTTCGGCACCCACAACGCATGCCAGAGCCGTTCTACGTTGAACGGGTCTTCCCCAATGAGCAGCGGCTTGAATTGTTCCAAGAGAGCAGTGTTCACGCCGCCCAGGCCAAGGCCAACGAGGCCGGAGTCGGTCTGAATCTCTACCACAGAAAGCGTGACGTCTGTATAGGTGAACATGCCGTTCCGGATGGGCTTGCGTCGCGGCCAGCGGTAGAGACGATGAGTAATATCGACGATTTTCATGATTTCATCCTGTTACATTCTGCTCACTTAGCCTTCTGCAGTGGGACATTCTACAGCTTAATCTTCATTGACTGCCCGGTTCTGCGGTGCGATCAATAGGCCGGTTGCTTGAAGACCGCAATCAGTGTCCGCAGCAGGATACGAATGTCAAAGAAGATCGACCAGTTCTCAATATAGTAGAGGTCGTATTGCGTACGTTGATCGATGGGAACGTCGCCACGTAAGCCGTTGACCTGCGCCCAGCCGGTCATGCCGGACTTCTCCCGGTGGCGCTCCATGTAGCGCGGAATTTCGGCGCTGAATTGCCTGACATACTGCGGCTGCTCGGCGCGGGGACCCACCAGACTCATGTGCCCCATCAGAACGTTGATCAGGTTCGGCAATTCATCTATGGAGAAGCGCCGCAGGAACTTGCCCAAACGTGTGCGCCGCGGATCATTGGGCACCGTCCAGTCGCGTTCTCCGTGTTGGCCGCTATCGGCAACCATCGTGCGGAACTTGATGATTGGGAAGGCCTTGCCGTCGCGCCCCACTCGGTCCTGAACGAAAAACGTCGGTCCGGCAGAATCGATTCGGATTAATAGGGCAACGAAGAGTAGTGGTCCGGAGAGAAGCACCAAGGTGATGACCGCTATCATGAGATCCATCGTGCGCTTGGCAACACGGTGCCACCCGGCAAGACGAGGCTCCTTGACCGTTAGGAGCGGCAAGCCGGAGATTTCGTCAACCTGCACTGTACTCACCAGGAATTGAAAGAGGTCCGGGTGCACACGAATGTGCACATTTTCCGTGGGGCAGAGGTCTAGGATGCGCAGCAATTCCTTGGTATTGAGTTCCGGCAGCGTAATTATGACCTCTCTTACGTCATACTCCGCGATGACGTTGGGTAGCAGATCCACTCTACCCAGCAGCGAGTAATTCAGGCGGAGCACGTTCTCATCCGGATCGTCATCCAAGATGCCGACAATCTCGTAGCCAAGTTGTGGTAGGCGCTGAAGATGGTCGTGCACAAATCCGCTGCCTGCGCCATGCCCTACGATTACCGTGCGAACCGTTCCCGTATTGCGTTGATGCAAGACGCTTCGCGTTAGCGATAGGATGACACGTTCGAAGGTAAGGAAGAAGATACTAAGGATTGCCGCATAGCCGACAAGCAAGCGGGAGTAGATGAACCCTTCACGCCAGAAGAAGGCGGAGATGCCGACGGCAACGATTGTGCCCAGCGCGATGGCGGTAATAATCCTCAGCAGGTATTCCTCTGAAGGTACATGCCGCTGTGGACGATACAGGCCGTTGATCATCATCATGCCCATGTAGACCACGGTGAAGAGGAACCACAAGCGATAGTACACTTCAAGGTCATGGACTTCTTCCGGCGGCGGCCAACCCAACGTGAAGCGGATGTAATAGGCGCCGAATACAGCAAGAGCGATTGCCAGCGCGTCGAATAGAAGCCACAGTGGCACGAAGAGGAGGTTCAGATCTCTCTTTAGCGTCACAATTCCTCCCTTGCGAGAAGGCTCAGAGCCGCGGAGCGTCTTGGGAACCGCGTTGCGTCCAGACGCGAAGGATTGCCGGGACGAAGAATATCCAAATCGCCGAGACTACCAGGAAGTTCAAAACGGCGGGATTGCGAGATGCCTGATGCTTGCTATAGAACAGGTGCATAGAGCGGAAGAACTCAAATGTCATGCGAGCCGGCCGCTGACGGCTACTCTCCCCTTTGAGGTGGCGAACCGCCACTTTCGGCCAGTACCATACTTGCCATCCAGCTTGCTTCATTCGGTAACACAGGTCAAGATCCTCACCGTACATGAAGAATGTATCATCCAGCGGTCCCGCTGCAACGAGGGCTTCGCGGCGGATAAACATGAAGGCGCCAACAACTGAGTCGAGGGGATGACATTCCTCCGGATCGATATAGGTGAGGTTGTAGCTTGCCAGCATACGCGATTGCGGAAACCGTTTTGCCAGGCCGCACGCCCGCATTAGCGCGTTCCAAGGCGTGGGGAAGGATCGGCGGCAGGCGAGATCCAGGCTACCGTCGGAGCGCAAGAGCTTCGGGCCGACGATCCCCCATTGCCGATGTGTTTCCATGACCGCGAACAATTGAGAAAGCGCGGTGGGCGGAATTTCCGTATCCGGGTTGAGCAAGAGTAGGTAGCGGCCGCGCGCTTGAGGCAACGCCAGGTTGTTGCCCGCCGCAAAACCGATGTGCGGCGAACCAACAATGCACTTTGCGCTGGGAAATTCGGCCGCGACCATTGCGAGTGAATCGTCGGTGCCGTTGTCCACAACGAATACCTCGTACTCGTGTGCGAAGTCGCTCGCGTAAATCGACTTGAGGCAATTGCGCAGCAGCGCTAAGACGTTGTGCGTAACGACGATGATGGACAGCCCCATTGAATCCGAATTCATCTATTGCGCCATCTCCACCATACGCCAATCGGGTAGCCAATCATCTTCGCAACATCGCCCACTACCCTTAAGCATAGAATACTACCCAGAGCGGCAATGAGTGCGAAGCCGCCCTGCGGGGTGGGGCCGGTGACGGCACGCATTAGGGGTTTGCGCGTGGCCGTGATTGCTGCTGCGGCGAGCAGGGCCCACCAGATAGGATTGTGCCGGCCTTGCCACAGCAAAGCAGTGCTGACGGCATACGCGGCGTACCGGAGGGCGTGGCGGCCCGGCCACAGATTCGCCTTGCCGTCACCCCGGGCGTAGCGAAAGTACTGCATGATGAAAGACCGCACGTCCGGGCGCGGACGAAAGCGCACGCTTGCCGCCGGCTGAAAGACAATGTGTGCCCCGACGGTCTTGCAATTCAGGTCGAATACGACGTCTTCACTGTAGTCGAGCCATTCCGGGTAGCCGCCTGTCTTCTTCCAAAGTTCACGCCGAAATGCCACAGTCCTGCTCGATGCGAGGTAAGAATTCTCGCGCACTTCACTGACCAGCGGCAGCGTGGTAGCGGCCAAGAGCTCTTCGAAGCGTGTCCGGGAATCTGCACGCGAAAAACCGCTGACCATATCGACTTCAGGCCGGTTCTCCAGCGGACGCACCAACTCAGCCAGCCAGTAGCCAGGCAAAGAGACGCCGGCATCCGTGGCGGCAATTATGTCGCCGGTCGCAGCGTGGATGGCCGCATTGCGTCCTTCCGCGATGTTGGCGCCGGGCAATTCCAGCAGCGTGACGTGCGGACGCTCTGCCGCAAACTCCTTCAGCAGTGAGATCGTGCTGTCGGTTGAGCCGCCGTCCGCGACCACAATCTCATCCGGCGGGCGCTCCTGACTTTCAAGCGAAGCCAGTAGGTCAGGCAGGGCGGATTCCTCATTCCGTACCGTTATGATCACGGAAACACAGGGTCTAGGCATGGCGAGACTCCGTCAAACGGGCGTAGAAATCCAGTAACCGCGGCGTGAAACGGCGCCAATCGTAGAGTTCCTCCGCGAGCCGCTTGGCTGCAATGCCCTGCTCTTGCGCTAAGAGGCGGTCGCGCAGGAGTTCAACTGCATGGGCGGCAAACTCTTCCGGTGTGTCGCCGATGCGCACGTGTTCATTGGGTGTTGCCGCAATGCCTTCAAGGCCGAGGCTTGTAGTCACTACCGGTTTCGCCCACAGGAATGCTTCGAGGATTTTGACGCGCATGCCGCTGCCCGCCCGAATTGGAACCACCGAGACCCAGGCACTCCCGAGAGCTTGGGCAAACTCTCTTTCATCCAAGTAGCCTAGCGATTGAATTCCCGGTTGGCGCAGCCAGCTTTGCTTACTCTCAACTCCGGAGCCGGCAACAATGAACTCAGTGGAAGGCACTTCCGCAAGGATGAGCGGCCAGACTTGTGTGCAGAACCAGCGCAAGCCGTCCTGATTGGGCCGGTAGTCCAATTTTCCGGCAAAGAAGATGCGCGGCGTTGGCGCGAGCGGCAAGCCCTGAGGAATGTCAGCCTCGGGAGTGACGCCAATAGGGACCACCGCGCGCGGACTGTCCGCTGCGAGCGGCTTGAGAAAGGCTGCGTCGACGTCGGACACCGCTATCCAGCCATCGCAGTTCGCGAGCGCGTCAGATTCATAACTGCGCAGCCTCTTGGCTTGACCGCGGGAGTACCAGCGTCCAGTCGCACGGGAAACTGCAGCTATGCGTTCTTGCAGCAAAAACTCCACGTTGTGCTCGTCGAGAATGAGCCGGCTGGTGGGACTCTCTGCCCTTGCCACGGGTATATACGGAGCCATTTCTAGGCCTTCGAATTGGATTACGTCGAAGCGCTGATGTCCCACGATGAAGCGCAGGCGCTCTGCGAAAGCCTCGCTCTTGAGGCGTAGCGCAAGATCCGGTTCGCGGCTGCGAAGCAAATGCAGAATACGGTGGTGAATCTTTGGATTGGGCCGGGCAACCCAGCCCGCCCAGCTACACATCTCATCAAGGGCGCTCAAGTCCGTGTCCGTATCGCCAAAGCACAGCACGAACACCTGGTGCTCAGTGGCGGCCCCTGCAATAAGCTGATAGTTGCGAATGGCCGGGCCGGCATGCGGGGGCCAGGGCGGCTGGGGTGTGAGAAACAGTACGCGCATCAGCGGTACTCCGCTGCTTCCCGGTAAATGGCGAGCGTCTTCTCTGCCGCGGAGCGCCATGAGAATTGTTTCACGCGCGCATTTCCCCTGTCGATGAGGCTTCTGCGCAGCGCCGAATCCTCCAGGACAGTCGCGATGCCGGCCGCGATCGATTCAGCGGAATTTGGATCAACAAGCACCGCAGCCTCGCCCGCGACTTCCGCCATACTGCCGCAGTTGGACGTGACGACAGGACAGCCGCACGCCATGGCTTCGAGGATGGGCAATCCAAATCCCTCGTAGCGGGAGGGAAAGAGCAGGCAAGCGGCCCCAGTGTAGAGCATGGGCAAATCCGCATCGCTCACGTGGCCGAGAAAGTGCACCTGATGACCGAGACGATGTTCTTGTACCGCATCAACCACCCTGTCGAAGTGGTACCCCCCGCTACCGGCGAAGACGAGATGGGGTCGGTCTCGCCGAGGCAGCAATGCGTATGCCGCTAGCAGGCGCTCAAGGTTCTTGCGCTCTTCGATAGTGCCGACGACGAGGAGGTAGGAATCTGGGAGTTCAAGGCGACTCCTAACGTCGGCACACGCTGCATCCGCCCGTGGATAGTAGCCCGGGTCTACCGCCAAGTGGGTTGTTACCACCTTCTCCGGCGGAATGGAAATTCGATTGAGGACTTCGCGCCGCGTGAAGTCCGATATTGTAATTACTCTTGCCGCGTGAGAAAGCGAGCGAAAAACCTGCGTGTAGTAGAGAAGGCTCTGGGAGTCATAGGCCTCCGGGTGCGCCAGGAAGGCAAGGTCCAGAACTGTTACCACGCTCTGCCAACCAAGTGGAGAGGGTGCGACGTGATCGGGGCTATGGAGTACGTCTACTCTCTTCGTCGCGATTTCGGCAGCCAGCAGCCACCGCTCCCACCGGTGATGCGCCGGTGTTACGACACTGCGGCAGCGGACCCTCGCATCCCGTAAGAGAGGCTCCCGTTCTCTTCTACTTTGAAAGAGAACGAGCTCCAAGTCGACCGTAGCGCGTTCGGGAAATTCTCGAATGAGATTGCGAATGTAGCGGCCAATTCCCGTGCGATTGTAGTAGTGAATGCGACAATCGATGCCAATCTTCATGCGATGGTGCTGGGTTCGGCTGCGATTCCACTTGCTCCAAATTGCTCGGGGGCTGCCGCGGGCGGCAGGACCCTAAATCAATAATAGCATCATGAAGAATCGACGGTAGCGGTAGCTGGGACCCGACTCGTCCATGCGGAAGCAACGCCAAGCGCGGCGATCAGCCAAAATAGCGTTGCCATGTGCGCAATGCGGACATAATAGTGGTCGAATACGCCGGTGATGAGGGCGCCTGTTAACCCCGCGAGGGAACCAAGAATCACCCACTCAATTTCAGGCGGCACGCCACTGCGCCAGCCTCGCCACATGCTCCAAAGGGCGGCCCCGACGGCCAGGCCGAACGCAGAGAGCGTAAGCAGCCCCCCATACTCGGCAACCTGCAAGTAAATGCTGGAAACGCCAACGAAGGTGTCCATTGTAGGCGGTGGGCCAAAGCCGACGCCCAGCCAAGGATGCTCTTGGATGAGTTTGAAGGACTTTGCGTATTCGTCCAGTCGCATCGCGGCCGCGCGGTCCTGCGCCCGAAACCCGGATATCAGATGGAGGAGCATGCCACGTGTTTGGGGCAAGGCGACTAGGGCAATTCCGCCCACGGGATAGAGCCATAGCAGGGCTCGAAACCGGAGCATTGTGAGCACAAAAACCGCCGCCCCGCTACCTAGCAGCGCCGCACGAGACCGCGTAAGGAGAAGACAGAGTAGAAAGAGACCAATTACGCCCAAGAGCCACCAGCGCCGCGGTTGACTGGCCCAAAGGGCAACGGCAAAGGCAATAGCGAATACCATGGCGCCGCCAAGCAGATTGGGATCAATGCTAGTTCCGGTAGCGCGCAGCAAGGGGGTGTCGGCGATGTATCGCAATACGCTACCGCCTACCGGATAGCCGAAGCTACCCAGCCGCGAAAGTATGCTAATTGAAGTGCCTGGAGGGAGAAAGTAGAGTGCCACGCCAATTAGGGCTTCCCCGGCGGCAAATACGAGAATCCATGTAGCTGCGCGCCGAATAGCGCTGGGTGTGTGCAGCCAGGTGGCGAGCATTACAAACAAGAATGCGCTCGAGGCCAACTTGATCGAGTATGTTATTGCATCTTCGGTCATGCCAAATCGCAGACCGTTGCCCGCAGCAACAAGGAGAAAGATGGCATAGAGTGTCACAGCGACAATCACCGTGCGCGGGGGCAGCCGCAGCCGGTGAGTGCAGACTTGCCAAGCGAAGAGCAAGAGCAGCGCGCCGGTTGCCAGGTCGAGAAAGGTAAAGCGAAAGCCAACGCGAAAGGGCAGAGTGCCGAAGGGAATGAGCCAAACGATTGCCATCAAACCAATTACGGCAATACCCGGTGAAAAGGCAACCGCGATGCTGCCAACAAGGCCTGCAAGTAGGAAGATAGATGTGATAGGGGAGAGACTTACTGCCCCCCAGCCAACAACGATGCCAAGCGTTACGGCGGCCAAAAGGAACAGTATCGTCCAGAGAGCTTGAGGCAACGCATCGCGCTGCAGGAAACCGACCAGTCTTTCCGCACTCATCGCCGGCTCTTTAATCACCCTCGTCTTACGTTAAATGCACTCTTTCACAGTTTCATTGCTGCACCTGCGCAAATTGGCCATTGCTTGCCAACCTATCTCACGTTTAGAGCGCCACAAGAGGTGAAGCCTAGGGGTCTGTCGTGGCGGTGCGAAAGCCGCTCATGTGAAATTACCATTCGGCGGCTCGCCACAGAGTTCATCACCGCACAAATACTAAGGGAAGCCCCGGCGAAACTGCGTATATTGCGGAACGGGCTAGGGTGCGCGGCTTCTTGCTAAGGCTGTGGGTCGCCATTGTCGCCGCCGTGAAATTCCTCAGCCGTGATGAACGTTCCGCCCTGAATGTGGCGACTCTGCTCTACATAGTTCAAGTTGTAATGAACCTCGATACGCATCTGCTGGAAGCACGTGTCGCTGCGTCCCATTACGTCTTTGAACAAACTGTACCCTGTGGGGGCATCACTGCTTCCCGACTCCTCAAACTCCTCCACCAGGTCGTACCCTTTGCGCGCCATCACGGCAACCGTCTCGTCGCACTTGCTACAACGCACGTAGTACCAAAGCAAATTGGGATCGGACGCAGACTCGGAACCGCCGTTAGAGCCGAATAGAAAGCGCTTGAGGAAACCCATCGGCGAATTCACTCCTTAGATTTAGCGGAATTGAGCGGCCACTTGCATAGGATTGTGATCACATCCCTATTGTACGAGCTTTGCCAAGGGAAAGTCTGCATTGTCTCTGCAAAGCCTGCATTCGACGCAAACCCCGGTTGCATTCGCAGGGCTGTTGGCCAATCCAATCTGAATCGATCGGCGCGCCCTCCGCGACCGCGCCGGCTCTCGCTTGGCGCTTAGTCTCCCTGAACTGCTGGCTAGTCTGTTGGGCGTGTTAGCCTTGGGAAATTGGTAAGACTGCACGTGAGTTAGGCGCTAAGCCAATTGAGCCACTCGCTAGGCTCACCAATCAAGCGGTCGTATCCAGGGGCCCAATAGTTCTTCAATTCGCGCCAGATCGGCTGTTATCGTGCGCTGAATCGCGGCGCGCTTCCGCAGCGCGGATGGGATGAGTGCGAGACCTGCAATCTGACCGCGCAAGCGGGCACGTGCCGCCTCACCGCGGATGCTACGAAGGGCAGCAAATGTGATCTTGAACTGCTGCGCGACCATTTGCGGCCAGTACCGTCTCCACAGAGGGCCGGGGACATCCTTGATCGCGACTACAATGAAGTTTCTGCCGCAATAGTAACTTGCAATGGCCCCGCCACCGGTCGCAGACACATGGTGATACACTCTCGCTTCTGGAACGTAGAGGCAGCGATAGCCGCGGAGGTTCGCGCGCCAGTTCAAGTCGACATCTTCACAATAGGAGACGAGGTCTGCGTCGAAGAAGCCGATATCCTCCAAGAGTTTGCGGCGGAACGCACAGGCGGCGCCCTGGGCGCCAAACACCCAGCCACGTTCGCTAAACTCTGGGCCGTCTTTCTCTCCGAATCCGCGATTTCCCGGAACGCCGTCACGTCCGTAGTAGTCGCCGGCGGAGTGCAAACGGCTTCGGTCTTGGTGCAGTAGAACCTTGCATGCAAACGAATCTGCCTGGGGAAAGTCATTCGCCGCACCCACAAGCGCTTCAAGCCACGCGGGCTCCGCTTCCGTGTCATTGTTCAGCAGCACGATGAGGTTTCCCGCGGCCACGTTGTACGCAGCGTGTACGCCTTGCGCGAAGCCGAGATTGTCTTCAAGCGCCACGACGCGAACCCAAGGATACTCCAGGTCTAGCATCTCTCGCGTGCCGTCGGTGGAACCATTCTCCGCCACAACTACTTCAAACTCGCGGAAAGTCTGTTGGGCGAGCGAATTCAGGCAGGGACGCAGCAAGTCTTTGCCATTCCACGTTGGAATGAGCACACTGACGTTAACGCTCACGTTGCGGTGTCCTTTGAAATGCCATGCAACAAACCGAGACGTGTTTCAAGGTATCCCGTAAAGTCCGTATCGTGCGCGAATCGTAGCTAACGAGACAGTCCTTCAGCAGGATTGGTGTTGTGAGTGGCTTCAATTCAGGGCACGTAGGTGGTCGGAGACAGACCTCGAGGTTGCCAGCAACTTGCTGAGGTTGCCAGCAACTTGCTAGCGTAACCCGCCGGCGCAGCGCCGCGGGTCCGCCCTCTCCAGAACGATTCCTCGCCCATGGCAGGAAACTCGAAGACTCTCTGAGTCGTTATAGTCAGCCGACTGCATTATTTCACGGTGATTCAAGAAGATTCTCCGGGTAGTTCACGAATTTCATTCCAAGAGGTAGTGAATTACTAGAATCGTATGGTATAGTATACGGGTGCATTGGCATGTAACTACCCTCTAGTTCACGTCAATTATAGCACTGCCGGAATTGCCGCAAGCTCCCACTTGAGTTTCCACGGGATTAGCACGTTTGCGGCGAAACCTCTAATTTCCCGAGCATGGATTGCCATGCCGGTTCTTGTACTTTGCGTGTTAATCGTACTTCTCTGTGTGTGAGGCAATGAGACATGTCACAGGTAATTGGTGCCGACCTGAGCCGTTTCAAGCGATACTGGGACCAGCAGGCGATCCAGTGTGCGGCTCATCACCGCTGGTCAGAGGCAGAAAAGATCAATCGTTCCATCGTGAAGCTTTGCCCGGAAGACGTAGACGCGCACAATCGATTGGGTAAAGCTCTCTGGGAACTTGGATTGCTCAAAGAAGCGAAGGAGAGCTATCGCCGGGCGCTGGAGCTGGATCCGGTGAATGCCATAGCCGGTCGCAATTTGGAGCGTCTCGAGTCTTCGCTGCAGACTACTCAAGTGACGGGGAGCCCCGATGAGATTCCGCATGTGCCGGCGGACATTTTCATTGCGGAATCGGGCAAGACTACTATCGTCAAATTGCTGCCGCTGCCCGGTAAAACCAGAAACGTGCTGCCACTGCCTGGAGATCCGCTTCGCCTGCAGCAGCAGGGCAATGTAGTGCGCGTGCTCAATCGCGGCGGGCAACCTCTGGGGCAACTGAACGCAGCGCTTTCACAGCGGCTGATCTACTTGATAGACTCAGGCAATTGCTATGCTGCGGCGGTAGTAGGCATTCAAGGCAACGATATTTACATTGTGATCAAGGAGACCTACCAGCACGCCAGCCTCTCCGGTCAACACTCGTTTCCCAGCCAGAGTCGCAGTCAACGGAGCAAGTATGCATACGTCCGGCACGCTGCTGTGATCGCAGAAAAGGAGTCCTTCGAGGGTTTCGGTGAACTCGAGGGATTGGATGACATCGAATCCGAACAAAGAATCAGTGAAGATTTGATGACGATGGAGGGCGAATACTAGGCTTTGTTAGCTTGGTTGAGACTGGGGTGTAGGATAATCTCATGACCGGTGCAGGGCGAATTACGAGAGCATTAGCTCTGTGCATGGTAATCCTAGTTATAGCCTCAGGATGTGGGTTCCTAGACTCTCAAACGTCCCCCGATGCAGCGCCGGAAGATCTCACGGGCCGGACAGATGACCGCATCGAACGAATTACGCAAGATGTCATACTCGTTGTCCGGCACCTGAATATCAGCAATTTGGCTTTTGCGCGCCAATCGCTTTCCCCCGACAAGTATCGTGTAGCCCTCGGTTTTCTCATTCCTGAAATCCAGGAATTGTCTCAGCAAGTGGTAGACGTTTCGGTGAGTGCACCCGAGCAAGATGTCTCTCTCCTGCTGAAGGTAGTCGATCCTCTCGCGCGGGCGGCACGGGAGTTTTCGCGCTATGTGGACACAGGCCGGGACGAGGCCCTGGCCGAAGCCTTTTCCCTGCTCGATCGCACCAATGTCCAATTGGAGAGCTTTCTCGCCAGCACAACTCTGGCGGAGGGCCCAGCCCTTTCAAATCTCTTTCGGCAGGCGGGGCGCATAGAGCTGGTATCGGAACCTACTGCTGTTTCGCGAGTGGCGCTGGGGCCGTTTTCAAGTATTGAAGTCGCCCAGGAGGTTAGCAGAGCGGCCGCGGCACACAATGCCGAAGTCAGACAAGAAGGGCCCCCAACCGTTTGGCTGGGGCCGTTTCGTGTTGCCTCAGTAGCGCGGGCGGTCGCCGCGGATTGGCGGGACAAGAGTGTGGATGCAGCCGTTCATGAAGACACCGTGTACGAGTTTCGCGCGACGGAAGTCTCACCGGTGCAGGGGCGAACCTGGCGAGAACTGGTGTGGGCTCATGAGATGTCGCAACCTATCCAATTCATCGCAGTCTCACCCGATGGGAGTGTCGTACTTGCCGGTGACACCGGTGGCACGGTCCAACGACGTTCCGGACATGGAGAACATGAATGGACACAGACGTTCTCGCTGCCGACATATGCGCTGGCAGTCACACGAGAGGGTCAGGGCATTTTCGCGGCGGGCGTAGGCGCACAAGCATTGAACGGCGATGGGACCCTCCGCTGGCGCGATGCGCTCGAGTCGTTTCCGGTTATCTTAGAACAGGCCGCCATTAGCAATGACGGCAAGTTCATGGCGGCGGCCACGTCGAATGCAGAGGAAATGGGTCAAGCGTTTGGGTTCACCGAAGCCGGGCTGGCGTGGTCGACGGAAGACACGCTTGGGGTGAATAGCTTTCATCTCTCTCCGGATGGGGCGCCCATTGCGCTAGGGGCAGTGAGAGACGGCCGCTATCAAGTGTTGGTACTCAATGAGCGCGGCCAGAAGATCATGGGCTCCGACTTCATTGAGCCGGTGGTGAGCGTCGCGCTCGCCGGCCTCAATCAGAAATTGGTCGTGCTTACCGAACGGCATGTCAGCCAATTCGACATTGAATCTCAGCAAATTGAATGGCAGGCATCCGTGCGCGCACGCGCGCTGGCGATCTCAAAACCAGGTGACATAATCTATGTGGGCGGGGTCCGTGGCATTGCCGCGTACTACCACGACGGCCGCGAACTATGGGTGCAGGATGCGATGCCGGTGTCACAAATTGTGGCAAATCGCGACTATCTTATCGGTCTTTCCAGTAACATCCGGCTGGTTATAGTGCGTTACGACGGCAGCATTCTAGGCACCGTGAGCCCGCTGGTGCCAATTCGTGACTACGCGGTGGCAACGGACGGCGACCTCCTGGTCGTGCTGGATGAAGAGAATCACCTTTCAGCGTGGCGCTTGCCACCGCTTTCTGAGTAGTGTCCGCCAATTCCTCTCGATCTCACTGCGAGCGTGCGAGTTCCCGATGCTCTCTCGCAGATCTACGCTCTCGTCTGGAAGCGGGCCGTAACAAATAGGCCTTCGATCTTCTGGATTGTAAGGTTCTCCGCGAATGGCTCCAAAACTTGAGCTAGTCCTTTCTCGCCATAGTAGACTTTCAGGGCGGGATGGATTGAACCGTCGCGCAACGGCCGGCGTTGTACTTCGGTTTCCACTAAGTCTAATGGGGGCAAGGTCGAATCGAAGATATACACGTGCCCGCCGGGTCGAACTACGCGCTCTACCTCGCTCAGAAATGGAACGACATCCTCGTGGGGCACGTGACTGAAGAAGAATCCAAAGAAACAGCAGTCGACAGAATTAGTCGCGAACGGCAACGAGTACGCGCTGGCCCGCACCAGCCCCGCCTGAACATTGTTCAGGGTCAGGCGCTTTTGGCACTCCGTCAGCATGCGCGGCCCGTAATCGAGCGCTACCACGTCATGACCGGACTGGGCCAGGAGTGAAGTCCACCACCCGATGCCGCAGGCGACTTCCAAGATGCGGCCCTCGCCAAACGCGCCAAGCTCTTGTTCAAGTTGGCGTATACCGGCAAGAAACGCCTCATTGGTTTCCGGTCGATCGTAGAGTCCGGTACGAAGAAACCAGTCCACGTATTCGCTGGCGCGCTCGTCATAATACACCTGCATCGACTGCTTGAGGGTCTCGCCGTCAAGCTCTTCGTCCCAAGCCGGATAGTCGAAGCCCGTGCTCTTTCCTGAAAGTGGTGGCTCAGACATGGGGTAGAGGGTGCTCCGCCAGATCAGTCTCTGCTTCGGAAAGGTCCTTGGCTGTGTCAATTGCCCGCCAATACGCCGTCGACTTACAGGCCCCGAGCCTGCCGTCATGGGCGATCTGGGGAAACGTGCTGCGCTCGTGATCACCCTTATCGGGAAGGAGTGGGCGGATAGCGGGCGACAGCGCGTACACGCCGGCACTTAGCCAAAAGGGTAAGAGCGGTTTCTCATGGAATGCGGTTACTTTGTTCGTTTCATCTGAATCGACTATGCCGTAGGGGCTTTGCAATTGCGTAAGCGAGATTGTGGCAATGTTGTTGGCAGAGACATGCAAGTCAAGTATGGATGCAAGGTCCATGTCGGTGAGTATGTCGCCATTTGTGGCAAGAATGAAGGGCTCGTTCACGTCCGCAGCGCCGAGAGCCAGCTTCAAGCCGCCTCCGGTGCCCAACTTCTCGCGCTCGATCGCATACTCGATGTGAACCCCAAGTGCTTCGCCATTGCCAAATCGCTCTTGGATAACATCATGCCGGTACCCGCAGGAAATGACGAAGCGGTCTACGCCGCTCGCCTTTAGCCAGGCAAGCTGATAGGAGAGGATTGGAGCACCGCCAACCTCAACCATGGTCTTGGGGCGGTCGGACGTAAACGGTCTGAGCCGCTCTCCCAGTCCCCCCGCAAGAATTATTGCTTGCATCGTTTGTCCTTACGCTCCCTGTACCATAGTGCTATAGGCCGGCGGCAGTCCCTTCCAGGCAACCTCAAGCCGGCGTGTGACATGGCGCCAAAGTTGAATCTAAGGAGAACTCACGGTAACCAGCCGAGTCGAACGGCACCCGGGCCAAGCGTATGCTGTCCGGCCGGCATGTGTGCACTGTGTTGGCGCTATACGAACGTAAGTCAGGCGCACTCATGCGCAAACGCTTGATATTCGGTCTCAATTGTATAGAGAATGAATACAGCTCGCAAAGTGAAACCAAGTGTCGAGGGTACCTTGCCTCGAGTTGAAGTAGTAATTCCCACATGGAACGGCTTGGCTCACTTGCGCCAGTGCTTGCCTGCACTGATGGCGCAGGAGGGCGTTGCTTTTGCAGTCGTCGTCGTCGATAACGGTTCCAGCGACGGCACTGCAGGCTTCTTGCAACAGCAATTCCCTGGCGTGCAAGTCTTGCGCTTTGCGCGCAACATGGGATTTGCTGCGGCAAATAACGCCGCTATTCGCAATGGGAATAGTGAGCTCGTTGTAACCCTTAACAACGACACCTTGCCGCAACGGGGTTGGCTTGCGTCTCTCGTGGCCGCGGCTGACACGTATCCCAAGTATGGGGCGTTTGCATCCAAGATGTGCTTCTGGCAGCAGCCGCACGTAGTGAATTCAGCCGGCATCCAGGTGGATCGTGCGGGCCTTGCATGGGACCGGTTCTGCGGGGCACCGACAAAAGAGGCAAGCGCGGAGGCAGAAGTCTTTGGCGCCTCAGCCGGAGCCGCGCTCTACCGCAGGCAGATGCTGGATGACATCGGACTTTTCGATGAGCGATTCTTTGCCTATCTTGAAGACGTCGATCTTGCGTGGCGGGCGCAATGGGCCGGTTGGCGCGCCCGCTACGTGCCGGAGGCCGAGGTGCTTCATGCGTACTCCGGCACATCCACAGAGGGATCGGCCTTTAAGCTGCATCATCTGGGGCGTAATAAGGTCTGGCTTCTGGCCAAGAATTTCCCTAGGCCTGCACTTCTGCGGTATCTGCCCGCGATACTCTTCTACGATCTTGCCGGAATGCCTTTGACGGTCGTTGGCGCTCGCACTACCGCTCCGTTGACGGGGCGCATTGAGGCCCTCAAACATGTGTCCAAGGTTCTTGGCGAGCACAAGCAGCACGAGTCGTTGCGGCGCATATTTCCGGAGCAAATGCTTGAACGTCTCGATCCGGTCCCAAATCCGCTGACTGTGCTGCGGCGGCAGCAACGGCTGAAGGAGATTACCCGCGCCACAACAGCTACGGGGTGAAGAGCGAGGTCCGGATGGAGAAGCCCGTAAACATCCCCGGACGCGTCACGCGAATCTTAATCTGGCGCAGATCCCGGTCGGCGTATTCTACGTCCGCAGTAATGATGTACTCATAGGTCGGCTGCCGGATGAAGGCGTCGAGCCAGAGCGGCTCGTTGGCACGAATTCTCACTTGAATGATCGTGTAGCGCCGAATTTCGTAGTAGCGGACTCGCTCTGGCACAGAACCGTGAGTTTCAACGACCTGAATGTCTTGCTTGGGCAACCCCTCGGCTTGGGCAACGATCGCGTCCAATACTTCCTGCGGTCGCTTGGTGACGATCGCTGTGTTTCTTTCGTCGATGCGCGGGTCGTACACGTGGTTGCGTGGAGCTGTCAAGGTGAGCATGCCCAAGCCTAGCAACCCGGAGAAGGCGAAGACAAAGACCCATGTGAGCTTCTTCTTCATGGTAGGCGCGCCTTCAGCAATTCTATGGAGTGATCGATTAGCCTTAGACGGAATGACAATCCGCGCGCGTGGTTGCCCACGCTGCACACAATGGCGAACCACTTATTCACAGTATATAATGCGAGATAGGATTAGCAATTCAAAGGGCTCTTGAGTTTTGGGATGGGCATTGGGCGCTATTCCATTTTCTTGTGGATCGAAAGGCGTCCATTCGCTTGCATCGGCCCTTGACCAATGTGCAACAGAGATGACAGCACAGTTGCTACTCCTGAAATTGCCGCAATGACCAAGCGATGCCCCTTGCAGTGAAGGGGCCACTTTGAATATTCATAATGCAGTCTCTGCGTGCACTGCGAAGGGAGAGTGAAAGACATGAGACAGGAGAACACTTAGTGGCGTATACAATCACACTCATTCCAGGCGATGGCGTTGGTCCTGAGATTACGGACGCAACCTGTCGCGTGATTGAGGCGTTAGATGTTGGCATTACATGGGACGTCCAAGAAGCAGGGCTCCACGTCTTTGAGAAGACGGGCGAGCTATTGCCACAGTCTGTTATCGACTCATTGCTCCGGAACAAAGTGGGCATCAAGGGACCGATCACGACCCCTGTGGGTACGGGCTTTCGCAGCCTAAATGTCACCTTGCGTAAAGAGCTCAAGTGCTACGCTAACTTGCGTCCTTGCAAGAGTTACCCAGGAGTGCAATCACGCTTTGATGAAATAGACATTGTTGTGGTCCGTGAAAACTTGGAAGACTTGTACGCGGGCATCGAGTTTGAGGAAGGCGCCGGGAACGCGCTGGAACTCATCCATTTCATTCGCGCCAATCACGGTAGTCAAATCCCCATGGACGCCGGGATTACCATCAAACCAATCACGGTAGAAGGCTCCCGCCGCATTGTGAAGTTTGCTTTTGAGTACGCGCGTGCGAACGGCCGCAAGACCGTAACGGCCATCCATAAAGCAAATATCCAGAAACACTCTGACGGACTGTTTCTGCGGGTTGCTCGCGAAGTTGCGGAAGACTATCCCGATATCGAATTCTGGGACATGATCGTGGATGCGACGTGCATGCAACTCGTGCGTAGACCCGAGCAGTTCGATGTCATGGTCATGCCAAATCTCTATGGAGACATTCTGTCCGACCTGTGTGCCGGGCTGGTAGGAGGACTTGGCGTGGCTCCTGGCGCGAACATCGGCGACCAGATGTCGCTATTTGAGCCCATCCACGGCAGTGCGCCAAAGTATACGGGCCAAAACAAAGTTAACCCTATGGCCCAAATGTTCTCTGCGGTAATGATGCTGCGCCACATCGGCGAGCGTGAGGCCGCGAACCGCATGGAGACGGCGATTGCAGAGGTTATCGCAGAGGGTACGCACGTCACGTACGATATGAAGCCGGACCGCAATGATCCCACCGCCGCGAGCACATCCGGCGTGGCGGGTGCCATAATCGAGCGGTTAAGTTAGCACTGAGAGGCTGGAGCACTGTTGATTGGCTGCGCGCCTTTAGCGTCTTCGCAGGGCGGGACGCGGATAGCCGTGCTGAAGAAGCCAGTAGGGAACGGCAAGGGTTTTCTGAACTTGGCGGTGGCAAGTGTGTAGGGGTTATTGAGCGCATGCAGATGGCATTCGGCCGCATTGGCAGTTCAAGTGGAAAAGTTCCTGGGCAAGGAGAGTCATACCGTGAATGATGGCATGAAGCTTGTCGTTGCGATTGTTCAGGACGAAGACGCGGGCAACCTTACAGATAGCCTGGTGGAGGCCGGTTTTGGGGCAACGCGCATCAACACGGCCGGCGGTTTTCTGCGGCATGGCAATGCGACGGTGCTAGTAGGTGTGGAGGAAGAGCGGGTCAGCGAGGTGCTTGTCGTGGTCCGACGCAACTGCACAACACGCATGCAGTACATCAATCCGATGCCGCCAGCGATGGAGCCCGGTGAGTTCTACATGCCTTATCCGGTTGAAGTGCAGGTCGGTGGCGCAGTCATCTTTGTGCTGGACGTGGAGCGTTTCGAACGGTTTTGACCTCGAGTGAGTTGGTCGTTCTTCCCGCTGGTTCGCGAGTGCTCCGAGGCCGAACTGTCCAGCAATTTCCTTGCGCGTGCGCCAGTCCGAATCGTGTGGAATTCCTGCGGTCAGGTCAAAGAAAGTGTTCGCGGCGCATTAGCAATAATCCCTCCAAGCCATGTGCTGCCGGCGATGAGCAACGAAACCTTTGATGACGGACGAATCCCTTTCTCCCGCTTGCGGCGTATCCTCGCGATACTGCTCGCCAGGGTCTCCGGCGTAGTCTCACGCCGCATGCAGCGCGGCGGGGGCACGGCGCTCCCCGGTCTTTTGGCGGAGAATGTCTCTCCTGACTTATTGGGCCATCTCCTTGGCCAGGTGCCTGCGGGCACGGTCTTTGTCACCGGCACCAATGGCAAGACCACGACGGCCGCGTTGCTGCGCAACATCATTGCCGCACAGGGACGCCCAGTGTTGCACAATGCCACCGGGTCGAACCTCACGCGCGGCGTGTTGAGCATGCTCCTCGCCCACACCGCGTGGCACGGCAGCCTGAGGGTCGCGCCGGACACATTCGCCGTCTTGGAGTTGGACGAGGCGGCCATCGTGCAGGCGCTCCGGCAGCACCAACCTTCGTGCATCGTTGTTACGAATCTCTTTCGCGATCAATTGGACCGCTATGGCGAAGTGCAGACAATCGCGGCACGCTTGCGCACTGCCTTTGCAGATTTGGGAACTTCCACGGGATTGCTCCTAAATGGAGACGATCCGCTGGTGGCCAGTCTGGGCGAAAACTACCGCGGTCCCGTGCAATACTTCGGTCTTGAAGATCCCAGCCGCGCGCGCGCGACGATTGAGCTTGCGGCTGATTCCCACTATTGCCCCCACGATACAACCCCGCTCACGTACGCGACGGCCTACTACGGCCATCTTGGCGACTACAGTTGCCCTGCCTGCGGTTGGAAGCGGCCCAAATGCGCGGTGCGGGCTACCAGGGTAGCCTTGCGCGGCTTTGCAGGGGCGGATCTTACCGTCTCACTCTTGGAACAAGCAGTATCTCTCCGCTTGCACGTGCCGGGACTCTACAATGTATACAATGCGCTGGCTGCCGTCGCGGCGGCGTGGTTCTTTGACACAACCCGAGAGGCGATTGCCGCAGGACTAGGAACAACAACCACGGCCTTCGGGCGGGCCGAGCTCATAGATGTTGGCCAGAGCGAAGCCCGGCTGCTCCTCATCAAGAATCCAATCGGCGCAGACCAGGTGCTACGGCTGCTCGCTGCTGAAGCGGGGCCTCTGCACGTGCTCGCAATCCTGCAAGACCGAGCAGCAGATGGCCATGATGTTTCTTGGATTTGGGATGTGGACTTTGAGTGTCTGGCTGCCGGTGCGGTTACTGCCAGCGGCAGGCGTGCCGAGGATATGGCAGTGCGCATGAAGTATGCTGGAGTTGAGCGAATATCGGTCGTCCGCGACATTGAGCGGGCATTTGATCAAGCGCTTAGCGGGATGCCGTCAGGAGAAACTCTGTATGTCCTTGCGACGTATACCGGCATGCTCGCCATGCGTAAAATTCTGGCAGAGAGAGGCTATGTGCGCCGCTATTGGGAGGATCCGGCATGAAGCTCGTGATCGGCCATCTCTATCCGCACCTCATGAATATGTACGCGGATCGCGGCAATGTAATCTGTCTGGAACAGCGCTGCCGGTGGCGCAACATCGAGGTTGAGATCCGCCGCCTAGATACGGGACCGCTGCCCAATGTCGCCGAGCTCGACGTGATGCTGGTCGGTGGGGGCCAGGACCGCGAACAGTGGCTTGCTTCACAAGACCTTGTGGCGGCGAAAGGTCCTGCATTGCGGGATGCGATTGATGATGGGCTCGTCGTACTCGCAGTGTGCGGTGGCTATCAACTCTTCGGCGAGTATTACCGCGACCACACAGGGGTAGAATTGCGCGGCCTAGAAGTGCTGCCGGCTCATACCATCCATCCCGGTGCAGGCAGCCAGCGCTGCATCGGCAATATCGTCACTACCTGGAATGAGCAGCAGTTGGTCGGATTTGAAAACCACGGTGGCCGCACCCATTTGAGCGATCCAGCCTACGCGCTTGCTGCGGTTGACAGGGGGTTTGGGAATAACGGCGAAGATCAGACTGAAGGCGCGCGGTTGAAGAATGTCTACGGCACATACCTTCACGGGTCATTGTTGCCAAAGAATCCGGTTTTTGCGGATCACTTGATTCAGACTGCCCTCGAGCGTCGCTACGGGGTTACGGCGCTCCTCCCACTTAATGATGAACTGGAGCAGACTGCGCACAAGCGGGCGATGGAAATCGCCGGGGAGTAACCGCTGAACGGAGCTGCTCGCGGCGCGGGGTCGGTTGGAATGACACTAGCTACAAGCAATTTGCGGAAATCAAGCGGCTTCAACTTCTGGCGTGCCGCCTACCATGCTCCGCTAGCTCGCTGAGACGTAGTGGAAACCGGCAGCGTGCGCATCTGCACTTCATGCAGTGTAGCCGGGCGTGTCAGTTACCCACTGGCACTTGTGGCGCACCGCGTACAGAGCCCTCCGACCTCGAGCTCTATATTCCTGATCGTAAATCCGTGCTCATCTTGTAGGGCTTGCTTGAGGCGGTCGACATGGGGGCTGCTGAACTCGATGACTTCCTCGCACGAGATGCAGACGAGGTGGTGATGTTCCCCATCACCGGCGGCCTTGAAATGGCGGTGGTCTTGCTGCAGGTTTGCGGCTTCAACGAGGCCCTGCTCGCGCAGCAGATCCAGCGTGCGGTACACCGTGGAGAGACTGACGCGGTGGCCGCGCTGACGCGCTATCTGAAAGACCTCATCCGCACCCAGGTGGCCGGGCTGCTCGCGAATGATCTTCAAAATGGCCTCGCGTTGCCGGGTAAAGCGGCGGCCCGACGATCTGAGAAGTCGCTTTGCATTAGAGGTTGCAAGTTGCGAACGGGCTGCAGCCAATGGCTTTCCCCTTTGAGCCAGGAGCATACGTTGCATTTCACGTGCAGCCGCGGGCAAGTAATCTAATTCCTACCCCGGCACTAGCCTTTTCATCATAGCACAATCGGTACCACGAAGAGACTGGAAACGGCTTGGAGGCAGGCCTGGTTGCTGTGTATGAATTTCCCTGTAAGGGTGGAGTCTTGCCGCAGATTGGGGCTCGACACGCGCTGCGCAGCGGGCTCGTGCAGTCCTTTGCCGCTGGAGCTTCCGGCAAAGCCTCAGTGGTTCCCAACGTTTCGCTGATTCCCGGTCACGCGAGCAAGAAGAGCGGGTCTTTCTCAAGAAGCTTGACGCCGATTTCCAGGAAAGGTTTCGCCTCGATGAGGCGCAGCGTAGCGTTGCCTATCTTTCCCACGCGCATGATGTCGTGCTCTAGACAGACGGCATCCATCTTCTCAAACGCGCGTGGATGGTTCGGCAAGTGGGCGCGCGTCGGCACGGTAATAATGCGGCCTTCCAGGTCGATCACCATAGGGTAGAAGACTTCCTGGCTGAGGATCGGCGCGCCGCCGGCTTCTTCTATGGTGTGAATGGTCGTGTTGCTGTTCTGACCGATGCCAATTAAAAGTACTTTACCGCCGCCGGTGCAATTCCTATGCCAAGGCGTGCCGGGTCCGGTGGGATAGACGGCCGTTTCCGCGCCGGCGAGGAGCCAGTCGCGGCGCGCGCCAATGGCGTGCAAGGTGTGGCAGGCGGACAGTGACGGCCGCGCTTCCGGCCGCTGGCGCAGCGCATTCGTAATGGCGCCAAGCTTCGAAGGCGTGACCCGGAGATCGAGAATGGGGTTGTGTTTGATGTAATGGAAGTGCGCCCCCCCTTGCCAAATCACCGGACTAGTTGGGACTGCGACCGTCCCATCCGCGCCGACTGCGGCGAGTAAGGCGTCAACCACGGTGTCAGCGCCGCCTTCAACATGGCCGAAGCGCGAGAGGGACGAATGTACTATCACCGTGTCGCCGTCCGTAAGCCCAAGGCTGCGCAAACCGTCAACAAGCATCGCCTGCGTTACATGAGGCCGGGATTCATCTATTGACATAAGTGTTTCTCACTCTTCTCATGGAGTTTGCTGGAAATCTGACAAAACGTGAATTGTTGTAGGAGTTTGGGTTATTTGCCGCCGTATGTGCACATGACGAGCAACCGTTCGCGCTGAGCTTGTCGAAGCGAAAACGGTTGGGGTACGTGCGGAAGATGGTTGCAGTCCGGAGAATGCCCACCTCCTAGTGCGCAAGGGCCGGGTGGAAGTCAAAGCGCTATTGTTTCGCCCAACTCCATTGATTCGCAGACTGCGAGACCTATGCGGAGCGCACGCTTGCCGTCGTCTCCGCTGACCCGGGGCGGTTCGCCGCGGCGAACGCGATTGGCAAAGTCGCGTATCGCTTCGGTATGTGCATGTTGGGGTGAGAAAGTGTACTCCTGAGATTTGCCGAGGTGGTCTTTGTGCGTAAACCGGTTGACTCTCATCTCTGTAACCAGGCCCTGAGGGCCGACGAGCTCTTCTTCATGCGCTCTATAGTCATTGAGCCCGGTGGGCATACCGCAGAAGGCAGTGATGGCAGCGAGATCGCCACTCTCGAATTCAATGAGCGCGACGCCGGTATCCGGCGCGGCGGCAAGCTCGGTGCGCTGCTTGGGCTGTTGCTTCGCCCAATTGAATCCGCGGGCCGTTACGCTCTTTGCTTCGCTTCGGAACAGCCACGTCCACAGGTCGTAGTGATCTGCAAACAGATCGAGAAAGAGTTTCACGCCTTTCCGCTCGTTGCGGTCGCGTGCGCTGCCGAATGCCGGCCTTAGACTATGTACGCGGAATACTAGAGGTCTGCCCAAGACTGAGTCGTTTATCATGTCGCGGATGTGCGCGAGGCTTGGCGTAAAGCGACGGGGAAAACACATGCCCACCGCCACGCGGTTGCGCCGCGCTGCTGCCAATAGCGCATCGCACTCATCCAGCATGTGTGTAATGCTGCGTTCGCAGAAAACATGCTTGTGATGGTCTATGGCGTCAAGGCCGATCGGACCATGCATAACCGATGGGGTACAAACTGAGACAATGTTGATGTCGGGGCGTGCCAAGACTTCGCGGTAGTCGGTACTGACGGCTTCAATGCCAAACTCCTGGGCAAGGTCAAAGGCACGGGACTCGTCCACGTCAACAACCGCAACCACCTTGGCATCGTTGACGGCCTGCCATCCCACGATGTGCTTGCGCGCGCTATCGCCGGCGCCAATGATGCACGTACGCACGCGGCTGACTGGTGTAATCATTGTCCTGAAACCGGAGAGTAGGTGGAGAAAGGCCAAGTTTCGCCTTGAAACCTGGACGGAGCACGGTGCCCGCTCGTAGTGTTGTTGCGTCCCCAAATCTGGTGCGGGCAGTGCACTCGCATCCATATTGTAGCGCAGATTGGCCGTGTAGGCGATACTAACCGTATATTCGGAGTTCCGGGAGGGAGCAACCTGTGCGGGTGTACATCAGTGTAGACATGGAAGGGCTTGCCGGTGTGGCACTGCGGGAGCAGGTCTCGCGCCACCTCGGAGCGCGGCAGTACCATGACGGTCGCAGACTATTGATGGCGGAAGTAAACGCCGCTGTCGCCGGGGCGTTTGATGGCGGCGCAAGCGACGTGATCGTGCACGACAACCACGGCAGTAGCATGAATATGCAGATCGAGCAGCTTGATCCCCGGGTCCACGTGTATATGGGTAATTTGCCCTATCCTCGGCATGCGATCTTGGAGCCTGATGTAGACCTCTTCTTCTGTTTGGGCTATCACGCCGCGCAGGGCACTATGCACGCATTTCGCGATCACACTGTGAGTTCGTCACGCTGGAGCGACGTCTGGCTCAACGGCATGGCAATTGGCGAACTGGGACTGAGCGCAGTGTGCGCGGGCGTCTACGGCATTCCGGTGGGCCTGGTGGTCGGTGATGACAAGGTGTGCGCTGAAGCGCGTGCGTTGCTGGGGGAGGAAGTCGAAGTGGTGGCAGTCAAGATGGGATTGGGCCGGCATGCTGCCAAGCTCTTGCCGGTTGCGGAGCAACACGCCGGCATTCGCGATGCCGCGAAGCGAGCCGTGCGGCGAGTAGAGGCATTCTCACCTCTCGTCATCGCGCCCCCGTATGAATTGTGCTTGCAATACACCTCGCCGGAATACGCCGATGCGCATGCCTGCGATGGAGTGAGTTGCTTGCGGCGGGACGGCACAACCATCTGTTTTCGGGGCGATAACCTCATTGAGTTGGCGGGAAGAATGTAATGGCGGGCCGTCCCTTGCGCTGGCTCTTCTATCTGCCGCTCGTCGTCATGCTCGCCGGCTGTTCGGTTGCCCACGAAACACAGCGTCTTGGGCGATTCTATAGCGCCGTCCGCGCTCAGCCGCAAATCCAGCCCTCTGCCGATTATGTACCGTCCACTCGTGCCGCGGTTGGGGCGGATCCGATAGCAAAGGCTGACGTGGTCGTGTTTGCTACACGTCCGGGAGATGCGGTTGTATATGCGTACGCCACGATTAGGCGGGCGGTTGCCCAGGGCCAACGCGTTGTCTTAGTCTACGTGACCGACGGCGATGCCCAGACTGTCGTTGCGCAAGCGCTTGCCGATCTGCCAGCCAGCGCTACGCCCACCCCGCGCCAATACCTGCACGGTGCGGCGGTGCTCCAAGAGATGGCGGTACGAGTAGCGGAGAGCGCGCTTGGCTTGGCGAAGGAGGACGTCATCTTCCTTTCGTACCCGGACGGCGTGTTGCATGAATTAACGCCGACTAGACCGGATCATGTCATTCGCTCGCCGTATACCGAGAAAGATGGCGTCCATGACCCTAACATTACTCCTTACCGGATTCTGCGGACCGGGTATGGATATCCGTATTCATACAACGGGGCATTACGCGACCTTAACGACGTGCTTGTCGAGCTGAACCCCAGGCAGATATACTTGCCTTCACCGGCCGGCGCGGATGAGACGACGGCAGCGGCGGGAAAACTCATCGCACAGTCGTTGCGGGAAGTTGCACCACCTCGGGCGCAAGCATTTACGTACGGTCGTCCGGCCGCAGCCGCTCCAATTGTGCTGCATGAAGTGGATGTTGCCAGTGCCGATGAGAAGCAGCGCGCGCTCAACATGTTCGCGGCGCGGATTGGCATGGAGGGCTGGCCCCCTGTTCCACCTTCTCTGTTAGAGGAAGAGCAGTTTTGGCAATTCTCTTACACTGCTGACGCGAAAACTGAATGACACCGAATCTTGCACGGCTATCCAATAGTTTTGGAGAACGCGACCATGTCTTTACCGAAACCGTCTCTACACGCATCCATCTTGAAAGCGGGCTATTCGCTGGAAGAGATGCTCGACCTTGCGCAGCGCTTTGGGATTCCCGGTATTGATGCCTCTTTCGGCGCAGTGCGGGCCTTGATTGACGATACGTCCGCTGCGGCTGCGCGCGATCTCTTTGCCGCGCACAATGCGTTGCCCGCCTTCATGGGCTTCATTCCGGCCGGGATTTTCGCGCCGGAGGCAGAATTTATGCAGTCTCTCGACCAGTTTTCGGAGAACTGCGCACTTGTCGCGTCGGTGGGCTGCCAGCGCACGGGGTCCTACTTTCCCAACCGCATGTCCTTGCCGCCGGACGAGGCACGTAGAATTCTACGAGACCGCACGAAGATCCTGGCTGAGCGGGCGGAACCCCATGGCATTGCCATTGGGCTGGAATTCCTCGGGCTGCGCACGTTTCGGCTGGACGAACCCCACGCCTTTATCAACAACATACCTGATACTATCGCTATGTTGCGCGAGACCGGCAGGCCCAACGTCGGCTTGATCCTTGACTCGTTTCACTACTTCACGAGCGGCGGCGACCTATCGCAGATTCGCTCATTGCGCGCGGAGGACATCGTGCACCTGCACGTAAACGACGCGCCGCATGCCGACGTGATGACCCTGGAAGACACAGACCGTGTGCTGCCGGGTAAGGGCGTCATCGACCTGACAGGGTGGTTTCAGGCCATTGCTGAGATCGGCTTCGACGGCTACGTCGCCATCGAGATATTTGACGACGAGTTCAGGAATCAAGACCGGGAAGTTGCGGTGAGCATTGCGAAACAGGCACTCGACAGTGTGCTGGCACAGGCAGCCCAAGCCGGCGTCTAGCGAAATGGTTCTATATCCTAAGGAGCTCCCCTTACCCCGGCTCTCTCCCTCTATGGAAACCTTTGCATAATCCTAGCGGAAGCGAGAATGTCCCCTCTCCCGCCGGGAGAGGGTTAGGGTGAGGGGGTAGCCCCGCAATCAGGGCTAGTTTCACCGACATTGCATATTCGCGTATAGTCCTTACAGGTAAAAAGGACAGGATAAGCAGAAATCCCCTCACCCCGGCCCTCTCCCCGAGGAGAGGGAGGAATTCTTGCGCCAACTGCCGAAGTTACACACGGGTCTTCTTAGCAAAGGGGATCTTTTTGCCTGCCGGCTGGGGCTTCTGAAGTTTGTCCGGCTTCAAGCCAAGACGTAGCGTGGGGGGCTTGTCCCCCGCCTCTTTACTAAATTCTGCTGCTGTACTTGCTTCGATGAACAAGGGCATTTGGGACAACTAGACCGTTACGCTGCTAAACGCGAGCACGATAGCCCCCAAGGCGATTACGATTGCGCCCCCGATGCGCGGCACCGGCGATTGTTCGCGCAGTATCACGATACCAAGCACCGTGCCGATGACGACTCCAACTTCACGTAGCGGCGCTACCTGGCTTACCTGCGCGATTGAGAGAGCCACGAGCGCAAGGCTATAGGCGAGCGGGGAGAGCAACGCCCCGGCGCCCATGGTAACCGGGTGCGCCCGCCACGTGTCGATTAACTCTCTCACCCGGCGGCGGAGCAGCCACGACATGGTAATGGCCGGACCGAGAAACGCCCCAGAAACATATAACAATGGCGGCACGTGCGAAACACCCACCTTGTCCCAGAGCGAGTACGTGGCAATGGTGACGCCGGTAATTACGGCGAAGATGAGTCCGGCCGCCGGGCGGAAGTGCGCGGCCAGCGTCTGGCGTGAGAAGTCTGCGGGAATCTGGAGGATCAAGAGTCCTAGGACAATGCCGGCAATGCCCAGCCCTTGCGGCAGAGTGATGTGCTCGCCCAGGATCAGCACCGCGCCGATGGGTGTGAGCGCCACACCCATGCCTCGGGCGAGCGGATAGACGAGCGACATGTCGCCGTGTTCGTAGGCTTGCGCGAGCAATGTGAAGTAGAACGCGTGAATGATCGCCGTGCCCAGAAAGAACCCCCAGCCGGTGAGGGAAATTGACGATCTGGAAAGTATGTATATTGCAACAGGCAGCGTTGCAATAGTACCGGCAACGCAGATGTTCCACGTGTAGATGAGGGGTCTGCCGCTGTGCTTGAGGAGCAAATTCCACGTGGCATGCGCCAAGGCCGCTGCCAGCACAAGCAGCAACGCAAGCAGGGTCATGTCCGCGCCTCGCCACTGCTATGGTAGTTGGGACTCTCTGACGGCGCTGCACTGCGCACCCGTGAAGGTTCTTGCTTCGTAGTGCTCAAGAGGACTGAGGCCTGGGGCTTGTACAAGGAAGAATCCGATCTGTCAATTCCACATTTCACAGACATGCTCGTGGTTTCCCGACAACATCACCAAACGTGATCGCGGTACGGTCTTACAACGCGGTCAAGGCTGATAAGAGTTCAACCCAGTATAGCGCGGCAGTCTGGGCGTGTATTGAGCGGAGATGTCGCTTGAAACGTGGAAAGTTGCATCAATACTCATTTGATTCTCGAGGGCCAGCCGAATTTGGGCCGTCCGTGGCTGGATCAATCTCTGTACAAAACGATGAGACGACAGAAGTTGTAATGGCGAGCGCTGTCCTGAATTGCGCGGCGCAGTTGTGCACATTTGGGAGCCATACAGTAGGAGGGGGTAGATGGTGATAAGATCTCGACCAACTATAGCGAATTGAAGCTTGGCAGGTTGTATGATAATCTACTTGGCAATGAACGTATGCTGTTCGGATGAAGTTTGAAACGTACAGGAGGGTATGAACATGCGGTCGAGTTCTGTTGGATTGAGTCGGCGCCGGCTGTTGCAGGGCATGGGTGGAACGTTAGGCATGGTGGGTTTGGCGGCGTGTGGCACTGTTGCCACGGCACCGGCTGCGGAAGAAGAAGCCATGGCGCCGAAGGAAGAGGCCAAGCAAGAGGCGCCCGCACCGGCTGAGCCGACCGAGGTCGAATTCTTAATCGGCCCCTTCGCCGGGCGCAGCGTCGACGCCATGGATGCGTGGCTGGCAAACTTCCATGAAAAGAATCCGAGCATCCAGATCAAGCTGATCATTGCGGAGGCGGGCACGAACTATCAGCAGCAAATCGCCACGTTTGTCGCTGCCGGCGCCAATGCCGACGTGGTGCACATGTCCGGCGGGCACTTTACCTATGCAGCCGAGGGCGTACTGGTAAACTTGGATGACCACATTAAGGCGGACACGAACTTCGACATCGCGGCCTACTATCCGCGTGTCACCGAGTTCTACCGGGTGCCTGAAGGCGGGCAATGGGCATTGCCGTGGAACCATGCCACCGAGGGCGTCTACTACAACAAGACTCTGCTCGCGGAGGCCGGACTAGACGAACCGGGCGAAGACTGGACGTGGGACGACCTGCGCGAGATGGCGCGTGTCCTGACGAAGGACGCCAATAATGACAACGAACCGGAATCGTGGGGCGTTGAGTTCCGGCTGGTGCGCATCGATCACGTGCTGCGGTCGTTTGGCGGCGGCTTCCTGGCCGATGACAACACCCGGTCTGTCATCACGGAACCTGGCTCAATTGCCGCGCTTCAGTACCTGTCAGACCTTATGCTCAAGGACCGCACCCATCCCTACCCGGCGCTGGGCTGGAATAATGGCTTTGCCCAAGGCAAGATAGCAATCTCTTTCCTGCCCGAGTGGGCGGCAGTGCGTTTAGCAGGTGTAGAGGGGCTTGACTTCGACGTCGGACTCATGCCCCAGGGACCCGAAGGCAGATACACGTTCTTCGGCTCCGGCGGCGCCTCTATGTTCAGCACGTCCGACGCCCAGGACGCGTCCTGGGAGGTGCTGAAATGGTTTACGAACTTCGACGGCGGCGAGTGGGGGATGGCGCGGGCAATTTCATTCCCGTCCGGTTCTCCGTCCGCGTTGATCGCAGCCAATGAGTACTTTTGGAATGAGTATCTCACCACGCCGGAAAATCGCACGCGCTTCTTGCAGAACCCCGAATTCGCCGTGGTGCCCTTTGGCGGCAGTTGGGACGGCAGATTCTTCGACCAAAGCGCGCGCCAGGCGCTCCCGCAGATTTGGGAAGGCACCAAGTCAGTGGAAGAGGTGGCGCGGGAACTCGACGCGATGTGGGTCGCGCGCCTGGAGGAGACCGGCAGGCACCAGGGTTAGGGGCCAAACTGGCATCGCCTGCAATAGCTGGTCAATGAGAAACATCTCCGCAGAGTACAATCCTGCGGAGATGTTTCTTAGAGCGTGTTTCCCCTGCAGGAGATCTTTGCGTCACTCATTTGCAGTTGAGAAAGTCTCCCTCTCCCGGCGGGAGAGGGTCGGGGTGAGGGGGGTCCTAATGCTACAATGGCCATCTACATTTTGCAGTGTCATGATGTATCGGAGCAGAATCGGTATGCGATTGGCGAGACAGCAGGAGATTCACCCTCACTCCCGTACTCGATAGAGTGTATCGAGTACGGGGCAGGCTCTAGCCCGCTCCCGTCGAGGGAGAGGGAACTCTCTCGCTTCTGCTAGGGTTACGCAAGGTTTTTCGTTGGTCGAGGCGACTCGCGACAGAAATAGTATATTTCGTGCTGCCCTTCGACAGGCTCAGGGGAAACAGTTGAGCCTCGCGGCGGTTCATTGTAGCTGTCTTTTCAGATGGGAATGTCCTCTTGTCCAAAACACGATAGCATTGATTTAAGGACTCTAAAGTATGAGCGCAATTCGGGTTGGCGTCGTCGGTATTGGCGGCCGCGGGCAGAACTATCTGCGGTGGATTAGTGAAGTTGACCGCCGCGCTTACTTGGGCGCAGACCGGCACTGGAGCCATGCTAAGCGGACCTCGTACTGGGGGACCGAGCTGCGGGAATCCCGGGATATTGCGTTTCCGGAAGAGATGTACAAGCAATACGCGCGCAGTCTCGAGGAGTACGGGATCGTAGAAACACGCGCCCTGAAGGCCGATGTCGTGGCCGTGTGCGACGTTCAGGAAGATCACCTGGCAACAGCCAATGAGATACTCACCGAAGAATTCGGGCAGGATGCGCCGGTAGCCTATACCGACTATCGCCGGATGCTGGACGAAACCAATCTAGACGCCGTCGTCGTGGTCAGCGCCAATTTCACCCATCGGGAGATCGCCGTCGCAGCGCTGGAAACTGGAGCTTGGGTGCTCTGCGACAAGCCGCTGGCGACCACGGTAGTGGACTGCCAGGCAATCGTGGACGCCGCCCACCGCAGCGGCGGCAAGTGCTTTATGGGCTTCAACGAGCGTTCCAATCCGGCGGTGACCAAAGGCCGCGAAATTGTGGCAAGCGGCCAGATCGGCCAGCCGCAGATGGTATTGTCTCGCACGATTCGCCCACCCTTTGCGCCGACGCCATGGCGCTACAGCCAGTCCCAGAGCGGCGGCGCGCTTAATGAAAAAGACTGCCACAGCTTCGATCTCTTCAACTGGTTTGTCGACTCGAAACCCGCACGCGTGATGGGCATTGGCGGCCAGCACGTGTTGACGGAAAACAACGACATAATCGATCACGCCTGGGTGCTGGTGGAGTACGAGAACGGCGCGAAGGGCTGCTTGCAGCTCTGCCTCTTTTCCCCGCCTTCCACCGGTCCTGGCGCGGTGCTGGACGCCGTCGGCGCCAACGGGCGCATAATCGTCAAGGGCGGATCGGTGGAAGTCTACGGCCGCCGGCCGCTTAATGACCGGGCCGTCTATCACGTCAGCCGTGATAGCAGTATGCCGGGACATTCCGGCGACTTTACCCAGGCCTTTCGTTTCCTGGACTGCGTCGCCCACAACAAACCGGCGCCGGCAACACCGGAAGCCGGTATGGAAAGCACCGTAATCTGCTTGGCGGCGGAGGAATCGATCCGGCGCGAGGGTGAGTGGGTTAACATCAAAGACTTTGTGAGCCGGGAACTCGAAGCGGCTACGATGTAGAGACCGTGGCGACGTTTGGCATTTCGTGATGTATGCGCTTCAATCGTCGCAGCACGGACGAATACAGTTTGTGAGTCATTTCGCACGCTCGCGCTGCGATCTGACACTTCCATGATTTCATAACCCATTTGCGTGAGCTATTTGTCGGGGAGACGCTACCATGCCAAGACGCCCGAATATTGTTGTAATCATTACCGATCAGCAGCGCTCGGACTGCATTGGGTACGCAAATCCGATCCTGGAAACACCGTATCTCGATGAGCTTGCCGGGCGGGGCGTGAAGTTTACGCGGTGCTACACCAGTTCACCGTCCTGCCTGCCGTCACGGGCCGCCATGATGACGGGCATGGACCAGTGGAATCACGGACGGCTCGGCAGTGGCGCAGGCCAAGATGCCTTGGACTTCCCGGCAACGCTGGCGGGCGAGCTGATGAAGGCTGGATACCACACTGCCAGCATTGGCAAGTCGGACCAGTTTCCCAGACGTGCGCTCTACGGGTTCTACGAAGCCGTGCAGGATAGCACGGGCCGCGGTCTCTGGACTGACTACATGGCTTGGCTGCGCGAGGAGACTGCCGGCAAGATCGGTGACCTCGACCATGGCCTTGAGTGGAATAGCTTGATGGGCCGGCCAAGCCATCTGCCGGAACACTTGCACGCCACCCACTGGACGGTGAGCGAAGCGGTCAAGTTCATCGAGCGGCGCGATCCTACGTGCCCGTTCTTTCTATGGATGTCGTTCACGCGTCCCCATGCGCCCTACGATCCCCCACCGGTCTATTTCGATATGTACAAGGACAACCCCGATATCCCAATGCCGCCCACGGGCGACTGGGCCGCGGAATACGATGAGCCGATTGCCAGCACCACTGCTTGGCGCGGCCGGGCTCCTGAAGCGCAGGTGCACCGCACACGAGCGGCTTACTACGGCAGCATCTCATTCATCGACCATCAGGTGGGCCGTTTCCTCTACGAGTGTAGCTGGCGCGATCGCGAGGCCTTGCGCAACACCCTCTTCATCTTTACCTCAGACCATGGCGATATGCTCGGCGACCACTGCCTGTGGCGCAAGGGCTACTCCAACGACGGCTCCGCGCGTATCCCGTTCTTCATCAAGTATCCGGACACGTGGGATGAGGAGTGTGGTGGGTCGTGCGACGAGATAATTGAACTTCGCGATCTCATGCCGACGGTGCTCGAAGCCGCGCGGGTGGAGATCCCTGAATCGGTCGACGGTAAGAGCCTTCTGCCGCTCGCGCGAGGCGAAGCAACTGAATGGCGCGAATACCTGCAAGGGGAACAGACCAGAATCCACGGGTGGGACCAAGGCATGCAGTTCATCGCAACGAAGCGAGATAAGTACACCTGGTTTCACCATACGGGTAGAGAACGGTACTTCAACCTGGTCGAGGACCCGCAGGAGTGCCGCAATCTGGCCGGAAAACCCGAAGCCAATGGGCGCATTGAGGAGTTGCGCTCAGTGCTTGCCCAAGTTAACGAACAGCGCGGTGACCCGCGGGGACAGAACGGTCAATTGGTAGTCCAAACCAACGAAGCTCTCCTACAGTCACCAAATTACGCCAAGTGGAAGGCCCGTGCGGACGAACGCATGAGCTTGTAAGAGCCGTGGCTCCTCAAGCGGTTCCACATACCGCCACTCACACAGACTTCGGCATTGAACCCCAGCACTATATCTGCGATTCGCTCCGGCTTCTTCGTGCCGGCGCAAACAAGCTCGGTTAGAGATAGCTGTCAAGTGCGCTTAGGAAGTTCTTGTAGACGCACTGCTGCTCCCAGATAATTCCATCCACGCCTAGGCTCCACCATTCATCCGGCATGAAGTAGACGGATACTTCCGCTTCGGATCCCCAGCGGCCCCACCAATTGATCAGGTGGAGGTTGTCGGACTGGGTCAGCCAGAGGGCGAGGTCGATGAGTTCCTCATTCTCAGTGAGGCGCGCCTTGTGGTAGCAGGCAGTCATGAGTTGGAAGAGCGCGCGCTGCGGCTCGTTTCCCAAGAAGAACTCAGCGCCGCCTGAGCCTGCCCATGTTGCGGGGAAGGGCGGCAGCAAGAGTTGTTGCGCTTGTCCGCGGTAGGCATCGATAACTTCAGTGGCGGTGGCTGGCGTCACACGCTCGCGTTTGAGATAGCGCGGCAACGCCTCCATAAACTCAAAGACACCGCTATCGTAGTATTGGTGCTCGCCGAAGGTCTCGAAGTCCCAGCCCACCATAACCAGTGGGCCGGTTGCTTCGCGTATCCAACGCGCGTAGTCATCCGCCATCAGCGGCCAGTTTGACCATTGGCGCTGAGAGAAGCGATAGCCGACATCGTCGCTTAGCTCGTAGTGGCGTGCCAGCAACTTCACCTCCGGCCGATGATAATAGAGATGCGTTGGCTCCCGCCAGCCCAGTAACCATTCTCGCCCATCCATGAGTGCGCCACTGAAGCCGGCTTTTTCGAGCGCCCCGACAATCGACTCAGACATGAGCATTTCAGTCGTATCCGTTACTCTGGGCCGCTTGCCGAAAATCTCCTCAAGTTCATCCGCCATCGCGTTCATGCGCGCGGCGAAGGCGGGCAGATCGATGAGCAAGAGGAATGAGTGGTAAGGATCAACGCCGATCAATTCAGTGTTGGGATGAGCGACGATGCGCTTGAAGCCAGCAAGCACGGACGGGTCCCAGCGCCTTGCCTGCTCAATCAAAGAGAGTGAAATGCCGAAGCAGAGTTTCAGCCCGTCATCGAGCAATCGCAACCAGAGCTCGGTGGCGGGCTTGTAGCAGTAGCGGGCGACCTTGCGGAAATACCGCTCGTTCATCCCCTCATCGAAAAGCAACGGCGCCATGTCCTGGGGGGCGGCGCCGGGCGGAATAGCGTTTGCGGGCAGTCGCACGCGCCGGGGCTGGTGGGCAACCACGTAGATGACGAGATTGTCAGCCATCTCCGTTGCTCTGCAGTTGAACGCCCTGTTTCTCCGCCAGATACTCGACCTTGCCCAGCAGGTCCCGAATGGTCGATTCCCACGTGAATAGAGCCGCAGTCTGGCGGGCGTGGCGCTGAATCTGGCGAATTACGTCCGGTTGACTATGGATGTACTGGAGGTAGCTGGCAAGCTCTGCCGGATCATCAGTTTCTACGGAAAGCGCATTGTGGAGTTGTATGGCGTAATCCTCGCCGGTAGTGCCCGTGACCACCACGGCGCTGCACGCCATCGCTTCGAGTCCAACCAGGCCGAAAGGCTCATACCCGCTATTGGCTAGAACAGCATCGGCGGCCGAATAGAAGACCCGCAGCAAATCCTCAGGAACAAACTGGCAGAGATTCAGGACGTCCGCGTCGGCAGCGGCCAGTATGGAATTAAGTGTCTCATCAAGGTTAGAGTTGTCGCTGTGGACGTCCTGAACTACAAGGCCCAACTCTCTTGCGCGATGCAACACGTCACCGCCATGGGGCTCTAGTCCGCCACGCGCGATAAACCGTACACGGTGACCGGCGTGCTTTAACTGTGCCGCGGCTTCAACGGCTTGGAACCAACGCTTGTCCGGATCGTACCGCCCAATCTTGAGCAGCAAGAAGTCGGCTGCCATGCCCTTGCGGAGCATTGTCACCGGTGCCTGGGGTACTTTCTCAAGCAGGCGACGTGGGATGCCATTGGGCATGACGAGCGGATTCAACCCCCAATCCCAGAGTCGATGCTTCATGAAACGGCTGACGGTAGTTATGGTGGAGATGAAATCGAGGCGTGGGAAGTTAATATGGCCAAACCCGAATTCATTATTCGCGTTCCACAGCAGCACGCACTGCTGCCGCAGTCCGTTGAAATGAAGGGAGTCGCTCAACCGTGCCAGCGTTTCGGTGGTGTGCCACTCTTCAGCCATGATGACAGTGAGTTGGCCGGCATCGGCTGCGGGACGCACGAGCCGGTCTGTGACGAACCAGGGAACACTGTTGCCAAAGTCGATAATTTTGTCCCACTCTGCCTCATAGGCGCCCGTGGGGTGAGTGTGGCTAATCCATTGGCACCAGCGGTAGAGATGCAGATTGCCGTTCTCGACAGTCTCAACAGCGGGCAGACCTGGGTCGCCGATGAAGATCAGATGAGTGGTAAATCCCGCATGCGCCAAGGCCCGCGCAAGCTCGGTAACCCGTGTTCCCAGTCCACCGGCTTGCGAGTAGCGATCGGGGCCCTCAAAGCTGAGCAAGACAAATTGAGCGTTGTTGGGGGCGATGCCTATTGCCACGCCGGCTCCATTACCTAAGGATGCTTCTTTGAATCCTTGCGGTCGCGTGCCGAGCTAGGACGGATCATCAGCATATCGACTCCGCGGGTCTCGATGTGCCTTAACGCTACCTAGCCGGCGTTTGTTGCCTAAGTATAGGGCAAGAACGCCTAAACGTCGAGATGCTGGACTTCCTTGGCATGGGCCTGAATGAAACGCTTGCGGGCTTGAGGATCGTCGCCCATGAGGCGATCGAACACGCCACTGACGGCGGCCTCGTCTTCGAGAATCACCCTCAGGAGCTTGCGGCGCGCCGGGTCCATAGTCGTTTCCCACAACTGGTCCGCGTTCATTTCGCCAAGACCCTTGTAACGCTGAATTGACACATTGGTGCGATTGAACTGCTTGAGAACCCGGTCGCGTTCTTCGTCGTCCCATGCATAAAGGACGTCGCGGTTGCGAGCCAAGCGATAGAGCGGAGCCTGTGCGATATAGAGGCGCTGGTTCGTGATGATTTCGCGCATGAAGCGGAAGAAGAATGTAAGCAGCAACGTGCGGATGTGGGCGCCATCAACGTCTGCATCAGTCATGATAATGATCTTGCCATAACGCAGCTTAGTAATATCGAAGGTTTCACCAATACTGGTGCCCATCGCGGTTACCATTGCGCGAATCTCAGTATTGGAGAGCATGCGGTCGAGATTCGTACGTTCCGCGTTGAGAATCTTACCCCGCAGGGGGAGGATTGCCTGGAAGCGTCGTTCACGACCTTGCTTGGCATTGCCGCCGGCAGAATCGCCCTCAACGATGAAGATTTCGGCATTTTCCATACTGCGTTCAGAACAGTCTGCAAGCTTTCCCGGTAGCGTGGAGACGTCCAGGTAGCCCTTGCGCGCCACCATATCCCGCGCCTTTTGCGCTGCAACGCGCGCCCGAGCGGCATTCAGGCACTTCTCAATGATGGCCTTGCCTTCGCTGGGATGCTCTTCCAGGTATTGACCGAGCTTCTCATTGACTGTCGTTTCAACAAAGCCGCGGACTTCGGAGTTGCCCAGTTTCGCCTTGGTCTGCCCCTCAAACTGAGGATTCGTGAGCCTCACACTAATCACGGCGGTCAGTCCGGTGCGGACATCGTCGCCTGTGAGGGAGAGGTCCTTTTCCTTGATGAGGTTTTGCTTGCGGGCGTAATCGTTTAGGGTGCGCGTCAATGCGGAACGAAAACCGGTGAGGTGAGTCCCGCCATCCACGTTGTTGATGGTATTTGCAAATGCATAAATGCGTTCGTCAAAACTCTGCGTGTACTGCAAGGCAGCTTCCAACTGGAGCGAATTCGCAGCGCCGGAGAAGAAGATTTCTTCATTGTTGATAATGGTCTTGCGGCGATTCATCTGGCGGACGAAGGCGCGAATTCCTCGCTCGAAGTAGAAGGTAAGTTCGCGGCTCGTCCGCTCATCGCGAAACTCGATGCGCAGCGCGGGACAGAGGTAGGCAACTTCGCGGAATCGCTGCGCGAGGGTGCTAAATTCATAGTCCAGGGTTTCCATTATCTCCGTGTCCGGGAGAAAGTGGATGATAGTGCCGTTCTTATCGGTCTTGCCAATTCGTTCCACTCTGCCCAGGGGCGCGCCGTAGCGATACTCCTGCCGATAGACGTGAGGCGCTTGGTGGACCGTGGCAACTAGCCGCTGCGAAAGCGCGTTCACAATGGAGACGCCGACACCGTGAAGTCCACCGGAAACCTTGTAGCTCTTGCCCCCAAACTTGCCCCCGGCGTGCAGTCGTGTCAGCACCGTCTCCAACGCGGAAACGCCGGTCTTCTCGTGGACGTCAACGGGAATGCCGCGGCCATTGTCTTCGATAGTTACGCTGCAGTCTTCATGTATAGTGACGCAAATGCGGTCGCAAAGGCCCGCGAGCGCTTCATCAACGCTATTGTCCACCACTTCATAGACGAGATGGTGAAGGCCGCGGACGTCTGTGCTGCCAATGAACATGCCGGGCCGAGTTCTGACGGGTTCCAGGCCTTCCAAAACCTGAATGTCGGCAGCGGTGTAATCGTCTAAGGCGTCCTCTGTGGGCCCGTTGTTGGTATCCAGTGTCGCTGTATTGGTTTCAGTTTCTAGAGTGTTCTTTGCCATAGTTGTCCCTTCGCGAAAGAGTATCTTGGACTGCTACGCAGAACTTGTGTCCCCACGATGAAGGAGAATTCGATTCCACACATACTTGAACAGAGCGATTGTTACCCAGGTCCCCACATAGGCGTTCCCAATAGTTGCAATGAATCTACCTAGACTGAAACTCAAGACTTCCCAACTCAGGATCGGGCCCCAAAGAACGCCGGTCCCAAAGACTATGAGCCAGTAGAGGAAGAAGAATCCGACTGAGGACCACAGGTTTGCATGGATCACGTCCAGTGTCAGCCGAATCACTCTCGGCAGACTCTGGCGCACTAGCGCAATGCTATCCACAATGAAAAATACGTAGAATGCGACCCAGAGGAGCAGGGCTACCGCCAGTAGGAGCAGCAACGCGCCAAGTAACGGTACAAACGAGAGCATGAGACTGGCGACGGCGAAGGGCACCACCGTAACTACCAGCATGATTCCGACGAGCCCACCCAGTCGCTTGGCCAACCGCAGGACCCGAGGCAATAGAATTTCCCAAGGCAAGGTACGTTCTTGCACTTGCGCTGCAATCAGGGCAAGGTAGGTACTACCCAGCAAGAAACTCACTGGAAGTAAGAGTACAAGGGCTAACAGGAACTCCTGGAACGACTCCAAGACAACCGTTGCCCCCGGCCCTTCCCCGGATACGGCAACGCCAAGCGAAGGCACCCAGATTCCAAGGACAAGCGAGAGCAAGTTCGACTGACGGACAATGGCAAAAATGCTCGTGCCCTCAGGGCTCCCGCTCTCCTCCAAAGTTGCGGAGGACCCCTCCGCTAATGGAATGAGCTCTGCTCCTAACATGATGCGCGGCGCAAACCAAATGAGCAGGTCAATTCCGATCGGCAGGAGAACAAGCCATAGACGCCGATTGAGGAGAGAACCGGATTCGGCCAGGGCGTCGATGGGTCTGAGTGTGCGTAGGTCGTTCACTGTATTATTATAGCAGTTTTGGGAGATAAGCTCAATGCGTCAAGTGTGTGTATGCCAGCAACGGCGGGCAGAATCGGACTACGTCACATCCGCATGTCTTTGGGGATGGAAACGAGTGGAGGAACATAGATGCGCGTGATCATCGCGGGCGGCAGCGGCTTGATCGGTCGTGCGCTTACCCAGCATCTTTGCGCGCAAGGCTATGCCGTCGTTGTCCTAACCCGGCAGCCGTTGCAGGTGCCGGAGTTGCCCGCTGGCGCCGATGTTGCTTACTGGGACGGTAACAGTAGCGAGGGTTGGGAAGAACTGGTAGAGGATGCGGATGCTGTGGTAAATCTGGCTGGAGAGAATATCGCCGGCAGGCGTTGGACGTATGCGCAAAAGCGACGATTGCGTGACAGCCGGATTCAGTCATCGAACGGGATTGTCGCCGCCATCGGAGCTGCAGCGCGCAAGCCGGCAGTGCTGCTGCAGGCATCCGCCGTCGGCTACTACGGTGACACCGACGACACGGAAGTGGACGAACAGCAAGCACCGGGCTCGGACTTTCTTGCCGATTTGTGTCAGGAATGGGAACTCGCTTCGGTAGCGCTGGAGGACACGTCGACACGCCGGGTGCTCATGCGTCTGGGACTCTCACTGAGTGCGGACGGCGGTGTGTTGCCGCGCGTAGTTCTGCCATTCCGATTTTTCGCGGGCGGCGCCTTGGGCAGCGGGCGGCAGTGGGTGCCCTGGATTCACATCGAAGACACGGTGCGAGCGATAGAGTTTCTCTTGACGCATGACAGGATTTCCGGTCCCGTAAACGTGTGCGGCCCTGAACCGGTGAAGTTTGACGAATTTGCCCGAGCGGTTGGAAGTGCGCTGCGACGGCCGGCTTTGTTGCGCGTGCCTACGTGGGCGCTGCGTCTGGGGATGGGTGAGATGGCAGAAATTGTATTGCACGGACAGCGCGCGCTGCCTGCCCGGCTAGCGGAAGCGGGATTTGAGTTTCGATACCATACGGTCCAGGATGCGTTGCATGACATTCTGCGTGGGAAGTCCAATGTCTAAGAGTTGGTTTTGATTGGCTCGAGTTGCAGGCGTCAGGCGATGGCGAGATGCTGACGAAAGAAGAAGCCCTTGTTTCAAGAATGGATTTAGAGGAGACAATGATGAGTGCACCAGCAACAGATACGAGGTTCATCTATGTTGGCACGTTTACGGGAGAGACTGAACTTGGCGGCGGAGCCGAAGGCATCTACGTGTGCCAAATGGACATGGCCACCGGCGCCGTAACTCTGGTTCACTCGGTGCCGGACGTGCCGAATCCCTCCTATCTCAACTTGCATCCGGAGCGCCCGTTGCTCTATGCCGTGAACGCCGTGCCGGAGATCGACGGCCATGCGGGCGGAGCCGTGAGCGCCTTTGCGGTGGATTCCGCCACCGGCGCGCTTGAGTTCATCAATCGACAACCTTCACAGGGCGCGGGCCCTTGCCACGTGAGCGTGGAGCAGACAGGCAACTACGTCATTACGGCGAACTATACGGGCGGCAGCGTGGCAATGCTGCCAATTGCCGATGACGGGAGTCTGGGACCGCCTACAGACTGGGTGCAGCATGACGGCTCTAGTGTCAATCCGGACCGGCAAGGGGAGCCGCACGCGCACTCCTTCACACCCGACCCGGCAAACAGGTTTGCCTTGGCGTGCGATCTTGGTCTCGATCAGGTGCTTGTGTATGAGCTGGGTCTCGAGCGGGGCACGCTTTCGCCGAACGATCCGGCCTTTGCGACGGTCCACCCCGGCGCAGGCCCTCGCCACCTCGACTTTCACCCAAACGGACGAATTGTCTACGTGATAAATGAAATTGGCAATACGGTGACAGTCTTTGCTTACGACCAGGACCGCGGCGCGTTGGCCGAATTGCAGACAATCCCTACACTGCCGCCGGAATTCAATGAGACCAGCCATACCGCGGACGTGCACGTGCATCCCTCAGGGAAGTTCGTGTACGGCTCCAATCGCGGCCATGACAGTATCGTCATTTACGCGGTGAATGAGACGGACGGCACACTGAGTTTGGTTGGCTATCAGTCATCTGGAGGCGAGGTGCCTCGCAACTTCGTCATTGATCCCTCTGGCACGTTCTTGCTCACCGCAAACCAAGATACCGACAACGTCGTGACGTTCCGCATCGATCAGCAAACCGGGAACCTCGAGCCTACCGGACACGTCGCCGCGGTGCCGACGCCCGTTTGCCTGAAGTTCTCTCCGTAGAAGACATTTGCATAACTCCGTCATACCCGCGAAAACCGGCATCCGGAGGGGTGTGGACAGTTTGGGATTGCAGGCCAAGTGGCCGCGCTTCAGCCTCATCCTGAATCTGCTCCGTCAAGCGGAAGGCGTTGCGCAAGGTTTACCGTAGGGAGCACCTGGAAGAACAGAACCACGCTGCGCAAGCAAATTTACATAAATGTGCAAAATGGGTGGCAATTCGGTAGGTGACTCGCGTAGGCGTGCCGGCTCCTGTTTGCGTCACTCACTGCGGGCTGTGCCCGGGACGGGAGACGACTTCTTGGTGGAGATCTCCCAAGGAGAAGACCGGGCCGTCGCGGCAGACGCGCTGATAGCCCTGCGGAGTGGTAACGACGCACCCGAGACAGACGCCCATGGCACATCCCATCTGGTTCTCCAAGGAGACTTGAATGGGTTTCTTGCTATTCCAGCCCCAGATTCGCGCTTGGTAAGCGGCGTCAATTGCGGTGAGCATAGACCACGGGCCGCAGACGTAGACGGCGTCACTCCAGAGGAAATAGTCGGCAATGAGATCTGTCACCGGTCCGTGGTGCCCGGCGGAGCCATCATCAGTAGCCAACACGTACTCTACCGCCGGGGGCACATATTCTGCCGGCAAGTGCCGCGCCACAGTGCGGGCCCCGGCCAGCAAGGTCACCGTATATCCCTTGGGAATCATCAATTCTGCCAGAAAGACCAGCGGGGCAATGCCAATGCCGCCGCCAACCATGAGCAAGTTGGCTTGATTAGGTGGAACGGAGAAGGTCTTGCCCAACGGCCCTAGCTGCAGGATCTCGTCGCCTGCCCGGCGGTTCTTCAATATCTCAGTGCCCCGACCGACCACCTGATAGAGGATGTCGAGGGTGCCGGCTTCGCGGTCGACGGTCAGCATGCTAAAGGGGCGCAGCAGCAGCGGATCGATGCCGTCGCCGCAGCGCACATGGACAAACTGCGCAGGTTGGCACTGGGCCGCGATTTGCGGTGAGTGCAAGCGGACGATGAAGAGCCCGCCGGCCACAGGCTCATTGGAGACTATCCTGGCGTGTTCTTGGATGACGCTCATGGCTGGCGCAAGCCTTGCTTCACGTTGGGTGCTGGTCGCGGTATGCCCGGAGCGGCCGCACTTGATAGGCATCTTGCTGCAATGAAAGCGCAGTTGCCAGCGCTCGCGAGGTATCCAATGACGTGAGACAGGGAATCTGACGTTCCACCGCCGCGCGCCGGATGAAGAATCCGTCCTGTAGGACGGCACGACCGCCGGTGAGCGTATTGATCACGGCCTGCACCTCGCCGTCTTGAATCACCGAGACCACGTTCGGCGTGCCCTGCAAGCGCTTGCTGATCATGCGCACCGGAATGCCCATCGACTCGAGCATTACCGCAGTGCCTTCCGTTGCCATGAATTTGTACCCGGCAGCGGCAAGTTGGCGGACGATGGGACGAATGGCGTCCTTGTCCGCATCGGAAATTGAGAGGAGCAGCGTGCTCCCGGCGTCAATACTAAGCCCCGAGGCGACCATCGCCTTATATAAGGCCGCCTCGAACGTAACGTCCACGCCCATTACCTCGCCGGTGGACTTCATCTCCGGCCCCACGGACGTTTCCACTCCGCGCAGCTTCGCCATGCTGAAGACCGGCGCCTTCACTGCAACCAGGGGTTGCTTCGGTCGCAGGCCGCCCGCATAGCCCATCTCTTCGAGCGACTTGCCAAGCATCGTGAGCGTGGCGAGCCGCACCATGGGTACCTTTGTGACCTTGCTCAAGAAGGGTACCGTCCGGCTAGAGCGCGGGTTTACCTCAAGCACGAATACCTCATCCTGAAAGATCACGTATTGGATGTTTACGAGCCCCAATACGCCCAACTCCAAGCATATTCGCGTGGTGTAGTCTACGATGGTCTGTTCGAGGTGCGTGTGCAAGTCGCGGGGCGGATAGACGGCAAAACTGTCGCCGGAATGCACGCCGGCGCGCTCAATGTGCTCCATGATGCCGGGAATGAGCACACTACTCCCATCGCAGATGGCGTCGACCTCTACTTCCTTGCCCTGGAGATACTTGTCGATCAAGACTGGGTGACGAGTTGAGAGTTGCACGGCGTTCGCCACATAGCGCTTCAAGTCTTCCGCAACATTGACAATCTCCATAGCCCGTCCCCCTAGCACGTAGGAGGGCCGCACGAGCACCGGATAGCCGATGTTGGACGCAATTGAAAGGGCATCGTCAACATTGGTCACGGCCGCGCCGGGTGGTTGCGGGATGCCGAGTCTGTCCAAGAACGCCTCGAACTTGCGTCGATCTTCGGCAAGGTCGATGGCCGCGACGCCGCTCCCCGCAAGTGCGACATTCTCCAAGGTGAGCGGCTCTGCCAAGTTTATGGCTGTCTGTCCGCCGAATTGCACAATGGTCGGCGGCACGCCTTCGTTGTCCAGGACATTGAGGACACTCTCGGTATCCAGCGGCTCAAAATAGAGGCGATCGGAAGTATCGAAGTCCGTGGAAACGGTTTCAGGATTGCTATTGACCATGATGCTCTGTACGCCTGCGCTAGCCAGCGCCCACGCCGCGTGCACAGAGCAATAATCAAACTCGATGCCCTGGCCGATGCGGATAGGACCGGACCCAACGACGGCGGCTCTCTTTGCGGTCAATGAAGGTGCGTCGTTCTCGATTTCATACGTGCTGTAGAAGTACGGGGTCTGCGCTTCGAATTCCGCGGCGCACGTGTCCACCATCTTATAAACCGGCACAATGCCCCACTGCTTGCGCATTTCGCGCACACGCGTATGGAGGACGTCGGCGAGGTTGCCGATCTGGGAGTCCGCAAAGCCCAGACGCTTTGCTTCCCACAGCAGCCCCGGGGTGAGGGTCTCCGACAGGAGGCGTTGTTCCATGTCGCGAATATTGGCGAGTTTTCGTACAAAGAACGGATCGATGTGAGAGCGTTGCGAGATTTCTTCTACGCTAGTCCCGCGACGCAGCGCACTCATTATTGCCCACAACCGCTCGTCACTTGCCGTGGTGATGTGCTGCCAAGTTGCCGCCGGGTCTTTCTGCCACTGTTCGTTTTCCCACATGAGGCTGCGGTCGCCGATTTCAAGTCCGCGCACGGCCTTCTGCAACGCTGCTTCCAGGGTCCGATCTATCGCCATGACCTCGCCGGTGGACTTCATTTGCGTGCCAAGCACGCGGTCGCCTGAGGGAAACTTATCGAACGGCCAACGCGGAATCTTGACGACGACATAGTCGAGGGCCGGTTCAAAAGCTGCGGTAGTTCGTTCCGTGATGGGATTTGGCAGCTTGTCGAGGGTGCGGCCAATCGCTATTTTTGCTGCCATCCGGGCAATTGGATAGCCGGTCGCCTTGGAGGCCAGCGCAGAAGAGCGACTTACGCGGGGATTGACCTCGATCACGCGATATGCGAAGGAGTGAGGGTCTAAGGCGAGTTGCACATTGCAGCCACCCTCGATGCCCAGAGACCGGATGATGTTGAGTGACGCAGTGCGGAGCATCTGGTACTCGCGGTCGCTGAGCGTCTGGCTGGGTGCAACAACAATCGAATCACCGGTGTGTACGCCCATGGGGTCGAAGTTTTCCATATTGCACACGGTGATGCAGTTGTCGGCGCTGTCCCGCATGACTTCGTATTCGATCTCTTTCCAACCCAGCAGATACTCTTCCACGAGCACCTGACCGATCGGACTGGCGGCAAGACCGCTTGCAACCACCGTACGTAATTCGTCAGTTGAATGTGCAATGCCGCCGCCAGTGCCGCCGAGCGTATAGGCGGGCCTAATTACGACGGGCAGCCCGATTTCAGCTACAAACGCTTCCGCTTCTGGGAGCGAGAGAACTGTCCTACTGGCGGGAATCGGTTCGCCTATCTGGGTCATGGTTTGCCGGAAGAGTTCCCGATCTTCCGCCTTTTGAATGGCTGAAAGCGGCGTGCCCAATAATCGAACCGCATACTTTTCGAGCACCCCTGCCTCTGCGAGGGCTACTGCGAGGTTCAACCCGGTTTGCCCGCCCAGGGTGGGTATGAGTCCATCGGGTCGTTCCTGGGCGATGATGCGCTCGATAACGGGCACGGTGAGCGGCTCAATGTATACAACGTCGGCAATGTCCTCATCCGTCATGATGGTGGCGGGATTGGAGTTCACGAGAATGGACGTTACGCCCTCCTCGCGCATGGCTTTGCACGCCTGCGTTCCGGCATAGTCAAATTCGGCGGCTTGGCCGATAATGATGGGCCCGGAGCCGACAATGAGCACTTTTGCTGGTTTACTGTTCATGCCAGTTGCTTCAAGAATTCGTCGAAAACATACTGGTTGTCTTGTGGGCCGGGGCACGCTTCAGGGTGATACTGCACGCTGAAGACCGGCAAGTCCTGGTGGCGGAGACCTTCAACCGAACCATCGTTGAGGCTCACGTGGCTGACACGGAAGCCGCTTTGCTTCGGGATGCTGCCTGCGTCAACTTGAAACCCGTGATTCTGCGTCGTGATATGCGCCTTGCCGCTGGCGAGGTCTTGCACGGGGTGGTTGGCGCCGCGGTGACCGAATTTGAGCCGGCTGGTGCGGGCGCCTGCCGCGAGCGCGATAATTTGATGCCCCAAGCAGATGCCTAGCATGGGGTAGCGCTGCATAAGCGCAGACGTAGTCTCGACTGTTGCAGCTACCGCGTCGAAATCAGGATCGCCAGGTCCGTTGCAAACCACAATGCCGTCAGGCTCGAGATCGCGAATTGCTTCAAACCTCGTGCCGTACGGGACCCAAATGACCTCAGCGCCGCGACTGGTCAAGGAATGCGCGATATTGTGTTTCGCCCCGGTGTCAACAAGGACGATTCGTTTGCGCGCCCCGTGCTGTTGCGGCGCCGCCCAGGGCTGCCAGGGCGCGTGGGCCGTGTATGTGCCCGTGTTCACAGAAACTTCTCCCACCATGTTGTGGTCCGAAAGCGGCGTGACGCGCTTAGCGCGAGCGATACATTCGTCCACGAATGTTTCAATGCCGGCGGTACGGCCGCTCGCCCACAGGAACGAGTCATGCGCCTCCTCGGGCAATTCCTCCGATGGCACCACTGCCAGGACTGCGCGTTTGAAGCCGAAAGTGCGGAGGTGTCGGGTGATAGCCCGCGTATCAAGGCCATACACGCCCGGTATGTTGTGGTGTCTTAAGAATTCATCCAGCTCACTCGTGGCGCGCCAGTTGCTCGGATGCGAGCAGAGCTCCCGTACTACAAGCCCGGAAAGCCACGGCTGCACCGATTCCATGTCTACGGTGGTAACGCCATAGTTGTTGATGAGAGGATACGTGAGAGTAACGATCTGTCCGCGGTAGGACGGATCGGTGCAGATTTCCTGGTAGCCGGTCATGCTGGTGTTGAAGCACAATTCTCCCGCGGCATCCAAGGTGGAACCAAAGGCTCGGCCGAAGAAGACGTTGCCGTCTTCCAGGGCGAGAAGGGCCTGAGGATGGGGGCTAGAGGCCGGCACGACTATTGAGCACCTCTCTGTTCATAGCCGTCAGCGGCATGGACGAGCTTGCCGTCGACGAACGTCATTGCCACCCGTCCCGGCAATTTCCAACCTGCGATAGGCGTATTCTTACCTTTCGAAGCAAATTTCTCCGGATCGACGTCCCACGCAGCCTCCAAGTCAAGTAGAGTTATGTCCGCCGGCGCTCCTACGGAGAGCGTTCCTTGCGGCACGCCGAACACTTTTGCCGGCTCTGTCGTAAGTTTGCTCACGAGTGTTTGCAGAGGCACGCGGCCGTCTTTGACCAACTGATAGACCTGCGAAAAGGCTGTTTCCAGGCACGAGATGCCTGATTCCGCTTCACTGTACTCACAGAGTTTGTCTGTAGTGCTATGGGGCGCGTGGTCGGTAGCAATTGCGTCGAGCGTGCCGTCGTTCAGTCCCTCGATCAGAGCATCGATGTCAGTCTGGGTGCGCAGCGGCGGCTTGACTTTGGCGTGGGTGTCATAGGCGAGGGATGTTCCGGCTTCCGCCTGGCGTCTGCCTGCAACGAGCGCATCAGAAAGCGTGAGGTGATGGGGAGTTACTTCCGCAGTGATGCGAATGCCGGCTTGCTTTGCCCCGCGGATGATCTCGACGCTGCCCTGCGTCGAAACGTGCGCGATGTGTATGTGCGCGCCTGTGCGGCGCGCCAGGAGCGCGTCCCGCGCAACCATCGTCTCTTCGGCTTCCGCCGGCATCCCACGCAACCCTAATCGCAGCGAGGTTAGCCCCTCGTTCATCACCCCTCCCAGGGCGAGAGCGGGGTCTTCGCAGTGATTGACGATTGGCTTATCCACGAGCAGGCTGTATTCCAGCGCGTGCCGCATGATGCGGGCATCGGCTACCGGCATGCCGTCGTCGGAAAACGCCACGGCGCCGGCTTCTGCCAACGCTGCCATTTCCACCAGTTGCGTGCCCCCTAACCCCTGGGTAACTGCGGCCAAGGGATAGACATGCGCGGCGGCGGCTGCCCGTGCTTGTTCCAAAATGAATTCCACAGTAGCCGGCGTATCCACGACGGGGTCAGTATTTGCCATACTGCACACGGTCGTGAACCCTCCGGACACGGCGGCACGGGTGCCCGTGGCAATAGTCTCTTTGTACTCAAAGCCCGGTTCTCTCAGATGGCAATGCAAATCTACGAAGCCTGGGGCCAGCACAAGCCCGCGGGCGTCAATGATCGGCGCGCTATCATGTGAAAATTCTTCGCCAATGTCCGCAATAGTGCCACTTTCAATTAGGAGGTCGCGCACGGCATCGAAATCGTTTGCCGGATCGAGCACGCGGGCTCCCTTTATTAGCCAATTATTCTTCATGCTAAGCGCTCCGGCGTACTTGCAAGCAAGTAGAAGATTGCCATCCGGACTGCAACGCCATTGGTGACCTGCTCCTCGATCACTGCCTGTTTGCTGTAAGCGAGCTCAGGCGTGATTTCCACGCCCTGGTTCATTGGACCCGGGTGCATGATGAGGGCATGTGGCCGGGCACGCCGCATTCTCTGTCGAGACAGGCCGAAACGAGCGCAATACTCACGCGTTGAGGGCAGCAAGCCGCTCGCCATGCGTTCCCGCTGCAGGCGCAGCATCATTACCACGTCGGCGTCTACAATCGCTTCATCGAGATCGTAAGAGATTGAGACTTGGGGCTCTACTTCGGCTATTTCCGCAAAGGCTGGCGGGAGGAGCGTGGGCGGCCCGCAGAGCACGACGTGGGCGCCCAGTTTGCCAAAGCCCCACAGATTTGATCTCGCCACACGGCTGTGCAGAATGTCTCCTGCAATTACGATTTTCAGCCCCGCAATCGTGCCAAATCGCTCTTGTACCGTAAAGAGATCGAGCAGCGCTTGGCTGGGATGGGCGTGCCAGCCGTCCCCGGCGTTGATTATTGCTGCGTCCAGCCATGAGGCGGCGAGGTAAGGAGCGCCGGCTTCCCAATGGCGCATTACGATCATGTCGGCGCCGAGCGCCTGGAGTGTCCGCATGGTGTCGATAAGTGATTCGCCTTTATCGACACTGCTCTGGCTGGCGGAGACATTCACGAGGTCTGCGGAGAGATTCTTTGCTGCGAGCTCAAAGGATGACCGCGTGCGGGTACTAGCCTCATAGAACATATTTACGATTGTCTTGCCGCGCAGCGTGGGAACACGCCGGATCGGTCGGGAAAGAATCTCCGCCATCGCGGAAGTGGTTTCCAAGAGGAGCAGGATCTCGTCAGACGAAAAGTCATCGAGATCGAGGAGATCCTTGCGGTCCAATGGCATCTAGGCATCCTCCTGCGGCGGCAACAGGATGGTCTCGTCGGTGCCATCGGTCTCAAGCAAATGTAATTTAATTTCCTCGAGGCGCGATGTGGGGATGTTTTTGCCGACATAGTCAGCGCGTATTGGCAACTCGCGGTGGCCGCGATCGATGAGTACGGCAAGTTGAATTGTGCGCGGCCGGCCGAAGTCCATGACGGCGTCCATCGCGGCGCGAATTGTGCGCCCCGTATAGAGCACGTCATCCACGAGCACCACGTGCTTTTCCGATAAATCTACCGGGATCTGGGTCTCACGGATGTTGGGCCGAAAGTGCTCGCGTTCCAGGTCATCGCGGTAAAGCGTAATGTCCAGTCTGCCGACGGGAACCGACACACCCTCTAAGGACTCAATGCTCTTGGCAAGGCGCCACGCCAGCGGCGCGCCCCGGGCCTGGATGCCGACCAGGACAATGTCCTTGCCGCCGCGGTTGTGCTCCACGATTTCGTGAGCGATCCGCAGCAGGACACGACGAATGTCTTCCGCTTGCAGGAGCACTTTGCCTGCAGCCATCTACAGCCCCTCACACTTTATAGCGGCACTTCATCAGATGCACAAAGCACGCCGAGTACACAAAAAAATACTTCCTGCCCGCAGGCAAGAAGCATCCAAATAATTCTGGACCTCTCTTACCTGCCTCGCGGGACTGGTTTAAAGAGAAGCAAACCTCGTTAAGAATAGCAGACATCCAGTAGACTTGCAATCCGTTCGGCGCATGTCTACGAATTCTCAATGCGGGCAAGATAGCGCTTTTTCACGGAATTAGTAGTTTTGGGCTTAGATTGGTCACGTGGTCGCACCCAGCCCTAAGCCAGCGCCTCAACCCGTCATTCTGAGGAGCGTAGCGACGAAGAATCTAGAGTCGGGAGCATTCTAGATTCCTCGCTGCGCTCGGAATGACAAGAACTCTGCATGGTGAATGCTTCTAGCCTAGTTCTACTAATTCCGCTTTTTCACGGATTTGTCTTAGACGCCAGTCGTTGGTAGAATGCCGCAGGGAGATGTGAGTTTAAAGTTAGACCATTTGGCGGCACGAATCGTGTGCAGTTTGCCACGGATGATGTGATGGCATGCCGTGACTGCTATATAATGTAATTCGTCTAGCATGGAGAAGGCAGAGGAGAACGTGCGCACGGCGCTCTATCCTGGTAGTTTCGATCCGGTTACAAATGGACATTTGGACATTATTGCCAGGGCGTCCCAGCTCTTCGATAGACTTTTCGTTGGGGTGTATGCCAATCCCAGGAAAGACATAGTCTTCTCTTTGGAAGACCGTGTGAGGATGCTGACCACAGCCGTGGAGCGATGGCCAAACGTTGAGGTCAAGAGTTTTGCTAATCTCACGGTAGAGTGCGCGCGTGAGCTTGGGGCCCAAGCGTTGGTGCGCGGATTGCGGGCGGTAACGGACTTTGAATACGAGTTTCAACTCGCCGCAATGTATCAGCAGCTTCGCCCAGAGTTAGAGGTTGTCTGCCTGATGACGTCTGTCAAGTATTCGTTCTTAAGCGCGAGCCTCGTAAAAGAGGTAGCGAAGTTGGGTGGTAATGTAGACGCGTTCGTGCCTGCGGTTGTAGCGACACGGTTGCGCGAACTACAAACTGCGTGATCGCCCAAGGCGTGCTTTCATGCAGATGCTTCCCGGTCTGGTATGAGAGCATAAGATGAGTGGATGACAAAAGGGGTAGCCAGGATGGACATATTTGCTCTGATTGAACGGTTAGAGGCGCTCGTCAACACAGGCCAGCGAGTACCCTTTGTCAACAAGATCATGCTAGATGAGCAAGAGTGCCTTGATGTCATTGCGCAAATGCGCATGTCGGTTCCCGATGAAGTACGACAGGCGCGGCGCATGCTCCAAGAGCGAAGTCGCATCCCCGAACAGGCGCGCTTGGAGGCGGAGCGCATTGTGGCAATCGCCCACGAACAAGCAGAGGAAATCCTTTCTGAACACGGCTTGGTGCGGGCAGCGGAAGATAATGCCCGGAAGATTCTGGAAGATGCCGAGGAGCAGGCCGGTGAAGTCCAGCGAGAATCTGACGACTATGCCGTGCGCTCGCTGACCGACTTGCGTACACGTCTTGAGCAGTTGCACGAACGCGTACAGATCTTCTTAGAGGCGATGGCAGATACTGAACCCGAGGACATCCCCTCCGCTCGTGGACGGGGCGAACGTGCTTCTCAGGGGCCACTAGAGTAGAATCAAGTATGGATCGCTTGACTATCAACGTGGCGGGACTGCTTCAAGAGGCTTCAGGTGCAGCCCGCCGCCTTCAAATTAATGGCTTCAACCCGCATTGGGACGAGATTGCGCTCGTCAGACCAATTGCTGGCAATTTGGAATTATGCCGAGCCGGAAAAGGCATCGTTGTCAGAAGCAGTCTATTCACAACGCTTGAACTCATCTGCTGCCGGTGTCTTGAACCATATGAACAGGGGATTCACGTAGACTTCGACGAAGTGTATTATCCGCTCTACGATTTGGCTACGGGAAAGGCACTGCGACTGGAGTACGACGACATTGACTCTGAGTTCCTCATCGAGAATGTCGATCGCTTAGATCTTACCGAAGCAGTGAGACAGCACATTGAAATCAGCCAACCGCTCATGCCACGCTGCCAACCGGATTGCTTAGGCATATGCTCGGAGTGCGGTGCCGACCGCAATAGCTTGCTTTGCAACTGCGAAGAGCAGGCCGTGGACATACGGATGGCGCCAATTCAGGAAATGCTCCAACAATTGGGGCAGAATAAATCGGCTTGATCGTGATACATTGAAATCAAGAGGAAATAATGGGCGCACAACCGAAAAAGAAAATCTCGCGGTCGCGACAAGGCAAGCGACGCTCGCATCTCAACAACTTGAGCGTACACTTGGTAGCGTGTCCGCGCTGCCGTCAACCTGTGCCGTCGCATACGGTATGCTCGTTCTGCGGATACTATCGTGGGCAGGAAGTCCTGGAGATCGAAACCCCAAGCACCTAGGGGTGACTTCCGGCGGTATCCGCACTTGTCGGGTCCCTACGGTTATGCATGTCTTGCAATTGCATGTAGGAGTCTCCTTGCGTTTACAGCGGGGATGCTGCTATGCATTTGCCTTCCTCCGTGTTCTATTTTCCCCAGGTATTGCAGCCGGCTATTAGAGTGTGAGCTACTCAATTCGTGCAGCCAGGCCGCAGGTAGCTACGTCACTATGCACTTGGTAAGCTAGAGGAACACGGAGTGCGTCCGGAGATCGGGCCTTCAAGGTTACTGCGGCCGAATTCCTGCGACACCCGTGTAATGGGTGTAATTGTAAAATCAGGTAGAGAGTTTTCTGCGGCGAGATGAGTTGCGCAGGAATTGAGCAGTCTAGAGCACTCTTCTCAGTCACTCAGTTGAATTGCAGAGCCATGGGAAATCGAGCGTTCATTTTTCCGGGACAAGGCGTGCAGCGAGTAGGCATGGGTGCTGATGTGATGGAGCACTCTGCGGCAGCAAAACGAGTGTACGCCACCGCGGACGCAGTCCTTGATATGCCTTTGAGCGAGTTGAGCGTAGAGGGCCCTCAGCAGACTCTGACTGAGACCCGCAACGCGCAACCAGCCATATTCACGGCTAGCGTAGCTTGCCTGGCGGCCTATCTCGAAGCCTGCAGCGTAGAGTCCGTTGCGGAATTGCCGGAAGCGTTACAGCCGGCGCTAGTCGCGGGACACAGTATTGGTGAGTTTGCCGCGTTGTATGCGGCGGGCGCAGTCTCGCTAGAGGATGGGCTGCGCTTAGTGCGGGCCCGCAGCGAACTCATGCAGCGCGCCGTCGCAGACCTGCCCGGAAAGATGGTGGCGGTCATCGGCGTATCGCCCCAGGTGGTCTTGCAACTCTGCGCCCGAGCGCGCAGCGCCAACGTGGAAAGTATAGTAAGCATAGCCACTTTCAATACGCCTCAGCAGGTTGTAATCGCGGGCGACGTTGCGGGAGTGGACAGGGCGACTGCGTTGCTCAAGGAGCGCGGCGCACGGCGCGTCGTTCCGTTGAAAGTAAGCGGCGCGTTTCACACGCAGGCAATGGCGTCCGTTCAAGCTGAGTGGCACGCGGTAGTGGCGGACGCACCCCTGCGGCCGGCAAATATTCCGGTGGTGGCGAATGCGACGGCCAATATTGTTACCGCAGTTGACGACTTGCGGCAGGAGTTGGCGCTGCAGCTCACATCACCGGTGCGCTGGGCAGCGACTATCGATATTCTCATACGTAGAAACCTTGATCCCATATTCGAGTTTGGCCCAGGTGCCGTGCTTACACGAATGATTGGAAGTGTTGCCACCGACACTCGGGCAGTATCGATAGATTCATTTGCAGGTGCGTGTCAGGAGGTAGCAGCAGGCCTCGTGGCACAGTCGTGAGGGACCATCTGGAATAGATTATAGAAGCATCGGGCCTGCAAGTAGCCAACGCAAGTGTCTTGAGCTTCAGTGTCAGCCTATGGAGCGAATTTCCTGTACGTCTCGCGATGGAGACCGGCATGCAACAGTCTACGCACACGAAGGATGAACTATGAAAGGGCAGGTTGCGCTCGTTACCGGCGGATCGGGTCACTTGGGTGCGGCAATTTGCCAGCGGCTTGCCAGTGAGGGAGCGCATGTTGTAGTGCACTACAACCGTGGAGCGGAAGCGGCTGAACGGGTAGTTGCGGACATAGTTGCGACAGGAGGCAGCGCGGGCACAATTCAGGCCAATGTGACGGATGGCGACGAGGTTGAACAGATGGTCAAGACCATTCACCAAGAGCACGAGAAGATAGACATTCTCGTGAATAACGCGGGCATCACGCGGGATACGCTCTTCGTGCGCATGTCAGAGGCCGACTGGGACGACGTAATGGAAACCAATCTAAAATCGGCATTCTTGTGCAGCAAGGCCGTGGTGCGCAACATGCTCCGCGCCCGCTACGGTCGCATCGTGAATGTCTCTTCGATCGGGGCCTTTATGGGAGCGCCGGGTCAGGCGAACTACTCTGCCTCGAAAGCAGGGCTGTGGGGATTCACCCGCTCTCTGGCGCGTGAGGTGGCGACTCGAAACGTTACTGCGAACTGTGTCGCACCAGGATATTTCGGCGGTCCCATGACGGACAAAATACCGGACGACATGGTCGAGACTATTCTCAAAATCATCCCAATTGGACGCTACGGCGAACCCCACGAGCTCGCGGCTACGGTGGCGTTCTTGGCGTCTGAAGACGCTTCGTATATTACCGGTCAAATCATCATTGTTGACGGCGGCATCATGATGTACTAGAGGTCGCGTCGCCCTGCATGAAAAGGCTTTCTGACCTCGATAGACTAATTGCGTGTGGATTTCGCTGCTCCCTGCCAGCGTGAGCCGTTTGGGGAGTGGCTTTTGCAACGTAGGGGCCATGGCTTAACGCGAGGTAGATATTAGTGTTTCAGAAAATTCTCATCGCCAATCGCGGCGAGACGGCGCTGCGGGTCATTCGCGCCTGCCGCGAAATGGGAATCGCGACGGTTGTGGCGTACTCCGATGCCGACCGGGATTCACTGCCGGTGCACGTCGCGGATGAAGCCGTATGCATCGGCCCCGCGCCTGCGAGCAAGTCGTACCTCAACGTGCCGAATATCATCAGCGCTGCCTATATTACCGGCGCTGAGGCGATCCACCCCGGCATTGGATTTTTGGCTGAGGACACGTATTTTGCCGAGATTTGCGAAAAGTATGGCATTACCTTTATCGGTCCGGGCCCGGACGTCATCCATGCAATGGGCGATAAGACAAATGCCAAGGCGGAGATGCGCAAGGCGGGCCTGCCGGTAATTCCGGGTCGAGATACGCCGGTAAGAAATGTGGCAGATGCTTTGGAGGTTGCGGAGTCGATAGGGTACCCGGTGGTCCTTAAGGCCGCCGGCGGCGGCGGCGGACGAGGGATTCGCTTTGTGGGCGACGAAGAAGAGATGGCGGTGGCAATTCCCGTGGCCCAGGCAGAAGCCCAAGCGTCTTTTGGCAATCCACGGCTCTACGTGGAAAAGTACATCTCGCCGGCACGCCACATCGAAGTCCAGATTCTGCGCGACGGCGATGGCAACGCGGTCCAACTCGGCGAGCGGGACTGCACCATTCAGCGGCGGTACCAAAAGCTCATTGAAGAGTCGCCGTCTCCCGTGCTTGACGCTGCGCATCGAAGTGCTATTGGTGAGGCTGCGCTGCAAGGGGTCGCCGCCGTTGACTATACCTCGGCGGGCACGGTCGAATTTCTGGTGGATTCAGACTTGAACTACTATTTCATGGAGATCAACTGCCGCTTGCAGGTTGAGCACACCGTATCGGAGAGCATCACGGGCATTGACTTGGTGCAGGAGCAGATTCGGATCGCGGCGGGCGAGTCATTGGCCTTTGCGCAGGAAGACATCGCATTCCGCGGTCACGCCATCGAATGCCGCATTACATCTGAGGACCCGGAGCACGACTTTCGACCGGAGAGCGGCGAGGTGACAAATTTCCTTGCACCGGGCGGACCGGGCATTCGCATTGACTCTCACCTATATTCGGGTTATACAATCCCGCCCCACTATGACTCCCTGATTGCCAAAGTCATTGCCTGGGCGCCCGGCCGCACGGAAGCCATTGAGCGCATGCTGAGAGCCCTCGATGAATGTGTAATCGACGGGGTGAAGACGAACACTGACTTTCACTGCAAAATTCTGCGCACTCAGAGTTTCCGCGAGGGCAGCTTTGACGCGAATTTGCTTAATATTGGCTAGCGCGTGTACAGATGGTCCCAGCGCCGGGGCCTGATTTACGAGTGCAGATTTCACCTGCGGCTGCTGCGGCAAGGAGCACTGCAGTACGCCATAATAGCACGACGAAAACGAGGGAAAATTAATGACGGCAGGCTCAGCGGAAGTATCCACGCGACGCATTCACCCACGCCATCACGCGCGGGTAGCTGCCGTTCAGGTACTGTTTGCCCTTGAAATGTCCGAAGAATTACCGGATGTCGTGCTGGAGAAGGTGGAGCGTATGGGGGAAACCAAGGCAGATGCCCACCAGCTCCTGTTGGAACTCGTTCAAGGCGTCCGCGCCCACCAGGCGCTGATCGATGAGAAGATTGAGCATGCCGCGTCGTTGTGGCCCATGGACCAAATGGCCCTGGTTGATAAGGCCATCATGCGGCTCGCCGTCTACGAACTACTCTATGTGACGGAGATTCCTCCAAAAGTAGTCATAAACGAAGCGGTAGAGCTCGCCAAGGTCTATGCCTCCGACAGCGCCCCCCGCTTCATAAACGGCGTGCTCGGCACAATCTACGAACGGGAAGCGGTTGAACGATCTGCGGACGACGCGTCGGTGTGAATAGCAGCGGCGATCCAATAGTGCTCGTGCTACGGGTTGACGCGTTTTGGGCATAGCCTTCCGAAGACTTCATGTGCCTTGCAAAGCCGGTATCTTCAAACCGAGAAGCGAGAATGCGCTATGAGTACAGACACCGAGAATGCCGAATCTTCTCAATTTGCTTGGACCAGTTTCTACGAAACGTTTGCGGATAGACTGCTAGTTTACAAGGACACTAGAGAGCAGTTAATTGGTGGGATCCACGCCATCGCGAGAGAGAATCCAAATCTGCCCATGATTAGGTTGCAGGACAGATTCGGAGACGGTAGCGAAGCACCATTCAGTGACATGTGCCCTTTCACAACTATGGGCATCTTCAATCGTGGCATTAAGGACGAGAATAGGAAGGCTCTTGCCAAATTACTGGCTGATTTCCTGGGTGTAGAAGTTCCGGTCCCAGAATCTTTTGACGGAATTCCAGTTCTCCGCAACGAGACATCTCACTTCTTTAGCTTTGCTGAGACTCGCGAGCCCGATGCCTTCGACTCACTTTGGGAGATATTTGCCGTCGCTTTCCGCTTCGCCAAGTCTGACAATGACCCGGACATTCGTGCGTCATTTGCCAAGGCTTTCGACAGAGCTGCGCAGCTGAAGCAAGTGTCTTGGAATCTCACGATGGGTCTCTATTGGATGAGGCCCCGCAGTTACCAAAATCTGGACTCACGGTCACGTGAGTATCTCACGAAGATAGGAATTCCTTTCAAGAACAGCGTAAAGAGCAACGCTGATGAGTACTTGACTTTACTCAATACACTAAAGGTAAAGTTTCAGGAGCAGGACCTTCCGGTTCACTCCTACCAAGAACTGTCGCTCGCCGCGTGGTTAGGAGACTCTGACGTCGTTCCGACGCCACCCCCAGACCCGCATCCGGAACCCCCAATAGAACCGAAACCTAATCAAGCCTACGCAATTGATAGCATTTTGTCCGATGGTTGTTTTCTTGAAAGAAGTAAGATTAGGGGCATTTTGGAGCGCCTGAGGAACAAGAAGAATCTCATTCTCCAAGGACCACCGGGTACTGGAAAGACATGGTTGGCGCGGCGCTTAGGCTATGCGCTGATTGGAACGAAAGACGAGACTAAGGTTCGCGCCGTGCAGTTTCACCCAAACCTCTCATATGAGGACTTTGTGCGAGGGTGGCGGCCTAGTGGGGACGGACAACTAAAACTGGTTGACGGCCCATTGATGGAGATGATTGAAGCGGCAGAGTCAGACCCGGACAACGAATACGTCATGGTTGTGGAAGAGATCAACCGCGGCAATCCGGCCCAGATCTTTGGGGAGATGCTCACGCTGCTGGAGGCTGACAAGAGGAAACCCAGTGAAGCGCTTGCTTTGACCTATGGGAACGAGCGCGTCTACGTTCCAGATAACTTGTACCTTATCGGCACCATGAACCTCGCCGATCGCTCGCTTGCGTTGGTGGACTTTGCCCTCCGCCGACGCTTTGCCTTCGTAACGTTGGAGCCTACTTTCGGGAATCGTTGGTCAGACTGGGTTCAAGAGCAATGCGGTATTGCACCTGATGCGCTTGTAACAATCAGGGATAGGCTGAATACACTGAACCGTGCGCTTTCAAATGATGCGAATCTTGGTCCGCAGTTTCAGATCGGACACAGCTTTGTGACGCCATCTGCCAACTCCAAAATCTCTAATGCTCAGGAGTGGTTCAGACACGTTGTCGAAACGGAAATCTTCCCACTTCTGGAGGAGTATTGGTTTGATTCTCGAGATACTGCTCAGCAGGAACGAGACCGGTTGTTGGAAGGCTTTTGAGCGTGGTCGCCGCCGATCAACTGCAACGCGAGGTGAGCGAGGAAACCGGATACATCGGCCGAATTCCGGTGCGCAATCTCTGGCTGCTCATGCTCTACGCCTCCGATCTGTTTCGCCAGACCGACCACGTTAAGAGAAGCGCGTTTGAAGATAACCCCGAAGACATCCCCGACTTGGTGGCCGAGATTCTTGCTAATGCGGTTGAACGACGCTTGAAGCGGAACCTGAGTTTCGGATACCAGAAGAGTGATGCCGTGTTGAGCCGGGTACGGGGGCGGATCGACCTCTTACGCACCGAGCGCGGCCATCTGCTCCAACGAGGCAAGGTGGCGTGCCGCTTCGAGGAATTAACAGTTGACACACCGCGTAACCGCTTCGTGCTTGCAGCATTGGACAAGATAGCGAAAGTCATTCGCGATGGCAAACTTAGGAAGCGGTGCCGGTCTCTAGCCGCGACGTTGGATAACGTCGGTGTGAGCAGGACGTTCGCTTATCGGAGCGACGTAACCGTAGAATCCTTCGGGCGTCTTGACGCCAACGACCGCCATGTGGTGGCGGCCGCGCATCTCGCATTCGAATTGGCGCTACCCACCGAATCTGCCGGGCTGAGGCACCTATTCTCTCCCGAAAGAGAAGCACATTGGGTCAGGAAGCTGTTTGAGAAGGCCATTGCCGGGTTCTATGATGTAGTTCTCGACAAGTCCGAATGGCATGTCTGTCCTGAAGGAACAAAGAGGCTTTACTGGCATATTGAGAGTAAGACTCTGGGAATCGACCGAATTCTCCCTACGATGCTCACTGATATAGTTTTGGACAATAGGGTTCTAGGCCGCCGTATCGTCATTGACACGAAATTCAACGCCATTGTTGCTGAAGGGTGGCATAGAAGCGAAACTCTAAGAAGCAGCTACCTATACCAAATATACGCCTACCTAAGGTCTCAAGAAGAGAGCAAGGATCCGCTCTGGGCAAATGCTTCTGGAGTCTTGTTGCACCCGGCAATAGATGAGGGAGTTGACGAATCTGTGGTAATTCAGGGCCACGAGATACGGGTTACAACCGTTGACCTTACCATTACGGCTGCTGAAATACGGAATCAACTGCTCCACGTTGTAGGGGAAAGCAACCCTTACGCCGCATGAACGCCTACCAAAGCGGCGGGAGCACGTGGACCGTCCGCATTTCGTCGATTCGAGGAGAGCGACAAGATTTCAGCGGCGGGCAATTTTTATGGCGTAATTGCCCGGCAAGGCACGATCAGGCGCAGGTTGCAAACCTACGCTACCGGCGTTCCCAGCAACGGGTGCTCCTGCCTATTGTCGCAAGCGCGGCGCACTCACTCCGCCGCAGCCTTAGCCTGCGTGCGCAGGCAGCGCGTGCAGATGTTGATCTTCTTGAGTTGTCCCTCGACTAGCAGGCGCACTTTTTGTACGTTCGCTTTCCAGACCCGGCGCGTCTTTGGCGCTCGATAGCGCCATTGTCCGGATGCCTGGTGCTGTATGTTGTGACCTACTTGGGCACCCTTGCCGCACACTTCGCAAACAGCCATGAGCCAATCCTCAGTCTACGTGCTCGTCAAAGCCAATGTTGACTGTGCATTCATTGTGTCGCTATGATGATTCTGTCACCAAGCCTCAATGTTAGCATAGTAGTAGCCGTGTGCTCAATTCGTTCGGCCAAGGGGCGCACTTATATCCCTTAGAGTCCTCGCCGATAGAGCTCGTGAACAGAGTGTATAGTGATTGGAATTCCGGTCGAGTGCCAGGAGTTTCCTACCTTCCATCCAGCCAGTGAAGATGGTCGACACCGCACAATATTGAGAGGTTAGCCGCCCCCGTGAATGACACACAGTCTGGTCAAGACGTGCAAGAAGAAACCAAGGCAAATTGCGACGGGCGTAGTCTGATTGGCGCATTGGAATACGGGTATCACTTGCTTGCAGCCAACAAGGAAGAGATCAACCGGTTGAACGTCTTCCCCGTGCCGGATGGCGATACCGGCACCAACATGCTCCTCACTTTGGAAGCCGCTTTGCAGGCAGGCAAGCAGGAGGCCAGCACGAGGGCGGATTTGGTATCCCAGGCAGTGTATCGCGGCGCTCTGATGGGTGCGCGCGGCAATTCCGGTGTCATTTTCTCGCAATGTCTGCGCGGGATTGCGGATGCCCTCGTTGACGCTGCAGAGATCACCGTAGCGGGGATTGTAGAGGCGCTGCGTGGGGCCTCGGATTCCGCCTATGCCGCCTTGCAGGAACCGCAAGAAGGCACGATGCTTACGGTCTCTCGTGACACCGCAGAGGCTTGCGAACTACAGCCCTCGGATGCCGGGATTGAAGAAACCCTGGCGACCGCAGTGGCCGCGGCGGAGCGGTCCGTCGCGCGCACGCCCCAGTTGCTGGACGTCTTGCGGGATGCCGGTGTGGTCGACGCCGGCGGCCAAGCGCTATGGCTCTTGCTGGAAGGCGCGCGGCGCTATGTCACCGGTGAATCGGTTGAACAGGTGGAGCTCCCTACCGGTGAGCGCGCGCTACTCCCCGAAATCGCGGCGGTTACCGAAATCCTCTATGGTTATTGCACGGGATTCTTAGTGAGTGGCAGCGATCTCGATGTCATGGACTTGCGCCAAGCTGTTGCCGAGCGCGGCGATTCTGTTGTCGTCGTTGGCGACGAGGACTTGGTGCGGGTTCACGTCCACACCGAGAATCCGGGCAGCGTACTCGATCTTGCACGCGGCGCAGGCAACCTCCACCGCATCGAGATATTCAATATGGACGACCAGTACGAGCGGTTGCAATCGGCGCTGGCGGACGGCGATTTGCCCGGCATTGAAGCGGTAGCAGTTGAAGATGAAAAGGAGCCGCGCGAACAGTGTGTGGTCGCCGTGGCGGACGGTGCGGGCCTCACAGAGATCTATGAGCAGATGGGGGCTACAGTGGTCAGCGGCGGCCCAACGATGAATCCCAGTACGCAGGAAATCTACGAGGCGATAGCAGCCGCGAACGCGAGTCACGTCTTCGTGCTGCCGAATGACAAGAATGTGATTCTGTCGGCTGAGCAAACACGCGACTTGGCGGATTGTGTGGTGCACGTGCTGCCGACCTATTCGATGGCGCAGGGCATTACGGCGCTCCTTGGCTACCAAGATGGCCGCGACCCCATAGAGAATGATGATGCCATGAGAGACATGGCAGAGAGCACGCAGTACGGCTCAGTCACACGCGCCACCCGTGACGCGACCGTGGATGGTGTGCGCGTCGTGCAGGGCCAGTGGCTGGCTTTGGCGAACGGTCACGTCTGTGCCGCTGATGACGAAATCCTAAATTCAATGAAGGCAGCCGTCGAGGGCATGGGTCCTCATTCTGCGGAATTGCTCACCTGTTATTACGGCGACGACGTATCCGAAGAAGAAGCAAGCGCGCTCTGCGATCGGATTCAATCACAATACCCTTCGCTTGAAGTTGAAGTTGTCTACGGCGGCCAGCCGCACTATCCTTACCTGCTGACGCTCGAATGAGGTGCTATGCTCCGTTCCGAACCGCGCGACCGCAGTGAGACCTTGCGCCGCATTCTCAAGCAGGAGGCACAGCGAGGATACGACGATGGCGCAGTAATCGGCGGCCTGGAGCGATTTCTTGCCAACTGGGAGGCGGAGAGTGCCCTTAAGAGCGCGAACAGCTCCTCGGCACTCGGTGCAATTGGGCAAACACTGCATGGGTACCAGGGACTAACACCGCCGGAGCGGGAGTCTCGCGTAAGAAACGCGCTTGCGGTCCTCGATAGCAAAGCGGGCCCTACAGCCGCGAAACAAGACTCTCAGAAGGCCCAGGTAGCGCGCACACCCTCGACAAAAGCTGCCCCGCAGAAGAAGCGTTCCCGCAAGGTCAGCGCAACCGGACCGCGAGCCGATCTTGGTTCGCCTCTCACCGTGGTGCCGATGTTGAAGGCTGAGGACGCCAACCGCTTAGAGAAGCTCGGTCTCACGACATTAGGCGACCTAATCCACCACTTTCCGCACCGGCATATCGACCGCAGCAGCATCAAGACTATTGCCGATCTCAAGCCCGGTGAAGAAGCCACGATTGTGGCTAATGTGATGCAGGTGGAGAATCGGCGGGTCACCCAGGGCCGCATGGTGATCACCGAGGCGGCCCTGGCGGACAGCACGGGCTACATCAAGGCGGTGTGGTTCAACCAGCCCTATCTGCTACGGAGCCTGACAAATAAGCGGCGCGTGACGGTGGCTGGGATGGTCTCCATCAGCCGCTCCGGGCTGGAGTTACGCTCCCCTGAGCACGAGTTTGCCGAGAGTCCCGAGAAAGGGCTGCACGTGGGGCGCTTGGTGCCCGTCTATCCTTTGACAGCCAAACTCTCGGGCAAATGGATGCGGCGCTGGGTTCGCTCCGCGTTGGAATTAGCGCTGCACGCGGTGGAAGAGGTGGTGCCGGCAGACATTCTGGCGCGGAATGACCTGTTGGGCGTTCAGGAAGCCCTGGGCCAGATGCACTTTCCGGAGAGTCAAGCGCAGCATGACCGTGCGGTGCACCGTTTAGCGTTCGACGAGTTCTTGTTCATTCAACTCGGCACGTTGTTGCGGCGGCGAGAGTGGCAACTCGACCAGCCCGGCATTCCGGTCGCCGTCGCACCGGCAGTCACACAGTCGTTTCTTAGCTCTCTTCCCTTTACGCCTACCAACGACCAACGCACAGCACTGGATGAGATTCTTGGCGACGTACGCAAGCCGGCGGCGATGAACCGGCTCTTGCAGGGCGACGTGGGCGCGGGGAAGACCGTGGTTGCGGCAGCCGTGGCCTTGCAAATGGCGAAACACCGCTTACAAACTGTTGTCATGGCGCCGACGGAGGTGTTGGCGGAACAGCACATCAGCACTTTCACCCAATTCCTCGGACCATTCAACGTGCGCTGTGCCCTCTTGACAGGCAGTACGCGCAAGCGCGAGCGCAGGGCCATCTTGGCAGACCTCGAGGCCGGCGCGATCGACCTGCTGGTGGGCACGCACGCCGTCATACAGGATGACGTGGTGTTCCATGACCTGGGTCTGGCGGTTGTAGACGAACAGCACCGCTTTGGCGTGCGGCAGCGCGCGGTGCTGCGGCGCAAAGGACGCAATCCTCACGTGCTGGTGATGACGGCGACGCCAATTCCGCGCTCATTGGCGCTCACCCTCTATGGCGACTTGGACGTATCTGTAATTCGTGAAATGCCCAAGGGACGCTTGCCGATTGCGACTCGCTGGGTGCCGTCAGAAAAGCGCGTGCCGGCGAATGGATTTGTCGCCAAGCAAATTGAGCAAGGGCGTCAGGCGTTCATAATCTTCCCCCTGATCGAGGAATCTGAATCGCTGGAAGTGCGCGCCGCCAAGACGGAATTCGAACGGTTGCAGAAAGAGGTATTCCCGCAATTCACGCTGGGGTTGCTCCACGGCAGGCTGACGAGCAGGCAAAAAGAGAAGGCCATGCGCGCTTTCGCCGAGGGAGAGACCGACATCCTGGTGAGTACGCCGGTCGTCGAGGTGGGCATTGACGTGCCCAACGCTACGGTGATGATGATTGAGAGCGCCGAGCGCTTCGGCTTGGCCCAGCTTCACCAGTTTCGGGGCCGTGTGGGTCGCGGCGAGCATAAGTCGTACTGCTTGCTCCTTTCAGACTCGGCGAATGCGGCGGAGAACGAGCGCCTGCGCATCCTGGAGGAGCAACGCGATGGCTTTGCCTTGGCAGAGAAGGACTTGGAACTGCGTGGGCCGGGCGAGTTCTTTGGCACGCGCCAAGCGGGGCTGCCTGCCCTTAAGGTGGCAAAACTCTCGGATCTTTCCACCTTGGAGCTCGCCAGGACAGAAGCCAAGCAGCTCTTTGCCGGCGACCCCAGGTTGCAGGCGCCACAGCATGCAGGTCTTGCCAAGCGCGTTTCCGAATTCTGGCACGTGGAGAGTGAACTCTCGTGAGCGATCTGTACACAGACCCCAATGAGCTGTTTGACGTCTGCGATTCATTGGGTCGTCCGCTCGGAATGCGCAAACGCCGCGCGGACGTGCACCGGGACGGTGACTGGCATAGGTCGCTGCACTGCTGGGTCGTTGGTCAGCAGACCGACGGCACGCCGTATGTGGTCTTTCAACGGCGCTCTGAGGCCAAGGACACTTCGCCGGGAAAACTTGATGCGACTGTGGGTGGACACCTGGCTGCCGGCGAATCCGTGGAAGAGGCCCTGCGCGAGTCTCAAGAGGAGATTGGACTCTCACTTTCTATGGACGAACTCTTGCCCTTGGGGGTACGTCAGGCTGCGCTTGATGTCGAGCCCGGCGTGCGCGACTACGAGGTGCAGTATGTCTTCCTGCATCGGACCAATTTGCCGCTCAACGCATTTGCGCCGAATCCTGCCGAGGTTGCGGCCCTAGTGGAGATACCCATACCCGCTGCCTTGAGCCTGTTCACAGGCAAGTGTGCTGAGATTACGGTCAAGGCGCTCTGCAACCAGCGCTGTCATCCCAATGAAGCGTGGCTCGCCGAGCAGCGAATTCACAAAGACGATTTTGTATTGCAGGCGGACCGCTATTTCTACCGCTTGTGCGTGCAGACCGACTTGATGTACAAGGACTTTCCCCACATTTCGATTTGAGACAATCGCGTCATTAGGAGTGCAGTGCGGGGAGAAACCAGATTCGCACAGGCTCCCTACGCCTATAGTGGGCGAAGCAGACTGTTCTGTGGTACTTGGCTCACCCTTCATCTGAAGTCAGAGCCCGCAACGAGAGTAACGGAAAGACAAGTATGCGCATCATTAGTGGGACCGCCGCGGGCAGAAGGCTGCGCGCGCCAAAGACTGACTTGGTGCGGCCGACGCTCGACAAGGTGAAACATGCCATTTTCAATTCGCTCGGCGCGAGTGGCGAGACCGGTCGGGTGCTGGAGCTCTTCGCGGGCACGGGGGCGCTGGGAATCGAAGCCTTGAGCCGGGGAGCAGAATGGTGCGACTTTGTCGACGTGCTGCCCGCATCGTGCCGTGCAGTCCGCGAAAACCTGCGCACTGCGGCATTGCGCGAACGGGCGCGCGTGATCCAGGCGCGGGTGCCGGGCGTGTTCAAGCGCCTGCAAGAGCCTTACGACTTAATCCTGGCAGACCCGCCCTACCACACTGTCGACCACGAGGACTGGCTGCCGGCACTTGCCGCGTCACCCGCAATCAAGGGAGAAACGATCGTCGTCGTTGGACACTGGAAGAAGAAGCTGCCAGAGGAACAGTGGGGAAGTCTGTACCTGCTGCGCCGGCGTCAGCACGGCGACTCGATGTTCAGCATCTATGCCGTGGAAGGTGAATAGCGCAGGTTCGGCATCGTTCAATCTGATCGGGTTGCCAGGTCAATGGCAGCCTGGGCCAGCTCCCGAGCCGCATTAGGCTTGGCGAGCCCAATGGCGGCTAGCGACATTGCATTCCTCATTTCCGGATTGGTGAGGAGTTCGCGCACGGCGCCAATCAGGCGATCACCGGTCAGGTCTGCTTGCTCGATGATTACGGCCGCGCCTGCCTGTTGCGCGTGCTGCGCATTGCGCCGCTGCTCGTCGCCGCCCGTCGGCACTAAGGGGATAAGTATCGACGGCTTGCCCAAGGCGAAAAGCTCCGCCAGCGTGCCCGCGCCCGACCGGCTCACCACGGCATCGGCAAGCGCGTAGATGTCACCAATTTCATCAGTAACAAAGTCGACTACGTAGTAACGGTCTTGCAGATGGCTGGGCAGGGCGGCGCGGTCCTGCCGCAGGCGCTCAACAAGTGGGACGTGATCCACGGTCTGACGGCCACACTGATGGAAAACCCGGCACAGGTCAAGCAGGTCGGGCAAGGCCTCTGCTACAGCACGGTTGATGTGCCCCGCGCCTTGGGCGCCGCCGGTAATGTACAGGGTTGGCAGGTCTTCATCACTTCCAAATACGCCGAGAGCGAGTGTTGCCGCGCGCTGCCCATTGAAGATGATGGGCCGCACCGGATTGCCGGTCACGAAGGTTTTGGACCGCAAACGCGCCGGTAGGTCGTCACGGGCGGAATCGAAGGTGAGCGCAATGCGGCGCGCAAAGCGTGAGGCAATGCGATTAGCCAAACCCATCTGCACCGTTTGCTCGTGCGTAATCACCGGGACGCGCAAGAACCAAGCTGCAATCACGGATGGTACGCAAACGAAACCGCCGGTACTGAGGACAACGTGGGGTCGAAAGCGAATTACCGCGAACAGCGCCTGCACTACGCCCCACGGCAACCGCAGCGCGTCGAGCAGGTTGCGCCACGAAAAGTGGCCGAGCAGATGATGCGAGCGGCGGAGCTTGCCGGTAGCGATGGCAGTGAAAGGTAATGCGGCTCCTCGCGCCAGTTGACGCTCGACTCCCCCGTAACTGCCGACATAGAGAAACGTGGGCTGCCACGTGCCATCCCGGTCTGCAATAGTCTTAATGGCCGCTACCGTCGCGAGCGCAGGCGTGGCATGGCCGCCGGAGCCGCCGCCGGTAACAAGAATGCGGAGTTGGCGTTGGCTTCTCGTCATGGGGTGCGGTTTACTTTCTCGTTGGGGCCTCACGTCATCAGGAATGCGGATAACGCAACCATTCACCTTGCACGCGTTTCCACAGTGTCACAACACGGCTGGGGATTCAAGGGGATCTGACGCACGGTGCGCGCGTTTCAAGGAAGCTCACGCAAGCGAACGCAAAGCCGCTGCCAGCCGCTCGAAGTCATGCCGGGTGTTGAAGTAGCCGGCTGAGGCGCGCACGCCGGGCGGCGTTGTCGTATGACGCGTGATAATGCCTTTTTCCCAGAGCGTCACCGCTACTTCCGACTGTTCCCTTCCTTGTAGGTGAAAGGTCATGAGTCCCGCTGACTGGTCACTGGAGAGCGGGGTAAGCACGTCAACGCCTGGAATCTCAGCAAGCAAGTCGCGCGCCTGCGCAGCCACCTCTCGAATGTGTGCAAAGACACTCTCAAAGCCAAATTGCTCTAGCCACGCGACCGCGGCGCGCAAACCGGAGAGGGCGGCTTGATTGCGCGTGCCGAATTCGAAACGGCGCGCGCTGGGACGCAGGTTGTAGCTAAATTCCTCATGGCTCCAAGAGAAACGCTCAAAGGTGCCGGCCCCGACCGCGCGCAGAGTCAGGTCTGCGAGCCGGTCCGGATGAATATAGAAGATGCCTGTTTCCTTGGGGCCGCACAGCCACTTGTGCCCATTGCTGACAAAGAAGTCGCATTCCAAGTCCGCCACGTCCACGGGGACCGCGCCCAACGATTGCGCTCCGTCCAAGAGCGACCACGCGCCTTGCGTGCGCGCCAGTTGGGAGATTTCCTGTGCTGGGAGACGTACCCCACTCTCACAGCTCACATGGCTGAATGCGACGAGACGAGTCCTGGGGCTCAAGGCCTCGCGAATGTTCTGCAAGGTGACCTGCGGTTCGGTATCGACGTCAAAGACACGTACGCTTGGCCCCGCATGATCTTGTAGATACGCTGACGGATGGCTGAGCGCCGGGTGCTCCTCGTTGGAGATCAGGAGTTCGTCGCCCGGCTGCCACTGAATTCCCTGGAGCACAAGGTTGTGGCCGTCGGTGGCGTTGCGCGTAAAGGCGATCGTATCCGGATGGGTGTGCAGGAGTCGCGCAACTGCCTCGCGCGCGCGTTCAAGTTCCGCATAGCGCCATGCGAGTGCCGCGTGCCCCTCTCGCTCCTGCCGCGCGAGCGCTGCGAGGTACTCTGCGAGGACCGGTTCGGCGAGAAGTCCTTCCGTGCCGGTGTTGAGGTATACCCGGTCCTGGAGCAGGGAGATATCTTCGCGAACTGCGGCTACATCATAGGATGCCATGAGACGGCGGGGGCTTCCTGAAAGTGGCTACGAGTAGCTTCGGACTCAATGAGTATTTCACGTTCGACCGTACTAAGAAGGTGCGGCTTGCGGCTCCCGCAGGAAGGTGCGCGGTTCCGCCGTCACCTGACAGTGAACGCGGGTACCCGGCGTGAGCGGCGCACCCAGCAGACGTACCTGCACGTGCTCGCCGGTATCAAGGCGGATGGTCACCGTGCTATCGTGGCCGTAGAAGGTGGCGTCTACCACACGTGAGGCCCCATCTGGGGCGACAGTAAGGGCAATGTCCTCGGGACGAAACATGAGATCGAGTTCGCCGCTGTGGGCAGCCCCGTTGAGCGCAAAGCTGCCAAGCGCGCACTGGGCATGGCCGTCGGCGGCATGGGCGTAAAGGAAATTCGCGCCACCTACAAATTCAGCCACTTCCCGCGAAGCGGGATTGCGGTAGAGCTCCTCCGGCGCGCCGACCTGAGCGATACGGCCGCCCCACATTACGGCAACCCGATCGGCAAGGCTCAATGCTTCTTCCTGGTCGTGGGTTACAAGAATCACCGTTGCGCCGGCGCGGGCGAGAATCTCGCGCGTCTCAGCGCGAATTCGCGCCCGCAGGGCCACGTCCAGATTGGAAAAGGGTTCGTCCATGAGAATGACATCGGGTTCCGGGGCTAACGCACGGGCGAGCGCCACGCGCTGTTGTTGTCCGCCGGAGAGCTCATGCGGCATGCGGTCCCGGAGACTGTCCAGCCCGACCAGCCGCAGCGCGCCGCCGACCCGCTCGCGCTGATCCGGCCACTTGCGCACGCCAAAGGCCACATTCTCTGCGACCGTCATGTGAGGGAAGAGCGCGTAGTCCTGGAAGACCATGCCCACGCGTCGCCGCTCCGGTAGAATCCAGCGTTTGGGACCAACTACGCAGACGTCGCCAATCTCAATTGTTCCGGCATCCGGCACCTCGAATCCTGCGATCAGGCGTAGGAAAGTAGTCTTCCCACAACCACTTGGACCTAAGAGACTAAGGAACTCGCCGGGAGCTACGGTCAGTTCAACCTGGTCTACGGCGAGGACCGAAGCGAAGCGCTTGGTGACGTTCTTGCAGCGGATTGCAAAGAGGCTAATGCTCATGAAACTATTTTAAGGCTCCTTACCCGCAAAAAGCAAAGTCGGCAGCATCGAGATGGCTAGCAACACAAATATCGTAGGCGCGGCTTCCGCAAAAAAACCTTCCGCGGTCGCCGTCCACACCTCGGTGGCCAACGTCTTGAAGCCAATTGGACCAAGCAGCAGCGTAATGGGGAGTTCTTTCAGCGTGGTGACGAACACCAGAATGCCGCCCGCGGTCGCCCCTCCGCGTGCGAGTGGCAACGTGACTGCGCGGAGGGTTGCATACCAAGAGCGGCCGAGGTTGCGCGAGGCTTCCTCGAGCGATGGGTCCACTTGCAGCAACGAGGTCCGGACATTGCCATACGCTTGCGGCAAGAAGCGAATCAGATATGCGGCAATCAAAATGAAAAACGTCTGATAGATGATGGGAGCGACGTTCGCCCCAAAGAAGACAAGCGAGAGTGCGATGACAATGCCCGGCAGGCCATAACCCAAATAGATGACATACTCAAAGGGTTTGATGAGGCGGCGCGGAAAACGCACGGTAAGATATGCCACCGGCAAGGCGAGGACAACCGCGGCGAGTCCTGCGGCGGCAGAGACCCAGAGCGAATTCCACGCCAGTCCTGGCAGCACGGCGAAGCTCGCTGTATGCGAGACGCTGCGGATTAGCCAGTAACCCACAGTGAATGCGGGCATTACAAGCGCGAGGAGCGCGATGCTCCCACAGAGTGTGATGGCCGGCACACGCCATTTGCCAAGCGCCATGCGCCGCGGCGGCCGCATTCCCGGGCTGTTGGCGCTATGGTAATTTGCGCGCCCCCGGCTCCAGTGTTCGAGAACGAGGACCAGCAGCGTCATGAAGACAAGCACGAGCGCCAGCCCTGCGGCGAGGTGCCGGTCGAACGACCCTTGGTAGAGGACATAGATGACGCGTGTAAATGAATCGAACTGTAAAAGCGACACCGCGCCAAAGTCACTCAAGGTGTAAAGCGCCACGAGAAGTCCGCCCGCCGCGATTGCCGGTCGCAGTTGCGGCAGCGTTACCCGCCGGAATGTCGACCAATTGTTGTGGCCGAGGCTGCGTGAGGCCTCTTCAAGGGTATAGTCCATGCCCTGCAAGGCGGCGCGCACGACCAGGAAGACGTACGGATACGTGAAGAGGGTCAGCGCCAGCCAAGCGCCGGGAAAGCCATAGATCGCCGGCAAGCGGTCAACGCCAAGCGGTTCTAAGACGCTTTGCAGCATACCGCGGGGGCCAAGTGCTCCGATAAGCACAAAGCCGCCGACATAGCTGGGCACGGCGAGCGGTACGATCAGAAGGCCGGTCCAGAGGCGTCGCCATGGCAAGTCACTGCGTACGACCAGCCAGGCCAGAGGGACGGCGAGGACGATAGTGCTCAAGGTAACAGCGGAGGCCAAGGCAACACTATTGAAGAGGATGACGGCGGTACGAGTCCGAAACAAGAGCCGCCAGAGTTCATCGCCCGCGCCTGCAGCGCGCAGCACGAGATATACGAGCGGCAGCAAGATGCCGATGCCGACGACACCACTCGCGGCGACAAGCGGCAAAGGCGGACCGGCAGACCATTGGGTCCGCCGGCCGCCTCGCAATGTCTTGTCCAGCGCAGTGGAATTCGCGGACTTCGACGAAGTCGACATAGTCTCCTTTGGCTGTTAGATCAATTCCACCTCTTGCAGGAGTTGGAGCGTGCCGCGCAGGTCGGCGAGATCGCTGAGATCGATGTCCGGCGTCTGAATTGTAGCGAGCTCCGGCAGATCGGGATGAGCGGCCACGCCATGCGCCAGCGGATATTCGTAGGTTTCCGTGGCAAAATACTCTTGCGCCTGCTGCGAGAGCAGAAAGGCAACAAACTGCTCCGCGGCGGCTTGGTTCTGCGACCCGGCAATGACACCGGCGCCTGCTACGTTTATAAGCGAGCCAAGGTCGCCGTTGGGCGGGAAATAGTTTTCCGCCGGCACGTTCCCCTGCTCGGCGCGAATGCGGAAGAGGTAGTAGTGGTTGACGAAACCAACGGCAATTTCTCCATCAACCGCGGCCTGCACCGTGGGTGTATTCTTGGGATACACCTTCGGCTCATTCGCCTTGATGCCCTTTAACCACGCGCGGGTCTGGTCTTCGCCAAGTTTCACCCGCATGGCGGTGACGAACGCTTGGAATGAACCGTTCGTCGGCGCCCAGCCGATGCGACCCTTCCACTCGGGAGCGACGAAATCCAAGATTGAGGCTGGCAGGTCTGCCGGTTTTACGTTCTCAGTGTTGTACACTACCACGCGAGCGCGGCCGGAAGTACCGACCCACTGCCCCTGCGGCGAGCGAAAGCGTGGCTCCACTGCGTTGAGGATTGCATCGGGCAGCGCACTGAGCCGGTCTTCTGCCAGAAGCGCGCCCAATGCGCCGGCATCTTGGGCGTAGAAAACGTCTGCAGGGCTGTTCGCGCCCTCTTCTAATATGGTTGCAGCTATTTCCGCAGTGCCACCGTACTTTACCCGTATGGAAACCCCGGATTCCTCCCCGAATTGCTCCAGTAGCGGTCCCACGAGATTCTCGTTGCGACCCGAATACACGGTCAGGGAGGATGGTTCGCCCGCAGAGGTCGCTGCCGTGTCGCTGGGAGTAACAACGACTCTACCGCATGCCGCCCCGACTGCCACGGGCAGCAACGCGAGCGACGCCTTAAGAAGGGTACGACGATTCACAAACACGAATAATGGCTCCTTTTCGTGCCACTTCATTCCGATACTCGTTCACTTGTCGTGCGCTTCAAGGCCCTTGAGCACGTGCATGACTAACCAGGGCTCCCGCAAGCGAGATCTGCCGGTGCGTGTGGAGCAACTCCCCGCACCGGCAAGACGACACCAAAGGGATACCTAATCGTCCAGTTAGGGTACCCTAACTTCTCACATGAATCAAGCGATTCTGGCGCTAATACCTAGAATATAGCTAGGAATTAAATTAATGGCTCTTAATATAGATCAATGAGACTGTATCATAAGCTGTTGGTGGGGTAAGGCTGACAATTGGACACGACACTAGTCTTCTGGATGTAGACGACTAATGTCGTGCCACGGTGTGGGCGAGTTCTTGCGCGGCCAATACCCTAGGATATTAGTAGGTATTGCTTAGGCTCTAGGGGATGTCGAGCCGGGGTGCGTGGCAATGGGCATGGTGTTAGAATCGCTGTGAATGGGAGCGCTGCGAGCGGCCACTATGGTTAGCCCTCAGTAATCCCTGCCACACCGGTTTTCGCAGTATCGTTACGTGGGATTGTGCTCCGTGGTCATTAACCCGGAATCTCTGTTGGAAAACCTCAACGAACCGCAGCGGCATGCGGTTGAGACCGCGGACGGTCCAGTGTTAATTCTGGCCGGTGCGGGCTCTGGCAAAACACGCGTAATCGTCCACCGCATAGCCTATCTGATGCTTGCCAAGCGGGTTCCGGCTTGGCGGATCTTGGGCGTAACTTTCACCAACAAGGCCGCCCAGGAAATGCGGCAACGGATAAAGGAGCTTGTCGGTCCCATTGGCGAAAATGTGCTCCTGAGCACGTTCCACTCGTTCTGCTCGCGCATTCTGCGGCGCGAGCTCCCGAAACTTGGCTGGGAAGAGGGCTTCACCATCTATGATGATGCAGACCAGTTGACGGTGGTCAAAGACGTGTTGAAGGCGCTCAGCATTAGCGATAGGAGCCTGAGTCCCCGCGCGGTCTTGAATGCCATTTCCCGTGCCAAGGATGAACTCATCACTCCTCACGTGTTCGCCGAGCACGCGCAAGGGCCCTTTGAGGAGGCTGCGGCCAAGGTGTATCGACGCTACCAAGCGGTCTTGCGCGATGCCAATGCCCTTGACTTCAACGACCTCATCATGTTCGTCGTGCAGTTGTTTCGCGAGTCACCGGAAGTCCTTAACCACTATCAAGACCGCTACCGCTACGTAATGGTGGACGAGTACCAGGACACCAACCACGCCCAGTACGAGCTTGTGCGCTTGCTTGCAGCAAAATACCGCAACATTTGCGTCGTTGGTGACGATGACCAAGGGATCTATAGCTGGCGCGGAGCTGACATTCGCAACATTCTGGACTTCGAGCGGCAGTATTCGGACGCCGCTGTCATAAAGCTTGAGCAAAACTATCGCTCGACGCAAAACATCCTGGATGCTGCCCATAGCATCATCAACCGCTTGCCGCGGCGACGCGGCAAGAAGCTGTGGACCACCCAGGGCAGCGGGGCGCCGTTGGTCATATTGCCTGCGCACGATGAGGAAGATGAAGCGCGCCTTGTTGTCAACTCCGTGCGCCGCTTACAGGATGGGGGCTTAAGCCTCAGCGACTGCGTAGTTATGTACCGCACCAATGCCCAGTCGCGCGCACTAGAGGACGCGCTGGTTACGCACGGAATTCCCTATCAATTGGTAGGTGGAGTCGCCTTCTACCAGCGAAAAGAGGTAAAAGACACGATCGCCTACTTGCGGGTGATCCAGAATTTAGGTGACACCGTGAGCTTCGCTCGCGTCGCGAATGTGCCGCCGCGCGGAATTGGCGCGAAGACTCTCGCAGCCCTCAACTTGTGGTCTGAGACGCAGGGCATTGCCCCGGCAGAGGCGGTGTTGCGTCTTGCAGGCGGTTCCCTCACGGATCCCTTGCCGATAACTGCGCGCGCACGTACCGCACTTGAAAACTTGGGCTTCTTGTTGAGTAAATTCCGCGAGGAAGCGGTACGCGTGCCGCTGAGCGCGCTCGTGAACATGGTGGTCCGGGAGAGCGGCTACTTAGAGCACGTCCGCAAGGGCGATAACGTTGAAGAGGCGGTTGATCGCGAGGAGAACTTGGATGAGTTGGTGGTTGCCGCCGTGCGCTTTGACGACGTGGAACCCCCGCAGGGGCTGAGCCTCTTTCTCCATGAAGCCACGCTCGCTGCCGACGTGGATCGCATGGATGCCGAGGGTGGCCTCACCCTCATGACCATGCACAACGCCAAGGGCCTGGAATTCCCGGCGGTGTTTGTCACCGGCATGGAGGAAGAATTATTTCCGCACATTCGCTCGCTTGACGATCCGGAGCAGTTGGCGGAAGAGCGCCGGCTCTGTTACGTGGCTTTGACCCGGGCCAAAGAGCGTCTTTATCTGCTCTATGCCGCGCGGCGCTACAGCAGCAACTCACTCGCGCGTCTGCCATCCCGCTTTCTTACCGAATTGCCGCCGGAGCTTGTCACCGGGCCCATGATGCAGTCAAAGTCGCCGGTTGACCCCGCTTGGCAGGGAATGCAGACTGCGTCCCGCCCCCGGCGCAGCGAAACCGCTCATGAGCTGAAATTCCGCGACGGAGACCGCGTGCGGCATACGATTTTCGGCGAAGGCAGAGTTGTGTCCAGCAAGTTGACCGATTCGGATGAAGAAGTCACGATCGCTTTCCCCGACATCGGCATCAAGCGCCTGTCCGCCTCGTTCGCGCCGCTTGAGAAACTCTCGTAGTAGCATCTAGAGCAGTAAGCTGGCGTCACCAAAGCTGTAGAATCGATAGTCCTCTGCAATGGCGGTCCGGTAAATCTTCTTCAGTTCCTCCAAGCCAGTGTACGCAGCCACGAGGAGCAGCAGCGTTGAACGCGGCAGGTGAAAATTCGTCATGATGGCGTCCACCACCCGCATGCGATAGCCGGGATAGATATACAGCCGCGTCTCGCCTGCATATGGACTTATCACCCCCTGGGCGTCGGCAGCGCTTTCTATGGCACGGACGCTCGTTGTGCCTATAGCCACCACTCTTCCCTGGCGTGCCTTGGTTTCCTGAATGAGTTGCGCGGTCTCTCTAGGCACTTCGAGATACTCACTGTGGATGGCGTGCTGCAGCGGGTCCACTTCACGAATGGGCTGAAACGTGTCCAGGCCGATGTGAAGAGTAATGAAGGCGAAGCGCACGCCATATTCCTCGAGGCTTCGCACGAGTTGCGGCGTAAAGTGCAGACCCGCCGTGGGCGCGGCAGCGGAACCTCGCACTCGTGCGTAGGTTGTTTGGTAACGGCTTGGATCTGCGAGCGGTTCGTGGATGTACGGCGGCAGCGGGAGCGCGCCGTGGTGTTCGAGCACAGCGTGAGGGTCGCGCTCAAAACGGACTATGCGCTTGCCGTGCGGTAACCTATCGCCGATTTCAAGGACTTCAGAGTTGCTGCCGGTTTCATCTTCCAGGAGCACGCGGGCGCCGGGCTTGAGACGTTGAGAAGGCCGCACCAGCGCTTCCCAGCAGTGCGCATCGCGGGGGCGCAGCAAGAGCACTTCTACTTGGCCCCCGGTCGGCTCCCGCCTGCCCAGAAGGCGCGCGGGAATAACACGGGAGTCGTTCGCAACCAGCAGATCTCCTGGTTGCAGATAGTCGCCGAGTTGCGCCACGCGGCTGTGCGCTATCTCGCAAGTGCGCCGTTGGTACACGAGCATGCGCGCGGCATCGCGCGGCTCACAGGGCTGCTGCGCAATATACTGTGGCGGCAATGCGTAATCAAGGTCTTCAAGCCGAATCATGAGTCCTCTGCTATCATGGGGTGGGCAATCCTCTGTGGCAGTAAAGTGCACAACGCATAGGAATAAAGTCTCCCAATGGCGTCGAAAACTATTGTCATATCGAGTTGGAGTTTGAGCGAGGAACAGATTGACCGGTTACGGCATGAATTCTCGCAGATTGAGTTCGTACTGCCAAGTGACGATGCTGAGTACGCCCGGGTCATTCCCAACGCTAACGCTATCGTGGGGCGATTTCCTCAAGACATGCTTGCGCAAGCGCGCAATCTCCAGTGGATTCAAAGTGAAGGCGCCGGTGTTGACCGGCTGCTGACACCGGCGGTAGTAGCAGCAGACGTCGTTGTCACGAATGCCCAGAGTCTGCACGCGGTGCAGATCTCCGAGCACGTGCTCGCCATGATGCTGGCGTTCGCGCGGGACTTCAAGCAAGTCTTCTTGGCGCAACGCGAACACGTCTGGCGGGCGCCCGTGTTCCATCCCTTCTGTTTGGATGGTCAGACGCTCGGCGTAGTTGGCATGGGTGGCATTGGCGCAGCGCTGGCGCGCAAGGCCCACCACTTGGGCATGCGCGTTATCGGTCTGCGCCGCAATCCGCAGCAACCGCCGCCATATGTCGATGCGCTCGTAGGCTCAGACGGCCTCCACGATCTCTTGCGGCAGTCGGACCATGTCGCCGTGTGCTGCCCGCTCACCCCCGCAACGGTGGGTCTGATTGGGGAAGAGGAGTTGCGCTTGATGAAGCCGACTGCTTTCATCTACAACATTGGCCGAGGCCGGATCATTCAGGCAGCGCCATTGCTTCAAGCGCTGAAGGAAGGCTGGATCGGGGGCGCCGGTCTTGACGTAACTGACCCTGAGCCGCTGCCGCCCGACGCGGAGCTGTGGGACTTGCAGAACGTCATCATCACGGGACACACATCGGGAACCGCACCCCACAACGCTGACAATTTCTTTGACTTGCTGGTACAGAATTTCCAACGATTTCTCGATGGTGAACCGCTCTTGAATATAGTGGACAAGGAAGCGGGTTACTAGCTATGGTCTTGCGGATCAGTAGCCTATGGGACTCCGATGGGTGCCTAAATCGGGCAGGGGGCCGAAGTGCATTTCACGTACGTTTGCCGGTCACGGTCCTGTGCCTGAATTCCCTTGGTCAAGGGAATGCCTTCGTTGCTTTCATGCGGCTTAGCTGACCGAGTGACCGCGCTTCTGAGTGCTCTAGATCATCGCAGGAAACTGAATGGCGAGTTGAGAACGTGATTGCTATCGTCGGAACAGGCACGTGGGGTACCACGCTGGCGGTGCAACTTGCACAGGCACATCGACCTATTTGTTGGCTCGCGCGGACCGAGGGGGAAGCGAGCCGGTTGCGCGAATCGGGAGAGAATAGTCGATTCTTGCCGGGAATTCCAATCCCGCCCACTGCGCACATAACGAGCGATCCCGAAGCAGCGCTTGCCAAGAGCAATCTGGTTTTGCTCGTGGTGCCTTCCGAAGCGATGCGCCGCAACCTCCGGTGGATTGCCCAATACCTGACCGCTGATTCGATAGTTGTCTCCGCTACCAAGGGCCTTGATGCCGAAGCGGGCAAGACGATGTCAACGCTCATAAGGGAGGAACTGCCGGAACTTGCGCCCGGCCAGGTAATGGCGCTCTCCGGCCCTAATCTCGCCCGCGAAATCGCCAGAGGCCAGCCCGCGGCTGCGGTGCTCGCGGGTACTGACGCCGTCCTTACGCGGGAGGCGCGGGAACTACTGATGCTACCGCGTTTTCGCATTTACACGAGCGCCGATGTCTTTGGCGTCGAATTGGGTGGGGCCCTGAAAAATGTCATGGCGATTGTGGCCGGCATCTGCGACGGTTTGCAGATTGGCGATAACGCAAAGGCGGCCCTCCTGACACGCGGCGTGGCTGAAATGACACGACTCGGCGTGGCGATGGGCGCGGAGCCCCTCACCTTTGCCGGGCTGGCGGGTCTCGGCGATCTGATGGCAACGTGCGCCAGCCGGCAGAGTCGCAACCGCCACGTCGGCGAACAATTGGCGCAGGGCAAGTCGCTCGATGAAATTCTCGAGTCTATGGAAAACGTGGCCGAAGGTGTGCCGACCACCCGCGCCGCCGTGCGCTTAGCGCGGCAACTCGATGTGGAACTGCCGATCACCGAGTTGCTGCACGACGTACTCTCCGGCGGTACCACGGTGGCGCAAGCGACGATTGAGTTGCTGGAGCGCGCGCCCCGCGACGAACTGGATGGGCCTGCTTTCACGCCTGCCACGCGGCGGTAGCGATGAAGTGGCGGATGGTTCGCCACCGACGCTGCTAGAGCAAGACGCGACGTGCGTATCATTGACAGGTCTCCTCCTAAGACGTCTGCCAAGCATGCGCGCACCTCTTTTGTGTACTATAGTGTTGCGCAATAGATTGAAGTCACACTAGGAAGGCAGAAGAAATGCTCCGCGCAAGGATCCGGTTCACGATTGGATTCTGCATTGGATTGACGTTGCTAGCGGGTATGTTCGCTCTGGTTGGATGCGCCACGCTCGGAGAAGAGGCGGTTACACCCGCACAGCCGCCGGACGAGGCGAGGACGTCGAGTGCGGCCGATGCGGAGGCGCCGACCGCGGTTGAGACGGTAGCATGGAGTCCGTGCGCGGAAGGGCTGGAGTGCGGCTTTGTGCAAGTTCCTGCCGACTACCGGGATCCCGGCGCGGGTACCATACAGATTGCCGTCACCGTGCGCCGCGTGGCTTCTCAGGACGAGCGGATCGGTTATTTGCTGGTGAACCCCGGCGGACCCGGCGTGAGCGGCGTGGAGTTCGTTCAGAGTGCTGCAACCCAATTCTCCGATGAGGTGGCCGCGCGCTTCGACATTGTGGGGTTCGACCCGCGCGGGGTCGGCGCGTCGGAGCCGGTCTTCGCCTGCGGCGCTCCCGGCGAACGGCTAGCGCTGCTGAACTCAATCAAGGACGAGGTGGATACCCCGGAGGAGGTAGCGGCTGGCGAAGCGGCAGCCCTGCTGTGCATCGAGACCATGGGGCCGGTCGGCGGCCTGCTGCACAGCGAATACGTAGCCAGGGACATGGATGAGATACGCAAGGCGCTGGGCGCGGCGCAAATTTCCTATCTGGGCTTTTCTTATGGCTCGACGCTAGGTGTCTGGTACGCCACGCTCTTCCCGGATTCGGTACGGGCGATGGTGGTTGACGGCGCCGACAATCCGGTTGACGAAGCCGCTAGCCAGGAGGAACGCGTGAACCAGAGCATCGAGGAAATCTCGACATTCGAGACGCTGCTCGAACAGGCGCTCTTGGCGTGTGACGATGCCGAGTGTCCGATATACAACGATGGCGACCCGATTGGCTACTATAAGCGCGCAGTCGAGAAGCTGCCCCTGGTGAACGAGGCGGCGGGGGGTAATGCTGCGGCCGGCTTCGTCGCCGTGGTAACGCCGCTGTATAGCGAAGAATACTGGCCTATTCTCTGGGCAAGCCTGTTCGAACTAAATGAGAACGACGACCCGAGCATTCTGCTCGCCCTCGCCGAGGTGCAACTGGGCGAAGATCCTACCGCGGCGAGCTTCACCGAACACGTCAATTGCCTGGACGGCCTGTCGCTGCAACCGGAATTGGACCGCGCGACGCATTTGGCGGACGCGACGCTCTTCGACGCCCTCGTCGCAACAAGACTGCCTCTGATTGCGGCGGCGAGTCTGTCGATCCCAAGCGCCTGCCCGTTCTACGACCAGTTCGCGCCTGAGCCGCTCGCTGTGCCTCTGGACGGCGGCGGCGTGCCCATCCTGGTGATCGGCAACCACACCGACCCGGCCACGCCTTTCAGTGAATCCGAGGAACTGGTGACCGAGGCGCTGAGCAACGGCTACTTGGTAGAGACCTCTCACCACAGGCACGTCGTCTATCCCGATAACAGTTGCGTCAACGACCACGTTCACCGCGCGCTGCTCGACCAAACCTATCCGGGCGCGCGCGTCTTCTGCGAGCGGGAAGACTGAAGCCGCTGGAGCGAGTCCGAGTGCGATTGCGGCAAAGCTAAAGCAGGCGTCAATGGCAGGGCGGAACCGCGGCCGGTTGGGTGCTCGGCGTTCCGCACACGAACGGGAAACGGTCCGGGCCGATTGGCGGCGCCGGGCGTAGGCTTCAGGGTGGTAGCGCCGGAAGCACTATTGTATAATTGGGCAACCGTGATCTCACCATAGGCACAGGAGCGGCCATGAATTTTGGCTTTCTTATTGACAATCGCAAGTGCATTGGTTGTCATGCGTGCACGGTTGCGTGCAAATCCGAGCATGACGTGCCGTTAGGCGTCTACCGCACCTGGGTGAAGTACGTAGAGACTGGCCAGTTTCCCGACAACCGCCGCCACTTCACGGTGCTCCGCTGCAACCACTGCGATGATGCCCCCTGCATACCGTCGTGTCCGGTCACGGCGTTGTATCGGCGCGAGCAGGACGGAATTGTGGACTTCGATCCCGAGCGGTGCATTGGCTGCAAGATGTGCCTGCAGGCGTGCCCGTACGATGCCTTGCATATCGATCCTGATACCCACACCGCCGCAAAGTGCAACTTCTGCGCTCACCGCGTTGAGGTTGGGTTGGAACCGTCGTGCCAGGTGGTTTGTCCTACACAGGCCATTGTATCTGGAGACTTGGACGATCCGACGAGCTACATCTCCAAGCTGATTTCACGTGAGCCGGTGCAGGTGCGCAAGCCCGAGAAAGGCACGGTACCGAAGCTCTTCTATATCGATGCCGACGAGAGCAGCCTGACCCCTTCGGCCGCCACTCCAGTCAAGGATTACGGCATGTGGAGTGAAATGCCGAATGCCAACGGCAACGGCCAGAACCTGAACATGCTCCAGGACAGTGAGTACTTGCTCCAGGACCTGGTGGCAAAGTCGGCCAAAACGGTGTACGACGTGGAACATCCCTCGCCCTGGGGCTGGAAGGTAAGCGCCTACATTTGGACGAAGTCAATTGCCGCGGGCGCGTTCCTGCTGCCTGCAGCCGGGCTTGCGCTGGGTTTGGTGGCGGATAACCCGCTCCTGGCGTGGGGAGGCCCAATACTTGCCCTGATCTTCCTGGCAATAACGGCCGGCCTGCTGGTTTGGGACCTTAAGCGGCCCGACCGTTTTTACACAATTCTCATCCGCCCGCAATGGCGGTCGTGGGTTGCCATCGGCACGTTCATTCTGCTCTTCTTTGGCGCTGTTGTAGGACTGAGCCTCCTCGCTGCGCTCATGGGGGCCGGCGGCGTAATGCAATTCCTCTGGTGGCCGGGCGGCATTCTTGCAATATTAGCTGCGATTTATACCGGTTTTCTCTTTGCGCAGTCCAAAGCCCGAGATTTGTGGCTGAGTCCCGCGCTGCCAATGCACTTGCTGGTGCAGGCCGCGCTCGCCGGCGCCGCGGCACTGGCAATCTTGGGGTTGGTGGTTGAGACCACGGAGCAAACGAAAGAATTCCTCGGCACCGTGCTGCTTTGGAGCCTTATTGCCAATCTCTTCATAATTTTGGTGGGTGAGTTGTGGCTGCCGCACGGCACGAGAGATGCCGCCAAGGCTGCGCAGTTGATCCTGCGCGGTCAATTCGCGCAGGGCTTTTGGATACGGGTTGTGCTCGTGGGGCATGTCGTGCCAGTGGCAATGCTAGTAGCTAATACTGTCGGCGGGTATGAGTTCGTGGCCGCTACGGCGGGTGTGTTCGCCCTAGTGGGACTCCTGGCATTCGAAAGCATTTGGGTTAAGGCCGGTCAAGCGCTGCCACTGAGCTAGCGAGAGGAGCTACCGCGTAATGTCGGTATTCAAACCACAGTTTCCCGAGTCAGGTCAGCTTGCGAACTACCCTCCGGTAGAGCAGTGGGACGACTGGACTGAATACGACCCGGAAGCCTGGCCGCAGAAGGTCCCCAAGAATTATATGCTGGTGCCGACCGTATGCTTCAACTGCGAGGCCGCGTGCGGCCTGCTGGCGTACATCGACAAAGAAGACATGCGCATTCGCAAGTTTGAGGGCAATCCGGCGCATCCTGGCAGTCGCGGTCGAAACTGTGCGAAGGGTCCGGCGACTATCAACCAAGTGCACGATCCGGAGCGCATACTCTACCCCATGAAGCGCACCGGGCCCCGCGGCTCCGGCGAGTGGGAACGGACCACGTGGGATGAAGTACTCGATTCCCTCGCGGCGCGCATCCGCAAGGCTCTACAGGAAGACCGCCGCACTGAAGTGATGTACCACGTCGGTCGTCCCGGCCATGATGGCTACATGGACCGTGTGCTCCAGGCTTGGGGCGTGGACGGGCACAACAGCCACACGAATGTTTGCTCATCCGGCGCGCGTCTTGGGTACACGCTCTGGCAGGGCGCGGACCGGCCCTCGCCCGACCATGCCAACTCACGGTTTATGCTCCTCATCAGCGCCCATCTTGAGACAGGACACTATTTCAATCCCCATGCCCAGCGGATCATCGAGGGCAAACTCTCCGGCGCGAAGATCGCCGTTATTGATACCAGGCTCTCCAACACGGCCTCGCGCGCGGACTACTGGCTCTCGTCGTGGCCGGGATCTGAGGCAGCAATGCTGCTTGCCATGGCGAATGTCATTTTGCAGGAAGACCGTTACAACCGCGACTTCATGGAGAAGTGGCTGAATTGGCACGAATTCATGCGCACTGAGCATCCTGACATGGATGCAACATTCGACAATTTTATTGCCGCCATCAAAGAGTTTTATGCCTCGTACACAGCGGAGTTTGCGGAGCAGGAGAGTGGGGTAGACGCCAGCCAGATCGTTGCGGTGGCGCGTGAAATCGCCGCAGCGGGCACAGCCTTTGCCAGCCATGTCTGGCGCAGCGCGGCTTCCGGCAACGAGGGTGGCTGGCAGGTGTCCCGCTGCCTGACGTTTCTCGGTGTGCTCACAGGCAGTATCGGTACGCGCGGCGGCACCTCTCCCAACAGTTGGAACAAATTTGCGCCCGCGCCTTACATCAAGCCGCCGCCGCAGCAGGTGTGGAGCGAGCTTCTGTGGCCGAAGGAGTATCCGCTGGCGCATCACGAGATGAGCATTCTGCTGCCGCACTTCCTTAAAGAGGGACGCGGCAAGGTGGATACCTACTTCACCCGCGTCTACAATCCCGTGTGGACGAATCCGGACGGGGCCTCGTGGATTGAGATGCTCAGCGACGAAGAAAAGATCGGCGTGCACGCGGCATTGACGCCGGTCTGGAGCGAAACGGCGTGGTTCGCGGACTACGTACTGCCCATGGGCAACGGCGCGGAGCGCCACGACCTGATGAGCCAAGAGACGCAGGCCGGCGCGTGGATCGCGTTTCGGCAACCGGTGCTGCGGGTGGCGCGTGAGAAAAACGGTGATGCCGTCGAGTTCACTTACGAAGCAAATCCCGGTGAAGTATGGGAAGAGGATGAGTTCTGGATCGAGCTCTCGTGGCGCATCGACCCCGACGGCAGCTTGGGCGTGCGCGAGTTCTTCGAATCACCGTACCGGCCCGGTGAAAAGCTGACGATAAGCGAATACTACCAGTGGATATTCGAGAATAGTGTACCGGGACTGCCGGAGGCTGCGGAGAAAGAGGAGCTTGCGCCCCTCGCGTATATGCGCAAGTATGGCGCATTCGAAGTGAAGCGGGACACCTACGCTGTGCATGAAAACCCGCTGACCGCCGAGCAGCTTGACGGGGCAGAGGTTGATCCCGTTACGCACCAGGTGCGGAAGAACGGTGAAGTGCTTGGAGTAGAGGTGGATGGCACGGCGGTTGAAGGGTTCCATACGCCTTCCCGCAAGCTGGAATTCTTCTCCGATACAATGCGCGAGTTCAAGTGGTCGGAATACGCCGTGCCGACCTACATCAGGAGTCACGTGCATCGAGATAACATCGACCACGGCAAGGGTGAGTACGTTCTGTTGCCAACTTTCCGACTGCCGACACTCATCCATACGCGGGCGGGAAATGCCAAGTGGCTGTATGAGATTTCGCACACCAATCCGCTCTGGGTGCACCCAAAGGACGCCGAGCGTCTCAATTTTGAAACCGGCGACTTGGCAAGGGTGAATACTGAAGTTGGGTATTTTGTGATCCGAGTGTGGGTTACCGAAGGCATCCGCCCCGGGATTGTGGCCTGTTCGCACCATTTGGGACGCTGGCGTCTTTCCAAGGAGACTGGTGGCGAGCGCTGGTCGACGGCCCACGTGGACTTGAAGCAAGTGAAGGATGGGCAGTGGTTCATGCGTCAAATTGAAGGCGTGGGACCGTTCAAGAGTCCGGACCCGGATTCAGACCGCGTCTGGTGGAAAGACTCCGGCGTGCATCAGAATCTGACGTTTCCCGTCCATCCCGATCCGGTAAGCGGCATGCATTGCTGGCATCAGAAGGTAACGGTAGGAACCGCGGCAGCCGACGACTGCTACGGTGACGTTTTCGTGGATACCAACAAGTCACACGAAGTCTACTTGGAATGGCTCAAGAAGACGCGGCCGGCGGCGGGCTCAAATTCGTTGCGCCGTCCTCTGTGGATTCCACGCCCCGTAAAACCGGCGGCGGAGGTCTATCGCGTGCCTTGATGCCGTTGTTGGAGACGCAATCGCGAGATTGAACGCACCTGAGAACGTGGAGCAAACACTCCACGTTCGTGCATTTAAGGGGCTAGGGCGACCGTTGAGTCACTCTTTGTCACGGAGGTTTCCTTCCGTTCGCCCTGAGCGTGCTTGTCCTGAGCTTGTCGAAGGGTCGATGGGTGAATTCGGGGGGCTTTTCGCACTGCAAGCAGGCGCAGGTTTCAAACCCGCGCTACCGATATTAGCGCATCGCACTTGCCGCAATGTCCACGTCGGCTTGGATTTGCTTAGAACACCGGTATCCAGGTGAAGTAGCGTGCGAGTTGGGCGAAGGTGTTCGTGAACATGAGCACGCCTATGAAAATGAGCAGCCCGCCGCTCACTACCTCCACTGTGTGGGCGTGACGATTCATCCAGCGCAAAACTGGGACCGCGCGCGAGAGTCCGACTGCCGTCAGCAGGAAGGGTATGCCCAGACCTGCGGAATAGAGGGCTAGGAGCAGCGAGCCCTGACCCACCGTGTCGCGCGTAGAGGCAAGCGCGATAATGCCGGCGAGGATCGGGCCGACGCAGGGCGTCCACCCTGCAGCGAACGTGATGCCCACGAGCCATGAGGTGAGAAAGTTGCGGGGGCGGCCGCGGTCGACATAGACGCGCCGCTCCTGATTCAGCCAGCGCAGGCGAAATACGCCGGCAACATGGAGCCCCAAGACTACGAGAATCGCGCCGCCGATGTAACGCAGATAGAAGGTGTAGCCTTGTATTGCCCAGCCGACAAGGCCAATCGAAGCCCAGAGCACCACAAAGACGGCAGAGAACCCAAGCACAAAGAAGGCGGCGTGGGCGACAGTGCGCAACGTTGCTTCAGTATCTTGCCGTTCGGAAACACTCGTTCCCGCCAAATGACCGATATAGGCCGGTACAAGCGGCAGGACGCACGGCGAGAGGAAAGAGGCGATGCCGGCGCCAAGCGCAATGAGGGCGGTAAGAAGCGGTGTCATCTTGTGGCTATCCTCCTGCTGAAGCGCGGTTGCTGCCGCGTACGCCAAACTCGTTCGCAGAAATAGATCTCTTTACTGTAGCCAACGCTGATTCAAGCGATTTTGGCGCGCAACGGACTTGCCCCGTTGTAAATTCAAGGAGCGAAATCGGTATCGATGATTCATTTCCTCGCATCAGATTTCTCGCTATGCTCGCAATGACATGAACGGTCCGCACTCCAGGCGCCGTTGACTGAGTACTGTCTATGGCTAGGATACCCTAGACTTCCGCGTTCGACTGTATTCTTGCATACGTTTCTTTCGTAAGAATCACCGTCTGATCCAAGCGATCCTGAATTTTTCCAGCTATATCCGGGCCATTGGATGAATGTAGTAGGGCCACACAAAAGCAGACGAGGAGGGTCGTGCGACCCTCCTCGTTTGTTCGCCAATATGACAGGATATTATCCCTGGTCGGCGTAGTATTCGTCCAGAATTACCTGCGCTTCCTTGCTGGCAGCTTGCATAGCATCCTCGACGGTAGTCTCCTGGTTCCAGGCGCGCGCCTGGTGGGTGCGGAACGCGCCGACCCATTCCCGCCACACACCGTTAACCTGCCAGTACTGGCCTTGGGCCTCTAAGTGCGGCGCCATGTAGGCCTCTACCTCGCGCGGCGGGCGACCGCTGCGCTCGAGCAGGCGCGGATCGTCCCACGTATTGGTGTTCGCGGGAAGGCCATCACGCAGGATGGTGAAGACCGCCACTTGCACTTCGTGGTGGATCAACGGGAACTTCATCACTTCCCAGGCCTCGTCGGGCACCTCGGTGCTGCCCCACATTTCCACCACGCGTCCGCCGCCGGGCACCACGCTGTTCGCCGGACCGTTGAGATAACGGACCGCCTCAATTGGCAAGGTCTCCGGGTCCGGCGAACCCCAGGAACCGGACTGACCGATGCCCAGGTTCATCATGGACGCCCGCTGCCAAGCAAACGGGCCATGGTACGTTGTGCCTTCTGGCACGGAGGCGTTGAAGTCTGCGACGTCATTGGGATCCGGCGCCACCCGGTGCTTGAATTCCAGGTCGTGCAGGAATTGGATCACCGCGATGAATTCCGGCTCGTGGTACCGGGCGCGGCGAAAGTCGTCGGTCAAGAAGTTCGTGCCGTTCTGGATCAGCATGCCGAGCACGTCGAACGTGATCTGCTTGTTGTTGAAGAATCCCCAGATCTTAGGGTCTTCGTTTGCCCCGCGACCGGTGATTTCCGATGCGATTTCCAGCAGCGTGCCACCGTCATTGGGATTCCAGTCGATGCCTTCGGCCGGCAGGCGGTTGATGCCAAAGCGGTCGAAGTGGTCGGTGTTATAGGCAAATGCCGCACCGCCCACATTCATGGATACGCCATAGACATCCTGCTTTTCGTCAGTGAAGAACTCAGGGCCGCGAATGCCCTGGAGCTGGGCAGAATCCCGCTGGACGTACTCGGTGATTGAGCGGATATAGCCTGCGTCACGGTTGCGGGCAAAGAAGACGCCGTCGTTGTGGAACACGTCGGGCGCGTCGTTGGCCGCAAGTTGCGTATTGAGCTGGCCCATGGTATCGCGGTACGTGTCACCTGCCCAATCGAGATCGATGTTTGGGTAGGCTTCGTTGAAATTCGCGACGATGAGCTGTTCGTAAAAGGGTTCAACCTTCGTCAGGTCGTTGGAAATCCACCTGACCGATACCGTAACCTTCTCCATGGGCTGCTGTTCTTCGGCGGCGGGCGCTTCGTCTTCCTGCTCCGGCATTTCGCCGGAATCGGCCGGCATGGCGGTACCGCACGCTGCCAGCGCGATCGCGCCAAGAACACCGCCAGTACCGGCGAGCATGCGTCGACGCGTAATACGATTTCGTGCAAATGACATTTCTTACCCTCTCTTGAATTCTGGATTCGCTAATTCGGGTCGCCAGAGCGGATATTGCGCACATGGCGAACCGTTGTGGACGCAGTCCTGCCAAAGTCTCTTGCGGTAATCCTCCTTCCGTATCGTACAGAGTTGGCGCTCTGTGGATCGCTAGTTTACATACCGATAGTGTACTATTCAGTGCAGAGTCGTCAAGTAGCCTGACTGATCCGCAATGTCAATGACTGACATACGCGCCGAAAGTAGCGATAGTTGGTTCACGTCTTGCGAAAGTTTAATGACCAAACAAACTTGCTAGCACCACTCATCGAATTGCTGCAAAAGGAGCGCCTGCATGGTACGAGTGAACGATCCTCTGTTTCCTCAGCAATGGGGATTGCATCTCATAAATGCCCCAGACGCATGGGAGATTACCCGGGGTAGCCCTGACGTCGTAGTTGCCATCCTTGAAAAAGGCTTTGATGTCGATCATCCCGACCTCAAAGGACAGTTCCTGCCGGGCTGGGACCTTTGGGACGATGACGACAGCGTTGAAGACACCACGCAGCCGCGCAGGCACAAAGACTGCACCGATCACGGCACCCACGTCTCGGGCATCATAGCCGCGCGGGCGGACAACGGCATTGGCATTGCCGGCGTCGCGCCGGAGTGCCGAATTCTGCCCGTGCGCGTGAATGCGTATGACGACGCGGAAATCGCCCGGGGCATCCGGTTTGCCGTGGACAACGGCGCGCGCGTGATCAACCTGAGCAACGTGGGCTACATGTACAACATCAAGCATAGCCTGCCAACGATTTACAGCGCCTGGACGCCGCCTCAAGCCGAAGCGCTGCTCGAGGCGTGCCTTTACGCGCAGCAGCATGAAGTCCTCATCGTAAACGCCACCGGCGGCAATCAAGCGCACAACGTGGCCAAGTACCCCGCGCTCTGTCCAGGCGTGGTCAACGTGGCGTCTGCCGACAAGAGCGGGCGTATGGCCGACTTTAGTGACTACGGGGATCTGACCGAAGTTGCCGCGCCTTCCGGCTGGCGCGGCTACGATCTAGCCAATGACCCCTCGCGGCGCATCTTGCCGCTGGCAGAAGAGGATGTAATGGAGGCTGCGCTTGGGGCACACCCCCAAGCAGAATACGGCGTGTTGAGTACGATATCCGGCGAGCACGGCGGCTATGTGGAGTGGTCGGGTGGCTGCATGGCAATTCCTCATGTCGTTGGCCTGGCGGCGCTCGTCTGGTCGCGGCATCCTGGATTGACGGCGGAGCAGGTGCGGATGGTGATCCGCAATACGGCCAACCAACCCGGCGGCAACGGTTGGAATCCGTTTCTGGGTCACGGCCTGATTGATGCGCATGCGGCCGTGTCCGTTGACCGCGTGGAATGTGACCTTGAAATTGTCGCAGTAGAGGTTTCTGAACTCGATAGGGAGCTTGGGCGCGTTCAGGTATCGTTGGCGAACCGGGGCGTCGTGGATGCCCACGATGTGGCAGTGATGGTATTTGACGGCCCAATCGATGAAGGCGGCGGCGTGCAACTAGGACATGTGCTCGTGCCTAAGGTGGTAGGACGGGAGGAAACGGAGCGTGAGGTGCTCTTCCGGATCCCAGAAGGCAAGGATAGCTTGGTGATCGTCTGCGATCCTCGGGGCCAACTCTCTGAGCGGCAGCGGCAAGAGGGTAGGCTCTACTTGCAGGCGGATGTACGATTGGCGGCAATGACACAGGAATTGCCGGTTTAGATTAACAGAGGGAAAGAGTGATGGCCACAGCCTTCATTTGAGAGAGCTTCTGTGCTGGCACGAGGGTATATAGAATCATACGCGCCGCTTCTCGTAATGAGTAGCGGCGCGTATGGCATCTTGCGTGTCAATAGACAACCAAACAAAGGCCGTAGCCTCGCTAGCCGTAATACTCGTCCAGCGCCGCTTGCGCCTCCTTGCTGGCTTGCTGCATTGCTTCCTCTACAGTAGCTTCGCCGGCCCAGATCGCGCCCTGACCGGTGCGGTAAGCGCCGATCCAAGCGCTCCAGACGCCGTTCACCTGCCAGTAGTAGCCCTTGCCCTCGCGCAGCGTGGCCATGTAGGCTTCGATTTCACGCGGCGGGCGACCTGCCTTCACGTAGAGACGTTCGTCGTCCCAGAAGTTCGTGTTGGGCGGCAGACCGGACTTGAGAATGGTGAAGGTCGCGATGTTAACCTCATGATCGGTCAAGAAGAAGCGCATGAGGTCCCAGGCTTCATCGGGCTGTTGCGAGCTGCCCCAATGCTCCATGACCCGGCCTCCGCTTGGCACCTTATCGTTTTGTGGACCGTTCAGGAACTTCACGGCTACAACCGGCAAGCTCTCCGGATCAGGTCCGCCCCAACGGCCGGACTGACCCATAAGCAGGTTCATCATGGCCGTTCTCTGGAACGCGAACGGCGCGTGATAGGTCTGCCCTTCGGGGATAGCCTCGAGCAAGAGCGCTACGTGCTCGGGGTTCGGCGATACTTGCCATTTGAATTCCAGGTTGTGCAGGAACTCAACCACTTCCATGAATTCCGGTTCATGGATGCGTGAGCGGCGGTAGTCATCGCTGAGGAAATTCGTGCCGTTCTGCACGAGTAGGCTTAGCACGTCGCCGGTGATCTGCTTGTTGTTGAAGAAACCCCAGACCGGGTCCGCCTCAGTGCTGCCGCGCTGTGTGAGCTCTTGCGCAATTTCTAAGAACTCCCCGCCATCGGTCGGATTCCAATTGATTCCGCCTTCAGGCAGGCGGTTGACGCCGAACTTGTCGAAATGCGCCGTGTTATACGCCGTGGCGACGCCGCCGATACTGCTGGAAATGCCCCACGTGCTCCCATCAGGGTCACGGAAAAACTCCGGGCCGATCACGCCTTGCAGCGCCCCGGCGTCGCGCTGCAAATAGGGTGCGAGGTCGTTGATGTAACCGGAGTCGCGGAAGAGGGCGTAGCGGACACCGTCGCTATGGAAGACATCCGGCGCTTCGTTGGCCGCCAACTGGGTCGCCAGTTTGGCATGGTGCTCTCTGGCGGGCGCGCCTTCCCAGCTCACCTTGATGTTGGGATGCGCCGCTTCGAAGCTGGCGACAAGCAGATCGCCGTAGAAGGGCTCGATCACGGAGGCGTCGTTGGAAATCCAACCGGCGCGCACCGATACCGTTTCCATCACAGGTGCTTCTTCAGCCTGCTTAGCCTCCTCCTCAGGCTTAGACTCTTCGGCAGGCATTTGCGTGGCAGTCCCTTGTGCGCACGCGGCGACTGCCAAGACGCCAATCGATCCTCCAATACCGGCTAGGACGCTCCTGCGTGTGAGATGACGATTGTGAATTGCCATTCCTCTCGTCCTTTCTCTGACGTACCACTGTTGCGACCGGGCACAGGGAATTTGGTGCGATGCTGCTTTACTTAGCGCCTCCTTCTAAATTGTGGTGAAGTACTTTGACAAAGTGATGCGGTGTCGCCGCCGTGTTCCCCACTCTCTTCACTGTCAATCACCGCGTGCCTATAGGTTACACCAGGTCGCCGTACCTGTCTAGACACTTACACTGGAATTCAACCTCTTTGAGAGTTTTCTTGGGACGCCGGTTCAGGCGTTGCGAAGGTTGAGTGCGGCGGCGGCCTGTACTCCGTTGACTGTCGCGCGCACCACGTCTACGGCGTGGGCGCAGGCGGCTTCAACGGTTGGGGCATAGATTTGGTAGACATAAGCCAGAGTGCCGAAGTCTCGCGCCAACGTGCCATCCAGGGCATTGCGAAAAGTCTCGCTCTCAGCTTCAATAAGGCGCGCCCGCCAGTTGCTGTTGAGCTTAAGAAGCTCGCCCCAGAGCACCGTGGCCGCAGGCAAGGCTACCACGCCGCGTTCATCCGAGGGTTCATTGACGGTGACGCCTACCAGCTTGTGCGGGGCGTGTACGAGGTAATGGATGTGGAATTCGATAAACGCCGTGGGTCTCTTTTCCGCCAAGTATTCCCAAGTCGTGGCGGCCTCAGCGGGGACCGGTTTGCCCAATTTGGCGTCCTCGAAGTGGCAGCGCGGCACCTCGCCGGCAGCATTGGTTACCGAGTGACCGTGGGCCGTGCCGTCCGGGTTCGTCAAGGGCATGAGGCAAAACTGGTACTCCTCAAGTAGTTTCTCAGTCTCTGCCGAACGGCTGCTCAGCCAGTGGGCCAAGAAGAGAATCGGTACATCGCCCGGTTCGGCCGGTTGCATTGTGTCGAATACAATGACGGTCTTGTCACGGGGTTCGGATTCCAGCGCCAAGAGCGGGCGGCCTTCCGGTGTCCGTCCGAATTCGCGCACGGAGAAATCGTCCAACGCAGCGGCAGTAGCGTGCATTGCGGACTCCACCTCCGCCGGCGTGGGAAACGGATGGTTGCCGAGTAAGAATTCGTCGCCTGCAGCAACGTCGAGGGTGACCTCGACGAAATCCTTCGTCATGTGCGTTTGGGAACGGGGCACGAGGCCCCACTTGCCGTTGCGCTTGGCAAAGTGCGGCCCATCCAGATAGCTGATGCCGCCGCGCCCCTTCATGACGCGAAACGTGATGGTCTGAGGTTGGTCTGCCTCTGACCGCACTCGGAAGCAGAACATGTACTCCCAAACCACGGGATATGCCGGGCTGTAGTTCTCTATGAGCAACTGCACTTCATAGTGTCCGGGGCCGATCCTGCTAAACTCCCGCGCACTGGCACACTCGAACTCGTTGTCCAATGTAATGCCGGACTCTGCATCATGAAATCGCGCCATTGTTTCCTCCAGTTTTTCCTGCCCGTCATACGCGTGGTAACGACTGTCCACTTGATAGAGAGTATACCCCATTGATATTGACGCAATTCCATGCTTACGCAAAAGGCCGTACTCTGGCCTTCGCCAGAGTACGGCCTTTTCGTTATGCGCCACATACGACTTGGACGCGTGGCCTATACGAGGCTGTGATCAATTGCCACAAGAACGGGAGATACCGACTAGGCTCTGTGGACATTCAGTGTCATTCCGAGCGCAAGCGTCGAACGGGGTTCGCGGAATCTCAAGCGTTTGTTAGGGATTGTTTCTCGTTTTGCTCCGCAAAGTGGCAAAGTAAGCAATTGGCAAAGATGATACTTGCGTATGTGGTCGCTTGCCACCCCGCGTAGTAGCACGATCCGGTGTCGCGTGAAGATGGATTCCCGTTTTCACGGGAATGACGGCAAAATGCCTACACAGCCTAGAACACGCCGATGTAGTTATCCAACTCCCACTGGCTTACACTCAGGTGGTAGCGGTTCCATTCGTCGCGTTTGACGGCGATGAAGTAGTCGGCGTATTCGCGGCCCAGGGCTTCCTTCAGCACGTCGTCCTTGTCGAGCTCGTCCAGTGCCTCCGGCAGGCTGGTGGGCAGGAAGGTGATGCCGCGGCGGCGGAGTTCGTTCTCAGAAAGCTCGTAGAGATTGTCGTCGTTGCGGACGCCGGGGTCCATCTGGTTGGCGATACCGTCCAGGCCGGCGGCAAGCAGCACGGTGTAGGCGAGATAGGGATTGGTAGCGCCGTCCACAATGCGGTTCTCGATGCGTCCCGGATCCGGGATGCGAATCATCTGGGTACGGTTGGAACCGCCGTAGGTACCGTAGACCGGCGCCCAAGAAGCGCCGGAGCGCGGCTGTCCGCGAATCAAGCGCTTGTAGCTATTCACAATCGGGCACGTCACCGCCGTGAGCGCGCGGGCGTGATGCAAGACGCCGCCAGTGAACCAATACGCGAGCTGTGAAAGACCGTTCTCGTCGTCCTCATCGAGGAAGAGGTTGGTTGTGTTGCTGGGGTCCCACAGGCTGACGTGGCAGTGCGCGCCGTTGCCAGTGAGGTTTTGGAAGGGCTTCGGCATAAACGTGGCAGTGAGCCCGTTCTCCTCGGCGACGGTCTTGACCATCCAGCGGAAGAAGGTGTGGCGATCCGCGGTCGTAAGGCCGTCCGAGTAGAGCCAGTTGAGTTCAAACTGGCAGGTGGCGTCCTCGTGATCGGACGCGTACGGCTCCCAGCCCAATTCTTGCATGTAGCTCACCAGCGTCGTAATCACGTCTAGATTCCGGTACAGCGCGCGCACGTCGTAGCAGGGCTTGTCGAGGGTGTCGAGGGCGTCCCACGGTGCATAGCCGCCATGCTCGTCTTGCTTGAGCAGCATGAACTCGGCTTCCGTGCCCACGTTCATGCGATAGCCCGCTTGCTCCGCCTTTGCCAATTGCTGCTCTAGGATTGACCGCGGGCCGTAGTGCCACGGCACGTCGTTTACGTGAATGTTGCCCGATACCCAGGCAATGTCCGGCCGCCATGGCAGGATGAGGAGCGAATCGAAGTCCGGGTGGCACAGCATATCGGGATCGTGGGGGCTCTGGCCCATGTCACCGGCGGCAAACCCGGCAAAGCCGGCGCTGCCGTCTGCCATGTCCTCTACGTGCGTTGCGGGTATCAACTTTGCCTTGGGCGCGCCGCTCATCTCTACGTAAGAACAGAGAAAGAACTTGATGCCGCGCTCTGCAACCAGTGCTTTAACCTCGTCGAGTGTCATGGATGTTCCTCCTTACGTGCAGTTACCGTTTCCGAGCGCTGTTATTGCCATTTTGCAGCCTCTCCTCAGCCACTAGTGAATTCCGGCGCAAACCGGAATGACGGACTGAGGTTAGTGCTGACCGTATACATCATACACAAGTGGAGAGCGGACTAATGTGACACTGCTGCTGCTGCTTTTTCGCCCACAAGCGCTTCTTCACGGAAACGTGACAGCCTGAAAGGCTCCAACAGTGTGGGGGTTTCCCCGGTCGCTATCAATTCTGCCAAGTATTTTCCTGCAACCGGACCCGCCTTAAAGCCGTAAGTTCCCCAACCCACGTCCAGGTGATAGCCCTCCAAGCCTTCCACTCCCCCGATGATAGGTGAGAAGTCAGGGGTCATATCGCAAATGCCTGCCCACTGCCGCAGGACATTAACGTTGTGCAATTGCGGAAATAGCTCCAAGGTGTAGGTGGCCATTTGTTCCAGGGTCGGCAGCGTGCCTAACTGGCTGTAGGACTGGAGTGGGTCCACTTCCGCGCCCATTACGCAGTCGCCCCGATCAGTCTGACTGATATAGACGTGCAGATTTGCGGAGACAATTACCTTGTCGAGGAAGGGCTTGAGCGGCTCCGATACACAGGCCTGCAGGGGCTGTGTGACTATGGGCAGGGAAACACCGGCCATGCGTGAGACCGCCGTTGCCCAACCTGCCGCACAGTTCACCACTGTGCCGGTGGCGATGCTGCCGGCAGTAGTCTCTACGCTGGTAATTGTGCCGTCAGGGTGGTCGATTCCCTGCGGCGCGTCAGAATAATCGTATGCCGTCGAGCTGTTGATGCCGATTGCGGTTGCTTCCGTGTGGGGATGAATCTCAATTCCCATGCGGTCGCAGGCGCGGGCATATCCCCATACCACGGCGTCGTGGCGGATAATTCCACCGGGCGGGTGATAGAGCGCCGCCATGACAGGCAAGCGAGGGCGGTCGCTCATGTCGAGCGCGGGCACGAGCTTTTGGATTTCTTCCGGATAGATGACGCGGCTGTCCACGCCCACAATCTGATTGGTCTCCGCCCGCACGCGCAGGCCGTCAACTGAAGAGTCCGTATGCGCCAACGTCAGGTGACCGCATTGATTGAAGAGTAGATTCCACTCGAGCTCCCGCGACAGGTCTTCGTATAGTCCCAACGAACGGGCAAAGAAGGGCACGCCTTCGGGTGTGCGATAGTTTGCGCGGATGATAGCAGTATTGCGGCCGGAATTGCCTGCACCCAAGTAGTGTTTCTCCAACACCGCCACGTTGGTGATGCCGTGGTCCTTGCCCAAGTAATAGGCTGTGGCCAGACCGTGAACGCCGGCCCCGATGATGACGACGTCGTAGCTGCGTTTAAGTTCATGGGTGCGCCACATGCGCTCCTTGCGAAACAACTGGATCATTCCCCACTCCTCCGCATCTGTCGCGCTGCTTCCTGGCCTACCGGCACGATGCCGAACTGACGACCGGCGTGCATGAAAGTTTCCCAGGCGTATACGGCGTACTCAGTACCCAGAAGGAGCCAGTAGGCAAGCGTCTCGTCAAGATCGTCCCGAACGACACGCGTGTGTAGTCCCGCAACCTTGGCACTGAGGCAGTTCCCGTTTGGCAATGCGGTATCGGACACGTTAGGAGCCGTGAGCCGCTGTAGCACTTCCCGACTCTGGGGACCTGCGAGAAGCAGCCCTGCATAGGTGGAGGTGACATCTACCGCGTGAAGGCATCCTTCACTCTTCAGAGTTTCTTGACCGCTAGAGTCTGTAGAATTATCCGCTATTGGTGAGCCCGTCGGACCATGAATGGTTGGCCCACCGCCAGGCCCTGGACGAACACTGGAGTCGACGCCATCAGAACTGTCGCCCTCAGACCTCCCAGTCTGCCGCTCGATCGAGCGTGCAATTTCCTCACTGCGCGCCGGGTCGCACAGGACGAGATAATGTCCCCGGGCAAGCTGCCAAGTTCTGCCTTCTCCGATTGCGAGGGAAGCCAGTTCCTCCTGTCGGCCTTGGAGCTCCAGCTTGCCCAGCCAGCTTGCATCGCATAGGCCCACGCTGGTTCTGAGCGCCTCCGCTTCAGCTTCCGGCGTGGCGAAGTGCGACACCAAATTCCAGCCATGGTAGTCGCCAAACGACGCCCCCAGTTTAAGGGACGTATGGTAGAGCGGCGATTGCTTGAGCGGTGTCTCCATAGTTCCTATTGGCGCAGTCGTTTCTGCGCGGGGTCATAGAAGGGTTCTTCAACGATACGGGCGGTCACACGTCGGCCGTCGGCATTCATCGCAATGGCTTGACCGGCCTCAGCAAGCTCGGCCGCGACCCAGGCGAGGCCGATGACCTTCTCATTCACCGGTGAATGACGCACACTCGTTACCCTTCCTGCCGGTTGGTCGTCGGCAATGATCACGGCGCCGTCCGGCGGCAAGACATCTTCATCCATTACGAACCCCACCAGTTTTTCACGGGGAGCGCGGTCTTGGGCGCGGCTGATGGCGGCCTTGCCGATGAAGTCTTCCTTGTCGAGCTTGGCCACCCAGGCCATGTCGGCTTCGATGGGGTTGCTGGTTGCGTCGGTGTCCACACTGACGATGACGTGTTTCTTCTCCAGACGGAGCACCCGTTGCGTTTCAACGCCAAAGGGCCTGATGTCGAATTCACTGCCGGCATCCATGATGGCATCCCATACGTGCTCGCCGTATTCCGCCGGAAAGTGAAGTTCCCAGCCGGTTTCGCCAACAAAGCCGATGCGCAACATGAGAGAGGGCACACCCGCCACGTCCGCCTGACGGCAACGCATATAGCCAAAGCGTTTGTTACCGAGGTCCCGCTGTGTGAGCTTGGCAAGCGTAGCGCGGGCCTTGGGTCCGGCGACGTTTACTGCGCCCATGCCGCCGGTGACATTGGTGATGTGCACACACCAGCCGGAACCGGCGAGCCACCACTCCAGCCACTCCTGCACGAATTCGATGTTGCCGGTGGTGGTGGTGATGAAATAGTGGTCAGGGGCGATACGGGAAACGGTGCCGTCGTCCAGAATGATGCCGGCCTCGTCGCAGATGACGCCGTAGCGCGCGCGGCCCACGCGTAAATCGGAAAAGCGATTGGTGTAAACCTTATCCAGAAGTTTCGTTGCGTCCCGTCCCCTGACGTCGAGCTTGCCGAGGGTGCTCAGGTCAATGACGCCCACACGCTGCCGCACCGCCCAGTATTCTTGCTCCACCGACTCCTTCTTGCTGTCCGGCGTGCCGTAATAGAGCGGTCGTTTCCACTCGCCCATATCCATCCAGACACAGCCGATTTCGTCGTGCTTGGCGTGCATGGGCGTGCGCTTGGTTGGATGCAGATGCGGCCCGGCAAGCGCCCCCAACGGCACCGGTGAGGTGGGAGGCCGTGAGGTAGTTCTGCCGGTCTCCTGCAGCGTGCGCCCCGTTTGCTGGGCGCTAATATCGATCGCCGCCTGCTGACACATTTTGCCTTGGCAGGGGCCCATCGTGGTGGTGGTGTAGCGCTTCAGTGTTTCGATGTGGTCGAAACCCTCGTCCACGGCCGTGCGCAGGTCATGCAAAGTCACGTCTTCGCAGGGGCAGACGATTACCTTCTTTGGGTTTGAATCAGTGCTGAGCGCGAGCCCAACGGCCGGGGGCAGCGACTCCCCAGTAACCGCGCCAACTGCTGAGACTCCGTCAGGTAGATTGCCGGTGGCGAACACAGCGCGCTCTGCGTCCCACTCCACGCTGCCTCCCGCTTGCGCAACGAGCCCCGCATCCGGCACCCAGTCGCCGCACATGACCACCAGATCGCAGGCAAGGCGTTGCTCACGGGTCTGGAGGCCTGAAACCTGCTTGCGTCCCAAGGCTCTGACGGCCTGATCGGACGGAACAATGCCTGCGACCGTAATACCGGCATTCTCTAATTCTTTCGCAGTGGTCGCCGCCGGCTCTCCATTGCCCACGACTACGGCCCGTTCCCCGGGCCTGACGCCATGGAGACCGATGAGGCGCATCACGCCGCTGCTTAACATAACGCCGGGAATGTCGTTGTTCTCGAACAGCAGCGGGACTTCATGCGCGCCGGTGGCAACGACGATTCGCTCGGTACGCAGTTGCGTGAGGCGTTGGGCTACGGGAGACTCAGGACTCCGATGCATGATGCCCAGGAGATTGCCTTCGTAGAGTCCGAAGCAAGTGGCGTTTGTAAAGACTGTGATGTTTGGATTTTCGTGAATGCGCTGGACGAGGTCTTCGAGGCTTTCTGACACCTCCCCGTTGGATCCTCTGTTTGAGCCCGGACTTGTGCGCGAAGCCTCGATGTCGGAGCTCGCATAGCGCAAGTGCCCGCCCAGTTCCGGCTGGTCGTCAATCAGGATCACTTCGTCGCCCAGGGCAGCCGCATCGAGGGCGGCGCGCATGCCGTGGGGTCCGCCGCCGACAACAGCCGTGGCGGTATACAGAAATACGTGCTCGTAGGGATGGTCGGCAGCCGGGTCCGGCGCGCGGTCAATCTTGCCCAGGCCGGCGGCGCGGCGGATGAATGGCTCGGCAATGTGCCACATCCACGGATGCGTAAAGGTCTTGTAGTAGAATCCCACCGGCATGGCCCATGAAAACCGTTCGGCGACGGCGAGAAAGTCGGTTTCCAGCGACGGCTTGGCGTTCTGGTGGGTGACCTGCATGCCGTCTTGAACGGGCTGAGTGCAGGCGCGCACGTTGGGGGTGCCGTCCACGTTCATCAGACAGTTGGGGCAGCGTCCCGCGACACAGAGCAGGCCGCGGGGCCGATGATACTTGAAGCTGCGGCTGAAAATGCGCCGCCCCGTCCGATAGAGCGCGGAGGCCACCGTGTCGTTGGCCTCGGCCTCGATGGGATTGCCGTTTAAATAGAAGGTGACTGCGGATTGCCCGTCGGTCGTACCGTTTGCGGAAGATGGATTCCCGCCTTCGCGGGAATGACGGAGGCCGGAATCGCTGCTCACGGCGTGTCCTCGGGGAGGCATGTCTCCGTGACCTCGTTGGTCATAGTGTCGCGCACTGCAAAGAGCCACTGGCGGCAACCATACGTGTGAAACCACCACTCCTTCTGAGCGTGCTCGCGATTGGCAGTGGCATAGCTGTAGCCCAGCCACGCCTCGTCGCTCGCGCCTGCCTCCGGCCGCGATTTCACCTCACCGCCAAAGCGAAACTCGTAGACGCTGCGCTTGCCGCAGTTGGGACAGGGGATCAGGAAAGACACTCTACTTAGCTCCGTGTTGGCTCAGCTGAGGCAAATTGTTTATTCCGACGGACCTAGATTGAATGTGTCGCATCGGACTCGGAAGACTACAGAGTCCAAGCGGAGGAATTTTTGGCAAAAATAGCGAAATGACCGATTCTTTTGCTGGGCTGTTTCAATGCAGAAGAGATCGAGAATCGCTAACATAAATTCTCGATTCGACTTGACTCTCTTCGGCCTAATCTTACTGAACTTTTCTTTCGTGATATCATCCGCTCTTGCCTGGTTCTTAATTCCTAGGCCATGACTGCCCTGTGCGTCCACGCCAGCAAGATACCAGCTCTCAATTTTCATAACTACTACCACGATTGGGGTGTTGCCGATAGCAGGTAAGCACTTCCTTACTTGCTGCTTTCTTTCTGACACGCATCGTGCGACATCATTATCGCAAACCCAAATTATGTCGGCTCCCTCAATCATGCGAACGCTTAGCAAGAAACTTCTGAGCTTACGGTGTGTATCTTGAGCATACTGAACTATGTCAATTTGATCGTAGGATTCTTCAAGTCGTGGTTTCACAAGTCTTTCGAAGAACCGTTCGTCGTCAGTTCCTTCCACAAAGACATACAGTCGACGGTATGACACTATCACGCTTCCAAGAGGTTCTTAACATAGAGGTCCTCAATGCCGAGGTCGTTCTCTAAGAATGTGACGAGTAACTCATTCTCGACAGGCTTTGAAATCGTTGAGTTCCCGTCCTTACCACGGGAAACAAGCAAGATATGCTCTCGTTCTACATGTTTTACAAGCTCGGGGCTGTGTGTGGTAACAACAATCTGCTTTTGTTCCGATACGTCATCCAACATTGCAGCGAGCTTTGCAATGAGATATGGGTGGAGGTTTTTCTCCGGTTCCTCGATGACGACTATGGCACGGTCCTGGAAGTATAGTGCAACCACCATTGCGGCCGCATCTACGGTCCCATCAGAAAGCAGGGTCGCGGGAAACATTAAATTGGGAGCGTATGACTCTCCAACTTTGAGAATAAGCGAACGATCGTGTTCTTCCACGTCCACTTCGGTCACGAATTGCAGGAGATCACGATAGAGACGAAGAAATCGCTCCCTACTCTCTTCGTCCTTCAGGGTTCTACGCAAGACTAGGGCGAGATTACTTCCGTCTTCTTCCAGACTTGCCCTTCCCCTTACCTCTACAGGTTTCTTTGCTAAAGGGGAATTGAAGTTGTGAATCGCAATCACTCTATCCCAGAAAACTCTTGAAGGGTAGAAAAACAAGGGAATGTGGAGAAAGTGCTTCTCGAGAAGTAAGGCAGGCGGAGTGTCATCTTCACTGGCAATCGCGTCTGGTGGTAGAATGTCGCTCTGTTGTAATGCAACTGCAGACGGAAGTTGTAAGTCACACTGTGGCATCCCACCGCGATCCGCACTAAGTGAAATCTCTCCTTCTCCCAATTCATCTGAAGGCTCATATTCGCCGTCTCTATCTTGATTGAGTCGCACGAAGTCGCAATGCAAAGACACACTGTCTTCGATGATTTCAGATTCTTCGTTTCCATGAAAACTGACCATGAAGCTGTAGGCAACTTTGCGCGTATGTACACCAAAAGTCTCAACTTCATCAGTACTTTCATTCTGTCTGCTAATGTAGAACTTGTGAACAGCGTCAGCAGAGATTGAGAAGGAGAGGCGGCGCACTCCATCGTCTTGCGCATTAAGTAAGTATTGAACCCCACCTTGCAACGAAATTGCATCATCTAGTCCCTGAACGGCGATGTCTCGCAAGAAGCGAAATATCTCAACGAAATTTGACTTGCCAGAGGCGTTGGCACCGATTAGCACGTTTAGTGGGCCAAGTGAAACGTCGAGATTTTGGTAGCTCTTGAAGTTCGTTACTTGAATGCGTTCAATACCCACTACCTATTTCCTATTCTTTGGTAAACACACTTCGCAGATGCAGGTTTCCAGTTAAACAAATAGATAACATTGCGCAATTCGGCCAAGAACGACTGATGTGCTTGTGGGTCTAATCAATGTCCATGATCTTCCCAACCGGGGCCACCGCCGACGATGCGGTTGGTGCCCACCAAGGGGATGCCGCAAATCATCGAAGCTTCGCTGGTCAGGGCGCGGAGGTCGTCCGGGTCGAGGTCGTGCACGTCGGCCTTGCCGCAGGCGCGGGCCAGCATCTGCATTTCTGAGACCATGGAGCGCAGGTAACTAGAAACGCGTTCGGCGGCCTCGTCAATTGGCAGGCGCTTCATAAGATCAGGGTCTTGGGTCGTAATGCCCACGGGACAGCGTCCCGTGTGGCAGTGGTGGCAGAAGCCCGGTTTCGTGCCCAACTCTTCGTAATCTTCTACGTAGAGAGATTTGTTGCAATTGAGCGCAATCAGGGCCGAGGTGCCGATGTAGACCGCATCAGCGCCGAGCGCGAGCGCTTTCGCCGCATCCACCCCGTGCCGGATGCCGCCGGCGATGATGAGTTGCACCTCGCCATACAGGCCCAAGTCCTCCAGGGCCGCGCGCGCCTCGCACACGGCGGCGAGGGTAGGAATACCCGTGTGTTCTTGCAGCATCTCCGGTGAGGCGCCGGTGCCGCCCTCCATGCCGTCCACCACCACCGCGTCTGCGCCCGCTTTTGCCGCCAGCCGTACATCGTCAAAGACGCGTGTGGCTCCCATCTTGATGAAGATCGGCACCTTCCAGTCGGTTGCTTCACGCAGTTCTTCGACCTTTATGATCATGTCATCGGGACCGAGAAAGTCCGGATGACGGGCGGGGCTGCGTTGGTCGACGCCAATTGGGAGATCTCGTTGCTCGGCAATGACCTCTGAGACCTTGGAGCCGAGCAGTAGACCGCCGGTGCCCGGTTTGGCTCCCTGGCCGATGGTCAACTCAATAGCGTCGGCGGCGCGCGCGTCGTGGATGCTAATACCGTAGCGCGACGGCAACACCTCGTAAACGAGAGTTTTGCTGTGTTCGCGTTCGGCCTGCAGCATGCCGCCGTCGCCGGTCGTGTTTGACGAGCCCACCGCGGCCGCGCCCTGGGCCAGCGCAACTTTCGCGTTATACGACAGCGCACCCCAACTCATTCCCGTGATCATGATGGGAATGTCCAACTCAATCGGCTGCTCCGCATAGCGCCTGCCGATGACGGTCTTCGTAGAGCAGTGCTCGCGATAGCCCTCCAGCGGAATCCGGGTCAAGGTGCAGGGGAGAAAGGTGAGGTCGTCGAACGTCGCCCAGTTCCGTTCCCGCAGCGTGCCGAAACCGCGCATGAGGTAGCGCCCCAGTTGGGCCTTTTCTTGGATTTCGGCAATCACTTCGGGGGTGTACGTTCCGCTCGGTCGCAGGCGGCCGTTCTCGCCGTCCGACATATTCCCTTGCTCCTCTTACCAGATTTATGTGACTGCAGTTGGAAAAGCGGGGAGATCCATGGTCGGTTTTCACCTCACCGCTTCAGCGATTGTCTTACTCTTGTCCGCCCCATTCGTATGGAATCGGATTGTTGCGCTGCAGCGCAGGACTACCAAATCACGTTGTGAAAACGCGAAGTTCAATGGAGTGGGCTGTGTGTATCTTTGCTTGTGGCACTCCAAACGGCGGGGCCAATCGCGGGGAGAACTCGCGAGCGCTCCCTGAACCTCACTTCTGCTATACCACCTGCTGCCAAACGTCCCAATCAGTCTTATCGAAGTTCCACAAGCGGCGGCCCGACACGATTTTCTTGAAGCCGGCAATTCTTGGTTTCAGCTCCGCCAAACGCTCCGGCAGGTGCTCCGTGAACGTCGCCTCAAGGAATGCAAGATCTTCAGCGGTGAGTTCTTCAATGACGGCATCGTTACCCAATTCACCGACCTCGCCGCCCACGTAGCAGACAGTCTCATACATAGAATCGGCAAATGCTTCGCCCACGTCACCGCAGACGACGATCGTACCCCTTTGACCCATGAAACCGGCCATGTAGCCGCAGTTCCCGCCGATGAGCAGAAGGCCGCCCTTCATTGCCACGCCGGCCCGCGCCGCTGCGTGCTTGTGGATGACCACCGTGCCCCCGCGAATGGTGGCTGCCGCGCCGTTGCCGGCGCTGCCACGAACGATTACCGTGCCCGAGAGCATCGATTCCGCGAGACCCCAGCCGGTGCTGCCGTTGACTTCCACAGTGGCGCCGTCCATCAAGCCGCCACAGAAGTAGCCCACACTGCCGTCAAATTTCACCGTAGAGGGTTGCAGCAAGGCTACGCCGAGATTGTGCCGCGCGCCCGGATTGCGAACGACGACTGCGTCTTCGCCGCGAGCGATGTGTTCCTTTATGGCAGTGTTGATTTCGCGGATGGTCTTGCCGCTGCAATCTAGTTCAGCTGCCATACCTGCACTTCCTTCGCTTGTGCCTCACGCACACCGCCAATTCCCGGAAACGCATTCTCAATGGCAATCTCCTCCGTTGCAACAACCACCTCGGAGTCAGTTTCGGTGAAGAGGAGCGGCTTGAGGGCAAAGCGGTCTTTGGCAAAGCCCAACTCATTCTGAGTAGCTGCCAAGTAGCTAAAGGAGCCGTCCAAGTCGTACAAGGAAGCGGTGAGTGCTTCTGTCAGGGTCATGCCTTGAGAGAGCCGGTCTGCAAGATAGACGCCTATCACCTCAGAGTCATTGTCGGTATAAAACCTGACCCCGTGCTGCTCGTAGCGGCGGCGGAGATTGTGGTAATTCGTAATGTGCCCGTTGTGCACAACTGCAAGGTCCGGCCTGCCGTGTGCCCAGAATGGCTGCGAATGGCTCAGATCCACCTTTGATTCCGTCGAAAGGCGCGTATGGCCGATGCCGTGGGTACCGGTGATGCGGGAGACTGCATGACTCTGTTCGAGGTTTTCCGGAGAACCTACCTGCTTGACGATTTCCAGGGCATTGCCCATGCTTACCACTTCAACGTTGTCTGCCTCTGACTCGATGAGGGCACAGAGTTGCTGTGGCTCGCCCTGATAGTCGACTTCAAGACGCAGGTATTCTTCGCTTGTTTCTGCAGCAAGGACTCTCCCAAGAGTCTGGACGCGGTTGGTAATGTTTGCTTGACGCTCGGCGAAGACGCCGTTCTCGCCCAGTTTGATGCGCAGGACAGTCCGATTGCTACCAGGGCCCGTAAAGAGCGCGACACCGGCGGAATCGGGACCCCGACACGCGAGAGCATTGAGCATTGTCAACACTGTCTCTCCAACCGGGGCCGTGTCACTCGTCTTATCGAGAAAACCGATAATGCCGCACATGCGACGTTCCTTGCCTGTTAATCTTGAATCCTCATTAGCCACCTTGGGGACTCTTGGGCACACTTTCTTAGCGATGCATGCGATGAATTAGCCCGTGTCCCTAACCAAGAAAGGTCATCCCATACTATAGCATTCTTGGCGGTGCGGCGTACACGCATACTGTCAGTCGCTCCGGCCACGGCGCCCGCGGTACTGCCCATCGGAAAGAATACCCTTGCGGCACCCAAATCACTACTTGCAGGAGCTGCAAGGCCCAAACTTGGATGTGCGTATCATGCGAGTGGCCAAGGTAGGCAAGTGAACATGTCCGATTCCAAGCCTCGCCGCGAGTCGTGCAGCGACTCTCCCAGTACAATAGGGCGAGAACGTAGCCACTCTTGGGGAGACTTGCATGACGACTTCCAATGAAGATAGAGACAACGCATTCCATGAATTCGAAAGAGCGGGGTGGGAAAGGGTCGCCGCAGACTATCATCGCTTCTTTGCCAATCTCACCACGCGTTTCATCGACCCGCTCCTTGACGCAGCAGAGGTGAAGGCAGGGCAGCGTGTCCTCGACGTGGCGTCGGGACCCGGGTACGTTGCGGCGGCAGCGGCGCAGCGGGGAGCTGAAGTTGTCGGCATCGACTTCGCAGAGGCTGCAGTGGCAGTAGCGCGGCGACAATACCCCGCTATAGAGTTCCGGTCCGGTAGTGCGGAAGACTTGCCCTATCCAGATTCTCAATTTGCTGCGGTTGTCATGAACTTCGGCCTGTTGCACGTGGCCCGGCCGGAAGCGGCCCTCGCGGAAGCGTTCCGCGTGTTGTCTACCGGCGGTCGGGTTGCCTTTTCCGTGTGGAGCGATCCTCAGGTAGGGGTGGGTTTCAAGATCATTCTCGATGCCATTGCCGAGCACGGGAACATGGCGATTCCGCTGCCCGATGGCCCGGCTTTCTTTCGCTTCAGCGATCCTGCCGAGAGCACGCGCGCCTTGACCAATGCCGGTTTCACCGCGCCTTCGGTGGAGGAAGTCCGTATCGCGTGGGAGTTGCCCCACGAGGACGCGCTGTTTGAGACGTTCTTGCACGGAGCGGTGCGTACCGGCGCGCTGCTGCAAGCCCAGTCGCCGCAAGCACTTGCTGATATTCGCCGGGCAGTTCGAGACGGCGTGATGGCGTTTGCGGAGGCGGGACGAATTCGATTGCCCATGGCGGCAGTGATTTCCTCGGCGCGAAAGCGATAAGCAACGAGGTTAATGCAGCGACAAACTCTATCGGCTTTACAGGAGCACTGTATGGTAGTAATCTTTTCTGCGGAGAGGCCTTTCTGTTGGCAAGAGTGGCATACGGATGTTCTTTAGAGAGGAGGCAAGGGGATCTGGAGTTCGTCGATTTGATGGAGTTAGTGAGTCTAAGGAGTAAGACATGACAAGCAGCAGAGCTAGTCTGAGCCGGCGACAACTGTTGATTGGAATGAGCAGTATCCCGTTGGGAGCCGCGTTGGCGGCCTGCGGCACGGCTACGGTACAACCCGAGATGGCCGCTGAAGAGCCTGCGGAGCAGAAGGCTGAAGCGGCGCCGCAAGCGGCTGAGCCCGTGGACGTAGTCTTCGTGCCGAATGGCTCCTTCATGTTTCAAGAGGAAGGCCATGTATCCGGCGGCTTAGTTGCGGCCTTCGGCGAAGAGTTTCCTAATGTTAATCTGCTCGTGGAACCTTACTCCGGCAACCGCAACGAGGCTTTTGCGGCCGCAGCCGCCGCGAACATTCCCTATGACGTGGTGACCGGAGGCGAAGGTACCCCAATCGACCGGGGCTTGCAGGGCACGGTATTGCACCTGAATGACTACGCCAAGGCTACGGGCTTGGATATGGACGACGTGTGGGAAGGCCTGTTGGAGCCTGTCGTGTGGCGGGACGGACGCCTTTTTGGCATGCCCTACGGCCCGGACATGCGCGTGCTCTACCTAAACATAGATCTCTACATTAAGGGAGGTCTGGACCCGGCGGTTGGGCCGCAGACTTGGGACGAGCTTGAGGAAGCAATCCAAAAAACGACGCAGAAGGACGCCGCGGGCAAGCTCACGGTTGCGGGCTTTCCACCGGACTGGGGCTCAAACGGCACGTGGCTGTTCATGCTCCCACTGTTGCAGCTTGGCGGCAGTCGTACCAATGACGACCGCACTAAGATGACCTTTAATACGCCTGAGGGTATTGAGGCCTTTACGTTTGTAAAGCGGTTGTGGGACTTGCAGGATGGATTCACCGCCGTCAAAGAGTTCCAAGAATCAGCGCGGCCCTCGGGCAGAGACCGGGGAGGAGCGCTCATCAACGCGAAGTGCGCCAGCATCTACATGACGTATGCCGAGCGCAAGCAGCAGATACGTCCGATTGACCCGGACTTTGAGTTTGGCTATACCGGATTCCCCTTGCCCGCCAACCCTGCGCGTCAGGTGAGCCTCGGTGGCGCCTGGATCCACATGATTTCCGGTTGGACGGAAGTCGCGGAAGAGTCCTTCGCGTGGCTGGAGTACCTGGCACGGCCGGAAAACACCCTGGCATTCACCAAGACCTTCGACCGTGTGCCGGTGCGTAAGTCGGCGACGCTGTCCGAGGAGTTCCATGAGAACGATCCGTTTGTCCTCCACATGTCGGAGAACATGCAGCATCGCACCTCAACCCTTGGCTTTGGTGTGCCTGGCTCCGACCAGATGCGCATAGAAGTTCTCACTGGTGGATGGGTTGGCTCAATCTGGAACGGCGAGGTGGGCATTCAGGAAGCGCTCGCCACGGCCGAAGATCAGATGAACATAATCGCTGAGGACTGGCGCAAAGAGCTTGGGATCTAGGCGGCTGGCTTTGGTTGGCCTTGCGTAAGGCCAATGCCGAAGTTGGTTGACCGGTCGGTCCACTCTGAGAGCGAAGCGGGGAAGGGGTCTCTCGCAAGACTCCATTGAATCCTCGCTTCGTTCTGGGCGGCGCCTGTGGGTGTGTAGTTCCCCTGTGCAAATGGATCTGGCTGGCAGGGACTAAGAACTGAACAATTAGCAGTACTACGGAAACTTTTCTAAGGCAAACGTGAAGGAGCGCTTTGTGGCGGGTGACATTGACGTAGCAATTGTCGGCGGCGGCCACAACGGTCTGGTGGCTGCGACTTACTTGGCGCGCGCCGGACTCTCAGTGCATGTCTTTGAACGCCGCCCTTTCACGGGTGGGGCGGCGATTACGGAGGAACTGTGGCCGGGCTTCAAGTTCTCGACCTGCGCCCACATGGTTCACGGCATTCAACCGAAGATCTATCGCGACTTTCGCCTGCTCGAAAGAGGGATGGAGGTTATCCCACGGCAAGGGATTCAGGTGCTGCCGGATGGGACGTACTTTGGGCCGAAAACCCATGATTCTCCCCGCAATCGCGCCCTGCACTTGACACAGGAAGAGCGGGAAGGACAGCGCCGCTATGGGGAGTTCAAGAACACGTTGCAGGGGGCGATTTCACCGTACCGGCTGCAGCCGCCGCCCTCGCTCGCTGAGGTGCGCGCGAAAATCGCCGGGACACCGGCGGCCGCTGTGCTTGAGAAAGCGCTGACCACACGGATCTACGACCTCCAGGATGAGTTTCTGCCGGATGGGCCGCTCAAGGACCGCCTGGCATATGAGGCGGGCGCCGCAGGCAGGAATCCGCTGGCATTTCAATTTGCCTACGCCTCCTTGAACGCGGTTGATGAAGCAACGGGCATCAAGCCGCCGAACGGCTACGTGCGCGGCGGCGTTGGCGTGATTAGCCGCCTCTTTTGGGAGTCGGCAGAAGAGGCCGGTGTCACGATTCACACCGACCATGAGGTCCGGGAATTCTTGGTTGAAGGCGGCAACGTGACCGGCATCCGGCTCGCAAACGGCGGAGAAGTGCGTAGCCGCGTGGTGGCGTCCAATCTCGATCCCAAGCGGACGTTCCTGCGCCTCATGCCCGAGGCACACTTGGATAGCGGCTTTCGCAAGCGTATTGAGGGACTTGTCACTCACGTCAGTTGCTACAAATTCCTGGCAGTGATTTCGGAGTTGCCGCAATGGACCGCCTGGGACGGCGACCCGGACGTGCCGAGTAAAGGCGCAGTGGTAATTAGCCTCAATCGAGCAGAGATGTCCGCGTGCTACGATGACTTGGAGGCTGGGCTTCCGCCGCGCAAACCTCTGGTGAGCTATTCAATTCCTTCCGCGGTTGATGATAGCCTGACCCAGCCTGGGTACCACACTGCGTCCATTTGGATCTATGCGGCGCCCGGAAAGCTACGAAATGGGTCCTGGGACGACGTGCGGGAGCAGGTGGCGGAGGGCCTTATCGATCAGATTACCGAACACGCGCCAAACTTCCGCCGCTCCATTCGCGACTACAAACTGCGCACGCCGCTCGACTTAGAGCGCGAGAATGGGTTGACCGACGGCTGTATCTGGCATATCCAACATATTGGCGAACACCTCGTGTGGAACCGTCCGCTGCCGGAGATTTCGCACTACCGGGCTCCCTTGAAAGGGCTCTATCTTTGCGGAGCGGGTCAGCATCCGGGTGGTGAGATTAGTGGCGTTCCCGGCCACAATGCCGCCCACGAGATTTTGAAGGATCTCGGCCAGGTATGACGGTGAACGGGGCGGAAAACGCCCAGAGCAGTCGTGGTCGCCGTGCCGTAATAAATGGCGAAATAGAGACTGCTGCCGGCAAACGATGCCAGCACTTGGAGACACATTTGCTTTCGTTTAGATTGACTGTCGCTGCAGGGCTGGACGGGGGTCACACGTGTAGTCTTGTTGGCATCCCTTTGCCTCGTTACCGTCAATATCATTTGCCTTGCCGTGAGACTCTCCGAAGTGCCAGGGCTGGTACACAGCCTGATTTCTGTATTTTTTTGACCGGCAAACTCATAGCAAAACTGCATATTAGGAAGAGATCATGACAGAAACTGCCGTGCACGCGGTTCTATCGGCGGAATTGCAGGGGATCGAATGCCACACGCCGCATGCGGTGTGCAGTGGTGACTCGCTCTGGGCCGTGTGGCAGGGCTATCAGCGGGACGACGAGAAAATCTACGCACGAGCGCTGCACGGTGATGATCCTGCGCAAATTGAGATCCTTACCCCTGAAGGGGGCAGAAACCACTCGCCCTGCGTTGGCATTGTCCGGAATGTGCCGGTCTGTGCGTGGATCAGCCAAGAATCAAGCCAATCGTATGCTGCCGTTGGGTCCACGCGCTCTGAATCCGGCTGGGAATCCCCCCAACCACTTGGCAGCAAGGGTTTCGTGGTCTCCCTGCACGCAGACTCAACGGATGAACGCATGGCGGCAGTGTGGTGCGAGGCCGCGTCGCCGGGCGAATATGTCATCAGGCTCGTGGTCAATGATGGTGCGGGCTGGTCGGAACCAATAGACGTAACGCCCGCGGCCGGATGGGTGCAACGCCCGGAAGTGGCTGTGACGCCGGACGGCTGTTGGGTGGCTTGGGATGCCTATGATGGCAGCACGTATGGCATTCACGCGGCCTTTGTGGACAATAGCGGTTCTGTGACCCTCAGAGAGATTGTAGCCGACCGCGCTGTTGAGACGGCCATGGTCACGTCGGCAGCGTGGCAACTTGTGCCGTCGCTCACTGTTGACAGTGAGGGCAATCCCTGGATTGCATGGCTCTGCCGCCAGGAGGTCGTGAGCGACACGAACGTGCTCGACCAGTGGCCCGTAGCCCGGGTCGCTCGGCGCGTTGGGGGCCGCTGGGAGCTGGTGCGTGACGCCAGCGGTTCGCCGGACCTGGGAGTCTTGGCCTGGGGCATGCTGGAATGGCAGGGCTTGGGAGTGTGGGGTTATCTCGGCAGGCGGCGCAAACCGCTGGTGGTTCCGGACTCTGATGGCGGCGTCTGGTTGCTCTGGGAACGCAAGAAGCAAGCGAACGGCAGCACGACCATTACGCCGGGCGTGCTCTGCGGGCGGCGTCTCGAGACAACCGCCGACCAAACTCTGCCCAACGTCCACGATACCCGCTTCATTGCGGACGGACCCCGCTACTACACGCCGGTCGCGGACGCCGCGGCGAAGGAAGGACTTTGGTTTACCGCGCGGGTTGCACCGGAGATTTCGGTGGAAGACGTTTGTGTGGCAGCGTATGACGTGGATGATTTACCGGTCTTTCGCGATGAGGGAGCTTGGCATGGGTGGTTTCCTGCAACGGTTGACGAGCCCCGCCTCGCGCCCAGGCCGCGCGCACAGATCCAGGAGAGCGTTGGAGGAGCGGAAACGAATGAGAAGAGAGAAACTGAGCTCTCGCTCTTTTGGGCCGACCTGCACGTGCATTCAACCCACTCTGCCGATGCGGAGGGGTACGTTGACGAGTTGATCGCATATGCGCGTGACAAGGCTCACCTGGATTGCATGGCTATTTCCGATAACGACAAGCACCTCCTGAGCCTCACCACCTCGGAATACGACCTGGACTACCACTTTGCGCGTCACTTTCAGCACTTGGACGAGCTAGTGTTGCTTCCCGCGTTCGAATGGTCGCAGATGAGTCGCGCAACCGGCGCCAGGACTTCAAATCACCGCACGGTTATTGCAGGAGACAAAGACTTGCCGCTCCTGCGCTATACCGAAGTGGAAGGGGAGCCGCTTGCGGCACTTGCCGCGCACGCCGAGCAGCATGGCGCGATCCTACATCCACACCACGAACACTGGCAATTCTTGTCCGACTCTGATACGGAGACGAACATGGAGGTTTGCTCCGGCTGGCGTGTGCATATGCTCGACCGGGAGTATCGACAGAAGATTCACAATGTGCTCAAGAGTGGCCGCAAGCTGGGCTTTATCGGCTGCAGCGACGGCCACCGCCGCACGGCGGGTACCGGCGGCGGGCTGACGGGGATCTACGCTGAGGAGCTGACGCGTCCTGCAATTCTCGACGCGCTGCGGCAGCATCGTTGTTTCGCGACCGACGGTTCCCGTATCGCAGTGCAAGTCTGGGTTTCCGGGGTCTTCATGGGGGGCGAGGGCAGGACGGAGACGCCGCCGGAAGTTAGTTGGAAGGTGCAGTTGCGAAATCAACCGGCGACCGTCAAGCTGGTGCGTGACGGCAGGGTGATTACAGCCTGGGAAGCTGCTGACGAGCATGTATCGGGCGTCTATACCGATGCAGATGCGTCACCCGGACCGCACTTCTACTACCTTTGGGTTGAACAATCAATGGGCTGGCGTAACCACCTTTCCAATGTTGCCCCAGCCTGGGGGCCGCGCGCATGGTCGAGTCCCACGTGGATTAATTTTGTCCCATAGTTGGCAAATTGCCCTGCCGTCCATTCACTCGAGAACGAGTTCTACCTATACCAATTGAAATTTATCGGGCTTGCACACTGAGTCCGCTTCGTGTCACGCTTAGCGGGGAGAGGAACGTCCTCCGCTGCGGCCAGCCGTTGATTCCAAGGTTTATCCCCTTAGACTGGGGCCGTTTCTCCGTGCAAATACTCAGGCATAAGGTCAGCTCGCCGAGAGACAGACCTCGAGATGCTCACCGAATAGTCGGAGCGCTGGGGAAGTTCAGGCGAAATGCGCGAGTCTAAGAACGTTCAACTGCATATGAGTTTAGCGATAGCGATGAGTGTAGCAGGGAGGCTGCGTTGCAACCACTAGTCTTGTTTTCTTCCGCGGTGGTGCCGGGCCTCGCTCTCATGTGGTTCCTACACACCCGACCGCAGTATCCACAGCCGCGCACAATCCTTTGGGCAACGTTTGGTTTCGGCGTCCTCGTCACGATTCCGGTGATTATTTTGGGATTCCCCATATCGCCTATCTATGTTCTCATGCCCAGCTTCTTCTTTGTTGCATTGGCAAGAACAATTCTTGGCGTAGCAATTCTCGAGGAGTCATTCAAGTATTGGATACTCGCAGGATACTCGTGCCAGCGCAAACGGCTGGCTGAGCCGTTCGATGGGGTTGTCTACGGTGTCGTCGCTTCCCTTGGATTTGCTACTTTGGAGAGCATCGCCTTTGTCATAGATGGGGACGTGCTGGGAGCGGGCATACGAGTCCTTACCTCGGTCCCCGCACATGCCGCGCTCGGCGCAATCATGGGGTACTACATTGCGCAGGGCACGTTCAATGAAGCGCACCGCGGACGGTCCCTACGTTTGGCTTGGGTGATTCCGGTGGTGCTCCACATTCTGTACGACTTCCCATTGTTGCTCGGCGCGCTGTGGTTGCTGCCGCTCTCATTGGCCGCGCTTATCGTCATGATTGTCTGGGCGGTGAGGATAATTCGCCGCGTGAAGTCCAGTCAGCGGCGCCGCAGCATCTCGATCTGGGGAGAGCTTGGTTCAAGAGATGGGCAGTTCAGTTCTCCGCACGACGTAGCGCTGGACCCACAGGGAAATATGTATCTAGCCGACACACTCAACAACCGTGTTCAGAAGCTTACTACTGATGGGGAAGCGGCTGCACAATGGGGAAACACCGGGCAGAAGCCGGGCGAGTTTCGCTCTCCCCGCGGCTTGACGATAGACGGGGACGGCCAGATGTTTGTGTCGGACACACTCAATCACCGCATCCAGAAGCTGTCCGCTGAAGGCCAACCACTGCGCCAGTGGGGTGAGCAGGGCTCCAAGCCTGGACAATTCCGTTCGCCCGGTGGGGTCGCGGTGAATTCCGACGGTGAGATCTTTGTCGCGGATACCGGCAATCACCGCATCCAGAAGCTGTCTGCGAACGGTGAATTACTGAATATCTGGGGGTCCTCCGGCGGTGAGCCGGGTGAATTCCGCGCGCCGACCGGCATCGCTGTTGATCGCGAGGGCTGGATCTACGTGACGGATTCGGGGAATCACCGTGTGCAGAAACTCTCGGCGGAGGGTGAGCCAACGCAGCAATGGGGCGAAGAAGGCTCCGAACCGGGCCAATTTCGCAATCCCAGCGGCATTGCCCTGGACCGGAGCGGCAGAATCTATGTGGTGGACACGTGGAACAACCGCGTACAGGAGTTGTCCGCTGCCGGCGAACCGCTCTTCGAGTGGGGCCCAATGGCTGCCGGTAAGCAGGGACTATTTTCAGACCCATGTGGGATTGCCGTGGACGAGCGCGAGCACGTGTACGTGGCGGATACCGGCAATCACTGTGTCCACAAGCTCCATCCCTTTAGCGCGCTGATGTCGAGCTCCGGGGTGCAAGACCCCGCGCCATCCAGTTCGCCGGCAACTTGAACCCGATGTGCGGGGCGCTGCGGGTTGCTCGTCCCATTGGTTAGGGCCGCTAGGTTTCTCCGCCCAATTCTCAATCCGGAGACCATTGCATAACTCCGTCATTCCGATGAAAGCCGGAATCCAGAGAGGGGTGTGGGTAGCTCGGGATCGCGAGCCGTGAAGCATTTCTCTACCCCCGGCCCGATAATTCCCCGGCAAGGCGAAAGGGGTTTCGCTAGGGTTTCCATAGGGAGAGCGGCTGCTTCTCTACATGGGCTTGAGGTGGAGGAACAGCTCACGATCGCCGTGCTTGCCGGGCAGCGGACTCTTGACGACGCCCCTTACCGCAAGATTGTGTGCCGAACACCACGCAATGAATGAATCGCGAATGCGATCCTGCGTGTGGGCATTGCGCACCGTCTCGCCTTTTTGCAGGGCGACCGAGCCCAATTCAAACTGTGGCTTTAGTAGTACAACGAGGTCTGCATCAGCTCGTGTCAGTGTGCACACATGTGGCAAGACGGCCCGCAATGAGATGAAGGAAACATCGACCAACGCGATGTTCGGCAGGTCGGGCAGTGAGGTAAGGTCGCGCACGTCGGTCTGTTCATAGACCGCGACTCTTGGGTCTGCCCTCAGATTCTCATTCAGTTGATCGCTCCCCACGTCTACGGCATAGACCTGCCGCGCGCCATGCTGGAGCAAGAGCCAGGTAAAGCCGCCGGCGCTGCTGCCAACATCGAGGGCTATCTTCCCGGCGCAATCCACGCCAAACTTTTCCAGTATGCCCGCAAGTTTGTGTTCGCCGCGTCCAATCCGGAGCGTGCCCTGCGTATTCACGCATATACGCGCGTTGGCATCCACCGGAGCGGCCGGTTTGGTAATCGTCCGGCCGTTGACCTGCACACAGCCGGTGCGAATGGCATAGGCGGCCTTCTCTCGGCTTGGAAAGCAGCGCCGCTCTACCAAGAATCGGTCGAGGCGCGTGGCGCCGGCGGCGCTCTTCGGCATGCCTGCCATGGTTTCGCAGCAACCTTTTCAAGGCATCGTCGTTCTTGCGAAAGCCAGGATGGAGAATGTGTGAGGGGAGCTAGTTTTTGATCTCTATGCCGCCGAAGAGCGCAAGGCACTTCACGTCGAGCGCCCACGGCTCGGTATCGAGGTCATCCACTTCGCTGCCCTTAGTGCTGTTCTCCCAACCGCCGAACAGCGGCAGACCTGAGACGCGCACCTTCCAGTTCTCAGGCACGCGGATGGTAACGCCGCCAAACGCTGCCGCCAAGTCAAGCGACGCCCCCACCAACCGCGAGCTGTGCGTTGCGCATGTCAATCTCTGCGCCACCAAAAAGTGCGGTTACACTCCCGCCGCGAAAGTCTTGGGACTCATTGCGGTTTTCCAGCCCCCCAAATGCTACAAAGTGATTCACAGCATCTTCATCATGTGAGCGCATTCGCCCTTTGAGGGTGGTGGCGAGGATCATGATGCCAACCAGGATGATGATGAGGGGCCAAATGAGCGAGCTAAGGTTCTCTGGCAAAATGTCGAGACGCGCGCTTAGGAAAATTACGCCGATCCCGATGACAATGACGCCGGGTATGACCGGCACAGACCGGCGCACAAGCTGGATAACCCCAATGAGAATGATAGCCGTCGGCCACCACGTTCCAAAGAACCCGGAGAAGTCCCAGATATCTAGCTGATCGAGAAGGAAGCCAGCCCCTAGCAGAATCAAGGCGGCGCCGATCATGTGCCGACCGGACATAGTTGCCTCCTTGCCCGCACAGAGACGCGCAATTGCGTTCGATGCTCGTTACTACGCTTCTACTTCGACAATTATCTCAATCTCGACCGGGATGTTATTTGGCAGCGCACCCATGCCGACTGCTGAACGGGCATGCTTGCCCTTGTCGCCAAAGACCTCTACTAAGAGATCGGAGCAGCCATTCATAACCTTGGGTTGGTCGGCAAAGTCCGGTGTGCCGTTGACCATGCCCAGCACTTTCACGATGCGGCTGACCTTGCTGAGATCGCCAGTGGCATCCTTGAGGGCGCAGAGAAGGTTGAAGGCGGTGAGCTGCGCGGCCTTGTAGCCTTCCTCAATACTGTAGGTCTCGCCCAGCTTGCCGTCGTAATTGGGGGAGTCGGGGTCGCCGGCGCGATTGGGGCCCTGGCCTGACAAGTAGACGAGGTTCCCAGTGCGCACCCAGGGCACGTAATTTGCGATTGGCGCGTTTGGTGTCTGAATTTCAAAACCTAGTTCTTTGAGTTTCTCTTCCGGCGTCATAATTTTTTCTCCTTCAACCATGCCGTGCGTGGTTGGGTGTGCCTTAGCGTGAATACTCGTTCTGCATTGTACGGTGACACCGGCACCAGGTCAAAGAGCGCGACACAATTCGTCCTGCGCAACCTGCCGTGAGTCCCAATATAATGGAGCATATGGTGGCGGAAACAGACATGCGCATTCATCCGCGCGTCGCGCAGGACATTGAACGTCTTCAGCAGGCGATCTGTCGTAGCCTACCCGACGTTGAGACGCTCATTCTTACCGGCAGTTTTGCCCACGGTGAGGGTGCATTCCAGGAGTCTCCTCGGGGAATGCAGCCGTTCAATGACTATGACGTCGTTGTGGTTGCCAAGACTGAGCCCGACCCTCGGTTTCTCAAAAATCGCGCGGATCAGGTCGCGCGCATGCTTGGCATGCGCGCCGTAGACCTGCTCGGTGTCGGCCTCCATCGGTTTGCTTGGTTACCGCCGAGCATCTTCAACTTTGACCTGCGGCATGCAGGCTACGTGTTTCATGGGGATGCGACACTCCTGGACACTCTGCCGGACTGGCAGCCGTCAGATATCCCTCTCATCGAAGCACAGGTCTTGCTGCTCAACCGGATGATCTGTTTGCTGGAGTGCGTTGAAGACGGGCCTGAATCGCTGCAAGACGATGAAGAAGCCGGCATATTTCTCGCATACCAATCCAGTAAAGCGGCATTCGCGATTGCAGATGCCATAGCGTTGCTGCACGGGTTGTACGCCATTCGGTACGAGGGCAAACGCGATCTCCTGAATAGGCTGGCACCCGATGATGGCGAGGGTGTTGCGCTGGTGGAGGCCGCATGGCGCTTGCGGCAGGGGCTCGACCCGGCAAGTCTCGGCATGCTGCCTGGGACGTTCTGGCGGCGGACCCGCGCGACTCTCCTGCAGACGTTCACTCATCAAATGAACTGGATGTATGCACGCGACCGCGCCTTTACGGCTCCGCATGACCTCGCGCGCTTTATCGCAAACTACGCTATCGAAAATGGGATACGCGGAGCAATTGAAGCGGCACAGTACTTGACGCTCGCCGCCTGGGACGAATCCCGACCGGACAGGGAACTGCTGGCTTTGGCCCGGGACCTATTGGAGAGGGCAGGTATTGCGTGCCCTGATACAACGTGGCCGCTCATGCGCCGCACGGTTGTTGCAGCGTGGTTTCACCACTGTCACTGAGATGTCAACTCTTATTCACCCGCCCCTCACCCTGCTCTTGATCGACGCGCTGCGTCACGACTACGTGACACCGCGGAGTGCGCCGTTTCTCTACAGGCTCATGCAAGAGGGGAAGTCCGGCCCGCTAATTTCAACGTATGGCTTTCAAGAGCATCCCGGCTTCCTGACGGGCTGCTTACCCAATGAGACTGCAATCGGCCACACGATGTTTGTGCGCGACCCCGCTGCCTCTCCTTTCCAAGAGATTGATATCCCTTCGGAGGACGTTCAAAAGAAGCATCCACAATTGGAGAAGGTGCTGCGTCCACTCTGGGATCGCAAGACGCACAGGATCGAAAACGAGCATGGACACAGCGCCTCCGCTTGTTACGGCATGACCGCGCGCATTCCTCCGGTGCTGTTGCCGCAGTTCGCGTTTGGTTGGGAGCGCGATTCTCAGGAGTCTGGCGCGCTCGGTGTGCCAAGTGTATACGATCTGCTGCGTCGCGCCGGCAGATCCTGGCTCGCCCTCGGCCATCCCCGCGACGACCAACGGACAGAGAACCTCTTGGCGCAGTTTGAAGCGGCAGTTAGCCCGGAACACAGACTGGTCTACTTGCACTTTGGCGAACTTGACTGGCTTGGGCATGAGCATGGTCCCGGCAGTCGCCAGGTGCTCAGCGCCTTGCGCGGCATAGACCACGCGGTGGAGCGGATATGCGCCTCGATGCAGGAAATGCATGGAAGCACGGCCACTCTGGTGTTTGGCGATCATGGCATGGTTGCCGTGGAACGATCCGTGGACGTACAGGCGGCACTGGCCCAGACCGGTCTCTCAATGCCGGATGACTACGTATGCTTTCTTGACTCCACCGGCGTCCGGCTATGGCCGGAGCACAGAGAGGCAGAGACCGCACTCTGCCAGGCCCTGGCTGGGCTTAACGGCATCCGGCGGCTTACTGATATTGAACAAAGAGAGCTTGGAATTGCGTATGCCGACCGCAGCCCCTATGGCGAAATAATGTATGCGACGGAAGCTGGTGTCCTGATTTGCCCCAACTTCTTCCAAACGGAAGCAGTGCAGGGCATGCATGGCTACCTGCCGGACGCGATGGACAATTGGAGCCGCTACATTGCGCACACTATCGATGGGGTGCCAGGCCACGCTACACTAACAATGCAGGATCTCTTTCCGATAGTCGTGCGGGCGTTGGGATTAGAATCGCAGATGGATGAGATGGCAAAGGAACAACAGGAAAGCCGGGCCGGCGCCGCGACAGCTTCCCCCGGGAGAATGCCGCCGCCACGAGCGGGAGTATTGTCACACCAGGAATCTGCAGCGGCGATTCCGCCGGAGACGGCCACCAGTGTTAGCGTGATCATTCCCACCTACAATCGCGCGCATCTCTTGCCGCGACTGGCGGAGGGCCTTGCGGCCCAGAGCTATCCACCTAGCGAAGTGCTCTTTGTGGATGATGGTTCGGACGACGACACGCCCTCCATTCTTGGGGCCATCTGCGGCGAACGCGAGAGTTGGCGCATGATTCGACAGGAAAACGCAGGTCCCGCAGCAGCGCGTAACTTGGCGGTTGGCGCGGCGACCGGCGACCTGCTGGTGTTCTTTGACGACGACTGCGTACCGCACTCGCGCTTCATCGAGGAGCACGTGCAGACTCACCTCAACAGAGGCGCGGGCCTTGCGGTTGCCGGGTATACCCCGTGGCATCCGGATTTGGAAGTCTCTCCCTTCATGGAGATGGCCTTGCGGGGTGTGCTCTTTGCGTTCAACCGCATTACAGATCCTGAAAACCTGTCGTTCTCGTGCTTCTACACGGCAAACTGCTCGATTTGGCGGGAAGATATTCTATCCATCGGAGGATTTGACGAGTCGCTGCGCTTCTACGAAGATGCCGACCTTGCCTATCGCTTGCAGCAGCAGGGCATTCGTCTGGTGTTCAACGAACGCGCCATAGCCTACCATGCCGAGCCCGTAGACTTGGAGCAATTCCTAAAACGCCAGCGCGCCGCTGGGAAGTCGGCCGTACGTATGATCGGCAAGTATCCTCATCTGGCGGACGAGATTGGCATAACCGAAATCGCAAACCCCCAACTCAGAGAACAGTACTATGCAACGGTACTGCGCCACGCCTTTGTACAGGGTGTGGAGGATGCCCTGCGGGAGGCCGATGCGGAACGGCCTCCACTTGCAGCGGACGGCAGCCAGGACGCCGGCCGCTTTGAGGAATGGATGCACGGCTGGGTGAGCGACCTCCTGGAGCAGCATGAAGCCTTGGAAGGCCGGCTGCAATTCATGGAAGATACCGTGATGCAGAAGGACCAATACATCCGCGAAGTTGTGCAGGCAAAAGACGAGACGATCAACGGTCTGGAGGCTACGCTACAGCGCTACCACCAAATGCTGCCTTTCCGGATCTACTTTTGGCTGAAGCAGCGTGTGCGAACATAAGCCGACTTGGCGGCGGACTGGGGATGCAGATCTCCTTGTGAGTGAAGCAGTCTAAGAGAAATAGGGAGGCAGAGCCTCTCACCGTCATTCGTGTAAGTTTCAGGTAATTCATTGACAGTCTTAGTAGGAAGAGCGGTGGAGCAAACGTCGTAAATGACCACTTCATATGTCATTCCGAACGGAGCGCAGCGCAGTGAGGAATCTCGTGTGCTGAAGCCATGAAACAGCATAGAGTTTGTACCCTAGATTCCTCGCTTTGCTCGGAATGACATAAACTGCAATTGCGGTCAGGCGGACAGGGGTTTCTGTCAACGAATTAGTCAACACTTACATTCCTTCACACGCGGGTATCCATCCGCATCGCTCATCGTGTCTGCCGTCAACAGCGAGGAACTCGACTCCCCGTTCCACGTAACCCACAGACGTCTTGTCGGAGTATTCCAGTAGCAAGTGGGGACCCGCACGCCCACTACCGAGGCGCATGGGGACATGCGGGTCTAAGCTACGTACTTGGAGACAGAGAACCCCTATTCCTTAACCGGGAACGTGATCGGCGCGCCGTTCTGGGAGGCCGATTGCACCGTGGCAACAAGTACTTCTACAACCCTTCGCCCGTCGTAAGGTCCCGAAATCTGGGGCAAGGCGCCTCTTCCTTCTACCAATGCAATGAGTTCTTCAACGGCGGCGGCGCTGCCTGAGACCGTTGCCGAAGCCGCCGGCAGCGCTTGTATGCCGTCTTCGGTCTCTATTTCGTCGGGACCGGAATTGCCCAGGCGTATTCGCCCTGTTTCTCCCATTACTTCCAACTCGAAGCGCGGAAAGACGTCTTGCCCGCCGCTATAAAGCGCGCGCACGCCATTCGAAAAGAGAAAGAAGGAGCAGACGCCGGGATCAGTAGCGGGATCGTGTCCGCCATCGCCGGCGTAGCGCGGTCCGTAGTCTGCAAAGCGGTCGTCGTATCGTGCCGTCAGCCACTCCGGCTCCCCGTCAGCAAGGAAGCAAATTGCATCCATCATGTGCGTGCCGTTGCGAAAGAGCATGGCGCGCGCGCCGCCGAGTTTGCCGATGACGGCGCGCACCGGTCCGATTGTGCCGCTTCTGATCGCTGCACGCGCTTCATACCACTGGGGTTGCCAGCGACGGCTGTGATCTACGGAAAGAAAGACGCCGTGAGTTTCGATGGCCGCGATCATGCGGTCGGCGTCGGCGAGCGTGGTGGCCAGCGGTTTTTCGCAAAAGATTGCGCGTGCCCCCGCTTCCGCAGCGGCAACGGTAATGTCGGCATGGCGGTGATCGGAAGTCACCACGCTCACCATATCCAAGTTTTCACGCGCCAACATCTCGCGATAGTCCTGATACTGTGTAATTGCAGGCCACCGGTGCTGCCAGGTGGAGACGAAATCCTGGGTGCGCTCCGGCACCAGGTCGCACACCGCAACGACTTCAGTCGCAGGAACACAATCATAGCCCGCCGCGTGGGAATGCGGTGCAACAGTGCCGAGTATGGGATGCGACAACGATCGCGCCGGTTGACTGGCAATGCCGGTGCAGCCGACGATACCAACACGGTAGGTAGCCATTATGGGTCTCCTTTGCTCAAGCGCCTCTTGGCTTGCTAAGGGCGCGTTTACGCGACTCCTGATTCGATGCTACAATTATAGGCGAATGCGGGCCCGTAGCTCAGTTGGGAGAGCGCGTGAATGGCATTCACGAGGTCGTCGGTTCGACCCCGATCGGGTCCACCATGGGTTGTAAGACTGTACGCAGTGCAGTTTGAGGCAACCGCAAGTCACCAGGAAGTCCTGCATAGTCCACTTTGGACGTCCATCGCCAGCGGCGCGAAGCCGGTTTTTCTATTCCTTGGAGCCTACAGCGGCAATGCGGGACAATTGATTCCGTAGGGGTATTGACGTAGGTTTCTTGGATGGACTCATCAAACTTCTATGTTCGCACGTTCTCCGCTTGCGTTTTCGACAATACCGTAGAGAAGAGCCACGCTTTACTTGATCTCCCCGCTACGTTTCCAGCCTAGTCACTCTCATTGAAGTCTCGATCGCTACTCTCTATCCATAAAATTGATGCGACAACCAACTGAAGTAGGCTTTCAAGTGTAGTATGCTAGCCTTTGGTTAGCGCTGTGGAAAGATGAGGTCCCATGATAGGCACAACGAGCAGGAGTATCCGGTCGAAGCAGGCGGGGGAGTCGGCAATTCCCTCATCGCTGAGCGCAATAGTCGGCTCTGTGCGGCGCATTGGCATGCGAGCCATTGGACCTGCGGCGCTGGTCTTCATGCTGAGCGTGCTGTTAACCGGCACCGCAAGTGCGGCAGACCCCACGGTTCCAGATAAACCCGGCTTGCCGTCTTTGCGCGTGGTCGCGCTTGACACCATCGAGGTCAATTGGAATGCTCCTGCAGACGGTGGCGAGGAAATCCTGCGCTATCTGCTCGAATACCGAAGGGCGGGTGAAGACTTTAGCATTTCGAAAGTCATTAGTGAAGACGAGGCGAGGCCAATTCGCATTAGCGACTTGCAAGCTGAGTCTACGTACTCCTTCAGAGTTGCTGCGGCAAACCGCCTTGGGGCCAGCCCGTTCTCGGAGGAAACTACCGTCCGGCTGATCCCGGGGGCCATTCAGTCCGGAGAGACTACTACTGAGACTGATGACTCCACCCTGCCGCGGGTGATTGGGCGAACGAATGCAGCCACGGCCACCGAGGTAGAGGGCGATCGCGTAGTAATCACGCGTCACGACGCAGCGGGTACGCCATTTGAGATCGGCGTAGGCTGGATCGCGAAAGACGGGTCGAGCCAGGTTGTGGTTGGGTTCATACGCGACGTGACTCTCGGACAGACCTATAACATCGTCCGGTACGAAGACACCGGCAAGATCGTGCGCCGTTGGATAGCGCCCCATAGTCAGCTGGTCTACTCCATCCCTTGGGCGATTGTGAATTCGCAATTCTCCGTGCCGGTAGAGGTGGTGAGTGCAATACCTCTGGACCATCGCTTCCCTGAAGCGAATCAATTGGCCCGCCGCTTCGATGGTGGAGAAGAGCGCATCTATGTCTATGATGCGAGCCTGCTAAAGTGGCGGCACATCCCGGACTGGCCGACATTCCAGGCGTTGAACTTCTATTGGTGCGACGTGACGGCTGCGGATGAAGAGTTCTTTGAGCGCATCGCAATCGGCGATCAGTTTCCCAAGACCACTCTGCCCGAACGCGCTAACTATCCAAACTGCGCAACCGGCTAAGCGGCATGCTCTTGCGAGCTTGTAACTATGGTTGAAGTAAGGGACCCATGGCGAGTGGAAAACTAAAGGCGGCGATAATTGGCTGCGGCCGCATGGGCCAGCAATATGCAGAGGTCTATAGCACGTTCGCAAATACCGAGATAGTCGCCATCGCCGAATTCAATGGCGACAGGCGGCGCGTCGTTGGTGAGCGCTTCGGCGTCAAGGCCTTGTACAAGGACGCTGCTGAAATGTGCCAGCGACTGGATGAGGTCCCCGATCTCGCCGTCGTTGTCCTTCCCGGCAAGTTCATCAAGGACGCGGTGATTGCGTCGGCCCAGGCGGGTGTGCGCGGCGTGTCCATGAGGGACTAAGGAGTCAATAGGAGTGACACCAACTCTAACGGAGTTGATAGCCCGCGCGCCCTGGCGGGAGGCGGTTACCTTTCGGTATACGTGGCCCCACGAATACGTTCTGTCCGAGACGGACTGTCAGCAGGAGTTGCTGGATGCGGTATCCGAGCGATTCCGCGCGGGCGAGGGCGTGGCTTGCCGCTTCTTTCGCATGAACAACACCTACCTGTTCATCGGCGACCACAAATACTGGCTGATGACCCATTGGGACGACCTGAAACCTGGGGTGGACTACGTCCTGAACCGCGCACGTCTCTACCGGGACCGTCGCGATTTCGTCATCCAGCCCGGTGACACAGGCAAGCCGGAGGACTATCCAACAAATCCGGCCCATCAGAGCTGAGGGAGAGTTCGATGCCCGACAACGATACTCTGCTCGCGTACCTGGTTTCCAGCTTCCCCGGGAATACGGAGAACATCGCGACAGAAGCTCTTCGCCACATTTTCGATCACTCAGACGCCTGTGGCGTCGCTTTGAACGATGTCATCCAGTCTGGCGTCCGAGGCGTGAACGCGGTCACAACTGTAAAGACGCAGGTGACTCAAGAGGATGGAGCGCGTCCGGACTTAGTGGGATTCGACGAAACTGGCGTGGAACGAGTGCTCATCGAGGTGAAGTTCTGGGCAGGCCTCACAGATAATCAGCCCAACGGATACATTAGGGTGCTCCCGGATGATGGTCCGGCGCTCCTGATGTTCCTGGTACCCGAGGAGCGAGTTCAGTCGCTTTGGCCGCAGTTGCAGGGACGGATAAGCCAGGAGTTCGGCTGTCTAGTGGAGGTCGAATCAGAGCGGAGATGTGTGCGTGTGGGGGATACGCAGAAGCACGTGATGATCGTAAGTTGGGGAAGCCTTCTCGATAGCATGGCGGCCAGGACCAGAGACTATGCTGAGGCCGGTGTCGAAACTGAAATTCGCCAACTGCGCAGCCTAGCCACGTACGCCGATGCCGGAGCGTTCAAGCCAATCGGTCGAGACGAGAAAGCCGGCTTGGATTCGGAAATGCGCCAACGCCAGTACAAGCGGCTCATTGATGCTGCTACCGAAAGAGGGATTGAGCAGGAGTGGGCCGATAAGAAGGGCCTGAATAGAACACCTCGTCCGTTCGGCTACGGGCGATATATCAGACTCCGTGAGACGATCGTGTGGTTCGGCGTAAACTTCGAACTGTTCGAAAGTACTAGCGAAACCCCTTTGTGGGTTGATTTGCGTATTCAACAAGGGAACGACTTTCTGCAAGATATGCCCTCCGAGATACGGGACGAATTGAGCATACAGGACTCTCAATGGGCACCGGTCAACTTAGTTAGAGACGCTGAGTATCCGGAAATACTCGACGGCGTAGTAGATAGTTTGAAAAAAATCGCCGATGAAATTCACCAAGTTCGTTTCCCAGCAACCTAACACCGCATCCACTGTCCGGCTCTTCTACGGAAGCCCCGCCATTTCTCGTAGCTTTTCATCTGCCTCAAGCGTATAGGTGTCAGATTACCGAAATGGGATTGAGGGAATCATGACAGACGAGATGTTACGGGTAGCAATCATCGGCTGTGGCCGGATGGGTCAAGAGTACGCTAAGTTCTATAGCTTGCTCGACAATACCGAGATCGTCGCCATTGCCGAATTCAATGACGACAGGCGGCGCGTCGTTGGTGAGCGCTTCGGCGTCAGGGCCTTGTACAGGGACGCTGCTGAAATGTACCAGCGACTGGATGAGATCCCCGATCTCGCCGTCGTTGTCCTTCCCGGCAAGTTCATCAAGGACGCGGTGATTGCGTCAGCCCAGGCGGGTGTGCGCGGCGTGTCCACCGATAAGCCCATTGGCGCTCGGCTCTCCGACGTGGACGAGATGATCGACATGTGCGAGGAGCGGGACGTAGTCTTCCACGGCGGCAATTTGCAGCGGGCCCGCGCTGACGTGCAGGAAGCCGCGAGCTGGCTCCGTCGCGGTGACTTTGGCACGGTACAGGGCGCAACGGTGCATGCGTGGGGCGGCGAGATATCCGGTGGCGGTTGCCAGCATATCGCCGTCCTCAGGCTCCTTGCCCAAGCCGAGATCACCGAGGTGATCGCATGGGGCAAACCCCGCGAAGCCTTGGAAGCGGACGAGGACACCGGCCTTATCATCAGCGGCCGCTTCACAATGAGCACCGGCATTGAGGTGCCCGTCTTTGGTGAAGATACTCCCTGTCGTGGCGTCGACGTCTGGACGGAGGACTCGCTCCTGCGCTGGGACTGGGACGATGTCATGGACATCTACCAGGGCTTTGATGGCAAGGGTGTGCGCGTCAAGTCTGACCGGGCATTCACGCCATTCGCCTGGCTGCAGTACGGCTATCTCGCAAGCTCCATCCTGTCGTTCATCTCGGCCGTAGAGCACGGCACTGAGATGGCGATATCAGGCCACGACCTGCGCCAGTCCCTTGAAGCCGCCATCGCTGCCAAGTACTCGGCCCTATGGGGCTCGATTCCTCTCTCGCTGCCGCTGGAAGACCGCTCGCTGACACTCTACCCTCGCCCATACCGCTGGCTGGGCGGAGACTTTGCAGCCTTCTGAACTCCCAACTCAAGGCAATGCAAGACATTCTAAGGCCCTAAAGGTCTAGACAAGTCTCGGCAATTCGCTTACCATGATTACTATCTGCCCCTAAAAGTTTAATCGGTCGATTAGTATACTCCCATCAGTAACGAATTTCTGTTGGGGTTAGATTGTACCTGAAAGGCAAGTGGTGGGCGCGTGCGAGCCATGGGTGGTGCTCGCGTATGGTGTCCATGCAACGCTTGGAAGGAGGAGGGCCTAGAGACCTGAACGGAAGAGATTTTCACGTAATTCTTACCTAAAGCACGATTTCAGGTTCCGCAAGTCTATGGAAGGTTTATTTTTCCCTCTAGTCTGAATGCCGACAAACTCAAGATGGTTCGGGAACTGGGTGGCACTGCCCTCCGTTCTTGATTGCTTAACTCGTGGAAAGCTGGCTGTGTCCGGCTTTGTTGGCGTCTATCATCCTCTCTCGTCACCTCTCGCGGGAACCGTTCGTGCTGATACTTATCACCGCAGATTGCCCCAGCTACGCCTTTTTCTATACGAATTGGCGGTACAGTGCTGTGGGGGCAAAGGACAACGAGGAGAAACTGTGATGAAGAGATTTCTGAAGTCGATTGTGGTGTTGCTTGCGGGTGTGCTCTTGCTTGCTGCGTGCGGAGCGGCGGCTACGGCGCCATCAGCGGCTATGGAAGAGTCTCAGGCAGAAGAGAGGCAGGCCGCGCCTCAAGCTGAGGCTAAGGAAGCTCCTGCTGCCGAGCGTGCACCTGCGGCAAAGGCTGAGGCTCCAGCATCCAGAAGCCAATCGTCTCAATCAACGTCACGTCCACCGGCAGTTCGACCGCCGCAGCAGACGGCAGGCGCAACCACTTTCAAGGACTATCCGCGAGCCACGTTCGTAAACACGGTTCGTGACGCGGTTGCTACGTTCAGCCTTGATACCGACCGCACGTCGTTCCACCTGGCCCTCAACTGGGCACGCGCGGCCTACCGCGTAGAGCCGGATTCGGTGCGAGCTGAAGAGTGGATCAACGCATTCAACTATGACTATGCATTGCCGCTGCGTGACGACAGTTTTTCCATCGCCACGGACGTAGTCCGGCATCCGCTGGACAGCGGCCTGCATCTCGCGCGCATCGCCTTCCAAGCCGCCGACTTGGCTTTCGACGACACACCGCTCAATGTAACACTGGTGCTCGACGCTTCCGGTTCGATGCGCGAGGGCGATCGCGTGGACATCGCGCGGGAGGCTGCCGAGAGCATCCGGCGCAGCTTGCGCGGCCAGGACCGCATCGCCGTGGTTCACTTTACCACCCATGTCATCAATGACTACACGGTCGATCATCGCGATCCGGACGACCGCAACGTAAGATGGTCGATTGATCAGCTTTCGCCGCACGGCTCCACGAACGTGCAGGCCGGGTTGGACCTCGGCGTGCAGCTTGCCGACCGTATCCGGCGTGAGCGTCCCGACTCGTACAACTACATCATTCTAATGTCGGACGGTGTGGCCAACGTGGACGCCACCGACCCGTTCTCGATCCTGGAATCGGCGGATGACCGCGACGACACTAATCCGCTGCGCCTGATCACTATCGGTGTCGGCATCGAGAATTACAACGACTACCTGCTGGAGCAGTTGGCGCAGCACGGCAACGGTTGGTACCGCTATCTGAGCACGGTAGAGCAGGCCCGGGCGACATTTAGCCGCGAAAACTGGCTGGCACTTTCCATACCCTTTGCCGACCAGACCCGCGCCCAGGTGACATGGGACCCCGACATGGTTGCGGTGTGGCGGATTGTTGGCTACGAAAACCGTGCGACTTCGGACGAGTCCTTTACTGAGGCGCGCAAGGAGTTCGCGGAATTACCGGCGGGCACCGCTACCACCGTCTTCTTTGAGCTACAACTCACGGATGCCGGCCGGCGGGAAACCGCCCGTCTCGGCGAGGTGGAGATCCGGTGGGTAACGCCGTCGACGGGAGAATCCAACCGCCAGCATGCGACGCTGCTGAGCAAGAGCGACGCGCTGGATAACGCCCGGGATGCGGCACTCTTGCGGTTCGGTTCTATTGTTGCTCTGGCAGCAGACCGCTACAGCAATCTCGACTTTGCCGAATCGCCGGTGGACCGCGATCTGGCAATTCTGCTGGATGAGCTGTGGTCGCTGGACCGGCAGTTGGGCGATCTGACTTCATACAAGGACTTCGGCTTCTTGCTGGACTACCTGACGCAGACTGCACAAAAGGAGCGGCCGGACTCCGGCTACAGCCGCTAGGCAGCGCTTAGCATTTCAGAGACGCTTGCATATAGGTAAAGCATTCAGAGTCACCCCCTGGACATCGGCAGAAACCGGCGTCCAGGGGGTGATTGGAGTTTCTGTTGGCTACTTTGCCTAAGGCCCGTGCCCTAATTCAGCACGATCGAAATTTTCATCGACCACTTTGAGGAAGGGACGCCTCAGAGTGTGGTGCCCGCTCCCTTGACATCGTGGCACGATGTTTGGTACATTAGTGGATGCGCCCTAGAGATGGGGCGGTACATTAACAGGTGAATATTGCGCAAGCAGAACTTCAATTTTGCCGATTAGAAGCAGGCTAAGTTACTAAGGGCGTACGACGGATGCCTTGGTGCCAAAGGCCGAAGAAGGGCGCGGTTGACTGCGAAAAGCTGCGGGGAGTCGTCAGCAGATTTTGATCCGCAGGTACCCGAATGGGGAAACCCGGCGAGGGTGATGCCTCGTCACCGCATGTTGAATTCATAGGCATGTGGAGGGAACCGCCTGAACTGAATCATCTTAGTAAGGCGAGGAAAAGAAATTATTCCCTGAGTAGTGGCGAGCGAAAGGGGAACAGCCCAAACTCACGTTGTGTGATAGGTTGCAGCCGTTGCAACGTGAGGGTTGGAGGCCGCAACAGAGCCCCCTGCAAGGGGTTCGGAGAGTTGGAGAAAAGCTGTGGTTAGTAGAAGGGCCTGGAATGGCCCGCCAGAGAGGGTGACAGCCCCGTACACGAAAACCAGAGCTCTCTCGTTGCTGTGCCTGAGTACCACGGGACACGTGTAACCCTGTGGGAAACTGGGGAGCCCACTTCCCAAGGCTAAACACCTTTGGCGACCGATAGTGAACGAGTACCGTGAGGGAAAGGTGAAAAGAACCCCGGGAGGGGAGTGAAATAGAACCTGAAATCGTACGCTTACAAGCAGTCAGAGGGCTATGCCGTCTTGCTGGGACGGCGTGTCTGTGCAAAGCATGTTCTTCGGAACGTGCGGCGCGCAAGCACGCTAGGCCCGCATTAAAGGACGGAATGCCTGATGGCGTGCCTTTTGGAGAATGAGCCGACGAGTTACTATGCGTGGCAAGGCTAAGGTCGGAGGGCCGGAGCCGTAGCGAAAGCGAGTCCTAACAGGGCGATTCAGTCGCGTGGAGTAGACCCGAAACTGAGTGAGCTAGCCATGGCCAGGGTGAAGAGAGAGTAATATCTCGTGGAAGCCCGAACCCACCAGTGTTACAAAACTGGGGGATGAGCTGTGGCTAGAGGTGAAATGCCAATCGAACTCAGATATAGCTGGTTCTCCCCGAAATGCATTGCGGTGCAGCCTCAGGTTAGAGTGTTGCGGAGGTAGAGCACTGGATGGGCTAGGGGCCAAAACGGTTACCAAACCCAACCAAACTCCGAATGCCGTATACATGTTACCTGGGAGTGGGACGGTGGGGGATAATCTTCATCGTCAAGAGGGAAACAACCCAGACCCTCAGCTAAGGTCCCTAAATTCAGACTAAGTGGGAAAGGATGTCGGATAGCCCGGACAGCCAGGAGGTTGGCTTGGAAGCAGCCATCCTTTAAAGAGTGCGTAACAGCTCACTGGTCAAGCCGTCTGGCGCCGAAAATTTAACGGGGCTCAAGTCTGGTACCGAAGCTAGGGCAGTGGCGCTCCCACGTGGAGCAGCCGCTGGGTAGGGGAGCGTTCCCTGTGCAGAGAAGCTCGACCGTAAGGACGGGTGGAGCGCAGGGAAGTGAGAATGTCGGCATGAGTAGCGTTAGCCGGTGAGAATCCGGCTCACCGTAAGCCCAAGGTTTCCTCAGGAAGGTTCGTCCACTGAGGGTTAGTCGGGCCTAAGCCGAGGCCAATATGGCGTAGGCGATGGACATCCGGTTGATATTCCGGAACCGCCCAGGTTCGTTATGAGCGAAGGGGGGACCGGGCAGGGTAGGAGGAGCGTGTTCTTGGCTATACACGTCCAAGCTGGTAGGCGGGAGCGATAGGTAAATCCGTTGCTCTATTCCAAACGCCGAGAAGCGATGGAGAGTCCGCGACGAAAGTCAACGGCGATTCCTTTGAGCCCAGCCTGCAAGAAAAGCCTCTAGCCAGAATATGGGCGCCCGTACCGCAAACCGACACTGGTGGGCGGGGGTAAAAGTCCCAAGGTGAGCGGGAGACCCTCTGCTAAGGAACTCGGCAAATTAACCCCGTAACTTCGGGAGAAGGGGTACCGCGACGCGTGCACCGGCCTTGCGCCGGGAAGCGAGTTGCGGTGGCACTGAAGAGGCCCAACCGACTGTTTAACAAAAACACAGGTCTCCGCGAAAGCGAAAGCTGATGTATGGGGGCTGACGCCTGCCCGGTGCCGGAAGGTTAACTAGAGGGGTTCACGCCCTGACGGGAAGCCCCGGTGAACGGCGGCGGTAACTATAACCGTCCTAAGGTTCAATATTCGCGAGCCTTAGTAAAACTGGACCATATGCGGGAAACTCCTCGCACAGCCAGCGGTACTCGTCCACTCTAATAGGTGGGCAGTAAGAATCCGTCTGGACATGGGGACAATCCGCAGGGAAGACTCTCAACATGACAAATACGAGAGAACCCTCAGAGACTTTACGTCCAGCCTCGTCCCAGCGGTTGACGGCGCAATGGATCTGCGGCTTTGTCGATGGCGAAGGTTGCTTCATCGTCGACATCGATCCGCATCAGGAGATGACCTCCGGTTTTCAGGTACTGCCTGAATTCAGTGTGGTGCAGCATGAACGCGACGTGCAACTCCTCTACGCACTCAAGGCATTCTTTGGGTGTGGGGTAGTGCGACACAATCATGGCGACCGCATGTGCTATCGGGTGCGCAGTGTGGAACACCTTAGAGAGCGGATCATTCCGTTCTTTGAGAAGCACGAACTGCGTTCCAAGAAACGAGTGGATTTCATCAAGTTTCGAAGAATCCTCTTGTTTATGGAGCGTGGAACGCACTTGACGACAGAGGGCATTGCAGAGATCCGTTGCATCGCCAATCAGATAAGCACAGGACGAGTGAAGATAAAGTCCGGCCCCTCTGGAAACAGAGTGGGATAAGTTGCGGCAATAACGCCGCGATGAACCGAGCGAAATTCCTTGTCGGGTAAGTTCCGACCCGCACGAATGGCGTAACGAGTTGGGCACTGTCTCAGCAGGGGACCCGGCGAAATTGAAGTACCAGTGAAGATGCTGGTTACCTGCGGAAGGACAAAAAGACCCCGTGGAGCTTTACTGCACCTTGGCATTGGATCGGGGCCGCCGATGCGTAGGATAGGTGGGAGCCTGTGAACCATTCCTTTTGGGGGATGGGGAGGCAATGGTGAAATACCACCCTTCTGCGATCCTTATTCTAACCCCTTGCCGTGATCCGGGAGGGGGACATTGTCAGGCGGGCAGTTTGACTGGGGCGGTCGCCTCCCAAAAGATAACGGAGGCGCCCAAAGGTTCCCTCAGGCTGGATGGAAATCAGCCTAAGCGTGTAAAGGCACAAGGGAGCTTGACTGCGAGACATACACGTCGAGCAGGGACGAAAGTCGGGCTTAGTGACCCTACGGTTCCGAGTGGAAGGGCCGTGGATTATCGGATAAAAGTTACCCCGGGGATAACAGGCTTATCTCCCCCAAGCGTTCATAGCGACGGGGAGGCTTGGCACCTCGATGTCGGCTCAGCGCATCCTGGGGCTGGAGCAGGTCCCAAGGGTTGGGCTGTTCGCCCATTAAAGCCGCTACGCGAGCTGGGTTCAGAACGTCGTGAGACAGTTCGGTCTCTATCCTCCGCAGGCGCAGGGAACTTGAGAGGAGCTGCCCCTAGTACGAGAGGACCGGGGTGGACGCACCGCTAGTGTGCCAGTTGTCTCGCCAGAGGCATAGCTGGGTAGCTACGTGCGGAATGGATAACCGCTGAAAGCATCTAAGCGGGAAGCCAGCCTCAAGATTAGGTTCCCCACTCTCGCTGCATTGCGGCGAGAGGTAAGACCCCAGAGAGATTATCTGGTTGATAGGCCGCAGGTGTAAGCACGGTAACGTGTTCAGCCGAGCGGTACTAATGGTCGAGGACTTAATCGCGCTTCTAGTTGGCAAAATTGCAGTTCTGCGAGTGTCGGGCCATCCTCATGGCACGAGTGCATGAGATCGCCTGCGGCAACCGTTTGCGGTGGGCCGCTTGGCCCCGACACAAGACTTGCGCATAGTTCACCGCTGCACCTTGACATAAGGCGTCGTTGTAACGCTTCATGCCCCCAGTCACTGCTGGCTGGCGGCAGGCCGCGAGCGGCGCCCTCTCAATTCTGTCAGAATTCCTTGGGTGACAAGGCGAGGGGGGTACACCCGTTCCCATCCCGAACACGGTAGTTAAGCCCCTCAGCACCGACGATACTGCACGGGCGACTGTGTGGGAAAATAGGCCGTTGCCCAAGGATTTTTGTATTCTTAGGATAGAGGGTGGGGGCGTACCCCGCACTTTTGGTTGAGCATGTGATCTCCAATGATTTCCCAAGAAACTGGGTCTGCCCATGAGTTGGACCTCCACGAGCAGACCTGGCTTGAAGCCCAACAAAACTTCATAGACTTCTACAATGATTGGCTTAGAGGCGCCGGCGTCGGCCCGGCCGCTGCCATTGACGTCATCCACGGTTACGGCTCGAGCGGGACCGGCGGCGTACTGCGCAAGCGGTTGCGCAATTTCCTGGATGAGCAAGCACTACAGGGACGCTTGGAATTCACCCCCGGAGAGTACGTGGACGCCAATCTCGGTCACACTGTTGTGCGGCCGATCGAACCCCTGCCGGTGGCCCATGAATTGCTCGCTGGAAAGATTTGGACCTATTGCGAACGCCCGCGCACCCTCAGCAAGATCACCGGCAAGTTCCGCCGCCACGGCGAACCCGCCGTAAGGGCAGCCGTTGACTCCCTCGTGAGACAGCGGCGATTGCGCGCGGTTGGCAAGAACAGCCGCAAAACATACGAAGCGATCTAGGAGTCTGATATCCTTTCCGCAGTCAAGCGGAGTGGTTTTGGAGAGCAAGCTTGCCTAAAGTTCGCGATGCTATCAGAGCGATAGAGAGAGATGGGTGGGAATTGGTGCGGACCCGCGGAAGCCACCGACAATACAGGCATCTTGAGAAGAAGGGGCTGGTAACAGTCGCGGGACGGTTGAATGATGACTTGGCGGCTGGGACATGGAGCAGTATCCTGAAACAAGCAGGATTGAAAAGCCGAGGTGAACGATGAAGTACACGGCGGTTATTGAAAAGACGCCGCGGAATTACTCTGCATATGTGCCGGACCTGCCCGGGTGCGTGGCCACAGGCGAGACACAAGAGGAAGTCACACGCAACATACAGGGGGCGATTGCGTTCCACCTCGAGGGCATGCGGCAGGAAGGCATCCCAATCCCTGAGCCGGAAGCGTCAACCGTGCTGGTCGAGGTCTAATTGCGGGAGAGTAGGAATTTCACATTGCAGTCGAGGCATGATCCTCACTGGAGCGCTAGGCCTTCCTGCTGGGAAACACTCGCCTTCTCCGCGCTGGATTGTAAGGACCAGACCAAGCGCCGCCAGGCGCCAAGTCGTGCAAGGAAACTTGGACTAATGTGGCAAGAACGTGAAACTCTCCCTGGTGTTCACTTGGTACGTTCTGTTGCTCATCCAGTGGACTACCAGCATGGGAAGTACGACCTGCGACACGTGTTGGGGGTGGATGCGGCCCAGGTGGCGCGGACCGCGGGTGCGCGGAGGGCGCGGTCCTATCGTCGCGGCAATTCCGAGTCTCCTGAGGATGGCGCCTCGAAGAGTCAACGTGCTAGTGGCCAGACCGAAGACAGCAGCCCGCCCGACGTGCGCCGGATGGTCTTTTGGGATACGGAGACGACCGGACTGGGTGGGCCGGGCACGTACGTCTTTCTGGTTGGGTTGGGGTATTTTGAGGATGACGCGTTTGTAGTTCGACAGCACTTTATTCGCAGTCCGGATGAAGAGCCCGCCATGCTGCGAGAGCTAGCCGCGGCCCTGCCCCAATGGCCGACAATGACCACCTTCAATGGCGCCAGCTTCGATCTGCCGCTGCTGCGGTCTCGTATGCGCGCCCACGACATCAAGCTCGACGTGCAAGACGTCCTGCATTGCGACCTACTCTACGGCGCGCGGCGTCTGTGGCAGCGGGAGTTGCCCAATTGCCGCCTACAGACCCTCGAACAACACGTTCTCGACTTTAGGCGTCAGGGCGACGTGCCTTCCAGTGAAGTCCCGGGCCTTTATATTGACTATCTCGAGACGGGCGACCTGGCGAGTCTCGATGCAGTCTTTCACCACAATGTCCTCGACATAATCTCACTTGCCGGGTTGATGATTGCGATGCACGAGCATGTGGCGGAATCCTCGCGAGAAGCTGGCGGCTAGCGCGATTTGTTCGCGTTGTAGACCCACTTGCGATGGGCTTTCCTGCTAGGCGGCCGCCTTATGCGTTAAGGTCATGACGCCCCTCTTTACATGAACGCGGAGCCTCCGGAATCTGAATTCCGGCTTGCGCTGGAATATCGGTCCGAAAGCCTGCACTATTCTCGATTGTCTATTGGGTGAGATCTACCCTCTGCGCTTCGACAGGCTCAGCGCGAACGGTGGGATAGGCACAGGCTCAAGCCGAACGTCATTTGGGCTATGCACCAACGATTTGACAGTCACGCCGCGGACGCCATCTTGAGCCCGCTGTCAGCGGTTCGGCAGACACAGCGCGAGCGGCACAGGGGGCACGGCACGGCGATATATCTGGATTTGTAAACGCGCGTCATGTAATCCTACGGAATTCGGTGCACAGAGTGCAAGGCGAGCGCTGCTCTGGCTCACTCTGATCAACAAGGGCTAAGACCTTACGCCTCCAGACTGTCAATCAGAAAACATGCATGCTGTCAGGGGGATCGGCCGGAGTCATTCTACTTGACGGTTCTGGGCGGAGAGAGTAAAGTTAATGACACTAAGGCTACCATAGTAGCCCTGGTGGTGTATTGGTAAGTATCTGCTTTCAAGGAGGCAGTGGTAATGCAGACTGAACGCGAAGAGAAAATTCTTACCGGAATGACACGTCGGCGATTGCTGGCGAGTGCTGGGGTTGGCGGCCTGAGTGTCGCAATCTTGGCCGCCTGCGGCACGACTACTTCGGCGCCTATGGCGGCGGAGCCCGAAGCTAAGGAGGAGATGGCGGAAGAGAAGCCGGCGGACGAGGCTCCTGTGGCAGAGGAAGTTACGATTCAGTACTACTCCTGGTTCTCTGAGCGAGACCTGGGCAATGTAGAGACCGTCATGCTGAACCCGTTTGCCGAGGCCAACCCGGGCGCTACCGTTGAGCTCGTTGTCGCCCCAGGGAGCTTGGTTGGTCAGGGCATCGAGTTGACGACGATGCTGGCCGGTGGTGTCTTGGTCGATTGCTTTATGTGTCTTGCGCCGCCCTTGTACGTGCGCAACGGCCTCGTCCAGCCGCTTGACGATCTCATCAAGCGCGACAACTACGACATGACGCAGTTCGCCAGGGACGGCCGCACGACGTTTTCCTCATTTGAAGGCAATGTCTACGGTCTGACCACGTACCATCACGGTGAGGCGATCGCGCTGCTCTATAACCGGACGCTCTTTACCGACGCCGGTGTCGACGAACCCTCGGAAGACTGGGAAAACTCGTGGACGTGGGACGAGTTTCGCGCCACGATGCTCCAATTGACGAAGGAGTCCGGCGGCAAGTACACCCAGTACGGCCTGGACCGGGTCGGCATCAACTATTATCCCAATACGCCGATGCTCTGGGAGGGCGCTTGGATTTCGGATGACTTCCAGTCAATCACCTGTGATTCACCGGAAGTGATCGAGGCTTATGAGTCCTATATTGCTCTCCAACTTCAGGATAGGTCGTGGCCCTCACGCGATCAGGCCAATGAGAATCTGGGTGAGCCCGGCGCGGGCTTCACTCACTTCACGCTCGGTCAGACCGGCGTGATCAAGATGGGGTCATGGCAGCTTGGCGGGTACCGTGACACGACAGACATCGACTGGGCGTTCACGCCATTCCCGAAGGCCGCGGTTTCTCTGCCTGAGTTCAAGATTTGGGGCTATGGTGTTGGCACCCAGTCGAAGGCGACTGATCTAGCCTGGGAATTCGTCAAATTCCACATTCCGGAAGACCGGTGGGCGCTGCTTACCAGCAATATCCCGGCACGGCTCGAGGGCGCGGAGAAGTTCCTGCGTGACCTGTATGAAGAGCGACCCGGTGTGCGCGTGGATGCCTTTATCAACTCGCTTCCCCTCGGTGGCAACGGCGGCGACCCCGCGCTCGTCACTTCAGCGTGGCCGCGCATGTTAGAGGAAGCGGTCAGACCGCTGTGGGGCGACATGATCGCCGGCACGGTGGCCCCGGCCGACGGCTTGAAGAACGTCAAGCCAATTCTGGAGAACATCTTGGCGGAAGAATCGGCGAAGTAGCCGCAGTTTCTTCCCAATCCGGCCTTGCATTTCGCACCTGGCTGACAATGAAGGAGCCGCCCCTATTTGGGGCGGCTCCTCTTGCTTTTGCGGCAACGCCAAGTCAGCGCCTGCAGCAACGATACTTTTCTTGGTGACTATCGAGCAACTAGAGCTATAGATGCGCTGCGAACCAAGACAAGGTCTGCTGCCAGGCGTCTTTCGCGGCTGCTTCGACGTAGCGCGAACTCGTATCGTTGTGAAACGCGTGGTTGGCATTGGGGTAGATAATTTTCTCGAACGTCTTATTGTTCTCCTGCATGGCAGTCTCGATCGCGTCTATGCCCGCATTGATGCGCCGGTCTTGCTCCGCGTAGATGGCAAGGACGGCGGCCTCAATCTTCGAAACGTCGGCCAAAGGTGGATTTGGCCCGTAGAATGGCACGGCTGCCTTCAGCTCCGGGACTTGCGTAGCGCAACGCCAGGTCACGCCGCCGCCGAAACAGAAACCCGTCATGCCGATGCGGTCCGGCGTTACAAATGCCTGGGACTGAAGAAAGTGCAGTCCGGCCCTAAAGTCATCCACAAACTGCTGCGGCGGAGTGTTGCTGAGCAGGCCCGGGGCGCTGGAGGCGCCGCCCGCGGCATCGGTGCCGCCTTGCCGGGATAGCATGTCGAGTGCCAATCCCACGTACCCAGCCTTTGCCAAGCGCCGGGCAACGTCACGGATGTGTTCGTTCAAGCCGCGATTCTCGTGACAGACCAACACCGCGGGGAACTGACCGTCTCCACTTGGCCTGGCCAAGTAGCCCATCAGCGCCACGCCATCTCCGGGCGCTTCGACTTCGTTCGCCACGATGTCAGGGTCTTCAGGGGACACGGTCACTCCCGGTGTGCTTTCAGTGGCAGGCTGCGCCCCGGCGGTAGGCGAAGCCGGTTGGTCGGAGGATTCGCTAGCGGCCTCCTGCGCGGCTGCTGGCTCGTCCGGCCCGGCGCACGCAGCCAAGATGGCGCTGGCAATAGCAGCGCTGCCCGTGATTGCGGCGATGCGCTGGAGCGCATCCCGCCGATTGATCTCGCCCTCTTGATAGTCTTCTATGTACTCCTCGAGAATGTAATCGCGCAGGCTGGTATCCTGACCGGCGCCATTCTTCCCTGCATTTGCCAATTCACGCACGTTCATTGCCAACCTCCTGGACATGAGTAAACTCTTTATTGCTAGACACGCTACCGCGTTTACCTAAGAGCAGTCTGAGCGCACGAGCCTCAATTGGCTGATGTAGAGCCCATGCGCAAGGGCGGATTACCCTGCGGGATCGGCCCGATGACGGACTGCATCCGCTAGGGCGCGGTTTACCAAGTGGGTGTAGATTTGGGTTGTGGACAGGCTAGAATGGCCGAGAAGCTCTTGAATTACGCGCAGGTTTACGTCGTTGCGCAGCAAGTCAACGGCAAAGCCGTGCCGCAGCGCATGCGGCGCCAGATGTCCTACGCCCGATCTCCGGGCATGCTGCGTGATGATCTTGCGTACCATGCGCGGCGAGAGTCTTTTTTCCCTATCCTCGGCGTCATCCTCAGCGGACTTGCCGGGACGGTAGCGTATGAACAACGGAGGAAACTCGTCTTCACGGGTGGCCAGGTACTCGCGCACTGCCAGTTGCGCTCCCTGCTGTAAGAAGACCGGCCGGTCTTTGTCGCCCTTGCCTCTGATGATGATCTGCAAGAGTTGATCGGAACCGAGGCGCTCAATGGGTAGATCGGCGCGGTCGAGCGCGCAGAGTTCCGCCAAGCGCAGGCCCGTGGAGAAGAAAAGCATCACGAGGGCGCGGTCACGCTTGCCCTGCGGCGTATCCTGTGGAATGGACCGAAAGAGATGCACGATGTCTTCAGCGGTTGGGACATTGCGGGGCGCGTGGCGCTGCAGCTTGGGTAGTTGCACCTTGTCGTAGACAATAACGTCGCGGTCCTCATGCAGGCTGAAATAGCGAAGCATACTTCGCAAACATGAGGCATATTTTGCCAGTGTCGATGCGCTCGTGTGGGTGCGTTTCCACGCAAGAAAGGCCGTAATCACGGGCAGCGTGAGATCTTCCACACGCGCCACTTGCCGCTTAGTCTTTTCGCAATAGCGTACGAGGTCAGTGAGCATCTGCTTGTAGGTGCGCACCGTTTGCGGCGAACGATTGAGGTACCCGCAATAATCTAAGAATTGGCTGCAGTCTTGCCACAGGAGAGAGGTTTCGGGCGAAGTCATTGGGCGAATCCTAATGGGGGCAGGGGAGAGTGCGTTGCTGGAGAGTCACGGGAGATGGCGCGAGTGGAGACCGCAGCAGAGGCGACCCCTAACTGTCCAGGCGTCAGACCCAACTATTCTGCCTGAACTCAGGATGCTCCGATGGAACCGCGATCACAATTGAGATACCTGAGAGGCACAAGCGTTGCCCTGGCGGCTATCGAGGAACCGCGCTTTGGCGCCCCTAGTTTCCTTAGCAAGGGCATATGCCCACTGAAGAACGAGAGCAGTCCACAAACGGTGACGCGTCGACAAGAGCGGGTTGTGAATACTCTTCCCGCTCTTGATTGGACTCCCGGCCTATTCCGCTGCCTTGGGGAACAAGACAACTCGGATGTACTGGTCGAGCGTGAGGTACCTTGCGGCGGCTGCCGACACTTGCTCTAAGGTAACCGCATCCAAACGATCCAGGTAACTATTGATCACGTCAAATTGCTCGCCGCGCTGCAAGACAGTTCTGATTTGACCAAGCCAGAAGGAATTTTCCTCGACCTGCTCCTCTCTGGAGGAACGGAAGAGCTCTTTGGAAGTGTCGAGATACTTCTGTTCGCCGCCATCGATCAACCAATTCAACTCTCGCTGAATTGCGGTAAATAGTTCTTCAACGCGGTCGGGATCGCTGCCAAAATAAGCGTACACTTGGTACTCAGAGTCTGGGATCGAAGATGTCGTGGCGCTGACGCTCACGCCATATGTGCCACCCAGTTCCTCCCGAATCTCTTCACGCAAGCGAATTTGGAGTATTTCGCCCATGAGCGCGATGATTAGCGACTCTTCGCGATTCCACTCCAAGTCCCCGGCAAATACCAAGATCGTTGTGCTCCTTGGCTCGATGCCGAAATAGACTTCGTGGTCTTCCAGGCTGGAGGGCGGGTCGATATTGGGGTCCTGCCACTGCTCAGTTCGTCCGGTGACCGGCAAATTGGCCAGGTACGTTTCTGTCAGAGAGCGCAGTGCATCCCAATCGAAGGCGCCTACGAACACAAAGGTAGAGTCGCCCACGTCCGCAAAGCGGTCAGTGTAGATCTCCAGGGCGCGCTCCATGTCTAGCTCATCGAGCAGTTCGACAGTGAGCGGGCGCCGCCGGAAGTGATCTTGGAAGAGAATCCTACGGACTTCATCGAAAAACAACGTATCTGGGTCCATGAGACGGTTCTCAGCCGCGTCGCGCAGCCTCGTAACGTAGGTCTCAAAGTACACGGGGTCGATATTCGGATCAGTGGCATAGAGGGTGACTAGTTGGAACAACGTCTCCAGGTCTTGCGGTGACGCACTGCCGCTGAAGCCCTCAAACTGCGAACCGATGTACGGCGAAACCGACACCCGTTTGCCGGCCAAGAGCTTATCCAAGGCAACGCTGTCATGCGGCCCGGCGCCGCTACCGGCAACCAGAGCTGCGGCGTGCAGCGCGGAGAAGAAGTCCTCATCCGCTACGAGCGAGTTTCCGCCAGGACTGAAAGATCTCATCAATACTTGGTCGTTGTTGAAGTCAGTCTGCTTGGCCACAACGGTGATGCCGTTGGAAAGCGTCCATTGCACGGCATCGATCGAATCAATTGCCTGTTCTTCTGTGATGGAGCCGGCGGTTGGAATTGTCGCCAAGAGAGTTTGGTCGGCGGCTTCATCTTCGTAGCCCGCCACTTCAAGCGCGTGTGCGTCGACAAGCTGCTGTGTGACTGCCTCTTTGAGATCGTCCTTAGTGCCCGGGCCGATGTCTTCCGGACCGGTTACCAGCAGGACGGTGTTGCCGGGCTCGCTCCAGAAGTGACCAAACGCGTCGACCTCGTCCAGGGCGATCTGCGGCAAGAGAAGCTGCACCAATTCCCACTCCATCTCGACGCCCGGTGCGACCGTGCTGCTCAAGAAGTGTTCTATGTACTCGTCGGCGAGCGATCTGGATTCCAGTTGGCCGCGCCTCTCGTAGTAGCTCTCCATGAAGCTGAGCAGATTGGCTTTTTCGCGATCCAGTTCGGAAGTGGTAAAGCCATGCTGGCGCACGCGCTGCATTTCCTCAAGCATGGCGTTAAGTCCGGCTTCGACACCGTCTTTTTCAATGGCAAGCGAAAAGACGAACATGTCCGCGGTGTCCGATAGACCCCCGCGTCCCGCACTCGCGCCAAGGTACGGAGGGTTGGGCGTGCGGCTAAGCTCGAATAGCCGCGCATTGAACATCATGAATGACAGCCGCTCGATCAGAATATCCCGGTAGGCTGCCAGCGTAACGCCATAACCCGAAGGAATCGTGCGCACGAGGAACGTACTCGTGCCCGTAGCCTCGGGATCGGTAAACACCGTTACACGGGGCTCTGCGTGGCTCGGCACCTCGAAGCGGGGCCGCTCCGTCGGCGGTTGCACCGCGGCGCGCTCTTGCAGCGCTTCCCCTTCGGGAGGCGGCGCAAAGTGGCGGCGCACGAGCGTTTCCATTTCGGCAACGTCAATATCGCCGACGACGACTACGGCCATCAGGTTCGGTCGATACCAGCGCTCATAGAATCCCCGTAGGTCTTCAGCGGTCGCGGTCTCCAGGACTTCGAGGAGGCCGATGGGCAAGCGGTCCGTATAACGCGAGGAGCCGAAGACCAAGGGAATCCAATGGTTGAGGAAGCGATCGCTGTAGCCCAGCCTCGTGCGCCACTCTTCAATGACTACCCCACGTTCCTTCTCGACTTCCTCCGGATCGAAGGAGATGGCGTATGCCCAGTCGCTGAGGATTTGGAACGCGGTTTCCAAGACTTGGGGATCTTCCGTGGGTACCTCAAGCTCGTAGGTGGTGGTGTCAAAGCCGGTTGAGGCATTGAGGTCCGGCCCAAAGTTGACTCCGAGTGACTCGAGGTACTCTACGATCTGCTGCTTTTCAAAGCGTTCGGTGCCGTTGAAGGCCATGTGTTCAGCGAAGTGCGCCAACCCGCGCTCGGACTCTTCTTCGAGCACAGATCCGGCCCGGACGACCATCATCAATTGCACGCGGTTCCTGGGCTCTTCGTTGTGCCTGATGTAGTACGTCATGCCGTTGCTCAGCGTGCCATGCGTCACCACAGGATCAAGCGGCAATACCGAATCGGGAGTAAGCTCCGCCACCGGTATTGGCGTGGGAGCTACAGGCTCGGGAGCAGGCGTAGGAGCGGGGACTTCTGTGGGCGCGGGCGGTGCCGTGGGCTCAGGGGCCACTGCAGGAGGAGGCTGCACGCTGCACGCTACCAGCACCGTTGCCAGCAACGTAAGCAATATGCCAATGAGGGCCGGTCTTAGATACGTAGACACCAGTGTCTCCTTAAATGAGTGCTTGCCGGCGCCACACTTGAACTGAGGTGGCGCTCCCTATCTCAATTATCCCAACAAGGTCGTGCAAATCCACGTGTTCGATAGCCTTGTGCCACTCCCGCGAGAACGATGAACCGTCCACTCGCAATCGGATGGCAGACAACGATTCGTTCTGTGTCTTAGAGGAAAGGCCGAAACGATTGAATATTCGCCTTGACTCTTCTGAGCCGCGACTGAGTGCGGGGTGGGGCAATTGAACGAAACTCAACCAATTGCCAGGAACCATGCCCAATCTAATCGGGCTTGCGCTTGCTATCGGCCAGTTTGATTGGAAGGGTCTGTCCTGAGTGCCAATCAACCCTCGTTAAATTGTAGCATAGCGCCGGAGGCCACGCGCTGCACTCCGGTAGCGAACTCTCGTCTAGTAGCCGCCGAGGCGGAGGTTGCGGTCTTGCAAGGGCAGATCCATGCGGGCGCCGCTGCGGTAGGACTCTCGGATAGCGATGCCGATCTCCAGGGCCTCGCGTCCGAACTCACCGGGACACGATTCTTCCACACCGGCCTCGATGGAACGGGCGACGCCCTCGATGGCGTCAACCATGGAACTGCGGGGCCGCCACGGAAAGGGAAATTGCCGCTGGAATTCACCATCCAGTTCTTCTTCTCCCCGACCCCAAAGCTCGAACCAGGCGTGGTGGTTGCGGGTGAAGACGCGGCCGCGCTCGCAGTTGAATTCCATGGTCCAAGTCCGCCAGGGCACGTGGGAATTCAGGAAGCCCAGGACGCCGTTTTCGTAGCCAATCATGCCGGAGCCGCTTTGGTCTTCATTGGTCTTGGCTGCTTCCGGGTCGTCCATGTGACCTTGCACCCACTTTGCGGGAGCACCGACGAATAGACTAAAGAGGCAGAGGGTGTGGCTGTGGATGTTGGAAAGCGGGAGTGGACTCTGGCACACCATTGAGCGTAGCTGCCCAAGCTCGCCACTGTCGATGAGGGCTTTAGCGTTTGTGTACGGGGCGTACCAATTGAGGTGGGCGGCGATAGCGAGGATAGTTCCGGTGCGGCGGCAAACGTCGATCATCGCATCGGCCTCGGCGGGCGTGCGGCACATGGGCTTGGTGGCGTAGATGGCCTTGACACCGGCCTCTGCCAAACCCACGACCGCTTCTGCGCGTTCCACAGGCCCCGTAGTAACGCAGACAATGTCGGGTTTCTCTTTGGCTACCATTTCCCGCAAGTCGGTGTAGAGGGCTTTCACGCCCCAGCGCTCACCAAAGTAGGCCAGCCGTCTCTGATCGAAGTCGACCCCGGCGACGAGTTCCACGTTGCGCGCTTCCTGAATTGCGGGAGCATGGGCCCACGGCCAAGGGTAATGGGGCTTGCCGACGTGCTCGTCGTCAATGGTGCTGCCCATGCGGCCGCAACCCACGACGGCAGCACGGTAATTGCCTTTGGGCGCCGACGCGGCCACTTCCAGGTCTGCACGTGGGCCTTCCCACTCCGGGTCATGCGAACGAATTCTCATGTCATTTCTCCAAGACTACAATTGGCGCCAACGATTGCTGCCAAGTTCCTGTCCCGTAATCTAGCGACGACTGGTTTTGGCATACGCCGCGAGTCCGCCCACTCCCAATAGGAGGAATGCTACGGCAATAGCCAAAGCCAGAATCCACCCTGCGTTTACAGAGCTCTGTGGGTCCTGTGGCGCTGTCCCTTTTGTCCCCGCTTTGGGGGCACTGCCCTCTCCCAGCGCGTCGATGTCCGTTTGCGCTGCACTCAGGAGGGCGGTGCGGCTGCAAATGCTTGCCGTGTAGCTGTCGTCACCGTAGTGGCTGTCTGATGCGTAGACGATGTATTCCTCGCCCTCGGTGAATGTGTAGCCGCAACTGCCGCCGGTCGGGGGCGTCGTGATGTACATGATTTCGTGGACAGCGCCTTTCCAAACTGTGCTGACCGCAAAGCCAATCGTAGAGCGGTCCTCCCGGGTGACAGACTTTCCTTCAGGGTCATATGAGTGCTGGATAAGGAAGACCTTGCCTGCGAAGACCGCGGCGAATTTCTCGATCTCCTCGGTAGGCGAGCCGGGCACCGCACACTTACAGGCAAACACCTGCCCCGCGCTTCCCAGGAACCAGACGAAACTTAACATAAGTGCTACGGTGACCATGAGTACAGATGCGACTGCAAAATCGACCCCCCGACGCTTTGCGGAAACTCTTCCCATGAACTGCCCTTCCTTTGCGGTTCACTTGTAGTACATCTTGACTCCAGAGCGATGTTACATCAATTGTACCAGCGGGAGTCTTGACTAGCAGATTCACTGGTTTCTCTCATGCCGTTACGGGCTCTCACTACTCTTGGTCCACAATAGGAAAATTTCCACGGCAGTGCGCAACCGCTGTGCCAGTGCTCTAGGCACAGTCTGCGCGCCGTGAGCGGCCGCAACCTGGGACAACGACGCAAAATCAGCCCTCAAGTGCTCTCTCGGCACATCTCTTAGATTGTGAGGGCCGTCGCACCTGGTTTTCCTGAGCGCCAACCCAGAGCGCAACTCTCGCAAAGTCGTGCAACTAGCGGTTTGGGAGCAACAAAAGGTCAGGCGCCTCTTCTTCCCACAATCGATCTCTCTCCGGTACTAGGCTACAACTCCCACGGACAGGGCGCGCCACGCTTGGCGAAGCCACACTTCAAGAAGACAATCGAGTGTGTCTCAATTTAAGGTTCTGCGGCAAGAGCGGTACATATGTAGCTGCGGTCAAATTCCATCCCAGAGAGAGTTCAATTCCAGGTGCGCATGAGTAGGCTGGGAGACAATGCCGACGACCTGTTCTCACGGTCACAAGCAATACAAGGCAGACGCCCCTTTAGCACAGCCATCAGTACCCCAAATGCGCCTTGGCTGTGATATCCTACGTACCGAAGGAACCTCTCGAAAGGGCCTCTTGGAAGCAAGTCCCGGATTGTCGCACATTCAGCGGTTGTTGCTGCTATGAGATTCTTAATCGAAAAATGGCGACGCATTGGTACCCGGCTATACCTGGCGTTGGGCATCGCCGTAATCCTGACTCTGGTTTCGGGCGCGGTAGCAGTGTTTTACTTTGAACAGAGCGGCGACCTGAATTTCCAGGTCCGGTCTGAGACTGTGCCGGCACTGGAGGCGTCGTGGGTGGTCGCGCGTGAGGCAGAGCGTTTACGGAGTCTGGGATTGGAGTTGGCAATATCCCCTGAGACCGGGTTTCAAGGCTTGGCGGGTGGCACGGTAGCCGATACCCTACAGCGGCTCGACGCCATTTTGAATGAAGTTCACGGCGTGCCGGAACTCTCGCCGTATGCACAGGAAGTAAGCGATGCGGCCTATGAAGTAGCCGAGGTTATCGACAATCTGGCCCTAAACCAGAATGCACTATTGAGAGTTAACGAGACCGCCGCCGAGTTCCGGCTAGTCCTCGCGACGACCATTGCGGACGCTGGCGAATCGGAGGCAGCGCTGGCGGTGTTGCGCCAGGCGCTGGATGCAGGGAGTGAAGATGAACTCCAGAGACTGTGGGACGAATTTGTCCGGCTATACTCGGTCGGCATTGATCGGAGTGTCGCGGACCTGGGAGAGGGTGAAGGCGTATTCTTCGTTCGTGGTCAACAACTGGTTCTTGAAGCCAATGTCAGGAACTTGGCAGCGAATTTCGGCGCGTCGAGTGCGGTCCTGGAGAATTCAGTGGCGCGATTACTTGCCGTTGCCCGCATCAAGTCTGCGGAATCACTGGGTCAGGCGGTGAGCAGTTTCGACGAGGGACGGACCCTGTTGACGGCCATCAGCGTGATTAGTGTGATCGTGGCGACACTGGCAGCCTGGTTGTGGGTTGGCAACGGCATGGTGCGACGGCTTTCGCGCATGTCTGAGCGGATGCGAAGAATGGCGGATGGAGACCTGGAAACACCGGTGCCCGAGGTAGGGCAAGATGAGATCGGCGAGCTGGCCAGCGCCTTGGAGGTCTTTCGGGAACAAGCGCTGGAAGTCCAACGGTTGAATCTGGTTGAGAAGCTCTACGAGGAATTGCGCCAGACCAATGCAGAACTAAAGAAGGCACAGGCCCGTCTGGTCGCGCAGGAGAAACTGGCCGCCCTCGGCGAGCTCGTATCAGGCGTGGCTCATGAGATTAGAAACCCGTTGAATTTCGTCAATAACTTCTCCGAGGGTACCCTTGAACTCTACAAGGAACTGTCGGAGATGCTTGAATCGTACCGAGACAAAATGTCAGAGGACGATACGGCACTGCTCGATGACATTGGTGAAGAAATGACTTCGAGCCTCAACCGCGTCCTTTCCAACGGCGGCCGCGCCTTGGCAATTGTGGAGCGAATGCGCGGGTTGGGCGTGGTGGGCGGTGATCCGGAATTGACGGAATTGAACGACCTCATGCGGGATGCGGTCCAGGCTGGCATCAGTAGCTACAGCGCCGAGGCACCGGACTTTTCGGTAGAAACCGTACTTGATTTGGATCCGGCGGTAGGCAAGGTCCCGTTGGTTGAGGGGGACTTTGGCGAGGCGATACTGAACCTGGTAAGAAACGCCTGCTATGCGATGCAGTTGAGAAAAGAAGCGTCGCAGGAGGATTACGAGCCGACACTTACCGTGGCAACACGAAGGGCCGACGACATGGCAGAAGTGCGCATCCGCGACAACGGCACCGGGATCGAAGACGAAGTGCTGAAACAGGTCTTCAATCCCTTCTTCTCAACCCGGGAAGGCGTCGCGGGCGCCGGCCTGGGCCTGCCCATTGCCGCGGACGTTGCCCGGCGCTTAGGTGGAGACTTGACGGTGGAGTCAGTACACGGCGAATATGCTGAGTTCATAATGATTCTACCGGTTAGCGTGGCTTTACCAGTAGAAGTCGGACAAGCGGTCTAGAGACTACTGACCCACGCGGCGCAACCGGTCTTACTTATCCGTATGGCTCATCCGAAATCCCGCTAGCGCCGGCGGAAGATGAGGTAGCCGAAGATGCTAAAGGCGAACACGAAAGTCAAGCCCTGGATGGCCATCAGCGTGATTCGCCTCCTGGGCGAGGACGCAATGCCGCCGAGGGTATTGCGGATGCGCGGAAGGGCATCACCGACCACGGGAACTGCCGGTTGCTCTAAACTGCGACGTGCAATCTGAAGCTCCGGTTCGACAGTGGCGAGCGGGACTACCGTTTGCGTAGCAGCGGCCGCTAAGGCGGCGCCGGGCACCGGCGTAGCCGTTGGGAGAACTGCGGCTATGGTTGGCGCGGCCTTTAGCACTGGCGTGGGTGTCGGGGTCGGCGTTGGCGTTGGCGTGGGTGTTGGCGGAGGCGGGGTCGGCGGAATTGGCGTTGGCGAAGGCGGCGGTAAGGGTGTGGGCGGCGGTGGCGGAACGGCTGTAGGTAATGGTGTCGGCACCGGTGTCGGCACTGGTGTGGGTTCAGGAGATGGCGGTGGCACCGGCGTGGGCGGCGGTACTGGAGTCGGTGGGACTAGCGGTGTAGGCGTAGGGGTGGGAGTTGGCGTTGGTGTGGGCTCGGGCGTTGGCTCGGGTGTCGGCGTGGGCGTCGGTGTGGGCGTTGGCTCAGTTTCATCTTGCAACACCCTCACGGTGACCGAGGACGGACTGCCTACGCTATACCAGCGAAATGCCCCGTTGATAGAGATTGTGACGGTCCACCGCTCGTTGTCACCGGGTGGAGTATTCGGCGTATAACTAGCGGCCCCAGTGGACCCACTGCCGGCACGAAATACGAATGCATGGAGACTGGGGCCATCCTTGTCCGCCGAGTCATCCACTATCACTCCGCCTTGTTCGGAATTGCTATCAAGAGATGGGCTGATACTCACAGTGATCGTTATCGGCTTTCCTTCCCGCACCGACGAGCCATTCCCTGGGCTCGTCAGGCGTACCACAGGAAGTGGCGTGGGTGTTGCTTCTTGTTGACCATAGACGACGGAGCTGTTGTGAAAGGCAAACGCAACCAGGCCAAAGCAAACGGTCAGCAGCAAACTCCTGCCGAGAACGCGCGCATGTGAGCCAAGAAACTGCAACGGTTGAACCTTCTTTGCTTCACCGTTTGCAACGGAGTGGTATCAGTTGTGGCGGGACCGTGAGAATCGGATAGAGCAGGGCTCACGGCGGCCAATCACGCAGTTGCCCTGCCATCGATTGTGGACTTTGCTTCGCTGAATTCCCAGTACGCGTCTAGGGTAGGGTGCCGAGCTCCCTGCAGACCAGCCGTCCCGAAACCAAAGTCCCTTACTTGTTCGGCGCCGATCCCACGCCATGCCCGTTGCCCCATTTTAGCCCCACTTCACCACGATGTGCCAGTGGTGCGCCTTTCAAGAAAGCAGCGCCAAATGAGCATTGGTGTATAAATTTGTTGGAGAATAGTGGTTGTGGACTGACACCCGGACTGCTGCACGAATCAGGCCGGAGAATTAGATGTAGACGAACGGACTACGATTAGAACCGGCGTGCCGGATGTTTGGGTATCCTGTGAGCGTGAAAATCTCGTATTCACGGTCGCGTTAGACAGGCCTCAAGCCTATTGTTCTGGCACTGACTGAGACTGGAGACACGTCCATGGCAGAGAAGCTCTTTTCAGGCGTACCGCCGCTGGCAATTAGCCTTGAAGGCATCAGCTTTGTAAAGAACATCATGGTGCCCACGCGTGACGGCACGAAGCTGGCGCTGGATATTCACGTCCCGGCAGGTGAAGGCCCGTGGCCCGTGATCCTCACGTACATTCCCTACCGGAAAGACGACCAGAAGCCTCTGACGGGGATGCAGCACCACTGGGCGCAGCACGGCTACGCCGGCGCGCGCGTTGACTGCCGCGGCACCGGCTCCAGTGAAGGCGCGAATGACGATGAGTACCGCCCCGTAGAACAGCGCGACGGCTATGATGCAGTAGAGTGGATTGCCGCGCAGGACTGGTGCGACGGCAAAGTCGCCATGACCGGCGGCTCGTACGGCGGTTTCACCAGCGTGCAGGTCGCGGCTCTGGCGCCCCCTCACCTGGTGACCATCATTCCCTGGAACTATACCGACGATAGGTACACTGACGACTGTCATTTCCGCGGTGGGGCCTGGCGCTGCTACTACGACATTGGCTCATATGGTTGCTCGATGGTAGGCATGAACGCCATGCCCCCATATCCCGAATACAGCGGCCGGCGTTGGGCCGAACTTTGGGAGGAGCGCCTGGAGCAAAATAACCCTTATTTGCTCACCTGGCTCGCCAAACAGTCGGACGAAGAGTACTGGCGCCGTGGCAGTATTCGAGGCCGCTCTCACGAAATCAAGGCCTCGGCATTGCTGATTGGCGGCTGGCGCGACGGCTACTGCAATGCGCCGCTCAGAACGTCACAGCACATGACGGCGCCGAGCAAGGTGCTCATCGGCCCGTGGAATCACTCCGGCCCGGACTGCGAAACGCCCGGCCCGTCCCTGGCCCGCGAGCATCTCACCGTGCGGTGGTGCGACTACTGGCTCAAAGGAATAGACAACGGCATCATGGACGAGCCTGACATCAACGTGTACGTCCAATCGTTTGATGTACCGGATCCCTACCGCACCCACACTTCCGGCTACTGGCGCACGGAACCTGCCTTTCCCATTCCCGGCAGCCGCGCACACCGGCTTGCCCTCGGCAGCGACCTTGCGCCAGACAACACGGACATAGCTCACGACGGTTACGAAGAATATGAGTACAGGCCCACGGTGGGAATAGCGGGCGGGCTCTGGAGTGCGGGCGTGCCCTTCGGCCTGCCCGGCGACCAGCGCGTAGACGAGATGTACGCGGCGAACTACACCTCGCCACCACTGAGCGCACCGCTGGAGGTCATCGGCATGGGCAAGGCCGTGGTTCATGTCAGCTCCACCGCGCCCGTGATGGCGTTCGTTGCCCGGCTTTCAGATGTCGCGCCGGACGGCACTAGCGCCCAAGTCACGATGGGAGTCTTGAATGGGACGCGCCGTAACTCGCTCACAGACCCGGAGCCCATGATGCCGGGAGAGGTCTACAAGCTCGGCGTGGACTTGGACGCCACCGCCTGGCGCTTCGAGCGTGGGCACAGGATCCGGCTATCCATCAGCAGCGCGGATTTTCCCAATCTGTGGCCGACCCCGTACCCCGGCACCAATCGCGTGTATCGAGACGAGGGACGTGAATCACACTTGGAACTGCCGGTAGTTCCCACTCGGCCCGCTCCCGCAGGGGAAATGCCGCCGGATGAGATGGACTACGAGCCTGCCGCCGCACCCCGTACGTACCCGGAAGTGTCGCCCAGCATAGTGCCCTGGGAAATTTCTCACGACCTGCTGAGAGACCGCGCCGGTCTCAAACTACATCTCGTGAACGAGAGCAGGGCCAGCGCCGATATGACAATCAAGCTGGAGTCCACACTGGAGGTATGGGCCAACAACCGCAATCCCGCGGACACTACCGCCATCGGCCAACACTTCAGGACCATCACTCGCACCGACGGCGTGATCAATGTGGACACGTCCGCGAACGTCCGCAGCACGCAGGACGCCATTCACGTATCAATTGAGCTGGACGTCCGCGTGAACGGACTGCCGCATCACCAGCGCCGCTGGGTTAAGTCGTTTGCCCGGGAATTGCTCTGAGAGGCAGCGTTGGGGAGTCTGCACAGAGCTTTGTATAATTCAGATGAGTACTACTCGAAGCGCGATCTGCGGCCTTCCATGTTGGAATGGATGTCCAGCAACACGGTGGCGCCGTCGGCGTTCAGTTGTCGTGCCCGCTTGAGGGCAGGTGCAATTTCAGAGGGGCGTGTGACGGTAATGCCCACTGCACCGAGTCCCTCGGCAATCTTGGCGTAGTCACCGGTTACCTCAGTGGTACCGAACCGTTCCCTCGATATTGGATAGCCTCCCGGGTAGGTGGCCATGCCGCCATTGTTCAAGATAACTGTCGTGATTGGTGCATTCGCCCGTACCGAGGTCTCGAGGTCGAGGCCCGACATGCCGAACGCACCGTCTCCCATGAGGTTAATGCAGAACTTGTCGGGCTGTGCGAGTTTGGCGCCAATCATCAACGGGATGCCAAAGCCAAGGTGGGTCGTCTTGCCCCAGCCTATGTAACTGTGGGGTACCGTTGCGGTGTAAAAGGGCAAAATCGAGTCCCGGGGCGCGCCGGCATCATGGGTTACGATGCTGTTTTCCCGGTCAAGGGTCTTGTCCATCTCGCCGATTACCCGATAGGTGTTGATGGGCACTTTGTCGGAATTCAGGAGCGGCTGCCACTCGCCTAGCCATTGCTGCTTGATCTCAGCTATAGTCTCGGAAACTTCATTCTGACCCTGCCGGCCGGTCTCGCCAAGCGATCCCTTCACTTCCTCGATCATCATCTGCAGGGCGAGCTTGGCGTCTCCCGGGAGTCCAACGGCTGCCGTATAGTCCTTGTTGATGTCTTCAATGCCTTCGACGTTATGGATGATGGTCTTGCCGTCGGGAATGGGCTGTCCGTAATGGGATCTGGTCAAACTTGAACCGACGGCAAAGAGCACTTCGGACTCATCGAGCCAGCGCCGGGCAGGCAGGGTAGTGGTCGCGCCGCCTGAGCCGAGAGCAAGAGGATGGCGCTCATCAAAGGATGACTTGCCGGGCATGGTGCAAAACACCGGAATCTGGGTAAGCTCCGCCAGTTCCTTCAGCTCACCGGTTGCATCCGAGAAAAGCACACCCCTTCCCGACCATATCACCGGCCGCTTGGCGTTCAAGAGCAGACTGGCCGCTTCCTTGACATCGTTGCTTGAAGGACGTTGCGGGAATCTCCGGGGCGGTTGATAGTGCGCCGTTTCCTCAGGGACTACCTGATCATCCATATCAAAGGGCACCTCGACAATCACCGGGCCGGGAGTCCCGTTACGGAGGGCATGAAACGCCCGACGCATTGTGCTGGCAACCTGACCGGGATCCATGATGACTTCGCCATGTTTGGAGACGCTCTGATAGGTGCGAACCGGAGAAAAGTCCGGCCGCACGGCGTAACGGCTCAGGTGTGGGCCTGCGGTAAGATACAAAATGGGAATACTATCAGCGAACGCCTGGGCGATTCCGCCCATCGAGTTCTCCGCACCGGGGCCTCCCTGGGTGATGACCACACCGAATTTTTGCCGGTTATTGACGCGGCTGTATCCATCGGCGGCCATGATCGCACCGCGTTCTTGCCTGAACATGATGGTGCGGATGCCTTCTTTGGCCACTGCTTCGATGAGCTCGTTGGAAGGGTAGCATGAGACCCATTCCACACCTTCCAACTTCAAGATTTTGGCGATTGCCTCCAGCACATTCATGTCAATTCTCCTTCAGGGCTGCAAGGGCCTTCTTGTGTGGGCAAGGTCCAGGCGGGCAACACTATTTGTCTGTATCAGTGGCCCATCCGCGCTAGACCTGCCACTTCAGCAGGCCGGAGTTGTCCAGCGCCGACGGATTGACGCAGGACATTGGCCGGCGGCCTCCCAACACCAAGGCGATTTCCATGCCCATACGACGCTTGCTCACCTCCAAGACTCTGGATGAAGCGGAGGCTGCGTGGGGCGTGAGTGTGACGTTCTCCATTGCGAACAGGGGATTGTCGGGATCAGGCGGTTCCTTTGCCAGCACGTCCAGCGCAGCGTGCGCTATCCACCCTTCATTCAGCGCCCGGATCATTGCAGTCTCGTCCACGGTCGTGCCCCGGCCGGTGTTTACGAAAATCGCTTCGGGCTTCATGAGTTTGAACTGTTCTTCCCCAATCAGCTTGGTCGTGCCGGCGGATCCGGGCAGATGGTTTGCAACGATATCGGATCGCCGCAAGAGCTCCTTCAAGTCTACCGGCTCCACTCCAAACTGAATCATTGTGGTCTCCATGACAAAGGGATCGTAGGCGAGGATACGGAGGCCGAAAGGTTTCATCAAAGGCACGACGGCCCTGGGGATATTGCCAAACGAGACAAACCCAAGGGTCTGTCCGTACAAGCGCGGCAACTGACGCATAGGCGCATGCCCTTCCCACCAGTACCCATCTCTGACCATCTTGTCCAAAGTAAGCAGCCGGCGGTGGGCGGCCAGGATGAGCGCCGCCGTGTGCTCCGCCACCTCCTGGATATTGATATCGGGGCAGTTTGTTACCGGAATACCCTTGGCCGTAGCCGCCGAGACGGCGACGTGATTGGTGCCCACGCTGTCCAACGCGATGATCTGGCACTGCTTGAGGCCATTGATCACCTTTTCCGAAAGCGCATGTCCGCTCACTAAAAGCGCGTCGGCGTCCTGGGCCTTTTGCAGGAACTCATCGTCTGATGCTGCCGTGACCTCCACAATTTCGGCAGCCACGCCCCGCAATGATTCCATCTCGAATGTGTAGTCGCGAGGCGCATTGGGGCGGCCCCAGGCCACTATTTTGAATTTCGCCACGCTACTCTCCGGGGAATCACTTCGTGATTGCGGTCTTCGGCTCGTGCCTCAGGTCTATACCTAGCCTACGGCAAGGCCCCAAGTAAGTCTAGAAATCCGCAACCACAATTTGATTCCAACCTTCATCGATGTGCAGTCGCTTCCCCGGCTGCAGACAACATCCACGCCCTGCCAGTCACGGAGAGCCTTGGCGTAGAAGGCTACGGGTATGATTGTTGCTGGAGTTTCCTCAGCAAGACGTTAAAGCCTGTAGAGCTTTCTCAACCGCATAGCAATCATGACTGCTTTCGGTGCGGAGTGAGGGCGGCAAACAGTCCGGCCAAGACCGCTCCGGTCAGGCCCAATGCCATGTCGCCCAGCGTGTCGACGTAGGCAGTCTCAATCTCTTCTATGAAGCGAATGAAAGCAAAGTACTCCGCGATCTCCCACAGAATTGCCGTAACCGAGCCGAAACCTACAACATACGCTAGGGTCTGCCAGGGGCGGATGTGGTTTCTCCAGGCCAACGCCCCTACAGCGCCGGAGAGCAGCGCCCAGTTCACGAGGTGGTTGACGTCATCCCACCATGGAATGGTGTCGTAGAAGTCCAGGGCGTTGCCGGCGGTGTCAATGAGGAAAGGCAACGTGAGCAGGATATCCGCGGCGAAAGGGTACGCAGTATCGCGTGCGCGAATTGCCCAAATTACGGGGACCACAAACGCGGCAATTGGATAGGTGGCCAGGCGCCAACCAAACGCCTTGCCTTCAAATTGCTGCAGACCGGAGAAGGCCCCGATTGCAAGCAAAGTGATCAAGACAACCTTAACGCCAAGATTGACCCAAAACGCAGGCGGCTGATTGCGTAGGCCAGAGGCAAGTTTGATTGCCATAGTTGGAATTCCAATCCGGTCTGCTATTTTGTTCTACCGACCCACGAGAGTTGTTGTGCTGAATTGGTGAACAAAACTGACTGTAGGCAGGACCTTATTCTAAATGAGGATTGGCCCATGAGGCCGCCGACGGTCCTCATAGGACGGGCGGTGACCAGGGCGTTGAGGTCAAGAAAAGAGGACCGCTGGGCTCGTCCCCAATTGTGAGGAGATCACTTGTCGATCCACAGGACCCGGTAGACGAGGCGATCGTCGCGATGAGGGCGGCTCGTAGATCCGGCCACAGTGAATCCCCAATCCGAGAGTTCCCGTTCCGTCAAATCAGGCCCTTGGCTCTCTCCGTAGTAGGTACCGACAATGAGACGTCCGTCTTCAACCAGAAAATTGTCGAGGAGCCGTTGCAGGAGTTCGCGACGACGTCGGGGCAGTACGTATTCTAACCCCGTCCGCACAAAGTCGAACCTCCGAGAGGGTTGCCACATGAGGACGTTTCCCGTATGAATTCTTGCGGCCCAGGCAGGCAGCCGACTACGGGCGAAGTCGGCCAACTCCACCGAGATGTCGAGACCGTACGGCTCGACATCTCGGCCCCTCAATGCGGACCATCTCCTGATGCACTCCATCAGGTATCCGTTGGCGCAGCCGATGTCCAGGAAAGAGCCGTCTTTGTGTATAGCGTCGCAGATGAGGCTCCGTGCGTAGTCCCATGACCGCTCGTCCCCGCGCTTGCCGGACTGACCCCAGGGGGTATCCGCAGAGAGATATGCGTGCGTGATTAATTCGCTGATACGCCGATGCCACTCAGACTCGTCAATCTCACCAGCCTCTAGGGCCGCATCGACGCGCTCGATTAGCCAGTAGGCTTTGTTCTTGACAGCCTCAATCGGCTCGCGCTCAGTCATTATTCCACAACCCGTGATCCTGCACGTTATACGGAACCAAATGCCATTACTTGTCGCTGAACTAGCGGTGCGACCTTTGCCAAATCGAAAGCCGGCGAAGGGTTGCCGACAATCACCTCCTTTTGGGAAAGGTACCAATGTTCATTGCCGAGTGCTTCTCCCTGCGCGACCTCCTCCCTTTGGAGTTTACTGCCACACTCATTGGAATTTATCAGGGCAGAATAGCGGATTAGAGGTCCACAACGAATCTCAACGAGTTTGTGCCATTGCTTCACTCTGCTAGGTAATTCAAGAGACTACGGGTCACGGTGTGGGTGGCAGTTAACAAGCCCGAAATGCAGCACCGGGGAAAGGGACCTTCTGTGAGTCTATAGCAAGCATGACAGGAAAGATTATCCCCAAACGTTGCGGGCGGTTTCGGCGACGATGCGGAGTTTGGCGTTTTGCTGCTCGATTGAGAGCGGATTGCCGACGATGGATGATGCGAAGCCGCACTGCGGACTGATGGCGAGTTGCTCCAGGGGGAAGTGGCGGGCAGCCTCGGCGATCCGAGATTCAAGCTCGGCTACGTTCTCTGCCTGTGGTGACTTGGTTGTGACCAGCCCCAGCGCCACGAGCTTATCGTCGGGCACCTCGCGCAGAGGCTCGAACGAGCCTGAGCGTGGGTCGTCGTACTCCAGCATCAGCCGCTGCGCGTTTATGCGCTGGAGAACCGGCTCGACAATCCGGTCGTAACTGCCTGCGACCAGCCAACGGCCGCCCTGGTTGCCGCGGCAGAGGTGGACTGAGAACAATACTTCCGAGAAACCGTCCATCACGGCGTTGTCCAACTCGACCCCCTGGGCGATCCAGTCCTCCGCAGACGAACCTTGGGCCTCATAGAAGGCCGCCCACTTCGGATCCAGCACGAGTGGGTAGTGCGGAGCGTCGAGTTGAATATACGTCGCCCCAAGCCTGACTAGCTCTTCAATCTCCCCACGGATAATCTGCGCGACATCGGCCAAGAACGCATCCAGCGTGGGGTAGGCTGCGGCGGACTGCACCGGCGACCAGAAGTTGGCGAACAGGCTGGGGCTCGGCAGTGTCACCTTGGCTATGCGCGTCGTGCGGCCACGCAGGTAGGTGAACTCCTCCGCCGACAGGTGGCGCTTCCGCTGGAGGCGACCGACGACGCCCAAAGTCGCAGGACGTTCCTTGCGCGAGTCTCCTACCCGTTCGTCGCCCTGCCAATCGCCCCAGAGGAACGCGTCTATATCGAATTCGCCAAAGCCTGCGACTGCTTCGGGCATCTGACTCTGGAACGAGAGCCGGCGCATTTCGCCGTCGGTGAGGATTTCAAGTCCGGCGTCCTCCTGAGCAGCAACGGCGCTATCGACAGCGGCGTCCTCGGCGCGCTTGAATTCCGCGGGCGAGATGTGCCCGGCCGCAGATTCCTCGCGCGCGACGAGCAGCTCCGGCGGTCTTATCAAGCTCCCAACGACATCGGCATGAGGGAGATTCAGCATGGCAAATGGCCCCTCAAATTGTGGCAGTCTGGGACAGTCAAGCCAGGCCTACCGAGTCGGTGGAAATTCAAGACGATCCGGGCAGCGGCAACGCGGCGCTTCATCCAACTCCGGGGCTCGCCTGCGCCAAGACCAACTACGGCAACCGGGATAGCGCTGCCACGCGAGCGTGCAAGTTCTCTCCAATCAGAGGAACAAATCTTCTTCCCATTTTGATCCAAAAAAAATGCCAAGTCCCGCAAAGGAACAGTCTAGGAAGACTCCATAGCGTCAGTCTGAGAGAGGTACCTATGTAAATCAAACCCACACTCTGCGCGATCCACTACCTTCTTCTTGCCGCGGAATGACACAGTCTTAGCACGCAACAATTGTAATCCTTTGCCATTCAAGCTACCGCTGTATGCCAGTATTGGGTACCAATTACATTCAGACTGAGTGCTTAGCAAGTCTCCTGCAAGATTCAAGCCACCTTGGACTTATGATATCGCCTTCGAGACATTCACGTTCTTTCCGCCCTTTAGTTCGACAGAACAAACGAATACCTTGCCGCGTTGTCCAAAAATTAGACGGTCACAGAGCTTGGCTTCAAAACTGTGGTGTTCTTGGTGCTTATCTCCATGAATCGTAGTAAGTGCTGACTTGTCTAAACTACGTATATCGATTTTGCAACCACGGTCTTCATAGGAGTCTGTGATGCAACAGTCACCGTGAATTTCGCGAATTCTCTTTAGGACTCTTACTGGGGTCACTCTTCGTGTGTCCGCTGCAACTCAATCGTCTGATCGTATACGAGTTCAATTTCGCGAACAAACTCCTCTTCGTCTATACCCGTTTCAGGGTCAACCTCTAATGCACGTATCACGCTGCCTCCTAATCGTGAGTCAAATCGAAACAAGAATGCTCCGATTTGGTCTTGCCGCAAGCAATCTTGAGTCTGAAATCCGTGCTCCCTAATCCAACGACTGTTAGCATTGCTGAGGCGCAAGAGGTTGTTTATCTGTGCGACAAGCATGTCACTGTGGGTGGTTATGATCACGCGTATACCAGCATTGACCAATCGAGCGATTCCACGGGCCATTTGTCGCTGAGCACCTGGGTGAAGATGGGATTCGGGTTCTTCAAGAATTAATAGGTTGTCTTTTTCTACCAAGTACTTGAGGAATAGGACTAGCGGAGCAAGTTCAGAAACCATCGATGAAGTATGATCAAGAGTAAATGTCCCGGGCGATGGCTGGATGCCCGTTTGTTCGTATACGATCTCGGGATAAGGCAGACCATCGGATTCGTCCAAGCCTACCTTGCCCTGTAAGACTTCTCTTTCAACAAAGTCAATTGCTTCCTGCAGATCGACTTGCTTTGGCCGTGTCCTCGAGTGTTTATCAAGCCCAATTATGTGACTTAGGAACTCCGTGGCGATACCTGGCAGTGTTGGTATATTGACTGGCTCTAGTCCTATTCTTCTGGATTGACGCACTAGAGAAGCTGCTAGAACCTTGTGTCCTTGCGCTATCCCAGAACGTGCTGCAGGCAAGTAAAAGCTCTCCTGAGGAAGGCCAACTAGAGCTTGTTCTATTACTGATGACTCCAATCCGCTGAAGACGTTATGTAAGAAGATATACTCGCTATCTTCATCCAAATCGGCATCGACGGGGAAGTCTTCAAAAATGGAAGGGGGTACTGCGACTTGAGATATATCAAATTCATGTGTCAGTCCGTCCTCACCAGACAGATGGACATCAAGATGTAGTCTAGGATTATCCTGTTTAATAGACAGCCGAGGATCTCTAGGCTCAGAACCCCTTCTAACAAACACCGAAGTTTCCCCGTAGGTCTGAACTAATCGCTGAACTAAGTTATCCCCAAGCGAATCAAGAGACTGGCGGATCGATAACTCCAATTCCTCCCGTACTTTGTCAGGCAAGTCGGACACTGAGAATTGGACTGATGCCAAGTCATCAACACCTTGCACTCTTGCCCACTCTCGAAGAGCTTGCATCGCACCCAAAAATGCTTCCTGCCTGTTTCTATGTGCTCTCAATGCAAATGATCTTCGAAACGACCAATAGTGTCTCTTTGCAATTCCCACGCGAAGCGGGTACAGGGCTGGCTCATCATCGAATAAGGCAGTCATCAAAGCATAGATGGCGGTAGCCATGAATGACTTACCAGTGTTGCTTCGGCCCATGAAAATTGTGAGCGGCTTTAGATCTACTGTTCCCTCAACAATGGGGCCAAAGTCTCTTGTCGAAACTGTTAGCATCTTATTCCTCAAGATGAGCGTCTGGGTGAAATTCTCTGCTCTCGGACTAGAAGTCCCGGATCTGCTGTCCCAACATACGCAAAGTTCGATTTGCACCAGTCTCGCCTGTGAATAAAGAGGCTGAGTTGACAGAGCGTTCTACTGATTCTTGTTGGATTCCTGAACCTGGAACGGTACTTTCTCTGTTCTTATACGGGATACGGAGGCAGTTGTTCCCCGAGAACTCAATTGAGAATCGCAATGCCTAGACCAGGATGCAGCTCAAATTCGGGTTGAACTAGAATAAACTGACCGCATCCAGTCCAAAACTCTCCGTTACTGCTAAGGGCCGTTCTGTTCTGGCCCCAAATTGGTGGAGATGAGGAGACTCGAACTCCTGACCCCCTCCTTGCAAAGGAGGTGCTCTCCCAACTGAGCTACATCCCCGTGACTAGCAGCGCGCAGAGCATTCTATTTGCAACGGAAGACTCCAACAACCCTGATACACGCGCGTACCGGCAGGGCATTGAATTGTATCTTCCAGGAACCCTAAAGGGCTCTTCGGCGAAAACTGCATTGATTGCTTGATGAAGTCGCTCTCTCAATGCCCGGATCGGCCTGCGGCGCACATGCTGAGAGGCGGTTGTGTCGCTGCCTTCGTGGTGGGCCACTGTGGATTTGAACCACAGACCTCGCCCTTATCAGGGGCGCGCTCTAACCAACTGAGCTAGTGGCCCGGAAAACAAGCTGTAGCGTGGGCTCTGCGTCTATTGTACCATCCTTGGTTTGGCCTGTACGCCGCCAATCCGGCGGCAGGAATACCAAGATTCTTACAGGAGGAATATAGCGCAGCAAACGCCGGCGTGCAACTTTGCAAAGCTGCGATATGGGAGGTAATCCGAGGCCATGGGTCTGGCCGTGCATCAGTGAATTTGCCATGGAATTCCGCGCACAGAATGATGGGATCCACGAGGCCAAGTCTGCGGGTAAAGAAAACACGCCGCTTGAGTGGGAGCGAATGGATCGGAGGTCCTGGATTTGAGTCTTGGCGGTGTCGAGGGCCTAGATGTGGGGTGACAGAAGGAAAAGTCCCTCTCAATAGAGAGGGACAGTCAAATAGGCGGTAGTAGATGTTTATGGCGGGGGAACTTAGCAGGTGAAGGGTGATGAAGGGAGAGGGGGTTAGGTATAGGAGAGGCAAGGGGGGATAGGAGAAATGGGTAAAGACCCTAGAAAGGAGGTGATCCAGCCGCAGCTTCCGCTACGGCTACCTTGTTACGACTTCACCCCCATCATCAGCCCCACCCTCACGACGCGCGTCCCTTGCGGGTTAGCGATAGCCGCTTCAGGTGTTGCCGACTTTGGTGGTGTGACGGGCGGTGTGTACAAGGCCCGAGAACGTATTCACCGCGGTATGCTGACCCACGGTTACTAGCAACTCCGTCTTCAGAGAGGCGAGTTGCAGCCTCTCATCCGTACTACCGGACGGTTTTAGGGGATCCGCTCACGCTCGCGCGCTTGCTTCCCGTTGTACCGCCCATTGTAGCGTGTGTGTAGCCCAGGACATAAAGGCCATGCTGACTTGACGTCATCCCCACCTTCCTCCGCGTTGCTCGCGGCAGTCCGACTAGAGATATAACTAGTCGCAGGGGTTGCGCTCGTTGCGGGACTTAACCCAACACCTCACGGCACGAGCTGACGACAGCCATGCAGCACCGGTGGCCGGTATCCGGGGTTTCCCCCGGGTTCGCTCCTCTTTCGAGGAGGTAAGCCGGTCATGTCAAATCCTGGTAAGGTTTTTCGCGTAGCCTCGAATTGAACCACACGCTCCGCTGCTTGTGCGGGCCCCCGTCAATTCCTTTGAGTTTCAGCCTTGCGGCCGTACTCCCCAGGCGGGGTGCTTAGCGGGTTACCTTGGGCACTGAGGGCGGAAAAAATATCCGACCCCAACACCCAGCACCCATCGTTTACAGCGAGGACTACCGGGGTATCTAATCCCGTTCGCTCCCCTCGCTTTCGCGCCTGAGCGTCAGGACAGGGCTAGGTCGCCGCCTTCGCCACGGGTATTCCTGGCGATATCTACGTATTTCACCACTCCACCGCCAGTTCTGCGACCCTCTCCCTGCCTCAAGCGGCGCCGTCCCGCTTGGCATCTCCTGGTTGAGCCAGGAGCTTCCACAAACGGCTAGCGCTGCCGCCTACGCGCCCTTTACGCCCAGTAAATCCGGATAACGCTTGCCCCCTCCGTATTACCGCGGCTGCTGGCACGGAGTTAGCCGGGGCTTATTCCTTGGGTACCGTCAAAATTCTTCCCCGAGAAAAGGAGTTTACACCGCGAACGGCGTCATCCTCCACGCGGCGTCGCTGCGTCAGGCTTTCGCCCATTGCGCAAGATTCCTTCATGCTAAACCCCGTAGGGCTCTGGACCATGTTCAAGTCCCAGTGTGGCCGACCATCCTCTCAGACCGGCTATCCGTCATTGCCTTGGTGAGCCGTTACCTCACCAACGAGCTGATAGACCGCAGACCCCTCCTTGTGCGCCCTGTAACAGGCTTTCACCGCCAGTCCTGCAGACTGGAGGCGCTATGCGGTATTAGTCCGGGTTTCCCCAGGTTATTCCCCACGCGAGGGTAGGTTATCTACGTGTTACGCACCCGCACGCCGCTCGTGATCCCGCCGATGCAAGCATCAGAGGGTACGCGCACGACTCGCATTGATCAAGCACGCCGCCAGCGTTCATCCTGAGCCAGGATCAAACTCTCCATGACAAAAGGGAAAACTGAAGTAAGAAAACTCCCAATCCCCCGGAACAGCCTAAGCCCTAGCTCTCCGAAAAAAACGCCCAAAACCTTCATCACTCTTCACCTGTTAAGGAGCCCCTGCACATGGGCAGGTAAAGGTCAGTCTAGCACCAACTGTACTTATTTGTCAACTATCGATCGAATTTCGTTGATAGTCGCAGTTTGCGGGAGCATGGATCGGAAGACACCCAATGGCAAGGCAAATCCCCGTTCCCAGCCAAGACTGCCAAGACAATTCAAGGAATTCTGCATAGGCAGACTGCGGCATTTTTCATTGCATCTGCGAGAGGCTTTGCAGGAGAAGTGACGGCATTACGGTCCGTACGGTACGCTACATCGCATGATACAATGAGCGCGCATGTTTCGGATGTCAACAAGGTACTGTTAACTGTGAGGATTTTGGTCGCGGGTGGTGCGGGTTTTATTGGGTCGCACTTGTGCGATCATTTAATTGCCCAGGGTCACTTCGTAACAGCCGTAGATAACTGCATTACGGGACGGGCAAAGAATGTGGCCCATCTTGCGGAGAATGACAGGTTTTCTCTGCTCGAATTGGATGTGACTAAGGCGCTCCCCTGGCAGGGAGACGCAATTTTCCACCTAGCGAGTCCTGCCAGCCCTGAGGGCTATCTGCGTCACCCGTTTGAAACGCTGCGTGTCAATTCTGTGGGCACAGATGCGCTCCTGGCGCTCGCACGTGAGAACGATGCGAAGTTTCTGTTTGCATCGACATCGGAAGTGTACGGAGACCCGCTCGTACATCCGCAGCCCGAAACGTACTGGGGCAATGTCAATCCTAATGGCCCACGGGCATGTTACGACGAAGGGAAGCGCTTCGGTGAAGCGGTGACTATGGAGTATGTGCGTCAGTATGGGGTTGATGCCCGCATAATCCGAATTTTCAACACGTACGGCCCGCGAAATGACCCAGGTGACGGTCGCGTGGTGCCAAACTTCATCGCACAGGCGGTTACGGGACAGCCCATTACGATCTACGGTGACGGCATGCAGACACGCTCGTTCTGCTACGTAGAAGATCTGGTACGAGGAATGACTGGCGCGATGTTCTCTGCGAATACACAAGGAGAGGTGTTCAATCTCGGCAACCCCGACGAGCGCACCATTCGCGAATTCGCGGACATTGTCGTACGCCTAACCGGCACCGACGTTCCCGTGGTGCATAAGCCGTTGCCTGCCGACGATCCGAAACGGCGGCGCCCGGACATTACAAAAGCACATTCCAGGTTGGGCTGGGCACCGGCAATATCTTTGGAAGAGGGCTTGAGTAGGACAATCGCCTACTTTCGGCAGGAACTTGCCCTGCAAGAATCGCGGTGAGCGTAGTCTCGGCCGCTCGCTCTTCGATTGCATCAGCTCTACTCTGTCTTCCAGGTGGGGCGGCACGCATTGCCCAGGCCCGGCGCGCCCCCGTCAAGCACTTTAGCGGCTGGACATATTTTCACGATTGGGTGCTTTGCAACTGTCAGCAAGATTGACTATCCTAGTTGAAAGTATTGAATACATGAAGGAGTGCAACACGTGAAGTTTGTTCGCTATCAGGATGGCTCAAGTGCGGGGTGGGGAATAATTGAGGGGGATAGTGTAACGCCGGTGCTGGGAGACCCGTTTACGGGTTGGACGAAGACCAATCGAACGGTCGCACCGTGGGACTTGCACGTATTGCCCCCTGCATCACCGACGAAGGTGATTTGCGTCGGCTTAAACTATAAGCTCCACGCTGAGGAGAGCGGGATGGAGGTCCCGAAGGAGCCGATGCTGTTTCTCAAGCCCCCAACTGCCGTGATCGGCCCGGATGAGGGTGTAGTCTATTCGCATCTCACGACGCAGTTGGACTATGAGTGCGAACTGGCAATAGTTATCGGCAAGACTGCGCATCGTGTCTCGGTTGAGGACGCCTTGGGCGTTGTCGCCGGGTATACGTGCGCAAATGACGTCAGCGCGCGCGATCTGCAGCGCTCAGACGGGCAATGGGCGCGAGCCAAGGGCATGGACACGTTCTGCCCATTGGGGCCGGTACTTGTAAACGAGATTGACCCGGTCGGCCTGTGGATTCAGACAAAGCTAAATGGTGAAGTCAAGCAGGATAGTAATACCTCCGATATGGTGTTCAAGCCGGACTACATCATCCACTATGTCTCGCAGGCTTTCACGCTGTTTCCTGGAGATGTGATTATTACGGGTACGCCGAGTGGTATTGGCCCAATGCAGGTCGGCGACCGTGTGGAAGTTATCATCCAGGGCATTGGCACACTGTCCAATCCGATTGTGGCACCGGAGTAAATTGCAACTGCTTTAGCGGGCGTGACTGTGAGCTCGCTCTGACGTACAGCAGCCGAACTGGCGAATCCTTGCACAGGGGCGTGCCGATTGTGTGGGGGAGTTCTCGTTCAGTTCGGCTGTTTCCCTTTGGCGTCTGCGCAGGCTGCCCGCACTCACTATGAAAGCACTGGAATTGAGTGGCTGAGCACGACGCGGTCCGTGGATATCTGGCAGGTGTAGGCGATCAGGTCTACACCGCAGCGTTTGGCCGACTGCAGCGCTTGAGCAAACTCAGGATCAGTGCGGTCGTTGGCGGCAACGCTTAGCGCGTCGGCGCGCTGCACAACGAAGAAAACCACCGCGCGGGCGCCAGTGCGACGCAGTCTAATGAGTTCTTCAATGTGCTTCCGCCCGCGTTCTGTGGGCGCATCGGGGAATAAGCCGCGTCCGCCTTCCACGAGGGTGACCGACTTAACTTCCAGCCAACAGGTTTCATCGGCGCTCTTGAGGTAGAAGTCAAGTCGACTGTCTCCGCTGCGGCGCTCTCTTTCCCACGTAGAATATTGCGCGAGCTCCGGCAGGCTGCCCTGAGCGAGGGCTTCCTGAACGAGATCATTCGGAAGCCGCGTGTTGAGTGAGACCAGTGACCGGCCGCTCTCCACTAGCCACACCTGATACTGGGTCTTCCGCTGCTCCCCTGGTTTTGGTTCCAGCCACAAACGGACGCCGGGCCGCAGGAGTTCATGCAGCCGGCCTGGATCGGGAAGGTGCGCTTTTGCAGGCTCCCTGCGGCCCGGGACTTGCACGAGGCACGTGAATCGGTTTGGGCGCGAAAGGAACGTCGCTACTTGCAGTGGTGTGGGAAGATTCAAGAGGCGTCGCTGGCGAGGCTGCAGAGACGATCGGCCAAGTCCACGAATGCTTCGACCTCTTCAAAGCGTTGCCACCAGCGGTCCGGCAGGCTGGAGAGACCGTGCGCGGCGCCTGCGAGTGCCCCGCAAACAGCACCCGTGGCTTTACTCGCGCCTCCCAGGTTTATTGCCTCGACGAGGGCGGACTCGGCGGAATCAGTGCGCAGCAAGCAGACGATCGCGGCTTCTAAGGCATCGAATGCCATCGTAGAAGGCTGTATGAACGAGGAAGCTTCCAACTGTGAGAGTCGCTCAAGAACTGGCACAGGAACGTCATACTCATCCATGTGATCGACTATGAGCTTGAGCGAGTCTTTGACACTGTTTTCTGCAATCAATGCCGAAATGATCAGATTCAAGGTTACGGCTGCCCAACTCCACATGCGATCATAGTGTGTGAGTCTGGCGCTGCTGTAGGTTGCCGCGATGTTTTGATCGGGATGCAGCGCGTACAATAGAGCTAGCGGCGCGCAGCGGCCCACGACGTGGATTCCCGTAGTCTTGCCGCCGGATTCCCAGTAGGTAAGGGACGATGCGTGTTCCCACATCATGCCACTGGCAACCTTAGCCAGTGTGCGGTTGGTCACGTCCTGCGACAAAACCCCTTGTGAGCTGAACGACCACGCGACCAGGCGCTGGAGGGCATCATCGGGATCATACTCGCCGCGGGCAACCAAGCTATCCGCGAGGCAGCGCGCTTGATTGGCGATCTCGCCGGCGTGCGTCGCGGCAGACCCCCGGAGTTCGCGTAGAACGCCAAAGCGGGTGCGAACCTCTGAACGGGCCATGCCTTCGGTGGCAACACCAAGACACTCGCCAATGGCAAGTCCGACAAGAGTTCCGCGAAAGCGGTCGAGTTGCTTCATATTTGATAGAGCTATGTAAGTTCTTTGCTTAGATCAGCTAATCGGTGGCTATTGCGGCTAGTTGGTTGAGAAGTGCAGGCTAAAGACAAGCGATCGTGTTACATCATGGCACGTCTCGCAGAGAAAGATCCCTTCTTCTTCCTCTGCGGCCGCCACAGTCACTAACTCATCGATGGACTGTGCTTCAACCATGATACAGGGCGCCACGCACGGGTGTGCGCTTGTGGGCTTCGCGGAGGAAGCGTTCTCTGTTTTCGCCCGGCCTCCGCTAGGCAGACCGTTCGGGAGACCCACAAGATGACCGAAATTGTGCATAACCAGATTCCGCAGACACTTGAAACGCAGGTTCACGTCCGCAATCTGCGACAAGTGGCGCAGAGAGATTATCGTGACCAAGTCAGGCTCTGTACAAGCGAATACCGAGGGAAAGTCTCCTTCCTGGTCTGTGATGTCGTCATGCAACTCAGTGTGTAAGAGTACGAGGTCTAGATGCGGATCGGCGTGCTGCCAGGGCTCGTAGCGTACGATGTCAATGAGCGTTGCGGCTGAAACCTGTCCCGAGCGCTGATTGAGGCTTGACTCCCAATACCAACGAAATGAATGGTATGCCTCATTGCCTGTGGAGTTTCGCAGAACCCAGTTGCCATACGGGCGCAGCATGATTGGAGCAAGGCCGATGTCTTGCTCGACGGCGACCTTTTGGAGAAAGCGCAAGAAGTCGCGCATGGCGCCAATGCACTCTTTGGCTTCCGCTTCGCTCACACCATCGGACCAGAGGATGGTGATTGGTTTCATGGTTGTGCGGCCTGTGCAAAAGATTGGATTTCTTGTGAACCATCCAGGACGCCGATCTCCAAGTGAAAGGCCTGCACTTCACCCGGTTCCAAATACCTCAACCTACCTTCAGCGCGCTCCACGGCACGCCCTAGGGGCAGGCAATTGCCTGGCTCCAAGCCAACGACGTACTCATCGCTGTTCATCATCTTCCACTCTGTAAAGCATGGGAGCTCAAGCGGGTCATAGCGCAAATACATGCCTATGCCGCCACCTATCGTGGGATTCACGATTGCGGCATGTACTCTGTCGTCAGCACGGGGCTTCATGGTGTGGAAGTACACACGTTCGGCATAGTCAGGGGTAGGATCCTCGAACCGGTCGAACTGTTCCTGCCCCATCTGGGCGGCATCGTCGCGTGGTTCAACATGCTCTGTCGGCAAGAGCAACCGCGCGTCACGATGTACGAGGGGGAAGCCGACGTTTATGTGATAGAGCAACATGAACGGGCTAGGATTGCGTCCCCGGTTTTCAACCTGGTCGTGGACGAAAAAGCGCGATTCGCCTAAGCGCGCCCAGATGCACCGCGTGAGGACTAACGTATCGCCGAAGACAGTGCTCTCGGTCATGCGCCCCTGGACGCGCATGACATAATCATCGCCGTCCCAGTCATTGTCCACCAAGACGTTGCGCGCCGCAGTGTATGAGATGCGGCCGTGGATGCCGAGGTCTTCGTCGCCATCGGGGCCGGCTGCCCCAAGGTAGGTCAAGCCGCAGGTAGCAATGAGACCGCCAAAGAAGCCGCGCAGCCAGCCCATGCCAGGAGGTTCGTAATAAGCACTGTATACGTCGCCGGTGCGAGAGCGCCACGCAAGCGGAATCCCGTTGTATTCGGCGTGGGTCACATCCAGTCCGCGCGTTGGCGATACCCAGAGGTTGAGGCCCGACCCTGTGCGCATCTCCGCGGCCAGCATAGCGTCTTCGGGTCCCTCTTCCAGCCGGAAGCGCTTTGCGCCACCGAGTTGATCCATGCTGCCAACCCGGCTGAGCAATTCTTCGCGAGAATAGGATGTATTCCATAGAGTGGGCATGGTTGTTAGTTTGCCTCAACTGCACTGCGAATGAGGTTAATCATTGGAGAAGTCTTGGGGCTTCCACTTACAGCGACCACGTCAATTCGCCAGTCACCGCCGGCATGTTCGGTGTCCTGGAGGTAGTGCTGGGCAGCCGCAATGATGTGCGCAGCTTTCGCGGGCGTAACCGCCTCTTGTGGAAGTCCGAAACTGGTGGTGCGCCGAGTCTTGACTTCCACAAAGACTATCGACTCACCCTCTCGCGCGATGATATCCAATTCCCCGGCAGGAGTCCGATAGTTGCGAGACAAGATAGTGTAGCCCTGTCCCGCTAGGTAGCGAGCGGCAACTTTCTCTCCCCAGTGCCCAAGGGCTTGACGCTGCCGGCTGGAATTCACCGATCTGCCCCCTGCAACCAAGCACCTGAGTCCGATGAATTGCTGCAAGCAACGGTCGAAGCGACGCCGTGCAATATATCATCACTTTTCTGATCTGCGGCGCACTCATTTGAGAACGCTTCAGTGGGATTCTCTGGGGGTAGGATTTGAGACGTGGCGCGCATTACGGGGCGAAAGGTTGCGCGATGTATGGCGCACGGGCCGAAAACAGTCAGCGCCTGCTGGTGTCTACGGGTACCGTACCCCTTGTTGTTGGCAAAGTCATAGTGGGGATACACCGGATCGAACTGGCACATCAACTGATCTCGATGCACTTTGGCCAAGATCGAGGCCATGGCCACCGAAAGACAGCGTTGATCGGCCTTAGCGTGCGATTCAACCGGCACGGGCGCGTTGTGCAACGTTACGGCGTCGGTTAGAAGAATGTCCGGCGCGGTTGCGAGCTTTGTTGCAAGGTCGTCATAGGCACGGCGGATTGCAAGTCGCACGGCCTTGCCAAAGCCTGAGTCGGCAATCTCACGGGAGGTTGATGCGCCCAGTCCCCAGGCGGTTACGTGCGCCATGATGCGGGGTGCAAGCGTCACGCGCTGCTTTAGGCTGAGGAGCTTGGAATCGTCGACTTCCCGCAGATCGGGAGGCAGCGATCGGTACACTCGCGGAGGTACAGCCACCACTCCGGCCACAACAGGGCCGGCCCAGGCGCCCCGTCCGACTTCATCGGTGCCGGCAATCAACTTGGCGCCACGGTCAAGCCAAGACCGTTCAATTGCGAGGCTTTGCATGCGAGCGGAGGTACGCATTGCGTAACAATGCCCGCCAGGCTTGGAGCGAGCGGGCATTCCTTCCAATGATGTGCAGACTACCGGCGTTCTTTTATGCGTGCGGCTTTGCCAACACGCTCGCGGAGATAGTACAACTTTGCGCGGCGAACTTTGCCCCGTCGCACTACGCTAAGGCTCTCGATCCGGGGGGAATGGAGCAGGAACGTGCGCTCGACACCGATTCCGTGGGCGGTGCGACGTACGGTGAAGTTTTCATTGATGCCAGCAGCGCGGCGCGAAAGCACAACGCCCTCAAAGGCCTGCGTGCGTTCCCGCCCGCTTTCCACAACTCTTACGTTCACTCGCACGGTATCGCCAGGTGAAAACTCGGGCACGTCCGTCTTTAGCTGCGACTGCACTACTTCGTCAATGATCGTCGTCATATTCGCTTCTCATTACTCAACCGGGCAACACTTACTCTTGCTACGGTAGCACATAATCATGATGATCCGCAATGAGACTTGGCATCGAGGGATGCTCGCTCTGCTTCGCTCAAATCGGCACCCGCAAGCAAGTCGGGACGGCGTTCATGCGTGCGCAAGAGCGACTGGGTGCGCCGCCAATTCTCGATCTGCTGGTGATTGCCGGAGAGCAAGATGTCCGGCACCTGCATTCCTTCATAGTTTGCGGGTCGCGTGTACTGTGGATACTCTAGCAGTCCCGCTGCGTGCGATTCCTCGTTTACTGCGGAGCTTCCCCCACCAAGCACGCCAGGCAGTTGACGTGCCATCGAATCGAGCAGCACCAGGCTCGGCAATTCTCCGCCGCTTACGACATAGTCGCCAATTGAGATTTCGTCATCAGCGAGGAATTCCGCCACCCGCTCGTCCACGCCCTCGTAGCGCCCACAGAGTAGGATCAGATGCGCTTGTGCCGCAAACGCAACGGCCCGCCGTTGCGTGAACTGACTTCCTGAAGGGCTTAGGAGAATGACTTGCGCTCCGGGCGTGCGCAGGTCCGCGACAGCGCGAAAGAATGGCTCGGGCTTCATGACCATGCCGGTGCCACCGCCAAAAGTGTAGTCATCTGTCACTCTATGCTTTCCTTCTGCCCAGTTGCGCAAGTTGTGCACAGCAACTGTAAGCTGACCGCCTGCCACGGCGCGTCTGAGCGTGCCGTGCTCAAGCGGTCCTCGAAAGTACTCCGGAAAGAGTGTGAGAATATCTACACGCACCATGTTCTTGGCAGTGTCGCGGAATGGCCTGACCTGCTGTCCACACTTGCCTTCGAGGCGTTCGCAGGGCTACAAAGAGCAGTTTCAGGCCGGATGACGAAGAGTTTCAGCAATACGATTGCAGGGGCCGCAACGTGCCGGCGAGGCCCCGCACGGAAGCGCACCATGGTGCTCTCCGACTAGCAGAATACAGTCCGCCGTCTGACTTTGCCTTGCGCAAAATCCTCTTCGCGAATTGAAGTAAGGATTAGGGGTGGGCCCGCAGCCGGCGGTCGCAGGTCCTACCGGTTCTCCTTTTCAGGCAGCAAGCCTGGCATGAGCCGAACAGTAATGCGTTGTTTCTCCAGGTCTATCGATTGCACGACCTCGGCAGTAGCTGGCAGCAGTATTTCTTTAGGTTCAGCGCCGCGCACGATGTAGACGTCATTGCTGCCGGTAACGAGGATGTCAGCGACACAACCGAGAAAACTGCCGTCAGTCGTGTGCACCTCCAGCCCCTTGATCTGGTGATGATGGAAGCTGCCCGCCGGCAAGGGGGGAATCTCTGCTTCGGGGAGAGCGATGTACGAACGGGACAGACTTGCGGCGGACTCGCGGGTCTCGACTCCATTCAGGCGAAGCAGTGCACCCTTTGGGGTGAAGCGCACACCCTTCATCGCGAAAGCGGCGTGTTCCTCCCCAATGTAGACGCGCTTGATGGAATTGAAGCGCTCGGGAAAGTCTGTGAGGATGTCTACCCGCAGTTCGCCCCGCACGCCATGAGGCGCCCTCACGCGTCCAATAATAATCCAGCCTGCGAATGCGTTGGACTGCACTCGCTTCTGTGCTGCGCTATCTTCGGGACTCACGGTGACTGAGTTAGATGATGTCAAGGGCAACACGACGGCTTGATTCACCTGCCGCCGCGCGCATTACCGTCCGAATTGCTTGGGCAATACGGCCGTCCTTGCCGATGACACGACCCTTGTCCTCGTCGGCCACGCGCAGCTCGTAGACTACTGCTTGAGAGCGAACGAGCTCCCGCACCTGCACGTCATCTACATTGCGGACAAGCCCATAGGCAACGAATTCAACGAGACCCGTCAAGGCTGGCACCGTGCCGCTATCACCGCGGTACTCGCGGCCACCGCCCCATTGCCGGGGACCGCGCCGACCGCCGTCACGCGGTCTGCCTGATCGCTGTTGATACATGGCTAGGCCTCCAGTCCGGCAATTGCCAGTAGCTTGCGCACTCGATCTGAAGGCTGCGCCCCCTTTTGCAGCCATTCCTGGGCCCGCTCCGTATCGATCTTCACGGTAGATGGCTCGGTTCGCGGATTGTAGTGTCCCAAAATGTCCACATGGCGCCCATTGCGGGCCTTAGTGGAGTCAGCCACAACTACCCGATAGTGGGGCTGCTTTCTTTTGCCGATTCGGGCCAGACGTATTCTTAGCAAAGTGCTCATCCTCCTCAACAGATGACAGGGTTACGTGTATTCAATATCGCTACTAGTACGCATCCACAATAAAGCTTTTGCGATCCAAAGCCTACGTTTGGCAAGCTCTTGGGCCGTTCTGAAATGCGGTGCCCCGCTCCCCCACTTTGGTTGCTCGGCCACTCACAGAAAAGGCAGCTACGTGGCAGACGTCTACACTACCCTTCAACGCGATTATTGATCCTTATAGTCCTCGCGCGGCGGTGAGAAAATGTCCAAGACTTTGGTTGGCTCGTCTGCGGTCGCGGCATGCGGTGTATTGCCTGGGATCACATAGGCCTCGCCCGGCTCTAGAACAAGCAATTCCTCACCAATCGTGAGCTTAAGTGTGCCTTCCAGGACGTATCCCGTTTGCTCATTAGGATGGTGGTGCATAGGCACGTCGCCGCCAGGCGCAAAGATGATCTGACAGATCATGGCGTTATCGCCGTAGGCCAATGTCTTGCGGTGAACTCCCGCAAACATCTCTACCGGATCAACATGGGCAGCGTTAGCGCGCAACAGCTTCTCCCCCGCACAATTTCGCCAAGCGATACATAACAAGAACCAAGGTCCGAAACGAGGCGACCTGCTTAATCGTAGCAAAAGCACGTAGTAACGACAAGTTAGGTTGTCATTTCATGGATGCGGTGCTACGATGGGTGGGACTATCCGTCCGCTCCTCAACCCACCTGACGCGAGGTCGTTTTTGCTTTCCCAGCTTGGTAACCCGGCGGTTTTCCTTGGCCTGCTGCTTGCCTTGATAGTTGGAATCTCCGTGCATGAATTCAGCCACGCCTGGATGGCAAATAGGCTTGGCGACCCCACGGCGCGATCTCAGGGAAGGCTCACGCTCAATCCCCTCTCCCACCTCGACCTTTTGGGCACTCTCATGATATTCATTATCGGCTTTGGTTGGGGTAAGCCGGTGCCGTACAATCCGGCCAACCTGCGCAATGGCCCCATTTCGGGGGGCGCCATGGTGGCAGCCGCGGGCCCCGCTGCCAACCTTGTAGCTGCCGCTGTCGTCGGATTGTTGATTAGGGGCTATGTCTCCTCAATCGACACAGCCACTGACAGCACGACTGTTGCAATAGTGACTATGCTCGGCATCGTAGTGCAAATTAACATCGCCTTGGCCATCTTCAATATAATCCCAATTCCCCCGCTGGATGGCTATCGCATTCTCCTGCGCATCTTGCCGCCCCATATTGTACCCTCCATTTCTTGGCTCGAGCTGCAGGGACCGTTCGTGCTGCTAGTGATCGTTCTTCTGGACCAGTGGTTCTTGAGGATTGGCATCTTCCAAGCGATACTCGGCCCGCCAGTCAATTTCCTCATACGGTTGTTCTTAGGACTGTGACATGAGTGCCCCTTTGCCCGCTGTCCGCCTCGACGTTTTTGAAGGACCGCTCGATGCCTTGCTGCGCCTCATCCAAGAACAGAAACTAGACATAACCGAACTCTCCTTGATGGCGGTGACTAAGCAGTTTCTTGAATACGTTCGGGGTTTGGAAAAACAGGATGGACCGTTACTGGCAGCATTTCTGCGGGTAGCTGCCCAGCTCATGCACGGAAAGTCCCAAGCCTTGCTGCACGAGCCGCAGGATTTCTTGGACGAGACGGAAGAGTCCTTGGAAGACCAACTGCGGGGCTACGAGCGGTTCAAACAACTCATGACTGCGGTCGCGGCGTGGCAGGAGGAGAGTGACGTGGCGTACCAGCGCATGGCCCCTGCACCGTTGCCCGTGGCCCTACCCCAACCGGACCTGGTGAATTACGCCCCCGATGACCTGGTGAGTGCGCTGGCGGCGGTGCTGGAAGAGAGGGAAGAGGATCTTCCTGCGGTGGCGCGTCGGACCGTGCATATTGAGACCTACCTCGACCGCATTGGCACACTCCTGCTGCTTCAAGGACAAACCGGATTCCGGGAACTGATCGAGCCGGTCCAATCTTTGGAAGAAATCGTGGTGGCTTTCTTGGCTGTGCTTGAATTTCTGAGATCGAAGAAGGCACATGTGCGTCAGACCGGCCTTTATGCGGACATTCTCATCCTACCCACGAATTCGGAGCAGACCGCAATAGCGCGGGATGCGGTAGATTCTAACAACGTCCGCGATGCGGTCACGGAAGTGCGATGAGAGGGATTGCGAGCGAATGCCTCTGCCCCTTACCGCTTTGCTTGAGGGACTTCTATTCGTTTCCGAACGACCCCTCACCATCCAGGAGTTGGCGCAGATAACGCGAGAGCCTGTGCGATCCGTCGCAGCCGCGTTAGAAGAGTTGAAGGCTGCGTGGCTTGGGAAAGGCATCCTGCTGCAGGAGCAGGCTGGCGCTTATTTGTTGGTATCACACCCGGAGGTAGCGCCCTACGTGCGCACGTTGTTGGGTGTGAGCCGTAAGGAGCGGCTATCGCGTGCGGCTTTGGAAACGCTGGCTGTGATTGCTTACTACCAGCCGGCTACGCGCGCCGACATAGAGCGAGTACGCGGCGTGAATTCCGATCACACGTTGGCAGTGTTGCTCAACCGCGAACTGGTCGCCGCCGGTGAGAGACGGCTCACGCCTGGACGACCGATCGAATACCGGACTACCTTTGAGTTCCTAAAGTACTTCGGACTCGCCAGTTTGGAGGACCTGCCGGAAAGAGAGCGCTTCTTGGCAGAACTGGCAGGGCCCAGCCAGGAAGAGAGCGACGGGACCGCAGGTGAGAAGACGGCTTAACGTTTCGTGTACTGGGGCGCCTTGCGCGCGCGCTTAAGCCCGTACTTCTTTCGTTCCTTGACGCGAGCATCGCGGGTGAGGAAACCGGCCTTGCGCAAGGTCATGCGATTTTGCTCATTCGCGTTGACCAAGGCTCGTGCAACGCCATGGCGAATTGCTGCCGCTTGCCCGCTGATACCGCCGCCAACTACCTTCGCCGATACGCGAAAGTTCTCGCCGATAAGGTCCAGGGGCTCCTGTATCACATTCTGGTGTAGGATACGGGGAAAGTATTCTTCAAAGGGTCGACCGTTTACCACGATGCCCCGCTCTCCGCCATAGAGACGGATACGGGCCACGGCTTCCTTGCGCCGCCCTACAGCTACGTAGTACGGGGCATTACCATCACTACTCATCAGAACTTGCTCCTGTTACGCTCTCTTGAAATGGCACAGGCTGTTGGGCCTGATGCGGATGGTCCGGCCCGCCGTAGACTTTCAGTTTCTTGAGCATCGCACGTCCCAAGCGATTATGGGGAAGCATCCCGCGAACCGCATGCTCAATCACGCGAGCCGGGCGCCGCTCCAATTGGTCTTCGAGAAGCACTGCGCGTATGCCACTGGGATAGCCTGAGTGGCGGTAGTACACTTTCTGCTCGCGCTTACGCCCGGTTACGGCAACCTTGGCGGCATTGACCACCACTACATAGTCGCCGGTGTCAATGTTTGGCGCGTACTGCGGCTTGTGCTTGCCACGGAGCACGCTTGCGATACGGGTTGCAAGTCTCCCGAGCGTTTGATCCGTGGCATCTACGACGAACCATTGACGCTCGACGTCAACCGGTCTCGTCACGAAAGTTGCCATTGTTTTCATACTTCTTGGTCCTCTTGTGTCAGCGTGAGGACAAACCTCTCGGGGTACGTTACCCGAACTAAGAAAAGCCCTTTGGCTGGGGCAGTTGGCCCTGCCAGCGCCTTGTCTCTCGCCCTCAAGACTCTTTCCAAATGTTCTGTCGGTTTGCGACCCTCACCGATTTCCAGCACTGTGCCGACGATCCGCCGCATCATATGACGCAAGAATGCGTTTGCCTCCACTACGATACGCACCATGTCGCCACTTCGGCGGCACGAAGCCATCTCTACATTCCGTATCGTGGTCGCCGTCGTTTCTTCACCTGCAGCGAACGCACGAAAGTCGTGACTGCCGACCAAGTATTGCAGCGCTCCATGTATCGCGGCAGCGTCCAGCGAGTGACTGCGATGCAGTGCAAACCGGTGCTGTAGCGGTGATCGAGTTGCGCTGTTCAAGATATCGTAACGATAACGCCTGCTCTTTGCGCTAAACCGCGCATGGAAGTCCTGCTCCGCTTGCGCCACAGCGGCAACCGCAATCGTATCCGGCAGTACCGCATTCAGGGCTCTTTCGAGATTGGCGCTGCCATGGGACCAACCGGAGGAAAAGTGAATGACTTGCCCGGTTGCGTGCACACCTGCGTCCGTCCGGCCTGCAGGAACCACGCGTGTCGACTGCTGCGTAATACGCCCAATTGCTCTTTCCAGTTCCTGTTGAACCGTGGGCCGGCTAACCTGGGCTTGAAAACCACTGTATGGTGTGCCGTCGTACGCCACGAGGCAGCGGAATCTCCGGTTGCCTGCAGCCGCATTGCGTGCGCTATCTTGAATTCTTGGTAACACTCCCCTTCGTTCGCTGCCTGCCTATTCTACATGACGGCAGGTTCAATGAAACTACTCCGCCAATGAAAAACCATAAACTACTCTACCAATTGGACCATCATCATGGGCGCGCCATCGCCGCGTCGAGTGCCAAGTCTTAGGGAACGGGTGTAACCTCCCGGCCTGTCGGCGTAGCGTGGTCCCAATTCATCGAAGAGATGGTGCACTGCCTCTTGATGAGGAAGGCGGGAGAGCGCAATCCTGCGGGCATGTAAGTCACCGCGTTTCGCCAGTGTGATGAGCCGCTCCACACGTGAACGCACTTCCTTCGCACGGGCTGACGTGGTGTGCACTTCGCCATTGAGCACAAGCGTGCTGAGCAGGTTGCGGCACAACGCCTCGCGTTTACCCTTATCGCGATTCAGTCTTCGAACATACACTCGCTTTCTCACACGGGCACCTCCTCAACTTCCTCAGTGCTGCCCGTACCGTTTGATTCCGTCAGGAAGAGGTCGCTCTGGGCCAGTCTCTCTTTGACCTCAGACAGCGTCTTTGAGCCCAACCCCTGAATCTTCAGCAGGCTATCTTCATCCAGTGCGAGCAACTGCTCGACAGTGCTGATGCCGCCGCGCCGCAGAGCGTTGTAGGCGCGGTTCTGCAGTTGCAGAGATTCCAGCGGCGTTGAAGTAATGGGATCTGATCGTGCGATTCCAACCTCGATCCGTTGTGCAAGAGGATGGAAGTTATGTATGAGCGAAAAGTAATCACACAGAATCTGCCCGCTCTGACTCAAAGCAGTTTCCGGTGTCAGTGTCCCGTCGGTCCAAACGCGCAAAATGAGCGCATCCAAGTCCGTAACCTGGCCGACACGGGCATGCTCCACACGGTACTCTACACGACGAATTGGCGTGAAAATCGCGTCCACGGGCACCACGCCGATGGGCGCGTCTTCCTGTGTATCGGAGAGCGTGAAACCGATGCCTTGCTCCACCGTCAAATACATTTCCAATTCTGCATTGTCGGAATCCAAGGTTGCAATTGGCTGATCCGGATTGAAGACACTCACCTCCGGCGGGCACTGAATATCCGCAGCGGTCGCAATCCCTTCGCGATTCACAGAGAGATAGAGCTCAACTGGATTCTCAGCGGTGCAGGTCAGGCGAATGCGTTTGATATTCAGGATAATTTGTGTAACGTCTTCAGTTACGCCGGGTATATCGGCGAATTCATGGAGCACGCCGGTGATGCGAATAGACGAAATAGCGGCACCGGGTAGCGATGAAAGGAGTACTCGCCGCATCGCGTTTCCCAGCGTGTGACCGTAACCTCGCTTTAGCGGCTCAATGCGGAAGTGGCCGTATTTCTCTTCACTTTCAATAACTCTTACTTCTGGTTGAACTTCCTGCAATTCCAATGGGAATTACCTCCCAATACACAGATACGCTAATTAAACTTCGAAACACGGCTAGACACGGCGATGCCCAATCAGGGGCACGGTCAACTCAACGACGAGAGTAATACTCAACGATCAATTGCTCGTTGAGATCGGCATCAATCTCTTGACGTGTCGGCAAAGAAAGCACTTTGCCTTCGAATTTCTCCCGGTCGATGGTGAGCCAATTTGGCAAAGACACTGAATCCAGCCGTTCAGCGGCGATCTTGAAGTATTCGTTGTTTCTGCTATTTGAATTGACGCAGACCACATCGCCTTCAGTTAGAAGTGCCGAGGGAATGTCGCACTTCCGGCCATTGAGCGTAAAGTGACCGTGGCGCACAATCTGCCGTGCTGCCGCCCGGGACGAAGCAAAGCCGAGGCGATAGACTACATTGTCGAGCCGACTCTCGAGCAATTGGAGAAGCGTAGCTCCCGTAACTCCGGGGCGCGACGTGGCCAGCGCAAAATACTTCCGGAACTGGCGTTCGAAAATGCCATACATGCGTCGTGCTTTTTGCTTCTCGCGGAGGCGCGTTCCATAGTCTGACAATCGCCGCCGCATTCCACTTCCACCGTGCATGCCCGGCGGATTCTTTCGTTTTTCAATAGGGCACTTTGGTGTGAAGCACTTGTCGCCTTTCAGAAAGAGCTTTTGCCCTTCCCGGCGGCACATTCGACACACGGGGCCAACATATCGTCCCATAGACTTTCCTCGAAACTCGCTTTCTAACTACACGCGCCGCCGTCGTGGCGGGCGGGGGCCATTGTGCGGTATTGGCGTTACGTCGGTGATGCTCACTACATTCAAGCCACCGGCTTGGAGCGAGCGAACAGCAGATTCACGCCCCGAGCCCGGTCCTTTGACAGAGACCTCCACCTGGCCCATGCCATAGTCGGCTGCTTTGCGTGCAACTGTCTCCGCTGCGACCTGTGCGGCATAGGGCGTGCCCTTGCGGGAGCCCTTGAAGCCGGCCGAACCGGAGCTCGCCCAGCACAGCGTATTTCCGTTCATATCGGTAATTGTGATGAGCGTATTGTTGAACGTGGACTGAATGAACGCCTTCCCACGGGCAACGGTACGTCTTTCGCGCCTTCGTGGACGTGAGCGTGTTTCCGGCATTGCCTATACCCCTAGCGATACTCTACTTCTTCAACACTGCCCGCTTGCGGCCGGCAACAGTCTTCGGACGTCCCTTGCGTGTGCGCGCATTGGTGCGCGTACGCTGGCCGTGTGCAGGGAGGCCGCGGCGATGGCGCATACCCCGATAGCAGCCAATCTCGATGAGCCGGCCTATGTTCTGCTGCACTTCGCGGCGGAGGTCGCCTTCCACTATGTGACTGGCGGTAATAACCTCGCGAATTCGATTCACCTCATCTTCCGTGAGGTCTTGCACCTTCGTATCCGGCACCACTTGGGCCTTCTCCAAGATCTTGTGAGACGTGGAACGCCCAATGCCGTAAATGTAGGTTAGTCCGACCCAGACGTGCTTTTCACGCGGGATGTCGACCCCTACTATTCGTGCCATGCTGTTCCTCCTGTGAACGTCATCCAGCCCTCTTCAACCTGCAGAATTCCTATTAGCCCTGTCGTTGTTTATGGCGAGGGTTCGTGCAGATGATGCGCACAACCCTTTTGCGCCGGACTACTTTGCACTGTTCGCAGCGCCGTCTCACTGAAGCTTGCACCTTCATGGGCTTACCTCCTCCCTCGCCACGTGATCCTACCACGGGTCAAATCGTAGGGTGAAAGCTCAACGGTAACTCGATCGCCCGCGCCTACCCGGATAAAGTTAAGCCGCAACTTGCCTGACAAATGTGCGGTAACCTCATGCCCGTTATCCAGTTCTACACGAAAGACTGCGTTCGGGAGGACGTCTTGCACGACGCCCTCAATCTCAATTGTGTCTTTCTTCTTCGGCACCGCAATCTCCGTGCGCTATCGCTCTACGCTACTTTGGTGAGGACTTCCGGTCCATCCTTAGTTATTACAATTGAGTGCTCGTAATGGGCGGAAAGACTACCGTCAGCAGTCACGGCGGTCCACCCGTCGTCAAGCACTTTGACACGCCAATCACCGGCTGAGACCATTGGCTCAATTGCAATAGTCATGCCGGGTCGTAGCTTCACTCCCGCGCCGGCCTCACCGAAGTTCGGCACCTGCGGGGCCTCATGCAATTCTTTGCCTATGCCATGTCCGACAAAGTCCCTTATCACGGCGAGCCCCTGTGCCTCCACCCAAGACTGAATGGCATATCCAATGTCACCAAGGTGGTTATTCGGCACAGCGGCCGCAATTCCACGGCGTAATGCTTCCTGCGTGGCACGCATCACACGGTCAGCTTCCGCACTTGCGCTGCCAACCGCAAACGTCTTCGCTGCGTCGCCGTGCCATCCCTGATAGACGGCACCCACGTCAACACTCAAGATGTCTCCATCTTTCAATTGGTATCCATTCGGAATGCCGTGGACGATCTGCTCGTTAACCGATGCGCATATCGTGCACGGATAGCCGTGATACCCCTTGAAAGACGGCACAGCCCCGCGCTTCTTTACCTCGGCTTCTGCCAGTGCATCCAACTCTGCCGTTGTCGCGCCAGGCACCACATGCTCGCCGAGGAGCGCAAGGACTTCAGCTACTATCTTACCCGCCTGGCGCATGTAACGCAACTGGCGGGGGGTCTTGAGTTGTATCGCTTGGGTCGTTTGCACGAGGGTAATCCAACCGTAATTCCTGAACTTAGCGCACGCCCACGTTGCTCAACACGTGCTGTATGCTCTCTGTCACCTGCTCGATCGACTGGGTGCCGTCAACACTCTGAATAAGGCCCTTCGCCGCGTAATACGTCAGGAGCGGCTTCGTCTGCTCATGATAGACCGTGATACGCTTGCGCACCGTTTCAGGCTGGTCGTCTACGCGCTGCTGAAGGGGCAGACCGTCCACATCGCAGCGTCCGCCAATACGAGGGGGATTCTTGACCATATGGTAGGTGTGCCCCTCTGGGCAAATCCTACGGCCTTCCGCCCTTCTTACGATCTCTTCTGTATCGCTGTCAATCTCAATCACAGCGTCGATGCGTTTCCCAATCTCCGTCAACATCCGTTCCAAGGCTTCGGCTTGGGCTACAGTCCTTGGAAATCCATCAAGCACCATTCCGTTTTCCGGGTGAAACGAAGTTATTTCTTCTCTCACCATTGCGACCACGAGACTGTCGGGCACGTATTCGCCTTTGTCGTAATAGACCCTGGCTTGCGCTCCCAGTTGCGTTTCTCTCTGGATGTGGCGACGCAGAAGATCACCAGTAGAAAGTCGATGTAAACCGAGACTGCCCGCAATTGCGAGCGCTTGCGTGCCTTTGCCCGCCCCAGGGGGCCCAAGCAAGATGAGGTTCAACATTGGTGCTAGCGCAAGAACCCTTCGTACTGCCGCATGAGTAACTGAGCCTCAAGATTCTTCATAGTGTCTTGGACGACACCGACAACGATGAGCATACCCGTACTGCTGAGCATTAGCGCCTGAACGCCTGTAATGCCCTGGATAATAAAGGGCGAAACCGCAATGAGACCCAGGAACAAAGCTCCCGCCAGAGTTATGCGGAAAATGACGCTATTGAGGTATTGCGATGTCGGTCGTCCGGGTCGAATACCCGGTATAAAGCCGCCATTCTTCTGGAGAACCTCCGGGATATTTTGCTGCTGGAAGATGATTGCGGTGTAGAAGTACGTAAACGCTACAACGAGTAAGAAATAGAGGGACCAATAGAGCGGTCCTTGCGGATCGAATGCGTTTATAACGAAGGAGGCAACGCTGCGAATCCAGCCGACATCCGCTGCTTGAAAGTAGCTCGCTACCGTGCTGGGAAAGATAAGGAATGATATGGCAAAGATCAGCGGAATCATGCCGGCAGAGTTGATCTTAAGTGGAATGTGCGTGGTTTGTCCGCCGTACTGGCGGCGTCCGTGCATGCGTTTGGCATAGTGGACGGGAATTCGTCGCTGGGCCTCGTACATAACCACGATGCCTACAACGATTAGGATGGCGAGGGCGCCAATGATGAAGAGACTCAGCGTGGCAGTCCCACCCGTCTGGCCAAGCACTGCCTGCCCAATTGTGGTGGGCAGCCGCGCGACGATGCCAGCGAAGATGATAAGGGAAATTCCTTGTCCGATTCCGTTCTCTGTGATGAGTTCGCCGAGCCAAACGAGGAACATCGTGCCGGCGGTCATGCTAATGATCAGCGCGAGGCTGCTCAGAAAGGTGGCGCTACTGAAAAGATTGAAGCCGCGAATGACTCCCATCTGCGTGAAGATTGTCGCTTGCCCGAACGCAGATAGAACGGCGAGTGGCACCGTGCCTATGCGCATGTATTGATTCATGCGGGCCCGTGCGCTGTCGCCGCCCTCGCGGGACATTGCTTGCAGCGCCGGTATGACCGGTGTCATGAGCTGCACGATGATTGTGGCGGTAATGTACGGGTACACCCCCATTGCCACAATGGAGAAGTTGGCTAAGGCGCCGCCGGAAAACATGTCCAGGAGGCCGAGAAACTGTTGTTGCTGGAAGAGCTCGCGCAGAGCTTGCCTATCCACGCCTGGCACGGGGATATGCGCGGCGAACCGAAAAACAGTAAGCAGTCCCAGCGTAAATAGCAGCTTACGCCGGATATCGGGGAGCCTAAAGGCGTTATAGGCAGCTTGTATTAGCGATGGCGTTTTCTGTGAAGGGGTAGATACAGCCAAGCGGCGCTACCCTTCCGTCACAGAGCCGCCGGCCGCCTCAATCTTGGCGCGTGCGGCTTGCGAGAATTTGGGTGCCTGCACGTTGAGGGGATGGGCGATCTCGCCGTCGCCAAGAATCTTGATCTGCGCTGACCGGGCCAAACCCTTTGCCACAATGTCGGCGGCAGCCACCGTGGCTCCTGCCTCGAAAGACTTGGCGAGGTCACCGACATTGACGGGATGGAACACAACGCGAAAACGAGCATTACTGAAACCGCGACGATGTGGCAAACGTCGCACGAACGGCGTCTGACCACCTTCAAACCAAGCGGGCACACCGCCGCCTGCGCGTGACTTTTGTCCCTTAGTTCCGCGGCCGGCAGTCTTATGGCCTCTGCCACCGTGGCCGCGGGCGACACGCTTGCGGCGTCGGTTGGCTCCTGCTGGCGCGCTTAGCGCATGTCGTTCCATGCGGGTTCAGTCCTATTCTACTTCTTCGACGTGTACGAGATGCGAGACTTTCTCAATCATTCCGCGCACGGCCGGTGTTTCGTCGTGTTCGACTGTTTGTTCGCGTTTTCTTAGACCAAGCGCCGTAACAGTCTGCTTCTGGTCCTTGGAGAAACCGATGGTGCTCTTGCGTAATGTTATTCGCAGTTTGGCCGCCACTCTATGCTTCCTCGCCTTCGGTCGGTGCCGTTGCCGCATCGACGCCAGCGGTGACGGTGGCCTCTGCAGCAGTTGGCTTGCGGCCAGGTCGCCTGCGTCCGAGCCGGGAGTACGCCTGGTCCGGACTCTGCAGCCGCTCAAGCGCCGTCATCGTCGCCTTTACCACGTTGATTGCGTTGTTTGACCCCAACGATTTCGTGAGAATGTCGTGCACACCTGCCGACTCTACAACCGCGCGCACCGGCCCGCCCGCTATCACGCCGGTCCCTGGGGCTGCCGGCTTGAGCATCACCTGCGCGGCGCCGTATTTCGCAGTAATGTCATGGGGAATTGTCGCTCCCGCCAAGGGCACGCGCACCAAGGCCTTGCGGGCCTTCTCGCCGCCCTTGCGAATTGCCTCTGCTACTTCACGAGCCTTGCCGATGCCGATGCCGACGTGACCGTCGCCATCGCCAACCACGACCACTGCATTGAAACTGAAGGTGCGCCCGCCCCGGACCACCTTTGCAACTCGGTTGACGTTGACCAAGCGCTCTTCAAGATTCAACACTGCCGGATCGATAGAACCGCGTTCTGGCATAATACTCATTGCCTCATTCAGCTAGAATTTCAATCCTGCCTCGCGGGCCGCTTCTGCGAGCGCGCGCACGCGGCCGTGGTACTGGTAGCCTCCGCGATCGAAGACCACGGTTTCAATGCCCTTTTCTCGCGCACGTTCGGCCACTACCCGGCCGACAACTGTGGCTTGCGCCTGCTTTGCGTGCTTCTCATCGAGATGCTCTCGCACTGCTGGATCCAAGGTTGACGCCGCGGCAAGTGTTTGATGGGTAGAGTCATCGATCACTTGGGCATAGATGTGCTGGTTACTCCGAAACACATTCAGTCGCGGCCGTTCGGCCAGACCGCTTATTTTGGCGCGTACCCGGCGTTGGCGTCTTGCCCGCGGGCTTAGCGATTTTCTTCCTGGCATCAACCGCATGTTACAAACCTATTCATGCCTAAATCTGTCGTTCTCGAGCGAACCCAAATGACTACTTGCGCCGTCGTCTAAAGGCCTGCCCCCACCTTGCCGGCTTTGCCGGCCTTCCGCCGCACATACTCGCCTCGATAGCGGATTCCCTTACCAAGGTAAACCTCTACCGGACGGGCAGCACGAATATCCGCTGCTACTTGGCCGACGAGACGTTTGTCTATGCCCGCTATGTGAATTGTGGTGGGATTCTCCACCTCGATTTGAATGTCTTTCGGCGGCGCAAACTCAACGGGATGCGAATGTCCGAGCTGCATCACGAGCTTATTGCCGGTGAACTGCGCCCGGTAGCCGGTGCCATGCAGCTCAAGGGTCTTGCGGTATCCTTGCGTGACACCCTCCACCATATTGGCCACCAACGCGCGGGTAAGGCCGTGCAACGCACGAGCCTCCCTGCTCTCTGCGGAACGATGCACGTGTACGGCGCCATCCTGCACCGACACACTGATGGACGGCGGTGCTTCAATTTCAAGCTCGCCTCGTGGCCCCTTTACATGAACGGCGGCACTCCGAACGTTCACGGCGACGCCACTTGGGATTGGGATCGGCTGTATTCCAACTCGAGACATGGGACTTACCTTACCAAACGTAACAGAGAACTTCTCCGCCAATCTTGCGCTGCCAGGCCTCGCGGCCGGTCATGACCCCGGTTGAAGTTGAGAGAATGACGGTACCAATGCCCCCCATAACGCGAGGGATTTCATCCTTGCCCGCGTAGACCCGCAATCCGGGCTTGCTCACGCGTCGCAATCCAAGCAGCACTGGGGATCGCTCATCCGTGTACTTAAGACTTACTTTCAGCATTGCTTGTGGCTTCTGCTGTTCTACGACCTCAACACCACCGACGTACCCTTCCTTCTCAAGAATCGAGAGGATTGCAGTCTTCACTTTTGAGGCCGGTATGGTCACGTGCGTATGGCGCGCTTGGGTGGCGTTGCGGATCCGCGTCAACATATCGGCAATAGGATCGGTCATGGTCATGGTCAGATTTCTTTCGCCTGTGTATTACCAGCTAGACTTCGTGACACCAGGCAGCAAGCCTTGCAAGGCAGCCCCGCGGAAACAGATGCGACAGAGCCCGAATTTGCGCATGTACGCGCGGGGACGGCCGCACTGGTAGCAGCGGTTGCGAAACTGCACCGGATGCTTCATGCGGCCTTGTTCCAGTAAGGTTCGCTGTTTTCGCCACTTGGCAATCTTGGACTGCTTTGCCACGGAATTGCGTCTCCTAGCTTGCTAACTGTGAGGCTTCCTGGGCCAGCGGCATACCGAGCGCCCTAAGCAGGAAGCGTGCTTCTTCGTCGGTCTGCGCCGAGGTAACGATGGTTACCTCAAGCCCGCGGACGCGATCCACCTTGTCGTAGTCAATTTCAGGAAACACGAGCTGCTCGCGCAACCCAACGGAGTAATTGCCCCGTCCATCGAAGGAATTTGGTGAAATACCGCGAAAGTCGCGGATGCGTGGAAAGACAACGTTGAAGAGCTTTTCAAGAAAGTAGTACATGCGAGTGCGGCGCAGCGTTACTTTCGCGCCGATGGCCTGGTCTTCCCGGAGCTTGAAGTTGGCGACGCTCTTCTTCGATCGCGTCACAATCGGCTTCTGCCCTGAGATGACTGTGAGGTCACCAACGGCATTATCGAGCGCACGGGCGTCCAGTAGCGCTTCGCCAAGACCGATATTGATTACGACTTTGGTAATCTTTGGCGCTTGCATAACGCTTGTGTAGCCAAATTCCTTGACCATGGCAGGCAGCACTTCATCCTCATAGAGTTGCTGCATGTGGGACTTTGCCGACATCAAATATCCTTACTCTTGGCCGATGATTTCTTCGCAACCCTTACACACGCGTCCCTTGCTGCCATCGTCCAGAATTCGATAGCCAACGCGGTTTGCCTGATCACAATGCGGACACACAATCTTTACATTTGACTCCGCCAGCGGCGCCGGCATCTCGATGATGCCTCCAGGTTGGAGGGGCGGCATCGGCCGCTGGTGCCGTTTGACGATATTGATACCGTCTACGACTACCTTATGATCGGCACTTATTACGCGCAATACACGACCGCGTTTCCCACGGTCCTTGCCGGTAGTTACTTCTATCTGATCGCCTGAATGAACGCGCTGCATAGCTTAGAGTACCTCCGGCGCTTGGGAGATAATGCGCATAAAGCCCAACTCACGCAGCTCTCTGGCAACGGGTCCAAAAATCCGCGTACCCCGGGGCATATTCTGCGGACCCAAGAGTACGGCAGCGTTATCGTCGAAGCGTATGCTCGAACCATCCGTCCGTCGATACTCTTTGGCCGTGCGTACGATGAGGGCTCTTACAACCTCGCCTTCGCGCACTTGGCTCAGGGGTACCGCTTCCTTCACGGAGGCAACTATGACGCTGCCGATACCGCCGTACTTGGGGTGCGACCCTCCCAACACACGAATGCACATGATTTCACGCGCACCGGAATTGTCTGCAACTTTTAGTCGAGTTGTTTCTCGGATCATTCGGCAGCCTCTAAGGGTGCCTCTATCAGTGTTGAGGACACTTGTGGTACTTGCTCACCCCGTTCCAGCACTTCCACTACCCGCCAGTGTTTCTGCTTGGAAATGGGTCGAGTTTCTTCTATGAGCACACGGTCACCAATGTTTACATCGTTTTGCGGACTGTGCGCAAGGTACTTCTTGGTGCTGCGGACTGTCTTCTTGTACAACGGGTGCCTGCGTACGCGCATCACGGCCACAACGACAGACTTATCCATTTTGTCGCTGACAACGGTCCCTTTTCTCTGTTTTCGGCGGCCGGTTGCTTTCACTGCTTCTGTCATTAGATAATTCTCTGTTCTCGCTTAGCTGCTGATGCCGAGCGCTCTTTCATGCAGAATAGTCTTGATGCGCGCAATCTCACTGTAGAGAATGCCGAATCGGGCGGGATTCTCCATTTGTACTGTTGCCTGCTGCGAGCGCAGACTGAAGAGTTCCGACTCCGCCTCACTCAGCCGCTCCTGCAAGTCTTCCGTGCTTTGCCCGCGCAATTCCGCTGGTTTGGTCATTGCCAATATTCCTGATGCTAGGTCTCTAGACGATTTCCGGCGTTTCCCGTGAAATGAACCGTGTTTTCACCGACAGCTTGTGACTGGCACGCAACATTGCTTCCTGTGCAATCTCTTCCGGAACGCCGGTGAGTTCGAATAGTATTCGACCGGGCTTAACGATGGCTACCCACTCTTCCGGGGGGCCTTTGCCCCCGCCCATCCGTACCTCGACCGGTTTCTTACTCAAGCCTTTGTCCGGGAACACGCGTATCCACATTTGACCGCCACGGCGAATGTGGTGGGTGACCGCACGTCGCGCTGCCTCGATCTGCCGGTTGTCCACCCATCCACCTTCAAGCGCCTGGAGTGCGAAGTCTCCAAAGGCGATGGTAGAACCGCGATAGGCTTTGCCGCGGCGATGGCCCCGATGCATCTTGCGGTGCTTTGTGCGTCTTGGCATCAACATGGGTGAACTTACTCGCTTGCCGAACCGGTACTTGCGGCCCCACTGCCTGGGGCAGACTGTTGACCACTACTACGACCACGACTTCCTTCTGAGGCGCGTTCCGAAACGCGCCGTGGGCGGCGGCGTCGGCGTCGCGGCGGCGGCGCCGGTGCATCGTCCGGGGTTGCGGCTTCTTGCCGTGCATAGAATTCTTCTGGGGTTACCTCGCCCGTATAGATCCACACCTTTACGCCCAAAACCCCGTAGGTCGTCTTTGCTTGCGTAAAGCCATAGTCGATATTCGCCCGCAGTGTTTGCAGCGGCACCGTACCTCGGATTTCCTTTTCACTCCGCGACATTTCCGCCCCGCCGAGACGTCCGCCTACCATGAGCTTTATGCCAATTGCGCCTGAGCGCACAACACGGTCCGCTGCCATCTTAATGGCTCTGCGCGGGGATACACGGCGCTCCAACTGTTCGGCGACTGCCTGGGAGACCAGGAAGGCATTTATTTCCGGCTGCTTGATCTCGATAATGTTGGTGCGCACGTTCTTGCCGGTGAGATCGCGCAAATCTTTACGCAACTGCGCCTGCGCTGCACCGCCGCGGCCAATGACAATTCCGGGACGGGCCGTATGAATGTCCACCTTTATGGTCGTGCCGGCGCGTTCAATGTCGACCCGGGAGATACCGGCGCCCATGTTCGAGCGCCTGCCGAAGGTAGGCCCAGTACGAGCATGTTCGAACTGCGCAAGGACCATCTTGCGAATCTTGCTATCCTCTTCAACGAGCGTCGCGTACTCTTTGCCGGCATACCACCGGCTGCTCCACGTTCGATTGAAGCCTAAGCGGAAGCCGATCGGGTGAACTTTACGCCCCACTGCTCAGGTTCTCCTCGTTACCAACGATTACGCCGTCTTCGACAATTACGGTTACATGGCTGGTTGGCTTCTTGCGCAAACCCCATTGACCGCGCGATTTCGGATCTATGCGTTTGAACGCGGGACCTCTATTCACGAGCACATTCCTTACCGTCAACTCAGCGGGATCCAGGTTGTAGGTGTTCTCCGCGTTTGCCATTGCGGAGCGCACCACCTTAGCGAGCGTACGCGCCGTCGGACTTGGCAAGAAGCGAAGTATTGCCAGTGCTTCTCCAGCCGATCTGCCAGTCACTGTTGCCGCGACACGGCGAGCCTTGCGCGGTGAAACACGCAGAAACTTTGCTGTGGCTTGTACTTGCATGCCGGCTGCCCTCAATTTCTAGCGTACTTGGGTGGCGCGATCTTCACGCGAATGTCCGCGAAATTGCCGCGTTGGCGCAAATTCACCCAACTTGTGTCCGACCATATTCTCAGTGACGTATACCGGCACATGGCGCCTGCCATCGTGCACGGCAATGGTATGCCCTACCATATCCGGAAATATGGTGGAGGCACGCGACCAGGTTCGCAATACACGTTTCTGCCCGGTGTCATTCATATCTTGAATGCGTTTCAGCAGCTTCTGGTCTACGAATGGCCCTTTTTTTAGTGACCGCGACATACGTTGAAACTCTCCCTAGCGCGCATACCTGCGTCGTAAGATAAACTTGTCCGATGGCTTTCGCTTGCGCGTGCGCAAACCAAGGGCGGGCTTGCCCCAAGGCGTTTTTGGCCCCGGCATGCCGATGGGCGCTTTGCCCTCGCCGCCGCCATGCGGATGGTCCCGTGGGTTCATGGCTGAGCCACGCACCGTGGGCCGCTGCCCCCGCCATCTGGCTCGACCCGCTTTTCCGGTGTCGGTGCCGCTGTGATCGACATTGCTCGCCTGGCCGACGGTGGCCATGCATCCCAGGTGCACACGCCGGATCTCTCCGGACGGCAACCTGATGACGGCGAACTCACTCTCTTTCGTCATGAGCTGCACGGACGATCCCGCGCTGCGAGCGAGTTGCCCGCCGCGCCCCACCTGCAACTCCACATTGTGGATCGCTGTGCCGGCAGGGATGCTGCCCAACGGCAGGCAATTACCAGGCCGAATTGGCGCATCTGGGCCCGCTAGCACAACATCGCCTACATTCAACCTCGCTGCGGCAAGGATGTACCGTTTCTCTCCATCCTTATACGCAATCAGTGCAATCCGAGCACTTCGATTCGGATCGTATTCAATTGCCTTTACAGTGCCCGGAATCCCTATCTTATCACGTTTGAAGTCTATCGTTCTATAGCGCCGTTTGTGTCCGCCGCCGCGGTGACGAACTGTGAGTTTCCCACTGACGTTACGGCCGGCTTTTTGCTTCTTGCCCTTGGTTAGCCGCCGCTCCGGCTTTGTCTTCGTAATGTCGTCGGTTGAAACGGTACTCATACCGCGCCGGCCGGGGGAAGTGGGCTTATAGGTTTTTACTGGCATTGGCTATTCCTTCCCTATACGCCGCTGAATAGGTCAATGGTTTGACCGGCCTGCAACGTTACAATCGCCTTGCGCCACCGTGATTTCCGGTAGCGGTGCCTGCCAAATCGCTTCTCTTTGCCGGGCATATTGACGACATTTACAGAAAGAACCGTAACGTCGAATGTCTGTTCGACTGCGCGCCGCACATCGATTTTGGTTGCATCGAGCGCCACGGCAAAGAGGTACTTATTTTGGTCCGAAAGCAGAGTGCCCTTTTCGGTAATGAGCGGTCTGATGAGAATCTCCTGCGCTGTCTTCATGACTGCCCCCAGAGACTTTGGCAAGTGGCGACAGCGTCGGTATCGAAAATGAGATGCTCATAGACGACCACGTCTCGGACACTCAGCGAGCTCGGCTTGGAGACGGCAACGTCGGGCAGATTGCGAATTGAGAGCAGCAGTTCAGGTGTTGGCGACTCGGTTACGTAGAGCGCACTCGTCGAAACACCAACCGAATTCAAGAAGGACACTTGCTCTTTGGTGCTAATTCGCTCATTTGGAAAACCGGAAGTGATCACTACGCGGCTGGACTGAGCCTTTGCCGACAAAGCCGAGACCATTGCCTTACGCCACATCTTACGCGGCATCGCTAGGTGGTAGTCTCGCGGGCGGGGCCCAAATGTCACACCGCCGGTGCGCCAAATTGGCGAGCGTCGGCTGCCGTGGCGAGCGCGGCCAGTATGTTTTTGACGCCATGGTTTGCGTCCGCCGCCACGCACTTCGCTGCGTGTCTTTGTGCTGGCGGTGCCAAGACGCAGGCCCGCCTCGTCACGGACTACCGCTTGATGAATTAAGTCCATGTGCGGCTCAATCCCGAAAATGTCTTCCGGGAGCACTGTGTTCCCAGCGGAATTTCCTTGTGTATCGACCATATTCATATCCATCACGTCTTACTCACTAGCGCTGGAAGTCCCAGGTGACTTTACCGCCGGGCTGACCGTTACGAGGGTACCCGGTCCACCGGGTATCGCTCCTTTTATCAGTAAAATGCCCTGCTCAGTCACAATATCCACGATCTTCAAGTTCTGAATCGTCACACGGTCCTGCCCCATCCTGCCGGCCATCTTTTGGCCTTTCCATACGCGACCCGGAGTTGTGCCCATGCCGACCGCGCCCGGCGCGCGCCAACGGTCTGACTGACCGTGTGTCTTCTGCTGACCGCTGAAGTTGTGCCGGCGCATGACACCGGCGAACCCTTTACCCTTTGAAATCCCGCTCACATCCACGGTCTGACCCACGGCAAAGAGGTCTACGTCGAGTGTCTGGCCGGCTTCGTATTCGCTCGAAGCTGCTACGCGAAACTCGCGAAGATCGCGCGGAATCGCAGCATCATCTCCCAGGTGCTTGCCAATATGCCCACGTTGAGGGACTCTTATGTTCTTCTGCCTCTCGCCAAACCCAAGCTGCACCGCGTCATAGCCATCCGGACCCGCAACGGCCTTGACTTGCACGACCATGCACGGGCCGGCCTGTACTACCGTCACCGGTACAGCCGCGCCTTCGTTGTCGAAGACTTGCGTCATTCCAATTTTCTTGCCGATTAGGCCGACTGACATGCTGCGGACACCTTTACATCGATTTCATTTCAATGTCTACGCCAGCGGGCAACTCCAAGCGCAGGAGTGCATCCATCGTCTTTGCATTTGGCTCGAGGACATCGATAAGGCGCTTATGGGTGCGCACTTCAAACTGCTCACGCGAGTCCTTGTCGATGAATGCAGAGCGTATCACCGTGTACTTATTGATCTCGGTGGGAAGCGGAATCGGTCCCGCAATGCGCGCTCCGGTTCCTTGAGCCGCGCTCACGATCTGGCCCGCCGATTGATCAAGGACCCGGTGGTCGAATGCCTTGAGACGAATGCGGATGGTCTGCTGCGCCATAACTACTCCAAGATTTTAGTAACGACGCCGGCGCCGACGGTACGGCCGCCTTCGCGGATAGCGAAGCGGACGCCTTCTTCGAGGGCGACGGGGTTGATGAGGTGGATAGTCATAGTGATGTTATCGCCGGGCATGACCATTTCCACGCCTTCGGGGAGGGCGATCGCGCCGGTGACGTCGGTAGTGCGGACGTAGAACTGGGGGCGGTAGCCAGGGAAGAAGGGTGTATGTCTGCCGCCCTCATCGCGGCCGAGGACGTAGACCTCGGCTTCGAAGCGGGTATGAGGCGTAATGGACTTGGGCGCGGCGAGGACCTGGCCGCGTTCGACGTTATCTTTTTCGATACCGCGCAGGAGGCAGCCGACGTTATCGCCGGCCTCGCCGGAGTCCAGGATCTTGCGGAACATTTCGACGCCGGTGACGACGCAGGTCTGGGTATCGCGCTGGATGCCGACGATTTCGATTTCCTCGCCGGTTTTGACCTGGCCGCGCTCGATGCGGCCGGTGACGACGGTACCGCGGCCCTTGATGTTGAAGACGTCTTCGATAGGCATGAGGAAGGGCTGGTCGATGGCGCGGGTAGGCGTGGGGATATATTCGTCGACGGCTTCCATGAGTTCGAGGATGGAAGCGTAGGCGTCATCGCTGGCGTCGTCGCTGTCGCTCTCCAAAGCCTGGAGGGCGCTGCCGCGGATGACGGGGATATCGTCGCCGGGGAATTCATACTTTTCGAGGAGCTCGCGGACTTCCAGTTCGACGAGTTCGAGGAGTTCCTCATCGTCGAGCATATCGCACTTATTGAGATAGACGACCATAGCCGGTACCTCGACCTGGCGCGCCAAGAGGACGTGCTCGCGGGTCTGGGGCATGGGGCCGTCGGGAGCGGAGACGACGAGGATGGCGCCGTCCATCTGGGCAGCGCCGGTGATCATGTTCTTGATGTAGTCGGCGTGGCCCGGGCAGTCGACGTGGGCGTAATGGCGGTTGTCGGTCTGATACTCGACGTGAGCGATGGCGATCGTGATACCGCGCTCGCGTTCTTCGGGAGCGTTATCGATGCTATCGAAAGGTGCAAAGTCGGCGCCGCCCTGGAGGGCGAGCACCTTGGTGATCGCAGCGGTGAGGGTGGTCTTGCCATGATCGATATGCCCAATCGTGCCAATATTCACGTGCGGCTTGGTTCGTTCAAATCGCTCCTTCGCCATCGTTTCGCTCTCTCCTTATCTGTAATCCAGACAGAGTGCTAACTTCTGCCAACTCTTGCTACCATCTCCCGCGCGCTCTGAGCTACCTCTTGGTAGTGGGAGAACTGCATCGAATATGTACCCCGGCCCTGCGTATTAGAGCGCAAAGTATTTACGTAACCGAACATCGTAGCCAATGGTACCTTAGCCTGAATGACCTTAGTGCCAAGTCGTGTTTGAATTTCGTCAATACTCCCGCGCCGGGCATTAAGTGCCCCAGAAATCTCACCGAGGAATTCCTCGGGGATCATCACCTCAACCTGCATGATCGGTTCCAGCGTCACAGGACTCGCCTTGGTGAGGCCGTCGCGCATGGCAATCACTGCCGCGTTGTGGAACGCCAGTTCAGATGAATCGACTGGGTGATACGACCCATCAAATATAGTAACCTGCACGTCTACAACTGGATAACCAAGCGGCCCGGCGAGAAAACTGTCCCTAATTCCTGCCTGCACTGCTGAGACATATTCTTTCGGAATGGAGCCGCCTATCAGCTTGTTTTCGATTTGGATCCCGCCCCCGCTTTCCAGCGGTTCGATTCGCAGCCATACGTGGCCGTATTGTCCCCTACCGCCGGTTTGTCGAATGAACCGGCCTTCCTGCTCGACCGAGCGTTGGATGGTCTCCTTGTAAGCGACTTGGGGAGCGCCGAGGGATGCTTCTACGTTGAATTCTCGCAACAGTCGGTCGGCGATCACCTCTAGGTGCAGTTCGCCCATGCCGCCAATGATGGTCTCACCGGTTTGCAGGTCCTGGCTGGCGCGAAACGTCGGATCCTCTTCAGACAAGCGACGCAACGCTGTGGACAGCCTGTCTTCTTCCATGCGGCTACTGGGTTCAATGGCCATGTGCAGTACGGGATCCGGGAAACTAATAGACTCTAACGCTATGGGATGGTTGATATCGCTAAGTGTATCCCCTGTAACCGTATCCTTAAGGCCGACTGCGGCCACGATTTCTCCGGCAAAGATACTGGAAACTTCCTCGCGCTTGTCCGCATGCATAAAGAGAATGCGTCCGAGACGTTCACGCCGGTTGCGACTCGCGTTCAACAACTGCATGCCGGCGTCTGCCGTTCCTGAATAGACGCGCAAATACACCAACCGGCCGCTGAATGGATCCGTGACAACTTTGAATGCGAGCGCGGCAAAGGGAGTGTCGTCCGTGGACGGTCGCAACTCCTCCAAGCCCGACACCGGCACAATGCCCGTAATCGCCGGTACTTCAGTGGGCGATGGCAGGAAATCTACTACCGCGTCAAGGAGCGGTTGCACGCCCTTGTTGCGGAGCGCGGCGCCGCACAGGACCGGCACGAGCGCAACACGGCAGGTTGATCGGCGGAGAGCTGCCTTGAGTTCTTCCACCGAGATTTCTTCGTCATTGAGATACTTCAGGAGCAGGCCTTCGTCATGCTCGGCAATTGCCTCCACCATTTCGTGGCGGCGCTTCTCGGCCTCGGCCTGCAACTCTTCCGGTATTTCCGTAATTGTCGGCTTCGCGCCGAGTTCGTCAGTGAACGTGACGGCTTGCATGGAGAAAAGATCAATCATACCGATGTACGAGTCTTCAGCGCCGATGGGTATCTGTATCGGAACCGGCTGCGCCTGTAAGCGATCGCGAATCATCTCGACGCAGTTCCAAAAGTCGGCGCCGATGCGGTCCATCTTGTTCACGAAGCAGATACGCGGCACGCGGTAGCGGTCCGCCTGGCGCCACACCGTCTCAGACTGCGCCTCCACACCGGAAACTGCATCGAAAACCACCACACCGCCATCAAGTACGCGCAACGAGCGTTCGACCTCGGCAGTGAAATCCACGTGACCCGGGGTGTCAATGATGTTGATGCGGTGATCACGCCACATCGAGGTCGTGGCGGCCGCCGTAATAGTAATGCCCCGCTCGCGCTCCTGGACCATAAAGTCCATAGCCGTGGTGCCTTCATGCACTTCGCCCATGCGGTGAATGCGGCCGGAATAGAAGAGCACCCGTTCGGTTGTGGTGGTCTTGCCGGCGTCAATATGGGCGATAATGCCAATATTTCGGTATTTCTCTATCGGGAATTGACGTTCCATGCGCTAGTTTCTTGGTGCCTCGATTGCGTCTATGTCTTGTAAAACTCTATTCCAAAAATCGCTCTTTGCTGCGTCCCTACCAGCGGTAGTGCGAGAATGCCTTGTTTGCTTCTGCCATGCGGTGCGTCTCGTCGCGCCGCCGAATGGAGGCGCCTTGGCCGTCCGCAGCGTCGATGAGTTCCTCTGCGAGCTTTATCGCCATGCTCGGGCCGCGCCGCTCACGGGAGTAGCGAACAAGCCAGCGCAGCGCCAGGGACAAGCGCCGCCCACTGGGAATCTCCATCGGCACTTGGTAGGTGGCACCGCCAACGCGGCGGGGCCGCACTTCGAGGAGAGGCGTAACGTTGCGAACCGCTATATCGAAAATATCCAGACCGGACCGTCCGGTACGGGATTCAATAATATCGAACGCACGATAGACGAATCGCTCCGTCGTGCTCTTCTTGCCATCGAGCATCAGCTTATTTATGAACTGTTGCAACGTGACGCTGCGATACTTCGGATCTGGCGGAATTTTCCGCTTTACCACTCTTTCTCGCCGTGGCATTTCTCAATTGCCCCTTACGCACAGCAGCGTTGTCAGCTTCGATGTCGAGGCCAACAACTGCTGCGAAAACTTACCAATATCTATTCATTGCGCCGCTAAACGGTACGGGCTCTTCCTTAGGAAGCTACCACACCGGTTACCGGTCGTGAGCGTCTGGTCCCATACTTGGATCGGCTTTTAGATCGATCCTGCGGCGCGCCTGCATGCGTATACACACCCTCGGCGTCCAAGGTACCCCGTACTATATGGTAACGAACGCCGGGCACGTCTTTGACACGACCGCCACGGATAAGGACCACAGAGTGCTCCTGCAGATTATGGCCCTCACCGGGAATGTATGCCGTAACCTCTCTGCCGTTCGTCAGCCGCACACGCGCTACCTTCCGCAGAGCCGAATTCGGCTTTCTTGGCGTAAGCGTGCGCACCGAAATGCAAACACCGCGCTTCTGCGGCGATCCCTCTGTGCGAACAGAGCGATTCTTTAGGGCGTTAAAGTTCCAGTGCAAGTCAGGAGACTTGCCTTTAATCGTCTTGGACTTCCGCCCCCGCCGCACAAGCTGATTGGTTGTTGGCACTGTTCGAACCTACCAATTCCCGAGTTCCAAATCTACTTTACACGCAAAGATAGAGTTTACCACTCGCACATACCTGTGTCAACCGAGCCCGCAGCCAATGTGGTTGGAATCTGCTGGTATCGGGCAAATTCGTAATTAGGGTCTCACTGCGATTCTAACAGTTGGTTGACCTGGTCTGCCGGGCAATGTGACTGGCGTCCGCCGAACGCAATCGTCCTTGAGGGAGTGTGACCTAGCGCACAGGCGCTCGCGGGCGTTTACCCGCAGCAACTTCTGGTGGCAGACATAGTGAAAAGCGGTCGACGCATTCTATGCAAGGTACGGGGCGGAAGAGGATAGTCTTCGGAGCGCAATAGCCCCGTGCGAAAAGCCCCCATTTAATGAAAGGCAGGCGCTATGACACTAACTTTCGCTGCTGTCGAGGTCTCTGCCACACGAGTTGAAAGATGGTCCAGAGCAATGAGGTGGGTCTTGGGGCCTAAAGGTAACGGAAGCCCGCTACGAAGTACCCATGCGACGAGGAAGTGCATGATCTGTAGAAATGACCTTATCGAGGAGGGCGATGCGCAGTTCGTCCCGCAGGTCTTTGTGGTGCGGGTTATTCCAGAGATTGCAAACTTCGTCGGGATCCTCCTGCAAATCAAATAACTCACCGTATTCCTGTCCGGAATATGCCGTCAGACGGTAGCGCCGGGTCACGAGCGTGCGGAGTCGAAAACCGAGGTCGTCTTGGTCGTCCTCTACGAGGGCCAGGCCGGAAGAGCGCTCCGCTCCATCTGCCAAAATTGGCAAGAGACTGTGTCCGGGCCAAGGGGGCAACTCCGCTGATCCCACCGCGCGCGGTGGCCTACTACCCTCTGGGATTGGTACGCCGGCAATGTCGAGAATGGTCGGAGCAAAGTCGAGGAGGCTTACGACTCCGTCGAATCTTGTGTCGGCGCCAAAACGCCCAGGCCAACTTACGATTAGGGGGACGCGAATGACGCCATCGTAGTGGTAGGGCCCCTTGCCCCACATGCCGTGATCGCCCAGTGCCTCACCATGGTCCGCAGTGAACACGACAACCGTGTCTTGCTCCAATCCATTCTCTCGCAGCGTCTTGAGAACGACGCCCAAGTTGTCGTCAATCATCTCAATGAGACCGTAGTAGTGGGCTGCGCATTCAGCGCGGTGGGGGTCGATATCGCATCCTTTGGTAGGTCTCACGTAGATGCGGCCGATGTGAGGCGGAAGGTCATCGAATTCGCCGTCGCGCCGTTGCGGCGGTGGGACTTCATCGGGATCATACCTGTAGCAATAGGGAGCAGGCGGAGCGAGCGGTACATGGGGATCAGCGATCGAGCACCAAAGCATGAACGGTCTGCTTTGGTCGCCGCGCCCTTCCGCTTCCCGTTTTTCTCGTCCATAGCGATTGAGGTATTCGATAGTGCGGGCGCACGTCCACGTCATTGGGTGCAGCTCAGAGGGCAGCGCCCACTTATATGAAGCTGTGTAGAAGTCCACGGCAGGACTGGGCGGCTCAAGCGGGACGCGATTGTGGAAGAGGCGGGCTTGGTCCGGGTGCTCGCGATCGAGCCAGTTGACGTATTCCCCCCATGAACCATGCGCGTGCCCGTTTACGAATTTGACTTCTTCAAATCCATAGTAGGGTGTTGGCAGCATCTTGACGCGCCCGGTCCGCCACAATTCTCGCGCCTCAGGAAACTCGGCTGGGTCCACTTGATCCAATGGCAGCCCCAGTGGGGTGAGGCTCGTGCGCAAGTGGGGTTTGCCGGCATAGTGCGTCCGGTAGCCGGCCTGACGTAACGCTTCTGGCATGGTGGGCACGTCGTAACTGAGTGGAATGCCATTGTTGCGCACACGATGTCCGCGCGTCGTGAGCCCTGTAAACAGCGTTGCCCGCGACGGCGTGCAGAGTGGATTCGACACATAGGCGCGGTCAAAAACCGTACCGCGTGCCGCCAGAGCATCGATGTTGGGCGTCCGAACCAACGGATGGCCGGCGTAGCCTAGGCACGTGGGATTGTGCTGATCGGTAGTGAGGATGAGAAAGTTTGGGCGGCTAGCCGAACTATTCGTGAGGTTGGCTGGCGCTCTGCTGCTCGGCATTCGTTGGTACTGTCTCAATGCGGGGGCGACGCTACCACCGCGTCTGCGTGGCAGCGTCGATACGCTAGGTTGCGATACATCCAGACGGCATCGTATCATTCACTGTGTCCGGGGACAACCGGACAGATTGGTTGCTTTGGGCGCAGTTCTAGATGGAGGCGAGGCGAGAGTGGCCTGTTGCAGGTTTGAAGAGCTTGTGCCGTCGCGACAATGGATATCTCGTCAGTTGTGAGCTTATCAATAGACAAGAGAGTCAGGGATGGCAGAAGAAGCGCCATTGAGCTTGGGTGACATTCAGGAAAGCGTCCGCAGCAGTGTCTCTCGTCAGGAGTACGGCGCGAGCACGCAAATCGATGGCGTGCAGTTCTTGCCGTTACAGACGTTTGTCGAGGATGGCGGAACGTTCACCGAACTGGGCCGCTTGGCAGAGGGAGCGCTGGCAGGGCTGGAGGAATTCGAGGTACGGCAGGTCAACTGTTCTCTCATGGCGGCCGGGGCGATCAAGGCGTGGCATCTTCACTTCAATCAGGAAGACCTGTGGTTTGTGCCGCCTTCGCAGAGTCTGGTAGTGGGTCTATGGGACGTGCGGGCCAACTCTCCAACCGCAGGCAACACCATGCGTTTCGCTTTGGGTCGCGGCCGCAGCCAAACCCTCCTCATTCCTCGCGGCGTTGCCCACGGCGCCGCAAACGTGGGCGGGACTGACGCCTTCCTCTTCTATTTCGTCAATCAACAGTTCGATGCCCAAGACCCCGATGAGCGCCGCTTGCCCTATGACGCCCTTGGCAAGGAATTCTGGGAGATTCGTCCCGGCTAACTGTGGGACGACCGCGAATTCATTGACAGTTTCTGAGTGCGCAGGCATACGCAGGCAAATCTCCACAGGTAGACACTCCTGCCGGCGGTCTACGCTACCTGACTGGTCCACCGGAGGACTGTCGCTCCCCAAGCGAGGCCGGCGCCAAACGCGACCATGCCGACGATATCGCCGGGCTTTATTCGTCCCTCTTCGATAGCTTCACACAGCGCTACCGGGATTGACGCGGCAGACGTGTTGCCATACTTCTCTACGTTGGTGAATACTCTCTCAAGCGGGATTTCGAGGGTCTGCGCGGCGGAATGAATGATGCGACTGTTTGCTTGGTGGGGAATGAGGAGACTGACTTGATCCAACGTGATGTTGGCGTTCTCAACTGCGGCGATGAGTGACGCAGTCATGGCGGTCACGGCGAAACGATAGACCTCGCGGCCATTCATGCACAGTTTTCCCTCGATGGGCAGCATGAGCAGATCGCCCCCATTGCCGTCCGAGCCGAGATCGAACGCCAACGGCCCGCCTGGTTCTTCGGACGCCTGCACTACGACAGCGCCGGCGGCGTCACCAAAGAGCACGCAGGTCGAGCGATCACTCCAATCGACGTGGCGCGTGAGGATTTCCGTGCCAACGACGAGAATTGTCCGATACTGGCCGGAGGCGATGAAGCCCTGGGCGACGGCGAGCGCATGGATGAATCCCGTGCACGCCTGATTGAGATCAAGCGCAGCGGCTCCCTTGAGCTGTAGCCGCTCTTGAATGCGATTCGCGATACTGGGGAACAAGGATTCGGGTGTGCAACTGGCAGCAATCACCATGTCAACGCTCTCCGCAGCCACGCCGGCTTTTGCAAGCGCCCCCAGCGCTGCATCGGCGCCAAGCGAATCCGTCGTTTCACCGTCAGAGGCGATGCGTCGTTCGCGAATGCCGGTGCGGCTAACGATCCATTCGTCAGCGGTTTCCACCATTCTTTCGAGGTCGGCATTTGTGAGGCGCCGTTCAGGCAGCGCCTTACCCCAGCCTGTTATGTGCGCGAACATTTCCTGCCAGTTCAGTTTGGTGCGTCGCAAAATTCCGTTTGGCGATACCTTATCCTAGGGTCTTTCTATTCCAGGGTCAACTTGCCGGTTCCTAACCCAAGCGCTGCCACAGTAGTGCAGCGCTTGGACAAGGTCATCTGCAAGGGGCGCACAGAAGCGCACGAATTCTCTCGTCGCTGGATGCAAGAATCCAAGCGTGAATGCGTGTAAGAACATGCGGCGGAGACCGATATCGCGCATACTCTTCCCATATTGGGTATCACCGGCGACGGGCAGTCCCGCCGCGGCAAGGTGCACGCGAATTTGGTGAGTCCGTCCCGTATCCGGTGCTACGTTGAGGAGCGTGTATCTGCCTAGAGTCTCGAGAACAGTGAAATGCGTGGTGGCTGGCTTGCCATCCCGAACCACTCCCATTGAAGTCCGCCGGGTCGGATGACGGCCGACCGGCGCGTCGATCAGCCCACGTTCAACAGTTGGGCTGCCCTCGACAAGCGCAAGGTACGACTTCTCCACCGCTCGTGCGGCAAACTGGGCGACAAGCCATTCATGGGCAGCCGGTGTGCGGGCAACTACCAGCACGCCGGAGGTGTCCTTATCCAATCGATGCACCACCCCCGGTCGGTCCCAATCTCCGACCGTCGCAATTTCGGGGAATCGGTCCACAAGCTGATTGGCGAGAGTCTGGGCCGGCTGCCCGGCACCAGGATGCACTACCAGTCCCTGCGGCTTATTGACGACCACAATGTGATCGTCGCAATAGAGCAATGGCACGACAAACGGTTCGGCCTGCACAGTGGGTGCAACCGGTTCGGGCAAATCGACCGAAATGGCCGCTCCTGAGACCACCTTGGTTGAGGCCCCGGCGGGCTGACCCGCGACGCGTACTCGATTCTCATCGATGAGCCGCTTAACTTGTGAGCGGGAAAGATCCGGTGAAGTGCCGGCGACATAGACGTCAAGCCTTTGTCCCGCATCAGCGCAGGTCGGCGTTAGCAGAATCGTAGGCATCGACGTGGGAGTGCAAGCCAGCGTTTCACGAGGGTGTCGACTTCGTTTCTGAAATTACCGAGTCCGGATTTGGCGCGGACGAGTTGCGGTCTTGCCAGAGGAGGACAAAGGCCAGACCGATAGCGCCAATTACGACGCAACTGTCAGCGAGATTGAAGGCCGGCCAATAGGGCACCTTCACAAAGTCAACCACGTACCCTAGCCGGAGCCGATCGATCAAGTTACCCAACGCACCGCCCAACTCTAAGGAAAGCGCCAACGTAAGCAAGAACGATTGGCCGAGCGTCTTAACTAAGTAGAAAACTAAGACGCCGATCAGAATCACGATAGGAACAATGAGCACGTAGGGGATTCCCGTGAGCATGCCAAAGGCGACACCGGTGTTTGTCACAAAGGTAAGGCGTAGCAGGTCGCCAATGATCGAGACCGAGCCCTGCGGTTTCAACCAATCTACGATGAAGGCTTTGATAATCTGGTCGCTGACGACTATTGCCACTATAAGAAGCAGCGGCCAGATGATTTGCTTACTCTTTAATTGATTGAGAAACTCGCTCAAGAGGGTTCCCAAAGTGTGCTGACGCTTGCGTAGGGACAGACGGATCGAGTTAGATCCTTGCCGGCTACGGGCATCCCGTTTTGTGCTCCAATTATCCCATCCTACCATGTAATGTGGGTGAGTAGCACAAGCAGTCAACTCACGGGGCAAGCGTGCCAAGGGGTGGGATCTTAGGCATGCTATAATGCCTCTGGACTTCCCATCAGATTTGCACTTTGGTCAAACGACCACGCAGTTCGTACTATCGCAATACGGAGGTATGCGCGAGCATGGCAAAAGAGGCAGTTGCGGCAGAGAAAGTGGACACACAACAGAAATGGGTCTATCGCTTTGAGGAAGGTGACGCGACTATGCGCGACCTTCTCGGCGGCAAGGGTGCCAATTGCGCAGAGATGATGCGCGCTGGACTACCGGTACCGCCCGGCTTTGTGGTTACAACGGAAGCCTGCAACGCTTTCTACGAGTCGAACGAGCAGTTCCCTGCGGGCATGTGGGACCAGGCCCTTGAGGCGCTGTTGGACTTGGAAGAGAAAACCGGCAAGCAGCTCGGGGACATCGCAAACCCGCTGTTGGTGTCTGTGCGTTCCGGCGCGAAGTTCAGCATGCCGGGCATGATGGATACCATTCTCAATCTAGGCCTCAACGACGAGACGATCGACGGTCTGATCGAGCAGACGCAGAACGAGCGCTTTGCCTGGGATTCCTACCGACGCTTTGTGCAAATGTACGGTAACGTCGTGCTGGAAATCGAGAAAGAACGCTTCGAGCACGAGCTGGACAGTATCAAGCAGGAGGCGGGGATCGAACAGGACGTGGACCTTACCGTCGCCCATCTCCAAGAAGCAGTCCGGCGTTTCAAGACCATCGTCGAGAGCGAGAGGGACAGAGGTTTCCCCACAACGCCGTTGGAACAATTGCGCGGCGCCATTGAGGCAGTATTTGCCTCCTGGAATAACCGGCGTGCCATCGATTATCGCAACTTTCACAGGATTCCCCACTCCCTTGGCACTGCCGTAAACGTGCAGGCGATGGTATTTGGCAACATGGGCAGCGATTCCGGGACCGGCGTTGCATTCACGCGCAATCCTTCAACCGGAGAGCCGGCACTCTTTGGCGAGTTTCTCGAAGACGCCCAAGGCGAAGACGTGGTGGCCGGTGTGCGCACGCCCTTGCCAATTGCCAAGCTTCAGGAAGTGTGGCCGAAAATCTATGACGAGTTTGCGGAGATTGCCCAACGGCTGGAGAACCACTATCGCGAAATGCAGGATATGGAGTTCACCATCGAGCGGGGCAAACTCTACATGCTCCAAACCCGCACGGGCAAGCGCACTGCCAGCGCTGCCGTGAGAATCGCCGTGGACATGTTTAATGAAGGGCTCATTAGCAAGGATGAAGCTATTTCTCGCGTTGAGCCCGAGCAGATTGATCAGCTTCTTCACCCGCGGATTGATCCTGATGCTGAGGTAACTGTGATTGCGAAGGGTCTCAATGCCTCGCCTGGGGCTGCGGTTGGCATGGCCTTCTTCGATCCGGATGAGGCCGAAGCGGTGGCCCGCCAGGGCAGCAACGTCATCCTGGTGCGACCGGAGACGAGTCCTGATGACGTGCACGGCATGATCGCATCGCAAGGGATTCTGACTGCGCGGGGCGGCGCCACCAGCCACGCGGCAGTCGTTGCGCGCGGGTTGGGCAAGCCGTGTGTCACCGGTTGCGATGAGATTCGAATCGACATGGAAGACGAGTCGTTCACGGCCGGCAACGTGACAATCAAGAAGCGGGACTACATTTCGCTAAACGGCAGCACCGGTGAGGTCACATTGGGCGAGGTGTCACTGATACAGCCTGAAATTACGGCAGAGATGAGTGAATTGCTGCGCTGGGCGGATGCCATCCGTCGCCTTGAAGTGTGGGCCAACGCGGATTATCCCCGTGATGCTGCATTGGCACGCAGCTACGGCGCCCAGGGCATTGGCCTGTGCCGCACCGAGCACATGTTCTTCGAAGAAGAACGTTTGCCGGTTGTCCAGCAGATGATCTTGGCGAGTAGTTCTCACGAGCGACAAGCGGCCTTGGACAAGCTATTGCCGATTCAGCGGGGCGACTTTGAGGGAATTCTGCGTGCGATGGACGGACTGCCGGTTGTCATCCGCTTGTTGGACCCGCCGCTCCATGAGTTCTTGCCGGACTACGCGGAACTCCTGGAGGAAGTTGCCACTCTGCGCGCCACCGGAGAGAATCCGGAACACCTTGAAGAACGGCAGGCGCTGCTCACCAAAGTGGCGTCACTGCGGGAAGCGAATCCAATGCTTGGCTTACGCGGGTGCCGTTTGGGACTTGAGTATCCCGAAATCTACGAGATGCAGGTGCGCGCCATTTTGGAGGCGGCGCTTGCAATCAAGCAACAGGGCGGTGACCCTCATCCCGAAATCATGATTCCGCTGGTCAGCCACGCGAACGAACTCGGCGTTTTGCAGGAAGATCTCGAACGCATTGCAAGATTGGTGGAGGAAGAAAACGGGGACAGCGTGGCCTACAAGTTTGGCACGATGATTGAAGTGCCGCGGGCTGCGCTTACGGCCGCCGAAGTAGCCGAACATGCGGAGTTCTTTAGTTTCGGTACTAACGACTTGACGCAAACGACGTATGGGTACTCACGTGATGACGCCGAAGGCAAGTTCCTTCTGAATTACGTAGAGAATGCCATCCTCCCGGAGAATCCATTCCAGGTGCTGGACCGGGATGGGGTGGGCCGCCTGATTTCACTTGCGGTTGCGGAGGGCAGGAAGACGCGCCCCGACCTCGAAGTGGGCATCTGCGGTGAGCATGGCGGCGACCCCAGCTCGATCCACTTCTGTCATGGCGTGGGGTTGGACTATGTTTCTTGTTCCCCGTACCGGGTGCCGGTAGCGCGCATCGCTGCGGCGCAAGTGACGCTTGCCAACCGGGCTGCTGCGGACAAATAAAGCTGTACAAAGAGTTTCCAGGTTTAGTCTTAGGAGGGAGACGTGGGCACGAAGGCAGATGCTGATCTTCTGCGGGAGTTGACGGAGCGGCCGGAAGAGTGGGGGCAAGTGAGAATCAGCGTGCCGCCGGACACCGGGAAGTTTCTCCACATTTTTGTGCAAGTCGCGAAGCCAAAGCGGATACTCGAGATTGGCATGTTTCACGGCTATTCGACTCTTTGGATTGGGCTGGCGGCGAAGGAAGTTGGCGCTCGCGTCACGGCCCTGGAACTCGAAGCCGAAAAGGTTGCCGTGGCGGAAGCGAATTTCGCGAGAGCCGGGTTGGCGGATGTCATCTCTGTAATTCAAGGCGACGGCAAGCAGACGCTTGCTGCCCTCGCCGGTCCCTATGATCTTGTCTTCCTCGATGCGAGCAAGGAAGACTATGCGGCCTACTTTGATCTGATCTATCCCCGCTTGTCACCAAGGGGTGTCATTGTTGCGGATAACGCCGTCTCCCATGGAGACGACATGTCGGAATACTTTGAAAAAGTGCGAAGCCATCCAAACTGCGTGAGCGTCTTGGTACCTGTTGGGACAGGTGAAGAGGTTACGTACAAGAAGGGCTAACAGTGGATGGACAAGAGCACACGTCCAACTCCTTCGCTCTGCAAAGAATCCGCCTGACCTCCTCATTGCGCAGAAAAGGTATTCGCGATACCCGCGTTCTCAATGCGATTGGAGAAATCCCCCGCGAACAATTTGTAGATGAGAGTCTGCAGGCTGACGCGTATTGTGATGGCCCGCTCCCGATTGGCGAAGGACAGACAATTTCCCAGCCATACGTAGTAGCGCTTATGACGGAGGCGCTGTCGCTCACCGGCAGGGAAAACGTGCTTGAGATCGGCACGGGTTCGGGCTATCAGACGGCGATTCTTTGCGCTTTGTCCCGGCTGGTCACGTCAGTGGAGCGGTTTGCGGAGTTGGCACGGGTCGCCGAAGAACGACTGAGTAAATCAGCATGCCAGAACTGCTCAGTTTACGTGGGGGACGGCACGGAGGGCTGGGCCGAGAATGCGCCGTACGACGCCATAGTCGTTGCTGCGGCGGCACCGAGCGTTCCGGATCCGCTCATCGAGCAACTGGCTATAGGCGGCCGCTGTGTAATCCCTGTTGGAGATCGCGACCGACAGTCGCTGCTGCTCTATCAGCGGCAGGTTGGCAAATTACACGAGAGCGATCTTGGCGCCGTGCGGTTTGTTCCATTGGTAGGCTGCCATGGCTGGCCTGAAGGTGCGGAGTAGCCCGTTAGTTTCTTTGAATGTATAATGCGGCAAGGCATGAATATTTGAAGATGGTGGCTTGATCCTCTTGGCGCGTGTGTCACTTCCGCCAGCGGCACATGGGTTGAGGTAGGGTGGGTTTGTGTGTTCCGCCGTTGGGCATCTTAAGTTCACGGATGCAGTCGTGAGGAACTGACTTTCGATGCTCGTCTATTAAGAGGATAGTAATGGAAGAGTCTGTTAGTGCATTCCTTGATCACATAACACAGCAGCGGCAGCTATCGGCAAATACCCGAGCTGCATATCAAAACGACTTGAGCCAGTTGACGCGGTTCTTTCGTGCCCAAGGCGTTGAGGACTGGAAAGCAGATCGCGCTTGGGTGAGTGCGTATGCGCGGGACCTCCTCGATCGTGGGTACAGCGCCTCAACTCGCGCCCGCAAGGTTGCGGCGGTACGTTCGTTCTACCGTTATCTTTGCGAGCACGGCGTAATTGCCGAAGATCCAACACAGGATCTGGGCAGCGCGCAAGTGGAGCGCGTTGCGCCTACGGTGCTTACGCGAGTTCAGGTTGACGCACTCTTCGCTGCGGCGGAAGAGAAGGATACTCCTGAAGCCTTTCGTGATCAGAGCATCCTGCGTCTTCTCTATGGCACCGGAGTCCGCATCACCGAAGCGCTGGCGATCGACCTGGCGGACGTAGACAGTGAAAGTCTGCACATTCTTCTGCGGTCACGCAACAAAGAGTCTGTGGTTCCCATAGATGAGGCGTGCCTCTCCGCACTTGAGCGCTATGTCGCCGAGAGTCGACCGCAGTTGCAGAATTCGCGCTCCGGTGAAGCGCTCTTTCTCAACCATCGCGGCCAACGGCTTACTCGGCAGGGATTCTGGCTGATTCTCAAGGGCTATGCACGAGCGGCGCGACTGCCGGAGGTTACCCCACAGACCTTGCGTCATACATTTGCCGCGCATGCGTTGGAAGGCAGTGTGCCGCTGCAACGCGTACGATCGATGCTTGGGCATGCGAGCATGAGCTCGACACAACGGTATGCCCAGTTAGCAGAGACCCGCACTGAGACGGATGATGCCCAGGACTAAGGCCTTGCAGGGGTGGCTGCGCAGCCGCCCATTAGCTGCACCTGCTATCTTTCTGGCGCTCTTGGCTGCCATTCTGGCTGCGTCATGCGCGCAGACGGTTCCTCGCCCGGAGGAACTGCGGCCCACTGTTGAGCAGCCCGCTGCCATTGAGCCGACTGCAGAACCCTTCCCACCTCTCATACCCTCCGATCAGGCTGAGCAAACGTTGCATCGCTTGCTGGCAACGGAGAAACCGCAGCGCGATCTCTTTGATCTTGGCAGACGCTACAAGGGCATCGGCAGCAATGTCGATCGCATAGTGAACACCGTTCAGCCTGACTACGAGCTAGGAACAGTACACAGCTTTTGGGTGGCTGACGACGAAAATAATACCTACTACCAGATCAGAGCCGAATTGCGGGGTAAATCGGACCACCTCTACATGTATGTTGAAGAGGGTCTGAACTTAAGCCAGAGCGGCATCGACAAGACCATCCGCGAGTTTGAAGAGAATATCTACCCTAAGGTGCGGAGATATTATGGAGAAGAGTGGAACCCCGGTGTCGACAATGATCCAAGGATTACGATTCTCAATGCGCGCATCCCGGGTGTGGGCGGCTATTATTCCTCTGCTGACGAGTTTCCGAGTGCCGTTAACCCATTTAGCAACGAACGTGAGATGTTTTACATAAATGTTGAGAGGCGTGAATTCGGTCCCGGAACCGAATTCTACCTGGCAACGCTGTGCCATGAGTTGCAGCACATGGTGCATTGGAACCAAAACGCGACTCAGGAGACGTGGCTCAATGAAGGTTCTTCCATGGTCGCGTCGGTGCTGTGCGGCTACAGTTTGGGGAGAATTGCGGAGTTCTTTACGAGGAATGCCGACGTACAGCTTACCTCCTGGTCCGATGATCCCGACGGTGCGTTGCCCCACTACGCGGCGGCATATTTGTTCATGGAGTATTTTGCCCAGCACTACGGCGGCTATGGCGCGCTGAAGACCCTCATCGCCCTGCCTGCGCGGGGCCAGGATTCTGTGGATGAATTCCTGGCAAACGAAGGGTATGCAAAGAACTTCTACGATGTATTTGCGGACTGGACGGCAGCGAATTACATTGACGATGAACGACCGGAGAACGGCGTCTACTACTATGACGTGCGCTTACCTCGCATACGCCCGCAACACGTAGTGCGAGAGCAAACCTTCGCTAGAGACCTGTCAGTGAGACAATTCGGGTCAAGACACTTTGACCTGCGCCTTCCGGACGGCAACTACACATTGGAGTTTGATGGCGCGCAGCAAGTACGGCTCTTTCCTACAGCCGCGCCTAGCGGTACACACGTGTGGTGGAGCAATCGTTCTGACATGGCAGCGACGTCCCTGACCCGCGCGGTTGACTTACGCAATGCTGTGGAGCCCGTGCTTCGCTTTAGGGCGTGGTTCGACATCGAGTCAGATTTCGATTACGCCTATGTTGCAGCTTCCAGCGACGGCGGGGAAACCTGGACAACTTTGCCTGCCACCTCCACGACGGCAGACAATCCAAACGGGAACAACCTCGGTCATGGCTTTACCGGCAAGAGCGGAGGAGACGAAACCGCGCGCTGGATCGATGAGGAAGTGAGCCTCGCCGATTACGTGGGCAAGGAAATACTGCTCAGCTTCGAGTACGTCACCGATGACGCTATCAATGGCGTGGGCCTGTTGGTGGACGACCTGTCGATCAGTGGGATCGGGTTCTCTGATGATGCTGAGACCGACGGTGACTGGGAGGCGCAGGGCTTCTTCCGCACGGACGGAATTCTGCCGCAGTATTTCATAGTGCAACTTGTGCGCTACGTGGACGGCCTGGCATCAGTGGAACGCATTATGCTCCGGGGCAAAGAGGAAGTAGACGTGTCATTCCTGCTGGACCGCTACGGCCAGGAATTGCAACGGGCCGCGCTCATAGTGAGTGGCGCCACGCCGGTCACAACCGAAGTCGCCCAGTTCACCGTTCGTCTGATACCGGCCAATGGCGAGTGATCCCCTCTTTGAGATGCGAAACAGCGGGATTGGCGCCTGTGCCTAGGCGCCACCCACGATCTCGTTGCGACGCATGATGTATGCCTGCACTGCCAGCAGAAACTCCGCGTGACTCCATGTGAATGGATTCATGGAGAGAGGAGCGTGCGAGTAGGGATGAAACTGCTCAGCCAACATGCCGGTTGAAAGGGCGTGACGATGCGCCCAGCGAAGGAGTTCTTCCGCAGGCTTTAGTTCGTCGATCGTCCCGGCGCGGGCGACATACCAGCGGCACAGCCACATCGTCGTCACCACCCACGGGTTGCCGGGCACATTGCCGATGTCAGTGCTCACCTGGTGGAGTCGATCGTTCTCGGTTCTGGCAAGTCCCCCCACTTCTGTGTGACACCACAGTTGCTGGCGTACGGCAGCCATCGTGCGCTGCATGCGCTCATCTTCGGGAGGGATCATGCCGAAGAGGAAGAGACCGGCAATGCTCGCATCAATTGTGGGGTCCGGAATGGGCTCACGCTTGCCATAAATGCGTAAGCGGGTGACAAAACGGCCGGTTTCTTCATCGTAGAACATGGAATCGAACAGCCGCCGGATCTGTGTGGCCGCCTCCTGTGCCGCTCCCGTGAGTTCCGGCTGCCCAAATGCTGCCGTGAACGTGCAGGCCGAACGCAGTCCGGCCCACGTGGCTGCGAGCGTGTACGCATGCAGGCCGTAGGTGTCTTCCCACAGGTCGTACGACGGCAGTGGCAGACCGGTTTTCGGATCGCGATGGCTTAGCAAGAAGTCAAGCGCCGGCTGCACGAGATCTGTATAGAGCGACCGCACGAAGTCGAAGTCTCGGTCCAGACCAAAGTGTTCACCAAGCGCCCAGAGTAAGATTGCGGTGTTGTCGGCGGCGACGGGCAGTGCCTCCTTACCGTCAGGGTCTATCCAAGGATGGCTGAGGCTGCCTACCGCGCCGAAAGACGTGTACTTAGAGAAGAGGAACCCATCCGGTGAAGGAAGTTGGCGGCAGAATGTGTAGAACTGCCGGGTGAGGTCGGTGTATCCGGCCCGATCGAGCGCCACCGCGGCGATGGCTCCTACCCGGGGAAACAGGTAGCTATAGGTGTCTCCGGTCTCACGGGCGATATCTGGGTCATTGCCCGCGATGATGGCCCCGGAACTGTCCACCTGTGTCCGCAATGTGAGCAGACTCCGATGGTAGAGGTCCCAGATGTCCTGCGGGATTTCCGGCTTCGGTGTGCGGTGTTTGCGCACCCAGAACGACCAGTACTCCTGGGTGCGGTCAATGAAGCTGTCCGGTGTACGAAAGCGGATCAGCCGGTTGTCGGCGAGGACGGCGCCCAGGCTCGTATTTGCCGCAACCCAATGGTAGCCTACGCGGGATTCCCCCGCCGGCACCTCGCCAAATGAAAGCATGCCCACGCAGTCGACGTCGCCATGAGAGACTGCGTTCTGCGACAGCCAACCGTCTTCAGCGTCTTGCCACGAGCCCTGCGCTCCCTCGGCAGAATAGACGCCTGTCGCCCAATCGCTGAGCCCGGGTTTATCCCCAGTCATGGCGTTCATCAGAAAGAATCGTTGGCCCTTATATGCAATTAGGGCCTGGGTGGGTGGGTGATAGAAGACGGTGTCGCCGATGTCGGCTCCCCAGAGCTCCCACTCATAGTGAAAGTAGATGCGAATCTCCCGGGCATGATCGGCTGTGTTCTTTACTACGAGTTTTCGCAACAGCAGGTCGCGCACGAAGTCGAGGCAGTCCGTGAATTGAATGTCAATGTTTAGGTAGGGATGGACTGCTTGCGCGCGGGTAACCAGAGAGTACTCCTGGTAGCCCGGCGTGACTTCCCACTCAGAGTCTCCAAGCCAGGAAAACTGATCGGCAGCCCATACGCCGACGCGCGAGGGTCTCGCTGAAAGATGATTGTCTGCGCCGACATTGGGATAGTAGAGGTCACGAATGCGATAGTGCTCATCGAAATTGATGAGCATTCTGCCATTTCCAATTGTGAGCGTACGAGGCACGCTTAACCCTCCAGGAGTGATGTCCGTAGCACTGTTATATCATAACAGCCGGCATTGAGATGTTCAGAGTGGCCGGCGCCGGGCCGTGGGTGTCGGTTGGTGCGCGAGACAGTCCGTTGGCCGTGTGAGCACAGTTCTGGGGCGCCAATCATCTGTCGCGCATGGCAAGAGTCCAAGACTGGACCGGTATAGGAATGAAACACTCCGGCAGCATCAATCTTTCCCTCTTGGGTTCTCAGCGAGGGTCTGATGCATTTGACACAATCCAATTCAAGTGCTAATCTAGCGCCAACCAGGCGGGCCTGTGGGTTGGGCTTGCTCAAGGTACTGAGTGGTTTCAGGAGCATTGCATCTCGATAAGGAGAGAGCCTAATGCTAAGACTAGATACTGACGTTACACGTCGTAGCTTTCTCGCTATGGCTGGGGGCGGCACCGCTGCCGTGGTGCTAGCGGCATGCGGCGCCGCTGCAACGCCGGCAGCCGAGGAACAGATGGAAGAGGCTCCGAAAGAAGAGCCCAAGGCTGCTGAAGAGATGGAGAAGGAACAGGTCACAGTGGTGGCTTGGAACGCAGCGTGGGGCGAGCCCTATTCCACCATTATGGGCGCCTACGGGCCGGCCTTTGAAGCCGATACCGGCATCAAACTGGACTGGCAGTTCGTTAGCGAAATTGAGCAAAAGCTGATCGCATCTATCGCCGCCGGTTCGCCGCCGGACACCCACTATACCAACTGGGTATTCCAGGGGCCGTTCATGTTCAACGAACTCATTCGCCCGTTGGATGAGTACATGAAGGCGGCAGGTCACACTCGCGAAGAATTCACCAAGGCTATGTGGGACGATAGCTCCCTCAACGGCCAGCTTTATGCGGTGCCGGGCGGCGCGGACTGGGTTGTCTACTTCTGGAACAAGGACATGTACCTGGCGTTTGGCGAAGATCCGGAAGTCCCGCTGAACACCTTCGAGGACACGGAGGAGATCTCGCTTAAGCTCCATCGCAATGAAGGTGGCAAGATCAGCCATTTGGGTTGGAACTGGCGGAGCTTCGGCCGCGAACGGCTTGCCTTCCTCTTTGGTGGTGAATTCTACAACTATGAAACCGGCAAGGTGACACCGGATCATCCCGCGAACATCGAGGCGCTCAATTGGCTCGCCGAATTGACAAAGAAGCAGGGCGGCTACGACGCTGTCACCGAGTTTCACGGCGAGGCTACTAGCTATTACCACGCAGCATACCCGTGGTATACCGGCAACCTGGCCTTTTTCTCAAGCGGCTTCTGGGCGCAGGACCGCCTGGATGCGAATGGCGAAGGCTTGCCCTATGGCATCGGCTTGCCACCAACGGTGGATGGCGCTGAAGAAGGCATCGGATACAATTCGGTGCAGGGCTGGATGTACGCCATACCCGTCAACGCCTCAAATCCGGATGAAGCGTGGGCATTCGATAAGTGGATGTTTATCGACAACTCCGGCAAGATGGGCTACGAAACGCTAAACGGCCCGTGCGTGATTGCCCAATTGGGCGAATTCAAGGAGGGCTATATCGCGAAGGTAGGCGCGGACAATCGCATCGTGCCGTATGTGGACGTCTTCTTGTCGCTGGCTGAGAAGGGCGAGACGTACTGGCCGCCTATCGCGACGGCGGGCGACTATCGCCGGGCGTATCTGGATGTCGCGGCCCAGGTCTTGCAGGAGCAGATCACCGCCGAAGAGGCGTTGAAGACGCTCGCGACGACCCAGCAGGCCGAACTCGATTCAGTCATGAGTGGCTAGGGCTATTCCTTAGCAACGGGGCGGAGAGGCGCGGACGGCAGGTCTGCGCCTCTTCTCTTTGTGGTTCGCGCCCGCGAAACTCTAGCTTCTGGCGCACATAGCCGAGTAACTAAGCAGTGCAATGCGTTCAAATCGGTTGTGGAGCGGAAAACGGCATGGGTTGAGCATTTCACCTTGGCAGCACCAAGTCCTGCCGTGAGAGCTCATGTTTGACCGTTGTCTTTTTGCCTGCGTACAATGGACGTGAGGGAGCGGACCGTGGCAGTTTTTGGTACCCATCGGGGTCTCAGGCGCCTACGGCGGCGGGCTTCACTGAGCGCCAGGCGCTGATAGACGTTGGCAGCGAGGGCTACGGCGCATTGGCGACCAAGGCCGATGTAGCTGACGGGCAGCCAGGGCTGAATTACGGGAACTAGAGTTGCGTTTGCGGCTGTTCGTGGGCGCGTACCTAGCGATTGCGTCCGCGCTGATGGTGGCGATCCTGGGCTTCCTGCTGGCGCTATTCACTGGTCAATTCGCATAGAGCGGCCCACGAGGTGCGCTGCTCTGTATTCCGCTTCACTAAGAGTTCTGAGATTGTCTCTTCGGGGTGTGGCGCAGCCTGGTAGCGCGCATGGTTTGGGTCCATGAGGCCCCCGGTTCAAATCCGGGCACCCCGACCTCCGCTCTCATTCAGTGAATTTGCAATTCGTGCTTCACGTGCGCGAGCTTGGTTTGGACATCCTTTTCGCATGATCATTGGGGTCTATCGACTCACCTTTCAGCTCTACGCAAGCGATTCACTCAAGGAAAAGCGCCGTGTGGTTCGAGCCATAATCGACCGTACGCGGGCGCGATTCAACGTTGCAATTGCCGAAGTGGCAGATCAGGACACCTGGGAATCGTGTGTCATCGGTATCACCTGTGTGAGCACCGATACGCGCCATGCGAACTCTGTGCTCGACAAGGTGACGAATTACATCAGCGGCTTAGCCTTGGAGATGGACATCATCGATCGTGAGATGGACTTCATACCGTTTTCATAGTGGAGAATTGAAAGTTTCGCCCTGTGATGGCTCTGTTCTTGCGTGAGAACAGCTTGGCGGGAGAATTGGGTACGCCGACTAGGCGACGCATGTTGACTGTAGGTGAGTCCTACCCTGGTACAAAGCAGATGGATTCCCGCGTGCGCGGGAATGACGGCCTACTACGCGGCACTGGCGCGGGAATAACGGCTCATTGAGCTGCACTGGCGCGGGAATAGCGGCCCATTGCGCGGCACTGGCGCGGGAGTGTCGGCCGATTGCGCGGCATTGGATTGAAGCAAGTGGGTCGAGACCGGAGTTTACAGGGCAAGCCTTGTAGCAGGAGCATGCTGTCTCGCGCTATCTCATCGTTGCTGACGTTCACGCTAACTTGGAAGCCCTCAATGCCGTGCTAGCGGCTGCCGCGAAGTTCGATCGGATTTGGTGTCTGGGCGATCTCGTTGGCTATGGGCCGGACCCAAACGAATGCGTGGACGTGATCCGCAGCCTTGACCACGCGACAGTGGCCGGAAATCACGATTGGGTGGCCGCCGGAAGACGTTCCGCAGCCGGTTTCAATCCCAATGCTGCGTTTGCGGCGGAATGGACGGCAGCGCAGTTGCTCCCGGAGACCCAACAATTCTTGCGTGCGCTACCCAAAACCGTTGTAGAGTCTGATTTTACCCTCGTCCACGGCAGCCCGCGCGCGCCCACAGAGGAATACCTCTTCCGCGCTTCCGAGGCGCGGGCAAACTTTCCGCACTTTGCCACGCCGCACTGCCTGGTTGGCCATACTCACGTGCCAAGCGCGTCCATAGCCGCCACAAGCAAGTCGTCGCGTGACGTCATTGGAGTCACATTGAGTCCGGAAGAGCCGCTGCCACTGGATGGTAAAGTGCGCATGATTGTAAACCCCGGTAGCGTCGGACAACCGCGTGACTACAACCCGGAAGCCGCGTTTGGGATCTACGACTCCGACAATCGCGAGTTTCAACTACACAGAGTAGCCTATGACTTCACCATCACCCAGCAGAAGATGCGTGAAGCGAACCTGCCGCAACCACTGATTGAGCGGTTAGCTATCGGCGTGTGATGCCGAGGGCAGGTTGCTAGTTGCGGCGCAACACTCTTCCAGGTAGTTTGCCGGTGTGCTCGCCGTTGTCGACCACGACTTCGCCGTTGACCATTACAAGATCAATGCCTGAAGGATACTGATGCGGGTCTCCGAATGTGGCATTGTCTGTTATGGTGTCCGGATCAAAAAGCACAAGATCGGCATCCAGGCCGCTGTGGATGAAGCCTTTATGCGCCAACCCGAGTTTGGTGGCGCAGGCCCCCGACATCTTGTGGACCGCTTGTTCCAGCGTGAGCACGTTGCGCTCGCGCACGTAGACCTGCAGCACGCGCGGGTATGTGCCGTAGTTGCGCGGATGGGGCACTCCCTGGCTGAGTGTGCCGTAGGGTGCGAGGCTAGACCCATCAGACCCCACCATGCCGAGCGGATGTGCCAGCATGTACTCAACGTCATCTTCGCTCAATGAGAAAGCCAGCATGGAGGCTCTGTTCTGGCTTTCAACAATGAGATGAAAGGCGGCGTCAAGGGGGTCCATCTTGAGGCTTTCACCAATGGCGGTGAATTCTTGTCCCTCAAAGTGCTTGTAGTCTTCACTGTCAATCCAAACCAAATAGAACTGTTCCCACATGCGAAACCCCGACGCGGCCTCTTCCCGCAAAAGGGCGCTCGTGCCAGGATCGTTGAGGCGTGCCAGCATGGCTGCCGTGCCGCCCTCTTTCGCCCAATTGGGAACCACTTGATCCAAGCCGCCGCTGCCGGCTGTGTAGGGATAGACGTCGTAGTTTACGTTCACATTTCGCTCTTGGGCGCGTTCGCTTTGCATGGTGGCGTCACGCACTTTACCCCAGTTGTTCTTGCCGGTAGCTTTGTGGTGCGCAATCTCTACGGATACGTCAGCACGCTCCCCAATTTCAATGGCTTCCGCAACGGCGCGCAGCAGCGTATCGCCCTCGCCGCGAATGTGGCTGAAGTAAAGTGCGCCGTATTCATGCGCGACTTTGGCGAGGCTCACGAGTTCTTCTGTGTCGGCATACGAGCTGGGCGGGTAGATAAGGCCGCTGGACATGCCAAAGGCGCCGTCGTCCAGCGACTGGCGGAGGTGCTGCTGTTGCACTTTGATTTCCTCCGGCTCCGCCGGTCGGCGATCGTTTGCCATCGCGGCCATGCGCAGCGGTACGTGACCAACGAGCGGCACGACGTTCAAAGCCACTCTATTCTGCTCGATGGCACCTAAGTACTCGCCGAAGGTGTTCCAGTCCCAACCAAGCGCTTCGCTCCCCTTGGCGAGGAATGTGCTCATATCGCGAATTTCCGGCTTGGTTGCTTCAGTGAGCGGCGCCGGCCCAAGTCCGCAGTTGCCAATTACTTCGGTGGTTACGCCCTGCCGAATCTTACTCTCGGCACGAGGATTAACGAGCAACGGCAGGTCCGAATGCGTGTGTATGTCAATGAATCCCGGGGCCAGGACTTTCCCCTTGCCAGGGACCCGCCGCTGGGAGTCCGCGTGTGCGAGCGCGCCGACCGCAGCAATCTTGCCGTCTTGGACGGCGACATCCGAGACGAAGCTTCGTCCACCGCTGCCATCAACTACCATACAACTCTCAAAGACCACGTCATACATGTTTTTTCATCTTTCCAAGCAATGAAGCACGATCACACCGGTTTCTCGAAAGTGTTGGAGACTTGGCCGCGCTGCAGGGTCTGACCGATGGCGGGGGCTAATCCTCTTCCTCTTCGATTGGGTCCCACGGATCAAGGTTTAGCCGCTTCGGAATGTACACTTCTTCAATGACAAACGTCCCTGCCGCCATGTCGTGCCACGTGCGACGGTTGGGCTCGGTGAACATCCAGAGCCCTCCGGCGCAGAGTGCCGCGATTGAGGCAACCATAGCCAGCGCACGTGTCGCGGCCTGCCGCCAACTCATCGGCTCGCCGTCACTGGTAACTGCACGGAGCCCAACGAGGCGCATGCCGGCGGTGCCGCTATACTCCGCGGGAACCTGAATGAAGTAGATGTACGGCGCGAGCGCGATAATGAGGATGGCCAAGCCAAACGGTACGATGATGGCCGCATCGGGATAGACCGTGTCCTCTGTGACCTCGCCTACGGAGACACCAAGGATGAGGACTCCCGTGATCACGGCGGTTACCGACAGCATGGCCGCGGCAGCCAGGCCAAAGATGAAGAAGAGAGAATCCCACAGCGTCGCTTTGATGCGTTTTTCCAAAGGCGCGAGGGGCAGACCGGCGATCTGCTTACCGGGTATAGTTACACCCTTAGGAGTTGACATAAGCGACCCCTTTCTCGATACTTTGCGGTCTCATTGCGACTGTGCGAACCACTGGTTGAATGCAAAAAGGGCCGGTGTGCCGCCTGTGTGCAGGAATATCACCGGCTGCGATGGATCGAGCTTGCCCGCACGAATGTGGTCGATGAGACCGGCCATCGCCTTGGCAGTATAGACGGGGTCGAGGATTATTCCTTCTGTGCTCGCCGCTAGTTCCAGCGCTTCGCGGGACTCCGCGGTTGGAAGGGCATATCCGGGGCCAATGTAGTCTTCAACATTTACGATGTCGGCTGCCGCTACCCTGAAATCGAGCTTGAGGTACTGCGCGGCTTCATTCGCCAGGTCTGCCACCACTTCGGCGGGAACGAGATCAGTCCGAATGGGGCTAATGCCAACAATGTCCCATTCCAAGCCAAGGGCGCGCGCTGCCAACGCAAGACCGCCCTGGGTGGCGGTAGCCGATGAGAGATAGATGGAAGCGCGTAACAATCCGAGTTCCTCCAACTGCGCCTTCAGCTCCAGAGCGCAGTCAACGTAAGACACTGAGCCCAAACTGGCAATGCCGCGCCACAGGTCGACGGCGACTGGGTTGTACCCAGCCTTTCGTTCTTCTTCTGCTGCTTGTTCGCATAGTGTGGTGAGATCGGGAAGCTGGCGTACCTGAACCAGGCGCACGTCCGCGCCGGACAGGTGATCGAGCAGAAGATTGCCTTGGCGTTCGCTATCGGCTGCGCCATTTAGGTACAGAATGCAGCGCAAGCCGAGCTTGGCACAGGCAGCGGCGGTCTGTCGACAGAAGTTTGACTGCACCGATGCTCCGGTAATTACCGTATCGGCGCCCTTTTGCAGCACGTCGCCCAAGATGAATTCAAGGTGACGGGTCTTGTTGCCTCCAAAGGCCAACCCGGTCAAATCGTCGCGCTTGAAGAAAATCGGCGGACCCCCAAGCGCATCGGAGAGGCGCGGCGCCTCTTCCAAAGGAGTGGGCAGCACCGCCGCCAAGTGAACGCGGGGCAGCCGGTCAATGGCTTGGCGCAACTCGGCGACTGAGTACATGGTGCGTTGCATTTCTTGATGGGCTCCCACTGCAAGTCGAGTAGAACATTCTGTCATTATGATACGTCGCAGGCCGAATTAATGCCATTGTAGCTTGACGACGACTGCCACGGAGTTGCAGAAACTGGCTGGCAGTGCGTGGGAAAAGGGCGCTCCCCGACGAGGCCTAGAGTTACGACTATGAATGGGCCTCCGCCTACACGCTTTCAGTCATGTTCTGCCCAGTAAGGTTGAGAGTGCGAAAAGCCCGAGTGCGACGGCCCTGCAATCGATGACATCATTCTAGCTCAAATGACAGTTGGACCAGGGCGAGGTCTCTCAAGTGCATGTAACCATCTGTTACGGATTGGCAAAGTTGACAAGGTAGGGGCCCCATTGAATACTGGATAAGTCGCTACGTCCCCTGCGCACCCATAAGTAGACTAGTGCCCCGCTAGATTCGCGTGTGGAAGACCAAATGAGTGAAGCGCCATGACCCCTACACCTGAGAGCGAAACTTTGCTCGAAGGCGTCACGCTTTCTCAAACTACGGACGTGCTTCGTGTCACCAGCGGCGCGCCTTTGCGAGTATTAGCAAGCGCAAACATAGGTGACGACCTTGCCCTCACGCGGAACATCGTGGTTATGTCTGTGGCAAAGGCGCAAGGGGCGTCGGACTTTGAGAATGACCTGCACAATTGGGCTCTTCAGGCCGGCATCCATGAGCCCTATGTGGGTCTGCTCACGTCGGCGCCTTGCAAGGACCTTATCGTAGTGTTGGAAACGGCAGCGAAGTGGACAGTGGCAGTATTGTTCGTGGCGGATTTCTCAAGCCTTTGTTCCGCCGGTGAGACCGGGCCCAAAGAAGCGGATGCAGTATCTGGAATCGACATAATAGTCCTCACCGATGCCAGCCTTTCTATGGGTGCGATGGTAAGCGCGATGGTAACTGCTACGGAGGCGAAAGTGCGAGCCTTGGTGGAGAGCGGTATCACTACTCGCGATGGCGATGTCGCTACCGGTGCGCCTGCTGACTGCCTTGTAATCGGCTGCCTCAGCAAAGGCGAACGAATTCGCAGAGCCGGCCCAACCACGCTTTTTGGTCACACGGTGGGCAGGGCCGTCTACCAGAGTCTCAGCCGCGCACTGCAGTCACAGCAGATTGTGTGACGGTTTCTAGTCGAAAGTCACCGGAAAAGGAAGAAGCGAATAGTGGGCCCAGATGGGAATACGACAGCAGCGCATAGCGAGCAGGCTCCGATAGATACCGATCGCATCGAACGGGCTGTAACGGAGATTCTGCTTGCAATTGGCGAGGATCCTGCGCGCGAAGGATTGCAGGAGACGCCCCGCCGGATTGCTCAAGCCTATGCATATCTCTTTTCGGGACTTTCCCGCGATCCGGCCGGTGCGATCGACGCGAGTTTTCACGAAGAATATGAGGGAATGGTGGTGTTGAAGGATATTCAGTTCTTCTCGATGTGCGAGCATCACCTCCTCCCCTTCTGGGGCATGGCGCACGTCGGGTATCTGCCCAGCGGAGAGATTGTGGGCGCCAGCAAACTTGCCCGTGTGATCGACAATCTGGCAAAGAGACCGCAGTTGCAGGAACGTCTCACGGACGACGCCGCGGCAACAATCGCAAAAGTGATCAAGCCACGGGGCGTGGCTGTTGTGGTTGAAGCCGAGCACATGTGCATCGCGATGCGCGGCATCCAGAAGCCCGGCTCCCGCATGATTACAAGCGCCATGCGCGGCTCATTTCTTTCCGACCCGCGCACGCGCAATGAATTCATGGCGATTGCAACGGGACAGCGTTGATACGCTATGGAGTACGTGGAGTCGCTCCGCTATCTCTACTCCTTTGCCGATTGGGAGCGTGGCATTGGGTATGGCAAAGGTGCCCCGCCCCGCTTTTCCCTGGACCGAATTACGTCGCTCCTGCGTGTTCTGGATAATCCGCACCAGCGCTTTCCCAGTGTTCATATCGCCGGCAGCAAAGGCAAAGGGTCTACTGCCGCCACTGTCGAGTCGATACTCCGCTCTGCCGGCATTCGTACCGGCCTCTACACGCAACCGCACCTCCACACCTTTCGCGAACGCGTCCGCATCAACAATGTTCCGGTTGCAATAACGACCTTCACGCGCCTTGTAGAACGGATAGCGGCGGCTGCGGGTATTCTGCAGTCCGAACAGCCGCACTTGGGTCAACCAACGACATACGAGTTGGCCACCTGCTTGGGTTTTCTGTGTTTTGCGGAAGCCGCCGTGGACATGGCGATCGTTGAGGTCGGCTTGGGCGGGCGGCTGGACGCCACGAATGTGCTCGCGCCCTGTGTGTCGGTCATCACATCTATCAGCCTTGAACATACCGCCATCCTTGGCAATACCCTCAGCGCGATCGCTCGCGAGAAAGCGGGCATCGTCAAGCAGGACGGACTGCTGGTGCATGCGCCGAATTCACAGAGCGTGATAGACGTGTTTCAGGAAGTCTGCGCCGAGCGCTGCGCCCGGCTCATTGTGGCAGACCCGGACCGGTGTGAAATTCTGGCTGCTGACATGGCTTCCGCTGCTGCGGCCGTTGCCGGTGGCTGCGTTACCGGCAATTCCATTACAGCGCCCACCGAGAGTGGTGCGGCAAACCCGCCAACATCAGAGCGCTTGGCGAATGGCACTAGACGAGAAACCGCTACCGACGACCTGCCGGCCTCAAGCTGTGCGCAGCCCGCACAAGTGTGCAGAATTTGGGCGCTGGGCAAGGAGCGCACGGTGCGCTTTCCTCTGCTTGGCCGGCACCAGCGACTCAATCTCAGTGTGGCGCTCGCGGTCATCGACGAGCTGGTCGCGCAAGGAACGTCCCTTTCCGTTGATGAGGTTTGCAGTGGGATAGAGTCTGTGGTGTGGCCCGGACGCTTTGAACAATTGTCCGCTTCGCCGCTCATAATAGCCGACGGCGCGCACACTCCGGACGCGTTGGTCCATTTGCGCGAGACCCTGGCAGAGCACTATCCTGGGCGTAGCATTAGCTGTGTCTTGGGGGTGAACAGAGACAAGGATGCCGGTCTTCTGTTGGATGCGCTGCTGCCGTCAATCGATGGCCTCATCGTGACAAAGTCTCGCCATCCCCGCGCCCAAGAGCCGCAGGAAGTTGCAGCAGTCGCTGCAGGTAGGGTGCCGACACTCGTTGCAGCGAGTGTTGCGCAGGCAATCTCGTATGGTTTGGACAATATGGCAGGCGACGGAATCCTGTGTGCGACCGGTTCGCTCTTTGTCGCGGCGGAGGCCCGGGAGGCACTGGGCTTGGCTGCAGCCATAGACCCGCCGTTGGAATCTCCAGGGAATCTCGCGTAAGCGACGGGAAGTCTACTTAAGCGTATGGTGCGTCTACTCTTGGTCCGTCACTGCCAATCGACCTGGAATAGCCAGGGCCTGATTCAAGGCCAACAAGACCCGCCGCTCTCCGTGGAGGGCCAAGCGCAGGCGCAGGCGATTGGAAAACGTTTGCACGGGGAAGCGCTTGGCGGCATTTACGCGAGCGACCTGGCGCGCAGCTATGACACCGCGCAGGCTATCGCGAAATCCCATGACTTAATTGTGGTGCGGGACAGTGATTTACGCGAGCGTGCCTATGGGGCTTGGGAAGGCCGGCGGCTGGTCGATCTCATGGCAAACACTGCTGAATGGGAACAACACCGTCACAATCCCGATTGGGCACCCGCAGGCGCTGAAAACGGTCACGAGCTATTTCAGCGAACGCAAGCCGCGCTGCGGCGTATCGTGCATCGGCACGACGGGCAAACCGTTGTCGTCGTAATGCACGGCGGCGGCTTGCGGATGTACTTCTGCCAGATCTTCGGCCTTGGTCTCGAGCGCTACTGGCAAGTTTCCGTCGCGCACGGCAGCCTTTCCGTCATCGACTGGCAGGATACGACGCCGACGCTGATTGCGTGGAGTGACACTTTTCACCTCAGCAGCATACCGGCTGTCAGCACCATCTACTAGGGAGTGCGCCCATGCCGCCGCGCCACTGGGAAGAGCGCCCCGCCTCGGCCTTGTTCACCGATCTCTATGCCCTCACCATGCTCCAGGCGTACGTGCGGGAGAGTATGGCAGAGATTGCTGTCTTCGATTTTTTCGTGCGCCGCTTGCCGCAAAATTGGAATTACGTCATCGCGTGCGGCCTCGCCGATGTGCTCCATTACTTGGCAAACTTGACGTTCTCGGCGGACGAACTGGGCTTCTTGGCGGACTTGGGTGAGTTTTCGCAGGAGTTTCTCGATTACCTGGCGGGATTTCGCTTCACTGGCGACGTGTACGCTATGCCTGAAGGCACCGTTGCCTTCCCACTGGAGCCGTTGGTCGAGGTTGTTGCACCTCTACCGCAAGCGCAGTTGGTTGAGACCTTTCTCATCAACCAGGTTCACTTCCAAACCCTCATGGCATCAAAGGCGGCCCGCGTGGTGCACGCGGCGCAAGGGGCTACGGTGGTGGACTTTGGGACGCGCCGGGCCCACGGTACCGACGCGGCAGTTAAGGGAGCGCGCGCCTTCCACGTAGCAGGCGTGGCGGCGACCTCAAACGTGCTTGCGGGAAGAACCTACGGCATGCCGGTCAGGGGCACGATGGCACACAGTTACATTCAAGCGCACGATGATGAATTGGAGGCATTGCGGCAGTTCACGTCGCTCTATCCGGAGACGGTCTTGCTGGTTGACACCTATGACACCCTGGCAGGCGTGAAGAAGGTCGTCACACTAGCCCAGACGCTGGGCGCCGAATTCAATGTACGTGCAATTCGCCTGGATTCCGGCGATCTGGCGACGCTAGCGCACGCCGCCCGGCGCATGTTGGATGAGGCGGGTCTTCACCGTGTCGAGATCTTTGCCAGCAACAGTCTCGATGAGTATGCGATTGCCGAATTGAAGCGCCAAGGCGCGCCGATCGATGGATTTGGCGTGGGGACGCGCATGAGTGTTTCCAGCGATGCGCCCACACTGGACTGCGCCTACAAGCTTGTTTCGTACCGCGGGTGCGGGCGCATGAAGCTCTCCGCGGGCAAGTCCTCGTTGCCCGGCCGCAAGCAAGTGTTTCGCCTGCAGGAGGGTGGCATGTATACGCGCGACGTCATAGCCTTGGCAGACGAACACCTAGCTGAAGGCGAGCCACTGCTGGTTCCCGTCATGCGCAAAGGAAAGTGTTTGCCGGCCGGACAGGGCACGCTATCAGCCGCAAGGGAACGCGCGCAGCAGCAACGGAAATTGCTCCCACCTCGTCTGCGCTCTTTGGATGCCGCTAATCCTCCCTATGAAGTGAGGATTAGCGAGTTACTTGAGTCTCAGCGCGACCAACTACGGGCAGCGCTCGAATCTTAGAGGATCAACCGAGGAAGGGCATAGCAGACTCACTGAAGAATTCAACTCTGGAGTTGCAACGACGCTGCTAAAACTCGTCTCATTTGTGCCCCGGAATTACCCATTGCGCAGCGCGTCACGCCGGCGATGGAGGAAGTGAACGATGTCATTGTAGCTAATCACGTCGAATTCATTCATCTCGCCGTTCATCACCATGACGTGGCCCAAGCGGCTTGCTTCCAGTTGCTCCAACGCGTCTTCCAAGGGAGTCGTTGGCGTCAGGATGTCGTCGGGCGCACATTCTCTCATGATGTCTTGGGCTTGTGTGTGCGACCAATGCACCCGCGCCACGGGGCGGATCTCGTGCGCGGTGACAGTGCCTAAGAGCATGTGATCGCGCATGACGGCAAGAACGCTTGGGTTGGGATCGTCTGCCAAGAGGTAATCGTAGACGAGCGTTTGCAGCGTCGTCTCGGGAGCGACAAAGGCAACATTGCTCTTGGGAACATCCTCGACCGTGACGCCGGCCAGTAAGGCGCCATCCTGGGCATCTTGCTGGGCCATCCCTGCCGCGTTGTGGACGAACAGGCCCAATAGAATGAGCAGCGCGCCGCGTATCCACTCCGTTTGAATCACGAGTGTATAGAGCGCCAACCCAATCAGTACGAAACCCAGTAAATGACCCATGAAGACCGCAACTTTGGTGGCTAGCTGGAAGTTGCCCGTAAACTGCCAGATGGCAGCCCGCAGCGCCCTGCCGCCGTCCAGCGGCAGCGCGGGAATGAGGTTGAAGAAGGTGAGAAAGAGGTTGGCAAAACTCAGATAGAAGACAACCCTGCCGCCAAGACTCCAATGGGGCTGTATCACACGATATAGCGCAACGAACGTGATGAACAAAGCGAGGCTGCACGCCGGTCCTGCGGTGGCAATGAGAAACTCATGCGCCGGTTTCCGGGCGTCGCGCGCGAGGGTGGAAATACCGCCAAAGATGAAGAGGGTGATGCCCCGCACCGGGATGCCAAGAGAGCGTGCGACGAGCGCGTGGCAAAGCTCGTGGGCAACCACCGAGCTAAAGAACAGGCCGCTGGCCGAAGCGCCCACCAGCCAATATGCGGGGGCCGCGAGACCGGGACGCTCAAAGGGAAAAATGGCGAGGGAAAGAGCGGCGGTGGCCAATCCGGCCGCAATGAGCCAGGTGTAGTGAATCGCGAGCGGGATGCCAAACAGATGCCCCAAGCGAAACGACCCGGCCATACCTTGCCTTACATAGCTGTGCTCTGCCCCTGCGGACTATACGATACCGCAGTTTGCGGGGATGCGCCAAGACCACCGGCCCTCTATGCAGGGCTAATGGCACCTCAGTCTATTCTAAGTGAGCTTCATTTAAGCGCTCTCACATGTAGGCACCAGGCAAATGACGCGCTCAGATCTACCAACCAGATGGCAACGCCACAGCAACGGAAGAGACGAATCGGGCTGTGATACAATGCCGTAAACCGTATGCATTTCTCTCCCACGACTGTCCGCTCAAGTGAGCAGAGGTCTTTCCAGTTCTTTCAAATGGCTCCACAAAGCGGTCTTGGCCCATGCGGGCGGTGGAGAATTACCAGTGAATCGGCTTCCATGCCCAGCCCATCCAGGCTACTTTGAGTTCAAGAGAATTCCGGCCCGCGGCTCACGGTAGCGCGCTGCATCCGCGAAGAGTCCGCCGGCCCTTCTCATACCCGCTTCAACTATTCTTCACCCGCCAATTCAGTTACCGTACGTAGTGTAGATTGTCTTGAGCTATGACTGGAGACCGACCACTCAATGACACCGCTTGCTGACGCCGCTGAGTCCGAACAAGAACTGGCCTCACTTACTTTTCATCAGTTGACCGGCTACTTTGCGGCCCTCGATGAAACACGCAGCCGCATTCGGATGATGGAATTGCTGGCGGACCTCCTTACCAAGACGCGCCCGGAAGAGGTGGACAAGGTGATCTATCTCCTCCAGGGACGAGTTGCGCCGCTTTACGCGCCGATTGAATTCGGTGTGGGTGAGCAGCTTACGGCAGAAGTTGTGGCAGAGGGTACAGGAGTCGCTCTGGAGGATGCGCATCGCCGCTTTGAGGAAATTGGCGACTATGGGTCCGTGGCGGAGGAACACATCGCACGGGAGCAGAGCTCGCTGACGGTGGTACAGGTCTTCGACTGCCTCACAGAGGTCGCTTTGACCGAAGGTGAAGGATCGGTTGCCAAGAAGGTCTCGCTGTTGGCCGACTTGGTGCGTCAAGTGGGTAAGCAGGAAGTGCGTTACCTGCTGCGCATTCCCTTGGGCCGTTTGCGGTTGGGGGTTGGCGATCCTACTGTCATGGATGCGCTCTCGTTTGCCCGAACGGGCACGAAAGACCATCGCCCGGCAATTGAACGGGCCTACAGCATTTGCTCCGATTTGGCGACGGTCGCCAAGGTCTATTGGCGTGCGGGCGTGGACGGCTTGCAGCAAATCCAGGTGACGGTCGGCACGCCGGTAATTCCGGCAGCATCAGAGCGTGAAAAATCCATGGAAGACCTTATCGTGCGTCTCGGCCGCTGTGCAGTGGAACCCAAGTTTGACGGCATCCGGTGTCAGGTGCACTTTGACGGCGAAAAGGTGACCATGTACTCCCGCCATTTGGAAGACTTCAGCGACATGTTTCCGGATGTCGCTGCCGCCGTGCGCGCACAGGCGGCCGGCCACACCTTTATTGCCGATTCCGAAGCGCTGGCGTTTGACATTGAAACCGGCGCTTTCCTGCCATTCCAGATGACGACCCAGCGGCGGCGCAAACACAACGTGGACGAGATGGCGGAAAAACTGCCGCTCCGGCTGATTCTCTTCGACCTGCTCTATCTGGACGGTACCGACCTGACCCGTCAGCCCTACACACACCGGCGAGAGAAGATGCTGGGATTCTTGAATGATGGCCCGGTCTTGCAGGTGACGGAGAACATTGAGACCGAGAGCGTCGCTGAAATCGAGGCCTTCTTTGCCGACAAGGTGGAGCACGGTTTGGAAGGCGTGATGGCAAAGAAGCTGGATTCGCTCTACCAAGCCGGGCGCCGCAGTTTCGACTGGATCAAGATGAAACGCTCGTACCAGGGCGAGTTGTCCGATACCGTCGATTGCGTTGTCTTGGGATACTGGTACGGCAAGGGTGCGCGCTCGAAGTTTGGCATCGGCGCGCTGCTTCTTGGTGTGTACGACAAGGAACGTGACCTCTTTGTGACGATTTCCCGCCTCGGCACAGGTTTCTCGGAGGAGGAATGGGTGCAGATGCGTGAATTGCTCGACAAGGAAAGAGCGGAACAAATGCCGGCCCGGGTGGAAGCCGAGATCGAGCCGGATGTATGGTGTACGCCCACGCACGTGGTGGAAATACAAGCCGACGAGATTACGCGCAGTCCCACGCATACGTGCGGCAAGCATGGTGGCGACGGGATGGGCTACGCGTTGCGCTTCCCACGGGTCATTGGCTTCGTCCGTGAAGACCGCGGCCCTGAGGATGCGACATCAGTGCGGGAAGTGATTAGGCTCTATACGGTGCAGGCGGAGAAGGGCAATAAGTAGGAATAGCAAAGAGCACGCCAAGGGTGCTGGGGCAGGGGTCTGCGAACGCGGTCCAGTGGCTGGAGTTGAGCAGTGCATAGTTGCTGGGGATTAGAAAGCCTGCAAGTTTGGGGATACTACGCAACCATGCGCACCTAATTCGCAGAGCTTCCCACTGTTCCACAAAGTAACTCGCACTAGATCACCGATCATAAATGCGCTCAGCGGTGTTTGAGAGCGTATCCAAGGAGCGTCCCAACAGGGAGTTTTCTCAATGACAGTTGAAACGGACATGGCGTCCCAGTTTGCCGAGGCGTTTGCAGACTTTGAGAAAGCGAAACAAAGGCTGGTTGAACTGCGCCGACAGGCGCCGCCGGAGTCGGTTGCGGACTATGAACTCACGGGCCCGGACGGCGGGGTGAAGCTCTCCGCGATGTTTGGCGAAAAGTCTGACCTGATCCTGATACACAACATGGGCTCGGGTTGCCCCTACTGCACGATGTGGGCCGATGGGTTCAACGGCGCATTACAGCACTTGGAGAGCCGCGCGGCATTTGTGGTCGTCTCACCGGACGACCCCGGAATTCAACAGAACCTCGCGCGTAAAAGGGGTTGGCAATTCCGCATGTTTTCCGCCGCAGGCACCACGTTCATCGAGGACATGGGCTTTGGATCAGAGGAAGAGCATTTCGACTCTCACGCCATGCCTGGTGTTTCAGCCTTCCACAAGAACGAGGACGGCTCAATCGTGCGCGTATCCCAGGACTTCTTCGGCCCCGGCGACCTCTACTGCGGGGTCTGGCACCTCTTCGAGCTCCTGCCGGACGGTCCGGGCGACTGGGCACCACAGTTGGAGTACTAGAGTCGTTTGTGGGTGCGAGAATGACCTTGGTCCGGTACTTAGGTATTCCTGACAAAGAAGAACTGCGAATACCTACGTGTTTGAGTCGATGCGATATATACGGTGAATGCAGGCGACTGTTAGTGGTCCACTAGCTGTGTCTGTTTCACATTTGTAACACTATTAAACCCGGCCTGCGCTGCATTTCACGGTGTCTACCTGGGATCGCACTATTCTATTCGGGACGAATCTCTATGCTGTTGATTTCAATTGGGAAGGTCTCAACCAAGTAGAAGAAGGCCACAGCAGCCGCAACAAAAACTGCAAATCCGATTGAGCGTCTGAGAATAGAAGACTTGGGCTTCACCACCCAGATAACTCCAAAAATAGCGCCGACGATGGCGGCTACAACTGAGATAATCCATAGAGTGAGCGAAGTGCTCAAGTCTTCCATACTATCGTTCTCTCTGAACTGACGGGCAAGCTCCCAGCCCGCGACGAGTGTTGTTGCCTGAGCTGGTTAGAAGCGCTCCGGTGTTCCAGGCAAGGCGTATTATAGCAAAATGCAGCCGGGGGATTGCGGCTTACTTTAGCGGCAGGCCAATGTCCTCAGCCAGCCAGGCGCCGGCCAAGATACTCTCAATCGCCTCGCCCAGGGAGTCCAGCGCTTTATCGAAGATTTCCGTAAAGCGCTCCCGTGTTGCTTCGTCCGGAGCCTCGCCGAGTTCACGGTAGTAGCACCCGGCATAGAAGCATTGGTATGGGAAATAAGGGCACTCCGGCCGCGGCGTGAAGCCCATTAGGCGCAGGGCGTCAACCTCGCGAAAGCGCCGCCGCAGGGTGCGGGCTTGCGGCAACAGGCGCACGTGCAGCACGTAGAGCTGCTGCTCGCCGGTGTCGAGCAGACTGAGCACCGCCTCAATGCGCCCCTTGCTCGCCCGTCTTATTTCTTTGTCTGTGTGTCCGAGATGTCCCTCTGCCTGCGAACTCATGGTACTCTCGTTTTCTTTTTGAAAGTTCTTTGAATCATGTGGTGGGCCGGCACAACGCTTCCGTGAAAGAGCCGTCTGCACACGCCGGTCATGCCGCCCTGTCTATAGTATGACGGCGATTCAGGTAAGGACTCTTTCCGGCCCATGGCTTGGCTGCCGAGGTATCCGTGCGCTATCCGGTCAATTGCCACTCGATGCCCGCAGCAAGCGCAAGCCGTTTGCCGCTACCAGTATCGTCGCGCCGACGTCCGCTAGGATTGCCATCCAAAGGTACGCGAGACCGAAGAGCGTAAGCAACAACACCACCAGCTTGATGCCCAGCGAAAAAGTGATGTTCTGCTTAATCACTGTCATAGTATTCCGGCTGAGTTTCAGCGCGAACGGTATCTTACTGAGGTCGTCGGCCATTAGCACAACGTCGGCAGTTTCCAAGGCGACGTCAGCGCCGGCGGCGCCTAACGTGATCCCGGCGGTCGCACTGGCAAGGGCGGGCGCATCGTTGACACCGTCGCCCACCATGAGAACCTTACCGCGTTTTTCGACTAAGTCCTGCACCACCGCGACCTTCTGCTCCGGCAGCAGTTCGGCAAACACCTCATTAACGGGCAATTCCTGGCCGATTGCCGCCGCCGTCGGCTGACTGTCGCCCGTGAGCATTACCACGTGCGCAATTCCCATGTCGCCAATCGCGTGTAGTGTGGGCGCCGCATTCGGTCGCAGCGTATCCATGACTGCGATCAAGCCTGAAACTTGCTTGTCCTCCGCAACCATGAGCACGGTCTTGCCTGAATCTTGGAGGTTTGAGATTGTTGCCTGGTGCAGTGCGACGTCATAGCCGAGCGAATAGAGATAGTCCGGGCTGCCGCAGACGTACACCGTGCCGTCGACTCGCGCGCGCACTCCTCTGCCCGCGACCGCTTCAAACTCTTCAACTTCCTCCGTATGGAGATGGTCGGTGCCTTCGCCTGACTCTGTGTGCCCCGCCCGCCGCAATATCGCGGCAGCGAGGTGATGTTCGGAGCGGTGCTCCAACCTATCCGCCATTTGGATTACGTCTGACTCGCTGTATCCCTCGGCTGCGATGACATCGGTAACTTCAGGTTTCCCTTGGGTAAGGGTGCCCGTCTTGTCGAACGCCATGACCCTTGCCTGCCCCAGCAACTCCATCACAGCGCCGCTCTTTACCAGCACGCCGGAGCGAGCGGAACGGGCAATGGCGGCCACGATGGAGATCGGCGTTGAAATCACGAGTGCGCACGGACAACCGACGAGCAGTAATACAAGCCCGCGGTACACCCACTCTTGCAGCGGTTGGCCGAATGCCAGCCACGGCACTATCGCGACGAGCGCGGCAAAGACGACGACTCCCGGCGTGTAGAATGCGGCAAATCGGTCGATGAATTGTGCCGTCGGCGCTTTCTCCTGCTGCGCTTGCTCAACCAAGCGCACGATGCGGGCAATCGCATTTTCGTCGGCAGGTCGCGTTGTCACGACTTCAAGGTACCCCTGTTGGTTGATCGTGCCGGCAAAAACACTATCGCCGCCGGCTTTGGCAACGGGAGCGCTCTCGCCTGTAATGGCTGACTGGTCTATGGTCGAACTTCCCGCGATGACATCGCCGTCCACGGGCACGCGTTCGCCGGGCCGCACCGCGACGATTGTGCCTACGGCTACGCTTTCGACGGGGACCGTTGACTCGCGGCCGTCAACCTTGATGCGGGCCTCTTCCGGTGAGAGTTCCATGAGGGCGTGAATGGCATTGTTGGCGCGGTCAAGGGTAAAGTCCTCCAACATTTCGCTAAATGAAAAGAGAAAGACCACGGCCGCGGCTTCCCACCACTGCCCCAACAGAGCGGCGCCGATGACGGCGACGACCACTAGCGTGTCAATGTTGAGCCGCCGCTCCTCAATGAGGGCTTCACCTGCCTCGCGCAAGATAGGCACGCCGCCAATCACGATGGCAGTCAAGTACAGACCCACTTGCGCCAGCGCTGGGGCGGCAACGAGACTGGATATGATGCCGGCAAGCAGCAAGACGCCGGAGAGAAGTGTGAGTCGAGTCTCCGTCTCTTCCAGCAAATCTGCGAAGGGGAGATTGAGGTTGCCGGTCACTGCACTATCCTCGTGACGGCGTGGCGACTGTCGCTGATTCCGTACGTGCGTGAGCAAGGTGCTCCCGCGTGACACCCAAAAGGCTGCGGATGTGTTCGTCTGCCAGGCTATACCACATGACTTTTCCGTCCCGCCGCCGCTTCACGAGGTTCAGGTTGCGCAGAGTACGCAGGTGTTGTGACGCTGCCGCTACGGAAAGGTTGGCGAGCGCGGCGAGATCGCAGACGCAGAGCTCGGCATCCAGCAGGCAGTGAAGCAGCCTGACGCGACTCGGCTCTCCTAACACGCGAAAGTATGCGGCAAGTTCCTCATATTGGTCGTCGCGCAAGAGCGTCGCAAGCACGCTGGCAGCTTGCTCGGGATGGAGCGTATTGTCAAGACAGGCATCGAGCGCGCGTAGCTGGGCCATTTTTGCTCCCCTTTGTTTTCTCATTTGCATATTTGCTTAACTATAATAGTGATTATATTGGGTTGTGTAAAGCATGTGAGAATCCGTGCTTCCGTTTGCTCTTAGTCGCGTACTGCGGCAGCGATGGTGTTGCTTAGCACTTGAAACATGTGCTGCACGCGCTCGTGGAGTTGGTTGCAGAAGAAAACGGCGGTGAGCACTTTGCTTGGGTCGCTCCAGGCGAACGTGCCGGTGGAGCCGGTGTGGCCGAATGAACCCGGTGTGAGCAGGTCGCCAAAGTACATGGGATTAGCCCGCCGGAAGAGGCGGAAACCCAGACCCCAGCCCTCCTGAAGCTTTGTGGCGGCGGGGATTCCCGGCATGGCGTCGGTCTGCTCGCTCAGCATGGCGCTCGCCAGCGCGGGGCTCAAAATGCGCGCGCCGTCCAAAGCGCCGCCATTACGGTACATCTCCAACAGCCGGTTGATGTCCGCAACTGTGGAGAACAGACCGCCCCACGGCGCGCCAAACTCGCGCCAGTACAGACTGTTGTGATCGTAGTCGGAACCCCCAAGATGCGATGGCCGGGTTGCTTCCACAATGCGCGGTTCCTTGTCCGGATTCCAGCCGAGCGACGTGTCGTTCATACCCAAAGGCTCGAATACCTCGGCGGCGAGCACCTGGCGCAGCGGCTTTCCGCGCACACGCTGCACAATTTCTGCAGCCAATGCCGTGCCAGCGCTTTGATAAGAAATGTCCGTGCCCGGCGCAAAGAGCAAGGGCACTCTGCAAATGTGGTCAATAAAGGTGGAGAAGGGCGCGTGTTGGCGCCGCAGCAGCACGTTGTTGGGCACCATGTCCGGCAGACCGGACGTGTGGGTGCAAATGTGGCGAATCTGCACTGCATCGCGTTCCGGGGTATCCGTCGCGGACTGGCCGGCAAACTCCGGAATGTACCGCGTGACCGGATCGCTGAGACTAACCAATCCCTCGTCAACCAGCCGCAGCAATGCCGTGTAGGTCACCGGTTTGGAGATGGAAGCAATGATGAAGATGCTATCCCGCCGTGCAGGCGGCCCCCCCGGCGTCACTGATATGCGGCCATGGGCCTGATGCGCGACAGTCTTGCCGTGCCGGGCGACGTGCAGAACGGCGGCGGGCATGAACCCGCTCTCCGTCCAGCCCGCGATGAGCGCGCGAGCGCGCTCAAGCTGTGTCGGATCCATGCCAACGGCTGCAGGATCGGTCAAATTGTCATCGGACATGGCGGTAGAATCCCTTCTGTCGATGCTGTGGCTCTGCTTCGCGGATCACTGACCCTGGTAGACAACTCAAAGCTCGCTGTGGTCTTAGCGACTTAGTTGCACAGAGAGTTTCAATCACAAGCCTCTCGTCACCTGAAACTAACTCCTTGAGGTAAGTACCGGCCCAGGACTAAGTGTGCAAATCCTGGAGATACCATACACTAGAGTAGCATTTGCCGTGTACGGTGAGATGAGGCGCACTATACACGCCGTGAGCGCTGCAAGTTCCCATTTATTCAAGTTGGCTCCTGCGCGGTAGACGCAGGTAGTGCACCCTTGACGATCTGATTCGATTGACAGACTCAAGAGACAGCCCAATTGAGGAGAAAACACTATGCGAACGTTAATTTGCCCGGACGTGTTGGTGGATGGCACCGGCGGCGAGGCTCGTCGCAACGCCTGTGTCGTCATTGATGATGAGCGCCTTGCCTTTGTCGGCACGCGGCAAGAACTTGATGCCGCGTTTCCGGATCGGTCAGGCTGGGACGAGATCGATGGCGCGGGCGCTTCTCTTATTCCGGGCATGATTGACGGACATGCCCATCTTACGATTGAAAACATAGATGACACGTCATATCCGGGCATCGATGCGCCACGTGAAGCCATTGTGCTCTACACGTTGCAGGCAGCGCGTGAGGCAATGGCGGCCGGCCTTACCACGCTTGCAGACTGCGGCAGCATCGGTGACACGCTGCTGTATGTGCGCGACTCGATTAACCAGGGGTTGACGGTAGGTCCGCGAATTCTCGCTGCCGGTCCAAGTGTTACTACCACAGCGGGTCACGGCCACTATCTGGGAATTGAAGAGTTGGCCGATAACGCAGACGAGATCAAGGTAGCAATACGCAAGCTCGTCTTTCGTGGGGTGGACTTCATCAAGATTATGGCCACGGGTGGGGCATCAGATCCGCCTTCCAACCGCTTTCGCGCCCAATACTCGGAGGAGGAAATGCGGGTGGCGGTTGAGGACGCCCACCGGTTGCGCAAACGCATCGTCGCCCACGTCAATCCTACCGAGGGCATCATAAACTCAGTGCGTGCCGGCGTGGACGCCCTCGCACACTGCAATTGGCTGGGATATGAGGAGGGAACGGTTGAATACGTGCCCGAGGTCGCCCAGGAAGCGGGAGAAAAGGGTATCTTCGTAGACTTGAACGTGTTTGCCACCCTGGTTCCCATAGCTGGAAGAGATGGCATCGTGTCCGGCTGGGAAGGCCCCGGAGAGGTAGAATATCGCTTCGACCTCATTCGCGACATGGAACGGCGCGGGTGCAGGTCCTACTTCTCCAGCGATCATATGGGACGCAATGTTGCCAATTTTCCGAAGCGGCTCGTGCAGGCGCGCCATACGCTCAAGCTCGATCCCGTAGAGGTCATCTTCCGTGTTACCGGACGGGCGGCTGAAGGCATATGGCTGCAGGATGAGATTGGCACGATTGAGACCGGGAAGGTAGCAGACCTGGTGTTGCTCAACGGTGACGTGGCGGACCGCATCGAGGCCTTAACGGACGTGAGGGCGGTGATGCGTAATGGCAGCGTGGTGGTACAAGAAGGGAACTGGGTACATCTCTAAGGGTCCTGGCCTAATGAGTCCTGACTTGAATATGCTGGGTTACATAGTGATTGATTGTCATTCCGATGAGCGTAGCGAAGAGGAATCTACACCACTAATGCAAAGGAGGCACACGTTTGTGCGCCTCCTTCTTCGTTCACCTATTGGCAAGCTTTCACCCAAAGGTGTAGCTGCGTAAGTGGTACTTACTCCGCATCCTCATTGAGGATCTGGTTGGCGCGCTCGTCGGCTTGTGCCAGCGCGGTGGCGATTTCGATCTTGCCCATGACCGCATCGTCAAGCATCGGTCGAATTTCGGAATTCTGCTTCAAGAAGCGGCGGTAGGGGTAGACGCCCGGCAGATTGGCAAGATCTTCAATCGTCTTGAGCACCGGCTGGTCGGAGTAACCCTTGGTCCAGGCTGGATCAGCAAAGAAGTCGTGCCGCGGCGCGACTGTCTTGATGAGCTCGAGCCTGACAATTGCTACCTCAAGCCCGCAGAACCAGTTGATGAACTCAACCGCGCCGTCCGGGTTGCCGGCGCCGAGTGGCGTTACCACCGGGTTCATCCATGACGAGGTGGCAAACTGGCCGTCCGGGCCACCGGAGGACGGAAAACCGATCTGCCAATACTTGAAGTCGCGCGGCACGGAGAAGTAGCGCAAGGTAGGTGTCGAGCTAATGTCATGGTGCATGCCGGCCTGATTTGCCTGCAACAGCTTGTAGTGGTCTGGCACGGGGCCACCTTCGGGATCCTTGGCGCTGATTTCCTCCTTATTCCAGAGGTCAAAGAGGAACTGCAGCGTATCCCGCGCCTGCTCGGTGTTGTACTGTGCCTTGAATTGCTCCGCGTCGTAAGCGCCGGTGCCTGTCGTGAGCACCCATCCCGCCCAGCGCGACAAGCCACCGACACCGGCAGGCAGCAAGAAGCCGGAGACAGAGACATCGTTGCCTTCCTTCTTGGTCATGGCACGGGCGGCAGAAACCAAGTCGGCCCAGTTATTGATGTCCCCACCATTCTCGTCAAGACCGGCGTCTAGGAGCAACTGGCCGTTGACGACTATCGACGTCGACTCCGGCCCCATCACGGGAATGCCGAACGTCGCGCCTTCCGCCTGGCGGAATTGGTGTGAAGCCTCGAAGAACTTATCGTCCTGCAGTTCCACTGCGTCAGGTACGGCGAGTAGTCCATCAAAATGCCCAAATCCCAATGGTCGCGGGCCCAGATGATGGAATTGAAGGACACGTCCACCGGCGTACCGGCCGCGATGGTCGTGCGGAAGTGCTGGCGTACGGGCTCGATTGGGTCTCTGCCCACGTCCTCCACCGGAATGCCGGTGCGCTCCGTGAACTCTTCCAAGGCCCAGGGCGTAAAACCATTTTGGTCAATGCGCGGAATCCACCAGTGCAAGAACTGGACCGGAGCGGCTTCCTCGGCCTGCTTCATCTCCTCCTCGGCCTTGGGAGCTTCCGCTTCCTCGGCTTGCTCTTCCATAGCTGGCGCGGCCGCGCCGCCGCAGGCCGCGGCGAGCAATGCGCCTGCGGTGCCAAGCCCTAGACCTGCAAGCAGGCTGCGCCTGCTAAGCCCTTTGCGTTCATCCAAAGACTCCATGGTAACCCTCCCATTCAGGTGCCGTGGCTCATACGGCTTCTAGTTACACTAAGTAGATGCTACGAATTTGATTGTGTACTGTCAAGTGGGGAAGTTGCATGGAGCCTCTGTTTTAGATAGTAGTAACCCCGATAGCTGTGGCAAACCTCCGTAAGTAAATTCGCAGTTGCATAGGAGGGAAAGAGTATATGGATCGACCAATGACCAGAACCTTGCGTGGGTTGTGCCGGTCAGCTAACAGCGACAAGTACGATCACACCGAACAACAAAGGGGGCGCACAATTGTGCGCCCCCTTTCAATCTTCAACAATGCAATAGCAGTATAAGCAGTGCCTACTCCGCTGGCTCGTTGAGAATCTGGTTGGCCAACTCGTCCGCTTGAGCAAGTGCTGAAGCAACTTCCAACTCGCCGCGATACGCAGCCTCGAGAATAGGCCGCACTTCGGCGTTCTGCTTCAGGAAGCGGCGGAACGGGTAAACGCCCGGCAGGTTAGCGAGATCTTCGCGGGTCTGGAGCACGGGAAGGTCTGCAACGCCAGCGGTCCACGCTTCATGGGCAAAGAGATCGAGGCGCGGGGAGACGGCCTTATTGACTTCGATCTTATGCAAGGCCACTTCGAGTCCGCAGAACCAATTGATGAACTCAACCGCTCCGTCCGGATTGCCCGCGCCTAGTGGCGAGACGACCGGATTCATCCAGGACGCTGTGGCAAACTGACCGCCATCAGAAGGTCCGGGATACCCAATCTGCCAATACTTGAAGTCGCGAGGAACATCAAAGTAGCGCAGCGTGGGGGTCGAGCTAATATCATAGTGCATGCCGGCCTGGTTTGCCTGCAGCAGCTTGTAGTGGTCCGGCACGCTATCGCCGTCGGGCGTCTTTGCGCTGACATCCTCACGGTTCCAAAGGTCGTGCAGGAACTGGAGCGTGTCGCGCGCCTCTTCTGTGTTGTATTGTGCCGTGAATTGCTCAGCATCATACGCGCCGGTACCTGTGGTGAGCACCCACGCCGCCCAGCGGGCGAGCGCCACGTTATTCGGCAACAGGAAGCCGGAAACTGCGACCTGGTTACCTTCGCGCTTCGTCATGGCGCGTGCGGCCGCCAACAAGTCATCCCAATTGTTGATGTCCCCGCCATTCTCGTCAAGACCAATGTCGATGAGCAACTGGCCGTTGACAACGATTGACTGCGACTCCGGCCCCATCACGGGAATACCAAAGGTCGCACCCTCAGCCTTGCGGAACTGATGCGAAGCTTCGAAGTACTGGTCGTCTTGAATGTGCGGATACTGAGTCAGATAGGGCCCGTAGTCCATCAGCAAGCCCAGGTCCCAGTGATCGCGGGCCCAAATGATGGAGTTGAAGGCCACGTCCACCGGCGTACCGGCCGCGATGGTAGTGCGGAAGTGCTGGCGCACAGGCTCGATCGGGTCCCTGCCCACGTCCTCCACCGGAATGCCGGTGCGGTTTGTGAACTCTTCCAAGGCCCACGGTACCAGTCCGCCTGGGTCGATACGGGAAATCCACCAGTGCAGGAACTGCACGGGAGGGGCTTCCTCGGCCATCTTCGTCTCTTCTTCGGCCTTGGGAGCTTCCGCTTCCTCGGCTGCATCTTCCATTGCCGGCGCCGCCGTGCCACCGCACGCCGCAGCTAGCAATGCGCCCGCGGTGCCGATTCCGACACCAGCAAGCAAGCGTCGTCTGCTAATCCCTTTGGGTGTATCCAAAGAGCCCATAAAAAACCTCCAACTTGCGGGGCAGTGCCCCCTGCAATTGCTTTTCACACAAGTGAGATTATAAGTAGGCGCAGATGCCCTGTCAAGGCAAGCGAAAGTCCCTAGCGTGCAACCTGGCAAGTGACAAACGGATCGCGGCTGCCGCTACCGCATGTTCCACTCTCGCTAGCGGTTCGGGTATAGTATAAATGTATGCCAACTGGGCATATCGCTGGATCACTCTACCCTCTTCCTGGCAGTATTCCTTACACGCTATGGCTAGTTCTTTCTCAAGCAGCCGCATTGTCTATGCCTCTGACGATGATGAGCTCGCGGCGATCTTCAAAAAGCTCCAACGCAGGCGAGGCACGGCCGTTGTGCTGGTGGCGAACAATTGCCCGGCACTGCACTCGCGCGAAAACTTAGCGTTATTGCAGCGTGAAGCGGGGGACCTGGGGCTTGATCTTACATTGGTTTGCGGCAATCGCGGCGTCCGGGATATTGCGAGTGGCTTTGGCATCAAGGTAGTCAGTTCACTGGGAGCAATCCACCCGTCGGCTCATTCGGAGGCGGCCGCGGAGCCTGCAACCGGCACCAGGTCCGGGGAAGAAGAGAAACTGTCCGCTGAGGCGTTTGCGGCGCGGTCGGCACAACCTGAGGATTCCTCGCCACGAACCGCATCATCGAGAAGAGCTGCGCGCAGTGGCAAGGCAGCGCGTAATCGAGCAGATTCTAGGGGTGGAGCGGGGAAGGGCGAGCCGACTGCAACTCTCCGGACCCGAGGTGGCGGCAGGCAGTCGACAGAGGGCAAGAGTCGCGCTCCGCTGGCAATAGACCGTACATTCTCGTCAGTGCTCGCCCTGGCTACGCTGGTCGTGGTAGTCCTGTTTGTCTTGTGGGGCGTGGTCTATATGGTAGTTCCGAGCGCTGAAGTAACGCTCATGCCCGAGCAACGCCCGTATGCCACGGTGTTACAGTTGATGGCAGACCCCCAAACGAACCGATTGGATGCATCTGCCGGGAAGATACCGGCCCAAAGGATCGTCATCGAAGAGTCTGAGGAATTGACTGTGGCAGCAACCGGCACCAAGGAAGTGCCGATTGGCAGAGCAGAAGGCACGGTCATCTTCCGCAACCAGATATCCCAGCCGGTGCTCGTGCGCAGGGGCACCGTCGTAATGACAGGTGATAACCGACGATTCAAGACCTCGGTGGAAGTGACGGTTCCTCCCACTTCCGGCACCAGCGGGAGTTTTGGCGCGAAGCGTGTTGCCGTGATTGCGGATGAGCTCGGGCCAATTGGAAATGTAGATTCCGCCGGAATCACGCATATCGAGGACCAATCGCTGAATCAGCGGCTGACTGTAACAAACGATGCGCCGATTCTTGGTGGCAGATTGAATGTTGTGAGTTTTGTCACCGAAGAGGACAGGTTGCAGCTCTTTGACACCTTACGCCAGCAGCTCAAGCAACGAGTCCTGAATAGCCTTGGGGAGAGGAAGGACGCATCCGATAGCATCTTTGTGCAGTGGGATGATGACATCATTGTGGAGCAGGCAGACTATGACCGGTCTGCGGGAGAAGATGGCAACGAGGTAACGTTGATCATGAAGGTCAAGTGGCGCGGCACGGCCTTCTCAGCCAAATACCTTGAAGAGGCAGCCCCAGCCATTCTGCAGCGTATTGTAGAGAACCAGCTTGGTTCCTATGAATTGCTGGAAGATACGTTGCGGATTAACACTCCCAATGTAGAAGGCATAAGTGAAGGTGTTGTGCTCCTTACCCTACAAGCTGAAGTAGACTTGGTATCGACGTGGAATCTTGGGGAGGTTCGTCGGGGATTGGCGAATAAGTCTCGGGCAGAAGCGGAAAGCTATCTTGCCGGCTTAGAGGGCTTGAGCGAATTCGCCCTTGAAACGGGGCCTGACTGGTACGACCGATTGCCGCGGCTGTGGTTTCGCATTGCCATTGAGGTTGAGGAACCGCTGCAAATTGCCTCATAAAGCACAGGTTTAGTGACATTGCGATTTCTCTGTCTTGATATCGGCGAACGACGCATTGGCGTTGCCAGCGGCGAGTCTTGCCTTGGAATTACCACTCCGCTTGAGACAATACGCCGGCGTACGTTGCCGCAAGACTGTGCTGCCATTCAGCGATTGTTTGCGGAACAGGAAGCGGAAGCGCTGGTTGTAGGCTTGCCGGTAAGTCTCGATGGAGCGTTGCACCAACAGGGACGGCGCGTTCAGCAAGAGGGTGAAAGACTGGGAGAAGCGCTGGGCATGACGGTGATTTTCTGGGATGAGCGTTTCTCCACGGTGATTGCGGAAGAACGCCTGCTGGAGAGTCCAACAGCGGTCAGACGCAAGACTTCCCTCGATGCCGCCGCGGCTGCAGTTATACTTGAGTCCTACTTTGCGGCGCAACAGGATACTGCCAAAGCTGCGTATCCCAAGGTAGCTAGCGAAACGAACCAAGGATAGATGAGAAGAGAAATGACAAGGCGTGCGCTGGTACGCACGCTTGCTGCCACAGCGCTCACTCCACTAGTCGCAGGATGTGGCTTTCGGGATCGCATTGCTGAGGTCTTGCTTGGCCCGGAGGAAGAAGACTATAGCGAAATAGTGCTTACGATTCTTCCCGGTAGCACTACCGATCAGATTGCGGACCAACTGCGAGAAGCCGGCGTAATCCGGAGCACGTTAGCCTTTCGTTTGAGGGCGCGGCAGAGTGGTCTGGACGGGTCGTTTCAGGCCGGACAGCACGTGTTGCGTAAGAACATGACTGTTGACGAAGCCGTCGAGGCTTTGCAAACGGCCGAAGTGCACGAGAGGATTCTTACGCTCATTGAAGGCTGGCGACGCGAGGAAATAGCCGCGTATCTGCTATCGCAAAGCGTGCTCAATCCAAGCGAATTCCTCGCCCTGACGGATGGAGAAGCATATAGGCGCGACTTCTTGGCCCAGCGGCCGCAGTCAGCCTCCCTGGAAGGCTATCTCTTCCCGGATACGTATCGAATTGAACCTGATACCACGACCAGCCAATTCATCGAAAGTCTCTTGGATCAGTTTGCCAGCAAGACTGGCGGAGTGTTGGGCGAGGGCTTTCAAAGTAACGGCCTGTCTGTCCATCAAGCTGTCACTCTGGCCGCTATCATTGAGCGCGAGGCGCAGGTCGCTGCCGAGCGCCCCATTATTGCGAGCGTTTTCTACAATCGCCTCCAAATTAACATGCCGCTGGGCGCAGACCCAACCATTCAGTATGCGCTTGGCTACCAAGAATCTGAGGGGCGGTGGTGGAAGAAAGCCCTCACCTATGATGACCTCAAGGTTGACTCCCCGTACAACACCTATGTGCATGTTGGACTGCCGCCCGGCCCAATTTGCAATCCCGGCCTTGCGTCTCTGCAAGCCGTAGCTGCGCCCGCAGTCACTGACTACTATTTCTTCGTTGCGGTCGGCGACGGATCCCACGTCTTCAGTCGTACGTTTGAAGAACACAACGCCAACGTTCGCAGGTACCGGTCTCAGTAGCGGATAGATTGGCAGCTTTTTCAAGGCAGTTGTCTACACTATCAAAGTTGCTTCAAGCCAATATGTCGTGTAGTATAATACGCTTCCCCCCATATTCCTTGGAGGCGGGCAAAAATTAGTGTCGGCTACGTCACTCTTGTTGAAGAACTGTGGTCAGAAGAGCCAATGTACTTTGCAAACTTCAGTGTGAGTGAATCTCTCCATGATCGCATTTGACCCACTGCCTCCGGAGATAGAAGCGCAGTGGCGCGAATTAAGGTCTCCCAACGAGGAGACGCTGCTGGTCGCCATGTCGGATATTCTGCATGACGGTCGGTTTGGCGTTCGTTGGATTGTCTTGACCGATAAGCGCGTAGTCGTGCTGCCGCACTTGGCGCCCGGCGCTGATGGTGCACTGGACATAGACCTTGCCGAAGTCTCTGACGCACGGGCCGAACCACTGGTTGGGGGTGGTCGACTTGAGGTCAACCTACAGGGCCACTTCACGCCCATCATTGAGTACTCAAGTTCGCTTGGCGCTAAGTTCACAGAGATAGCCCGCGGCATCCAACAGCTTGCGAAAGACGAGCCGTTCGCCGTCACGACGGACATTCCCCGCGCGCGCTGTCAGAAGTGCCAAGCACTCCTGCCGGATAGGGATCGCAACTGTCCCCGCTGCGTGCGCAAGATGGCGGTGCTGCTGCGCATCGCGAGCTATCTCGCGCCCTACAAGGTCTTGGCGGTGGTGCTCGTACTTACAACCTTGGGACGCTCTCTGCTGAATTTGGCGCCGCCCTTTATTTCCAGGTCCTTGATTGACGATGTATTGGCTCCCAATGTATTGGAGTTGGGAGTACGGACGCCCGCAGAGAGTCTTACCCTGCTCGCCTGGCTCGTGGCAGCGTTAGTGGGCGTAAATCTGGCGAACGGGGGCCTTGAAGTCGCGGGTAGTTGGATTGGGGCGTGGTTGAGCACTCGCGTGATTGCGAACATGCGCGCACAGCTTTACCAGGTCTTGGAACGAATGTCGTTGAGCTTTCATAACCGCAAAGGACAGGGCAACTTACTTTCCCTGGTTACGCGAGACACGGAGAGCCTTAACTACTTTCTCATTGACGGCGCGCCGTATCTGGTTGTCCATAGTGCTACACTCCTTGGAGTGCTGACCATCCTGCTGCTGATGAGTTGGCAGGTTACGTTATTTGTGCTATTGCCCGTGCCTTTTGTCGTGATGGGAGGTACGGCGCTGGTAAAGCGCATGCGTTTGCTCTGGTCGCGGGTTTCGCAGAACTGGGCGCTCTTGCACGGCCAACTGAACGAGTCGCTCTTGGGCATTCGCGTGGCGAAGGCCTTCGCGCAGGAAGAAGCGGAGATTGGGCGCTTCGACCGCCGCAACGAAGCAGTTGCCAGGGCGACGGTTCACGAGGCGCGGTTTTGGGATAGCTCCTTTGCGATTCTGAACTTCGTAACTGGCGCGGGGGTATTCATCGCCTGGTATTTTGGCGGCCGCGCGGTGATAGGTGGCGAGCTCACTTTGGGAACTCTCTATGCCTTCATTCACTATCTCTGGCTGCTCTACGGTCCCTTGCAGTGGTTCAACCGGATCTACAACTGGATGTCACGGGCGCTGGTGGGCGCCGACCGCATATTTGACGTCATGGACACGCCAACGGAACCCTATGCCGAGCCGGGCAAGCTGACGCCCCGCCCGCTGCGGGGTGAGGTTGCATTGCGCGAAGTGACGTTTGGCTACGACAAGACGAAACCTGTTTTGAAGAAGGTCGACCTGGATGTGCGTCCCGGTGAGATGGTCGGTTTGGTGGGAAAATCCGGTGCGGGCAAGAGCACTTTGGCGCATCTCGTGTGTCGGTTTTACGAGGCTGACCACGGCCAAGTGCTCATTGACGGCCACGATATTCGCGACATCGAGTTGACCTGCCTGCGCGACCAAATCGGCGTAGTGCTGCAAGAACCATTCCTCTTTAGCGGCACCATACTTGAGAACATCCGCTATTCGAAGCCGACGGCGGACTTACCGGAGGTGATTGCCGCCGCCCGCGCGGCCAATGCCCATGACTTCATTGTGGCCAAACCGGAGGGATACGACACACTTGTCGGCGAGCGCGGCAATCGACTCTCGGTGGGCGAAAAGCAGCGAGTATCAATTGCAAGGGCAGTCCTCAAGGACCCGCGCATCCTTATTCTCGATGAAGCCACAGCATCGGTGGACACTGAGACGGAGTTCGCCATCCAGCAAGCCATCGCTCGCTTGATCAGGGGACGGACGACGTTTGCCATCGCGCACCGGCTCTCCACCCTTCGCAATGCCGATCGGTTGGTGGTGTTGGATGAGGGCGCCGTTGCGGAAATTGGGACTCACGAAGAACTCTTGGCGAAGCGCGGGATATACTACAAATTGGTTGAAATGCAGCGCACGGTCTCCCGGCTTAGGGCGGTCGAACGATAGGTCTCACGGGGAAACTGATAGAGTGATTGACCCAACGGATTCATTCTTGGCCGGCGCAGTCGGCAGGTCTTGTCGACAGGGACTCGTATTTGGCACTTGATTCTCCTTGGCAATTCGAGATTGGACTACATCGATTGAACAACTGTGATAGAGGCTTGTATTGGAAGACATCGCGTTAGAGACAGTAGAGGCCGTCGGCATCGCCGACATCGGCGCCGGGACGACCGATCCTGCAACAATTCGGCTGCAGCGTGGACCGGGCGGCGAAATGCGGGTGGAGTTGGCAGGTGACCGCTGCCTTTTGCGGGGCAAGGCAGTGTGGGCGTTTCCGCTATCGCAAAAGCAGTTCGTTTCAATTCTCGACACCAAGGACAAGGAGTTTTGCCTCATCGCAAACCCCGGTGAGCTAGACGCGGAGTCACGAGAAATCCTAAATGCCTCCTTGGAGAGTTACTATCGCGTATACCGCATTCACTCGGTCCAGGCGTACCGCAACGAGTGGCGGACATCGTTTTGGACCGTAGAGACCGACCACGGCGTTCGCGAGTTTGTTATGCGCTGGGAGCTAGACTCCGTGCTCTTGCCAGCGGAGAACGAAGTGCTCATGATTGACATTGATGGAAATCGATTCCATATTCCGGATATTCGTGAATTGGACGACGACAGCAAACGGTTTTTCGACTTGCTGCTCTAAGGCATTTAAGATGAAATTGCTGACGATTGTTCGCCACGCCAAGTCAAGCTGGAAGCAGATGGAGCTTGACGACTTCGCGCGCCCCTTGAATAAACGCGGGAAGCGGGATGCTACGGATATGGGGAAACGCCTGGCTGCAATAGAGTTTACGCCTGATGTATTGATTTCAAGTCCGGCCAAGCGCGCGCAGAGCACGGCCAAGCGCATGGCAAGAGAGTTTGGGTACGCAAAGGCGCGCATTGAGCTGGACAGGCACATCTATCACGCGACACGAGAACAGCTACTCCAGGTGGTGGAGTCTCTTGGCGACTCTATTCAGCATGCGGCACTGGTGGGTCACAATCCCGGATTCACTGAGCTTAGCAGCTTTCTGTCCAAAGAGAATGTTGGCGATCTTCCCACCTGTGCCGTTGTCCGACTGCAACTTGAAATAACGTCGTGGCAAGAGGTGGGTAGGAAGTGCGGAGCACTCATAGACTTCGATTATCCAAAGCGAGATTCCACCGGAGGTGAAGACGGGACCATATAGTAACGACCAAGGCCGGTATTTTCTTGGGTCAGCGCGAGTGTTGCGCATTGGACACGTGGCTGGGGATTGCCAATCGTCTCGTGCCTACCGACCACCCAAATCTCGAAACCTTTGAAGCGAAGGAGGCAACAACGTGGCTGTGACGATTACTGATGTCGAACAGATCCTACTCATGGTGCCGTTCACCGAGCACCACGACCTCCACATGACGCGCTTGAGCGGGGATTGGCGTCTGGTCGAGGTCTGTCGAATTCATACGAGTTCCGGTCACTGCGGCATTGGCGAAACCGTCGTGGAGTATACCTGGGGCAGACCGCCGGATGATCTCAGGGAACGGTTGGTTGGCGCCGACCCGTACCGGCACCTCTGGGACGGTTCGCTGGGAGCCGGGCCTGAAATGGCGCTGTGGGACTTGGCCGGCAAGATTGCCGAGGTGCCGACGCATAGGCTCCTAGGCGGGCAGGTTCGCGCTCATGTACCCATTTCCTGGTGGTGCTTGGACATGGCGCCGGAAGAGTGGGCCGCGGAGGCACAGAAGGCGCTCGACAGGGGTTACGTCTCCATGAAGCTCAAGGGCCGGCCCTGGCGCGACATTCACGCGCAGCTTGCGGCGCTTGAGTCTGTCATTCCCTCATCCATGCATCTCGACATTGATTTCAATAGCATGCTGGTGGATGCGGGTACCGCAATTCCGCTCCTGCAAGATCTGCTTTCCTACGTGAACGTTTCGATTTTCGAAACGCCCATTCCACAGGGCGACGTGATAGGTAATCAGCAGATTCGGAGGCACGTCCCGCGACCGTTGGCGATGCACTACGGAACGCCACCAATCATGACGACCCTGCGCGACGACGTCTGCGACGGCTTTGTCGTTGGCGGGAGTGCGGCAAGCATTCTGGAATCGGGCACGATAGCAGCAGTTGCCAATAAGCCCTTCTGGTTGCAGCTTGTTGGGTTAGGGCTAACGACGGCGTGGTCGGCTCAATTGGGTGCGGTACTTTCCCACGCGCAATGGCCGGCAATTTCGTGCATGCACATTTGGGAGCACGACTTGCTTACGGAATCCTACACCATCGAGCGCGGCTATATGGGTGTGCCTGAGGGTCCCGGACTTGGCGTAAGCCTAAGTGAGGAAGCAGTAGATCGCTACCGCGTGACGGAGAAGCCAGTGCGGCCGCGGCAAGTTTTCCAAATCCACTGGCCGGAGGACTATGGGAAAAACGCACGCAGCACCTATGCGGGCTACGAGCACGACTTACAGCGGGGCTTTGACCTTGGCAATGACCCGCGCTTCGTGCGGGGGTCGAAGATGGAAATAGAAAGCGATGACGGATCCCCGGCGTTTGCCGATGCATTCGCTAGGGCGAAAGACTGCTAAGGCTGACCGCGTTGATACGCAGCGTAAACCGGCAAACGTGGGTCAGCCTTACTGATCAACGAAGAAGTCGGCGTTGAGCTTGATGTAATTCCGCCACTCATCCGGCAGGTCGTCTTCAAAGAAAATTGCCGTGACCGGGCAGACTGGCTCGCAAGCGCCGCACTCAATGCATTCATCCGGGTCAATAAAGAACTGCACGGCATCATCATCAGAGTGGATACAGTCTACCGGGCAAACATCCACGCACGAGTTGTCTTTGATGTCAATACAAGGTTCTGCGATCACGTACGTCATTGCGGAAAGTTCACTCCTTCATCGATGCCGTTGAACCGCTTCAAACGCGCAACTAAGGGTACGTTCGTCCTGCCGGCGCCAACAGAGGGCATAAATTTTGCCTGCCCCACGGCTTGCTTGGTAGCCAGATATGCAAGCCCCTCTCGCCTTCATTCTAGGATTTACTGCCCCGGTCGTCAAGGAATGGGAGAGGCGTCGCACGGCGCAAGAGACACCTGCCATAACCTTGGATTTCTGCACTAGCCGCGTATGCGCCTAGCTTTGGAACCTGCTACAATACTGGCCGACAAGACTTGGATCGGAAGTGATTGATTCCCTGGTAAAGCAATCGCCCGAATCCCATCCCGGGATGCGCAGATTGAGTTGTCAACTGGGTTCTTGATGGGTAGTCCCTATGCGTGAACAGAGAGAAAATCTGGCGGAATTGCGCCAGGAAATAGACGCTCTCGACCGTGAGATTGTCGATTGTCTCCAGCGTCGCGCAGCGCTGGCAATTCGTGTAGGTATCGAGAAGGGCAATAATGTACCCATCTATGTGCCGGAGCGTGAACGCCAGGTGCTGGCGCATGTTGCCGCCGGCGCGCGGGACGGGCTGCTGGAGGCCGAAACATTACAGAAGATATATCGCGAAGTACTTTCCGCCTGCCGCGCACTGGAGAAACCTACAAGCGTGGCGTACCTGGGCCCAGAGAACACCTTTACGCATCAAGCAGCCCTCGAGTCCTTCGGCAAGTCTGCCACTTTGCAGGCGGCGGCGTCGGTGAACCATGTGTTCTTGCTGGTGGAGCGGGGTGCGGTCGAGTACGGGGTTGTTCCGCTCGAAAACTCCACCGAGGGTGGCGTCACACCAACACTCGATTCCTTTGTAGAGTACCTGGACACCGCCATTCAGATTTGTGGGGAGGTAGTGCTCCCAATCGGTCATCACCTGATTTCCAATGCGCCCCGTGAGGACATTCAGGTGGTTTATTCGCATCCTCAGGCACTTGCGCAATGCCGCGCCTGGCTGGCTGAGGAATTGCCTCACGCCAATACGGTGGAAGTGGTGAGTACTGCTGCTGCCGTAGGGAGAATCAAGGACAAGGCTGAGGCGGCGGCAATTGCAAGCGAACTAGCGGCGGAAGCTGAAGGCGTGCCGATTATGGCCCGCAATATTCAAGATCGCGTCGACAATGTCACCCGCTTCGCCATTTTGGGCAAGCAGTTGCCATCTTCCACGGATAACGACCGCACTGCCCTGCTCTTCAGCGTGGTGGACCAGCCTGGATCTCTCTACAATGCCCTGGGCATTTTCGCCAAACACGATGTCAATTTGACCTTCATTCTCTCTCGCCCGACCCGCCGGCGGACCTGGGATTACTACTTTTTTGCAATCCTCATCGGGCATCCGGACCGAGAGCCAATTCAAACGGCTCTGAAGGAGCTCGGAAAGCACTGTGTGCTGGTGCGAGTGCTTGGCGCCTGGCCGGTGGTTGGCTCCGCAGAAGGCTGAACCGGTTCGCAATGGATGCAGTGTCTGCCGGCGTCTCCCAAGTGTAGCCGGTGTATTGCGAGGCATCTCAGATCTGGGTGGACGAATTCTTTGCGCGAAGTGCGCCTACCGCTCGTAGTCCACGACCAGCACGTCATCTACAATAGGCAGGATGTAGTCGTTCCGGGCAGCTTCGTGTGCCGGGTGGGGAATGTAGGTGTCTAACGCGGCTCGGTCCGCGAAGCGCACCAGCAAGCCGTGCGTAAAGCCCTGACTTCGCTCGCTGAAGTTCGCGCCTACCGTAATTTCCAAGATGCCTGGAATAGCTTGCTGCAGCCCTTTCAAGGCAGCTTGCATTGCCTGAATTGCTTCTTGGTTCGCACTGTCTTTGACTTTGAATAGCACCAAGTGCTCGACCATTCTTATCTCCTCCTCTTCGCGGCGTGTCCGGTTAACATTGTGTGCGTAGCTAGTGCATTATGCCTGCCGTCTTCTTGGCGAGCAAGGACGGCCGCGAAGCGTTTCTCCACTCCTGAATCGGAGTCCTGTCGCACACGCCTGCAAATAGTTCTAGCGCTGTGGAACTCTAATTTGAACCTATTCCTGCGCCGCAATTGGGCGAGAAGACACCGCCGCACTGTTCGCGCCCTGGGAGCCCATAGGGCTAGATTTGGTCTGTTGACAGGCAATAAGGGCAACTGATACTGTGCTAGCACACAGAACAAGACGTGGGCAACGCTATGTTTACCTGGATTCGGCCCGGGTTAACCGCATTGCGCACCAGGCGATGTCTCACCCCCTCAAGGTGATTTAGGTAGTATCAACGATGGCGTTTGAGGCGCTCAGCGAAAACGAGGTCCCGCCGCAAGCAGACGCAAGAGAAAATCGGTTGTCAGAGTCTACCAGGGCTCCGCGACGATCTCTCACGTTGCAGCTACTCGGCCTGATCTTCTACTTAGGATTCAGTATCGTGCAGGTCCCGCGCCTCACCGTGGCGGCGCTGCGCAAGTCTGCAGCTTCTCCTTGGCAAAAGACAGCCACAAGCCAGGCCATTGGTCACGTGGTCGTAGTAGGATTAGGCCTTGTCGCACTCTGGGCTACCCCCTTTGTTGCTGAACAACTGTCCGACCCGGCGCTAATAGAGGAGCATGAGTACTATAGCCCGCCACTGTCACTTCGGGTGGGCTCGGCCGCGACACTATTTCCAGATGTAATTGAGCGCCCGCTTCTTCTGGAAACGACAGTCGTTCGGCGTCCGCGTGACGACATTCTCGCATATGAGGTGCGCGGCAATGACACGTTAGTGGATATTGCCGTACGAAATGGCATTTCATTGGATACATTGCTATGGGCAAATGACTTTGCTCCGGATCAGCTTCTGTACCTTGGAACACGGTTGCGCATACCGCCAATTGACGGTGTCATATACACGGTGGCCAAGAACGACGCGTTGCACGAAATCGCAGAGGTGTATCAGAGTAATCCGGTTGCTATTGCAGAGTACAACCGCATAGGTCTGTCGACAACGCTTGTGGAGGGCATGGAGCTGATTATCCCTTACGGCGTTCTGCCCGAGGCACTGCGCAAGACGAGTGCGGATACACAGCTTTCCCAGCGAGAGCAGCCGGTAGCGGCATTTGGGGAGTTTCGCTGGCCCACACAAGGCACCATCACGCAATACTACCATGGGCGGCATCTCGCTCTGGACATTGGGAATCGAGTAGGAACGGCAATTGTTGCCGCGGACGCCGGGCAAGTAGTAGTCGCGGGTTGGAGCCCGATTGGCTACGGCAATCGCATCGTAGTCAATCACGGCAACGGCTGGGTTACTACGTACAGCCACTTGAGCACGTTCTCTGTGACGGTCGGCGATTTCGTGAAAGCCGGTGAGACGATCGGCGGTATGGGCAACACAGGATACTCTAGCGGCCCGCATCTGCACTTTGAGGTGCTATACAACAACCGATTCAGAGACCCGTTGAGCGTTCTCAATTGAACGATGGTGTTGAGACGAATTGTGCAACACGTGCTACCTTGCCCGACGCTGTGGAATCACCGCTCCTGTAGCAGTATCTACTTTCCAATGCAATGACGAGTGGTCAGACGAATATCCGCCCTCACCCCGTCAAGATCGCGCCTTCAGTGCTTGCCGCGGACTTTGGCAACTTGGCAGAGAATGTGACGGCAGCCCATGCCGCCGGCGCCCACTATCTTCACTTTGATGTCATGGATGCCCACTTTGTGCCCAACCTCAGCTTTGGACCGGCGGTGATTCACAGCGTGCGGCATGCATCGTCGCGCGTCTTCGACGTGCACCTCATGGTTTCCGAGCCGCTCCGCCATTTGGACCTTTTCATTGGCAGCGCTGGAGACCTATTTACTCTGCACGTCGAGGCTTGCACGGACATAAAGAAAACTATTCTGGCATTCCGCCGCGCCAAGAAGCGAGTTGGCTTGGCGATCAAGCCCGGCACGCCGGTGGAAACGCTCATTCCCTATCTTCCCGAGCTTGATCTGGCCTTAGTCATGACTGTGGAGCCCGGTTGGGGAGGGCAAGTGTTTATGCCGGAAATGCTGGATAAAGTCCGAGCGCTCCGCCGTGAAATCGATCGGCAAGACCTTGACGTGAGGCTTCAGGTTGACGGTGGCATCAATTCGGAGACGGCCATAGAGTCGGTCGCAGCGGGAGCCGACGTGCTGGTCGCCGGTTCGTCCATTTTTGCGCAAGACCGCACAGTGGAGGAAGCCATGCGCCGCATGACGTCTGCCTTGGCACGGTCGGGCTATCCTGTCGCACCCCTTGATGGCTAGGAATTACGCCCGACTTGTCAACCACGCTGAGCCCAGCCTATGCGGGATACAAACCCTGGAAAGCGCGCACAACGCGAGGGCGTGCGCACGTACTGCCGGCCCACTCTTGCAGAGGGGCAGAGCAAAGAGGATTCAGTCTCGTTCCGGCAACAGACGAACACACTGCCTTTTCATCTTAGTTGCGTGTTTCAATCGGGTCTGTTTCACTAAGACGGGAGCGGAGGCAAGCGCAACAAACTCTGAGCGGATGAGAACAATCGGTTCGCTGTCGCTGGGCTCTATCAGTCAGTCCGATGGGCTGCGCTTAAGCGCACAGCTTGCCTAGTACTGCTTCGCACAGATAATTCGTGAGCGATTTAAGGTACTACTCAACCAGATATATAGCTATTGGTTAATCATTGACACAACAGGGTGGCACACCCAGAGAGGCATGATTGGATGCTGAAATTCGGTGTATTTGGCTACGGCATGATTGCAGACGTGCATGTTGAAGGGCTGGCCCATATTGAGGGTGTGGAAGTCGTTGCGGTCTGCGGGCCACGGGAAGCTGGCGCGCGGGATTTTGCCGGCAAATTCGGAATCGAGAACGTGTTTACTAACCCCGATCACCTGCTCGCGCTGGATGAACTCGACGGCGTGCTGGTGGACACGCCCGATGTCTTTCACCATGACTTGGTCGTACGCTCGGCTCGTGCGGGCAAGCACATATTCTGCGAGAAGCCCTTGGCGGTCACCGTAGAAGAGGCGCGGGAAATGTACGAAGCGGCGAAGGCGGCGAATCTCCGCACGGTCGTGGGGTTTTCAAATCGCTGGAATACGGCCGCCAACAACATCCGCAAGCTAATCGAGGACGACGTGATTGGTGAAATCGTGCATGTACATTCGCAGAGCCTCAATACTGCGCTTGTGCGCTCCGACAAGCCGCGCTTTACGTGGCGCACCGACGCGAAGCGCACCGGCACCGGCATTCTAGGAGACCTGGGCTCTCACCACATCGATCTCGTGCACTTTCTGGTCGGTGACATAACTGACGTCTGTGCCAACATGAAGACGTTTACGCCGCAGGTCTTTGACGATGATGGCACGCCCCATGCACATGATCTCGATGACGACACGATCGTTCTTATGCAGATCGCGAATGGCGCACACGGAACGCTCGGCCTGAGCAGGCTCGGTTCCGTGCAATCCAATTACCCGGTGGGTAGGCGCCACGCCATGATCAACGGGCGTAAAGGCGGCATCCTCTACGAGAACGGTCAGGGCTGGCTCTTCATGCCCGGGCAGGAAGGCGAGCCAATTCCAGGTGAGCCGCCCACAGTGGACAAGGGCCATGGCGGTCAGCTCTTAGCGGGCGGGACGCGTCAAATGGAGACGTTTGTGCAGTCCGTGCGCGAGGATCGGGAAATCCTACCAACTTTCACTGAAGGACTGAAGACCCAGGAAGTACTCCACGCGGTGGTTGAGTCTTCGAAGAATCGTTCCTGGGTTGAGGTGCAGCGCGTGGGCTGATCTCCAGTGTACGGTACTCTTGGCGGGGGCAGTGCCAATCCAAAGAACAGACATAATTAAGCGCCTTGCGCATTAGAAAGGGCGATACATCCCATGCCTAACTTTCGCTATGAAGAGCTCAAGTCACCTGAGGTAGGTGAAGCCGCGTTGCAGGACCCGGTAGTCGTGTTGCCGGTAGGCACCATGGAGCAGCATGGCCCGCACATGCCGCTGATGGTGGACTACATTATTCCGCAGCGCATCGCCAATGATGTTGCCGAGCAGTTGACACCCAACGTCATCGTGATGCCGCCGGTGGTGTATTCATTCAACGAGCATCACATGGACTTTCCGGGCACGATTGCCATCAATATGTACACGATTATCGACTACGTCGCACAAATTGGCTTTAGTCTCGCGCACCATGGCTTTCGGCACATCGTGCTCCTCAACGGCCACGGCAGCAACGTGCCGGTGATGGACCTCGCGATGCGCCGCATCAACAACGAGAGCTCAGCGATTAGTGTCTTGGCCAATTACTGGGCGCTCATCCGGGCTGAAGATTTGACGTGGGACCGCGAGTCGCATGGTGTAAGCCACCACGCGGATGAAGATGAAACTTCCCTCATGCTTTACCTCTATCCTGACCTGGTAGACATGGACAAGGCAGTGCGCACTGTCGAAGAGGTCCAGCAGAGCGAGCACATCTGGGGCGCCTGGCCGGCGAATACGCGCATTCACTACCAGGAATTCTTTAGCCGGAACACGTCCACCGGCATTCAGGGCGACCCCACCGGCGCCAGTGCCGCAAAGGGTGAGGTCCTGTACAAAGCGGCAGTGAAACGAACGGCGGATTTCTTGGTGGAATTTCGCTCCCGCGAAATCCGTCCGCAACGTGACTTTCACCCCAAACCCGCTGGTTAGGGTGGTCTGCCGCGGTCCTTTGGAACGCGGCTTGGATGGGGCTTGCGCGCCGCGTACGAGTGCGCCCCGCACCGCGTCACCAGCCGGCAAACCGTATCCGGGAAGCCATCGAAGAGCTTGAGAAGGAATTCAGCAGCAGGGCATCGTGCCCATTCGTGCTTAGTGCTTCGGTTTACTCAGCACGGGTTTGTCGAAGCATGAACGGGTGCCTCTAGTGGCTGCCAGATTCGTTCATCCTGCGACATGTTCAGGGCGAACGGAGTGAGGAACTCTCGAGCGGGTCACTAGCAATCTCGAGAGGCGAAAATGGGAAGTCGAGTCTCCCACCGGGGTGTTTGCCAAGGATAGTCTTTTCAATTGGAGACCGGTTTGGGCGAGACCTGCTGATTAAATTACCGCAATTTGCCCGCCGTCAACGACCAGCGCGTGGCCGGTTACATAGCGGCTCAGGTCGCTTGCGAGGAATACCGCGCAGTCGGCAACTTCTTCGGGTTCTCCAACTCTGCGGAAAGGCACACGCTTCAAGTACTCGGTGATCCAAGCCTCGTCGTCGATGCTTTCGATGGTAAGCGGTGTGCGAATGTAACCCGGCGCTAGGCAATTCACAGTTATCTCGTGCTTTGCCAGGTCAATCGCAGCACTCTTGGTGAGCAGCGTAACCGCGCCCTTTGAGGTATTGTAGGCGGCCAACTCCTCCTCACCCATGAGGCCGTTCACGGAGGACATGTTAATGATGCGGCCGCCGTTGCCCTGTTTCACCATCTGGCGGGCAGCGACCTGATCGCAGACATAGACCCCGTGCATGTTGACAGCGGCAACCCGATGCCAGTCGTCGTCTTTGATATCCACGAAGTCGTGCTCCATGGCGATGCCGGCGATCGCGGCCATAATGTCGAGTTTGCCGAAGTCCTCGACCGCGCGCGCTACGGTTGCTTCCACATCGGCGCGTTGGGTCACGTCGCACCGATGCGTCACAAACGCAGAACTGCAGTCGTTTGCACGCGCTGCGGTATCTTCTAGCCCTGCCAGGTTCAGGTCGGCGCCGAGGACGTTTGCCCCTTCGCGCAAGAAGGCGAGGGCAATGGCCTGTCCAATACCGCTCGCAGCTCCGGTTACAATCGCAGACTTACCGACAAGAAGGTCCGGCATGATAGTTTACTCCCCCGCATGTGCTTGTTTACATAAGTCTATTTTCGCCACTCAAGGATGGGGGTTGCTCGCGAATTGAGCCTCAGGGTGAATTACGCGTCCTCAGAACACAACCACACCCCCACAGGTCTGTACTACCGTTGAATTTCATCATGAGGCCAACCAATGACGGTGAATCGCTATGTTGCCTCCAACGCCCCGGCAACCGCGTCTACGGTCAAGCGCACATCTTCCTCTGTGTGTGCCGCGGAAACGTACCAGCGACCTGAAGGTATCGTGCGCACGCCGTGACCAATGAGTTTGCCTTGGAATGACGCGTACTTGTCTTCATCGGAGGCCCAATTGTCGCGAAACGTCGTCAGTTCCTGCTGCTCCGTAAACCATGCAAAGAAGACCGGCCCAATCCCCTGCACCAGCACTGACTGACCGGCCGCCTGCGCGGCTTGCCGGATTCCATCCATCAGGCTGAGGCCGATGGTTCGTATCTGATCGTACACAGCGCCGTTATCGCGGGAAAGCACGTCCAGAGTGGTATTGGCGGCGGCGAGGGTGATGGGATTGCCATTGTAGGTGCCGCCGTGCATGACGCCGTTGCCCACAAGTTCCATGATGTCGCGGCGGCCGCCGAAGACACTCAACGGAAATCCGTTCGCAACGGCCTTGCCCAAGGTAACCAGGTCAGGGGTGACACCAAGCAAGCCCTGCGCGCCGTGCAGATCGGCACGAAAGCCCGTTATGACCTCGTCAAAGATTAGTAGGCTACCTGCGCGCGTGCAGATGTCGCGCAAGCCCTCCAAGAAGCCCGGCTTGGGCAAAATAAAGCCGCCATTGCACATAATGGGTTCAGTTATCACGACAGCGACATGCTGTCCCTCGCGGTCCATCAGACGTGAGAAGGCGTCCAAGTCATTCCAAGGGAGCACCAAGGTCTCGCCGGCTGCATGGGGAAGTTGCCCATTGCTACCGAGCACAGAACGCGGAAACGGCAATTCCCCCGCCTCTTCCTCAGAGTGGGGGTGATCGCTGATCAATTGGTCGTCCAGCCAACCGTGATAGTGGCCCTCGAAGCGTACGATCTTGGTGCGGCCAGTGTAGGCACGTGCGAGCCGAAAGAGTGCGTGGTTGGCCTCGGAACCGCTGCCGCAGAAGCGCACCACGTCCATGGCAGGCATCAGCGCACATATTTTCTCGGCGACTTCAACCTCAATCTCGTGCTGCCCGCCGTAGGTCTGTCCCAAGGCAACCTGCCGCTGCACGGCTTCGACAAGCTCAGGGTGGCTGTGTCCAAGGATGAGAGGACCATAGGCGGCAACGTAGTCGATATACTCATTGCCGTCCACGTCGAAGAGGCGTGACCCCTTGCCGTGGCTGAAGTAAAGGGGCGCGGGTCGCTCCTGCAAGCGAATATTACTGCTTACTCCGGCGGCAAGATGCTTCCTCGCGCGTTGCCAAAGCCGTTCGGAGCGGGTTATCTTCTGCACTACTTACGTACCTCCTTCATCGCAAGGCAAGCCGGCGTTAGCTCCAATGCAGTCTCTTTCGTAACGGCCAACGTCAGCGTGTGCCCACGGTGACACAGTAATTTCCCTGAGGGGCGTCCAGGATATGCTTGCCCGCGCCGCTTGAAACCGACAGTGACGTGTCATCGGCGGCGCTCTCGATGTCTTCCACGGCCTCATACGGCTGTGCCGGACAGGTGATTGTCTGTTGTTTTTCCGTCCAATTGCGAAAAACAATGGTGTTGCCAAAGCGGCGGGACGATACGCCGTTGTCCCAAAGTTGGCGTACCTCCGGCATTGTGAGAAACACGTTTGTGGGATGCTGCGATTCAAGCCAAGAGAGGTATGCATCCCAAACCGCAAAGTTGTTGTCTACGTCGTCCGTGAACGCAGTGAAATTGCGGCGGTGACTGCTAATAAATGCCGGTCGATTGGCCTGCCAGGCTGCCTCGGTTTCTGCTTGCACGCGAGCAAGAATGTCCTCTTTATCGGCCGTATTGAACGGCTCAAAGTCAATGGCGCGGCCAGCGTACCACAAGTCCGCGCTGGGAGAATGCTTGCCGGTGAGGTTCTCTCCTGATGAGTCTGAGACTCCCACCCTTATTCCGATGCCGTGGTCAGCCCACGCAATTTCAGCCTCGTCGGAGTTTCGTACGCTGGCAGGCGGATAGCCGAATGTGCGTATGAAGTAGCTCATGGCTCCACGGACCCACTCCTTGCGCTCCGGCTCGGCCATGTCTTCATGCTCCGGCACGCGTTCACTCACCGTCTCACAGACGTACATATAGTGAGCGAACATGCGCTGTGCCCGTGCTTCACCTGCGCGCAGTCGCCGGAGCCAGCGATGATGGCTGAAGTGATGTGTCCTGCCGTGATACTGGGGCGCCCATACGCCGCGCTCGATGCCTTCCCGCGCTTTGGCAACAATGTCGCCGCGATCCCAGTTTTGGGAGACGCCTTGGTCGAGGCCAATGTCCACGTAGTGGCGAAACTCCCCAGCCCGTATGGCGTCGTAGTCGGGGCTGCCAACAATGTAATAGGGTTCAAAGACAATGGGTAACCCGTCGCCGCTGTGGTGTGCCTCCAGTAGCTCGTACGTGCGCTCCAGGTCCGCTGGAGTTTCCAAGCTGCCGGACGACCACCGGGTATGCATTAATTCTTCGTCGCGGGTAGCATGATACGCGTCTTCGGTCGGCGCCCACGCATTCATGCCCCAGTCGTCACTCCAGACGACTACGGCTGGATGCTCCTGCCACTTCACCTTCGAACTCATGAGTCGAGCCTTTTATTTCATCCAAACGGTGTGACGTTCTTAGAGTTCCTGGGGCTTGCTCGCGATGCGTATCTCGCGACCAGTTGAGTTTATCAGAGACGGAATCGCAGAGCGCGGGAATTCTCTTAAATGCCACCTGTGCAGCGATGCCGTCCACAAAGAATCCTGCAATCGTTGCCGCCAAAGTTGATCTTCTTGCGTGCATGGCTGGTGGGAAATCACAGCGATCCCAGCGACCGCTGAGCGTACCGGTTGTGCAATTCAGGCGGGTTCGCCTTTGCCCCTAGATCCAGTCGATGGAATGGTACGCCCATGGTGTGAAAGGAATTGCATCGCAGACCCGCTCAATCACTTGGGAGTTTGCGCCGTAGGCGGTCACACTGCCATCCGAAAGGCGTGCACGGAGGTCGAGCCTGCCGAGCAACCAGCGATGGAGCGTCTCCTCCTTCATTTCCAGATTCAGCGTGGTCTGGCGGGTTTCAGGCTCAATGAGGAGATAGTCTTCCTTTGGCGTGGTGACCGTGAGTGCAGTATTGTGAAGATCGAATTTTGTTGCCCAATGCTTGGCGAAGAACTCAGGCACGTCAATGACCTGACCCATGACAATTGTACCGCGTGGATCAGCCAAATAGCCGTTGGACTGGAACAGGGGCGCGAATGGGTCTGCGTCAGTCACTTGAATGTCTACGCCGAGCTTGCGCTCGCCGGCAACAGAAGCCACGCCGGTTAGGACGCGCTGGGCAATGCTGAGGTCTGCGCCCAGGGTGGCCATCTCAAGCACGTCCGCCATGCCGTTGTGCCGCGTGGTGCGCACGCCGCAGATCGCGTAGCCCAAGAGTTCATCACTCTGAATGATGTGCACAAAAGAGAATTCAGTCGGAAACTCAGTATAGATCGACGAGGCCAACGCTCTTTGCCAGTATTCCCCATGCCGTGCCGGAAAACCGCCAAAGCGTCCATACGTGCTATTGAAAATTGCTTCAAGGCGCTCAAAATTCAGGAAAATCGACTCCTTGCCTGCCAACGTGACGCCGGGGGGCAAATAGCTGGTTTCCGGGGAGCCGTAGCGGTAGTGACGTGAGTATGCCAGGTCGTAGTGGTCAGTGGTTGCGTAGAAGCGATAGCCATCACTCTTCTCGTCGCCCCGGTAAACAAGAAGTGCATCGGCACGTCCAGCCAGAAACTGGCGGGCTTCAGCAATCATGCCTCTGCCAATGCCTTGACTGCGGAGCTCCTCGCGTGTGCCCACGGAGTTCTCAAACGCCGCCGTTATCGTAACTCCTGGCGCGATGGTGGTCTCGCGCAGAATGAGCGGTATTGCGCCCACCACTTCCCCTTCGAGCACGGCGATGGACGCCAACATCCCATCTCGTTCCCAGTCTTCCTGCGAAACTAGCGCTTCAGAAAACACCTCATTGCGCAGCGCCAATGCACTGAAGACATCCTCCGGCTGCATCTCACGATATTCGAGTCCTTCCATCGGGGCACAGCCTCACGTTTCCAATTGGTTTGCTGTTAAATGAGTTACGCGGTCACATCAGGTACGCTGTCATGCGCGCATATGCCGCCCGTATTGTAGCATAGAACCGCTTGACGCGCGAAAAGATGAGTGTGCGCGGTAGCCCTGTCGCACAAACATTGCACGATTCCGCAATGCGCGAGGACTTAGCGCCACGGCAAGCCGTAGTGCCGTTACAAAGCTGAAGGTAATTCAAGGAGCGCTGGGCAAGAGCGCGTCCAATCTGCCCGTGGGCAGTGCGGAACGACTGCGAGACGAGCGTGCGGCAAAGCCGCCTGCTCGTTCAGAAGAAGCACCTCAGCGTGATGCCCCGGCTTCCACCTGAGACTCAATGTCGGCATTCTGTTCCGTCAGTTCTCGGAGCGGCTTGGGGTAGACTTTCCAGAACAGCGGCAGGTATCTCTCAAACTCGTTCAATATCTCTCTACCGCGTGGGCTCTTTGTATAGGCCACATGCCGTTCAAGCAGGCCCCGGAGCGTATTGATGTCTTCTCCGTCCGTCAGAGCTTCTATGTCAACCATCGCGGGGTTGTAACGCCGAGAAAACGTGTCGTTCTCGTCGAGCACGAACGCAATGCCGGCCGCCATGCCGGCGCCAAAGTTATAGCCCACCTCACCCAAAACGGCCACAAGGCCGCTGGTCATGTACTCACAGCAATGGTCGCCTGCGCCCTCCACCACCGCTTCCGCGCCGCTGTTGCGCACGGCAAAGCGCTCTCCGGCCTGACCGGCTACAAAGAGCGAGCCGCCGGTTGCGCCGTAGAGACATGTGTTGCCAATGAGGACATTCTTTTCAGAGGGGAGAGGCGCTTCCGGCGACGGCAGGACGGCAATTTCGCCGCCCGTCATGCACTTGCCCACGTAGTCTTGGGCCTCGCCGTACAACGTGAGTGCCAAGCCGGGCACGGAAAAAGCGCCAAAGGACTGACCGGCGCTGCCTCTGAAGGTCAGGCTGACGGTGCCCGCACTCAATCCAGAGTCGCTGTGCTCATCGGCGATGGCGCCAGCAACCCGGGCGCCGATGCTGCGCATGTGGTTTCGGACGTTATATTCGAGGCTGACTCGGCTGTTGCCCGCAATGCCGGCAGCGGCATCCTGCAGAATTCTGTCGTCAAGCGTTGAGCCTTCATGATCATTCCGCTCCTGTTGCGAGAGTCTCGGTAGCAATCCACTGGGATCGCCATTGGCCAGGAGCGGGAGTAGGTCGATTGTATTGGCTTTGTCGTTGTCGTCAAGCTCCTTCTGACGCAGCATGTCAGTGCGACCGATGATCTCTTCAAGAGAGCGAACACCCAAAGTCGCCAGGATTTCGCGAACTTCTGTGGCGATGAATGTAAGGAAGTTGACGAGCATTTCCGGAGTGCCGGTAAACTTCTGGCGCAGGTCGTCGCGCTGCGTGGCAATGCCAGTGGGACAGGTGTTTAGGTGGCACTGGCGCGCCATGTCGCAGCCAATCGCCACGAGGCTTCCGGTGCCAAAGCCAAACTCTTCGCCACCGAGCATCGCCCCGACTACAATATCGCGACCGGTCTTGAAGCCGCCGTCTACGCGTACGCGAATGCGCGAGCGCAAGTTGTTGAGCATGAGAGTCTGCTGTGTTTCCGCCAGACCTAGTTCCCAGGGCAGCCCGCCGTTCTTGATGGAGCTCAACGGCGACGCACCCGTTCCACCGTCCTGACCTGAGATGAGCACGTAGTCCGCGTACGCTTTGGCAACGCCAACCGCGACAGTGCCGACACCGGCCTCAGAGACCAGCTTGACTCCTACGCGGGCACGCGGATTTACCTGTTTTAGGTCGTAGATTAACTGTGCGATGTCTTCGATGGAATAGATGTCATGGTGCGGCGGCGGTGAGATCAGCGGAATGCCGGGAATGGCGTGCCGAATCCTGGCTATGAATGGCGTGACCTTGAACCCGGGCAATTGTCCGCCTTCACCAGGCTTCGAGCCCTGGGCCATTTTGATCTCAAGCTCTTTCGCTCGCATCAGGTATTCGGTGGTTACGCCAAAGCGGGCGCTGGCTACCTGCTTCACGGCACAGTTAGCTGATTCACCGTTGGGCAGCGGTTTGTACCACTGGGGATCCTCGCCGCCCTCACCGGTATTGCTTCTTCCTCCGATGCGATTCATTGCTATGGCGATGGCTTTATGCGCTTCCGGAGAGAGCGCGCCAAGCGACATGGCTTGCGTTGTAAAGCGCTGGCGAATTGATTCGACCGGCTCTACGTCGTCCAGAGGAATAGGGCTATTGGGCACAAATTCAAGCAGATCACGCAGGCACGTTGGCGGCCGGGAATAGACCGTCTCGGTGTAGCGCCTAAAGTCGGCGATGTCTCCGGTACGGGCAGCCTGTTGCAGCGCCTGCACGGTGGCCGGACTATATGCATGGTATTCCCCATTGCGCCTAAAGCGATACAGGCCGTAATCCGTCAGCCTGCCGTTCTTCCTCTCGGCGTAGGCTTCGATATGGCGGTCAGCTATTTCGGCTGCAATCTCCTTGAGGCCGAGACCCTCAATGCGGGAAGGCGTGCCATCAAAGTAATAGCTCGAAACCCGGCTATTCAGGCCGACAATTTCAAAGATTTGCGCCCCGCGATATCCGCTCAAGGTGCAAATGCCCATCTTCGACATGATCTTCAACAAACCCTCGTCAACGGCTGAACGGTAGTTTTGCCAGGCCGTGAGCGGGTCTACAGTCTGCCGCCGATCTGTTTCCGCGAGATGGCGAATTGTCTCCAGGGCAAGATACGGGTAAATGAAACCGACACCATGTCCAAGCAGGCAGGCAAAGTGGTGGATGTCCCACACCTCTCCGCTTTCCACGACAATGCTCGCCCGCATGCGCTTGCGTGCCCGCGCGAGGTGTTGATGCACTGCCGACGCAGCCAAGAGTATTGGAATTGGCGCGTGATCAGGACCCACGCCCAAATCACTAAGAATCAGGACGGTACGCCCACTGTCAATGCTCTTTTCAGCGTGCCTGCATAGTCTTTGTAGGGCCTCTTCCATACCGGTCTGCCCTTGGGCGACCGGATAGAGCGTGGAAAGCATGATAGAAGAGAATGAAGAATCAAACTGGTGCACCAGTTCCCTAAACTGGCCGTGATCAAGCAAAGGACTTTCGTATTCCAAGAGGTGCGCGTGTTCAGGTGCTTCGGTAAGGATGTTGCCGCGTCCGCCAATGTAACTCTTGAGGGACATTACAAGCGCTTCGCGGTGGGAGTCTATGGGAGGATTCGTAACCTGCGCAAAGCGTTGCTTGAAGAAATTGAAGAACGAGCGCGGGTGGGAAGAGAGCACCGCTAAGGGAATGTCATTGCCCATGGACCAGACGGCGTCTTTTCCCTCTTTACCCATTGAGTCCAGGACCATGCGCAATTCTTCATTGCCATAGCCAAATGCACGGTGCAAAGTGCCGAGGGCATCCGGGTCAAACTCCAAACTCTGATCGAGTGTGGGTTTTGTGGCCTTGGCCTTCACCCGCCGCTCTTGCAACCAGGAGCGGTACGGCCGTCGCTTGGCCAAGTACGACTTGATGTCCTTGTTGGTCAAGAGGCGCTGGTTCTCCGTATCTACCGCCAGCATCTGGCCGGGGCCGAGTCGTCCTTTTTCTATCACCTCCGCATCGGGGACAATTGAAGCGCTTGCTTCGGAGGCAACGACAACCATGCCGCTGCGAGTGACCTTATAGCGCGCCGGCCGCAGACCATTGCGGTCCAAGCAAGCGGCAGCAATCCGCCCATCGGTAAACGCGAGCGCCGCGGGCCCTTCCCATGGTTCCGCAATGCCGGCATTGTAAGCGTGGAATGCGCGGAGATCCGGATCCATGTCCTCTTGGTTTTCCCACGCTTCCGGCATCATCATGGCGAGCGTGTGCAGTATGTCTCGTCCGGTAAGGTGAATGATCTCCGCGAGATTGTCCAGAGAGGCAGAGTCACTGCCATCGGGCTCAATAAATGGAATGTCTGCGCCGACCCGCTCGTCCCACGCCGCGGCAATCATGCTGGACTCGCGCGCGCGAGTCCAGTTGCGATTGCCCCACAACGTATTGATCTCCCCATTGTGGGCAATTAGCCGAAATGGTTGCGCCAACTGCCAAGTCGGGAACGTATTGCTGCTATAGCGTTGATGGAACAGCGCAAGCGCGGTCTCGTATTCGGGATCTTTCAAGTCCAGGTAGAACTCAGCAAGCTGCGCCGCAATGATGAGGGCCTTATAGACCACGGTGCGGCAAGAGAATGAAGGAAGATAGAGTTCGTGGATTCCCGCGCGATGTGCGGCTCCTTGAATTGTCCTGCGCGCCACATAGAGCGCGCGTTCAAACGCATCGTCGTCTAATCCCTGCGGACGCTCAACTAGAATCTGCTTGAAGTCGGGAGCACTTTGCGCGGCAATGGCGCCAAGCGCAGCCATATCCACCGGCACAGACCGCCACGCAAGCAACCGGATTCCTTGCTCATCAAGGACACTGTTGACTATCTCAATTGCTTGCCTATTGGTCGTAGTATCGGCTTTGGGGAGGAATACCATGCCCATGCCAACGTCGCTAGGAGCTACGTGGGCAATGTTTCTCGCAGCCAATTCTCGCTGCACGAGCCGTCGAGGAATCTGTGTCAGGATGCCCGCACCGTCTCCGGTACGTCCATCGGCAGAGACAGCGCCGCGGTGGCTAACGCCGACCACTGACTGAATTGCCGTCTGCAGTATTTTGTGGTCGGCGGTGCCTGAGATGCTGGCCACCAACCCGACGCCACAAGAGTCAAATTCAAACTCGGGGCGGTAAAGGCCAAAGTGAGGCAAAGTACTAAAAGGAATGTCGTCGTCAGCTTTACTCGAATCGCTCATAGAATCTTCTCATAGTTGTATACGAAATCACGAAAAATACAAAAACTGGCCGCAGAGCTAAGACGCCAAATGCATGTCCTTTAAACATGAAATGAGGGACTCCGCGTTGGAGTTCCTCAAAGTCCTAGGTACGTGCTCCATGCTGTGTCCCTACGGCAAATCAAAGTTATCATAGCCGATGGTTTGCCGCACGTCAAGAGAGCAAGCTCAGTGCTTCCTCGCCGCGAAAGAGTCACCCAGGAGCATCTGCCAGAGACGTGAATACGCTTGACAACGAGTCTCATTGAATCCTGGCATTTGCGGTGATACAATCGACTTGCGTGGGTGATTAGCTCAGCTGGTTAGAGCGCTACTCTTACAAAGTAGAGGCCGCAGGTTCGAGTCCTGCATCGCCCACCAATTAGCTGCCGAGATAGCTCAGTCGGTAGAGCACAGGACTGAAAATCCTGGTGTCGCCGGTTCGATTCCGGCTCTCGGCACCCAGCAAGTCCAGGCGTGATGATGACTGATGCAACATGCCTGGACTTCTTGATTCCTGGCGGAAACGCTCCCGAATTGCTGCAGCCTCACGCAAGTGTGCCGCTCATGGGCGGGCTTCCAAACCCTAGTCTTGGATTGGTCATTTTCACATTGGCAAGGTTATGACGGTCCCCACGCCGCTGCTTCAACGAAGATGAAGGCTCATTGTGCATTCTGTTCATGGAGGCGCAAAAGATCCTCGAGCCGGGCGCGATAGATGGCTGAGATACTGCTGTAGTAGAGCCACCCATCACTGCTGTATGTGATGTCCAGGGCGCAATTATTGGATAGGATCGTGGTACTCTCGACGGAGCTGTAGTCGGGGCCGCTCAAGCGCAGTGCGCGGAGAAAGAAGTCGTTGTAGGCGCAGAACAGCAAGAGGTCAGGCCGGTCGGGCGCGAACGCTACACCCGTAGGGCCGATGGTGCGTTCGCCATGAAGGCCGAAGACGGCAATTGGGTCAGCAAAACCCCCGGCGTTGGCATCGCCCATGTGTATAGGCCAGCCGTAGTTGTGGCCGGCTTCGATCTTGTTTACTTCGTCGAAGCCACCGGGGCCGTTGTCGGTAGCATAGAGGAATCCGGAGTCAGGTTGAAAGGCGAGGCCGAAGGAATTGCGGAAACCGGTAGCGTAGACGGGAGATCCGGGAATGGGATTGTCAGCAGGGATAGTTCCGTCGGAATTGAAACGCAGGATTGAACCCTCAAGCCGCGTAGGGTCTTGAGCGGATTCGAGCACATTTGTGTCGCCTATCGTGAGATAGAGCTTACCGTCAGGACCGAAAGCAATACGGCCGCCAAAGTGAAAACCGTCTGTTGCAGCAGGAAGATTGTCGAGGATGACGGTGAATTCCTGACCGACACTGTTGTTGTCGCGAAAGCGAACGACGCGCTGGCCACTAGGAATCCCAGTCTCAGGATTATCTACAACATACATGGCGTAGACGAAAGGTGTTTGTGGAAAGTTCGGATGGAGGGCAAGTCCGAGGAGGCCGGACTCCCCGTAATGTGACACGTTTTCCAGTGTGGCGAACGGTTCGGGCAAGAGTAAACCGTCTTGCAGGATGCGGATGTTGCCGGTTAGGAGTTCAGCATAGAACAACCTGCCGTCTGTCGCGGCCGCTAAGGCGACCGGCCACGCCGCGTCGGTGACCTTGCCCTCGGCAAGCGAGACGCGGCGCGAGAGCGGAGATCGCAAGAATCCTGGAGAGACGTACTCTCCAGACTGCCGGTCGCGAATGTACGCGAATAGTTCCAACGGTCCGGCGGGCAGATTGGTGAGCTGTGCGCTAAAGCCGCTCGTTGCAAAGCGAGGGTCGCCGAGCGCTTCGGCTACATCGGGGCGATAAATGCCATAGGTAGCCTCAGTGAGGAACCGGCCGTTCTCTCGGGGTCCGTGCCAGATTTCAACGGAACCGACACCGGTGCCGTCTGCACTGCCCGGGATAACTGCCCAGCCTTGAATTGTTAGTGGAATGCTACGCAGCCCTTCGCCGGTAGGGTCATCAATGTTGCCCTGGTAGCTGCTGGACGGATCAGCATTGACAGGATTGGGAAGAACCGTGAGAGGTAGACTAGCGGCCGCTGCGATTCTGTCGTTTCCTTGGAACGCTATCAGCAACAGAGTGTGTGAACCTGGGCCGAGCGTTGGTATGGTAAGACTAAAGTCAATGTGAAAGCGCTGCTGCAAGAAGTCGTTCTCGGTCGCAAAGCCCACCTGCTCGCCATTGCTCCAGGCTTCGATGCGGGACACATTGAAACCTACGCTGTCTGGCTGAGCTATTGTTCCCTGAATAACCAGCGGGGCGCTTACATTCGCATCGAGGGTAGGCGCATTAACTTGAAGATTGCCACAGACTTCCGAGTTCCAAGTGGCGGCAGATGCGCCTTCCGGGATGACAGTAAGTGTATGTCTACCGTGCACAAACGGCCAGTGGCGTCTGTCCTGGATCGTGAATTCACCAGTATAGGTCGTGTGCACAAGCTGCTCTAACTTGCCACCCGGAGGTATTTCATAGTCTATTCTGGTGCCCACGCCGACCGCAGCTCTGGGCCCCTCGCCAACCACTGCAAAGGAGTGCCACGCGCTCCCGGTCGTAACCTCCAGTTGGTACCAGCGATTCTGCACCAAAACGACATTTCTGGGAATTATGCGATGCGGGTGCTCCAGGATTTGAATCCTGATGATTTCCGGCGTTGCCTCTGCCGATGGTCGCTGCTTGGCGGCAGCCGCTAGATCAATGTGGCAGGGAAGAAGTGACTGCGATGAAATTGAGAGTTCCGGTATGGGCAGACCTGATGACTCGGGCTCCCCCACACCAGGCACGGCTGTAGTCACTTCAGGTGTCGCTGTGGGCGCTTCAGTAGACTCTTCGTCCCCGCCGCATGCGGCTAACAGGATAATTCCAACTGCAGCAATGGGGATTACAAGAGGGGCCAGCCAGCCGCTTCCCCGATACCTGCCCACTTGGCGTTTGGCCGCCCCCTTTAGTCCGCGGTACATTGCCACGCTCTGCGTGCCGGCAGCCCATAATGCTCTCGACTGGGGGAGGAAGGGTAAGATCATAGAGTTGACACATCTATCCTGATGCTACTTGCTAACCTCAACTATAGATTGGGATGTATGCTTCTGCTCTCTTGGCCTTGGCAATACCATGGATTTAGAGGGAGCAAAACGTGATTGTTTGGTACCTCATTGTTCCATAGGGCGGATTGAATCTCAATTGCAGAGCAAGCGACGTGCACAGGACGAAGCTCAGTCATTGTGCACTCTGCTCATGCAGGCGCAAGAGGTCATCGAGACGAGCGCGATAGATGGCGGAGATTGTACTGTAGTAGAGCCACCCATCGCTACTGGCGGTAACATCCAAGATACAGTTGTCGGACAACTTCATCTGCTGTTCTACGATGGTGTAGTCAGGGCCACTCAATTGCAATGCATGAAGTCCTGGTTGGTGGTAGCCGCAGAATAGGAATAGATCCGGCCTTTCCAAAGGAAAGGTTGCTCCTGTGGGCCCATACGTTGGAGACTCCGGCCACAGCCCAAAAACGGCAATCGGGTCGCTAAAGCCCTCTGCATCGGCCACTCCCACGTGCACGGGCCAGCCGTAATTGCGGCCGGATTCAACCCTGTTGACTTCATCGTAACCACCCGGTCCGTTTTCAGTGGCGAAAAGCACCCCGGTATGCGGTTGGAATGCAAGGCCGAACGGACTGCGCAGGCCATTAGCATAAATTGGGGACCCGGGAAATGGATTGTCGTCAGGCACACTGCCATCCGGTTCATAGCGGAGAATCGATCCCGCCACATGTGAAAGGTCCTGGGAGATTTCCGAGATATCGATATCTCCCACCACGGCGTAGAGCATACCGTCATGGCCGAAGGCAATGCGCCCCCCGTTGTGTCTTGCCGTCTTGGTGGCAGGCAAGTTATCAACGATGACGGTATAGTCCCGGCCAACGCCATTGACATCCCGGTAGCGGACAATCCTCTGCATGAGCGGTAACCCAGTCTCGGGCGAGTCCACCACATACATGGCATAGACATACGGTGTATTGGGATAGTCCGGATGAAGCGCAAGGCCGAGAAGCCCTGATTCTCCGTGAGTTGACACATCTTCCAACTGCGCAAAGGAATCCGGTAAGGTCCGGCCATTCTGCCAGACTTGGATTCTGCCGGTGAGGAGTTCCGCAAAGAAGAGCTTCCCATCCGGTGCGGCAGCCAAGGCCACAGGCCAGGGCGCTTCCGCGATCTTTCCTTCAACTAGTGTGACGCGGCGCGAAAGGGGCGCCTCATTCTCCATTACTGCAACGTAGGCGCCAGACCTGATATCGCGGACATAGAGATAGAGATCTATCGGACCGGCCTGGAGATTGTCAAGTTGGGCGAACCAGCCGCTGGAGGCAAAGCGGGGTTCGCCATAGACTTGGGCGACATCCGGCCGATACGTGCCATAGACAGCCTCCGTCAGCAGGCGACCGCTCGCGCGCGGCCCCTTCCAGATTTCCACAGTCTTGACGCCCGTTCCAATGCTGCTTCCAATCACAGCCGCCCAACCATGAATTCTGACCGGCAGTCGAAGTAGCGCACCGTCGGCAGGATCGTCAATATTCCCACGGGACGCCAGAGCCTCGTTGGAAGGCGGAGCATCCGGTTGGACTGTAAGGGGTAAGGAGGCCGTGGCGACCAGCATTCCATTCTGTAAGTAAGCCTTGAGCACAAGTGTGTGGCCGCCCGGTCCCAAAGTTGGTACACGCAAGTAGAATTCGCTATGGCGGCCGCCGAACGTAATTTGCTCAGTGGTTGACACACCTACGAGCAGGTTGTTGCTCCAGGCTTCGAGTCGCGTGACGTGAAGAGATCCTCCAAAAGTCTGGACTGTGACCGGCCCGATTGAACCCTCCACGACAAAGGGAACTGCCAACGTGGCGGCAGGCGCCGGTGCATGGACATTAAATTCCGCGCAGAATTGATGCCATGTGTCAATAGACATATTCGCAGGGATTACCGTCACAGTGCTGCTCAAGTAGCTCTCAGGAATCTTGCGCGAGTTAACTATTGGAAAGACACCGGTCACCTCGGGTCTCACGTCTAGTATTCCTTGGCCGCCAGGTGGTATTACGATGTCATGTCCCAAACGGTCAACCGCAAACTGATGCCATTCGTCGCCTGCCTCTATGATGATTTGGTAGGGCTGGTGTTGCTTGAGGACGATATTGCTCGGCACGATGCGATAGGGTTGCTCCAGCATCTGGACCCTTACGACCTCTGGGGTTGCGCTCTCCAGGGCTGCGGCGTTGGACACAGCACTAAGGTCGGCATGGCAAGGCAAGATGGGCAGGACTGCAGGGGCCGGTACGTTAGTTGGCGCCGGGGACGGAACCGGAACAGGTGTCCGTGGGACCGGTGTTGGTGTCGCGGCATCCTCGTCGCCATTGCCGCACGACATCAAGGTCGCAGTCGCAATGAACAGAGCGACGCCGATGGAAAGTCGCACCAACATGCGGATGTCTGGCACTTTGCTGAGGACGCATTGGGAGGATGCCGGGGTAAGCCGGCTCCGCCGGTTGCACTTTGCAGGCAAGGAAATACCCCCAAAGATTGATCTGGCAGTAGGCGCTGAGCACTCGACGCAATGCACGTACGGAAATCTTGCTCAAGTATATCGTGGGCACTTTTGTGCCGCTACTAGCTCCGGCTAGGGTCGAGGACGAGAGCCCTGCATTGCCGTTCAAGAGGTAGGCACTTCCACTGCTTTGGAACTGAAGTTTGCGGAAATGCTGTGTGAGACAGATGCCTTGATCAGCATTGATTCAAGAGATGACACTGTTTTCTATTGGGCTCTCTGCTCGTGCAAGCGCAAGAGGTCGTCGAGCCGGGCGCGATAGATGGCTGCGACGCTGCTGTAGTAGAGCCAGCCATCACTGCTGTAGGTAATGTCCAGGGCGCAGTTGTTGGAAAGGGTCGATGTGCTTTCCTCTGCGAAGTCACTATAGTCATTCAACCGTAAAGCGCGGAGGGAGAAGCCGTGGTACGCGCAGAACAGCAGGAGGTCCGGCCGGTCGGGTGAAAATGCCACGCCGGTAGGGCCGATGGGGGGATACGGCCACACGCCGAAGACGGCGATGGGATCGCTGAAGCCCTCCGTGTTCGCAACGCCCATGTGCGTCGGCCAGCCGTAGTTGTGGCCGGCTTCGATCTTGTTTACTTCATCAAAGCCGCCAGGGCCATTGTCCGTAGCGTAGAGATCACCGGTTTCGGGATGAAAGGCGAGGCCGAAGACATTGCGCAGACCGGTGGCGTAGACGGGAGAGCCGGGAATGGGATTGTCATCAGGAATACTGCCGTCGGGATTATATCGCAGGATTGAACCCTCAAGCCTCGTGGGGTCCTGTGCGAGTTCCGGCACGTCGGTGTCTCCAATGGAAACATAGAGCTTGCCGTCAGGGCCGAAGGCGATGCGCCCCCCGTTGTGGAAGATCACAGTGGTAGCAGGAAGGTTATCGAGAATGACGGTGTAGTCCTGACCGACGTTGTTAACATCGCGAAAGCGGACGACGCGCTGACCGGAAGGAAGTCCAGTTTCAGGATCGTCGACGACGTACATGGCGTAGACGTAGGGTGTCTGAGGAAAGTCTGGATGAAGGGCAAGTCCCAGGAATCCAGACTCCCTGTGGTTTGATACGTCTTCGAGAGTAGCAAAGGGTCTTGTCAATAGTTGGCCGTCGCGCCAAATGCGAATGTTGCCCGTAAAGAGTTCGGCGTAGAACAACCTGCCGTCCGGGGCAGCAGCCAGGGCCACCGGCCACGCTGCGTCGGTGACTTTGCCCTCTGCGAGCACGAAGCTGCGAGACAACGGTGTTTCCTGGCTGCTCGCAGCCACATACTCTGGAGACTTGCGGTCACGAACATAGAAATGGAGGTCAACTGGTCCGGCGGGAAGGTCGGAGAGATGCGCGACGAAACCGCTGGAGGCGAATCGTGGGTCGCCGAGCGCTTGGGCAACGTCAGGTCGATATGTGCCGTAGAAAGCCTCTGCGAGGAAATGACCGGAGTTGCGTGGTCCATTCCAGATTTCCACTGAACCGACACCGCTGCCCTGCTCGCTGCCTGGGATTGCTACCCATCCCTCCACGGTGACGGGGAGGCTTTGCAGTTCACCTGCAAAAGGCCTATCGACATTACCGCGATAGCCTGCTGGGGGAGATACAACTGCACGGTCACTCGCTATAGTGACTGGCAAGATTGCGGTAGCCACCACTGTTCCGTTTTGGAGAGAGACTTGCAGGAGCACGTTGTGTGTGCCAGGGGACAAGCTTGGTATGAGCAGAAGAAAGTCAGTCTGTGGCCCGCGAGGTGTGAAGTGTTCACTCGTTGCCACACCCACCAGCTCACCGTTGCTCCAAGCTTCGAGTCGGTCGACGCGCAGGGGACTGCCTTGAGGCTCATCAAAGCTGCCTTGCACAATGAGAGGTGGGCTCAGTTGAGCGCCGGGGGTAGGCGCCCTCACCTTGAAAGTTGCGCACGACGCAGGATGCCACATAGATGCCAAATTACCTTCAGGCACCACAGTAATTGAGTTGAAAAACCTGCTCTCTTGTATACGGCGCCAATTCTCAACTATGAAAACGCCGGCTTTGGTAGCTTGAAAGACAAACTCAACCTCACCCCCCGGCGGAATTTCGTGGACAATCCACGTGCCTAGGTCGTTTACCCTGAAAGTCTGCCACTCACCCTCGGCAGATACGATGAACCGGTACCAGCGATTCTGCCTCAGGATTATGTCTCTCGGCACCATTCGATAGGGGTTGTCTAACAGTTGTACCCTAATAACCTCCGGAGTCGGGCTTGCTGCCGGAATAGCAGCGTTCACGGCTGCGATGTCGGTAAAGCAGGGCAAGAGCGACTGAATGGGTGGAATCGGAGCTGGGGCTGGTTCCGCTGTTGCAGTAGGTAGCGGTGAAGGACGAGATGGTGTTGGCGTCTGAGCCTCATCATCACCATCGCCGCAAGATGCCAATATCACCGCAGCGACGAAAAGTAAGATGAAAGTCGAAATCTTCTTCACTTGCCGCGGAAACTCACTCTCAATTACATTAGGCATCTTAGGGCATCATGCGACTGAGCCTGAGCCAAGTCGTGCACGTCACTCAAAGTCAGTCACGAGTGCGCCCGATTATCCAACGCCATGGTACTTACGTGGTCCTAGGCGCGCTGGGCCGGAGCCTAGGTTCAAGTATAGCTTCAGCCCAATTGAGGTGCTACCGACTAGGTTTGCGTAGTATTAGAGTGTGACCCGGTGCTGGACCGGCCGAAACCAGCCTCTTCGGCGTCAGCACAAATCCTTTTGTCTCAATGTCCTATTGATTGTGCCAACTATTTTGACAAACGTTTGCCTATCTTGGAACTTGGGCTGCTGGTATACTGCCTGCGTATCAAACACTCGCCAGTGGTCTCCACAATCACCTGGGGCTTTCACTTGTGTCCAAGCCAATCACTGCGCTCGACAGCGCTGTTCTCCAAGACCTTGAGTCTGCCATTCAGCGGGAATGGTTAGTTACAAACGGCATTGGCGGCTACGCGAGCGGTACGGTTGCCGGCATTAATACGCGACGCTACCACGGACTACTGGTCGCTGCGCTAGATCCCCCGCTGGGGCGAACCGTGATGCTGGCAAAAGTGGATGAAACCGTGTCTGTTGGCGGTCATGGCTTCGAGTTAGGCGCCAATGAATTCGATCCGGATGTGGTTCACCCGCAGGGCTACTCTTTGCTGAATTCCGTGCACCTCGACGGGCAGTCGCCCGTTCTCCGCTATCAGATAGAAGAGACTGTTCTGGAAAAACGGATTTGGCTGGCCCACGGCCAAAACACCACCTATGTGGAATACTCTCACCGCTCCGGTAGGCAGCCTCTAGCACTGTCTGTGAGGCTCTTTACAGCCCTGCGTGACTTCCATGCGCTCACACAGGGCTCCGATGAATTGCGCCCTGCAGTCACCATCCATAGCAATGACTACGCAACAGTAGAATCACCGCAGATCGCAACCCCGCTGCACCTCTATTGCAGCGAGAATGCCAACTTTGCGCTCACTGAAGAGTGGTATTGGAATTATGTGTACCGCGTTGAGCGCGAACGGGCCCTCGATTTCAAGGAGGACCTCTTCCAGCCGTTGGACTGCACGGTAGAACTTGCACCCGGTGAGCGCGTGTGCCTGATTGCGAGCGTGGAGCCGCCCGAAAGAGTAGAGCGCGACGGGTTGAAGGCTTGGAACAGTGAAAAGAGACGCGTGGCTGCATTATTGAAGCGCGCCGGAGTGAGTAGACGCTCCGATCCATTGGGAGCGCAATTGGTCATTGCAGCCGATCAGTTCCTGGTGGAACGCACGTTGGCGGAGGGCCAGAAGTCACTATCCGTAATTGCCGGGTACCCATGGTTCGGTGACTGGGGGCGGGATGCCATGATCAGTTTGCCGGGGCTTGCCCTGGCCACAGGGCGTTCAGATGCTGCGAGAGGGCTGTTGCAAACATTTGCTGCCTACGTCAGCGCCGGCATGATCCCCAATCGCTTCCCCGACGCCGGTCAAGAACCGGAATACAACACCGTGGATGCAACCCTATGGTATTTCCAGGCTTTGCACGCATACCTTGAGGAAACGCACGATGAGGCTTTGCTCACTAAACTCCTGCCCACGCTAAAAGAGATCGTCAATTACTACTACAACGGCACGCGCTACAATATTCAAGTCGATCCTGCGGATGGATTGGTTTGGGCGGGTGAATCCGGCGTGCAACTCACGTGGATGGACGTAAAGGTCGGTGATTGGCTGCCCACACCACGTGCCGGCAAACCGGTGGAAATTCAGGCGCTCTGGTATAACGCGCTCTGCTTACTCGAGAAATGGTGCCTGAAGGCGGGCGAGCCCGTGGACGATCTCCCCCAATGGCGCGAGAACATTGAGCAAAGCTTCATGGGCCGCTTCTGGTTTGATGACGGAGGCTATTGCTATGACGTGGTCGACGGCCCGGACGGCAATGATGCCGCGCTGCGACCAAATCAGCTAATTGCCTTAAGTCTCACGTATACGCTCGTACCCAAAGAGGCTGCGCAAGCAATCTTGAACGTAGTTGCCAACAACTTGCTCACGCCGGCGGGGTTGCGCTCTCTCGCTCCCGGCGACCCGCAGTACCGCGGGCACTACGGCGGGACTCTTTGGGAACGGGAAGGCAGCTATCACAACGGTACGGTTTGGGGATGGCTCATCGGCCCGTATCTCGACGCCGTTCTGCGCTTTGGCGGCGACAGGACTGCGGCACGGGACGTGCTGAGTGGCTTTGTCGACCAGGTTACATGCGGAGCGCTAGGTACGATTAGTGAGGTCTTCGACGGCGACCACCCGCACACCCCTCGCGGCTGCTATGCGCAGGCTTGGAGTATCGCAGAGGCGTTGCGGCATTGGCGTACACTGTGCGCTTAGGTTTTCACGAAGCGGTTAGCAAGTCGAGCTGATTTGATTTTAGGTTCAAGGGTGGCTTGCGTATCCAAAAGGATTTTGCAGGCGCGGTATTGGAGTTACTTGGACTCAATCCTAATTCTGTCTCGCATGACGCTTGGCAGACGCCCTTAAGAAGATAGGCATTCAGCAGAAGGAGTAGTAGGCGTGGCACAGCAGACGGTTGTACAAGAACTCGCGCTCAATGGCGGCACGCCGGTGCGGGACACGAAGCGGCGGCTATTTCCGCGGTGGCCGGTGTTTTGGGATGACGAAAAACAGGCCGTGCAAGCGGTGCTGGAATCCGGCCATGTCAACTATTGGACCGGAGCGTGTGGCCGTCAGTTCCAATCGGAGTTTGCCGCGCACATGGGCGTCAAAGACGCTATCGCTGTGAACAGCGGCACAAGCGCGCTGCATGTTGCCTTAGCGGCGGCAGGAGTTGGACCTGGCGATGAGGTCATTGTGCCTGCGCGCAGTTTCATTGCTACCGCTTCTGCGGTGACAAATCAGTTTGCGGTGCCGATCTTCGCGGACATCGACCCGAATACACATACGATTTCCGTTGAATCCATCGCGGAAAGAATCACGTCACGCACCACCGCGATAATTCCAGTCCATCTCGCCGGCCTGCCTGCGGACATGGACTCCCTGCTCGCGCTCGCGCAAGAGCGCGGGTTGGCAGTAATCGAGGACTGCGCCCAGGCCCACGGCGCGACCTATCACGGCAAGAAGGTCGGCAGTCTTGGCACGGTGAATGCTTGGAGCTTTTGCCAGGACAAGATCTTCACCACAGGCGGCGAGGGTGGCATGGTGGGCACCAATGACGCGGCGGCAGCCGAGGTTGCCCGCAGCTTTCGCGACCACGGCTTTCGTGAAGCTGAGAGACGGAGCGCTCTCGCGCGCGGCTCTCTCAACCAATACACTCACTATCGTGTCGGCTTCAACTACCGCATGACCGAGATGCAAAGCGCGATCGGCCTTAAAGCGCTTGCTCGCCTGGACTGGCATCTCCAGCGCCGTCGTGAGAACGCGCGCTACCTCACTGCAGGTCTCAGAGACCTCGATGCGGTGCTGAGTCCAGCGCCGGAAACTCCGGAGTCGGAGCATGCTTTCTATTGTTACTATGTGACCTTGAATCTGGACCAACTCAACTGCACGCGCGACGAGTTTATACAGGCGTTGCAAGCGGAAGGCGTCCGCGCGGCTCGCGGCACGAGCGGTGAACTGTACCTGGAACCCGTCTACCAAGATAAGGTAGGCTACGGCGGTACGGCGCACCCATTCGATTCGCTTGACTATGCCCAGGTTGAATGCCCGCATGCGAAAGACATTGGCGCGCGCACGTTTCGGTTGGAGGTCTTTCCAACGTTACAAGAGGATGACTTGGAAGACGTGCTAAACGCCATCCGCAAGGTAGCGGCGGCATTTCGGGAGTAAGACCATTGCTTCGATGTGATCAATTCAAAACGTGGAATCAAGTGATTGGTTGGCAAGCAGCGCCGGTAGACGCAGCCGGCTGCCGGGGTGGCCTAAGTGTCAGGCTGTCGCCTAGATTCAAGGCGGCGAACAACTAGCCAATGCTAAAGCCAGCTTCGTCAACGCTTCAGGCAGAGATCTCCCAAGAGCAAGCTCCCAGCTACCGCCTCTTGAGTTTCCTGAACTACGCGCTTGTCATTCTCATGGGGCTGGGTTGGAACCTCATCGGCCCGTCCTTACCGGCAATGCGGAACGAGTTCTCGCTTAGTCTCGCGAGCGTTGGGATAGTATTTCCCCTGACCACTTTGGGCTTTGCCCTCGCGGTCACGATCGCCGGCTATGTGGTCGATGGCTATGGGCGGCGGCCGGCGGTGATTGCCGCGACTCTCATGCTGGGCATAGGTTTCTTGGGCTGGGGACTCGCCCCGCACTGGGGTATGTTAGCCGTATTCATGCTCTTTACCGGCGCCAGCCTCGGGTGCGTTGACATAATCACTAATGTCACGGCATCCGACGCCAGTTCCGGCAATCGCGTCGCTGATCTCAATCGTTTGCACATGTTTTTTGGACTAAGTGCCGTGCTCAGTCCGATACTGATAGGTCTATCACTCGACGTTACTTGGCGTCTGCCCATGCTTGCAATCGGCGTGCTTGGTTTAGCGTGCCTGCCGCTTGCGCTGCGGGTGCAACTCCCGCAGGCAGCCAGTCTCGAGCGGCTGAGCCGCGCCAACGTTCTCCCTTTGGCGCGCAACGGCGTTGTCTTGACGGTGACGATAGTGCTCGTGCTCTACATTTGGGTGGAAGTCTCGATGATCGGCTGGGGTGTGACCTATCTTACGGACGTATTTGATGAACCCTACGGTCGCAGCACGGTGGTTGTTTCGCTGTTTTGGGGAGCGATCTTTCTCGGCAGGCTAGCAGCGATGTGGCTGACACGACGCTTGTCGGCCGAACTGACGCTACAGATTCCCTTGATCGCCAGCATGCCGTTGTTCCTCCTCCTTGGTCTGGCGCCGTCTGCGCTCGTCGTTTATGTGGTAGTTTTCCTGCTCGGTTTGTGCGTGGCTCCCATATTCCCAACCATGTTTGCCATGGCCCTGCAGCGGTTTCCCCGCCGGCCGGGTACGGTTGCCATTTTTCTCCTGCTGGGTGCGGCCGCAGGCGGCCTACTCCCGCCCTATGTGATAGGTATAGTGGCGGAGAATCTTTCCTTCCGGGTCGCGATGTTGAGCCTTGTGCCTATCGCACTGATCATGCCGTTTCTGACGCACGTGGCCTTTCGGCGCGCGCGGCAGGGGACAGACGCTGTGTGAGGTGTGCTTGTGGACGCGGTGGTGCTGGGAGAATGCCCATGAGCGCGCAAGCGGCCGTGCATCTAGGCGACCGTGCTTGACGTCGTGGCCGGCGCAGGCTGTTCCAATGGTTCGGAAGAGACGGCTGCGGGGATTTCGCGCGAGAGGAACAGCGAGACCAGTTCAGGATCAAGGCCCGAACCGGCCATCTCTTGCAGTGCTTTCGCGGCATGCGGCGCCGGCAGAGCGGCCCGATACGGGCGGTCGGCAGTCAGCGCGGCATAGACGTCAACGATGGCTACGATGCGCGCCAACGCTGGGATGGCAGTGCTCCCAAGACCATCAGGATAGCCGGAGCCGTCCAGACGCTCGTGGTGACTGCGAACAGCGGCCGCAGCCACCCTGAGTGTTTCGCCGGGTGGCGCCCCAAACTCATCGCCGCGAGCCAGGAGAATTCGCTCGCCTACGAGTGGGTGCTCGTGCACGGCCGCCCGTTCCTCTGCCTCGAGTGCGCCCGGCTTCTGCAATATGTGATCGGGGACCTGGAGCTTGCCAATATCGCGCAACATAGCGCCCAAACGCAGCGCGCCCAGTTCAGCACGGCTCAGTCCCGCGGCAACGCCTAGGCCTTGCGCAAGCCTGCAGACCGACGCGACGTGACCGTCGGCGTAGCCGTCCCTGGCGGCAACTGCCTGCGCGAGGGCGAGCGCGATTTTCTCGCTCTCTTGAAGTTTGTTCGCCTGGTGCTCCTGGAGCAGGACGCCGTAAACAAGATTGCCCAACAAGCGGATACTCCGCAGGACGTTTTCCGCAGTCGCGAGTTTGGAGGGCACCGTTCGCTTGAAGTAGAGGTTCATAACCGCATAGACCGCGCCCTGATAGATCAAGGGAATTGCCATGCCGTCTCGCGCGCCGACGGCATCGAGCAACGGGCGGAGTTTTTCCCGCACGGGGCCAGGCGTGGTTGAAGCGATGGCTATTTGCCGCGATGACAGCGCGAGCTGCCAGAATGGCGACTCGTGCATACCGCTTTCCGACACTCCCGCAGCTTCGGCAACTGTGGCTGGACAGCGTGCAAGTACTGCCGCTCTTGTTTCCGGACTGAGCATGCCGGGATCCGCAAAGTGAATGCACACATGCTGCGCGCCAAGGTGCTCTCGCAGCGTGTCGATGAGGAGTGTGGGCAGCGCGGCGCTATCGTGCTCGGCAACGTGCTCCGCGACGAGCAAGATGCGGTCGAGCAGCCACTTTGGTCGCATGAACCTGTCTAAGAATCCCCAAGCCATGCACTATAGCCTCACTGCAAGCAGAGCGCTAGTCTTTGCGAACCTTGAAAAAATGTCGCGCCCGGAGCTGAGACAATTCGCAAGCCATCATTTCCGTGCCCACGGAAACCCATTTGCCTAGACTCAAAGACTCCCGCAGATGCGGCAATTACGGACTGCCGGTGAGAAGGCCGTTCCACACGGTCACGCCCTGCCTTCTGCAGCCTTCTCTTGGGCAAGCTTGACCTTTTGCCAGTCATAGTCAATGACTGGGTAGAACTTCTCGGGATATTCGACGCGCCAGATCTGCTTGCGAATAATGAAGTTATCCGGCTCGATCTGCAAGGCGCGCCGCCATGAGGCCAGCGCCTCGGTAGATTGCCCAAGTTGGTGCAACGCAGTGCCCAGCCCAAAGGCGGCATTGGCGGATTCGCTGTCTAGCGCAAACGCCCGCCTGAACGCCTCCGCCGCATGCTCGTTGCTGCCCTCTTGCAGCAGGGACTCCGCAAGGGAAATTTGCATGTGCGGGTCGTCACCATGCGCCGCCGCTTGTTCCAGCATGACTTCGATCTCAAGCGACTGCTGCGCCACCGTCGGCGCGGCGGGCATGTCGCCGGCAGGCGTGGCAAGCAGCGTCTCAAGCTGCGTCACTACGTCCTCGCGGTCAACGCTAAAGCCCGTAAAGAGTTGGAAGCGGATAATACCCGTTTCATCCACGTAGATTCCGTTCGGCACCGCCGTGAAGCCGTAGAGGCGGAACAAAAGGCCGCTGGCGTCCACGAACGTGGGGAAGGTGACACCGGACGCCTCCACGAATGAGCGCGGCTTCTCCACGCCGCCGCCATCCATGGCTACAGAGAGCATTTGGAAGTTGTCGCCCGCGTGTTTCTCCGCAAATTGCTGCCAACCTGGCAACTGATCGCGGCAGCCTCACCACGAGGCCCACATGTACAACAGGACTCGCTTGCCCCGAAACTGGCTCCACGACCAGCGTTTGCCATAGACATCGGGCAGGCTGAAGTCCGGTGCTTCAATGCCCACCTCAGGTCGCTGCAATGTCACGCTCATGGGAGAAACTCCTTAGTTCACCAACTCAAGCCGTCGTCAATTTAAGATAATTCAGCGCGCGTCATGCGTTCAGTGTTCAGCCTATGCGCAATTGGCTCAAGACTGAGGACGTGAGGCGCATTGGCGTTGGCGAAAAGCAACTCTTTTTTCAATCTCATCACGTCCTGCTGGTGAGCCGACTATGACCTCTGCAAAGGGTCTCGGCCCTCCAAATTAGAAGTGCTGGGCGAATCTCCGATTGCGGGAAGGGCAGCGCTGCCCTTCCCGCTGAATTGCCCAACTTCTGACAGAGCTGCGACCTCCAAGGAATACTGCTCCGCAGTCCGCTCTTTGTATCCGGTTGACCTAACACTAGCCTCATGCTAAACCCCACGACGCTGGATGGGCAAGTAACCTCGCACACTGGCGCCGCGTTGGCTCCATGGGGGCCGAAAGGGTTTCACTAGCCCTGCCCAAGAAAACTCTTACACTCTTTCTGGGAAGCTGTGCAGCTTCCACCGTCCATTCGAGAGATGTGAGCGCGTGCGCCCCGCCCCGCACATGGCGATGACGACCTCCTATCCGCAATTCTTTGCACACGCAAAGTCTCTTGTCAGCGCCTGGTTTTCCCGGTACCTGAAGAGTGCATAGGAAACAGACCCAGGAGTCTATCGCGTGGCAAGCTGCCTGGATACACTGAAAGTAGAGAAGCAATCGAAAGCGAAAGATGAGGTGCAATGATGGCAAAGAATCGGAGACTGGCAATGGCGCTGGCATTCGTTCTCCTGCTTGGCACAGGACTCTTCTTTTTTCGGTCGCTACTCTTCGGCTCGTTTTTTGGCAGCGCGTACGAGGAACCTGCACATGACGTGGTGATGAAAGACGGCAACATCGAGGTTCGCAGCTACGAGCCCTATGTGGTTGCCGAGATTACGGTCGCCGGGTCGTTTGACCGGGCGACGAATAGTTCATTTGGGCCGTTGTTCCGGTACATTTCGGGTGCGAATCGCAGCCGGGAGAACATCGACATGACGACGCCTGTCCTGGTTGAACCTACCGGGCAGCCCACGTCGGAGAAGCTGGCGATGACGGTGCCGGTGCTTGTGGAGCCACGAACTTCAAGTGAGAGGTTGAACGGGCAGAGACTGGCAGGCGAGGAAATCGGCGCGTGGACGATGGCGTTTGTGCTGCCCGCGGGCTATACGTCCGAGACCGCCCCGCTTCCCACCGACAGTAAAGTGATAATTCGCGAGGTCGCAACGCACCAGGTTGCCAGCATCCGCTTCAGCGGGAGACTTTCAAACGAGAGCGCGGAAAGCCGGAGAACGCAACTGGAAAACTGGCTGCAGGCACAGGGCCTTGAGCATCAAGGCGACTGGCGAATTGCGACCTACGACCCGCCGTTCACCATCCCTTGGTTCCGCCGCAACGAGGTGCTGGTGACGTTGCGCTAGGCAATTGACAGATACAGACTTGAAAGCATGCCGCCGCGCCGTCGCAGATTGTCCGAGCGGTAGGTGCATGCTATACTCCGCTATAGAAACAGGGCAAGTAGCTCAGCTGGTTAGAGCGCCACGTTGACATCGTGGAGGCCGGAGGTTCAAGTCCTCTCTTGCCCACCATTTCATAGCTAAGAACTGAGGGGACTCGAACTATTCCACGGTAGCATTTGACCAGACCCGCCTTGTGGTTCCGCCGACTGTGGCGGCTGACCATTTTGAGATTGTTTCTTAGGGATTTGACAATACGGAGGGTAAGAACGGAACCGTGTATGGGAAGTTAGGGGGGCGCCCGCTCGAAAGCAAATCTTGGACGCCACTCAAGTGCATGTCTGCTGTCTTGGCATGACCTCGGTTACAGAGATCGAAACCAGGTTATTGCGATTGGTGCTCCAAAGTGGCAAGGTAGGTATTGAGTTGCCGACTCTTGGTGGACCATCGAGGCGGTCGACGTAGGCTAGAAACAGGGCCTGGAAGGAACATGGCATAAAGGCTCTTGCCATTGATTCCAGATAACATGTAACAGGGAGACAACTCATGAACGACCACGAGCGCTACATGTTCGACCTTCAAGGCTACCTTGTTGTGCCGGGAGCATTGTCACCTGAGAAGATCGCCCAGCTCAACAGCGTGCTCGACGAGCACATCGCCGCTGAGTGGCCTACAGATATGCGCACCCACAGGTTTGAGCCCCTGCTCGACTGGTCCAAGGACTACCGCGACCTAATAGACAATCCGGCCATCACACCCTACCTGGCCGAACTGCTTGGCGATCAGTTCAGGCTCGACCACGTTTATCTCGATGTCATCAAGTCAGGCAAGGGCCCGATCGGGACAAGCCTCCACGGCGGTGGTGCCCCCTTCCAGCCCACGTTCTACTACCGCTTCCAGAACGGGATGATGCATAACGGCCTATCCGTGGTTGCCTACAATTTGAAGGATGTTGGCCCCATGGACGGCGGCTTCGGCTGCGTGCCAGGCTCGCACAAGAGCAACTACAAGTTCCCCGATGAGTGGAGAGAGATGGACGAGCCGGGCCCTTTCGTGGAGCGGGTAACCGGACCCGCCGGCACCGCCATCATCTTCACCGAGTCCCTTACCCACGGCACCCTTCCCTGGAACGGCGCTGACGAGCGCCGCACCATCTTCTTCAAGTACAGCCCGCACCCGCTCTCATGGTCGGCCAGCTACCTGGACCCCAATGACTATGCAGACCTGACCGATTCCCAGCGCGCCATCCTTGAAGGCCCGAACGCTCGGTACCCAACTAGATAGGCCCAGGTGATCTGCCCCTCAACCATCTGCCCAGGTCACTTTCTCTTGAAGCGCAAGAGAATTCCGTAGGCGTTGTCCTTGAGAATCTCGTCCATGTCCCCGGCGAAAGTGGCGAAGGCATCGGCGCTATCCAGGAGATTCCGTCGCTCAGCCGGTTGCGGGCCCGGTGCAGGGCTCTCGATGGGCTCAAGGCGCAGCCTCAGTCCCAAATGGACAGCGGTACTAGCTGTCGTCATCTCCTACAGGAGATCCTCGCCCGAAGACGTACTCCTCGCCTGGTGAACTTCCTGTCCAGAAACTCGTCCAGTTTCCTCCGGTTCAGCACCGTGCGGCCGCTGGCGCTGGCGCAGCACGCGAAACTTGAACGACCACGCGGGCTGCGGCGCGGGCGTGTGTTTGATTTCGAGTGCGTAGCCGGGCGGGTCTAAAGCGAGTTCGACGGTGTGGACGATCGTCAAGAGCGTGAGGGCGATCTCGACCTCGGCGAAATTGCTGCCCAGGCAGCGATGGGTTCCCAAGCCGAAGGGAGCAAAGGCGCCCGGTTCGTGGATTGGTGCATGTCACGGATGCAGCTAATGGCCAACATCCATCGGTGGCTTGTAGCCAATCTCTAGTCGCAGTGTAGGGCTAGAGTATCTCAGATAGAAACCTCCCTTCGAAAAGTTCGCAGTTCAGTCCTACACGGCCCACCACGCGTACCGTATTCATACCTCCTCACCCTCTGTGGTTGCCGTTCTTGCATCGGAGTTCATGGCCGATGGGAACGGCGCTTGCTGTTTCAAGGGAAGAGAAATAGTCCGCGGTGACGCTCTGTCCAAGCCCGTCCTGGTTGCCGCAATACCGGGAGGTTGACATGCTTCCGTTGAGAGCCAACTTCCATTCGCCGCCTGCGCTAAGTATTGCATCATGGTAACGTATCCGTTACCATATCTTATATGATCGAGATCAGAGAATACGTCGATAGTCGGGGACGCAGTCCATTCGGCCGCTGGTTCGACGGTCTCGACGCCGGGGCGGCGATCAGAGTGCGGACGGCCCTCGCCCGACTGGAGGCTGGAAATCTGTCCAACGTCAGAGGCGTTGGCAGAGGAGTGCTGGAGTGCCGCATAGACGTCGGCCCAGGCTTCAGGCTCTACTTCGGCCTAGAACTTGCCTCACAAATATGTCGCTCTGCGTAAACCAGCCCTTCGACAGGCTCAGGGCGAACGGAAAAGGCGAAAATCCGTTCATGCTGAGCCTGTCGAAGCACGAGTCGGCTTGTCGCTGACTTATGTGATAGCCTCTGGTAATCCTTCTCGGCGGTGGAACGAAAGCGCGCCAGCAGAGGGACATCGAGAAGGCTCGTGAGCTTTGGCGAGAGTACAAGCGTCGCAAGCAGGAGGCGTGAAAGATGCCGCTCACCCGTGACTTCAAGGAGACCGTGCAGACCCGCGCCGAGCGCGACCCGGATTTTCGCGAAGGGTTGCTAAAGGAAGGTGTCGAGTGCCTGCTTGCCGGGGACGTCGATACGGGCAAGATCGTCCTGCGTGACTACATCAACGCCACCATCGGTTTCGAGGAGCTTGGTGCCCTCACCGGCAAGCCGCCCAAAAGTCTGATGCGCATGTTCGGGCCGTCCGGCAACCCCTATGCTCGCAATCTATTCGAGGTCATCAGCCGCATCCAGCAGCACGAGGGCGTCCAACTCGAAGTGCATACCGTTCGATAATAGACAGGTCTCCGGCTGAACCGCGCGGTTTGGATCGGAAAGGAACCCATGCTCACACGGTATTTGGTTGCCGAGGGCTAGCGCATTGACCACTTTGGCAATGCGGTCTCCACAACTTACGTGGACATGCGCGAGCCTGCGGCGCAACATCCCATCCCCGCGCTGCCGGATTCTGAGTTCTTGCGCAGGTAGCCCAATTGCCCAGGCGTTAGTCCCCTGCTATACTCCGCCATAGAAGCAGGACAAGTAGCTCAGCCGGTTAGAGCGCCACGTTGACATCGTGGAGGTCGGAGGTTCAAGTCCTCTCTTGCCCACCAGCAAAGCATGTCTCACCTTATGATAGACATGCGTCGAATTAAGAATAGTGAGTGGGGAAAGAAACACGCATGGATAGCTTTGAGCAGGCCTTTAGTGATACGGAAAAAGCGGCGGATTCAGCTCTAAAGTCTGCAAGTGACTTGACAAAGCAGGTCAAGGCGTTGCAGAAGGCGGCCAAAGATGGCAACATTACCGCAATCAAGAAATCGTGCCAGAACCTTGATTCTGTGTTGGCTTTGTTGCGGCAAGAGGTGGCCAATGCGGTTCGAACGTGGCCGTACACGGATGAAGAAGAGGTGGTGTACCTCGAGAATGGCTATCTTGCCGAGCTTCGCCAAGCTACTAAAGAAAAGGGACTGGATACTTACGAGCAAGACGAACGGTTGATTTCTCCGCCGTCTGTGGTGCGGGTATTGTCGGGAGTCCGAGCCGTGAGAGTTGATAGGAAAAAGATATCGACGTTGAGGCCTTCCCACCTTGCGGAGATGCTGGTGAAAAATAGTAAGAAACCGCCTCGATTTAAAGCGGATTACTTTCTGGAGTCGCTATACAAGGCGTATTCACTTGTATTGGGTGAGCAATCTTCGAAACAACTGATGCTTAATCGTTCAGGCCCGGTAGTGCCGTTGACCAAGATTTATGAAGCATTGACGCTGTTGCCTGGAGTCAGCCGTGAGTTAATGGATAAAACAGACTTTGCCAGGGGAATCTTTGTCTTAGAGACCCAGGGTCCATTGCGCACGAAGAAGGGTGCGCGCGTATCCTTTCCGGCGTCTACAGGCACGAAGAGCGGGCAGGGTAACTTTCAATTTGTCGGTCCTGAGGGCCAAGTTATCCGATACTACGCAATCCAGTTTATTGGAGGCGATTAGTGGCGAACACCATACGCCTTGGTGAGTGGCTGTGTTTCATTGAGGAAGAATACTTGTCGACATTCATCAAGGAGGGTGGCGCGTCCATCAAGTTTGCTGTTACGGAAGATGGACTGAAACCGGCGTTGTATGAAGCTGTGGAGCGCCGCTGCCGGGAATTGGATTGTATTTTTGTCAAAATAGACGCAGCGAAGACGAGAGTCTACATGCCCCAAGACATCTTCTTCGAGATGGCGAAGCAAGTAGACTGGCGACTATCGGCTCGGCGCCTCGTTTTGCGTTTTGCTAAGGAAAGTGGATATAGGGTTGATACGATTGATCCAAGCAAGGCTGATAATATCTTCGCTGCTATTGGGGAAGTAAACGATGGGCTGGACCCAACCTTTGTGCTCCATGAGTTAAGGCCTAGGATACAAGACAGCGTGTTCAAAAAGTATCAGATGGCTAAAGATTTCAGAGTTGCTATGAGTCACCTTTGCCTCGGTGCGAACACTGATCAGCCAGTGATTGATTGGTTAACAGGAGATAACACAAAGGTAAGCAGTGTTAAGCCATTTGCAATCCATACTCCCATCAATCGGACTACGGCACGCCACTTTATTCAATCAGCGCTCTTCTGGTTCTGGTACGTGGGACACGGTGGGACAGTAATAGTGCTAAATAGTTCCCGCGTAACGGTTTCTCGAAATCCAAGGGATGGATTGAAATACTATACAAAACCCATGGCAATGGACCACTATGAGCTTCTCCGGGAGTACATCGATGAAACAGACAAATTGATTGGCGCATTGCTCATTGTCGTGACGGACAGCGCATTCCTTGATTACGATGACCGTTCTAGAGGATTTGGCATGTATCAAGCCCTTATGACAAGAGTCATGGATGACGTTCGCGACAAGGAGTTGGTCAACCCGATCGCTTCTTTAGTTCGGCTGTCCTAAGAAAGAGGCTGGAGCCATGATTAGCGCCATAGATGTGAAAGACGCCTTTGCTTGCAAGCGGGCGTTGGAAGGGCTGCGAAACGGTGTGCCTAACGAGGAAGCCGTAAAGCTCTTAGGGTGCAATCAGCCACAGGCGGAGAGACAGTTCGAAGAGTTGCTGTCCATGTCGATCGATTCGGATGGCCCGCCTTCCCATGCGTTAGGGATGCTGGTTTCGGGAGACTTCGGCACTGGAAAATCACACCTCCTTTCTTACTTGGAACATCAAGCATTGTCACAGGGTTTCGTCTGCAGCAGAGTGACGATTAGTAAAGAGACACCCCTCTACGACTTAGCGAAGGTTTTTAAGTCCGCAGTAGATTTTGCACGGATGCCGAACCGAACTGGGCAGCTAATGGAAGAACTCGGGCTTATACTTGAAAAATCAGATGCATACCCTCGCTTCTTTCTCTGGGCCGATTCTGAGCAGAACGGGCTACACCGTATCTTTCCGGCAACCCTGATGGTGCATGAACGGGCAAGTGACTTTGATCTTGTTAGCGAAATCCGTGCGTTTTGGTCAGGAGAGAGAATCAAGATTGCCACCGTCAAGGATGGACTTAGGCAAATCGGTCAACTGCCGAACTATCCCTTCAGAGCGCCGAAAGTAAAGGAGTTACCCCCGCAACGGTTGCGATTCGCAACGGAACTGATAAAGGGGGCAGGATATAACGGTTGGGTCGTATTGTTGGATGAGGTCGAATTAATCGGCTCCTACACTCTGCCGCAGCGAGCCAAGTCCTACGCAGAAATTGCCCGTTGGTTGGGAAAGGTTGAAGATGAGGGGTGCCCGGGGCTCGTGGTGGTTGGCACAGTGACAAGCGACTTCGCGGCAGCCGTTTTAGGAGATTCCGGCAAGCAGGATCGCCATAACGCAGCCCATCGGTTGCGCTCAAGGGGAGATGATGTTACCGCGGCCAGGGCTGAAACGGGCATGAGAGTCCTCGAACGGGAAGCTACTCCATTAGAACCTCCGACCGACGAGGACGTGAACGCAACAATTGAGAAACTGCGGCAAATCCATAGCGTTGCCTACGTTTGGGATGCGCCAAGAAGAGAGGGAAAGGCAGGCGGAGCGGGATATCAAGGCAGAATGCGGTACAAAGTGCGAGCAGCGATAAATGAATGGGACTTGCTGCGCTTGTACCCCGATTCCCGCCCTGAAACGGAGGGTACGGAGATTTCAATTAGCTATGAAGAACAACCAGATTTGGAGAAAGAGGTTAAGGACGGCGAGGGCGAGGATGAATAGGCGATCAATGAACGATTTCCCCTTAGAAATACGCTGCTCGCTTGGTCAAGGATAGCTTACTGCCCATGACCATGTGTTCAATGTCTGGATCGAGTCTTGACCTTTCCAGACCTTGCATGTCGTGCAACACAATCACACATGTCACTTCTTAGATTTACAGGGCAACACAGGTTTGAACAAGGTGAATAGGGCACTACATTAGAACAGATTTAGTGCTGTCTTTGTTTTGTTGCTGCGGAGCAAGAGCATCCGCACAACCTCTATCATCTTCTACTTCTACCGAAGAGCTTGGCGAATAGACTGATCTCTTGTGCGGTGAGTTTCTTGTCCAAGAACTCCTCCAATTCTCTCCGGTTCAGCACGGTGCGGCCGCCGACGCTGGCGTTGTCGTCGATGAGGGTGGAGGGGACGTTTTCCCAGTCGAACTCGCGCCGGCCGAAGTTGTCTTTCTGTTCGATCACGATGACCTTGTCGGTTTCCAGTATCCAACCGGTGGCGCGATCGCTCTCCCTCTTTAGCCGGGTGGCGGGCCGCAGCAGGTGCTCGAGCTGAGACTTGACCCGCTCGTGGCGTTTGTCCGCGTAATCGTCCCACGTCACGGGCGCGCACCACTCCGGCGGGCTTACTTCCAGCAATTCGCCGATCAACCCGGCGAGGATGGTGGATGAGAACGCGAGCCAGTCATCGGGTTGGGGTTCTTCATCCAATTTGCCGAGCGCCCGCCGCAGGTATTCCCGGTAGAAATGCGTGGAGAGGCCGCGGCGCACTTCCTGTATCTTCAGATGCAACTCGTGGCGCAGCTTGTCCTTGTATGAGGGAAGCGCCGTCGTCGTGTAGATCATGAGGCTGCGCTTGACGATCTGATCGCTGAAGGCCTTCAGGTCCTGGTTCATCGAGAGCACGAAGCAGGGGTATTCCGCAACCAGCGGCGGGTTTTCGTCCTTGATGACATCCTCGCCGTGGTTGCGAATGGCGGGTCTGCCGATATCGTCGAACACCGCGGGAAACCGCTTGTAGGCGTGTTGAATGTCCCTTAGCCGGGCCCGGGTGAATTCGCGTTTATCGACGCTGTAGGCTTTGCCGAACATGGACGTCATGAGAGTCTCGATCAGGCTGGACTTGCCGCACGACGGCTTGCCGTAGACGATGGCGAACGACGGAAACCGGAAGATGTCTCCCTGGTGGCCGGCCAGTGTGCGCATGTCGCACATGAAGGGCGAGAAGTAGAGCCATGACCAGAGGATGAAATAGTCACGCTGGAGCCGCTCTACTCCCATGCCGCCCTCGAACGTGCCCTCGTAGTTGCTGAAGAACTCCACCAGCAGGGCTGCATCCTGCTTGGCGGCGGCGAGGTCAGCCTCTAGCGAAAACGGTTCGCCGAGGAGCAGGACGCGCTTAGAGTCCCTGTCGATGGACAGTTCCCGATGGTCGGCGTCTTCCTCGTGTTGCACAGTGCGAATGCGGCTCGACTCCCGCACGATCTTGCGCCTGATTTTGGGGGTCACGAGCTGTCTGCCGTTTCGCAGCGGCGGCATGAGGTTGGCTACCACCGGCGGGATCGCCGCTTTCATCTTCTCAATGCGCTCTATTTGCGCGGGCACGGCAATGTGGGCGCCACCGCCTGGTCCCTGCTCGCCTTCCAATGGTTCGATTACCAAGTCGGCAATGTCTTCAGGATCGAGCGCCGGCACTTCCTGCAGCGTGATCTCCGTCTTCTCGATCCGTGCGGGTGGCAGAGGTATGGCATCCGAGGCCCGGTCGCGAATGGCCTCGTACATGCGTAGGTAGTGGTCCCAGGCAGATACATCGTTGTCGAAGCACACGAGCGTTTCGGATTGGCGTCCCCCAAAGGCCGTCTCCGATAGGTTCGCGGAGCCGATGAGAGCGCGGGTGCTACCGGATTCCGTGTTTTCAAGCAGGTAGAGCTTGGCATGGGCGATCTGCGTGCGCAGCACCCGAAAGCGCGCTTGTCCCTCCCTGACGCGGGCGAGAATGAAGGCGTGGCGTTCATCGGGCAGGTTCTTAATGGCGGCCCGGGTATCACCGCTGGCGACCTGCTGGAATGCCATGATGTCCTTGAGCGTACGCAGCGTGCTCTCACACCCAAGCACACATTCGAATTCACTAAAGTCGTGCCTTTCGAGCAACCGGACTATGGCGCTCACGCCCGCCGAATAAGTAAGAATTCGGATACGGTCGTAGCCGTCGAACAGCGACCAGGAGAACTTAAACTCCGAATCGAACCGCGCGCGAGCCACCCGCAGCCCACTGCCGTCGTCGAATTCAAAGCCGGGAGTTTCTCGGAATTCAGGTTCGCTTGCAGTCATGTTACATTCCTACTGGTTAGCACCCCCTGTGACGACACTATAGTACAAGACAATGCAAAGCAGATTGCAGGCAACACTCATCTAAGTATATGGATTCATGACGACATGCAGATTCGTCGCGCGGTCCGTTACGCGCCTTTGGACGAGCTTTCGCGGATTGCAGCCATTGCGTAGATGCGGTGGTGGCGAGTATATATTTCAGAATTCAACGAAGGGTAATTGAAGAGGAGGTGGCTAGAACTGTTTGGCGACATTGTGTGCATGTCTCTGAATTGATTTATTCGGGCCTCAGGCTAGACCGCACAGGATAATGATAAGAGTCTTGAAGGGTAACTCAATAGTATAATGCAGGGCGGCTTTGGTTAGACTTCGTGTCCGAGGAATGCACTTGCTATTACGCCTGTATCAGACAGCGCATTGGAGACTACGCACATGAGTCTTGTTTTGGATTATTCGCAACTGCCTGAAGACTTCGACACGCTTGCACCGGATGGCTCGGAAATCCGGCTGCTGGCGGCAGCGAGCCGTGGCAGTATGGTGCACTGCACGCTGAATCCGGGTGAAGTCTCTGTGGCCGTTGCCCACAAGACGGTCGAGGAAGTCTGGTTCTTCCTGGAAGGCACGGGACAAGTGTGGCGGCGCCTGGGAGACCGGGAACGCATTGTCGACGTTTCACCGGGCGTGAGCCTTACGATACCGGTTGGAGTCCACTTTCAGTTTAGGTCGATCGGAGATCGCCCCCTGCGTTTTTTGATTGTCACCATGCCGCCATGGCCGGATGAGACTGAAGCCCATCCCGTTCCGGGCAGGTGGCCGGCCGATGGCCAACTGACTTAAGCGCCAACCGGCAGTTGTAGATTTGCCTCGTGATCTATGAGCAGACCATCGGCACGGTGGCTGTGCCTGTTGCCGCGCCCTTGCCGCCGGCCGCACATTCCCAGTTGAAACGTTGTCGGAACAGGGTCTAGGGAGAGATCCGTTTGCGAATCCGTCTTTTTCGGGTTTGCAAGATTAGGTGGCCGGCTAGTTTGAGGGGTGCCTAGCCGAGTGGTGCAACCCTGGCCTGCCAAGTGAAATGGGCGGCAAGTGTACTCAGGAGGCGCTGTTCGCCGGGATCGGAGAAGAGACTCAAGAGATGGCGAATTACGGTTAGGCCCAGCTCTGTGACCAAGGGACTTTGGTGGGAGACGAGTTGGGGGAGATACCCCAGTGAGAGTCTCTCATCTACCAGATGGAATCGCCGGGTCTCTGCCGGGCTCATGCCGACCACTTCAGCATCAACGGGCAGTGAGAAGGATACGACCCCATGCTCGCTGGCGTCTTCAGCGAGCAGACCCACGATGATGATGCCAACGGCGGTTGCCTTTTCTACCAGGTAGTCCGGGGCCAGGGTCATTTGATCGCCGGGGGGATTCAAGCGGGGGCCAATACTACCGTACTCCGGATTGAGCAGAATAGTGTCGTACACGATGCCTACTGCCTCACGCGCTCCCGCTGCGTCGATGGGGGCCTTAACAAAGCGACCAAAGGCGTAATCTTCAGGTTGCGGATTGTAGTCCGTTTCCAAAGGGGCATAGACCTGGCAGACGTAGTCTATGTGGGAGTTGGACTTTACAATGCGTCCAATTGCTTTCTCGGTCATTTCTTCAAACCTCTAGGCGCGTCGCCGTTCCTTGCTTGCCTGCTTTGCAGAAGAATGCATGGTGCGGATGTCGTGGCGTTGCCCAAATTCCTCAAGCGCACGCTGGTACCGCTGCCGGTCCTCAAAAGTGATTACTGCCGCCGCATCCGCCGCTTGTATCGCGTAGGGATACCCGCCGCCTACGATAGCCTCGGCTCGCACCCAGTCTATCACGCTGTCGAGCACCCCGGTCTGCAGCAGCCAGGTCGGAAATTCAAGCCGCGCCGGCGGCCCGCTGTTGATTTTTAGGTAGGTAAAGCAGATCTCTTCGCTATAGCTCTTGCCGGTTTCGCTGTCGGTGTAGTTACCCTCTTGCACCACGTCTTGCCGCTGGCACAGAAACGCCGCCAGACGCCAAAACTGCGGGTCTACACCCGGATCGTCCAGCAGCATTGCGTCACTGATGAGCGCAGTGTTGGCGAGACTTGTGCCTTGGAGATAGCAGAGCATGCGCGTGAAGTCGCGAGCGCGCGACCGATCGATGTAGGCGATGAGCGGTATCTGAGTTTCGTCTGACGTGCGCAGCATGCTCACCGCCGCGGCGCGGTACCGGTCGCGCAAGTCCGGATGCGGACCCGCGAACGAGACGGTGAGCGAGCCGTCGAATAGCGCCACCGCACGCGTACCGCGCATGGACTGTTCCCGCATAAAGGTGTTGATGCGCGCCACTTCAAGTTCGTAGCGCCGCAAGGCAACCCACATGTTCGCGTCACTATCGTCTCCGCCAAGATCGCTCGGTGTTAAGACTTCCACGTGGGCATCTTTCTCGTAGCTGCCATCCCCTGAGTGTGGATTTGCGAACCAGGCGACCTGCACGGCAGCAACCGGCAAGGGAAAGTCCTTCGTGGCCGGCAACTGGCTGCCGTCAACCGCGCACGTGGTAACATCTGCAAGTGTTTTGGCCGCCCAGTGGCGCATTGCGGCTACATTGTCCCACGATTCCTCAAAAGGAATACGCAGGCCTGGGTGGTTATCATACTCATCGGTGGGCAGCGCCCCCGGTGCTTTCTCCGGGCCAAGCCGCTCGCGTATTTCGGCGGCGGTCATGTCTGCGAGTGAGTCGCGGGCGGCGTATAACTCCTGCAGGCGGAGACGCTGTTCCTGATCAAGTTGGGACAGCGCCGCCCGCTTTTCATTGAGTGCATTGATTGTCTTGTCTCGATAAAACACTACTATTCCTGTATCAGCCGGAGGAGATAGCCAAGTTTAGAATCGCTATAGAATTCTGGAGGACTATGCAATACTCTCGCAAGCTTTGGTCGCTGAATGTGTGCAACGTGCCGATTGCTCACGCTATTCAACTTCCACAATGCTCACGCCGTTTTCCTTGCGTACCCGCAACACTGTTGAGACCATCGGCTCGAACGTATCGTCATGGCTGATGACGAAGAGTTGGTGGAAGCCGGTCACACGCTCAAGTTGCTCTGCGAGATTGTGGCGCCGCTCCGCATCCATATTCTGGGTTGGTTCATCGAAGAACGCAATATCGAGATCGGAGATTTGCCGCAGCAAGCCCAAGCGCACGGCCAGCGCCGCGCTCATCTGCTCGCCGCCCGAGAGCTGCGCAAACGCCCGCCGGTGGCCGTGTTGCTCTAAGAGAATTTCGTACTCTTCCGTGAGCGAGAGTTCGGCGGAAGCGTCTCCCATGATCTCACTAAAGAGCGTATTGGCCTCTGCGGAGACTTGCTGGATGAGGTGCCGCGTAATGTGAGGCCCGGCATCGCGAATGACGTTGCGCAAGAAGCCGGTCACCGTCCGCACTTCCTGTGCCGTGACTAAGGCTTGCTTGGCTTTGTCCAGTTCCGCCGCCGCTTCCGCCAACTTATCAACTTCCTGCTGAGACTGAGCCACCTGCCCCCGCAGGTAGCGGATTCGTTCGTTTGCCGCACCCAATTGACTTTGCGTAGCGCTCAAGTCTGCTTGAACTCTCGAGAGCGCTGCCGGATCCCAGGCGGCTTCGCGCTCTTCAAGGAGCCGCTGTGACTCCGTTACGGCCTGTGCCGCCTTCTGTACATCAGTGGTGAGCACAGCCACGCCCTGCTTGCGGCGGGGCAGGTCGGCGGCAGTTTCTTGAAAACGCAGGTAGGTCTCGTGGTCGCTGTGGTGCTCGTCCAGGCTCTTGCGTTGCGTGGCTACGCGTGAATCAAGGTCTGCATATGGTCTCAGACGTTTGTCAATCTGGTCAAGTTTACTTTCGATATCCTCAAGAACCTCAGTTATTTCAACAAGCTTGCGCGCGCGCTGCTCATACTCATTGGCGGCGCTGTACAATCGCTCGGCTTGCCGGCGGGGATCTCCCAGACTCTTCAGCTCCTGTCCTAGCCTCTCTTCGTTCTCTGAGAGCAAGGCCAGCCTCTCCGCTATGGCCTGCGGGTGCCAGACCTCCCGCAAGCGTGTGGCAATGTCCTGGGTCAAGCGTTGCTCTGCCCGGGCGAGGTCTCGGCTCTCCTCTTCGAGCTGTTGCAGGCGCGGTTCCAAGTCTGTGAGGCGGTTCGCTTGCTGTTGCGCGGCACGCGCGTGCGCAACCGCGCGCTCTAGTTTGTCTCTTTCCGCCTGTGCCGCCACGGTATGGTCCGCGTAGTCCCGGATGAGGGTGGCGATGACGGGAGTAAGGCTTTGCCCGTCTTCAACTTTCGGACACTGGTCTTGAAAGAAGGGACACTGGCCGTCTTTGGCCATACGTTGCGACTGCTCGTTGAAGCGCCGCTGCGCTTGATAGGCGCTAATCTTTTCCTGGACTGATTGATACTCACTTTCAAGATAAGCGAGCCGGGAAGCAGGCTCAATGTACGTACGGCATTGAGCCACAGCCCCTGCAAGTCCCTTGTGCTCAGATTGACTCTGTCGGTGGCGCTGGCGGTACTCGGCGCGTTGCCTGATCCACTGGCCGACCTCCTGCAGACTCTCGTATTGCTCCAGGAGACGCGTGTACACGGACGCGGCACTCACCTCGGCAGCCACAGTCGACGACTCGGTCATAAACGAGAATTCCTCGTCAGGCGTGTTGACGGCAATCCGTCGTAGCATTTCGCTCACCTGTTGGCCGTACTGCCGCACATTGCCAAGGTCTTGGCTGAATTCCCGGAGTTGCGCTTCAAGCCGCTCCTGCGCTGCGACCTGTGGCTCCAGGGCTTGCCTTTGCGCCGCAGCCGCTCTTGACTCCGCCACACCTCGCTTGAGGGCTTCTTGTTGGGTCTTTAGCGCCACGAGCTTATTCTCAATGGTCTGCCTGTTTCTGCGCAGCGCGTCTGCCGCTCTTCGCTCTTCTTCGAGCGCCGCCAGGGCTGCTTGCGCATCACGAAACGCAGCAAAGCCGGCAGCGGCGCCTGCGATTTGGCGTGCAGCTACTTGGGCCGCTTCTACCTGCATCTGTTCGTCCAGCAGCCGTTTGTGAAGGTGCTCATTCTGCTGCGCGAGTTGCCGCGCGAGGTCGCGCTGCTGCTCCAGAGTCCGACGCTGGGTTTCTTGCTGCTCCAGCTCCTTCTGCAACGCCTCTCGCCGTGTGGCGAGGGTTTGAGCTTGGGTAGCAGAATCGGCGAGTTCCTTCTCAAACTGGGCAAGCGCGGCCCGCTGGCCCGGCAGGCGCTCGGCTTCCGGCTGCAGTGCCGAGACACGCCGCTCATGCTCCGAAATGTTCCCTTGCATCACGTCCAGGACGTCGCGCAGTTTCTCAAAGGCATGTCGATACGCATCCACTCGGAGCAAGGGATCGAACGTGTCTTTGCGTCGGGCGGGCTGGAGCAGGAAGTCCGCGGTCAAGCGTCCTTGCGGCACACCGAGGACATTGTCAAACACACGGGCGAGGTCGTCGTAGTCATCCAAACCGATGTGGGCGCGCAGAAACACTTGCACGTCCTGCTTCTGTTGGGCGACGCGCTCCTGGGTATCGAAGCTGTAAACAGAGTAGGTTGACGAGACCGAGTCTGTGCTGCTGGTCGCGCGCTTGAGCGTGCGCACCGCCTGGTACTCACACTCATCGAGGCGCGAAGTGAAGGTTACGCGAACGTCCGCTTCCGTGGCGTTGTGGCGCATGAACTCACGTTGATTGCGGTAGGGCAAGAAATCAAAGAGGGCAAAGCCGATGGCTTCAAGAATGGTGCTCTTGCCCGCCCCATTGGGCCCCGAAATGGCAATCGTACCCTGCGGAAAGCTGATTGTCGCTTCCTCGTAGCTCTTGATGTTCTTTAGGGCGACCTCAGTAATGCGCATCAGTCGTCAGTTCGATGACTCAGCTTGGTCTAGAGGCTCCGGAACCGTGCCTGCAAGAAAGTCCTGCTGAACGTAGCCTGGGGCTCCGCCTTCTTCGCTGTCTTCCACGCCCTCTACCGCTGGCCGGCTCTCGCTATCGGCGAATGCTGCATCGCCTGGGGCGCCGGTATCGTCACTTAGATTCTGCTGCGGGCGACCGTGCAGCCGCTCCTGCATTTCCTCGGCAATATCGCTGGCCGCAACACCGTCGACGACCATCTGTTTGAGAGCGGCAGTAAGCTGTGCGAGGTCCGCAGTCCTACCCGCGAAGCGGTCGTCGGCGCGAATGAGGCTTTCGAATACCATTCGTTCGAGCACAGGCCGGTCCAGCGAACTGCTCTCCTCCACCAAGTCAGCGGGGGCTTCCTGCAGCGATGAACGTACCCGCACTACCAGCGGGTCAAAGTGCAACTTTGCCAGTTGCTCGATGGCCGCGGTATCGATTTCCGTGCGTGAGAATCGAGCCACACCCGTGAGGACGATTTCAACCACAGGACGCTTTTGTCGATGGAAACTGCTGCCCTCGTTTGTCCCGGCGTCCACCAAAGGCGATGGGATTGCGGGGACCGGATTCAGTTGAGGCTCGCGCCGAATCTTCTCTTCCAGGAGCGCCAGGAGCGTACTTGGTGACGGGCAAGCATCAAGCTCTTGCCGGACGTGCACGAACGGTCTGCGGTAGGGGTAATCAAGGGCGGTTGCCTTGAGATTGGGTTCCTGATTGACATCCACATCTACGAGGATGGCGCCTTTTTCGCGGTACTGCCGTTCTTCGCTGCTCCAGGTTTCGGGACAGCCGGGATTGAATAGCCATTCTCCTGCGCCCAGCCCGTCGCGATAGGGGACATGAATGTGTCCAAGCGCGAGATAGTCCACACAACGCCGCAGCCAGCTTAGGTCCTGTTGGCGCACGAAAGGGTGTCCCTGGTCAAAGAATCCTTCCACCGACGTATGGGCAAGGAAGACTGAGAACATCGATTCAGGTGGCGGGGCGGCGGCGATCGCGCCGCCAATTGCGTCTAGCGCAGCGCCAGTCTGGGCGCCTTGATAGCGCAGGCCGTAGATGCGTGCGTCCCCAATGTCCACATAACCGCCGGTGCGCTCGATTTCGTGCCACGGCCGCGGCACCCAACCGTCCTCCCGACGCGAGCAATCCAGCAAGTAGAGGAGTTCGCTCTCCTTGAGGTAATCCAGCCACGAGAGGTTCTCGCCGTATGTGCGTTCGTGGTTGCCCTCGATGGCGACCACCGGAATGCCTGCATCCTTGAGTCGCTGAAACTCCTTCACAGCAATGAGAAGCGTGCGTGGGTCGAGAGTGCGTTTCTCAAAGAGGTCGCCGGCGATCAAGAGGAAAGCAACGCGTTCTCTCAGTGCAGTTTCAATGATCCATTGGAAGCCCTCAGTGAAGTCGTCGTACCGGTCAACGAGCCCATACTGCTGGTACCCAAGGTGAATGTCGGCTGCATGGAGAAACTTGAACTGCATTACATGTCTCTCTTTGCGGGGCGGTAGGACGCGACGCCCCAGCATCGGCGCTCATGCCGCGCGTTAGATTGTCGACAAGGGAAATGGTTCGTCGGCAAGCGGATCTCGGCTGCGATCCAGCAGCACGCCATCGGCGATGGTATGCGTGTTTTCTAGTTGCTGAGTTCCTGCAACCTCCACGTCTTGCGGGTCTTTGAATGTGACGCGGTCCGTATCCACGCGGAAGACGGCAATGTCAGCCGGCGCGCCCACGCTGAGCCTACCGCAAAGGTGGTCTTGATTGACGGCCTGCGCGGGAGTGAGCGTGCTTAGACCTACGACAGTTTCCATGTCCATGCCAAGCGCGAGAAACTTGGACATTACATGGGGAAAGCTCTTCGCCGAGGTACGGATGCTTCTCTGATGCAAGTCCGTGCTGATGGAGTCGGGGGGAAAGCCTTGCTCCAGCGCGGCGGCGGTGACGGGAAAGGAGAAGCTGCTGTTGCCGTGGCCTACGTCGAAGAGGACGCCGCGCTCGCGCGCTGCCCACGCTTCGTCGCGCACTCGGCCGCGCATCAAGATGCCGCCGGGCTTGCCATGGAAGCAGTGGGTAACGATGTCACCCGCTCGCAGCATGGGCAGCAGTTCCTGCAGGGTTGGCGCCGGCATGGAGATATGCACCATGAGCGGAATGGAGAACTGGTCGCAGAGCTCGCGCCCTATCCAAAGCGGGGTCATGCCGGTCTGCCCGGTGCTGGAGCGTCCGGCACGAATCTTGATACCGGCAATGAGGCCGCGGTGCATCTCCAAGGTGGCAGCGTTTAGTTCCGTATCGACATAAATCATATTGTTAAGTTCGCCAACTTCCTGGCAATGCACGAGTCCCTTGGCGCTGAGGTTCAGCAGGGGGATCACGCGCACCTGCGCCCGGTCGATAATGAAGCGCTTGAAGCCGGGGAAGGTAGCGGCGCCGCTGCTACCGGGATCGATCCACGTGGTGACACCGTGCCGCGCACCTACCAAGTCGGGATCGAGGCCAGTGCCGCCGACGCCCCAATAGCAGTGCCCGTGCATGTCGACCAGGCCGGGCGTCACAATCTGACCGGCAACGTCAATCTCCTGCGCGCCGGTACCAGTAAGCGATCCCGCAGAAATGGCAGCTATTTTGCCGTCCGCAATGCCAATGTCGCCGACGCAGCGTTGACCCTCGCCCGGATCGATAATGTCGCCATTGCGAAGTATGAGGTCGTAGGACATGGGTCTGGCCTCCGGTGAAGTGCTCGCGCAGTCACAAATGCTGCATGAAAGTTGGACCTAATAGGAGCGGCGTTGCCAATCGTTGGCAAAGAGATTGAAGTGGCCGAAGCGATATGGGTGTTCTGCAATTACGTCGAGGTTGAGGTCGATGCCGAGACCGGGCGCTTCCGGCGGTGAAAAGTAGCCATCCTTGACTCTGGGAAAGCCTGGTACAGCCTCGCGGACAAAGTCCGGTGCAAAGTCATCGAAACACTCTTGGATCTTGACGTTGGTGGTGCAGAAGTCAAAGTGCACGCTCGCGGCGGTGCAGGCGGGCCCGTTGGAGCAATGCGGCGCCACCATCACGTAGTGGGCGTCGGCCATGGCCGCAATCTTCTTGAGTTCCATGATGCCGCCTGCATGGATGATGTCAGGCTGAATGATGTCAACGACATTGTTCTTAAAGAAACGCGCATATTCATAGCGCGTGAACAGTCTTTCGCCGGTGGCGACAGGAACATGAATGTCGCGCGCTGCCCGCTCCATGGCATCCTGGTCTTCAGGCGGCACCGGCTCTTCGACCCAACCGGGATTGAATGGCTCGAGTTCGCGCGCAATCTCAATTGCCGTCGCGGGGCTGAACCGACCGTGCATCTCAATGAAGATTTCGACGTCTGGCCCGACGGCATCTCGAATGGCTGCCACCAACTCAATGGACTTGTGCTTTTCTTCAGGTTCCATCTCGTAGGTGCCCGCGCCAAAGGGATCCACCTTCAAGGCCCGGTAGCCTTTGGCTACGACGCCTTTCGCGCGTTGGGCAAAGTCATCGGGGGTGCGATCGCCGGTGTACCAGCCATTGGCATACGCCTTGAGACGCTCATGGCACTGGCCGCCTAACAAACGATAGACAGGGACGCCAAGCGCTTTGCCGACGATGTCCCAGCAGGCGATTTCTACGGCGCTGAGCGCAGTGTTGGCAACGGGGCCGCCGCGCCAAAAGTCATCGCGGTACATGCGCTGCCAGAGGTCTTCAATGTTAAAGGGATCGCTCCCAATGATGTGCCTACCCTTGGCCGCCTGCAAGTACGCAACGACAGCTTCATCGCGATTCTGCAGCGTGGCTTCGCCAATGCCGTATAGGCCTTCATCAGTCATCACACGGGCGAATACGATGTTGCGCCAGTTGTCGCCCAATACATACGTTTCAACGTCTGTAATTCGCACAGTGGCTTTTCCTTTCTCAAGTACGGAGTGTGTGGACGCCGTAGTGTGGGATCATAGGATAAATCGCGCGGGTGGTTGTGCTCTTCCCCGCCTGCAGCAAACTAGCAAAGCACAGTTCATTCTGGCTGCAGCCGGGCGCTCAGCGTATTCATAGCATAGCCGAGCGCGTTACCGCTGTCACTGCGCACTGAGAAGGCTAGGGAGGGCAAGAGTACTAAGCGCGGAGAGAGCCGGACTTGGACGAGGCGACTGCCGTGCAATTGCTCTCTTCAAGCATTGAGTCTGGGGCAGCAAGCCCGATAGACGAATGGTATAGAGCCGTGCTCCGTCCAATCACTTGCCCTGTGGCGGAAATCATTGCAGGGGCTTTGAAATTTGCCACACTCTGCCATACCATAGAGGCAGGACACTAGATAGTTGCATTACAGGAGTAGTAGATGATCAGCACGGTCCCAGGGAATTATCCAAAGATTGCAAATAGACCCGGCGGGCAAGCGCTGCGTCGTGCCATTAGTTCCTTTGACCGGGGGAGGATTTCGGCGGAAGAGCTTGCCGCCGAAGCAGACTCGGTCACGGTAGAGGTGATAGCAGAGCAAGAGCGCGCCGGTATTGACATGGTTACGGATGGGCAAATCCGCTGGCAGGACCCGGTTACGTATGTCGCCGGCAACCTGCAGGGATTTGAGATAGGCGGTCTCATTCGCTATTTCGACACAAACACGTTCTACCGGCAACCGGAGGCGACGTCAACAATTGCATGGCAGGGTCCATTCCTCGTGCGCGACTACGAGTTCGCCCGCGACCACGCCACCAAGCCGATAAAGCCCGTGGTCACCGGACCTTACTCTGTCGCCAAACTCTCATTGCTCGGCACCTATGCCGACCTTAAGACGCTGATAATGGACACTGCGAAGGCGCTAAATCAAGAAATGAAAGCGTTGGCAGCGACGAATCCGGTGCTAATCCAAGTGGATGAGCCTGCTATTGTGTGGCACCGGTACAAGGACGACTGGAACATTTTTCGTGAGGCAATGGACGTGCTCATGGACGGCGTGGACGCCAAGGCAGTTTTGCGCACCGATTTTGGCGATGCAACCGGATTGCCGGGCTTCTTTGCTTTGCCGTTTCAGGGTTTCGGCCTAGACATGGTGCATGGCAAGCAGAACCAAACGCTCATATCTGACATTCCCGATGATAGAGATATCATCCTCGGCATCATCGACGCTCGCAACGTACGCATGGAGACCGAAGATGCTGTAGTGGAGACGGTTAATGCGGTTACCCAGCACGTGGCTGCGGACCGCCTCGCCGTTAGCCCAAACACGGGCTTGGAATTCCTGCCGAGAGAAACTGCATATGACAAGTTGCAAAACATGGTTCACGCAGTCAAGAAAGCTCAGGAGGCTGTCGCTTAACTATGGAAGGTCTATGGACAACCCAAGTAGGGAGTTTGCCAAAGCCGCCAGCGCTTGCTAAAGCGCGTACAAACTTTGCACGCGGCAAGTTGGCCCAGGCGGAGTTGGTGGAATTGGAGCGCGAATATACCAAGTTCTGGATGGACTTTCAGAATGAATTGGGACTCGACATTGTCGTCGATGCCGAGATGTATCGAGGTGACATGGCAACGTACTTTGCCGAGACAATGCAAGGCATGGAGATCAGTGGCCTCGTGCGATCGTACGGCAATCGGTATTATCGGAAACCCATCGCAGTTGGGCCGTTGCAGCGGGTGAAACCGTTTACGCTGGACTGGTGGCAGTATGCCCAGAGCCTCACTGACAAACCCGTGAAGGGCATGATTACCGGGCCGTACACGATGGCGGAGTGGTCGTACAACAACTATTACGATACGCAGGAAGAATTTGTGCTTGCTATGGCCGCGGTGCTTCACGAAGAAGTGGCAGACCTTGAGCGGGCAGGCGCACAGTTCATTCAGATAGACGAACCGGCAGTCTCTACGCGGCCTGAAGACTTGCCGCTTGCCATACGTGCGATGGCGGTGGTTGTAGACGGCATATCGGCTACGACGGGCACGCACATTTGCTATGGCGACTTCGAGGCAATCTACCCTAAGATGCTGGACATACCGGTTGACGTCATCGACTTGGAGATGGCCAATAGCGACTTTGACCTGCTCGACCTCTTCAAGCGGCAGGCGCCCTTCACAAAGAAACTGGCAATGGGCGTGGTGGACGTGCACAGCCACATCATCGAAGAGAAGGAACAGGTAAAGGCTGGCATTTACAAGGGCCTGGACGTAGTGCCTGCAGATAGACTCTTCATCGATCCGGATTGCGGACTGAAGACCCGCACGGTGGACGAGGCGCAGGCCAAACTTGCCGTCATCGTGGATGCGGTCAAGGAAGTTCGCCAAGAACTGGGTCTGGATAACGCCTAGAGCTCCAAAGACAGGCAGGGGCTCAACAGAGGGAACCATGGGTATGCCCTCGCAACGCCAGCGGCTATGTGCTCGTGTAGTTGGACGAGTGCAGGGCGTAGGATACCGGGAGTTCGTTTTGGGCGCCGCGAAGGGCCTTGGGCTTGTAGGTTACGTGCGCAATGAAATGACTGATGGGAGCGTTGAGGTACTAGCTGAAGGACAGGCCGATGCTCTGAGATCGCTGCTCAAGCGACTCGAGAGCGGCCCTCTCCTCAGCCGCGTCGAGTATGTCGATTCAACGTGGGAATCGTGCTCAGGCGCTTTTGCCGAGTTTCAGATCAGGCGGTAGTATGCAACAGTTCATCGCCACACAAGAGTCTGTAAGTCGTCAATATCGCGGCTTGCAGCGGCTGGCGTGGACAATGCTTGTTGCCAGTTTTCTCTTCTTTGTAGTCATAGTCATAACGCTTCCATACGCGATTAACTGGGCTATAGAGAGGATTCGCCAAGACGTCTCTGTGCCGGTGCAAGTCATCAGCGGCCAGGTTTACATTCTCACTGCGGGCTCTCCTAGTTGGGTAGTGCGTTCTGAGGCCACGCAACTAGACCCCGGTGACAGCATAAGCACCCACGAAACGGCGCAAGCATTCTTAGTCTTGCCCGATGGCAGCACCGTCCACATGTATCCCGATAGCAAGCTAAAGCTCGCGACGTCCAACATTGTGCGCTATCGACCTGAAAAGGTGCAGATTACATTGGAGCAGGAGCGAGGCTATAGCCGCATTGCCATTGCCCCGGTTGTGGAACCAGAAGAGCGCATATTCACAATACGTGCGCCGACGCTGGTTGCGACAGTCCAGGAGGGTAGCTACGCTGTGGAAGTGATTGGAGAGTCGCGCAGTTCACTCGCCGCGCGTCTTGGTAGCGCAGAGATTACTGATGGACAACGTGTTCTGGAGATTTCTGCTGGTGAACGAGCTACCACGGTAGACGGTCGCTTGCCCGCAGAACCGTTGCCAGCCGCCCAAGACCTGATTCTGATGGGCGACTTTATCGCGCTCTCGCCGGACTGGAAGGACATCTGGCGGGAAGAGGACCGCTCAGAGGGCCCGCCCAGGGGCAGAATCACGCCACAGCCTGAAGGCCTGTCTATAAAGCGCACGGGTAGAGGCAATGGACATACCGTGCTAGTGCAGCAAATAAACCGACCCGTCTGGGATTTTGAGGAGCTCAAACTCTTGGTTCGGGTGAAGGCGGTATACCAGAGCTTACCCGGTGGCGGCACTGCGGGAACTGAGTATCCGATCATGGTGCGGGTATTGTTTCGGGATATCTCCGGCGGCGAGACCCCTTGGTACCACGGCTTCTATTACGACGAGCCGACGGACGAACGTTATTCCACCAGGAACGCGACGCTTGTGCCGCAAGACGAATGGTTCTTGTACGAGATCGACCTCATCAAATTGACGCCGCGGCCTACATTCATTCGTACCATTGAAGTCGTGTCGACTGGGTGGTCTTACGAGGGTATTATCCAGCACATGAGTCTGGTGGGAGAATGATAGTCGTCCTAGCCGGCGATGGTGTGGTGGGTGAGCGCGTGAGCCGGGAACTCGCCCAGTTCCTTCCGCAAACGACCGTGCTTCAACCCGGTTACTTTGTTCCAATCCAAAAGCCAAGCGATCGCTCGGTTGGAGCGCATGACGACACTCAAGAGGCGGCGTGGATAGCCGAGACGCTTGCTGCGAGCGCGCGAAGAATTTCCGCTCACGGTGGCACCGGGGTAATTGTCCTGCCGCGATTGGAGAGCGTCTCTTCACTGATGGTAGCCTTCGATCAAGAGTCGGCGCCGCTCTACCTCTTTCTCCTGCGCGAACCTGCGCGTCACCAGGGGATATTTCGGAGGGGAGAGGTCATTGATGCCATGAGCGGCGACACTGAGACTATGGCACAGCGGATCTTCGAACTCGCGACTGCAGGAAAGGGCCTGATCAGACCCGCGCCGGTCGGTACCGGAGATTCCAGCCTGCTGCCGTCTGAGGGCGGCCCAAGCACAGGTGTGGACATAGTCGAGATTGCGCGGATTGCGCGCATCGTGGAACGCTACGGCGAGCGGTTTCTCAAACGAGTCTACACCGAGGCGGAGCAGGCGCTCTATCGGGGACGGGTACCGGAATTGGCAGCCCGTTTTGCGGCAAAAGAGGCAGTCTCCAAAGCCTTGGGTACCGGAATCTGGGGAATTCGCTGGCGTGAAATGGAAATTCTGCCGGACATGCGCGGCAAACCGTTAGTTTACCTGCACGGAGCTGCGGCAGCACGGGCTCGAACGCTAAACCTACGTCACTTCGCCGTAAGTTTGAGCCATAGCCGCGATTTCGCAATGGCGGTGGTGGTGGCTACGTAGCGGGGCCGTGCAGGACCTGAATAAATTGGGATTAGCCTACAAGAGAGGCCGCGCAATCTGTGTTGGTTTGCAAGATCGCTAACTAAGCAAACCGCAGTAGTCTGAGGCGACGTGCGATGTTGCCAGCAAGTCTTCCGGCGCCAGTGAATTCCGATAGGGAATGCATCACAGTGCTAGGAAACTATGCCGGCAAGCATAGAGTGGACAGGTGACGCGCAGGCTGCGATCCCACGGGACCGGCAACTGTCTTGGGTTTCTTGGGAATCGCTTAGAGGAGTGTGAGGGTGAGGCTGGTCCAAACCGAAGCAATGCGCCGGCTTGAAGCTGATGCGGTCGCAATCGGCATGACGGAACCTACCCTCATGGAACTGGCCGGCTACAATATTGCCGCTCTCCTGCGAGAAAAGGGGCAGCTCAGTTCTGGGGACAGGGTGCTCGTACTTGCCGGCTCCGGCAACAACGGCGGTGACGGCCTGGTAGCTGCGTATCACTTACAGCGGGCTGGCATGCGGCCCTGCGTTTACCTGACGCGCGGGCGAACTGATGACCCTAATCTGACGCGCGTTAACTCTCTGCAAATCCCTGTTGCCGTCCACGGAGAGGGCGATAGCGCGAAGCTGCTTCAGGAGTGGATCGAGACTTCCGCATGCGTGCTCGACGCCCTGCTTGGAATTGGCGCAAGACCACCTTTGCGCGGCAGCATCCTTGAAGTTCTCACGACGTTGCATGAGACGCTGCCTGTCGAGACTCTGCGTGTTGCGGTTGACATTCCCAGCGGAATTGATGCCAATACGGGCAGAGCCGACGCTCACGCCTTTCAGGCCAACTTCACGCTTGCCACGGGCCTCCCGAAACCTGGTTGCTACGTGGGCAAGGGCGCTGACTGCGCCGGTGAAGTGCTCGTCGCGGACATCGGGCTTCCAGCGCAGTGGGCAGAGCGCTTACCCCTGCAGCGAACGTCGGCTTCACACGTGCGCGAGATTTTGCCCAAACGCCCGGGAGGGGCTCACAAAGGCACTTTTGGCAGAGCGCTCATAGTGGCCGGCTCGCCGCGCTATATTGGGGCGGCGTACTTGAGCGCTACGGCTGCGGCACGCGCAGGCGCGGGTCTCGTCACGCTCGCCGTTCCCGCTTCTATCCACCCCATGTTGGCGGCTAAAGCCTCGGAATGCACGTTCCTGCCGCTTCCCGATCAGGCCGGATGCCTCACACCAAACGCCTTAAAATCGATCAGCCACGTGCTGCCACAGTACCGCGCGGTGCTCGTGGGCTGTGGTCTCGGTAATGACCCCGAGACGTTTTCACTAGTGCGTGCGTTCTTGAGTCACTTGCGCGATGCCGCCGATGCCTTGCCGCTCGTGCTGGACGCCGACGGCATCAATGCGGTTGTTGGTCTAGATGTGCAAACTACCCTACCGGCACACACAATTCTCACACCACACGCCGGCGAGCTGGGACGCTTGCTTGATTTGACGGCAACGGCTGCTGACGAAGATCGGCTACAGTTAGCCCCGCAATGCGCTGTAGACTGGAATATCGTGATGTTGGCAAAGGGTGCGCCGACGATCGTCAGCGCGCCTGACGGAACAACCAACATCAATCCCCACCGCAATCCGGCCCTCGCGACCGCCGGAACCGGAGACGTGCTGGCAGGAATTGTCGTTGGTCTATTGGCGCAGGGAGTGCAACCCCGCGCGGCGGCAGTGGCAGGCGCGTTTATCCATGGCGAAGCCGGCGAACACGTTCGCGCTCGCTTGGGAGAAAGTGGACTGCTGGCCTCGGACTTGCTTGGCGAAATTCCTTTGGTGATGAAGGCGCTCCGAGAGTAGCCACGAGCCTTGATCTGAGTCCTTGCGGACTTGCCCGCCACGTCAATCGGCTCTGCTGAAGCGGGCTGTGGGCTCCGCCAAGTAAGACGCGCGACCGCCTGGTGCGCGCAAGGGAGCGGATGGTCGTTTCAACCGCAGACTTAGAACACATCACTCCGCGCCGTTAGGATAGCGCCTAGTTTTACTCTGAAACGAAGCGCAGCCACGTTGAGGCTCGGTGAGTCTGCGTACTCCATGTCACGTATGACGGGAAGCTGTTTCCGAATGCTACCGCTGGACAGGCTTTCCTAGGGTAATCTCTGGCAGCGTCTGCTGGCAGTCTCTCAAGACTGGATAAGCCCATCCTGAGGCACAACCCAGGGCACGGAAGGGAGATGCGCTTGCAGCTTGGCCCGAGGCAGTGGCATGTTCCCGACAGGTACGTCAATGACTACCGGCGCTTGGCGGGCTAGCGCCAGCGGTAGCAGCGACTCAAGCTCCATGGGGTCATCCGCCCGCATGCCGACCGCGCCGAACGACTCGGCAAATCTGACGAGGTCTGGGTTGTGTAAGTCAGTCTCGTACGTTCCGTCAAAGAATTCGTCTAGGTCGAAAGCAACGTTGCCGTAAGAGTCGTCTCTGAAGACCACGGTCGTAGTGTTGATGCCGTACCTGACCGCTGTGGAGAGTTCAGGGGAGTTGAACATGAACCCGCCGTCCCCAATGATGCTTACCACAGGGCGGTCGGGTTTTGCTACCTTTACGCCCAGCGCCGCGGGGAAGGAAAAGCCGAGGTTGAAGGAATAACCGGAATCGATGAACGTCCTGGGATGATTCACCTTATAGTGGGTGCGAGCGTAGTAGCCGAACTTCGTACTGTCCCAGACGATAAAGGTGTTTTCCGGGATGCTCTTCTTCATAGCATCCAAGACTGGAAACTGCGGTTCTTTGAGCCTGATGTCGTGATAGGCGATCAGGCGTCGGGCCGCACTGACCGCTTCAGCGGGAGATGAACGGTTACCCGCCCCGGCCTCGATGAGAAATGGGAGCAGAGCCTCAATGGTCGCTTTGGCATCACCATGCAATGGGATCGAATTCGACTGTACTTTCGTGAGCTCAGAGTCATCTATGTTGATGTTTATCAAAGTGGAAGACTCGCCGGCCGGATTGCCCAGTGAAAACCGTGTGCCGATCCCAATCACCACGTCAGCAGACTGCATGACATCAAAGAGTTGATTCATCTCGGGTCTTTCGGCTGCGGGGCTGAGACACGAGCCGTAACAGAGGGGATGGCGATCTGGAATGGCCCCCTTGCCGCCACTAGAAGTGATAACGGGGATGTTCGTTGTCTCTACCAAAGCGGTGAGAGCTTCTCCCGCACTGGAAAGCGCCACTCCTCCGCCTGCAAATATGAGAGGCAAGTCAGATTGGGCGATGACGTGCGCAGCTTCGCGTAGGTTCTCCCGGCTCGGCACTATGCGCGAAAACTTGGCGGGAAGCCTCAGTTCAACCTCATCTTGCTCCACGCCGGCCTCAGGCGGGATCTCGAGGAGTACCGGGCGGGAGCGGCCGGTACGCATCTGTCTGAATGCTTCGCACACTGCGTTCGGAATTTCTCGAGGCGTGAGCGCCTGTTGCTGCCACTTGGTTACGGGTCGCACCACGGAGGGCTGGTCTGAAACTTCATGATAAACCTCGAGATTCTTGCCGATTTGATCGCGCGGAATGTGTCCGGCAATGGCAAGAACCGGCGACGAACGGGCATATGCCGTAGCAAGACCGGAGGCGGCATTGTAGAGTCCGGCGCCTGGAACCACGAGAGCCACACCAGGCTTTCCGGATGCGCGCGCATAGCCGTCGGCCATGTGCGTCGCGCCGGCTTCATGGCGGGTCGTGATCATGCGAATGCGCGGCTCATCCCGCAGAGCGGCAATGATTCCCGACATGTGAATGCCGGGAATCCCAAATACGTATTCAACCCCCTCCCGTACCAGGGACTTTACAAGGGCTTCACCACCGCTCATTTTAGCCATGGTTTAGCTACTCCATCAGCTCTAATGAAAGGTAATCCATGATCGATTGGGGCTCGAACTCAATAGTCTGGATTCCAATCCCCTATCGTGCTCGCGGATCCAAGTACGCTTGCCTGTCTCCCGAGGCAATTCAAACTGCCCCGGGCTCTTGAAGAATTCTTAAACCAAGATCTAACCGGGGGACAGGCATAGCGGTTTGGCGCCGGCAGCCCGATGTTGTCCTGTTTCAGCGCCACACGCCAATGATTGCGCCTTGGATCAGCAGAGCGACCAACACGTATCCGTAGTCAATGGCGAAGAGCTGCTTTGAAATGCCGGAATACATGTTGTTTTGCAAGGTCGCCGACCCCACGAAGCCGACCCATGCCAAGAGTGCCACGAGCAGGCCGAGGAGCAGAGACATCGACTGAATGCTGGCGTCAACATGGTGAATGAAGATCGAGAGCACGAGGGCCATGAGCAGCGAGAGCAAGAAGGACACGAGATAGATGATTGGATTTGGGTTTAGGTCATCGGCGGTCTTGCCTATCAACCCCATCCACTTCTGGCCGAAAATCGGTCCATACCACAGAAAGCCAAGCACCATATTGGTGATACCGGCCGCCAGGATGGCAAGGTAGTTCAAATCAGTCACAAATAGGTCTGACACTTTGCAAACTCCTCTCTAAGGGCATGAAAACGGACGCCCAATTTTCAAATACGCTCAAGCCGAGCGTCTACGCGTGCGCAGCCTAATTCAACCGTTCAGGGTTCGACCAACTTACCACGAACGGTATTCATTCCACCGTCCGATCACAATTGACAAAGCGTTTTAGTTTGAGTTCGTTTAGCATAGCCGATCACAATTAGGTAGAATTCTGCCAACAGACCAAGCTGCACGTGGCGAAGACTCAGCTTACAAGACTAACCGACCACCGCGGCAATCGCCTCTTCCAATATGTCCGCGCCGAGTAGGGCCTCTTCTTCCGTAATGACTAGGGGCGGCGCAACCCGGATGGCATTGCCGTAGAAGCCGATAGGCGCAATCATCACCAGCCCCCGATTGAAGGCTTCGTTGATGATGGCCTGAGTCAGTTCGGGAGCCGGCTCGCGGGTGTCGGGGTCTTTGACGAACTCAAGGCCGAAAACTAACCCGAGACCGCGCACATCGCCGATAGCGGGATACTTGCTTTGCAGGGAGCGGAAGCGGGCATCGAGTATGGCACCGATGCGGGCGGCGTTGTCGGAAAGGTTTTCTTCCAGAATTACGTTGATGTTTTCCAAGGCGACTCGACTAGAAAAGGCATTGCCGCCGTGGGTGCTAGATACCGAGCCCGGCGTCAAGACACTCATGATGTCCTCTTCGCCTACGACTGCGGAAACGGGCACTGTGGATGAAATACCCTTGCCCAGACACAGGAGATTCGGCTCGATGTCGTAGTGCTCAAAGCCAAAGAGCCTGCCGGTTCTTCCAAATGAGGCCTGCACCTCGTCGATGATTAGCACGGCCCCGTTTTCTTTGCACCACTGCGCGATCATCTGCAGCCAGTCTTTGGGAGCAATGATCGAACCGGCTGCGCCCTGGTAGGTTTCCACCAGCACCGCGGCGATGTCCTTCTCAGACTCCGTCTCGATGATCCACTTGAAGTACTCGAAACACCGTTCGCTGCATTCGTCTTCGTGGCCCCGGCAGAGGATGCTGCGGTAAGGGTAGGGAAACGGCGCAAAGACAACACCGGGCAGGAAGGGCCCGAACCCTTTGATGCCCGGGCTGGAACGCTTGCCGTTGACCGACATGGCGCCAAAAGTACGGCCGTGGAAGGCCCCGTGAAAGGCCACGATCTCGTGCTTGCCGGTGTAAAGGCGCGCAATCTTCATGGCCGTCTCGATCGTCTCGGCACCCGTGGAGAGTACAATTGCCCGGGAAAGGTTCGGCGGCGTGATTTCTACGAGCTTCTTGGCGAGCTGGGGGCGCCATTCGTTGAGAAAGTCGTAGGTGTTAACCGCCCGCTCTGCCTGTTCCTGCATCGCCCGTACTAAGCGAGGATGGCTGTGTCCGGCATTCGCGACAAGCACGCCGCTGGTGAAGTCCAGGAACGTATTGTCGTCCATATCGGTTGCCCACACGCCTTCAGCGTGTTTCCACACAATTGGCACCTGCTCGCTGGAAGCACTGGGTTCGTACTTCTCAGACATTTCCTTTATTTCTCGCGAGCGCGGACCGGGCAGATCGGTATTGATTACCGGACCGCGGAGACGGGTGCTTGTTTTCATTGGTCTTCCTCCTGTGAGACTCGTTTCGTGGCGTCTTACGTATACTGTTTGCTCTGAGGATGTATGCCGTTTCATGCACCCTTACGCAAGTCTAATCGTAATCACTTCCAAGTGAGGCCTATGCTGAACTCTCGGCAAAGAAAACTTTGATGGTTCTCGCTATCATCTCTACCCGCGGGTATCGCGCCGCAACATGAACTCATCGGACATAGGCACAGTTCAATCTTTGTCCATGTGCTCCGATTTTCACAGTTTGCCCTCCCTCAACAGATGCAAACGTGCCGGGCTCAAAGTAAAAGCAGGCAATCTAATTCCCGGGCAATGGCGCCAGACAGTCATCTATAGCGAAATTAGCGATGTTATCTGAATTAGCAAAGTTATCCGATGTGACTATTCCTTACCCCAATAGAGCGCTCTGTGTACCTTACACATCTAAGAATGCCTGCAGGTCTGCCTTCGCACCGGAGAGCACCGGCTCACCATGAGACGTGACGATTGCGTCGAACTTTTCGTCCCGTAACGAATGCAGGGCATCGCGCTCATGCGGTTGAAACACGCGCCATTCCGCGGCTGGATGCGCGATCAGGCCGTCGCCGATCACGAGCACGCCAGGGCCGCACGGAACCAGGAGCGCCGTTTCTCCTTCTGCATGCGAACCTTCCAAGTGAAACGCCTTGATGCCGCACGGCAGCTCCTCATCGCTGCTGTAAACGCGGTCGGGCGTTAGGTCCAGATTGCCGAGTGCTTTTTCCGGCGCCCAGATTTCCGCCCGTAACGCCGACTTGCACGAATAGGCGTCGCGCTCGTGGTTGCCGGTGGTTAAGAGCACGATGATTGACTTGCTGGGGTGGCTAAACGGGCTCAGGCCCTCATCCGGCGTGAATGGGTCAATCAGCACATTCTCGTGCTCGCCTTCAACCCAGGCGCTGTACGCCTCGCGCCCGGGACGATACGGCGCGCGCCAACTGTAAAAGCCGGGGAAGAGTTGGTCCATAGTGCTGTCGCGCTCACCTCAGCGTCACGATTGAGCCGCTGTCTATGCTCTGGTGGACAGCCTCGGCGATCCGCGTAACTTCAAGCGCATCCTCTCCGCCGGGATAGCGGCCTTGCAACTGGTCGATCGTGCCGCCTTCCTGCAAGAATTCAAGATTATCGACGAAGTCCAAGATGCTCTCATAGCCGTAGCCGCGATAGACGACGTTGCCGTGTTTGTCCTCTTCCTCGCGCATGAAGGCCTCATTGTAGGTGCGCATGCCATCCTTGTAGCTAGCTGCTTCCATGCCGCGGTTTTGGCTGTCCACTTCGGCAAAGCCTTCGGTGCCGACGAGGCGTATTGACTGATTTACGATGGCCTCAAAGGTATCAGGGAGCACCCAGCCGGTATCGAAGAAGACACTTGTGCCACCCTCGAACTCTACTTTCGCCTGAATAGCATCGTAGGTATCGATATTTGCCGCGGCGAGCTTGTTCTTCTGTCCCGTGGCATAGACCCGAGTGGCTTCTTTCTTGATGCACCACCGCACGAGGTCGTAGAAGTGCACGCCAAGGAACCATGCCGGACTGGTCGAACCGGCCCAGTGAGGAAACCAATCCCGCGGCACGACAATTTTGTCTTCCATATGCACATAGCCGTAGAGCACCTCGCCGAGCGTGCCGTCGTTGCACTGGCGTTCGAGGGCCAGGTGATAGGGGTCATAGCGCTTGTGGAAGTCAACCTGGAGAAAGACACTATTGGCTTTGCATGCGTCTACGATGGCCTGGCATCCGGCGCTGGTCACGTCCAGCGGTTTTTCAACAAGCACATGCAAACCGCGGTTCGCCGCCTCGATCGTCATTTCCTGGTGCAGGTGGTCTGGCGTAACGATTGTGACCGCGTCCAGCGACTCCTTGTCAAGCATTTCCCGCCAATCCGTGTAGATTGGGATTCCGAACTCATCCCTGCGTTCCTGGTCCCGCGCCGGATCTCTGCCCGAGGAACAAGCGGCCACGAGCACGGTGCGGCCCTCATTCTGCGCCTGCTTGAAGACGCGCAGGTGACTGATGCCAAAGACACCGGTGCCAATGACACCAATACGAATAGCGTCTGCCATGAGAGTTCTTCCTCCTAGGTCACTTTGTTTGCTGCGATTGTCAATAACCTGGTGTGCCCCACACAAGCCTGTGAGCTCATGTCCGTACACACACAACTGATCCTATTGCATGGGTTTGCGGTCTGGCTGCTCGCGTGCCGCGCGCGGCCGACGCGGGGACGCATGGGATTGAATCAAGTCAAGGGCGACTTTGGTGGCCTGGGCCCCGTAGGGATTAAGCGCTTCTTCGATGAGCTCTCGATAAAATCCGTTGGCGTAGAGCGCTCCAGCCATCTTGTCGGCCAAGTGCTGCCAGGAACTCTGTGATGGGCTGCGAACCATCCGCCCCACTGCAGTTGCGAATTGCACTTCAAGCGGTACCACCGGCACGAGCCAATTTTGAAAACGGACTCTGCCGACAACGTCCCATACCGCGCCGCCCACGCCCTCTAGCAGTATACCTTTTTCGCTTTCGCGTGGTTCGCGCACGAGGATCGTTACCGGCGCATGTTCTACAGAGAGGGTGAGCTTGACGTGGCTGGGATCCTGATAATCCGGTTCTTCGTCTAACCAGTCCCACAGGTGGCTGGACCAGGTGTCGAGCGAATCAGGAGAACTAAGAATGCGCAGTTCGTTCGGAGTGACCGCGATGTCTTGTAATGCTGATGCCGCGCTGCCAATGATCGCCCAGTCCGCCGCTTCATCTTCGAGTGGTTCATACACGCGATGGAGAATGAATGCCAGCGCTTCCCAGATTCTGCGGCTGTCACCGCTGTTTTGCTCGTTGCGCGACATAAACCTCACATTGGGGAAGTCTTAACTCAAGTAACGATGTTGCTTTCGCTACTCTACCTCGCACCAATCCTGCACAAATTGCGTCAGCGCACAGGCAGCGTCAACCATATCGGCTACGGCAAAGTGCTCGTGTGGGCCATGTGCGGTTGCAAGATCGCCTGGACCGAAAACGACCACGGGGAGATTGCCAACTCGGGCGTACAGTCGCGCATCGCAGGAGACGTTCCAACCAAAGACCTCACTTGGCACGCCGGCTTGCCGCGCGGCGGTGTGCAGCAAAGTGGGTAGAGGATGATCGTAGGGTATTTCAAAGGAGTCGTTACGCAGTTTGTTGAACGCAATCGTGGTGTGATTGCGAATCCAGTCGTCGGGATGGGTTGCAACGATGCGTTCCAGGTCAGCCCGTACGTCTTCCATGGCCTTATTCGGCAAAAAGCCGACGCCGCCTTCAATTACGGCCTCGCCCGCGACGGCGCTCGGCCAATGTCCGCCCTGAAAGATGCCGACATTCAGTTGCACCGGGTGATCGTAGCGCTCGAAACCGTGATACCCCTTGCTCATTGCTACCAGTTCTTTTTCGTATTCCTTGAAGCTGGCAATGAGGGCAATGCCCTTATCGATGGCGCTGACGCCTTCGTGCATGCGTCCCATGTGCATGCTCACGCCTTCAATGCCAATTTGGAACCACAGCGCGCCCCGATTGGCAGGATGAATCTGGGCAAGCGACGGTTCCATAACAACTACGCCGTCTGCGCGATAGCCTGCATGAATGAACGCAAGGGCGCCATTGCCGCCCACCTCTTCTTCGGTCACAAGCTGCAAGGCCAGGTCACCCTTGAGCGAAACCCCAAAGTGCGTCAGCGCGCGCATGACAAGCAAGAGCGTTGCTACTTGTCCCTTGGCATCGTTGCTGCCCCGCGCATAGAGTATCTCACCCCGCTCAGGGTCCTGAACGCGCTCGTAGCGCTGCCCTTCGCTCTCGGGCACAACGTCGAGGTGCGTCTGCAGGATAAGGCTGCGGCCCCCTCCGCTGCCCGTTCGGGTAGCCAATACATTGGCGCGAACGTGGTCCGGATATTGATCGAGTTCAGGCACCGGCACATGATGGGGATTCGCGGCGATATCCTGCGGAAAAGGCACTTCAGCTACGGTCAGATCAAGTCCCTGGAAGGCGTCGATAGCGGCAGCCAGCGTCTTTGCCTCGTTGCCCAGTTTGCTTTCGAGGGCGCAGACCGCGAAGAGCCAGTCTGCGATTGCAGCGGCTTCACTTTCGAAAAAGGTGCGCACATCCGTAGGCAGAGGTCTTGTCATGACGCAGGAATAGTATCACATTTTGCTCCCTGCAACCAAGCTAGTGTATTCTCAGTGCACAGCTTCAATCGGTAAACGCACGCGGGTATTTCAACCACCCGTTGTGGCCTGGAGAGTGAGCTCTCGAGACCAAATTGAGGAGTTGGCGCACGTGCATGGGTTGGAGCGCTGAAAGAGCCCATCACTAGTAGCAACCGCGCACCAAGAACGTGAAGTGCTCTATGCGCACTCAAAGGCAGAGCAGGCGAGAGGGCTCGGCATTCACATGCAGTCTTGTAGCGAATGTGCCGCGGCGAAGAATCGCTGATGTCTTGAACGCACAACTGAAGAAGGAGCATCCCAATGGCAGTATTGACCGGACGCGTTAGCGGGGCGGACGAAGCCTACTTTGGCTATCTCTTGCGACAGGCCCGCGAGCACAACTGGCGACGCAAGCGCAAGCTACGCTCCTTCAGCTCGGCGCAAGACTGGCAAGCACATACGCAGGCTGTGCGGGAAAACTTTCGCCTCTCGCTGGGACAATTCCCGGAGCGGACACCGCTCAACCCACAATTGGTGGGAATCCTCGAGCGTGACGGCTACGTTGTGGAGAAGTTGCTCATTGAGAGTCAGCCGGGATTTCCGGTTACGGTCAACCTCTATCGCCCGCCAGAAATAACGGAGCCGTTACCGGCCGTACTCAATCCTCTGGGCCATTGGGCTGACGGCAAAGGGGAAGTCGTCGTGCAGGCCCGTGGCATCGGCCTCGCCCGGCACGGGTACGTGGCGCTTGTCTATGACCCCATTGGCCAGGGCGAGCGCAGCCAGCATTGGGACCGCGCTACAAATTCCAACCCAATGACCAGCAGCACTGAACAGCACGCAGGCGCCTGTCTTCCTTGCTGGCTGGTCGGCCAGACGGTGATTAATCACATGGTCTGGGACGGAGTGCGGATGCTGGACTACTTGGAGATGCGCACGGACGTGGACTCCAGTCGCATTGGGTGTACGGGCGCGTCTGGCGGCGGGACGTTCACCATGTTCCTTACGGCATTCGATGACCGCATCAAGGCGGCGGTGCCGGTCTGTTCGACCGCCACCTACGAACGGATGCACTCGAAAGGACAGATCGGCGATCCCTGCCAGGACCCTGTGGGCAGTTACCCAAATGACATGGACATGGCAGACCTGCTAATGAGCCGGGCGCCGCTGCCAATGCAGATCATGTCAACAACCTATGACTTTTTCCCTTTGATTGGCGCGCGCGACGTCTATGCCGACGTGCTTGACTGCTATACGGCGCTGGGGGTACCCGAACGAGCAAACATGGTAGAACCGCCAGCGCATCACGACTACAACCAGCCAATGCGTGAGTCTATGTACGCGTGGTTCAACCGATGGCTGAAGAACAAGACGGAACCGGTGACGGAAGCACCCTTTTCGCCTGAGACACCGGAGACTCTCTGGTGCACTGCTTCCGGTCAGGCCATCCTGAGCGATCGAAATGAGACGGTTGTTTCGTTGAACGAACGGCGCGCAGCGGAACTCGCGCCTGCCATACCTGAAATGGCAAAGCGAAAGGCCGCTGATTCACACCGGCAGGACACTCGCGAGGCGGCGCGGGCGGTGCTTGCTTACGATGAGGTACCCGCTGCCGGTGCCATGCAGACCCTGGGGACGCAGACCATTGGAGGTCTGCAGGTCGAGGAAGTGTATTTCGAGAGTGAAGTTGACCTGCCCGTACCTGGCTTGGTCTTTCATCCCCCAAGTGATGGCCCACATCCTGCAGTCGTGTATGTCCATGATCTGGGCAAGGATGCTGAAGCCCATGAGAACGGCATCCCCGCCGCATTGGCCCGTGCGGGCAGCAAGGTTTTTGCCATGGACTTACGGGGTTGGGGCGAGACCCGCTGGAATGCAGAGGTTGTCTATCGCCCCGACGATACTGCGCTGCTGGGGACAGACTCCCGCCTGGCGTACTTTGGCTACTTCCTAGGGGAGTGGCCGCTGACGCAACGCGTGACCGACACCATTCGGTGCGTGGACCAGATTGTGGAGCGGGAGGATGTTGAGACGGACCGTATCGCCGTGCTCGGCCAATGCGGCGGCGGGCTGGTCGCGCTGCATGCTGCCGCCCTTGACGAGCGCATCCGAGCCGTTGCTACGTTGGAGACGCTTGCATCGTATCGTCACATCACGCGTGCGGGCGACTATACCGTGCCGGCAAGCAGCTTCCTCCCCGGCGTGCTGTTGCACTACGACTTGCCAAGCCTTGTTGGGGCACTGGCTCCGCGAACCACCGAGATTCTCAACCCGGTCGATGCGGTTTGCGAACCGATAACAGAGGAAGAGGCTGAGGAGGTTTTCTCACCGTCCGCACTGATGTTCAAGCGCCTTGAAGCGAAGAAGGGCCTCAGAATTCGTGCACGAGCGTCGCGCACGGAGGCGCTTGCCGCGCTGGTTGCGTGGTCACAGCGAGGATAGCGCAGGCAATTAACGTCAGCGAAGTGTTCCCCACTGCCGGTTGCAGAAACCGCTAGGCCAGCAACTAAGACATCGAGCAAATGCGTCACTAAGTGAACGCTAGTCTTGACGTGCTCACGTCACTTGCGCGGGGTCTTGAGTAAGCGTCTCACGGCACCCGCTGGCGCAGGTGCGCCCGTCGTGGTAAGTTAACACATAGAGTCTTGGGATCCCCTCCCTGGTTTCTGTTCTCTTAGCTTTCCAAATGACCCTCAGTTGGCCACTATGCCTCGCATTACCCGCCGCCACTTTCTTGCTGCATCTCTTGGACTTCCGGCGCTCCTTGTGACCTGTGGTCAGCCGGATGAGGCTGCACTGCGCACGGGAACTTCTGCCGTGCCCCGAGTCTTCACAAATTCGCCGACATCGGGTCAGGGCGTGCGCAGCACCCCGTCAACGGTTGCGACACCTGTAGCTCCGGAGCCGGTAGAGCTTTGGCATTTCGCTTGGGATGACCCGATAGAGCGGCGTCTCTGGTCTGCGGTACGCCAACAACTTGGCGAAGACTTTCCCCATATCCAACTGCGTCAGGAGTTCTATGATCGCCCTGTCGAAGAAACCGTGGCGATTTCGGCTGCAGCCGGCCTGCCGCCGGAAGTCGCCTCGATACAGGATATGTTCTTTCCGCGCTGGGTAGAACACAACCTGTACGTGAACATCCAAACGCTCGTAAGCGACTGGCTGGGAAACAATGGGGCGAGCGACATAACGCCGGCGGCGGTCAATGCGTTTCGATACTACCCCGAAGCGAAACAAACCGGTAGAGGTGACTACTACGGCCTGCCCTGGCGCAGCAATCCGAGGCTGCTCTTTCTCAATGAAGATATTTTCCGCCGAAACGGCCTCGCCGGACGTATCTCAGACGAGCGTTGGACGATAGAGAAGGTAGAAGAAGCTGCACAACAGCTAACTGAGGTGGGAACGGGCGACCGCCTGCAAGTAGCAGGCATTGGCTTCCCGGACTCTTGGTTCCAATCGCTTCCCTGGCTCTGGAGCGGCGGCGGCGACATCTTTGATGACACAGGTAAGGTCAGCACAGTCGCGTCCCCGGCAGCGGAAAGCGTCCTGCGCAGACTCCAAGCCTGGCGGCATACTATGCACTTTGCGCCGCGTGTGGGAGAGCTAGGCGCGGACACGTATGTGCAAAACTTTGCCACTCAGAGATTGGCGATGTTCTTGGGCAGCGCGAATGACATGTACCGCTTGCGCGCGACCGACGTTGCGTGGCAAGCAAGAGCACTCCATCCGAACGAGGACGGCGAGAGCCAGACCTTTGCCGCCTATGACGGCCTTGCCATAGTGACAGGATCGCAGCAGTTTGACACTGCTTGGGAGTTTCTACGCTGGGCCTTACGACCAGAAGTGCAGGCGCTTGTAATCGACAGTGAATACGCACTGCCGGTTCTTCCGCAAGTAATTGCTGCCGGCCACGTGGAGCCACACTACAGCGCGGCGTTACTGGAAGAGACCGATGCGCAGCGGTCGCTGCCAATTGGGGTAACATATCCCCTCTACAGCCCGGTTATTGCCCATCACTATCACATGATGATGAATGGGGGTTACGCTCCCGTTCCCGAAACGCTGCGCACACTTCATTCACTCCTTACATTCATTTTGGAACGCCAAGACCTCCCAAGTCAGTGGCAATAGCCCTATTCTCCTGAAACGCTCTCGTCTTGGGTCAGGCCGAATTGCAGGCCATTGCATATTGGTCAGTAGAACAGTGCTGCAACAATCGCACGGCACCATCGATGCGAAAGTTGGAGGGATTCCTGAGTGGAGACACTTCCAAATCTGTGGCGTCTGCTTGACTTTACCCTCTTCACTATCGCCGATACAACCGTAGACGCGAAGAACATCTTTGTCCTTTGCGTCATCTTAGGTCTCACCTGGGCGGTTGCCCGGCGCCTACGACGCATAATTCAAGATCTTGCCACGGAGGACGAACACCCGATTGCGCCAGCGCAATACGCACTTGGCGCGATGGTCCACCACCTCATCGTAATTATCGGGGCATACATTGGGTTTCGCACGCTGGGCTTCGATTTGGGCGCCGTGCTGGTCGTGCTGGGAGCGCTGGGCATCGGCATTGGCTTCGGTTTGCAGAGCATTGTCAACAACTTCGTTTCCGGTCTCATCCTCCTTGCAGAGCGTCCCATCAAGATTGGGATAGGTGACGTCATCGAGGTCAACGGTCACCTTGGCACAGTTGAGCATCTTGGTTCACGGGCGACAACGCTGCGCAAATTCGATCACACTCAGGCGGTAATACCTAACGCCGATTTATTGTCTTCAGTCGTCATTAACTGGTCCCTCGACGATCGACGCATCCGTCTCGACTTCGACGTGCATGTTGCCTACGGTGCCGATACCACGTTGGTCGAACAGACGATTCTCGATACTGTGAACGGTCACACAGCCGTCCTCGAGGATCCGGAACCACGGGTGTTCTTCCGCGATTTCGGAGACTCCGCATTCGAGTTCTGGGTCATGGCATGGGTTGCTGACCTGACCGATCGCTTCCAAACCATCAGCGAGTTGCACCATGCCATCTGCGCTTCATTTCGAGAACAGGGCATCGAGATTCCGTTCCCTCAGCAAGACGTGCACCTCCGGTCCACGCGCGCTACCGACGAACTGCCCCAAGCCACATAGGCGTCAACTGACGTCTCGGTGGCTTTCAATCAATATGGATTAGCGCGCGACGCGGGGACGCTTGAGCGGGCGCAGGCCTTCAGTGCGGTATGCCTGCGCGACCAAGTCCAGGAGAATCTCATCCACGTCTGCGAGAGAGCGCAGTTTCACGTAGGAGGCCCGTCCCTTGCCCATCAGGCGCGCGTGCGCATCTTCAATGCCGCCGTTGTTGAAGATCCAGAAGGTAATGTGGCGCTTAACGGGCCAGAGAGCGCAAAAGTACCGCTCTACGCGAAACTCAATTGTCGTCTTGTTCAATTTCCAAACAATTTTGGGGTCAAGCGCAAGTAGGGAAGCCATGATTGCCTTACCGGCCGCCGCGGCGGCCGGCGTCGTGCGGTCAAAGTAGGCTGCGAGCAGAGAGGCATCGTCATCCATGGCATCGACGTTTATCGAGGAAGAGGCAGCGAAATCCATCGATCCTCTTCGTGAGACCGCTCGGCGGCCTCAAGCACTTCTTGGGTGCGTAGCCCGTCCGTAAATGTCGGAAACGCGCAGGGCGCGTCGTCGAGAATGGTATTCACAAAGGCGGGAACGTGCGACCGGCGGCTGGCAGTCAGACGAGAAGGAATAGCTGCGAGCACTTCGCCCCCGCCCCTATTAAAAGGCCCACCTGAAACCTCGATGCGGGGCTCTGCACCATTCTGAAAGACCAGAGAGCCCTTGTCTCCGTATATCGAAATCCGTTGGTGGTTTTGGCGACCGGTCGCAAAGCGCGTGGCGGCAACGACACCGTTGGCGCCATTTTCGTAAGTAGCAAGGAAAGTGGCGGAGTCATCCACGTCCACGGGGCCCATGCCTGAGCCGTCTTGCAGCGGCCGTTCATGGATGAAGGTCGCCAGGTGGCCGCGTACGCCGGAGATGCCCCCGGCAAGCCAGAGCGCGAGGTCGGTGGCGTGAGAGCCCAGATCCGCGAGCGCGCCCGTGCCCGTGAGCTTCTTTTGGAAGCGCCACTCTAAGGACCGGTTTGGGTCCACCGAGTAGCTCTGGTAATACTCGATGCTAAAGTGCTTGATTTCGCCAAAGCTGGCTTCATCTGTGAGTTCCTTGATGTAGCGCGCGGCGGGAAACGTACGGTACGTGAAGTTTATGCCGGTGACGACGCCCTGGGATTGGGCAACGTCGAACATCTCCCGGGCCTGCGCAAAATTCAGCGCGAGCGGTTTCTCGCAGAATACGTGCAAGCCGCGATTCAAGGCGGCCAGGGCTGCCGGATGGTGCGCATCATTCGAGGTGCAAATGCTGACAACGTCCAGATCTTCCTGCGCCAACATCGCTTCTACACTGCCATAGTGATGCGGGACGTCTTGGGCCTGGGCGAAAGTGCGTGCGGCTTCCGCATTCACGTCGCAGACGGCTTTGACTTCCGCGCGGCCTGAATCGCGGTAGCCGGGAACGTGGGCGCCGCGCGCAATGCCGCCCGCGCCAATGATGCCGACACGTAGAACTCGATCACTCATTTGCCCCACTCCATATGATGTTAAGAGACGTGGTTTTCCCACATTATGGGGCATGCGTACCGTGTGCGGCTAGCTCCAGAGAATCCGGAATTGGCTCGCGATTGGAAGAAACTGGACTAGGTCACAGGGGCTGCGCACAGTTTTGAGTGCGGCAGGATACATAGATGAGCTAGCGGAGCCACGCCGCGACACAGCTCAACCTCTGGGCAGATCAGAGAATTCTAGCCAGGCGTTCGTCAAGAACAGCCTTGGTCATGCCACCGACCACAACAGTTCTTAGTCTGCCCTCACGGTCGACGAAAAACGTCAACGGCAGGCTGGTTACGAGGTAGCGGTTTACGACGGCGGCTTCTGAATCAAGCAGCACGGGAAACTCGACTCTAACCTCGTCAAGAAAGCGCTTTACCTCTTCCGGCGTCTCGCGGACGTTGATGCCAATTACTACCAGACCTTCGTCGCGATGGGCGTCATAGGTTTCCTGCAGCAGTGGCATTTCCTCGCGGCACGGTGCGCACCACGTCGCCCAGAAGTTGATTACTACCGGCTGCCCGCGGTAATCGCTAAGCGTGACGGTCTCGCCATCCACCGTCTCCAACGTAAAGTCCGGGACTTCAACGTTTTGGGTCGGTCCCTGTTCCGGCAGGCCCGGCAGTCGATCGAGCAGTGAGTCCCGCAGTTGCAGCAAAAAAGACACGGCAATTGTGGCAACTAGTATCCCCAGGATAATGACGAGTGTCCGGAGCGGGCCGCGCTTCATGCCTGTTTTCCTCGGCTGTAAGGTTCTCTTTATTGTCTAGCGTATGCTTCAGTGTTCAAAGTACCACACCCCGCTTGGTTCTTGCGTAATCGGCCATACAGACACGCTCGTGTGTCCGGCAGGCGAGACAACCGTCACACTCTTAAAAAAAGCACCCTTGAGCACTGAATTCCATCTCAGTTTCCGACCGGAAGTCACGTAATTCAGTAGAGCTTGCTGAACCATCGCTTGGTTGCAAGTTTGATTCGCAATTGCGGTATAGTCACATGTGCGGGTCTAAGCGGGTGGAAGTGATATGTAATCCACCTTGAGGAAGCGGCCCCGCCTGGCTGACAGAGTCAAGTAGTCGATATTAAATTGCAAGTAAGAATGTGAAGGAGCTGCACAATGCGGTTGCTTGAGGGAAACGTGGTGATTATTGCGGGTGCAAGCAGTGGAATGGGGGCTGCAACGGCGCGGCTCTTTGCGGAACAGGGCGCCACAGTAGTTTTGGGTGCGCGCAACGCTGCCGCGCTCGCAGCGGTGGCGGGCGAGATCAATGAATCGGGCGGTGTTGCGCTCGCGGCGCCAACGGATGCCACTGACCGTGCAGCTACCCAGAAGCTGGTTGAAGCCGCGGTTGAAGAGTATGGCAAAGTTGACACTCTCATCAACAGTGTTGGCACCAATCTCAAGCAGCGCGCGCTGACGGTGCTCGATCCCGCCGACTGGGAAATGATGCTCGCAGTGAATCTCTCAGCGGCTTTCAATTTGACCTGTGCGGTGCTCCCGCAAATGCGCGCGCAGGGCGCTGGACTCATCGTGCATTTCTCATCCGGCGCGGTGCAGCGGCCTGACGTGTCCGGCGTCGCCTACCAAGCATCGAAGCACGGTGTGGCCGGGCTGGCTTACGGCACCCGGGAAGAAGAGATGGCAAACGGCATTCGCGTGACCGTGATCTTTCCCGGCCTCTGCAATACGCCGCTGGTAGAGAAACGGCCGACTCCCACGCCGCCGGAGGTCATGTCTAAGGCCCTGGAACCGGAGGACGTGGCCAAGGCCGCGCTGTTGGTGGCATCGCTCCCGCCGCGGGCCTATGTGCCGGATATGCGCTTATTGCCTAGCCAGCTTTGAGCCTAACTCGCCGAGCGAAAGGCATACAGAGTCCCGCCGTAGGTGCCGACGCAGAAGCCATCCGGGATGGCGCACGGCGCCGCCGTGATCGGCGCGCCCAAGAACGCCCGGTCAATACACGTACCCGTTTGGCTGTCCAGCGCATACAGCCAGCCGTCGCAGCCGCCCGCGAGAATGTGGTCCCGCAGAGGCATCGGCGCGGCTGTGAGCGACGTGATTCCGCGTCGATAGGGAGTAAAGTCAAGCAGGTCCTCGCCTGACTGAAATTGCCAAAGCTGCTTGCCCGTATTCATGTCGAGGCAGTGAACAGTCCCTGCGGCGGTGGCAGCGTAAACGCGGTTAGCTGCAACTGCAAGACCCGCGGCATATCCCGGTAGCACTTGTGCATAGTGGGCAACAATGACCCCGGTGCGCGCATCAAGCACGGCAATATCGCCCTGCTGCCCTCCGGTAAGGCTGGCTCCCGTATGCGGCGACGCGGAACTGACAACAAGCAGGTCGCCGGCCAACACAGGCGAGGCACAGAAGTACTCGACCGGCAAATCCTGCTCCCAAACCACTTCACCGGCTTCCATACTCAGAGCGAGGAATCCCTGGCGCTGCACGAGCACAATGCAGAGTTCATTGTTGTAGATTTGGGGACAAATATAGGCTGGCCACTCATCGCCGTCCGACGGAGAGAAATACCAATTCTGCGCACCGGTAGCCACATCGTACGCGCCGTAACCTGACTTCGATCCGGCAACAATTGCTTTGCCGTTGTGGGCGGGTGACGAGTAGACCCAGCGTTGCGGGTGTGATGGGAGGACGGTGTTCCACGCGCGCTTGCCCGTCGGCACGGCCATGAGGTGGAGTTCGCCGGTGATTGTGAGTGCTGCGCACCACGCGTCACCGCCGGTGTCGTCGGGGGAGATGCCATCGACGACGACACAACTATTCTTCACGGCTGTCTGGGTTTGGTAATACCACCGTTCTCTACCGTCACGACTGTCAAGACAGGTCACGCCATTTCGGTTGGGAAAACTTTCATCGTGGAGGCTCACGAGCACACTGTCATCGTAAACGACCGGCGCGGCACGATGCAGCGGGCTGCCGGTCTCATGCTGCCAGGCCAAAGAATAGCGCTCTTCTCCCAATGCGATGCCCCGTTGCGGTTGCTCCGTCGACTGTGCGCCTATCAAGCCTGTGGACCCCGTTGAGGGAGCGGCCGGTCTGGAGCTTGCCTGCAATGCCGTCTCTATGCCCCGCGGAGAAAATGAGACGAGGCGGCAGCCTCTGGGTCGGGTATCGATCCCACCAAAGCAGGCGGCAGGAGCAGATGCCTGAATAGTCTCGCCAAGTGTGAACACTCTGCTTGAGTGCCAATGGCCGTGAAGAATGAGCGCACCATTCTGTTGATTGAACTGCTCGAGCAAGGCCTGGTCCGGAGCCGTATGCAGCATGAGCACTGACCTGCGTGTGCCGGGTTGCAGCGCAAGGTCTGCCCACAACCAGCGCTCCTTGCGTTCCCGATCTGCAATAGTGAAGTAGGTCTCTTCCGTGGCAAAGACAACAAAGTGATAATTGCCCCAATCGAAGCTGTAATACGTCGGGCCCAGGATTGATTCAAAATTGCGGGTGCACGGCACATCGCCAACGGTTGACCGGCGCTCGATATTGCCATCGTGCCCGCCGAAAACCGAGATCACCGGGATCGGCACAGATTCGATGGCCGAGCGATAGTGTTCCAGTTCGGGAATGGTACCCATGTTCGTCAGGTCACCGGTAATGACGGCCAGGTCGGGGGCAGCGGTGCTGACGATCTCTCCCAGGTCTTGCGCAAGTAACTCCCCGGAGACGGCGCCACTATCGTCAATGACCACGTGCGTGTCGGAGAGGTGAGCGACACGAAAACTGGATTGCGCGCGCTCCGGCGCGGCAACCATGGGGAAGTCATATGCGTCTTGGGATACTGTGTCGTTCAGAAGTATGTAGAAGCGGTCCTGCGAGCGGTATCCTGCCGGCACCGAAACAAAGACGTAGCGATCACGCTGCGGATCGATTTCCAGGGCATACCGGCCATCTGACTCAGTTTGAACGATAGCCGCGCCATTGGAGACGGCTACGCCCCCGATTCCATCACCTGAATCTACCTCGAAAACGCGGCCGTTCACTTGTGTACGTGCCATTTGAACTTTGTCTCCATGGAGAATAGCTGATCATACCAATCTTTGGCGGCTGTGCGGTAGCAGCATAGCATATCGCGCTAGCCTACAACCGGTTCATGGATTAGTGTATAGATAGACGATGACAATTGTGTATACAGGGTATAGTTAGCTTCGACAAGCGGTTTGGCAGCAGGTCGTTAAGGAGGCGCCAAGTGGCGCAGACAGACGTAGAGAAGCAAGCGCCCACGTCAACGTGGCAAGTGACGAAAGTCACTGCCGTGGGCGCGGCTTGCGGACCGGATGTCTTGGCCCGCGAGGAGCCGCTGGAGATTCGTGTGAACGGGCAGAGCATTGCGGTGACCATGCGCACGCCCGGCCACGATGAGGAACTGGCCGCTGGGTTTCTGTGGACCGAACGGCTGATTGCGCAACCATCGGCCCTGCTATCCGTGGGTCATTGCCCCGGCAAGTCAGAGGAAGAGCGAGAAAACATCGTCTTGGCGTACGTCAATGGTGTAGAAGACATTCTGGGCGAAGGCTGGCAGCGTAATTTCCAGGCGACGTCAAGCTGCGGCATATGCGGCAAGACAAGCATAGAAGCAGTGCGTCAGGCGGCCGATCCGATTGAGAGCGGCCTTAACGTCGCGCCGGAAGTGCTTCAGAGTTTGCCAAATTCACTCCGCGCGGCGCAGGCTACCTTTGAACGTACGGGTGGGCTGCATGCTGCCGGGCTGTACGATGCCGCGGGCGAGTTACTCTTCTTACGGGAGGACGTGGGACGCCACAATGCCGTAGACAAGCTGATTGGCGCCGCACTATTCCGCAAAATGCTCCCCCTTGAGGACCGCATCGTGTTGGTAAGCGGTCGGGCCGGCTTTGAAATCGTGCAAAAGTGTCTGTTGGCGAGCGTGCCCGTGATTGCTGCCGTGGGAGCGCCTTCAAGCCTAGCCGTGGAACTGGCGGCTGCGTCGGGAATGACGCTTATCGGCTTTCTGCGCGATTCCTCGATGAACATTTACACGAGAGCCGAGCGGGTTACATCCCAGTGATTGGGCGGCACAGCGCGCCAACTCTTAGTCGGCATGTGCGCAACGCCGGCAGGCATGACCTATTTCTTCTTGGGCTGTTGCATGAATTGCCAGCCGAACCGTCCCTTGATGCAAAGGTGGCCCTGGGTAACGCCGCTCTCAACCGGGGACATGACCTTGACGATCTCGTTGTCTTGAATGTGTAGCTGCAGGTTGCAGCCCACGCCACAGTACGAGCAGATCGTGTCGGTCTCGCTCTGGGCCGATTCATCCCAAGTTCCCTCTTCACGCATTTCGTACTCGCTGCGGAACATGAGCGCGCCGGTGGGGCAAACGCCGATACAGTTGCCGCAGTAGACACAGGCGGAATCCGGCAGAGGCACCGTGTACTCCGTTGCGATACGCGCATCGAAGCCGCGGCCGGCCACGGCAATTGCAAAGGTATTCTGGGCGTCCTCGCCACAGGCTTCGACGCACTTGTAGCACAGAATGCACTTGCTGTAGTCGCGAATGTAGAGTTCGTTGTCGATCTTCACGGGCTGCTCCACCGTGCCGGCAGTCGCGCCATCGGGTGCAACATGATGGCCGGGGACGGCGGCATCCCGCTCATTAGCCAGGGCGGGCGGTCCTGAGGGCCCGTATCGCTCGGGCTCCGCCGCATATTGACCCATGTACTGCTGGAGTTCCGGCGCAGTCGACACATCCACCGATGATGCCAGAAACTCAAGCACCATGCGGCGGCTCAAGCGCACCCGGGGCGAGTCGGTCTGCACCTGCATACCTGCTTCCACTTTGCGCGAGCACGCGGGCACGAGCGTGCGCGACCCCTCCAGCTCAACCACACATACGCGGCAGGCATTGACCGGGGTTAGGTTCTCCAAGTAACAGAGCGTTGGCGTCTCGATACCGAGACTCTTGGTCGCCTGCAACAAAGTTGAACCGGTGGGCACGGAGGTCTCCCGACCGTCAATAATGAGCTCAACTTCGGGTGCCGCCGCTGGTTCGGGGATTGTGGGAAGCGGGCCCCGCGGTATCGGGTTTAGGAATTGCCAGGTTGGTTGCAGCTCTGACAATTCAGATTCAGAACCCATTAGTGCTTCCTTCCGTTGAAGAGTCCCACGCGGGCTGCAGATTCTATCGCGCTCGAAGCAGTTTGCCCAAGTCCGCAGATCGATGCGTCGCGCATGGCTTGTCCGATGTCGTTAAGGAGGTGCAATTCGTCCTCGGTGGAGCCGATAGTCATTTCGGCGAAGAGCCGGTTAAGGAGTTCCTCTTGACGTACCGTCCCTACACGGCAGGGCACACACTGTCCGCACGATTCGTCGCGGAAAAACGCGGCAATTCGCAGCAGCACGCTCTGCATATTGATCGTGTCATCGAAAACCATCACCACCCCGGAGCCGAGCGTGGCACCGATCGCACGTGTCGACTCGAAGGTCAACGGCGTATCCAACTCCTGCGGTGTGAGGAACGTTCCTGCCGCGCCTCCCAAGAGTACCGCTTGCATATTGCCGCTGCCGGCCACGCCGCCGGCAACTTCAATCAGTGCACGAAGAGAGGTACCAAACGGCACCTCATACACTCCTGGACGCGCTACGTGGCCGGATAGACAGAAGAGCTTCGTGCCGGTTGACTGCTCAGTGCCGATAGCGGCGTAGGCGTCGCCGCCCTCCAGTACGATATCGAGCACGTTGACGAGCGTCTCGACGTTGTTGACCAGCGTGGGCTTGCCAAAGAGGCCGACCTCCGTGGGAAACGGCGGCTTATTGCGCGGTTCGCCGCGAAAACCCTCGATGGAATTAAAGAGTGCGGTTTCCTCGCCGCAAATGTACGCGCCGGCGCCGCGGCGGATCTCTATGTCGAAAGACATGGTGTTGCCCAAAATCGAACTGCCAAGCAGACCTGCGGCACGGGCCTGCGCAAGCGCGTTGGTCATACGTGCTAGAGCCAAGGGATATTCGCCGCGCAGGTAAATGAATCCCTTTTCGCATCCGGTGGCGATGCCCGCGATTGTCATGGCTTCAACCACGGCGAATGGGTCCTCTTCCATCACCACGCGGTCCTTGAACGTGCCCGGCTCGGATTCATCGGCATTGCACACCATGTAGTGCGGCCGGGCCGCGGCAGAGGCAACTGATTGCCACTTTATGCCGGCGGGAAAGGCGGCGCCGCCCCTTCCCATGAGCTTGGATGCGGCGACTTCCCGGACTATCTGTTCCGGCCCTAGTTCCAAGGCCCGTGCCAGCGCCTGGTATCCACCTGCCGCGCGGTAATTTGCAAGACTATCCGGGTCAATCCGACCCATGCGGCGCAGGAGCCTGAGTTCCGCACTTCCCGCTTGAGGCACTGAGCTAATGGCCGGGGTTTCGACAGTGGGCGGTTCCCCATGGTTCTTCAATTCCAATAGTTGCTCAATCGCCGCGCCAATCGCCGGGGCAAGCACCGTGGTGGACGGGCATTCACTCGCCGCCGTGATCATTGCCGCGGGCGCGCGCTCGCACATGCCGAGGCATGGGCTGCGGTGCCAGGTCATGCGCCCATCCCCGCTCTTGGTACCCGCCTTATCAAGGCGTTCTGTCATTTCCGAGCAGAGCTGTTCCGCGCCGTTCGCCATGCAAGCGATGTCGTCGCAGACGTGCGCCACAATTGGCGGCTTCGGCTGGACCGAAAAGAGCGCATAGAACGTGGCAACGCCGTACGCTTCCGTGGGAGGAATTGTCAGGCGTTGACAGGCGTAATTGAGCGCGCCGTGACTTATCCATCCCATCCGCTCTTGAATAGCGTGCAGAACCGGCAATAGGAGGTGTCGGTTTGCTCTCGCAGCGTGACCTACCGCAGCTACGTGCCCCGCAAGAGCGGCCGAGTATTCGTCATCGCTCTCCTCTAAGTCCGTTTCGCCGAGGATGCTGTCAACCGCGAGGCGCTCTGCCGCACTGGGAGCATCTTTGGTGAGGTGAAGATCCATCAGGGTAACCTAAAGGGCGTGGCGGGTGAGGGCGCGATCTAGTCCTGCGCGACTCCAACTTCGACTTTATCGATGCGTATGGCGGCTGCTTTGAATTCGGCCGTGCCGGACTTCGGGTCGGTCGCGTCAATTGTGAGCTTGTTGGTCGCGACCTCGTTCGGAAAATGCGGGGTCATGAAGGCCAAACCGGGGCGCAGGGTAGAGTCAATGCGTACCGGCGCCTCAACAGAACCACGGCGCGAACTCACTCGTACCGTCTCGCCTTCAGCAACGCCAAGCTTTCGCCCGTCCTCGGGCGAAAGGTCAATAGTTTCACGTCGGCGCAGGGGCGACGTGTAGCCGGCAGTTTGTACGCCCGTATTGAAAGAATCCAAGCGGCGGCCCGTGGTCAAACGGATGGGGAACCGGTCATCGAGCCATTCTGCGGGTGGCTTATTTGCCACCGCGTGGAACGGCGCCCGCGGCCCCATCACGGGCCGCGTCCACAACCTGCCGTGCAGATAGAGTTCTCCAGGATGGGACTCGTCATAGCAGGGCCACTGAATTCCACCCATTCGCTCTATGCGTTCGTAGCTCATGCCGGCGTGATAGGGGCTGAGGTCGCGCAGTTCGTTCCAAATGCTCTCTGCCACTGGCGGCCCCAAGTCTCCGCCCATTCTCTCTGCGACATCGCATAGAATCGTAATGTCATCCCTTACACCCGGCGGGGGGCTCATAGCGCGGCGCACTCTTTGTACGCGCCGTTCGCTATTCGTGACAGTACCCTCAGATTCACACCAACTCGCAGCCGCCGGCAGGACCACGTCGGCCATGGCTGCGGTCGCGTTCATGAGCACGTCCTGCACCACCAGTATGTCGAGACCTTGCAGCAAGTTCATCGCACGATGCTGGTCTGCCTCCGATTGCGCGGGATTCTCACCAATGACGTAAAGGGCGGTCAGTACCCCAAGTTCCATGGCGTCGAACATTTCACTCAGGTTCCAGCCCTTCTTGGCAGGAATTCGCTTGTGCCAGGCACGCTCGAACTTTTCGCGCAGCGGCGCATTCTCTACGTGTTGAAAGCCGGGCAGTCGATCAGGCAACGCGCCCATGTCGCCGCTGCCCTGGACGTTATTCTGTCCCCGCAGCGGATTGAGGCCCGAACCATATCGGCCCACATGCCCTGTAAGCAGGGCGAGGTTGATGATCGCCAGTACGTTATCAACCGCGTTGTGATGTTCGGTGATACCAAGCGTCCAACAGATCTGGGCGCGATTCGCACTGGCGTAAGTGTGCGCGGTCTCGCGAATTACCGCCGCCGGAACGCCAGTGATCTCCTCGGCATACGTAAGCGTGTACGGCTCTACAGCCGACCGGTACGCCGCGAAATCACTCGTCGCGTTATCGATAAACTCTTCATTGGCGAGGCCGGCAGCGATAATTTCACGACCCATGGCGTTGGCAAGGGCGATGTCGGCGCCCACGTCTACACCCAGCCACACATCGGCCCACTGCGCTGAACTCGTGCGGCGCGGATCTATGACATAGAGTCTTGCGCCGTTGTGGACCCCTTTGAGGACGTGGTGGAAGAAGATCGGGTGTGTATCCCGCGCGTTCGATCCCCAGAGGAGGATTACATCGGTTTCCTCAATCTCGCGATAGGAACTCGTGCCGCCGCCTAGCCCGAAAACTGTCGCCAGACCGACGACGCTGGGCGCGTGTCAGGTGCGGTTACAGCTATCGATGTTGTTGCACCCAATTACCGTTCGTGTGAATTTCTGCGCGAGATAGTTGACTTCGTTGGTGGCTTTAGAGCAACTGAAGAGTCCAAAGGTGCGCGGCCCTCGTTTGTCTATCGCTGCCTGCAGGCCGGTGGTGGCTCGCTCAAGCGCCTCATCCCAACTAGCGGGGCGAAGCGTTCCTCTATCCCGAACCAAGGGCTCTGTCAGCCGCACTGCGTTGCGCTTGGCCATTTGTTCAACCTCTTGCACCAACTCTGTTTTAAGTTGAGCGCTCCCAGTATATCAGGAATGTGCATGCTTGAAGAAACTTCCCTGCCGTACCTGTGGCGCGCGCAATGATACGATACAGGCTGAATGCCGGTTCAATGTATGGTGCATCTAAGCTGTTGGGAGGCCGGAGAGTTGGGTACAAACGGCGTCACAGGCCTGATACTGGCTGGTGGCAAGAGCAAGCGACTCGGTCAAGACAAGGCGTTGCTGCCCTGGCCGCGCGAAGACAGCCCAACAACGCTGCTGCAGCATGTCAGCGCAGTCTTAGCCTCTGTGTGCGCTGACGTCATCGTCATCGGTAATCGCGCTGACCTCAACGGCTTCAATGTCGTGCCGGACGTGTCACCTGTGGGCTCGAGCCTCACCGGTCTGGTCAGCGGGCTGCAGGCGGCGAAGACTCCGTTGGTGTTGGCTGTTGCCTGTGATATGCCCTTTCTGAACGACCGCTTGTTGCGGGCGCTCGTAGGCTACGCCACGGACGACTGGGACGCTGTTGCACCGGTAGTCCGACACGAGCCGGAAGTCTTGCACACCGTCTATCGTCGGCGTTGCCTCTCTGTGGCAGCGCAAATGCTGCAGACTGGAGACCTAAGGCTCGGGAGGTTGATCGATCGGCTCCGTGTCCGGCGAGTTTCTGTGGATGAATTACGCCGGTTTGATCCCGACCTCATCTCGATGTGCAACATCAACACGCCGCAGGAATTGGCAGATGCCCGGGAGAGGGCGCGCCGGGACATGCGTTAGCGTTCAGTTGTTTCTCCAAGTCTTATAATAACCGAGTGTGCGCAGGGCATATACTAAGCCGGCGGAGCCTTGCGCCTGATTGCAGTCGCTAGTCTTCCGGGTCTGGAGGCGTGAGTGGCTCGACCCGCAGTGCCAGCCAAAGAGCCGCAATCAGAAGTGCTCCGGCAGCAGCCGCAAAGACCGCGCGGATACCAAGAACTGCGCCAACATAACCCCCGACGATGGGCCCAAACGCGTTGCCCAAAGCGGAGGCGCTCGCCGAAACGCCAAACGCAAGGCCGCGCCGCTCAGCCGGTACGCTAAGCCCCACGGTCGCGCTGTAGGTCGGCGCCCAGATGCCGTTGCAGGCGCCAAGCAAGATGCGAATAACCCAAAGTTGTAGGAGAGTTGCGACAAGCGCGTGACCGACGTTAGCGAATGCGCTGCCGACTACGGCTACGATTAGAAGCAGTCGAGCGCGGTGCGAGTCTATGAAGCGTCCTGTCACCATTGAACAGAACGTTGCCACAACACCGGTCGTGGCGATAAGAAGCCCTGCGATTGTCGCCACGAATTCTTCTACATTGATCCCGGCGAAACTTGCTATGGCTGAAGTCGTGGCAACTTCTGCCACAAAGAGCGGGAAAATAGGCCGTGCCGCCATGAGGGAAAACTGCACGACAAAGATCACCGGCGCTAACATGAGGACCGTACTGAGCATGCTGTTGCCCACCGGGTTGCGGAGTTTCGGTAGGCGGAAGGCTGGAAGCGGCTGCTTCTCTTGCGGAGGTTCGTGTACGAGCGTGAATACTGCTATTCCCGCCCCGAGGCAGACAAGACTCGTCGTAATGAACGCGATTCGGAAGCCCAATGTGTCAGCCAGGACACCACCGACAAAGGGACCGACCGTTGATCCCGCGAAGATAGACATTTGCATGGATCCAAGCACTCTCCCCAGGTGCTCCTGGGGCGTGATGGAAGCGACAAGCGTGCTGATTGCGGTGGTGGTGCCGGAAAGCGATCCTTGGATCATGCGCAACACCAGTAGTTGCGGTGCGGACTGGGCGAGTCCCATGAGGAGAAGTGTGACGGTTGCGCCCAAGAAGGCGCGTTCTAACATGATCTTCTTGCCGAAGCGGTCGGCGAGCACGCCCCAGATCGGGGAGAATATAGCCATACTGATGCCGGCGCCGCCTGCAACAAATCCCGCCCACAGCGCAGCTTGGCGGGCATCAGGAACGCCAAGCTCGAGAATGTACAGTGGAATGAACGTAAGGCTGGAGCCAAACGCCGCCATAGAGGCGAATTGAGTTACCCAGAGAATTCGGACCGTTGTCTGCCAGCGGTAAGGTTGTTGCGTGGATTGCATACTCGTCATGCTAAAGTCTTCTCGCATCTATACGCAACTGGATGCAGTCGAGCGGGGCAAATAGACGCTGCGAACCGCGTCCGTTTAGAATTAACGCGATACCTTGGCAAACGACGCTTACCATGGCTTGGGGCCCGGTTGCAGTATCCTGTGATTCCGTACGTCATTGAGCAATCATCCCGTCTCCTGCATGCGCTCCTGCGTACCGCGCCCACGGCGTCGCCCCACGCGTCCGAGGGCGCGAATGTGCTGGTGATCAAGCCTGCGAGCCTGGGCGACGTGCTGATGAGCACGGCCTTTCTTGCTTCTTTGCGCGCGAGTCTTCCACATGCGAGTATCACGGTGCTGGCGACCGCGTGGGCCAAAGAAGCGTTGGCAGGAAACCCCCACTGCGACCGTATTCTAGATTCCGGTAGTGTGGGTTTTCCCGGGCGCTACGGGATTGGGGCGTACCGCGCGTGCCTCGCTCAACTGCGAAGTGAGCGCTATACACACTGTTTCGTGCTGGACCGTTCGCCGTTGATGGCATTGCTGCCGCGGCTGGCGGGCATTCCCTGGCGCGCCGGTCTTGACAGCGCCGGGCGCGGGATCGCGCTGCACGTCGGTGTGCCCTGTCCGGAAGACCGCCATGAAGTTGAGATTTACTTAAAGGTGTTGCGGGCCGTTGGCTACAGTGTGCGAGAGCCGCGTTTGCACTTTTGTCCCCACGCTGCCGACAGCGTGGTGGTTAGTAGGCTGCTCGCAGAGATCGAAATGGAGAATGCCGATCCGCTCATTGCGCTGCACGCCGGCGGCGGCCAAAACCCCGGCCAAGAGCAGGTAAGCAAGCGCTGGTCGAGCGGCAACTTCCAGTCTCTTGCGGAGCGCCTCTCACACACGCTGGGCGCACGTATACTTCTCGTCGGGGGGCCGGACGACAAGCCTGTGGCAGCCGCTATCCGCAGCAGTTCGAGCCCGCAGTTCGCGGACTTGGCTGGACGGCTCACGTTTCCCCAACTCGGGGCGCTTCTCCAGCGTTGTCATCTCTTCATTGGCAATGATTCCGCGCCAATGCACCTCGCCGCGGCCGTTGGCACGCCGGTGGTGGCACTGTTCGGCCCTACCTCTCCGCAGCGCTATGGGCCGTACGGGGTGAAAAGCGCTGTCGTGCAGTTCGATTCACGTCAGGGAGAAGCGTCTAACAAGGGCGAGGTGGAGGCTGCGGCCACCGCAGCACACCAAGTCTTGAACCAGAATTCACCCACCGAATGAGTAGGCGCCCGGGCTATCGCTATTAGACTCTGTTCCTGAAGGAGATTGAGCCCAGCATGACCGTGCGCAGTAAGTTCCCTGCTGCCAAATCCATTGCAGGCGGCGCGGCGAAGACTGTTTTCGTGGCAGGCAACCTCAATTTGCCAGAATAGCACTCACAGCGGATTTGGCACATCCACGAATACCGTGCTGACTCCGAAGCGTTCCTCAAGCAAGCGCGCTACTGCTTGAACACCAAGCTTTTCGGTGTTGTAGTGGCCGGCGCCAATGAGATTGAGGGAGAGTTCGGCGGCCACGGCGGGGGCAGATTCACTCAATTCCCCTGTGAGAAAAGTGTCGCAGCCCCTGTCTGCTGCCTCAATTACGTAGGAAGGACGTCCGGCACCGCCGGTCACCAATCCCAGGCGCGACGTGTGAGCCGCTCCTTCTGAGAAAAAGAATGGCTTGCCGCCAAAGGCGCGGAATACGCGGTTCTCTAGCTCTTTCCATGAAAGCGGCTGGGAGAAGTCTCCGACGTAACCCACCATACCCAGCGGCGAATCCAGTTCAACCGGCGTCGCGCCAAGGGCTTTGAGACCAAGTACGTTGTTGCCGATTTCCGGGTGCTTATCCAGGCAGAGATGATATGCCAAGAGGCTCATGTCATGGTGAAACAGCGCCTCTAAGCGGCCCCGCATGACCTCGCCGACGACGCGGCTCTCGTTTTCCCAGAAGAGGCCGTGGTGCACGATAAGCATGTCGGCTTGTTGCGCCGCCGCTTGGGCAAAGCAGGCGAGAGAAGCGCTTACCGCCACGGCTACGCGGCTCACCTCCGCCTTGCCGGTGACCTGCATGCCCATGGGGCCGTAGTCGCGCATGCCCTGAACGTCAAGGTAGTCGTCCAAGAAGGAGATGATTTCGTCGCGAGATGCTGCCATGCGTTTCGTTCTTTGAGCCGATTGCGCGTGCCCACGGGGGCGGGGCTGTTGCCTAAACGCTCTTCTCCGCGGCTGCAGTGCCGGTTTCCACGCTCAGGTCTTCTCTATGGTGCTGACCTTCGCGGATATCACGGAAGAAAATGAACGCCGCACCCATGAAGATGACAATACCCAAAGCGGCGAGGCTTGTCACTAGCGGTGCGCCCCAACTGTCCACGAGCATACCCAGAGGCAGCGTGAAGAGGGTCATCAGCGACCAATTCATCATGTAGATGCTCATGACACGCCCAAAGTACGCTTCTTCCGTGCGCAGCATCAGCAAGGCGCTATTGAAGCCGGTGGATGCGTTTCCGGCAAAGCCGACCAGACCAACGCAGACTAGGCTCAGGGTGAAAGAGGCGCTGTTGGCAAACGCGATCAGCGTCAGACCAAAAAACCCACCCATCGCAAGCTGCAATATGTGGCTGTGCTTACTCTCCGCGAGCGGCGCTATTATGAGCGATCCAAGGGTGCCGCCAATGCCCACTGCCGAATAGAGTAGTCCGAGCTCCACCGCGCCGACGTGAAGCACATCCGCTTGGAAGACCGGCAGGAAGGATTGCAGGGGCATGCCAAGTACTATAGGAACAAGCCCGAGCACGAGCAGGATGCGCAGCGGACGTTGCAAGAATATGTAGCTGAAGCCGTCAATCATCTGCTGGCCGAATGCAACCTGGGTGCGGTCGCGGCTTTTCGCCAAGCTCTCAGGCAGGCGCAGCATCAGCAGCGTCGCGGCCACGTAGAAGATCGCTGAGATGTCGAATGCCCCCGCCGTACCCAACCACGGGATCGCGATGACGGTCCCGGCAATTGCAGGGGCAATTACTGACATCAGGTTGCGCCCTGAGTTTGTCAGGCCGATCGCGCTGGCAAGCAACGGTCTCCCAACCAAGTGTGGAAGCGCGGAAGAGCGCGCCGGCATGTTGATGGTGAAGAGTATCCCTTGCAGAAAGCCAAAGAAGACGAGATGCCAAATCTCGATCAGGTTGAGGTGAATGAGGACGGCGATGAGCAAGGATGACACAACCATGAAGACCTGGCTGTGGATGAGGATGAGGCGCCGGTTCATGATGTCGGCGAGCACGCCTCCCACAGGGGAAAGCAGCAGCATAGGGATTCCCGATGCCACCGTCACAATGCCGAGGACCGTGGCAGAGCCGGTTATCTCATAGGCAAGGTAGCCGCGAGAGACCATGCCCATGTACATGCCAATGTACGAAGCGAGCATGCCAATCCAAAGGTCGCGAAACGTGACGACCCGCAACGACTCGAACATCCGGCCTGCGACGCGGAGGCTGTTCTGCGACACGAGAGTTTTCCGTCTATTTGCCACGCTCAGCCCTTGGACGCGGGTGTGTGCTGATGGCCCTAAAAGCCGCTGGCTGCAATTGGCACATTCCCAATTGCAGCACGGTGATACGATTTCTTAGATTTACATAATGTTCTTGCTGCGGAGAATCCATATTCCACACAAATCACAAAACGCACTGCTGCCGGCGGTCTCAATCTTAACCGAGAGGGGGAGCCCTTTGGGCATCAGCGATTGCATCACTGATTATTTGTACGGTACATCTTTCTACGAGTTCCTGCAATTGCTCTGAGCAGGAAACGAGGGCCGGAGTTTCACCTGTTGTGCTCTGAACTCCGAGCGGCCTTAGGTCGGGAGTGCTATGTGCTACCATGCAGGCAGAAAGTCAGTGGCTATAGGCAGAATGTTGGGTATGAATGCTTGCTAATCGAGGGCGAATTCTCGCGGGGGCCGAAGGCGGTGATCGCGAGGCATTTCTTGGGCTTTACGATCAATTTAGCCCGATGCTCTATCGCTTCTTCTTCTGGCTCACGGGAAACGAAAGTGAGGCCCGTGAGCTTGTAGTCGCCACTTTTCGCCGGGCTTTTGGCGCCTTCCGCAAGCGGCCGCGCACGATGGTGCTGGACACCTGGTTTTACCGGATGGCGGTAAGGACGTTCTTGGCATCTGCGCGTTGGCAGAGGCTGGTCCGCCGCGTGCCGGGCCCGGTGGAGATCGAAGACCGCACCATGGATTGGCGCAGGGCTGTGGTTGCGCTGCCGCCGCGGTTGCGCGTCGTTTTGCTGCTCATCCTGGCTGAAGGCATGCCGCAGAGCCAAACGGCAGAGGCCCTTGGCGTTTCGCTCGAAAGAGCTGAATCCTTGTTTGAACGGGCCCGCGCGGCGTACCGCCCGCCGGATCCGGACGCCGACCGTCCAGCAGTCGAGCGCGTCATGCGCCAATTGCGTGCGCCTCGTCCCGGCGCGACGTTGCGAGCTGAGGTCGCTGCCGCGCTTGGCGCCGGCGACACTTCGTTGAGAATTCGGCTGCTGCAGGGCGGGATTGGGCTGATGGTGATCTTGCTCGTGGTGTCCGTTGGTTTTTCTCTCTTTCGCGGCGATGAGGAATCAGTGGCGTTACCGGAAGGGGCCGATGCCGAGCCAAAAACAATTGTTGTGCTTGGTACGGCTGACATTGGTGCGCTCCTCGCCTTCAATGCCAACGACTTGAGACCGTCGTCCCTCACGGGAGTGGGTAATGAGCCGCGGGCACTCGCCCTCACTGCGGATAACAAGACTCTCTATGTCTTACAGGAAGACGGGCTACTCACCGTAGATGCACAGTCGCAACAAGTGGGCCCCATAGTTCAGTTGCCGGACCAGGACTGGAGCAGTCTGGCGGTTACAGGAATGTATGTGGTGCTGGGCTCGCAGACTGCGACATCGCTCGTGACAATTGATGAAAGTGATGAGCTTCCGGTCGACATTCCTCTGCCGTGGTCGGTTGACAGGCTGATGCCGCTCAGTGAGAGCGCCGTCCTTGCCGTGGCGACCGACCGAACGCAAATGGCGCGCGTTACATTGGATAACCAAACCGTGGGTGACGCCATAACCATTGGAGCTGGCTTGGTGATAGGCGCGGTTGTGCTTGCTGCTGATGGGCTTGCCGCCTACGTGACCACACCGGAGACTGACGAGATTTGGCGTGTTGATCTTGATTCGAGTCAGGTCATTCTCTTTGCTACCACTCCGGCTGCTCGTGCCACGTATGGGCTACTCAGCGAAGACGGCGCAATCCTCTATCTGGGCAGCGAAGTGGGACCGATTGCCGATGAGCCAAGCGAAGACAGTGCTTCAGAGAGTTCGGATGTAAAGAGCAGTGTCCCGCCAAGCAAGGATTCATCAGAAGAGAATTCCGAGAATGAGGAGGCGGCAGAAGAGCCAGCGGCACCTGCGCTCTCGATGATAAATACGGTTGACGGCAGCGTGGAGCGTCAATTGTGGCAAGGCGGCGGCATCACCCAGATGGCTCTGGATCCTGAAAGAAACATCCTCTACGCCCTGGCGCCGCATGCACGTGCGATTCTTATTTTGGATTCGCGCACGTTTCATGTGCGCAACGTAGTGCCGCTGCCAATGCGTGCCGTGATGTTCACTCTCGTAGCAAGTGAGACTAACTAAACAGACTCATCGATCGGAGGGGTTATTGTCTCTTTTCGTCCGACCTTGCCGCTCAGGCAGAATTCCAAGTCTCGCGAATGTAGGCGGCGCACTCCTTATAGCCGAATTCCGGTGTTCCTTGACGGGGACACTCAAGCGCGAAGGCGCCGCCGAAGCCTGCCTGTTTGAGCACGCGAAATGCCGGCGCAAAGTCGGTGTGGCCACAGCCTGGCAGATCGCGATTGCTATCGGCTAAATGCACATGATTGACATACGCCAAATGCTCGGCAAGGCTGGCGGCGACATTCGCCTCCTCGATGTGCATGTGAAAGAAATCTGCCATGATCCGAACGCTCGCATGATCCACGCGTTGGCAAATCGCCGCGCCATGTGCGAGTGTGTTGAGGAAATGCGTTTCATAGCGGTTGAGTGGTTCCATGACTAACGTTACGCCGTGGTTTGCCGCAATTGCCCCGATCTCGGGCAGAATCGAGTCCAGCAGGGTCTCTTCCAGCTCAATCGCGGAGCGCCAGGGGGTCAAATTGGGCAGACGTGGGGGACCAAAGACAGGCACTATGATTACTGCGCCCACGCCGCATTTCTCGGCCAACGAGCAGACGTCCCGCAATTTCTCAACCTGCGCGCGGCGTGCGGCCGGGTCCGCCGAGAGCAAGTCGCGAGTGCGGCCGCGCATGCTCGGCGCGGCGATACCGGTCTCTGCCATGGCCTGTTTGAGCGCAGCAAGCTCCTGCGCCGCCACATCAGGGAAGAGTTCAATGCCGTCGTAACCGTTAGCGCGCAGGAATTGGAGTTTTTCGCCATAGCCAGCGCCAGGTATCATATTCTCCGAAACAGCAAGAAGCACGGAGTTCCTCCTCAATCGAGATAAAGCATGTCCATGACCGTACAACAGATGATCCGCGCACGTAGTGTAGCAGGCAGCCTACAGGGGAGCAATTTGGGAGCGTGACCAAACTCCTGGCAGGCAAGGTGGCGATTGTCACCGGTGCGGCGCGCGGCATCGGCAAGGCTATTGCCCTGGCGCTGGCCCGCGATGGGGCGCATATTGTGCTCCATTACAACCGGTCGGGGCAACTGGCAGAAACTACAAGCCACGCGATTGCAGCGCAAGGTGCTCGTGTCGTGCCAATTCAGGCGGACCTGCAGGATCTGTCTGCCGCAAACAAGATTGTCGCAGCGGCAATCGATGAACTTGGCAAAGTCGACATTCTCGTCAACAATGCAGGAGTATTCAGCAGCAAGTCCGCGTTGGAGATTTCCCAGCGAGATTGGCAGCGCATGCATGCGATTAACCTTCAAAGTCCGTTCCTGCTCTGCCAGGAAGCCGCGCGCGTGATGCAAGCGCAAGCAGGCGGCGTGATTCTCAATATCGCATCAGGGGGCGGAATCAGCCCGCACCCGGCCTATGAGGTCGGCGCGCACTACGCGACCGCGAAAGCAGGCTTGGTGATGCTTACAAAACGTCTGGCGCACGAGTGGGCGCCGGCAATTCGCGTCAATTGCATCACGCCGGGGATGATTGATTCCAAGGCGTCGCCATTCCCGGATGCCCGGAAGCGTAAAGTCATGCCGCACATTCCCTTGTCCCGCCTCGGAACTGTGGAGGATGTTGCGGATGCGGCCGTATTTCTTTGCTCAGACCAAAGCGCGTACATGACGGGCCAAGTAATCAACGTGGATGGTGGCATCCTCATGCCATGACGCCGCTAGATCTATAGTGGCAATGAGCTGAACGCACACTCCAATAATGTGCAACCGTGCCCGTCCGAGTGGAAAAGTGCTTTGAGTGATTGTAAGAGTCACTTTGCTATAGTCGAGATGTTAGCGTGAAATGCCCCAAAACCTAGGGAGAAAACTAGTGAGTACTGTGCTATGAGCGATGAACGCACAATTGCGATCGAGGACCTTGAGAAATTCTGCGCCGATGCATTTGCGGCCATGGGTGTGGCGCGCAGAAGTGCGGAGCTGCTTGGAGGAATCCTGGTAGAAGCGGAGTTACGCGGTCATGCCAGTCATGGTGTGCGGCTGGTCCCCTACTACTGGCCGGTGGTGCAGAGAGGGGCGATCACCGCGAAACCGAAGATACGCATGCTCCGGGAGTCGCCAATCAGCGTGTTGGTAGATGCCGATCACGGCTTTGGCGGCATCGCGTTCACGCGTGCGCTGGAACGCTGTCTCATCAAAGCGGGTACCAGTGGTATTGGCGTAGCCGGCGTATATAATTCGAGCCATCTCTTTATTCCGGCCCACTACGTGCTCCGCGCCGCCCGCCAGGGCTACATAGCTATCTGCACGTCAGTTGCCGAAGCAGTCATGTCACCCACCGGAGGCCTGGGCCGCGTGCTCGGCAACAACCCGTGGGCGTTCGGTATTTCTGTGGGTGACCAAGATCCATTGGTGCTCGATATTGCGCCCTCCGCGTCGTTTGCGAAAGTCCGCATGCATGCTGCGGAAGACGCCCCTTTACCGGATGGCTGGGCGCTGGACAAAGACGGCAATCCTACGACAGACCCTCATGCTGCTTTGGTTGGGACGCTTGTACCGCTTGGCGATCACAAAGGCTACGGTCTTGCTATGGTCTCGGAGATTCTGGGTAGTGTCCTCACCGGCGGGGACTTCGGACCTGACAGCGGGCAAAGTGGGAAAGTCGGGCACTTTCTCTTGGTTCTGGATCCAAGCTTGTTCATGGCGCACCCCGACTTTGCGCAGCGAATGACTGAGTATGTAAACAGAATAAAAGCGTCGCCCTTACGTCCCGGTGTGGATGAGATTTTCTATCCGGGCGAGCGTGCCGGGCGTTTGGAAAGGGAAGCGCGTGCGCGCGGTACCCATACGCTGTCTCGTACAGCCTGGGAACCAATGCAGCAACTGGCAGAGGAACTTGGCCTCGCCCTGCCGCTCCAATGATTCTGGTGAAAGCGGCGTAGAAACTTGGACGCGGCCCGTCAGCTTAACGAAATGCCGCCGCAGTGCGATGCGGCAGTGCCCCAATTGCTGCGTGCGGGTCTGCTCTAGGTGGACGGAGCGTTCGCCTATGCCAAGCCCAACTCTTGTTCAACCCGCTGACAGTACGAGCGCCCCGCCTGGAGCGCTACGATGGCGTCTTCAGTTCGTTCGAACTCCAAGCCTTGGGCGAAGACGCAGAGCGGGTCACGATAGCCAATTTCGTGCAGCGCGCGAAACATGGCATGGAAGTCGATCACGCCGGTACCGGGCATCTGTTCCTGTGGGTCTTTCCAGAACTCGTCCGCGGTTGGGCCCCAATCCCACGCATAGAAGAGCGCGATGCGATCGCGGACTACGTGAATCGCTTCCGCAATATCTTCTTGGGCCATGTGGACGTGAATCGGCGCGAAGGCGATGCCCAGCGCCGGACTCTCTATTCGCTCCAATAGTTCTCCCATGGAAGCTATGCTATTGATAACCGATCCACGATGATTCTCGATGCCGATCTGAACGCCGAGTTCCTCCGCCCGGCGCACGAAAGGCAAGAAGCCTTGCACAAACTCCGCCACAGACTGGTCTTCCGGTCCGCTGCCGCGCACAAGCACCTTGCCGCCTAGCGTCGCCAGGTGCTCGAGCCGCGGGAGAATCATCTCATCGGAACCCTTGCCGTACGCGGATATCGACCGGCATGAGAGATCGTTTTCAGCAAGCGTGCGCTTCACGCTGTCGAGGTCGGGCTGTGTGTCAGCCGGAGGCAAGTGCGTGCACCGATTGGCTACCGACCAGATGTCAACTTGACTGAAACCGGCTGCGTGAAGTGCCGCGCAGGCCTCCGCAAAAGAGCGCTCGGCAAAGGCGACGCTGGCTGCAAAGTATTCAAACATTAATGCCCTCCGGCTTAAGCGATTGCATGGGCGAATCCTCCCAGGCGGGCAACGGCCACGTCACCACCTCTCTGGCTAATGTGGACGCGCAGAGCGCTTCGATCATCTCAAAGCTGTAGAGCGGCCGGATGCCCCCCGCGGGCGGGTCGTAGGCGGGATCTTCGTGAGCCCGGATTACAGACTGCGAGAGCTTCATCTGGGAACTGTCGAGGTTTGCCGGATCTGTCCAGCGCTCCGGCCAACTGGTGGGTTCAGTCTCGCCCTTGCGCCAGACCCGCGTGCCGTTGGGGAGGTCTACCTGACCGCGACCCTCAGTGCCCCACACGCGCAGTTGCAGGCGCATCCACGAATCCTCTCGTCCCAACAACTGGGGCGCCTCGTCACCCATCTGCACATAGGCCGCAATGTCGTTCGGGAACCGGAACTGTCCCAACGTATAGCGGGGGCCGGCGTGTGCGCCGGCATAGTCACGCCAGCCCACGCTCTGGCCGATGGCCCAGAGCGGCTGTACGTCCCCGCCAAATTGCAGGACCATGTCCAGGACGTGCGTGCCTTGGCTGGCAAGATTTCCGTAAGATGACGCGTCGATGCGTTCGATAGTGCCAAGTTCGCCCTGCGCGCACATGGCCGCCAGGCGTTGCCACTCAGTGAGGTGACGCTTCTGGTGATTAATGACCAAAGGAATTTTGTTTTCGGCGCAGGCGCGGTGGATACGGTGCGCTTCGCCCAGGCTGAGCGCCATCGGCTTCTCGCACAAAATGCCCTTAATGCCCGCCTCCACGGCGGCGACTACGACCGGTTCGCGCAACTCCGGCTTGGTGGAGATGGAAATGAAGTCAAGCTCGGCATGCTCCAGCATACTTTTGAAATCAGAATACCGTTGCTGCGAGGTTACGCCGTGCGTGTCTCCCAGCGCATCACGCCGTTCTTGAATTGGATCGGCAACCGCCGCGATTGCCGCACCTTCATTTCCCACCCAACCCTTGGCATGCGCGGTTGATCGCGCACCGCAGCCAACGATTCCAACGCGGTAGGTCGGCATACTCTGCTCCTGTTTGATGAGGCCATGATGGCCGAGCGTATCGGACTTGGGCCGTATTGTACGTTGCAGCGTATGGATGAGCAAGCTATGCAAGAGTAATTATTGCACAAACAATTGCCGTATTGAACACGCTGCAGGGCTGGATGGGACCGGTGCCAGCGAGTCCCACTCACTGAGAAATGGGCCGCCGGTGCGGGGGCCTACGAGCCACTTGATACGATTAGCGGCGGGGCGGCCGTGAGGCATGGCGGCTGTCTCTCACAGTGAAGCGCCATGGCCGGCTCGCAGCAGAGGAAGCCGGATTGAGGCCGATGCGTGGGCTGGGGACGATCTCATGGCGCGGCAGCGGCGAACTTCCCCACTCCAGCCAAAGTGCATCCCCGTCGAGCGGAACGCCGTTGAGTTGCCCATCAATGCAGAGCGCGGCGCAAAGCCTGGCCGGGCCGTCGGTGCGGCTTGCTATGTTTGCCACCGGCTCGAGGGCACGAATGAGAATTGCTCCTGCCTCGTTCTCAATTCCCGTGACGATGTTAACACAGTGGTGCATGCCGTAAACGAAGTAGACATACGCAAGGCCCCCGGCGTAGAACATTACGGAGTTGCGCGGTGTCTTGCCGCGGTACGCGTGGCTGGCCGGATCGTCACTGCCGCCGTAGGCCTCGACTTCTACGATTCTTCCGCGCATTGTGGTCCCCGCGCTATGCCGCACCAACACCATTCCCAAGGCATCACGAGCCCTTGCAAGCGCAGGACCACGCCAGAAGTCACTGGGCACCTTGGCCTGATCGACATCAAGAGAATTCCGGTCATGTCGCACTTGAAGTCGCTCCCACTCGTTGTAAGTATACTGTGCAGTGAGTAGTCATCAAGTAGCCTGCGAGAACTTCCTATGGCACGAAATATGATTTTAAGCATGGGAGAGGCCCTTGCCGAGTTCACACAGGTCGGGCCCCACGCCCAACTGGCAGAAGAAGGTACCTATCGCGGACCCTTTGCGAGCGGCGCGCCGCTGATTTTCGCTACGGCTGTTGCCCGCCTGGGCGGCCGGAGCGCCTTTCTCGGCACGATTGGCAATGACGCCTTTGGTGAGACCGTAAGCAGCTTTCTGGTGAAACAAGGTGTTGATGAAAGCGGTGTCGCGCGCAGCGCTGAACTGCCGACGTCGGCCTCATTTGTCGTCAATCATCCCAATGGGACCCGGTCCTTCTTCTTCCACATGCGGAATGGGGCAGCAGGTCAACCACCGCCGCTGCCTGCGCCGGACACCCTACAGGAAGTCGCTTGGGCCCACATCAATGGTTCTTGCCTGGCAATGAATGACGCGTGGTGGAAGTACTGCATTCTGGTTGCGCGGCTCGTTCGTGAAGCTGGCGGCCGAGTAAGTTTGGACCCGAACATTCGTGCGGAACTCGCCGGCCCGGAGCAGATACGCGCGCTGGTAGGGCCAGTCCTGGACGTGGCGAGCATAGTCTTTCCCAGCGGGGAAGAAGCGCAGTTGATTACCGGGGCCAAAAGTGCCGAGGATGCATGTGCCGCTCTGCGTGAAGGCCCTCACAACGTCGCTGTCGTGCTCAAGCAAGGGCCGGCCGGCTGCACGGTTTTCAGCGGCGAAGGTACTTTCTCAGTGCCTTCGTTTCCTGTCGAGGAAGTCGACGCTACCGGCGCCGGTGACACTTTTGACGCGGCATTCCTCTGGGCCTTGCAGCAGGGCGCATCATTGGAGACGGCCGCGCTCTGGGCAAATGCAGCGGGTGCTCTTTCCGTAACGGTGACAGGGCCAATCGATGGCGCGCCTAACCGTGCGCACGTAGTGGCGTTCTTGCGCACGCAGGGGCGGCAGGCGGCGGCGATAGAGCGGCTCCTGGCTGCTACTTAAACTACCTGGTCTAAATGGCCATTAATTGCAAGTACGTGGCAGCCACTCTCTCCGACATGCGGCTGCCACGTACTGGGATTCCTTGAGGGGCAGAGTCCTAGACTTATGCCGTTTACTTGTCGTCCATGGAGGCCACGACGTGCACACACTCCAATAGGGTCTCGACGTCGAAGGGCTTCTGTAAAATTACGTCTACCTCGTCGCGGACCTTGTAATTAACCCGCGTCGAGTAGTTCGACATGACGATGACGTGAGTCTTCTTGGCTTCCCAGTCTCCCTTGATCTCCTGAAGGAGCGTGATGCCGTCGGCATCTGGGAGGGCAACATCCATGATCATGGTCTTGGGCTTCTCAGCCTTTAAGAACTTAATGATGTCGCGAGATTGCCGCAAGTGGATTGAGAAGAATCCGTGTTCGCGAAGTCGCCGCTCGATCTGGTCTATAAGCTCTGTATCATCTTCAAGAATTACGACTTTCCTGCTATCGAGGTCATTTGCCATTGCTGGTCCTTCCTTACTGCGAATAGCGAGCTAAGCAGTCTCATTAACGAGAAATTGTGGTATCAACATTCTATTGTAAGAGGAGCGGGTAACTTCTTCAAGATTACCGATGCACTTGAGCGCTTGCACATGAGATTGCGAATAGCAAGGATCAGGAATTTTCAAGACGGCAGTAGTGGTAAAGAATACCGTGTCGCACAACAGGTGTGTAGGCCGGACGAGACCGTTCCAAAACGCATCTGCTCTTGGTGCATGGCAAGTTGGTGTGCAAGTGCTCACTACGGTTCAGCTTGCCACTCCAATTCCAAATTGCCGATGACTACGGTGCTGCCGGCCCGCGCGCCCGCTTTTTCCAGTTCCGCAGTGATACCCATGCGGTCCAAACGTTGTTGGAAAAAGAAGACGCCATCGAGACTTGACAGGTCGGCCATGGCGGCGAGCCGCTCCACGGTTCTCCCACTTACCACGAAGTCTTCCCCACGGCGGGACACGGCAAATTCATCGGCGACTGGCACTACAATCTCGGCAACGTCAATGGCAGTGGCTTCGTCCGCCTTTATCGGAGTCTCGCGATACGTATGGAATGCCATGCTGAGGAGGTCATCAATGCCCTGTCCTGACACCGCGGAAATGCCTACCACCGGAAAGCCTTCAGACTCGATAGCCGGCTTGGCGTCTTCAAACCGGCTGCGGGCTTCGGTAACGTCGAGTTTGTTGAGAGCGACGATCTGAGGTCGATCCAACAGCGTAGGGTCAAACTGCCGTAGCTCTTCATTCACCTGGTGAAATGCGGCGACCGGATCTGCGTCAACCAGCGAGGCGCAGTCTACTAGGTGAAGCAAGAGGCGCGTGCGCCGGATGTGGCGCAGAAACGTGTGCCCGAGGCCGGCGCCGGCATGCGCCCCGGCAATGAGACCGGGAATGTCGGCAAACACCAATGTCGCATCTCCCCGCTGCACCACGCCAAGTTCCGGCTGCAGAGTCGTGAAGGGATACTCAGCTACTCTGGGCCGGGCTGCGCTGATACGCGCCAATAGCGAAGACTTGCCGGCATTTGGCAGGCCGACTATGCCAACGTCAGCAATGAGTTGCAACTCCAGGTCGAGCCAGCGTTCTTCAGGGGGCTCGCCCTTCTGTGCGAATTGCGGCGCCTGGCGCGTGGACGTGGTGAAGTGCACATTGCCGAGGCCGCCGCGACCGCCCCGTGCTGCGAGGGTTTTGTCACCGGGATTGCGCAAGTCTGCAATGACCTGGCCGGTGCCAACCTCAGTCACGACAGTGCCGGGCGGCACCCACGCCTTGAGGTCTTTTCCGGCTCCACCCTGTTTCTTGTTGGTGCCGCCCGGCTTGCCGGGCTCCGCGACGAAACGACGTGTGCGGTGCAGGAAGAGCAGACTATTGAGGCTGGGGTCGACTTCAAGGTATACGCTGCCGCCGCGCCCCCCATCCCCACCATCAGGTCCGCCCCGCGGCTGGAACTTCTCGCGGTGGAAGTGGGCAATTCCATCGCCTCCCTTGCCGCCTTTTACAAATATGCGCGCTTCGTCATAGAACATAGTGTGAAAAATCCGCTACTGCTCAATCGCTGGACTCTGCACAGACCGTTGCTGCTACCCAATACTGCCGGCCGTACGTCTTTCGATTGGGCCACAAGTAAATTTTGCAAGTTCGGCACTACACATTATGGCGTTTCGAAGTGCCGATGAGTGGGACTAGAGACTGTAAGAGGAGAATTGGTGAAGAGTTCGGCAAATGCCAGTGGACTGTAAGAGCTAGGCCGGTGACCGGGGCGCGTCGTCGGGCAGCGACGGCAACGGAATCCTCGTCACGCCTGTGGGGCTCACTACCCAGAGGTATGTTTCGCCACGATTTACAAACAGATTAGTGGCAGTGGCAAAGAGGCGGTTAGGGGCCAGCAATTGCCGCTGGTACAAGCCTTCCGTAGTAACCTGCACAACTCGATCATTGTCTCCGTCGAGAATATATAACGAACCCATGCCTTGACTTATAAATATCGCACTAGGTATCCCCAAAGGTGATGGGACGGTAACATCTATCGAGAGCTTAGTGGGGATGCCGGAATCATAGCGACTGATCGTGCCGTCTTGGAACAAGATGAATACAGAGCCATCGATTGCAAGGTCAATAGCCTGCGCCAAGTCCACACCGCTGTTGATGCCAAAATATCCTTCGGGCTCGCCATAGACACCGCTGCCCACCGGGCGGAAACGCAACAATTCGCTGCTCCCAGCGTCGAGTAAGTAGAAGTTCTGATCATACGTTGCGCTTGCGCGCGGTTGCTGAATCGAGCCCGTCGGCAGTTGGGCCGCCTGAGGCGCTTCACCGTTGGCTGCAAAGTAAAGACGATTGTCACGGTCGAGAATCTGAATTACGTCCGCTCTGCCGGTAACGAACACTGCGGCACTTCCGGCTAGACCCTCAGAGCCAGGCTGATAGACGACTTCGTTCTGACCAGACGTTTCAATGCGGTACACAGCGCCGGAGGATTGATCGAGAACGTACATGGAGTTGCTCAATCCATAGATATCGCCGGGCTGCTGCCCAGCATCGAAATTTACAAGGACTTGGAGCTCATCTATGTACAAACTTCTTGGAGCAGGTTCAGCAGGTGGCGCGGGTGTCGGCGAAGCCGTCTCCACCTGTGCCGTAGAGGGAGTTGACACTGTCGTGTCGCTCTGGGAGGGAGTAGCAGCTTCCTGTGGTTGGGAAGTAGCGTCTAGGTCACCAGTAACACTTGCCGAACGATCATCGCCTCCAAAGAGCGCATTCGCGCCAATTACGAGGAGGGCCAACACAATCAACACTATAATTCCGGCAGCAACTCTGTTTAGTCGTTGTCTGCGTGCTTGGTCGGCCACAGTGCGGGTAACGATGGTAGATTGTGTCGCCACACTGGGGGAAACTCCGGCTGGCGCCCCAGCAGGTTGGCTGCGCGGCCGAAACAGCGATGCCAAGAGCGACCAACCCAAGACTCCAACGGCCAAGATGACACCAAGAATTGAAGATGCCACGTTCTCCTTCGGCTGGAACCGGGGCTCGCTCGGAATCTCCGGCGTATCCTGTGAGGATTCTCCTAGCGAAGTCCTCAGTGAAGTAGCAGTCTCTTTGGCAATGGCAAAGCGCAACACCAAAGCTGAGGCATTGCTTTCGCCGCGCTTTCTTGCGGAATCTACCAGACTCTCGGCAGCGGATTGAACTTTGTTGCCAACGAGAGTAGTTTGGATTTCCTCATCACTAAGCACAGCCCCTATATTTCTTGTACAGAGCACGGCGACATCCTGGACGTCGAGCGTCGCTCTGAACATCTCAATGGGGGGCTCCCATTGCGGATAGCGCCCTTCTTGTTGGGACAGGGATTCTTGCCCGGCAAGGCGCTCTTGAGTCTCAGGCAGGGCCGTGATCTGCTCTTCTTGGACAAGATAGAACTGCGTAGGCAAGACCTGCGCAATGGAAGCTCGCCCGTCGCGCACGACTACGGCGGTCATTCCAATATCAAAGAGAGAGTCCTCGATGCGGGCATCATATAGATAGCGGTAGGCTTGGCGCACGCTGCGCAGCAGCGCGGCTTCCGCGGTCTGGGATGCGCTCTCAAAATAGTGGCGGGCAACTTCTCTGGCGATCATGCCCGCAGACTCATTGTTGACCCCCTCTATACTCAAATAGAGAGAGCCCATATCCACATCGGAAGAGGCATCCTGAAAGGTATGTGCCCAAGGGCTGCTTGCCAGGCGTCGATTGCCTACAAGCGCCGCTTGGCCGATCTGTACGGTCAGCACCGGCACGTGATACCCCTTCTGACGAGCTTCGCACCCGTACCTACTCTTGGCGCATCATAATAGCAGATGTTGCACTCTCTATCAAACCTGGGCGAGAAGATTCGCCGAAGTGGCATGAGTAACCTGCAGCATAAGCGAGTGGGCCGGGACTATGTGATCCTTTCCCTCTTGCCGAGGCGGACATTGCTAGGTAACATGGAACATGCAACAATGGCTCCATCAGTCGAGGTATTGCAACCTAGAGGCAGGTGTTATGGAAAAGGGTACGTGGCTTGTCAAGAGCGGCATGGCACAAATGCTCAAGGGCGGTGTCATTATGGACGTTGTCACGCCAGAGCAAGCCAGAATTGCCGAAGATGCCGGCGCAGTGGCCGTGATGGCGCTGGAGCGGGTACCGGCGGACATTCGCGCCCATGGTGGCGTGGCGCGCATGTCAGACCCCGAACTCGTCACACAGATCAAGAATTCAGTCTCCATTCCCGTTATGGCAAAGTGCCGGATCGGCCACTTTGTTGAGGCGCAGGTGCTTGAGGCGCTGGGTATCGACTACGTAGACGAATCGGAAGTGCTTACGCCTGCCGACGAAGCACATCACATTGATAAGAATGCCTTCACTATCCCCTTCGTCTGCGGTGCGAGAGACTTGGGCGAGGCTCTGCGTCGTATCGGAGAGGGTGCGGCCATGATCCGGACGAAAGGCGAGGCCGGCACCGGGAATGTGGTAGAAGCGGTGCGACACATTCGCACGGTCAACGGGACAATCCGGCGGCTGCAGAACATGCGCCATGAAGAACTCATGGCACAAGCAAAAGAGTTGGGCGCGCCGTTTGCGCTCGTTGAGGAAGTGGCCGAACGCGGCGCACTGCCTGTCGTGAACTTCTCAGCGGGAGGCATTGCCACACCGGCGGATGCAGCCCTCATGATGCAACTTGGTTGTGATGGCAACTTCGTCGGCTCCGGCATCTTCAAGTCGGAGGACCCGGCAATTCGGGCCGCTGCCATAGTCAAAGCGACCACGCACTTCCAAGACCCGCTTATCATTGCGGAAGTTTCTCGCGGTCTCGGCGAGCCAATGTCAGGCCTCGACGTGCGCTCAATGCCGCGCGAAGAACTGCTTGCCCCACGAGGATGGTAGAGAAGGGGATGAACGTCGGGGTGCTTGCCCTGCAGGGCGACGTACGCGAGCATGTCAATGCGCTCCGCGATTTAGGGGTGGATGCCGAACAGGTAAGGTTGCCTAGGGATCTCAAAGACCTGCACGGGCTGATCATACCGGGAGGCGAGAGCACTACCATAGGCAAGCTCATGGTAATTTTCGACCTCTTGGAGCCAATTCGTCACCGAATACAATCCGGGAAGATGGCGGCATGGGGCACATGTGCGGGGATGATTCTGCTCTCTAAGAACGTAAACAACCATGATCAGCCTCTTCTCAAATTAATGGATTCTCGCATTCAGCGTAATTCCTTTGGTAGTCAGTTAGACAGCTTTGAGGCCGATGTCCCAATTCGCTGCATCGACGGTGAACCGTTTCCCGCGGTGTTTATCCGTGCGCCAACTGTGGAGTCGGTTGGTCCCAATGTGGAAGTAATGGCTCGGCTGCCTGCTGATGGAAGAATCGTCGCAATCCAGCAAGACACAATGTTTGCAACTGCATTTCACCCGGAGATTGTTAGCGATAGGCGCTTACACAAACATTTTCTCACGCTCTGCAGTCATGTGAGCACGTGAGAATTCGGGAGAGGTGTAGCTGCCAGCGCGCATTGTTGAATGACCTGTAGTAGCGCTGTGCGGTATGTTGACTCAAGGGGGGAAATGGCAAAGGCAGCCGAAGTCAAGCGACAAGACGCTTTCCGACTCGTGCGGGCGCTGCACTTTCAACGCAGTGCGGGCGAGTCCCTGATAACCGCCGACGCGCCGTGGTCCCCAGCCATGGCGCTGTTATTGGCCTCTTCTCTCCCCGGAACTTGTGTGGCGGCGGTTTGGGAAGGGCACCGGGCGGTTGCCTTGGCGCAATTGGCACGGCAATCCGGCCGCGATCAATGGGAAATGATGTATCTCGTCGTCGCTGGATTGGATCAAACTTCGCCCCTGGACGCTCGCACTGCGAGCGAACGGCTGCGAATGTTGCTTGATGAAATAAGCCGTCTCGCCGTAACGAGGCGTATCACGGCGATCATAGTCCGCGTACCTGAGCAGAGCTGGTTGGTGGCGTCACTTCTCAGGGCGGGTTTTTCTGTTACGATGCAAGAGCAGACGTACGTGCAATCACCCCCAATTTCGATTCCGAGTGCCGAAGTTCCGGGTCTTCGCTTGCAGGAAAAGCATGATGCTTGGCCCCTGCACCAACTCTATCTGCAATCAGCACCTCAGTTGGTACAACTCACGGAAGGGCGCACCGCCCGGGACTGGCAGTTGAAACGAAGCGCCTCCCGCTCTTCATTTCACGTTACCCGGTGGGTGGTTGAAGGTGAAGTTGGCTTAAGGGGTTGGCTTACGGAGATGCCGGGACGAAAGAGCGAACTGCGAATTCAGATTGGTGTAGCTCTTGGAGAGCGCCAGCTAGCGTCAGACCTGCTTGCGACGGCATTGGAACGCGCCAATGGACGACAGTCGGCAAGTGTCTGGTCAAGGGTACCGGCCTATGCGGCTGATGTGCATAGCGCGTTTCTTGAACGGGACTTCGCAAAATCGGGCTGTGACCTCGTGATGAAGCGCTCACTCGCAATTCGGGCGAGAGACTTCGCTCCGGCGCAGGCGCGCAGGGATGCGGCACGAAATCGGCTGGCTACTACCCAGAGCAGGATGCTCGCTGAAAATGTGGACGCAGACGCCGCCACAGTTGAGAGCTTGAGGACGGGTGGGTAGCGGTTCAGGCAAAAGCTGGACGGGTCTTGATGCCCGGCCTATTTATATGGTATAGTCCAGCGTGGTTGATGAAGAAGAACTGCACTTAAGGAGAGATGAACTATAGTCAAAGAGGCGCGCAATAACCGCGAAATTCGGGCAAGAGAAGTTCGCGTTATTGATGAACATGGGGAACAGATCGGCATTCTGGACCTCGAGCAGGCACTTGCAATGGCCCAAGATCGAGAGGTAGATCTCGTAGAGGTTTCTCCAAATGCTTCCCCGCCGGTATGCCGACTCATGGATTACGGCAAATACAAATACCGCCAGACCAAGGAGGAACGCAATTCACGCAAGAATCGCGCCGCTTCCACGTTGAAGGAAGTGCGTTTTAGCCCGGTGATGGATCGGCATGACATTGAGTACCGGGTGGCTCGCATAATCAAGTTCTTGGAAGAAGGCCACAAGGTCAAGGCATTTGTGCGCTTTTTGAGGCGGCAGATGGCCCACCCGGAACACGGCCACAACGTACTCCGCCTTGTCCTCGAGCAACTTGAGGAGGTTGCGGTGGTTGAGAGAAGGCCCATCATGGAGGGAAATCAACTTTCTACCTACCTCAGCCCAAAACCTCAAGTACGACGGAACAGAGACAACGGTTCGTCGACGAAGGCTGATGAAGCGTAGAAGCAGCAGGAAATAATAGCCTGTGCCTGAAAGTGCGCGCGATAATATTTACATAAAGTGGATACCTGAGACGGTGTCAGAACGTAAAGAGCGGACGCATTGGGTGGCGTGGCTTGTGCGTGATATCGTGGACGACCTCGGTTCGCGGACGGAATTCTTGGCGTATCTTGGCGGTCGTCCCAATGTTACGACTGACCTTCAGTTTGAAATTTCCGAATTGTATCCAAACCTGGAAGTCAATTGGGATAGTATTCGCCAAAGTCTAGAATCTAGACAACCACAGACGGACGTGCAGCGTCTCTCTGACGATGAGATCGTGCTGCGCTTTCGTGAGCTCGCTCAGGAACAGGGACTGTCTGTACAGGATGTTGCAAGTCGTGTGCGCATTGAGCCGCGCAATATCCTCCAAGAGACGGAGACTCTGGTGCTCACAGAAGGGAACAAAGAGCGGTTTGTGGAGGCCTGCGGCTCAATTTTTGCCTATCTCGCTGAGAATCATCCGGAGTATGCCTACGGCATCATGAAGGTGCGGCTCTATCTCCAGGGAGACCACAGCCTGCTTGAAAGCCTCGTGGCGAATGAACCCACCGGATTCAGTGTAGATGCCGGCCGTCGCCGCAAAGAGCACTGGTCAACCTCTTTGCTAATGCACATGGAGTCAGCGAGTGACGGCGTTGACTGACTCTCTTCCACTGTGACGTGATTTTGGAGCTAACTGGGGCAATCCCCCGGTTTTTTGTTGCCCACTAGAGGAATTGACTGTGTCATCACGTGGCGTGCGGCGGCACTTGGTGGAGCAGTGAGCCGTTAGTGTGTATACCCAGAGACATCCGCAAAGGTGAATGATGGCATTGCCAAATATCGTGCTATTGCTTGCAGACCAGCAGAAAGCAACAAGCCTAGGGCTCTATGGGAATCCCGATGTCAAAACCCCCGCCCTCGCAGCATTGGCGCAACGTGGCGTGGTCTTTGAGAATTACTTCACGCCGCACCCATTCTGTTTACCGGCGCGCTGTGTCTTGATGACTGGGCGCTATGCGCACGCAATTGGGGTGCATGGGAATGGCTACACGCTGCCGCACTACGAGGTAACGCTGGCAGAACGGCTGGGTGAAGTAGGGTATCAGACCGGCGCCGTGGGCCACTTCCATGGAGGGCGCAGTGGCGGCGGTCGGGGTTTTGAATTTCAACACGACATCGGCAAAGGCGTGTTGTCGGAGCGCAATCACGCGCGCAGAGAGCTTGTCGAGCTGGCGTTGGCGCGCACCCAGCACATGGTCGCGGAGGTCCCCGGCAGTCCTGAAGATGATCTTAACGGGGCAATGACGAAGATTGGCATGAACTTCGTAGAATCATGCAGCGCTGAACGTCCGTTCTTCTTGCACATTGCCTATATGGATCCGCATCCGCCGTTCTTGGTAGCGGAACCGTATTTTTCACTCTACGATCCCGCGCAAATTACCATGCCGCCGGTGGAAGAGCCCGATGCCGGCAAGCCTCGTGCGCAGGAACAGACGGCTCGCGACGGCGGCACGTGGGACGCCGACGAAGACGAGCTTCGCAAAGCCCTGGCAGTGTATTACGGCATGGTGAACCACCTGGACGACCAGGTGGCCCGTCTTGTCGACTTCTTGGAGTCTCGGGGCGTACTCGACAATACCGTCATCATCTATTCTTCCGATCACGGCGACTATGCCGGCGAGCACCGCATGTTTGGCAAGAGTTGTACTCTCTATGATTGCTTAGTGCGTGTACCCGCGATCATTGCGGGCCCGGACCACCTTGTGCCACAGGGCGAGCGCTTCGAGGAAATCACTGATTCGACGAACGTGGCGCCCACCGTGCTTGACTGGGTTGGCATTGAAGCTCCTGAAAATATGCATGGACGCTCATTCGTACCGGTTTGGCAAGGTAAGGAACGCCTGCGCAACGCGGCTTTCGCCGAGGTTGGCGCATTTCCTGCCTCAATGGTGAGCGATCCCGTGAGAGGCAACAATGTGCCGTACGGCCCGCCTGCGAGCGGGCGGCAAACGGAGATTTCGACGATGGTGCGGACGCCGGAGTGGAAATTGGTCTACACTCCCGGAGGCGAGCACAACGAACTCTACAACTTGCGCGAAGACCCGTGGGAATTGCGCAATTGCTACAAAGATGCGCATACGTCAGAGGTGGTGATTGCGCTCAAGCAACAGCTCATGGATTGGTATCTTGGCCACCATTGATGGGCCTATCACTTTGGATTATTCATCGTACGCTATACTATCCCTGTGAATTCGCCATTCAAGAAGAGATGAGGTATGCATGTCTTTAGACTCCGAAATGTTCCTTAAGGCGATGCGTCAGGTGGCGCAGCCCGTCACCATAGTAACGGTGCAGGATGCCAATGGCCTGTACGGAATGACTGCGAGCTCGTTTACTTCCATTTCTCTCGATCCTCCACTCGTTCTAATAAGCGTTGGTGAGACCAACACAACGTGTCGACGAATTGAATCTGTTGGTAACTTCGCCGTGAACGTGCTTGGCGCTGAGCAATCTACCATTGGCGAGACATTTTCGCGTACCGGCATGGAAAAGAATGCGTCGTTCTCCCGCATTCCTCATCGATCTGAAGTAACTGGCGCTCCCATCTTTCAGGACTGTGTGAGTTGGTTCGATTGCTCCGTCTTTGCCAAGCAGCAAGCAGGGTCCGGCGTGCTCTTCATTGGCCTGGTGGAGGCAGCCGGATTGGGCACTGACGATGTGCCGCTTCTCTATCGCAATCGCGCGTACGAGCCGCATCACAGTCCCTAGCGGTGGGAAGTTATTGAGGTTTGCTCGAAAGCCTGCACAGAACGACTGCCGGCCGAAAAACCATGGTGCGAGACGACGGTCCAGGCATCCTTTTCAAAGTGCATTTGGCTTGTTTTAGTTGATGGAGAGTTGATGTGGGCAATATATCTTTGCAGCCGGAGCAGTACCGACCTGGCCCTCCGCCAGACCTTGATCTGTCCCAGTACGGCGTTGGGATAGTTGGCTGCGGGGGCATCGCCAATGGCGCGCACCTGCCAGCATATGAGAAGGCCGGATATCACGTCGTTGCCTGTTGTGACATTGATGAAGAGGCAGCGCGGAACACGGCGGAGCGTTGGCACATTCCTTTTTGGACGACTGACATACACGCGCTCCTCGCACGCGACGACGTGCGTGTCATTGATATGGCGCTGCACCCTGCAGCCCGCAAGGAGACCTTGGAAGCCATTGCGCAAGCGCCCCGTCCGGTGCTCACCCAGAAGCCGCTCCATATGGAATATGCCCTGGCTGAGGAACTCATCGCTATCGCGGAAGAGGCGGGAATTCTTCTCGCCTTGAACCAGCAGGCCCGCTGGTCGCCGGATCACAAAGCGCTGCGTGTTCTCATGGACCAAGGCGTGGTGGGACAGGTATATGGCATTCAACACCTGAAGCGCTCGTTTCAGGATCAACCGGGCATGTGGTGGACGAGCCTCGCCAACTTCAACATTGGCGATCACGGCGTACACTACCTCGATCTCTGTCGCTTCTTTGCCGCATCGCCAATGGCGGGCAGCCGGGAGTGGACACGGCTGCATTGTACAACTGCCATGCTGCCGGACCAGAATGGGCCCGATCCGCTCACGTATTCTGCCAATATCGAGTTTGGCGAAGTTGGCGGTCGGGTCGAGCTCATGGCAAGCCTTCAGTTCAACAACATCGTGCGTGCCTCCGGCGCGCACAGCTACAACTGGTGGATGGACGGCACGGAAGGCAGTGTGTGGGGTTCGAGCAAAGAGGTTTCGGTGGCTCGTGTTGACGACCCGGGCAACGTGCACACGTTTCAGATTGAAGGCTCCTGGTTCAATGATGCGTTTCAAGGTCCGTTAGGCGACCTGATAGCTGCAACTGCACATGGCCGTCCGCCTGCGGTAACGCCACGCGACAATCTCAATACGATAGCCATGACTGCCGCCGCCATTCGGTCGAGCAAGAGTGGCCGTGTGGTAGAGCGAGAAGAGGTAATGGTCTAGCACGGCGCATTGCTGCATCATTGGGCTGAACAATCTGGAGCCATCAAATAGAGATTGCCCACTCTTTTTGCGCTGCTTGAGGTACCTCTGCAGGAGCCTACGAAGGTGTGCCTGTCCACCTCATCCAATTGTGAAATGAGGCTAGTGGCGGCACTATTTGGTTTTGGGATCTAGACTTTGGCGGATGGCCGGCGCAGAGCCTGCGCCGGTTCCAGATGTTTGGGGCAGGGGTTTGTACGAGAGCAATAGCGATTTTGGAGATTGAGTTTCCTGAGGAGGAACGAAAACTATGGCGGCATTGGCCAAACGGGCAATTGTAATCGGAATTGACGGCGCCAGCATGGAAATTGTGCGGTACATGGCAGACAAGGGCGCCGCGCCAAACCTCAAGCGCCTCATGGATACCGGAGCGTGGCGGCCCATGCTGGGGGTCTTTCCCACGCTGACTCCGCCCGGCTGGACCTCAATTTCAACAGGCGCGTGGCCGGGAACTCACGAAGTGATGGACTTCAACATCCGTATTCGTGGGAAGCCCCTGACGGAGACGGCATGGGGGGTCAACACGGAGCTATGTAAGTCTGAGTACTTCTGGAACACGCTGGAACGTGCAGGCAAGACACCAATTCTCGTTAAGTGGGAGATGTCGTGGCCGCCGACTGTTACCACAGGGATACAGGTAGAAGGCACGGGGCCGGGTGTGGCGAACCATCATCAGATTGCCGGTTACCATCTTTGGGTGGCCGGCAACTGGCGACCGCGTCCCATTGGCGGCGGGGTCGATGCAGCGGCGGTGGACCCCAGCACGCTGCAGGCAGGTGAAGACGTTGATCGTGTCGAGTTGAGCCCGGTGGACGCCAGCCGCTGGTCGAACTTGCCTGATTCTGCAAAGCCACCTCTTGAAGTGGCGTTGGTGATTCAGCCGCTTGCGCGGGGCCGCGACGATCTCACCGCTTGGGGCACTGAAGGGGCCGAACCCCGCGCGTTCTATGGGCTGGTCTATGCGCAGTCCGCCGCGGGTTACGACCGGGTGCGAGTGTGCGCTGGCCGTGATGCCAGCCAATCAATCGCGGATCTTGCCGTTGCCGACTGGAGCGACTGGTCGCGCCAGCAGTTTACGATCGGCGAGAACATGCCCACGGGCTATGTGCGCTTCAAGCTCATCACGCTCACTCCGGAGGCCGACACTTTCGAACTCTTTATGCCCCAGGTATGGGCGACGGAAGGCTACACGCATCCGGCAGAGGTTGCCGCGGAGATTGATGAACACGTGGGGCCCTTCATACAAAATCCCGCGCGCGATGCGCAAGGTCTCGTTGATGATGAGACGTTCTTTGAGTTGCTCGACATCCATCATGAGTGTCTGGCCGACGTTGCCCATCATCTCTGTGCGACGCGCGCTTGGGACGTGCTCTTTACCGAGGTCCATTCTTTCGACTACGGCAACCACTTCTTCATGGGACAGACTGATCCTCGCTGTGGTGCGCCGGCAAGCGTCGTCGAGCGCTCAGTAGAAGGCATGACGCGCATTCTTGCCTCTGTGGATCGCTGGGTCGGGCGGCTGCTGGAGTTGCAGGACGACGAAACGGTCGTCGTCGTCACTGCCGACCACGGCGGCACGCCGGACCTCGCACCGCCAATTGCCGCTGAGGATGTGCTCAAGGAGGTTGGCTTGCTCGTCACCGATCCTGCTACAGGGGAAATTGATTTGAGCAAGAGCGTCGCGATTCCGGTAGGCACAATTCACGTCTTCATCAATTTGAAGGGGCGCGATCCCGGCGGAATCGTGGAGCCGGAAGACTTTGAGAAAGTACAGCAGCAGGTCATTCATGCGCTGACGACGTATGTTGACCCCAATACTGGCAGGCAGCCATTCGCCCTCGCGGTCACGCGCGAAAACGCAGAGATGCTAAACCTCTGGGGCGACCTGGTAGGCGACGTGGTGTGGGCCGTGCATCCGGAATTCGACGCGTGCCACGGCCGGCATCTGCCTGCGGTCAGTTTGGGGATAGGGGGTCAGCACACGACCTTTATTATCAACGGTCCTCACATCCGCAGCGGCGCGGCCTTAGAAGGACAGGCGCGCAGCGTGGACATTGCGCCCACGCTTGCCTATCTTCTCGATGTGCCCCAGCCGCGCGATAGCGAAGGACGCGTGATCATGGAGGCTCTTGAAGCCTAGCCCAGTAGACCGAGCGCCTCTAGCCCTCCGCGAACGCCGGCCTCTTCGTCAGGCGTGACTTCCGGCAAAGGTCCGCGAACAGGTCCTGCGGGCAGGCCCAGCATGCGTAGGGCCGCTTTGCAGGGCCCAACGTAACCGGGATCGTATTCCAAGTAGCGATTGAGCGCTTGCAGCTTCAATTGAAGCACGCGCGCCTCCTCAAACGATCCCGCCTTAACTAGATCATAGATTGCTACCATCTCGCGGGGAATCACGCACGCCGCAGTTGAGAAGATGCCGGTTGCGCCTGCGGCAAGCGCTGCGTAGAATTGGCTGTCTATCCCCGTAAGTACGGCAATCTTGTCGCCGTTCATGCGGATGTTCTCCATGAGAATGCCGAAGTCCGCATTGCTCTGCTTGAGTCCGATCACGTTGGGGACCGCCGCCAGGCGGTCAATGAGCGCGGGTGTAATCTCGTTGCCCGTGTAGAGCGGGTTGTTATAGAGCACGAGCGGCAAATCGACTTGTGTAGCTATGGTCTCATAGTGTGCGAATAGGGCGTCTTCAGAGACCTGAAAGTAATAGGGCGCTGTGACGATAGTCCCATCCGCGCCAACCGCCAGCGCATCTTGACCTAAGAGAACTGCTTCTCGTGTCCCCGAGGCTGCGGTGCCCGCAATGATGGGGATCGCGCCGGCCGCTTCCTCCACGATGGCGGCGGTCACGGCTTTCTTCTCTTCACGCAACATGTGGGGAAACTCGCCATTGCCGCCGGTTGTCATAATGCCGTGGACTCCGGCGTCAATCAGAAACCGCGTAAGCTGCTTCGTGCCTTCCAAGTCAATGTCGTGATTGGCTAGAAACGGGGAAACCATGGCTACGTTTACGCCGTGAAGAGTCTCAGCAGTGAGAGTCACAGGATCATACCTCCAAAATAGACTTCTAACAATTCGTGTTTAGCTCTCAATTGGACCGAGTTTCCAATTCTCGGAATGGGCGAGGCCGCGAGGTGAAACTTCCCCGGTTTCACACTCGCCCAACTGGTCATATTCTCGAGAGTGAATGAAACAGGTGCAGATTCCATTGGTGCAGATACACTCTATCATCTAACAGTTTAGCGTACTCTCGATCTGCGAAGAGGTTACTTTAGGGGGATTATATACAAAAGTAAACGGCTTATGGTAGGATGGTAAATGCCACAGTCTGAGGTAGTGTGTGGGCCCCGTGAGGCTCACTGTAGATTTTTGACCTGCAAGTCTCCTTGCGGCCCGCGCGCTAGGCGTCAGACTGTGGCAAGTCAAACTCCTACAGTGTGTCGCAAGGAGGCACCTCATGGCTACCAACTCTAAGTCTACTGATGAACGCAAAGAGATGATTGCTCGGCAATTGTCTACTTTAGTGGCGCAAGGTGGGCGTGTCGAATCCCAGGGAGACTTCCAAGCAGTAGTGGTTTCAGGTAGGCGTATCAACCACATTTTGCACTTCCTCTTGTGCATACCAACGCTAGGCATATGGGCAATCGTTTGGGGGTACTTGATCATTGCCAAAAGGGAGAAACGACAGATGATCAACGTCGACGAATTCGGCAACGTGTCCTTGCAGAAAGTCTAACAGTAGCCTGTCCCAAACCACCCAAAGCCCCGCTATTTCTTCTTCGGCGGCTTGGTTTTTAGCACGGCGCGGGCAACGTTTTTCACTGGAGCGTTGATCCGCGGCGGCATGGTCTTGGTGGTTGGCCTGCCAGGTTTGGCCTTGGCCGGTTTAGGCTTAGGATTCTCCATGCTCTCCCTCACAGCCAGTTTCAATGCGCACTTTCACCATTGGGTCACTTTGACGAATAAGCGTGCCTAGTGCCTTGGTGAATGCCTGCGCTGCTGTGAATGGTCTGTCCTCCTTAGCATCTATCAAAAACTCCTCTTCGCAAATAGGGCACCGGCCAGGCACCTTAGCCCTGTCCGGTGGATGTACAGTTTCCCTATCGCAATGCCCGCACTGAATGCGGATTGCTTTGATATCGGATAGATCTATAATGTGCCGCGTTTCCTTGACCATTGTTCCTGCTCCCTATGCAATAAGGTCTGAGTATCGCAGGCGCTTGCCCTGCATGTTCTCTGCCATGTGCCGCATTTGGTCAATCGTGTTGGCGGGCCGGTCATTGTGCCGACCAGCAAACTCATTTACGTAGCGGTCTATGTGCTTTGCGCTCATGTGGTGGTATGTGCCGATATAGCCGCGCTTTAGCATCGACCAGAAACTCTCGATCCCGTTGGTGTGGACTTGACCGCGCACATACTCTTTGGCAGAGTGCCGAACTGTCTCGTGCTCCACGTTTCGCAGCCCGCGATAACCGCTGTAGTCGTCCGTGTAGACCCTAGATCCGTCTTTCACCGTCTCGCTGATGAAGCCGTGTAGCGTCTTGCTATCGGTACCCTGTACGGAGCGAGCAGAAACTTTGTTGCCGTCGCGTTCTTTCGCGCCAATGATAGCAGTTTTACCTACGGGCCCGCGTCCTGCGCGCAGCTTCTTGTCGGCGTGTTTGTTGCGTTCTTTGCCACCTACGTAGGTTTCATCAATCTCGGATGTTCCGGTGAATGGGGCCGCATCGTTATCCCATGCCTTGCGAATGCGGTGAGCCATGTGCCATGCGGTCTTTTGCGTCACGTTGATATCGCGGTGCAGCTTCATGCTGGATGTACCCTTTACGTTCGTGGTCATAAGGTACATGGCGAGTGCCCACTTACGATAACCGATCTTGCTTGACTGCATCACCGTGCCAGTTTTTACAGAGAAGAATTTGCGGCAATCAGAGCAGTGGTAGGGCATCGTGGGATGATTACCCTTCGCACCAACACGTTCCCCGTCGCAGTAAGCGCAGCGGAGACCGTCCGGCCAACGCTCGCTCACAAACCACTGTTCCGCCGTTTCATCATTCGGGAATATCTCATATAATTCGATTAGCGATATCCCGTTGCGGTAGTGCTTGCCTGGTGCTTTCTTTGCCATCTTCCCTATTTCCTATTTCCACCTTACACTACAATTATAACACTATAGTAAACGAATGTCAAGGGGGTTGCGCGGGTATTCAGTTTACTTTTGTATATAGTTCCCTTACTTTAGCCGTGCCGGCATATGGTCACTGAGAGTTCTGCTCCTGAAGACGCAGAAGGTCGTCCAGCCGCGCGCGATAAATGGCGGAGATTGTGCTGTAATAAATCCAGCCGTCATTGCTGGCAGTGGTATCCAAAATACAGTGTTTGGATAGCGTGAGTTCTCGTTCTACCGTGTCGTAGTTGGAACCTCCTAACTCCAATGCGTGGAGCGCGGGAACATGAAACGCGCAGAATAGCAATAGCTCTGGACGCCCGGACGGAAAGGTCGCCCCGGTGGGGCCGTACGCTGGCTGCGGCCACGTACCGAAGACGGCGATAGGATCGGTGATGCCCTCAGCGTTTGTTGTGCCCATATGCTGGGGCCAGCCATAGTTGCCGCCGGCCTCGATTCTGTTCACTTCGTCAAAGCCGCCCGGGCCATTCTCAGTCGCATAGAGGACGCCGGTAGCCGGTTGGAAAGCCAGGCCGAAGACATTGCGCAAACCGATCGCGTAGACCGGGGAACCAGGAAAAGGATTGTGTCAGGGATGCTGCCATCGGGATTGAAGCGAAGGATTGAACCGGCGTAGTTTGTTGGATCTTGGGCGAGATCAGGCACGTCGGTGTCACCGATCGAGAGATATAGCTTGCCATCAGGTCCGAAGGCGATACGACCGCCGTTATGGAGTCCGGTTGTCGTTGCCGGGAGATTGTCGAGAATTACAGAATAGTCTTGACCGGAATTGTTGACGTCGCGAAAGCGAACGACACGCTGCAAGAGCGCAAAACCGGTTTCCGGATTGTCCACGACATACATGGCGTAGACCTCGGGCGTCTGCGGATAGTCCGGGTGGAGGGCGATGCTAAGGAGCCCGGATTCTGCGTAATTCGAGACTTCCTCCAGAGTGGCGAATGGCTCTGAGAGGACTTGACCGTCTTGCAGGATTCGTATATTCCCTGTGAGGAGTTCAGCAAAGAACAGTCTTCCGTCCGGCGCGCTCGCCAACGACACCGGCCAGGCGGCATCCGCAACTTTTCCTTCCGCAAGAGTAACTTGGCGGGTGAGAGGAGATTGCCGGAATCGCGGGGACACGTAGTCACCGGACTGACGATCCCGGACGTAGATGTGAATATCTACGGGACCGGCGGGAAGATCGGAGAGTTGCGCGAAGAATCCGCTGGACGCGAAACGGGGTTCGTCGAGTGCCTGAGCAACATCAGGGCGAAAGATGCCATAAGTAGCCTCCGTGAGATGACGGCCGCTTTCACGCGGGCCGCTCCAAATCTCGACCGTACCCACCCCCGTGCCGAGTGTGCTGCCTGGAAGGACGACCCAGCCTTGGATGGTGACGGGAAGATCGAGTAAGGCTCTTTCGGCTGGAATGTCGATGCTACCTTGATAGCCTGTAGAGGTGGCGCCGGTTGAGGGATCGGGAAGAATCTCCAGGGGCAAAATTGCCGTGGCAGCGAGTGTATCGTTCTGATGAAAAGCGCGGAGGAAGAGAGAGTGCGCTCCTTGCGGCAAGTCAGGGATTGTAAGGAAGAACTCGCTGTGCGAGCCTCGGTTTATGAAATTCTCTCGTGTCGACTGACCGACCTGGCGCCCATTGCTCCAGGCTTCAAGGCGCGTCACGCGTAAATCACGGCCATGGCTTCCTTGAATGTACCTTGAATGACAAGGGGCGTGGTCAAGGTTGATCCCGGATGTGGTGAGTGAACAGAGAATTCAGCACACAACGGATGCCATGAAGAGGCGAACATGCCTTCAGGTATCACCGTGATTGTTCTTTGCAGTTCGCTCTCTGACAGGTTTCGGTTGTTTTCAATTGTGAATACGCCCACTTCACGGGGTTGAAGAAGTACCTCGGCTTGACCGTATGGTGGCAGATGAATGTCCTGACTCAAGACGTGAGAGGCAAAGTGCTGCCACTCGTCGTTCGCTTGAATGACAAGTCTGTAAGGTCGATTGAGCCTGAGCACGATGTCGTTGGGGACAATACGGTAAGGTCGCTCGAGCATTTGGATGCGCACAGTCTCAGTTGATTGGGCTGTGGTCGGGCTTGAATCGAGCGCAACTCTGTAGTCGGTGAAGCATGGCAATGATGTGAGCAGGGGCGCGAGAGGGTCTTGCTGGGTTACCGATGGGGAAACTGCAACGGGAGTTGCTTGAATGCCCTCTTCTTCGTCGCCACAATTTGCGATCACAGCCAGGAGGAGGAAAAAGGCGATACACTTGAAATAGGATTTCAACGTTCGCAGCAAGCCCCTAAGTGATTTCATCGACACCCAACGTGGCTCTTGTGTTGCTTGCTCCAATGCTCAATCTCCGAACTGCCAGAATCCATGTCGCTCGTGAAAAAGGACTTGGCTGAAATGCGACACTATCAATCTATATTGGGTACCATTCGGACCACGAGTTCCTGTAAAGCAGCGGTGGTAGGATGGGATTCTCAGCCAAAGCGTGGCGACCACTTGCCTATACTCCAATTGCGTGCCTCAATGCGATAGTACGTTACATAATGTGGCAACGAAACGAACACCTCTAGCTCTTCGCTTCGGTATTGATACACGTCTACTGGAGTTGAAAGTAAGTTGCCCAAGATGCACCTCTTTGCCAGAAAATGTCCATCGGCACGCTATCTTCAATATAGAATTGCAGGACCGCAACTTCGCCAGCAACGTTCAGGATCTCATGCCGCAGAACACTAGCGCCTTATTTTGAGTCCGCTACACGCTGCGATTGGTCAGACGCTCTTCCCAAACAGTCCTGCCCACCAACTGCCACGCAAAGTTAGAGACTGACTCTCGCATTCTGCAACTTTGTTCTTCCGCAGTTTGGCCGCAATAACGCTCTTTCAGACGGGAAGTCCTCAGCAAGACAAGAGTGTTAGCGCGTCGGTAGTACGAAGAGTTTCATCCTGGTTTCGGATCACAAAGAAGCTCTTGGAGCTACGCTCCGCCGATGGCTTTATATGGCCTGTAACTCCGTATAGCACGTCTTCAAGGGACATACTCTTCCATTTATCGATGGCGTGCCAGGGGCTGCGGCTTGCTGTTGCTGTTTATTGAGTGTCTTTGCCTTGAAGTCGCAGAAGGTCGTCCAGCCGCGCGCGGTAGATGGCAGAGATCGTGCTGTAGTAAAGCCATCCGTCGCTGCTGTAGGTTACGTCGAGCATGCAGTTCTTGGACAAGACCATTTCGCTCTCTACCGTAGCAAATGCGGGACCGCCCAGTTGCAGTGCATGAAGTCCGACTTCTCGATAGGCACAGAGCAAGAGGAGGTCCTTGCGCGCCGGAGCAAAGCCCACGCCTGTAGGAGCGTAGGCCGGCTGCGGCCATGTGCCAAAGACAGCGATTGGATCCACAATGCCTTCATCTCTCGTGACGCCCATGTAATCCGGCCACCCGTAGTTTTTGCCAGCATCAATTTTGTTTATCTCGTCAAATCCTCCCGGCCCGTTCTCAGAAGCATACAGGGACCCGGTTTCAGGTTGGAATGCGACACCAAAGACATTGCGAAAGCCCATGGCATAGACGGCTGAGCCGGGAATTGGATTGTCAGCAGGAATGCTGCCATCGGGATTGAATCGGAGAATAGAGCCTGCGTAGTGTGTAGGGTCTTGGGCGAGATCAGGCACATCAATATCCCCAATTGAGATGTATAGTTTGCCATCCGGGCCAAACTCAATGCGGCCGCCATTGTGCCGATTTGTCGTTGTCGCAGGTAGGTTATCAATTACTACGGAGTAATCTTGCCCAATGTTGTTTTCATCACGGAACCGCACTACACGCTGCATCAGCGGAAGCCCAGTGTCCGGATTGTCAACCACGTACATGGCAAATACGTATGGCTGTTGCGCGAAGTCCGGGTGAAGAGCGAGGCCCGTAAGACCCGATTCCCAGTAGTTCGAGACGTCCTCGAGAGTGGCAAATGGATTAGGCAGCGGTAGCCCATTCTCCAGGATGCGGATATTGCCGGTAAGCAACTCAGCAAAGAAGATCCTGCCATCCGGCGCTGCCGCCAAAGCCACCGGCCATGCTGCATCTATTACTTTGCCTTCTGCCGTAGCGATGCGGCGTGTAAGTGCCGGCTGCCGAAAGCGCGGTGATACGTAGTCGCCGGACTGACCGTCCCGGACATAGACGTGGAGGTCAACTTGGCCGACAGGGAGATCGGAGACGTGAGCAAAGAAGCCACTACTCGTGAATGGCGGGTGATCGAATGCCTGCGCGATATCAGGCCGATAGGCGCCGTAGGTTGCTTCCGTAAGAAACTTCCCGGTCTCTCGCGGGCCGTTCCAGATTTCAACGGAACCGACGCCGGTCCCTTATATCACTACCGGGAATGACGACCCAGCCTTGTACGGTTACAGGTAGGCTAAGCAGGTCGCTCTCGGCAGGCAAGTCGATGGTTCCGAGATACCCCGGGAGTAGTGATCGGTGTGGTGTATTGGGCAGGAAATCCAGAGGTATGGTGGCCGTAGCGGCAAGCGAGTTATTTTGGAAGTATGCCAAAAGAAGCAGAGTATGGGCTCCGGCAGGCGCATCCTGGATGCTGAGGACAAACTCGCTCTGTAGGTCCCGTGGTGAGGAATGTACCCGTGTTGTTGAACCGATTTGCACCCCGTCAATCCATGCATCTATACGAGCGATTTTGAGGTCAGTGTCGCTGGGCTTTTCTACCGATCCTTCAAGGGCGAACGTGGTGCTCACACTGGCGCCGGCTGGGGGCGAGGAGACTGAGAGCCTGCCACAGGATGGTTGCCACGAAGAGGCTGTCATGCCTTCCGGAATTATAGTAATTGTGCTATAGAAGGGAGTCTCCACTATGTAACGCGCATCGCTGATGACTATCACACCGGGCCGCTTGGGCAAAACTAGCACCTCAGCTCGTCCATTGGGAGGTATGTTAAGGTCTAGGTCGTCCTCGAACAGTTCATAGACTCTGAGAGAATGCCATTCGTCCCCAGTTTCAACTACAAACCGGTATGGTCGATTCTATTCTAACACAATGTCGTTTGGCTCGATGCGGTAGGGACGCTCGAGCATCTGGATGTTGATGACCTCGGGAGTAGGGACTGTCGGATTGGCAGTGTCTCGCTCAACGCTAATGTGCGTATGACACGGTAGCCATGGCAGACCTGGTGCGAGCGTTTCGTTGGAAGATGCAATTGGCGTTCGCGATGAAGTTTCGCTCGAGACCTCATCGGACTGTTCTTCCCCATTCCCACACGACACCAAGAGTGCGATGCCTATGGTTAAGACTAGAAAGAGGAAAGCCTTCTGCCGGACTCTGCGAGGAATCATCTCGCCTTGTTTGCGCTCCAAGTTACGTTAATTCCTCATCTTTACTTGCTGCACTAGGCACGTAGTTCTGAGCCTTTTCATCGTTAGGAATGCAGAGCTCGCGTGGCATAGCTTCATAGTCTAGGGTCCGGAAATCTCGCTCACCTCGTACTAGAATCTTTTCTGCTATAGATGTCAGCTTGCTCTCTGCAGCGTACTTGATTCTTTGACACACGTGCTGGCGGAAATCCTAAGTGCCCAATCAGATTGGGAGCCAAGCCAAAACACCAATCACTCTCAATTGGTTGGTGTTTTGGCACCAGCCTCGATTCACTCGGCACTTTTTTCGTGCAAGTACAGGAGGTCGTCCAACCGTGCGCGGTAGATTGCGGATGGCGTGCTGTAGTAAAGCCACCCGTCATTGCTGTATGTCACGTCGAGCGCGCAGTTGGTCGACAGAACCAGCTTGTTGTCAACAGATTCATAGTCAGGCGCACTCAAACGCACTCCGCGCAAGAAGAAGTCGGTAAAGCCGCACAACAGCAAGAGATCTGGTTGCTCCGTAGTAAACGTCGCACCCGTCGGCGCGGTGGGCAATTCGGGCCAGTTGCCGAAAACAGCAATCGGATCGATGAATCCCTCCGCTTGAGTCACGCCCATGTGGAGCGGCCAGCCATAGTTTTGCCCGGCTTCAACCTTATTCACCTCGTCAAAACCGGCCGGGCCATTTTCAGTGGCGAATAGGAATCCGGTGTTGGGCTGCACAGCCAGGCCAAAGACGTTACGAAAACCAATTGCATACACAGGCGAGGAGGGATCGGGATTGTCATTGGGAATCGAACCGTCAAGATTGTACCTGAGGATGGAGCCCGGCAATTGCGAGGGATCCTGGGAAAGCTCTTTAATCCAAATGTCGCCTATCGAAAGATACAACTTGCCATCGTTTCCGAAGGCGATGCGCCCTCCATTATGGAATCCTTCTATTGCAAAAGGAAGATCATCAAGTATCACGGTATAGTCTTGCCCAACATTGCCGACATCGCGGAAACGGACGACACGCTGCATGCGAGGAAGGTCGGTTTCCGCGTCCCGCACTACATACATGGCGTAGAGATAAGGCTCCTGTGGATAATTCGGATGGAGCGCAAGGCCGAGGAGACCGGTTTCTCGATGATACGTTACGTCTTCGAGCGTAGCGAAGGGCTTCGGCAGCACCTGACCGTCCTGCAAAACCATGATTCTTCCCGTAAGCAATTCAGCAAAGAAGAGTCTGCCGTCCGGCGCAGCCGCCAAGGCCACCGGCCATTCCGCATCGGTGACTTTGCCCTCTGCAAGTGAAAACGTCTGGGTAAGTTCTGGCTGCCGGAAACGCGGCGACACATAGTCGCCGGTCTCACGATCACGGACATAGAAGTGAAGAGTGACTTCTCCGGCGGGAAGGTTGTCTAGCTGCGCGATAAAACCACTGCTGGCAAGTGAGGGCTCGCCGAATTCTTCGGCAACATCGGATCGATAGAGACCGTATGCAGCTTCGGTGAGGAACTGACCCGTTTCGCGGGGGCCGTTCCAAATCTCTACTGCACCAACGCCCGTACCCAGTTTGCTGCCGGGGACTACTGCCCAGCCCTGGACGGTGACGGGGAGGCTGAGAAGCTCGTTCTCTAGCGGCAGGTCGATGTTGCCGCGATAGCCCGGTAAAAGGGCGCCACTTGAATCACTTGGTAGGACGTTTAGTGGGACAATTGTCGTGGCGGTGAGGGTCCCATTCTGCAAGTAAGCCTTGAGAAGCAGAGTATGCGCTCCGGGAGCTAGATCTGGAATGGCGAGAAAGAAGCTGCTGCCTGCGGCGCGGGCGCGGAAATCGCTGTGCGCAATGTAACTCTTAACGAACTGCTCTCTCGTCACTACCCCCACCTGCTGTCCATCGCTCCACGCCTCCACGCGGGCAATGTGCAAACTGGTGCCGCTTGCCCGTGCAACTGAACCCTCGATGGCAAATGGGGCGCCCAATTCAGCGTTAGGTGGCGGGGAATGAACCTGTATGTAGCCGCACAGTGAGTTCCATGTTGCGGCTGCAACTCCCTTCGGAACGACAGTAATTGTGCTGACCAACTCGCTCTCCGGCATGCGGCGCCAATTCACGATGGGGAATATCCCTGGCTCGAGCGGTTTTACCAAGACATCTATCTGACCGCCGGGTGGTATCTCATAGTCCAGCCCCAGGGGAAGCACTCTAAAACCATGCGTCGCATTGCCTGCTTGTACGATCAGCCGATATTGGGTGTCCTGTTCCAGCACGACATCGTTTGGCTCAACTCGGTAGGGATGTTCTAGAAACTGGATGAATATTGTCTGGGGTGTGGGGCTAGCAACCGGTTCAACCGGGGCCTCAACTCTAGGACTAAAGAAACAGGGCAGATCCGGTTGAATGGGCTGGGTCGACGTGGGTGCGCCAACCTCCGGCAGAGTGGATTCTGCTGGTGCTGGTGTTGCATCGTCGCCATTGCCGCAGGAAACTAGGAGTGCGAGTCCAACCAAGAGTGCGAAGAAATAGATCAGTTTGCTCATCGGGCCACGCAGAGGGCTATGGCCTTGCGCACCGGGCACGGCATTAGACTTCCTTCGCTCACTTGCAATCACGAACTCTTCGTTCCTCAAAATTCTCTCAATGGACTGCGATCAAGCTTTAATTACCACGCCGCATTTCAGATGGGTCTTGTCGTGAAAGTCCTAGAATTTGAGTTTGAGGTACCACTCTTGCAAGACCTGACAACTGGCTATGCAATCGAACCCTAGACTGACGTAACCCTCAGTCTTTCTCTCTCTAACAGTCAATGAATTGGTTCTTTTGCAGAAGAAGCGCTGAGACTCATGCTGGCTAATTCTCACTGCGTCGTTTCATTTTCGTGTAAACGTAGGAGATCGTCCAGCCGCGCGCGGTAGATTGCGGAGATTGTGCTGTAGTAAAGCCATCCGTCAGTACTGTAAGTGACGTCGAGCGCACAGTTGGTGGACAGCACTGTGGTATCTTCCGCGGAATCATAGTCAGCGCCACTCAAATGAACTGCACGCAGGTAGAAGTCATGGTAAGCGCAGAAGAGCAAGAGATTGGGATGCTCGGCTGCAAAGGTGGCGCCGGTCGGCCCGATTGGTCGTTCGGGCCAATTGCCGTAGACAGCGATGGGGTCGGTATAGTCTCTGACATTCGCTTTGCCCATTTGACCGGGCCAGCCGTAGTTTTCGCCGGCTTCGATCTTGTTTAGCTCATCGAAGCCTCCCGGACCGTTGTCCGTGGCGTACAAATTGCCTGTGTCGGGCTGAAAGGCGAGGCCGAAGACATTGCGTAGACCGACCGCGTAGACTGGATAACCTGGGAAAGGATTATCGTCGGGAATGGAGCCATCAGGATTGAACCGCAGGATAGACCCCGCGGGATTGGTGTGGTCTTGGGCGAGTTCCATGACGTTTGTGTCCCCAATTGAAAGATAGAGCTTGCCGTCAGGGCCGAAGGCAATGCGCCCGCCATTGTGGGTTGTTCCCGTGGTAGCGGGCAAATTATCCACGATTACCGTTCGATCTTCCCCGGTACCATCAACATCGCGAAAGCGCACGACGCGTTGTCCACTGGGCAATCCTGTTGTGGGATCATTCACGACATACATGGCGTAGATGAAAGGGTCTTGAGGATAGTTCGGGTGAAGGGCAAGACCCAAGAGACCGGATTCTGCGTGAGTTGAGACATCATTAAGCGTAGCAAATGGCGAATGCAAGAGTTGCCCGTCTCGCACGATGCGGATGTTTCCGGTGAGGAGTTCAGCGTAGAAGAGCTTGCCGTCCGGCGCAGCGGCTAAGGCAACCGGCCAGGCAGCGTCCGTGACCTTGCCTTCCGCGAGTGCAATTGGTCGCGCTAACTCTGACTCAAGCAGGCGCGGCGCCAGGTACTCTCCACTTTGCCGGTCACGGACATAGACGCGAAGGTCTATTGTGCCCACAGGGAGGTCGGTAAGCCGGGCAAGGAACCCGCTGGAGGCGAAGCGAAGGTCGCCGAATGATTCAGCGACATCAGGGCGGTACAATCCGTAACTAGCCTCCGTGAGAAAGGTGCCGTTCTCTCGCGGACCGTTCCAGATTTCGACAGAGCCCACTCCGGTGCCGATCTTGCTCCGCGGATTAACGACCCACCCTTGAATGGTAACTGGCAAGCTATATGAAGCGTCTCTATTGGGCAAGTCGATGCTGCCGCGATAGCCTGGGATAAACCCCCCGGCCGAAGCATCGCCGAGCACATTTATGGGGAGTATTGACGTAGCAGCGACCATACCGCTCTGCAAGTAGGCCCTGAGGATCAGGGAATGTGAGCCAGGCGGCAAGGTTGGGACGGATAGGAGGAAGTCACTGTAAGGGCCACGGCGCATGAATTCTTCTCTGCTGGTGACACCCACCAACTCTCCATTGCTCCAAGCCTCAACGCGCACTACAAACATGGTCTCCGGGCTATGCTGAAGCGTTACGTTGCCAACAACGCCTTGCACTATGAACGGTGTGCTCAGCCTGGCATCAGAATGTGGTGAACTAATCTGAAACTCAGCGCACAGCGGATGTCCCGATAGCTCTGACACTCCCTCTGGGATTACCGTAATGGTACTCCGAACTTCGCTCTCGCGAATGTGGCGGTTATCTAGAATTGGAAATATGCCAAGTCGATCGGGCTGCAATAACATGGTATGTTGGCCGCCAGGCGGCAAGAGAAGGTCTTCCTGCCAGATGTCTGACGCCAGAAGATGCCATTCATTGCCTGCGGAAATTACGAACTGATAGGCTCGATTCCTGTAAAGCACTATGTTTTTTGGGACGATGCGGTAAGGTCTTTCCAGGGCTTGAATCTCGACGACCTCTGGGGTTGGCGAAGCGGTTGGGGCCACTTCTCTCGCTGGACGGATGTCGACAAAGCAGGACAAGAATTCTTCTTCAGATGCGCGCGATGCATCTGTACTAGTCGGAGAAGAAACTGGGGTCGGATCCGCCTCACTACCATCGTCGCCGTTGCCGCAGGAGGCAAGAAACAAAACCACAATCAAGCAGAATAGAGTAAGGCCATACTCTGTTCTATGATTCTGAATGTCTGTTACTTCCTGGATTGGCACGCTTCCTGTGCCGTCTGCCCAGACCACGTAAATCGGCTCCTACCGGTTACTGGGCGCACATTCATTGCACAATCAGTCTCGTAACAATAGCCAGTGTGCGAGTGCCCCTTTTGACCCAGATCGACACTTTCTCTTAGGGCCGTGCCGTGGGAAGTTTCGGCGTGCTCAATCGGAGTCAGCCCTCTGCGCCTCCTCGCTGCCTTCTCTCGAGCCATCCGATCCTGAGGAAAGTAGATTGGCCAGATGGCCCACCAAGCGCATTTGTAAAACCTGGGTTTATCAAACTCTTCCACGCAGTAGCTAACTTGCTCGCTCTGAGCTCTTCCAAGAGAGATCAACCGAGTCAAGAATCACACCCATACCCAAGCGACGGGCTATAGAGGTCCGTTCTTCGGTCGAGCCAGGTGTGGTTTAGGTCGTTGCGGTGTTTGGCTCTGCGGGCGGAGGAGAGGTTCATTTCAGCGACGAGCACTTCTTCGCCGTCTTTGCTTGCAGGGCCGGCCAGTGGGGTTCCCGCGGGATCGATGATGAGACTGCAGCCAAGAAACTGGACGCCGCGCTCTTCACCCACGCGGTCAGCGCACGCCATGAACACTTGATTCATCGCGGCGTTGGCCAGAGCGACATAGTTCGCCTGGCAGTACCCTTGCGCATCCCAGAGTCGGTCCGGGGTCATCATGCTCACCCAATTGGTCGGAACGCAAATCACGTCAGCGCCCTTGAGCGCCAGGATGCGGCTTGCCTCCGGAAAGCGTAAGTCGTAGCAGATGAGTATGCCAATGCGGCCAAACGGCAACTCAAACACAGGAAACCCTAAGTCTCCAGGCCTGTAATAGAGCTTCTCTTCATAGAAAAGATGTGTCTTGCGGTAGGTGCCAAGTAAGCCGGAGGGACCAAGGACAAGGGCTGAGTTATAGAGCTCCGTGTCGCTGACCTTTTCGCCAAAGCCTGCGACAACATAGGCACTATACTCCTGCGCGAGTTGCTGCCAACTTGCTATTGCCGGGCTGTCTTCCGGTCGCTCTGCAAGCGAGCGCGCCTCATCGCTTGAGTGCACAACGTAACCGCTATTCGCCATTTCGGGAAGCACGATCAAGTCGGCGCCGTAATCAGCCGCCTCGCGAATCGCCCGCGCCCCTTTGTCTACGTTGGCGGGCAAGTCGCCGAGTGCCGGAGCGTACTGGCAAACGGCCGTGCGAATGAGGTTACCTCGCTCCGAAACTGGAAGCGTGTCATCCTGAACGAGGGGGCTCCGCTCAAGCTCTGTGCGCATTCTTAGCGAACCGTGTGCATGGGCATGATCACATGTACATAGTCTGTGTCGTCGGTGGGGCGAATCACGCCTGGGCTGGTTGATCCCGCAAGTTCAATTCTAATTTCTGGTGAATTGATGGCGTTGATGCAATCAAGCAAGTAGCGGGCATTGAACGCAATGAGCGTCTCCTCCCCTTCAACGTGGGCCTCGAGGTCGGAGCGATTGTCGCCAAGCTCAGTGGCTGTGGCCGTAATCGTAACCGTACCTTTCTCGTCCTCAGGCGTAGCCTCCAGCTTGATTACGTTTGCCCCATCCCGCGCAAAAAACGATGCCATCCGTGTGGACTGCATAAGATCAACCGTGGAGACCTGGATCTCCGTTTGGAAATCGGCAGGAACCATCTGCGTGTAATTGGGGAAAGTCCCTTCAATAAGACGCGAGACCAAGTGAACGTCACCGGTGCTGAAGATGACCTGGTTGCGGTTCTGCGTAAGGCGGATCTCAACTGGATGCTCGCTGTCGCCCAGAATGCGGGAGAGTTCCGTCAGGCTGCGCGCGGGCACAATGAACTCAGTCTTCTCGCTCGCGCCGCTTTCGACGGCAAGGGTGCGCACTGCCATGCGAAAGCCGTCTGAGGCCACGAGCACGACCTTTTCCGCTTCGATGATCACTGCCACCCCTTGTAGATACTGACGGGGATCATCGCTGGCCGCCGCCATGGCTACTTGCTCGATGCTTTCCCGCAACAGTGCGGCATCGATTACAAGCGTCGGATCGCCCTCCCCTAGAGGGATTGGGGGAAACTCCTCCGCTGCAATTCCCTTGACGTTTGCCTGGTATCGGCCGCAATTGAGGTGGAGAGTGAGGTCTTCTTTGTCTAAGTTTAGATCCACTCGTTCATTCGGCAGAGAGCCGACGAATTCACCGAGAAGCCGCGCGAGGACGGTAACTTCGCCTTCACTCTCAACTTTGCATCCTATCCAATGAACTATCCCAATCTCCTGATTCATCGCAGAGAGCTTTAGACGCCCTTGGTCCGTGGCAAGCAGAACATTGCTGAGGACTGGCAAGGGGCTGCGTGTGGCGACCGCCCGGCCAACTATCGCGAGGCCTTTGGCTAGGTTTTCCTGTAGACACGAAACTTTCACTATACGCGCTCCACCGACGCAAATTGACATGGATTACACACAATAATACACTGCCGCCAATTTACCTTGGCGGCCTGTGAGACCCATAGTATACTGGAGCCGACCAAGTGTCAACGAAACGACAGTGGCAACACGGAAAGATGGGGAATGCCCCGGCATTGAGCCCATGTCTTGTTCGGAGCCAATTGAGAAAAGGAATGCTCGTTGCGGTCAATTCCCCGGCGGACTACTCAGCGCCTGATCAACGATCCTTCTCTTGCTTACGGACACATCTACGAACCTTTCGACGTTGTTGAGTCTAATATCGTGCTGCTGCAAGCAAGGCTGGCAACGTTGCCAAGGGCGCAGCTCTCAATATCGTTTCTTGAGCTGGAGTATACGAGCCTGCTCGACCGCTTGGAGGCTTCGGGAGAGACTGTAATTACGGCGTTCGCGCACCCCATTATGCCCAAGGACATGTGGTTGACGTGCCAGTTGTCCCGCATCGAGAAGTTTCGTGAGGATGTGCGCTGAGCAGAATTCAGTGCACACACTGGGAGACTCTGAGTTATTTCCTGATAGCTGGAGACTTGAGGGGCTACCACCACTTTGTCCTGCCGATGTCGTTGGACCGCAAGCTCCAGAATTCTTGAATCACGCGGGCTCTCTAGAGGACCTTGGTGACATTTGTGATCGACCGGCTAGTCTCTTTTGAAGTTCGCTCCCAAGGACGGAAAAGGGGTTATGGCGTCCGGTCAAGGCAGCGAGACACGGAGACATGTGCGTGCGAACTGCAGTGGACCATGAAGATCGGGTAGCGCAGCTAATTGCGTTGCGCTCGTGGGCAGTGGTAGGTGTCTCTCAGGACACCCGGAAGTACGGTCATCGCGTCTTTCTTGCCCTGCATGGCTCGGGCTATCACGTGAGGGCGGTTAATCCGAAAGGAGGAGTCGTGGCGGGACAGAGGGTGTATCCCACGCTGGCGGACTTGCCTGAAATACCTCAAGTAGTTGCCACGGTTGTGCCGCCACCGGTGACTGAACAGATCGTCACGGCGTGCATCGAGCTCGGCATCGAGCACATTTGGATGCAGCCGGGCTCAGAGTCTGCCGCAGCCATCACCACGGCCCAAGCACATGGACTTACAGTGGTCGCCCAAGACTGCGCGATGGTGCGGAGGAAGCAATGGTGAAACGTGTCCTGACAATTGCGGGATCGGACTCCGGCGCCGGCGCCGGCTTGCAGGCAGACTTGAAGACGTTCTGTGCGCTCGGCTTATACGGTAGTACGGTTGTCACAGCGGTCACCGCCCAAAATACCCGCGGCGTACAGGACTGGTTGGCGCTGCCTTCAGACCTAGTAGCAGCGCAAATCAAGTCTGTGCGTTCGGACATTGGCGCGGCTGCAATCAAAACCGGCATGTTGGCCAATGCTGAAATTATTGCCGTGGTCGCGGCATCAATGAGATCTGATGTGCCGCAGGCGCTCGTCGTTGATCCGGTCATGTCCGCAAAAAGCGGCGATCCCCTTGTTGATGACTCCGCCGTGGCTGCCTACCGGGATGTACTGTTTCCCCTGGCAACCGTTGTGACGCCCAACCTTCCTGAAGTAGAGAGGCTCATCGGCAGAAGGGTGCGTGGAGACGCTGATATGCGCCAGGCGGCACGGGATATTGTTGGCTTTGGTTGCCAATCTGCGCTAATCAAAGGCGGGCACGCTGCCGGCTCCGCCCGCGATGTCTTCTTCGATGGTGAGGGCTTCTACGCATTTGAGGAAGAACGCGTAAATACGCAAAACGATCATGGCACAGGCTGCACGCTGGCTTCAGCCATCACAGCGTACCTCGCCCGCGGCGCGACCTTGCCCGATGCCGTAAGGCAGGCAAAAGAGTACCTTACCGGCGCTCTCCGGAACTCCTATTCGATTGGAGCCGGGCATAGTCCGGTCAACCACTTTTGGCGTGGGATTTCTCTCGCACCTGCCGAGACGAGCAATTCTTCTAGCCAAGACTAGCCTGCCCAAGGCTAGCCGGCGAGGAAAGCAAAGTCCTCACCCGGTGCCTGCTGCACCATTGCGACAACGAGCTGCAGTGTGGCGGTGACGTCGTCGAGATCAACGACCTCTATCGGAGAATGGGAATAGCGGCGCGGGATGGTGACGGCAATGGCCGGAATGCCGCTGCGAGAATAGTGGATCGCAGTTGCGTTGGTACTCCCGCCTTCCAAGATGGCCTCCTGGTAGGGAATGCCAAGCTGCGAAGCCGTGCGCACAGCAAAGGCCAACACCGCCTTGGGCGTAATCATACCGCCGTAGGAACTGCTGCTTGCCGCCTGGAGTACCGGTCCTTTCCCCAGGGCAATGGGCAACTCGGTGTGAAACTTTACGTCAGGGGTGTCACCGCTGGGCACGGTGTCGATGGCAATAGCCAGGTGAGGCGCATAATTGAAGGCAGCGGGTCCGGCGCCGTGGAGCCCTGTTTCTTCCTGCACCGTGAATTGCGCTACGAGGCGCACCGGCAGAGGCTTACTCACAAGCTGTCTTATTGCTTCGAGCAGAATTGCACAGCCAGCCCGGTCGTCGATGGCCTTGCCGCAAAGTCGATTCGGGTCTGCCATAGGCTCAACCTCGCTCACGTACGTAACCGGATCGCCGACGGCTACCCCCGCCGCTCTCACTTCAGCAGCCGAGGACAACCCAAGATCAACGTAGAGGTCCTTCACGGGCAACACTGTGCGTTGCTCTTCCGGCGACTGCAGGTGTCCGGCCTTTACCCCGATCACACCACGTAAACCGTTAACTGAGACTTTGCGCCCAACCAGCAAACTGTCGAGAATTCCACCAACTTTGAAGATGCGTAGGAAGCCGTCGGGTTCGATGCTCCGCACCAAACAGCCGATTTCATCCGCATGAGCGTCCAATAGCACCATGGGCGCGTCCGCAGGGCCGCCGCAGTCAGCGAATAAATTCCCCATGCGATCTATGCGAACCGACGAGGGTATTGGACCTAAGCGCTCGGCCAATGCGGCGATAACGGCTTGTTCCCGGCCTGAAGGCCCATGCTTTCCGGCAAGACAAGTGACCTCATCTCGAAGTCGGTCTTTCAACGTCTGTGACATGTGCGAGATTCTTCCTCTACTTAGAATTCACATCAGCCCGAGGGGCTTTTTCGGCTTGAGCATGCCCACATGGGAATCGGGTATGCCCGGAATAACTGACTGCGGAACCCCTCGCCCGCTGCCAGTCCCCAACCTATGCAAGGCTGACACTCTTACGGTTGGCTCGGTTCTTGCAGGACGCAGCACGGTTCACGGCTGATCAATGGAAAACTCCAAAAGAACGAGACCCCCCCCTAATTCATCGCGTTCTAATGCTCCATCAGCCACCAATTTCATCAATTTCCCGCAGTAGTTCAAGATGGCGCATTCAGCGCCGCTAAAGCCAAACTGAGGGCATGGTAGCATAAGGTGACGGGCTGAGGCGCCGTGCGTTGACCCCGAGACTGAGTTGCCTTGACTGGCAAGGGGATGCGGTCTTTGGAACGGGAGCGTCGGTGGCATCAAATGTCTACGGCAAGACGCTTGGCAGCGGCATGCAAGTTGCCCAGGCATGGCGCGCCTGCTATTCTGAAATCGGTTGTACGGGTAGTGAGGTACGATGGCCGAAACGCTTGGAGATATTGGCGAGTTTGGACTAATTAGCCGGATCGCGAAGACAGTCTACACGTCGTCAAACTTGGCGCTGGACTTTAGAGATGATGCGGCGCTGTGGCAACAAGGGAGCGGCTGGCTGATTGCCACGACAGATGCGGTTGTCGAAGACGTTGACTTTCGGCTGAATACGTTCAGTTGGGAGGATATCGGTTGGAAGGCACTCGCAGTAAACCTCAGCGACGTTGCTGCAATGGGCGGTACGCCCCGCGGGGCGTTTGTCACGTTGTGCCTGCCTGCCACGTGTGAGACAGCCGCTGTCGCGGCGTTCTATAGGGGGATGTCCCTCTTGGCTGAAGAGACAGATACTCCAATATTAGGCGGCGACCTCTCTGCGAGCGCGCAAGTGGTGGCCAACGTGGCAGTGATTGGTGAGGTGGAGAGCCCAGAACGAGTTCTGAAGCGTAACGCGGCCCAAGTTGGCGATCAAATCGCGGTCACAGGAGTCTTGGGAAGCGCGGCGGCAGGACTTGCGCTTCTCGAACGAGGCGACACCGGAGAGACGCCACATGCAACGCGATTCATGGCTGCGCAACGGCGGCCAGCGCCCCGCCTGCGCGAAGGCCGGGCGCTAGTTGAATTGGGAGTACGATGCGGCATGGATGTTAGCGACGGCCTGACCGCTGACTTGAAGAAACTCTGCCTCGCGAGCGATGTGGCCGCGGAACTCAAGCTCAGCAGCATCCCTATCGATGCAAGTCTCGGGACGGTCTTTGGCGAATCGTTCCGCGAGCATGCCATCGGCGGTGGAGAAGACTTTGAACTGCTCTTTACCGCACCGCCAGCAGTAATGAGTAAGGTGAAAGCTTGGCTTTCTACCAATTCGCCGGTGCGCTGCACAGCAATCGGTACGATTGCTCCCGGCCCCGGCGGAGCTGTGTTTGTGCGCGATGTGGATGGAAGAGTGGTATCCGGTTCCTACGAGGGCTTTGACCACTTTGGCACTGCTTCGGCCCCTACGTCGGGCGGTTGAAAGGACACATTTGTCTACAAGTAAGAGTGTGGAACAGAAGCTCGATTGCATTAGTCACAGCGAAGCCCAAACACAACGTCTTGGGTTGCGGCTAGGCACTTTGGTTTCTCCAGGGTGCGTTGTCTTACTTGAAGGCACGATGGGATCGGGAAAGACCGTGTTCGCGCAGGGCGTTGCCCTTGGCTTGGAGGTGCGAGAGCAGGTCACGAGTCCATCGTATACGCTCATCAAGGAGTATCAGTCAGGACGAATTCCTCTCTACCACATCGATCTCTACCGCATCGGCTCAAACGAATCCCTTTGGGGTCTCGGCCTAGAAGAGTATCTCGAAGGCGGCGGAGTCTGCGTCATCGAATGGGCCCGCAAAGTTCGCGACTTCTTGCCGGAATCATGGCTCATGGTATCTATTGAAATCATGACGGATACAAAGCGAACGCTGCACTTCGAGTCCGAGGGCGAGAGGTTTCTAAAGATTCTACATGAATATCGCAGGCTGGCGTTTGGTTTCTGATTTGCGAGATCTGAGCACTCAATATGCTTTTGGCAATTGACACGTCTACTCGACAACTCGGAGTTGCGTTCTATGCAAACGAACGCCTCTTGGGAGAGGTCAATTGGGTTGCGGGGTACCATGCTACCGAGCAGCTCATGGAGAGCATTCACCAACTGTGGGCCAAGATTGCCGAGAGCGGTCAGGCTCCAACAACTCCGGTGTCCAGTCCGCATGGGTCTTCAGCCGCGCCGCGGCAGGACTTTCCTACGGTTGCCCCGAGCAAGATCCCCATCAGCGCGGTGGCTGTTGTTTCGGGTCCCGGATCGTTTTCCGGCCTGCGCGTCGGCATGGCAACGGCAAAGGGGTTCTGTCTCACGCTGGGTGTGCCGCTGATAGCGGTACCCACGTTGGACGCCATTGCTTATCCGCACTTGCTTTCGTCAAATAGGCACGTGTGCGCTCTGCTGGAAGCCGGACGTGGTGAGTATTACGTTGGCTGGTACCGTTCCGTTGCCAGGAATTGGCGTCGTTTGGAAGACTACGCCATCATGAATGTCTCCGATGTCAGCAAGAGAATCGTAAAACGAACCATCATTTGCGGAGACATATCTGCAGAACACAAAGAGCTGCTCCAAGAATCTGTTGATGAGAAACTATTAGCCTTTCCATCCGGCTTCTTTAGTAGCAGGCGGGCGGGATCAGTAGCCGTTCTTGGCGCCGATCACCTAGCTAAGGGCTATACAGTTGATCCGCTGACAGCGGAACCGGACTACTTGCGAAGACCGGCAGCCAAAGTCCCGCTCCATCGGTTGAACCCGATGATCGGTGAGCCCACGCCGTAGCCGGTGAATTGGAAAACATCGCGGGCATGGCGAATGGGCCAAGGCACTTGATTCGTGACTAAGGTGGAAGCAATGGCATCCCATAGCTTTCACCTAAATTGTTACTCGACATAAGGCTGAAAGAGACGGGATTGGACCGCTGCGGCGAATTGTGCAAAACAGTCTGCAGCGGGTTAAATTGCAGGTTGCATCGCATGCTTGAAATAGTTTGTAGGGCGGCGTGATGGAACAACCGATGACAATTACCGATGGGCGTCCAGAGCCCCATCCTATGAATCTGCGGATTGAGCCAATGCAATTGGAGGACGTTGCAGAGGTGCGCAGTATCGAAGAAGCATCATTCAGCTTGCCATGGCCGCGCAACGCGTATCGTCGCGAGATAGTCGAGAACAGATTAGCCCGCTACTTTGTCATTCGCGATTTGGATGCAACTACGGATTGTGAGAGTAGTAACCACGAGTCGCTGTCCGAGAGAATGCGCACGAGACGGTTTCCCTTTTCTCTGCTTCCTTCAGTGGATGTCGAACCGGACTGGCGCTTTGGTAGACCGACCCTGGTCGCATACGGTGGCCTCTGGCTCATGGTGGATGAGGCGCACATCACGACAATTGCGTCGCGACCGGACGTACGCGGCCAGAACATCGGCGAATTGATGCTAACCGCGCTCATCGACGTCGCTATCGGCCTGGCGGCCCGCTGGGTGACGCTTGAGGTTCGCGTCTCAAACTCCCTCGCGCGCACGCTGTACAAGAAGTACTCGTTTCGCTCTACAGGAATCCGGCCGCGGTACTACAGCGACAACCAAGAGGATGCATTGGTGATGTGGAGTGAGGACGTCAATCTCGAGTCATTCCAAAGCTTGTTTCAGGAGCGCATAGAAGCTCTTCGTCAGAAGCACACCTGGACAACCACGTACCCTGAAACTGGAGGATTCCTTGGCGATTCTGCTCGCGATTGAGACATCGTGTGATGAGACTGCCGCCGCGATCGTGGAAGACGGCCGTTACGTCCATTCCAACATCGTCGCCTCGCAAGTCGAAATTCACCAGAAGTATGGGGGAGTGGTGCCGGAACTCGCCTCGCGGCAGCATCTCAAGGCCATCATGCCGGTCGTTACGGAGGCTTTGGTTACGGCAGACGTGGGGTGGGAGGAACTTGACGGGATAGCGGTTACCCGCGGCCCCGGGCTCGCCGGCGCACTCTTAGTCGGTGTGAATTTCGCCAAGTCTCTTGCCTTTTCGCTTGACATCCCATTGATTGGTGTGAACCACCTCGAGGGCCATGTATACGCCGCCTGGCTATCTCGCTCGCGGCGAGTGCGCCAAGAGCGTGCGGATGACGAGATGCGTTTTCCCCTGCTTGCCTTGGTAGTTTCCGGCGGACACACCGAACTCGTACTTATGCGCGGTCATGGGGACTATGGTCTCCTTGGCGCCACGCGCGATGACGCTGCCGGAGAAGCATTCGATAAGGTGGGGCGAATTCTGGGTCTGCCCTACCCGGGAGGCCCGTCGGTACAGTTGGCTGCCGAACAATTGTCGCGCTATGGCTTGCGCGGCAGGCGCAATATGGTCGATCTGCCCCGCGCCTGGATGCAAGGCACCTATGAGTTTAGCTTCAGTGGATTGAAGACCGCCGTTTTGCGCTACATGCAGAGTCGCATGCGGGACCAAGACCTCTCAGAGCCCTTGGTTACAACTCCTGGGGGGGTGGTAAACATGGATGTGCCGCTCTATGTTGCGCAGGTTGCCGCGAGTTTCCAGCAGTCTGTGGCAGATGTCTTGGTGGCAAAGACCGTGGAGGCGGCAAGAGAATTCAAGGTCCAGATGATTCTTGTTGTCGGCGGCGTGGCAGCCAATAGCTTGCTGCGAGAGGAAATCCTTGCCCATGCCCCCGTGCCGGTACGTATTCCTGACCTTGCCTTCTGCACCGATAACGCCGCGATGATTGGCGCCTGCGGTTACTATCGCTTCCAGCAGGGCCAGGTATCCGATATGACGCTTGACGTGGATCCGGGCGCCCGTCTTGCGCCGCCCTCAACGACCATCGAATCGGAAGGATATACCGGCGTTAGCCGCAGGTCTTAATCCTGACAATCTAGGCTGTCGCCACGGCCGGTTCTGCGATGTAGGGAATAGTCAGAGGCCCCATGGGTAGTACACAGATGCGGGCCTCCGGCCCATACCTGTCCAGCAAGGCGGCGACAGTTTTCTCAATCGAGCGGCACGGTTGTAGATGCGCATCCCGAATGGCTTGATCGGAGAGAGTCTCTGCGTAGAGATGCACTTCCGCCTTAAGCAGAATCTGCGCGAGAATCTGCGCTTCCCACTGATCAAATTGAGAGAAACCGGGACTATTGATTAATTCTAGGAGAGCGGAAGGCGTTGCCCTTTCCTGCAATAGGTCCTCAAAGTGGCCGTGGCCGATGCCCTCTGCACACTCCGCGGCAATAACGATTGCTCCCCCTTGCTTCACCACTTGGTACGCAGCGGACATACCCTTCACGGCTTGGTACAGGTTGAGATCGAGCGGATAACCGCTATTCGTCGTGACTACAATGTCGTAGGGTTCTGCAACGGGGCGCATAACAGAGCGCCGGGCGAAAGCACACCCTGCACTGTGAGCCTGGAGCATTTCGCCGGCAAAGATGCCCGTGATTTCCTTGCGTTTATTGATGGTCACGTTGAGGCTGAGATCAGGTGGGCAGAGACCGGCCGCCTCTCGCTGCTCACAATGGATGGGGTTGTCATCAAGGTGGCCCCAGGTCGCGCGGGGATGGCCGATCAATTCCGCATTGTGGTTGTGCATGACTGATTCTGCGCCGGCAATACCGGGCAGGATGAGTTTGGAACCCCCGCTGAAGCCCGCAAAGAAGTGCGGCTCAATGAAGCCGGTAAGGATCTTGACCGAGGCATCAAGGTAGTGGGAGTTGATCCACACCGGACCGCCGGAGGATGTGTCACCGAGGTAGCGTAGCTGGGACTTATCCGTCGAATCGTGGTTCACAATGCGGTAGTTCGCCACAATGTCATCCCCAAGCATGGCACACAATTCAGCCTCGGTATTGGGACGATGCATGCCGGTCGCGTTGATGAGCACAATCTGGGCGCGGGGCACGTGCGCGAGTTCGGCGAGGATTGCGGGTAGCATGAGGTGATTTGGGGCCGGTCGCGTGATATCGCAGAAGACAATTGCAACGCTGTCTTCCGGTCCCGCCAATTCGCCAAGCGGCCCAGTCCCTATCGGATGGCGCAACGCGTTGCGCAAGGCTTGATGAGGGTCCGCAACTCCCGGAAGATCCACGGGCTCTACAACATCCACGCACCCATGCGGCAGTGTCACCGTGAGTCCTGTGCGGCCGTAAGCTAGATCAACTTGCATCGCAGGCGCTCGCTTACTTCATCTATCACAGCACAACCCTTCTGCTCGCCAATTGTAGCCGCTTGTTTTCCCGACAGCAAGGCATCTGTGCTCAGGGCATCGGCACTCCGGCAAGCGATTGGCACGCGCACTGCAATGCCGAGAGACTACGTTGACAGCCAACAGCGGCTCCGGTAGCATTGATGTGTGTTTGACAGATTCCGATCGTTACGCGCTTGCGCATGCGTTTCCAGGAGATAGTTGGTAGTGTATCGTTTTTGTGGTTTTGCACTTCCGCAACGATGCATTGCCCGCATCACCGCTCCAACGTACGCTCGCAGCAGGTGACGGGAGGACAGGAATAACTAGATTCGTAATTGTAGATTGCGATCAACGGCCTCTCGTGTGCCTAAAGCGAGAGGTTTTTTCTATTTTGACGTATGCAATTGTTACCACGAACAGAGTGACCGGGAGAATTTCACATGCCGCCAACAAAGTCAGCGGGCAACGAGCAAGCAACTGAACGATTGCACACAATGCGCCACTCCGCAGCCCATGTGCTGGCGACGGCGATGCTTGAATACATACCCGAGGCCAAACTTACGATCGGCCCGGCAATTGACGACGGCTTCTACTACGATTTCGATCTTCCGCGAACGCTTACGCCAGACGACATCGAGGAGTTGAGCCGGCGCATGCAGCGCATAATCGGCCAAGATCAGCAGTTTGCGCATTCAACCATGCCGGTAGAAGAGGCCAAAGAGTTCTTTCGAACGCAGGGCCAAACATACAAGGTCGAGCTTATCGAAGACTTGGAGCGGGAGGCGCAGATTGAGACGGTAAGCATCTACCAGAACGGTGACTTCATCGATCTGTGCGAGGGTCCGCACGTAGAGTCAACCGGCGCTGTGGGCGCCTTTAGGCTCCTCCGCACGGCCGGCGCCTACTGGCGGGGAGATGAGAACCGCCAGCAACTCCAGCGGGTGTACGGCACAGCTTGGCAAACGGAGAAAGATCTCAGAAAGTATCTGAAATTCCTTGAGGAAGCTGAGAAACGCGATCACCGGCGTCTCGGCCGCGAGCTAGACCTCTTCAGCTTCACCGATGACATCGGCCCCGGATTGGTGGTCTGGCACGCAAAGGGCGGGCACGTGCGCAGTGTCATGGAAGACTATTGGCGTGAGAGCCATCGTGCAGGTGGCTATGAATTCGTGTATACGCCGCATATCGGCAAGGCGAACCTCTGGCAAACGAGCGGCCACCTGAATTGGTTCGCAGAAAGCATGTATGCCCCAGTCGAGATTGACGAACAACAGTACTACCTGAAGCCGATGAACTGTCCTTTTCACATTCAGGTCTATAAGAGCCGCACGCGCAGTTACCGCGACCTACCGCTTCGCTACACAGAGACGGGGACCGTGTATCGCTACGAGCGATCGGGAGTGTTGCACGGGCTGTTGCGGGTACGCGGTTTCACCCAAGACGATGCCCACCTCTTCTGCCGGCCGGAACAGATGGACAGTGAATTGGTGCGTGTTCTGAAATTCTGCCTGGAGATTCTCGAGACATACGGCTTTAAAGACCTACAATTGGAGCTGAGCACGTGGGAACAGGGCGAAACGAGCAAGTACGCGGGTGAGGCGGAGAATTGGGAGTTGGCCGAGGCTGGGCTGGTAAAGGCGCTGGACGGACTCAACCTTACCTACAAGCGCATGGAGGGCGAGGCCGCGTTCTATGGGCCAAAAGTGGACATAAAGATTGTCGATGTGCTGGGCCGCCCCTGGCAGCTTTCCACGATTCAGTTTGACTTCTGGTTGCCGCAGACCTTTGCGCTGGAGTACATTGGGGAAGACGGTTCTCCGCATCGTCCTTTCATGATTCACCGCGCTCTCTACGGTTCTATCGAACGTTTCTTCGGCATTCTGCTTGAGCACTATGGCGGTGCTTTTCCTGTGTGGCTGGCGCCCGTCCAGACAGTCATCATCCCAATTGCCGACCGGCACAACGAGTATGCCCAGGAAGTTGCGGCCGCGCTCGCAGAGGCTGATATCCGTGTTGAAGTGGACACACGCTCCGAGCGTATGAATGCCAAGATACGCGATGCCCAGCTCCAGAAGATACCATATATGGCGGTGGTGGGAGACCGTGAGATCGAGGCGGGCGCGGTAAACGTGCGCATACGTACCGGTGAGAATCGCGGCGCGCTGCCCATCGCGGAGTTTAGCGCAATGGTGCGTGACTGCGCTGCAGCACGCTCTGATGCGCTGTAGCCGCATCCATTGCAGGCAGCCATTCCATATCTTAGGGACTCGTTCGTGGTACCCTTAAGAGTAGGAACTTTGCGCTGCGACATGTGGCACCTTACGCCGGACCACGTGCTCTTTCTCCCAGAAAGCATCTCACGTGCAGGTTTCTCCCCAGGAGGTTTTCTACTTGCAGACAGTCACGCGATTTGACTTTCATAGATTTCACGGCCGTCTTAGACCGCTGAGCTATCTCTATGGTTTGCCAATCAGTCGCTACCTTGAGTACCCATGGACCGCGAATGCCCTGCAGCCGGTAACCGGGCACTCTCTGCTTGATGTGGGAGCCAGTCGCTCACCGCTCACGATCTTACTGGCACACCAGGGAGCAGAAGTCGTTGCGCTCGATCCGGACCCACTGGTAATGGACCTGCCGACCATGGCGACCCGCGCGGGATTACCGGCAGCGGCGCGCAGCATCACGCCGCAATTGCATGATGCGCGCGCCATGCCGTTTGCGGATGGCCGCTTTGATCGGGTTTGCTCGGTTTCTGTGCTTGAACACATCCCGGAGAATGGCGATAGCGAGGTCTCGCGTGAGATGGCGCGCGTGCTCGCCCCTGGCGGTCTGATGGCCCTCACATTGCCATTCGGCCTTGCGTATCGACCACCGGGGCCTGATCCTTCTCAGGAGCAATACCAGCGCATTTACGACGATACGGCTCTGAATGAACGAGTCATTCGGCCTACGGGACTGAATGTAGTTAAGGTAGAGTACTTTGGCGTGCGCATGCCGCGCTTGTTTACCCTTCTCCAATCACCCACGAAATTATGGTTCACCCGCCTGCTACTCGGTTGGGTGAATGTCGTTACTCCATCACGAATTTGCGGGTTCTTGAATGAAGATGAGATGGAACACGCGGGCGGCGTCTGTCTGCTGCTGCGCAAGCCGAGTGCGTAACCAGCCAAGATTAGCGTACCGGAGGACTGCTTCTCTATGATCTGCACTGTTCGGAGTGCGATGCGCCGTTATTGGGTAGTCGCAGGGCTCACTCTCGTTCTGACAATTCTTGCTGCATTTTGGCCGCAATCGGTGTCTGCCACCGACCATACAATCCATTTCCCAGAGACCGGCATGTCGGTGTCGTTCGGCTTCAAGCGATTCTTTGAGCAGCGCGGTGGCCTGGACATCTTCGGTTATCCCATCACACCGGAGATTCAAGAAAACGGGTTCACCGTCCAGTACTTTCAGCGCGCGCGCTTCGAATACCACCCTGAGCACGCGGGGACACGTTACGAAGTCCAGCTTGGGCTGCTTGGCGATATCTTGACCAGCGGCCGCAACTTTCCCAAGGCAACACCGCTTTCCAACACAGCGAATCAGAGGTACTTTCCCGAGACCGGTCATGTCGTGAGCGGGGCGTTTCTGCGCTTTTTCAACGCGAACGGGGGCTTGGACATCTTTGGCTATCCCGTCTCCGAGGTGATCCAAGAAGATGGTAGAAGCGTACAGTACTTTCAGCGGTCTCGCTTCGAATACCATCCACAGTTGCCGGAGATTTACCAGATTACTCTTGGGCTACTCGGTGAGGAACTGGCGGAGAGGGTTGGGCCGCGGGGGCAATTCTGGGTGTCAGGACTGCCTGATACGCTGATGACAAATCAGACGGTTACCGCACAGGTTGCGGTGCAGAACGTAGGCATCGGACGCTGGTGGGGACAGGGACCCAAAGCCGTCAGCGTTGGGTATCGCTGGCTTGATGCCACAGGGACTTCTGTCCTAGAGGGTCCACGAGCATCACTTCCCTCTCTCGTGCTAGCTGGAAGCGTGGCCTCGCTGCAGGTTTCTCTGAGCACTCCTTCTCGGGAAGGCAACTATACGCTGCAATGGGACCTATGGCAGGAAGACCGCGGCTGGTCGGCGTTGCGCGATGCTTCCGCAACTACCCGCCAGGCGCTTTTCGTGCAGGGACCACTGCCTACACCGACGCCAGTGCCTACTGCCCAGCCTGTGGTGCCAGTGGCGAGTGGCGAGGACGGCATGATCATCCGAGTGGGCATCTACTCTACCACCGAGCCAAGCCTGCGGATTTCCGGGAATGGCGGCTTCCGCGCCGAAGATGAGAGTGGCGCAGCCGTACGCAGATTTGAGGCCAATCAGGTTGTAACTGTGACGCACCTTCCGGCATTGTCGCGCTATCGATTGGCAGTGGACAATAGTAATGTCGCGGAAGTTTCAAACTTCGTGCGTTTCATTGCCGAAGGCAACACCATTTTGCAGGTGCTTGACATGCCGCGCTTCCAGCAATACCGTCAAGTGGTGGAGGTGCGCTATTCGTCATACTCGGAGCGCTTGTGGGCAATTAATGAGGTGCCCATGGAATACTACGTAAAAGGCATCGGCGAAGAGCCGGAGTCATTCCCCACTGAAGGGCTGAAAGCCGCTACGGTCGCCTATCGCACCTATGCGCTCTCTCACATGAATCCGCAGTGGCGCGGGCTTGGGTGCCTCTGCAATAATGAACCGTTCGATATTGGCGCATCCCACGCGTACGTGCCGCCGTACGTCGGTTCTCACCAGTGGTACCTGGGGTACTATCGCGAGACGCTGGGCAAGAACTTGGAAGCGGCTGCCAATGCCACGCGGGGACAGTTCATGACGTATGACGGCAAAGTCATCCGCGCAGCCTACTACTCGCGTGCAGACGGGAGGACGCGGTCTTGGCAGGAAGTGTGGGGCGGAGCGGGCTTTCCGTGGGCAGTCGGTGTGGCTGACCCTGTAAGCGAAGGGTCTACACTTCACGGTCATGGCGTGGGTATGCCCCTGCAAAGCACAAAGGTGCTTGCTGAGCAAGGCATGACTTACGACCGGATTCTCAAGATGTACTATACGGGAGTGTCGCTAACGAGGCTCTACTAACGTCAACGGCCAAGCTCAGGCCGCGCGATGCTCCAGGTCTGGCGAAGAGCAGACGAGATAGGGACGAGCCTAATCCGTTGCAGGAAGTAAAGGCTAGAGCCAAAGGGCACTTAGGTTTGGCATACGCAGAAGTGACCGAACAATGCAGAAGGCGGGAATCAATTCCGCCTGCCTTACATAGAGCGTTGCTTTATTCCACCTAAGCAGAGCGGGAAAATCGCAAAGACAGAAGCCGGTCTCACACCTGAGACCGGCTTCTGCACTGTCTTGCCGAACTGTACCGATCGCGGCCGGCTTACAACTGCCTGATTGCAATGCCGTGGTAGTCCAGCGCCGGCAGTTCACCTTCATCCGTGAGTTCACCTTGAATCAGGATGTCAAATACCTGCCTGGTCTCCACCTCTACAACCACCACTGCGGGCAATTCGCCGGCGCCGGACATAGCACCGGCATCCGTTGGTCCGCCACCCCGCAAGAGGATGAACGCGAAGACACCATCAGGTGAAAAGACCAGGAGGTCCGGCGCTTCCCCGACAAATGGTATCCGCTCGACGAAGTCGTTGTACTCGGTGCTCATGATGCCAACGTTGCCGGTCCAGCGGTTGGTAATCCAAATTTCGGAGCCGTCAGGCGTCACCGCCATACCGTGCGCCTCGGCGCCACGGGTTGCGTCCTTGGCGATAACCTCATGCGTTGCGGTATCAAACACGTAGAAGAGGCTCTTCGCGTCCCGCGAGCCCCCGGTGACGAACATCTTGGCGCCATCGGGCGAGAGGACGCTCATCAGATTGACCTTGACCTCTTCCGGCGAGTACGCCTTGACCAAGGTGAAAGTCTCCAAATCCAGTATGACCAGCCCGCCATCGGCAAGGGCAGGACCCAGCGTCACATATGCGTAGCGCCCGTCTCGGGTGAACGCTGACGAGATCGGATTGGCAGAGGGAAACTCGTCTGCCCGTTCCTTCACGAGCGGGTCTTCGGCAATGATGAGCCTACGACCTACGGAGAACGCCTCCGCAGCGTGGTCTGTTACGATCTCCACCAATTCTCCGGTCTTGATCACGGAGACAAGCACGCCGCTATCATCCGGATAAATGTCTGCGGCATGGCTCGCAGGCCCCGTATCGAATGTGGCAATTACCTGCCGGTCCTCCGCTCTGACGACGGCGGTATTGCCGGAGACCGTGCTGGCTATCCACGCATACTTGGAGTCGCTCGTGAAGTTGATCCAGTGTGTTCTCTCCAAGCCTGCTTCAGAGAGGTCGACTGTCTCCACTACCTCTAGCTGCGGGTTGATGATGTGGATAATGTTGTTGGTCTGGTCCATGGCCCAGACTTCGTATTTGGCCGTGGAAACGGGCGCCTCCGGCTGTATGACATACGTGCCGCAAGCGGCAGTCAAGAAGGCCAACACAAGGATGGCAAGAAATGGCGCAAGCTGCCTGCGGCAACTCGCCAGCACGGGATTTGCAGAGAAATTAATCGAGTTCAACGCTCTGTCCTCCTTATACGTCTGCGAGAGTTACTCTGTGTACATTCCAGTCGACTATGCACGCGCACTTCGTCGATTTATTTTGGCTAGTGCCCGCTACTTCTCAATGGGCACCGCGATCATGCTGCCCCACTCCGTCCACGAGCCATCGTAGTTGCGCACGTCCGGATAGCCCAAGAGATACTTGAGAACGAACCAGGTGTGAGAGGAACGTTCCCCGATCCGGCAGTACGTCACGATCTCCTTGTCCGGCACAATGCCTTTGCCGCCGTAGATTGCACTCAATTCCTCAGTCGACTTGAATGTGCCGTCATCGGCCACTGCCGACGCCCAGGGGATATTGGCCGCCCCGGGAATATGGCCGCCGCGCTGGGCGGTTTCCGGCAAGCCGGGAGGCGCCAAGATTTCACCCGTGAACTCCTGTGGCGAGCGCACGTCTACCATCCCGACGTTGGGGTTGCCCAAGCGTGCCTGCACATCGCCCTGGAAGACCCGCAAGGCGGTGTCCGCGTCTTGAGCGCTGTAAGCAGCTTGCGCGACATCGGGAATATCGGACGTGAGCGGTCGGCCCTCGTCCTCCCACTTCACGCGTCCGCCGTTCATCAAGCGCGCGTCCTTGTGCCCGTAAATCTTGAGAATCCAGAGGGCGAAGGCTGCAAACCAGTTGTTATTGTCGCCATAGAGGACCACGGTAGTGTCCGGCGTGATGCCACTCTGGCCCAGCAGCCGCTCAAGGTCTTCTTTGCCAATCAGGTCGCGGCGCACCGGATCGTTGAGGTCGGACTGCCAGCCCCAATCCACCGCGCCGTCGATGTGACCGGTCTCATATGCGGTTGTGTCTACGTCCACCTCGACGAGCCGAACGTTTGCATCGTTGCCGTGCGCAGCGACCCACTCTGTGGAAACAAGGACATCAGAATTTGGATAATCAGCCATATTTTCTTCTCCTAAATGCGGGTGAATACCATTAAGTTGACCAAGTCGCTCTACATAGTAGCAATTGACCCATGGGCTGTCAAGCGACAGACCGGCTGGGAAGAATTAGCACCTTGCATTGGTATCGCTACAGGTTGGAAAGGCGAATTGAGATTGCAGGAACGGCACTAACGCCCTGAGCGGCCGGCCTGTGAAAATGGGTCAAGCTGCTTGCCCCTAGCCTGGCCGGTGTAGACGCTTGAAACTGGGGCCAGCCACCTAATCCTGGGCAACTTGGGATTTGTCCTGCACTGCTTGGCACGTAAACGGAGGGTCACCCCAGGTGCAGGTCTATGAACACAGAAAGGGCGCCGTGTGGCGCCCTCATCTATTGCTTGGATAGGGAGTCTGCGGGTCATGCCGACCGGAGTAGGCAGCCTTGCGCCGCGCCCCCGGCTAGATCCACTTACGCGGATAGATTTCTAAGTAAACAGAAATAGTTTCCCAGGTCGTGTAGTAGAGAAACAACGCGAGCAGGAGTGAAACGACTGCGGAAACATAGAATACAGGGCGCAAGCGCGCGAATCCTTGGGGGAGGTCTCTGGTGCCCACCAAGGACGGAATGATGGCATGTGCGAGCAGGAATGAGACGGCCATCGCGACCACCATGAAGAGCGCACCCCAGAAATATATGAGCCCGGTGCCTATCTCGTCCCAGATTGGCAGTGCCAAAGCATGGTCCATGTAACGCTATCTCCTATCGCTAGCCACTAGCCTGCAATGAACGTATGAAGAGGATAAGTTCCCAGCGCTCTTCAGGGGTCAGCAAATTGCCAAATGAAGGCATGTTGCCTAAGCCGTTGCCCAGGATCCAGTAGATCTCTCCATCCTGGCGTTCTCGAACCCGGTCGGACTGTAATTCAACCGGCATTGGATCGAAGTAAGCACCGACCAAACCGTCGCCGCGGCCTTCCGAGCCGTGGCAGTGCTTGCAGTTCGTCTCGAAGAGCTTCTTCGCAGACTCAAGACGTTCCGGTGTACTCTCCAAGGGATTTACGACCTCTGCGGCCTCAACGAATCCATAAGTTCGCTCTTTGCCCGTCACCGGCACAGAGTCAGGAGGAGGCATACGCCTGGGGGGCTCTTGGAGTCGATATGACTGCTGGTAGTGCATTTCGGGAAATACGTCCCAGAGATAGCCATTACACGACGTCAGCAGCCCGGTCATAAGAATGCCGAGGACAAAAGAAGGCGCCAGCCAGCGTGGACGCACAATGTCACGCATGGTGCGGAACAGGCCATGTATCTCTAGCCGGTCTCGCATTAGGGTCAGCTCCGTCCTTGGTGTTTCACTTCGTCGGCGCCCGCTTCGGTGAGGGTGCTTTGCGCTGTGTCGGCTTGGGCTTCATCGTCGCACCGCACCACTAAGCCAACGTAGCCTTCGGTGATGCGGGAATCGTAAATGTCATTCGTCAGGTTGGGAAGCCGCGATTCAAATATCACGCCCATGATGGTGAAAATCAGGGCACCCAACATCGTGCCTTCATAAATGATGATGAACATCGGCGGAATGCCGAGGATCGGCTTTCCGGCAGTAATGAGTGGATAGGAGATCTGCGTGCCTGCCGTCACCATCAGGCCGACCGCAAAACCGATCATCGCGCCGCCTAGCGGAAAGATAAACAAACGATGATCACCGGAATCCTCGCCAAAGGCGCCTTCCGGATAGGGGGCGCCCGTCAGTACTTCGTAGTCTGTCGGGCCAAACCCCGAGGCCTGGAGACGGTCCGCGGCGTCTGCCGCGGTGTCCGCCGATTGGAATAGTCCCAGAACACTGGGCATAGTTGCCTCCCTATTCTCTCACTATTGCGGGCAAGCGTAACTTGCCGATGCGAAATTCGCGTTTCCAGATATGACCCTCTTTCTCTTCCCAGATGGGAATTACGGGGAATATCTTGGAGAACAGTAACAGTAACAATCCTACGTTGGCGAAAGAGAAAATGACCAGCGATATCTCGACGAGGCTGGCGGAGTAATCACCCCAGGCAAACGCATCAGGATGCCGCCGCTGCAGCGTTGGCACAATGATGAGAAAGCGCTCCAACCACATGCCAATGTTTACGACAAGAGACGTGAATAACATGATGCCGATATTCCGGCGAAATCTCCTGAACATCCAGATCGGCACCGGCAAGAAGACGTTGCACGTAATCATCAAGAGGAATAAGTAGAGGTATGGCGGCGAAAGCCGCAGTTTCATTACCTCGTATTCCGCTTCTTCCTTGCTCAGCAAGGCAAAGACAACGTCAATGAAATAGAAGTACGCCCAAGCCAAGGCGACGACAATGAGCAGACGCCCAATCATGTCGAAGTGTTCGGGGCGAATGTAGTCATGCAGTCGGAACAGGGAGCGCATAACGGCCATAAGGGCAATTACGGCTGCTACCCCTGAAAGCACCGCACCCACCACGAAATAGGGTGCAAAAATGTGCACGTGCCAGCCTGGAACTAGTGACATGCCGAAGTCCCACGACACGATACTGTGCACGGAAACAAATACCGGCAAGATAAGCGCTGATAGTAGCAATCCTGTCGCATTGAGGAGTTTCCACTGCCGTGCATTGCCACGCCAGCCAAGGCAAAGAACGCCGTACAATGTACGCCGCCAACCCGTGGTCTTGTCGCGGGCTAGGGCCAAGTCCGGAATGAGTGCAGCATAGACAAACAGGATGCTTCCTGTAAGGTACGTGAAAATCGCGCTTGGGTCCCACACCAGCGGCGAACGCACATCGGGCCAGATACCGCGCACGAAGTCATAGGGGAATGCCCAGTAAAGTGTGCGCCAAGGTCGGCCCGTATGCAGCACTACAAAGAGCGCCGCAGTCAACAGCGAGAACACGGTCATAACCTCAGCCGCGCGCACTACCGGACGGCGCCACTCAGCAGCGGTTAGCCGCAGAATGGCTGAGATCATAGTTCCGGCGTGGCTGATACCCACCCAGAACACGAAATTGATGATGAAGAATCCCCAAAAGACCGGATGATTTAGTCCAGTCACACCCAGACCATAGGTAACGAGCAGAGTCGCTGCGACTACACCAAGCCCTACCAAGCCCATCAAGATCAGCAGCAGCACATAGAACACCAACGGCGTCTCTAGCACTGAGCGCATCAGGTCTCGATTAATCTGAATAGGGGTGAGCCGGGGGCGCTCATGCATCGGCTCTCAACTCCTTCATCTGCATCCCTCCAGAGTCTAGTGGCAGCGAACGAGATGTCTTACTGCGGTTTGATAACATACGGAACCTCAGTCTTGAGGAAACGCTCGTGACGGCGCAAGATCATGCCCTCTTGCATTTCCCAATTCGATAGCGGGCCCAAGGCCTTGATTGCCCACGTCACCAAGAGAATCGCACCGGCCAAGCCGCCAACGATGATGAGTAGGTCCGGTAGACCCGGCCACGGCACTGCAATGGCCTCGTGTAACTCATGGTCAAGTGGGTCTTGTGTCACAAGATATGTAGGAACGTAGTCAATTATCCGTTGAATGAATATGCCAAAGAGCGAAAGAGCCGCTACTACAGTTGGGCCTGCAACGCTCTTGCGCCAGGGATTCCACATCAATATGAGCAATGGCAGCAGGAAGCAGCAGAAAAATGCGATTACGAAGAGCCACGTATTCTCGCCAAAACTGCGCATGCCAATGGTGACAATGGTTTCCCGTGGGACACGCCCGTACCACGTCGTAAGGAAGTCTGACCACCAATGATATGCCCAGGCCAGATTGAGCGCCAGCATAATCTTGGCTACATTCCAGAATTGATCAACGGTGATGTAGCGCTGCAGGCCGTAGAACCGTCGGATCAAGGCCATGACGACGATGGTCGTCGCCGTTGCCGCCAGCAAACCGTTGATGCTATAGAATGCCGGGAACATTGAGCTCTTCCAGCCCGGCACGAGCGTCATCACGTAGTCAAGACTGATAATAGACTGCACAAAAATAAAGTTCATCACATAGCAACCGCCCAACACAGCCAAGCCAATCCGATGGACCTTCCACTGCTTGGGCGTGCCTATGAACGAACCCGAGAGTAGCCGTGCCAACCGATGCGTTCCGCCGCTTTGCACACGCAGAGCGGCGAGGTCCGGCAGGGCCTGCACCCACAAGAATGCGAACCCGTTGACAACCAGCATTAGGACGAAGATCGTGTCATAGAAGTGCGGCGCACCCCACGGCCAGTCGAACCATATCGTCGTGCGCACTGCGCTGGAAGGCACCAGCCACAGCAGCGGGATAAAGAGCAGCACGTTCAGCAGTCCCGCTACCGCAACTACCTGTGCCGCACGTACCAGCGGGCCATGCCACCGGGCGCGCGCAAGGCGCGGCACAAATGCCACTATCGGCGCCGCTTGCCCTACGGTGAACAGGAAGCCAAACACGGCGGCATAGTAGCCCCATGGCCCGCGGTCTTCCAGACCGGCGCCAAGCCGGATAGCGAAGCCGACTACCCCTCCGACAAAGAGCAGCAAGAGGATGAGCAACGTGGCCCGATAGGTGCCACTGCTCCCTAATGCTCGACTAAAGATGTCACGCGCTATTTCTGCCGGAGTTGGCAGCGGATCCAGCGTGTGTTGGTGCTGTCTCGCTTGCATGCGGATCAACCTTCTTCAAGTAGATCACATTGGTGTCAGTGCCAAGGTTTTCAAGTACACGGTAGTGTCGCTTATTCTCTGCCAACTTCGCGACACGTGAGTTCTCGTCTTCAAGATTGCCGAAGACGAGGGTATCGGTGGGACAAGCCTGCACGCAGGCCGGCGCCACGTCGCCGTCTTGTAGTTCTTCATCTGCGTGTCGTCGTTCCCATTCGCTCTTGCGGATTCGCTGCACGCAGAACGTGCACTTCTCCATGATGCCCTTGGTGCGAACAGTTACGTTGGGGTTTAGATATTCCCGCTGCTCTTCTTCCAGGTCACGTTCCCAGAAATTGAAGAAACGGGCATGGTACGGGCAATTGTTCGCGCAGTAGCGCGTCCCAATGCAGCGGTTGTATACCTGAACGTTCAGACCCTCTCGGTTGTGGTAGGTCGCATACACGGGACACACCGGCTCGCAGGGAGCGTTATTGCAGTGCTGGCAGAACATAGGCAGGAATCGCGCCTTGACGTTGGGATATTCGCCCTCCCAATAGCGCTCGATGCGAATCCAATTCATCGCCCGTTGCTGGAGCACGACGTCTTCGAGGTTCAACGCAATGTTGTTCTCGGCATGGCAGGCAACAACGCAGGCCTGGCAACCGGTACAGCGGTCGAGATCCACCACCATACCCCAGCGGCGGCCAATGCTCGTTACCGGCTTGCTCGTGTCTTGTTCTTGTCCTTCTGCGGCCTGTCTCAACGCCGTCCCTCCCCGCTCCTATTAGGACTCGTTTGTAATCTGGAATGTCTTCTCATCGGGCATCTGCACCGGCGCGGTGATACCTTCTATGCGCGGCAGGCGTGTCCGGCGACCGGTTGCCGCGATCCGAACCCGAGTTGCAGACCAAGCCAGCGCGCCAGTTTGCTCTTGTACGACAGGCGCCAGGATGCGCAGAGGGTTGTCTCCACGATTCTCGGCATATCGCCCAAGCTGTTCATGCCCTTGGCCCAGCGGCACACTAACCACCCCTTCGCCTATGCCAGGGTAGGGATAGACGGGAGCCAATATCGAGCCGGCCACTGACGTTAACCGCACAATGTCGTTTTCTTGTATGCCCAGAGCCTCCATCGTCTTGGGGCTCAAGGCGATCCAGGTTCCCCAAACACCTGTTGTCATGGGGTCAGAGGTTGATTGCAGCCATGGTGACGCCGCCAAACTGCCGCTACCGTCTCCCAAGAGAACTGAAGGGGTTACCACGAGATGGTAGGGGTAATCCTGGGCATTGCTGCTAAAGTCCGGTTCTGCAACCTGCAAGCTTGAGAGGTCCGGTGCAGCGGGACTCACACTCTCCGCCGGCACCCACCAGCCGCCGCGCTGCAGCACCGACAACCAGAACACTTCCGGATCGTCGCTTGTTACCGAGCCCTCGCCGCGTGCCTGCAGTTCATCCACACTGGCGCGTATCGCATCTCTCATCGACTCCCAGGGCAGGGCTTCGGCGAGTGGCCCTCCAAGCGTTTGCGCCAAGCCAAGCAGCACGTCGGCAAATGCGCGCGTCCCGGCTGCGCCTTCGAATTCCTGGTGATAGGGCCGGATGACGGGTTGCTGAATGCCAAGTGTGGCATATTCGGCGCCAAGCGGCGGTACGCTCGTACCCCAACTTTCCAAGAAATGGTGATCGGGTAGGATCAAGTCAGCCAGTGCCGTGGTTTCGTCCAGAACATTTGAAAAACTCACAATGTACGGTATCCTGCCCAGCACACTGGCGGCATTCAAAACGCCAGGGAGTCCGAACACGGGATTGGCGCCATGGACCAAGAGCACTTGCGGTACTTGACCGTTTTCTACCTCGTTAAGGAACGTTTCCCAGTCTTGAAAGGATGTTACCGGCGCTTCGGCGGGTATGTCCTCAAGGGGCGATGGCGCATTGAGCAGTACTCCGCCCTTCTGGCCTACGTTGTTTTTCAGCAAATTGAGGGCAAAGATGGCGGTCATATTGAAGAGCCCGTTGGTATGGCCGGCGGCGCTGCCACCCCCCATGGCCACAGCAGTCGGCGCAGCGGCAAAGTCATGGGCGACCTGCTGGATAACCTCTGCCGGCACTCCGGTGACATTAGCAACCTGCTCGGCCGCATAGGCCTCCAGAGTTCCCTCGCCACCGGTTAGGGGCTGCAGCGCGGCGGGCACTGCCCTCCCGTCGAGAACCGCGTGCGCGATGCTTAGCGCCAAGACGCCCTCTGTACCGGGGTTTATAGGATGCCATTCGTCGGCGTTGGCCGCTGTCATGGTCAGGTGCGTATCGAAATGCGCAAAAGTTCCTCGCGATCGGCCCGCTCCTTGCCGGAAATTTCCGTATGCCCGGCCGTAATGCACCGGCGAATCGCCACCTTCGAGAAAATCGCCGCCAATGGAAAGCAAGTAAGACGTATTTGCAATGTCAAACTGCGGCACGCGAGTGGACCCAAATACCTGGGAACTGGCCTGCCGCACCGCGGCCTTTTCAAGCGGTTCGTAAGTGAGCCAGCGCGCGCCAATATTCTGGGTGAACCGCTCGAGGATCATACCCAAGTGCCCATTTACGGGCTCCGTAATCATGACGACGCCACCGTCACTCGCAGCACTGAGCTTTTCCTGAAACTCCGGCAGTACCTCATCCCAGCGCATGAACCGGTAACGACTGGGGTCGCGTCTGCGCCTTGGCACCATGGGGTTGGGGATGCGGTCGGGGTTGTAAAGCGTTTGGAGCGCAGCTTGAGCTCGCGCAGAAGTCTTGCCGCGGTTTAAGGGGTAATCCGGATTGCCTTCGATTTTGCGCGCGCGTCCGCCCATTACCCGCACGATTACACCGCTGCCATCGCCGGAATCCTGACAGATACTGGCATACCAGGTGTCCAACCCGGTCACCGTATCCTCCGGTATATCCACCGGGCTTTGAATGTGGAACTCCCGATCCGGCGTGCCACAGCCCGCAAAGGCAACTGCTGCACCCATTCCGATGCCCGAAGTACCGGCTAATTTCAGGACGTCACGTCGTCGCATCGTTCTCCTCTAGCGATGACAGATCGTGCAGTCTGTCGGCGCATTGTTCTCACGGTGACAGCCTACGCAGTCACCCATGTTCAGCGAGCGCACCTGTTTCACTCGTTCCATCGAACCGACGTCACCATGGCACGTCGCACAATCGAAACCTGCTTTGATGTGCGAAGCGTGGACAAAACGCACGTGGTCCGGCATTACATGCACGCGTACCCAGTCGATCGGTTCCCGATTCTCCCAGTGCGCCTGCAGTTTCGCAATTTCGGCAACGTGCAAAGGATTAGTAACCTTTGGGTTCTCGCCGTTAATGACCTTATGGCAGATCATGCACTGCTCTACAGCCGGAATGGTAGCCTCGGCGCCGGTCTCTACGTTGCGGTGACAAAACTGACAGTCGATGTCATTTTGCTCAACGTGCACCGAGTGCATAAACTCGATAGGCTGCTCCGGGCCTTCAGCGCTCAGGGTCAACCAAGCAGCGGCGCCCAGGATGACGAGCCCGAGTACGACTACTAGTGCGCCAATTGTGATGCGCATGGCGCCAGCGGTCATAGCCAGTCTCCTCGCATGCAGGACGAGAAAGTAGGAACGCTCCGCTCATCTCTTACGGAGCGAAAGGTGGAATCAATTATCACGTCGCATTTGTCCGGAGTCACTTCAGACATTAAACTCCCTGGCGGGACGCCAGGGCGGTCTATCTGCAAAAAAATCTGGTCTAGCCGATCCGTCACGAACTGGTGCTCTCTCCAAGAAATGTGTTGTACTCTCAACGTCATTAAAATGTCGTTCGGTCAAGAATTACAACTTCGCCTCTGTCCGCACCTCGGTCTATTATACTGATGGCTGCACAAGATGCAAATGAACCGATTCTTGCCCGCTATAGCGCCAAGAAAGGCACAGAGAAGCTAGAATACAACTGGCATTCGGGACTTCAAACCGCGAGAGTTCTCAGTGAACCGCTCAGCGAGCAACGACTAGTAAACTAGCATAATTCAGTAATGGCTGACAACCTCTTGGCGACCGGGAATCTTGCCCAAAAGTACATCATTTAAGGGAACCTCTTATCAGTGAAACAATGCGCACTGGTGATTAGCGGTCAGCACCGAGTGCCCACTTGGATTCATGGCCGAGCCAAGAAACGGAATAGGGAATTTAATTCACATTGGAAGGACTAGTTATGCCTGACACTCAACCAAACCTCTTGCTCATAATGTGCGATCAACTGCGCTTCGATGCGCTGCGTGCCGCCGGCAACGAATGGATTCAGACCCCCAACCTTGACCGCCTGTGCGCAGAGGGCGTGCGCTTTGCATACGGTTACACCGAGTCTCCCGTATGTGTCTCCGCGCGCGCGATCTGCATGACAGGGCAGCTTCCGCAACGTACCGGCATCTACGATAACGGCTATCCCCTCCCCGCGGACCAGCCTACGTTGATGTCTCGCTTGCGCGCCGCGGGATACTTCACACAAGCCATCGGCAAGATGCACTTTTCTCCGGTGCGCGAAAATCATGGCTTTGACCGCATGTGGTTGAGTGAAGAGGTGCCGCGCCGCGTCGAAGACGATGAGTTCCTGCAAGAGGTATTGGCAGCCGGATACGGCCACGTGGAAGAGCCGCATGGCATCCGGCACGAGCTCTACTACATTCCTCAGGTTTCCCAATTGCCCGAGCAACTACACACCACGGCATGGACGGCGCGGCGCACCATCGACTTTATCGAGGAGCGCGCCCATGAAGCTGCGCCGTTCTTCTGCTGGACCTCGTTTATCAAGCCGCATCCCCCGTTCGATCCGCCGTCGCCTTGGCACCGCCTCTACCGCAGTACCGACATGCCCTTGCCGGTGCGCAGCCAGAATGAAATCGCCTGGCATACGTGGTTTCAGCGGAGTCAGAATCGCAGCAAGTGGATGGACCTCTTTCCTGACGACAACCTGCTGCGCACGATGAAGGCCTACTACTTCTCTTGTGTTTCATTCGTCGATAGCTGGGTTGGCGAAATCCTGGAAGCCCTGGAAGCGACGAAACAGCGGGAAAACACCCTGATTATGTTTGTGGCCGATCACGGCGAGTTTCTTGGCGATCACTTTTCATTTGGCAAACGCAACTTCCATGAGCCTGCCTGCCATATACCCTACATTCTCTCGTGGCCGGGAACGTTGCCGGAAGGTCAGGTGCGCGAGCACCTGGTCGGCTTGCAGGACGTTACGCCCACCATGACCGCTGCCGCAGGTTTGAATGAGCAGAACTCGTCGTTTGACGGCAATTCACTGCTCGCGGCAGCGCAAGACGGCGACGCACAGGGGAGGCCCTACTTATTCGGCCAAATTAAAGAAAAAGAACATGGCATGTATTGCGCGATGAATAGCGAGTGGAAATACATTTACAGTGCGCCGGACCGCATGGAGATTCTGCTCAATTACCGTGACGGCGGCAATGAACTGGTCAACCATGCCCACGAACCGGGTCTCTCTGAGGTGAAGCGAGAGTTGAAGGAAGCGCTATTCGCCCACTTCCGCGCAACGCCGTACACAGATCCGCTGGACGGCGACGACTGGGCGCTCTACCCGCAGCCGACCCACGCCTGGCTCAGATTAGATGAGATGGAAGACAAAGAGATGGTTGGACGCGGTTGGCAGTATGCCCGCTGGACGCAGAACTATCCCGTGGATGCCCGGCAGCGGGCCCAATGGCAGAATTACCAATTCAAGGGCGAAGCAGAGTGAAACTGGGAGACATCATTCGCTTTCGGGTGCTGCCGCTCGTCGTTGCGTTCGCCCTGGTTTTTCTCTTTGTTTTCGTGCTCGTGCGATTGGCAGGTTCGGGAGAAGATCTCGTAGCAGAGCGCGAACGCGCGGTCGCGCAGGCCCAAGCGCTCTACGCGCAGCAGAAGGCGGATGGTGTGGACTTCTCCAAGGGACCGTGTCTGGCAGAGGAGTTAATTGCAGGTTGGGCTGCCGACATCGTGCACGTGCCACGAACAGCAGAAGACGACTTGCCTGAGAATCAGTGCCAATCGTATCGCGCCGGGCGGGCGTTTCGGATTGTGGAGCTCGATTTGGACGGCAACGTAGTCCGCGCGCAATAACAAGCAAGTCAGGCTGATGAGCCGCAATATAATGCCGCCAGCCAGAATACGTCTGCGCCCCTACACGTATTCTGACGGCGGCATTCCGTTGCGGGCCAGTCTTCGCACAGAGATGCCTCTTCGGCAAATCGGGGCTCACTCCCTTAGTTGTGAGCGCGCCAAATCCGAGAATAGAGACTTCAAATCAATGCGAGCCTAGGCACTGGCAATAATGGTATCCAGGCTGGTGCTAATATCCAGCAGACTCTTCTCGGGAAAACTGTCATGGAGAGGAATCTCGGCCGACAAGTAATCGTCATAGCCAATCGAGCGTAGTGACGCTCGCACTGCCTTCCAGTCTACGTCACCTTGCAAGAGAGTCACAAATCCGTGCCGGTTGCCAACATCCACCTTGAAGTCTTTGACGTGTACCTTCTTGATGCGGTGGGCGACAATTTCAATCCAGTGCTGCGGAATCGCCCAACCCAGGAAATTGCCAACATCGAAATAACAGCCCACATACGGGCTGTTCACTTCGTCAATCAGGTTGCGCATCTCCAGCGGCGATAGCAGAAACTTATTCCAGACGTTCTCTACCGCTACAGCAATTTGCAGTTCTTCGGCGATGGGTGCGACCTGCTTTAGTCCTTCCAGCGTTCCTTCGTAGGCAATGTCGTAGCGCACATCCTCGCTGATGGTTCCGGGGACTACCAGCAGACTGGTGCCGCCCAGGATCTTTACGACCCGCAAAGCACTGGCTATATTGTCTGCGCCCTGTCTGATTTGGTCCTTGTCGATAGTAGTGAGCGGCGCGCTGCGGATTGGCTGCCCGCCCATGAGGCCGTGAATCTCAACGGTCTGTTCCGCGTAGTCGCGCAAGCGCTTGAGGTCATCCTCCGACGTGCTCGTAGTGATCTCGGCGTCCATAGTGAGACTTGGCTCGATGCCTTCGAACCCAGCCGCTTTCGCCATTGCCATTGCGTCTCTCAGAGGAAAGCCACTGCCAAAACAGTTACCGCAAACAGCCTTTTTCATGGTTCCCACACACCTTTCTCAAGTGAACGCCATGCACAAGCAGTCTTCCGGGTGACAAGCTGCGATCGAATCATAGCGAATTACTGCACAAGACCTGCAATCTAGTATACCGGAACTGCCTGCTGGCACGTGATTGCGCTGCGAGGAAGGCTCTGCTAGCCTGTTCACACGAGGAGACGAGTTCCAATGATAATCGACGCACATGTTCACGCGGGCGTTTCCACTGCATATAACTTCAGTGCGGGCGCCGACGATCTCCTGCGGCTGGCGGACGAAAACGGCATAGATAAGCTATTCGTCACCGACTTTACGGCGCTGGTGCACGACATGCGTGAAGGGAATGACACCTTGGGTAAGGCAATACGCCAGCATCCGGATAGGCTGTTGGGGTACGTGAGCATTCCTACGATGAACTTCGACAACGGCGCACTTGAAGAGATCGATCGCTGCGTAAATGAGTATGGCATGCGGGGCATAAAGATCTACTCGTATCCAATGATCCCGCTTGTGCGGCCTTCCGTCTTTCCGGTTTTGGAGCGGGCAGCCTCGCATCGGATGCCCATCTTAGCGCATTCGACGGGCGAAGAGTGCGAGGTGATGGCCTCACGCGTGCCGGAGGCTTTTCTCATGATGGCGCATTCAGGCAACACTGCGCTGGCTCGCGGCGACTGGTTGCGCGCCGTGCAAGCCGCGGAACGAAATCCGTCATTGCTGCTGGAGACGGCCAGCAGCGCAGTGAATAACGGGTCATTGGAATACACGATCAGTCGTATTGGCGCTGAGCGCGTAATCTTTGGTACGGACATGCCGTTGCTGGAAGTGAGCGTGCAAATGGCGCGCATCAGCGGCGCCGCGATCAGCCAGGCCGAAAAAGACCTCATATTCGGTGGCAACATGGCACGCATTCTAGCGGGCAAGACATAGCCGCGTAGAGGCGGAAGCACAATGACAGTTTGGGATGTATCGGGGTTTGTCGGCGCTTGGGGCTATTGGCCGCTCAAAGAGCGCACTGCGTCCGATGTAGTTGCGCTCATGGATGCAAATGGCATCGAGCATGCCGTGGTGGGCTCAACGCGGGCGTTGCAGTCCGATTGGCGTCAGGGAAACGACGATGTGCTTGCAGCGGCCGCAAGTTCCGCCGGCCGTCTCATTCCCTTTGTCACAATCGATAGCACTCTACCCGCGAACGCCGATTTGCTCAGCGATTACGCAGCGGCTGGCGCGAAGGGAGTGCGCTGCTATCCCAGCATGCACTACAACACAACCCCGCAACAGCTCGAGCCGCTGTGTGCGGCTGCCCAGGCGAGCGGGTTAGTGGTGACGTTAGTATTGCGTCCCATCATGGACTGGTCGTTCGCGGTTGCCGCCGTGGGCCCATTCGAATACCTCTTTACGCAATATCCGGAGGTACAGTTCGTGCTGCACGGCATGAATTACGGTGAAGAGACGTGGAATGGCATTCGCCTAAACAATAAGCATCCCAACGTCTGGTTGGAGACTTCGTGCCTGCAGGGCCTGGGCGGCATTGCCCAGTTGGTTGCGCAAGCCGATACGGACCGGATTCTGCTGGGTGTCGGCATCCCACTGCAGTATCCGGCCTGCGGCATCGCCAAGCTGGAAAAGGCGGGCATCTCCGATAGCGCCAGGGAAGCAATTGCGCACCTCAATGCCAGACGCCTCTTTGACGCTGCGAGATAGCTGCGTAACCGACAGGCCGGCTTGACAGCGCGCCGTACAATTTCCTGCTCCCTCGCAAATTGCTCTGGGATCTGCGCCTGTAACGGTTTCTATAGAGACATCGAACGGCAATTGGTCCCGGGCGGCTGTCCCGCTCTACCACTGTCTCTCAAGGCAGCGCCATGCTCCTTCCGCGCGTAAGTGACTTCATCATGAGGTAATCGACTACGTCCCGCATCAATTGTGAAGCCACTCGGGTTACTTTCCAGTTCTGCAGCATCTCTCTTGACGTGGACTTGCTTTCCTCGGCCGGAGCGATGTAGTGGACCCGGAGCGTAGGACTCATTTCATCCCACTCCAGGATTCCATAGAAGATAGCGTCGCCGCTGGGAACTGCCGCGGCATGGGGATCGAGTTTGACATAACTGGCTGATACCTCAGAGATGGTTCTCCCCGTAAAGTCGTTTGACTGTGAGATACTCGCTTTTGCGCGTACGCGCGTGCCGGTTGGAGCGCGTTCAATCAGGGCTTGCAGGAAGGGAACTGCCCGCGGCGGTTGGGTTCCGGGCAAGTGCGCGATTTCTGTTGCGAGCGTGGGATAGAGATCTATTTGCGTGCCGCTGCGCAAGCCAAGGGCAGCAAAGCCTATGCGGCTGCCGCTGGGTGGAGAACGGCCGCCAACGTCCAGGTGCAACACTGCGCCGCCGCACTTGTCGGCGATGAAGACACGCGTCTCTTCCGGCAGCGGCCTCACCTCCGTGACACTACCCCTTACGTATACATGGCGCGGCGGCACGAGGGGAGGGATGTCGGTGATGCAGCCCAGCACCATTGCTGTAGGAGTAGGCAGCGGGGGCAAGGGCGTAGCCGTTGGACGTGGCGTAGGCCGGGGCGACGGAGTTACAGGTGGGACTGCCGTCGGCGGCACTGTCGTGGGCAGCGGCGTGGGCGCGGGTGAAGGGCTCGGCGATGGGCTTGGCATTGGGCTCGGCGTTGGCGGCAGCAAGGGGACCGCAGTAGGCAGCGGTGTTGCCGTTGGGACTGGCCTGATCGGGGTTGGCGTGGGAGATGGCGGAACCGTTCCCGGCGAGGGCGCATCAGGCATGAGGGAATCGGGCATCCTTGCGCCGGCACCCTCGCTGGTAACGCGCCGGAGTGACTGACTGTCCAACGCAGACGGAAAGCTCCCATGGAGTCCCATATAGCCGTTGGGATCATGCCCATAGGCGACGGCGTCGATAATTTCACCAAGGTCCCCAATCAGAGCGACCGTTGCACCGGAATTGGCGAGCGCCCACGAGAATCGCGAAACGCCGCGATCGTGAGGCAGGTTGCGCACGTCCGCCGTATCCTCGTAGCCCGATCCTGACGCGCGCGCTTCAAAACTTGGCGGAAAACCGAACCTCTCCGCGAACTGGCGGGCATTCTTAGCGATGACAAAGACATCGCCCGGGGACAATATGATGTCAGAGGAGAAGCCGTAGGCTACCGGATTCTTAGCTTGTGCCCCTTTGATAAGAATGCGCACACGGGCCAGGTGTGCCAGTGCAGTGCCTTGATTTTGGATCTCGATGAATTCGTCGCCTTCCGTGCGGGGCACCTGACCGTCGTAGTAGACTTCCGTGATGCGCAGGAATTGTGGCAGAGGCGGTGTGGGACGGGGTATAGCTGTAGGCGATGGCGGCCTTGGTGCGGGTCTTGGCGTGGGCTTCGGCAAAGGCGTTGGTGTTGGCACTACGTTTGACGCTTTCTTGGTCGGATGAGTGATAGGTAGCCAGTCACCGGTGCCATCCGGGATGCGGGCTATTCCCAGTTTTCTTTCCGGAAATTCCTCGTCAACCATTGCCATTGTCGCGCCCTCTGAGTCGGTGAGGAGGAGAACTACGCGCCCGTCGCTTACAACTATGGGAAATGGCAGGCAGCCTTGAGGAGCAGGCGCGTTTGCTCTGCACTCTTCCACCACCAGGAAACCCTTGGCACTAATGTAAGTCTCGACTGGAAGTGGATATGCAGCGCTACCGGGGCCGCTTCCAGCCTTGAGATACCAGCAGGAAACATCCACGATCTCCGAATGGCCGTTGTACAGTTCCAACCAGCCGGATCGTTCTTTAGAACTGCTGGGTACGATTTCGTTGAAGAAAACAGGGTTGCCAGTGGCGCTCGCACAGAGACTTGGCGTTGGCGACGGAGTTGGCGAGGGTGTCAGTGTAGGAGTGGAGGCCGGCGTTGGCGTTGCGGTAGGGGTGGGGACTGGTTCTGGGTCCGGCGAAGACGAAGGTGTAGGCCGAGGACTTGGAGTGATCAAGGGTGTTGGCGACGGTGTGGGAGAGGGTGTTGGCGTCGGCGAGGGCGTCAGTGTAGGCGATGGCGAGGGTGTCGGTGTAGGCGATGGCGAGGGTGTTGGTGTGGGTGATGGCGAGGGTGTTGGTGTAGGGGTTGACGTGGGCGTTGGCGTAGGGGTAGGTGAAGGTGTGGGCGTTGGCGTAGGGGTAGGTGAAGGTGTGGGCGTCGGTGTAGGAGAAGGTGACGGAATTGGTGTAGGTGTTGGATTCGATGCCCCCTTGCTAGGGGTGGAAACTGTCTGCCAGTTATTCGATCCATCCGGTATGCGCGCGAAGGCAACTCCGTCATCGCCTACTGCGTAGTCGATCTGATCAACGTCACTGTATTCAAAGGTATCGAGGTTAAGTGCGCGCAGCCGCAGGCTGCCGGTCTTTCCCAAAACGAGTGAAGTGTCACTCCGGTCGAGTACCAGATATCCGCCCGGCGCAACGGAGGCTTCAAACGGGAGGTCATAGGGTACTTCGTCAGGGCTGCTCCCGTACACAAGTTGCCAAAAGCTCAGGTCAATGGTGGTGTCGTTCGCGTTGTAGAGCTCGACCCAGCTCGTGGCTTCACTGGCATCGTCCGGAAAGATCTCATTGATGACGATGGAGTCACTGGCAATTGCGGGTCCCAGAGAAAAGCGCAAGGCCACCGCCATTGCGACAAAAAGGCGAACGCAAGTAGAGAGGTTCCTTCGCCAAGCCACCTTTGGCAAAGTCTCCTAGCAGGTGCCGCACGCTCCTCACTTGCACATCAAACAAAAACTAACCTTATCCTCGAATCAAGGTCTGCGTCGTTCGGCTGGATGCAACAGAGCAGCCCCTACTTAGCATGACCCCACTTAGATGGGAGTTTCCCAGAGATCGGCATGGACTTACTCGCGTTGCAAATTACCTCAATTGCCAACTAGAAAACCGTGCGCTTACCTAATAGTGCATATGTGCAGAACTATAATACATACGTACCATATTAAAAGCCAAGCGACTACCATGGTGATCACAATAGTTTGATGAGGGTTGAGTTGGACTTCGACATTCACAAGAATTCGGAGAGGGGAAGGAGAGTGACCACAACCCGGGAACAGTCTAAATTCCTGAAGGGCTGCACCCTATCTACATCAGCCACTCTAGCTCGGAGATAGGCACGCGGGCGCGGCGTTCCTCGGCGTCAATGGTTTCCGCGGCGGGGAGCCGCAGTCCGGAGGGAACCGCCAGGGGAAAGGGCAGGAACGCATCCAAACGCGCTTCGCCCGGTTTCACAGACGATCCCGCGCTCTTGAGCCGAGATCCCGGCCCGAAACGCGTCCAGGCGTCTTTGGGCGCGAGCGAACGAATCGGCAGAACCAGCAAAAAGACATGCAGGTCAGGCCGCGCAACCACCGTTGCCCAGGCGACCGGCTGCGCCGTGAGCAGCTCCCAGAGCGTTTCGGTCATGGCCTGCTCGCCGAAGCCCTCTGTAAGGAAGAGCGGTGGACCCTTCCACGTATGCATCGACGGGCGCGCCAACGGATCCATGCCTAACGCGGCCATGTCTTTGCGCGCTGCAGAAGGCGCAACAACGCCGGCGGCCTGGAGCTGAGTAGCGCGGCGCATGACGTCGACCGTCGCGGGTTCGCGAGACACGAGAATAAGACGCTCTTCAGTCTCAGGCGCTTGCGAGAGGACCGTCGTCAGGTTGCCGGAGGCCTCGCCGCCGACCGCGTACGTGCCGCGCACCACTACAGCTTCCGCTTCGATGACGACCTCCCGCGGCGGCACTACATCGATGACGGTACCGTATAGGCCGGCAGGCAAGGCGATTTCCTGGCTATCTCCTTCGAACCAAACCAGGCCGCTACGTGAAGAGAATCCGACAATTTGACCTGTGAATGGCGCCAATACGGTGCGTGTACGCAATCCCAAGAGGCGGCGGTGGGTCGCAATGAGCGCACCTTCCGCGCAGCGTTCGCCGGGAGCTGCAACCAGCGACTCTTCAACGCGCGCCGGCGCTAAGCCCAGCATGCTTGCCGCATCGACTGCAGTTCGTTGCGGCGAGAGCGTACACGTGCCGACGACTGTGCCGGGCTCTACTTTGTCACCGGGCTGTACCGAAAGTTCTCCATCGGCAGGCAGCACACGGCGCAATTGCAAAAAGTAGCGGCCGATCTGCGGTGTTGGGGTAGGAGGATTAGCGGTCCCACGAAGCGCAAGCATCGTCGCCATGGCTAACTCGATCTCCCGGAGAAGGACAACGTTGGATACGCGCCGGTAGTTTGCATCCACTCAAGGACTTTAGCCTGACGCTTGTCTTTGTTTGCGTCGAGGTCGATGGGGCGTCCGCGCACGTCTAAGATCAGTCCCAGGACTCCGCCAAATAGGCTCGCCCGAGGTTCGGCTCCTCGTCCGCGTCCCACGCCAAGGTCGAGCCGCGTTGCCGGCCAAACTTCCAACTTGGATCCTGCGCCGCCTTCCCATTCAACGACCTGCATGGCCCCAAAGTTCACTTGGAGCTCCTCAGCGAAACGGGAAGGCATACCCGCCCGTAAGCTCAAGGCCGGGCGATTTTCCGCCATGCGTCCAATCGGGGATATGCCTACACCCAAACTCAGAAGAATGTCTTGCTCAATGAAGGGATTGCCAGCTTCGATTGCCTCGTCCAACATGAGGACGGGCAGTGCACCGGCGCGGTCCAGGGCAAATTGGGTGAAGCCCGTCGGTTGCACGGAGTCGAGCATCATGATTACGGACTGAATGAGCCGCGGAGCGCCTCCCAAGGTCGCGCCACAACCAATGATGACGTCCGCCGTGGCACTGGGCGCTGCGCGCTGCCCGGCAAATGTTTGGTCGTCTATGAGTTCAACCACACTCCGCAGAGCTTCTCGCGCGAAAGCGTGTTCCAATACGAGATTCTCCACTGTGGTCGGTAGCGCGGCAGGATGGGCAAGACGGTGCAAGAGATAGTCGTCAATCCGATCTTCATCCAAGTCGTAGGGCAGCCAACGTTCAATTGCCTCTCGGCCGGTTTCCATGAGGATATTCTGCGGACTACGCAATGATCCGAAGCCATCCAAAGAGACTTTGCGCATGTGTCCGTTCGGCAAACTTGATACTGCCGCCACATGGCTTGCACCGTAGTCAAGGGAAAGCACATGGATGCTATAGCGGCGCGCGAGTTGCTGGGTGACGTGGCTAAGCACCTCCTGATAGTCGACCGGATCGTCACCGGCCCATTCGCTTAGGCCGCTGTAATTTGGCAGGTGTTGCCGGCGTCTTTCCTTTGCCAGCGAGATTATGAACTTCTCAAGGGACTCAAGCGTTTCACTGGGAGACTGATCTGGCTCCAAGATCATGTGATGAAGTGTGGCGCGCTCTCCAATGAGTGTGCGCAAGAACTGTGCGTGCGTACCGGAGCCAACAAAGACTACTGTGAGGTCCCACGCATTGCGATGCGTCTCAAGGACGCTGCGAATGATTTCACCGATCCGCGCTATATCTACTTCCCAGTCTTTTCTTGAATCGTTGCCAAGAACGATGAGCGCATCCAGCGGCGACTCGATGAGCCTTTGGTATACGAACTGAAATGCATCCGGCGGGCGGTTGTTGAGATCAAAAATGTCAATTGGCGTGATTGGCAAAGTTTGCATCGATTCAAGCACGGCATCGAGGGTTGGGCTACTGCCCAAGCTTAGTACGCTTGTTACCACAGTGAGACCGACGCTGGTAACCGCTACTTTTCTTACGTCCTCCTGACTGGCGGACCAGCCGGTTGTCCGCTCCAGTTCCGTCAGGGCGCGTGATAGACCGAGCATTGGATCGGAGATAGGAGGATCAACCGTGCTCGGCACCCGGGCCGCGCCAGCCAACCGATACTCGCCCTCTACGCGCTCTAATAGAGAGACACGTGTACTGAGGGTACCAATATCTGCCACGAGGGTAGGGGAGGACTCCACAGTCTCAGCCATGCAATAGCTTACATACGTGAAGGGTTGCGTACTTGCAGCGTTACTGTACATGTCATGGTAGAGTTGCCAAGAGCCGTCTGTCAACTCGCCATAATAAGAGAGCCATTGCCGGCGCAGATCGTGTGCTGCTGATTTTGGCATGGTGCAATCGGTCTTTGACGCTGCCGCCATCGCACTGCTAAAATTCATTAGAGATGCAGTGAATCTGGCGATGCTGAGACTGGTGGTAGCAGTTCTGTAAGGGCCTTTTCCCTTAGTTGAGTTGGTTGAAAACGGGCCCGCACTACTTGTTTCTCGCATAGCCGTCCTGGAGAGGTAGCCAAGTGGACGAAGGCGCTCGCCTGGAGAGCGAGTAGGCGCCACCAGCGCCTCGTGGGTTCGAATCCCACCCTCTCCGCCACTATCTCGCTCTATGGACTCTCGCTGTCGAATCACCCGCTGGGCGGCCTTAGCGCTAAGGTGGCTTGCCAAAGATGCCCGCCCGTTGCGGCCATTGAACGCCTGGATGAGTGGAGAACCTCGAACGTGCGTGCACGTACCGTCACTGCAAAGAGACCGGCAGTTGTATCGAACAGAGACTCTCTTGGACAAACAGGTTTGAGTGCAATCTCTACTAACAAGGACAGAGGATTGGAGTAACGATCATGGCGAGCCCTGTCCGTGTGCGCATTGCGCCCAGCCCCACCGGCAATCTCCACGTCGGCAATGCCCGCACGGCACTCTACAATTACCTCTTTGCCCGCCAAACCGACGGCGTGTTCATCCTGCGCATCGACGATACGGACGCGAAGCGCTCTTCCGATGAAGACATCGACGGTGTCATTCGTGGATTTCGCTGGCTTGGCCTGGACTGGGACGAGGGTTATGCCGCCGGCGGCGACTATGGGCCGTACCGCCAGAGCGAGAGATTTGAACGCTACCGGTCTCAAATGGAGAAACTGCTGGCAGACAGTCATGCCTACCGATGTTGGTGTACACCGGAAGAGCTTGACGTTTTGCGTAAACAGGCCCAACGGGAGCGTCGTCCGTTTCGCTACCCACAGACGTGTCTCAACCTCTCGGCTGCAGAGCGCTCGGCACGCGAACGCTCCGGCGACCCGTTCGTGATCCGATTTCAGTCTCCTCGTGAGGGTTCTGTCGACTTTGTTGATCTTGTCCGAGGCGACATGAGCGTGGAGGCTGCGGAGCTCGACGATCTCGTTATCGTGCGCGCTGACGGCACACCGACCTACAATTTTGCCTCGGTCATTGACGATAGCTTGATGCATATCACGCACGTTATCCGCGGCGCCGATCATCTTTACAATACGCATCGACAGGTTCCGATTGCCCGAACCTTGGGCTTCGACCTGCCGGCCTTCGCGCACCTGCCGCTGCTTACCAATCCTGACCGCACCAAGCTTGGCAAGCGCTCCGGTGCGGTGTACGTGGGTGACTATGCCGCGCAAGGGTATTTGCCGGAGGCGGTAGTGAATTTCCTTGCCCTGCTCGGTTGGAATCCCGGCAATACGCAGGAGATTTTCAGTCTGGATGAACTGGTCGCAGCGTTTAGCTTGGAACGTGTCAATAGAGCAAACGCAGTGTTTGAGCTACAGAAACTCATGTGGCTAAACGGCGTGTACATCCGCAGTTTGGCAGTGGAAGACCTGGCGGACCGCAGCATCCCGTTTCTGGCGGATGCAGGGATTGTTGACCCCGATCAAGTCGACTTAGACTATCTTCGTGGCGCCGTTGCCCTTGAGCAGGAGCGCCTGAAGAACCTTACCGAGGCGCCTGCTGCGCTCGACTTCTTCTTCGAGGAGGAAGTAACTCCGGACCCGAAGCATCTTGTCGCAAAGAAACAGACACCTGAGGCTTCTTTGCGCGCGTTGGAGCTGGTGCTCACGAGGCTGCAAGCAATGCCCGCATGGAACCACGACTCGATCGAGACGTGTCTGCGTGGTATTGCAGCCGAGCTTGGCTGGAAGGCGGGACAGCTTTTCATGCCTATTCGTGTGGCTATTACGGGCAAGACCGCAACGCCACCGCTATTCGAGACGATGGAGGTGCTTGGCTCCATCCGCACGCTCGCAAGAATGAAGTCAGCAATTGAGGTGCTGGCAGCGTAGTCGACCGAGCATGCGAGAGTGGTCGGACGCTCTGAGTAGGCGCAGGCAGAAAGCCAATGTATTCTGCTGCACCACGCGTCTGAACGCAGGTTGAGAAGCGTCGCGACGAAGGGCTTGTTCGGTGGAAACGAACATGAAACATTTGGATCGTCCTTGGCAACAAACGGCCAATTGATTTACAACTGGCCGTCTGCACAGTGACGAAAGAGCTGGCGGCAACTCCTTCACAGATATCTTGCAAGCGAATCGACCTCTCGAATTCTACTGCGCAATAGTTTGAAAAAGACACGGGACGAGGAAAGCCGGTGGGAGATGTTTACCTCGATCAAGGCTGCTGCGATCTCCATGCTGCCCAAGAAATGGGACAAGCCGCACAATGCCCAGAAAATGGAGCGGCTTATACGACAAGCGGCCGGGCATGGGCCTGATGTTGTCGTAACTATCGAGGGCGCTCTTGAAGGCTACGTCGTCTACGACGTCATAGAGGGTAGACGCTCAGCCGACGAAATGCTGGAGATTGCCGAGCCTCTTGAAGGCCCGTATGTTGCGCACTTTCGCCAACTTGCGGCATCACTTGACATATGTCTGTGCTTTGGCTTCGCCGAACGCATGGGCGACGATATCTACAACACTGTGATATTCATCGATTCCGCCGGAGAAATCTGCGGCACATACCAGAAGACCCAGTTTGCCGAAGGCACACATCCGTCATGGCATTTTAATCGAATCGGCAAGAAGCTCCGGGCGTTCGATACACCCTTTGGCCGCGCCGGCGTGCTGATCTGCAATGACCGCTGGAATCCCCTCATTGCCCGCTCTATCGTGCTTGACGGGGCGCAGGTCCTCTATATTCCGACGTATGGCAATAAGAGCAAGGCACAAAACCAGGCGGTGTTAGCGCGCGCTCGCGAAAATGGAGTCCCGATAATTCAGGCGAATGTAGGTCAGAATCTGATTGTGAACAGAGGTGAAATGACCGCGTATGAACTTGGTTACGACAAGATAACTATAGGGACTATAGACATCCCGGTCGCAGCATCGACTGCTGCTGCCCGCGACGCTGAGCGAACATATCTGCAACACCAGAGCCCAGAGATGGAGAAGCGCTACCGCGAGACGATGGCCAAGCGTGGCTAGTCCGAGTCCGGGTAGCGCCGCCACTGAGAGTCAGTCGTCGAGGACGGCCGTTGCTTCCACCTCGATGAGTATGTCGTTCATTTGGACACCTACGGTCGTGCGCGCAGGAGGATACTCGCCGAAGAACGTCTTGTAGACCGCATCCATTTCCGAAAAGTCGTTGATGTCAGCGAGGTAAACATTAACTTTCACAACGTTTCGTATGTCGCCGCCATGTCCCTCTACGATGTTCTTAATGTTTTGCAGAGTTAGTTGACATTGTTCCGTGAGAGTCTCGCCTGTGATTTCGCCGGTTTGAGGATCGAGTGGGCCCTGTCCCGCAATGAACAGCAGATTGCCCGCACGTACTGCTTGTGAATATGTTCCCGCGGGTCGCGGTCCTTTGGGACTATAGAGGCGATCGACGCGCATAGAGGGATCTCCTTTCACTTTTGCGTTGAGGTGAGTCTGGGCTCTTGGCTGTCACGATGCGAGGAACAGTGTATCACAGAGAGGGTCGCTCACGGAGATTGGGTTGAGGTGGTTCAGTGCATAGGAATCGTGCTTTTCCATAGTGCGGGTCTTCCAAGTGACGGCCCAACACGCGTAGACAAGATGACAAGCGAAACTTATGGTAAGATATATTCGTCATAGGAAGACCGGTAAACCTACTTGGTAGGAATGCTTGGTTCGTCCTACTCTTCCTGGTTTTCGTACTGACCCGCAATGTCATTCATGGGTGTGGGTTTCACAGATGGCAGCTTCTTCCTGGCGTTCTAGTATTCTCGGACCGTTCAGTTCATTCCTCGGGCTCTTTTCCCAAGATCTAGGGATTGACTTAGGCACGGCCAACTTGCTTGTGTATGCCCGCGACAAGGGTGTGGTAGTCTCCGAGCCTTCAGTCGTTGCCATGGATTTGCGGTCAAAACGAGTCCTTGCCGTTGGTGCGGAAGCGAAGCGAATGGTTGGCCGCACCCCGTCCAACATTGTTGCGGTGCGACCGCTCAAGGACGGCGTAATCGCTGACTTTGAGACGGTTGAAACCATGCTACGCTATGTAATCGATCGCGTGCACACAACCATCCAGCTTGTCCCTCGGCCGCGAGTCATTGTCGGAATTCCCAGTGGTGTAACGGAAGTCGAGAAACGCGCAGTGCAAGATGCCGCGATTAATGCGGGCGCGCGCGAAGCCTACTTGATCGAAGAACCAATGGCCGCCGCAATCGGCGCGGGGCTGCCTGTCGATGAACCTGCCGGCAACATGATTGTGGACATTGGCGGCGGTACTACGGAAGTTGCAGTAATCTCTTTGGGTGGAATTGTGGTAAGGCGTTCGGTTCGCGTTGCGGGTGATGAAATTGACCAAACTATTACAGACTATGCCCGTCAAGCCTATGACCTCCTCATTGGCGAACGCACCGCCGAAGAGTCAAAGATGGCGATCGGCCACGCATACTCATTCCCGGACGAACAGGAAAAGACCTTCGAATTGCGGGGCCGGGATATGCTTTCTGGGCTTCCCAAGACTGTGCTGGTTACGCAGGCAGAGATGCGTGAAGCCATTGAAGGGCCTGTCCATGACATTGTTGAAGCAGTGAAGATTTCGGTCGAGGAGACGCCACCGGAATTGCTGAGTGACGTTGTCGACCGTGGTATCGTGCTTACCGGTGGTGGCGCATTCCTCGGAGGTATTGACAAACGAATTTCTGAGGAAACGCTCGTTCCAGTGGTGGTAGCGGAAAACGCTCTAACCTGCGTTGCACTTGGAACCGGCGAGTGCCTGAACGACATAGAATCCTACCAAAAACTCTTCGTTTCGGACGCACGTGAGTACGCGCATGTACCCACCTAGAACTGGTGGGCTGGCTGAGACGTAATGCGTGACTTCAATTTTCAACCGAGAGCCTTGGCCCTAAGGCTCGCCCTGCTAATTGTTGCCGCGGTTCTGCTTGTATTCCTGTCGCGCCAAGGCTGGCTGCGTCCCGTGGAAAACGCAGTGGCATTCGTCGCGGTGCCCATTCAACGTGCCCTCGATACCACGACCGGAGCGACGGCCTATTTACTGGGCTCCTTTCAAGAGACTCGCGACCTACGCGAAGAGAATGCCGCGCTGCGCACAGATGTAGAGAGACTCCTGCGGGAAGTCATTAGTCTACGCGGGGCGGCGATTGAAAACCGGACTCTCCGCGAACAACTGGGGTATGTCCAAACAACCTCCGAATGGAGTTTCATCTCTGCTCAGGTGATCGGCAGAGACCCTACCAACCTGTTGGACGTCATCATCATCGATCGCGGCAGTAACAGTGGGATAGAGACAGGCATGGTCGTGGTGACCCACCTTGGACTCGTGGGCAAGATCACCGGAGTCTCATCGCATTGGTCCAAAGTCCGACTGATAACCAGTCCCACCAGTGCCGTAAACGTTGTCGTTCAAGGCGGTCCCCGGCGCACGTTCGGCATAATTTACGGTACTCAAGAAGGCAGTCTGCAAATGCGCTATATTCTGCAGACCGAAGAGCTCAATTTGCGGGACATAGTGGTTACAAGCGGTATGGGTGGAGGGCTGCCCAAAGACTTTGTGCTGGGCAGAGTAATTCACGTTCGACAAGAAGATTACGAGGTATTTCAAACGGCAGAGATCGAACCTTTCATAGACTTCTCGCAATTGGAACATGTGATGGTCGTTGCTAATTTTGTTCCACTGCCGATCGAGGAACGGGACTTTTCAGGGCCAGCGCAATGAACGATGTGTCTCGCCCAGCCATCGTAATACTCATGATTGTGGCCGCTCTGTTGCAGGCAAGCGTCGTGTGGCACTTTCCTCTCTTTGGCGTAGTGTGGCTGCCCATGTTGCAGATTGTAACACTGGTGGCGCTCTGGTATGGCCCAGCCGGTGGCGCCGGCTGGGGGTTTGTAGGCGGGCTGCTGCTCGATGCCTTCTCTGAAGCCCATTGGGGTCTAAGTGCGCTCGCCCTTACCATAGCGGGATTTGTCGGAGGATTTGCCATAAGCATCGTGCAGCCGAACCGGATAGTGGTTTCGGCAGTTACAACGCTCTGGGTGGCTTTTGTGTACTTCCTCCTCCTTGGCGCCCTGCTCATTACCTTCGATTACAGATTCGCATTTGGTGAAATGCTCCTGCAGATGGCACTGCCAACGGCGCTTATCAATGCATTCTTCGCTCCACTGGTCGTCTTGGCAGGATTTCGCCTGCTTGAAGTAGCCTCAGGAAACCCCAGTGCCAGAATGCGATGAAGTTCGCCAGAATGCGATGAAGTTCGCCAGGAGGCGATGGAGTTCTCCACAAGGCCTTGATGTTCGCCAGGAGGCCAACATGCTCGCCGGGAGGCGAAGATGAATGAGGTGAAACGCCGGCTCACACGGCGCGAGGTAATTCGCTTCTACTTTCTGAGAATCGTCCTGATTCTCTCCTTTCTCGCTCTTGTGGCCCGCCTTTGGTATATCCAGATTGTAAGAGGACCCGAGTTTCGCGACCAGGCAGTGAACAACAGCCTGAGAGTGCTGTCCATCAAGCCGCTTCGCGGCGTCATCTACGATCGAATGGATCGAAGAGTCGCCATAAATGCGCCCAGCTTCAGTGTGGTTGCACGCATGATCGACTTACCGCGCGACGAGATGGAAAACGTAGCGCGACGGCTGTCGGCCTTGCTGGAGATTCCCCCGCCGATACTCATGGAACGCATGGCTGAAGGCTTACAGAGCCCCTATCAACCGACCATCCTAAAGCGAGATGTATCGCGCCATGTTGCTCTCATCATTGAAGAAGAGAATCCATTCCTCCCAGGCATCTCCGCCGAGAGCAGACCAATCCGCGAATATCCAGTTGGCGAAAGCAACGGTCACATCCTTGGGTACGTGGGGCCAATTCCCAATGAGCGAACCGAGTTCTACTTGAGTCGCGGGTACGAACGGGACGATCAAGTTGGGATAGCTGGGATTGAATCCGTCTATGAGGCAGAGCTCCAAGGAGAAAAAGGCCAAAGGAATGCGGAGGTCAACGCGTATGGACGTACCGTACGTGTTCTCGACGAGACACCGCCCCGCCCCGGGAAAAACCTCATTTTGGGACTGGACTTGCAGCTTCAGGAAGCGGTCACGCAAATGCTGCAAGAAGGTCTTGACGCTTCAGGAGCGCCGTCTGGCGCGGTGGTCGCGCTTGACGTAGCAACCGGAGCAGTGCGCACCCTCGTGAGCCTTCCCGGCTACGACAACAACCTGTTTGCCCGTTCAATTTCGCAAGATGACTATGCTACGCTGGCCAACGATCCATCGCGGCCCTTGGTCAACCAGGTGATCGGTGGTCTCTACCCACCGGCCTCGACCTTCAAGCTCGTGAGCATGGCCGAGTGGCTCGAGAGCCACAACATGGACTTGAACAAACAGTTCGAGTGCCGGGGCAGCCTAATACTCGCCGGCGGTTGGGAGTTCGGATGCTGGAAGCGCAGCGGACACGGCCTGATGAATGCCTATGAGGGTCTGGTGAACTCCTGTGACGTCTTCTTCTACAACTTGGTTGGCGGCAATCCCTACACGGGTTTCGAAGGAATCGGACCGGAAGCTCTCGCGCGCGCGGCTACGTCTTGTGGCTTTGGGCAGGTCTCTGGGATTGACTTGCCTGGCGAGCAGAATGGGCTTATCCCCACACCAGAACGCAAACTGCGGGTAAAGAATGAGCGTTGGTACCAAGGCGACTCATATAATACAGCCATTGGGCAGGGCGATGTACTGTCGACGCCGCTGCAACTTGCGAATTTGTCCGCCGCTATTGCAAACGGCGGGAAATTGATGTATCCTAGGGTTGCCGCTGAAGTGCGAAGTGCCGATGGCTTACTGGCGGAAAAATTCGAACCCAGGGTGGCACGCCAGTTGCCATACTCTTCGGAAGTGCTTGCGGTAATTCGAAACGCAATGCGCGATGTGGTGGTGCGCGGCACGGCAATCCGGATTGCATCTAATCCGTTTGGTATTGCCGGGAAGACCGGTACGGCAGAGTTTCCGGGCCCACGTAGTGAAGAGGGCCACCTGCCGACCCATGCCTTGTTTACGGGGTTTGCACCGTTTGAAGAACCAGAACTTGCCTTTGCTGTAGTCCTCTATGATGCTGGTGAAGGTTCGGAGTTTGCAGCCCCGATTGCAGACAAGATGACCCGCTTCTATTTCGAATCCGCTGGGAGTTCTAGGCAATAGCATGATTGCCATACGCAAGTGGAAGCTGTACGACTACTGGCTCACCTTAGCTGCGCTTCTCTTGGCTGGTATGGGAATTGTTCTCATCCGCAGCGCAACACTCCTGGACTCCGGGACGTCGGTAGACGTCATCAAGCAAAGCGTCTTTTTGGGCATGGGTGTGGTAATTCTGGCCATTGCGCCCAAGCTTAACTATCGCTGGCTGGGCACTTTGGCTTGGATTGGTTACGGCACTTCTGTCGCGCTCTTGCTTGCAGTGCTCTACGTTGGAGTATCAATTGGCGGATCGCAACGATGGTTCTTAGTCGGCCCCTTCTCTCTTCAACCCTCTGAATTTGCGAAAATTGCCCTAATCGTGGTGTTGGCGCACTTCTTGAGTGCGGGGCAACGCCGGATTGAGGACATTCGCTTCTTCTTGGGTTCCATGGTAATCACTGCGGTACCCGCATTCTTGGTGTATAGGGAACCCGACCTCGGCACCACGCTGATGTTCCTCGGCATTTGGGGCGTTATGGTCTTCATGGCAGGCGTACCGTTCCGTTATCTGATCGGTGTGGCTGTCGGCTTGGTGGCTGCCGTTTCGTTGCAACTCATTCGGATAAAGGACTATATGTGGGAGCGCGTGACAACCTTCCTCGATCCCTCGGCAGACCCGTTCGGCGCAGGTTACAACGTGCTACAGGCGCAAATCAGCGTTGGGGCGGGAGAACTCTGGGGACGAGGACTATTTCAGGGGTCTCAAACTCAACTGGAGTACTTGCGCGTGCAGCATAAAGACTTTGTCTTCGCAGTACTCGCCGAGGAACTTGGATTTGTCGGCAGCATGCTCGTGCTTTCGTTGTTTGCAGTGCTTCTTTTGCGGGCGTCAATGATTGCTACAAACGCCCGCGACCACTTCGGTCAGAACTTGGCAGTTGGGGTGACAACCTTAATCTCCTTACAGACATTTGTTAACGTGGGTATGATCATTGGCTTGCTGCCGGTTACCGGAATTCCGTTGCCGTTTCTTTCTTACGGCGGCAGCGCGCTGATGACTACGTTCATCGGCATCGCAATGCTGCAGAGTATCGCAGTCCACAGCCGGGTGAAAACATATGCGAGGCCGCCAGTCTTCTGGGTTCCGGCACGGGAGCGGCTGCGCGTGCTGCCGTGGAAAACACAGTCCGCCGAGCAAAACAACCGGTAGGAAACGCGCACTGCAAGCCGCGGACCCGCACTTCGGACCCATCGCGATGGCCCACCCCCCATGCTTGCACTCGATCTGACACAAGCATGAGTCCGACTTCAGCTAGCCCTTGCGCTAGTTGCTTTCCAGCACCTCGGGGTTAAGGATTGTAGGAGGGCGGTCGCCGGACAACGCGGCCAGGATATTATTCGCAGCAAGTTCAGACATGTCGCTGCGCGTATTGAAGCTGGCACTGGCGATATGGGGGGCTACCAGGCAGTTGTCCAGCGTGAGCAGCGGATCGTCCATTGGAATTGGCTCAGGCTCAGTAACGTCAAGCCCGGCCGCCCAGATCTCACCCGACTTAAGCGCAGTATAGAGAGCCTGCGGGTCCACGATCGCGCCGCGCGCAGTGTTGATGAGTACAGCCGAACTCTTCATCTTGGCCAGCTCACTTGTGCTTATCAAGTGGTGCGTCGCCGGCATATACGGCACGTGCAGGCTAACAAAGTCGGACTCATTGAGGACCGTATCAAAGTCGACATACTCGATGCCGAGTTCCTCCTCCAGGTCTTCCCGGCGCACAACGTCATTGTAGATTACGCGCATCGAGAAGCCCTGACCGCGCCGGGCCATCTCTGTGCCAATGCGTCCCAATCCGATCAAGCCAAGCGTGGCATGATGGATATCTTGACCCATGAGCAACAGCGGTCCCCACGTCTCCCACTTGCTGGCATGAACAAACTCATGCGCCTCGCGAATGCGGCGCGCGGCGGCCATGAGCAGTGTGAACGCAAAGTCAGCCGTTGTGTCGGTGAGCACGCCTGGCGTGTTGCTCGCCATTACGCCCCGCTTGGAGCATTCCTCGACGTCGATGTTGTCAAAGCCCACTGCCATATTGGCGAAGATCTTCGCCTTCTTGGCAATATCCAATGTCTCAGCATCGATCTTGTCAGTCAACAAGCAGAGCACGGCGTCCTGATCGGCAGCCGCTTTCAGAAACTCTGCCCGTGGCATAACATCGTCACTATCCCAAATTTCCACGTCACAAGACTGCTGGAGTAGCTCAATTCCCGAAGTTGGTATTCGACGTGTTATTAAGACTTTAGGCGCCATTGTTTCTCTACTCTTTCTAATTGCTCAGACTTGCCTACAATCGTGCCCAGGCTGCCTGAAACGTCCGCTTAGCATTTGCCATGACAGACAGAGAATCTTCGCCTGGTGCGGGTTTCAGTTCAAAGGTGCAAAGAGGTTTCTCCGTCGGCACCTCTTTATCAAAGTAACCGATTTCAAACAGCGTGCGGAGAAATTCTGCGAGTTCTGCGGTGTCGTTTTCGCCGTCCTCGTGGCCGAACCGAGGATGTTGATCCCCGTAGAGCGCGTGCCCCGGTTTCTTTATACAGCTACCGAGATGAATGTGCCCAAGGTATTCTCGCGCCGCGGAGAGTGTCGCCTGCGGCGTTTCTCCCAGCAGAGGGAGATGTCCCTGGTCCACTAATAGCCCAAAGTTGCCGCACTGTGCGCGGACCGCTTCGCAAAGTGGCAACGTATCTTCAATCGGCCCGACGAGACTCTTCTTGTCCACGTCTCGGTCGAATTGCTCCAGCGATATCCAGAGCGTATAGTCCGTGCGCTGCTGCTCCGCGTAGAAGCAGATTTCCTTTAGCGATTCAGCAAATGCATCCAACGCTTGCTGCTTGTATTCTTCTCCAGGAAATGACGAAGGACCATCAAAGATTCCGAGCACGCGGGTGCCCATCGCATAGGCCTCATCTACCGCCTGCTTAATCCGCGTCACCGCGCCTTGGCGGTGCGAGTCATCCAGGCTTGCGAGATTCAACTGATTGCGCAGGAGGATTGGCTGCACGCCGAAGCCCAGATTGAGCTTTGTGGTAGCGCTCAGGGCCTTTGCCTCTTTGGCAACCGCGGGATCTTCTATGTGAGTAATCTCAGCAACTTGAAAGAAGTCGTCAGCCGTAAGATGCCGCAAGGATTCAATAATCGGTCCGTCACCACCCATCACCTCTGGAAAGAGCATGAAATGCACGAATCCAAGGTGCATATAGTGGCTCCAATGTCTTTCCATGCTGGCTCAGTTCCTCCGTCCTGTAAATTGGCTGGTTTGGTTCGTGGCAAGTGTATCAATGGACTCATCGACTGTCAAAACGTAGATAATGAAGAGCACTGCTGCGCCGACAGGTGTGCAAACTGTAGCTTTTGTTGTTGCGATTGAGATGTCTCCGTTTAGCGGAGCAGTTTACTTAGGATGTGACTCTCACTTACTTTGATTGCAGTCGATGCCGGTATCTCGCTAAGTCATCGTCGGACACTTCATCTGGAGAGACCAAGAGATAGTGTTTCTCCGACGCTACTCTTATGTCTTCACCTTGTTGCTCAAATTCGAAGAGAGCGATCAGGTCATCTTTCATGAACTGTGCTCCGACCGGCCGACAGACTAATGACGGCATTTTCTCGGCACAGACAGCAATGTCCTGTTCAATCTGTACCCTATTCAGCCTGTCATTTCCGCCCTTGGCCTGTACAGGCATGACGTAGTGCGTACCACTCTTGTCCACGCCTACATATATCTCGTCTGTTTCTACTTGTCCCATGTCAGTTACAGTCGTCCTTAAGTGATTCTGGAGAGAATAGCACGCTATGCCCAGAAAAACGTCGATCAGCCGATTGTAGCGAACGCGAGCCAAGACAGCTTGTTCGTCATTGAACGCGTACTTAGCAATCATTCCAGGAGTCGAATCCGGAATCTTGGTTACTGTGAGATTCGGGTTGGGAATCAACGGTATGTCGGTGACCAAGACAAAGCGATACTTGCTCCGGCCGGCGGAACGGATTATCCATTCTTCGCCATCAGGCGCCGTTGCCCGGATACTTGAGGGCAGATCTGACCTATATCGGAAAGTGTAAACTAGGTCGCCGAGGTTCTTTGGTAGTCGAATTTCAAGTGCATTTGCGAACGTGACAATATCCTCACGCTCGAAGTCCACAGCGCGTTGCCCAGGGTTATACTTCGCGCGGAAAATCGCCTCAATAATCGCCGAATACCGATTTTGAGAAGAAATCTGCTACTCCAATGATTTCAGCTTCCTGACCATTCTAGTAGCAAAACCTCTTCACGAAGTTGAGCACCTGTGGTGGTCGAGGGACGCGTGCGAAAGAGTTCAATGCCAGTTACTTCATAGCCCAGTGACCGGGCCAGATCGGCAAGGATGTTCCCCGTGCGAATCAAGACTCGAAGGTAAGATGCTTGGTCTCCTACCACGTAGGCGAGTTTCGCATTTGGCTTCAGGACAGTCCTCAGTGAAGCGAGATGCCGTCTCATTCCGCCAAAGTACAACTGAGTTACACGAGGATACAAGCGCTCAAAACCAGATGTCTTACCAAGCTGGATTCGACGACTCTCAATGGATTCTGCGAGTTCCTGGATTTTCCTGTTTTGACAGACTTCACGGTCATCGGTATCGGACTTGTACACGCCTCTGGTATTGGACCTGATGAGGCCCTTCTTCAAAGATCTCAGTTCACTGCTGTTCCGTATCAGTCCAAGTATTACCGATTCTAGTCGTGTAGTTCGTGTGTAGTCCTTCTCGTTCGGGTACGGTGGGGAAGTAATCACTGCGTCAATAGAATGGGGCTCCAGCACCCGGTCTGCCTCTCGCGAGTCGGCCTCTATTACTCGAGCTGAAACTGAATCTCTGTCTCTTACGAGACGGATGTCTTGAATGATTGTGTGCATGCAATCTAGCCACGCATCTAATACTGGTGCATCTTCCTTTATGTGGCCTACTCCCACTTCTGGGCCGAATTTTAAGTTGCCAATGTGGTGAACCAGCGCATTCGCGAGGGCAAGCCTCCCGTAGCGCTGCAAATGAGGATCACCAAAACCATCAATCTTGTCCAAGAGGACGAGCGATTTGTGTAGAGGTTGCAGGCTGATAGAATTTTTCAGCAACAGCTTGAACTGTTCTGGACTAAGCATTCTTGATGCTGACGGCATCCTCTCTCTATTCAAGAACAGTGGAAGATCTCTACAGTCGTCAAGACCTTCGATCTCCAAAGAGCTTCTTGCCGATGCCGCAACCTCGTCCGCGAAATTTGAGAGAGCAAAGCTATCAACCGACCAGTCAACTTTCAAGGAACTCGCAAAGTGAGCCATAGGGTTTGGCTCAAGCCCAATGCTTGCTATTCCTTGCTTCTTGCACTCGACCAAGGTCGTGCCAGTTCCACAGAATGGGTCGAGGACTGTGCAAGAACTATCGATAGCAAACAGGTCTAAGTGGTCTTGAACCAAGTGAGGAGGGAAAGATAGTACGAACCTGTACCAGCGATGGACCGCTCTATCTTCGGGTCGCAGCTTATTACTGTTCTTGGAGCTATTTGTGCTCTCTTGACGAATTTCTCTAAGCATCTCTAAGTGAATGGTCTAGGCACTCTGTTGAAAGTCAGTGTACTATAGATTGCTTCTCAGCGACTATAGCCAGTAAATGCAATAGGCGACTCTAGGCTAGTGCAACAGAGGACACTCTTGTTTCGGACTAAGTCAGCGTTTTGACATTAATATGCAAAGGCTTGCACTCCTAAGTCACAGTGAGCATATCGTCAGATAAACGACTCAGGGTTTGAGACGAATGTTCTGGATCTTTCGCAAGTCAGAGTACCAGTGGACTGCGGACCAGTCTATTGTGAGCTGCTCAATCGCGCCTTAAGGTAGTCTATGGGCGCAACCGGTGTGGGATCTACGCCGTTGAGGATTGCCAGGTAGTAGCTCACGTAGTCACCCAACAGAATTGCGTTGAGTTGCTGCGCCAAAGGTGTCGGGCCTTGAACAGTCACCGTTCTGTTCGCAATCCCTGCGGCATCGAGAAGCTCTCCGGTCACTTGTAGCCTGATACGCGTGCGCTCGTGGTAGAGCGATGACGCAAGTTGCACGACGCTGACTGCGCCGGTGTGGTCGGCCGGAAAGCGATAGCCCACCACGGTATTGTGATTTGCCTCGGGCAACTGTTCGAATTCCGCCCACTGCTTACTGTTTTCGTTCAGTTGAGTTTTCCACCGTCGCGCCACTTCTCCCAGAAACTCAGAGCCGTAGATACTCACTATGCGCCCGTGGAGCGCGCGCGCCAATTGCTTGGCGGGGTTTCGGCGTTCAGGTACGTCTAGCGCAAAGAATTCAGCTTGTGCGGCGACAAACTCGATAGATTCTGAGATGACCGCGGCAGGGCACGTGATGATGCTGAGCGAGGTTAGCGCATGGATGATCGGCATGTAGAGATGCGGTAGGGCGGCGCGGGGTTGACTTGCCGCCTGAATTGAATAGCACGGAACTCCCGCAGCGTGTGCGCGCTCTAACAACGCCCCTCCGCTCGCGATAGCGATGAGGTGTGCATTCATTTGAAAGGCGGCAGTGAATGCCGAAAGGGTCTCCTCGGTATTGCCGGAAAAGCTGATGGCGATAACCAGCGTCTTGCGGTCGACATACCCTGGAACGCAGTACCCGCGAACAACCTCAATTGGCACGGAAGCAGAATCTGCTCCGAGCGTGCGCGTGAGATCGCCGCTGATGGCCGACCCTCCCATGCCGAGGATCACTACCGAATTAGCCGAACGGTAGTCTCGGGGCAAAGAGACCCCTTGCGCCTGCTCCCAAGCGGTTGTGCAGGCGGCAGGAAATCCCGCAATCTGGCCCGCCATATTGTCTGAGTCAAGCTGAGCTATCGAACGCTCGTCGTCGAGGATGGTCATGCAATTCTGAGATTAAGGCTTGTGAATGCGCACCCAGCGGTTCGGTTCCTTGCCGAAGCTACGGGAACCAAGCTTGAACTTCTGGGCAAGCTCGTGTTGGAGACGGCGAATGTAGGAATTGGCCGGTGGTAGGTCGACCGGATGCGAGGTGTGCAAAGTCTCTTGCACCGCCGCTTCGGCAAGGCGCATATCTTCGGTCTCGCGCGATTGCTGCCGGGTATCAAGATCAAATATGCTGGCCAGGCTTTGGTTGATTTGTGATTGCGCATTGCTCCGCAGCACAAATAGTGGGATCTGCTTCTGTTCTGCTTGTTGCAGGGGGCCTGTTCGCTGGCGGTAGTAGCTCTTGAGCGTAAGCACCACGTCGGCTTCGTCAAGGTTTTCGGTTACCCACGCGGGCACACCCAAGTGTCGTGCGCCATCTTCCAACCGCTTGCGGCTGACACCGAACGGGAAGATTATTATTGGGTTTCGCGGCGGCTGCTCATCGTTTTCATCACTTGCCCAATGCTCCGGTAGAGGAGCAACATCGGGTGCACGCATCCGTCCATTGGTCTGTGATTCCGGTCGCTCCTTGTGTGGCGCCTTCTTTCCCTCTCTGGGATCCCATAGCTCCTGCGAACGCAAACCTTGCGGAGGCGAAATGGAGTGACGGGTGGACTCAATCCTGTTGTCTTTGCCGCGCACTCGCTCTTCCACCGCAATTGGGCGGCCCCGCAGAAGACTATCAATAGTCTCTGCGACATCGTGGTGAATGACCATGTGGTGCCAGCCCTTGATCTCCACCAAAGTGTGGAAAGTCGGCGGCGCCTTCCGCTCCAAGACGGACTTCTGCGAGCGTCGCCGCCGGGCTTCTTCATCGCTGAGTGTGACTGACTGAATGCCTCCGATCAGATCGGAAAGCGTTGGATTTTGCATCAAGTTGGTCAGGGTGTTGCCGTGCGCGGTACCGACAAGCTGCACGCCCCGTTCGGCAATGGTGCGGGCTGCGGCCGCCTCCAACTCAGTGCCGATCTCATCGATGACGATCACTTCCGGCATATGGTTTTCAACCGCCTCGATCATAACCTTATGTTGGTCTGTGGAACTTGGCACCTGCATGCGCCGGGCGCGACCGATGCCGGCATGCGCAATGTCGCCATCGCCGGCAATTTCGTTAGAGGTATCTACGACGATGACACGCTTGTGGGACTCATCGGCAAGAACGCGGGCCACATCGCGCAAGAGTGTCGTCTTCCCCACGCCCGGGCTTCCCAGCAGCAGCAAACTCTTTCCCGACTCAACGAGATCGCGAATAATCTCGATAGTCCCAAAGACAGCCCGGCCAATTCGGCACGTCAAGCCTACGATGTCCCCCGTTCGGTTGCGGATAGCTGAAATCCGATGGAGTGTGCGGGGAATGCCAGACCGGTTGTCTTCCGTGAACATGCCCAGCCGGGAAATCACGAGGGCAATATCATCTGCCGTAATGTCTCTGTCGTCAAGGACGCCTTCACGGTTGAGGAAGCGAGCTTCTGGCTTGCGCCCCAGATCTAAGACGATTTCAAGAAGGTCGGACGCATCTTCAATTGCCTCGAGAGAACCTCGGATCCGTGGCGGCATGACTCTAACGAGGGCTCCAATATCATCCGTAACCTGAATCTCTGTCTCTGTCAATGGCAGCCCCGCCGTTACCGGATCATCCATGCGCACACGCCTCTTGTACCGCTGCGGCGGCACTACCCGAGATTTCGGACAATTGTGGAGGGTACCCACCGCCTCTTTCGCAGAAGGAGCACATTATTGCATCAGAGCCATGATACCATGCACGGCCCCTAGAGTACCGCGCCGACTATGCCGCCATAGCCACGGAGGAATTCGGCTCCGGGCTGTGCCCGCTTTCCTGCAATTTGCACTTCTTCCAAAACTACAATGCCGGCGCCGGCTACTACGGCTAGCTCCTTGCAATGCAGCACCACGGTTCCTGGCGTCCCCTCGACGGAATCCGCTAGTGGCCGCGCGCGGTAGATCTTCAGTTGCCTGCCACGCCAGTACGTAATCGCGCCCGGCCAAGGCTGCATAGCCCGTATGTGGCGACTTATCGCCTCCGCTCCTTGGTCCCATTGCACAATCCCATCATCCTTCTGTAGCAACGGAGCGTATGTGGCTTTGGACTCATCTTGCTTTTGCGGCTTGAGACGTCCCTCGTCCCACTCGGTCATTGTCGGCAAGAGGAGGTCGGCGCCGCGCTGAGCCAAGGCGGCTGTCAGTGTTGCTGTCGTCTCCTCACCGGTAAGCGGCAGTGAGTGTTGCCGCAGGATTGGGCCGGTGTCGAGACCCTCATCCATCTGCATGATGGTGACACCCGTCTCTGCGTCCCCGGCGAGAATTGCGGCCGTAACCGGCGCGGCGCCCCGATGCCGCGGCAAAAGAGAGGCATGGACGTTGAGGCAACCGTGAGTTGCAGCGTTGAGAATTGCGGGCGGTAGTATCTTGCCGTAGGCCGCAACCACGATGACATCTGCTGCAAGCGCTTTGAGCTCCGCCGCCACGGCTGCCCTGCGCAGCGAACGGGGTTGTTTTACCTTGAGATCAAGTTCCCTGGCCGCGTGCTTAACCGGTGACATCTGAGGCTTGCGGCCGCGCCCTGCCGGACGGTCAGCTTGTGTAATCACCAAGGCAACCTCATGGTGCCGGGCAAGAGTGTGCAGGCTGGGTACGGCAAAGGCGGCTGTACCGCAGAAGATCACACGCATACGGGATTCCTAAGAATCGTCCAAATCGGAATCTTCCTCAGATTCCGGTTCAACGCGGCGAATTTGCTCGGGGTCTTCGATGTAGTCCAAGAAGAGCGCGCCGTTCAAGTGGTCGATTTCGTGCTGGAATACGCGGGCCAACAGGTCAGTGGCACGGATGCGTACTTTCTTCCACTCCAGCGACCGTCCCTTTACGACGACACTCTGAAAGCGCTCCACGGGACCATAGTAGGAAGCGTAAGAAAGGCACCCTTCTTCGTCCAGAATAGTCTCTTCGGAGGTCTTGACGATTTCCGGATTGAGCAGCGTCATCCGTACGTCATCGGCATCCACGACAATGACCCGCAGTGAGACTCCAATTTGCGGTGCGGCCAATCCGACTCCCGATGCTGCATCCATCGAGGCGAACATCTTGTCCGTGAGTTGTCGCAAACCCCGCATGCCTTTGGACACAGGCTTGGCTTTTGCCCGTAGGATTTCATTTCCAACTTGCAGAATGCTCTGGGTTTTCACGAGTAGCCCACTCAGCCGGAAGACTTTGCCTAAAGAACGCTCACTGGGTCGACATCGATAGTCCACCCTGGCGGAACATGAATCAGAAGACTCTGAATGCCCTGCCCACGCACCATCACGTGCCAGCGATAGAGGCCGCGCACACGTTCGGGAAACGCAGGCGCAGGACCCAGAAGCTCCACCGCAATCTGTTCGCGGTCGATTGCCTCCTGTAAGCATTGTACCAAAGCAACTGCAGCTTCTGTCGCGCGTTCGCGGTTGCGGTCCTGATAGAGCAGTGACGCCAATTCGACACTTGGCGGAAACGCGCCCTCACGCTCTTCCATGCTCTTGCGGTAAAACCACAAGTATCGTCCAACTTTTAGGGCGCGCAGCGGCAGGCTCTCCGGTGTGTAAGTTTGGATGAGGAACTCAGCCTCTGACGCGGCAGCCAAGAAGCCGGTGCGCCGCAGGAGTTGGAACGTGCGTTCAGCGGCGCGATAGTCTGGCAAGTGAAGCGCCGTGTCCGCAGACACTACCGCATAGAGGCCCACGGGCAGCGGCTCAACGAGCACAGCCGCGGTACCTACAAGAATGTCCAACTTGCCCGCGTGGAGGTCGGCAACGGGGCTGGTTCCCTCCTGTGCGGTCTTTACGTCGCGGTCCCAGCGGGCAATGCGAGCATCAGGAAAGATGCGTTGCATCTCAAGTTCTACATTTTGCGAGCCGATACCTCTGAATCGCAGTTTCGTTTCACACCGCGGACAATGCGTCGGAATGGGCGATTCCAAACCGCAGCGATGGCAGCGCATGACACCGCTTACTCGATGTTGCACCAGCGGCACACTGCAGTTTTGACACTCGACAACGTATCCGCACTTTGGGCAGAGCGCATGAGTAGAGGCGCCCCGCCGGTTCTGCAGCAGGACGGCAGGTCGACCTTCCTCAAGCGTGCGGGTGAGAGCGTCCTTGAGTTCACGGCTGATGATCTGCCGTGGCCCGACGTGGCGCGCGACACGCATGTCGACGATGCGGGCAGAAGGTGTAACTTCAGTAGCGCGCACAAAGTCCGCTCTTTTGCTTTCCACCTCCGCGTACGTCGTCACGCGCGGGGTATGTGAGAAGAGCAGCAGGTTGGCAGCAAAGTCTTCAGCAAGCCATTGGGCTACGGTGACTGCGTGAAAACGTGGACTCTCTGAGTTCTTATGGGCATCGTCGTGTTCACTATCTATCAGAATGAGGCTGAGCTTGCGGAAGGGAAGCAAGACCGCGGCCCGGGAGCCGACGATCACGACTGATTCACCAGCTTCGACGCGCTCCCACGCAGTCCGACGCCGTGCAGCGCCCTGCCCGCCGTGCCACGTTAGCACGCGATTGGGAAAGATGGCCTCCAACGTCTCCTCAATGCGCCGGACTGCATCGGCGCTGGGAGCCAGCAGCAGGACTTGGCCATCAGACTCCAGCGCCCGCGCTACGGCGTGTGCATAGAGATTCCCCGGCGCGATGTCTGACATTACCACCAGCGAGCGCAAACCGAGACTGCTTGAGGAACTAGACATAAAACCTGCGATGTTCTCCCAGGCGGCCGCTGCCACAGGAGAAGCAAGGCTTGGCAATGCATCCGGCTTCGTTTCCCTAATCCCATGGTGATGCGCCTCGCTGAAGCGTACGAGCCCCTTTTCTGCCAGTGTGCGCAGCGGGAGCACATTCGCCCCGGTTTCTGCCAGCAACTGGCGCACCGGAACACTCCTGCCCAGTCTCTCTAATGCCTGCAAGAGCTTTCGCTGCGACCGGGTCCTACGCAGGAGCGGCTCTGCCTCCTGGGTGGTGGACAGAGCTTCAACCCACTGGTCTCTCAAGGGCGGCGGCTGGCGGGGTTGCAGTGCCGCGCGAAGGTGGACCGCGCCTAACCGCTCCAGACGGCGATGCATGCGCTTGAATACGGTTGCCCCTGTGATCTGCTTCAACCGTTCGTGTTCGACTTCACCCTCATTTCGCAGCGTTTCGAGAAAGAGCCGCTCGTTTCGTGTGGTTGCCACGTCCTCCGGCAATTGGACGAGGGGATCTAGTCTGGACCACCGTTTTACACGGTCCCGCATGCCCGGGGGGAGCATGGGACCGATGACTCTAATTGGCGCCGCGAGGTAGTAGCGGGCGATTCTGCGGGCTAACGCAATCTGATTGGGGGTAAGGAGCGCGCTATCGGCGACGACGTCCATGATTTCGCGCACATCCGCCACGGGCGTCGTCTCCGCGCCGGCAACCACCAGGCCCTCGATGATGCGATTTCCAAACCCTACCAGCACCATGACGCCGGGAGCCACGCGCTCGCGTAGATGATCGGGAATTGCGTAGTGATAGGTCTGGCCCGCAGGAACGTTGAGCACGTCCACTGCAATCTCGGCGTACGGGGTAGCAAGAGGGGTTGCGTTCACCCGCGTGGGGAAATCCGACACTTTTCCGCAGTGATGATGGCGCTCACTTGGCTGATCGCCCGGTCAATGTGGCCGGTCTGATTTACGACGTAGTAGTCAAATTGGGGGATTTCAGCGAGTTCTATGCGCAGCAGCGCGTCGCGCGTGGCACTTTCCGCTGGTGTTTCCGCCCCGCGCAAGCCTCTTCGTTCTTGTAGAGTTTCCAGAGACAGATCAGGCACCCCAATGAAGATGTGCACACTCTCTGGCATACGCTGGCGAATGGAAGCCGCACCTTGTACGTCTACCCGCAAGAGCACGTCCTGGCCGCGGTCAAGCGCACTTGTGACCTCATGCAGCGGCGTCCCGTAGCGGTGGCCGTAAACAAAAGCAGTTTCCAAGAACCTGCCTTCGGTTTCCCAGCGCGAGAACTCAGCCGAGGTGAGAAAGTAGTGGTGCGTGCCATGCTGCTCTGTGGGTCGCGGATCGCGGGTAACGGCAGTAATGGCGCGATAGAACTCCAATCCCCGCTGGGCAAGACCGTCGACAATCGAGTCTTTGCCGGCTCCTGATGGACCGGAAATCACGAATAGCCTGGGTCTAGAAGACTGGGTGCAAGATTCGTGCACTACGGGTGTTGGCTGCTCCACCGCATCCGCCCTGATGGACTCCGACTTGCTACGGTCTCGCTCTTGTGATTAGACTACGCTACGCGCTTGCAGCGGGTCAATTTGAAGGTCTCTCTACCGCGCGCAAGCGCTCAGTTGCGTGGCCAAGCAATGCACATCGCACTGTCCGCTATTTCACGCATTTTCCCACGGTGTAAGATTCTGTGCGGTGAGTTCACGGTAAAAGAGTACGTAACTGCTATAACGGCGGGGCGCGATTGCTCCATCGCTCAGTGCCAAGCGCACGGTGCAGCCGGGCTCATCGACATGAGCACAGTCGCGAAATCGACATTGGCCCATACGTTCACGAAGTTCAGGAAAGAGATGTGGCAGATCTTCAGGAAGGATGCTCCACGACGTCAGTTTGCGCAGTCCCGGCGTGTCCATCACGTGGGTGTTTTCGTCCAGCGCAATAGTCTCAGAACTGGTCGTGATGTGCCGGCCTTCCCCTTTCACGCCAAGAGCACCGGTCGGCAGCGCGCTATCGGCAGCGAGATAGTTGATGAGCGTAGACTTGCCCACACCGGAGACGCCCGTAAAGACTGAGCGTTTGCCCCGCAACTGTTCCCGCAGGGAGGCAACGCCGTTGCCGGATTGAGCGCTCATCCTGAGAACCGAGTAGCCTATGCGCTCGTAGTTAGCGATTTCCTCCGCAATTTCTGCGGACAGTCCCTGATCAATCTTGTTGAGCACGAGGACCGTGGGGAGCGTATGGTACTCGGCAATCACAAGATAACGATCAAGCAGGATGAAATCGGGTATGGGTTGAGATGCAGCCAGCACGATGACGGCTTGGTCCACATTTGCCGCCAGCACGTGGGCTTGCTTGCTTTCAGGAGCTTGTCGCAGCAGACCCCACGTTTCTTCGTCATCACGCAGAATCTCTTCGATTACGCCGCTATCAGGACCGAGCTGCCGAATGCGCACCCGGTCGCCAACGCTTACCGGCGAGCGTGTTTGCGTTGGCTGCACGCGTTGCACCCGTGGCGCTCTACTGCCGCTTGTCGAGTACACTAGCTCCTTGCGCAACTTGCTCCGGATCTTACACTTCAGCGGCCCGTTGCTTGTCTCTACCAAGCACTCTCCGCGAGAGACCCGCAGAACCGTGCCCTCCTGCGTCTGGCTCTTGGTTTTGGGACTCATTGCACCATCCCGTGCGCGCTGTGAGGCAAACAATGTGAGGCGCCTCGAGTTAAACAAGAAGACCGACATCTAATGGTGGATGTCGGTCTCAGCTCGGCGATGGTTGACAGTGTCCACATACAGCTTCATCTCACGGTCATAAATTAGCTATGGAGCAGACTGGGGTGCTGAAGTCTCGGCTGGGGTCTCTTCCGACGGAGTCTCTTCCGGTTTCGGTTCCACAGTGACTTCCTCGACAGCCACAGTCTCTTTCAGGAAGTCGATTGTCTTGCGCATGCGCAGATTCATGGCGATATTCGTGCGCGAAGCATCACTATTGAGATACTGCTGCATCTGCTGCAAACGCGCTTGCAACTCGTCTCTCGTCGGCTGTTTCTCGGTCACTATGGCCCCTGATTGCTGCACCTGTTGGAGCATCTGATTTTGATAGTTGGCCATGCTTTGTTGGATTTCGCCTTCAATCTCCTCCAAAGGGATGGCGATATCTTCTTGCGACGCTACGGCATCGATCGCAATGAAGTTGCGCACCATGTCTTCGGCTCGATCATGCAAGCGCTGCTTCCAATCTTCTTCAGAGATATTCATCATCTGAAGGTAGTATTGCTTGGGTATGCCCCGCTGTGCGGCTTCGAACGCTTCCCGTTGTTCCAAACGCTGAGCCTGTTCTTCGATAAGGACGTCGGGCACTTCAAACGTCGCTCCGGAAACGAGCTCCTGAACAAGCGTGTTTTCTGCCTGCTGCTCGGCGTCTTGCGCGGCGCGTTCCTCCAACCGCTTGCGCACGTCGGTACGCAAGTCTTCAATAGTCTCAAAGTCGCCGGTGGCCTGAGCAAGCTCGTCCGTAAGGCCGAGCAACCTCTTCTGCGCGGTGCCCAACACTTTGATCTCAAAGTCTGCCGAGCGGCCGCGGACGGCTTCTACGGCGTAGTCGTCCGGCAGCAACAAGATGAAGGAACGCTCTTGTCCGGCGACCATGCCCAAGGTGATTTCGTCGAAGCCCTCCGGCATCTGGTTCTCGCCAATTACCATGCTGGTGCCGGGCGCATTGTTGATGGTCCTGCCCTCAACGCTAATGCGCAAGTCCAATTTTACGCGGTCACCCATCTCTACGGGACGCTCCATGTCATCCCATTGTGCGAGCTGTCGCTCTAGGCTCTGCAACACCACATCCACGTCTTCGTCGGTAACCAATCGCGTTTCTTTTCTGATCTGGATAGCGCGATAGTCACCGGTATCAACCTCCGGCTTTACCGGCACTGTAGCGGCGAACGAGACCGGCTGATCTTTTTCCGCTTGCAGCAGTTCGAGTTCCGGGTTGCCTACGGGCTGGATCTCCGTCTGTGTCACGGCCTCGCTATATGCCTCAGGCACCAGACGATCAAGCGCTTCACGGAAGACCGATTCGACCCCGGCGTGGCGTTCAACCAAGGCTTGCGGCGCGCGGCCCGGCCGGAAGCCCGGGATATTTACTTTGTCGCTCACGCGGCGAACGGCGCGCTTGTAGGCTTTTTCAACCTCCTCAAGCTCCACATCCACCGTGAGCTTCACACGGCTCTTCTCAAGCTTTTCCGAGCTAACCGTAATCTCCATTGCCGTCAATGCGCTCCCTTACCGCGACACCGCTGCACGTGCAGGCTGATGTATTGTTCGTTCTTGCAAACGTCCATATCATGGCAAAAAAAGAGGCGCAGCCTGCGCAGCGCTCTCTTTCACCAACGTCGGCGTTATCTGAGCCGCCGGGAGCGGAAGACGGGATTCGAACCCGTGACCCTCTCCTTGGCAAGGAGATGCTCTACCTCTGAGCCACTTCCGCAATGCCTAATTCACCATAATTATAGCGAGATGACCGCTTCTTGGCAAGATGTAGAGGCAAGTCGCCTCCAACCGCAGACAAAAGGCCTGCACATCGCCTCATAGCTACAGAATCGTTGGTGGCTTTGCGCGAGCATTTACTGCATTCGGCACTTGAAAGCCCCACTGCTATGCCTGGACATTGTTTGGCGTATGCCCCCGCGGTTACTTTGGTGATCGCTGTACGGAGCAGGGAACGAGTACACCGTAGACTAAGAAATCACGCCATACTTTCCAAGCGAAAAACGCAAGCTGAATCCCATGCGCTGGTAGAGCAAATCAGCGCCGTCACCTTTTCCGGTTTGCAGGCACACTGCGGCACATCCCTGTGCCGCGGCGTCAGCAACCATCCTGGCAACTACTGCGGTGGCAACACCGCGCCCGCGGGCCGCCGGCGTTGTCGTAATTGCGTGGACGCCCGCAAGCTGCCCCTGCCTGTTCAGGAGGCCGGTGCCGGCACAGCCGCCATCGATCTCGGCTAAATAGCAAGTGAATTCGCCGTCGGCAAGCCCGCTGTCAACTATCGATAAGACGACTTGATCAAAGTCTTGAGGAAATCGTGGATGCGTCCAACTCCTAATTGCGATGCCTACCCAGTCGTGGAGTTCGGTTTTGTTTTCAATTGCCTTCACATGGACATGGGGCGAATGTGACTCAGGGACGAGAGTGAGGTCGTGCGCCAGTATGAGACGCTCGCTCAGCAGAGCATAGCCACGCTCTGTAAAGAAACTCGCAAGCTGCTGTGGTTCTTTGGGCCCGAAGAAGAGGCGATGGGGTAATGATGGTGTGCCGTAAGTGTGTTCAATTTGCTTCTGCAGAGCAGCGCCGTCAGGGAACTGCCATAGCCGCGTGACAAAGTTGAACAGGTGAGTCGGTAGGATTGGATTGTGAAAGAAGCGAACACCGTGGAAGTCTGTCACGTTACACCAGCGCGACATGTAGGACTCTTCATTCTCAAGCAACTCGTTAAACTCGATTCTCGAGGAACTAAGGGCCATAGGACTGAATTCCCTCCCTAGTGCGGCCCAGGGCGTGAAATTGAGACTCAAACAGAGCACCCTTCAAGAAGTCACTCACAAACTTCGGCTAGACTATTGCGCTTCTTGCTGGCTATCGCAGCTTGCTGGCATGGGCTAAGATCTGCTAATACAGACACTCAAGCAAGAGTACGCAGAGATGTCAAGGCATATTGGCAGTGACTCGCTCTGCGTCTCAGCGAGCCCGGGTCAGCATTGAAGGACATGCGCTGTGCCATAGCTAGAGACCCTTGATTGCGGCAAGACCATCAGCGTAATTGCAGGCCAAGAATCTCTCTACCACGTAGACGTAGGGAGCGTCGCCGGGTACTGCCGAGGGGGTATGGTATGCTAGTGCCGAACAATCAAGGAGGTGATCAATGGCATCAACAGACAACAGCGACGCACGCAGAGTCATCATGCGCGCGTGGCAGGACGATGAATTCAAGAGCTTGTTGCTTAGCGACCCGCGTGCCGCCCTGCAAGAATTGGATATCGACGTACCGGACCACCTGACAATCGCGGTCTACGACAACATAGGCGCGACCCACCACATGGTAATTTGCACGCCGTGCAGTTGCTATCCTTCGTTCCTGGGGACTGCCCCCCACTTCTGGAAGGATCCAGACTATAAGGCTGCGATCATCCGGGATCCCGCGGCTTGGCTGCAGCAAATGGGAACGGAATTGGGTACCGACGAGGTGCTGCAAGTGGTGGACACCGATGTGCATAAACGGGCCTTTGTCATTCCTAAGCAACCGGAAGGTGAAGTAACTGAGGAAGTTGCCGCTAAAGTGGTGACCGCCACCAGCCTTGTCGGTCACACACGCTAGCACCAACTGCGGTGCTGCACGTGGATGAAGTGTGACTCGCTCGGCTTGGTGTGCCTGGGGCGACGGACAGGTGGATTGCCGCCACCATTGCTATGAGTCATACCGCTCAGGTTGAAAACCTGCGCTGCCAGGAGAGAGTTGCTCACTCTCACTGCTCCAAAGGAGAGCCGGTACAAGCCTGCGCAGGCTAGCCCTCACTAGCATCTCCTGTCAGCATCTGTCCGCACCAATATATTATTAGCAAGACTCTGCGGTCCTTCTTTGCACCCTTCCTCAGGAGCCCAGGCCAGGTGACACATTAAGAAAGAGACGAGATATGAACCTATGCATGGTTGGATACGGTAGCATTGCGGAAGTCCACCGGCAATCGTTTGCGCGCATACCCGGAGTGGAGATCACTGCCGTTGTCGGTCGCCTGTTGGAGCCGACGCAGGCGTTCGCGAAAGAGTGCGGCGCCTCACTGGCAACCGTAGACCTCGCGGAAGCGTTGGCACGAGACGACGTCGACGCGGTTGTCATAACCTCTCCCAGCGCGAAACATGCGGCGCAAGCCCAAGCTGCGCTCGAGGCCGGTAAGCACGTGCTCGTGGAGATTCCGCTGGCACTGTCCCTTACAGAATCTGAAATGTTGACAGCCCTTGCCGCGCAGCAAGGCCGCCGCCTGATGGTTGCCCACACCATGCGCTTTTGGCCGACGCTGACCGCGGTCCGGCAGCGCATTGCCGAGGGCGAATTGCACGTTCACAGCGTCTACATCCACTACGGCTTTCTGCGGAGGCAGAATGTGAATTGGCAAGGGCGGCAACGTTCGTGGACGGACAACCTGCTGTGGCACCATGGCTGCCACGCAGTGGATACGGCGCTTTGGCTCTTGGGTGAGCCCGCGCAGGACATCGCAGGGTACATGGGGCCGCCGCACGACGCATTGGGCATACCCTTGGACCTCGCCGTGTCGCTCCGTACACCCCGCGAACAACTGGTTTCGTGCGCGCTTTCATACAACACCATGCGATCCATGCTTGAAATCGTGGTAATTGGCGAAGAGACGACCCTGCTGGTTCGCGACGGCAAGCTGGTTGATCCAAGTGACCAGATCTTGGCCGCCGGAGGGGAGGATGAGGAGGCGAGCGCGGGGCTCTTGCAGAACCTGGAGTTCATCAGCGCGCTCCGCCAGGAACGCGAACCCATAGTTGCCGGTGAGGACGTCCTGCCAACTATGCGCGCGCTGCAGGCAGTCCAGGACATGAATCCTCAAAACCCGCACCAGCAGTAGCCGAGTTTCGCCACCCTCATTCCCATTGTTGCCCAGTCGGGATCGTGGTATCGTGCAGCCAAAGCAATCACCCGGTAGCAGCATTACCCTATACTCCGTTTGCCCAGTCTCAAGAGGAGGGCGCCTATGATTTACTCAATACCCCTTGACTTGACGTATGTGCGTAATGCTGCGCGTAAAGACGATGCGTCCTCGTGGGATGGACCGGTGTTGCAGGATCTGGAGAGTCTGCCTGAGGGTGAGCAAGAGTTCTGGGGAATACCCTTTGCTCTCGGTGGCGCAAGCGCATCTGAGAGTTGGATTCGCCTTGGTGAGGAAGGCATCACCGTACCTGTTGGACGTAGCGGGATTTCGCACTTCACCTTTGCGCACTTCTGTGACGCAGAACCGGGAGTGTCAGCACAGCCCGGCATGAGCGGCATGGTACTAAGCCCCGGCGAACAGCTTGCCGCATACTCGCTCCGCTACGCCGACGGCGAGGAGCAGGTGCAACCGGTCCGGCGGCGCTTTGAAATCAACTCGACCGTGGCATGGGGTCAAATGGCCTTTGCCGCCCGGCCGCAGAGCGGCATGGGGCCGGCAGACATCAACGGACCATACCCGCGCGGCTCTTGGGGGCACTGGCAGACGGGCCTCAACATGCAGCGGGCAAGTTCAGCATCAAACTTCTGGATATACGCTTTGCCTAATCCGCATGCCGATCGTGTCGTTGAGTCATTGCATCTTGCGTCGTCAAGCGAAGTCAACGTTGTGGTTGCGGGCATCACGCTCTATACAGGTAAACACCATCCGCTGCGCCACAATCAGCTTGAGAGTTTCCGTATTCTACTGCCGTCGGAGGCAGAGGGCTCGCCGCCGGAAGACACGCCGGTCAGCGTTGACCTCGGCACCTTGGCGCGCAAATATGCAGTGCCGGCGTTCGACCCGGAGACATGGCTTGATGACGAGGCGCCCGGCTTGGGCGAGAAAGTAAGCAGCGAAGCGGAGAAGTCCCTTATCGTGGACGTGACCGCCAGCCCGGATGCGACGCTGAAGGTGGACGGCCATGCAGTGCCGATGGAATCTCTCTATGACACAGGCGAGAGCAAGAGCGGTGATGGCAGCGTGCGGGTGGAAGTGCTTACGCCGGAGCGGACGTGGCTGCACGTGCGGCTGGAAGACGCAGCCAGCGGCACGACAACCGCGGCCCGCGTTCACTTTCGTTCACCGGACGGCAGGTATTTTCCGCCGTACGGCCATCGCCATGAGGTCAATGACAACTGGTTTGAAGACTATGCCGGCGACCTGAAGTTGGGAGCGACCCAGTACGCCTACGTGGACGGCACCTTTCAAATCGAACTCCCCGTCGGCGACGTATTCGTCGAGATCTTTAAAGGCTTCGAATACCAGCCCTTGCGCAAGCGTCTCAACATTGCTGCCGGTCAGCGGGAACTTACCCTCAAGCTGGCGCGCCCGCTCAATTGGCGCGAGCATGGGTGGGTCACGGCCGATACCCACGTGCATTTCATCTCTCCGCAGACCGCTTGGCTCGAGGGCCAGGCTGAGGGCGTCAACCTGATAAACTTGCTCGCCTCCCAATGGGGCGACCTCTACACCAACGTTGCCGACATTACCGGTGAAGTTTCCGGCGTAAGCAGGGACGACACCGTGGTGTACGTGGGCACTGAAAACCGCCAACATCTGATGGGCCACATCAGCCTGCTGGGCGTAAAAGGCGAACCGGTGTACCCGATGACTACGGGCGGACCGGGTGAGAGCTACATCGGCGATCCGGTGCTCAGTAGTATGAGCGAGTGGGCAGAACGGGCACGGGAGCGAGACGGTCTGGTGGTTATCCCACACTTCCCAAATCCCTATACCGAAGCAGTGGCGGAGATCGTGCTCGGCAAGGTGGACGCGGTCGAGCTTAAATACTTTACGCCTTCCATCGACGGATTTGGCCTGCATGAATGGTACCGCTTTCTCAATAACGGCTACCGGGTGGCGGCAGTGGGCGGTACCGACAAGATGAGTGCCGGAATCCCGGTTGGCGGTGTGCGCACCTACGCACTGCTGCAGGACGAATTCTCTTTCGGCACCTGGGCGCAGGCCGTGCGCGATGGCCGCACATTCACAACCAGCGGACCGCTGCTGGAAGTACGTGTCGAAGGAAAACGACCCGGCGATGAACTCAAACTGCCCGCCGGCGGCGGCACGCTAACGGTAGAGGCTTGGGCGGAGTCAGTGCTGCCATTCCACGAGTTGCAGATTGTGTGTAACGGCGCCGTTGTCGCCACGCAAACTGTGCCTGAAGGCGGCAAGGCTTGCCGCATTAGCCAGGAAGTTAAACTCGATGGGAGTGGCTGGATCGCGGCGCGTTGCGTGAGCGCTTTGGAAGTTCAACACTACTGGGTAGTAAACGTGGCGGCGCACACTTCACCTGTCTACGTCGTGGCTGACAACCAAGTACTCTTCAATCCCAGTGACGCGACGTATATGATGACCATTCTGGATGGCGGCCTCACGTGGCTCGATACCCTCGCAACGCGCGCGGATGCAGAGCGCCACGGCCAGGTGCGCCAGGTCTTCCAACATGCCAAGGCACACCTCCAGGGACGCATGCACGACCACGGTCACGAGCATGGAGGCTAAGAACAGCACGTTGGCGGGGAGCACGTCGGGTTTCGCCATCTTGGAACATACGGCCGATGTGGGCGTAACCGCGTGGGGTCCCGAACCCAGCGCCGCCTTCGCGGCTGCTGCCCGTGGCATGTTTGCGATCATGCTTGGCGGCGAGCCGAGTGACCGGACCGGGCCGGCAACTGAGTACACAGTTGAGGTCGCAGGCGACTCCTGGCCCGACCTGCTGGTGAACTGGCTCGCAGATCTCCTCTTCCTCATGAGCGTGGAAGATGTGGTGGCGCAAGCGTATGAATTCGCTGCCTGCGCGCCGCCCAGTTGTTCTGCCAAAGTCACCGGAATTCTGCTTGAAGACTCTGATGTGTCCGGTATTGGTGAGATCAAGGCAGTGACGTATCATCAGCTCAAGGTAGAGATAAAACCAAGCCACACGCACGTGCAGGTGATCTTTGACATCTGATAGGTGGTCCTGAGTGGGAAAGAACGCGCCACAGAACTGGCGGTCCGTGCTCCAACAGCGGGATGCAGTCCGTTGGGAGTTGCCCGCCAGCTATATGCCCGGCATGCGGGTGCCGGGCATGATCTATGCCGATGAGGCCATGATCGATGCCATGGCAGGCGACATGGCAATCCAGCAAGTAGCGAACATGGCCACACTGCCCGGGATAGTGGGGCATGCCCTTGCCATGCCGGACATTCACTGGGGCTATGGCTTTCCTATCGGCGGCGTGGCCGCAATGCGCGTAGACGACGGCGTCGTTTCACCGGGAGGCGTTGGGTTTGACATAAATTGCGGGGTACGCCTCTTGCGCACCAACCTGCACGAACGCGCCGTCAGGGGCAGTTTGCCGGAGATCGTAAACCAGCTATTCCGCGATGTACCCACGGGCCTAGGACGACGCGGCAAAAGACGTGGCCGGCCCACGAACGTGGAAGGAGCGCTTGCCGAGGGCGCGGCATGGGCCGTCGAAAGCGGTCACGGACGGCCTGAGGATCTCACCGCCATCGAAGCCGGCGGTTGCCTGCCCAACGCGGATCCTGCGGGGGTGAGCGATCGGGCGCGCCAGCGGGGAGCGCCCCAGCTCGGTACGTTGGGGTCGGGCAATCACTTTCTTGAAGTGCAAGCGGTGGAAACCATTGCGGACGAGAAAGCCGCCCACGCCTTTGGCATCACCGAGCCCGGTCAGATAATGCTCTCCATTCACACCGGCTCCCGGGGTTTGGGACACCAAGTGTGCCAGGAATTTCTCGGAACTATGCAGCGTGCGCTGGTGCACTACGGGATTACTTTGCCCGATAGGCAACTGGCCTGCGCTCCCATCAAGTCGCCGGAAGGTCAAGCCTACCTAGGCGCCATGGCTGCGGCCGCCAACTTCGCCTTTGCCAACCGCCAGGCAATTACAGAGCGCATTCGACGTGCGTTTCAACACGTCCTCGGTCCACCGGAGTCTGCAATTGAGATCGGGGTCGTGTACGACGTTGCCCACAATATCGCCAAGTTGGAACGGCATCGAGTGAATGGGAAGGAAATGGACCTTTGCGTCCACCGCAAAGGCGCGACGCGCGCCCTGCCAGCGGGGGACCCGGAAGTGCCCGCCAAATACCGCGCCATCGGCCAGCCGGTCCTCATTCCCGGCGACATGGGGCGATACTCCTACATTCTAGTTGGAGAAGCGCAGGCTCAACGCGAGACTTTCGCCTCCACGTGTCACGGCGCGGGGCGGGTGCTGAGTAGAGGCGCGGCGAAACGCAAACTAGCCGGTGTGGATATCGCCAAGCTGCTGCGAGGCAAGGGCATCGTCGTCCGCGCCAACAGCAAAGCCGGTCTGGCGGAAGAGGCAAGCGAAGCTTATAAAGACGTGCGCGAGGTCGTAAGTGTCGTCGAGCAGTCCGGCATTGCCCGGGTGGTGGCGCGGGTGCGGCCACTGGGCGTGATAAAGGGCTAACCCTAATGCTCCAAGGAAAACTGCCGGCAGGTCTGCTGAAGCAATTGCTTGACGAAATCCAGATTGATGACCCGGACGTTATCGTGGGGCCGCGCTTGGGTGAAGATGCCGCGGTATTGGACATTGGCGACCGGTACCTCATCGCGAAGAGCGACCCAATCACCTTTACGGCGCATCGCATCGGCTGGTATGCCCTGCAAATCAACGCCAACGACGTAGCGACCATGGGCGCGCGGCCGCGCTGGTTTCTGGGCACCCTTTTGCTGCCGCCCGCTTGCACGGAAAAGACTGTAACGGAGATTTTTCAAGACCTCAATGCTGCCTGCCAGTCCCTGGGTGTAACCCTGATTGGCGGGCACACCGAGGTGACCGACGGCGTGAAACGGCCCATCCTTGCGGGCACGTTGTTGGGAGAGGTCGCAAAGGACCGGCTGGTCGCGAACTCGAATGCCCGGCCTGGAGATGTCGTTGTCCTTACAAAGGGTATTGCGATTGAGGGCACCGCCATTCTGGCTCAGGACGCCGGCGACCAATTGGCGGCGCAGGGCGTGACGCCGGGTACCATCGCCCGCGCACAGGCTTTTCTCGACGATCCCGGCATCAGCGTGGTTCCCGCTGCGGAAGCGTTGTGCCGCGCCGTTCATCCACGCGCGCTGCATGACCCTACCGAAGGCGGGCTGGCTACGGCACTGCTCGAGTTGGGAGCCGGTGCGTCCTGCGGTCTTTCCATCGACCTTGAAACTGTGCCGCTCCTGCCGGAAACCGTTGAAATCTGTGAAGCCTTAGAGCTCGACCCACTCGGGTTGCTGGCGTCCGGCGCATTGCTCGCAGTCGTCGCTCCAGAAGACGTCGTTGCCGCATTGAAAGCGCTGCGGGCCGAAGGCATCGAGGCTGCCGCAGTCGGCCGTCTAACCCCAGAGGATCAAGGCGTACGCATGCACTTGCACGGCGCCTGGCACGACGTCCCGGTGTTTCCGCGGGATGAATTGGCCCGCTTCTTTGAGGAAGGCTTGGAGTAGGGTGCGTAGCGTGCCTGCATTGCTGGGAGACTTTAAGCAATTGGGCACGCGCCATTGGTGCCATGTTCAAGGTGCGCAGATCTACCAGGGAATCTATACTTGAAACAGAGGCCCCAGCGCGCTGCCGCCAATCGTAGGCAGTTTGCTTGAGAAGCTAAACTAACCGGCTGCACAGCGGCAGGTGAGCACGACCATGAGAGTGTTACGCAAGTAGGGTAGAGATAGAAGAGGGAGTTCTGGTATGTCCAAAGTAATCGATCTGCGCAGCGACACCGTAAGTATGCCAACCGCCGAAATGCGAGAAGCGATGGCCAACGCGGAGGTTGGCGATGACTGTTACAGGGAAGACCCTTCAGTAAATCGTTTGGAAGCAATGGCTGCGGAGATAACGGGCAAAGAGGCAGCCCTGCTTGTCACGAGCGGCACCCAGGGCAACCTTGTTTCACTGCTCACCCATTGCCGCAATGGCGACGAGTTTATTGTCGCCGAGGACTCCCACATAGTTACCACGGAAGCCGGCGACTTTGCTGCCGTCGCGGGCACGTCGCCGCAGGTTGCGCCCTCCGACCGCGGCATTCTCACCGCTGAGAGCATCCGCAGCGTACTACGCCGTCCTTACGATGCATTCACTCCTACACGCCTGATCGCTTTGGAAAACACAAATAACCGTGGCGGCGGCGCGGTGTATCCACTCTCAACACTCGCCGGCATACGGGATCTGGCTGACGAGTTGGGCATAACGGTGCACATGGACGGTGCGCGTGTCTTCAATGCAGCGGCGGCCTTGCAGGTACCTGTCTCCGAGGTTGTGCAGTACGTGGATTCCGTAACTTTCTGCCTTTCCAAAGCGTTGAGCGCGCCGGTGGGATCGATCATTTGTGCCAGCAAAGAGTTTATCGAGACAGCGCGGCGCTTCCGGCGCATGCTCGGCGGCGGCTTGCGCCAGTCTGGCGTCTTTGCGTCGGCGGGAATAGTTGCGCTAGAGACAATTCCACAGAGACTCCCTCAAGACCATGCCAATGCGCGCCGCCTTGCCGAAGGTCTCGGCTCGATTACGGGTATTTCCGCTGATCCGGTAGAGACCAATATGGTCTACATCGACATCGATCCGGCCGTAGGTACGGCGCCGCAGCTCGTCGACGAGTTGGCGGCGCGCGGCGTGAAGTGCGGGGCGGTGTATTCCGATCGCATTCGCCTGGTGACCTACCACCAGATCTCGGCGGATGACATAGAAACGACCATTGCGGTTGCAGGTGAAGCGGTCATGGCACTGACAAGCGTGCCGGCGGGCGCGCAAGCCTGACATTGCCTGTGCCCAATCTAGTGTGGTCTAAGCGGGCACTGCGATCGGTGCAGTGGCGGACTGCAGTCTTGCGGTCAGCGTAAGCAGCCGCTATCCCTCTGCGTCCGATTCGGCCTGCAGGCGTTGGCGAATCTCATCCTCAGATAGGGTGCTCTCTAGGATGGAGAGCCGTGTCCCATCCGGCAGGGCGCTTTGCTCGATGAGGGCGCGGGCGTTTGCCAAATTGCCGCCCGTAAGGGTCACCACGAGACTGTGTTCGCTCGCTTCAGCCGGAACTGTCCCGACCGCTGCCGCAGGCCGCTCATCTTGCATTCCCTCTGGTTCATGGTCCTCGGACGGTCTGTGGTCCCCTCGGAGGAATCGCACGTGGTATGCGAGCAGTGTCACAGCGATCAGTGCCACGCTGAGGTGAATGTTCAGAGCATCTACGAGGGTATCACCGGTTAGTATTCCCAGTATTGCGCGGAGCGCCTGGTAGAGCAGCGTGCCAATAGCAATGACAATCGCTATTACGCTGGCGGAGGAAACCAGGTAGAGATAGATGCGGCGCACGAGCGAGGCACGCTCCGCGCCGCTCACGTCTGCCTCAACCCGCCGCTGCGTCTGCCGCCAGTACCACACCCAAGCGATTAGGCCCACAAGCAGCAACGTCACGTAGAGGCTGAGCTGTCGTTCCAGCCAGTGCTCGGGAATATCGGCAGCATCCGCTTGTCCGGTCAGGATGCCTATAACCAGGCGGAGTATGCCGAAGGTGCCGAAAGACAAGACGGATATGCCGATCGCCGTAAGCAGATAGGAGTACACGCGGCGAATCGCCGCCTGCTGGGGTAACTCCGATACCAAATCTGCGTCCCGTTCCAGTTGAGCGCGATGGTAGTACCAAACTGTGGCGGCAACGAGCGCCGTAGGCACGACCCATGCCACGTCATCAATGAACGCGAGTTGCTCTTCAACGGCGTTCAGAGCACTTAGGAGGGCCCAGTAGAGGATGCGGCCGACTGCCAGGAGAGTTCCCGCGGCCCCGAGGCCCACCATTGCATAGAGATACACCTTGCGCAGGGCCGACTGGAGTTGCGGGCTCTGCGCATCTGCAGATTGCGCTTGAACATTGGCCCAATGGTATGTCCAGCCGACACTCCCCACGATGATCCACGCAATGTTGTTCGCGACCGGCAGTTGCCACCAACTGGCGCTAACGGATTCAACCCCAAGCACTTGCTGAATCATCGTCGTGAGCAGTGGAACAACCGAATTGGCTACAATGCCAAGGCTGCCGAAGGCGGCCGCATACCAATACCAGCGCGCTATGGTTGCCGACCAGCCAATCTGAAGTGCAACCGGAGGTCGTTGGCGTAAATGGTAAACCCAGAAGAGACCGAAGATGATCAATTCAGCCAGGTTATCGAAAAGCACGTTCAGATCGAAGGCGCTGCCGGCAAGTCGCGCCAGCGGGACATAGAGTGTCTCTCCGGCTGCGCCTGCGGTCTCGATAAGGGTCACGCCCAGCACACCCAGGAAGTAGAGAGAACGCAGCGCGCTCGCCTCTTCTGCGGTTTCGCGGGCCAGCCGCTGGGCCCACACCCAATGGCCTAGCCACAAAGGTGTGCCCACTACAACCACGGCGAGGTTCAGGCTTAGGTGTTCGCGCCACCAATCGGTGCCCAATCCGAATTCGGAGTCCGCGGAGAAAATCAGAAAGACGAGCCGCAGCAGTTCGCTGCTGCCATTCATGAATAGCAGAAGACCGATGAATGCCGCAGCTAATATGTAGAGGCGTCGTACATTGAGCACTGCCTGCTCCTCATTCCACTTGACGTCGACGGATCAAGTAAACCCGGTTGAGACCCCCGTTAGTGCAGCATATATAGTTCGAATGGCTCAACGATTTTCCACGCACCGTCAATCTGGCGTAACCGGACTTCGAATTGGTTGGAGTATTGATCCGCTTCAAAGATACCCAGAAGGCCCAGCGGTGTCGGCCTGTTAAAATACCTGGTCAAGTTGATCCGGACGGTTGCGAGGCCATCCGCGATGTCCTCTTCCTCAACCACAATACGAACACCGGCATTGGATCTTGATCGATATATGGGAATCAAACTATACCCATGCTCTTTTTCTCTCTCCTCTACTGTCTCCAGGACCTTGGGGGAGAGATATGACTTGGCACGCTCTTCATCGCCGCGCGTAACCGCAGCCACATAATTGTGCACGACGTTTCCGGGAGAACTGCCGTCCGCATATTCAAGCTCGGTAGCGGAAGGAGAGCGCCAAACGAGCACAACGGCAAGCACTACAATGAAGAATATGACCACTAGAATCGTTGCCAGAAATCGGTCTATCCCGCGTAACATTGGACGTACCTGCATTTCTCAATGACGTGCTGCAATTCCGGCTATACAGTTAGTATACCAAGAGTGTAGAACAGCAGAGTGGTAGCTGTTGCCGAGGCATGGCGCGGCTAGAGCCGCAAGCGTTGACGTTGCCACGGCTTCAATATGGTGGTCCTAAGCTAACTTAGGCGAGAATTCGGGCGCATGAAGCCTTGGTTTCTGTTCGCGGCGTGATGTCAAGCTCAGCTAAGGGGAGGGAGCGAATGAGGTTAGTCTCGGCGCAAAAGCTCGGCGGGCTATCGCTGATTGTGGGTCCGCTGCTGGCATTTGGCTGCTTTCTCTTTCAACCGGGCGGCCTGCTCATCAACAATGCCCTGATGACCCGCGGCGAAGCCACCGTGGTAGCGCTGGCGCAACACCAAGTCATAGCGAATATTACGGGCATTGGCATTGCGCTTGGGCTAATCCTGGTCCTCTATGGACAGATCGCGCTGGTGCGCAGTGTGCAGAGTGGCGATGATGTGGAAGCACTCTCTCAGCTAGGGCTTGTATTCCTGGCTATTGGCGCCGTTGGCTGGGTTCTCATGCAAGGACTCAATCTGGAAATGTCCGATACGCGTGTGGAAGATACTGCATCATTCCAGTCCGCCGCGGCCGTATTCAGAGTTGAATTTGGCATCAGCCAGATCTCGGGCCTTGCCGTGGCACTTGGCTTCTTGCTCGTTAGCGTGGGCCTCGCGACCCGCAGCGAATTCAATCGTTTTGCAGCCATTGCTATTGCACTTGTTTCGGTCATATCGCTTGGGAGTCAAATCATCGGCATCAGCGTTCCCGCCCAAACGAGTACCATGATTTTGATAGCCCGGATTTGTTTCGTCATTTGGGGAGTATGGAGCATAGCGCTCGGTGTCGGCATGCTGAAACTGAGCGCCGCTGTACATTCCGCGTGAGCATCCTGCTGATGGAGTGTCAGCGCTGAGGCATTAGCAACTCGTCCTTGCTTCCAAGTTGGGGGTGCAAGCCTTGGACCAGACTATACCCATCACAATTGTCATGGCCTCACGCGCTAGCTTCTCGCTGTGGATGATGGTCAAGCAATTTGCAGGTGAGCGCGACCGCTAAGAACGGCTGGGGTAAGTGCGCACGAAGAAATGCGACCTAAATCACAGTGCCAATTATAGTCTCAGTCTCGTGCGCCGGAGTCGTGCCCTTGCCGCTGAGGCCGTATAATTGAAATTAGGATCGGCTGGATTTGCCGGAATAGCCAAGAAGGTGAGGTTCTCATGCGTGCCCTCTTTCTCCGCAGCCTCGCAGTTTTGGTCGCGGTGCTGATTGCGAGTCGCTTTGCGCTCTTGGAGTTCGCGGATAGCGGCGATTGGCTATCCCTCATTGTCTTTGCAGTAGGCGTCGCGTTAATCAACGGGTTCATTGGGCCGGTGCTCAAGATCATCTCTTTCCCCGTCACCATTCTCACGCTCGGTCTCTGGATACTCGTGCTAAACGGACTGCTTTTCTGGCTGGGTACGGTCCTATTGCCCGGGGTTGAATTGGCGGAGTCCGATCGACCGACGCTGCTCACGGCAATGCTCGTGGCGCTCATCATCAGTGTTGTCAGCTTTGCCGTGAATAGAGTGGTAAAGGAAGATGAGACCAAGGCATGAGCAGCTATTGTGCGCAGGAGGTCGAAGCAAAGGTATCATGAAAGTCTTGATAACGGGTGCTGCCGGCTTCATCGGTAGCAACTATGTGCGCTACGTGCTCTCGCAGCATCAAGATGCGCACGTGGTGGCACTGGATAAGCTGACTTACGCAGGCAATCCGGAGAATTTCGCCGCATTTGACGGAGACCCTCGCTTTGAATTCGTTCACGCCGACATATGCGATGCCGACGCGGTAGGAGACGCCCTGGCAGGCTGTGATGCGCTCGTGAATTTTGCCGCGGAGAGTCACGTAGACCGCTCTGTTATGGACCCGGCGGCATTTGTCAGCACGAATGTGGAAGGGGTCCGGGTGCTAATGGAAGCGGCGCGCACGCACGGGGTCAAGCGCATCGTCCACGTGAGCACCGACGAGGTGTACGGCCACGTCCCCGTGGGCGCTGCCGGCGAGGACGCGCGCCTCGCCCCCCGCAACCCTTATTCGGCCACCAAGGCGGGTGGCGAGCTCTTGGCCATGTCCTACTTCACCAGTTTTGGGTTGCCGGTAATGGTCACGCGCGGCGCAAATACGATTGGCCCGCATCAATATCCGGAAAAAGTCGTGCCCGTCTTTGTGACGAATGCCATTGAGGACAAGCCCTTGCCAATCTATGGCGAAGGCCAGGCGGTGCGCAATTACATGTACGTCGCAGACCACTGTGCCGGCATCGATCTAGTCTTGCGCGAAGGCGAACCGGGCTCAGTCTACAATGTTGGTGTAGAGTTCGAGGTTAATACGGTTTCGCTGGCAATGGGAGTCTTGGAGCTTCTTGAAAAGCCGCGGTCGCTCATGCGGCTCATCGACGATCGACCCGGTCACGACTACCGGTACAGTCTCAATTCGTCGCGCCTGGAAGCGCTTGGCTGGCAGCCACAGTATACGTTCCAGCAAGCGCTCGCTGAGACAGTGCAGTGGTATGTCGACAACGAGGACTGGTGGCAACCCATCAAGTCCGGCAGCTATCGGGAATATTACGAGAAGAACTATGCGGCCCGGCTCGCGCATTCCCGCCCGCTCTCCGGCTAGCTAATCACGCCGGAGATTAACGCTTGTACGCTCATTGAATGAGGGTAAGCTCCGCGCTGCCTGTGACCAAGTCGTCTCCATTTTCGTCGCGGCAGCCTACCGCAATCTGAATGACCCCCGATTCCGCGTCGGCTTTCTTCACCGTGCCCCAGGCAGTTACGGTGCCATCGACGTAGGCGGGTTTGCGAAAGCGAACCTTGAGCTTTCCTGAGGTAGTCCAAGCTGCGCCGAAAGTGGTCGTGAGTACTTCCATGATGTAGGCAAGCTGCAGCATGCCGTGGGCAATCGGCCGCTCGAAAGGTGTGGTGGCCGCGAACGCGGGATCGGTGTGTATGGGGTTAGGGTCGCCGCTCGCATTGGCGTAGGCACGCAACATTTCCAGTGTCACCGCGCGTGATTTGGCAGGCAATTCCGCGCCGGCAACCCAACGCCCTGCTGCACTCATGGCTATTCCTCGCTCGTTGGCATCATCAACATCGAGCGCCCTGAGAGGACGGGACGCCCGGCGTGCGCGGCCCTGATTTCCACTACAATCACGTCCATGCCGGCCCGCACTGCGGCCTGGACAACCTCGGCCTCGGCATCGATCGTGCTGCCGATTGCGGCAGAATCCATGAACGCAAACTCCTGGGTGGCGTGCACCGAACCAGGCGGCAGACCGATAGCCTCGATAAGTCCCGCAAGGACCCACGCAGCAATAGCCAGCGGTGGCGTCAAATCGCTGTCATCGTGATAGAGTGGGCTTTCACTCCCCACAGCGACCAGGTACTGCTGAACCTTCTCGGGCGCGAGGCGGATTTCTTGTGCTGGGAAGCGGTGACCAACGGAGAAGCGCGGCATTCTCTTTTTCAATCTGGTTAGTAGTCTCGTGAACTTGGGCAGGTTTCGCGAAGTTACTGAGTATCGGGGCTCAAGGCAATCTGCAATCCAGAGTCCCTCGGTGAGCGCGGCCAATACGCCACAACTTTCTACCGGCTCATTATAGCGGCTGAAGTCGAGGAGATTCCATTGGACTTTGGCGCCTCTACTGTCAGCCCGCACCCAGGGAAAACTAAACCGCTGTGCGCTGCCAAGAATCATTATCTACATTCTGCGCGGCAGAGGACGACTTAGTCCATTGGGTGCAGGCTCTACCACCCACCATTGGCTAAGGGTTGGTGTACAATAGGCAACGATACGGCGGACATCCCGTTCGGAAGATTCCAATGCATTTTTCATGAGCACAATTCAAGAGTCTTCGTCAACAGAAGAGCAACGCGTAATGACTGCGGCGTCTGAGACGCCGGCCGGACATAGGTATCAAGCCGAACAGCAAGCCTTGCTCAACCGGCTCCGGCGGATCGAAGGTCAAGTGCGGGGTATTCAACGCATGGTTGATGAAGACCGGTACTGCGTTGATATTCTCCAGCAAATGGCAGCGATTACGTCCGGACTTCAAGAAGTATCGCTCATCGTGCTCCGTAGCCACATCGAAGGATGTGTGAGCGAGGCAATTCGTTCGGGCGAGGACCAAGAGTTGATTGAAGAACTGATGCACGCAATTCGAAACGGCGTCGGGCGCTGGGTGGTTCCGCCACATACCACCAGCAACCAGGCAACCGTCACAGAGGATAGTCGAGTAGAGGAGTAACGCATGGCACCCGTTGGCTGGGGCATTATTGGTTGCGGCGACATTGCGAACAAAGCCGTGGCACCCGCGATAAATGACGATCCGAATAGCACGCTCGTGGCATTCGCGAGCAGCAGCCAGGAGCGTGCAGAAGACTTTACAACACGGCATGGGGCGCAGCGGGCGTACAGCGACATCGACGCGTTTCTCGCCGATCCCGACATTGATGTCGTCTATGCCGCTAGTCGCGTATATGAGCACTTGCCGCAAACAATCGCTGCAGCCGCAGTAGGCAAACACGTGCTTTGTGAGAAGCCGATGGCGCTCTCCGACGCGGAGTGCCAGGAAATGATCGATGCTTGTCACGATCGCGGGGTAAACTTGGCGGTCGCATACTACCGCCGCTACTACCCCAAGAATCGCAAGATCAAGGAGCTTCTCGAGCAAGGGGCAATTGGCACTCCCGTGCTGGTGCGCATGGTTCTCACCGGCAACTACGACCCTACCCCGGACGATCCCAAGTTTTGGCGGGTAGATCCGGCGAAGAGCGCCGGCGGGCCAATCGCGGACGTGGGCTCACATCGTTTGGATCTCCTTTGCTACTGGTTTGGCGAACCCGTTGCCGTCGCGGCCTGCAATGAGACTCTCGTGCATTCCTACCCGGCTGACGATTCAGATGTATTGCTCATCAAGATGGCAAGCGGCGTCCAAGTGACTGCGTCTTTCCACTGGAGCATCGGCGTCGGCCACGACACCATTGAGATGTTCGGCACGGAAGGCGCCATGTTCAGTGCCCCAACGGACGGGGCCCACCTCACGCTGAAGACGAGTGCCGGCACCGAGGAATTCAATCTGCCTCACGCCGAGAATAGACACCTGCCGCTCATCGAGGACTTTAGCAAACGGGTTCTCGCCGGGGAACCGCCGCTATATTCGGGCGAGGACGGAGCGAAGACGACGCGCATAATGGAGTCATCCTTTGCGGCAAGCCGTGCAGGGAAGTGGATTACTATCTAATGATGAACATAATTGGCCGACCGGTGGAAGATCTTGACACGCCAGTTCTCTTGGTAGACCTAGACGTGATGGAGCGAAATGTCGCACGCATGGCGCGCGTGATAATACAAGAAGCGGGCATTAACTGGCGTCCCCACAGCAAGGGTATCAAGTCACCCGCCATCGCCCATTTGCTACAGGCTGCCGGCGCCATTGGCGTGACGTGCGCCAAGCTTGGCGAAGCCGAGGTGATGGTGGCGGGCGGCATCCGTAGCATCCTGATCGCCAATCAGATTGTGGGACCCCAAAAAGTCGCCCGGCTCGTCAACCTCAGCAAACATGCTGACGTGATACCTGCCGTGGACAACGAGGAAAACGTGCGTGAAATTGCCGAGGCAGCGGCGCGCAAGGGTGTGCGACAGCGTCTAGTGGTTGAAATCAACGTTGGCATCGACCGGGCCGGCGTGTTGCCCGGCGAGCCGGTGGTCGCGCTTGCCAAGAAGATTGCGTCCTACCCAAGTCTTGAATTCGCCGGTGTGATGGCATGGGAAGCGCTCGTCCTTGGCGCCAAGGACGACGCGGAAAAAGGACGTATGGTAAAGGAAGCGATTTCGCAGCTCACGGAGAGCGCGGACCGCTGCCGCGACGCGGGCTTTCCGGTGGAAATTGTAAGCTGTGGCGGCAGCGGCACATACTGGCACACCGCTTTCCAGCCGGGAGTCACTGAAATTCAGGGCGGCGGCGGCATTTTTTGCGATATCACCTACCGGGAACGCTTTGAGGTGGATCATGAATACGCGCTTACGGTGCTCTCAACCGTCACGAGCAGACCGGCTCCCTCGCGCATCATTTGCGATGCGGGCAAGAAGACGATGAGTACCGACGCGAGCGTACCAAAGCCTTTGGGTCTGGGCGAAGTTGCCTCCGTTGGCTGTTCGGCAGAGCACGGCACAATCCATTTGGAAGAGGAATCCAATACTCCCCGTGTTGGCGACAAGATTCAATTCATCGTGGGCTATGGCGATACTACGGTTTTCCTGCACGACAATTTCTATGGCATCCGCGACGGCCGCGTAGAGGTGGTGTGGCCGATTCTGGGGCGTGGAAAGCTGCAATAGACGCCATAAAGCGCCCTCTTACCCGATTCAATCGGTAGGAGAGCGCCTATTGCCAGCATGTCTAGAAGAGTGACTATCGCTATCGGTCGGTTTCAGTCTGGTACTGTTGCTCGCTCCAGCGGCAATTATGCCGTGGGAATTCCCATCTCAATCAGCATCACCGGAATGTTCTCGTCGATGCGGTAGATCGTCGCGCCGTCTTCGGTAATCAGACCCTCTTCCAACGGCTTGTCTACCACATTGCCGTCCTGATACTTGACCTCTTCACTCTCGACTCGCGCATTAAGCGCGCTGATCTCATCCTCTGAGAGCGGCCGCAACGGTGCCTTGGTTGCGGGACAGCGCAGTATTTCAAGTAGTTGTTCGCTAATGGGCATAGAGGCTATTCTCCGGTGCTATTGATGACGTTTTCGTTCTCAATTAAGAAGGAGGCGGGTTCTTGCGCACTCTCACTTTGACTTTGGGTTTGCCGTTGCCATTCGCGCCGTTTTGAGTAAGTGTGGGCACGTCCTTACCAGGCCGATTACCGCCGGTTATCAATTCTTCCACAGTGGACATAGCCTGCCACAGCTTGCCATCCGGTTGCCACAGAGCGTCACAACGACTGCACATGCCGACTTCCTTATAGCGCCCATCCACTTGCATTTGCCGCAACCGTACCATGTTCTCGTTGTTCCAAAGATCGCTGACACGCTCTTCGCGGACGTCTCCCAGCACGTAGCTGCCGGTCCAGTCAGCGCAGCACGCCGGTACGGTGCCGTCCCAATAGATGGTCATAGATTTCCACAGCCAGTTGCAGGGATGGTAGTTTGGTCCGCTCGGCCGCGGCGTGAATTCCTCGCTGCTGTCGAACATGCCGGCCCAACCGTGGGCAAACATTGGGTCCCACTCATCAACCGGCAGACCCTTGAATTGCTCCCGAAATTCGCGGGGGATCTTCGGCTGTGCACCGGGCTCGTAAAAGACGAGCATTTGCATCACGACGTAGGGCTTGTCGCTGCCGCGCGCCTGTTTGCGCCGGAGAAACTCTAGGACATTCTCAAGCACGCGATCAAACTTCGCGCCGTGACGCATCTTTTCGTACATCTCTTTTTCGCCGGCGTCGAAGCTTACCGTAAGTTTGCTCAGGCCGGCATCCAAGAGCATTTCAGCGCGGTCTGCGGTGAGGATCTTGGCATTGGTGCTCAAGTTTGCGACAATGCCTGCCTCTTCACACGCGCGAATCATTTCATCGAGCTGTGGATGAATGAGAGATTCTCCCCGCAGGAAAAGGTTGATCTCACGCACGTAGTCCTTGCAGTCATCAATAATCTTGTGAAAGAGATCAAGCTCCATGTACCCTTGCTCGTTGGGCAATCCCAGACTCTGAGGACACATAGGGCAGCGGAGGTTGCACACACTTGTAGGCTCCACATGCAGTTTGAGCGGCAGATACGGCAGATGCGTCGTGCCCTTCATCCAGTGATACATGAACTGCCCCACGCGGGGTGTCAGCACCGCGCGGTGCCGTTTGCGCTTCTTGATGAGGTCTACTGCGCCGTCAATAGTATTCACAAGGCGCCTCCATCATCTTCCTGACCTGAGCACTCCATGGCGCTCAATGCCGTATGGTATTGAATAATGCTCATTGAGGGCACGTGGCTGCGAGCGTTGAAGCGCTTCACTCACCACAATGGTGCTCACTTGAGGCAATGCCTGAAATGGAGAATCGGACTTGCTGGCACGTTCCATTGCGTTCATGCTCTTGGAAGGAGTTATACAGTGATTCCAGCAAGGCCATATCTCCCTTAGTGTAAGTAATGGCGAGAATTACTGTCAAACGGAGCGGGCCCTGACCACGCGATAGGGAATCTTGCCCAGCCGGGTGAGCACGACCGGCCCAAGATTGAAGAGCGCAAGATCGGCAATGAAGTGGACGACGATGGGTGTAAGCACTGAATTCGACACCAAGAATAGGATGCCAAACAGGATTCCGCCCCCGGTGGCTAGGATTAGAAATGGCATCCTAAAGCCGACGAGGCGATGGTAGAAGCCGAAAAATACGGCAACGCAAATAAATCCCACCGGTGGTGGCAAGAATCCTACGGACATCGCCCATGTCTGCAGCATGCCGCGAAAGAACAGTTCTTCGGCAGGCGCATTGAAGAGGAGAAAGTACCCGTCTTCAACGAGGTGGGCACGTGGCGATGCCAGACTTTCGATAGGCCAGTAGCGTGAGCGAAAGAGCGTACAGGCCGCGAATACGGGGATGCCTGCGCCAATCATGAGCGCGACGTCGATGGCAGTGATGCGCCATGTGAGCTTGAGGGTATCTACTCCGTCCCCGACCAGATAAGCCCAAACGATTGCCACGGCGGCAAAGGGAATGAGGCGGAGAGGCACATCCCAGCCGATCCAGCGCAGCGAGTGGCGCACCGAACGTCGCGGAATTGCAGGTCTCTGTAGCATCAGGCTCGTACCTGAGACCTAGTTGAAGAGCCGCGGCTGGTCGCCGTCGACTTCGTCGCAGACGTCGCCGACCTCAAGCCCAAGGTGCGCATACGCCGCAGCTAGCACCACCCGCCCGCGCGGTGTCTTCGCAAGGAAGCCGAGCTGCATCAGGTACGGTTCATAGACATCCTCAATGGTCTGTGCCTCATCGCCGATCGCAGCCGAAAGCGTATCTATGCCTACGGGCCCTCCACCGAATTTCTCCGCTATAGTTAGGAGAATGGTGCGATCAACTTCATCGAGCCCAAGTCCGTCAATCTCAAGGCTCACCAGGCAATCCTCGGCGATAGCTGCGGTGATGTGCCCATCGCCCTTGACCTGGGCCCAGTCGCGAATGCGGCGCAGCAAACGATTGGTGATGCGGGGCGTGCCCCGAGAGCGTCGTGCAATCTCTTCGATGCCTTGGGCGTCAATCGCGACGCCCAGTATCCCGGCTGACCGCCCTACAATCTTTCGCATTGCCTCCAGATCGTAGTATTCCATATGGAAGTGAGCGCCAAAGCGGTCACGCAATGGGGAACTAATCAGGGCGAGTCGGGTTGTCGCGCCGATGAGCGAGAATTGCGGCAGAGAGAGACGAATGCTGCGCGCCGCCAGGCCCTTACCCATCACTATATCCAGGGCAAAGTCCTCCATAGCCGGGTAGAGAATTTCCTCAACCGCTCGATTGAGACGGTGCACTTCGTCAATGAAGAGAATGTCATGCGCGCGGACGTTGGAGAGAATTGCCGCCAGGTCGCCGGGTCGCTCGATGGCCGGCCCCGCTGTAACCTTGATGTTTACACCCATCTCCGTGGCCAGCACATTGGCAAAGGTCGTCTTGCCGAGCCCCGGCGGCCCATGAAAGAGCGTATGGTCAAGCGGCTCCTCTCGCAGCTTGGCTGCCGTGATTGCTATGCGCAAGTGCTCCCGCACTTTGTCTTGTCCGATACATTCGTCCAATGAGCGCGGGCGCAGAGTTTGCGTAATCTGGCTGTCTTCCGGCTCCTCTTCAGGGGCTACAAGACGAGTTTCGGTCATGTGCTCATTCCTTGGAACCTTCAGTCGAGTCCATCTACTCCGGGCCGGAAAGTCTCAATAGACCGCACTTTGCTCATTGAGCAATTCAACTCAACACCGTGTTCAGCGACGAGAGCGGCTTGCGGGCTCCGCTTAGCCGCCAAGCCGTCTCAGGGCGGCGGCAATTCGTTCTTCGACTGTAGAGGCTGCTTTGACCTCAGCATGAGTGAGCACCCGCGCGATCTCTGCCGCGGAGTACCCGAGCGCCGCCAGTGCGTCTGCAGTGTCATCGGGCGCGGCCGCGGCATCAGTCGATGGCGCCAGCTTTCCGCGAAGTTCTAGTATAAGGCGGCTCGCGGTCCGCTTGCCCAGCCCAGAGACTCGTGTGAGTTGTCGCACGTCTTCAGCTTCAAGAACACTGGCGAACTGCTCCGGAGCAAACGTAGAGAGGATCGCCAAGGCTAGCCTGGGACCGACCCCACTCACGGTCTGCACCTGATCGAAAAGCGCGGCTTGCTGCTCGGAGGAAAAGCCAAAGAGCTCCAGCCGATCGTCTCGCACTAACAGCCTGGTTGCCAGCGTTACCGAATCCCCAACTGCGCCGATCTCATGGATTACGTTGCTCGGTACAACGACGCGCAGTCCGATGCCGCCCACGCGCACTGTGACGGAGTCCAAGGTGCTATCGGCGAGCTCACCATGAATGAAGGCAATCATGTCTGTGCAAGAAGCTCTCGAGTAGTACGCATATGCGCATGGCAGATGGCAACGGCCAAGGCATCTGCTGCGTCGTCGGGAGTGGGTGGACTATCGAGCCCAAGCGCAATTGCAACCATGGCTTGCACCTGTTGCTTCTCGGCTCTGCCGTAACCCACAACCGCCTGCTTGATCTGCAAAGGCGTGTAATCGCCTACAGAACAGCCGGCCTGGGCTGCACGCAAGAGCACAACTCCCCTGGCTTCGCCCACGGCAAATACAGTAGTCACGCTCTGGTTGAAGAACAGCCGCTCTACGGCAACTTCCTCGGGAGAGGTTGCGGTGAACACGTCACCCAACTCTTCATATAACATGTGGAGACGTGTGTGTTGACTGACCTTGGCTGGAGTGGTGAGGCAGCCAAACGTAACGACAGAGAGTTGCGGAGAATCTTCGATAACGCCGTAACCGAGACGGGCAGTGCCCGGATCGATGCCAAGGATCCGCATCTGGTCACCCTAGCCTGCGTATGCAGCTATCATTTCGTCGGTGAGTTCGAGGTTCGTGTAGACCTTCTGCACGTCATCAAGGTCTTCGACACGTTCGATCAATTGCATCGCCTGCGTCGCTTTATTCGTTTCAAGCTCAGACATAGTCTTCGGCACGCGGGTAAGTTCTGCGCTCTCCACAGAGTAGCCACGCTCTTCCATACCGCGTCGAATGGCTTCTAGCTGCGCGACTAGTGTGAGTACGACGAGCGTGCCTTCCTCTTCCTGGACGTCTTCCGCGCCAAGCTCAATGGATTCGAGCATGGCCTCGTCCGGGTCGCCGCCATTTAGTTCAATGAGGACTTGCCCGCGTGTATCGAACATCCATGCCACGCTGCCGGATTCGCCCAGGTTTCCGCCCCCTCGCGCGAGCACGTTGCGCAGTTCCGCCACTGTGCGATTGCGGTTATCCGTAAGCGCCTCGATGAAGAGCGCCGCGCCGCCGGGGCCATAACCCTCATAGTTGATGTCCTCAAGGCGAACGCCGTCATCGAGTTCTCCATTTCCTCGCTTTACCGCACGCTCGATGGTATCAGCGGGCATGTTGGCATCTTTGGCCCGCTGCACGGCAAGGCGCAGACGGAAATTAGTCTCAGGATCGCCGCCGCCGTCCCGGGCGGCCACGGTAATTTCGCGTCCCAGTTTCGTATAGAGTTGCCCGCGCTTGGCGTCGTTGGCGGCCTTTTGGCGCTTGATTTGCGCCCACTTAGAATGTCCTGCCATGATGTCTCTCCTTGCTTAACGCGCAAGCTCCGGCCAGAGTCACGGAAGTGTTTGAGATCGCTGAGAGGACGGTGGAATCTATGGATGACGCGTCTTGAGTGACTACACTCATTATAGCATTTTTGGCGGTTCTAGCCCGATATCAAGAGAAAGTACGTCACCTCTAGTTAACGGGGTGTCAGAACTCTAAGTGGCCAAAGAAACCGCGCAACGATCGCCCAGGCAACAGCGCGAGACGCCGTGCCAACACCCACCGGCTTAGCGGTACTAGTTCGTGCTAGCGGAAGCTGACAAAGCTGCGTTTCAGCGAATCGAAGTACTGCATCGCGACGCCGGTACCCAACGCAACCGAGATCAAGGGAGTTTCAGCAACGTAACAGGCGATGCCGGTTTCCTGTGTAAGCAATCCATCGAGATTCCGCAGAAGGGAACCACCGCCGGTCATTACTATGCCACGGTCGATGATATCTGAAGCCAGTTCCGGCGGAGTGCTTTCCAGCACGTCACGTGCACACTTGACGATAATGCCTACAATTTCTTGGATGGCTTCAGTAATCTCGTCGGAGGTGATTGTGATAGTGCGGGGGAGGCCGGCTACCTGGTCCCTGCCGCGAACTTCCATCGACATCGGAGGATCCATGGGTAGTGCGCTGCCAATTTCGATCTTGACTTCCTCCGCAGTTCCCTCACCGATCAAGAGGTTGTAGTGGCGTTTGACATAATTGAAAATTGTCGAATCGAGGCGACTGCCGCCCACGCGCACCGACCGGCACACGACAATTGCGTTGAGCGAGAGTACGGCTACCTCGGTGGTGCCGCCACCGATGTTGACGATCATGCTACCGCTGGGTGAGGAGATTGGGATATTTGCGCCAAGCGCGGCAGCAAGCGGTGCCTCTATGAGAAAGGCATTCCCCGCGCCCGCCGAGATTACGGCGTCGTGCACCGCACGTCGTTCCACGCTAGTAATACCGGTAGGTACGGAGACCATAACGTCTGGCTTAAAGAAGCGCACTCGACCACAGACTCGCCGAATGAGGTGGCGAATCATTTCTTGGGTTACCACATAGTCCGCTATCACACCCTCACGCATCGGTCGCACAACCGCAATGTTATTCGGTGCACGCCCAATCATTTGTCGGGCTTCATCGCCAATTGTTTCTACATGGTTGTCATCGATGGATACGGCGACTACCGAAGGGCCATTGATTGTAATGCCTCGGCCCGGTACGTAAACTAGGACGTTTGCGGTCCCTAGGTCGATACCGATTTGCTGTGCGCCAAACATAGGCTCTGCTATTCCATCGTTACGTGCGCGCCAAGGTCCACTAGGTCCTCGGGCAGAGACTCATAGCCCCTGAAAACGTGATGCATATCCGATACGCGCGTTGTCCCCTCCGCAGCCAGCGCTGCGAGCAACAGCGCCACACCGGAACGAATGTCAAGCGCCTGCACCTCGTCCCCATGCAGAGCGGTGGGCCCTCGAATGTATGCTTTCTCGCCGGAGACGGTGATATTGGCACCCATCTTCCGCAACTCATTTACATAATTGAAGCGCGCCTCAAACACGCGCTCGTGTATGACGCTCTCACCAGTGGCTTGCGTAAGCAATGCGCAGATTTGCGGCTGAAGGTCTGTGGGAAATCCGGGAAAGTGGATAGCTTGCACTTCAACCGCTCGCAAAGGTCTACTGGACGAAACTCTAATGGGATCGCACGTTCCCTGTATGGTAACACCACACTGCGAAAGCTTGTACAGAACGGGTTCGATATGATCGTAGGTGGTGTTGTGAATTGTCACCTCTCCGCCGGTGATGGCCGTGGCCAAAGCAAAGGTTCCCGCTTCATGGCGATCGGGAATGACATCCCATTCAGCCCCGTGGAGAGTGTCCACTCCTTCGACTTCAATGGTACTAGTACCCGCGCCGCTGACACGAGCTCCCATCCGGTTGAGGCAGTCTGCCAGTGCGACGACCTCGGGCTCACACGAAGCGTGCCTAATTACGCTGGTGCCTTTGGCCAACGTCGCGGCCAGCATCAAGTTTTCAGTCCCCGTATGACTGGGATAGTCCAAGTAGAGGCGCGCCGCGTTCAGACGGTTGGCCGACAAGCGATAGTCCTGGTCTTGGCTTGCTACCGTGGCGCCCATGGCCTCGAAGCCAAGCAGGTCTACGTTCACCGGCCTCTCGCCGATTTTGCAGCCGCCGGGATGCACTGAAGAAGCTTCTCCGGTGCGAGTCAGCAAAGGTCCTGCTACCAAGAAAGATGCACGGAAGCTGGCAGCTATCTCCGTTGGGGTTCGGGTGGAAGTCAGCGCGCGTGCGGTGATGGCAATGGTGCGTTGCTGCTCATTCATTTCGACCTGGGCGCCCAAACTGGTGAGCAGGTTGGCCATGGCCTCGATATCGCGAATGAATGGGGGGTTATGGAGAACGCACGTCTCTTCAGTCAAGAGAGCGGCTGCCATCAGCGGCAGCGCGCAGTTTTTTGAGCCCCGGGCGCTGACCTCACCGGCCAAGCGCCGACCACCGCGCACAATGGCTGTATTTGCTTGCGTTCGTTGCTCCAGCGCTGTCATTTGGGGGTGCTCCTGAAGAACGCCGCATGCCACAAAGCGCGCCCGCCAGTTTCAGAATTCAGATAAAGAGCGCGCAAGCCAACGTTCAACGATGACACTGCCTGGATTGAAGGGTGCTGCTGTGCTCGCGCACACCACGCAGCAAGTATACTACCTGAGACCGCCTTCTCGCCTCAACCTGCAACGTCTATTGCGCTCGAGACGAGCCGCGCCTGCGCCGAGCCTGTTGGGCCAAGCGCAATCGAATCAGGGCACGTCGCATGGCTGCTTCAGCGGCAGCAAGTTGCGCGCCGTCCCGTTTCTCCTTGAGTGCAGCTTCAGCGCGGTTGCGGGCTTCCTCAGCGCGGGAGATATCGATTTCTTCAGCTCGCTCGGAGGCATCTGCTAAGACGGCAATGTGATTATTCCGTACTTCCAAGTAGCCTCCGGTCACAAAGAAGGACTCTTCGTCTTCGCCCCTACGCATGATGAGTTCACCGGGGGCCAGCGTTGTCATCAACGGCGCATGGCGGGGCAGTATTCCCACCACCCCTTCAGCCGACGGCACCCGCACCGACGTTACCATCTCCTCGCTGAGGACAATGCGTTCGGCGGTAATGATCTCAAGTCGAAGCGAATTTGTCGCGGACTGCGTAGCCATAGTCTAGGTCTCTCACTGCATCTTTTCGGCATTCTCAAGAACTTCGTCAATTGTGCCGGTCATATAGAAGGCCTGCTCAGGCAGATCATCGTGCTTGCCTTCCAAGATCTCTTTGAAACCCCGGACCGTCTCAGCAATCGGCACATACTTGCCCGGCATGCCCGTGAACGCTTCCGCCACAAACATTGGCTGGGAAAGGAAACGTTCCATCCGACGCGCGCGGGCCACGGTGAGCTTGTCTTCTTCCGAAAGCTCCTCAACCCCAAGGATCGCAATAATATCCTGCAGGTCCTGGTAACGCTGCAGAATTTGCTGCACCTGGCGCGCAACTTGATAGTGCTCTTCGCCAACCACTGTCGGGTCGAGTACGCGAGAAGTGGAACCAAGTGGATCAATGGCAGGGTAAATGCCGCGTTCAGAAATAGCCCGCTCAAGTCTGATAGATGCGTCCAAGTGAGCAAAGGTAGTAACCGGCGCGGGATCCGTATAGTCGTCAGCCGGCACGTATACTGCCTGCAAACTCGTGATCGCACCACGTTTAGTTGACGTAATGCGTTCCTGGAGTTGCCCCATTTCGGTCGCCAAAGTCGGCTGGTACCCCACGGCAGAGGGCATGCGTCCGAGCATCGCCGATACCTCTGAGCCCGCTTGGGTGAAACGGAAGATATTGTCGATGAAGAGCAACAAGTCCAAGCCCTGGCTATCGCGGAAGTACTCCGCAACGGTAAGGCCCGTCAGTCCGACGCGCATGCGCGCGCCCGGCGGCTCATTCATCTGCCCGAAGACCATTACCGTTTTATCGAGCACGCCGGCTTCACGCATTTCGTTCCAAAGGTCGTTGCCTTCGCGCGTGCGTTCACCCACGCCGCAAAACACGGAGTAGCCTTGATGTTCGGCGGCGGCGTTGCGAATCAACTCCATGATAATAACCGTCTTGCCCACGCCAGCACCGCCAAACACTGCGATCTTGCCGCCGCGGCGGAACGGGCACACGAGGTCAACAACCTTCAACCCGGTTTCAAACACCTCGGCTTCGATGCTCTGCTCTTCCAAGCTGGGCGATCTGCGGTGAATTGGGTACGTTTCCGTTGTTTCCACCGGCTCGCCGCCGTCTACCACATCGCCAATGACATTGAAGATGCGCCCTAGGGTTTGCTCACCAACCGGCACTTGTATCGGCGCACCCGTATCAACGACCTCTACGCCGCGACGGAGTCCTTCCGTAGGACCCATGGCCACACAGCGGACCCAGTCGTTGCCAAGGTGCTGTTCTACTTCGAGCACGAGCCGTTCGCCACTGGGGGACCGTAGTTCAATCGCATTGTGGATCGCTGGTAGCTGATTTGTCGGAAACTCGACATCAACCACCGGTCCAAGTACTTGGACAACGCGACCTTTTGCAGTGCCTTGCACTTCTACTGCCATGGAAACTCGCTCCTCAATCTGGCTCGTGGCTACAATCTAAAGACACTAAGCTCCGGCTATGGCCTTTGCTGCCGTTGCAATTTCAATGACCTCGTTCGTAATGGCAGTCTGCCGGACCTTGTTATACGTCAGCGTCAAGTCGCCCAGGATTTCCTCGGCATTCTCCGTGGCGTTGCGCATTGCGATCATGCGGGCGCTATGCTCGCTCGCAATGCTTTCCAGCAATGCGCGATAAATCTGTGCTTCAATGAAACGTGGCAAGAGTGTAGAAAGCACTGCGTCTGAATCCGGTTCGTAAATGTAGTCCACCTGCTGAAATGCCCGCACCTCACTTCTGTCAAGTTCTTCCGGGGTGATCGGCAGAATGCGGGTCAGCGTAGGCTCCTGGCGCATCAGATTTACAAACTGGGAAAACCCAACATACACTTCATCATACGCAGCATTCGCAAATCCATCGATAGTGCTGCGTGAGATTGACAAGATGTCGGCAAGATTGGGATAGTTGCCCAAGTCCCGATACTCCGCAGACACTGAACCACTGAGCCCGACCGTACGCAGCAACGCCGGGCCCTTGGTCCCTACTGCAATGATATCCACGGATATGCCACGGTCAAGAATGAAGCGGACGACTGCCCGCACCATGTTGGCGTTCAAACTGCCGCACAGACCCCGACTAGTGGTAAAGAGTATCAAAGCTGCATGGGAGACCGGCCGAACCTGAAGCAGTGGATGGAGCTCCTGGGCGCCGCTCACCGCAGCAAGATTGTCGATAACCTGTCGGATTCGTTCCGCGTAAGGCCGCGAGGCCAGTACCCGCTCCTGGGCGCGTCGCAGCCGGCTTGAAGCCACCAACTCCATGGCGCGCGTAATCTGGCGGGTGTTCTGGACACCGCGGATTCGCCTTCGCAGTTGACGAATACTCGGCACTTACGCTGCTCCTGTCTGCACGGAAGGCTGGAACACGTCCTGCTTGAACTGCTGGACTGCCGCAGTGATCTTCTCTTCCAATTCATCCGAAAGCGATTGAGACTCTCTAATCTCATCTGCCAATTCGCGATGGCTGGCAGAGATGTACTGTAGCAATTCAGTCTCAAATCTCCCGACGTCGCCCACCGCAACGTCATCCATTTCGCCGGCATTCAAGGCGAAGATGCTGATAACTTGGTTCTCAACGGGGAGCGGAGCATACTGCGGCTGCTTCAGGATTTCCATCGCTCGCTGGCCGCGTTCGAGTTGCTGTCGTGTGACGCGATCCAAGTCGGAACCAATCTGCGCAAAGGCTGCCAACTCCCGGTACTGCGCCATGTCCAGCCTCAGTCGGCCGGCCACCTGTTTCATCGCCTTAATCTGTGCATCACCACCAACACGCGAAACCGAAATACCGGCATTCACCGCGGGACGCTGGCCGGCGTAGAACAGGTCCGGCTCCAAGTAAATCTGGCCGTCTGTAATTGAAATGACGTTCGTCGGAATGTAGGCCGATACGTCGCCCGCTTGGGTCTCGATAATTGGAAGCGCTGTCAGCGTGCCTCCGCCATAATTCTCGTTGAGACAGGAAGCCCGCTCAAGCAGACGAGAGTGGAGATAGAACACGTCGCCCGGGAATGCTTCCCGACCCGGGGGCCGCCGCAGCAGCAGAGAGACTTGGCGGTACGCCCACGCGTGCTTGCTAAGGTCGTCGTAGATGACAAGCGCATCCTGGCCTTTATCACGGAAATACTCGCCCAGCGTGCAGCCTGAAAAAGGCGCCAGGTAGAGCAACGCGGCAGGATCCGAAGCGCCCGCAGCCACGATGATGGTGTGGCCCATCGCGCCATTGCGTTCGAGAATTGTCATCACGTTCGCAATGTCGGACTCTTTTTGTCCGACGGCGACATAAATGCAGATGACGTCATTGCCCTTTTGGTTGATGATGGTATCCAAGGCGATGGCGGTCTTACCCGTCTGGCGGTCACCGATGATGAGTTCGCGCTGACCGCGGCCAATCGGAATCATAGAGTCGATCGCCTTGATGCCGGTTTGCAACGGGACATTTACGCTCTCACGCGTTACGACGCCAGGCGCCACCTTCTCGATCACACTAGTCTCAGTCGTATTGATCGGCCCTTTGCCATCAACAGGTTGGCCGATGGAGTTGACAACGCGACCGATAAGCTCCGGTCCAATTGGCACCGACATGACGCGCCCAGTGCCTTTTACCTCGTCGCCTTCCTTGATTTCCTCGTAGGGGCCCATGACGACGGCGCCGACTGTATCTTCTTCTAAGTTAAGAGCTAAGCCAAAGACTCCGTTGGAGAATTCTAGAATCTCACTACTCATTACTCCGGAAAGGCCGAAAATCCGTGCAATGCCGTCTCCGGCTTCCACAACAGTGCCGACATCAACTGCCTCGCTCGGACGGTCAAAGGCTTCAATCTGCTCTCGCAGCGCAGAGGCAATATCTTCAGAGTTTATGCTCAAGAGTCCCTTTCTCCTTATCTTTGCGCGGATGCGCACTCGCCGACCGCGATCACACGCGCGCCAGTTGCTCCTCCATCGCCTTTAGCGATGTATGAACGCTTAGGTCCAGCAGGCGGTCTTCTTCACGTAGAATGAGGCCGCCGACAATTGCCGGGTCCACGGTTTCTTCCAAGATTACTGTCTTGCGATCCCTTCCCAGCGCATTACTTAGCCGCTGGCGCAATTCATCAGTTAAGGCTTCAGCGCTCGTCACTTGGACGCGCTTAATGCCTTCGATGCGGTCGGCCTCTCGGAGAACTTGCCGAGCGAGCTGCGGCAGAACCTGCACTGCCCGATCCTCGATGAGAATGCGCAATAACTCCAAGCCGGCAGCAGATACCTGATCGCCAACCGACCTGCCGACAACTTCCATGCGCTCGGCCAAGGGGAGACGCGGATTTTCCATGAAGTGCCGAATTGTCCGATCCTCGCCTATAGCCAGCAGTGTCGCAATGTCCTGCCGCCACTGGTCCAGGCTGTTCGTTTGCCGCGCATAATCCAAAACACCGCGCGTGTACTGACGAACGGTCGCGGGACTACTCACAATGACTTCTCACGAACTCTCTTCCAAATCAGAGATAATACTTGCCGCGAGTTCTCGATTCTTTTCAGTATCGAGACTCTCTTGAATGAGCTTGCCGGCCACAGATACAGAGAGCACGGCTACTTCTTGCCGCAATTCACGGCGGGCGTGCTCTAACTCAGCGCGGAGTTCTTCACGTCCCCGATCAAGTATGCGCTGTGCTTCCTGTTGTGCATTGGCGACACCCTCTTCACGCAGGCGTTCTGCGGCCGCCGCGGCATCATCCATGATCTTCCGCGCGTGGGCGCGGGACTCCTCAAGCTGGCGCTCATACTGTTCGCGCATTTCTTCTGCTTCAGCGCGTGCCCGCTCCGCCGCTTCTTGGCCTTCGCGGATGCGCTCCTTCCGTTGATCGAGCATTCTCAGCACGGGACGGTAGAGAAGCCGATGCAGCAGGAATACAAGAAGCAAGAAGTTTATGATCTGAAAGGCGAGGTATGTCGGGTTTATTCCCAGCTCGCCCATAGCGTTGCCTTCTCCCTCTTTGCCAACAGTTACTCGTATCTATCTTCTGTCACGTCTCTTTTCCTTAGCACACTATCCAAGGAAAATGAGCAATATGGCGGTGAGCAACGAATAAATCGCGATGGCCTCAGCGAGGCCCGCACCAATAATCAGCGTGTTGCGCACGTCATTGGCAGCCTCCGGATTGCGTCCGATTGCCTCCATTGCGCCCCGCACCGCGATGCCGATGCCAAGACCAGGGCCGATAGCGCCAACACCCATTGCGATACCCGCAGCCAACTTTGCAGCAGTTTCCGGTTCCATGGAAAATTCTTCTCCTTACTGTGATCACGTATGGAACGGTACCTGACAACTAGCCAATAATACGCCGACTGAAACCTACGAATGTGCCTCCTCGTGTTCATGCTCGCCACTCATCGCCAAGCCGAGGAAGATCAGCGAAAGCATTGTGAAAATGAGTGCTTGGATGAGACCGAATAAGACCTCCAAAACCATGAAGGCGGCCCCAATCAACGGTACCCGCATGACTAAGAGCAAGACTTCACCGGCAAAAATGTTGCCGAAGAGACGCACGGAAAGCGACACCGGCACAAAGGCTTCAATCGCCACGTTTATGAGAATGAGGATCGGCAGCGGCCCTGCCAGATGTTTGAGATAACCCCAAGGTTTGTGAACAATTACTCCGGCGGCGTGAATGAGAATGAACGCAATGAGCGCCATGCCAATAGTCATGTTGAGGTCGCTGTTTGCCGCACGAAAGATCGGTATGAAGAGTTCGTGCCCTTCCGCATCGTGCTCCCACACGCCGATACTGTTAAAACCCGGCAGCAACCCCATCCAATTTGCTACGACAATGTAAATAAAGAAGGTAGCAAGGATGGGAAAAACGATGCGTGCGCGATCGCCCACGACCCCCTCGACAATGTCATAGAGCATGCCGACGATAGATTCTGCGAAATTTTGCAGGCCGCTGGGCACCAATTGCATGTTGCGCGTCGCGAAGAAAGAGGCGATTGCAAGTAGGGCCATCACAATCCAGGCTGTGAAGATTGTATTGGTAATCGTTATGGGCCCTATATGAAAAAGCGGCTCCGCTGCCAAGGAAATGTGCAGCCCTTTGAAGCCGATAACCTCTAGGAAATCCATAACGCTCCCTACATCTGCAGTCGGAAGAGTTGGTACAGCGTACCAAAGCTGAGCAGCAATCCCACCAACATGCCCACTATGACGAGTAAAGGCGCCGTGCCAAAGCGGCCGTCCAGGTAGTTACCTGCCCAAATGCCTCCCAGTACAAAACCGCCTACTACGAAGCCAAATTGCAGGGCAAACATTCCGGCCCGCAATGGCCCAATCTCTATGCGCTTCTTGGGCTTTGATGGCATCGCCATTCCTCGTGCGTCAAGCAAGTATAGCACACGTGCCAGACCTGCCTCAAAGCGCCTAAACGCATGTGCATTATTTCACAAACTATGTGGACTGTCTACTTCTCACGGGGTCTTTTTGGTAAGTTTTCCCGGACTCTTCGCTAAGTTCTACCAAATCCGGCTGCTACTGCCGGCACTGCAACCTGCAATGCGTGAATGAATACACAGGCGCAAGAGAATCGCTAGGAGTATTAATCTCTTCCTGAAGCGCCGAAATGGGGAGCAAAACAGCGCTTCTAGTATGTACCTACATTCGAGAAACTCTACTAGTGCTCGCGGTCGCAATCCGGATACCGGCTTTACAGTCCACTGGAGCCGCTGCGTGCAAATACCTCAATCTGAATTTTCCAAGAGATCGGCGAGGAACACTCTCTCACCGTTGCGTTCGCTGGAAGCATTTGCGCCCAGGACGGCGGCGAGGCTATGCAATGCGTCGCGGAAGGGACTACGAATGGATGATGGATCATTGCGCGAGACCGCCTCCACGAACACGCGGTTGATCTCAAGGGTTGAATCACCTCGATCGGCTGTACACAAAGGGTGCTGCAGACTCTCGGTTGGCGGAGTCGTGGGCGGCGGATACGCGCCATCGTAGTAGAAAGCGACAGGCCCATGCGGTTCTATGCGTAGATGGCCGTGATCCCATAGAACGTGTAGGTAGTCTTCCTGATGGAAGACCCGTGCCAAGCGGGACATAATCAAGTGCCCAACCGCTCCATTTGCAAAGGCATAGGTGACACTGTAAGCCAGCGGATTGTCGCCTTCTGTTTCCACAAGAGGTGCGTCGCGTGCAACATAGCGCGCTTGCACACTATCGATTTCGCCGCACCAGTACCGCATGAGGTCGGTCTGATGTATTCCTGCTTCCACGGCCGAACTGCCCGACCATTCCTGATATGCCGTCCATACCCGGCTTACAGGTCCGCCCAGCGCTTCAGTCGGCGTGTGCTTCGCGTTGTGGCTTTCAACGCTACCCGTATGCACCATGGTCGCCATAACAATTCGTTTGCTGCTGAGAAACTCGCGCATCGCGGCATGCCAGCCATCGTATCGCAGCTGAAAGCCAACCGCGGCAATGACCCCATTGCGCGCAATGGCAGCATCCATGGCAAGGGCTTCATCCAGGCGGAGACTCATGGGCTTCTCTACGAAAAGGTGAAGGCCACGCTCGGCGGCCTGAACTACCTCACCGTTGTGCCGATTGGGAGGAATGCACACGTAGAGGGCGTCAAGCTCTTCATCTTCAACCAGCGCCTCGAATGCGGTATGGCAGCGGATCTGCCCCTGACGGTAGCTCGGAACATGGCGCTGAATCTTGGATTCCTCCAGATTTGGCGGGTACATGTCCCCAAGCGCGGTGACTCGTACAAGCCCCATTTCCTGCAAACGCCAGAGCGCGGCGAGGTGCTGCAATCCGCGTTGTCCGACGCCTAAGATGCCGATTCTTGGCGGTGTGACCATGCTGACAAATCTCCTCCGCGACGTAAAGTATGGCCCTCTGTTCGTTCCACAGCGAGACATTCTTCTTCTATCGTTCTGTCATTAGCTGCGCAAACTTGCTCATTGTCCGATGTCGAGGTGCTTGCATTTCGGTATCAGGGCAAGAGTTGCGGTGCCGTCCGCTCCTGCGCGGTCAACTCCGCGACAGGACTAGCACGATCGAAGACCACACTATCGCTTCAAGCAACGGGGGTACTGATGACACTGTCATAGAGTGTCAGGCGTACCGGAGCTGACTTTGCGATCTAGAGAATCGGCACGCGCCCTATTAGACCTAGTTTTGATTGCCTTCCGCAATACGCTCTGATATCAGGAATATAGAGAGTCCCAATGGAGCCCGGAGCGGACAATTCATGCTTGCGCGTTCTCATCAGCAACCGGGAGTTAGTACGGGAGTTTGGTCTCCGGATTCTCTTGCATGTACCGAGCGAGGCGCACGCCCAGGTTCTCCTGCAACTGAATGCTGAGGCCGCCATCGACGACCAACGAGTGGCCGGTGACAAAGCTCGCTTGGTCCGAGCAAAGAAACGCAATTGAATTCGCGATCTCTTCCGGCTTGCCGCAGCGCCGCAGCGGATACTGTTCTTCAAAGAACGCGTAACCGCTGGGGTTGTCCTGCCACATGTGCGCCTGGATGTTTTCAGTCACGATGTGGCCCGGACAGATGGCATTCACCCGGATGCCGCGCGGGCCCAGTTCAATAGCCATCTGGCGCGTCATGCCAATTACAGCGCTCTTGCTAGCTTCGTAGACGAGAAAATTAGCGGACTGCAATAAGCCGTGCACAGACGAGATGTGTACGATGTTGCCGCCGCCATTCCGCTCCAAATGGGGAATTGCGTGCTTGCTGGCGAGGAACAACGCTTTAGCCATCACCGCAATTCCGGAATCCCAGGCTTCTTCAGTTGTCTCGAGTATTTCTGTGTCTTGAGCTGCTGTCGGTGAGTACGCGTTATTTACGAGAATATCCATCCGCCCCCACTTCTCTACAGCGATATCGATCATATTGATTAAGTCGGCGGGATTGCCCACATCAGTGACGGAGACTTCTGCGATTCCTCCGGTCAGACGTATAGAATCCGCATTCTGCTGCGCCGCCGCCTCGTTTATGTCAGCGATGAGGACCATGGCGCCGTCAGCAGCCAGTCTTCGCGACGTCGCGCCGCCAATACCCAACGCGCCGCCGGTTACAACCGCGACTCTGCCCGAGAAATCGTACATAGCCATTTCATTTCCTCACTTAATGCTCACCCTTGCCCGGCTCACGCAATTTTACTCGCACCAGGACCTCCGCATTGACGACGCTTTCCGGCATCGCGGACTGCAGCACACATGCAACCGCCTGGGCCGTGCGTGTCTGCAACTCCGCTAACGACTCCTCGCTATAGAAGGCAACGTGGGGTGTGGTGATCAGATTCTCCTGATTGAGGAGAGGCTCATCCCAGTCCGGAGGTTCCTGGGGCAGTACGTCAATGCCGGCAGCGGCAAGATGTCCTGAAGTAAGCGCTGCCGCCAATGCATCGCTGTCGACTAGTCCGCCGCGAGACGTATTAATGAAGATTGCGCCCTGTTTCATCTCGCCGAAGCGCTTCCGGTCGAACATGCTTGCTGTCTTGGGTGTGAGCGGCAAATGCAAACTCACAAAATCGGAGTGGTTCAGTAGTTCGGTCAAATCAACCGCCCGGCAGCCAAATTGGTGTGCCTGACTAGGTGTCAGGCTAGGGCTGAAGGCGAGCACATTCAGACCGAGCGCCTGCGCCTTAGACGCCACCCTCTTACCAATCTGACCAAAGCCAACTATTCCGAGCGTTTTCCCGTGAATTCTGAAGAGCGGCATACCAACTTTGCTATTCCAATTTTTGTCGCGCACGTCGCGGTCGTAGCGCGCCAAGCGGCGGGCGCACGCAAAGAGGAGCGCAAGCGCGTGCTCCGCAACTTCCTCGACGCAGTAATCCGGCACATTGGTGACCACCACATCCCGGCTGGAGGCTACATCCACGGCAATGTTATCAACGCCGATTCCATAGCGCGCGACAACTTTGAGTCGATCGGAGGCACGCACAACCGCGGGCGTCACCGAGGCAAAGCACGTCATTATGCCGTCAACACCCTTAGCAAGGCGTGACAGAGTTTCCTCATCGCCGCTGGGTGAGGGGATCAACTCCACACCATGGGGTTCAAGGACTTCCCGCTCTCGGTCTAACGTAGGCCATACGTAATCAGTAATGAGAACTCGGTAAGCCATGCTCACATCTCTCAAGACGAACTTAGCCCGCTATTTGGCTTTCCCGCCGCGTGCCAGCACAACCAGCAACGCAGCCACGATGATGCCAAGGATGGCCAAGGCGTAGATCTTCTGGATTGGAGTAGGCAGCAATAACGCAATGGCTCCAAAGGCGGCTGCCAACGACCAGTACACGACTGCAATGCCGATTGGCGGAAGCCCAAGCTCCGACAGTCGATGGTGCAAATGGCTCGTGTCTCTTTGGTAGAAGCGGCCGCCTTGCAGTGTCCGACGGATAATGGACCACGCCACGTCGATGGCCGGCACGCCAAAGATGAGCAACGTTGTCGCCAGTTTTGCGCCGCCAATGATGGCAATTGTGCCCAAGGCAAAACCCAGAAAGTGGGAGCCGCTGTCCCCCATGATTATGCGCGCGCGATATACGTTGAAGGGAAGAAATCCGAGAATCGCCCCGGCAAGTATGAGCGGAAGGAAGGCAATACTGAACTGCTGTAGCGACATGCTAAGGAAGAAGAGCACGCCCGCCCCAATAAGTGATAGTCCGCCGGCCAAGCCGTCGTACCCATCGACGAAGTTGATAGCGTTCATCATGCCGACGATCCAGAACAGCGTAATTACGACGGAAAGCCAAAGCGGAAAGAAAATGTGTCCCTCCATGGCGTTGGCCAGCCAGTCTGGGAAGGTGACGCCACCGCCGAACGGATCGCGGACAAACTCGATGAATACGCCAAATGCAATTGCTATCCCGGCCGCCGCAATTTGCGCGACAAACTTGGGGAGCGGCGGCAGCCCGCGCACGTCATCTATGAGCATCACAATGGTAATGAGCGCAGCGCCAACCAGCAGACCAACGAACTTTAGGTTGAAGGTAAGGTCGTCCCGCAGCCAAACTGTGACGAGCACAGTTCCGGTAAAAGCCGCGAACATGGCGAGCCCGCCAATGCGCGGCAGTGGTCTTGAGTGTACGCGCCCAATCCCGGGCTCATCCAGCCAGCGCAAGCGCAGAGCGACACGGCGCACTGCGTCAGTCATGACCAGGGCGACTACTGTGGCGGAAAAGAGGACAAGCAATAGGGTGCTTGTAGCCGGTTGCACAATTCTAACCAGAATCAAGTCTGTGCGGGTGGTTCAGTTACTGCAAAACAGTATACCACCCCGGAATTTGAGACTTTTCCCTTAGACGACTACGCCAACTGGACGGTACAATGACCCTATGGGGAGGATTTGGTCATGCAAATAACAGATCACGCCATGGCAAACGTGGATGAGGGCCCGCAAAGACTGCCTGAGCATCGTCCGGAGAATTTGCAGACTGATGACAGTGACCCATTGGGCTTCATGGGCGGCTTCGTGGCAGGAGCCATGTGCAGCGCGGTGGGTTCGACAACGTGGCTATGGTCGCTGGGCGAGTTGCTGTTGAGTGTAGTTCCACAGCTCGAGCGCTTTACACAGCCAACGCGACCGCTCTTGAACTTAGACCGGCTCCTCGGTGCCGCTGCGGATGAGTACACGCTGTTCATTTTCATCGGGGGCCTGTTCTTCTCATTCTTGCCCATTGCGTTAGCGCTCACACTTAAGGAAGGCGTACAGACACTTGGTCTGCGCAACGGGCTCTTCCTAGGCTGGATGCTGGGTCTCTTTTCAATCCCAATCATGGTCTTCATCGCGTTTACGGAGTCCCTGGGCAGGCTACCAAGCCTCTAAGCATCGCGGGACCTATTTCGGAGACTTGCCAATTGCCCAATACAGGCGAAGTGAGAGGAAAAAATTCTCGGCTGTGCTCTCATGGTACTCACCCTCTTCCCTTGGAGAGCCAGTTGCGTCAACTGCCATGGGGCGATTGGCGCGGGCAACTCCTGGCATAGGTCTGCAGGTGAATTGCCGAACTGTCGAGCAATTGGCTTGGTCGCCAAGGTCGCGAGCGCTGCGACCAACCGCGGCTGGCAGGCCTTGAGCCGTGCAAATACGAAACATTCGGCCTTGAACGCGCAGGCAATTTGGAAAAGAAGATAATGTCAAAAGAACTTCCGAACGTAGAAATGAGCTCGGTTCAAGGTGACTACTTGATCCGGGTATACACGACGCTTCGCGAAGGCTCCAGGGTAGTTGGGTCTCGCTTGGCAGAGCGACTGGGGGTTTCGGCATCCGCAGTCACCCAGGCGTTCCAACGCATGGAACGTCAGGGGCTTGCGGTTATCGATCAAGATTGGGGCGTTCAGTTGACGCCGAAAGGACGAAGCATCGCCGAGTCGATCATCAGGCGACACTATCTCATCGAAAGACTGTTGGTTGACACCTTGGGCTTCGATTGGGCAGATGCTGACGATGAAGCTGAACGACTAGAGCACTCCCTTTCTCCCAGGCTTGAATCATACCTATTCGAGAGTCTAGGCAAGCCGACTACGTGTCCGCATGGCAACCCCTTTCCCGGTTCCCCCAATGAAGAGAGGTTGCTTGGCGCACGCAAACTAACGGATACCCGAATAGGCGAAACAATGGAAATTCTTCGCATCACCGAAGAGGGCGAAGACGACGGCGAGCTCCTCCGTTTTGCGCACGACCGAAATCTGCTGCCGGGCACGCGGGTTTCCGTCGAAGACATGGACTTGAGGGCCGGGCATCTCACTCTGAGCCTAGGGGAGCATGACCTTTCAATCCCCGTTCGCTGGGCGCAGTGCATTCGCGTTTCCGGTCCTGTCTCCTAATTGGACTCACACCAAGATCCACCGAATTGCCTTGCTGTCAGGTGCCGGTTGAGCTAGTTCGCTGACGATGCCTCTTCTAGGTAGTCGGAGAGCGCATCCTGCCATGGGCGCAGGTCATCTTGACCGAGTTCGGCCAGCCGCTCGCGGGCCAAGACCGAGTAAGGCGGGCGCATTGCAGGCGTGACGTATTCCTGAGAAGTGGTGGGGGAGAGCGCCGCATCGATGCCGGTCGCCCCGAAGATGGCTTTGGCAAACTCGTACCACGTGCAGGAACCGGCATTGGTAATGTGAAAGAGGCCGGACACGTCCTGCCGGATCAGCCGTGCAACCATTTGCGCAAGGTCTTTGGTTGAAGTGGGAGTACACTCTTGGTCGTCAACCACCTTGAGCGCGGCGCCTTCTTGGGCCTTGCGAAGCATTGTTTGGACAAAATTCCCACCTTTGCCACTCGCGCCGGCGATGCCGTACAGTCCGCAAGTTCGAACAACCAGCGCCCTCTTCCATGTCAGTTGCGCCAGGTATTCTCCTGCCAGCTTGGACGTTCCGTACACGGAGAGGGGTGCGGGCAGATCTTGTTCGCACAGAGGCGTGCGCTTTTCCTGGCCGCCAAAGACGTAGTCTGTACTGAAGTGGACAAGCTGCGCATTGAGTTCTCCGCAGAGTTGGGCCAGATGACGAACGGCCAAGGCATTGGTGGCAAAGGCGGGTTCCTGCTGTGTCTCACAGTCATCAACGCGATGAAAGGCCGCGGTGTTTATGAGGACATCCGGCTCAAAGGACCGGACCACCGCAGTCGCTTGCGCGTAGTTGCAGATGTCTAGCTCCTGGCGGGATAGCGCGCGCACATCATCTTCGGTCAACGCACGTTGCAAATCGTACGCGAGCTGTCCGTTGCCGCCGGTAATGAGGATGCGCATCTTGCCCTTTTCTCACTCAATCTCTGAGCGGAGATCCTGCACGTGGCGTGTGTCGGCCCTGAATCGCCGGGGTTTTCAGTAGTTTACTACTTTGAAAGTTAATGCGTTCGCTTGAACGAATTTCTCCGACAATGACAGCGTACAGCACTGTGTGAGGTATCCTATCCGTAACCGCAAGAGAGGTGCTTTGAGCCTCTCTTAGTCCTATGTTGTCTCTCGTTCTGATGCCCTGATCGTGGAGGACCGTGGTGCAACCCACTGTGCCGAGGCCGCAAGCAGAGCAGACAATGGCTGCCGTCGTCGTCGGCGGAGGGCCGGGGGGCCTTGCAGTTTCACAGCAATTAACTGTATGTGGCTTGCGAAACATCGTTCTTGAAAAGGGCACATTTCCCGGATGGATGTGGGCGCAAACATATGACAGTCTGTGCTTGCATACGGGGAAGCATCTAAGCGCACTGCCAGGCATGCCGTTTGCAGGGGACACTAACCTCTTTCCCTCGCGCGCGGAATTCTTGAGCTATTTGGAGAGCTATACGGAGCGATTCAGCCTCCCTCTCGCCACAGGGGTTGAGGCTAGGGCGCTCAAACAAAACGATGGCCTTTGGCAGGTCGAAACCAACGAAGGCACGTATGCAGCCCGCGCCGTTGTGGCGGCAACCGGAATCATGTCCTCCCCAGTGCTACCAAACCTCCCTGGCATGAGCGCATTTAAAGGAGAACTGATTCACAGCGCTCTGTACAGGAGACCCGACTTTGCCCACAAGCGGGTGTTGGTGGTAGGTATCGGGAATTCGGGCGCGGAGATTGCGGTTGAGCTTGCCAGTGCAGGGGCGCGGGTGGCCGTATCTGTCCGGTCCGGCGCAAACGTAGTACCGAGAAGTGTCGCGGGAATTCCCACCCAATACCTGGGCTGGGGAGTCTCCTGGCTGCCCCGAAGAGTTCAGCAACGATTGACTCGTCTGTTTGGGCATGTGGGCGCAATTGTACGCGGCGGCAATCCGATTCCACGCAAACGAGAGCTGAGCAACTGTCCGGATGTCTCGCTCATCGGATTGAAGCTGGCCAACGCTATACAGTCCGGATCAATTGCCCTGCTGCCGGGCATCGCCGGCCTTTATGCCGACGGCGCGAGCTTTGCCGATGGGAGCCAGCTTGAATTCGATTCGATAGTATTCGCCACCGGGTATCGCGCGGCCATGGAGTGGATGGGAAGCTATGCGGATCGGGATGAATGCGGCTTTGCCAAACGGCGGGACCGGATTCGTAGCCTGGCATATCCGGACCTTTATTTCATTGGTCACAATTACGACGGCAGAGGCGGACTGTATAACATCGCCGTGGACGCAAAACGCATCGCGCGACACCTCGTAGGCGGCTAGGGGCTATGGTATTGGCCGAAGGACCAGAGCGCCATTGCCAGTACCATGTGAAACCAGATGGGAATTGTCCGCTTGAACCATCTTCTTTCGGGCTTGCGTGTCATCGTGAGCACATAGCGCACAGTCATCGAAGCGAAGTAGACAAACGCCGCTAACCTGATGGGCGTTGCAAAATCCTGCCACCATTCCAGTGCAAAGAGCCCGTAATCTCGGTACACGTCGGCTACGACGAATGCCATGACCGCCAGGAGCAGCAATTGAGCTGACAAGAGGTAGCGGTACGGCATTAGCCCCGAATACCAGTGCTCCATGGTAGGCAGCCAGGAGGGAGCAAACCGTGCGACGAGCGCTTGTCCGAGTACTCGCAGCGCGAACAATAGCGTACAAACGAATAACACCCATTCGATGTCTGGCATGCGAAAATTCCATGAAAGAGGCAGATTTGCGTTGTAGGACTTGACTATAAATTTCGTTTAGTGGCAGACTGTATTCCGCCTAGAGAACATCATGCTTCACAATTTCACTTATCGTTCTATCTAGTGTGCCATCCTCGGCACTGCGATTTTCCCACTCTAGTCCGTAACCAGCATTTCTGTTTCCCGTTATTTCGCCTACCCTACTCTCGCACTCACACTTTGCAGCCGGCCCGTTAGGCCCATACATCTTTCTCTTGTCTGCAGAAGGATTTATTGATTTCTTTTGCAGGAATCCCAAAACGGCATTCGTAGCTCACCTAGCTATCGAGGAGGTTGCACGTGAATCCTCTATACGTGACCTTGGCTCTCGCGGCAAGTATTCTGAACAGGCTGCGTGGCACGCCACAGTTCGTCACCGGCCATATCAGCATTCCTATTGTCGCTGCGTTTTCGTTTGTACTATTGGCATTGGTAGTTGCCGGGGCTTGGTACAAGAGCCCTGCGCTTGCCTCGCCAGTGGATTATTGTTCGCCTGGAGCCTACACAGGCGCGATCGTGGCCCGGGACGGTCAGAAACTCTCGTACCAAGCCGCAGACGTTCAAGCGCTCTTCGAGAGCGCGTGGGGGGGCTAGACGCGGCTGCTCGTTGGGTATTTGAGCATAACTGTGTACTTGGTTCTGACTATCCTCCGCAGACTCCATCTCTCAATGATCAGTGTCCATATACAGAGTACACTGGCGCCCTGGAGGCTCGAGACGGGCAGACGCTATACGTTCAGACAGCGTTCATTCAGAATCTATTCGTCACCACGTGGGGAACGCATGCTCCCGCGCGTTGGGTGTATGAGCATAATTGTGGTCTTGGGCCCGTGAGTGTGCTATCAAGGGTTCTCCAGTTTAGCCGCTCCGAGCAGGGCAATTCTCAGCAGAGCAATCCCCAATTGGGAACCGATATCGACACCATTCCCTCTCCGACTCCCGAGCCCAACTCCAACTCTAATCCTAACACTGACTCTAATTCAGACTCTGGCTCAGACTCCAACTCTGGATCCAGTGGAAACTGGCATGGCCACTACGACGGAAACGACATCGGTGGAAGTTGGGACCGCTTGTGCCAGGCATTCATGAACTACGAAATCTCGCCCGACTATGTCTATGAAAGTGGCCAAGAGGCACTGTATCACCCGCTGATGAACAGAGAGACCAATATGTATCTTGAAGAGTGCCAGCGGTCGCCAAGATAAGACCGGTTCATGAGATCAAGGATTGGTATGCAGTAAACGACGTGCGTTCTTTTGAATGCACATCGTGCGCTACGTGCAGCCCTTCTCGCTGCGATTATCGCTGAGTTCGCAGCTCCTTCCTCACGATTTCGCGTCTGCCAAGACTCAACTGCATCTGAATGGGAATCCTCACTCTTCTGAGGCGAGGCAGGCGGGAGTCTGCTAGTGGAAACGGTGAGCAGAATTCCTGGAAGCTTTCCTGCTGTGCAGTGAGACATTCGCCGGCAGCGACCCACCAGAACTTCGAGATACCCCTTCCTTACCTCACAGAACGCTCATCTTGAATCAAGGGGCGTAATGGCGCGAAAAGCAGACCTCCCGTTCCCCCTACTATATTCGGATCCCGCGTCTCGAGCTCGCACAGTCTAAGTGCAGGCTGCCGGAAATTCGCGCTCTTGGCAGTCCAATCTGCGCCATTAGTATTGCAATGCAAATGCCCGCAGACTCAGCGTTCAGAACCTGCACCCAGGTGTCGCCCAAAGCATCAACCGGCGGCGGTCTCTTGTCTATCGCGCGCACTTGCCATCAGACTTTGGCTACTCTGCGCAATCGAGTGGGTGGGGCGCGCGGCAGCCTCTAAAAACACCCAATGCACACTGGCAAACCTACGCCCTCAAGAGTTGGCATACTGGCCACAAGAGGGCAGCCAACTGTAAGAATCGCTTACAAGAACTGGTCCGCTCTATTGCTTGAAAACTTCCTTGACAGACTTTGTCGCAGTTGGTAAGTTAATGCGCAGCACTTTCACGAGTTCTTTCGCGATTTCACTTGTCCAAGTTCATCAATTAGTCAGATGATTCACAGTAATCCTGACACCGAAAGACAAGGGTGCAGCCAACTCAGTCGAACTAGTGTCGACCGAGTAATTCTCCCCCATCCGCTTTGAGCCAAGCTTGACTCCGCATAATGTTGGACTACAAGGAAGTTGGAATCCAATACTCAGCAGTAAAACGATAGTATCTCTTAGTAGTTTCATGCTTGAATTTGGATGGAAAGGAGAGAGAAGTTTAGAGCACAGTCTTACCGAGATAGTCTCCATTACGTATCCATATAGTAGTGTTCCCTAGTCCTCCAAAGGTGCCTATTTCCATCCAGCATTGTACGTGCCGGTCCTATTGGAGGAGACCCAGACTAATTGGCAACTGAATTAGGTTGAGAACGGTTTCGAGTTCAGGTATGGTATTCACCAAGACCAAGTCGAAATTCTAAGGAGATGCGCCCAATGGGAGTTACCACCGAAAGGCAAGACAATACCCTAATCGCAAAGACTGAGGGTCGCATAGACGGTGCGAATGCCCGTGAGTTTCAAGATGCATTAGATTCCGCAATAGACTCTAGTGAGCGTCAGGTGGTCCTGGATCTGGAGGAAGTCTCTTATATAAGTAGTGCTGGCCTTCGTGTGATTTTGCTCACTGCAAAGTCCCTGCAAAAGCAGGAGGCCAAATTCGCCGTGTGCTCGCTCTCTGAGTCAATCCGGGAGATCTTTGAGATCAGCGGTTTTGATCAAATTATTGCCGTTCACGACTCTCGTGACGAAGCAATAGACGCCCTCAAAGGCTAGTCTGCCCAGTCTATCGCAGCGTCGATAACTCTTGCTGGCCCATGGGAACCTCTCAATGGGTTGAGTAAAGTTGTGGTTGAGGAAGGGAACGATGGAACCACCGTACAAAATCCTCGTCGTCGATGATGAACCTGATCTCGAGCCACTAATGCTGCAGCGCATGCGGCGTCATATTCGAGCAGGACGCTATACTTTCGTCTTTGCCCACAATGGTGTGGAGGCCTTGGAACGCCTAAACCAGCAGGACGACATTGATATGGTTTTGTCCGATATCAATATGCCCCGTATGGATGGTCTGACGCTGCTCGAACAGATTCCAAAAGTTGATCCCAACATTCGCTCAGTGATTGTTTCTGCATACGGCGACATGAAGAATATCCGAACGGCCATGAACCGAGGCGCGTTCGACTTCGTCACAAAGCCGCTGGACTTCGCAGATTTACAAATAACTATCGATCGCACGCTAAGCCATATGACTGAGTGGCGGGAGGCGCTGTCCTCCCGCGACAAGCTGGTCGCGCTACAAAATGAACTCAATGTCGCCAGCCAAATTCAACAGTCGATCTTGCCCACCCAGTTTCCCCGAGGTGAAGAGTTCAATGTCTATGCAAGCATGGAACCTGCGCGAAACGTGGGCGGAGACTTCTTTGACGTACTGCATTTGGAAGACGGCTTGATTGGTCTCGCAATAGCAGACGTGTCCGACAAAGGTGTCCCTGCTGCGCTCTTCATGATGTCCAGTCGCACGCTCTTGAAAGGCTCTGCCATTGGCATAGGTGAGCCAGGCGATGTTTTGAAAGAAGTCAATGAGCTTCTTCATGAAGACAACGACACCGGGATGTTCGTTACCATTCTTTACGCCGTCTACAATCCGTTTAGCGGCGAGTTGAAGTTTGCCAATGGCGGACACAACAGTCCTCTCATCGTACACCCGGACGGGAGTTCATCGCTGTTGCCGCTGACGGGAGGCATCGCGCTCGGCGTCGCACCAGATATGCCGTATCAACAGCAGACATTGACCCTAGGTCCCGGCGATCTGGTATTCCTCTATACCGATGGTGTTACGGAAGCCATGAATGAAGAGGAAGAAGAATATGGGGTGGAACGCTTGCAAGGGGTCTTCGCGGCTAGTCCTCCTCAGGATCCTCATGAAGCAATCGAAGCAGTTTTCGATAGTGTGAGCGATTTTGCGGGCGATACTCCGCAATCTGATGACATTACCTGTTTAGCATTGCATCGTAGTGAGTCGTAGAGTTGAGTTCAGAATTGCGTTTGAAAATTGAGACCAAACGGGATGAGCTCGACCGAGTCTCGGAGACCATTGAAGATTTTGGTCTGCAAGAAGACTGGCCGCTGGATCTCGTGTTCAAGGTTAACCTGGTTTTGGAAGAGATCGTCATCAATGTGATGAACTATGGACACGATGGCGGCCTCCATGAAGTAGAGATCAACATGTCTTGTGAAGATGGATCACTCACCATTGAAGTCGTAGATGACGGTCGTCCCTTCGATCCGCTAAATGACGCTCCCAAACCCGATGTGACTGCCGAGCTTGAGGATAGAGACATTGGCGGGCTTGGCGTTCACTTAGTGCGCAAGATGATGGATGATGTCCGCTATCGGCGGGAGCAGGGCAAGAACCACTTAACCATGGTCACGAGCATTGAGAAATGAAACGGGTCTCTAGCCCGCCGGCGACCCCACTAATGCGCATGGCGACGAGGGTCCTCGGTGGTTTAATCGGAGCTGCGCTCCTCGTTGGCTGTTCCACGTCAGATGAGGGCGTTGCAAGTGATGCAGTGCCCGCATCCCCCACTCCGGATACCGTCGCCGAAGTTACCCAGTCTGCGCCCGGCGTCACTGACGAGCAAGTCCTCTTCGGCCAATCTGCTGCCTTCACCGGTCCTGCTGCTGAGCTCGGCAAAAACATGGAGTTTGGGATCAGGGCGGCTTTCACTGAAGTCAACCGGAAGGGCGGTGTCCACGGTCGAGAGCTCATTCTGCTCATAGCAGATGATGCCTACGAGCCGGAAGCCGCCATTGCCAAAACCAGAATGCTCATCGAGGAGCACGGTGTCTTCGCTCTCATTGGCGCCGTTGGCACACCGACCTCCCGTTCTGCAATGCCGGTTGCACTAGAAGCAGGTGTTCCCTACATTGCCCCCTTCACCGGCGCCGAATTTCTGCGCAACTCGGACCTTTTCAATGTAGTCAATATGCGCGCCTCTTACTATCAAGAGACCGAAGAAATGGTGGAACGTCTGACCACCGACCTGGGCATCACGCGCATCGCCGTTCTGTACCAGGATGACTCTTACGGTCGCGCCGGCTACAACGGTGTGCGGATTGCCCTGGAGAAGCGCGAGATGGATATGGTCTCCATCGGGGTCTACACGCGCAATACCATTGCAGTGAAGGCAGCCCTGCTGGACCTCCGTCGCGGCAATCCCGAAGCGGTGATCATGATTGGCGCTTATCAGCCGGTTGCCGCACTTATCCTTTGGGCACGGCACACGGGTCTAGACGCGGTTTTCATGACGGTGTCTTTCGTCGGCAGCAATGCCCTGGCGCAGGAACTGGGCCCCGCCGGTGTCGGCGTATTCGTGACACAGGTGGTCCCCTTCCCAACGGACTCATCCATTGAAATCGTCAAGGACTACCTGCGCGCCGTTCGCGAATTGTCGTCATGGCATGATCCCAGCTTTGTCTCACTCGAAGGCTATCTTGCCGGACGTCTGGCAATTGCGGGACTTGAGCGGTGCGGCCCAGAGCCTACGCGTGAGTGCTTTCTCGAGAGCATTCGCAATACCGGACTTATCGACCTCAGCGGATTTGAATTGAATTATGGAGCATCTGACAATCAGGGTTCAGATGAAGTATTCCTCACAATGATCGGCCCCGATGGAGAATATCAGCCTGTCAGCACCCTGAGGAAGATTTCACCGTGATCGGTCAGCTCAGAGGGCTGCTTGAAAGCCGCTTTCGGATTTCTACACAACTCTATTTGGGTGTCGGCGGCGCCGTGGCGCTGGTTCTCGCCGCCAGCCTCGTGGGTTGGTTCTCCTTCAATCGTGTCGGTGAACTCCAAAGCCGAGTAAATGAAGGCCGCGTTCCCGAGATGGAAGCCGCCTTCGGTGTGGCTCAGCATAGCAACTCGCTTGTGGCCGCCGCGCCACGACTCACAACCGCTGCGACCGCCACGGATTTTGATCGCGTCGCCTCCGGCATTGACGAAGCGCATGCAGCTCTGGAAGAACAACTGGCTATCTTGGAACAGGCCGACGCAGGAGACGAGCGCTTTGCTCGAATCCGCGAACGCGCCGACGCCCTCATTGCCAACATTGATTCAGTTCAAGGTGGCATGTCCGAGTCATTTGCGCTGAACGAACAGAGCGAGGAGTTGCGCGAGCAACTGACGAATGTGCGCGACAGCTTGGAAGCAACGTTGATTCCAGTCATTGATGACCAGATCTTTTACACTATCACGGGTTTTAGCACGCTTGGAGAAAGCGGCGCACCGCGTGAAGAGCACTTTTCGGAAGAAGAATTCAGTCGCTACTATCACCTTGCTGCATTGCATACACAAGCAAACATCGCAACCGAGCTTCTTGCAAACTCATATGTTCTTTCCGATGTTGAGCTCATTGAACCCCTCAAGGAGCGCTTCGAGTCCGCTGAAAGTCGTATTGAGCGGAGCCTGTTCGCGCTTGCTGACTCGCCGTTCTACGATGAACTCGCCCCGAAATTCGCGGATCTGTTCGCATTGGAGAGCATTTTTGACTTGCGCGCGCAGCAATTGCGACTAGTTGCCAACCAGGAAGATTTGCTTGCCAGCAATCGCGATCTTGCAACCGAACTTGTGCTGGAGGTGACCGGACTGGTAGATGCAGCCTCCGTGAGTGTAGAGCAAGCCGCCGAGGCCTCGACACAGGCAATTCTGACCGGTCGTCTGCTCCTGCTCGCGATTAGTGTCATTAGTGTCGGCGGCGCGATTGTCATCGTATGGCTTTTTGTCGGCAGAGTTGTAGTACGCCGCATCGAGATGCTCTCCGGTTGGATGCGCAGCATGGCAGGCGGGGACCTGGAAACTCAGGTTGAAATCGGCGGGCGCGACGAGGTCGCGGACATGGCTGCCGCTCTTGAGGTGTTCCGTCGCCACGCGTTGGAAGTACAGCGTCTCAATCTCGTGGAAAAACTGGCAGATGAGTTGCAAGGCAAGAACGCAGAATTAGAAAGCGTATTGGCCGATCTGCGTAAGGCGCAAGACCAAATCGTCATGCGTGAAAAATTGGCGGCCCTCGGTGAGTTAACGGCCGGGGTAGCCCATGAGATCAAGAATCCGCTGAATTTCGTCAAGAATTTCTCCGAGGCTTCCCAGGACCTTTTGGAAGAACTCCGTGAAGTGCTCAGCGAAAACGGCGGCGAACTTAGCGAGGAAGATCGTGATCTTGTTGATGAGATTTCGGGTGATCTCACGGGCAACCTTGAACGAATCCATACCCACGGCGAACGTGCAAACCGCATTGTGCATGACATGCTTTCCATGGGCCGAGGCGCCGGCGGGCAGCAGCCTACGAACATCAACAACCTTTTGGATGAACACGCCCGCCTTGCGTACCATAGCAAGCGCGCCACCGATTCTGAATTCCAGTTGGACTTGAAGCAGGACCTCGATCCCGACATGGGCGACATCGAAGTTATCCCACAGGATGTGGGGCGAGTCTTCCTGAACATGGTAAGCAACGCGTGCGACGCCACTGACGAGAGACGGCGTGCTGGCGAGCAAGCTGACGGCGCGACCGACTATAGCCCCACCGTCTGGCTTACCACTAAGCGGGGCGAGGAATTCGCAGAGATTCGCATCAGAGACAATGGCACGGGCATGCCCCCTGACGTAGTTGAAAAAATCTTTAACCCCTTCTTCACCACCAAGCCCACCGACAAGGGCACCGGCCTAGGCCTCGCAATGTCCAGCGACATCGTACGCCGGCACGGCGGGATCATTCGCGTCGACTCGATGCCCGGTGAATTTACCGAGATGATCATAGAATTACCTCTCGCGCCGGTAGTAATCGAAGAGGACGCCAGCGAAGCAGCGGTTCAAGCGTAGACGCGTTGTGCTGCTACACGGGCGGTGGGCTTTCGCGAGCCTCCGAGAGCAAGCAGTCAAGTTTTCGGGGTTATCACCGCGATCCCAGTTTCTCGCAGCGTTCGCAAATTACGAGTGGGTTAAAGTGGTCTCGTAGACTGCACCACGCTGCAAGCATGAAAGCAATTGACGCGCCGGCGCTTGAAATTGTGTGTATGATTTGTTACTGTTCTGGCGAACAGGTGCGCTCTGATGCAGCCAGGATCTAGTGTGCAGTCCGCGCGCGGTGTGAGAAATCGAACTGACCACCCGGTACATGGTCGCGTCCAAAACTAGCTTGGCAGGAATACTCTGACGTGAACTTCGACGACTACCAACTTGAAGCAGATGTTTTCGACGAAATGTTCCTGACGGACGGCACTCCTCGGGGACATAGTCGGGACCTCTACGAGTTACTCTGTCAACTATCCGCCGAGGAATTGACGAGTATTCAGGACCGGGTAACAAGGTCGTTTTCCAATGAAGGCATCACGTTCACGGTCTATGGCGATGACGAGGCTGACGAACGCATCATTCCCATTGACTCATTGCCCCGCATTGTTTCGAGAAAAGAGTGGAGCGAGATTGAAGCCGGCCTGACACAGCGGGTCAAGGCTCTGAACAGATTCCTGGAAGACGTCTATGGCAGATCGCGCACGAAGGACCTCTACGGAGAGCCAAGCATCGTCCACGACGACGTGATTCCCGTTGACATGGTGCGTGGCTGTCCGCAATTTCGAGTTGAAATGCGCGATTTCTCCGCACCTCACGGTACTTGGGTGGCAATTTGCGGTACGGACATCATACGCACGAACGACGGCTTCTGCGTGCTTGAAGACAATCTGCGCGTTCCTTCCGGCGTGTCTTATATGCTTGCAAATCGCGAAGCGGTAAAGAAGAGCTTCCGCCGCCTTTACAGAAGGTCACGCGTACTGGAAATTGAACACTACGGCCAGGTGCTCCAGACAACCCTGCGAGAGTTAGCGCCGGGCGGCAAATCGGACCCGACAATCGTCTTGCTGACGCCCGGCGTCTACAACTCCGCCTTCTACGAGCACATATTCTTGGCTCGGGAGATCGGTGCAGAGTTGGTAGAGGGCCGGGACCTATTGGTAAACGATGGCTTCGTTTACATGCGTACCACCACTGGCCTGAGACGTGTAGATGTCATCTATCGGCGAGTTGACGACGATTTCCTGGACCCGCTTGTCTTCCGCCCGGATTCTCTGCTCGGCGTGCCCGGGCTGTTGCATGCCTACAAGCTTGGAAACGTCGCTCTAGTCAATGCACCGGGTACCGGAGTCGCCGACGACAAGAGCATGTATGCATTTGTGCCGGATATGATTCGCTACTATTTGAATGAAGAACCGATCCTGGCAAACGTCGAAACTTACCTTTGCCGACGACGTGAGGACTTGGAATATACCCTTGACAATTTACAGGATTTGGTGGTAAAACGCGTCGGTGAATCCGGTGGCTACGGTATGCTGATTGGCCCGCATTCGACGCCAGGGGAGCGAGAAGCTTATGCCAAGCAGTTGCGCGCCGATCCAGCCGGATTCATTTCGCAACCGGTGCTTGCGCTTTCCCGCGCGCCCTGCTTCATCGACGGCCGCTTCGAACCACGTCACGTGGACTTGCGTCCGTTTGTGTTGCATGGCCGGGAAACCCGCATCGTGCCGGGCGCGTTCTGTCGTGTTGCGTTGAGACGAGGCAGCTTGGTAGTCAATTCCAGTCAGGGAGGAGGCGGTAAAGACTTCTGGGTAGTTGATGGTTAAACGGTTCACATTCATCAGGAGGAGGAGTGATTGATGGTTTTCACCGATGTCGTTGTGCGCCATCGCCGTATTTCTGTCATTGCGGCAGTGGTTTTTCTGACCTTGGTCTATTTCCTGGTTCGTCCGGCCGTCGCCCACGCGGCAACTGACGGCGAGACCACCTTCGTTCTAAATACATTTGCGTTCCTCCTATGGGGCGTATTGGTAATGTGGATGGCGGCAGGCTTCACTATGCTCGAGGCCGGTGCAGTGCGCACCAAGAACGCCTCCATGATTTGCTTGAAGAACATCGGCCTTTATTCAATCGCCGGACTTGCGTATTTCTTCGTCGGCTACAACCTCATGTACGTTGATGTCGCCAACTATGGCGGCTTCATCGGTTCATTCAAACTGCTCTACGGGCCGTCCTCCGAAGAGCTTGCGCTACTGGATGGCGACCAGAGCGCAGCGGCCGCTGTAATTGAGAGCGGTTATTCGGTAATGTCGAACTGGTTCTTCCAGATGGTGTTCGTCGCCACCACCGCATCCATCATTTCCGGCGCCTTAGCAGAGCGCGTTAGAATGTGGTCGTTCTTCATCTTCATCTTGATTCTCACCGCAATAATCTATCCTGTGGTTGGCGCCTGGACATGGGGCGGCGGCTGGCTGAGCGAAATGGGTTTTCAGGATTTCGCCGGTTCAACCATTGTCCACAGCACCGGCGGTTGGGCGGCACTGGCGGGTATCTTGATTGTCGGACCCCGGCTTGGCAAATACCGCAAGGACGGCACCGTCAGGCCCACGCCTCCGTCCAATGTGCTCCTGGTCACGCTGGGTGTTTTCATCCTGTGGCTGGGCTGGTTCGGGTTTAATGGCGGCTCGCAACTGGCGCTGGGGAGCGCGGTTGACGCCGTCGCGATTGGTCACGTGCTCGTCAATACAAACCTGGCCGCGGCAGGGGGCGTAGTGGCCGCACTCATCATTTCCCGGCCTTTGCTTGGCCGCACCGATCTATTCGCCGGACTGAATGGCGCGATTGCCGGGCTCGTCTCGATCACTGCCGGCCCCGATATTACCCAGCATTACTGGGCCGTTATCATTGGCGCCATTGGCGGCATAATCTGCACGCTCGCCCTAAAATTGCTGGAGAGTATCAAGGTCGATGACGTGGTTGGCGCTATCCCTGCCCACTTGTTCGCAGGCGTTTGGGGAACACTGGCGGTGGCGATTGCTGCCGGCGGAGACATTGTCGCGCAGATTGTCGGCATTCTCGCCATTGGTGCGTTTGTTTTCATCACCTCTCTAATCCTTTGGAAGATTCTTGACGTGGCTCTCAGCCTCCGAGTCTCGGCTCAGGTCGAACGACTTGGTCAAGACACCGCCGAATTAGGGTTGGAGGCCTATCCTGAATTCGTCCTGATGCCCGAAGAGCACGATGAAGATGATTAGCCCTCAGGGACACTTGGGAACCACACTCTATGCTCTCACGTAGCGCACAGGGCCTCTACTGGATGGGGCGATACCTAGAGCGAGCGCAACACCAATGCCGTCTTCTGCACTTGCAGACGGCGGCACTGGTGGATCGTCCCGTCCAGGAGATTTACTTCGGCTGGAATCGCATTTACATAAGTGTGGATCGATTACCGCCCGGCGGCAATCTCGAGCTCATCGACAGCGATGAATTCACGTTGGCCGATTCCTATACCCTCGCTGACGACCTTACATTCGAGCGTTCCAATCCCGGTTCTGTTTGGAACTGCCTTGCCATGGCGCGAGAGAACGCCCGGCAGACGCGGAATTGCGTCAGCGGGGAAATGTGGTCGCACCTCAACTTGGTGTACTTGCGAATTCAGAAAATGGACATGCAAGACATCTGGGCCACGTCTCCGGAGAGCTTCTACGCCAGAGTGAATTCAGACATCGACACGTTCATGGGTGTGGCTGCAGCCACCATGTACCGCGACGAGGGTTGGCACTTCCTGCAGTTGGGCCGGTTTGTCGAACGCGCCCAGCTCCTCATTGCGCTGTTCTTGGCGCAACTTGCTACCGAAGTGCATTTTGAAGAGTCTTCCGAAGCGGACTGGACCAGCTTGTTGCACACATACCATGCGTTGGAGGTGTACAACCGCAGCTATAGCGTGGAAGTATTGCCGGACAACGTGCTTGACCTTCTCGTCACCGATCCGTTGCTGCCCGATTCCCTGTGCCAGTCGCTCGACGTGATTGGCGCGCAGCTTGATGCCGTGGGCGCCGGGCCGAATAGGGAATCCAGTGCCGCGGCACGACGGCTGGCCGGCCGCCTGGCGTCACTTGTCAGTTACAGTTGGCCTGATCTGGCAGACAGGAAAGCAGCGCTCCAGGATATGGGCGGGTTCTGTCGCGACCTGCACGGTCTCATCTTGCAGACCTACTTTGATTACCACGTCGAAGATTCCCCCGTGTAGTGCTGCTATGGTCGGTGCGAATCGCTTCCAGATTGAGCACGTATCACACTACCGCTACACGTCTCCGGCCCGACACTCGGTGATGTCCGTCTGCTTGAAGCCGCGCAACAGCGTCAAGCAGCAACTCATTCACTTTGAAATCACTACAGACCCACTTTCCTCCTTGAATACAGGCGAGGATGCCTACGGAAACACTAAGCACGTCTTTAGCGTGTATCAGTTGCATGATTCTCTGAAGATTACGAGCCGCGCCACAGTCGATACTGGACCGGCGGCCCACCTTCCCACTGCGCTGGCTGCCGATGCGTGGGACAGAATTCGCTCCTGGCGTGACTCGTTTGCGCTCTGGGATTTCACCCATGACAGCCCGCTGGCAGGGTCCTCGCCTGCCCTTACTGCCTTCATCGCGCGGGAAGGTATTGAACCCGCCGACGACCCGCTGCAATCCGTGGGCATGCTTTCGGAGAAGCTGCACCGCGCGTTCAACTATGTGCCGGGCAGCACGTCTGTCGCTTCGCCTATCGATGAAATACTGGAGTCCGGACGAGGAGTATGCCAAGACTACACCCATGTCATGATCGCAATTGCGCGTTCCTGGGGCGTGCCGGCCCGCTACGTTTCCGGCTACGTGCATGTTTCGGGAGAGCGGCATAGGCACGGGCAGACTTCGTCGCATACGCAGAGTTTGTCACAGACGCAGACTTCGTCACAGACGCCGCAGTCGTCCACCCACGCGTGGGTGGAATGCCGCCTGCCGGGACTTGGCTGGGTCGGCTTTGATCCCACCAACCAGACGCTTGCCGGCGACCACCACGTCGCCATCGCCGTGGGACGGGACTACCAGGACGTGCCGCCATCGAAGGGCATACTGCAGGGCTTCCTTGACAGCGAACTGGAAGTGGACGTGCGCATGCGCCTGCTCCCGCCCTCGCAAGCCGGGGCAACCACGCCGGCCTAGATGCAGAGATGGCAAGTCACCTCACCGTCACTCCGAGCGGAGTGGGTTAGCTTCAGTTCTGCAAATCCGAACTCACGCAACCTTGCGCGAGGACCGACGTGTCCAACCCATCCTTCGGCACGTTAAGAGTCCAGACGATCCTGTGGCAAACTTACCGCTGCCGGCACGGGCTAATAGGATAGACGCTCATGGGGCGCGCGAAGCGGACAAATCCATGACATGGCTCAATCAGGCCCACTTGCCGGCGTGCACCGGGGTGCTCCCAGTCCACCCTCCCGCGTATGCCGCTGAACTCCTAGCCCCCTTCTCGCGCCTTTGCTACCATTGCCATGTCGGCATGTCGGCAACGGCGTTCTTAAGACTTAGCGGAGCTGCATAGCATGAACAAGACCCTCAAAACCATCATCCACGTAGTGCTCTTCGTAGCGGCATTCATCGCTTTCTACCTGGGCTTGGGCGTAGGTCTCACCGTAAACTCCACCGGCGGCACCGTCCTCTGGGCCCTCGCCGCCGCCATCGCCATCGGCAACCTGCTCTGGATCTTCTACCCGCGCTTGCGGAAACAATAGACTCGCCCACACCACAGACTAATCGCTTTCCGCTACCCTGGGGTCATTGCACGTCTCGCAATTGAACGTGGTAGGCTTGCTCACGCAGAGCGACAGATGGCCGGTTCACGAAACTGCATTGGCGGAGCAATGCGCCAATTCCTGAAATCAGCATTCAAACACTGTTACCCTACCTCGCATCTTGCGTTCTCAGGAGAAACGGAATCTTTGCCATGACAGGACAGCTCTTCACGCAATACTTCCTTACCGATGGCATCAGGAGCACTGAAGCTTGGCAGGAGATTGATCGTAAGCCGGAGGCATTCGCCGCATTCAGGCAATCTCTCATTGACATAATGGGGGGGGTCAGTCCTGGCAGCCTGCCCAACGAAGCGGCAACCGAGCAAGACGTGGTGCGGAAGATATTCAACCTCTTGGGCTGGCGGGACTACCTGCCGCAACAGGGCTCCAAGGGGTACGAGGATGTCCCCGATCATCTGCTCTTCGCTGACGAGCACGACAAGGAACGCGCCGCAGCCCGTGCGCGTTCTGAAGACCGCTACCAGGACGCGCTGGTAGTTCAGGAGAGCAAACGGTTCGGCTTGCCGCTCGATAGCCGCGATCGGGATGACGCTGCGCGACTCGGTACGCCCCACGGCCAAATCCTCCGGTATCTCGCAACTGCGGAGAGCGCAACCGACGGCCGCATTCGCTGGGGCATCTTGACAAACGGGGCCGTCTGGCGGCTCTACGATTACCGCACCCGTCCCCGGGCCAGCGCATTCTACGAGGCGGATGTGCAGACGCTCCTGCATGAGGATGACGACCACGGCCTGCGTGTCTTCTTCCTGCTCCTGCGGCGCGCTGCCTTCACGCTGCACGCGGGCGCAACCACCACGTTTCTTGATGAAGCCATTGCCGAGGGGCAGCGTTATGAGCAACGAGTAGCGGCAGACCTCTCGGAAGTAGTCTTTACACACGTCTTCCCAAATTTGGTTGCGGCGCTGGCGGCGCGACTTGATGCGGATGCCGCAACCGGCAGTAATCTCACCGCCGCGCGCCACGCGGCCTTGATCTTCCTCTACCGGCTCCTCTTCATTCTCTACGCCGAGGACCGCGGCCTCTTGCCCGTGAATGATTCCCGCTACGACGACTACGGCCTGCGCAAGCGCGTGCGCGATTATGTTGCCGCGCGCATGAACTCAAGTGACACCTTTTCTCACTCGGCTACGATCCTTTACGACGGCCTCGCTAACCTCTTTAGGGTTATAGACCAGGGCGACCCCTCAATCGGCCTGCCGCCTTACAACGGCGGTCTCTTTGCGCTGGAGTCCGCGCCGGTGTTGGACCAGGTGCGCCTGCCGGACAACATCGTTGCGGAGATCATCTATGAACTCAGCCATACCCGCAGCGCCCAAAAAGGCGAGACCACGCGCTCGTTCGTCAACTACCGCGACATGTCCGTGCAGCAGCTTGGCTCCATCTACGAACGCCTGCTCGAACAGGAGCCGGTGCGCGGGGACAACGGCGCCATCTCCATGCGGCCCAATCCCTACGCCCGCAAGGACAGCGGCAGCTTTTACACACCGCAGGAACTGGTTGACCTCATCGTGGAAAAGACCCTTGACCCCTTGGTGGAAGAGCGCCTGACGGCATTCGAGGAGAAGGCGGCGCAGCTCAAGCGCGACCGCCGCCCCAAGGCGGAGCGGCAGCGGGAGTTGGCGGCGCTCGACCCGGCAGAGGCCGTGCTCGACCTGAAGATTCTCGATCCGGCCATGGGCAGCGGGCACTTTCTGGTCACGGCCGTGGACTTCCTCTCCGACTACATCGCCGACTTGGTGGAATACGTGCCCGGCGTGCCGGACTGGCTCGCAGATGACGTCAGTGCAGCCTACGATTCGCCGCTGGTAGCGCGCATCGCGGCCATTCGCGAAGAAATTCTTTTACGAGCGCGAGAGTCAGATTGGACGATAAATGAAGACCAGCTCACCGACCAGGCCGTCATCCGGCGCATGGTGCTGAAGCGCTGCATCTACGGCGTGGATAAGAACCCCCTGGCCGTGGAGCTGGCAAAAGTCTCGCTCTGGTTGCACAGCTTCACCGTGGGGGCGCCGCTCTCGTTCCTGGACCACCACCTGCGCTGCGGCGATTCGCTGCTCGGCATGCGCGTGACCGAGGCCGTGGGTGAACTAAGACGCATGGGCAGCTTCTTCATCCAATCCGCCGTGGCCGGTGCGGAAGCCTCCGCCGAGGGCATGGAGCACATTGATATGCTCTCCGACGCCGACGTGTCCGAGGTGCGGCAGTCAGCGTCGCTGTTCAAAGAGGTCGAAGAGACGACCTCAGATCTCCGCGGCCTGTTGGACACACTCTGCGGTCTGCGCTGGCTCACCGCGGGCATGAAAAAGAGAGAGCGTGAACGCTTTGAATTACCATTGCTCGAGACTCTTGATCGACAGCAAGGCGACTCGTTCAAGCTCCTTGCGCTTGGGCCGGACGCGCTGGGCATTCGTCAGGCCAGTTCCTTCCGTCATTCCGGCGAAAGCCGGAATCCAGAAGCGCCAAACCGCGAAAACGAACAGGCCGATCGTTCGTCCACAAGCGATGCTCCTCGCCTTTCCCGCACAGACGACGCTGTCCAACACTCCCGCGAAAGCGGGAATCTACCTTCTCCGTACCTCCTGGACTCCGGTTTTCACCGGAGTGACGAACCAGACGCCTTATTGCAAGAATTCGCCACTCTCTGGCGCGACGCCAGAGCCATCGCCGACCGGGAAAACTTCCTGCATTGGGAAGCAGCATTTCCCGGCGTGTGGGCGCAGTGGCAGGACGCCAATCCAAGCGGCGGTTTCGACGCCGTGATCGGCAACCCGCCGTGGGACCGCATAAAATTGCAGGAGGTGGAGTGGTTCGCCACCCGCGCCCCGGAGCTCGCCCGTGCGCCCACCGCCGCGGCGCGCCGGAGCGCGATCAAGGAACTGCGCGGGCAGGGCGATCCGCTGGCGGCTGACTTTGATGATGCCAAAGCCCGCGCCGACAGCCTGGGGAAACTCGTGCGGGCGTCCGGTCACTACCCGCTGCTGGGCGGCGGCGACATAAACCTCTACTCGCTCTTCGTGGAGCGCGCCCTGCGCCTCGTGAACGCCACCGGCTTGGTCGGCCTGCTCACGCCGTCCGGCATCTACGCCGACAAGACCGCCGCCAAGTTCTTCAAGTCCGTTTCCACCCGTGGGCGCGTGGCCGGGCTGTACGACTTTGAGAACAGGAAAATCTTCTTCAAAGACGTGCACGCCTCGTTTAAATTCTGCGCCCTCATTGTGGGCGGCGCGGAGCGGCAGTTCGACGAAACCGCCTGCGCCTTCTTCCTCCACGACACCAAGACCACTGAGGACCCGGAGCGCTGCTTCCCACTCGCGCCGGACGATTTCGCCCGCGTCAATCCCAACACCGGCACCGCTCCGGTCTTCCGCACCCGCCGCGACGCCGACATCACCCGCGCCATCTACGCCCGCCACCCCGTGCTCGTCAACCGCTCCGACGGCACCGAACAGAAAAGGTGGCCGGTCAAATACCACACCATGTTCCACATGACCAACGACTCCCACCTCTTCCGCACCGCCGCGCAACTGGATGAGGCCGGCTTCTACCCCGTCCGAGGCAACCGCTGGCAACGCGGCAAGGAGCTTTACCTACCCCTCTACCAAGGCCGCATGATCCATCAATTCGACCATCGTGCCAACTCTGTACGAGTCAATCCCGAGAGCACCCACAACCACTACCTGAGCGAGGAGGTCAGTGAAGCCCAGCACGCGAACCCGAAATTCCTACCCCAATCTGAGTATTGGGTCCCCGCTCAGAATGTAGGTTCGGCACTGTCTTTGAATCGGGAGTATGTTCTAGGCATTCGTCACATTACCCGGCCTACAGATGCGAGAACCGCAATCACCGCCATTGCGCCGTTTTCTGGCTTTGGCAACAGCATTCCAATTCTTACATTGGACGAAATAACCATGGGTGAACCCAGGGAGTCTCGAGAAGATGGGATAAACTTCCGTGCAGCCACACTGGCCTGCCTTGTGGCAAACCTGAACTCAATCTGCCTAGACTTCATTACAAGACAGAAGATTCAAGGCGCGAACTTCAACCTGTTCATCATCGAGCAACTCCCCGTCATCGCGCCCGCCGCCTACGACCGCCAATTCGGGAAAACCACCGCCCGCGAATTCGTCCGCGACCACGTCCTCAAACTCACCTACACCGCCCACGACCTAGCGCCGTTCGCCCGCGACCTCGGCTACGGCGGCCCGCCCTTCATCTGGGATGAAGAAAAACGCCGCCACCTCCGCGCCCGCCTCGACGCCTGCTACTTCCACCTCTACGGCATCTCCCGTGAGGACGCCGCCTACATCCTCAGCACCTTCCCCATCGTCCAACGCCAAGACCAAGCCGCCTTCAACACCTACCGCACCCGCAACCTCATCCTCGCCTACATGAACGCCTTAAACGCCGGCGACACCGAGACGGTGGTAGTCGTCTAAACCGATTCTCACGTTGCGAGAGAGCACCTTGACTTTATTGATTTGGCATCGTCGATTGCGACGGATATAGCGGCTCCTTTAATGGGTCAAATCCAAGGTACGTGACACGAACGGCACGCATTGAGGGAATTGTAGCCCGCCCCATTCGTCTTGAAATCCTGCAGCCTTCAGTCCCACAACACGAACTCGGCACTCTTGGTGCCCAAAAGCAGGCAGACGGCACGCGTTCCACAGAGAAAGAGAAACACCTAATCACTTGCGATGCTATACAGGACGGTCTTCATGCCTTCTGGCTGATGTCCAGCATCGGCCATCAAACTGATTACTAAGTACCTAAACATCTCGTATCTCATGCCATTTGCATATTTGCCTGCGAAAACCCTTAGCACGTCTCTACCCTTGAAGTGCTTCTTCCAGTTATTCTCGCGCAAAGAGTCTTCAAGAATTGCTCGCTCTTGCTTAACTCTCTCCTCTATGTCGGGTTTGCCTAATTTCCCGGAAACTAGACTTTTAACCTTGCCGACTGACCTCTTAACAGACTTGTGCATTTCCTCCCCAATGTCATCGGAATTAGGGTCAATCCCCAATTCTAGCCCCTCGATTAGTTCCTTTCTTATCTGTGCACTAATCTTGTGGCTAACGAGTTTCCCGATCTGATCCTGAGCAATTCGTCTTAAGCAACTCTCAACCAACTCAGGAGAATCCACCTCACTTGAGCATGTCCCAATTTGCTTCAGAGCATCGCAAATGAACCTCGGCTCTAATAGATAGTTTTCTATGTGATAGACGTCCCACGTATGGTGTCCGTGGAAATCCCCCTCAGTATTCGTGCCCAAGTCTGAGTCTTTGTCAACCACAGAGTAGATTCTCACTGGGATCTTCCCAGCTTGGACGCTCCGCTGTAGAGTTTGGTGAAGTCTCTCAACTCTATGCTTGTTTCCTCCAGAAACAAAGTTCATCTCCTTTTCAAACTCTGGGAAGAGTCGCGATACCATCCCACGGTCGAATTCAGAGTTTTCCCCTTCAAAGAACACGACCTTGGCTCCAGGCCGATACGCTGCGAGGTCTCCAACCAGTTCAAGAATTGTTGCCTCAACCTCCTCACCTGCTTGGACTTCACGCACCTGATTCTCAATTTGATCTCCTGCAGCAGCGTACTGCATATGAAAAACGTGCAACCTAGCCTGACCGACAGCTTCCCTTAAGAAAGCATCCGAATGTGTGACGAGCCAAAGCTGATTGTCCAGATCAAGACTTAGGTTCCGATGATAGAACTGAGGCAGCCCCCTAATGAGAGCAGGATTCAGGTGGAGTTCTGGCTCATCCAAAAGAATAACGGAGTGCTTTGGCGCGGAATTTCTCAAGCGGAGATATCCAAACAAAACCTCCTTTTCTCCCGAAGAGAGATCGTTAATATCGTGTGTCGCGCCTCCTTCTAACTTCACCGGAAAACTCAGATTGCCATCGTCGGTCGGAACTGGTCCCAAGAATTCCTTACCGGGGAAGAAAATCTTGAATAGCTCCTGAAGCGTTTCAGATAGATCCTTTATCCGCATACTGTCATTGCCACTGCCACTCTTTTCCCTCAATGCTTGGCGCACATATTCCGCGGCCATCTCACTCTTGATGTTCGAGTATTTATTTCCATAATTGTATAGTGACGACTGTCTGTACGTGTCTTCCGACTGATCCAAGCTAAGGTTTATCCCTCCAAGTTCTTCTCGATTGTAGTTTCTGTGTGAGCCATGATAGTCGATCACGCCAATATGCTTAGGGTAGAAAGACGAAAAGACCAATTCGAGCAAGATGTTTGAAAAGGTCTTTGCTTCTCCCGTTGGGCTTATCTCAAGTCGCCCAGACTGGATGTTAGTCCCCAGTTGTCGGAGAACAACAGGAAACTGTTCATTGACTCTTGCGTCGACCGTTGGTTTGTAAGCTCTAAGCTCAGCAGCTAATGCGCCTCGAGCACGGAGCCAAGGGTCGTTTAGGCTTGGCACCACAGTCTTCCAGACAGAATCTTCCAGCATCTCTCGAAGGCGAGACTTTATGAAGGTAATTTCGTCCCTCGATAATTCAATGCCGGCCTCGATAATTGACGACTTTGAACGATCTCTCAACAGAGAAGACATCTGCTGTGGGTTGCGCTGGAAGTCAATTTGAAACTCACCTAACCACTGTTGCCACTCATTCGGTTGATATCCACCGTATACCGACTTGAAGAGGCGAATGGAATCAAGGACGCACGACTTGCCGCACCCATTGGGCCCAGCAATAACGACCATGTCCTGAAGACCGGTTAGTTTAACTTTTCTGATGGCTCGAAAGTTCTCAACATGCAAATAGACAATCTTCATGTGGCCTGTCTCCTTTACTCCGGTCAACTGGAATCTCAAATTGAAGGTTCTTGATTCTGACAAGTCTGGTTGGGCTGGCGGGACTCGAACTCGCACGCTTTGCGGCACATGATCCTAAGTCATGCTCGTCTTCGCGTTCCGATACGACCCATTCTTCAATTCTAACAGTGGCACGCCAAAGAGTTCCTGATTCTCCTCTTCCCTGCGAAATTGACGCATTTCCGTATTTACGCTATTCTCACTCTTGGTCACGATTTTGAGGAGTTAAGAGCCTATGCAAACCAAGAAGAAGAGACTCACACTGGACCTCGACCCTCCGGTACAGCGGCGTCTGAAGGCGGTGGCGGCGCTCAAGGGCATCAGCATGAGACGGTATTGCCTGGCCGCCATCGACAAGGAGCTCGCGCGAGACGAGGCCAACGGCGCGTTCGCCGGCAGCTTCAACATTGAGAGGCTCGTAGCCCTGCAAGAGGAGGCGTTTGGAGACAAGGTTCTGCCGGCAGACGGGGCTGAGTTGATACGGGAGGCGCGCGAGTCTAGGAGCATCTCTTGAACGGTTACGTTGTAGTGGACGCGAGCCTGGCGTGCAAGTGGCTGGTCAAGGAGAAACACACCGCCGAGGCCAATGCGCTTGGCCGCTTGTGGAACAGCCAGAGAACCCGAATCGCGGCGCCGTACCTGATGCCTGTGGAAGTGACCAATGTCCTCCACCAAAGGGTGAGGCGGGGCGAGTTGACATTGCAGGCGGCGACACAGCGGATGGAGAGCCTGCTGTCAGCGGGCCTCGAATTATATCAGCCGCCGCGCCTTTACGGCAGGGCCTTGGAGTTGGCAAGCCAGCTTAGACAAGGCGCGGCCTATGACGCCCACTACCTGGCTCTCGCAGAGGCTCTCGGCTGCGAGCTGTGGACGGCCGATGAGAAGTTCTACCGGGCGGCGAGTCCTGTTGTTCGGCGTGTCCGTTGGGTGGGAGAGCCCGCCGCACAGGGTTAGCCGGAAGCCTCTGTACGGCGGGGAAACAACCCCACACCGCCCGGTGCATCGAGGATTGGGGAGGCGGTGTGCTCTGCACTGCGCAGCTGTTGGTGGGGACGGTGGGACTCGAACCCGCACGCCTTGCGGCACATGATCCTAAGTCGGCTAGTCTTCCCGTTCCGGCACGACCCATTCTTCAGTTCTAACAGTGGCACGCCAAAGAACGTAGCATGGGTGCCGATAGATTTAACCTTGTAGCCCCAGGTGTACTCAAACCTCTGAGAGACTCTGCTTACACTGGGGTTAGTAACCTAGGAATTCGGTGAGTTTGAAATGTCCTTTGCACCGCGCTTTTCCATCACGAACGCAATCACCGCGGCGCTTACTTAGATCGAGCGGGCGCGGGGGTTTCTGGAGGCGGCGGCGCTGGGGGAAGAGTGGGTTGACGCGATTCGTTCAGAGGCGTTTCTGCTGGAGGCGCACCATACGACGCACATCGAGGGAACGCGGCTGACTTTGGGGGACGCAAAGGTTGCTGCGGGCTGGAGGCGCCGGGCGCGGACCCGGATGACGCCTGCGAGCTTTTGAATTACCGTGAGGCGTTCGCGATCACAGGCATTTACTTCAACGACGGGCGTGCCTGCAAACGGCTCCGGCTGAACTTGCGACAATCTTGCGCCACAACTTGCGACAGGCTTGCGGCATTGAGACAAGCCCCGCGCGTGGCGCGCGGGCCGGTGCCAGACGAGAAGGGGGCGTGCTCGGTGTGCAGCAAGCGTGGTGTGCGCAGCAGGCTCACTCGAGCGTGGCGTGCGCAGCGGGCTCACTCAAGATTGGCGGGAGTCCTGGGGTGATGGGCTTGGTGTCGGATCGTCGTCCAGCAGTCCGTGGCGCACGGCCCAGACGACCATTTCCTGAATGGACTTGGCCCCAATTTTGTCGCGGATTACGTAGATGGCGTTGCGGATGGTCAACGGGCGATTGCCCCTGATCTCGGCGATTTCCGCATACGACAGCCCCTGCGCAAAGAGTGTAAGGATTTGCCGCTCTCGCTCGGTGAGGCCGTCATGCCGCGGTTTCCCATCGCCCGGCGGTGCTGAGCGGATTCTGTCAAATACCCGCCGCGTTAGGTCGCCCGGAATACTGAACTCGCCAGCAACAACTTCTGTGATTGTTGAAAGGAGTCTCTCCTTGCCGGAGAACTTTTGCAGATACCCGGTAGCGCCGGCGGCCACCGCTGCCAACACGGCGTCTTCGTCGGTCGAAGCAGTCAAAATGAGCACACGGGTGTCAGGCAGTGCTTCCCTAATCTCCCGGCACGCCTCGATACCGTCCTTTACCGGCATCATCACATCCATGATCACCACGTCGGGCTTTACCGATTGGGCGACATCCACCGCCACTAGACCATCTTGTGCTTGGCCGACCACCTCAAAATTGCCGGAGCCTTCCAGGACCTCCATGAGGCCGTCCCGCATAATGGAGTGATCATCCACGATCATTACGGTAGTAAGTGTAGTTACTGTCAAGTCACGTACCTTCCTTCGCATCATTCTACTCGATAATGCAGGTTACGGTTGTTCCTTGGCCGGATGTGTCCGAGTTTACCTCGAGTCTACCGCCTATGCGTTCAGCGTCTAACCTCATATTCTTGAAGCCGTGGCCGCGTTGAGCGTAGTCGTCAGGGAGGCCAATACCATTGTCCGACACAGACAATCGCAGTCTGTTCTCGCCGTAATCAAGGTTGATAGTCACCTTGCCGGCCTGAGAGTGCCGAAACGCGTTGGTCAGCGCGTTGTGCGCAATCGAAAAGAGCGCTCTCCGGGTCACTGGCGAGAGGGGCGGTTCCTGGCCGGTCTGAACCACTTCGGCAGGGATCGACGATATGGCTGTAAAGGTCGCGGCGTGGGATTCCAGCACGGAGTCGAGGTTTCTTCCTTCCACTATGAGGCTGATATCGATGGGATGCCGCAATTCCCACATTGCCGACTTGGACAAGCGGTACGTAGCCTCAAGCTTGTTGACCAATTCCCGACTGGTATTCTGCGCCAATTCCAAGGCCGTTTCCATGCCAAGCCCGACCATGTATGCCGACTGGGCAGTGGTGTCGTGAATAGCCTTGGCAAGCCTGATCTGGTCCTGATGGAGCTCTCGTTCCCGCGCCACGGCCTCCTGCCGCCGCACTCGTTCAAAGCGAGCGACGAGGTTGAAGGACGCCCCAATGAGAAACATGACGACAACCCGAGCGAAGAGAATCTTCTCCTCTTTGGCCGCCAAGTCCAAGCCATCGCCAACGGTGATGCTCACGGTTGCGTACGTGAACGCCACGAGCGTTGTCCAAGCGAAGTTCACTTTGAAGGAATTGATGAGAACTGCAAACCCGGCGAGGGCAGGGTTGTACAACATGAACAGGAAGTAATAATCGAACCCGCCACTCGCAATTATCGCGCCCGTAATAAAAACAACGTCCATAATGCTCAGCAAGAGGATCAACTGGTGCGTCAATTTTCGATTTGCAAGGATGCGGAAGTGAACGAATCCGTTTAATGCTGACACCAGAACGAGAATACTGCTGTATCCCGCATACCTGACGAAGTCGAAATCGGGGCGATAGAACAACAGCGCCACGCAAATGCCAATAAGCATCCAGCGGAGCCAGACCGAGATATTCCCCAAGTAGCGCAGTTCGTCCGCTTGCGTTACATTGAAGCCCAATCTGCGCATCGAAAAGACATCGGTAACTGCACTCAGAAGCCCCTGGACGCGATTCCAGATGCTCGACGTGCGCGACGGCGCCGTCGCGCGGGGACTGTACTCATCGATCTGCAAAGCTAGCTCTGCCTTTCCAACCACGCCACCTCAGTGCCGGGTCAAGATGCGCGTGAAAGAAGCCGGAACTCTTGGGTCTCATCTATACTCTATCGCGCTCATCAATCCCGTCAAGCAGCAAGCGTAGGTTACGCGTTCAGTCCAGGTAGGAATGCCGATTGAGGCAGAGTTGAGAGACCTACGCTTAGGATTTGTGCCCTGTATCGCCTCGGTCGCAGAGGCAATGCTGTAGTAAGGTCGCCACAGTTGGGCAGACAAACTGCAAATCAGTTAGGGTTTGCGGGCATGCACGTGGCGCCCAAATAGGAGTCCTCTAGCCCAGAGTTGGGCACGGGCAGCAATGAAACGCCTGGCGGCGCTATGCGTGGATTCCTCGGTGACTAAACGCCCCGCCGCTTGGCGCACTCTCACTGGGCCGACCGGGTGGGGACGGCGGGACTCGAACCCGCACGCCTTGCGGCACATGATCCTAAATCATGCTCGTCTTCCAGTTCCGACACGTCCCCGTGGAGTCTATTCTAGCAGCGGCAGGCTGGGGCGACTAGATGAGCGACCCAGCCTGATAGAGCTTGCCGTGCATACTGCGACTGGACTGCGCTGGGCCTGACTGGGCACCCAGCGCGTACGGAAGGTGTGGTGGATCCGTGCAGAATGCGGTTGGCAATTCTGAACGAGGTGTGGAAAATCTTTTTCACACCTAGGCAGGCTCAGTGCGAACGGCAGTTAGGCTTCACGGCCCGGTTTGGCTCGCGACCTGTTCGGCAATTTCCTCAGCGGGGTAGGTGAGGATTTCCGCCAGGGTTGGATGGTAGTGCGGGATGCGCATAAAGTCCTGGGCGGTGGCGCGGAAGTGAAGCGCCACAATGCACTCGTGAATCAATTCGCCCCCCTCCGGCCCCAGCACCTGGTAACCGAGAATCTCGCCCGTTTGCGCATGACCGACCATCTTGACAAAGCCGCGGGTCTCACCCAGGCAGAGCGCCTTACCATGGTCGTTGAAAGGGTAAGAGGCCGTGACTATGGGTAACCCTTTGGAACGGGCCTCTCTTTCGGTCATGCCGACGCGCCCGTACTGCGGCTCGGTGAAGATGACGATGGGCACGATGCGGTAGTCCATGTACTGCGGGGGGCCAGCGCCAAGCGCATTGTGCGCCGCTACTTCGCCCTGCTGGATTGCCACGTGCACGATGTCGTATGAGACGGTGACGTCGCCGACGGCAAAGATGTTTGGATTCGACGTGCGCATGGCGGTATCTGTGGCAATACCGCGCTCCGTGCTTTCCACACCAGCGGCGCCAAGGTTCAGGCCTTCCAGCGCGGGACTGCGTCCTGTGGCCACCAAGATCTGGTCCACCTCGATCTCGCTCTCCACGTCGTCCTGCGCGAGGTGGAGCACCTTCTTCCCGTTGCGTTGCTCCACGGCGTTGAGCCGGGTGGCACAGCGGACGTCCATGCCGTCTTCGCGCAGGTATTCGCCCAGCGCTGTACCCACTGCTTCGTCTTCACTGCTCAGCACACAGCTACTCCGTTGCAGCAGCGTGACGGCAGCGCCGAGCCGTGAATAGAACTGGCCCAACTCCAGGCCGATCGGCCCGCCGCCGAGCACGCACACGGACTCCGGCAGTTCTTCCAATTCCAGCGCCTCGTCGCTCGTGATGTATCCCGCTTCCGCCAGCCCCGGCACCTTCGGCACAAACGGCACCGAACCTGTGGCGATGACGAACTTGGGCGCGGTGAGAACGTGGTCGCCAACCTGTACGCTTTCGGCTGAAAGAAACTGTGCCGCGCCCTCAAAGAGCACGATATCCGGCGAATTGAGCTGTTCAATGCGGTAGTCTGCGAATTCCTTCACCAAGCGCCGCTTGCGGGCGATGATGGCAGGCAGGTCGGACGTGACTGAGCCAACGTGGATGCCCATCTCTGCAGCGTGCTGCGCGTGGTAGAGTCGGCTTGCCGACGCAAGAATTGCCTTGCTCGGCATGCAGCCCCGCAAGATGCACAGACCGCCCAACGGCCCTTGTTCCGCCACCGCCACACGTGCGCCCCGTTCGGCGGCCGTGCGCGCCGCGGCATAGCCGGCGCTGCCGCCGCCCAGTACGATCAGGTCAAAACGCTCATCCAAGGCTCTACCACTCTCCTCACTTCATTGCGATTGCGGCGTGCGCAATCCCCGTCAGTTCTCGTCTTTATTGCGTAGGTGCGCCAGGGGAGGGTTAGTCATCCGCTATGGGGCGGCAGTTCACCTTTCGGGCGCTGCTGCTCACCCGCCCGGCGTTCCCAAGCCGCCAACAGCCGTAATCACCGCTTCACTGTCTTTCAGCCAGGCGTGATTCGGGTCGTCCCGGGGTGCCAGCACCCGTTGATTACCGGCAAGAATCCAGAGGTAATAGAGCTGATAACCTGGACCTGCGACGACGGGATGGTACCCGCGAGGAATGGCCACCACATCGCCGTCTTCAACCGTGTACGACTCGTTCAATGAGCCGTCGTCGGTATAGACCCGCTGCATGCCAAAGCCCCGCGCCGGCGTGAGGCGGAAGAGATATGCTTCCTCGTGTGCAGACTCATGCGGCGGGTCGTCAACCTCATGTTTGTGCGGCGGCGCGCTGCTCCAATATCCGGGCGGATTGAAGGTCTCGCCCAGGACCATGGTATGGGCCGGAAAGGGCGCATCGATGATGTCGTAGATCAGTCTGAACCAGTTTCCTTGCCCGACTCTGCGGACCTTGAGGTGGTCCGGCGTAATTACGTGCGAAGCCGTACCCGGTTTGCCGGGCGTGCTGCAAATCACCAACTGCAGGGTTGCGTGGCCCTGGGCGCGGACTTCCCACGTTTGCTCAGGCGCGACGAAGACCGTAGAAGACGGACCGGCAAAGACGCTTTGACGCTGGCAATGGTGGACAATGCCGTGGGATTCGACAGCGATGGTCGCTTCGCCTGCTTGCAGCACCAAGGCCGATTCCCAGGCCCCGGTGTCGCCGGAATAGGAATCTCCAGGCGCCAGCCTCAAAACTGAAATGCGAATGCGCTCCAGGGAAGGATGTCCTTCCGCGACGATCGCATGGTAGCCCAAACCCGAAGGTGCCTTGTGGAGGAGATTCATCAATTGATCCTTTCTCGCAACTTTCGAGCGACTGCGCAAAATGGCAGTCGCAGCAGAACATCTGCCATCTGCATTTAGGATTGTGCGGTTTGCTATACGGTACCTAATGCGCCACCACGCTGCAATTGCTCTATCTCGCCAAATTTCTTGACTCTGTGGACTACCGGTTACTATAATCGTCTAGATTAGGCAGTTGCGCTCGTGCAACTGGCGAAGACGTGCGGGGGATTTGGGGTTCCGAATTGTCCGTCGTCAATAGGCTGAATTCTGTAGCGGCTTAGGGCGAAAGAGTCGCTGCTGCAAAAAAACATTGAGGTTACTCGCATGCCTCCGCTTACAATCGTCACTGCAATAGTTGGCGCCTTCCTGTTAGCCATTGGGCTGATTGGCAGGACCGCAGGTCGCCGCCCTGGAGTATCTTTGGGCGCTATGGTCGTGGGTGTTGTATTGCTCGTTGTCGCCGGGATCTTCATGGTTTCCGGTACTTCAGATACGGAGTCTCGACAGAGTGCGGGCGTAACCATCAATGTAAGCAGCACGGCAACTGCAGCGGCGGCAGGCGATGCAGAGGCCAAGTCGGCTGCCGACGAGGCTGACCTGCCGGTTATCGAACCTACGGCCACGCCTGACAACCTCGGCGAGCTCAAAATTGTGCACGAGTTCACCACGGGAGTTGCGAATTTCGATGGATTTAGGCTGGTCGAGTTAAGAGTATACGCCCCACAAGATGCGCAAGTCTTGGAGGAAAAAGAGATTGCGCTCAAACTAAACCAGGAAATCTACGTCGAGTTCCAAGTTACGAATCTGCGAAAAGGGCCGGTTATTCTTGAAAAAGGATATATTGGCGCGTTCGATCCTGGGGGCGAGAGTAGGCAGATTGGCGCCGTGCATGAAGGCGTGGAAGTGGCGAGATTTCAAGACTACAAAGTTGGCATAACCGTTACGCTGGATCAACCCGGTCGCTGGGAGCTCTGGCCTTGCTATAAGCTCATTGACCCAGACGAGACTCTTCGTAACGAGTGTACTGAGAAGTGGCAGTTCTTTGAAGTCATCGTAGAAGAATGATATTGAGGTCGTCATTGCGCTTGCTCGGAGGGACACTGGGAGCGATAAGAGAAGACTGGTGCATGTATGGCCTTTACCTGTGAAATAGGAGTTTCGCTGCCTTAGTGTATTTGAGACGAGCAAGATTGAAGCGACCAGAAGGCAGAGGAGCGCTCGCGCACACCGGCTGTGCTCCGTAGAATTGACGCCGTGAAGGGACAGCTCGGTGCTGCGTCTTCTAATTCTCCGGGGCGAGACTTCTTTGGTTCAAGCCTTGACCCAGCCCAGTTTAATCCTTATAATTTCTTGCAAGCCTAGCAACATAGGGTGAGATACTGTATTAAAGTTTCGAGGAGTTTGCTGCGTGGCTAGGCACGCGATGGCCGGATTTTGCATGGTCATATTAGGCAAGTTCCAAACGGGGAAGAGCCAAAAAGGAGGAGTCCCCATGACGTTGACAAGACGATCGTTGCTCGGCGCTGGCGCCGCAGCCGGTGGTGCTGCGATGCTGGCCGCTTGCGGCGCGGCGACGACGACGAGTGCGCCTAAGGATGACATGGCCGAGGCGCCCAAGGCCGAGGAAAAGACCGAGATGATGGAGACGCCGGTGCTGAAGATCTCCAACTACCACGCGGAAGAAGATCCGCGCTGGAAGGCGCTCTCTGAGACCTTCGCGGTAGCTGAGGAGTCTCTCGGCATCAAGATCGAGGCGACACCCGACCGGACATTTGACGGCGGTGTGTTTGCCAAGCGCAACACCGAGTTTGCGGCCGGTGAAGCCGGCGTGGACATCACTTACAACCAGGTCAACTGGGCGCTTAAGTGGGGTCTCACCGGTGTTATTGAGGAACTGACGCCCTATTTCGCCAAAGGCCCGCGCAGCAAAGAGGACTACTTTGCCGGCGAGCTGGTGAATTGGAGTTGGGGCCCGAACTTGTACGGTGTGCCCTTCCAGTCGGGCGGCGAGGTTTTCCACGTAAACAAGGACCTGCTCACCCAGGCCGGTGTTGACATGCCGCCGCCGGACTGGACCTATGAGGACCTGCTGGACATGTCCCGCAAGCTCACCAATGAAGAAGACAAAAAATGGGCTCTGGTCATTTACCAGAACTATGTCTTCTACATGATGGGCACGTGGATGTACAACTTCGGCGGTCAGATTCTGAACGAGACTAAGGACAAGGCGCTCTATGGCACCGATCCGCTGTCTCTGGAAGGCGCTCAGTTCAACATCGACTTGGCGCTTAAGCACAGAGTGATCGCGCCGGGTGCAGATGAAATAGGCGTCGAGTTTGCCACGGGCACCTATCACATAGAGAACCAGTTTGCGGCGATGGAGAACAACGGTATCTACCGCCACAACGGCATTCGCCCGCACTTGGGCGAGGCCTTGGACTTCCTGCCCCCGCCAAAGGGTCTGGATCAGCGCGTCACCGTGCTGGGCAATGCCTACTCCATCCTCAGTCTCTCCGAGGTCAAGGACCTGGCATGGGACTTCCTCATGTGGTTCCACTCTGACGAGAGCATGCTGGAGACCCCGCACTTCGGTTCCATCGCTTGGCCGCCCGTCATCGAGTACGCCACGCATCCGGTATGGCTGGAGCCTTTCAAGGGCACCCGCGTAACGGACGTGGTTGACGTGTGGATTTCCGGCGGACACGATGCCATGATCGTGCCCGAGGGCACTGAGGCTTGGGGCATTGACATCGAGTGGACACGCAAGGCGATATCCGGTGAGGTCACCGTGCCTGAGGCGTTCCGCTCGTCTGCCGAAGAGATGAACGTGCTCTTCAGCCAGCGGCCTGCCGAGTGGGCGATGTCATAGGACTATGAAGACTTGCCTGTTCTCAGGCAAACTCTAGTCAGTCGAGTGAAACAGGAGGCAGCTATGCTGCCTCCTGTCATTTAAAGAGTGCATTTCCTAAGGAGGACTCAAAGGTGAGCAGAAAAACTATCTTGATTGGTTTGGCCGGGCTACTGGCTTTGGTGGTCCTGTCCGCCGGTATTCTCAACGGCGCCGGCATGCTCAGCGCCGCCGGCAACGATGCCGATGAACTGATCGTTGAGGTCACGATCACCAACCTGACCCGTGGGCAGACCATGACCTCCGTCTTTGTCGCGCGCCACGACCGCAACGCCGCGCCACTCTACACATTAGGTGAGCCTGCCAGCGATGGGTTGGCGGCCATGGCGGAGGACGGCGGCGCGAGCGGCCTGCTTGAGGTGTGGGATCCGGATACGAGTAGCAGTATCGCCGAAGCCCGAACAGCGGGCGGCCTGCTGCGGCCCGGCCAGAGCGTTACCATTACCTTCAATGTCAGCGACGGCAAGCAACTGCTCTCCCTAGCCAGCATGCTGGTGTCCACCAATGACGGCTTTATCGGCGCAAACAGTCTCGACCTATCCTCTTCCAAGGTTGTCTATTTGAATGTCTACGACGCAGGCAGTGAAGGCAATAGTGAAAGCTGCGATTTCGTCCCAGGGCCGCCCTGTGGCAGCCACAATGCCAGAGACACTGAATCTGCCGAGGGCTTTGTCCACGTCCACGCGGGCATTCACGGCGATGGTGGACTTGACCCGGCGCAACACGACTGGCGCAATCCGGCCGCCAGACTGGAGATTAAGTCCTGGAAGCGGGTCTAATAAGAGTGGCTGCGCGCTACATCTAAGCGCTACGGCGTGAGTGCGGCGTCTTGGCGACGGGTTTCACAGTGCGTAAACCAGTCTTGTTGACTACATTTGACACTACTGTCGCCGCAAGGTGAAGCGTGATAAACTCGTGAAGAACGGCGGTGAGCCGGGTAAGCATGGACTTGCGTTCGGTGACTTTCCATTTCAAAGGAGTGTGCGATGGCAAAGGTGGTTAGCAGAGAAGCGTTGGCGGTCGAGGGCGGCCCCAAAGCGGTAACTGTGTCGAGCGACGATCAGTGGGAACGTGTTAGTCCACTGGAAAAGCAGTACGTAAATGCCGTGCTCGATGACTATGGCAGCGCCTATGATGAGATCGAGAAATTTGAGGCCCAGTTCCAGGAATTCGTCGGCACACGTTATGCCCTGGCCCATTGCAACGGCACCTCGACTATTCACGCGGCGGTTTTTGCTTCCGGAGCGCGTTTGGGCAAAGAGGTGATCGTGCCGTCCGTTACGTGGCACGCCAGCATTACGCCGATTCTCCATTGCAATGCCACGCCGGTCTTTTGCGATGTTGATCCGGAAACCTACTGCGCGGACCCGGAGGACGTGCGCCGCAAGATTACGCCCAACACCTGCGCGATTATTGTGACCCACGTCTACGGCAATCCAGCGGACATGGACGCCTTCCGCGAGATTGTGGCAGGCACGGACATCACGTTGATTGAAGATGCCTCCCACGCCCACGGCGCAACGTGGGACGGACAGTCGGTTGGCTCGCTCGGTGACATCGGCTGCTTTAGTCTGCAGGGCAGTAAAGCGGTTACCGGCATTGAAGCGGGCGTTGCCACTACAGATTCCCCGGATATCTATGACCGCATGCTTGCGCTGGGGCACTATGGCCGCACCGAGAGAATGTGGCAGACCGACAAATTCAGGTCGCTCCACAATATCGGGTTGGGTATAAAGTACCGGGCGAACCCGCTCGCAATGGCTATGGCCCGCGCGCAGTTGGAGCGGTTGCCGAAACTAAACGAAAAACGCCTCGCATGGTTCAAGAAACTTGACGAGCTGCTAGGGGAGATCCCAGGAATTCACCCGCAGAAGACCTATCCCTCAGCAGTGCGGGGCGGACTGTTGCTCTACGCAGGGGTGATCGATCCTGCAGAAATTGGTGCACCGGTCAATAGTGTACTCAAGGCACTGGTTGCCGAAGGGGTCAGCACGACTCCGGCGATCACGCCGTTTGGCTATGGCGTGATGCACTTGGAACCGCTGCTCACGGACTTCTCTTTCGAAGACTTGGGTGGGCCGTGGGGCGATCAGCCCGCAGACGTGCGCCGTCCCTTAAAGCGCGGCTCATTGCCGATCAGCGAGCGCGTGCACGATACGAGCTTCTGGCTTTCCACGCCGGTTGACCCCAGCAACGACTGGCTTGAGCAGACCGCGGCCGCGTTCCGCAAAGTAGTAGAGCACGGTCCGCGGCTTGTTGAGGCGATTTCGAAAGCCGGCTGAACGCATAGGGCGTCCAGGAAGACGCAGTGCTGTCAGCCTTGGCAACTGGTAATTTCCATAGGGTCGAAACATACGGTCGCCGCTCTTGATCATTGCAGAGCGGCGACCGTACTTAAATCGTCCTGCATTGGCGGCTTGACTGTAGGCAATCGAAGACTGAAACAGTACACTACAACGAATTAGCAACTAGACATAAGCGATCCGACAGGCTGACGGAGACATCTGAATTTAGGCAGACTGCAGCGCCGAGAGTGTGATTTTGGGGCTTCTTCTACATGCGACCGCTGGTTGCAGCGCCTGGACCTCACAGTGATCACTTTGTCGCCTCACGCCAGAGGCGGCGCAAGGCGCGTTGCCAAAGGGGCGGTCGCTCAGACACATTGTCTCGCCCCACGACATGCACGATGCCGAGTGATACCTTGCGCTCATCGCCGGCTGTAGGAACGAGAGCGACTTGCTCGTCCCCTTCTCGTTCTGTAGGTGTGAGCACTCGCAGTTGCAGCGTGTATTCTCCCTCTGGCAGCGTGGGGCTAAGATCAAACAGGTACCAGTCGCGGACAAAGTCGCTGGCAATCCAACGATCGACCCGATACGAATCGTCTCCAATAACCCGCTGCTGTTCCCAGGCGACTGTCCCCGTGGCGTCGAGCAAGCGGAGTTCTACACGCAACTGAGAGTCTATGAACTTCAGCGCCCGCCACACGAGCAGCACCTGCAGACGATCTCCCGGCTGAAGCCTTGCACTTGATATGCCGAATCCCTCTAGCGCGATTACCAGACTTTCACTTTCGCTGCGCGGATCCGCGAATTGCGTATTGACGACATTGGCGGTAACTGTGGGATCGACTGCCCTGGGTGTGCTTCGCTGCAGTTCAACCTCACCCAAGATATATGGGGTCTCACTGCGAATTTTGCCACCTACCGATATAGGCAGAGGCGGCTCCGAGTCGACATAAAAGACCGCTCCAAGCGAGTATGCGCCTGGCTTGGCGCCGGACGGCGTCGCCAGGCCAACTTGGAATGTAAACGTGTCGCCTACGCTCCAACCATTTGTGGGATTGTGGGGGTGGCCAACGAACACATCCCGTTGCACGTGCTCGCCGCGCTCATCATAGAGCCGGAAAGAGAGCTTGATAATCTTGTCTGTCTTCTCAAGCAGGCGCACGCGAAACGTCGTGCGCAGCACGGATCCCGATAGCGGTTGCGCTTCGATTTCGTACCATTCCACAGCCAGCACATCACCGACGGTCATGTCCACGGGCACAAAGCGGATCATGTCACGGGGCTCCACTGCCCAGAGCGAGAGGACACCGTTTCTGTAGGCGGCACGGGAGCCTTGCCACGTGTTCTCAGTCAGCCAACGTTCAACAAAATTCGTGGGATCCGCCTGGGCCAACGCAGCTTGTACGAACCAGAGCCGCTTCGGTTTGTGCACGTCGTAAATGAACTGCATCGCTTCGTTGGTCTCCTGCGGATCCAGAGCAGGCGGCACAAAGAGCGGGATCCGGTGAATGAATAGCCCCTTCGTCTCGTAGAAATTCCAGAACCTGTCTTGCCACGGCCCGGTAAGTATGACCTCATCTCCGTCTACGGCAAGTAATTCAACGCGCTGGGTGATGTGCTGGTAGTCACCGCGCTGGTATTGGGTGTAGTAGGGAATGAGGGGGAGTGAGGTCACGAGAGCCAGGCCCACGGCTGCCGCAAGCCACCACCGCCACGCCCGCACACGCTCCAAGCCAACCGCCAACAGCACGAGAAAAGGAATGTGCACAATGTGGAGGTACCGAATTTGGAATGGCTTATCAATCGCCATCAGCGAGGCGAGCGCGGCTAAGGTACAGATTAGCAAGGCGCCAGCGAGCAAACTTTCCCGCCGGCGTATGAAGCGTCCTATTCCCAACAGAGCGAGCAGCCACACAAAAACCGCCACTGCAGTTGCCCAACGTGTACGCGCGAGGCCCTGCGGCCCGACTATGAAGTCGAACCACGTTTCTTGGAGGATGGCAGCAAGGTAGCTCCAACTCCAACTGCCGGTTCCCAGTGCAGGTAGAGTGGCATAAATTCCCGAAGCTGAGATGAACCAGGGCAGGTGTGCCAACACAACTGCCATTTGGACCGCTAGGAATCGGACAACGTGACGAATTCTGCTGCGCCAGACCCAAATGAGGTAGGCATTCTCGGCCAGAATTATCGCTAAGGCCACGTAGTGTGTATAGACCGCCAAGAGCGTCACAACGGCGTAAAGGACCCACCACCAGCGCCCGTGGTCGAGCGCGCGCAGGAGCAACCACAATGAGAGCACTCCCAGTAACGTTAGTAGTGCGTACATTCTGGCCTCGCGGCTGAAGAAGACCTCTAGCGGTGAAATGGCTACCAGGAGTGCGGTCAGGCACGCGGTGCGCGTATTCCACACCAAGCGACGCGCCAGCAGATATGCGGCGGGAATTGTGAGCGTGCCGAGCACTACAGAGAAGAGCCGCACGAACGACTCAGATCGCTCCCAGGGAATGAAAAACCAAAGGTGGAGCAACGCATAGTAGAGTGGAGGATGCTCAAATTTGCGAACAGCCACCGTACGCAGCATGCTTGTGAGCGACTGGTCCGCAAATTCGTAACTTACGATCTCGTCGAAGTCGAAGCCGCCAAGGCCTTCGAGATTGAAGAGACGCAACCCCAAACCAATCAAGGTGATGAGTGCTATCGCCGCACTCGTACGCGCAAAGTGTGTCTTCGCTTTGACTATAGTGGTCACCATTCTGACTGGGGACTGTCGTTAGTCCACGGGACTCAAACACTCAATTCCTAGGGGTTTTCATTTTCCGCCAGGGAGCAAGGAATTCTGCACCAAGTGCTCGCGTGGTCAATTGTGCAATCCGCTCATAGTCCATTATACAAACTGAAATTGAGCCGAGAATCTTGCTCTGGTTAGGAATGAGAAGCAAGGGCTCGCGCAAGCTAGAACGGCGAGTGTCGCTCTGAGCGTACCCTTGCCGGGTGAATGCCGCGTACGCAACCTGGCTGAAATGCCGTCGAGTGATTGGGATCGCGGGTCTCGCACTCTGCGTGTGCGTTCACCGTGCGCAATCAAGGAACGTTGCATGTACGCTACTTAGTGTATGTCGTCGCCTACCTAGCCCTGGCCCGCAGTTCATTTCATCCGCAATGAGGTCCGGGTCGAGCACGATGCAGGCAAGCGGCTACAGTGGTAGCATTGGCATACGAATGAGCTACTCAGTGGCGTGGTGTGGTCAGCCGGTCGCACTGCCGCTTTTCGCACTCCGTTTCAACGTTACTTGAAGTCTCCCATTCACGCAGTGTAGCGTTAACTGGTAAAGCACTCACGGCAAGGAAGCGAATCAACGAATGGCAAATGATGAACGGGCGGACTCAGATCAGCCGCAGGAAGAGTTACCTGATGGGAAGGATCCCGAAGACGTAGCCGATCTCGATGTTGAGATGTCACTTGGAGAGCATCTCTCCGAATTGCGCCGTCGCCTGCTCATAGCCGCGCTCTCAGTGCTTTTCTTTACGATAATCGGGTTCATCTTCATTGACCCAATTATCGTGTTCCTCAGAGGCCCGGCGCCAAGAGACATCCAGCTGCACCAGTTTTCGCCCACCGAGGGTCTCTTCACCTTTATGCGTGTAGCCCTGATGGTAGGAGTTGCCGGAGCCATGCCTATGCTCGTCTATCAAATAGGCGCGTACGTTATGCCCGGCCTCACGCGGCGCGAGCGCCGTTACCTCTACATGCTCGTGCCGACATCGACATTTGCGTTTATCGTGGGCATGGCATTCTGTTACTTTGTGGTGCTGCGATTTGCGCTAGGGTTCCTGATTGGGGCAGAGAGCTTTGTCTCCGATCAAGTAGAGAGCATCATTTCCGTCAGGTTCTACGTAGACTTTGTGGCTCGCATGATGCTTGCGCTCGGCCTTGTCTTTCAGACTCCGATTTTCATATACTTTCTCTCAGCGATTGGGCTTGTGGACACGCGCCGCCTCTCCCGCTGGCGGCCCTTCGTCATCGTCATCTGTGCAATCGTTGCCGCCGTCATTACGCCCACGCCTGACCCCTTCAACCAGGCCCTCGTCGCGATCCCCATGTACCTCCTGTACGAGGTCGGCATCCTCTTGTCACGCATAACCGGACCAGTGACGCGCCGCCGTTCGCGCACGGATAGCTGAGCGGATTAGGGATCAGCCTCCAGAGAGAGTAGGTACGCAAGTATGTCCCGAATCTCTTGATCGGTAACTTGATCTTCTAGGTAGGGCGGCATGAGTTCGCTAGGCGTGCGCACAGAGATGAGGAATGTTATGAATTCATACTCAGTGCCGGCAAGCGATGGCCCGATTCCCCCTTTCGCTTTGAGGCCGTGGCAGAGAACACACCCGGTTTCGCGATAGAGCGCTTCTCCCTGCGTTAGATCCCCATAGCCAAAGGGGGGCACCGGTGCTGAAATCGGCACCTGCGCCTCCGGAGAAACAAGATTGAGCTCTTTTGCCAAATCCCCGCCGTTAACCACGACAACTTCCCCCACACTCGCCCATGGCGTCTCAATCTTCCAGTGTTGAAACGCACGCCGTTGCGCGCGAACCACCACCACGTCGCCGTAGTCCCGAATTCCCATTGGCAGACCATTGAACGTGATTGGGTCGCGGCCTTGCTCCTGTTCGGTATAGTACGCGGCCTTGATTGCCGGATCCTCCTCGAGCAGCATCAAGTGGTTTGCTACAATTACCGGCCACGGTTCACCTGCATCCTCTTCCCAAGATTCCGACATTGGAATGAACCGGTGAGTTTCCAAGAACTGATCCGCCCCTGCGGCGGACAGCTCGTCGAACAGATTCATCAGATGCACGCCCTGAATCTGTTCATCCCAAAGCAGAATGACCTTTTGGAAGGCTTGCGCAACAAACCCATCGTGACGAAAGCGCTGCGAGACTGGGTAGCCCAGGGCTTGTAAACCGCCGAGCCGCTTGAACCAGGTCCAGAACTCAGCCTCTTCATCATCTAAAACTGCATAGCCAAGCTCATCGTTGCCTTCAACGCCATTCGTCTGGGTAAAAAAATACCCGCCAGGAATAACCCAATCGCGAATGACTGATTCATCAGCTTCAACTCGCCGTGGTGCCGTAATGGTCGCGAGGGCGAAAAGCACTGAGAATAGGAGTAGGAGAAAGGGTCTTCTGGAGGTCATTTAGCTTGGCAACTAGGACTGATTGTGTGGTCGCGCCAGAATGTGTAGATAGCGGGCTAAGTACTTGTGCGGTGTGCGTGTGATAAGCTCCTGCTCCAAGGCAAACGCGCTATTCCAACCCTCCCGTTTCTCAAGCAGGTCATGCGACATAAAGTCGCAGGCCACACGCACGCCACGGACATTGTGGCCTGAGAAACCGGCCTCATCGAGCATAGCAAGGATTTCGTACAGGGAATACACGCGGCGATAGCCGCCAAAGAGCGTGGAAGGGTGCACCGGTTTATCGACTAACTGAAGCGCGGCATCAGGGTCTTGCTTGTTTACTGCTGTCCGCAGCGGCTCCGCATCCCGATTGGCGACCACGACCGACACTAAGCCATCGTTACAGACAAGCTGCCGAATTTTGCTGAGAATGTGTTGCGGCCCCACAGCATACTCCAAGATGTTATGGCAGAGCACAATTGAGAATTGCTGTGACAACGACCTCAGGCGAATATCCGTGACGGTGCCCTTCTGAACACGTAAATTGCCTCTTACCTTGCCCGTGAGTTCACGCTTTGCTTTCTCTGTCGCCAGATCTAACATCCCTTGGGCGGGATCGAGCAGCAGTACTCGGTGGCCCTGCTGAGCCAACCGCAGAGAAAAAGCCCCAGTGCCTCCCCCCACGTCCAGCACGTAGTGAGTAGTGCCATTTTCTTCGAGCGCAGGCCCAAGCCCGGACCACACAAGCTCGGTCCGCAGGCGTCCGAGCGGACTCTGCAAGTACTCCTCAAAGTTTAGGGCGTCCCGGTCGAACAATTCGACAACGCGGGCGGGTGGAGCCTTCATTCAATTCGCCTCTATGGCAATAATCTCGTCTTTCAGCTTACATAGACCCGTTGCATTTGGCCAGTGATTCTTGGATTTTCAGCGCGCGCTGCACGAGCGAAAATCCAGATCTTGCGCAAACCACAAACACATGCCAAGGTAAGGCCGTCTGCAATCCTCTCATGAGCAATGTGCAACGAAAGTGCTGCGCACGCAATATTGCTGTAGTACTACCCACATTGAAAACATTGAGAAGAGACGCTGAAATTGCTAGACTGCGGTCAATGTATTCGGCCGATTGATTGACACACGTGGCACGGACGCCAGTCTAGGCGAGAGGACAGTTCGCTGATGGGAGCGTTACAGGCAGTCGTTGGTATATTGGGGCTTATAGTACTTGCCTGGGCCGTGAGCGAGAATCGACGCGCGTTCCCTTGGAGAACCGCCCTAGTGGGTCTAGCCGTACAATTCGGCCTTGCCTTATTGCTCCTGAAGGTCCCGAGGTCCCAGGTTGTCTTTGTCTGGATTGGCAACGGCGTAGAAGCCTTGGTTCGCGCGACCGAATCCGGGACCTCACTGGTCTTTGGATTTCTTGGCGGCGGAGCGCTACCCTTTGATGAGTCTTTTCCAGGCGCGTCGTTTGTCTTTGCGTTTCGATCGCTGCCGCTGGTTATCGTCATCGGCGCGCTCTCCGCAATCCTCTATCATTACCGAGTTCTGCCCTGGGTAGTAAGGGGCTTTGCCTGGGTGCTCAGCAAGACGCTTGGAATCGGTGGCGCGACAAGCTTCGCCACGGCTGCAAACATATTTATAGGCATGGTTGAAGCGCCTTTGCTGGTCCGGCCCTATCTCCAGCGCATGAGCCGCTCCGAACTTTTCATCGTGATGACTGGCGGCATGGCAACCATCGCCGGCACAGTGTTTGCCCTCTATGTGACTTTTCTGGAAGGCATTATTCCTGACCCGGCGGGCCATTTGCTCACTGCTTCAATTATCAGCGCCCCGGCAGCCATCACTTTGGCACTAATACTTGTGCCGCGAACCGGCGAGGAACAAGACGATACCAAGGTAGAATTCAAACGCCTCTACGAGAATGGCGCCGATGCCCTGACCCGCGGCACCTTAGACGGCCTCAGACTCTTTGCCTACATCATCGGTATGCTGATCGTGCTTGTAGCCCTGGTAGAGCTGGCAAACATCGTACTCGGCCTCGCGCCCCTCGTCTTGGGCGAACCCTTGACGCTTCAGAGAGTTCTCGGTTGGATTCTCTCCCCCATAGTTTGGGCGCTGGGCGTGCCGTGGGCCGAATCGGTGACCGCCGGGCAACTGTTGGGCACCAAGGTGATATTGAACGAACTGGTCGCGTACGCCCAAATGTCGCAGTTGCCGCCGGGAAGTCTCAGCGAGCGCAGCGCGCTGATCATGGCCTATAGTATCTGCGGCTTTGCAAACTTTGCCAGCCTGGGCATTATGCTCGGTGGACTGGGGTCAATCGTCCCCGAACGGCGGCTGGAAATCGCGAGCATGGGCTTGAAGTCTATCCTGGCGGGCACGATGGCGACGTGCATGACCGGCGCAATCGCTGGGATTCTCTACTGGTAGGATGGACCGGTCGCCTGACCGGCAATTTGCGATCGGTTGCTGCGAACTACCGGCCAACCGCAAAGAAGCTACGCCTCTCAAAGTGCCGCGCATTGAGGTAGGGTGGCAGTATTTGCTAGACTGAAGATACGGCCTGGTAGCTCAGTTGGTAGAGCACCTGACTTTTAATCAGGGTGTCCTGGGTTCGAGTCCCAGCCGGGTCACCACACTTAATTCTCGTTGCTGCCCGCACTCCACTGGATTTCCCACGCATACTGCTTGCCCGCCGTATAGTCGGCCAGTAAGAGCACTTGCGGTCTGCCCTCCAAAGCGCGTTCCTGTACTGGAACGCGCGCGCCGCTCACTTTCGCGCTTCGCATCGGCGCGCCGCGGAATACATGTGGCAGCACGAGCGAGAGCGCCTGCACGGAGATTTTCGCATCCAAGGTGAACCGCAGCGTCAAGGTATCCGGCTGAAACTCATATTCAGTAATTTGAAGCGCGCGCCTGCCGTCGTTGAAGTTCACCCAGTCCACGCCGCTGACAAAGTGAAAGCCACGTTCACGGCAATAGCCTAGGACTCCCTCAAGCCAGGGCTGCGATGACGTCGGCCCCGCGCGCGTGCGGAGTGGGTGAAAGTACGGGTGGTAAACCGTGTGATACTGTTCAATTGCAGCATCCGCCTGTTCCTTGGAGAGCGCGATGCATTCCTCCACGCTCAAAGGGGTGGCGAATAGCTTGTCAGTGGTCCAGCCGTCATCGGTGGACATGGTCGTCTGCTCATAGAGATCGATGAGTCTTCCCTCTTCATCCATAAATTTCACGGGCAAGCCGCTTCCGTTTACGTAACCAGCGTGGTGGAAGCGTCCCGCCGCGAAATTCGTGTCCAGCCGGACTTCGTTCTCGCGTAAGTACTTCGCCATCTCGGTCCAGCCCACCCAAATAACACTGTGCCCCCGATAGGTAATCGATTCATGGCCGTACCGCGTGCGAAAGGCGTCCATCTCCGCCCGGAGCGTGCTGCGCATCTCATCAAGCGTCGGCTTGGGGCCGGCAAACGCGTGTTGGCCGAAGTCGTGCCCCTGCTGTCGCAGCGCACTTTCGTACGCCGGCTCCACCTTCGGATGGTCGTCCATTTTGAGATAGGCGGTATAGGGAATTTGGTACCGGTCCGCGGTCGCGACGGTCTGCACGAGGTCTGCCAAGGCCATGCTGTCGCCGTCTCCATTAATGAATGCCACGGCGGATGCGGCTTCAGGAAAGTGCCACAGGCGCGGCAGGGGCTGGCTGAGGGCCGCCATCCACTCAATAATGCGTACCAGTATGTCTTGCTGGAGGTCCGCTTGTGGGAGCGCGCAAAGCGCGGGATCCAGGTAATCGACAAACAGATCATTGGGCTTGTAGCTAAGGTCGCCATCATAGTCTGGATACGATCCCGTACTCGCCTGTTCGTGTCGCCCTTGGTGCAGAAGCACGGTACTCTCGGCGAGATCATACGCAAAGACCGCCCATGTGCCCTGTCCGCGCCTGCCCACGGCAATGGCGGGGTGCTTGGTTACAAATTCTGAAGAAGCAGCAAAGTACGCCATTACGTGTGCGGGCTCGCCGTGCCAGAGATAGAGTTCGGCGCGGCCGTGGAATTGCAAGGGCGGCAAGTCTACGCCATCATTGAGGGCGCAATGCTTGTTGAGCGCGATATAGCGCTCCACAATGTCACCCCTAATGGGATGGAGGCCGAACTCAGACGCGAGTTGCCCCGCCGGCCGCAGTGCAATGAGCGCGCCGCCCTGATCGACATAATCTAGCAGGATGCTCTGGTTTTCTTTTGCCAAGTCGACGTGAGCGACCACCACCACTGCATAGCGTGCAAGTTGCTCTCGACTAATGCCAGTGGCGGAAATATCGTGGACCGCAAACCAGTTGTAGCCCTCTACGTGTAAAATCTCCGTAATGTAGCCGGAGAGACGCGCGGTGGTCTGACTATCCCAGACGATCAGGATGGGCGTGACGTTCTGCGACATCGTGTACTACCTTTGTGACGACTATGGCTGGTAGACTGGCTGTGCGAAGCCCTGGCCGGCTGCGGCATTGGATAAGGGTTGTGTGTCCCTTACTCGTGTGCCCTTGCAGTAGGGCCGTCGCACCTCTGTCCATTGACTTTGCGGTTCAGCATACAGTTTCACGAGATTGGCTGTCCACACAAGACAGCAAAGTCGCGACCGTTCACAGGTGACAGCCATCGGAAAAGCCACGAAAGATTGCGATGAATGATCCACTTTGAAAACTGCCCGACACTTTAAATTCGTTGACGACTTTCCGGCCTTACAGTAGCATAGAATCACGGCGTTACGGCACCGATCAGCACAGGAGCGTAGCTCAGCTGGAAGAGCACTGGTCTCCAAAACCAGCGGTCGGGGGTTCGAATCCCTCCGCTCCTGCCAAGTAGCGATTAACAGGCGTGTCTTGTTGATCACGCAGTCTTTCTCGCACGTTCAAGACTTGCCGTGTGCGTGGTCAGTGAGGAGACAGGCTGCCTATTCTCCGGCTGAAGCCGGGGGATGTTTCAGGCAGCTTTTGCCATGTCTGGCCCCTTGCGCCACCCAAGTCCCCCTCGATGGACGATTTGTTCCTGCGCAGTGACAAGAGTAGTCGTGCGAATTGCCCGCAAAGACGGCGCGCGCGACCGTGAAGAGGTAAGGAATGAAACTGGCCCTATACGGTGGCGTTGGCTGGCAGCATCCCTTTGGCGTGGCAAAAGTGCTCGCGTGGGCCGGGAAGTACGGTTATCACGGGATTAGCCTGCGGGGCTACACGCTTGATGTACCGCATCGCTTGGAACGCCACTATAACGCGGTGGGCTACGACATGCTAAGCCCGCAGTTAGTAAACGAGGCCGGCGCCAACGAGTTCCGCCGCGTTCTCAAGGCCAAGAAACTCGACATCGCTTGCTTCTCCTGCTACTGTCCGCTCACGTATCCCCCGGGGGAGATTCGTGACCAGAGCTTGGCTCTCAACAAAGCCTATATCGACCTGGCCGCGAAGCTTGATGTGCTGTGGCTGCGCAGCATTGGCAACGTCCTCAACCCTCTGCCAGACGTCACCTTAACGGCACAAGAAGCCTTTGACCTGCACGTGGCTGCCCTCAAGGAGTTGCTGCCGTACGCCAAGGAGCGCGGTGTAAAGATTATCGTGGAAACCAATGAGAACTCCACGACCGCCAACGCTGATGAGTTGCTCGCGGTGCGGGATGCCGTCGGCCCGGAGCTTGACATTGTAATGGATGGCGCAAATCTCTACATGGAGGGCCGAGACTTCCTGGCAGAGGCGCGCAAACTTGCACCACACATCGCCATGCTTCACGTAAAGAACGTGCGCCGCCGGGCACCGGGCGAGATAGATTACTTGCCTAAATCTGTCTACGGCTACGAGTGGACGGAACTCCCGGATGGAGATATCGACTGGAAAGAAGTGCTGGCTGTGCTGCGGTCCGGAGGTTTTGACGGCTACGTGCTGTACGAGTACGTAAACCCTTTCAAGGGCATGCCGCGCGCCTACTGGCATCTCTTGCCCGACCCGGAATCTGCCGCAAAATCCGCCGCCGAATACCTGCGGTCGCTCGGTGGATTCTCTCCAAAGTGAGAGGGCCTGGTTTTGGAAGGTGCTCGATCTGTACCGTGATAAAGACCTTGTCCGGCGGCAAACGGACCTATCGCAAAATCATGAGGTAGATTGCCCACTGTCAGATGCCAGCAATTAACAATGATGAGGAGCTCGTCTTGCCCGTTGCTGGGATATAAGCAGTCTGCAAGGAGAATTGACCGAGATAGGGATTTGCAATACGCTAGAGACGCTGTACCAGAGCATATTGAGCCACCCCCTACTTTTGCAGGGGGCTATCATTTTCTATACAGACGTGTCTAGGTAGAAGTACATGCTAGGCACTGAGAGTGGAGAGAGTACAGCGGGGATACAGTCAGGCAATGCAGACGAGTTTGCGCCCACGCTGGCGGCCCGGGCGGCTACGTACCCTTCAGGCCGTGGTGGGCATCGGGATTAGTGCGGTACTGTTGTGGCTGGCGCTGCGGGGTCTCGACCTAGGTCGGACCTGGCTGGCGCTCAAAGGCGCCAACTTCTGGTATCTGGTCCCGGCAGTGCTCATTTATTTTCTCGGCGTGGCACTACGTGGCTTGCGCTGGCAGCGCCTCTTGCTGCCAATTGAACGCATTCCTGCACGACAAGCAATTGCCCTTCTCATCGTCAGCTATACGGTAAATAACGTTGTGCCTGCGCGCATGGGCGATGTAATGCGTGTCTTCATGCTTGCGCGCGAGACCGGCATACGCAAGAGCGCGTCCCTGGCAACCGTCGTCCTGGAGCGCCTGCTGGATGTGCTGGCGATTCTTGCCATAATTGTTGCGTGCACGGTCTTCCTTTCCTGGCCGTCGCCGCTGCTAACGGCGTTGCGCATTGCCGCGGTGATGGCGATCGTTGCTACCGGCCTGCTGATTCTTATCGCTACGCATCGGTCGCGGCGTTCACGCCAGGGCCTCGCACGGGGTCGCACTATAGGGCGGGCGCTTGCACTCACCGTGCTACTTGGAGTCCTGCTAGGCACTGTCTTCACCGAGGTCGCCCGATGGATTCCAAGTTTTCTTCTTTGGCCGCTTGCCGGAGCGAGCACGATCTTTCTCATTGCAGTCTTTGCAATCGCGGTCATCGCACGCGACTATCTCATTTCGCTGCCGTTACGCCTGTCGCTCTTGTTACCGGGACGCATCGGGATCCGCATTGTCGGCATGATGCGGTCTTTTGTCGGGGGCCTGCAGAGTCTCCGCTCTCCGCTAAGACTAGGCGAATTGATCGTGCTGAGTTTGGTGTCGTGGATTGTTGAGGGACTCACATATTATGTGGTAGCACGGAGCATGGGCATGGATGAATCCGTGCTCATATTTCTCTTGACCATGGGGGTCATCAACATATTCTCTGCCATTCCGTCGTCACCTGGGTACATAGGTCCCTTCGAATTCGCCGGCAAGCTCGTTCTTACCCAATTTGGCATTGCGGCGGAAATGGCGGTGGCTTACTTGCTCTTGATGCACGCGCTCCTCTTGCTGCCTGTAATCGTCCTCGGCGGAGTACTCGCCTGGCGCCGGCGTGGGCGCTGGTGGCCGACACAGACTACGGACACATCGCAAGCGCCCGTCAGTCAAGCCTCATCATAGCTCTCGATTGAATGTCCACATGAATCAAGCAGAACAGACGCGACGTTCAGAAGTCCCGCTGCGCATCGCCGTGGTAGGCGGAGGATTCAGCGGCATGGCTGCTGCCGAGGCGTTGCTTGAACAAGGCGCCCAGGTGGATGTCTTTGAGAAACAGTCTCAGCTTGGCGGCGAGGTAGCCACCCGCGAGATTGGGAGTACATTCGTCGAGTACTACTATCACCATTGCTTCAGCAGCGACCTGCACCTGCTTGCTTCGGCGGAGCGCCTGGGTGTGTCCGATCGCTTGACCTGGGTTGATTCAACAATGGGTTTCTTCTGGAAGGGCCAATTGCTGCCCTTCAACGGCCCTGCCGACGTTCTGCGCTTCAAGCCGCTCAATCCACTGCAGCGCTTTCGGCTCGGACTCTCGGTGCTCTACCTGCAGCGTAAGAAGCAGTGGCAGCCATTTCAGGACATAAGCGCGGCTGATTGGATGCGCAAATTCTGCGGGCAGCGCGTCTTCGACACTATATGGGGCGGACTGCTAAAAGCAAAGTTTGGCGAAGACTGGCACCGCGTCAGCATGGCCTGGCTCTGGGCGCGCATCCACGTGCGGGCCTCTTCCCGCTCCAAAGGCATGGCCAAAGAGCAATTGGGCTACTTCGACAACTCATTTCGCACGTTGGTGGATGCCTTTGGGCGGCGCATCGAGGAGCTAGGGGGCACAATTCACCTGGAAGCGCCCGCAGAGCGCATCGTTGTCGAGAACGGTGAGGCACGCGGCATCATGGTGGGCGGAGAACGGCACGACTTCGATCTCGTGTTGGCGGCCGTGCACACGCCGATCTTTCTCCATCTCACTCCCGATCTACCCGATGACTATCGCAAGCGGCTGGGTAGCATCGAGTACAAGGGAGCTTCGTGCCTCCTGCTAGAACTCGATCGGCGCATGTCGCCATACTATTGGCTCAATATTAGCGCCGAAGAGTTGCCGTTCACGGCACTGGTGGAGCAGACGAATCTAGTGTCACCGCAGTCCTATGGCGGCAGCCACCTACTTTACGTGGCACGTTACATGGCGCCACGGGACCCGTTAATGCGCATGGAGACCACAGCGCTATTCGAGCACTACTTGCCGTATCTCCAACAAGTGTATCCCGACTTCGATAGAGGAATGGTGAAGAATATGTGGTCGGGCGGCGATCCATTCGCCCAGCCGTTGATTGAGGTTGGGTACCAACGAAAGAAGCCGGACCTGCGAACGCCAATTTCTAAACTGTATCTTGCCAACACGACCTTGATTTATCCGGAAGACCGCGGCATCAACTATAGTATCCGTCTTGGACAGGAAGTCGCTCAGCACATCATGACTGACGCTTCTCAATTAGAGCAGGAAGGACATTGACATAACTCCTGCTATTTCTTTGTGGCGGGCGGTACTCGGCCAGTCTTGCGCCGTAGACTAACGCAATCGCTTGACCGCTCCTGTTCCTATTCCCTAGAATCATTCTAGACCTGCCGAAGTGGCGGAACGGAAGACGCGCTGGTCTCAAAAACCAGTGGGGTAACACCCGTGCGGGTTCGAATCCCGCCTTCGGCACCATTGCTACTTTTCTCTATGCCGGTGATGCCTGGTTCCAGCCAGATTGCCTGACACCTCCGTGACTGGCGATGTCTCGATAGCTGCGCCCGATTCTAGTGAGTTGAGCTATGGCAAATGTACTGCTTGTGGCTTTGGGCGGCGCCTTTGGCGCAACGCTGCGCTACTTACTGACCGGGGCGGTCAACCGTTACTTCGAGAGTCCGTTTCCGGCAGGAACTCTTGGGGTTAACTTGGTCGGCTGTCTCGCAGTTGGCCTTCTCTGGGAGCCGCTTGCCAACACGGCGCTCTCACCCCACGTGCGCACGTTCTTCCTGATCGGCGTGCTCGGCGCGTTCACGACGTTCTCCACCTATGGTATTGAGAGCGTCAACCTCATGCGTGCCGGGGAAATGCGGCTCGCGCTACTTAACCTCTTGCTCAGCAACGTGCTCGGCATCGCCTGTGTACTGCTGGGACTTGGCGTCAGCCGGCTTGTCAGCAGCGCGGCGTAGTTGACCCTCACCTCCGGCAGAGCAAGCGCAAAGTCTTGAGTACAGCCGCCTAATGCTCAATTGAGTCCTACTCTCTCTGGAGCCATGCGCCAGTAGTCTCGCTGGCAGCGACGAAACGCGAGACCCAGCGAGCGTGCCAAGAATCGTCGCTCGCTTTTGCTTACGCCAGCAGGGTCCAATCGAACAACACGCCCATGGCGTGAGACCGGTCCTTGGTCAGCATGGCATAGGCATCGGCGGCATTTTGAGGGTCGTAGCGGTGTGAAATGAGATCCTCTACGTGCATCTGCCCGCGGGCAACATAGGTAAAGAAGAGCTCGGTCATGTGTTTATGGGTCCAGTGGGCGTAATCAGTCGCGCTGGGAGGCGGATTGCTACTGTGGGCGCCAATCAGCGTTACGCCGCGCCGGATGATGTCGCCCGTGAGGCGTTGCTCCGCCGGAGTGCCGGTGTCACCAAGCAGGAGCACTTTGCCGAAGCGGCGCGCCAAAGGAAAGGCTGTAGGCAACACGGCGGCATTGCCGGTGATGTCGTACACGACGTCTGCAAGCCTGCCCTGCGTCAGTGATGCGATGGACTCCTCAGCGTCGCCGGAAAGCATATTCAGCGTGTGCGTGGCGCCGTGGGTCTCCGCCAACGCGAGACGCGCCGGCGCTGAGTCAATGACAATCACGCGCTTGGCCCCAAGCAGGCGCACGTATTGCACAACCAATTGACCGAGTATGCCGGCGCCAATGACAACCACGTCATCGCCAAGCCGGTGCTCCGCACGACGGACGGCATTCTGCGCAATGCACGCCAGGTAGAACCAGGCGGCAGCAGTATCAGAGACCGCGTCAGGTATCTTTGCCGCGCGGTCTGCCGCGGTGACGGCATATTGCGCGTGCCTGGCAGGCAACGCGACGCGGTCGCCAACCTCAAGTGAGGTGACAGCGCTCCCGACCTCTGTTACAACTCCAACTGCGCTGTAGCCCGGCTGGAAAGGATACTTCACCCACTGGTCCCAATGCGTGCCCGGCGCAAAGTTTCGTTGCAGGCAAATGCACTCCGTGCCGGTGCTAATGAGGGAGGACTGCAGTTGAACCAAGACCTCGTCAGGGCCGATTTCCGGCACAGGCTGCCTCTGCACGGCCACCGTGTCCTTTGCCAAGAAGCAAATGTTTAGTGAATCCATGTGATGTTTACCACCTTATTCTGCTCTGCAATTCAGCGCTGCGATCAAGAGAGTCCGCCCTTAGCAACCAGCGCAGACGATATGCACAGAGCGGATCCAACTGTCGTCCTCCTGAACACTGAGACCGATTCCGCTCCCATTTGGAGACAACTTAAGTGTAATGACTAGACATTGCGCCACTAGGCGCAGTTGCAGTGCACTGGTGACATTATGCCAGTCTTGTTCACAATTTGAATGCTTGCTGCGACATGTCATCCGGCGTAGGATGAGATTGAAACACTCCGCTGAAAACCGTCCCGCAACGAAGGTTATATTTACATAAAGCACAAGGAGCCCTAATGCAGCAAGCTCAAGCGTATCCGTATTTCGAGGTAAGTGGCACAACCCATGAGGTGGGCCGCAGACATGGGGAGGCGTGCCGCGAGCAGATCAGACTGTTCCTGGAGCGCTCGTATGAGACAATTGGAAGCTCTAAGAACCAGGACCGTGCAACACTGCGCGCACGAGCCGAGTCGTTTGTGCCGTCAATCCGGGGGTTCATTCCCGATGTCATCCCAGAGATTGAAGGGATCGCGGCCGGCGCCAACGTGTCGTTTGCAGAAATTGTGTTACTCAACGTGCGTACCGAACTCACGTTGGGCGACGCCGGCCTGAGCGACGGCTGCAGTTCCCTTGGCTTTCTGACGAGCCGGACGGACAATGAGAGCACCATCATCGCGCAGAACCAGGACGTGGGCGACTGGATGAAGGATGTTGGCGTAGTCTTGCGTGTGGCGCCCCACGACAAGCCTGCGTTCATCATGTTCACGTGGGCGGGCGTCATTGGGTATCCGGGGTTCAATGAGCACGGGGTTGCTTTCGTGCAAAACCAACTCTATACGGAGGGCTGGCGGGTCGGTGTTTCCCATTATCCGCTCAAGCGACGCATCCTGGAGTGTCGCAATCTTGCCGAAGTTCTTGACATAATGAGCGCGACGACGTTCTCGTCCGCGGGGAATTACCTCATGGTGGACGGAGACAATCGCTTGGTAGATGTCGAGATTGCAGCCCCCCACGGCGTTGGCGTAATCGAGGCCACTGGCAGCACGCTGGCACACACCAACAATATTCTTTCGCCTGAGCTTGAACAGTTCGACACATTTCAAGCGCAACTGCCCGACTCAGCGCCGCGCTGTGCCCGGGCGAACCAGCTCGTCTCGTCGGTAGAGCGCGTGTCCGCTGAAGACGTGATGCAGATGATGTCGGACCATGAGGGACTTCCTCACAGCATTTGTAGACATAACGACGGCACACCCGAAAGCATTGAAACTGTCGCTTCATACGTCATGGAACCGCTGCAGGGCCGGCTCAACGTAAGCTACGGCAATCCGTGCGAGAACGGCTATTCGGCGTATACGTTGTGAAGGCACGGAGCACTCGCACGATCACCGCATAAGTTTCAGTCCATGGTGAACGCCGCGTTCCGCTTGGCGTAGATGGGCCGGTAGAAGCGTAAGCGGTTGCCGCTAGGACCGGCGTCGTAACGCATCGTGGCGCACCTGCACTCGAAATTCCGGAAAACACAATGCTCGCGTTTTGGCGGGCGCTGGCGCTGGGCGTCGACACTATTGACCTCGACGATCAGATGAGTCGCCTAGAACGAAACAATCTTGCCCGGGCGCGGATATACCATCTCCACACCCACCGGCATTTATCGGACTCCGCAGTAGCGCTCAATGTCCAGCGAAGTGCAATCCATACGTGGATCGCAAAGTATTCTGCTGCGATGGATAGAAGACGCACTCTTAGGATTCCGCGCACTAGTGCCGTCAGACTAGTTTGGGCAGCGGAGCGGTTCAGAGAGCGGGAGTAGGTTCAAGGGATTATGAGGCCCAGTGCCCAGAACCAGAATAAGTTCCGAGAAGATACATTCTCGGAACTTATTCATTCAGCAAGATAGCCCTGGCACACAATGACCGCCTGATCGATCGCTTGCCCGACGACAATCTCGCCACGCGCCAAGGGCAGCGTGACTTGGTAGAAGAGTTGATGCGAGAGTGCAGAGCTACTGGCTGCGTGGGAGGCTTTAGCATTGGGTAAACTCTGCAGCGCGGTTTCTCGCATCGATTCCGGGAGTATCAAGTCGAAGTGGCCGATATCCGGATTCTCTAGGTATTGCCAGCCGGCCGTCACGGCGGGCAAGACCCGACGTTCGCCTATCCAGTGAGCGAGAGGAATGAGCGCTTCATACGCGCTCTCCGCGTCCGCAGCGACCGGCGCCGCCAGCACTTCCTCCAGCAACAGCGGCGTAGCTTTCTTTGATCCCTGTGGCATTGGAGTGTAGCTTGGCCAGTAGCCCCATGGCGTCCTCATGAAACGCGAAAAGCGCATGGCGCTTGGAACAGTGTCCTCGTAACCCCGCAAATCAGAGTCTAATATGTCGGGACCATAGGGAAGGATGCCATGCACTCTACCCAGTTCATCCCAGGCCGTGAGAGCGCGCTCGGCAGCCGGTCCTTCCAGATGTATCACGCCTGCATCCAGGTCTACGATTTCACCGCCCTCCTGCAGCAGGAAGGGTAGCCAGTCCGGGAAGTCCCAGTTCGCCGTAAGGCCCCACTGTTCGGGCTTTCCGTCTTCATTAGCGTCCAGAGTAAGATGCTGACCCGCCTCGATGAAGTCCGACCAGGTCCATTCGGCATCCGGCGCGGCCACGTTGGCACGCTGAAAGCGGTCTGCGGCGTAGCCGAGCACGCCTGGAGCCACCGCGATAGGCAAGCCGAGAGTCTGGCCCCTATACCGCACGAGGCGCATGGCCTCATCCGAAAACGCATCCAGCGGACTTTGCTTATCTCCCTGCAACCAGCGATCAAGTGGGAGGAAAAACCTGGCTCTCAGGATGTCCATGATTTGCGCATAGGAGGGAAGCCAAACCACATCCCCTGCGGAAACCCCGCCTGCCGCCGCCGTACTCAGATAATCAAGTACTGACTCGGCACCCAGAAAACGGTTGTTTTCGTCGGTTTTCCTCGGCATGGCGACGAACTCGAGCGTTGCGCCCTCGGGCGTGCCCGGCATCTCGCCACTATTCCACTCTGTGACCACTTCCCGGCCGAGAATGCTTGGCTTAGGCGGGTTTTGAATAAACGGAAGTTCCAGGTACGCCAGCGTATACTGCCGCGGCTCCTTGGCGGTCTTTACAATGTCTGCTGCGCGGGGACTCGGTTCCATTCGTGACGATTGTTCGTCATCCTCATCACCACCACAACTTGCCAACAGCGCTACTGCACCGCTGAACACTGCAATTCCCAACCAATCGCGTCGCGTCACGGTCCTTGCTCCTTCCCTGTTCGCAACGGAGGATTCTTGTATCCGAGACCCCATTAGCGTCCCCTCAGTCGCTCGCGCAAACGCGCTGCAGTATCGAAAAGTGTCTCGACCGTCTGCCTGCGTAAACACAGTGAGATTATTTGTCAATAATATCACTTCCAGTATAATCTGTCATTATGTACAGTGCAACTCAAGCTCGTGAATGCTCCCCTGAGTATCTCATAGAGAACACTTGGCAGGAACTGCACTGCCATTTAGAGTTGTTTGACCAAGCAGTATTCCTGTGGGATACTTGAGAATGTGTCAAGTACGGTTGAAGGAGATCCCAGCGGTCACCGAACCGGAGGAGTGCGAATGGGAGTCTTTTCGCGGATGGGCGCTGTGCTCAGCGCCAAAATCAATGCGCTGTTAGACCGAAGCGAGGACCCGGCTGAGACGCTTGACTATGCCTACGAACGGCAGCTTGAGCAACTGCACAAGGTCAAACGGGGCATCGTTGAGGTCGTAACATCGAAACGGCGGCTTGAAATGCAAGCTGCCAAACTGGAGAGCAACGAGGCCAAGCTGGTGGATCAGGCGCAGCGTGCCATTGAAGCGGGTCGCGAAGACCTTGCCCGCATTGCGCTCCAGCGCAAACAGCTTATTGTGACTCAATCGGATAGTCTCAGACAGCAAATAAAAGCTTTGGAACACGACCAAGAACGGCTCGCGCTTACCGAACAGAAACTAGTAGCAAAGGTGGAGAACTTCCGCACGCGCAAAGAGGTCATTAAAGCCCAATACAGCGCGGCAGAGGCCCAGACGCGCATTAGCGAGACTGTGTCGGGCCTATCCGAAGAGATGGCTGACGTTTCCTTGCTCGTTGAGCGAGCCGAAGAGCGTACAGAGTCGCTGCAGGCGCGGGCATTGGCAATCGACGAGCTAGTGGATACCGGAGTACTTGAAGACTCTGCCGGCGCGCGTTCCGATTTTGTGGATAGAGAGTTGAACAAGCTCAGCGCCGAGAGCGGTGTGGATGATGAGCTGGAAATGCTCAAACGACAGCTTGAGGACAAGGACAAGAAACAGTTGGAGGACCGCGCATGATTGTCCGCATCGCGACTGTGGGCCAATACCGCCTCGATGACGACATTATCGGTGAATTACAGCGGTTTGACGACGAAATCGAAGAAGCCGTGGGCGGCTCCGATAACGAATCGTTCCAGCAATTGCTTCAGAGGATGCACGATTTGGTGACCCAAGAGGGCACCGCGCTTGCGGATGAAGAGATTGTCCCGTCAGACGTCATTCTACCGCCGCCGGATGAAACCCTGGAGGAAGCGCAGAAGCTCCTCGGCACTGAGGGGTTCGTGCCGGGTCGTGCAGACTAGGCGCCGGATCTTGATCGGCGTTTAGCATTCGCAAATAGACGAGACACCTGCCGCAACTGCGGCAGGTGTCTTTATGTCAATTATAGGGGCGCTCCGACCGCGAGTGCGTAGCAACGCTCAGCTTCGAGCAGGACGATAGGACACGCTGAGACCTCTATACTATGCGGTTCCCGGCTCTCGCGCCTGCATTATCAGCCCAAACGTGCGCCAACAAACCGCAAGGCTGCTTTGCATTGGGCAATAGGCGTCTACTCCAGGCATCACCGGGGCATGCTTGGATCACTGCCATGTTAAGCCCAATTGCCGAAATGTCGCGCGGATGCGCTCTGAGCAAGAGGTCACTCGTTGACGTAGCTCTGCAGCCAGTTTGCAGCCTGCTCAATTGCCTGTTCGATTCCCACTTCGTCCCGCGCCAGGCGCCAGGTAATGAGATTGAAGAGCGCCTGCGTCAGAGCTAGACTACTGGCAACGTGGGAAGCTCTTGCTTCGGTTAACGCTTGCAGCCCCGTGGCCCGGACTGACTCCGGAAAAATCAGGTCAAAGTGTTCGCGATCCGGCTTTTGCAAGTATTGCCAACCAGCAGTAACGGCGGGCAATGCGCGCCGCTCTCCCAGCCAGTGCGCCAACGGCACAAGCACTTCGTACGCCAGTTCTCCATCGGCGGCCGCCGGAATTGCCAGCGCTTCCACAAGCACGAGGGGCGTTGTGTTCCGATCCTTCTTCGGGAGAGGGGTCACCATCTGCCATTGATCGGGCATGCGCTGCATAAAGGGGGTGAAATACATTCCCCTATGGTTGAGATCATTCCAGCCGAAGAGCTGCGCAACCGTTACATCCGGCCCATAGGGCAGGATGCCATGCTCTCTCCCTAGCTCATCCCAGGCACTTAGCGCGCGCAGGCTTGCCGGATCCTCAATCCCAATCTCGCCCGTCTCCAAGTCTGCAATCGTTACGTCTTCTTGCAGCAGAAATGGCAACCAATCCGGGAAAAAACTGGCCGCGGCGAAACCCCACCGATCGATTGTTCCGTCCCCATTCCTGTCATCGGTTAAGCGCTTCCCAGTCTCTATGAAGTCATCCCACGTCCACTCGTGCGTAGGTCCCGCCTGGTTTGCGATTCTGAAGCGGTTGGCATTGTGCGCCAACACACCGGGTGCGACTGCGATGGGCATCGCCAGGGTCTGAGAACGAAATCGTACGAGGCGACGGGCCTCTCCTGCAAACGCCTCCATCGGTCTACTCTGGTCAAATTGCAGCCACCTGTCGAGGGTTCCAATCAGTCCAGTCTTGAATAGTGCGGGAATGTCTTCACGGATCGGCAACCAGATCAGGTCGACGGTAACGCCCCCTGCTTCGTGTGCAGCAAGAAATTCTCTCGCACCGGCCTGCAAAGGTACTTTTACAAGTTCCAAATGCGTCGCATCCGCACCGTCGTCAATGCTACCCTTTGACCACTCTTGAATGGCATTCTGGGCAGGATGGACCGCAAAGGGAGTATCCAGAACTGCAAGCGTGAGTTGCCGGCTATCGTTTGCAGATTTTATGCCGGTTCCCACACGAGATTCGGGCGCTGCTGGCGAGGATTGCGCCTCTTCGTCATCGCCGCCACAGCTAAGCAGCAGCGCATTTGCGCCAATCAATACAGAACTAAGTAGACTGCGACGTGTCATATGCTTTACCAGTTCCCTGGCATCCTGAAGACCAGTGAGTCAGTTTTCACTACTGGAGCAACCACAGGCGCTAACTGTTGGTCGCCAAGCGCTCTGCCTGCGTGCGGTGGACCCTTGTAACCTCAACCTCGGTCACACCGACCACCCGCCGGCCTATTTCCCGAACGCGGCGCAAGTGGTCGGGCGTGGCGAATTCACCGCCGATGTGTGCGACGCCGGTTTCTGCATCAATGCGGACCGTATGCAAACGGCAGTCAAAGAGATAGGAGTCATCCTTCAACAGGCGAAAGAGCGCGGCTTCACGACTAAGCCACTTCATTGGCTCAGTTGCTCTCGTGCGCAACATCGGAAACACCAGGGCTTCCCAGGCTCCTTCGTATATTAGCCCTGCCAGCATCCAGGCGGGCGGAACCATAAAGAAGAACACCGGCGCAATGCTTACCAGAAGCCCGTTCGTCACACTCACCGCATGCAGGGCGGCCACCACCAAAAAGGGCACCACGACAAGAGCAATGACTGATTGGGGGCCAGGATGCGAGGAGAAGTAGTGACCGACGAGCAACTTCCAATAAATACCCCGGCGGACACTCCAGCGGCGGACCGCTCCAATCACCGCCCCCAAGACTCCGCTACCGAGGATAACGAGTAAAAATAAATACAATGTTGACAGCACGCCGGCGCCTGTAGATGCAGCAAGAGTCCCAACGTCAATTGTGCCGCGGTTGAACATGATCGTGGCAATGAATCCAATCGCACCAATCAGCGCAAGGGGAATGCAAGGCACCAGCACACCGGCCGCAAAACCGGCCGCAATGACCGTACGCACGTCGATTACGGTAAGAACGACGTCTGCCTCAAGCTCATCCGGCAAGTCGCTCGACGGTTCCGTTACCGGGGGAGTTCTTTCCACTCGCATAGGGTCCATGTTTACCACAATCTATCGCTCCTTGGAATTGTGGCCGCCGTTCCGGTTGGTGCGGAAAACCGTAGAAACCAAGGCCTGCCACAGCACTCGCACCGCCAGTAGCACCCTTTGATGCAGCGGCATGTTTGCCACATCCGATGTTCGCCCTAGATATAGCCTTGTGAAAGTGTGTTCTCCATCGATAAAGAGACTGTTTGGAGAACCAGCCATTCTCGCGTGCGCTCTCTCAAGATCGGTGAGACCTTCCGCCGCTACGTCACGAACTCCGATTACGCGCATTCCTATTTCTCGTGCCCGGCGGAAGTGGTCGGGCGTGCGAAAGTCGGCGCGAATATGCGCCACACCGGTCTCTGTATCGATCCGGACCGCATGGAGCCGGCAGCCAAACAGCTCTGAATCATCACTGAGCATTTGCACAAGCGCCGCCTCGCGCCGTAGCCACGTCATAGGTTCGCTTGCGGCCATGCGTAAGATTAGGAAGACAAGCGGCTCCCACACCGCCTCATATATGAAGCCGCTGAGCGACCAGAGCGGAAACATGAAGAATAAGACGGGAGCGATGCTCACGAGGTAGCCACCATCGAGGCTGATCCTGTGCAGCGCAGCAGCAATGAGCACAGGCACCGCCAAGACCGCAATGAGCGTGTGTGGACCCGGGTGAGTCGAAAAGATGTGGCCAACGAGCAACGGCCAGGAAATGTACCGCCGCACGCACCAGCGGCGCACCGTTCCCATGACGGCCCCTAGAACCATGCTGCCAAGGAGCACCAGCAGGTAGACCTTCAGCGCAATTTGCAGGTTTTCTGGTGAAATTGCGAGCGACATCGTCTGGTAGACGGTGCCACGATTGAAGAGAAGCGTGCCAAAGAGACCGGCTGAAACGAGAATTGCCAAGGGGATGAACGGCACAATCGCGCCGGCCGCCAGGCCGGTCACAGCCGCAGTACGTAAGGTGACGACCGTGAATACCGCGTCCGCGTAGCTGGCGTCCGGCAATTCTTCTGTTGGCGGTGGCACCCGCATCGCAGCCCCTCCGGAACGACAATAACCGCCCCTCTGCCTTCAGATTATCTAGATAGTAGGGGACGGTCAAGCCGTTAGGGGCACCCACAGGGCCACGCTAAGTGACGGGAGCCATTAAATTAAGATTCTAATTTTCGGGCCAAGCTCCAAGCGTTACCTCAATCTTCAGTGTCTCGCCGTTGCGGTACACCGTAAGCGTGATTGTGTCACCAACGTGCTTTGCCTGTATGAAAGAGGTGAGGTCGCCAGCGCGCTTCATCTCTACGCCGTCAATCGCCGTAATAATGTCGGCGCGCTGCGAGGAACCGGAGCCGCGCAGCCCGGCTTGCTGTGCGGGGCCGCCTGGCGTAACCTGCAGTATTTGCACACCCCATTCAATCCCTAAGTCTCTGTCGCGGGCAATCTGCGGGGTGATGGTTGCCATCCGGATACCCAAGAACGTGCGCCGTATATCCTCGCCCCTGATTAACTGCGGCAGCAATCGCTGGACCAAGTTAGAAGGAATGCTCAGACCCACGCCCATAAAACTCCCTGTGCTGGTTTGAATGGCAGTGGTTATGCCTATCACTTCGCCGCTGGCATTCAGCAGCGGCCCACCGGAATTACCCGGGTTGATGGCTGCATCACTCTGGATTGCACCGCTAATTCTGCGGCCCTGATTGACGTACGTTCTACCCACACCGCTGACAATGCCTGCGGAAATACTGTGACCCAGGGCATACGGCGCGCCAATTGCAAAGACGGGATCACCTGGCCGCACGTCTTGAGAATTTCCAAAGCGCGCGACCTGCAGCGCTCCCGAAGGAAACTTGGCGCGAATGACCGCAAGGTCGGTGCCAGGGTCGCGGCCGATGATTTCTGCAAAGGCCGTGCTGCCATCGAGCAACTGCACCATTACCCTATCCACATCGCTGATGACGTGATTGTTGGTGAGAATGTGGCCTTCCTTGTCCAGGATGATGCCGGTGCCGGTACCTTGTCGGCGTGGTCGGTCGTCATCCCGGACCAAAATGGTAACGACGCTGGATGCTACCGCTTGATACACTGCAGCAGCGCTCGCCTCCGATTCTTGCGTATACGTAATCAAGGGGGTTTGGGTAGCCACGATGGGCGCGGTCGGATTCTGACGCAAGACTGCCCATGCTGTGAGGCCCCCGGCAACGACACCCGTCAGCATTGCGACTACCACGCTAAGGACAATTATCGTACTCAGCCCGGGCCGAAGTGGTGCGCTGCTATCGCCACCATTGGCGCCATCGCCGTCTGCACGAACGGGATTCGACGACATAGCCACCACCGTTCCTCTCTGCTAATTATCGTCTTCTGGCAATAGTGTACTGCTGCTAGCTAAGCTAATCCTGAAAAGCGTGACGCACTCGCCCAACAACAGTAATAAAATGCGCTTAGGAGCTCTTGTCATCGGTCTGAGGTGTCGTTGGCTGCGAAGCCCGCGCACTTTTCACGCCGTTGGTCTCCCCAATGGCCCCAGCCGAATCTTCAGAGGTTTTTGCGCCTGCAGCAAAGTCTCCAGGAACTGACACTGAGTTAGGCAGCGTGACCTTCACGGTGGTGCCTTGATCGGGAGCGCTCTTTATGTCAAGATTGGCGCCATGGGCTTCCACTATCCACTTCGCGATGGATAGACCGAGCCCAAAGCCGCCGGACCTTCTGGCCCTATCGGCCTGATAGAACCGGTCGAATGCGCTGGCAATGTCAGCTTGGCGCATGCCAATGCCAGTATCTTGCACCACAAGCTCCACGTCCCGTGCATTACTCACTGTGCTCACCGTAACCCTGCCGCCTGCAGGTGTGTACTTTAGCGCATTGTCTACCAAGATTAGTACCAGTTGGCGCAGCAGATCGCGATCACCCTGCACTGATACATCCTCACCTGCCGCGTTCATCACTACGTCGACCAATGCATTGAAGTAGGGCGCTTGGCGGCACACATCGGCTGCAATCGCATTCAAATCAACACGTTCCCGCCGAACAGTCTGGCCGGCATCGGCCCGTGCCAAGGTTAGCATGTCGGACACAAGGCGGCTCATACGCTCCGATTCATAGGCAATGTCGTCAAGCGCAGCCTTACGTTCTTCTGCAGACAAGTCTGGAATATCCAGCAGCAAAGCTACGTTGCCCCGGATGACGGTGAGGGGTGTGCGCAGTTCATGTGAAGCGTCAGCCACAAGGCGTCGCTGTGCCGCTAGCGCCTCCGCCACTCGCGCATAGCTACTTTGGAGACGATCCAACATTATGTTGAACGTCTTGGCGAGCCGGCCTACTTCGTCGTTAGCGCCGGCCTGTGGCACACGCTTGCTGAGGTCTTGCGTTTGACCGATCAGTTGGGCAGCCTGCGCCAAGCGCTCTAGCGGAAAGAGACCTGCGTGCGCAACAAGATATGCCAAGCCCATCGCGCCGATTATGCTCAGCCCTCCACCAACGACTATGATCAAGCGCAACTCACGCAGGCTAGTTTCCACGTCGGTAAGAGAACGTGCGACCTGAAGAATACCCAGCAAGCGTCCCTGTGCCACATACGGGTGGTGGTAGATGCGCAGCAACGTACCGTGGGTCGACACCGTTTCGAAGAATGGCTTGCCCTGGCGGGCGCGCTCGAGTATCTCGTTGCCGCTGGGAAGCTGTTCATTCCCAAGGCTGGTGGTACGAGCAATAGGCGTGCCGCCGCTGCCTACAAACTGAACAAAATTGCCGGACTGCGCGAAAACGTTGCTGTACTGCGGCGGTATCCAAATCTCGATCCCTTTGGGGGAAGGGCGAGTTTGGAGCAAGCTGAATACTTCACCCGCCTGGGCTTCAAGGGCCTGATCGATCTCCCCGTAGATGGCGCGGGAGATCAGGATGTACGTAAAGGCATAGTAGACTACGAGCGTTAACGCAAGTACGCTCCCTGCCAGAAACGTCAGGCGCAGGCGCAATGACATGAGCTAGGTCTCGCGCAATACGTAACCAACGCCGCGTACGGTATAGATGATGCGGGAGCCCTCGTTTTCTTCTAGCTTTTGACGCAGATAGCCGACGTAGACTTCGAGGACATTCGATTCCCCTTCAAAGTCGTAGCCCCAGACCTTCTCCATGATGTAGTGCCGTGGCAGCACGCGCCGTGGATTTTGCATGAAGAGGAGAAGGAGTTCATATTCCGTAGCGGTCAGATCAAACGTCCGATTGCTGCGCTGCGCCCGCCGGCCCGCTGTATCCAGGGTGAGGTCGGCAAAGTGCAACACCTCATCTTCCGGCGATGTGCTCCGCCGCAACAGCGCCCGAATGCGGGCAAAGAGCTCCTCGAGCTCGAAAGGTTTGACCAAGTAGTCATCAGCGCCGCTGTCTAGGCCCACCACCCGATCTGAAATTTCATCTTTGGCGGTGAGCATGAGAATCGGAACGGTGCTGTCCTGCCGTATGCGTTTACACACCCGTAGGCCGTCCAGTCCCGGCATGAGTATGTCAAGCACGACGATGTCCGGTTGCTTCTGCGAAAGGTGCGAAAGGGCTTGAAACCCGTCATGGGCTACTTGGACTTCGTAGCCCTGATGGGAAAGGGCGCGATGCAAGAGTGCTGTAATCTTCTGGTCGTCGTCAACGACAAGGATTTGCATACAACATTCATTCCTCTCTCGCTGATGCAGTTGGCGCTGTCTTGCAACACCTCATTTTGTCGTAAATTAAACTCGGCAGCGCCAAGTTTCATTCAATTCTGTATTGTACCGCAGGCAGAACTCTACAGTCGCTCGCCTGAGACTAAAATGCAACAGCGCAAGTCTCTGTACCTAGAGTTAGAGATCGCGCAGGCTAGCTGCCATTAGGCAGACCGAAACGAGACGTGATCTGTCGCCAGATATCATGACGCCAAGCGACTAGAGACGTATCAGCGCGCCGGAACCGCATGTGAAGTCGTATAGGTGCGAGGTTTCCGGAGCAGATCGAGCAAGTCATCGGCAGTCGCCCGCGCGGTGCGAGCGGGTGTGCCGTTCTCAGGCCGCGATACACTCACGAGCTCATAGGGCGGCTCCAACCAAAACGGCTTGATTTCGTGCCGCTTTGCAAGCGCTCGTCGCACGCCTTCCTTAATGAGTTGGCGAGCCTTGGTTGGGTGCAAATGGATGGCAGCGCCGTTGAATGCTCTGTTCTCATCGCCGGAGAGTCCCGCCGCTGGTCCACGGCGGAGCCCTGCTTTAACGGCGGCGGTCTCGATATTCGGAACAAGCGCTTTCGCTTCATCGGCAGCCGCCTGGTCACCACTCAAGAATATTGACGGGACTCCAAAATAGCCGGCAAAAAGGAAATTGCAGCCCATCTCGCCGACGGAAACACCATTGATTGTCAGCTCCTCCACGTTGAATGAGCCGGTATGAGCCAGATGACCCCCATCTGTATTCGATTTCGCATGCTGGCCGATGCTCAGGGCCGCATCGAAGCTTTCGTCGCACCCAAATGGATAACCGATGGGACGGCCCACGAGGGCCTTGGCTTCAGGGTGAAGCAACACCGGGTCAATGGCTTCGTGGCCGTGTCCATCTACGACGATAATCTCGGTCGCCCCGGCTTCAAGACACGCCTCAACGGCGGCGTTTGTCTCCAGTGTCGTCAGTTCACGTCCGCGCTCGTAGTAACGTGAGCTCTTGTTGCAATAGTTGTCCGAATCGACAACCCCGGCAACAGCTTCCATATCCGTCATTATGTAAATCTTCAAGAGCGTGCCTCCGTGTGTCTGCGCATACGTTTGCGCCAGAGATATAAACCCATTTGAAACCATACACTTCCGCAGTAAGCCTATCAGAGTATCAGAACAGAATCCAGAAAAGATCCCGGCCATCTCGGTCAGCCACAGGCACACGTGTCCCACTCGATTGGGAAGCCAACAAGCCTCTACGTACAGGCTACGTAGAGGCTTGTGTTTACGCCGGCTGTGGCCATGCCATGACTATTGCTTCTGCGACGGACGAAGTGCGAGATTGACCTCTTTGAGCTGCTCGTCCGACACAGGCGACGGCGCCCGCATCATCAGGTCAAGCGCTTGCTGGTTCTTGGGGAAGGCAATCGCCTCGCGAATGCTCTCTTCGTTGGCGAAAATCGCAATCGTGCGATCAAGACCCATTGCGATGCCGCCGTGCGGCGGCACACCGTATGAGAACGCTTCCAACATGTGACCAACTTGCTCGTGGATCTGTTCGCTTGAATAGCCCATGGTCTGCCAAATCTGCTCCAGGAGCTCCCGCTTGTGCGCGCGGACACTGCCGCCGCCGATTTCCCAGCCGTTACACACGAGATCGTACTGCAAGGAGCGGGCGTTCCCGGGATCGGTAGCGACAAGCGCCTCATCCTCAGGAAACGGTCCGCAGAAGGGGTTGTGCACGAAACTCCAACGCTCCTCATCATCGTCCCATTCGAACAGGGGGAAGTCCACAACCCAGCAGAAAGCGAGCGTATGCGGATCCCGGAGACCGAGCCGATCGCCAATTTCAAGTCGAATTCGGGAAAGCACCGTGTTCGTCACATCCGGCTGGTCTGCCGCGACCAGCACGAGGTCGCCCGGTTCCGCTGAGAGCGCCGCTGCAATGCGTTGCGTCACTTCTGCCCCGAGATGTTGCAGCACCGGCGAGCGCAGCCCTCCATCCTCTACCGCGATGGACACTAACCCCTTACCACCCATTGAACGGGCAAGGTTCGTGAATTCGTCCACCTGTTTGCGGGAGTAGCTTCCGCAACCCGGGGCGCGCACGCCTTTTACTATGCCCCCTTTGGCAATTACGTCTTTGAAAACGCGAAAGTCCGACTCTTGCGCAATGTGTGACACATCGACGAGTTCCAAGCCAAAGCGCATATCGGGACAGTCCGTGCCGTACTTCGCCATCGCCTCCTCGAAGGGAATTTTGGGAATCGGCCGCGCTTGCACAGACTTGCCGCTGAGCGTATCGGCCAATTCCAAGTACAGTCGCTCAATCACGCCCATCACGTCGTCGCGCTCTACAAAAGACATCTCAATGTCTAGCTGTGTGAACTCCGGCTGGCGGTCCGCGCGTGGGTCCTCGTCGCGAAAACAGCGGGCAATCTGAAAGTAGCGATCCATTCCGGAGACCATGAGCAGTTGCTTTAGTTGCTGAGGTGATTGCGGCAAAGCATAGAATTGCCCTGGGTGAACGCGGCTTGGGACTAGATAGTCACGAGCGCCCTCAGGTGTGCTCTTGAGGAGTATCGGCGTCTCAATTTCCCAAAAGCCCTCCTCATCCATGAAGTCACGGATGGCCTTTATTAGCCGATGCCGCAGCTCCATCTTGCGTTGCATGTCTTCCCGTCGCAAGTCCAGGTAGCGGTAGCGCAGCCGGATCGACTCATCCACTTCCAATGCCGGATTGTTCAGGTCGAAAGGAGGCGTCTGCGTTGCCGACAGAATCTGAACTGTTGTCGCATGTACTTCAATGTCGCCGGTCGGCAGGTTGGGATTCCGCGTGCCGTCGGGACGCGCTTGCACTTCGCCCGTACAACTGAGAACGAATTCATTTCGGATTTGGGCGACCGCAGCCTGCACGTCTTCCGAGGCCTGCGGGTCAATGACCACCTGCGTGATTCCGTAGCGGTCGCGCAGGTCGATAAATACCACGCCGCCATGGTCGCGCCGTCGGTGCACCCATCCATTTAATGTAACTGTCTGTGCCAGTTGGTCCTCGCGTAATTCCCCGCAGGTGTGGGTGCGCTTCCATCGTACACTCACGAAAGTTTGCTCCTTGGAAAAGGTAAAGTGTTGTCTCATTTGCAGACAACGGTGGTTTGCTATTGGCTTTGAAATTCATGCCCTGCCCAATGGCAAGGATGGGAAAACAGGCGTGCCGGGTCGGCTCAGACTCTTGAAAACTGAAACTGTGAGGACTGGCTAGGTGACACCTATCCGCCCATCAAGCCGGGGCGAGCCATTCCCCCCAGTTAATGAGACGACGGCGTATTACTGTCGCTGCCCCGGTAGACGTATCTACGGGGCAGTGCCAGAGAGACCTCGCTTTCAAGCGTCATGCGGTTACCATGTTTGTGGTCGCGGGGAGCAGTTCTGCTACGAAACTGCAGCACCCACTGGGGATTCTAACGTTGTCGAGCCGGGCACTGCTGCAAAGTGCAGTTTCTCATCCTGCAAGTCCACGGCAACGCGATAGCCCTCCGCAAGCTCGCCGTTGAGTAGCATCTTCGCGAGTGTGTTTTCCATCTCACGCTGCACCAATCTGCGCAAGGGCCGCGCACCGTAGTCATGATCGTACCCGTTCTGCACTAACCATGCCTTGGCCGCCGCGCTTACCTCCAGGGTGATGCACCGTTCCTCCAGACGCTGCCGGACTTCAGTCAGCATGCGTTCCACAACATCCTGCAACTGCAGTCTATCCAAGTAGTGGAAGACGATGATTTCATCGATGCGATTGAGAAACTCGGGCCGGAACGTGTTCCGTAGTTCTCTATGCAGCTTGGCCTTTATCGCGTCAAAGTCTTCTTGCTCTCCGTCCGTACCATTGGGTTGGAAACCGAGCACACCATCGGTGCGCAGCATTTCCGCGCCAACGTTGGATGTCATGATAATTACGGTGTTGCGAAAGTCGACCACGTGCCCGTGTCCGTCCGTCAGGCGCCCGTCCTCCATCACTTGCAGCAATGTGTTGAACACGTCAGTGTGAGCCTTCTCGATTTCGTCGAAAAGCACCACACGATAGGGTCGCCGCCGTACCGCTTCAGTCAACTGACCGCCCTCTTCAAAGCCGACATAGCCGGGCGGCGCGCCAATGAGACGGCTGACAGAATGGCGCTCCCGGTACTCTGACATATCGATGCGCACCAGCGCGTCTTCGTCGTCAAACATGAACTCGGCAAGTGCTCGCGCAAGTTCGGTCTTGCCAACGCCGGTGGGGCCCACAAAGAGGAAGCTGCCAATCGGACGCTTGGGATTTGCCAAGCCGGAGCGCGAGCGGCGAATTGCTTCGGACACCGCCACGACGGCCTCATCTTGGCTTACGAGGCGCGTATGGAGCTCCTCTTCCATATGCAGGAGCTTGTCTGCTTCCTCTTGAAAGAGTTGGGCAACCGGAATGCCGGTCCACTTGGCCAGCACTTGGGCGACATCGCGCGCGTCAACTTCGTCGTCCATTTCATTGCTGCTCAGCCACTCTTCACGAGCTCGCTCATACTCTGACTTGAGACGGAGGTGCTCTGTGCGGGAGTTGGCAGCCATCTCATAGTCACGGCGTTGCGAAGCGGCTTCCTCATCCCGTTGGCTCTGCTTAAGCCGGCTCTCGAGCTCTTTGATATCGTCCGGCATGCTGAAGATCTCCATCCGCACCTTTGCCGCTGCCTCATCGATGAGGTCAATGGCCTTGTCCGGCAAGTAACGCTCCGTGAGGTAGCGATGCGAGAGCTTAGCCGCAGCGCTCAACGCGTTGTCATTGATCTTCAAACGGTGATGGGATTCGTACTTGTCGCGCAGTCCATTGAGGATGGCGATAGTATCTTCTACAGTTGGTTCCTCCACATAGACCGGCTGGAACCGCCGTTCCAGGGCCGAGTCTTTCTCGATGTGGCGGCGGTATTCGTCGAGCGTCGTGGCGCCCACGACCTGCAACTCACCCCGCGCCAAGGCAGGTTTGAGGATGTTGGCTGCATCAATTGCGCCTTCGGCTCCGCCTGCCCCAACTACTGTGTGGAGTTCGTCAATGAACAGAATCACCTCGCGCTTGGCCTTCTGCACCTCATCAACCACGCCCTTGAGACGTTCCTCAAACTCGCCGCGAAACTTTGCGCCGGCAAGCAGGGCAGCCATATCCAAGGCTATCACGCGCCTATCGCGCAACTGCTCAGGGACATCACCGTTTACGACGCGTTGCGCTAGTCCTTCGACTATGGCGGTCTTGCCCACGCCGGGCTCACCCATGAGGACCGGGTTATTCTTGGTGCGGCGCGAGAGTACTTGCATCACGCGGTGGACTTCCTCCGCGCGGCCTATCACGGGATCGAGCTTTCCATCCCGCGCAAACTGCGTCAGGTCGAGTCCATAACGCTCCAGCATGCGGTACTTCGACTCAGCTTCCGGATCGGTAACTCGATGAGAGCCGCGCACCTTCTCCATAGCCTGGTAGATCTTCTCGCGATCGATGCCGGCTTCCTGCAAGACGCGGTGGGAATCCCCATCTTCCGCGCCGGAGATAGCAATAAGCAGGTGTTCGGTCCCAATGTACTCATCCTTGAGGCGGGCCGCCTCTTCTGCAGCCAGGTCCAGCACACGCTTGGCGCGCGGCGTCATGTAGTATTGCGCTTGTCCGCTCTGACCAAACGACACCTGCGGCCGCGGTCGCAGCGACATCTCCAAGCGCTGCGCAAGCTGTGAAGGATCAACATTGAGGATCCCAAGCATTTGCGGGACCAGGCCATCGTTCTGCTGGAGCAGCGCTAACATGATATGCTCGGTGTCAAGCTGATTATGGCTATGCGCGAGCATCACCTCTTGGGCTCCCGCGAGAGCCTCTTGTGCTTTTGTCGTGAAACGGTTATTCCATGCCATCTCACATCATCCTTTGCGATACGCTTCCAACCATGGCAGAAAGCGTAGTGGTCATCTATGGCTCAAACTCATGTCCAACCAACGATCGAGGTTTCTCTCGAATTCCGTTGGCATTAGGGACTTGCTTTGCTAGTAATTGCGTGTAACGCGCTGCAACAGACCCTTGAGGCGAGCAATCTCAGCTTCGTATTGTTCCCGTTGCGCAGCGAGTCTTTGGTCCATCTCCTGCTGTAGCTTCTCCATACGCTCGGTGATGTTTAGGATCACCTCAACGCCGGCTAAATTGACGCCAAGGTCGTTCACAAGACGCTGGATTTGCTCCATTCTCTCCAAGTCGGCATGCGAATAGAGGCGCACGTTGCCCTTGGAGCGGCGGGGCTTTACCAGACCCAACCGCTCGTAATGCCGCAGAGTTTGGGGATGCACGCGCAAGACCTCGGCCACGACACCGATTGCATAAAATGGTCCCTCGTCTTCAAAACGAATGTTCACAATATTCCCCAACCTCCCCCGGCGCAATCTCTCGCTAGTCTCAATCGCTCGCTCTATACCGTGACCGGGCTGCCTTTGCGAAGTTGTGCCAATTCGGCAAAGAGCTCCTTTTCACGCGGCGTCAGTCCCTTGGGCAGGCGCACCTGCACTTTCACGAACAGTCCGCCGCGCTCGTCACCCTTCAGATGCGGCATGCCCTGGCCGGCGAGACGAAACACCTGACCGTTTTGTGTCTCGGCGGGAATTCGCATGAGCACGTTCTTGCCGTTTGGTGTGGGCACCGCTATTTCTGCGCCCAGCACCGCGTCAACCAAGTCAATTTCCACATTCACGTGTAGATCGTCCGTCTGCAATTCGAAACGTGAATCAGGCGCAATCTTGACAATCAAGAAGAGATTGCCACGCTCGCCATTTCTGCCAGGGTGCCCTTCGCCTGCGACACGTATGCGGGACCCATCCCGCACACCGGCGGGGATCTTCACGTCGAGACGCCGATTCCGCATTCGGCTGCCGCTGCCTCGGCACGCCATACACACCATGCTCTCTGTTCGGCCGGACCCGGTACACACGGGACAAGGCCCAGGCACTTGCAGACTGAAAGTGCGAGCGGTTCCGGCATAGGCTTCGGCCAGAGTGATTTCAATTTCCTGTTCCAGATCGCGGCCTTGCTGGTCGCCCGGCTGGCGTCCGCGGCCGAAGATCGATTCGAAGAAGTCGGAAAAACCGCCGGAGCCCGCGCTGCCACGCCCAAACCCCTCGAAATCAATGCCGCCCCCCAATCCACCGAAGTCATACGGAATGCCGCTCCTACCGCCCCCGCGCCCGTGGGTCTGCCAAGAACGTCCGGACAAGTGCGCGGCCCGCACCTGGTCGTAGCGCGCCCGCTTCTTCTTATCCCGCAATGCTTCATACGCTTCATTTATCTCCTTGAAGCGCTCTTCTGCACTCGCGTCACCAGGATTGACATCGGGATGATACTTGCGGGCGAGACGGCGATACGTCTCCTTAACCTCTTTCGGCGGAGACTTAGGCGATACACCCAATACCTTGTAGTAGTCCTTGAACTCCATAGCGCTCACTTTGCGGCTCAAGGTGTCAATTCACTCTATGGGACTCTGCGATGCTTGGATCTAAAACTACGAATCTTCCTCCGCGCGGCGGGGCTGGGCCACGCGAACTCTTGCGGGCCGCAAAACCGCATCACCGACAAGATAGCCGACCTGCAGTTCCTCAACGACGGTGTCCACTGCTACTTCGCCTTCAGCCGCTTGCACCACTTCCACCGCTTCGTGGTACCGCGGATCAAATGGCTCTCCCAGAGCTTCGATTCGTTTGACTTCTTGACGCTCCAAGACTTCCTTGAGTTGCCAAAGAGTCATGCGCACTCCCGTGAGCAGGTCTTCAGCGGATTCAGTCTGGTGCTGTTCTTGAAAGGCGATAGCTCTTTCCAGATTATCGACCACGGGCAGAATCGCCGCAAAGGTCTGTTTCTGGGCATCGCGCACGCCTTCCGCGATGAACTGCAGCGAGCGTTTGCGATAGTTCTCCAAGTCGGCGCGCGCACGCAAGAACCGGTCCTTGTACATCTCGGACTCTTGCGTGGCGGCAACCAGCCGGTCTTGGAGCGATGCATCCAAGTCTGTTTCTGGAAGTGCAGATTCAGCTTCCTCCACATCGGCCGCGGCAGCGCTCTCTGCTTCTTCTCGCTCCAGTTCGGCTACGAATTCTTCAGTCTCTTCACCAATAGGCTGTTCAGTTCTCTTTGATCGTGCCACGTGCTAAATCCCTCCCACGGACCAGTGGCTAGCCTAGCCCTGCCCGTTTTATCGCTTCTCGCCGTCTGCGGCTGCGCCTTTGTCTTCGGCCTCAGCCTCATCCGTGGCACGAAACTCAGCATCGACGACCGAATCATCGCTACTCTCGGCGGTGCTGCCCTCCGGGCTCGCGGCGGCCCCAACCGGTGCGCCATCGTCGCCCTGTTCGGCCCCGGCACGGGCGTACATGGCCTCGCCGATTTTCATGGACGCCTGCTGCACTTCCTCGACCGCGGCGTTTATGCTCGCAGAGTCTTCTCCCTTAAGCGCCTCGCGCAGCGTCTCCAGCGCGCCTTCGACAGCCGCCCGGTCTTCTTCGGGCACATCGTCGCCGAGGTCCTTCAGCGAGCGCTCGGTCTGGTACAGGAGCGTGTCTGCGCGGTTGCGCAGCTCTACTTCCTCCGCCCGCGTGCGGTCATCTTCGGCATGTTCCTCAGCTTCCTTGACCATCTGGTCCACCTGCTCTTTGCTGAGCGTCGTGGACGCATGGATAGTCACGTTCTGCTCTTTGCCGCTGCCCAAGTCCTTCGCGGTAACGTTGAGAATGCCGTTGGCATCAATATCGAACGTGACGTCGACCTGAGGCACACCCCGCGGCGCGGGCGGGATACCTTCCAAGCGGAACTGGCCCAGGAGCATGTTGTCTTTGGCCATCGGGCGCTCGCCCTGAAAGACCATGATGTCCACCGCGCTCTGACCGTCCTGAGCGGTAGAGAAAATCTCGCTCTTCCGGGTCGGCACAGTGGTGTTACGCTCGATCATCTTCGTGAACACTCCGCCGAGCGTTTCTACGCCCAAGCTAAGGGGCGTCACGTCGAGCAAGACTACGTCTTGGACCTCGCCACCCAGCACTCCGGCTTGAATGGCCGCGCCAACGGCAACGACCTCATCCGGATTTACGCCCTGATGCGGGTCTCTGCCGATGAGCTTCTTGACGAGTTCCTGAATCACCGGCATGCGGGTCGCGCCGCCAACGAGTACGACTTCATCGATATCGTTGGGGCTCAGCCCGGCATCGTTCAGCGCCTGCTGGAACGGCCGTTTTGTACGTTCGGTGAGCGTTGCGGTGAGATCTTCAAACTTGGCCCGCGTCAAGGTCTGCGAAAGGTGCTTTGGACCGTTCTGGTCGGCGGTAATGTAAGGGAGATTGATCTCAGTCTGGACCATGGTCGAAAGCTCGATCTTGGCCTTCTCCGCGGCCTCGATCAGCCTTTGCAGCGCCTGTCGATCCTTGCGAAGATCAATGCCCTCATCGCTTTGGAATTGCGCGGCGAGATGGCTGACAATTTTGTCATCATAGTCGTCGCCACCAAGATGGGTGTCGCCTGCCGTCGATTTGACTTCGAATACCCCGTCGCCGACTTCAAGTGTTGAGACATCGAAGGTACCGCCGCCGAGGTCCCAAACCAAAATGGTTTCGGTAGTCTTCTTATCGAGACCATAAGCCAAGGAAGCGGCAGTGGGCTCGTTGATAATGCGCAATACTTCTAATCCGGCTATCTGACCGGCATTCTTCGTGGCTTGGCGCTGGCTGTCATTGAAGTATGCCGGTACGGTGATTACCGCCTCCGTGACTTCCTCACCAAGATACTTTTCCGCGTCGCTCTTGAGTTTTTGCAGAATCATCGCGGAGATTTCTTCCGGAGTGAAGTCCTTGCCCAGCGCGGGCACCGCAACGCGTGCTTCGCCTTTCGGTCCTGTGTTAAGCGAATAGGCGACCCGCCCGCCTTCATCTTGCACTTCATCCTGGCGATGGCCCATGAAACGCTTGATGGAAGACACCGTATTCTCCGGATTCAGCACGGCCTGTCGCCGGGCCAGTTGACCCACCAAACGCTCTTCGCCCTTGGTAAAGGCCACGACCGAAGGGCAGAGGTCGCCGCCCTCAGACGTAGGAATAACTACGGGGTCTCCACCCTCCATGACCGCGACCACCGAGTTGGTCGTGCCTAAATCAATGCCAATAATCTTGCCCATACTTGCTATACCTCCTCAGCTAACCCATGACCTATGGGTGTAATAACCGGATGACTTTCGGGCGTAGCCGGTGGAACTTGCCGGTTCTTGACCGCGCCCTTCGACTTCCTCTTACCGCCGGTTGCGGCCTTGAGAAGCGCGGCATTGAGCACGTCGTCCATCGTATCGGCCCAAATAATCTGCAATTGCTCTAGTGCTTCTTTCGGCACATCCTCCAAACTATGCTTGTTCTTGCTGGGTAGGACGACAGAACGCACACCGGCTCGGTGCGCCGCCAGCAGCTTCTCTTTCAGACCGCCTACCGGCAGCACCCGACCGCGCAAGGTAACCTCGCCGGTCATAGCAACGTCCTTACTCACCGGACGCTGCGTAAGAATTGAGACAATCGACGTCGCCAAGGCGACTCCGGCAGACGGGCCTTCCTTTGGCACCGCGCCGGCCGGCACATGGACGTGAAGGTCGTTTGTTTCGATTACTTCCGCTGCAATACTCAGTGCCCTTGCCTTTGCACGGGCAAAGGAGAGCGCCGTCATGGCAGACTCCTGCATCACTTCGCCCAGTTGCCCAGTCAAGATTAAATTGCCTTTACCCTTCATAAGAGCGGCCTCCACGGTAATAATCTCCCCACCGGCAGCGGTCCAGGCCAGCCCAGTTACCACGCCCACCTCGTCTTCGCGTTTGTCATGTTTTGTGTTGACCTTTTCCGGTCCCAGCAAGTCCTGAACACGACGCGGACCGACCCGCACCGACTTCTGCTCACCGGCTGCCACAATACGTGCCACTTTGCGGTCGATTGTGGCGACTTGGCGTTCGAGATTGCGTACGCCGGCTTCACCTGTATAACCGCGAATAACCTTGCGCAGACCTTCATCTGTAATTCTGCACTGTGACTTGGTGAGTCCATGCTGCTTGAGTTGCCGGGGTACAAGGTACCCGCGCGCAATGTGGAGCTTCTCTTCCTCCGTATAGCCGGAGATGTTGATCACTTCCATGCGATCGAGGAGGGCAGGTGGAATGGTCTCCACGAGATTCCCGGTCGCGATGAAGAGCACCTTGGAGAGGTCGTACGGCACTTCGAGGTAGTGGTCGGAGAAGCTGTAATTTTGCTCCGGGTCGAGCACCTCGAGCATAGCGCTGGAGGGATCGCCGCGAAAATCATAGCCAAGCTTATCGATCTCATCCAACACAAACACCGGATTGACCACCCCGCCCTGCCGCATTCCCTGAATGACTCTGCCCGGCAATGCCCCAATATACGTGCGGCGGTGACCGCGAATTTCTCCCTCGTCCCGCACTCCTCCCAGACTAATGCGAACGAACTTTCTGTCCAGAGCGCGGGCGATCGAACGACCCAAGGAAGTCTTGCCGACCCCGGGAGGACCGATCAGGCACAGGATTGGCGTCCGCGCATGTGTAGCGAGGCTGCGCACAGCGAGATATTCAAGAATGCGGTCCTTCACCTTGTCCAAACCATAATGGTCCTGATCGAGAACGACTTTTACTTGATTTATGTCCACTTCTTCAGCGGATCCGTTGGCCCATGGCAGGCCAAGAAGCCATTCCAAGTACGTGCGAACGATGCCGACTTCCGGTGAGGCCGAAGGCATGTTGCCCAACCGCCCTGCCTCGTGGCGCGCTTTATCCTTTACCTCATCAGGCATCTGCGACTCTTCAATCGCCTTCTTGATTTCCTCGATTTCCGCCAATTGCGGATTGGCCTCGCCCAATTCACGATGGATCGCCTTGAGCTGTTCGCGCAGGTAGTATTCCCGCTGGGCTTTTTCCATGCCCTGCTGGATTTCCCCTTGGATGCGGGCCTTGACTTCAGAAATCTGCAATTGCCGAGCCATAATTCGGTTTACGCGCTGCAAGCGCTCTATCGGATCGGTGATGTTGAGCAACGTACGACGCTCATTCAGGCTCAATTCTGGCGCGTAGCCAAAGAGATCGGCGAGCCGTCCCGGATCATCCATACCCCGCGCAACTGCCACCGCGTCTCGCGGTACCTGGGGCTCCTTTTCGACATATGCTTCAATCTGGTTGATTACATTGCGAACCAACGCTTCGGTTTCCAGCGTGTTCTCCGCCTCCTCCTCAACAGCCTCTACCTCTGCAATCAAGTGCTTCTTTTTCCAAATTTTGGACAGTATTCCGCGCTTCTGCCCTTGGAAAAGCGCCTGATGCTTGCCGTCGGGCAGGCGAATCAGTTGCCCCACCCCGGCGATGGTGCCGACCGTACCCGCGTGTTCACGCTTGGGACGCTGCAAGTTGAACTCTTTATCCGGCGTGAGGAGCAAGACCTTGTGGTCATCCTCGATGGCCGCTGCCACCGCCCGGTATGCGGCGTTATCTTCAAGACGCAATGGAACCGTCATATACGGAAACACAACGGAGTCCGTAAGCACGACTACCGGCAGGCGCATGCGGCTCTCGTTGGTATCGTTCTCTTGCGCTTCCGAAACTTGCTCAGGCTGCTTCGCCATGTGGGTGTGACCTCTGATTCCTTTTCAGGAAGTTTTCACTAAGACAAGTATAAAAGTTGAGTGGCCTTTTGTCAACTACGTTGTATAGCAGAGCTATAGTTACATCTTATACGGGTGTAGAAACGTGTGCAAGGATTTCTTCTGGTTGGTCGCGCTTGCTTGAGGATCTCACGAGAAATGCGCGAAGAGTCGGCTGGTCTGCGGTGCGTTGGATTACGCCTAGCCTACCGGCCGCTATCTCCGGCAGAGCGCAGCATCTCTGTGTGCTAAACCATTAATATGACAAGCCGCCCGGGCGACGAGCGGCTTGTCATCAGGAAAATGGAGGAAGGATGAAACGTATATGCGTGGGACATATACGCTTATTCAGGTTTAGAGGGGGCTGCCTGTACTGGCAACTAATCGAAAAGCAAGCCCCGTTGGCGAAGAATCGTGTCTCCGAGAAGTCCTAATTGTACCTCGTATCGTGTGCCGGCGTGTTGCGGGTGGTACTCGAAGCGTGAGCGTTGAAAGTATTGCACGATGCGGCCATCTTCCAGTACTTCCTGCGAAATGGGGTAGCCAAAGATGTAAATGCCACCGTTTTCGCGGAAGTACTTCAGGAAGGCAAAGTGCACGGAGTGACCTGTCTGTGGAAAGTATTCCTGCTGCTCGGTTGGAGGCAACGGTTGTATTTTCTCAGCCTCCGGCTCGTCGCTGCGTATCATATTGCCGAGCAACGTAAGCTGGACCTCATAGGGTGTGCCTGCGTGTTCGGGGTGGTACTCAAAACGCGCCCGCTGGAAATACTGCACAGTAAGACCGTCTTCTATCAGTTCTTCGGTGCGCGGGTAGCCGAACATGTCGATTCCGCCATTTTCGACAAAGAATTTCTGGAAGGCGCCGAAGATGTTGTGCCCCGTCTGTGCGTAATACATCGCATTGGGATCGTCGCTCTGCGGCACGGGATCGGTCAGGAGCCGGTCACGTATCGTAATGTTCACCCATAGATCATCCCCGAGCTTGAGGCCGCCTGGACCTTCCATCGTCCAGACGCCCATGCACTCCCCGCAAACGTTAGGCGCTCTGAGATCAACGCTCACTGTGCCAGTTTCACCGGGCAGCAGGTGTGGAAGGGGTACGCTCTCCGGCCCGTCGAAGCGGTTCCTGCCCTTGAAAACTAGCCGATAGTCGTCATTCCAAGCCAAACCGCCGGTATTCATGACCTTCCAGGTCTTTGTGAATTCTCTCCCCGCCACTACCGCAGTGCCATCCGGGATCGTCACGTCTGAAATGAAACGACCGTCAGGGTTAATGAAATACGATAGGATGCCACTGAAGAGCGAGTCTGCGACACGCTGCTGGTAGCTTGGGTCATTGAGCTTGATTGCTTCCTCATAGTTTGTCAACGTGCCGACCTCTGCGATTACGGCCGGCAGGTTAATCTTGCCCAAGAGATAGTACGGTACGGAGCGAATGCCGCGGTCATCAGCCTTTGCAACTATTCGCAGGCTGTTGCGGAGGGTAAGCGCCAGGTTTCTGCTCTGGGCAATCAGCTCTGGTGGACGCCTGTGACTGTATAAATACCCGCTCTCGGGCCCATAGAACACCACGATACCCGTGCGCGAAGCGTCCTCTAACGAATCTGCGTGAATGGACACAAACACATCGCCTTGGGATGAATTCGCAATCTGGATGCGTGTCTCCAAATCGGAGCGGCGGCGATCCTCGCTTGTACCTAGGGTCGTATCGTCAACTCGCGTAAAGATGGTAGTTGCGCCAGCCATTTCTAATAGTGTCTTGAGTTTCAGGGATATCTGGAGATTAACGTCTTTTTCCATGAAGCCATTGACCACGGCGCCCGGATCTTCTCCACCATGACCGGGATCAATGACGATTTCCTTGCCAACGAGCGGCCCCCGCGCCTGAACTAGACGGCTGGGAAGTCCAAATGTGGCAATCGAAAAGACTAAGAGAATAGAGAGAATCGTGACGCGAGTGGGTTGCATACGTCTTTCGACGAAACGGGAATGCGAAGGCGAAAAATAGGAAAAACAGAAAGAACTGACAAAATGGGGGCTTGCGAATTCAATATACCACGTCGGCTCTGTGTGTGCAAGCGATTCTGAAAGAAATCACTACATTAAGGGAAAAGAGCGCCAATCGACTCGATGAGGGGCTCCCGGAGCCCTTCTGCCGTACCTCTGTCTCGTGCCCTTAGTTCGGCACTTCTAGTGTACGCGCGCGGCTCGACAACGCCACGGTATCGACTTGCTGATAGTTTGACGTATCGATGACGTGAATTACGGGGATGCTCTCTTCTGCAATATAGAGGTATCTGCCGTCGCTGGAGAGCGCCATGGCGCGAGGTCGCTGCCCTACGGGAAAAGTGTCTTGTACTTCAAGGCTTTCCGGGTCTAGCACCTGGCAGTAACCCAGTACCCCGTTGACCACAAATAGCTGTTTCTCATTGGGATGCATTGTGAGCGCAACAGAACCGGCGCTTGTCGCCGCAGCTCGCTCAACCGTGCCGTCGCGAATGTCGACAATTGCCAGAATCCCAGAGTCTATCAAAGTCGTGAAGAGGCGCTGGCCATCCGGCGCCAAGGTACTTCGCCCCGGATTCTCCTCAACTTCGATCGTGCGCACCACAGCCAGTGGGTTTGTGCTCAGGACGGTGATCGTCTTGCTCTGATGTCCGACATGTATAAGGCGCGAGCCATCCGGCGTGAGTATGAGCTGCCCGTAGGTTGGAATGCCTGTCACACTCTTCGTCACCCGTAGGGTCTCCAAGTCAATGGCCACGATGCGATAGACACGCGCATCATTGTCTCCCTGAAACCTGAGGAGAGCGTACAACGTCTTTTCATCTAAGGGACGAAGCGATAGGAAGACCGGCTGCTCGTATTCGGTTTCAACAGTCAGTATCTCATCCACCTTACCGGTAATGGCGTCAAAACGGACAAGTGAGCCCCCAAAGCGGCCACTGTAGAGATAGCGTCCATCCACACTACGAACGAGACTGAACGTAGGCGAAACGTCTTCAAGATGAGCGACAGTTAGATTGCTTGCCGTGTCTATGATCGTGAGAGAGTTGTCAATAGTGCCAACAAACAACCGGCCCCCGGAATTCGGCTGCAGTGAGACCGGGACCTCAGTTTCGCGGCGGGTGATGTCCACATTCACGCGCGCGAGCGCGTAATCAACTTTGCGCACGCTGACCATGTATGAACCGAGAGACACCTCCGGTATCGTCGCCTTGCCGTCATCTTGGGTAAAGGCCTCAGCAAGCAACTGACCGACAGCGTCGAAGAGGGCGACGTGCGCGCCCGCGATCGGCTCGTCGTCTGCCCCGTTAGCCGCCACCACGAGCGGCCAGCCCTTGCGCGTTACCTGCAGGGGGAGCGTAAGTTGAAGCTCGCGCCCTCCAGGAGTCTCTCCGCGCGCTTCAATCAATAAGTCGTTTTCTCCGAGTAGCGGCAAGTCTACGGGGAGAACAAATGGAATCCGAAAAGTACCAAATTCATCCGCCCATACATGTCCGACGGTGACCGCCGGCTCACCGTCGGGGTAGGTCAATTGCATCCGAATAATGGCGCCTTCCGGCCAGTGCGCTCCAGTGATGAAGATCGTCGCACCCAATTCGGCGCGACCCGGCAACACACTCACCGAGGGTTCGCCCTCTTCACTCATTTCGAGCACGGGCAGGGCATACTCCGGCACACCGCGCAAACGATCCAACAGAGCACCGGCAAACCCTAGGACCAGGACCAAGCCGACGACCGAGAGTAAGCTCACAACCAGAGCTCGTGTACGATTTGCAGATAGCGCCATCAATGCTCCTAAATCTGGCTCATGTTATCCTCAATACTACTCCGCGCTGCCGTCCATGGGCAACATAAAGTAAGTGCGCCAAAACCGGCTGAAATCGAACAGTTCGTTGCTCATCTGATTGCAAATAGCCTATAGAGAGTCAGTACTATCCTGCGCAGGACGCGAAGTGCACCTCTTACGGATGCCTTTGTGCAATGACAATTCAATGGCGTATAGTCACACTGTGCGTGAAAATAACGGAATTGGGCATCCAGCACTGTGGTGGATGAGCGGTGCCCTATCGGTAGTACTGACCGGACATGCGCCTGCGACAAAGTGAGGACATGACTGCCTATGAAGTTTCTTCTCTTTTCCAAGCGACTGGAACACCTGTCCCTTGAGGAAATGGCCGCGACGATTGCCGGTCTGGGTCTTGACGGCATCGAGTTGACCGTGCGCAGTGCCGGTCACAACCTGCCGGAAGCGGCAGCCGGCACGGCCGGCCATGTGACTCCGGACAATGTCGCGAGCGATCTTCCCCATGCGGTTGACGTCTGTCGCGCGCATGGGCTGGAAATCGGCTGGATTGCAACAGACATCACCAGCGCAGATTCCCTCAATGCCCGGGAGGTATTTTCGGTTGCGAGCGCGTGCGGCATTCGCCAACTCAAGCTCGGTTATTACCATTATCGGGGTTTCGGTCACTTGCGACAGCAGCTAGACGAGGTGCGGCGTGACCTGGAGAGCGTGCAGCAACTCTGCCTTCAATACGGGATCCAGGCGGGAATACACGTTCATGCCGGGTACTGCTTGTCTGCCGAAGCGATGCTGGTAGATCGTCTCGTGGCCGACTTCGATCCGGCGGCGCTCGGCATCTATGCTGACTTTGGCCACATGGGGTTGGAAGGCGGATACGGAGGCTGGGTGCAGAGCCTGGATTTGATTGCCGACCGGCTGATCATGCTCTCTCTTAAGAATGTTGGGCTCTTTCCCTACACAGATCAGGACAAAAGCAGCCGCCGTTCGCACATTCGGCCAGACCAGTTCAGCGACGACTCCGGGGTAGCGGCTGCCGTCGTTTCCTGGGAGAGCAAGTTCGTGCCACTAAACCAAGGAATCACCCCGTACCGGGAAGCATTCCAATACCTCAAGCAGATCGGCTACGACGGCTGCGCATCGTTTCATACGGAATATCAAGGTGCGTGGAGTTGGCGGGAACTCACATATCCAGAACTGATCGCACAACTCGAACAGGACATCGACTACGTGCGCCGGATCGTCGCAGATCTTGATATGTGATACCGCCCGGCGTCGGTATGCTGCAGGCGCCGCTTCGGAACCGGGACGCAGTCAGAATCTCTAGTCAGTTGGAGAATGTCGCTATGCATCACTGGTGCAGCCGCATAGTAATGGTCAGGAGACGAGCATGAGCTACCGTATCGGCTTGATTGGACTTGAACAGCACGTCGAACGTGTATTTGCGGCAGTGGACAACGATCCGGAAATCACACTCAGCGCCGTTGCCAATGCCGGCGAGCAAGCCGCAGATCTCTCGGAAAAGTACCAAGTCGGAATCTACGACGACTATCACGCGCTTTTGGCACGAGACGACCTTGATGTCATAGCCAGCTTCCAGTTGCCGGTAAATCAAGGGGAGACCGTCATCGCGGCTTTGGAAGCGGGTTTTCCGGTGCTGTCGGAAAAGCCAATGGTCACGAGCCAAGACGAACTCGACCGTGTGATCGCCATCCTGCAGCAGAATCCCTCGCTGCACATTGGGCAGCTCTTTAGCCGGCGCGGGAATCCGGTCTATCGCGCGGTCCGTGACGTGGTCCAGAGCGGCCAAATTGGCGAGGTTGCGTTAGCCTACGCGCTCATTGCGGCTACCGAGCGGCGGGGCGTGCGGCCCGAGTGGTTCTTCGACCGGCGGCTCTCCGCCGGGCCGGTGCTCGATTTACTCATCCACGACATCGACATCGTCCGCTGGATCACCGGTCTGGAGTACACGAGCGTTATCGGCACGGAAGGCAATATCGGCCGTCCAAACGATCCCCACTACCATAACGTCGGGCAGGTGCTCTTCCGCATGGACGGCGGCGTGAGCGCGGTCATGGAACACCACCGCCTGGTGCCGCCCAGCCTGGGCCGCATGGACAACCGCCTCAAAATCGTCGGTACGGAAGGACAGGCAGAGATTACGCACGACGGCAGGGTGTGGCTGTACCGCTGGGACGATTCAATAGAACTCACTGAGCTCCCCGAGCAGCAAGACATCTTTGCGAATTTTGTGCGCACGGCCTGCGCCGACCATGCCCCCATCGTGAGCACGCAGGATGCGGTGCAGAGCATGCAGGCCACGCTCTGTGCCACCGAGGCCGGGTTTAGCGGTGCCCTGCAACACGTGCCGCCGGTGCCGGCGCTGCCGGAGCGATCAACAGCCTAATCAATGGTTCCAGGATTAGGTGGAATTGCCGTACGGATGTGCGGATGACTCCTGCAGGACTGTGCTCTAGCTAGCAAAGTGAAGCCAAGCGCTTTTCCCAATTATGTGGAGTAGAATTCCAATATGGACCAGTCGATACCAGTTGCAGTCGATGTTGCGCCAGCCCAACCACACGATGGCACAACCCTGGCCTCGTGTCTTAGCCCTCTGTTGCAGGCCGTCGGCCGTCCGGAGTGGACGATGGCCCGGCTGCAGGGCGTAATGGGACATGCCTTCCACTTTGAGATGGTCAAAGGGGGCGGCAACGTGATGCACGACAACATGGACTGGGGGCCCGCGTTGGACTACCTCCCCCAATTTGCGAAATTTCGTTCGTTCAAAGCAACCAAGCACGACACTGACATCGATCTTCCCGCGCTAAAGCAAGAGGCGAGAGATGCCGTGCGCGCCGGCCTGAAAGATGGCTTGCCCGCACTGGTGTGGCAGCCGATGAGTCGCGAACAGAAAGCGAGCGATCACCCTGCGCACCACGCGTACTGCTGGGGGCTGATTGTCGGATACAACGAGAGCGAGGAGGAATACACGGTCCGTCACCCATTTGTCGATGTCACATATACAGTTCGCTACGACTTAATCGGATATACCGACCCGGCCGAGTTGTTTAGAGTCATGGTGTATGACGGTCCGAGTCTAACGGATGAGAGGGAATTGCACCGAACTGCGCTGCGAAACGCCGTAGCCTTTGCGCATGCAACCCGTTTCGCAGCAGACGACGAGGGCAATGCCAGGCGGAGAGCCAGGCCGCATGGCTTCGCAGCCTACGAAATCTGGCGTGAAGCGTTCGCTGCGGAAGAGGTCCCAACGTTCAGCTCGCATCACCACATCACGGTTCTCTTGGGGCGGCGTCGTGCGGCTGCCGGTTATTTACGAGAGCTAAAATCGCTCTTTCCCTGTGAGATTGCGGAGCTTCAGGCCGCAGCGGTGCATTACGATCATGAATTGGAGCCACTGAATATCATCCACGATCTCTGCAATACAGCCTGTCAAAGAGATGCCTGGCATGCGAAAGACCGCGCCCAGGCGGGCGAGTGCATTGGTTTTGCCTTAGAGGCAGACAAAGCGGCAATTGCTTGCATAGAGGCAGCACTTGCCAGTTTTGGCGACTGGTGAGTTACTTTATTGACTTTACGCTCCAATAACATATAGACTAACGACGAGAAGTCTGTGCGTGTGGGACGGTTGGGAGGATGCTCGGGTGATCATTGACGTACATTCCCACGTCAAGAACGACCACGAGATAACGGTCTCGCTCCGCAAGGCGCGCAGGCACGGCATCATCCTCTGCATCAACGTGCTCAACGCTTTCAATAACTTCCCACCCACGCTGCCCACGCCTGAGTACATATCCGCCTGCAACGACTTTACCTTTAAAGTAGCCTCTGCCAACACCGATTGTGTGATACCCATGTGGTACCTCAATCCCCTCCATCCCGAAGCGATGCAAGCCGAATTGCTGCGGCGCGTAAAGGCTTGGGACGGTCATCAGGGCGTGAAGCTCTGGACCGGCGTGAAAGCCAACGACCCCCGTGTGGACGGTATCTTTCACATTTGCGCCGAGTACAAACTGCCGGTGCTTCAGCACACCTATATGGCAGTGACCGGCAACATGCCCGGCGAGACCAATCCCTTTGACATGCGCGAGGCCGCACAGAAGCACCCGGACGTTAACTACTTTTTCGGCCACTCCGGCAGCGACATGGAATACGGCGCCAAGGCCGCCCAGGGCATGCCGAACCTCTTCATGGATATCGGCGGCGGCGATGCCACCAACGGCTATACCGAGACCCTGGTGGAGCACGCCGGAGCCGACCGCGTAGTCTATGGCAGCGACCTCAACGCGCCACGGTCATTCATGTCACAACTCGCAAAGGTCTATGGCGCGGCCATTACCGAGGAAGACAAAGAATTGATCTTCTGGCGCAACGCCCACGGCATCTTTACGCGGCAATCTGTTGGTTGGAGCCAGTTTGACCGCCATAAGGAGGCGGTCGCGCGGTAGGAGACACGTGGCAGGTTACAAGGCTTTAAAACGAGAGAAGATTCGTCACTCCGGCGCAAGCCGGAGTCCAGTGGGGCCAAAATTAAGATGGATTCCCGCTTTCGCGGGAATGACGGCTCACGCGACCCTCGCGTTGCCCTCTCACCTTCGCTCATCTGTAGTCCTTATTCTACAGTCAAATGACGGCTCAAAACGGGAATGACGGCCCACAATAGGCAACTTATTTGGTGGAGAACTATTGTCTTGACCGGAACGCGGGCAAAGTCACTTGAGCAGTTCCAATGATTGACGCAAACGCTTACATAGGCGAATGGCCCTTCCGCCGTCTGAATCACGCTACACCTGATGCGCTATTGCACAAGATGGATGCGCTCGGCATAGAGAAGGCCGTAGTCTCGCGGCTGGAGAACGTCTTCTACAAGGACGTAATGGTGGGCAACCGCGAATTGCATCGGATTGTGCGAGCCCACCCGGACCGGTTTATGCCGGCTTATACCATCAATTCCGCCATGCCGTGCTGGGAGCAGGACATCAAGCGCTGTCTCGAAGAGTATGGCATGAAGAACTTGCGCATTCATCCCAATTACCATCAGTTCACGCTGCTGGAGCCGCACACCACGCGCGTCATGGATGCCAGCCTGGAAGCCTACGCCCAGTATCACCTGCTTACCCGCAACGCGTTGGCGTTGCTCGAGCGCGCTCAGGCCGACGATCTCCTGGTGCTCCTCACACTTGCCCTGGAGGACTCACGCTGGCATCACTGGCACGTCAAGGTGCCGCCGGTCACCACGTCGGACGCGGTGGAGGGCATCTGCGCCTTTCCCGACGTACGATTTCTCGTGTGCACCGGCCGCTACGGGCACATTGCGGACATCTGGCGGCGGGCATACAAGACTGACAATCTCTATTTTGACGTTTCCCGTGTGCAGGGACCGGTGGACGACATTGAGCAACTCTGTGCGCAAGTAGGAGCCGACCACCTGCTGTTCGGCACGAATTGCCCAATTTTCTATCCCGAGTCCGCCAAACTCAGTATCGAGCACGCGGAGATATCCGACCACGAAAAAGCGCTGATGCTGTCAGCAAATGCGCAGCGACTATTCGCAATGTAGAGGGAGAGTTTTATGGCCAGCGCAACCAAGCTCGACGTTTCTCGTTCCGTTGACCTGTACGAGGAAGCCGTACGGCTCATGCCTGGCGGCTCGCAGACCAAAGGGAAGCGCCCAAATCCAACAATGTACGGCGCCATGCCCATATTTATGTCCCATGGGAAAGGCTCCCGGCTGTGGGACGTCAACGGCAATAGCTACATTGACTATTACGGCTCTTCGGGAGGTGTACTGCTGGGTTATTGTCACCCGGAAGTCGACCGGGCCGTCGCGGCGCAACTTGAGAAAGGCATGCTCTTCAGTACCCCTTCTGAACCGGAAATCGAATGCGCCAAGCTCGTCAACGAGGTCGTGCCCTGCTCTGAGATGGTGCGGTTTTTGAAAGGCGGGGTGGATGTGAATCTCTGCGCGACGCGGATTGCGCGCGCGTACACCAAGCGCGAGGTCATTCTGAACAACGGCTATCGCGGCTGGGCGGACGAATGGAATTACTGGCGCAACGACGGCGGCATGCCGGCTGCGTTTCATGCGCTAAATCAGCAGTTCCGCTTCAACGACCTCAACCACTTGGAAGAGCTCTTCAAGCTCAATGATGGCAAAGTCGCCGCAGTCTCCTTTGATTGCGCGGAACCGGCCAAGGAGCCGGAGCCGGGTTTCCTGCAGAACCTCAGGGACTTGGCGCACCGCAACGGCGCGCTCGTGATCTACGACGAGTGCATGACGGGCTTCCGCTTTGCCCTGGGCGGCGCGCAGGAGTACTACGGCGTGGAGCCCGACATTGCCACCTATGCCAAGGGTATGGCCAACGGCATGTCTCTCGGCGCGGTGGCCGGCAGGCGCGACATTATGGAAAAGACCGCCGACTGCTTGATCAGTCTGACGTTTGGCGGGGAGACGCTCTCCCTGGCGGCGAGCATTGTCACGCTGCAGATCTGCCGCGATGAGGATGTGGCGGGCCATATCAACCGCATCTCCCAAGCCGTCATGGACGGCGTTGAAAAGGTCTCGCACCGGGTGGGCATTCCCATGGAGTCGTTCGGCCCGCCGGCGCTCTTTGGCATCCGCTTCATTGGCGGCGATGAGCCGCTGCCCGCCGACGCCGGGACGTTCTTCTATACCGGCCTTGCCAAGCGCGGCGTGATGCTCAAGGGCAGTTGGAACAACGTGCTGTACGCGCACAGCGACGAGGACGTGGCGGAGACCTTGGAAGCAGTGGAGGATTCGCTGCTGGATCTGCGCCGCGCACGAGATTCCGGCCGTGTCTCGGAGGAAGTGGCGGCTGCCACGATACCGTTCGACCGGCCTTATTAATGGAAGCTCGTATTCCCGCTCAGCAGGCCAAGCGGTGCTTTGACAAGGGCTTCGCGAAGCCCACTCAGCACGAACGGGTATTGAGGACGAACGGGGCATCAGCGCAAGACAGGGCGTCAGAGTAAGACGATCTCTTGTCGGGTGAAAAAGCTATCCAATCCGTTCGCCCTGAGCCTGTCGAAGGGTGAACGGCATGAAACCTAAATGTACGTCAGAGAGATTCAAGGCATAAATCTCTCTCAGTATTGCTTTATGGTGCGAGGCTGCATTCCATGGCTAAGTTTCAATTGCCCGTTCGCTCCTATCGGGTCTACCCGTTACCTGGGCAGGAGTACGACGACCACAATTACGGCCACGTACACAAGACGGTAGAGCTTAATACCGACAACACGGCTGTCATTGCCATAGACATGTGGAACCTCGGCGGCGACGGCGAGCCCGTAATTCCCGGTGTGGAGAAATACTGGGAATACAACTACATGGGCGGGCACGGCGTGGCGAAGCGGGCCGGCAAGATCATGGCGGAAGCCATCGTGCCCGTCTTGGCGGCGGCGCGTGAAGCCGGCGTGCCGGTCATCCACAACGAACCGTCCCAGATTCTCGCCCGCTATCCCTGGGCCGAGCCGCCTGAGCCTACGCTCAAAGCCAAGAGCAGCACGCCCGCTTGGCCGCCGGCCGAATTCCGCAAGGAGCTGCTGGCTGAATACCACAGCACCGTCTTTGGCCCGGGTTATAGGGAACCCTGGAGCAAAGTCCAGGCAAACTACGACTTTGCGGACTGCGTCAAACCCGACCCGCGCGATTTTCTCTTCTCCCAGCCTCACCAAATCGAACGCTTCCTCGCAGAACGCAAGATCCTCAATCTCGTCTACGTGGGCTTCCTCTTGAATTTCTGTCTCCTCATGAAACCCGGCGGCATCCTGCAAACCCGCAACCGCTACCGCGCCATTGTGCTGCGAGACTGCACCGCAGCCTCGGAGACGGCATGGTCTACCGATGAAAACCTAATTACCAAGGCATTTATCCACTGGCTAGAGATAGGCGGTACGCTCACCGCCAAGGGCAATGACTTAAGAGAGGCACTCTCCCAAGATCAATCAGATTAAGTGCAGAAGGAGGTAGTAGCTTAGAGCGACTTTGCGAGTGCCAAGCGAAAGAGTAGATGTCAATTCCACGCTCATTTGGAGGTCCGGTATGAGTACTTCAAACATCGGTCTGAGTCGGCGACGATTCCTCGGCGTATCGGCAGGCCTGAGCGCCGCGGCGCTTATAGCAGCGTGCGGCCAAGCCCAGGCTCCGGCCGCAGCACCGGAAGCCGATGAGGCGCCGCAGGCTGAAGACGCCCCCACGATGGAGGCCGCAACAATCAACGTGCGTTGGATTGTCAACGTCGCGGAGAACGCGCAAGCGTTTGAGGACGGGGTGATTAACCGTTTCAGGGAAATGCACCCCGACATTGACCTCAATTACGAGGCCTCTCCATACGGAGCGCATTATGAGAAAATGCTGGCCGAACTAGCCGCCAATGAGGCGATTGACATTCTCACCCCCGACCCCACCCGGTGGATTGAGTGGACGGACAAGGGGTTTGTGCGGGAAGTCACCGACCTCTACAAGCGCGACCAGAGTCAACTCGGAGACACCGTGGCGCTTGATTGGATCGTTGACCCGCAGGGGCGCTTCTGGTCCATGCCCTATACGGCGCTCGGCACCATTCACATCTACAATACGTCCATCTTCGACAAGTATGGGATCAGCGGGCCGCCAAGGCAGTGGAATGCTAGTGACGGCGGCGAGTACCTGGACGTCGCGCGGGAGATAACGAGTAGGTCCAGCAGCGAACCGGACCCGATTTGGGGAATTTACACCGGCGCTGACTACACAACCGAAATGAGTACCTACATCGTTCAGAATGGCGCCAACTTCCTCTCCGACGACTTGAGGCGGGCAACCATGCACGAGCCCGAATTCATCGAGGCCATACAGTTCATGTACGACCTGGAGTTCAAGTACCGCGTGGCTCCGTCCGCTGAAGCGAAGGCTGCGTTCCAAGAGACCTTGGGCGAGGGCCGGCACCGCGATGCGCTCTTTGTGCACGGGCGCGCGGCCATGAACAATACCTGGTTCAACGCCGAGAGCGGATGGACCCACCCGGACGTGGAAAACTTGCCCATGAAGGCTGTGCCCATGCTGGAGAACAGCAAAGGAGGGCCGACGTCCGATAAGGTTGCCGGTTGGACGGCGGTCCAGTACATGTGGTCCGGCGCTAAGCACCCGGATGCCGTCTGGGAGTTCATGAAGTTCGCCATGTCGGACATCGAGTTCGGTGTGGCGGTGACGACGCTGCTCAACTACGGTCTGTCGGCGAATGCAAATGCGTGGAACGATCCCCGTCTGGTGGCGACTAAGACCCGTCCGCCCCGCGAGATAGACTCTATTGCCACGCCGCTCCGGGAAGGCCGCGGCTTTATCACCCAAATCTTCCCCGGTTGGCGGGAACACCTGGGCTTCTTCAATGAACAGAAGGGCCTGGTATGGAAGCAGGAGCTCACCGTTGAGGAGGCCATGCAGAACGCCAGCAAACACACTCAGGCCGTGATTGACGAGTATTGGGCAAGTAAGTAGTAGAGAATTGTCAAGAGGACGATTGGCATCTTATTGACTGTTCGTTTACAATGCACATAGCAATGTCAATCGTCTGTCTTGGCCGGCGAACGCCGGGTTTGAGAGGAGGTAAGAGGGGCCGTGAGGTAATTTACGCCCATAGTTGTCGAGGGTTGCGCTATGGGCACACGAATATTGTGTTGATTAGAGGACGGAGGCAGCAGAAAATGACTGAACAACGAACTCTAATGACGCGTCGAGGGCTCTTGGCTGCGACGGGGGGCATGGGCTCCCTTGCAGTACTGGCCGCCTGCGGTCAGGTGCAGGCGCCGGCGGCGATGCCCGAAGCAAGCGACGATGCGCCGCAGTCCGACGACATGCCCCAGATGGAAGAGGCGACCGTTAGCGTTAACTGGGTCGTGAACATCGCCGAGAACGCCGGGGCTTTCGAGGACCTCGTGCTCGGCCCATTCAAGGAACTGCACCCCAACATCACGGTCAATTGGCAGTCCTTGGGCTACCGTAACCTCATGGAAAAACAGGTTGTCGAACTCGCTGCCGGATCGTCTCCGGACATCCTGGGTCCCGAACCTACCCGCTACCCTCAGTATCGGGACGCAGGCTACGTGACTGACCTAACGCCCTTTGTCCAGCGCGATGCGGCAGTGCTCGACGACGTAGTTGGTATCGACTGGCTGCAAGACCCAGAGGGCAAGCTATGGACGTTTCCGTACGGCGTGCTGGCAACTATTCAAATCTATAACACGGCCATTCTCGATAAGTTCGGCATCAACGAACCGCCGAAAACTTGGAATCCAAGCGATGGCGGCGAGCTACTGGAGACAGCGCAGGAAATCACGCAGCGCTCCAGCGCCGATCAGGATCCGATCTGGGGCTTCTGGAGCCGCAACGACTCCACCACCGAAGTGCCGACGATGCTGATCCAAAACGGCACGAATTTCGTGACCGACGACTATGCCCGCTTCCGGCTGCACGAACCTGAATTCATCGATGTAATTCAGTTTCTCTATGACCTCGAGTTCAAGTACCGCGTGAAGCCGACTGCGGATGACATTGGCGCCCTCAATGAAACCATTCCGGAAGGTCAGCGGCGTGATTCACCGTTTACCCAGCAGCGGGCGGCAGTGTATCACACGTGGTTCAACGCCGAGTCTGCCTGGAATGTGCCGGGCGTCGAGGAACTGCCGGTCAAGGCGCGGCGCTTCCCGGCCCACACCGTGCAGAGCGAAAACTCGGACGCGGTGGGCAGCTACACGCCAGTGCAGTACATGTGGTCCGGCACCAAGAGTCCGGACGCCACGTGGGAGCTGATGAAGTTCCTCAGCACCGACCTCGAGGTGCAGGTCGGCGTCACCACGCTGCTGAATTACGGCATGCCCGTGGTCAGAGCTGCGTGGGACGACCCACGCTTGGCGGAACAAAAGGCGCGTCCGCCACGCGAATTGACTCCGATTACGGAGCCGATTGGCGAGGGTAACGGCTTCATGACACAGCTCTACCCCAACTATGGTGAGATCCGTGGTGTCTACTTGGACCACATGCGCATGGTGTGGAATCAAGAAATGACCGTACCCGAAGCCATGCAGAGCGCCGGCAAGATCATGCAGGCCATGATCGACGAGTATTACGCCAATAAGAGTTGAGCATACCTCCTTCTGGTGTAAAATTGTTCAGACATCCGCCCCCTCGTTCTAGAGGGGGCGAATGCTCATTGCAGCGACAAACGCGCACTTGCAGTTTTCCCAATTCAATTGGGCTTCCTCACCTTATGTCACTTGCGCTTTCTCACCTAATGTAATTGGCGCTTCCTCACCTAATGTAATTGGCGCTTCCTCACTTAATGTCATTTCGAGCATAGCGAGAAATCTAGAGTCAGGCCACAAGCAATCCAAGGAGCAGTTCATTGAAAAAAGAAACAGTTCTCGGCGAGGGCGTGTGCCCGCCATTCAGCAACTTTTCGCAGGGCTTGATGATTGATGGAATAAAGCGCGTTCTATTCATCGCGGGCCAGTTTCCCCTGGACGAAAACGGCGATCTGGTGGGTAAGGGCGACATAGAGGCACAGACCCGCAAGGTCTATGCCAACATTGAAGCGCTCTGTGTGGCGGCGGGCGGCTCGCTGGCGAATGTGGCGCATCTTAATATGTACGTCACCGACATCCGCTACCGCGCCGTCGTCACCGGCATCCGCAACGAGATCTTCGCGGCACCGTATCCCACAGCCACCATGGTGCAGATCGGTTCGCTGTCCGGTGAGGAGTGGCTGGTGGAGATAGATGCAATCGCTGTCTTCGATTAGCGCGTGGACGTCAGGGGTAGGCGAACCACTAACATTGCAGTGAGCAAGGGCGTTCGTTGCCCCTGCGCAAGTTCCCAATTAATCTGCGGCGCGTTGCGATACATGAGGTGTTGCGGCAACCAGGCCAAACGCACTAGGAGCACGGTGTCAGGCTATCGCAACCGCTGCTGAGGACTAGTGCACCAACGAGCAAGCTTCATTTACTGCGGTAGTGATGTCGTCACCCCGTACGAGCGCCTTTAGAGCCCCGTCCAATACCTGCCACGAACGCGAAGACCTAGACGGCAAGCCACGCCCGAACTCCAGAGACTGCTGGATGACCGCGACCTCATCTTCCTGATAGTCCTGCCTAATATCTCCCAGACGGGCTATCACTGGGCGTTTTGCGGGTACGTTGACGAATTTCTGCATCGCATCTACGAGACCACGCAGGGCAGTAAACGCTAATTCCGGCTTTGGCGTTTTTGCCACAATTGCCATGCCCATTTCTGCTGAGATCGGCGCAACCTGTTCTCTGCCTCGCGGTAGGACCGCCACCCGATAGTCGGGCTGGTATTGCGTTGGATGTTGAGAGTGCATCATGACTGGCGGGCGCCGATTGATGTACATGTTGTCCCATAATTCTCTTCCCGTGGCCGCTGGTGAGACACGGTGGGTGTGAAACAGATCGCGAACGAAGTGCAATGCTGCGATAGCTGAGGAATCCCTCAGGTTGCACTTTCCGCCTGCCGAATCGGCTACTTCTGCTCCATTTTGCCAGAGCGCCCACCAGATGCCATGGTTGTGGGCAACCAGACCCCAGCGCCTTACCGTGCCATCCTTATCACGCAACACAAGTTGCTCCGCAGTTCTTGCCAGGTCCTCCCATTCCCAACTGCCATCCATGGGCGGCAAACCCTCCGCCGCAAAGAGCGCAGCATCGTATTGCATAACCAGCGGCCGCGCATTTACCGGCAACGCATAGAGCGCACCGTCAAATCGGAATTGGTCAAGCAAGCTGGGATAGAATTCTTGGTCCAAATCGTATTCTTCAGCGTCGCTGACGGCATCCAGGGGCAGCAGCGCGCCATTCGCCGCCAAGTCCGGCACATTGAATGTGTACACATTCACCAGGTCTGCTTCCATCTCATTCAAAATGTCAACCAGCTCTTTCGTATGGAGGACGTCCTCGACGCCGCGGCGAGCGAGCGTGTAGCCTCCAAGCTTTGGGCCGAGAGGATTGTCATCCTCTTGTATGAGAATCTTCTCGGCCAGCCAGGGCAATTCCTCGTCACTTACCCAGGTTACGGCCCAAGTCAGCGGTCTTTCATTCGGTAAGCTTGGCACAGAGAGCTGGGATTCGAGAAAGCCACAGCCGGTCGACAGCGCCGCAGCGCTTCCTAGCAGTGCACGACGTGAGAGCATGGCATTCCTCCCTAATCGCACTGTGCGCATTTATTGCGCATCTGTGCGAGTGACGCGAATTCCAGGCTGTACGACGCTGGCCTGCATCGAATTCAAGAATAAGTGTATTGGGAGCCCACCGCTTTGATGAGGAAAAGCTGTAGTGTCTTCTATTGCGGCCTTGCCTTGCGCTCCCTGCCGGTCGCCACGCGGACAGCCTTACACGCATTCCCGATCGCATAGCCCTTTACAATGGAGATGCGCCGAGAAGCCCAATACTGAGTTGAATGCTCCTAAGTCGGGGGAAACGCATTTGCTATACATTGACACACTTTACTTAGAGTCTGCTTAGAGTTGGCCAAGAAATGACTCTGTGTGTAACACCGTAGCAATTGAGCCGCAAAACTCTGCAGTGCTTGGCGCGTGAGATCGCATAAGAAACTCAGCCAAGCAGTCGCGATGCCGAGAGCAGCAGGGGACATCGGAAAACGTAGTAAGGAGTATTGCATTCCCGCATAAGTGTTGGGAAGGCCACTTAATTGCGGACAGGTGCTATAATATATTGGCAAGTAGGAATCCACGTAGCCTCAATGGTGAGGAAAGACTACATGACGTGGCAACGATGGCAAACCTTACTTTTGTGTCTAGGTAGCGGGGTCGGCAGCACCGTCTCACTTCCGCAGGTGCGATTGACCCGGCTTCAATTAGGTTCGCCGCGACACATCCCCAAATACGCACCGAACGGTGTGGTTCAAATTCGCGAGTTTTCTCTGGCAGTGGTCCTATTGTTCAACCCAGAAACCGCCAGCAATCGTTTGTTTTCTCCCTCACGAAGAGTCCCTGTATTGTCATGTGCACACGCCAGACTCTCCGCCGCTGCTTGACTTGGACATCTCTGAAGAGGAGCTTCCTCGCTTTAACCCTCGAAGCAATGAATACGATTTTCAATAACAACGCCTTAAAGCTGTTGGATGTCGAAGCAGGGCGCCGCGCGCGGCCCAAGGAGCCTTGGCCTCCTGCACTAGTGCACGTTTGTGTCCGAGCACTAGTGCGTGCCGATGCCATTGATCCCGCCACGGAGATCTAGCATGCCAATGCAGTCGCGGTACGCTTGGAAAGCGAACTCTCGACGAATATCCCGGCGCCTGCTCTTGAAAGCCGGTGCAGTCCCGCTTGTCGGTCTGTCCGCAGGGTCGGCGCTTGGTGTGTTGCGCTCACAAGCCGGCAAGTATGCGTTGCCGGGCACATTCATAGGCTCCGTGGACATTTCCGGTTTGTCGCAGGCGGAGGCCACCGCGCTCGTGCAAGCGCAGTGGGAAGACTACATCCATAACCCCGTCGTGCTCGGCCATGAAGATGCGTCGTGGCAACCCTCGGCCACAGACATTGGGATAACTGTTGATATAGAAGAGGCGTTGCGCAAAGCTTTCGCCACCGAGCGGCGGCGCATGTGGCTATGGTTCCTAAGCTTTAGCTTGGACAATCAAGTCAGTATGCCGGTCTACTTGGATCCCTTGGTCGCTCTCCAATTCCTCAACTCGATCGCTGAGCACATTGATCGGCCACCGGTAAACTCCTTGCTGGAACGGCAGGCCAATAATGTAAGTGTGCAGCCAGGTTCCGATGGCAAGTGGCTTGACCGCGAAGCAACGCTGCGGCTCATGCAGCTTCCTGACGACCCACCATTGCGTCAACAGATTGAGTTGCCGGTATTGACGCTTGTTCCTCCTATTCCCTTGCAGAAAGCAGAGGAAGTAAAGTCCATCTTTGAGAGACTCACTCGCCACGGTCTGCGCTTCGAGCTTGCGGGCGATGCGTGGCAAGTTCCTGGCAGCACGCTAGCGTCCTGGCTGAGGATTATGCAGGAGCCGGATCAGGGGCGCCTTGAGCTTGTGGGAGAATCTGAGATGCTCCGGGGATGGCTGGACCATGTTTCCACCGAGGCAACTCGCCCTGCCAAGAACGCTCGCCTTACAGTTCGTGATGGAGACGTGACGTTGGCAGCGCCCGCCGAAATGGGCTATGAGACCAACACTGACTCGCTCATCGCTACCGCGCAAGCTGCAATTCAGCAAGGTGTTACGGCACTCTACCTTCCGGCCGAAGTGCGAGAACCTATGTACACTGCGGCTAATATGCACGACTGGGGCTTTGACAATGTTCTTGCAGAAGGTACCTCTCTGTTTGCTGGGTCGCCGCCCGAGCGCGCACACAACATTGCCTTGGCAGCGAGAAAACTACACGGTTTTGTTGTCCCACCTGGTGAGATGTTTTCATTCCTTAAGACATTAGGTCCAATTACGAGCGAGGATGGCTACCAGTCCAGTCTGGTGATACTTGGCGACCAGACAGTGCCGGGAGTTGGTGGCGGGGTTTGCCAGGTCTCCACTACTATGTTCCGCGCGGCATTCTGGGCCGGCCTGCCCATCGAGGAGCGCAATCAGCACTCGTATCGAGTGAGTTACTATGAGCGCGACGGCAGTCCGCCCGGCTTCGATGCTGCAGTCTATGATCCTGGTGTAGACCTCAAGTTCATCAATGATTCAGAACATCCTATACTCATCCAAACACACGTTGACGAAGAGGAAATGACACTGAAATTCGTGATGCACGGCCGGAGTTCCGATCGCTGGGTGCGTATGTTGCCGGCCATTGCCAAGAACTGGGTTAGACATGGGCCGCCCTTGCCCGACAAAATCGACCCCGAACTTCCCTTGGGCAAGCGCCTGCAAATTGAATGGGCTGCCGATGGCGTCCAAACCGAGATTCACCGGGAGGTAGTGGAAGGCGGCAACAGCCGATTCGATCACTTCAAGAGCCGCTACCGGCCGTGGCAAGAACGCTGGGTGCTCGGAACAAGAATTGTTCCACCGGACCAGCAGTCGGCACAACCCCCGCAGGAGCCTGGATGAAATTGACGGCGATTCTCGCCGGCATTGCGATCAAACAAACCTTCCCCGCGCCGTTTTCTAAGAAAAGAGAGAATGCCGCGGGGTTGTTGATTCATTTCTCGCGCTGCTATTTTCATTCCGGGGATTCTTCAGGCCGAAATTGAGCGTTGCCTCTTGCACACCGTTGTCGCGACCGTACGCCCATCTGCGGGAATGAATAACGGTCTTTCCACATTACTAAAGCGGCATACATGCGAATTGGACCGTTAGCTCTCGGGCGATGCGGGCTCCGAAGGGCGGGATGGCCGCAAATTCCTAAAGTGACTGGACCAGCACGAAGGCTGAACACTCTAGGACAAAGCAATTGTTGCCCATAATTTGCTCCGGTCGTACGATCATCGTGTCGCCCTGCGAAACCATTCCTGCCTTAGAGCGGAGTAAGGAATTACAGGGAGCGCGCTCTCTTTAGCATTCGCCTTACTAGATCAGAGCTTGGCACGGGCCAAGTCAATGCAAATCATCTCCGACTAGTTGCGTGAGGTAGGAGCTTGTGATATCTTTCACGTTGAAAATGCCCCTGATGTGAGGAGCGCCTATGCCTGATACACCGAGGGCCAAAGCCCCGCAATTGGCAATACGCCGCCTCTCAATGTACTATCGTACATTGGCTGCGCTACGGGAACAGGGGGTGGGAAATGTCTCTTCCGAGCACCTCTCTACGTTGACCGGTTCCACTGCTGCCCAGGTCCGACGCGACCTCGCGTACTTTGGGAGCTTTGGCAGACGCGGGGTAGGGTATGAAGTGGAATCTCTCCAATCTCACATGAAGGAGATCTTGGGAATTGGCGAAGGCTGGCCCATGGCGCTGGTTGGTGTCGGCAACCTCGGCTCGGCCCTGCTGGCGTACGACGGCTTTCCGCGGCAGGGATTTCGGATTGTGGAGGCTTTTGATTCCGACCCGCGCCGGGTAGGTACGGTCATCCGCGACGTGGTCGTAAAGCCAATGGACCAATTTGGGGAGACCATACAAGAACGCCACATTGCAATGGCGCTGCTGGCCGTTCCGGCAAAGGCGGCGCAAGCCGTGACAGAGCAACTCATCGATGCCGGCGTACGTTGTCTGCTCAATTTTGCACCCATCTCGCTCAAAGTACCTTCACACGTTTATCTTGCAAGTGTAGACCTTTCAATCGAGGTGGAATACCTCTCATACTTGCTGCGCGAGAGCAGAGCGGAAGACTCTGCGTCGCCCGACGTTCGCACCAATGTAACCACTATGATGCCTCTCTAGGCGACGCCCGGCAGCGCGGTTGTAAACGATAGCGAAATGGTTCATCATAAGACCGGAGTGCGCCCGGTACAGGTCAAGGCGAGGGCAAGAGGGTAAGCGATGGAGTACTACGTAGGCTACATCCCGTTTCTGGTAACTTTTGTTGCCGCTTCCGGTTTCGGTATTGTGTCGCTTGCGCTTGCAGCCATAGTTCGACCCAAGTTTCTGCCCGGGCCGCTGCGGACTGTGGCCTATGAATCAGGTATTGGTCCCAGTGGGCTGGTAGGCGACACTCGCGGCCGCCATGGCGTTCACTTCTATATGGTGGCGATAGTCTATGTGGTATTTGACTTGGAACTCGCCTTTCTCTTTCCATGGGCCGTAATTCTCGGATCGCTCGGTCTCTTTGGTTTGGTTGAAATGGCGATTTTCATTGCCGTGCTGCTCGTTGGCTACGTGTACGCATGGAAGAAAGGAGCGTTCGATTGGGGGTTGTAGAAGATACGCTGGCTCTGCCGACTTCGCAGGGAACTGCGCAGACCGCTGGGCAGAAAACCGGCGCCTCCGGCTTCGTTCTTGCTTCTGCTGATCAAGTCTTGAATTGGGGACGCGCAAATGCGTTGTGGCCAATGACGTTCGGTCTGGCGTGCTGTGCCATAGAAATGATGGCGTTGTTTGCCTCCCACTACGATGCGGACCGCTTCGGCATGGCGTTCCGGGCGACACCGCGACAATCCGACGTGATGATCGTGGCAGGCACGGTGACCAAGAAGATGGCGCCGATAATTCGTAACCTTTGGGAGCAAATGGCGCGGCCGCGCTGGGTGATCGCGCATGGCAATTGCGCCACCTGCGGTGGACCGTATCGTTCATACAGTGTACTGCAAGGTGTAGACCTCGCGGTTCCTGTGGACATTTACGTGCCCGGCTGTCCTCCACGTCCCGAAGCGCTGCTCGAAGGACTCATGCTCTTGCAGCAGAAGATCAAGCAGGGCGAGTGGGCCGGCGCAGAGGAAGCCTTACTTACAGAGCGCGCCGCCGCGGCAGTGAAGGAGTAGCGGAGAGTTGAGCACCCCGCCGCCAGTTGCTGCCGCTACAATCCATGAGCGTGTGAATGCGGTCTTGGGCGAGAAAGTCACCGCCGCAGACACCCTCCGCGACTACCTGACAATCGAGGTTGCGGCCAACGACCTCTTGGCAGCAGCAACAGTGCTGCGCGATGATGCTGAACTCCGTTTCAATTATTTTGGCGATGTAACCGCAGTGCACTGGCCCGGCGAGACGCAGGAGTACGAGGTTGTCTATCATCTGCGGTCGATTCCGGAAAATCGCCGCATCCGCCTCAAGACCCGCATTGCCGCTGGCGAATCCATTGAATCGTTGACACAAGTTTGGCCGGGTGCAGACTGGCCGGAACGCGAGGTCTACGATCTCATGGGCGTGAAGTTTGAGAATCATCCGGACCTCCGCCGCATCTTAATGGACGAAGACTACGAGTATCACCCTTTGCGGAAGGACTTTCCCCGCGAGGGGCTCTAACCATGAAAGCCACTACTCAAGGAGTAGTGAAGACATCACATGGCAACAGTTGAGATTGAACGCATTGCCGGCGAAGATGATTCGGGTCTCATCCTGAATATGGGGCCGCAGCATCCCAGCACCCATGGCGTGCTGCGGGTCATTCTGAAGATGGACGGTGAGTATATCGAAGAAGCCGTTCCCATCATTGGTTACCTACATCGCGGCACCGAAAAGATTGCCGAGAGCGAGACCTATACCCAGATACTTGGGTATACCGATCGCATGGACTACACTGCCGCAGCCTCCAGCAACCTGGGCTGGCTGGTGGCTGTGGAAACTCTTGCCGGCATCGAAGTGCCGGAACGCGCCCAGTGGCTGCGCTGCATCGTCGGTGAGTTGGGGCGTCTGGCAGGGCATCTGGTGTGGATTGGCACGCATGCCCTAGACATCGGCGCCATGTCAATATTCCTGTATGCCTTCCGCGCGCGTGAGCGCGTGCTGGAGCTTTTCGAAGAGCTCTGCGGCGCGCGCATGACCCACAGTGTGATGCGCCCCGGCGGCTTTCTTGAAGAGCCGCGCGACCCATTTTATCGCAAACTCGAGGATTCTCTAGATTACTTCCTCCGCGAAATAGATCAGTATGACAAGCTGCTCACAAAGAATGAGTTGTGGCTCGGACGAACCGTCGACGTGGGTGTGATTTCCGGCGATGACGCGATTGCCATGGGCCTATCAGGACCTTGCTTGCGCGGCTCGGGTGTCACGTGGGACATTCGCAAGGCAGAACCGTATGCGGCTTACGACCAGGTAGAGTTCGATGTACCGATTGGCACCGGCAAAGGCGACGTCTTCAGCCGCTACCTGCTGCGCATCGAGGAAATGCGGCAGAGCGTGCGCATCATGCGTCAGGTAGTAGAACACCTGCCGCCGGGCCCGGTGATGACTGATGATTCGCGCGTCGGTCGCCCGGACACACCGCGCCTCTACACTGACATGGAAGCAATGATCAACCACTTTTGGATGTATATCCACGGCTTCCCGGTGCAGCGCGGCGAGACGTATTGCGCCATTGAGGCGCCAAAGGGCGAGCTTGGCTTCTACGTCGTCAGTGACGGCAGCGGTAAGCCCTACCGGATGCACGTGCGTTCGCCTTCCTTTGTCAACCTGCAGTCGTTGCCGTATTTGGTAAAGGGCCGGTTGTTGGCGGACGTGGTTTCCGTCATTGGCAGTATTGACATCGTGCTAGGTGAAATTGATCGATGATTTCGGTGTGGCGCGTACGACAACCCATGGCTGGCTTTCGCCAAGGCTGAGAAGAGGAAACGATGCCGACTCCTTCGGAGAAGACGGTAACACTTACAGTTGACGGCCAAGAGGTAACGGTACCTGACGGCGCGACGATTCTGGATGCCGCGCGCAAGGCCGGCATCTACATTCCCACCCTATGCTTCGATACCTTCCTCAAGCCGTACGGCGCGTGCCGCATGTGCGTGGTAGAGGTCGAACGGGCGCCAAAGCCCCTCTCCTCCTGCAACACGGCAGCCATGGAAGGCATGGTAGTCAGCACCAAAGCCGAGCCCGTGGTGCACGCCCAGCAGGGCATCATGGAAATGACTTTGCAACACCACCCGCTGGATTGTCCCTATTGCGACAAGTCCGGCGTCTGCGATCTGCAGCACACTGCGTACGAGGTTGGCGTGTACCGCAGTAAGCTGGGCAGCGATAACCCGAACGAACCCGACCATGAGTTCAGCCCCCTAATCGAGTGGGACCCAAATCGCTGCATCTATTGCGGCAAGTGCGTGCGAGTTTGCGATGAGCGTGTTGGCGATAGTGCGCTTACTTTCAACCTGCGGGGATTTCACAGCTACATCGGCACCCAATTCGATGAACCGCTGGACTGCGTCGAGTGCGGCGAGTGCATCGAAGTTTGTCCCGTGGGCGCGCTCCTCAGCCGTCCCTTTATGCATAGCGGGCGTGCCTGGCAGGTAAATCAGAGCGAGTCAGTGTGTAACCACTGTAGTGTTGGGTGCCAGATGCACGTTGAAACACGCATGGGCGAAGTGCTACGCACAAAAGCCAATCCGGCGCTCCGAGACCAAACCCCGGTGAATACCAGAGATCGCGGCCCGGGAGACGGAATGCTCTGCACGCGGGGCCGCTTTGGCTACGATTACATCCATGATGACGGGCGCCTGGCACAGCCCCTAGTCCGCAAAGACGGGAAGCTTGAACCGGCAAGCTGGGACGAGGCCCTCAATCTGGTTGCGACCAAGATTTCAGAAGCGAAATCGGCGCATGGCGCGAATTCGATTTCCGCAGTGACTTCAGGGCGAATTTCGGACGAAGAGAACTACCTCATTTCGCGCCTCATGCGGGAAGTAGTGGGCACCAACAACATCGACAGCACGGAACGCTGGACTTTCATTCCAACGCTTCAGGCCCTGGGCCCTGCTGCCTTCAACTTCAGCATTGCCCAGATGGAGCACATGGACGCGTACCTTGTCGTTGGCGGCGACATCATGGAAAGCCACGACGTGCTGGGTATGCGCCTGCGGCAATGGGTTCGCGACCAAGGGAAGCTCCTCATTCAAGCGGGCAGCCTGCCCAGCAGACAGGATGGTCGCTTTGCGAACCGCGTGCTGCGCGTTCGCCCCGGCGCGGAAGTGCATCTGCTGCACGGCCTTGCCGCGGAGCTCTTACGTCAGTCCGCAGACAGCAACCCTCCGGACGAATTGCAGTCCTATAGCTTGGAACGGGCTGCTGCCGACACCGGCATCCCAGCGGACGATCTCCGCGAGACTGCCTCCCAACTTAGTCAGGCCGGCAACGTCGGCATTGTGTGGGGGCTTGGCAGTTGGTTGATTGGCGGCGCGGCAGGTTTGGCCCAGTCGGCAGCAAACCTCGCGCTGGCCATGCCAGGTGCACAGCTCTTCCCATTGGCTAACAAGGCGAACTCACGCGGCCTGGTGCAGATGGGCGCCGGCGCCGATATCCTGCCGAATTTCCGCAGCAGCGACGATGCACAGGCCCGCAGCGCGCTAGGCCGCCTGTGGGACGTGGTGCTACCGGAGGCTCAAGGCAATTCACTGGATGATTTGCTGGCCGGCGCTGACGTTTCCGTCCTCTACATCGTCGGTGAAGACTTGGCAACCAGCGCGCGAAACGGGGATCAAGCCGCAGCGCTACTCCGACGCGCGCAGTTTGTGGTAGTGCAAGACCTGTTTGTTACCGAAACGGCGTCACAATACGCTGATGTCGTCTTGCCGGCCGTCAGTTTTGCCGAAAAGACCGGCAGCTACACCAACTTGGAAGGTCGAACGCAGCGCGCACAAGCGGCAATTACCCCTGTGGGTGAGGCAAAACCCGATTGGCAGATTTTCTGTGAACTTGCCCTGCAACTTGGAGCGCGGTGGACCTACCGGAATCCCGATTCCGTGGCCCAGGAAATAGTTGAAGTGATGGCAGATATTCCCATGACGCATAGCCAACCGCGGTTTGGTTGGCAGGACTTGCCGGTGCTGCCAAGTGTGAACGGAGACGGCAAGCTGCTCTTGGTGACCCAAGACCATCTCTTTGTGCCCGGTGTCACCGGACGCCATAGTAGCAACCTGCGCCGCTTGGTGGCAGAACCGGTTGCGGAATTGCACCCTGTTCAATTGGAACGCCTTGGCATCAGTGACGGCGATAAAGTGGGCATTCAAGCAAACGGGGCAGACCTGACCGTGACGGCAAAGGCCAACGATAAGTTAGTCGAGGATGTAGTCTATCTTCCCGTTGGATTCCCGGACGCGCCGGTAGGCGCATTGCTCGGCACAGAAGCCACGGTGGCGGTATCAGTGCGCGCCGCGTCCGCAGACTAGGGATTTGCAATGACAGAGTTAGTCATAGCAGTAATCGTCAAATCCTTAATAGCGTTTGCGATTCCGCTGCTGGTAGTGCCGCCGCTCATTTGGGGCGAACGCCGCATTTTGGGTCGAATTCAGTCGCGCATCGGTCCCAACCGCGTCGGTCCCTTTGGCGCCTTCCAAACGCTCGCCGATGCCGTGAAGCTCTTGGGTAAAGAGGATATGATCCCCGCCGGAGCCGATCGGGCCCTTTTCATACTCGCGCCGTTCTTGTTGTTTGTCCCATCCTTCATGGCTTGGTCTGTCGTGCCGATCGGTACAGAACTCCACATCTTTGGGCGTGTTATTGGCCTCTATCCTACCGACCTCAACGTTGGCCTGCTCTACATTCTGGCGCTGACCTCAGTGTCGGTGTATGGCATTGTCATGGCCGGCTGGGCATCCAATAGCAAGTACGCGCTGTTGGGCAGTCTCCGCTCTAGCGCCCAGATGATCAGCTACGAGATCATGCTTGGCCTCGCGCTCGTTGGCGTTGTGGTGCTTGCCGGGACTTTGTCGCTACCCGAAATCGTACGACAGCAGCAGGTACCATACGCAATTCCATTGATTATTGGCACCTTTGTCTTTGTGTGCGCCGCGCTGGCGGAAACCAACCGTGCCCCCTTCGACCTACCGGAAGCGGAAACTGAGCTAGTATCCGGCTATCACGTCGAGTACTCCGGCTGGCGGTTTTCCTTTTTCTTCCTTGCTGAATATGCGAATATGTTGCTGGCGTCATTCTTGGTAAGTGCGGTATTCCTGGGCGGCGGGTGGCCCGCCCAATTCCTGGAACCGTACATCGGCCATCTCTGGGCGACGCTCCTTGCGCTCATTTTCATGGTGAGTAAGGTCTTTCTCTTCTTGTTCTTCTATATCTGGCTACGAGCCACCTTGCCGCGGTTTCGTTACGATCAAATGATGAACTTCTGCTGGAAAGTGCTGCTGCCATTGGGTTTGCTCAATCTTGCAGTAGCCACTGTTCTAAAGTTGACGGTGTATGCCTAGACAAAACAAGGATTCGAGAGAGGAGAAGCGATGAGTTTTCGGTTTGAATCGCTGCTACCAATCGCGAGAGGGTTGAGTATTACCTTGCGCGAGTTCTTTCGGCAGCCCGTGACAATTCGCTATCCGGAGCAAAAACGTACCCTTTCCTCGATTTATCGCGGCGCAGTCGGCATGCGCCGCAGACCGGACGGACGGCCGAAGTGCGTCGGCTGCGGGCTGTGCGAGACCGCGTGCCCAAATGAGTGCATCACCATTACGACAGAGTCTAATCCCACACTGCCGACGGACAAAGTGGTAACGTCGTACACGCTGGATGTTGGGCGCTGTCTCTTTTGCGGGCTTTGCGTTGAGGCCTGCCCGGTGGAAGCGCTGGAGATGACCGATGCCTACAATTTCTCCACCGACGATCGCAGCACGCTCATCTACGATGTGGACCGCCTAATGGACTTGGTAGACAAGCAAGGCAAGGAGGTCTCAACGCTTGAATAGCGAGACCTTGCTCTCCCTCATCTTTGCGTATCTCGCGCTGGCGTGCGTGGCGTTTGCAGTGCTTGTAATCATGCTGCGGAACCCCGTGCAGTGTGCGCTGGCGCTGGTGGGGGTTGTCTTCCACCTGGCAGGGATCTTCATCCTGCTTCGCGCCGAGTTTCTCGCGGCAGCGCATATCATCATTTACGCCGGCGCAATTATTGTGCTATTCCTGTTTACCATGATGCTCCTAAACCTCGGTGTGGTCGAGCGGGCACGGCAGTTCCACGTGCAAGCGCCGCTGGCGATTGTGGTTGGCGCCACCCTCTTTCTGGAGTTCGTGGTGCTGACCGGCGCAACTATCACCGTTGGTGCGCAGGGCGTCCACTCTCCGGCGTGGGTTGCCGGACAGGGAGGCAACGTCCAGGCATTGGGGCAGGTGCTTTTCCGGGACTATCTGCTGCCATTTGAAGTTGCCTCGGTCTTGCTAACCGCTGCAGTGGTAGGGGCAATTGTCTTAGCAAGGCAGAAGCCGAGGCGGCCGCGCTCGTCCTCGGAAATGGGCGTTGGCGAGTGGATGGCGGAACGGTACGAAAAGGCAAAGAGTCGCGAGCAAGACTCTGTCGAGCCGCGCTGAGGAGTTAGGCACTACACATGATCATCCCTGCCTTGGAGTACTACTTGGTGCTGGGCGCGGCACTGTTCATTGTCGGCCTGCTGGGCGTGCTGGTGCGGCGCAATCTGCTCATAGTATTTATGTCAATCGAACTGATCTTACTTGGTGCGAATGTGACCTTCGTTGGTTTCGCTGTGGCCTTGGACAATATGCTCGGGCAAGCGTTTGTCATATTCTCGCTGACGGTCGCGGCGGCTGAAGCGGCAGTGGGGCTTGCCATCATTGTGGCGCTTTCGCGCCATCGGGACACGCTGAACGTCGATGAAATCGATACTCTCAAGGGGTAAGGGCGAAAGTACATAATGGTCCAAGTTGCCTGGCTCATTCCGGCGTTGCCACTCATCGCTTTCGCGATCAATGGCGCGCTTGGGCGTACCTACCTTAAGAAGCGCACCGGCATTATTGCGAACGCCGGTGTTTTGGGCGCCCTTGTGGTCAGTGTGCTCCTTTTCGTCGCGCAACTCGACCATGCAGAGCCCGAGACCGTTTCCCTTTGGACGTGGGCTGTTTCCGGTGACTTCTCGCTGGACATTGTGCTGCGTGTCGACGCCCTCACGCTGGTGATGCTGCTCGTCGTCACGAGCGTCTCATTCATGGTGCACGTGTACTCGATTGGGTACATGGACAATGACCCCGGCTTCTGGCGCTTCTTCACGTATCTGCCGCTCTTCGTCTTCGCGATGATCATGCTCGTGATGGCGAACAACCTGTTGGTCCTGTTCGTATTTTGGGAAGCCGTGGGCTTGTGTTCCTACTTGCTCATCGGCTTTTGGTTTGAGCGTCAATCCGCTTCTGCAGCCGCAGTGAAGGCCTTTCTGACAAATAGAATTGGCGACGTCGGCTTTCTCATCGGCTTGCTTCTCATCTGGCATTTCTTTGGAACGTTGAACTACGATGAAATCTTCAGTTTGGCACCGGTAATTGAGGCTGCGCGTCCCGGTATGCTTACCCTCATCTGTCTCATGTTGTTCGTGGGAGCCATGGGCAAGTCTGCCCAATTCCCGCTGCACGTGTGGCTGCCCGACGCGATGGAGGGCCCGACGCCCGTGAGCGCGCTGATTCACGCGGCAACGATGGTAACCGCGGGCGTATACATGGTGGCACGGTTCAATCCGCTTTACGTGCTGTCTTCTACCGCGATGACAGTGGTGGCACTTGTCGGCGCGTTCACCGCCCTGTTTGCGGCAACCATCGGCCTGGCGCAAAACGACATTAAACGTGTCTTGGCCTATTCGACAGTCAGCCAGCTTGGGCTCATGTTCATGGCGCTGGGCGTAGGCGCATTTACCGCAGCCATCTTTCACTTAGCAACTCACGCCTTCTTTAAGGGCCTGCTCTTCCTGGGTTCCGGCTCCGTAATTCATGGCACGGACGAAGAACAGGATATGCAACGTATGGGCGGTCTTTTTGGCAAGATGCCCGTCACCGGCGCCACTTACATCATTGGCGGCCTCGCGCTTTCCGGCATAATTCCATTGGCAGGATTCTGGAGCAAGGATGAACTGCTGGGAGCCACGTTACTCTCAGGTGATCTTGGTTACCTTCTCTTTGTCCTGGGCGCGTTGGCGTCGCTCCTCACCGCTGTCTACACGTTCCGCATGATTTTCCTCACCTTCTTCGGCAAGACGCGAATGGCGGCTGAGAGATTCTCCCATGTTCACGAATCGCCGCGGGTAATGACCGTGCCGCTCATTGTGCTTGCGGTGGGCGCGGTGGGCGCGGGTTTCGTTGGCGTGCCCCCGGAGCATGGCTTGATCCACAATTATCTCCACGATACGTTCCTGGCGGCTGAGTTTGCCGGCTTGGTCCACGTGCCGTCGACGGAGTTTGTACTCGCGCTGATGGCGGTTTCAACGGTTATTGCCCTGTTGGGGATCCTTGTCGCCTATGGCATCTATATGCGCAGGTCGCCGGCTCCTGAGACCGTTGCGGGCTTAGCGCCGCCTCTCCATGCACTATTGGTCAACAAATACTATCTGGACGACTTCTACGATGCGGTGTTGGCAGGTGGGACTCGGGCCGCAGGCCGGCTCTTTGCCTGGTTCGACCTTAACATCGTGGATGGTGTCGTCAACCTCGTTGGGCTTGTTGTCAGAGGCGTTGGCGGCGGCCTCCGCCGCATGCAGACCGGCCGCCTGGAGAACTACGCCTTTAGCGTTGCCCTGGGTACAGCGCTTGTCTTGGCTTTCTATATCATAATGGCGCGCTGAGGAGACATCAGTGGCTTCAATCCCAATTCTCTCCATAGTTCTTTGGTTGCCGCTCATTGCAGCCGTCATCGTGCTGTTCTTGCGTGAACGCCGGGCGATGTTCGCGGTGGCGATTGCGGGTTCCGCGCTCTCACTACTCTTGAGCGTGGCCGTTTGGGCGAGTTTCAACCCCGGCGACGGCATGCAGTTCCGAGAGTCTTTCGACTGGCTGCCTGCCTTAGGCATTCAGTACGCGCTGGGCGTCGACGGCATTAGCCTCCTGATGGTGCTCCTCAATACGTTCCTATTCTTCCTGTGCATCGTCTACGCCTGGGCATCCGTGCATGACCGGGTCAAAGAGTATCTATTCACAATGCTCTTGCTGGAAGTGGGCATTACGGGCGTCTTCTTGGCGCTTGACTTCGTGCTCTTCTACGTCTTTTGGGAGATCATGCTCATTCCCATGTACGTATTGATCGGCGTGTGGGGAGGCGAACGCCGCGTGTACGCGACGGTTAAGTTCGTGCTTTATACGCTATTCGGCAGCCTGCTCATGTTGGTGGCCATCTTGGCGCTCTATTTCGTTTACGGCAATACCACGGGCGTGTATACATTCGATATTCTCGAACTCACCCAAGGGACCTACGGCGAGCGCTTCCAACTCTGGGCCTTCCTCGCCTTTTTCCTGGCCTTTGCAATCAAGGTACCGATGGTGCCGTTTCACACGTGGCTGCCGGATGCGCACGTTGAAGCGCCGACTACCGGCAGCGTCATTCTGGCCGGCATCTTGCTGAAGATGGGTGGATATGGCTTCATTCGCTTCAGCCTGCCGCTATTCCCCGACGCCAGCCAGGCTGCGCAGACAATTATCCTTGTACTCTCGGTCGTAGCGATACTCTATGGCGCGATGGTCGCGCTCATGCAGACAGACTTGAAGAAGCTCATCGCCTATTCCTCTGTGAGCCACATGGGATTTGTAACTTTGGGCATTTTTTCGTTCACGCAGCAGGGACTCGACGGCGCGATGATGCAAATGTTCAGCCACGGCTTGGTTACCGGGGCGCTCTTCCTCTGCGTCGGGCAGCTCTACGAACGAACCCATGACCGACGTATCGCCAACCTTGGCGGGCTAGCCCACCGTTTGCCGATATTCGCAGCGCTATTCCTCTTCTTCTCGCTTGCCTCGATCGGCTTGCCGGGACTCTCCGGCTTTGTTGGCGAATTCATGGTACTGCTTGGGGCCTTCGTTGCCGACATTCGCATCTTTGGCGTTCTGGCGGTCTTCGGTATCATTCTGTCCGCGGCGTACATGCTTTGGATGTACTGGCGAGTGATGCTCGGTTCGCTGAAAGAAGTGCATCGCCGGTTAGAAGACCTTACGAGGCTAGAGACCGCAATACTCGCGGCGATTGCTTTGGTCACATTGTGGGCAGGCATTCAGCCACAAGTCTTCATCGGGATCTTTACGGCTGACATAAGTGGCATAGTGCATGCGTTAACGGCAGCCGAGGTTACGAGCGCGCTGATCAAGTAGCCTTTTTCGCAGGGCACCAGTAAGGACCGACCTAGTGGAAACACAAGACCTCATCAGCATTCTGCCGGAGATCATCCTCACGGTGATTGCCGCTTGCGTGCTCATGGTTGATGCGTTTGGCGGCCAGCGCACGCATCGCAGTCTAATGGCCTTGGTTGTCGCCGGCAGCGTCATCGCAATTCTCGTGAGCGTCGCGGTGCGGGTCGACGCCACATCCGCGTTCGGCGGCATGGTTTTGACGGACGGGTTTGCGGTCTTTTTCAAAGTACTCTTCATCGCCATTGCCGCTCTCAGCATCGTGCTGGCCTTTGCGCAGTCGAAGGACGTACCGTTTGCCGAATTGTCGGCGCTCATTCTGTTTGCAACAGTCGGTATGCTGCTGCTCGGGGCCACGGGTGACTTGATATTGCTCTATCTTGGTGTCGAGCTCACGTCCATTCCCGTCTACGTGCTCGTTGCCATCAAGCGTGATCGGTTTCGGGCGACTGAGGGCGCGCTCAAGTACTTCCTGCTCGGCGCGTTTGCCTCCGGTCTATTGCTCTATGGCATCGCGTGGCTCTTCGGCCTGACCGGCACAACCAACCTCGCAGACATGGCGTTGTACGTGCAGAGTCAAGAAGCGAGCAGCCCGTGGTTCCTGCTCGGTCTCGGCCTGCTGCTCGTCGGCCTCGCTTTCAAAGTTGCCGCGGTTCCGTTTCACATGTGGACCCCGGACGCGTACCAGGGAGCGCCCACGCCATCCACTGCCTTCTTGGCCGCGGGAGCCAAGATGGGTGCCATGGCAGGTCTCCTGCGGGTGGTCGTGCACGGGCTTGAACCGTGGCAAGACATGGTCTTGCCCATCATCATCGCCGTTGCGGTGGCAAGCATGATCGTCGGTAATTTCGTCGCCATCTGGCAGCGGGACGTCAAGCGCCTGTTGGCATACTCTTCAATCGCACATACGGGTTATATGCTCATTGGCGTCGCTGTGGTACACACGCAATCCGAAGCGGGGGGCCTCGCGCGTGACGCTGTGGCAGCGGTCATGTTCTATGCTGCGGTCTATGCGCTCATGACCCTCGGCGCCTTTGCCGTTACCTTTGCGGTAGAGCGGCGCACGGGCGGCACGGACATGGAAAATTTCCAAAACCTCGGTCGCACTTCGCCATTGATGGCGGCCGCTATGGTGATATTCATGATTTCGCTCACCGGCATACCGCCAGCGGCAGGATTCTTTGGCAAACTCTACCTCCTGCAAGTTGCCGTAAACGGCGGCTTGACCTGGGTAGCAGTAGTCCTGGTGCTAACCAGCACGGTTTCGGCCTACTACTACTTGCGCGTGGTGGTGAACATGTACATGGTCGAGGGCCAGCCGCGCTTGCTGCCCGTACCCTCCTCCACAGCGATCAGCGCGGTGGTTGCAATCGGCATCATCGGCACGCTCGTGCTGGGCATCTATCCAACCGGGGCGATTGAGTGGGCACAGTCCGCCTTGGAAGAAGTGGGCAAGCTGGCACTAACCCGCTAGGTCCCACAACCTCTCTCACACTTTCGCCGCACGCGCTTCACGCCCGCAGTGTATGGTGGGTGTGCATGTGTCTGGTATCATAGAAGGCAACATGCCCCCATAGCTCAGTGGATAGAGCACTGGCCTCCGGAGCCAGGAGCGGGCGTTCGAGTCGCCCTGGGGGTACCACAGTCTAGGCCTGTCTTTCTCTTGAGTGGGCCTTCATGCGTCTCCATCCAAGTGGCAAACTATCTCCTCGACACTGACGTTAGGCAAGTTTCCCGCTTGATTGCGGAGAACTGCATGAAAACTACCAAGCCTGGACAGATCATCATCCTGAACGGCACTCCGCGAGCAGGCAAGTCTAGCATTGCCGAAGTGATTTTGGATTCGTTCGCAGGTGTTTGGATAAACCTTGGCGTAGACGGATTCAAGCAACTAACCTCGCAACGCTTCAGTCCGGGGATCGGTCTGCGTCCGGGCGGAGAGTTGTCCGATACAATCGAACCTCTCGTTCCAGTTTTGTATGCGGCCATGTACGAATCTATCGCCGCGCACAGCAGATTGGGTATAAATGTGGTCGTCGACGTCGGCCATCACGACGCCTACTCAGAGCCGTGGGGCATACTCTTCGACTGTGCGCGGCGTTTGAGAGAGTTACCTGTCCTATTTGTAGGAGTGCGTTGTCCTATAGACACCATTGTGGAGCGGCGACAGCAGACGTGGAACCTCGAGCGGGGATTGGATGACCAAGTGCGCCGCTGGCAACGTGAGGTCCATATCCCCGGAATCTATGATCTCGAGGTCGATACATCGCAACTCACTCCTCAAGAGTGCGCCGCCACAGTCCGACGACACCTTAGGGATGGACCGCCACCTACGGCGTTCAAACGACTCGCAGAAATGTCTGCGTAAATTGAAACAAGAGTTAGTGCCATTCCACGGCAAACGATAGCCTGTGGTGGTGGTGCGGTCAATTTCCTACTTCTACTCACAGAGTGCGTGGCTACAAATAATGAGCAACGGCCAAAGTCCCTTTGTCACCCTCTCTGACATCAGCAAGTCCTACTACGACCATGGCGAGCAGCGGGTCGTGCTTAACAAGGTCAGCTTGGAAGTTAACCGCGGCGAATTCGTCGCTATCCTGGGGAGCAGCGGCAGCGGCAAGACGACCCTGCTGCATTTGATTGGCGGCATTGACACGCCCGACGACGGCTCCATCGTCATCGACGGGAGTGAACTTACGAGTTTCAACGACTCAAGCCGCACGCGCTTTCGCCGTCGCCACGTCGGCATGATCTTTCAGTTGTTCAATCTCATTCCCACCCTTACCGTCTGGGAAAACGTGCTCTTGCCCGCTGAACTTGAGGGCGCTGTGACTGCCAAGCTGCGGGACCAGGCGGCGGCGCTGCTCGAGCGCGTAGGCCTCAGCGATCGGCGGAACACATTTCCGGATAGGTTGAGTGGAGGCGAGCAGCAACGGGTTGCCATAGCCCGCGCGTTGGCGCACCAGCCGCTCTTGGTGCTTGCGGATGAGCCGACCGGCAACCTGGATGCGGAAAATAGCGCGCGCGTGCTCTCACTCTTGCTTGAGCTCACGCGGGAAGCCGGGCGCACTCTCATGATGGCCACGCACGACCACGAGATTGCCCGACAGGCATCCCGAATCTGCCGGCTCCATGGTGGTGCGATGACAACGCAACCGGTTGCTGCCCCTGTACCTTGAGATAATGGCAATCACAGTCGTCAGCCGACTTGCCTACCGTGCGCTGCAACGGCGCCTGCTCCAGAGCGCGCTCTTTCTCTTTAGCATTGTGGCCGGTGTCTCATTGGTCGTGGGCGTTGACGTGGCCGCTGAATCCGCACGCCGCGCGTTTGCCCTCAGCACCGCAAGTCTTCAGGGCAATGCGACCCATGAGATAGTCGGCGGTCCAAGCGGCGTGCCAACATCGCTCTACCGCAGGTTGCGTACGAATCTTGGCATCCGCACTGCCGCGCCTGTGGTCCAGAGCACGGTCCGCGAAGGCGCAAGCGGCCTCGCGTTGACATTAATGGGCATAGACCCATTTGCCGAAACCCAGATGCGTCAGTTCTTAGCAGACGCCGCGGTTTCCGGCGCAACCGGCGTATCGGGTCAAGCGTTGCTCAGACTTCTCGCTGAGCCAAATACCGTGCTGGTGTCGGAGTCCGTCGCTGCACGGCTTGGCGTCGAGCCCGGCGACACATTTGAGCTCTTCACGACGCAGAACCGAGAAACGTTCACCCTCGCGGGCACCATACGTCCCTGGAACGACCTGAGCAGGCAGGCGCTGGCTGCGCTGGTAATTGCCGACATAGCGACGGCGCAGGAGTTTCTAGACACCCCTCATGTGCTAACGCGAATAGACCTGATCCTCACCGATGCCCAGACGCTATCGAATGTCCGCGAGGCTCTTCCGCCTGGTGTTGCCGTGAGGCCGGCCGCAAGCAACAGGCAGACCCTGGCGCAGCTCAGCGACAGCTTCACCCTGAATCTTCAAGCTCTTAGTCTCCTCGCCCTGGTCGTCGGCATGTTTCTCGTTTACAACATTATGTCGTTCAGCGTCGTTCAGCGGCGCGTGCAAATCGGCATGCTGCGCGCGATTGGCGCTACCCGCCGCCAGATTCTTGCGTCAATTCTCCTCGAGGCGCTTGTCTTTGGCGTAGTGGGTACCTTCCTCGGCGTGGCGGCGGGATACTTTCTCGGGGGTTTCCTGGTGGGAGCGGTAACGAGAACCATCACCGATCTCTACTATCGGGTTGAAGTACAGGTACTCACGCTCTCAACGTTCACCGTAGCCAAAGGCGTGGCAACGGGGCTCATCGCTAGTCTGGGCGCGGCGTTGCTCCCCGCAATCGGCGCCACGCGTGTCACGGCCGCCAGCGCATTACGCAGCGCCGATGCGGAACAGACGACGCGTACCCGCGTGGACTTGGCGGCAGCGGCAGGTTTTGTGGTTCTGGCCGCCGGCTTTGGCCTCACCCAATTGCAAACGCGCAGCCTGTTCTTTGGGCTCGGCGCCCTCTTCCTTATTTTGATGGGCTGCATACTCTTCACACCGGCCGCGCTGCTGCTCGCAATGCGCAGCGTACAGCCGGTAAGCGGACTCTTGTTCGGTACCCTCGGCAGGATTGCGCCGCGCGCCATCGTCCGTTCATTGAGCCGCACCGGCGTCGCAGTAGCGGCACTGGCGCTGGCAGTGAGTGTGATCGTTGGCGTAAGCGTGATGATTGCGAGTTTTCGCGGGACGGTCACGGAATGGCTCGACGGCGCGTTGACCGCCGATGTCTTCATTTCCGCGCCAGCGAGCGGCCTTTTGGAGACTATCAATATTGACCCCGGTCTCACAACTCTGTTGCAAGAGCAACCGGGTGTCACACACGTTGCTACGGCGCGTGACGTACCGGTCTTGGCGCCGGACTATCCCCAATTGCCACCGGTCAATCTTGTGGCGATCAGCACAAACCCACAGCAAGTTACACCATCGCGTCGATTTGTCTGGCTCGCAGTGGAACAGGACGAGGTATGGGAAGCCATGCAGGCCGGCGCGATCATAGTGACCGAGTCTTTTGCCTACCGCCGCCGGATAACTGCGGAAAACGACGCGCTCACGCTGCTCACTGATCAAGGCCCCCGCACCTTTCCTATCGTTGGCGTCTTCTACCATTACGGCACTGATCAGGGAATCGTCCTCATGGCGGATTCAGTGTACCGTGAACTCTATGCCGATCCATGGGTGTCGTCGTTTGTGCTTTTCGTGACACCGGAGACGAGCAGCGAGTCCGTGGTGGAGAATGTGCGCCGCCTAGTCGCGGCCCAAGGGTTGATTGTGCAAGGGACACGCGCATTGCGCACCGAGGTATTTGCCATCTTCGATCGCGCGTTCAACATCACCGCCGCCCTGCGCAGCCTGGTCGCTATCGTGGCTTTCATCGGCATACTCAGCGCGCTCATGGCGCTGCAGCTCGATCAGAAGCGCACCCTGGGAACCATGCGGGCGCTCGGCCTCACGGCCGGACAACTTTGGCGGCTTACGCTCTTGGTTACCGGATTGATGGGGTTGGCAGCCGGTCTCTTCGCATTGCCGATTGGCTTGCTGCTGGCAAAGCTGCTCATTGACGTGATCAACGTGCGCGCATTTGGCTGGACGTTCGCCTATATCGTTCCGGCGGGTTCATTGCTCCAAGCGGTGCTAATCGCGATGGTGGCGGCGTTGTTGGCCGGTATCTATCCGGCGTGGCGGGTCTCACGCCTGGCTCCGGCAGAGGCGATCCGCAATGAGTAAGCCTTATGTCCGAGTATTGCTTTTCGGTGTCGTTGCGATCGTTGTCGGCATTCTGCTCATTGGCGTGCTATGGGTGTCAACCAGGCCCTCTCAGCCCATTGGCGCGGACACTGCAATCCTCCCCTCTGCGTTCAACACCGACGGCTTTGCACGCGCTATAGACCCTTGGCTGTGGGAATTTCCGCGCGACCACGGGCCCCACCCGGAATTTCAATCGGAGTGGTGGTACTACACCGGGAACCTGACAACCGCCAGCGGACGGCGGTTTGGATTCCAATTTACGATTTTCCGCCGCGCTCTACTACCGGAACGGCGAAATTCCAAATCGGAATGGTACTCAAACCAGATTTATATGGCGCACTTTACGGTAAGCGATATTGCAGCCGGCACATTCTATCAGGAGGAGCGCTTTAGCCGCGGTGCAGCGGACCTCGCCGGTGCGGAGATCTCCCCCCGCTTCCGTGTGTGGTTGGATGACTGGTCGGTCCAAGCTAGCGATGATTCGGCTGCCACAATGTCGATACATGCCAAAGCAGATGGCTATGCCATTGAGCTCGTGCTTACCCAGGTCAAAGGACCAGCGTTGCAGGGCGTCGGCGGTCTCAGCCAAAAGGGGCCGGAAATCGGCAATGCAAGCTATTACTATTCGCTCACGCGCCTTGCGACAGAAGGCACTGTAATCATTGGGGGCGAAGAGTTTCGTGTGGGCGGAACTAGCTGGATGGACCGGGAATTCGGCACCAGCGCGCTCAGCGAAGGCGCGGTGGGCTGGGACTGGTTCGCGCTGCAACTCAGCGACGGCCGCGACCTGATGGTGGGGCAGATCAGACGCGAAGACGATTCCACTGAACCTGCCTTCGGCGGTTTACTCGTATCGGCTGACGGTCAAACCCGCTACCTGCCAGCGGACGCGATTGCCATCACGCCGCGCGGCACATGGCAGAGCAAGCACAGCGGCGCAACCTATCCCGCCGGTTGGGAGATTGCAGTCGCAATTGACAGTACGCCACTGCGTCTCTTCCTGGAGCCGCTCTTAGCAGACCAGGAAGTCCGAGGCAGCGTGACCTACTGGGAAGGCGCTGTGCGTGTGAGCGGGGATGCAACAGGCTACGGCTATGCGGAACTTACCGGGTACGCGCAACCCATACGGGGAATTTTCTAAGAATCCCAAGGCATTCCGCACTTATTTCTAGATATATTCTCACGCCGCACGCTGGAAAGAGCGCGATTGTAGTCAAGTAACATGGCTCTACTGGCCGCGGATACAGTTAACGCAAATATCAAGACTCTTCTTCGGGGCCATCTTCCGCAGCCGATGCCGCCGGTCCACCGGGAGATTGCTGCTGTTCCGATCGTTCCCGGAGCGTTTGCTCGTATCCGGCCGTACCGGGTTCGTAGTAGCGCTGACCCCGCAGTTGTTCGGGCAGGTATTCTTCCGCTACCCAGTTTCCTTCAAATGAGTGTGGATATTTGTAGTCTTGGCCGTGCCCGAACGCAGCCATCAACCCGGTTGGCGCGTTGCGCAGATGGAGCGGCACACTGAGATTGCCCGTTTCCTGAACAGCGTCGCGGGCTGCGGCATAGGCACGCAGCGCGGAATTGCTCTTTGGCGCTGTAGCGAGGTACAGCGTTGCCTGGGTCAGGGGATAGATCCCCTCGGGCATGCCGATGAAGTGGACTGCTTGTTGCGCCGCAACCGCGACGCTAAGCGCTTGGGGATCGGCGAGGCCGATATCCTCTGAAGCCAGAATTACCATCCGTCTCACGACAAACAGCGGGTCTTCCCCGGCTTCCAGCATGCGTGCCAGCCAGTACACCGCGCCATCGGGATCGCTGCCGCGCACGCTCTTGATATATGCCGAGATGAGATCGTAGTGAAAGTCGCCTTTCTTGTCATGAGGGAGCACCCGTCGTTGCAGCGCCTGCGCAATGTCACTCTCAGCAACGGTCTGATTTCCAGACTTTCTTGAGTTTACAAGTGTGACAGCGAGTTCCAGAGTGTTAAGCGCCACGCGGGCGTCGCCACTCGCCATGCGCACGAGGTAGTCCAACGCCTCTGGCCGCACTTCCACTTGGCTACTGCCGAGTCCACGGGTGGAGTCCTTCAAACACCGGGTAGCCAGCGTCATGATCTCTGCATCGGTGAGCGGCTCAAGCTTGTACACCCGGGTGCGGGAGAGCAGAGGGGCGTTGACTTCAAAAGACGGGTTTTCCGTCGTCGCCCCAATCAGGGTCACCGTACCGTCTTCCACGTACGGCAAGATGGCATCCTGCTGGCTCTTGGAAAAGCGATGAATCTCATCAATAAAGAGGATCGTACGCTGGTGCGTAAGCGCGAGCCGCGTCTGGGCCTCTTCAACCACCTTGCGCAAGTCTGCGACGCCGGCGCTCACCGCGCTGAGGCTGGCAATCTTAGCCTTCGCCGTGCGCCCGATGATGGCTGCCAGCGACGTTTTGCCCGATCCCGGCGGTCCCCACAGGATCATAGACGGAATGCGGTCCACCGCTATGGCCTGTCGCAGCACCCCCTGTTCCCCAAGCAAGTGGGCCTGCCCCACATACTCATCGAGGGTTTGAGGCCGCATGCGGGTTGCCAAGGGCGTGGCGGCGGTGGCGCGAGGACTTGCAGGAGGTGGTTCCCGGCTGGCGCCGGGATCAGAGAAGAGCGTGGGACCTTGCTCCTCTTGGCGCGACCTTCGCTTCATGGCTCACGCGCCTTTCCTCAATGCAGCGCCACTATCTAGGCAGCGCAATTACGCTCCGGCGCAAGCCTGGAGGCGCACACTCACCTACCCCACAAAGCGCTTTAGTACCGTGCGCAAGGCTTCCTCTTTTTGGGCGGGAATGTAAAGCTTTTGCTTTATTGGGCGCTCACCCTTGCCTTCGAGCACGACAACGCCGTTTGTTAGTTCGTAGCGCCGAAAGCTCTCCCACCGGTGCACCTGTCCGTTGCTGAGCGTGAATGCTTCGGTGGTAAAGATGTACGAGACCGGCACCACCGCCGCAATCAGAATTGCCAACATGATCATCAATTCAGTGCCCGGCAACATGAATGAGAACTGTATCCCCTCAACCGGAATCTGATTGATAAGGAGAAACAGCATGAGAGGGATCAGCGTGGGTCGAAAGATCAAGATCTTTTCGCGCAGTCCCAGACGAATTTTGCCAAACGGGGTGCCGGGACGTTTGGGGGCAAAGGGCAAATAAATGCGCAGATAGAGCAGCGCCAATAGAAAACTGGCAAGTGACGTACCAATGATTTGCGAAAGCGTTGTACCTTGTTCAAACATCGTTCTACTCTAAAGTGCATTCAAGTCCAGGTGGGCGCCACACACCCCACGAGCCGTGCCGGGAGACCGCAACTGCGCGGCAATCACAAGCGTTAGCGCAGGACGAACGTTAGGACAACCAATACGATGACCATTCCCAACGAAAGCACGCCAATCCGCGCAAGGTCGGCTCTCACATGATCAAGCTCTTGCACGGGCAATTCTACAAGCTGCGATCGCTTACGCCGGGTGGGCCAGGAAGTCTTTGCCTTTGCCGGGATAGCCGCCGGCAGCGCAGGCCCCAATTCTACTTGCTCTTCGCGGCGGCCAGAGAGACTTGCAGCAAGCTCTTCTTGGACCGGCTCGCCGACCGCTGCGTCACTATTTGCTACATTGCCATCAGTCCGGGCGGGAATTGCACCGCCGCGCTCCCGGTTTGCGCTACGGGACCTGCCCGTTCTACGTCTCTGGCTATTTGATTTTCGTCTCTTTCGTGCCATGTGAGGGAGATCCTCGAAAGAGTCCTACACGCATACAACCAATTCAGCCTAGACCGTTACAGGCTAATGCGCAAACTCTATGCTACGTTGGCCGGATTCGCATCGTCCCTTGTGCTACTTTCACCAACTGCTTTCATCAGGGATGCGATCGTTTGTACAGTCGGGACAGACCTAATTATACCGTGTTTGGCGCGCTCCGGCACTGGAGGAAAGACGCATGTGCGCCTATCCGCCCAGAGCGTGGAACAGCGTACGATAGTACTGGAGAAGTGTGAGCGGGTCAGATGAATCCGGAATTTCAGCGCACAGCCAGCCCGGGTAGCCATCACTTTGCAGAAGCCCAAACAGCTCACGATAGGGATAGTCGCTAAAGAGTCGATTTATGTGTACGTGCCGGATCGTGTCGCGGACCAATGCGTAGTTCTTCGCGATGGAACCATCCTCCACATCCTGGGGATTCGAATTCCAGCACGCGAACACGTTGGGGTGATGGGCATTATCCATGATCTGGCGCATATTCTGGGGCTCCGCAGTGTCGCGACCGTGCATTTCCACCCAGACCTCGACATTGAGGTCCTGAGCGGCAGCGCCAACCTCGCTAAGCGCCGCGCCGATCTGCGCGAGTGTTTGCTCTTTGGGTACACCCTCAGCTAATTGCAGACCGTTTGGGCGCACCTTTATTCCCGCTGCGTCCAGATCGTGGGCGAGTTGCGCGAACTCCTTCGCGGTTTCAATATTCTCTTGCACGATACCTTGATCGTGCGCATGAAACTCGCACGTGGTACCTAAGCCGATGATGGTAACCGGCGAATCGGCAAATTGCGCCCGCACCTCCCGGCGTTGTTGCGGCGAGAGTGAGGGTTCAACACCATGCGCATGGGTGGTACGGAGTTCGACTCCATAAATGCCGACCGCTTCACAATTGGCAAGAATTGCAGGGATGTCCCAGTCAGCCGCAATATTGTAAGTCACGATTCCCAGACGCATGGCGCTTTGGCTCCTGATGGCGTGGTGCAATGAAACTGTGACCTCATGCTAGCATGATTTCCTGTGACGAAACAGTTGCAACCCCTCAACCATTCTCTACGGTGAAGGCACGAAGCCAACCAAGGAAAGTCGCTGCGCTGGCGCCTCACGAAACTCTCAAATCTTGAGGCAAGTTGCCCGGTGCGTTGTGCAAACCGATGGGTACGTGCAAACCAACGCCCGGCATCTCTTATCCCAGCGCGAGGGAGATACAATCTAGCCAGTTCGCAGAAGCGCCGTGGAGTGCATGTGTGACCCCCATGGGCGGGACAAGTACGTGCGCGTTACAATGGATATTGAGCAAACTACCATTCGTTGAGGCGCGCAGTTAGCCAAGGTCGAGCTGTGAAAATTGGCATCAATGCCCTTAAGCTCTATACCTCCCACGACTATCGCAATGCCGGCATCAGCAACTACATTCGCCAGTTGACAACGAATCTTCTCGAGCAAGACAGCGACAACCACTACACCCTCTTTACAAACCACCTCATGCCTGCTTGGGAGGAGCCTACTCCGAACAATCCCACCATCGTCACCAGCCGCTTGCCGACTGCGCACCCCGTCCCGCGTATTTTCTGGGAACAGACAGCCTTGGCATGGCATACGGCACGTGGTAAACTGGATGTACTACACTGTCCGCTCAATGTAATCCCTCTCGCGGCGGCGTGTCCTACAGTATTGACAATCCATGACCTCACGTTCTTGCACTACCCTCGGTTGTTCCCCCGGTTGAAGCAGCGCTACTTACGGCTCTTTACGCGACTATCCGCACGCAGTGCGGACTCGGTAATTACGGATTCTGCGAGTACTCGAGCTGATGTCGTGAGCATGTTAGGCGTAGCGGAAGACCGCGTGCACGTCGTCTACCCGGCTGCCGACAGGGATTTTCGTCCCCGCACCGGTGAGGAGACAAGCGCCTTCCGCGAAGCAAAGCGATTGCCATCCCGCTATATCCTGTATGTAGGCACTTTGGAGCCACGCAAGAACGTGGACGTCCTGATTCGAGCATTCGGTGACGTTGTGCGCAAAGAGAAAGTCCCGCATAGCCTGGTTCTCGTTGGCGGGCACGGCTGGATGACTCAAGCGATAGATGAGGCAATGAAAGACTCAGAAATTCACGAGCGAATCATCATGCCGGGCTATGTGCCCCGCGCGGAACTGCCTCTGTGGTATAGTAGCGCAGACTTGCTTGTCTATCCTTCTTCGTATGAGGGATTTGGCTATCCGGTGCTTGAAGCTATGGCATCGGGCACTCCCGTCATCGCGTCCAATGCCTCGTCATTGCCGGAGATCGTCCGCGATGCCGGCCTGCTTGTGCCGCCCCGCGCGGAACAGCAATTGGCATCTGCTATGGCAAGTGTGCTGACGGATAACGCGCTTGCAGACGAACTGCGTGAACGCGGCCTCAAGCAAGCAGCGCGTTTTTCTTGGTCTGACTCTGTGCGCGTTTGCCTTAGGTTGTATCAATCCTGCGGCTCTCAAGCGCCTTCAAAGATGAATCCATGATTGCTTCAATGGTGTCCCCGCCGAGACTTAAGCAACGCCACCGCGTTACCGCAAGGTTGCTCGTTGTTTTCCTTGACCTGATATTGGCCGGCGCGGCCGTCTACTTCTCCTGGTGGCTGCGCTATGTGATGGGAATTGGACCGGACCTCACCGAATTCCAATACCTGAACTTTGATCACTATCGCCCTGTGCTCTTGGGACACATTGCATTGGTTTTCTTGGCTTTCCAGATTGCTCGTGTTTACCGGCTTCAGCGCTCTACGGGGTTGGTAGAAGAGCTAGGACGAATCTTCCTAGGGTCAACCCTCGCAGCTTTCTTTCTCATCGCAGTCTTTTACATGTCCCGTCCCCCTGGTTTTGCCGGATATTCGCGGGGAATGTTCATCTTGCTTTGGATCAACACCCCAATCATCATCAGCGCCAGTCGCTTGTTGATGCGTATCGCGGTAGACGCGCTGCGGCGGCGCGGTCACCTTCTGGAGCAACTTGTGATAGTCGGTGGCGGCATGCATGGCAAGATGATCATGCAGCAGGTGTTGACCCACCCAAGCCTCGGCTACCGACTCATCGGTTTCTTGGACGATACCCACTTTGCCCGCGGCGCGCACTTCGGACGCATCAAGGTGCTCGGGCCTGTCGACCATCTTGCAGACGCCGTACAGGCTTACGGAGTCGAGCGTGTCATCATTGCGTTGCCAGCAACTGAGCACCGCAACATCGCCGACATAATCGAACAATGTAAAGAGCAGCGGGTGGGCTTCAATGTGGTCCCCGATCTTTTTGAGATTCAGCTAAACACAGTTGATATCGATTCTATCGGTGGCATTCCCATTATTGGGTTCAAAGACGGCGGCATTGTGGGTTGGAATTTCTACCTGAAGCGCCTGCTCGACAGTATTGTGTCCGCCGCCGTGCTCATCTTGGGTAGTCCCGTGTATCTCTTGATCGCGCTCGCCATCAAGCTGGAGTCGTCCGGTCCGGTATTCTACACGGCGGAACGTGTGGGCCAGAACGGCAAGCCGTTCCGGATGTATAAGTTTCGTTCCATGCGCGAAGATGCGGATAAACTGCGCGCCGCGCTTGCTGACCACAATCAGGCGGACGGTCCGCTCTTCAAGATCGCCAATGACCCGCGCCGCACAAGAGTAGGCGCCTGGCTGCGAAAGCTGTCCCTCGATGAATTGCCGCAGTTTTGGAATATTCTACGCGGAGACATGAGCCTTGTGGGCCCGCGCGCTCCGCTCGCCGAAGAGGTTGCGCAGTACGAAGAGTGGCAGAAGAAACGTCTCAGCGTAAAGCCCGGTCTAACGGGCCTGTGGCAGGTGAACGGCCGCAGCAATGTCCCGTTCGAAGAAATGGTGATGATGGATATCTACTACATCGATAACTGGTCGTTTGGCCTCGATGTCAATTTGATACTGCGCACCATCCCGGCAGTCGTAGGTCGCGACGGCGCCTATTGAGAGCGCTGGAGCCAGCCGCAACTGTGCATTGGCCGCAGGCTACGGCCTGCGCGACCATACTGGCGGTGCCATCAGAGGTCGCCTTCCGCTTGCGATGCGGCAATGTTCAATCATTGGGTGAGACTGGCGGTTGTGAGGTCTGAAGCCATGTGTGGCTTTCAAGGTTTGGGCCAGAAATGAGCGCATGACTGGAACTTGCCGCTCTAACTTTGGCCCTGTTTGGAATAGACGACCGAAAGCGGATGCTTCCGGTTGTGTCTTGTTCACGTCATTTTCCCGCCCCAGTCCTGCTAGTCGTAGGCTCAGCAATAGCAGTTCCCGGCACGGGTAGAAGAGCCCTTTCGCAATGCGTATTGCCATCATCCATGACTATCTCAACCAAATGGGCGGTGCCGAGAGTGTGCTGCTCACGCTCCATGAGATATTTCCGGACGCACCCATTTTCACTTCCTTCTACCGCCCGGAAGCAATGCCGGAAGCCTTTCGTGCACTCGACATTCGGACGACGTTTTTGCAGAAGCTTGGCGCCTTAACGCGCTACCCCCGGCACCAGAAGCTGCTTCCTCTTTACCCAATTGCCTTCGAGCAGCTTGACCTCCGCGACTTTGACATAGTCATCAGCAATAGCAGCGCGTGGTGTAAGGGCGTAATCACGCGCGAGGACACGAGGCACATTTGCTACTGTCTCTCCCCTATGCGTTTCGCATGGAACACCCACGAATACCTCGCGGGGGAACAAGTGGGTTGGCTGTCGCGGAAGATGCTGCCGCCACTGCTGACCTGGATTCGCGCGTGGGACGTCTCAGCAAGCGCGCGCGTAGATGACTTCGTAGCGATTTCGCATGTCGTAGCGAAACGCATACGAAAATTCTATGGGCGCGAGGCAGCCGTTATCTTCCCGCCGGTCGACACGGCACAGTTTTGCCCATCGGACACAATTGATGACTACTTCCTCGTGGCATCGCGGCTTGTGCCCTATAAGCGGGTTGACCTGGTGATCGAAGCCTTCAACCGGCTCCGCTTGCCGTTGCGCATCATCGGCGACGGACGCGATCGCGCCCGGTTGGAATCAATCGCAGAGTCACACGTGCAATTCCTTGGTTATGTCAATGATGAAGAGCGGCGGCGTCACTTTGCACGATGTCGCGCGCTAATTTTCCCGGGCGAAGAAGACTTTGGTCTGGTTCCGGTCGAAACACAGGCTTCCGGCAGGCCGGTTATTGCGTACGCTGCCGGTGGAGCTCTTGATACCGTCGTGGCAGGTGAAACCGGACTCTTCTTCACTGAGCAAACGGTAGAGGCGCTCTGCGATGCGGTCACCCGTTTTGACGCAATGTCGTTCAACCCAGAGCGCATAACATCCCACGCCGCAGTCTTTGACACGCACCAATTCAAGGAGAGAATGGCGGCGCTCGTTCATACGCCCGGGGCGCGTCCGCAGATTGTGCCTGACCCCGCAGTTCAGCAACCTCTGGATTAGTATGCCAGGCCAGTTCGCTGGACTTGGCGATGAATCTGCTATGATGGGTTAGTATCTAGAACGCACCCACACCACCTATGGGCATTCAGTACTATCTCAGAATTCTCGGAGCGAGAAGAAGACTCATTCTCAGCGTCACGGTCGTGGCGTTCATTGGGAGTGTGCTACTGGCGCTCATCTGGCCTAACTCATTCGAATCATCGGTGAGGGTGCACGTGCAGCCTCTACCCTCGCAAGTGGAAGAAGCCTCCGGACTCTATTACTCTCAAGGATACTACCGTCAGCTCATCGCGCAGTACGAAATCGAGACCTTCTCCGAAATCGTTCAAGGTCTGGAATTCGCGTCAAGGATCTCAAAAATTGTTGCCGAGCAGTTTGGATTGCAACTAACGGCAAAGCAGATCTCAGATTCGCTGCGCAGCGATCAACGACACCGTATCCTGGAACTTACATTTACAAATAGTGACGCTGAGGTCGCGCAGGCATTGGCATATGCTGCACAGACGATTTTCGAAACCAAGGCCGGGGACTACTCTCCCAGCGTTCTTAAAGGTCTGGTAAACGTGCAGATCGTGGATCCCGCGAGTGATCCGGAAGCTGCCTCATTGGTGCGGCTTGGCCTAGATGTCTTCGCCCGCACCCTCGTGGCGTTTTTGCTTATTACGGGAGTTGCGTTCATCCTTGAGGTGCAGTCGGGCTTGAGCCGGTCGCGCGAAGACATTGAGGAAACGCATAGTCTCCCGGTACTTGCAACTATACCTTCAGTTGCTGAATCGAAAATCGAGACAGCGCAAGACTCCCCGAAGACAGAGTAGTACCTCCCCGCACAGGGCTTCATAGATGCTTGAGATTGTTCCCCTCAGATTGCGAGACTACACCGGCGTCCTACGGCGGCGAGCTTGGATTGTGTGCGTTCTCGCGCTTGTAGCTGCGGTCAGCGCGTATGCTTATAGCAACCGCCAGCCGCCAGTCTACCAAGCCGGGGTTAGTGTTTCGGTTACGCCGAATGTAATTGAGTACTGGACCATTCAAGCCGTAGAGCGATTGCTTAACACCTATGTCGACCGTGTGCGCACCTGGGAAGTCGCGGATCGTGTTGTCACGAACGGCCAACTCGATGTGCCGCCTGACACTGTGCTCGGCGGGCTAAGGATAGCTGTCGTGCCAGCCAGCTACAAGGTGATCATCCAGGCCGAGAGTTCCTCTCCACAGCAGGCGGTTGCTGTTGCCAATGGCTTTGCGCGCGAACTGGTTAAGCTCGCGGAGTCCGAGGAGAGCAGCGGCCCGGGCGGCGACATTTTTTTGCGCGCTCGCGTGCTCGACCTTGCAAGCGGCGCCGGGCAGATCGCGCCGCGCGTTCGCTTCAATGTGGCGGTAGCGCTAGTTCTTGGCTCCATGGCCGGCTTAATCTTGGCGCTGGCAATCGAATTCCTGGACACACGCGTCCGCCTTAGGGAAGAATCGGAGCAATTGCTCGAAGCTCGCACAATCGGATCCATTCCGCGCATAGTTGGCGCCGAATTCGTATCCAAAGACCGGGCAACGTAATCATCATGAGACCGCTTGATGCGATAGGGCGACAATCACTATGACGGTACCTTCAGTTCCGCTTCCGACACTGCACCAGCCGGTGAGTCCCGCGGCCGAGGCCTTCCGTGCTTTGCGCAACACCATACGTTTCCAAGCAGAAGCTCACGCGCAAAAGACACTGCTGGTAACAAGCGCAGGTCCGCAAGAAGGCAAGAGCCTTGTGTCCGCTAATCTTGCTTCCGCGCTGGCGCAGATGGGTCTTCACGTTTCGCTCGTGGACGCGAATCTGCGTACTCCCAGCCTGCACACCGCCTTTGGCGTTTCTCAGGAACCGGGCCTCGCCGACTACTTGGAGGATACGGAGAGTGATCCTCAGTTTCATGAAAATTGCGGCGCGGAGGGTTTGAATTTGCTTACTGCCGGTGCGGTGCCTGAAAATGCGCCCGAATTGCTCGCATCCCGCCGGATGGCCGATTTTGTCGCGGAGCTTGCGCTCCGGAGCGACCATGTAATCTTGGATACACCGCCGCTTCTACTGGCGGCCGATGCCGCCGCAATGGCACGCTGCGTTGATGGCGTGGTGCTTGTTGTACGTGCCAACCAGACCCGCCGTAACCAAGTCCAACGTGCCAAGACAATGCTCTCACAAGTCGGCGCACATGTACTTGGTATAGTCTTCAACGATGATCCCAATGCCACCAAATCATTCATTGGGTAGCGGGTGGCGCTGTAAGGCAAGCCTCGTTCTCGCGATTTGCCTTACCCTCCTCGGTGTTTCACCGGCATTCGCTAGCGCGAACGCCGCTCCTACCGCTTCCACCCACGTGCCAAATCAGGGGTTCTACAGCGAGGTCGCAGGATACGGAGAAGGATTCGGTTTCGTGGTCCGCGACTTCCCCGATGGACCTCAGTTCTATTCCGTATTCTTGGCACTTGGCGGGACAGTCTCTCTGGGCTACCCAGTCTCTTCTGCATACACTGACGCTGCCACTGGTGACATGTATATGCCCTTGCAGCGAGGCCTGCTGGTGTGGCATAAGGCAACCGACCAGATTTCGCTTGCCAATGTATTCGAATTGCTTGATAACGAGGGGCTGGAGCAATGGCTGTACGACCGGGGCATTCCGAGAGCAATCAAGGATGACGGCGGCTCTAGCTTTGCGGAGTCTCGCGCGATTCGTCTCTCCTGGCTAACCGATCGAGGAATCTCTGAACGGTTCTTGCAGAATCCGCTGGATCCCGGGAACATAGAACTATCAATTTTACTGTATGGGCTGCCCATGTCCCGGCCGGAGCGCATTGGCCCCTTTGTCATCCAGCACTTCCAACGGACTGCCTTTCAGCGCTGGGTCGAAGCAGTACCTGGCCTCCCTGTGCCCGGCACGGTGACGCAAGTGTTTGCCGGTGACATTTACAAAGAAGCCAATCTTATCCCCATGGAAGCATTCCGCCCATTGCCTAATCCGTCCTATACGTTTGACGACACGTTGCGTGCCGATATACGCAATCTACTCTCCCAACACGGGGCTACGGCCCACTTGGTGCCCCATCTCGACAACGCCATAATTGGCTATTCGCCGGATCTGTTGGACACTGCGGCAGTACGCGTGGGTAATTGGGTCCTCATCTACCTGCACCCTGCCCTCCGGGAGGCACGCTACGAGGCCATCGCGGCAGTGCTCGCTCACTTAGCTACATACCTAAGAGCACATTCCCTTGCGCCCGTGCCTTTGGAGAATACCCGCGCAACATGTAGGCAGCTCGTTTCAGATGGTCTGCGCACCGAAGCGGCGTTTTGGCAAGCCCTCTGGGGTCCTGAAGGCACGTATAATGCGAAGGCCTATGAAGAGATTCTGAATGGTTATGTTCAGGAGTCTCAGAGAACAGCAGGTTGGGCGGACTCAATTGCAGAAATTCACTGCACCTAGCTGAGGCTATGCATGTGGCAAACGGTTGGACACGAACGAGTTCAGCGATTCCTGCAACGCGCAATTGCGCAACGGTCACTGGGACATGCCGTTCTCTTTGCCGGACCGGAATCTGTAGGAAAAAAATCCCTCGCTCTCGACCTTACTGCTGCACTCCTCTGTAGCAGGCAACCAAACGATCCCTGCTGGGAGTGTAGAGACTGTAAAGGGATTTTGCGCCACCAACACCCGGACTTTCACCTCGTGCAATTGGAAGAAGGCCGCAAATCGATACGCATGGATCAAGTTGCAGCCTTGCAGAGAGCGGTATCCCTCCGCCCATATCAGGCGCCGCAACGTGTTTCGCTCATCCTCGATGCGCATCTCTTGCAGCCTGAAGCGAGCCAGCGTCTTCTAAAGACCCTAGAAGAACCGCCTGCGCACAATACCTTGATCCTCACGGCAGTGTCCATGCACCTGCTACCGCAGACTCTGCTTTCTCGCTGCCAAGTCTTGCGCCTTACGGCACTCCCCCGCCGGCGCGTACAAACTGCGCTGGAGCAGCGTGGCGTTCCGCAAGAAAGTGCCGCATTCCTGGCCGCGGCAAGCCTGGGCCGGCTTGGTTGGGCGATCGATGCAAGTATGCGCCCGGAACTACGCGAGCAGGAAGAGGCATTGGTTCAAGCGCTCGTCCGCATGCTCCAAGCCAACCGTGCGGCGCGCACCGCCCTGGTGGAAGAATTGTTGGATGAGGTCTCGGACGTCGACCGCCTATTCGATCTCTGGTGCGAGTGGTGGCGTTCATATCTCTTGCATCAGTTAGGCGTGCAGGATGGATTGGATGGAGACAGCAGCGCATTTGGCAGTGAGGTTGGTTTCGACATTCCTCTTCAGGACGTCTCAACCGCAATCAAGCGTATCAATGAGGCCCGCGAATGGATACGAGCTAACGTCAATGTCCGTCTTGCCCTCGAGACTCTGGTCCTGCACCTTCCGGAAGCCTCTTGACACCCAAATACTGCGTTTCAGTTTGGATGGTATACTTGGGAAAGGATTTCAGCTAGGACGCCTATGCGTCTCGACTAGCAGCACGGAAAGCTCGGTACTTACATTGCGAGGTGGGGATGCGCCTCGCCTGACAACTGTCTAGACTTAGCAATGCCGGAAGCCTTTGTCGAAACGATCCGGCATTCAGTTCTTGGCGGATCTCTGCCAACAGGACTTGATCGACAGCGGTCATTCCAGGATCAATTGTGGAGGTATGTGACTTCGATGCCGTTGTATGAATATGAATGTGATGATTGTAGCCATCGATTTGAACGGCAACAGCGGTTCAGCGATCCTCCGGTAACGAATTGCCCGGAATGCGATGGATCGGTGCACAAAGTGTTCCATCCTGCGAGCGTGATCTTTAAGGGGAGCGGTTGGTACGTTACCGACAATCGCCCTAGTGATAGCAACGTCCGCAGCGAACAGAATGGAAGCACCAAACCCAAAGAAGCCCCGGCCAAGAACTCAAAGGATTCGGCGGAATCCAAAGCTGCGGGTACTGCCAAGACGGATTCCGGTGGGGAGAGCAAGGCGTCTTCGACCAAGAAGGAGTAGTTCCTCCGCTTGGGTCGTAGGCAAGACCCTCCAAGTGCACTGACATTCAACAAAGATAGTCTATTGACAGAATGGCCCGATGCGAGCCATTCTGTCTTCGCTTAAGGCACGGTAGCGCCCGACAAAGTGAAATGCGGGCGCTGCGTTGCAGCTCGAGCGGACGATTGGCCCAGCCCTATCCACGCCGAATGGTTACGTCATCTTCACAATCGGCTGGTCCTTGAGCCAGTAGGCAAATCCGGCTGCAATCAAGAAGGCCACGCTGAAGATCCCAAAGATGAGCTGCTCGCTGCCGATGAGCGATATGATGGCCGCTCCCGTCAAAATTGCAATGCCGACGCCGAGGTCTCGCCACACAAACAGCGATGCGATTGCCAAGTGACGGTTGCTAAATGTTGTGAGATCACCAATCATCGCATTGGTGGCAACGGGCACGGTGCTATTGAGCAACCCCATTGCGAGCGCGGCAATGCTCATAGAAATTGCCCCACCCACGAAAGTTGGCATGAGCAGACCCAAACCCGCCACTCCGAACGAGATGATCAAGACCTGTTCCCGTCCCAGCCAGTCGGCAATGAAGCCGCCGGCGTAGCTGCCGAAGATGCGGACGATCCAGTAGCCTGCCGTGATGAGCGCTAGCACGCCGAGCCCCTGGCCGCCGCCGATTATCTGGCTAAAGCTGCCTAGGATCAGCCCGAATGCGAGCGATGAAAGAAAGAGAAAGAGCGCTGCCAGACCGGTTCGCGGTTCCGTGAGCACCCGGAAGATGGGCGCTAAACGCGGCTTGACACGTCTGGTGTGCTGGTATGGCAGGAAGAGGAAGGTCGCGACACCAACTGCCGTAATGCCGGCCGCAACCGGCGGGCCCACTTCTACATTCACAACACTCATCAGGGCACCCAAAAAGAGGACGCCAATTGCTTGCCCACCGGTCGTTGCCGTGTAGAGCAAGCCACTGGCACGCCCATAGTGCGTATCTGCCGTGGCGTCCAAGAGCTGTGTGGTACTTGAAATCCACATTGCCGCCGCTCCCCAGCCCCATAGCCCGGCAGCGATCAACAAGAGCTCATACCGATCAAGCGCGAATGCGCCTATGGCGAAAAGCGAGTAGGTCGCCGCTCCCAGCACCGTACTCCAGTACTCACCCAGGTAGTACAGCGTATACGCCACCACCGCGCGCCAGACAAGGAACGAGATGTAAACCACCGCGAGCACGGTAGAAGCCTGAAAGGAGCTGGTAACCCCTTTGTCAGTCAGATAGGGTATCAGAAACTGCTGAAAGGCGCTGGCGCCCATGAATACAAAGAAGAACCCTGCGCTCAGAATGAGCACGGCGCGGGGCAGGCCGGCCGCGGGCCGCGACAAGAATTGCAGCGCCTTCAAGATATGTCGTCCTCATCACTAATGGGGATTGCGGATGGCTGCATTAGCATACAATCTCGTCGGATGAATGGGCGGCAGTGCATGAGGTTTCAAGCACGCTTTGGCACGGAAGGGGTGCGCAGCCTCACGTATTCGGGCAGCGGACCGCCGATCAGAGGGCGCACGTAGTCCAAGTATTCAGATGTCACATAGTTCCCCGCTTCATCGAGATACGCATCAGGAAGCGGTCGCTCCTTGCCCGCAACCTCACTGACGGCGATGAGACCTGTCGTCACTGCGTACTCCGCCCCAGGCATGCGTTCAAGGGTCACCATTTTCCCAGTCGCTCCACTTACGGCTGCCGCAACCGCCGCCGCACCCACACGATACGACTCCTCCAAGTCAACCGGTGAAGCGAGAGAAATACACGCGCGCTGCATCGTGCCCGGCTTGTCGGTACGGCTCTTGAGTCCCAACTCATTCGCTACCAATTCGGCAAGTAGGGTACTCACCCCGCCCAGTTGTCCTCTGCCAAACGCATCCCGGTCGACTGCGCGATCCGAGGCAAAAAGCAACTCGCCATCCGGTCGGCGCAAGCCCTCGCACACGGCAACATGAACGTAGCCGTAGCAGTCATAGGCAGATTGCACATCCTGCAGGAAGCGTTCCTGGGTCAGCGGGCGTTCGGGCACATAGATAAGATGCGGCGGATCTCCCTCTTCACGCTTGGCAAGCGCAGTTGCCGCCGTCACCCAACCGGTATTTCTCCCAAACGTCTCCAAGACTTTCACCTGGTCGTGCGTCCGGAGCGCCCAGGAGTCGGTACCGCCATCCATCGCAGCCAGCGCGGCAAACCTCGCTACACTGCCATAGCCTGGCGTATGGTCGGTACCCCACAGATCATTGTCTATCGTCTTTGGCACCGCGATTGCGGCTAGGGTGTGGTTGGCTTCCTGTGCCCAGCGATCGACCGCTTCTACGGTGAGGGCCGACCCGTTGCCGCCGATGTAGATGAAGTAGCGCACGTCATGCGCCTTCAACACCGCCGAAACTCGCGCGGCATCCGTCTCCGCGAGAGCGTACCTACACGAACCAAGCGCGGCCGAGGGAGTCTTGCGGAGGGCATCCAGGAGTCCCGGAGTGACATCTGTTATGTCAATAAATTCCTCACTCAGGAAGCCTTCAATGCCGTTGCGCATGCCGTAAATGCGGTCCACGGCCTTGCTCTGCGCCGCCGCTGCGAGCACACCTGCCAGCGTGTTGCTCAGTGTGGCGGTCGATCCGCCTGATTGCCCGACAACCAGTGTGCCGCTCATAGTATTCCCTTTGAAAGTGCACGGGCTGTTTCTTTTACCCGCGACTTGCTCTATCTCAGGTAGCGGGGCTTGGAAAAGCGTACGGGAGACGATTTCGTCGCAATGACGCATGAACACATGTGATCGCCTGCGCGCGCTGCGCGCACAACTCCCACTGCATGCTACGTTCTGGTAGGGCGACCGTCAATTTGAGGTCTTTGCGGTGCGCGCCCAGATGACATGCATTAGGCCGCTACTCGCTATAATTGCAGAAATGAATTCGTGAGAAGTGCGGCACTCGGGAGCCGCCATGCGACGTCAACATGAGCTGCAAAGGAGCATGAGCATGCGATTACGGGACAAGGTAGCGCTGATAACCGGCGGTGGCAGCGGGATTGGGGAAGCAACTGCCAGGCGCTTCGCGGCAGAAGGCGCTGTCGTCGCTGTGGTAGACCTCAATCAGGAAGGCGCTGAAGGGGTAGCCGCCGCCATCCGGCAGGACGGAGGGAGAGCACACGCCATAGCGGCCGACGTGGCCCGCGAGGACGATGTGCGCGCTATGTTGCAAGCGACCCATGCTGAGTTCGGCGCGCTGCATATCCTCATGAATAATGCCGCGATCTTTGTCGACAATGACGTCGAAGGGACGACCGAGGCCGAATGGGACCGGATCATGAACATCAACGTCAAAAGCCTTTTCTGGACGTGCAAATATGCCATGCCGTACTTGAAGCAGACGAAAGGCGTCATCCTAAACATAGCTTCGATGGTCGGCGTGCACGCGCAACCCCATTCGATCGCCTATTGCACTTCCAAGGGAGCCGTGATTGCCTTCACGAAGGCGTTGGCGCTTGATTGCGCCGGGTTTGGCATCCGCGCGAACACGCTCTGCCCGGCAAGCGTTACCACGCCGCTCATGAATTATTTCATCGACTTGCAGCCCGATCCGGAGGCGATGCGCGCCAGCGTGGCGGCGCGGCACCCTCTCGGCTACATCTCATCGCCCGAGGAAATGGCCAACGCGGCGCTCTTCCTCGTCTCGGATGAAGCATCCTTCGTGACCGGCATCGAACTCTACGCCGACGGCGGCGGCACACTCGGGTACAAGACTGCGTAGTGCTTCAATCCTCCAGGACATCGTCATCATTGGCAACGGGCGCCGCCACCAATGCCATGGCCGCTAGTCTTGGTCTGCGGGCAGAATCTCGGCCCCAACCTCGATCACGCCTTCAGTCAGGATTTCGGCGCGAAGGCCGCCGCGGTGCATAAGGTGGTTGATGATGTGGGTTTGGCCGCTGGTCTCCGCGAGGTTCGCGCAGGGCTCGCAGAGCAGCAGGCCGCGTAGGCGCACGTCGCCAACCGTAAACTCGCGATCGATGAGGTGATTTAACGGCACGCCGGCAACCAGCATATTGCGGCGCGATAGATCAGGCTGTAATCGATACCCGTACTCTCTTTCGAGGGCATCCAGGGCCTCAATCTCTATGAGGGTCACTTCGCGGTGCGGGCCGGGGCGATCCGAATACGTCGCATTGCCTTTGAAATAGCGATCGCCCTCGATACCCTTGCCCGGCACCACACGCACTTCATCCTGTGAGACCATAGGTTCTCTCCGTGCTGGAGCGGTGTAGATTCCGAGTACTTTGCCTGCAAACATGCCTCTTCTCCCTAACTAAAAACTGAGAAATAGTGTGAAAAGAAACGAGCGGGGTCAACGGTGTCCGCCACTTGATGACGGCCGGCGGGATCACCTGCTTCCCAATGCGTGCGGCCCGCAAGCCGCGCATCCGCTAATTCAACCTGCACGTTTCCTGTAGCAAACGTACAGATGGCGTCGTCAAAGATCGTCGTCGCGGCGAGAGGATCATGAAAGGTGATCTCATCTCGCCTCTCAAAGAATACCTCAGCGAATGCGGCCACCGGTTGGAGCAACGGAACTTGAAAGCGCCTACGCACTTCCTTGGCGGACATACGGACCTTTTGCGTTACATCGAGGCCATGCGACCGGTGGCGCGCAACTGCGCTGCGATAGACAATGGCCGCCGCGTGCGGGTCGCAGGACGCGTTCCACTCCGCGTGCCCTCTCCCCGGCGCTTGTCCAAAGAACTGCCCGCACATGAGCACGAGACTCTTCAGCAGGCGGGGAATCTCGGGGTCGGTGCGAAAGAGGAGACCAACGTTGGTGAGCGGGCCGACCGCCAGCAGGGAAACCTCGCCTGGATGCGCCCGGATCGTCCTGCGCAAGAAATCAACTGCGGCACCCTCTGGAAAGTCCTTCCTGTGCGGCCAGTCGCCAAGGGCATCCGCTTGTTGCGCTTGGGGCTGCCGCTGCGCGATCAACAGCGGATCCTCTACGCCGGGATAGATTGGCACATCCTTACCGGCTACCTCACACAGGGCGCTCGACAACATTGCGCGCCTGGTTGCTTCGCCACTTACGGTGGTGATGCCGAGCAACTCGCATGCAGGCTGCGCCAATAAGTACGTGAGGCAGACGGCGTCGTCAATGTCAGTGCCAATGTCGGTATCAAAGAGCACTTTTTCCGGCATCTAGGCAACCCTTGGCGTTAACGCGAATACAACGTGCTTTGGGACAACACTTCATCGTCAGCACGTTAGATTATGCCACAACCGGCTATTTATCTGGCCGCAGCGTTTGCATCGCAAAGACCTTCTAGCCAGCGTAGTTCCCGGCGCTCCATGCTTCTTCACTATGGAGGCGGCATCGTCCTTTTCGATAGGCCAGGTAAGCTAGGGCATGCTGACGGCAAGACGAATGCGGGTGCGAGTAGAGTAGAATAAAAGGCCAGAGGCGACAACATACCAAAAGCTGGTGGCAGCAGGGAGCAGGCAGCGCAATGAGAGGATACGACGTTGTCATCGTTGGGGCCGGCATCATCGGTCTCATGACTGCGCGCGCCCTTCGCGCAGCCGGCCGCACTGTGGCCCTCTTGGAACGCAGCGAAGTTGGCAAGGAAGCCTCATGGGCGTCCGCTGGTGTGCTCATGAGCAGACCCTATGCCTACGAGAGCAATTCCGACTTTGCGCTCCGTGTGGAAGGCAGTGAAATGCTCTTGGCTCTGGCGCCTGTGCTGGCCGCTGAGACCGGCATTGACATTGAAGCCGTGCGTCATCCTGCTCTGCACCTTGCGTTTACTGCGGATGATGAAGCGAACATGCGCGCGTTGCAGCCCCAGTTGGATGGCGCAGGTCTTGGCTGTGAATTCATCAGCCCCGCGGACGTGCAGGAGCGGCAACCGGAGATCACGGCGCCGGTGACTCTCGGCATGGTGACTTCATGCGCGAACATTGAAAACCGGCGACTCCTGCGTGCTCTGGAGATAGGCGCGCGCAACGCAGGCGTGGAGATATTCACGGGGTGTGACGTCCATACCTTGCAGGTTACCGGCGGCAAGGTGACCGGCGTGCATACCGGGACTCAGGAATTCAACGCAGACATAGTCGTCAATGCAACCGGCAGTTGGGGTGGCACATTGCGGGGAGCGCCGGAACTCATTCCCGTGTTGCCGGAGCGCGGCCAGATGCTCGCGTTGTGGACGGAGTCAGTCGCACTCACGCACCTCATCAACCTGCCGCAGTACATCATTATTCCGCGCAAGAGCGGTCGTGTGCTCCTGGGAGCCACGACCGAACGAGCGGGCTATGATCGGCGTAATACCGCCGGCGGAGTTCAGGGCATGCTCCATGCCGCAATTCAGGCGATACCGAAACTCGCCGATGCCGCAATTGAAGAGCTATGGACGGGATTCCGCCCCGCAAATCCGGACGGCTATCCGCTCGTGGGACGCTCCGCCGTCGACTGCTATTACTACGCCGTGGGCCACTACAAGCTGGGCATCCAACAAGCGCCTATTTCCGCCGAGATCATCTGCGATCTCATTACCAGTGGCGGGACCGCTCGCTCGGTAGCGCACTGGGATCCCACACGCTTTGGGACCGCCGACACATAGCCTAAATGCACATTCCCCCTTCGTGGCCGAAGAGAAAGCTACAGCCAGCGGCGGGACACCACCGCTGGCTGTAGCAAGAGTAACCGGCGCTCTCTATTCCTAGAGACCAAAAACCCGGGTATCGGGCTTGAAGACTGCCCAGGCGAACCAAAAGTGATTGCCGTTTACAACCGACTGGAGCTGCTTGCCGCTAAGCGGACCAGCTATGGCGCGGCCTAAGACATTCCATTGCGACTGGGTCTCCGTATCCACAATCTGGCCCGCATCGTTTACGGTGAACTTCAGATTCTGGCCGTCAAGAGTGGGCGTGAAGACGCCGCCGGCGCCAATGTCCGCGCCCTGCGCGAAGGGGGACTCCGTGCCTGGTTGGAAGAAGATCACTATCGGGTCTCCGCCGACGGTGTCTTCCACCACACTCTGTTCTGCCAGCACGCTAAATGGGTAGGCGGCGTCTTCGCCGTTGATAGTCACCGTGACAACTCTCTCCATGGCTGGCAAGCGTCCGTCTACCGGCTCGAAAAAGAGGAAGGGCGAGCGCGATATGTCGTCATAGCCGGGATAGGGATTTCTGCCATACGGGCGGGAAATCCCGGTCTCGCGCGAAAGCACGACGCCTTGCGGATGGGTGCTGCGAAAGTCGGCAAATGAGACAATCGCCGCCGGAATTGCGGTCAATTTCTTACCGGTCAACTCACCGACAATCGCAGTTCCCGTGATCTGCTGCCACCAGCTCTCGGTCTGGCGATCGTACATGATAAGGTCGCTGTACCGTAAGTTGCCGCTCACACCGAAGTCGTACGTGGTGCCATCGAGGCGCCGGTCGAAGGCAATGGCGGTATTGCAGAGCGGGCAGAAGGTCACCGTCACCGGCACATCGGCAATTGTGTCGTTTACAATCTCGTGCCACATGAGGATTTCGATTGGATACGCCTTTGCCTCACCGTCGATTTCAACCGCCACGACCGGTTTGCGGTCTCCCAGGAGCTCTGCCGCCTCCCCGGAAGAGATGAATACGGGCTCGTCAATCGGAGGGATGCCGTCTTTCCCGGGTCCACCCGAGATTATGTCGCTCAAAGGCACGCTATGTTTCGAAAAATCCGTCTTCCACCCAAACGTGGAAAACCTAATGTCGCTGCCAAGGTCCGGGGTCGGTGATGGCTGGACGGCTTCAGCTTCCGGAGTAACAGCAGTAGGGGTTGGCTCAACAGCGGTTTCCTCCGGCATCCGACCACAAGCCGCCACCGCCGCCAGACCAACAGTCGCGGTGCCAATTGCCAAAAGGACGTTGCGGCGATTCATCAGTTTGCCCGTAGCCTCTTTCACTAGAATTCCTCTCCTTGTGATAATGAACGTGCGCCCTGCACCAATTCCTCAAGCGCCGCTCGATCAGTAAACGTAATACGCTTGCGGCCGATATCGAGCAGGGCTTCCTGTTTCAATTTATCCAGCGTTGCCGTGACCGTTTCGCGGTAGACCCCAAGCATGTCGGCCAAGTCCTGATGCGTAAGACCGCGCACCTCATCGGCACCCTCAGACAGCCGCAACAGCAGCGCTGCCGTGCGGGCAGGCATGGTCATGAAGGCACTTTCGTGCAGACGTTCCTCGGCTTCCTGAAGACGCTCATTGAGTACTTGGATAAGGCGCAAGCCAATGCGGGGATAGGTGACCAAGATGCGCTCCACTTCGGCGCGACCTAGCGTACACAGCGATACGTCGTCCACTGCCTGCGCAACCGACTCCCCCATGGCTTGCCCAAACAGCGGCATTTCGCCAAAGAATGTATCCGGGCCTAACATCGCGAGCACGAGCTTGCGGCCCTCAAGAGAAATGCGGTAGAGCTGGACGCGCCCCTCCTTGATAAGAAAGAGCATTTCCCGGCTCTCGTCCGGCGCATAGATGACGCTTCCCTTGCTTACGCGTGTGGTCGCACTCGCATGGTCAATCTCGCTGATCTCATGCGGCAAGAGGTCGGCAAATATCTCGATTTTAGAGATACAGGAGAGGGTGCGATTGTATAGCCCAAGCGCACTGTCCGGTTGGACGCTGGAGGTTGGAAAAGACGAGCGAAGACTTCGCATAGCTTCTTTCAATCCGGTTCGGTAGAAAGAACTCTACAAACCCATACCCTAATCGTCTACCTAATGTGAGCATACCACGCCCACTCATGGTGTTTTGTACGCAAGCCTACATTGCCAAGAAGAAGCACGAGACCCTGACTCTCGCATGCTCGATGAGAAACTGAACGCACCGAATCGTCCTATGGTCTTGGCGATGCTCGCCCAAGGATTCCGCTCTTGGTGAAGTGGTCAGCAGTACTCAACACTGCCTGGCCTGCAGGCAATTCGCGCCCCCACAATGAACAACACCATAGGCGCGCACTGCGAACTTTGCGTACACTGCCTGCGATCAATAGAGTAGCAAAGGCTCTCTGCCTGGAGCGACATCACTCCCTGCGGGGTTCAGATTAGTCCCAAAGGCAGGAAATGTGCTCGTGCCAAAAGCGACTGCAGAACTAGAATCCCAAGCGCATTGTGTCGAATTGAAGTCGTAGCGACTTAGCTTCTTGCCCCTTGAGGAAGATGAGTGCCGTGAACGAGAATTTCTTACCCTAGGAGCAGCCTCCCTGGACGCCCGGCGCAGCTCAGTCAAAGAAGGGATTGTGCAAACGCTCTTCTTGCGCCGTCGACGCCGGCCCGTGCCCGGGCAGGAGCTTGGTTGCAGGCGGTAGAGTGAGAATCTCTTCGCGTATAGACTGAAGCATGTTGGAGTACTCCAAGTTGCAGCGCCCCATGGAACCGGCGAATAGTGTGTCGCCGGTGAACGCCACATCCTCCACGAGATACGTGACGCTCCCCGCTGTGTGGCCCGGAGTGGGCACAACTCGCACTGTGAATCCTTCAAGCTCCAGGGTTTCGTTCCCCTGCAACAACTGTGGGCCCTCTCCCAACTTGCTCCGATTGATAGCCACGTCGGCATCATGCACGTATGCGTCCGCGTCGGTCTGCTGACGGATTATGTCTACTGCATTCGTATGGTCGCTATGTCCGTGGGTAATCAAGATTGCAAGCAAGCGCACGCCGCTTTGACGAACATACTGCACCACCTCATCACCTAGTCCGCCGGCATCCACGAGCAGGGCGGTCTGCGTGCCACGGTTGACGAGCAAGTAAACGTTCGCATTGAATTCTTCGACGAGGAAGTGCTTAATTTCGATGTCCTCACCCGCCACCAAGTCACGCTGGGCCGGTTCCCACTCCTCACGCGCGATTGACCCCAAGCGGGCGTTCTGCAAACCCAATACGGAGGCCAGGCGGTCAATCACCGCTTGCTCGGGCGTGAGTGCGTAGCTTTCCATCTTTTGAAGGTCGTCTACGCTCACTCCAACCTGCACCGCCACGTCGGACGCGCTCAGACCCAGTCCCCGCCGTGCCTTGCCGATGATGTCACCAAACTCGTCTTCCAATGCGTACGCCATTGCTCGTTCTCCTTGAACCAATTTGCTTATGGACCATGGAAATTGTGGATCTAATCTAGCTCTTCGATTGTCAAGTGCGTGCCACCGGCCACGCGCTTGAAGACGGTCGGATCACCGTCGACGCGCCCAAACACGTTTACGGGTGAGGCGGGGCGAATTTCGTTGCCGCGGCTCATCGGGGTAGACCCAAAGAAGATGCAAAACGCGCTTCCCGGCGGCCAGTAACCGAGATCGCCCAATGCAACCACTTCCTGAGCGTCATCTTCCGCGAGCTCCACCGGAATGCGAAAGTAAATCTCATCTCCCCAGACGTTCGCGGTGCCTGCGATTGGCAGCGCATCCCAAATTGCGTTGGCAGACGCTGAGTCATTCAAGCTTGCCGCAACTTTGACTTCGCCGCAGCGTATGCGAATTTGTCTTGCCATAGTTTCCTCACGCTCGCCGGTACCCGCAATTGCGCTCCTCATCTGTATCATGGGGAGAAGGGTATTGGCAAGCAGTGTACTCCAACCGGCAGGTGCAATGAGCGCAGGACTGTCAATTCATGCGATGCTTAGGACAGGTTGAATGTTCCAAACTCATGCGCCCTGGCCGTGCGCAGAGCCAACAGACTTGCTTTCTATTTCGTCCTGAGAATGACGTCCGCGAGTCTTCTTGGCAAGGCAAAAACACATGATGAAAGTCGGCATCGAAAAGCTGAAGGTCCTCCTCGGTGAGTATGGCTTGATCGCGCGCAGCATGCGGCTGTTTGCCGGGGCCGCACCCTGGCATACAGCCGTAATGCTCATAATCTCCCTCTTGCAACACCTACTCGAACCGCTTAGCGTCTGGTTCATGAAATTCCTGGTTGATGCAGTCGTCGCTCAACAGGTGCAAACGGCGCTTGTCGTGGCGCTGCTGCTCGTTGCGTTCCGCATGAGTAGCTATCTCGCATCGTGGGCATACGAGATTGTCACACCGGGGCAGCTCGATCGCTTGCAGTTCCAGTTACAAACCCGGCTCATGTCGAAGGCGGTCTCGATTCAGGACCTTTCCTTGTTTGAATCTCCTGAATTCTATGACAAGATGCAGACGGCGAGCCAGGCCGCGAACCAATGGGCGCAACGGCTCTTCATGAACACGCTGCAAGCGCTTTCGTACATTGTCGTAGTGCTGACGCTTTTTGGTTCACTCTCCCTGCTCCACCCACTTGCGGCGGTCTTGGTGTTTGTCGCCACCATACCCTCGTATATTGCGCGCTTGAAACTAGGTGCAGAGAGCACCACCGTGTTTCGCTCGCAGGCGCCCTATCAGCGCCGGCTGGCCTACATTGCGCAAGTGCTCACCACCCAGGACGCCGCCAAGGAAGTGCGCCTGTTCGGTCTCGGCGAGTTCTTCATCAATTCTTACCGTGACGTGTTTCAACAATCGTTCGCGCTTGTAGAGAGTTTCCGCCGCCGTCAAGCAAGAATAGTGACGTTACTCACCTTAACATCGCCGCTAACGGCTGGAGCAGTTCTCGTATACACGGTGTGGCGGGCAGCCCTCGGAGAAATAGGCGCCGGCGACCTTGTCCTCTATGTTGGGATCATCTTCCTAGTGCAGCAGAGCTTCTATTGGCTGCTCCAGCTTGCCGGCACGTTGCATACATGTCAGCTCCATGTATCTCACCTGCTTGGTTTTCTGGACTTGGAACCCCCAATGGCAGTAAATAAGGATAGTGGCAGGCGCGTACCTGGGAACTTGCGCAATGGATTGGAATTAAGAAATGTCTCGTTCGCGTATCCCGGAACACAACGGACGGTGTTGAATGACGTGAGCTTTCGCGTGGGGCCGGGTGAGAGTATCGCGCTGGTGGGCCACAATGGCGCCGGCAAGACGACCCTGGTCAAGCTGCTGTGTCGACTGTACGATCCTACGCACGGCGGCGTGTTCTTGGATGGCGTGGACTTACGCGATTACGACCTGACCAATCTCCGACAAAACATCACCGCGGTTTTTCAAGACTATGCCCAGTTCCACCTAACCGCAGCGGAAAACATTGGCGTCGCCAACTTGGACCGGATGCAAGATCACCCGGCGATTGTGCGGGCCGCCGCACAGGGCGGCGCCGATGAGGTAATTGCCCGACTGCCAAAGGGCTACGACAGCCAGCTTGGCAGGGAATTTGCGGAGGGCTCCGAGCTATCGATCGGTGAGTGGCAAAAGCTCGCACTGGCCCGCGCCTTCTTTCGCGATGCCCAGATACTCGTCCTGGACGAGCCCACGGCCGCGCTCGACGTGCAGGCAGAATACGAAGTCTACCAGAGGTTCAGTGAGCTCACGCAAGGCCGCAGCACAATCCTGATTAGCCACCGCTTCTCTACTGTTAGAATGGCGGATCGGATTGTCGTGCTGGGAGAAGGTTCGATCGTAGAAGAAGGAAGCCATGCGCAACTCATGGCACTGGGCGGCACGTACGCAGATCTGTACAACAAACAGGCGTCATGGTATCAGGAGTAGTCGCTTCAGCGAGGCAAAGGAATAGACAGGACTTTGCATTCCGCGCTAATGCACACAGCAACCCATCAGGTTAACTTGAGAAACACCACTGAAAGCGTCAATGCCAGTTACCTAAATCCTGTAGCGTCTACTTTCCGGGGGCTAATGTTGCTAGTTGGGTTGTACGCTGACAACGGACAGCCCGAGCGGCGGCACAGCTAGCCGCACCTCTCCGTCGGCGTTCACGGCCGCGCTCCCTGCCGTCGGTCTGATCACATCCGACTCTTCCCACGAGTTGTGTGCTTTGGGGTCGTTGCCGGTAAGAACAGTGGTTTTGAGAATCGGATCTACGCGAAGACCTCCAAGTGATATCGCGACATCAATATCCTCTTGGCGGCTTCTGTTGACAATGAATATCGTGATTCTGTTTCTTGCAGGGTCATGGCTTGCCGAGACGTCCAACGTCGGAACCTCACCCCTGGCGCCGGCAACATACGTCGGACCGTCCACGATTGGCGTGAGCGACACGCCCCGAGCGTGCCGAGAAAAGAGCTGGAACGGATAGAAGATGCTCTGAATGAGCAAACCGTCGGGCTTTGTCAAAATGGGCGCTATGACATTTACGATTTGGGCAAGGCAGGCGATCTTCACAGTGTCGGCGTGGCGCAGGAAGCTATTCAAGAATTGGGCGCAAACCAGCGCATCCTCAAGGTTGTAGACCTCTTCGAGCAAGTGGGGCGCATGGCTCCAGGCTCCGTCTCCCTGACGGTCCTTATACCAGACATTCCACTCGTCGAAAGCAAGGTAGACCCGCTTTTCGCTCTTCTTGACGCCGCGCACGAATGCGAGCAGACCGGCATAGTCATCCAATATTCGGTCTATCTCCACGCCCTCGGCCAGGAACCACGCGCAGTCATCCTCATAATTCCGGCTATACCGGTGGGCGGAAATGTATTCAATGTCGTCCCAGCAGGATTCCAGTACGATGCGATCCCATTCCAGGTACGTGTCCATGTAACGCCCTGAGGTGCCGCACGCCACAAGCTCTATAGTGGGGTCGATGCCTCGCATGAGCCGGGCAGCCTGCTGCGCCTTACCCGCGTATTCGACAGCCGAGCAGTGCCCCGCCTGCCAGGGACCGTCCATCTCATTGCCGAGACACCAGAGCTTTACGCCATGGGGGTCGGCGCTGCCATTCTCGCGTCGTGCATTAGAATGATGCGTACCCCCCGGTAGGTTGCAATACTCGACCAATTCTGCCGCATCCCGGGGTCCCAACGTGCCGAGATTTACCGCCATCATTGGCTCTATACCCATCCAGCGGCACCAGCGCACAAATTCATCAACGCCAAACGTGTTTGGCTCGATGCTCCGCCACGCGAAGTCCGGCCGTACGGGACGCTCGCCTTGCGGTCCCACACCATCGCGCCAATCGTAGTTGCTCACAAAGTTGCCGCCGGGATAGCGGACGAATGGCATGGCTAGCTTTCGCAGCGCAGCCGCCACGTCTGTACGGAATCCATTTGCATCGCTGAGCGGACTCTCCGGATCGAAAACCCCCTCGTACACCGCCCTACCCAAGTGTTCAAGGAACCCGCTGAAGATACGCGGGTCAATCTCACCAACAGTGTAGTCCAGATCAAACCGAATTGATGCCTTCACCGGCTTGCTCCTCTAAATCAATGATGATGTCAACGGTGCCCACCACAGCAAGCAGTCGTCCGGCGGACGGCAGCGATTCCCACGACACTGGGAAGAACAAACGAGCATTGAGCGGCGCTCGCAAAGATGGTGTCTTGGCTGGATTGTTCGATCAGTGTTGCGATTACTTACACATCTGAATTGCGAACATTTTATAGCCGTGCCACTCATAGAAGCGAAATGTGGACAACCAGTCCACATTGTTCGAGCCAACCAGCGAGCGTACAACACCATTCAATTCCGCCCTTTCCAAGAGGGCATGCATGAGATCTGTGCCAACGCCACTATTGCGGTGGTCGGCCTGCACAAAGACCTCATCAACATTCAAGTACATCTCACCCTCCAGCTCGAAAATTGCGCCTTACCCAAGTTTCACGACACCCGCAGCGTACGCGATGATGTCATGCTGGTACTCGCCAACAAAGAAGTAACCCCCGTCGAGCCAGGGCTGAACATGCTCAGCCGCACACGCAACATAGCCGTTCGTGCAGCCTTCTTCAGCCCAGAGTCGCGAGAGTTCCAAAACGGACTGAACATCAGAGATCTTTGCGGGCCTTATGTGATAGCCTTCGGCGTCTTTCATTGCTTCCTCACAGCACTTCCAAATGGCTTCTGAGAACCTCAATAGTGTGTCCCGGTCTAGTCCTTACGCTTGGAAGTCAGACCTCCCTATGGGCAGCTTAGGGCCGAGAGAGGTTTACCTGGCTTGTCGCCCGTGTCTGGTCTGCCGTCCTTGGCAATGAAATGGCAAAGCGAATCATGCCTGGCCGGTATTGGGGTAGGCCGGGTACACCGAGTAGGCGCCCAGAAGATCAGGGCTGCACTCTGATGACGCGGGCAAGAATCAGGCTCTAGCAGGAACCGGCATCCAACCGAGTTCTTCCCGCCAGTCCGGCGCAACATCGCCAAACCTGTCCATTCGCAGTCCACTAATGTCAACACTGGACTCACCGTGGAGCACCAATTCGCTTACGACCCTGCCCGTGGAGCCTGCGATGGCGAATCCATGAGCCGATGCGGAGACAAACACAAAATTGCTCGGCCGGTCCAGGACGTCAATGATTGGCAGGGAGTCCGGTGCCTGTTCTATCACTCCGGCCCAACTCCGGATTACCGGCACGTCCGCCACCCCTGGCAGCAAGTCTGCAAGCCGCCTGGCGATGTTGCGTATGAGGGGAGTGTTGGGTTTGCTGGGATCGCTGGTCAAGTCCACATCGATCCACTCGTGGGGTCCGCCACCGTAGAGCAGATTACCCTTCTTGGCCTGGCGCCCGTAGAGCCCGTTGCCCACCAGGGCGCATTGAAAGAGTGGTTCTAAGGGGGCAGTGGCAATAATCTCTGCCCTTGCCGTCGCAAGCGGAACGCGAACGCCCATCATCTCTAGAAATAGTGCAGTCTGTGGCCCGGCAGCACAGACCACCGTGTCGGCCTCAATCACGCCGGCAGCCGTCTCAACCGCCGCGACTCTCCCGGCAGCGAGCTTGAAGCCCGTGGCGGCAGTATGCTGGTAGAGCTTGCCACCCCGGTCTTGAAAAGCCCAGGCAAACGCCTGTACCGACCGCTGAGGGTTGGCGTGACCGCCTTTGGGGAAAAAGATCCCGCCGAGCGACCTATCGGTAACATCAGGGACCATGTCCTGAATTTCGCTCCGGTCCAACACGTCGACGCGTACGCCAAATCGCTCCCCCACCTCACGCTCGGTCAAGTAGCGTTCCATCTCCTCTTCTGAAACGGCAACTTGGAGCCTACCTTTCTGCTGAAACTCGGTGGGATAGCCCAGCTCATCGTCCAGGGTCGCCCACCATTTCACAGATTCCACCGCCAACGGCACCAAGGCCGGCTCATCAGTTCGCTCGCTAATCATCCCGCCATTGCGCGAGGAAGCCTCGGCTCCAACGATTCCTTTCTCGACGACGACGACATCCTTGCCCGCCTTGGCCAGAAAATAGGCTGTGCTGAGGCCCAAAATGCCACCACCAATGACGACTACGTCTGCTCTGATATTAGGCATACTGACACTCCGCTGATCCAATGATCATTGCCTACCCCAACACTCTACTCACGGGAACGAACCACTTGACCCAATTCTCGCGCATCTGCTCCGTTTCATCGTGCGGCCACATGACACTCAACGGCAGAGGTCGCACGGGCGGCCGAATAGACATTTGCGGCAATTCTGCTATATCGGTACCAGACTCTGCGGTAAGCAGAAGTGAAACTTGCTCGAGGCAACGCCTGCCCTGGCAGTGGCCCATCCCCGCCCGAGTCAGGCGCCTCACTTGGTCCGGATCAACCGGACCATCCTTCACCTGCGTCTGCAGGCTGCGACGGCTCATCCGCTCCGACCGCCACTCCAAATACCGCGGAGGCTGCAGGTCTATGAGCTCAGCGCATGTGACCTCCTCACACGGACACGCAAGTACATCCGGACCACCGGCGTTGACAAAGGACTGCAGCCACTGCTTCCAATCTGTGTGGACCTCAGTCGGCGCTGCGGTAGCGTCCTCGGCCTGGATCTCAGCGCGCCGGACGAGGGCCTGCGCATTGTCGATCGCACCCAGCGACTCGGCGGCGGCGATGCCAGCGAGGCGGCCTTGATTTCGCGCAATCTCAGGATCTGAAATCATGTCGTCGTGGAAACCGGCCACGTCGCCCGCGACGAACACCGTATCGACGCTGGTCCGCATCCAATCGTCGCAGTCCGGCACATACCCGCCGAGCTCAGACTTAAAGGTAAGGTCACAGCCCAGGAGGCTAAGGAGCTCTACGCTCGGCGCCAAGCCAATAGCGAGGCACACGGTATCAGCGGCAATAGTCTTTTCAGATCCGGCAACCGGCTCGCAATTGCCGTCGATCTCAACCAGCACGACAGACTCTATGCCAGCATCATTACCGGCGGCTTCCTTAACCGTGTGGGAGGTGTATAGCTCTACGCCCTCTTCCTGCAACCCCGCCAAGAGGGTCTCGTCGCCGCGTGCGGAGGAGGACACGTCCACAATTGCGGTAACCTCAATCCCACAATCCAACGCCATCCTGGCAGTGCTGAGACCCAGGTTTCCAGAACCCAACACCACCATGCGCCGCGAGGCCAACGCCTGGTAGCGGCTCATCAGCGAGCAGGCGCCGTTGGCGCCCATTGCTCCAGCCAGATCAGACCCGGCAAAGGACATGCCCACGTCCCGGGAACCGGCCGCCACAATGAGTCTGTCGAATTTTATCATCCACGACTGCGTGTCATCGGCGAGACCGAGCTGCGGGCCGTCAAGCTGTCTACTGGTCTCGGTATTGCGGAATGCCCCCCAGACACACGTCCCAAGCTGAACGTCGACTCCCGCTGCCTTTGCCTCCGCCAGCGAGTCGCTGGTCGCAGCCACCCGCTCCAACATCTCAGCCCTATTGCGCAGCGCGTCCATTGTGCGTTTGCCGAAGAATTGAGGAACATCCAATCCCATCATGGAGGCGCCAATGGGATTCTCGTCGATGAGCGTGACCTGTACTCCCGTCCGGGCCGCTTCAATGGCAGCGGCTGTCCCGGCTGCTCCAGCGCCCACAATCACCAGTGATTTGGTTTCCATACAAGACCTTTCCCAATGATTCGGAAGCATGCTTTACGTCAAGTGAATGCAATAACGAGCAAATTCTGCCCTGAGCAGCCTACGCGACTTCTCGCGGAGCGGGAATCCGGTCCGGCAGAACGCCATGCAAGGCCTTAACGTATTCGGCGCCAAATCCACAGCACGTGCCAATTACTTGGACACCCATATCGACCCACTTCGTGGCCTCGTCCGTTAACTGCCCAGCGGACTCTTCGTTGTCGAGGTTGCTGTCCTGCCAGGTGCTGAGGTAGTCTTCTCTACCCGCATCCGGGTATGCCAAGACAGGGCCGGGCCATTGATCGGTGACGACCTGCAGCGCCTTGGTGGTATCGCTTATTCTGCTATGAAACACGCCAAGAACATCGGGCCCCACCTGGGCAATCTCGCTGACGGCCTGAGCCAATGTCATTTCATTGTCAACCGGCCGCCAAGTGGAAGTCCACATCGGCATTCCTATGCCAATGCTGTAATTGCGATCATCGGCAAAGTCCATCCTGACCGTCTGACCGTCGGGCGCTATAGATGCCGTAAACGCTACCCATACCGGCAGTCCCGTGCTCTTTGCCGCCTCAGCGGCAATTGCCCTGGATTCGTTGTCGGACCACAAGTTTTCGATCAGGAAAAAGTCCACACCCGATTCGGCCAGGATATCGGCTTGCTCTTTGGCGTGGAATCTCAACTCTGCCACTGAGAGGCTGGCCCCGTAACCATAGCCGGTTCCACCCAAAAGCGTCCCGGTCTTTCGGTCTCGAATTGGAGTGCGGCAGGAGATAGAGCCGGCAATGTACACGGGCCTGTCGCCAGCAACCCGGTCCCTAGCCTCCAGCGCTGAATCCACAGCGCGAATGTTAATCTCTCGCACCATTTCACCGAATCCGGATGCCTCCAACGCGGGACGTAGCGTGTTGAATGTGTTGGTGGTTATGATGTCAGCGCCTGCCCGGATGTAACGCTCGTGCATCTGCCGCACGGTTGCTGGATGGGTATAGCTCCCGGGACCGCACCACGAAGCGGGATCCATGGGTACGCCCATCGCCTGGAGTTCAGTCCCAATTGCCCCGTCCAAGACGACCACTTCCCCAGATTCCAAGCGCCTCTTCAACTCATCATAGTTGGCCATGACCGGAACCTCCCTAATGGCTCAGCACATTGCCCAAAACTACTCAGAATTCAGCCGACCATTTCCTGACTACGCAGGCTGCTGAAAGCTAGCGGGATTCTAGTCTCTCCAAGGCACTCTGTCAAGCAGTCAAAACGCACAAGTCAATCTGTCTGTCAAACTACGTGCGTTGCGTTAGGAAGAGCAGGGTTAACTCACGCGAACTACCGCTTTCGCGCAAGGACCAAAGGGTGGTCTTCGCTCGCTTCCAGGGCTGCATTTTCGTAACCTGAACCCGTTGACTCTGTCTCAACCGGCACGAACCCCGCTTCAGTCAGAATCTCTCTGTACTCCGCAAGGTTAAAGTTGCTCCAATACATCGTCTCCCCAAAGAAGTTGTCCTCCGTGTAGCCTTCCTCGCTGTAGTGACTCAAAGTACAGAGCAGGTATCCGCCTGGCTTGAGCCACCGGTGGATCCTACGAAATAGGTCTGGGTGCTCTTCTCTGGGAATGTGGAAAATGGCATAGAAGGCTATCACTGCGTCGAAGCTGGCTGGAGGCAATTTAATCGACATGATGTCAGCACACTTGAAGTTGCCGGCAGGCACATTCTGCTGTGCCCGCTGGATCATCTCAGGGGAGACGTCCACGCCGGTGACGCGGTAGCGTGCGGCGAGGGACTTTGCGATGGGGACCCCGGCGCCGCAACCGATGTCAAGCACCGCGTCGCCGTCGTTCAGCCTATCTGACAGCCCGCGAATTTCGTTTCCCGGCTCAGCCATGCGGGATTCGGCATAGGCGGCCGCGCAGGAGTCATATGCTTTCCGCACTAGTGCTTTGTAGTCTACTTTCGGATCAGTCGCAGGAATCAATACCCCGAGCCTTTCATTGCTAATAGTGAGTGCTATTGGAGCGCGCTACCTGACAGTCAAACAGAATCCAGGGAAGTGAAAGCAAAGGGAAATAAAAGATCTCCAGCCTCCGATGGCCTCAAAGTGCCACCATTGGCCGGGAGTTACGGAAAAAACATGAGGGGGGTGGCTGAGGGGACTCGAACCCCCAACCGCTGGAGCCACAGTCCAGAGCTCTAACCTGTTGAGCTACAGCCACCATGCGGGGTGCATTCCTTGCTCAGTCTAGCAAGCCAATCGGTCTCTCGTCAATGAGACGAGCGGCAGGGCAACCAAGGCAATGGTGGGACGCTTACGTCCTACGCACTCTTCAGGTCTTAGCTGGAGATTAGGCGCGAGGGTCACATTTAACCGGGCACGTGCCAGCTTCTATTTCAGCCCGGTCTAGTGCCGCCCGCCAGGAATCTTAGTCACGCGGCACCCAAATGCGCCGCAATCTCGCTGTTCGTCGCGATCCAACAGCCGCCGGGCTTCTCGAGCGCATAGCGGATTACGGTGTCGAGTACGTCGCAGTGAGGGTCGCGCGCGGCCATAGCGGGCGGGTGGAAGGCAAGGCTCAGTATGTAGCGATTCGCGTGGGCGTGGTCAATTGCAGTCTTGAGCAACCTGACGTACTCCCAGCGGTCCAGATCAAGCACTCTAAACGCCGCGATATCGGTCAAAGCCATGGGCGCGATCTCCAGCAAGCCGTTTGGATAACGATAAGGCTGGAGCTGGTCTATGTTCTTGCACATGGCGGCTTCGACGTGATCGGGCGGCGGGCGCTTGGCTCCCCGCGGGGCCGGGCTAAGGTAGTGCGAGGTGACGTGGGTAAAGCCTTCTTCTTCGAGCAGCGCTTGGACCTCTGGCACGTCGTGCATCCCCGTGCTGAACGCGCCCGGCGTACCAAAACCGGTTGCGGTAACGCCGAGCCGCTCCCGTATCGCGGCATTCGTCGCGCGCACCTCGTCGCGAATAATCTGCAGCGGCGTGCGCCCGTTGGCCAGCCACGGCGCGCCGGCATACACAACCTGCAAGCTCTCGACGGTCTTTGCTTTGACGTTGAGGTGGGTGTACGTGTGGTTGCCCACCTCGTGTCCCGCTGCCACGAGCTCTTTCAGATAGTCGATGTCCGGGTCCTCGAACGAACTTCCCACCAGCAAGCAATAGAGATGCACCCCGTACGAGCGTGCTACCTCGTGCATCTTTAGCACGTACTGCTTGCTGTCCGCATCCAGCGCGCCCTTTAGATGGTTCCATTGTGACGTCCAGTAGGGGAAATTCGTGCACATCTCAACCGCGGGCCGCAAACTGAGACAAAACTCCGCGCCATTTGGAAACATGCAATCCCATCCTATGTTTGGTTTACGCGTCCACGCGCGCTGCAGCCACGGCGCGACACGCCGTCATGAACTGATCGAAGCCGATCGTGTCGCCCACGTGCTTTTGAAACTCGATGAGCGCCACCTTGGTAATCAGACGGTCCTGGAAGGTCTCCGGGATCTCGGTCCCCAGCGTGGCCTCGCGAATGAGGAAGATCTTGTACCCGTAGGCCAACATCGGTCTGGTGGCCCCTTCCGACCCCTGTATGCACATGTTCGTTGCAAAACCGGTATAGATGAGATTCTTGATGCCCCGGCTGCGGCAGATGCGGTCAAACTGCGCACTGGTGAGGATGACCTGATCGCCCGCCTCCGCCTCGCACGACGAGAGTATGCGCATCTGCTGCCAGCCATCCCACTCCATGTACCCGTGGCCGTGGGTCCGCTCCGCCCGCTCTTTGCGCCAGCCGGGGTTGACCTCGGCAGGACCCGGCGCCGGCCGCGGCGGGTTGAGGTCATTGTCCTCCAACATATGCCGGACGGAATCATACTTCAGGGCGATGTTGCGCGGCTCAACGTGGAAGATCGCCATGCCCGCGGCGCGCGCCGCGTCAATTGCCGGTCGGATGTATTCGGCGGCAATTCGCACGGATTCCGCTTGGGTTTCCGGCTTCCCCATGTCCACAGAAAAGAATTCGGGGACTGGCGGGCCATTGACGTCGCCAACGTTCCAGAGATGCAAGGCCACAAAGCCCGTCTCTTTGGGGTCCAGTGCAAATTCTTCCTCTTCCCAGTCGGCGGTGGCCAGCGTCCGCGTTCGCCAGTACCTACCACGGAGACGTAGTTCTGCTTTCGTCGCCGTCGCCATCGTGTTTCCCTTTCTTTGATAAGTATCTCATCGTCCCGAGCAGTGTTTGGCAAGCTGCTGGTAAGCCTATTTACCTGTGCACCAATTATGCACACAACCTATAAGTCAAGAATACGGCTGCAGCACGCGTTCGATCCGTTGGACTCGGCAGCAGCGCCCAAACTGCGGGTGGCCTCTCCGTCAGCCGAATGCAGACTCGCGCATCCAAGCAGGTCGTACACTATTCCCATGGCGGTAAAACTTGACTGGCAATTGGTTCCTGCGCTTTTTCGCAGGGAGATGCCTGGAGCCAGGGGCAAGGGTCATCTCCATTGGAACCGGTGGTAGAGTTTCAGATCACAGTTGACACATGCGGCCTGCGAGTGCTAGACTGACCTTTACCTGCCCATGTGCAGGGGCTCCTTAACAGGTGAAGAGTGATGAAGGTTTTGGGCGTTTTTTTCGGAGAGCTAGGGCTTAGGCTGTTCCGGGGGATTGGGAGTTTTCTTACTTCAGTTTTCCCTTTTGTCATGGAGAGTTTGATCCTGGCTCAGGATGAACGCTGGCGGCGTGCTTGATCAATGCGAGTCGTGCGCGTACCCTCTGATGCTTGCATCGGCGGGATCACGAGCGGCGTGCGGGTGCGTAACACGTAGATAACCTACCCTCGCGTGGGGAATAACCTGGGGAAACCCGGACTAATACCGCATAGCGCCTCCAGTCTGCAGGACTGGCGGTGAAAGCCTGTTACAGGGCGCACAAGGAGGGGTCTGCGGTCTATCAGCTCGTTGGTGAGGTAACGGCTCACCAAGGCAATGACGGATAGCCGGTCTGAGAGGATGGTCGGCCACACTGGGACTTGAACATGGTCCAGAGCCCTACGGGGTTTAGCATGAAGGAATCTTGCGCAATGGGCGAAAGCCTGACGCAGCGACGCCGCGTGGAGGATGACGCCGTTCGCGGTGTAAACTCCTTTTCTCGGGGAAGAATTTTGACGGTACCCAAGGAATAAGCCCCGGCTAACTCCGTGCCAGCAGCCGCGGTAATACGGAGGGGGCAAGCGTTATCCGGATTTACTGGGCGTAAAGGGCGCGTAGGCGGCAGCGCTAGCCGTTTGTGGAAGCTCCTGGCTCAACCAGGAGATGCCAAGCGGGACGGCGCCGCTTGAGGCAGGGAGAGGGTCGCAGAACTGGCGGTGGAGTGGTGAAATACGTAGATATCGCCAGGAATACCCGTGGCGAAGGCGGCGACCTAGCCCTGTCCTGACGCTCAGGCGCGAAAGCGAGGGGAGCGAACGGGATTAGATACCCCGGTAGTCCTCGCTGTAAACGATGGGTGCTGGGTGTTGGGGTCGGATATTTTTTCCGCCCTCAGTGCCCAAGGTAACCCGCTAAGCACCCCGCCTGGGGAGTACGGCCGCAAGGCTGAAACTCAAAGGAATTGACGGGGGCCCGCACAAGCAGCGGAGCGTGTGGTTCAATTCGAGGCTACGCGAAAAACCTTACCAGGATTTGACATGACCGGCTTACCTCCTCGAAAGAGGAGCGAACCCGGGGGAAACCCCGGATACCGGCCACCGGTGCTGCATGGCTGTCGTCAGCTCGTGCCGTGAGGTGTTGGGTTAAGTCCCGCAACGAGCGCAACCCCTGCGACTAGTTATATCTCTAGTCGGACTGCCGCGAGCAACGCGGAGGAAGGTGGGGATGACGTCAAGTCAGCATGGCCTTTATGTCCTGGGCTACACACACGCTACAATGGGCGGTACAACGGGAAGCAAGCGCGCGAGCGTGAGCGGATCCCCTAAAACCGTCCGGTAGTACGGATGAGAGGCTGCAACTCGCCTCTCTGAAGACGGAGTTGCTAGTAACCGTGGGTCAGCATACCGCGGTGAATACGTTCTCGGGCCTTGTACACACCGCCCGTCACACCACCAAAGTCGGCAACACCTGAAGCGGCTATCGCTAACCCGCAAGGGACGCGCGTCGTGAGGGTGGGGCTGATGATGGGGGTGAAGTCGTAACAAGGTAGCCGTAGCGGAAGCTGCGGCTGGATCACCTCCTTTCTAGGGTCTTTACCCATTTCTCCTATCCCCCCTTGCCTCTCCTATACCTAACCCCCTCTCCCTTCATCACCCTTCACCTGCTAAGTTCCCCCGCCATAAACATCTACTACCGCCTATTTGACTGTCCCTCTCTATTGAGAGGGACTTTTCCTTCTGCGCGCCAGCCGGTCTTCTCAATCGAAATACTATCCTCAAAAGGCCCAAATCGGAGAGTGAAGCACAACCATGCGTCAGGACGCGATGCAGCAGATTGCCCCGGGACTCTGGCATTGGTCCGCTCCACATCCGGACTGGTCCCCTTGGAATCCTGAGAAGAGGACCGGTTTCGGTTGGTCACGAGAGGTCGGCTGTGTCCGCTATGAGACTCAGGAAGAACTGATACTGATCGATCCGCTCGCACCTCCGTCCTGCACGGCGGCCCATCAACTCTTCTGGCAAGCCCTCGACAAAGCGGTGCGAGAGAAGCCGCTGCCGGTGACTATACTTCTCAGCACCGATTGGCACGACCGCAGCACGCAGGCCGTCTACGACCGTTATTCTGGCGAGTGCGGCGCCAGTATCTGGATACACGAGGCCATGCCGCAGCAAGAACTCGGCTGCAAACCCACGCGCACGTTTCGTGAAGGGGACACCTTGCCTGCCACTGTTCAGGCGTATATCCTGACGTCGCCGCACCCGGAAGCCCTCTTTTACCTCCCGCGTGTTCGGACACTCGTGGTAGCAGATGCCCTCTGGGGAACGCCGGATGGTCGGCTCTGGATCGGGAGCCACGAATTCTGCGCGCTACTGCCGAAGTTGCTGAAAACGCTGCCCATAGACACACTCTTGCTTTCCCACGCAGCACCCATCATTGGTCACGCGCACGAGGTTCTCGCAAGAGTGGTGGCGGAGCGACCGGAATGGACAGAAGGCTCCTCTATAGATTCGCCGTAGGGCCTATTGAAGTGTTCGTTCTTCCCAGTCTCCGCGGCCTCACACTCTTGGCATCGCCGCCTAGAGAACACTTGGTACAGGGCTACGCTTCCCGCTGATTCTCCGGTGCTCGCTGTCGATTGGCAGTGCCAACGCCAGGCCCTCCGCGGTTGTGTGCTGCGGTTTGCCGTGCTATACTGACCAATACTGAGTAGGCTAGACAGCCGCGCAGTAGTCATGTGCATAGCATGATTGCCGTGAGGAAAGTCCCCACTCCATAGAGCAGGGTAGCGGGTAACGCCCGTCCGCCGCGAGGCGAGGAATAGGGCCACAGAGACCAAGGCCGGTCGGCCTCGCTGCAAGCGATATCGACCGGAGTGAAAAGGGTAACCTCTACCTGGAGCAAGGCCAAGAGAGGGACGGTGAGGCTGCTCGCTTAGTCCCGGGTAGGCCGCACGGAGGCACAGCGCAACCTGTTGCCCAAGATAGATGGCTGTCCGCGACAGAATGGGGCTTATCGGTCTACTCACTAACGCATCTGGGATGCATACGAATTTGATATTCGTAAGCGACGCGGGGTGGAGCAGCGGCAGCTCGTCAGGCTCATAACCTGAAGGTCGAGGGTTCGAATCCCTCCCCCGCTACCAATTTGTCAGGTTCTTCGCAACATAGGCTCAATTGTGTTTCTATGGTCTAAGGAGGATCTACGATGGCGATGCTCAAGCGACTTGCGGGTCTATACCTCTTGCTCGTAGGCATTGCGGTTACTCTCCATTTTCTTGCGACTCAGTTTTATGATCCAACATGGAGTGATGCCTCGCTTCCTGTTTGGCGAGTCTTAAACCCGCTCCAGATCATTGGGGTCATCCTTGTTCTGCTGGTCGCGTTTGGCCGCAAGCGCCGTGTGGACGCAGATCCGGACGACAAGTCCATCACGCGCGAGTACTTGGAAGCCAACGTGATCTTCTATTTCGCCGCAGCGGTGTTGCTAGCGCATTTGTGGAATTGGTTCGGCGTGACCTGGTCTGATCCCCTCAATAGCGACAACCAGCTATGGATTATCATTGACTTGTCGCTGGCGCTGTTGTTTATTCCCACGTCTGTCTGGCTCTTGCGCAATTCATCCGACTAGGGCACTCCGCCTAAGGATTTTCCCGGCTGAGGAAGGACCGCGTTGGCAAAGACCATCTACCTAGCCAATCCATACGGTTTCTCCGACCAGCAGAAGTCGTTGTTGCTTCCACCGCTGGTCGCGGCCTTGGAAGAGTTGGGGCTTGAAGTGTGGGAACCCTTCGCACGCAACAATCAGGTAGACTTCTCAAGTCCGGAGTGGGCCTACCAGGTTGGGCAAGCTGACTATCGCGATGTGGTGGCGTGCGACGGCATCTTCGCTGTAGTCGATGGCATTCCACCCGATGAAGGCGTAATGGTGGAGTTGGGCATGGCCATTGCTCTAGGCAAGACCACATTCCTCTATCGGGATGACTTTCGTGCGGCCACCGATAGCGGGATGTATCCACTAAATCTCATGCTCTTCACCGGCCTGCCCCTTGAGGGCTGGAAAGATTACTACTATACCCGGATTGAGGATCTCGCCTCGCCAAGCAAGGCGCTCGCCCGCTGGGCAAAGGCTCCCTAACACCACGAACATGGCGGTTCTTCAAGTACCCCCTCGGCTTTCGGGGGTATATTGGTTTAAAGTGACTAGCAGGCGCATTTCTTCATAAGGGTTGTGAGCAATCAAGCGAATTAGTAGACGCCATGGCTCAGCTTAAATCTGAAGTACCGCAATGGCTCGTCGCGCTGGCGGCAGAGAGCGGCATGGATAGGCGTACGCTCTTGGAGTTGTTAGCCACCGGCGGCGTGGCGGCAGTGCTCATGTCGTGTGCCGACCTGAGGACGCCGCAGGGCGCAATGCAATCAATTGAAGAGACCCCCGGCTCCACAGCAGACTCCATAGCAGCCACTCCGGCGCCCGTATTCAAAGACCGATCGCAGTTCATTAACCACGGGCAAAGCGGCCTGGAGTCTCGCTTGGAACACATGCAAGGATTCGTTACACCAAATCGGCTCTTCTTCGTTCGTAACAACTCGACGAGTATTGACGTAGACGTTGCAGATTGGCGTCTCTTGGTCCAAGGAGATGCCGTCTCCGACCCCAGGGAGTTTTCCTACCAAGACCTCCGAGCCCTGCCCAGCCGCACGACAGTCTCTTACTTGGAATGCGCCGGAAACCAGCGTGCTATGTTCGACCTGGTGAACGGCCAGGCGGCCAAGGGCACGCAATGGATGACCGGTGCAGTCGGCAATGGGGTTTGGACCGGAGTCCCGTTGCGGGACATCTTGGAATTGGCGGGAGTGTCGGCAGACGCAGTCAGCGTGCTGCTCATCGGGTTAGACTCAGAGTCGCCTGAGGGTGGCTGGCGCCGCGCACTTCCGATCGAGAAAGCCATGGACCCCGATACACTCTTGGCCTACACACTCAATGGCGAAACGCTTCCAAGAGACCACGGCTATCCGCTGCGGGCGCTCGTGCCCGGTTGGGTGGGTAGCGCCAGTGTCAAGTGGCTGAGCCAGGTAATCGTCTCCGCCGAGCAGTTCTGGACGCGCAACAACACCACCTCCTATGTGCTCATCGGCGACGCCTACGCACCGGAAGGCGAGGCCCTGGGCAAAGTCGTTACCACACAGGTCATCAAGAGCGCGCTCGCGCTCCCTTGGCCCGCCGCCTTGCCCACAGGCCGGCGCCGGCTCCACGGCTACGCGCACTCGCCGTTCGGCACAATTGCGCAAGTGGAGTGGAGCTCCGACTCCGGAAAGACGTGGCAGCCTGCACGAGTGCTTGAACCGCAAGTGCAAAACTCCTGGGCGCGGTTTGAGTTTGCTTGGGAAGCTCCGGCCGGAGAGCAAACGCTCATGACCCGGGCCACGGACACCGCAGGCAATACGCAACCGGAAGAGATACCCTTCAATGAGAAAGGGTATCTCTTCAATCAACCGCTTCCCCATCCTGTCTTGGTTTCGTGATCCGCGCACACGCGCCTCTACCCAGCCTCTGCCGGCCTGGCTGGGCCTGTCACCTTTCTGGAGTACGCAAGCAGAAGAGGGTACAGTGGTTAATAGTGTTCATTTGTTTTCTTTGGCCCCAGTGAGGAGCGTGCGCTTGAACAGCCCTGATCTTGCCGTAAAGGCTGAAGACCTTACAAAGGTCTACCGCAACGGCGTGTTGGCGAATGACCGCTTGAACGTCAATGTACGTCGCGGGCAAGTATACGGGCTCTTAGGTCCTAACGGCGCCGGCAAGAGTACGTTGGTGCAACAGGTAATGGGTCTCATCAGACCCACCTCAGGTAACGTTTGGGTCTTTGGCGTAGACGCGGATCGCAATCCCGAGCGGGTAAAACGCATGATAGGCTATCTGCCGCAGACGTCCTTTGCCATGCGCGACTTGCGTGGGGAAGAGGCCATATACTTCACGGGTCGTTTAAAGGGCCTCTCGCACAAGGAGACCCTGCGCCAACGCGACGCTTTTATAGAGCAATTCGAAGTCGATGAAATCCGCCGCAAGCCGATTATGCAGCTCTCCGGCGGCATGCAACGGCTGACGGGCTTCATCATGGCCCTGCTTGGCAGTCCCCCGCTCCTGGTACTCGACGAGCCGACGAATGACCTTGATCCCCTGCGCCGCCGGGCGGTCTGGGAGGCAATCCGCCGCGCAGTTGTTTACGACGGCGCGGCCTGTCTCCTAGTAACGCACAATGTCCTCGAGGCAGAGCGGGTTGTAGACCGCGTCGCGCTAATCGATGAGGGACGCGTGCTCGGCGAGGGCACGCCCGGCGCTATGAAAAGCCGCCTGGGCGATACAATCCGACTTGAACTCTGGCTGCGGGACGGCGCTGCGCTGACGCGGGCCCAGGAAACGAAACTCAGCATGCTCGGCACACTGCATCAACCAAGACCGCAGCATCTCTTGTTACGGGTGCCTCAAGATCGCGTAGGCAGGACCATTGACCTCGTGCTTACAGAAATTGGCACGGAAGCGGTGGAGGACTTTCGGCTGGCAACCGCCTCTCTTGAGGATGTCTACGTTGAGATCGTTGGACGGTCGCTCGAAGACAGCGAGCACGAGGAAGTGAAGCAAGATGCCACACAAGACAGTTTGAGCGCTGAGCAGATTGGAGACTAGTACCGGATTATGACAAGTAGTGACACCTTCAGACTACGTTCGCTTTGGATATCACTTAACCACTTCTTGCAGAACTATCTACATCTCACAGCCGTGATCGTGCTGGAGTTTCGCCAGTGGCTCGCCATGATTCTCTCGATCTCAGTGCTGCTGAATCTAGGCATGGTCTTTGCGTTCTCTTTCATTTCGGGCTCGCGCGATCCCGAGCTGGGCCGTTACTTCGTTTCCGGGGCAGCGGTCATGTCGCTCGTTACCTTGGGCGTCATGATGGTCGCCCAGGATATGGCGCAGTCGCGGCGGAACGGCGCAATTCTCTACTACGCGTCGTTGCCGATCAGCAAAACGGCGTTCATTTTGGCCGTCGTCACCGGCAACGGCATCGCTGCTGTTCCCGGAATGATAATCACGCTGTTGGTGGGAAGCTGGTACTTTGGCTTTTCACTGGAAATCAACCCGCTCATTTTCGCCGCCATACCTCTGAGCGCCATCTCATTGGCCGGCGTAGGCGCTGCGATTGGGCTGGGCATTCCGAATTGGCGGGTTGCCGGCTTGGTGGCACAAGCGACCATGTTCTTCATCATGTTCTTTGCGCCGGTAATGATCCCGCTCGACCGTCTCCCGACGATTCTGCAGCTCACAGGCAAGATACTGCCCCCAACCTATGCGGCGCAGGCGTTTCGGGCCTCTCTGCAACCGGACATTACCGTAGCCTTGCTCATTGACTTAGCTATTCTGGCGGTCTTCGGCTTGGGGTCGCTGGCAATTGTAGCGAAGACCCTGAAGTGGCGCCTGGAATAGCCCCAGCGCGATTGCTACGGTCACACGCTGTAGTAAGCGTCCGGCCTGGAATGTGTTGGTTGCTCTCCTGGCAGCTAGTCAAGAAGTTGACATGCTCTCGGAGAGGCTCGGTTGTCGTTACAGTGCCCGATAGAGTATCTGCAGGATATCGTCTTCGGTGACCCGGCGGGGGTTAATGGCGACGTTGCGGCTGCGGAACGTATCCTTGACGATTGCCTCGAAGTGCGAATCGGTCACACCCGCTTCAGCCATTGACCCAGGAATGCCGATATCGGCCTCCAACTCCCTGATCGCCGCAATGGCGGCAAGTGCCGCCTGCCTTTCGGATTGACCGGGATTTGTTGCGTCGAACTCACGCGCCACTGCCGCCAATTGCGGTTCGCAACCAATCCGGTTGAAGTCGAGGCAATGGGGAAGGAGCAGAGCGTTGCTCAGTCCGTGCGGCAAATGATGGTATGCGCCAACAGGATGCGCCATCGCGTGGACGATCCCAAGGCGTGAATGCGCAAACCCAACACCCGCAATGCAGGCTGCCGCCTGCATGTTGCCGATGGCGTCCATGTCGCTGCTGTTTGCCACAGCGGCACGCAGGTTTTCGCTGATGAGACGAATCGCGTGTAAATTGAAGGCGTTGGTAAACGGAGTGGATAGCGGTGACGTCATGCCCTCCACAGCGTGAGTCAGGGCATCCATACCGGTGTGCGCCACCACATGCGGGGGCAGAGTTGTCAGCATGGTGGGATCGAGAAATGCCACGCGCGGCGCCAGCCGCGTGCTCAGGATGGACATCTTGAATTGCTGGCTGGGTAGAGTGATTACGGCAGCAAACGTGACCTCAGAGCCGGTGCCCACCGTTGTCGGGACTGCGTAGAGCGGCGGTAGATCCCGGTCAAACGCATCGAACCCTTCGTAGTCTGCTACCGTGCCGCCGTTGGAAATGACCACGCCGGCGGCCTTGGCGACATCCAAAGAACTGCCCCCGCCAACCGCCAGCAGACCGTCGCAATCGGCATTGCGATAGGCCGCAACGACCGCCGCGACGATGCTCTCTTCGGGGTCGGCTTCCACTTCATCGTAGACTGCAAAACCCACGTCGGAGTCTTGCAGCGACTGGGTAACCGGAGGCAGCAAGCCGGCGCTTACGATGCCTTGGTCCGTAACGACGAGAACACCCTTGTGACCCTGTGCCGCCAGTGTTGGGCCTATCTCGGCTACGGCTCCCGATCCACTGAGTACCCTCGTAGTCACTGCGAAGCTATGGACCGCCATACCCGCAATCTCCTCGTGCAACACGTCCTCGGCTGTTGAATGATGGCATGAGTGTAGCAGGGCAGTTGTGCCGAGGCAAACGAAAATGAGGGTTCTCTGTAATGGGAATCTACGCCTCTCCGTGCTGAGAATGGGCCGGTTCAAGCGGCAAATCACACGCTTGGCTTAAACCAAGAAATTCCAATGTCTTGCTGCAGACCCTTGTCATGAGAAGCTTCCAGTTCGATCTACTTGACTGGCGCCAATTGGTTGTATATGGTCTAGTCAAAGCTGTGTGGGTGTACATAGGAAAACCACCACAGTTCGGTCGTTGATTGAGCGCTGTAGCGATTTGTAGCAGAGGAGCAAGAGATGAGCGCTTTGCATATGACTCGCCGTGGGCTGCTAGCTTCCGGCGTAACGGTTGGAGCACTTGGCTTGCTGGCAGCATGTGGACAGGTGCAAACCCAGTCCACGGAGATGGACGGCGACCAACCCAAGGCCGCAGAGCCAGCAACAGAATCCGGTCCTAAGACACAGGAAGTTAAGCTCAGCGTGCAGGATGGCGCCCGCTGGCAGCCGTGGGCGGAAGGCATTCTGAACGAGCGCTTTCAGGAGAAGTACCCCAACGGTGAGGTGGTCTTTACACCGCGTACGGGCGGGCAGGCGCACACCTTTGTGGAACTATCAGTTGGCCTGGCCGCCGGCCAGATGCCCGACCTCTTCAAGATGGGACAAGCCATCGCGCCTTCCATCTACATGGCGGGGCTGTCAATACCATTAAATCCTTACTTTGCCACGTGGGGCATGGAGCCGGACTTCCTGCCCAGTACGCTGGATACGGTTCGCGTAAAGGGCCAGTTGCAGGGCATGCCGATGATGGCAGCGAATCGCTCGTACTGGCTCCGCGATGACCACATGTCCGAGGCCGGTTTGACGCCGCCAACCGCGTGGACTATGGATGACCAAGCCGATTTTGCCACCACCATGACGAAGTGGAAGGTTTTGGGTAAGGAAGTCGAGCGCTACGGGTTCAGCCCGGGCAATCTCGGTCGTGATCCCGAGGAAGCCGAATTGAACGGCATTGTCGAATCGAATGGCGTGCAATGGGTCACAAATGGTAAGGCATCCGGCTTCGTCAATAGCCCTGAAGCTATCGCGGGACTGGAATTTCAATTGCGCCGCAAGCGGGGCTTCAATCCTCACGGTTCATCGTACGTTGGGCCGGAATTCAGTGGCTACGGTGCGGGCTTTGCTGGCGGTTATGTTTCCATGATTTGGGGCAACGCCGCGATTGGCCGCCGCGTTGCAACGGATGCACCGGAAAACGTAGACGAAATCTACGTTGCGCCTGAGCCCATGGGTGACCAGCGCGCCGTCAGCCTCTCATTCAACGACTGGTTGGGTATGGGCGCCGCCACCAAGGACCCGGACGTGACGTGGGACCTGCTGCTCGCGGTGCATGAGGACGACGTGCTCATTGCCTACGACGAGTTGACGTTCTTCTTGCCGCCGCGTGTGTCGGTCGCTGCCAAGGCTCCCTACGTGCAGGAAAACGCTTTCTTGTCCGGTCTGCTGAACAATCTGCAAAGCGTAGGCTTGGGCAGACAGCCAATTCCGGGCTGGGACAGGATGCGTCCCATCATCTTGGAAGAGTTGGCAAAAGCCGGCGCTGGTGAACTCGACGCCCGCGACGCGCTCGATAACGTCGCCGCGCGTTGGGACGTCGTGCTCCAAGAGCCGGCCATCCAGGAGTTCTACAACGAGTAAACTCTGTTTCACGTTCCTGGCGAACTAAGACTGTGACACAAGAGCCGGTTCCCAAACGGAACCGGCTCTTGTGAATCGTCTCTTGGTTAACCCATGCTCTGGCACTACGGCGCGGGAATTGCCTCACAAGTCATAGCGCGCACCATGTTGTAAAGGTCAAACTAGCCGTCTCACAGCCTGCGGCCAAGAGGGCCACAGGGACTATTGCAGTTAAAATTGTCCGCACAGATGTGGCTGCAGACGCGCCGCACCAGCTACGTCCGCCCCTTTGCTGACGCGCCTAAATTGGCTGACGAACGAATTTCAGTTGCTTTCGAGAATTATCGTCCGCCGCCTCGCTCCCTTCCCGGCTGCGCTCAGGTCCACCAATCGGTGTATCATGGATTTCTATGAACCCGCACCTTTTGAGCTAGGGCAAATTCTGCTAATTTCTAGCCGTAAGAGACCGGCCTCCGGTGCAAGGGTGCGCTCTAGCCGGTTCGTGGCCCCCAATTGAGAAAGGTTGACAATGAAGTCAGCTATGCAAAGTAACAACTCCGTGGATACGAGTGCCAAAGCGGAAACGTCCCCGCCCCATCCTCGCCAGCTCGAGGAGCCGATAGCAATTGTCGGTATGGCGTGCCGATTTCCCCAGTCGCCGACCCTCTTGGACTTCTGGCGGCTCTTGGAAGCGGGCAAAACGGCCGTCATTCAGGGTGAGCCCGGTTCCGGCGTCGGCCGTATCGGTCAGTTGTTCCCGGATGCTGAAGTCCAAAACGAAGCCTGTCTCTATGGTGCGTATCTCGACGAAATCGACCAGTTCGACGCCGAGTTCTTCCGCATCTCCCCGGTTGAAGCGCAACTGCTGGACCCGCAGCAGCGGCTTATGCTGGAGACGAGTTGGCGGGCTCTTGAAGATGCCGGCATCGATCCGGAAAGTCTCAGAGGCAGCCCCACCGGCGTCTACGCGGGCATCAGCAACATGGAATACCGCGACTTGGTTCTCGGGTCCGGCGATACAGCCGAGCCTGCAACCAGCCTCTATTCGGTGAGCGGCACCTCCTTTAACACCGCCATCGGACGTGTGTGTTTTGCGCTGGGTTTTCAAGGACCGGCGATCGCGTTGGACACTGCCTGTTCATCATCGTTGGTAGCAATTCATCAAGCAATAGTTGGATTGCAGAGGCGAGAGGCGGACCTAGCACTTGCGGGGGGAGTTCACACCATTCTCTCCGGACGTCTCCTGGAGTTGCGCGGCAATGCCGGTATGTTGGCGCCGGATGGGCAATGCAAGACGTTTGACGCCGCTGCTAACGGGTATGTGCGGGGCGAAGGCTGCGGAATAATTGTCCTAAAGCGCCTGAGCGACGCGGAAGCCGACGGCGACCGCATCTGGGGCGTGATAAGAGGATCGGCCATTAACCAGGACGGGGCGAGCCCGGGACTGACCGTGCCGAACGGAGCAGCACAGGAACAGGTAATCGCTGACGCCCTGAGTCGCGCTGGCGTCCTGCCCTCCCAAGTAGACTACGTGGAGGCGCACGGTACGGGCACGCCGGTGGGCGACCCGATAGAGGTGCAGGCTACGGGGACCGCCTACAGCGAGAACCGCGAACCGGAACGCCCATTGCTCATCGGATCGGTCAAGACGAATCTCGGCCACCTTGAGTCCGCCGCGGGAGTTGCCGGGGTAATCAAGGTAGTCCTGGCTATGCATCAGGGGGTGATTCCAAAGCACCGCAACTTCCGTACCCCTAATGCTGAAATCGATTGGGACCGACTGCCGCTGCAAGTAACGTCGGAGACAATGCAGTGGCCGCGCCATCCGGATCGCCTCCCACTGGCCGGTGTTAGCGGCTTCGGCTGGTCGGGCACAAACGCGCATGTGATTTTGGAAGGCTACGAAGCGTCGGACAGCGCATCCGGTGCAGGGAAAGCACCGTCCTGGCCAACCGGCGCTCCGTACCCGATTGCGGTCGCGCTACCGGAAGATGTTCCCGAACCGGCACGGGCGGAAGGACTCTCCGCGCGCCCCACGCGCCTGCTGCCGCTATCGGGTAAGAGCGACCAAGCGCTCAAGGATGCGGCAGGCCGCTACCTCGCCTGGCTCGATGCGCATGGCGAGGAGCTTGCAGACGAGGATTCCGCTGTAGACTCGTTGCTCTCAGACATGGCCTGGACCGCGAGTGTCGGTCGCAGCCACTTCCCCCATCGTGCTGCTCTAAGGTTTCAGGATGCCGTCTCGCTGCGAGAACAATTGCAAGGGCTCTTGGAAGCTCCTGCAGCGTCGGAGACGACCGCTTCACGTAAGGTGGCACTTGCCTTCACCGGACAAGGCAGCCAGTGGGTCGGTATGGGAGCAACGCTGTATGAAAACGAACCGGTCTTCCGGGCTGTATTGGATCAGTGCGAAGCGGTATTCCAGCAGGAGCGCGGGGATTCACTGCTGGACACGATGTTTGGACGGCCGGAAGCGACAGGCGACTTAAATAATACCGCCTGGGCGCAACCCGCAATCTACGCGTTGGAATGTGCCCTGACGGCAATGTGGGCGAGCGTTGGAATTCGGCCCAGCGTGGTGGTAGGACATAGCCTTGGCGAGTTTGCGGCAGCGCAGGCAGCCGGCGTTTTTTCGCTGCAAGCTGGCATGCGTTTTGTGACACGGCGCGGTGCATCGCTTGAATCGCTGTCCGGTGCGGGTGCAATGGCTGCCATTTTTGCTCCGGAGCCAGATGTAATGGCAGCGATACGGGCGGTGAATGCTTCGTCCAACGATCTCGACGTCAGCATTGCGGCCTATAACGGTGCCCACCAGGTAGTAAGCGGTCCCGTACCCGGTGTCGAGGCGATCATGGGGCGCTTTGAGTCACAGGATGTGCGCGTCCGACGCTTGAATACGAGCCAGGCCTTCCACAGTGTCCTCATTGAACCTGCTCTGCAGGATGTTGAGTCTGCGCTGAATGACGTTGCCATTTCAACGCCCTCCATCAAATTGGTGAGTAACGTCACCGGTCAAGTTATCGGATCGGGTGAAGATCTTGATGGGGACTACTGGCGCCGCCACATGCGGCAGCCGGTGGCATTTAACCAAGGTATCAAAACTCTTGCCAATCTGGGCGTTGACGTTGTGGTGGAAGTCGGTCCCCACGCCGTGCTGGGACCGATGGCGACCTTGGCCTGGCCGGAACCATCGAATGGTCGGACAGACAACACCCCGCTGGTGGTGGCCAGCCTCCGGCGGCCGCCCCGGGAGAGCACGACAACAGAGCCGGAAAGCAGTTTTGTTGACGCTGTGGCCAAAGCGTATGAGACCGGTCTTTCTCTTTCCCTAGAAGGACTTTTCGCCGGAGAAAGTCGCCGGCGCATCTCGCTGCCCGATTATCCATTTCAGCGCCGCCGCCATTGGGTTGATGCTCCGAGCCGCCGACGCTCGAGCGCAGACCACCCGCTATTGGGGTCTCGGCATGAGTCGCCCCTTGGCGAAGTCTCATTCGAGACGGAGATTTCGGCAGCGGATCCTGCCTGGTTGGACGATCATCAGGTGTACGGCCGTCACGTGGTGCCGGCGGCACTCTGCGGGGCTATGGCTGTGTCAGCGGCATGGACTGAAGACGGTGGACCGGTGGTTGTGGAAGAGTTTCAACTGCACAACCCGATAGTCCTGCCGGAACAGGATCCGGAAGAGGATTCCCAACCGGAGAGTCGTAGGGTGCAGCTCGTGCTTGGCGCGCCCGAGGTAGGATCCTCGCGCCGTGTCGAGGTTTACAGCAAAGGCGACAAAGAAGATAGCTGGACGCTGCACGTAGAGTGCCAGGTTTCTACCGGCGCGAAACAGACCGGTGAGACCGTTAGCTTGGATGGATTGAGGCAAGGTCTTGCAGTGCAAGACTTACAGAGCTTTTATCGCGCCAGAGCGGAGGTCAATGTAACTCTTGGCCCGCAGTTCCGCACCCTCCAATCACTGTGGACGGGCGAGAGGGAAGCAATCGGAGAAATAGCTCTCCAAGAGTCCGCAGATCTCAGCGGCATAGAAACGCATCCGATTGTGCTTGACGGCTGTTTTCAGGTTATGGCGGCTGCCCGGCAACAGGCCAACGCTGAAGGCGGAGAGGCATACTTGCCGTTTGGATGGGAACGGATGTGGTTGACAGAACCATTGCCGGAACGCCTCGTCTGCCACGCGCGCTTACGCGAGAGCGCCAGGGACACCGTGTCCGACGACAATTCAAGTGACACGCCGGAAGTGCTATCCGGAGACCTGCGCCTCTACACGCAGGAAGGTAATGAAATCGGCGGACTGGACGGCTACACGGTAAAGCGGGCTACGCGCGCCGCGTTGCTCTCGGCAACAGAGGAAGTCGCAGACCTTCTGTATGAGGTGATCTGGCGAGACCGACCCCTGCCACCAGGAATGCCGTCTGCGGAATTTCTCATTCGCCCTGCGGCTATTGCGGCTCAATCCGACACGTTTTCTCAATATCTGTCAGCGGAGGGTGTCGCACCCGATGACCGCGATGCCTTGCTGACGGACCTGGAACACCTGTCGTGGTCCTACGCTCGCGTAACTCTGGAGCAGTTAGGGTGGCAGCGGCAAGTAGGAGAGATAATTGAACCGGAGACCTTGCGGCGAGAACTTGACGTATTGGACGAGCACCGGCGCCTCTTCCGCCGTCTGCTGGAGATGCAGGCGAGAGCCGGCGTTTTGCAGGAGAGTGGCGGTGACTTTACCGTAATTGCCGGGCCCGAGGACGCGTTGCCTGATGAAGTACCTCCCAACCCTGACGCTTTTGCAGCCCAGATGGAGCTTGAGTACGAGCACGGGTCAAACGAAATTGGTCTGTTTCGTCGCAGTGCCGGCGCCTTGGCGGACGTGTTGCGTGGCGCAGCAGACCCACTAACGCTGCTCTTCAGCAGCGGCGAACCAAGCGCCGCGGACCTGTATCGCAAGGCGCCCGTAGCGCGTGCCGCAAACAAGATGTTGGGAGACGCTATTGCCGCGCTGCTGCGCAGCGTGCCTAGCGAACGGAGGCTGCGGGTCTTGGAAATCGGCGCCGGTACCGGGTCGGCTACGGCGGCCGTATTGCCCGAACTACCGGATGGTAGGTTCGACTACGTCTATACGGACATCTCTGCCGGGTTCTTTGCGGAAGCGGAGGAGCGCTTTGGCGGCGCTGAGGCGTCCATAGAGTATAGGGTGCTTGACATTGAAGAAGACCCAATAACGCAGGGATTCAATGCCCATGGCTATGATTTGGTAATTGCGTCCAACGTGCTCCATGCCACCCGGTATCTTCAGGAAACCCTCGGCCATTGTCGGGAACTTCTCGCGCCATGCGGTCAACTCGTTGCCTTAGAAAACCTTCGCGGACAGGGTTGGCTCGACTTGACGTTTGGACAGCTAGACGGTTGGTGGCGGTTCGCTGATGAATATCGGCCACACCATGCCCTGGCAAGTCCGGCAGTGTGGCGCCAAGCGCTGCATGACGCCGGTTTTCGAGAAGTGGAAGTCTTGGGGGTGGATACGAGCGACTCGACCAGAATGCCGGACCGAGGCGTCATCGTGGCGCAGGGTCCGGAGCAGGTGCTGGAATCAGCGGGCACCTGGGTGCTGGCAGCAGACCGCGGTGGCACGGCGGAAAACTTGGCAGCAGCCTTAGCGGCACGCAACCAGACCGTGGTGCTGGTCAACGGTGACGCAGCGAAGTCCACCGCAAGCGCCCAGGAAGATTCCAGCATTCTCCGCGCCTCCATTGAATCGATGCGACGCGAACCTTGGCGGGAGCTGCTCGCAGCGTTGCCTAAAGACATACCGCTCAGCGGCATTGTTCATTTGACGGCATTGGATGGTCATGGCCCCGATGCTGCGGCCGCAGAATTGTCCGAGGATGTGCGAAGTGCCGGAGCAAGCGCCCTCGCGCTGGTCCAGGGTATGGGCGACGCCGACGTAACTCCTGAGAATGGCACGTGGTTTATAACGCGTGGCGGGCAGGTGCTGGCAAAGGAGCGTCTCGGGCAGCTTTCCGGCGCTTTGCTGTGGGGACTTGGCAAGGTGGTGGCACGGGAAGCAGGCGACCTGCAATCAAGAATGCTCGACTTGGAACCTGAACAAGAGACTCCGCTGTCCGAATTGGTTAATGAGCTTCTCTATCCGGACAACGAAGACCACATTGCGTATCGATCAGGACTCCGTCAGGCGGCCCGTCTGGTGCGGATTGGCGCCGAGACCAACCGGCTAACGCTGCCTGAGGGATCACACTGGCTTTTGAAGCCGGATGAAGGCGGCGCCCTCGAAAGCATGGGGGTGGGACCGTTTCCGGCCAGGCCGCTGGCATCGCGAGAGGTCCGCGTGGCCGTCGACGCGGCGGGGCTCAATTTCTGGGATGTCTTTCGCTCGCTTGCCCTCATTGACGAGGGCTTGTTGGGTGGAGAGTTCTGCGGACGAGTCCTCGAGGTCGGTACAGACGTGACGGCGGTTTCGGTGGGTGACCGGGTGGTCGGCTTAGCGTTTGGGACGTTTGGGCCGGAGGCCATTATGGTCGAAGAGATGGTGGCGCCCGCACCGGAAGGTTACTCTGTGGCGGAACTTGCCACGATGCCGACGGCCTTCGTTTCCGCCGCATTGTCGTACGACATTGCCGACTTGAAAGCCGGTGAGCGGGTGTTAATTCACGCAGGCGCAGGCGGCGTGGGCCTGGCGGCTATACAGTTAGCCCAGACTCTGGGAGCCGAAGTCTATGCAACGGCAAGCGCCCCTAAACAGGCCTACCTTCGCTCAATCGGTGTAGAGCACGTATTCGACAGCCGCCAGACGGATTTTGGGCAGCAAATACTCGACGCCACTGGAGGCCAGGGTGTTCACGTTGTATTGAACAACCTGACCGGAGAGGGATTTATTGAGGCGAGCCTATCCTGCCTGGCGCAAGGCGGCCGCTTCGTGGAGCTGGCGCGGGTAGGAATCCTGAGTACGGAAGAAATGGCAACGGCCAGGCCGGACGTTGCCTACACCATCCTGGAACTAGACACGTTGAAGGAACATGACCCCGCTCAACCGGGTGACGCCCTAAGAAGAGTGATGCAACAGTTGGCCGACGGTGCGTTGACGCCGCTCATTCACAGCAGGTGGTCACTTACTGAAGCCGGACCGGCCATGGACTATATGCGCGCGGCGCGGCACATTGGCAAGATCGTCCTTACCACATCTCCACTCGAGACCGGGCAGTTGCGAGAGGATAGAACGTACCTGGTAACGGGCGGCCTCGGTGGCATTGGCTGCGCCTTGGCCGGCTGGCTGGCGGAACGAGGCGCCGGGGCAATTGTCCTGAACGGCCGCCGTGACCCCGACCCTGAGGCGGAGCAAGCAATCGACGCACTGCGACGGCGTGGCGTAGAGATTCGAGTAGAATTGGCCGATGTTACAGACGCCGCTGCGGTGGAGGCGATGTTGGCACGCATCGACGAGTCCTTGCCACCGCTCGCGGGCATTATCCACAGCGTCGGTGTCCTTTCCGATGCCGCGCTCACCAACCAGACCTGGGAAGGTTTTGAAGACGTGCTGTGGCCCAAGGTCTTGGGCGCTTGGCATCTCCACCGCGCCACTTTGGACCGCGACCTGGACCTCTTTGTGCTGTTCTCCAGCATTACGGGCGTACTGGGCAATGCCGGGCAGGCGAACCATGGGGCCGCCAATGCATTTCTGGATCAACTCGCCGGCCACCGCAGGGCCCTAGGGCTTGCGGGTCAATCAATCGCCTGGGGCGCATGGGCGGGACTTGGCGAAGCGGAAGAACAGCGCGACAGAATCTCGCGTCAACTGGAAGCGGCGGGAACAGGTTGGATGACCCCGCAGCAAGGGTTGCGGTCGCTAGAGTCGCTGATGCGTCAGGATGTCACCGCGGGTATGGTCGCTGCAGTCGACTGGCAAGTGTTCGCTCAGAATCATGAGCACAAGCCGCTGTTGTTGGAAGACCTATTGTCCGCTGCCGCGGATGGAGAAGAGCAGCAAGCCGAATTACCGCAGGACTTGATGTCTCGTCTCCAGGATGCTGCCATCGCTGAGCGCGAGCAGATACTCGTGACGTTCCTGCAGCAGGAGATCCAGTCAGTTATGCGGTTGCCGACGGAACCCGCCCCCACGGCAGACTTCTCCGATCTAGGCATGGATTCACTCATGGCCGTGGAGTTGCGCAATCGCATCAACCGCGGCTTTGCCGGAGAGTATGTGGCATCCAATACCGTGGTATTCGACTACCCCAACATCGCCGGTCTCGCCCGCCATTTGGCCTCGGAACTTGGCGATGACCAAGAACCGGAGACGCTGCCGGAAAGTGCGGCTGCGGAACAACCACCGCCAAGCGAAACCGAGCAGGCCGGTATTGCGATAGTTGGCATGGCATGCCGATTCCCAGGCGCGGAAGATCTCTCTGCCTTCTGGGATCTGTTGGAAACGGGACGGAACTCGGTGACTGACGGGCGACAGGACTCCGGGCCATGGAGCGGTATTGCCGGTGATCCGGATGCCGAAGATGCTGCATACCGGCGGGGGGCGTTTCTGGAAGGAATCGATCACTTTGACTCGCGATTCTTCAAGATCTCGCCTATAGAAGCACGCATGATGGACCCCCAGCAACGGCTGTTGCTCGAAACGAGCTGGCAGGCCTTGGAAGACGCAGGGATTGATCCCGACGGCCTGCGAGGCAGCCGCACGGGCGTATATGCCGGAGTTGGCGGCAGCGAATACCGGCGCATCATTACCGCTAGCGGTCAAGACGACGACTACTTGGGTACTGCCGGCGGCGTTGCCGTCGGCCGGATTGCGTTCACACTGGGGTTGGAGGGACCGGCCGTGCCGCTTGAACTGGCCTGTGCCGCCTCTTTGGTTGCCGTACACCAAGCGGCTACGAGTTTGCAGCGAGGCGAAGTGGATCTCGCTCTGGCGGGCGGCGTGAACGTGGTCCTCTCCCTCGGGGTAATGAGGTTCCTCGCAGACGCCGGCATGCTCTCCATGAGTGGGCAGTGCTGGACGTTCGATGAGGCTGCGGACGGATACGTGCGGGGCGAAGGATGCGGCATGCTGGTCTTGAAGCGGTTGCGTGATGCCGAAGCCGATGGAGACCGCATCTGGGGGGTGGTGCGAGGCACTGCGGTCAACCAAAACGGTGCCGGCCTTGGGCTCTCGCTCCCAAATGGCCCCGCCCAAGAGCGCGCAATGGAAGATGCTCTGGCTCAAGCAGGTGTCAAGTCCAACGACGTTGACTACTTGGAAGCACACGGTCCCGGCACGGCCTTGGGCGACGCGATCGAGCTTAATGCGGTTGCAAACGTGTATGGCAAAGGACGCGATGAAAGCCGCCCTTTGCTCATCGGGTCAGTGAAGACGAACATCGCCCACCTGGAGGCCGCAGGTGGCGTAGCCAGCTTGATCAAGACAGTTCTTGCCCTGAATCGAGGGGTCATTCCCAGACACCTCAACCTAAACACGCCGAACCCCGACATTGATTGGGACCGGCTGCCGGTGCGGGTAACCCAAGAGCAGACTCCGTGGCCGCTCGTTTCCGACCGGCGCCGGCTGGCGAGTGTGAATGTCTTTGGTATCACGGGTGCGAATGCCCATGTGGTGTTAGAAAACTACACGGCTCCCGGAGCCAATGAGGCTGAAATGGCCAACGGCACGTGGCCTGCCGGCGCTTTGCAGGTCTGCTCGCTATCCCTCCCAGAAGATTTCGGTGTTACAACGCGTTCAGAAATCACACAGGATCGCACCGCTCGCCTATTGCCTCTGTCCGGCAAGACCAATCAAGCCTTGCGTGAACTGGCAGCGCGGTACCTTGGGTGCCTGGATGAATATGCCGGACAGCCTGATGCGGCCGATGGCATATCGCATTCTCAGCTCTCCGACATGGCGTGGACCGCAGGGGTTGGTCGCAGTCACTTTGCATTCCGAGCCGGGATAGTTTTTCATGGCGCTCAAGACTTGCGAGAAAAACTGACAGAGCTTGCCGCATCCGAGGAGGGACTCGATCGGCCCGAATCGCAAGCGCCGACCAAGATCGCATTTCTCTACACAGGCGAGGTTGGCACGCGGTTTGGTTTGGCCAAGACGCTATACGAACAAGAGCCGGTAGTTCGCGCAGTCCTTGATCGCTGCGACGCGGTCCTCAAAGAGCAACGTGAAACTTCGTTGCTTGGCGTGATACTTGGTCAGTCGGGCGATGCTGCAGACCTGAACGACCCCATCTGGAGTCAACCGGCATCGTATGCGCTGGAGTGTGCTCTCGCCGCACTGTGGGCCAGTGTGGGCGTTCGTCCCGACGTCGTCGTAGGCCAAGGCGCGGGTGAGCTTGCCGCGGCACAGGTAGCCGGCGCGTTTAGTCTAGAGGATGGTCTGCGTCTTGCCGCTGCCCGCGGCGCGGCGCTGGCAGCTCCACCCACTGGCGGCGAAGTCTTCCATCTTAAGGATGCAGAACCGCTGCTCCCAGATTTTTCGGCAGCTCCTCTATCACTTCCGCTTTTGAACGGTGCAACCGGAAAGGTCGTAGCGGCGGCTGACCTGCTAAATCAGGCAAACTTGGAACATGAATCGCCGCGGTCACTTATAGCTAAGAGTTGCGCAATTGCACTGGCGGAACTTGGTGTGGATGCCGTCGTAGCAATTGGACCGCAGACGCTAACAGGTGAGGAGATGCAGGACCTGTGGCCGGTGATTACAGACTTGGAGAATTCTGCTCCCGCTCCTGTCATGATTGAATACACACAAGAACAGCCCGCAGACGGCTCGCCGGAGGGACCAGCTTGCGGCTTCCTCAAAGCCGTGGCAATTGCCTATGAAGCGGGTTTCACGATTTCACATGCGGGCCTATTCGCTGGCGAATCCAGACGGCGAGTTGCGCTGCCGGGCTATCCCTTCCAGCGACGCCGTCACTGGGTAGAATTGTCAAAACGGCTAGTATCCACATAGGCAGTATCGTTCTCTACCAGGTGCAAGTTCCTAATTGGTAACTAGGTTCGGAGACAGCAACAATACCAATACGATTGGGTTGACTGCATCCGCGCTCCTTGCTACTCTGCCAGCAGATTCAGTTAGAAATTACAGGAAGTATAGGAAGGTGTGTGGTATGGCTTCAACCGAAGAGCGAGTGAGGAAGCTCATTGCAGACAACTTGGAGGTTGACGGCAAGCCGTTAGACGCTTCACTAGACCTGAATTCCGGTTTGAGCGAAGTGGGTGTCTCTTCAATGGACGTCGTCGCTTTTGGTAAAGTAGTGGGCCAGGAATTCGGCGTAACAATTTCTCGTGATGATTGCCCATCGCTTAACACCCTGCAAGAGTTGATTGATTTTCTGGACTCGCAAGCTGCATAGCTCCAAGTTGGGCTACAATCGGCAAGAGTCTGGTCGCACATTTATGTCCAGTAAGAAGCGCCGCTCTCATGAGGGCGGCGTGTTTTTTATCGCGCGAAGTGTTAGCTACTTTGCGGGCACAACGGAAGCAGTCTGAAATGGTCCCGGATGCTGTTTCTCAGAGTTGGTGGAGTCCGTTCAGGGAGGCCGAGGACGTACGTGTAATCTATGTTAACTTGTCGCCAAACGCTGGCCGGGAGAGTGCGGCGCTGAAGTTGCTGGATGAGCACGAACGGGCGCGCTGGCAGCGCTTTGAATATGCAGGCCCGCGACGCAGATTCGCGCTGTGTCGTGCCGCCCTCCGCGTTTTGCTCTGCGAGCGGCTCGGCAGCAGAAACGAACTGATTTCCTTTGCACCGTCTCGGTACGGTAAACCTCTCGCCCTCGTGAATAAGAGTCCTGCACCCATCTCCTTCAGTGTGAGCCACAGCGGTAGCCACGGACTCATCGCAATTGCACCGCAAGGGCAGATTGGCGTAGACATTGAGGAACGGGACGTTGAGCGGGACCTTGACTACCTAGTTGACACTGTGATGAGCGAGACGGAGAAGGCAGAACTCAGCCTGAAGCATGGGCTGGAGAAGACACACCTCTTCTTCAAGCTTTGGACTCTCAAGGAAGCGGTGCTCAAAGCCCACGGCACTGGCTTCCATCTGGACGCTTCCCGCATCGAAATCCCTTTGTCTATGCTGCGGGATACGAAGAGGAGTACAATTCAATTGCCGCAGATTTCGGAAGTCAGTTGGCACGTTGAAGATCTTGGCAACAAGGACTTTGCCGCCGCCTTGGCATATGAATTGGCTGAATCCTCTGCTTTGAAAGACTAGCTGCTCAATGACGAATTCAGAAACCGTTTGGGAAGTGCCGCAGCCCTGGTCCACGCTGGAAGTTCCCGTGGACGACGATACTGCAATAACGCTAAGACGTCACGGAAACCCGGACGGACCGCGACTGATCCTAAGCCATGGCAACGGTCTGGCAATTGACCACTACTATCCCTTCTGGTCACACTTGACTGACGACTTTGATTTGATCGTCCACGACCTGAGAAACCATGGCTGGAACAATCTTACGTCGGCCAGGGAGCACACAGTAGCAACCTTTGCCAACGATCACGACCTCATTCTGGATGCGATCGAATGCCACTTTGGCGTGAAGCCCTTGACCGGCATCTATCACTCCGTTTCTTCTCTAGCGACGCTCGTGTCCCCTACGAAAGGTAGCCGGCACGCGGCGCTCATTCTGTTTGATCCACCCCTTTGCAAGCCTGGTGCGAGCTACGAAGAATTCGATATCGCTGCCACTAGCGCCGCCAGTAGGGCGCGACGGCGAACGTTTCGGTTCAAGTCCAGAGAAGACTTTGTGGAGCTTCTTGGTTTTTCACCTATATTCCAACACACCGTACCGGGGACAATTGAACTCGTGGCAGAAGCTACGTTGCGCGTGAGCCCTAATGGGCAAGGCTTTGAGTTGCGGTGCCCGCCTGAATATGAAGCGCAAATTGTCGACTATGCCAGCCCCTATGCCGTGCTGGTGGACTTCAGAAAGTTCCACTGCCCCATAAAGGTCATCGGCGCTGACCCCACCCTGCCATATTCATACCTCCCGACGCTTGACCTTAGCGACATTCTGAGCGTGGACTATGACTTCCTGCCCGATGCCACGCACTTCCTGCCGTTGGAAAAGCCGGCAGAGTGCGCTGCGATTGTGCGAGAATTCATCGATGTATGCACGGGTGGCTGACCCACGCTTTCAGCGCCGAGGCAATTCGCGAGTCTGTGGCAAGGGCGCGCACCTGCACCGCTGTCAGCAGGCTCTGGCGTGTCAGAGCAAGTTGCGGAATACGGACTGGGCAGAATGCCGTTGTGAAGACCACAGTAGATTCACAATCGGCACGCCTCGAGCAATTGCGTTATCCACTGCAATCCCACCGGCAGCTAGGTTGCGTTAACACGCACAGTGACGATGTCCAAACCGTGGTACTTCTGGTGCCGCACTGACGATGCGTGATGTCGCAGCAGGCGAAACGAGATCTCCCTGTCGTCCACAGTCTCGCTCTGCTCATCAAGATACACCAGTCGATCCTCCAGGTTCTCTTCGGCAACGTCTGCCAGAAACTCAAGCTCCACAGCTTTGCCCTCAGGTCTTGCAACGATAGTCAGCCGGGGGACTTTGCCTGCATCATCCTCGTTGCCCGGCTGCAGCAGGCTTGCCAGTGTCTCCTCGCCCGCGGCGCGCAATCGGTCGGTTGCAGCAGCATTCCACCCCAGTTTGGCTGCGATCTCTTGCAGGAATGCATCGACGCGGGGAATCTCCAAGCTGTCCAACGGCACTTCCAAGCGTCTGCGTCTTGGACCTGTTATGTCAAGAAGTAGTGTCAGCCCGATTGCCACTGCGCTACCAACAGTGATGCCATTGCCAAGCAATGTGTCCCAGGGTGGATTCAACAAACCTGCAAAGATGTTCTGGTGTTGCAGCCCAATGCCTATGGAGAGCGCTAGCCCCACGACGAGCACATCTTGATAGCCGAGACCGGAACGTGAGATGGACCGAATGCCTTCAACGAAGAGAATGCCAATCGCAAACAACAAGAAGGCCCCCATGATTGGATTGGGAATTGTAAGGAGCACTCCCGTGACTTTGGGGAAGAACGCCAGGATTAGGAATAGTATCCCCATCGCGTAGGCAACGCTGCGCGCGGCAACCCCGGTGAGGCTGATAAGCGAAGCAGTGGAAGAAGAGTAGGCGCTCGTCGGCGGCGTCCCGGCGAGACCCGACAAGAAGATACCCACGCCATTGGCGTAGAGCGCGCCCTGGATGAGCCGAAAGTCGATTGCACGCGGCTTGCGCTGCGACACCTGTTGCACAGCCACCGCGTCCCCAACGGTCTTGATTGCCTGCACCAGAGTAACAACCAGGAACATGGGCAAGAGCGCCCAAAAACTCAGCGAGGGTGTGAGGTCCAGGCCGGGAAAGCCGCCGCTGGGGAGGCCCAGCCAAGGAGCTTCCAGCAGTCGCTGCAAATCGTACATGCCAAACAGTGCGGCCGCCACACAGCCCGCGCCTATCCCCAGCAACGGCGACCATAGCCGCCACGACACCGGCCCGCGCAGCGCAAGCAAGGCGGTGACGATCACTGTGACCATCGCCACACCGGGGCCCGCAAGCTCCGGGGTGCCTGCCGGCACTTCCTTCAGCCGGTCGAAGGCGACAGGAAGAATCATGGCCGCGATCAGCATGAGGACGATACCGGATACTGTGGGTGTGATGATACGGCGCAGCCGCGGCAGCCACGCCGATACCGCCAAGTAGAAGAACGCGGACAGAACTATCAAGCTGGCCAGGGCGGACGGGCCGCCTTGCTCCAAGGCCAAGACCGAAATCGCAACGAAGTTTGGTGTAGTTCCCGTAATGAGGATGTGCCGGGTGCCCAGCCAGCCAATACCCGCTGCCTGCAAAGCGGTAATGGCCCCACCTATTATGAGCGACGCAAAGACGGCCCATGCGAGGTACTGCTCATCTTGGCCGGCGGCGAGGGCAGTGATGGCTACAATCAAGACGGCCGGCGCCACCACGATCATGACGCCCTGAATTCCAACGCCTACGGCAACCAGCGGCGGGCACCGGTCATCCTTCTCGTAACGGATGTTTTCGTTCAGTTTGGCCGATGCCAAAGTGAAGCTTCTCCCAGCTCACGAACTCTGACGGCAACATTCGTTCTCACTGCCTGCAAAACGGGCAGTATTAGCTCTGCCCTCTCGACCGGTTGAAACGAAACGGGGCAGCGCAGACTAATCCACTTAGACGGCACGCCACAAAATTTTGCCCGTGAGACTCGCGCTCGCTGGCGCCTTGCCCAGTACGGCGATGAGCGTAGGAGGGCTACACCCCGCCGGGGATGTCTTGCCCGCAGATGCGCAGATAGTCAGGTTTTGGCGGCTCGCCGGTATATTGGAATTCCGCCGCCATATAACTCATCGTGATCGCCCGCCGCGACTGCACCGTGAGGTTTGGTGCAGTGCCGTGCAGCAGCAAGCTGTGGAAGAAGAGACCGTCGCCCGCTTCCATCGGCACGGTAATTACGTCACCGGTGTCGTAGTGCTGTTCGTTGATAATGTAATCATCCGGCACGCGCTCGTGAGGCACGGCTCCGCGCTTATGGCTGCCGGGAATGGCTGTGATGCAGCCGTTCTCCGGGGTAGCAGGCTCAAAAGGCATCCAGCATGAGCTCAATTCCATCGGCTCAATCGGCCAATAAGGTGAATCCTGGTGCATCCCTTTAGCGGATCCGACCTGCGCCGGTTTCATCAGCACCGAGTCGCGAAAGAGCTTTAGGTTTTCGCTACCGATCAGAGCTTGCATGCGCTCCACAACTCCCGGCATGGTGCCCAGCGCACGAAAACGATCATCGTGAACGACAAGTCGATCGATCTTGCGATAGGCGTCGCCGTGTCGCGTGGGCCAGGGCACTTCGCCACGCTCGACGCGCGGCTCAACCTGAATCTTGACGCCTTCAGGTACGGGCAGTTGGTCGTACATATACATTTCCAACCGCTCTATTAGTTCCGCGATGCCCTCCGCAGAAACCAGACCCTTAATCAAGAGATAGCCATTCTCAGCATAGAACGCCTTCTCCTCGGCGGTTACAGTCGTCATCGTTCATCCTCCTAACATTTCCGAATCTTCAGACTCAATGATGCCTCTAGCGAGGCGGTCGACATCAGTCTCTGTAGTACTTTTTCCGACTCTGGCGACAGAAAAGCCGACACTGCTTCATCCTAAACTCATCTGCATAAACAACCATAACTACCCCAGTGATCTTGAGCGTTACTCCTGGGTGAATCTGAGCTCCCAAAACCTTGCTTCTAATGTTTTCGAATGATGCTGTCCAATACACTACGCCAATCCACAATAGGAAGCTGCTCAATAGTGATCCTGTGAAATTACGCTAGAAAGTCCGCTTCAAACAGGATCCAGGTGAGATTGGACTCGCATTCGTCACAGTAAGCAAACTCATCACCAACACTGAATCGCTTCTCTATTTCCTTCCTAAAGAGTCTACATGTAAAGTTATCGCACTTTGACCGATAAGTTCCTGAAATATCGCAGACTGCAAACACTGATCCTATTCCTCCACCTAATCTATGTCTTTGTCAATAGATCTCATAGTGTAGCGCAGTGAGTCTAGCCACCTACTGCTTGGCTCATCGTATCCCAGAGGGTGGTAGTTGTGAAGATACGTAAATTGATTCCAGTACTCTCTAGGCACCGGCACTTCATCGTTCCACCAACGAAGTAGGTGCGGCCTGAGCTGAACGTAGAATAGATTGCGTTCAATCTCGTATGCCAGCAATTTTGTTTCCAAGTCCCAGGGCAGCGGCGTAAGCGGCCCGAATTGCCTGCAAGACTCCCTGTATGCTTCGCTTGACTCCACTATTAGATCACCCCACTTACCATCTTCTCCATGAGTATAGATATTACGGCTTAGTTGTCGCTCCATTCCGGTTCGATTAGGCCGCTGACTCGAATTGAATCTCCCTTTCCACCACCCTGCTGCAGCCTTCGTCGCTAACTGCACGTATTCAATGCAGGCAATTCCGTCTTCGAATGCTTCGTTGCGTGCAATTGCAAGTGTCGTCTCGTGAGCTATGAGCGCCGCGACCACGTCTTGACTTTCCTCACGATATATATCCTCGTCAATGACAATCGTACTGCGGGGGTACGGGTAGTAATAAGAGACCCAGCCATCCAACGAGCCAAGGATCAAGTCAGGACTTGATCCTACGAACCATGCATATACCTCCCTGCCAAAGGGGGTAGTTTGTAAGAGATGAAGTGCATATTCAAGTCTTGGCTCGATTACCTGCTCTCTGGTAACGACTTGCGATGGAGTAGTGGCAGAAATCGATCCCGGAATTAGAAGCAAACAGATTCCCAGCGCGATTGCTAATGTAGAGCGCAAGAATGCCCTCCTTGGGTATTCAATGACAGACTATGGTTCAAATAGCAGAATCAATATAGTGCATTACCTCCTATTGGGCGTAACTGTCCTCGAATCTATTTACAAGGCTTTCAATTGCGAACATGTCTTGCGATCACCGAATAGTCTCACCTTGGAAACGGCAAAGAGATCGCGCCAAACAGTCATTTCATGCCGTCGGGTAGTAGCCTTCAAAACAATGCCGCTTGGCGGGCTTCAAGCGGCCAGGCGTCCATTCCCTTATCACGCAAGTGCGCGGAGAAGTGTTGCGGACCGAACATGGTGAAAATGCGCTGCGGTTGGGCGCGCTCCACATATTCGTTGAGCTGAATCCAATCGCAGTGGTCGCTCAATGGCAGCGCTTCATCGACGCGCATTCGATACTTGCAAGAGGAATCTATTGCCCAACCACTAAGCAGGAGCGTGCGGAAGGGCTCCAGGGCGAAAGTCTCTCGCCGGTTGCGCACGTGTGGCGGCATTAGCACCACAGTACCCTCCTCGCGCCTGCCCCGCCAACAATGCAATCGGCCTGGGAACTTGGCGCCCATTTGCAGGTAGACGGCTGTCATCGCATAGGTTGATTCGTGCACCTGAACGTTGAAGCCCGCTTCCAACAAGATGTGGAGGGCCTCCTGCCCTTTGCCCAGGCTGTAGGCAAGCACCACAGGCACTGCTCCTGTATGCAGCGTCTCCCTGACCCACGCGCAAACATCGTCAATTAAGTTCTCGCGCGCTGGGAACACATACGCAGGATGCCCAAAGGTGGCATCGATGATAAGCGTATCGCACGCCAGCGGTGTGGCGGGCCGCCCAAAGAGATCGTGCCCCAAGTGCAGGTCGCCGGTATATACGATGCGCTCGCCGCTCGCGTGGACGTCAATGGCAACTTGGGCCGCGCCCAGGCAGTGGCCGGCCGGATAGAGGGTCAGCGTGAAGTCGTCCCGTTCCAGCGGCTCGCCGTAACTTAGCGGCATTGCCTGCTTGATCTTCATGCGCTGTGCGGCCAGGGCTATGGTCTCTGCCGTGGCAAGAACGTGATGATGCGAGGCAAGATGGTCGCTATGCGCGTGAGAGATGAAACCCTCCGGTTTGACTCTCCGCGAATCGAGCCAAAGCTCCAGCGAGGGAAGAAATATCCCGGGTTCAATGGGTGTCTGCATGCGGGGCTCTCTAGTATTGGGGGTTGAATGAATTCGTAGCTATCTGCAAGACCTGACCAAGGGTGGCAAGCAGTGGCTGTGCCGCCAATCCACATGCACCGGCTGCACTTGCCAACAATCTCTAGACGACTGCGTCTGACCCGCAAGCGCAATGCCGTCGATATGGGCTACGGGCAGGAGCCTCCATGCGCGGGAAAACCCGATACTTGAGGCTCAAGTACGCGGCAAGGTGGACGCGACGAGTTCAACCGCACGATTTACAAAGAGGCCCTGCGTCCCCAACGCATAGTGTGACGGGGCCAATTCGTCATCCTGATAGGAGCCAACCTCGTAGCCGCCGCGAGGAATCTCACGGTCAGACGGCACGTAGCCGATCATGTCGTTTGCCATGCTCACGTGCACAACGTCGAGGCCAAAGATATCCTTCACCCGCGTTCTGGTTTCCATGCCGTATTCAAGGAAGAACTCACCGGGAAAGCCCACAAACACCAGATGCCCGACACGAATCACCTGCAGTTCGGTCTCCAAGCCTTCAGCCAATGTGCCCGCTTCGATTTGGCGGAGAATGCGTTGCGCCCAACGTGCCTTGCAGAAGGGCAGGCGTCTCCCGGTGTCGGGGAACGCGCCGCTTTCAAGAGCTTCGCGCAGATACGCGGCCGTTGGCGGCGTACTAAAGGGGGCGACGATGGGCACGCTGACCGCCGCTACACCGTCTAAAGGCTTGGGAGAAATACCTTCCCGTACCTTCACGACCTCTGCACCCATGATGCGCCCTTCGCGCTCGAGCTCCGCAAATACAGCCGAGCGGAAACTCCCCGCTTCGTCGGTGTAGTTGGGGCGAATGTCACCATGGCAGCCGAGCAGAAAGCCCACCACACAGTCATCGCCGTACACGTCCTCTACAAAAGACCGCGATGGCCCAATGTAGTCGGCGCTGATGGCGAAATTGTCGCTCATGCTCGTGGGATGGCAGGCGTAATTGAAAATGATCCCAGCCGGTTCGCCGGATTCGTTGTCGATGCGAAGTACCGGCAGCGAATGGTCCACCAGGCCGTCGGGACGCGGGCAATTGACAACTGCGCCGTTTCGCTCGCCCCTCCGATTAATGGCGAGGCCGTACTGTCCGGTGCCTATGTCGCCTTTGACGGGCTGAAATCCCTGCATCGCCATCGCCACGACACCCGCGAGCTTGTTTTCCAGCTCTTCCAGGTAGTCCGGATCCAGGATTGGCAGCGCATAGGTCAGTTCTTCGTCGGGAATGCCGCCAGGATACGGGACGCCCGCGCCCGGCAGCCCAGCCCCCCAGTCTTTCGTGTTCGGGCCGCTGTGGGCATGGGTCATGCCAAGCATGACGTGGGACCCAGGAATACCCGTTAACGCCGTGACTTTCTCACGTACGGCGTGGGTGCGTTGCAAGGAAATGTCTACGAGGTCGGCGCCGATTACGGCAGCAGTGGTGTCTCCGTCCGTAAACACGTAAGCAGCGGCGTAGAGTTCGTCGTGAATGTCATCCGATGGCTGATTGCGATTGCCGTAGCCGCCAAGATGCGTACCAACCGGCGGAGTTATGTTAACTTTAGCCGCACCCATGCGTACGCTATCGGACATCATTGCCCTTCTTTCTCTTCATGCTCTCTTGTGTCTTCCTCTTGGAAAACCACTTAAATCATCAATACAATTGCTGAGCGAGCGCTAAGGCTCGGCCCACGACGAAGTCCTCGGTCTCAGGCTTGAACGGCGCCGGGTACCAGAACCACCGGTAGAAGTCCGCCGGTTCGGAGCCGCCTTCAGGATAGGACTTGGCCGTGCAGACGTAGCCTACTTCCGAATTGCTGTAGCCGAGTGTGAGCGCCATCTGCGCCTGGTGGCTGTCCTGCAGCGCCCGCTCGATGGCCAAACCAATCTCTACAAAGACCTCGCCGCCCATGGCGACAATGCATACGCCGCCAAGCCGTAGTACCTGAACTTCCATGTCAACGGTTTGCGGCAGCTCTTCTCCGTTTTCCAGCTTCTCGATGAGGTGGTCTGCCCACGTGAGCCAGCGATTGCGGCCGGATTCCGTACGATATGACTTGAGCTCCTCAATTGTGGGCGGAACTTGGAAGGGGAGCGGGAGTTGCTCTCTGGCAACGGCGATCGGATTGCCCACGGCCATGTGGCTCTCCCGCGCCGCACGCACGGCTACCGCGCCGGCGCCCCGACCAAGCGCCTGAATCTCCGCCGCTGTGCAGGGATGGAAACGGTCGCCGTCCGGCGTGAGCACGCGCGGGCGGATGTTGCCGCCACAACCGGTGAGGAAAACCGCAACCGGCGACCCTTCCGTTGCAAATGACCGCTCAATCTCGTCTTTGGCCGGTGAGATAAAGTCACCACCGATAAGTGGAATGCCGCGATAGTCAAAGCCGGTGCCGTGGCAAGCCACGGAGAAGATTATGGCAAGCAAGGAGCCGTCCAGGCGGTCCAGGCGAATTACCCGCGCCCGGTTGTCAACAGTATCCTCATAGTTGGGCAGCATGCTGGACGTGCCATCGACAACCTTACGGCGATTGATGGCAAATATGCCTTCAGCCTCCCCGATGGCGAGTGAGGCAGGCTCCAACGCCGCGTCCGCGCGCGCCACCGTATCGGCGATGCGCTGAACTACCCACTCTCGGTAATCCATGTCCACGGGGTCCGGCGAAAGCACTGAGATGCTTGGCCCCGAGTGGGTATGGGACGCGTTCAGGAGGACATGGTCTCCCGGAATTCCCACCTGCTCGGCGATGCGCGCCCGAATTTCCGCGGCCAACGATGCTTCCATGTAAATGAGATCGTTGCCAACCAGCGCAACCTTAGTCGCACCGTCGTCCAAGACTACGGCGGTGCTGTAGAGATCATCGAGCACACCGACCGACGTGACCGTCATGCCGCTCTGCAGCAAACCGCCGACCGGTGGCGTGATTTGCGATTTGGCCGCACCCGCCCACAGTGGCGCTCGTTCCGGCAGGATTTCGTCCTCTCTCGTTCCCTGCAATTCTACACGCCGCATCGTTAAATCCTTGATAGCTGGCTGACTGTATCGCTTCTCTTCCCACGTGGCAGTCTTGCACGCATACGTGCGGAAACCCAATCTACAAGCAGGCGATTCTCTCTGTAGAGGCAACTGTCGCATGCCAAGGCGAGCGCGAACTCCCTTGGATATTGCTTTCGCGCACTCATGCCTCTTTCCATCATTCCGTTAGTCTAGTCACAGGCTCAGCGCGAGCCCATCGCAACTGAACCCTTCTCCTGACCAATCAAATTAAACAAGTGATACTAAAGTCAAACACATTCGGCTATCTCCATCGATATTCGCTATCATGATGCAGCGGACGTAATCATGCAAGTGAGGCGAAGCGAAAGGTCTAGAGATGCGCGCGGTAGACATCTTACAGATGATCAGCGACACTTGCGGCGCTTTTGGCGGCGACGAAGGGATACTCTTTGGCGACCGCGAGCAGGAAGTAGAGGGGATTCAGGTTTGCTGGATGGCAAGCCTCGATGCCATCCAGCATGCGGGGCAAGCCGGCGACAATCTCATCATTGCCCATGAGGACCTCTACTTTCCCTCGTGGCGCCCCCAGCACAGCGTTACCCCGGTGGAGTATCTGAGCTGGCGAGTCAACCAACGGCGTATCGGTCTGCTCTCCAGCCAGGGGATAACGGTTATGCGAGTGCATGGGACTCTGGACCGGTACTGTATATTTACTGCGTTTGCCGAGAAACTCGGCCTCGGCGCACCCGTGGCAGATGAAGGTCCCTACCTGAAGGCGTACGACCTCCTACCGGGCACCACCTACGGCGCGCTGGTGGAGCGAGTCAAGGGCGCGCTGGGCATGGAAGCGGTGCGCGCGACACCACACGATCCGTCGGCTCCGGTCCAGAGGGCTGGACTGCCTTGGGGCGGTTTGGGCCTCTTTGTAAACGTCGGGTACATGCAGTCTATTCTCAAGTATGGCTGCGACGTGTTCATTGCAGGAGAGAGCGACAATTACGGCATGCACTTTGCCCAAGAATCGGGCGTGCCCATGATTGAAACTAGCCACGAGGTAAGCGAGAATCCCGGTCTGGCCCAGTTTGCGCGAGAGCTTCAGTCCAAATTGCCAGAAATACCGGTACACTTCTACGAAAATCCCATGCCTTGGCGTTGGTGGTAGCATGGAATTAAGATCAGCAGGCACTTGGAGAGGCGACAGGCCGTGGCAGGCACTCTTGACGCGGTATTGCTGGACGCATTCGGCACTCTCTTTGCGCCGGTGTCGGCCGGCTCGCCACCCGACCATCTCTCTCGGCTTCTCGCCTCAGACGGCGTTCGCATAGCTCGCGAGACTGCGGAGAAAGCAATCATTGCCGAGGTAGGGCTGTACCGCGCAAAGTTTCCTCACATTCGCAACGAGCAAGAGCTGTGGGAGCTTGAGTATGAGGCAACCGATCTTGTGCTGGCTGAACTTAGCCTCTCAGAGTTTCCCCGCGACCGCATGCGCCAACATCTGGTCGATCTCTTCAAGCTTACCGCTTATGCCGATGCGGAATCGGCCCTTGAACAACTGAAAATGCGCGGGTTGGCGCTTGGCGTGGTGAGCAACTATAATGCCTTGCTGCGACCGCACTTGGCAGATCTCGGCCTGGCGGACTGGTTCAGCGTATTCGTTAACTCTGCCGACTTTGGCAGAGTTAAACCACACCCCAGTATCTTCCATGAGGCAATTAACCAACTGGGTGTGCCACCGGATCGCGTGCTCTACATTGGTGACGACGTCCAGAACGACTACCACGGCGCCCTGCACGCAGGCCTGCATGCGGTCTTGCTCAATCGGGGCTTTGAGCCTTTGCCGGAAGACATACGCGCGGTTGCTAGTTTGGCAGATCTTCCGCGCCTACTGGACCAGCACTATCACTAGGCGCCGGCGTCGGGCGGTTTCCGCAACACGGCACAGATTGAGAGTCCCACAGGAAGGTTCCAGTGTCTTATGAAGTGGCGCTCACAAGACAGGAGCCACCGCAACGCAGCATTTAGGGGCAGCCACACCGGTTGCACATCCGACTTGCCTTCGCCGCTTAGCTTTGTCACTAGTCGCCGTAGAATGGCCAACGGCAGCAGGACTGTATTCAGATGGGTAATCCGCTCCACCACAAAACCCGCAGACAGAGCCTTCGCGCGCACTTCTCCCGCAGTATAGCGGTGCTGCATATGAACTGCGACGTCATGTGCGCTCATGAGCCATTGGTAGGCGGGTAGGCGAATTACACAGTAGCCGCCGGGCGTCAGCAAACGCCAAAACTCGCGAAGCGCCGCAACATCCGCCACCGCCTGCGCATGGTAGAGAACCTCAAAGCAGTACAGTAGATCGAACGAGCTTGACGCAAACGGCAGGCTGGTTACAGAACCTTGTACTAGCGCCTTTATGTCACGCTGGCGACAGTATGCGAGCGCACCCGCATCGATGTCTATGCCGGTGAGGCTGCCAAGAGCGGCAAAGTGGGTTAGATTCGCACCGGTCCCGCAGCCAGCGTCCAATACTCTCGGCCTATCTGCCGTTAATTCAATGTCCGCGAGGAGCACGCTGGTAAGCGCACGCATACCCGCATACCACCAGAATTCATCCTCAAGGTGGTACATGGCATCATAGGCTTCACGCTCCATTGCCAGCTATTCTGTCCTCGCTCGACTACCGTCCCGTGACCCTTCAAAGAAACCTCGCACGCCAGCGCACACGGCATTGACGTCATCGTCCGTCAGTTCCGGAAACATAGGAAGTGATAAGACCGTGCGCGCAAGCTGCTCGGCAACGGGAAACTGCCCCGCAAGCGCGTGCCACTCGGGATACGCATCAAGCTGGTGCAAGGCATGGGGGTAATGCACTTTCGTGCCGATGCCGCGTTCAGCTAGATACGGCGCCAGCGCATCCCGCGCTGCGCTCTGGATGGCGTAGAGATGGTACACATGGTAGCGCTCAGCCACTGCTGCCGGAGTCTCCAGTCCTTCAAGGTGGCTGAAAGCCTCAGTATACCGCTGGGCGATTTCACGTCTGCGCTCGCTCCAGGCAGTGAGGTGCGGCAGCTTCGCTCGCAGAATTGCTGCTTGCAACTCGTCGAGGCGCGAGTTTCGCCCCTTGACGACGCTCATGTAGCCTTCGGCAATGCCACCGTGCCGCAACACTCGCAGACGGGCCGCGAGATCGGGACTGTCAGTCACCACAGCGCCGCCATCGCCGTATGCCCCCAGATTCTTCGTTGGGTAGAAGCTAAAGGCGCCCAAATCGCCGAGGCTGCCGACCGGTTGACCCCGGTACGCTGCGCCATGGGCCTGCGCTACGTCTTCAACTACCCATAAGCCATGTTGCTTTGCTATCGCGTTGATGGCGTCCATGTCCGCCGGCTGCCCGTACAGATGCACCGGCACGATCCCCTTCGTCGCCCCCGTAATCGCTGGCGCAATGCGTGCCGGATCCAGTGTCGCGGTCTCGGCAGTAACGTCCACCAGCACGGGAGTTGCACCCGTAGCGGTCACTGCAAGCGCGGTAAAGTTAGCCGTAAACGCCGGAATAATGACTTCATCACCGGCTCCGATGCCGCATGCCCGCAGCGCAAGTTCAATTGCATCCGTTCCGTTCCCCACGCCGACACACTCTGCAACCCCACAGAAATGCGCAAACTCCCGCTCGAAAGCCTGTAACTCGTTGCCCAGCACAAACCAATTCGAAGCGAGGACTCTCTCGATGGCGCGCCGGACATCAGCTTCGATGCCAGCAAATTGCCGTTCGGTGGTGAACTGGGGGACGTTGGTCCGAGGCTTGTCTATGGATGCGGTCATGCTACGCGTTGCCCGCCTGTAAGCTGCCTTCCTGCAGCGACGCGACCATCTCTGCATCCCAGTATGCAGCTTTATGCTCGTAATAGTACGCAAACGTCTGCGCCAATCCCTCTGCCAAGTCCGTCGTTGGCGCCCACCCAATGGCTTCCCTGATCCTCGTGGAATCGAGGTAGACGCTGCCGATGTCGATGGCCTTGCGCTCAGGCGGGAAAGGAACAAGCTGATACTGGTCGGTGGGGAGCCCTGCCGCTTCCAAGAGCAGTTGCACAAGCTGCAAGTGGCTGACCGGTCGCAGGCCGCCGACATTGAAGACTTTACCAATCGCCTCATCGTGAGCGCCTGCGAGCAGCAACGCCTCAACCACGTCATCTACGTAAACATAGTCGCGCAATTGCTCACCGGATCCAAATACTCTAAGCCTCTCACTTGCAAGCACTTTGCGCACAAAATGGTAGATGACGCCCATGCGGCCTTCCGCATCTTTCAGCACCTGCCGCGGGCCGTAAACATTGGTCAAGCGCAGCGCTGTGGTTGGAATGCCATGGGCGCGGTGATAGACCATGTGGTATTGCTCACCTGCCCACTTGGTAATGCCGTTCACGTCAGTCGGCTCGATGGGATGAGCTTCGTCAACGGGCACATATTTCGGCACGCCGTAGAATTGTCGGGTGCTCGTATAAACCACTCGGGCTTGCGAGTTGTGCTGTCGACAGGCTTCAAGCAGATACACTTGCGAACGGGCATTGATATCGTTATCCGCCAAAGGGTCTTCCATGCTGCCAATGTGGCTTACTTGACCCGCGAGGTTGAAGATGTAGTGCTGGCCGCGGACAAGGAAGTTGATGGCATGCTGGTCGCGCACATCTGTGATGTTCACTGCCAACTTGTCGCGAATGTTGGCAATGTTGTACATGTTGCCGCCGTGGTCCGGCACGAGGGAATCGATGATGAGCACCTGGGCGCCAAGCCGCACCAGATGCTGTGCCAGATTGCTGCCAATAAACCCTAGTCCGCCAATGACAAGCACGCGCTTGCCGCGATAAACGTGATCTAGATCCAATGCCGGTCCTCTTCTTCAACTCTTCTCGGTATCGCCGAAATTACTCAGACCGCTGGGAAGTTCCCCTCCCGCGTTGACGCCCAAGCCTCTGCGTGCCGTCTCGATTCGGAGCAGGCTCTCCGGCTGCACATTACCAATGTTGACGTCAGGGCCGAATGTCTCCATCAACCAGCGGGCAAGTGAATCCGGTTCGGCATACGCAGTGCCATCGATCCAGGGGCCCGTGAGTTCGAACATGAGCTTCTCAAGCGGCGCAGCATCTACGAGCTGTGCCGCCAGCGTTTTGTCACGACCATGGGAGAATATCTCCGCCGCCTCGACAAGCACTTTGCTGCTGCCGGCATCCAGGCATGCCCGAATGTCGTCCTCCAGGCTAACGGTAACGGCCAGTCCCTCTTTCTTGCCAACTTCGCCGAATACTTCCAGGCCATACACCTCTATAGCCTTTGCGATGAGACCCCGTTTCTCGTCCAATGTGATTGAAAGCAGATTATCGGACACCTCGATAGCGGGAAACCCTAAATTCCTCGCCTCCACCAAGTAGGCATCCACTTTATCACAGAGCACAGCGTACTCAAGAAATTGTCCGCCAGGATACGGCAGCACCTCGAACTGCTTGTAGCTCTCGATTTTCTGCATGACTAGGCCGCGCGGCAAAAGTCGCGCGACGCCCACGGCGAGTTTGGCAGAATCGATATATTCACTCGCGAGCGCAAGTATGTCCTCCTGCTGGCCGAGACCGAGCCCAAAGTCGATCATCATGGTTTGGCCGGCTGTGCGAGGCTTGGCAGGTCGCTCCAGCATGGGAATGGCGGCAAAGGCGTAGTCGGTCATCGCATACTCTCTAAATGCCAAGAATGCGTGCCATGTTACCGTAGAACACCTGGTCTTTATCCAACGAATCCGCCCCCAAGCGGTCCAGGAAGGTGTCATACGCGGTAACCACGTCCGGAATCTCCGGCGGCGTAACGTCGGAACCGAACACAAGCTTGTGCGTTATGCCCGCCCCTGCGACCGCTTGGTACATCATATCGTGCACGACTTCACGGTTGCCGTAGCGGACAGTGATAGGGCCGCTGAGGTCCCAATAGACGTTTTCATTCCAACGGGCCACCCACGCCGCCTCGGCATATGAAGGTGAACCCAGATGGGCGCCAATGAGCGTTAGCTTGGGAAAGGCACGGGCAATGGGATCGAGCATCCAAGGCATCATACGGGCAGTACTCACGTCTTCTTCACGAGAGCCGCTGCCAGGTGCGCGAAAGAGCTGCCCAGTATGAAAGAGAAATGGCATATTTCGCGCTTCGGCCCGTTCATAGAAGGGATAGTATTCCTTGCTGTCATAGTTGTCCCTAGGACTGATGGTCTTTAGGCCGCGAAACCCCATGTCGCCTAGCTTGTTTACCACGGAGGGCTCATCTATCCCAAGACGGACAAAGCCAAAACCGATGACAAAATCGGGATGTTCGTCAATCAAGCGAGCGACGGCGTCATGGACAGGCGGATTGCCCGTAGACAGCATGCAGAGATGGCGACACCCCAGCGCACGCTGCACTTCCAGGAGTTCTTGCAACTGGCGTTCTGCCGGAATCTGCGAACCGGTGGGGTCGAATGCTGTCTGTGGGTAGTGAACATGCGCGTCAATGAACCGGCGGTATGCCATCAGTGATTCCTTAACGGATTCCCCACAGCTTGAGACAATTCGCCTGAGGGTAAAGCAAGCGAGATGTGACGCGGCTCATCATGCCAGTGAACACTAACACGTGATGCAAATTAGAGTCCGTGCGGCTCGTCATGCCGGCGAAAGCCGGAACCGATTCGCCACACGCTACCCAGACCTTCGCTGCCGTGGAGGTATCTGCTGACGAGTTGTACGTGCGTCTCTCTGTGTTCACACCCGCATCCAATCGAGACTCACTATGGCAATCTCACGTCCGCCGACACGAGGAATACTATGTCGGGCCACAGGTCTACCGCATCTCACTCGCCCGTTACACACCCAATGTCTCACGGATGTGTTGGCGGCTCAAGAGGGCATCTTCCTGCACCGAGCGATGCGCTACCATGCCGTGCCCCGGTTCAATCTCAACGACCACCCAGCCACTGTAGTTGGTACTCGTGAGCGTGTGTGCCACGTCTCCCCAATCAATTACGCCGTCGCCAATTGCTTCAACTAATACTCCGTCAGATCGGCAGTCCTTATAGTGGACGTACCCAATTCGTGAGCGGTAAGTGCCGATGAAATCCACGGCCGCCGCCGCGCCGATTACGCGCGCGGCATTGGCAATGTCGTATGCCAAACTAATGTGTGCCGAGTCCAGTTCAAGTATGCTCCGCATCTCACGAAAATCGTCCTCCAGCTCCGGCCCATGCGTGTGGTGGAAGCAATGGGCGCCATGAGCAGCAAAGAGGCTGCACGCTTCCTGGAGGAAATGGTTTTGCGTCGCCAGTTCTTGGGAGGTCTTGGCCGCCCCTTCTTTGGCGGCAGGACTGATGAGAATGGCGTGACAGTCCATTGCCTTGGCAAATTCGGCGATGATTTCGAGATTGGGAAGCGTTTGCCCGCGAGCAGTTTCATCGTCAAAGAATACGCCGCCCGTATGCAAGGCAGCGAGTTCAAGGCCGTGACTCTCTATGAGTGCGCCAACTTCCGTGGGATCGGGCATTGTAGTGGTATCGGCGTCACCGGCCGGTGGGGCGCCGCCCGGGCGCAGGGCGTTGAACCGACCGCCGGCCAGAAAATGGTAGCCAGTTTCCACACCCCTGTACCCAGACTTAGCAATCTGTTCCAGCACGGTGTCCAAGTTTTCGGCAATTGGAAGCTCCCGTAGCCACGCATTTGCCTGGATTCCGATGTGAATTTCGGCCATCGCTTCACCTCTCACAATCGAGTCGTAAGTCAATAACAGCTTCAGCCACTTGCCAACAAACCGCACATACCGAAAGACAAAGGCGCGGGGCATGCCCCCGCGCGGTCACTCTTAGTCTGCACCAAAATGCGCGCCCCAGTTAGATTGGCTTAAGCGCCTCTACTTGACGTCCATTTCTTGTATCGGACGGCAGGGGATTCCAACCCAATTTGTCGGCTGAATCACGAGAATTCAGGGCGTTCTACTAGTCGGAATAGCCTACTGAATTGAGTGTTCAACGGCTCTAGGATACCATGAATTGCGAATGGCGACTAAAGCTGCACTTGTGCGTTCGCGTGCGTTTCTTTGCGGCTGGCGTCTCCGGTCAGTGTGTGCGGCGTGCAGCGTTGAGCTACAGAATTGAGGCAGGAACAGTTCATGAACATCATTCTTATCGTGTCGGACACGTTTCGTTACGACCACATTGGCGCCAATGGCAATCCAGACATACGGACGCCTCATCTCGATGCCTTTGCTGCGGAATGTGTCAACTTTGACAACGCCTATGTTGGCTCCTTCCCGACAATCCCTCACCGCACGGACTTGCTTGCCGGTCATTATGTCTATCAGACTCGCGGCTGGGCGCCGCTCGCGGCCGGAGAGGACACCTTGGCCACGCTCCTCGGGCGTCAGGGGTATGTCAACCAGATGATTGTCGACCACGTGCAATTCTTTCGCCCGGGCATGAATTTCCATCAGGGATTCGACGGCTGGCAGGCCGTGCGCGGCCAGGCCGGGGAGCCGTATATCACCGATCCCATTCCGGTTGAATTGCCGTGCGCGCCGGAGAAAATCCGCATGCCCGAGGCGGCGGTTCGCTATCTCAAGAACGTCTATTACCGCACGCACGAACGCGAACACTTTGTGGCGCAGACCTTTTCGCAAGCAGCAGACTGGCTGGAGCGCAATTACACTCACGAGAAATTCTTCCTCTACGTCGACACCTTCACGCCGCATGAGCCGTGGGACCCACCGCAGCACTATACGGATATGTATGATCCCGGCTACGAGGGTGAGAAGATCTTCTGGCCGCGCTACGACCGCTGCGACTACCTGACCGAACCAGAGATCAAGCATGCACGCGCGCTCTACGCCGGCTCGGTTTCGCTCGTGGATACCTGGTTTGGGCACTTCATCGAACGGGTAAAGCATCTCGACCTGTGGGACGACACCATGATCGTCTTCAATGCCGACCACGGATTCTATATCGGTGAACACGGTTACATTGGCAAACACACCGTGCTCGAGCCAAAGCAGGGCTGGCCGATGTACCGGGAGGTTTCGCGGGTTCCGCTCTTCGTCCACATTCCAGGCGTCGCTCCACGTCGCACGGACGCACTGGTGCAAGCGATTGATGTCACGCCTACAGTCCTGGAGGTGGCCGGCGCGCCGGTGCCGGACGGACTGCATGGAAGTTCGCTGCGCTCTGTGCTGCAAGGTGACAGCGACACCCACCGCGACGCCGTTGTCAGTTCGCCACTCTTGCCACAGTCGGAAGATGTGCTGGTCTACAGCACAATTAACGACGGTGAGTGGACGCTGATGGATCCCGGCAATCGCGGTATCGAGACTGCTGAACTTTACAACCTATCCGCGGATCCGAACGAGGAGCACAACGTCATTGCAGACCATCCCGATGTCGCCCAGCGGCTTCACCACCGCTATCTCAAGGAACTGGCAGACGTAGAGACCGAGGAAGCGCGAGTCAGTCTCCGGCGCTGGCCGAGCGACGCGTAGAGAGGTACGGAGCGATCGCGTAGGACAAGAGCGCCCGCTGTCTCGCTATGCCATTGCCTTGTGAGACAATCAGCCCAGCAGGGATAGTCCGCGGCCGTCTAGCATTGAGAGTCTGCTGCCAAGGAGACAGCGGCAAACCGGGGCTGGAATTCACGTCAACCTGCCGGCGAAAGCCGCTCCATACCGCCCAGGTATGGGCGTAAGACTTCAGGAATGACTACGCTGCCGTCAGCTTGTTGGTTGTTTTCCAAGACGGCGGCATAGAGGCGCGCGGAAAAAGCCAAGCCGGAACCGTTGAGGGTGTGCACAAACTCGGGACGCGCTTGGGCGCTGGGACGGTAACGCACGTTTATGCGGCGCGCCTGAAAGTCCTCAAAATTAGAGCACGAGGAGACTTCCTGCCACTTCTCGATGCCGGGGCACCAGACTTCCAGGTCGTAGCACTTCGTCGCGGCAAAGCCCAGTTCGCCGCCGCAGAGCTCTACCACCCGGTAAGGCAAATCGAGCTTCTGCAGCACTTCCTCTGCATCCTCGCGCAGAGACTCTAGCTCAGCGTACGAAGTCTCCGGCTTGACGAATTTGACCATCTCCACTTTCTCGAATTGATGCATGCGGAGCAGGCCACGCGTGTCTTTGCCGGCCGCGCCCGCCTCGCGGCGGAAGCACGGCGTGTACGCAGTGTACTTCAGCGGCAGCGCGTCGGGGTCCAAGATCTCATCGCGGTGGATGTTGGTCACCGGCACTTCCGCCGTCGGGATGAGAAAGAGGTCGTCAGGGTCAGTGCGGTACATGTCTTCCTCAAACTTGGGAAGCTGCCCCGTGCCCGTCATCACCTCGCGCCGCACCACAAATGGCGGCCAAACTTCCAGGTAGCCGTGGTTCTGCACGTGCAAGTCCAGCATCCAGCTACCAAGCGCACGCAAGAGACGCGACCCATTGCCCTTGAAGAGCGCGAATTGCGCTCCCGCAATCTTCGCGCCCCTGGGAAAGTCTAAGATGTCCAGAGTAGCGCCAATATCCCAATGCGCTTGTGGCGCAAAACCGAATTGGGGTTGCTCGCCCCACGTGCTCGTTACGATATTCTCTTCTTCAGTCGTCCCCGACGGCACACTGTGGTGCGGGACATTGGGTACTTCAAGGATTGTTGCCGTGATGCGTTGCTCAATTTCGGCGACGGCGCTATCGAGCTCCTTGATGCGCCGGCCCACCGCGCGCATCTGCTCGCGCAAGGCGGAGAGCGCCTCTTTGTCCTTAGCGGCGCCGATGGTCTTCGAAGTGCGATTGCGCTCCGCCTTCAACGCTTCGCTCTCTTGGAGCAAGGCGCGGCGCTCACTGTCCCAAGCCACAATCTGATCGATCACGCCGGGGTCTTCGCCACGTCGGGCTAACCCGGCCTTGACTTCTGCCGTTTGCTCGCGAATGCGTCGTGTATTGAGCATCATTCCGTCTCCCGAGTACGCACAGGTGGGAAGAGAATCACATCGCGAATTGACGCGCTGTTCGTAAAGAGCATTGCCATGCGGTCGATGCCGATGCCGATGCCGCCGGTCGGCGGCATGCCATATTCCAAGGCCAAGAGAAAGTCCTCATCGAGGGGTTGCGCTTCCTCATCGCCGGCGGCACGCTCCCGGACCTGCTCTTCAAAGCGCTGACGCTGGTCCAAAGGATCATTGAGTTCGCTAAAGGCGTTGGCGATTTCAAGGCCGCCGACAAAGGCCTCGAACCGCTCGACCAGCCGGGGATCGTCTTCCCGGCGTTTCGCGAGAGGAGAAAGCTCTACCGGATAGTCGAGGAGCAAGGTGGGTTGCACAAGCGTAGGTTCCACACGTTCTGCCAGTAGTTCATCCACGAGCGTGGCCCACGTGACACGCTCCGGTGCACCAATGCCGCACGCTTGCACCTGCGCCAGCAACGCCTCGGTCTCGGGATGCGCGTAAATGTCAATGCCGGTGACAGACTCTATGGCTTCGTGCAATCTGACCCGCTGCCACGGCGGCGTGAAATCAAGCACGTCATCGCGGTACGGAATCTGCGGCGTACCGTGGACGGCGAGCGCAACCGCATAGTAAAGCTGCTCGAGAATGTCCATCATATCGGCATAGTCGGCATAGGCCTGGTACGCCTCGAGCATGGTGAATTCGGGATTGTGGTCGCGGTCCATGCCCTCGTTGCGAAAAGTGCGGCCGACTTCATACACGCGCTCAAAGCCGCCGATGAGACAGCGCTTGAGGTAGAGTTCCGTCGCAATGCGCAAGTAGAAGTCCTGATCGAGCGCATTGTGGTGCGTCACGAAGGGACGGGCAAACGCACCGCCGTAGAGGGGCTGCAGCACGGGGGTCTCGACTTCCAGGTAGTCGCGGGCATCAAAGAAAGTGCGCACCTCGCGCACAACCTGGCTGCGCACTGAGAACGTTTGCCGTACTTCCGGGTTGGCCGCCATGTCGAGATAGCGGCGGCGCAATCGCGTCTCGGTATCTCGCAAGCCGTGATACTTTTCCGGTGGACTCTGCAGCGCCTTGGCAAGCATCTCGACGCGGTGCACCTCCAGAGTCATCTCGCCGGTGCGTGTGCGAAACAGCACACCCTCAGCGCCTATGATATCCCCGAGATCATAGAGGTCGATTGCCGTTGTGAATGCCTCTTCCCCAAGATTGTTGAGCCTCAGGTAGAGCTGAATACGGCCGGAAGCATCTTCGATGTGGGCAAACGCCGCCTTCCCCATCTTGCGGACGGTGAGGATGCGGCCGGCGAGGCGAATGGTATCGCCGGCGGCGGCAAGCGTTTCAAAACAGTCGAGGGCTGCTTGGGCGGAATGAGTGCGCGCAAAGCGTAAGGGGTAGGGCTCAATGCCCTTGTCACGCAAGGCCTTGAGCTTGCGGAGGCGAAAGTCTTCTGCGGAAGTGTCTGAGTGTTGAGCCGAATCCGTGGCTACTTTACCTCTTGAATCGTGTACGATAGGGTGCCGGCCGGCACCTCTACGGTCACTGTATCGCCAACACGATGGCCCATGAGCGCGTGCCCTACCGGGCTCTCATTCGAAATGCGGCTCTCCAGAGGATCGGCCTCCGCCGCGCCAACTATCGTATAGGTTTCGCTGTTGCCGTCTTCATCGGTGACGATAACCGTTGCCCCAAGGTCAACCTCGGTGCTCGCGTGATGTTCGGATACCACCGCATCGCGGAGAATGTGCTCGATCTCGATAATTCGGCCTTCAACGAAGGCCTGCTCTTGCTTAGCCTCATTGTACTCGCCCATATCGGAAAGATCCCCGCCAAATTCCATGGCCTCATGGATCCGTTTCACGATTTCAGGACGCCGAACAGACTTAAGTTGCTCGACTTCTTGGAGAAGCTTATCTCTGCCTTGAGGCGTCAGCATATGCTGCTCCGCCATGCCCGCACCCTCCTATAAAAGAATATGACGGAAAAGAGACCCACGCTGGTCGCTCTTTTCCAGTCACCCCTATAGTAGCAGGTCATACGGCCAACGGTCAACGGTTGAGTAATTCCAGCGCCGGGGGCAGCGCCCAGGCCCTTAGGCAGAGGCAATTCTTGATTCAATGCGTGTGGCGGTCGCTAGTCGGTCACACCTGGACCAATGCGTGAAACTACGGGGAAGAGGTTGACCTCCTCCCCGTAGTTCGCCCCTCCGGTTGAGAGACAACCAGCCTTCCCCAGAACTATTGGTTACTGAGGAATTCATCCATCGACGTCTGGCCCTTGTCCTCAAAGAGCTGCATCGCGTCGGGAATTGTGGCTTCGCCGTTGCGAATGCTATTGATCGCCTCGCCCGTCGCGCCGAGGATGCCGCGGGCGCCCGGCACGCTGGCGACAAAGCGCGCGCCGTCCATCTCCTTGATGATCAATTCTTTAAACGGATCGTCCTGGATGTAGTCAGCACTTTCTGCCACCGACTTGCGCACCGGAATGCGGTCCATGACATTCGACCATTCCAGGTTGACGCCCGCTTCATAGAAGAAGTCGATCACCGCAAAGCCGCCGTCTGGATTAGCGCTGCCGTTTGGCATGCAGAAGGCCCAGTCGCCGGAGTAATTGCTGAGCACACCGGCAGCCGAAGGCAAGGGATAGCCAAAGTAATGGAACTCGAAGTCCGGGTGGAACTTCCGGAAGAACGCGTTGCGGACGGCATTGCCTTCGTAATAGTGGGTCATCTCGCCATTGGCCGTCTGCTCGCGGTTGCTCTTGTCCGTGTGGAACGGCGCGATGCTCGGCCAACCGCCCTGCAGGTCGTAGATGCGCACCAGCCATGTGAGCGCCTCGACGGCGAGTTCGTTATTGACCGTGAATTTGGTCTTGTCTTCATTGAAGATTTCGCCGCCAAGCTGCCAGTAGGGCACCATCCACGTGTGCACGCCGCCGGAGCCGCGGAAGGGGTCCCACGAAAGTACCTGAATGTCGTCGCCCTGCTTCTTGAAGGTCTTGGTGACCGCATCTTCCATATCCGCCCAGGTCTGCGGCGGGTTCTCCGGATCGAGACCGGCCTCGAGGTATTGAACGGTGTTGGAGAAGATTATGCGGGCATCGATGCTATACGAAAGCGCGTGGGTCTTGCCCTGGTATTGGGTCGCATTCAGCTTCTCCTTCCACAGGTCGTCGAACTGGATGTTCTGCGCCGTGCCCAGCCAGGGATCGAGCGGCTGCACGATTTCCAGCACGCCCCACTCGTTCTGCACCCATGACTGTGTCTTTACGACGTCCGGCGCCGTACCCGCCGCAACGACGGTTTGCACGTCGTTGAAGCCGCCGTTCGGCCGTCCCAATGGGATCATCTTGAACCCGGAGGTCTCATCGAACTGTGCGCGCAACGCCCTGGGAAGCTCCTCGGTGTCGAAGTTCCACGCCGGGAATGAATGGTACCAAAAGGTCACGGGAAGGATCTTCGCTTCTTCGGGGGCCTCCATCGCCTCCTTCTCGGGCTCCTCTGCCGGAGCTGCTTCATCAGTCGTTGCCGCCGGCACTGCGCCGCAAGCGGCAAGAATCGCCATCCCAGCGCCTCCTGCCGACATTGCCAAAAACGTACGTCTTGATGCACGCATGATGCATGCCCTTTCCGCGCGACCGCCTCAGACACTGAGGCGACCCTACGCGCTGCATTACGACAATTCTGCTGCTTGTGTACCATATCTATGAGGTTTAGTCAAGTTATGAACACGAATTCCAGGCAATGCGCAGCTTAAGCCGTGAATTGAGCGGTAAGTGTTTGTGACAGATTCAAGATTTTAGTTGAGTAAACCTAGTTGAACCGTTATGTACTATAGACAAGCAAGGCAAGTGCTGGTATGTTACGTTCAGAATGGTCTTGAGTAGACTCTAGGAGAGTAAGATGCAAACTGCGCAACGATTCTCTCGCAGGCTCTTTCTGGCCGGAATCGCAAGCCTTGGCGTCGGTAGCGCGACTCTAGCGGCCTGCGGCCAAGTGCCCGCTGCACCCGCGGCGGCGCCGGAAGGAAAAGAGGCGCCGCAGGCTGAGCCGACGGCAGCGCCGGAGGCGATGGAGCCCAATGTCATCAAATACATGCACTACACCACCCAGCAGCAGGTGTGGGACGACACGTACGGCGCGGTCATCAGCCGCTATGAGGAGCGCAACCCGGACGTTAAGGTTGAGCTCGACATCATTTCGGGCGGGCTGACGAACATGGCCGAGAAAGCCGTGTCAAGCCACGCGGCGGGGATTCCGTACGACATGTACTACGGCTGGTTTGGCTATATCAGCCAGTTTGCCACCGCCGAAATCATTCAACCGCTCGATGCTCTTGTCTCGAAAGATGCCGCTTTCGATCTATCGGAGTATTACGACTTTGCCTTGGAGCGGATCAACGGCAGGCTCTACGGCATTGCGTGGTTCATGGGGGCCCGCACGATTTGGTACAACGCCGACCTCATGACGAACGCAGGTGTCGATTCGCCAAGCAAGTTGGATGCCGAAGGGAAGTTCACCTGGGACGCGCTGGCGGAACTCTCCACGAAATTGACGACCCACGAAGGGGCAAACGTCTCCCAATGGGGCATCGCTTTTGGCGGCAATCGCACCGACCGCATCCTCATTGCGCTCAAGTCTTGGGGCGCGGACTGGTGGAACGAAGCATTCAGTGCCGCGGCAATCAACTCGGCCAGTGCCGGGGACGCAGTGCAGGCAGTGCTGGACCTCGTCGTCAAGCACCAGGTGCATCCCCCCATTAATCGCAAAGAGACCGACGTTGCGCCATCGTTCAATGAGCAGAAACTCGCAATGGTCCTCAATGGGCCCTGGTATACGCGTTCCATCAATCAGCAAATCTACGAAGGCGAAACGCCCTTCAACGTCGAGCTGGCTTCAGTGCCGGTCGGCCCTGGCGGCCGCGGCACGCCCATGCTCCTCAACGCGTTTTGGATTGCCAGCACCTCGCCGGATCCCGACACTACCTGGGATTTCTATAAGTACCTCATCAGCGAGGAAGTGCAGCCGGACTGGGCGAATTTGGGCGGCGGCCGTTTCCCGGCAAACCGCACCTACGCCCCAGTCGTGCAGTATCCCTTCGAGAGTGTGGAGACCTATCAGGCGATCGCGGAAGTTGGAGTCCCATTGCGGCAGGTGGTGAAGCAATCGGATGTCAACGGCGCGTGGAGCGAACTTTGGGGCCAATTGGAAGAGGGGCAGAAAACGGTTGCTGAATCTCTAGCCGAGATCCACCAAGTTGCCGATAACGCGTTGCAAGAGGGCGGCTGTATCTGCTAAATCAGCGCAGTGTAAGTCACGACTGGTCTCCTGGCTGAGCGCAGGGCAAACGGCACATAGGGCGCAGCCCGTTTGTCCCGCGCCAGCCACAATTCACGAGTTTGGCCGCGCTGCGCCACGTTACAGAAAAGCGTATCTCCGCCTACGACGTTGTGGCGCAAGGCTGCGATAGCAGTCCTGACGGAGAGCCGGTTCTACCCAAATATGGGGTAAAATTCCAGGTAACCAATCCTGCGGTTGCGGCCCGCCGCAAAGTGTTCACACCCTGCCCTGTTGGACTAGAGAGATGGCGCCCCCAGAGGGAATCGAACCCTCGTTACAGGCTTGAAAGGCCTGCGTCCTGGTCCACTAGACGATGGGGGCAAAAGAGTCGCGTTTCACTCTCTCAGTATACCGCAAATCGACGCATCTGCGAAGATTCACAGCACCCTAAGAGCCAGTTGAAACATGGTCAATGCGTACATGGCGTCCCGCAACTGCCGCTAGGCAAGTTTGCAATTGGCTTCGTCATTATCTACCACGCGAAAGCCCTGCTCTCAGTAGTCGCTATGTGGGAGGGATGCGTGCTCAAATTGATCCTTTAATCCTATGAAAATGGAATGGCACGACATTACTGCAATTCAAGCTCCATCCCAAGCCTTGACAGAATCTACGAATAAGTTCACCATTTTGACAACACTGTCGTATTTGGTAGGCGAGGAGGTTGTTATGAAGTCTATTCGCACATTCTCCCGACGGCACATTCTAGCCGGCATGGCAAGTGTTAGTTTCGGCGGCGCCGCTTTAGCTGCCTGCGGCCAAGTGGCCCCTGCCCCCGCAGATGCTCCGGCAGCAGAAGAATCGCAACCGGAGCCGACGGCAGCTCCGGAAGCCATGGAGCCCACTGTCATCAAGTACATGCACTTCACCACCCAACAGGAGGTGTGGGACAACACCTATGGCGCGGTCATCGACCGCTACGTTGAGCGCAATCCGGACGTGCAGGTTGAACTCGACATTGTAACGTGGCCTCTGACAGACGTGGCGGTGAAAGCGGTCGCGGCCAGCGCCGCCGGCATCTCATATGACATGTACTACGGTTGGTTCGGCTACATCAGTCAATTCGCCACAGCAGACATCATCCAGCCGCTCGACCCCTTCATCGCGAAGGATGCCGACGTCGATCTATCCGAGTACTACGAAGGCGCCCTGGAGCGGATCGGCGGTAATTTGTACGGCATCGCCTGGTTCCTAGGCGCCCGGTCGATTTGGTACAACGACGACATCATGACCAACGAGGGTCTGACGTCTCCTGCCGACCTGGATGCCGCCGGCAACCTGAATTGGGACACCCTTACCGATTTGGCAACAAAACTGACTACCCGCGATGGCGCGAACGTGACGCGCTGGGGTCTGAATTTCAATGGAAACGCCTACTCCAGCATCGTGATCGCATTGAAGTCGTGGGGCGCTGACTGGTGGAACGAGGACTTTACCGCGCCGGCCATCGATTCTCCCGAAGCAGCCGAGGCCGTGCAAACCGTGCTGGACCATGTCATCAAGCATCAGGTGCACCCGCCCCTGAATCGGAAGGAAACCGACGCCGCGCCCAACTTTACCGAGCAAAAACTCGGCATGGTTCTAACTGGACCCTGGTTCACACGAACCATAAACCAGGAGATCGTCGAGGGGCAAACACCTTTCAACGTGGATCTTGCAAACGTCCCAGAGGGCCCCGGCGGGCGCGGCACGCCCTTGCTCATCAACGCCTTCTGGATTGCCAGGAGTTCCCCGCAGCCGGACGCGACTTGGGACTTCTATAAGTACCTCATCAGTGAAGAAGTGCAACCGGACTGGGCAAACCTGGGCGGCGGGCGCTTCCCGCCCAACCGCACCTACACGCCGGCCGTGCAGTATCCTTTCGAGAATGTGGACACGTATAAGGCGATTGCCGACGTGAGCGTACCCCTCCGTCAGGCAGTGAAGCAAGCCGACATAGATGGGGCTTGGGGCGCTCTTTGGGGGCAAATGGAAGCCGGCGAGATAACCGTTGCAGAGGCCATAGCTGAGGCCCAACAGGTTTCGGCAATAGCGCTGCAAGAAGGCGGCTGCATCTGCTAAGCTGCCATCAGAAAATCTAAGTGACGAGTGTGGTGACAGGCACCCACTACCGTGGTGCCTGTCACCTGTATGGTCAAAAAGGAGCAGCAGCCATGGCAATCAAGACCCCCGTTGACACGCGACTTGCAATTGAAGGTGGCACGCCGGTGCGATCGGCGGACAACCCCTTGCCGGGAATTTTCCCCCGCGATGTGCCGCAAGAGTCCTACGACAACATTCGAGAAGTCTTGGAAAAGGGCTTGTCTTCCGGCTACTTGCCGCGCTTCGAGCAGGAGTTTGCCGAGGTGAATGGCGCGAAGTATTGCGTCGCCCTTGCCAACTGTACCGCTACGCTGCATACCATCATCGCGGCGATGGACATCGGGCCGGGTAAAGAGGTCATCGTGAATCCCATTACCGACCTCGGCTCGGTGGCGGGCATCATGGCCCAAGGCGCAATTCCCATCTTCCCGGACGTGGACATCCGCACCGGCAACGTCACCGCCGAGACAATCGAAAAGGTCATCTCGGAACGTACGGCGGCCATCATCGCCGTCCATTGGTACGGGCTGCTCTGCCCCTTGGACGATATCGTCGCGCTGGCAAAGAAGCACAACATCCTGCTGATCGAGGACGTGTGCCAAGCCCCGCTCGCGAAGTACAAGGGCCGCAATGCGGGCACCTTGGGCGACGTGGGCGCGTTCTCGTTCGATGCTGAAAAACATCTCTCCGGCGGCCACGGCGGCGCGTTGCTTACCGACAACAAAGACATTGCCGACCGCGTGCACCTGTTCGGCGTGATGCGCGGCGGCGTGCCGGTGGAACGCTACGGGCGCAAGCACGTGCGCTTCGGCCTGAACATGCGCTTTGGCGAACTTGAGGCGGCTTTCGTACTGGGCATGCTCCACATTCTTGAAGAGCAGAACCAACGCCGCCGCGAGACGACTGCCGCGCTCAGCCAGCGTGTTGTAGAGGACATTCCCGGTCTGATCCCGCCCTACATCCCCGAGGGGGCCGACCACATCTACTGGTACTACTACCTGCGCGTGGACCCGGATGCCTTTACCTGCGGCTTGTGGGACCTCTCTGACGCGCTCATGGCCGAGGGTCTGAAGGCTGAGCCCGGCCCCTGGCAACTGGTGCCCGACAGCCATACGTTCCTGCACTCCAAGACAACCGTGGCCGGAGAATCCCACTGGCCGTGGGACCATCCCATGAACGAGTTCGCCAAGGACATCGAATACAGCGCCGACATGGTGCCCATCGCCAAGGAGCACGTGGACACGACCATTCGCTGGAATTGGACGGACAAGTACACCGACCAGGACGTGGAAGACATGGCAACCATCCTGGCAAAGGTGACAGACCGCTACCGGGCCTAGACCGCTGATGCATATGCAGGCCGTTTGTGCTGAGTGGGCTTCGCGAAGCGCCCTTGCCTGTCCTGAGCTTGCAGAAGGGTCGAAGCATGGACAGCGGGGTTGTCGTAAGCACATGCGGACGCGTCTGTTCCGTTCAGCCTTCGACAAGCTTTGGCGGAACGGAACAAACTGCTGGCTCGAAGAAATAGTGTGGCGGCCACGAGGAATCTGCGAGAGAGGAAGGGGCCTATTGCCGTGTACTCAAACGGCGCACAATTCTGTCTGAGCCTGACGTTCGACATAGAGATGTCCTACAATTTCCCGTATTGGACGTCTGACTATGACGACTACGGCGCCATCGATCCTCATGTGAAACAGTACGTCCACAAGCTGCTGGACGTCGCCGGCAAGTACGGAGTCAAGCTCCAGTTCTTCGTGGTTGGCAGCGCCTTGGAAGACCCCGACGTTGACTACCTCAAGCGACTCGTCGCTGAAGGCCATGCGCTCGACAACCACACGTATCGGCACATCAACGTAAAGGCGAAACGCGTCGAGGACCTGCACCAGTCGTACAGGCGAGCGCCGTGGCGCGCCGGCGGCCTCGCCCCCTTAGACTGCTTGCGCCATGAGATTAGACAGACCAGCCGGGCGCTCCGCGAGCGCCTGAGCGTTGAAACCACCGGATTCCGTACCCCAGGCGCTTTTCCTAACGGCTTGGAAGACATCCCGGAAGTGCAGACGCTCCTCCAAGAAGAAGGTTTCCAGTTTGCTTCCGCGCACTACAAGTGCCCCACTGAACGCACCTGGCATCCGCCGCGTGCGGAAATGGAAGCTGCGGTGCGCCTGAGCCTCGATAGTCTCCAGCCCTACCGCTATCCCAATGGCCTTCCAGAGATTCCGATGATGGGAGTGAGTGATGCGATAGCCTTCCGCTCGCTCGACCTGGACCGGTGGGAGTACATCCATCTGACAACGGTAGCGGTAGATCATGCGCACGAGCACGGTCAGGTCTTGAGTCTCCTCGCGCATCCCTCTTACCTCGCTGCCCGTGACCCCCACTGTGATATGCTGGACACCGTATTGCGCCATGCGTTGGACAAGCCCGGCGGCTGCTGGGTGGCGACCAACCGGGACATAAACGGTGCGTTGCTTGCCGCCTAGACTCGCATTGGCATCCATTCCGCAGTCCGGATTGGTTGCCGCAATCCGAACCAAGTCCTGTCATTCCGCCCGATTTTTGGATGTAGCGCAGGTTTGCAACCTGCGTTTTCTGCTATGAATGCAGCCAAAATACCGGCCACAGTTTCATGGAAGAGAACCAACCGTGGGCACTATCTCTGGCACAATTGTAGACGCGCAGACGGGCAACTCGCTCGCTGCGAAAGTCTCCGTGCAGGGCAACGGCGGCCTTTTCCACGCCCCGGAAGACGCGATTGCCACCGTAGGGACTACCAATCCCTACTTCTATGCCGATGGCACGTTCGCGGTCGACCTTCCGCGTGGCCAAGCGGACGTCAGAGTGGAACGCGGCACGGAGTACGCCCCGCTCCACATCACCACCAAAGTTCCCTTGCACGGCACGGTGAATCTCTCGCTGCCGCTGCAGCGCTGGATTCGCCTCGACAAACAGGGCTGGTATCCCGGGAATACTCACATTCACTACCGTGAGTTCGAGACTCGCCCCGAGGAACGCCTCCGCTTCGATTCAGAAGTTGAAGACCTTACGGTTACCGTCATTAGCGTGCTGCAGGCGCAAGAATTCGCCTATGCCACCAATCGCTTCCCAGTCGGGCGCATGGAACATCCCACCCGATCGGACTGGGTGCTCGACGTGGGAGAAGAAACGCGACACAACGCCATCTATGGTGACAGTAGCTCCGGCTACGGGCACGTGATGCTCGTGCGGCTGCAGGAGCAGGTTGAACCCCTCAGTCGCGGCGTGCTGGTGGATGAATCCGACCCGGACTATCCACCGCTCATCGACGCCTGTGATACAGCTCGGTCCCAGGGCGGCGTGGTGATTTGGTGCCACAACGGCTGGGGCATGGAAGCGCCCATCGCGGCCTCATTGCAGCGCATCGATGCGCTCAACCTCTTTGATCCGTACTGGCTCGATACGGAGTACGATCTGTGGTACCACCTCTTGAACTGTGGCTTTAAGCTGCCGGCCAGCACAGGCTCTGATTGGTACATCTGTTCGGCAAACCGTGTGTACACGCAAATGGAAAACTCATTCTCTTACGATGGTTGGCTCGAGACCCTGGCTGCCGGCCGCTCCGTCATCACGAATGGACCGCACCTAGAGCTAACGGCGGAGGGCTATCCGCCGGGACACGTTCTCGACCTCCGCACTCGACAGCCGCAGCAAGTAGGCGTGGAGGTGCGGTGGCAAGCGCACCTTCCGGTCGAATGCGTTGAGATCATCATGAACGGCAACGTAGTGGCGGCCGGGGAACACACCGCGAGCGGCAGCAAAGAGGGTAAACTCAGCGCTACCCTGGCCACGCCCTGCGACGGGTGGATTGCGGCTCGTTGCACCGGAGAAAGCCGGGACAGTTACGGCCATGCGCAGTGGGCTCATACCAGCCCGATATATCTGCAGACCGGCAGCAGAGATTCCGCAACGCGCGAGTCGGCGCAGTTCTTCGTTGGCCGGATTGAGCAATCCCTACGATGGATTACGGAGCAGGGACGCTTCGAAGAAGCCTCTCACCGTCAGCGTATGCAACAGCTCTTCCGTGAGGGACGTGAGTCCTTTCAGCGCTTGGCCCAAGGATAGTATCCTAATAGAGGCGATCAGCTTGTTTGAAATTGATGGAGAAAGGGTATTCGCGTGACGGCGGTCAATACAGACGTGCAGTGGCTGCAGTGTGTGCGGTGCGATGAGCGCTTCTCAATTGGAGAGTTTAAGTTTGGCTGCCCGACCTGCTTTCAAGAGGGTCGAGAGGGCCCGCTAGACTTTCAGGTAAACCTGGAAGCTGGGGTACCAAAGGGCTTTCAAGCGGCCTGGGAAGCCGGCCCGCAGCACAACATCTGGCGTTACGGGGACTTGCTCCCGGCGGCAGACGCGCCGCTAAGCCTCGATGAGGGCGGCACGCCGCTTACGTACATGGACGCGCTGAGCGAAGAGCTTGGCTTGAACGTCTATGTCAAGAACGAGACCATGAACCCCACGTGGTCGTTCAAAGACCGTCACGCCGCCGTGAACATCACGCTGGCGCGCCAACTCGGCTATACGAAAGTAGTGGCGTCCTCCACCGGCAACGCGGGTCAGGCTGTGGCTGCGTACGCCGCCCTCGCTGGCCTGCGCGCGCTCATCATCGGCTATCCCACGTCGTCCGAGTTGCTCCGCCGCGTGATGCAGATTCATGGCGCCTCGGTGGTTACGATGCCGAAATCCGATATTGGGGGAATGATGCGGCAGCTTGTCGAAGACCACGGTTGGCTGCCGGTCGGTTCGTCTGATCCCAACCCGCTCGCGAGCCCCTACGGCGTGACCGGATACAAGACGATTGGCTACGAGATAGCGAGTTCGCTGGGCGCGTCGCCGGACGCCGTTCTGGTGCCCACCGGCGGCGGAGACAGCATCTATGGCATATGGCGCGGAATGAACGATCTCCACGACATGGGCCTCATCGATCGTCTGCCCCGCATGGTAGGCTGTCAGACCGAGGCCACGCACCCACTGCTGCACGCGCTCTCCCACAACCGCACTGAGATTGAAGTCCAGCCGGAACCGGACTCCCTGGCTACGTCTATCATCGAGGGTCGCTGCGGCGTGCACGCGCTGCGGTCGCTCTATGCGTCAGGGGGCACAGCCACTGCGGTCACGGAGGATGAATTACGCCGGGCAATTCGGAGGATGGCAAGTCGCGGCTTTTTCTTCGAAAGCGCTTCCACTGCCACTATCGCCAGCCTCGTCCGGCTGCACGGGGAAGGCTATTTCAAGCCGGGTGAAACGGTAGTCTGTGTCATTACCGGTTCAGGGGTGAAGTGGCCGGACGCGATAAACCAGCTTGTGCCGGCCGCACCTCATCTGGAACAGCCAAGTATCGCCGCCCTCGCGGACGTAATGGAACTCTGACGAATTCGCCGCTTGCGCAAGATCGGAGACACTATCATGGAGCGACCACAGCGGGTTGCCGTAGGCTCAATTCTGACCGAGTGCAACCAGTTCGGCGGCAAGCTGATTGAACGCGATGAGTTTGCCCGCAGCCAACTTGCACGGGGCGAAGCGGTTATGTCAATTGAAGGCGGCGCCGTTGGCGGCATGTTACACACGCTAAGGGAACGGAACGCCGAGACTGTGCCGCTCGTCGTAGCGAGCGCCTATCCCGGTGGGCCGATAGCACAGGACTGCTATGCACAACTCAAGGCCGATTTGCTTGAAGATCTCGCCGCGGCGCTGCCGGTAGACGGCGTCCTGCTGGCGCTGCACGGCGCCGCGGTGACTACGGAAATCGACGACGTGGAAGGCGACCTGCTCGCGGCTGTGCGCGCCGTGGTGGGACCTGATGTGCCGGTGGTCGGCACCCTCGACCTGCACGCCAACATCACCACACAGATGATCCATCACGCTGACGGCCTTGTCGCCTGGGAGACCTACCCGCACGTGGACCCGTTCACTACGGGCGTGCGCGGCGCGCGGCTGCTCCTTGGAACGCTCACTGGCGACCACAAACCGGCAATGGCCATGGCGAAAGTGCCGATACTGACCAGCGCCATCAATGCCAGCACCGTGGGAGACGGCCCCTTTGCTGATGTTATGCGCTTAGCAAAATCCTTTGAAGAGCTGCCGGGAGTCTTGTCCACCAGTGCGCTGCACGCCCATGCCACGATTGACGTTCCCGAATTGGGCGGGGGCGGACTGGTGATTACTGACAATGATGAGGCGCTGGCCGCAGATCTCGCAAACCGGATTGCCAAACTCATGTGGGAGAAACGCTTCGCACTGGAGCCGGACACTCTCACGCCTGAGGAGGCGGTCGAATCGGGACTCAAGATTCCTGGCGGTCCCGTCATCCTCATAGAGTGCGCTGACTGTGTCGGTGGCGGCGCCGCCGGCGACAGCGTGGCAACGCTTCCCGCCCTCATGGGCCTCAAAGAAGGGTTCGCAGTTGTACCGGTAGTCGATCCTGAAGCGGCTGCGCTTTGTCATGAAGCCGGTGAAGGCAGTACGGTCACGGTGACGCTGGGACACAAAATCGACCCCCAATGGGGAAGTCCGCAGACTCTTACCGGTGTCGTGACTTCCTTGAGTGACGGGAGGTTTCAGTATACCGGCGGCATCTGGGCGGGCGAGTGGGCGACTATGGGGCCAACGGCAGTGCTGGAGTGTGGCAGCGCGCAAATCTTGATTACGACGTACGGCACGTACGAATGGCGAGACGAGCAATTCCGCGCGCTAGACATGAACATCGCGGGCGCAAAATTCATCGTCGCGAAGAACCCGATGAACTACAGTCAAACCTATCGCGAAATCGCGAAAGGCGAATTCGTCCTGGATACGCCGGGGGCGACGCCGCCCACGCTGCGCCACTTCACGTATCACAAGGCGCCGCGTCCCTACTTCCCCGTCGCTACCGAGATTCCAAACTTTATGCCAACGCTCCTGCGCGGGAGCCAGTGAAAGGAAAGCACGCGAGAATGCCAGGCGTCCACGTAAACGACATTCACTCGCAACTCAATCCGACCAGCGTTGATCGGATTGTCTCCGTAGATTCGTTGGAAGCCATACAAGCAGCCCTTGCAACTGCGCAGAGGGAAGGACTTTCCGTCTCCATCGCCGGTGGTCGCCACGCCATGGGCGCGCAACAGTTTGGCAGCGGCACCATTCTCTTGGATACAGTGCCGTTGAATCGGGTATTGGATTTCGATGCGGAAGCGGGATCGATCACCGTTGAAGCCGGCATCTACTGGCCGGAACTCATCGCGGCCAGCCGGCAGGCTGCGCCGGACCACCCCTCACAGTGGGCTATCGCGCAGAAGCAGACCGGCGGCGACCGTATGAGCCTTGGCGGCGCGTTAGCCGCCAATGTCCACGGCCGCGGCTTGCGCATGCGCCCCATCATCGGCGATGTGGAGTCATTCGTTCTCGTTGATGCCGACGGCAACGTCCGGCATTGCAGCCGCCAGGAAAACTACGAGCTCTTTCGGCTGGTCATCGGAGGGTACGGCCTTTTCGGCGTGGTCTATAGCGTGACGCTCCGCCTGCTACCGCGCCAGAAGGTGCGACGCGCCGTCAGTGTCATTGATATCGCAGAACTCATGCCGGCCTTTGCACAGAGAATCGAAGACGGTTTTCTCTATGGCGATTTTCAGTATTCAATAGACGATGCTTCTCCCAACTTCCTCACGCGGGGCGTGTTCTCCTGCTATGGCCCGGTGGCGGCGGACACACCAATCCCCGCAGGCCAGCGGGAGCTCACAGTTGACGATTGGCGCCGCCTCATCCTTTACGCGCACGCGAACAAGCCCCAGGCCTTCAAGGAGTACGTGGCGCATTACCTTGCTACCGACGGCCAAGTCTATTGGTCGGATTTGCATCAACTCGGCTATTACGAGGAAAACTACCATCGTATGCTCGACCACCACCTAGGCGCTGCAGTGCCTGGGACGGAAGCCATTACCGAAATCTATGTGCCGCGCCAGTCCTTGGCCTCATTTATGTGTGACGTTCGTGAAGACTTCCGGCAGAACCGGACTGAAGTCGTCTACGGCACTATTCGACTTGTCGAACGCGATGAGGAGAGCTTTCTCGCCTGGGCGCGAGAGAGTTTCGCCTGCATAATCTTCAATCTGCATGTAACCCATACACCGGAGGGAAAGGAACTCGCCGCGGCCGCGTTTCGGCGCTTGATCGACCGGGCAATTGACTACGGCGGCAGCTACTATCTGACCTATCACAAACACGCCACGCGCTCTCAGGTCGCGCAGTGTTACCCGCAGATCCCAGAGTTCATCAGTCTCAAACAACACTATGATCCGGCTGAGCGGTTCCAAAGTGACTGGTATCGCCATTACACTGCAATGTTTGCCAACTCATTGGGGTAAGAGGTGGCCCTAACCGGGATGTGGCTTGCTTCAATGGGCATCATTCATAGTGGATTTGGCCCGAGAAGCAGGCACGCGTGATAGTTCCAGCCCCCAGTGGTTCAGCGATGGAAAACGCGTAATCTCTTCCGCAGCAGCTTGCGGCTGAGCACTCCCTTTGAGACCTCGCTGATTTACGAGAACATCACAAATCCACATACTAGCTCAGAGCCGCCCGGTATTGCACTCGCACAGACGTGTCTTAACACGGCGAGGAGTGGTTCCCCATCAAAATTCATGAACCCATGACAGTCCTCACCGACTTGCTGCTGGGATACTGCAACGCACGGTGGGGGATCGACCTGCTCCGGCAAGGTCGCGCGCAACGGCAGTACTCGCAGGTGCTCTGGGGTATCGGCTTCATTGCCGCTGCCATCGCTGCGGTGCTTGGGGGCCTTTCACATGCCGTGGGCGATCAGTCACCCTCGACGCGGCGCAAGTTATGGCAAGGGACGGTCTGGGCCACAGGGTTCACGAGCGCGAGCATGTTTGCAAGCTCGGTGGTTGCGTCCACGTCGCAACCGCTGAAAGGCAGGCTGCTTACAGGCACATTGGCGAAACTAGTAGCGTATTGCGGTTGGATGGCATCCCGCGATAAGTTTCTGTATGTAATCATTGACTATGGCACTGCCATGGCGGGTGTCGTCACGCTTCACGCGCCGTCAGTCGTTCGCAGAGGTGCGGCCGCTTCACGCTACGTCCTGGGCGGAGTCATCGTTTCGCTTTTTGCCGCTTTCGTTCAAATGCGCAAGGTCAGGCTACACCAACACTTCAATCATAATGACTTATATCACCTTATCCAAATAGGTGCGTGTTACCTCTTTTACAGAGGCGGGCGACTGTTGATAGACTACCGGGATCGCACGGAGGGGGAACCAGACTCTGTATTGAGTGGCAGGCTGCACGTACCGCCGCAGGAGCGCTAAGGAGAATAGTAGATAAGGTGTTATGTGAAAGAGCTTATCGTGTCAATCGTATTCGAGCCACGCAGCATTCACTGAAATTAAGGGATAACTATGTCACGTGAGAACCTAAAGCGTGTCTCAATGCCGTACTTAGCTCGGCTCAGCCTCTTTTGGCTCGGCATCTCCACTGCTTGGGCGGGATTGAACATCGTCTACCTGCCCGACCGCGTGGAGACACTCATGGGCTCAGCGCAAAAGGGCACGTACCTTGGCATCTTGCTTTCTGTGGGTCTCATTGTCGCTGTCGTCGTGCAGCCCATCATGGGCGGCGTCAGCGACCGCTCCACGGCGCGTTGGGGCCGCCGCAGGCCCTACATGCTCATCGGATCTCTCGTCAGCGCGCTCTTTCTATTACTCATGGCCGCAGTGAGCAACTATGCTCTGCTCTTAGCGGTGGTTATCCTGCTCCAAATCTCCGCCAATAGTGCTCTAGGGCCGTATCAAGGCATCGTCCCGGATCTTGTACCGAATAGCCAGCGGGGACGCGCATCGGGTTTTCTGGGACTGTCTAAGCATTTAGGGACACTGTTTGGCGTGCTCGCCGCCGGACAATTCCTCGACCGGGGCTTGCTCGGCCACTACCTCTTTGTGGCTGCCGCCGTGCTTGTGATGGTGGCAGTTGTCTCTGCACTGACCATCCATGAGGAACCGCTGGAAGAAAAACCAGAATTCTCCGGTATTATCCACGAGCTTCTCACCCGGATCGCCGAACTGAGGGAACGACCGGGCTTTACCTGGGTGCTCTTCTCTCGTTTGTTCTTCTTTATGGGGCTGCTCGCTGGGAACCAATTGCTGCTCTTCTTCATCCGCGAGCGGCTGGGCATCAGCGACAACGCGGGATTGTACGTAACCATTGCGCTCGGCGTCCTCATTGTCGTAGCGGCGGCAATCTCCATACCCGCCGGCTGGGTATCCGACCGCATGGACAGGCGTAGGCTGGTATTTGCCTCCTGCGGTGTGGGCGTACTCGCCTCCGTGTTCTTGCTCTTTACGACTACCTACCCCATGCTGCTCGGTGGTTTTGCAATACTGGGGGCGGCGGTGGGTATTTTCGTCACTGCTGATTGGGCGTTAGCGATTGACCTCATACCCGATCCAAGAGCAGCCGGGCTATACATGGGCCTAACGAATTTGTCCACAGCCGGCGGCGACGCGCTCGCCAGCCTGACTGCGGGGGTCATACTCGACATCTTCAACAGTATTCAGCCGCTCCTAGGCTACAGCGCCGTCTTCGTCACGATGGCGCTCTTCTTTGCACTTGGCGCGGGAACCATACTCAAGGTACCGAAGACCTACACAGGGGAATAGCAAGCACTCTCCATCAAGGGCGAATTGCGATAGTCATTGGCAATAGAGGTCGTGCCGGTTCCAAGGTAGCGGTAAGGAAATGGCGCGCTACGGAAATCTGAGACTCATCGGCTCATGTTTGCCGTAGATTGCCTAGGGAATCGCTGAATAGAGTGGGCCGCTGTTTGCGAGAATCACCGCTTCCAGCAAGGGCCCGAAACGTTTCTGCGCTAAGCCAAGACGCTGCCCTTTTGCGCCACCAGCATCTCTTGCAGCGTGCGGCGGTCGACGTGCTCGTTCGGTTCCACGCCGTCCATCGGGCATACGCCGGCAGGGCATGCTTTTTCGATAATGTGGGCCTCATACTCACTGCGGAAATTACGCACGGTGCTCACCACCGGCCACGGCGCAAACTGGCCGAGACCGCAGAACGAGGCGCCCATCATATCGGCTGAAGAGTGTTCGATGAGGTCCATGGTGTCGGGCGCGGCAACGCCGTGGCGCACCCGCTCGAGCAACATCCGCAACACGCGCGTGCCGTCGCGGCATGGGAAGCAAAAGCCGCAAGACTCCTCTTCAAAGAACGTCGCATCCCGAATGGCGGCATCAACAACGCACGTGCGGTCGTCCATGACGATAACGCCCGCGGTGCCGAGGATGGTGCCGGCGGCCTGCACCGGCTTGAAGTCCAGCACAAGATCGAGCATATCGGCGGGCAGAATGGCGCTTGACGCCCCGCCGGGTTTCCAAGCCTTGAGTTCACGGTCCTGCCAGACACCGCCGGCGTGCTCGAAAATGAGTTCCCGGGCCGTAGTGCCCATGGGCAGTTCGTACGCTCCCGGGCGCTCCACGTGGCCGGATACGCAGTAGATATTGAGTCCGGCGCCCTCATTTACGCCTAAGTTACTCCACCACTCACCACCCTTAAGGACGATGTCAGGAAGGTTCGAAAGAGTTTCCACATTGTTGATGAGCGTCGGTTTGCCGAATAGCCCTTCATTGGCGGGAAACGGCGGACGGGCGCGCGGGTAGCCTCGCCCGCCTTCGAGGGAGTTCATGATAGCAGTTTCTTCACCGACAATATATGCTCCAGCGCCCCGCCGCAAGTAGAGCTCTACGGAGAAGTCCGTGCCCAGTACGTTTTGCCCCAAGAAACCATGCTCGTAGGCCTGCTCAATTGCGCATTTCACGCGCTCGTGCGCAAGGAAGTACTCGCCGCGAACATAAATGAAAATAATCGAGCAGCCGGTAGCATAGGCTGCCAATGCACAGCCCTCGACGAGGAGATGGGGATCTTCTTCGCCAATTATGCGGTTGGAGAAGGTGCCGGGTTCGCTCTCGTCAAAATTGCAGAGGACGTACTTGGGTTCTCCCTTTGCCCCGACCAGGAAGTTCCACTTCATCGCCGTGGGAAAGCCGGCGCCGCCGCGACCGCCCATATTCGACGCCCGCACCTCCTCGTGCACGGCCTCAGGCGTCATCTCTGTCAGCGCTTTGCGCAGCGCGGCATAGCCATCGTGGGCCATGAAGGATTCGATGTCTTGGGAATTCTCGTTATGGATGCGTCGCAGACAGACCTGTTCCATGCATTTAGCTCCTCGCGGTCCCCAGTCTAATGCCGCGTCCTAGCCATCGTCACTACTCGCTGCAACACTCGCTTGAACCCTCTCGAGCGCTTCCACAGCGGAAACCTGCCCCACGGCAACTTCGTTGACGAGAAGCGCGGGCGCTTGCTCGCAGAGCCCCAAGCACATTACTTCTTCTACTTCAAACCCACTGCGGTCCGCCGCAGCCGCTGCTTCCAACGTATGGAGAATATCCTGCGCGCCGCGCAGATGGCAGGAGAGGTTCACGCAAACACGGGCAATCACCGGAGGCTTCGGTTCAAAGAAGAACATCGTATAAAAGGTCGCCACGCCATAGAGTTGCGCTTTCGTAATTCCCAACGCATCTGCCACCATGCCGACCGCTCTCGGTTCCAGATATCCGAACTGGCGTTGCACCGCGTGCAGCATATCGAGCGTCGTGCCCGGCTCTGCCTTGCATTCTTCGATTTCGACCTGCAAAGCCGCAAATTTGGCGGCCTCGACGCTCTCTACTTCGCCCGATTGCGTGGCCAATTATCTTCCTCCGCTATGGCGTTCTGTGCGCCGACTGCATAACGTGTGCTACTGCCTAATTGTCCGGCTTTTTGAATATGTCCATGTCGCTGCTGTGACCTGGAGCCAACCGCGCATCGGGGTTAATATACCGCACTGCCTGATTTACTGCCATTGCCGCCTCGGATGCACCGCAGGCAATCAGATTGATCTTTCCTTCATAGGCAGCAATGTCGCCGGCAGCATAAATTCCGGGCCGACTGGTAGCCATTGTTGCCGGATCAACCTTGATGCCCTTCTTGCCTTCCAACGCAACTTCCCACTTTCGGATGACCGTTGTATCCATGAGGAAGCCAATGCAAATTAGAATTATGTCCACTTCAAGGTCAAACGTCTCTTTCGACGTGAGGTTGAGGATTGTGACCCCGGTGAGTTTGCCGTCATTCAGGTGCAGTTGATTTGCTTCGTGACGGGGAAAGTGCACGTCCACTTCCGAATTAATGAGCTGGCGGACCGTTGCTTCATGCGCCTGCCAGACGGGCAAGCGGTGAATGAGCGTGACCATTTTTGAGACTTTCTCAAGTTCGAGCGCCCAGTCGAGTGCCGAGTCTCCCCCGCCAATGACCAGCACACGCTTGTCGCGAAAAGTATCCATATTCTTGACGGTATAGAAGATTTGCTTGTCTTCCAAGGGCTCAATGCCGGGAATCCTCAACTTGCGCGGCGCCAACGATCCATTGCCGTTGGCAATGAGTACGGTCTTGCTCTTGAACTCCTCTCCGCTCTGGGAGTGGAGTACGTATATGCCGTCACGCTCTTCAACTTCCACAATCTTCTGCGAGAGATGTATGGGATACTTCCACTGGTCTGCTTGTTCGTACATAGCCGCAACAAGGTCCTTGGCAAGAATCGCCGGGAAGCCGCCCATGTCATAGATGTGCTTCACCGCGTAAAGAGCAGAAAGAGCGCCGCCTAATTCATCCATCGCTTCTACAAGCTGCGTATCAAGATGGCGCACACCGGCGTAGAAAAGCCCAAATAGCCCGGTGGGTCCACCGCCAATTATCGTAAGGTCTTTTACGCCATTCTCGCCCGTCTCACCATTTTCTCCCATGGTATGGGCTCCTTCCTAAGCTTTAGTTTTCCATTGGCTAATGTTCGTCTCGGGCCGTCCTTGACCGCGAAACGATGTCCGTTTCCGATTTGCGCCTCCACCCGCCACCGCTCGATGAACGCGTTCAAGCATCAGAATCAGCATGTCCATCATCCTCGGCTGCCTGATAGGCTTGCTCCAACAGTTCCATTGTATGGATTGATCGTGTGGAGACGCCGCCTGCAGCCAGGGCATTATCCATCTGTAGCATGCAGCCCGGATTGCCGACAACCACATAGTCGGCTTCCGTGTTCTCTATGTTCTGCACTTTCGGCGCCACGACTCGTTGGGCCATATCCGCCTGCACGATGTTGTAGACTCCCGCACTACCGCAGCAATGATCTGAATTCTTCATCTCTACGAATTCAAGACCTGGTATCGACTGCAGCAATTCTCGCGGCTGCGTACGCACCCGTTGACCGTGCGCAAGATGGCACGCATCCTGATACGTGACACGCGTATTCATCGCCCCAAACGCGGTATCTACTTCGATGTCAACCAGAAACTCGCTGATGTCTTTCACCTTCTTTGAGAATGCAATCGCGCGCTCCGCGTACTCAGGATCATTCTCCAGCAGCACCTCATATTCTTTCAGCGCAGTCCCGCATCCCGCCGCATTGCTTATGATTACGTCAAGGCCGTAGGGTTCGAAGGCATCGATGTTCCGCCGGGCGAGGTCCTGTGCCGTTTCCCGTGCCCCCGCGTGCACGCCCAGCGCGCCGCAGCAACGCTGACTCTTCGGAATGACAACCTCGCACCCGTTGCGCGTGAGCACGCTTACGGTTGCGCGATTGGTCTCGCCAAAGAAGTAAGGCATGATGCAGCCTGACACAAACCCCACGCGGCGTTTGGTCTCGCCGCGCGCAGGCACAACTTCTGCCTCAGGAGCGGCAAAAAACTCTGACGACAACTTGGGCAGCAGCGTTTCCGCCTGTCCAAAACCGCCGAATAGCTTCAACAGCCCGCTCTTGCGCACGAGACCTTGCACCCCGGAATTCTGGTAGAAACGTAGCAGGTTAGCAAACAGGCGCAGCCGACCCGGAAACGGGAACACTTGCTTGAATACGAGCCAGCGGAGAAAGCGCGGCAGCCTGCCGCCAGGCTGTGCCTTGATTGCTTCTCCACGCGCTGCCTCGATGATTTTTCCGTATTGCACGCCGGACGGACAGGCCGTTTCGCAGGCGCGGCAGTCCAGGCACAGGAATATGTGCTGCAAAAACGTCTCATTGATGGGAATGCGCTCTTCCTTGGCCGCTTTTACCAGATAGATGCGACCGCGGGGGCTCTCCATCTCCAAGCCGGTCTCGCGGTACGTAGGGCACGCATTGAGACAGAGACCGCAGTGGACGCATTGGGCCAGGTCTTCGTCGGTGAGACCCTCAAAGCGCACGCGCTCGTTGTCTTTCTCAGGGATTACGAGCCCTGGTTGACCAACTTTGGTTTTCACGATGGCCGTACCTGCTCGATCTTGTAGGTACTCTATCTATATGCCGGTTACAAAACGACCGGGATTGAGAATTCGGTGAGGATCAAAAGCCTGCTTGAGGTTCTGCATGAATTGCAGCCCCTGCGGACTCGGTCCCCAAACGTCAAAGGCAGCCTTGAGCGCCACCGTGCCCCGTTGCAGCACGAGACTGCCCCCATGCTCCTGGCTCACTGCGCGCGCGTGTTGCAGGAAACTGAGATGCTGCGCCAAAGTCGATGCCTGAGCATACGACTCTTGACCTTGCCCATCCGACCCGCGAATCCCGCACTTCAAAGAGCCATTGAGTGGATCGGCCACGATGCCCGCATCTTCATCCAGCGGCTCTGCGGCCCGCAAGAGGTCCGCATAGACGTGCCGCATTTCTGTTGGCACGGCACTCGCCTTGAACAAAACATTCGTTGGGGCGCTGTCCGACCCCAAGTCAACGCACAGTTGCCACAGGGACTCACCTTCCGTCTCGCCAATGACTTCAGCGGCACTTGCGCCGGCTTCAGTTCCCGCTGCGGTGGCAGCGCGCACTTGCCGCGCGACGGCTCCTTGTGCGCCCATGAAGCGCGCGAGCAGCACGTGGGCGCCGCGAACAGCGCCAAACAAGCACTGCTGAGCCACCGCATTGCCGACTACCATCGCCGCCGGCTGGTGCGCGCGGATCGTGGCTGCGGCCGCAAAGGCCGCGTCGATATCATCAAATGTGAAAATGAGCGACTGATCCGCTCTGGGCAATGGATATACCTTGAATGTGGCTGTGGCAATTACTCCCAGTGTCCCAAGAGCGCCGACCTGCAGTTTGTGAAGACCGAACCCGGCCACGTTCTTTACCACCTCACCGCCGCTCTTGACGAGGGTGCCATCACCCTGGCTGAACTGCATGCCCATGACGAGGTCCTTCGCGGTACCGAACGTATAGCGCAGCGGCCCATGCACGTTTGCCGCCACGACGCCGCCAATCGTGGCGCGGTCTGGGCACGGCACCTCAAGCGGCAGAGTCTGGCCATGTTCGCGGAGGGTCGCTTGCAGGGCTGCAACAGTCACACCGGCCTCAGCGGTCACAATGAGATCGGCAGGTTCATAGCTCGAGATCGCGTTTAGGCCGCTGGTACTAAGGGCTACCTCGGCAGCCGTCGGCGGCGCGCCAAGGTCAAGCATTGTGCCGCCGCCGTAGGGAATGGTCGCGGTCTCAGCAGCGTGCAATTCCGCAACAACCGCTGCCAGTTCAGCAACCGATCGTGGTGCTACGCCTAACGCAGGGCACTTACCATCCACGGTGGGATTATTGGCGGTGATCGCCTCTTGTGAGACGATCTCGGCAAGCTGGGAGTGGAGTGTCTCAGTCAGCAAGGCGTCTATGTATCCTACTTCCAGACCGCAGCTTCCGTTGCGTGGACCGGGGCCTTGCCAATGTGAATCTTCGCCGCGTGCGGGCCTTCACCGGTGGGGAACACCTTGGAGGGGTTGAAGAGCCAATCGGGATCGAACGCCCGCTTTAGCTTACGCATGGCTTCCAAGTCCTCTTCAGCGTAGAGCCAGTCCATGTATTCTTGCTTCTCCGTGCCAATGCCGTGCTCTCCGGAGAGCGACCCGCCGGCGTCGATGCAGGCGCGGATGATCTCTTCTCCCGCCGCAATCACGCGCTGGACTTGGTCGCCGTCGCGCACGTCGAAGAGCAGATTTGGGTGCAGGTTGCCATCCCCGGCATGGAACACGTTTGCGATGATGATGTCATAGCGCACCGCCACGTCTTCCACAAACCCCATGATCTCCGGCAACTTGGTACGCGGCACGACACAATCCTGAATGTAGTAATTTGGCGCCAACCGACCGAGGGCGCCGATAGCGCCTTTACGGCCTTTCCACACGGATTCCCGCTCGGCGGCCGTTTGTGCCACTCTAATTTCGCGAGCGCCGGCTTCCTGGCATAGGCTCAGTATTGAATCCCGTTGTTCATCAAGCTCTTCTTGCATGCCATCAATCTCGATGATAAGCACACCGCCGGCATCGGCGGGATAGCCGACCTGGTGAGCCTCTTCTATTGCTTTGGTGACCACCTGGTCCATGATTTCCAAGGCTGCCGGGATTATGCCGTTGCCAATGATCGATGAGACTGCTCGGCACGCATCGGGCACGTTCTCAAAAATCGCCAGGTAAGTCTCAACCGCCTCGGGAACCGGCAGGAGTTTGACCAGGATCTTGGTGACGACACCCATTGTCCCCTCAGAGCCAATGATTGCGCTCATGAGGTCGTAGCCCGGCGCATCGGGGGCCTTGCCGCCAACCCAAGCTACCTCGCCGCCGGGAAAGACAACCTCTAGCCCCAAGATATGATTGATGGTACAGCCATAGCGCAGACAATGGGCCCCGCCGGAGTTTTCGGCGACATTGCCGCCCAGCGTGCACGCGTACTGGCTCGATGGGTCGGGAGCGTAGTATAAGTCTAAGTGCTTGACTTCGCTGGAGAGTTCAAGGTTTACGACGCCCGGCTCAACCAGCGCAGTGCGGTTCTCAACATCGATTTCCAATATGTCCCGCATGCGGCTGACGGAGAGCAGTATGCCGTTCTCCTCCGGCACCGCGCCGCCGGACAACCCCGTACCAGCACCCTTGGGCACCACCGGCACTTTCAACTCGCTCGCCAGCGCCAAGACTTCGCTGACTTCCGCAGTAGTGCGGGGAAAGACGACAGCGGCGGGAAGCTGGGCGTCAATGGAGGCGTCGCGCTCAAACACTATGAGGTCTTCGGGAAGGTGCACGACATGTTCTTCGGCTAGGATGGACTGCAGCCTTGCAACGAGTTCACGTGTATCCATACGGTGCCACCTACGCTCAATTCGTGCCGCCTCGCCTCCGCCTCGCTCATCTCTGTGATGATACCATAGGCCAAATACCGCGAACAAAAGCCTGGGCCCTCCTGTTTACCCGTCTACGCTGGCAACGACGCTGCTCCTGATGGCAAGGTTTGCACGGGCTGCAATTGAGGAATTATGCGCACAGAGGGACGCAGGTGTCGATGAATAGGCCTCGCGAGAGTGATGCAGTCCGCACGCTGCACGACCACCTTACCGCAACCTTAGGCCCGGTGCGCTCACTGCGGCCGGTGGCCGGAGGAGGCGCTCAAGGAGCAGACGTCTGGCACGCGGTCTTGGCGTCTGGCGAACAGGTGGCCGTCAAGCGCCACAGGCATGACGGTGCCGGTGAGATCGAATTCGGTATCCTGCAGATGCTTCACCGGCTCGGCGCGCCGGTCGCGCGCCCCCTGCAATGGGACCCGCAGCAGCGCCTCGTAGTTACCAAGTGGCTGGGGTCGCTTACGCTCGCGGATGCAATGCATGGCGCAGGGAAATGCCATGCCGACCAACCTCACAACTGCAGCGGCTTGCCCCACAGTTTGTTGCGGGGTTGTGACGCCCTTGAAACGGCCTTCCAGGGGCTCGCCGCACAGCTGCCTCTCAGCGGGACCGGTGAACAGACCCGTCGCCACGAAGCGATGCGCGAGCGCTGTGACCGCGCGCCTGAGACGTTTACGCGCCTTGCTGCTTACTGCAAGCGCTCGCCGCCGCAGGGTTGGGAATCCGCCTTGCGCGAGGCGTGGTCGGCAGTTGCTGACGCAATTTGCTCAGGTCGTTTGACGTTAGGCGGCCGCGACTGCACGCCCCGCAATGTGCTCACAGACGGATGCGCGGTTTGGTTTATCGACTTCGCCGTTATCGGCCTCGATTGGCCTGAAGCGCGCCTGGCGCAATATGCCGCCGCGGTGGGCGCCCGCGAGCCCGGCGCACCGCTTCAGTCACTCTTGACCCACTGGGATGAGCGATGGTACGTTGAAAGTGGATGCATTGAAAGCGCGCAGTTGGATATGCATCACGTGGTACTTTGGAGCGAGGTGGTGCGGTTGCTCCTCCACGGGGAGCAAGGCCCGCCGGGTTCCAAGGATGAGTTGCGGAGGCGGAAGCTACAACAGGCCCTGCAATTGGCGCTATTTCCGCTCGCATCCCAGTCTCCGGCGGAATCGGTACGCAGGCTCATCGCCACAGTATTCGCACAGGGTTTAAGGCAAGACTGTTTCTGAGGAAGGAGAGTCCGATGGCCGAAGAGTGGAAACCGCGGGAACGCGAAATCGTGATCGACGGACTGGAGTGGATTGGCCGCATGGCCGATAAAGCCCGCGCGAAGCACGGCGGCTACATCGGCGAGTACATCTATCCGTGCCCGATGGACCAGCAAGTGTTGCGCGATCTGGGCATGAGTGGCGACGAATTCATGCAGATTGCAGTTGATGCCGGTACCGACAGTGAGTTGGCGGCAAAGGTAAAGGCCGCATCCGGCAAAGAGACGGTTGCTACGCCCACCTGAACCGCAATCATGGTTGGTACGCTACGTAATGCGCTCCACCGCGTTCTGCCGGGTGTCCATACATAGGGGCGAACATCCGGCGGCGGTTGGAAGATGAATAACATACCCGCGCTTGGCGTGGGTATGTTATATTCTGGGAACGCAACGCATAAGGGAGGTAGAGCTTGGCTCCAAGCAAATCTAATTGGCAACTACTGGCTGCAGCGACTGCAGTCGTCGCGTGATGCGGAACCAGAAGAAGGCGGCATTACTCGGCGTCGCAATCGGCCTCCTGCTCAGTGGAGGATATATGGTCGCCCGGCGCGTCGCTGCACGGATACAGCCGGACATCGTCGACTGGCCGCGGACAGAACGAATTGCGTTGCACATCGCCGCCCGAGACCCTGGCAGCGTCCTTCCTTCCCAGGCGCGAGAAGCGCTCTTGGCCGACTACCAAGAACTCGTTCGCATCAGCCACGAGCAGATCGTCCCCTTCATCCAACTCCCCGCAGTGTCCGATAGTCACGAAGTAGAAGTGTTGGACCGTCCCCTCTGGGTACAGCGCAACTTGGGCACGGTGCAACGTTTACTGGGGCCCTTAGAAGACGTGTATCTCGACAGTGTGGGATCAAATAAGGGAACGCTATTTCGGCTGGCGCACGGCGGCATGCAGCTTACACTCTCAGCGCAAATGGGCGTCGTGTTGGGCTTCCTGTCCCGGCATGTCCTGGGTCAATTCGACATGCCGTTCTTGGCGCCGCCGGCTTCCGCAGGGGGATCAGCAACAGCTTCGGCTAACCGCATTTATTTCGTAGAGCCGAACATCCGTCGTTTGCAGACTCGCCTCGAAATCCCTCCCGATGCGTTTCGACTTTGGATTGCGCTCCATGAGACCACTCATGCAATTCAGTTTCAGGTAGCGCCCTGGCTCGCAGGATATCTGGGGAGCCTTATCGAAGCGTATATTGAGAGTTTCCGCGAGATCCTGCAGGAGTCCTCGCACCCCTTGCGAGCGATGTTGCTCCCGGGCGCTGAAGCCAAGGATAAAAGAGAGGGCCTGGGTGGGTTGATGGGCGTTCTCACTACGCCGGAACAGCGGGAGATGCTCGTGCGCATACAAGGCGTGATGAGCCTCGTGGAAGGCTACGGCAACTACATCATGGACGAACTGGGCGAGCAGCTTATCCCCGGCTTTCCCACCATGCGCAAGCGATTGGAAGAACGCAAGCGGGGTTCATTGGAACGCGCATTGATGCGGCTGCTGGGCTTTGACCTAAAACTGGCTCAGTACCGCCTGGGGGAACGCTTTGTGCGACACGTCGTGACGAACGAAGATATGACATTTCTCAACAGCGTATGGGAATCTGCACGGTCGGTGCCGACCTTGGATGAGATTAATGATCCCGACCTGTGGATAGAACGCATGCGCGCGGACTCTCGCATCGCCTCCCCATAGGCACGTTCATTGCAAACACGGCTCAGCTTGTCGATGTTGAAATCGGTATGAGCGTGTCCTGCATCAACCCAACTGCAAGTAGCTTGCGTCTATGGGTTTGGCTTGGCGAGGAAGTCGGCCACGTCTGCCGGCCGAGCAAAGATTACATCGGGTTTCTCCGCGAGCAAAGCCGCCTCGTCTAAAGCTCCCCAGAGCGCGGCGCCGGTGCGCACCCCGGCCAGCCGTCCACACTGCACATCCAAGTTGCTGTCACCGATCAGCAGCGCCTCATCAGCGGACGCGCCACTCACTGACAGTGCCCGCACCACGGCATCGGCAAAGGGCTTGGGCCGTGAAACGTCATCTTGAAACACCACGGCATGCACGTAGGGCGCGATGCCGCTGGCTTCCAACTCTTCACTGCCGGTGGCGCTCGCACTTCCGGAAATTACAGCAGCTCTAACCCCCAGCTTTCCCAGCGCGGCGAGCATCTCTACAACGCCCGGAAACGGCACAATGAATTCCTGCCGGTGCGCTTCCAGGTGCTGCAGAAAGACGTGCCGCATCTCATTCGCGAGCGATTCGCGGCCTGCGGCGAGCCCCACAAAGGGATCGACAATAGGGCCTGAGAGCTGTGCGGTCAAGTCTTCTCGAGACAGTTTGCCCGGCGCCCACTGTGCCACTGCGGCAAGGGTTGCCTCGATGAAAGCCGGACGCAAGTCGACGAGGGTGCCTGCAAAGTCAAAGATACAACACCGGTAGCGCACGCGCGGCACCAACCTTGCTTGGCATTGAGTTAAGTAGCGGTAACGAGGATCGCGTATTCCAAGGAGTCTGCGAGCGCTGAGTAACTCGCTTCGATGATGTTCGTGGAACTACCTACCGTGCTCCATTCGGAATGGCCGTTCGTGCTCTCGATCATCACCCGCACGCCGGCCCGGGTGGCGCTGCTCTCATCGAGCACGCGCACCTTATAGTCAAGAAGACGCACCTGCTTTAGCTGGGGATATGAAGAAATCAGCGCTTTGCGCATCGCGGTGTCCAACGCATTAACCGGCCCGTTGCCCTCTGCGGCAGTGTGCTGGACTTCATTGCCCACGCGAATCTTGACCGTGGCCTCCGAGAGAATGCTTTGGCCCCCGCGGGTTTCAACCAATACAAGAAAGTCCAGAAGCGAGAAGGGCGGCGCATAGTCAGGCTGGCGCCGCTTGATGAGCAGCTCGAAAGATGCCTCGGCGCCTTCGAATTGGAAACCGCGCTGCTCCAGCTCTTTTATTTCCTCTACTAGGCCGTGCAGGTCTTCACTTTGGCGGGAAAGGCGGAAGCCGAGCCGCTCGGCACGGGAGAGTACACTGCTGCGCCCGCTCAATTCAGAGATCAGCACCCGCATCTCATTGCCCACGAGGGCTGGCTCGACGTGCTGATACGCAATCTGACTTTTCGCCATACCGTCGGCATGGTAGCCCGCCTTGTGGGCAAACGCGGAGTGTCCCACATAGGGCATGAAGGGGTTAAGCGCCATATTGGCAATTTCGCTCACAAAACGTGCCGCGTCGGAGAGATGCTGCAACTGGTCGGATTGAATTACCGCATACCCCAATTTCAGTTGCAGATTTGGAATCACCGTGCACAGGTTTGCGTTGCCACAACGTTCGCCGATGCCATTGACGGTGCCCTGCACATGTGAGGCGCCGCTCGCTACCGCCGCCAGTGTATTGGCCGTAGCAAGATCGGCGTCGTTGTGCGCGTGAATGCCAATCGGTACATCGAATTCAGCGTGTACCCGGCGCGTGACCTCGCCAATGTAATCGGGAGTGTTTCCGCCATTGGTGTCGCACAGCACCAGGCAATCGACCCCTGCCTCATGGGCGGCGCGCAGCGCCGCCATGGCGTACTCCGGACTTGCCCGGTACCCGTCGAAAAAGTGTTCAGCGTCGAAGAAGACTTCGCGGCCGTGACGTTTGAGATAGGCAATGGTCTCGCCGATCATTGCCAGATTGTTCGCCAGCGTCGTGTCCAACACGGCCGTAACGTGATGGTCCCACGACTTTCCAACGATACACACGGTCCGTGTGCCCGTCTCGATGAGCGCCTGCACCCCGGGGTCGTTCTCGACGACTGTTGACTTATGTCGCGTGCTGCCAAAGGCCGTAATTGTGAGGTTCTTCCATTCAATCTCCTGAGCTAAACGGAAGAATTCCTGGTCCTTGGGATTGGAACCCGGATAACCGCCCTCTAAGTAATGCACGCCAAGTTCATCTAAGCGGCGGGCAATCTTCATTTTGTCCGCAGCGGCGAAAGAAAGTCCCTCGGCCTGTGCGCCGTCACGCAGCGTCGTGTCGTAGATTACGAGGCGACGCTGCGCCTGGCCCTGCCCTGCGGCAGGCTGATTCTCCATTCGAAGTCTATCCAGTACAAAAGCCTCGCGAGAAACAGTTTGTGCAACTGTTCACAATCATTACGTGACCGGATTCTACCATAAAGGCGGCAGAAGCCTAGGCAGCGTCTTCGTCCTGCTTGGTGCCCATAAGGTACCACCCGTAGACCAGGCCCGCGACAATCGCGCCGCAAAGGGGTCCGATCCAGTAGACGAGGTGATTGTCCCAGAAATTTGCCGCTACTGCCGGGCCGAACGTGCGCGCCGGGTTCATGGAAGCGCCGGTAAGCGGGCCGCCAATGAGGATGTCCGCAGCTATGGTGAGGCCGATGGCAAACCCGCCGACTTTGGCAGCACGCGGGTCCATGGCCGTACCGAAAACGGCGATGACAAGAATGAACGTGAGTATAGCCTCAATGAGCACGGCCGTGCCGAACGAAATGTCCGCCGCCACTGCCGGCGTGCCGAGATTGACGGATTGCCAGACCTCCGTTGGAAAGACCGCCCGCAGGGCAAAGCCTGCCAACACTGCGGCAATCAATTGAGCGACAATGTAGAGCACACCGTGGAGAATGTCTATCTGACGACCCACAAACGCAGCGACGGTAACGGCGGGGTTAAAATGCCCCCCGGAGATGTGGCCGAAGGCGGTGACCATGATCGCGAGCGCCAGACCATGGGCGAGCGCGATGGCTACCAGTCCCGGGCCATCTCCGCCGCGCGACACGATAAACGCGTCTGTGATGATAGCGCCCGCGCCGATGAAGAAGAAGCAGAACGTCCCAATGAACTCCGCGACTAGCGCTTTGGGTGTGTTTTCCGTCATGGTACACCTTTCCTCCCTTGTGACACGTCTCTCGGCCGATTAGCATGGTATTGACCCACACCACTTGTTATTGTGCTGTTTGTTCGGCGAATGTCAAATGAAATAGGGTAGGAGAGCACCGTAGGAACATGTCGAAGGGAGTCTATGCGGGCCCAAAGCACAAAACCTGAGGAGCATGCGAATGCGTCAATGTGCGCAAGAGCCCGATAGACTAAAGATGGGAGCGAGGGCGCAAGACCTCCATGTCTTTCCTTCGCAAATGTGTCGCAGCTCTCTCGAGAATCTAGATAGACTTGAAATGCTCATTGAAAGTAGGGATAAATGCAATCCACTGACGCATCTCTCGATTTCGGCACCGTAGCTATTTCGCCCAATAGCGGGCGTGCCGGTGATTGGGGCACGTGGGTGGTGACCTACACGGTTGGCTCCTGCGGCATTGCCACAGGCGGCGGCCTGCAGGTAGCGCTGCCGGAGCGCTGGCACCAGTGGTGGCGCAATTCCGCGCGCCGCCTGCAGTGCGTGGATCCCACCGCACCTTACTACGTGAACGCACACACCGACCGGCCGGGCGTGCGCTTGCACTTCGAAGTACTCGACGCGAGCGAAGCTGAATACGTCAAGACGTTCCGCACTAACGTGGGCTATCCTCCTGGAAGCCGCTACTCGTGGACCGTCTCCGTCATGGTAACGGAGGGTGCGCTTCATGCGGGTGACACCATCAATGTGGTCTATGGCGACATGAGCCACGGCGGTCGCGGCTTTACGCCGCCGCTCTGGCCAGGATCACCGGAGCACGTGCGCGCGGCAGTCGATGCCACTGGGGAGGGCACTTTCACGCTCTTGCCGGATGGAGCCTTGCCGCTGCTGCATAGCGAACCGGGGCCGCCGGTAGAACTGTTGCTAGTACTGGAGTCGCGTAGTGTCGCTAGCAGAGAGATGCGCGTGCGCATGGTGGCGCTGGACGAATTCCACAATCCGGTGCCTGCGCCGGACACCGCGATTTATCTCGTCGTCGCAGCGGGAGCGGCTACTCTTCCCTCGAGTCCTGTCAAACTGGGAAATGCAAGCACGTGGGGTTGTCGAGAGTTCACGATCACACCCACGGCGACGGGTGTGCTGCGCCTGCGCGGCACTTCCAATGATGGCAAATTGTATGGCCTCTCCAATCCGAGCAAGGTCTTTGCCACTTCAGTTGAGACGGACGGTTTGCCCGTGGGTGGCCTTTACTGGGGTGATATTCACTCCCATAGTCAGTACTCGTGGGATGGCACGGGCACCCGCGACGACCACTTTCGCTACGCCCGCTACGCTTCGCTGCTCGATGTCTATTGCGCGACCGACCACAACGACAGGCGCAGCATGAGCCAGGAAGACTGGCAGCAAAACGTCGCCTATACCGGGAAGTGGAATGCGCCGGGCCAATTTGCCACGATCCTTGGCTACGAGGCGAGTTTCGGCGCGCCCTACGGCCATCACAACGTCTACTATCGCGGCAGCGCGGGACCGCTCCACTATCAAGACGAGGAGAATCCGGAAGAGATCTGGGAGCGGGCAGCGCGTGAGCAGCTTGAGGGAGAGATGTTTACTATCCCCCACCACACCGGCGGCTTTGCGCGTCCGGGCGGCGGCGTCAAACACGACTGGCGCATCCATGACCAGCGTTTTCGACCTGCCATTGAGATTTACTCATCACACGGCCTGAGCGAGGAATACGCGCCGGACCACCCCATCTCCATGGACGTTTCAGATTTTACCTTCAACGGCCCGGGCGATCCCGGCAACTACGCGGTGGATGCCTGGCTGGCGGGTCTCAAACTCGGCGTAATCGGCTCTTCGGACAACCACGGCGCGCAGCCGGGCAAAGAAGGCTTTGGCACCATAGCGGTCTGGGCGCCGGAGTTGACGCGTGAGGCAGCCTTTGACGCCATCCGCAATCGCCGCACGTACGGCTCCACCGGCTCCCGCATCTATCTGGAGTTTGCGGTGAACGGGGAACCTATGGGTGGTGAGACGAGTATTGCTGCCGGTCAGCCATTGAACGTGTACGTAGAGGCGCTCGGCACCGGCCCCTTGCGCTGGATTCACGTGCTCCGCGCCGACCTCGACCGGCCGGAAGCCGGTTTCAGCGTCGTGCACCAGCAATGGTTCCCCGGCGGCAGCGCGCCTATGGATTTCAGCCTAGACTGGACTGACAACGCACCGCCTGCCCATGCTATCTACTACGTCCGTGTGCGCCAACGCGACCTCGTCCACGGCCGCGTCGCCCAAGCCTGGAGCAGCCCGGTATGGGTTAATGGCCTTGAGGACTAGAAAACATTGCAAACTGACCATGGTCGCGCAGGATGGCCGAGACTTTAGGCTTTGGGGCCAAGAAGCGGAGTCGCGAGGGCCTAAGTCGACGTTGCTATTGCAATTGCCGACGGCAAACGAGGTGGATGTGCTGTGCCAAAGAAGCAAAAGGCTCCTTAGTTCGACACTCTAATTCGAGCTCGAGAAGACCCTTGAGCTCGCTCTCTCCTAGCTGGTCACGTATATGGTCGTGAAAAACTCTAATACCAGCCCTATGCTGCACCAGAAGCCCCACAGCCCTCACCCATCTACACACGTCCTGTTCTCGAATCGGCACGGCACCATCTCTCCTCGGAGCAGCCGGGAGGTCGATCTCTCGCAAGGCTTCGCTGAACTGTCCCCGAATCGCGCGCTTGAATAGCGATGCATTGAAATTATAAAACATCAGGGACAAGTGGCCGGATGGAACCATAAGTCCCACTAGGTGATTGAAGGCATCCTCAGGCTTGCCGAGCCACTCCAGCACAGCATGGCAAACTACGAGTTGGAATTGCTGACCGCAGCGGTTTCCCAAGTCACCAATAGTTGCTTGCTCGAAACTTAGCTCGCCCGTTATCTCAGTCTTCTGGGCAGTCTGGCGCGCGAGGTCTAACATTTCCTGCGACGGATCGCAGAGCAACACCGAATTTCCCACCTTGGCCATCTGTGCAGCCAAGTGTCCGCTCCCACCTCCCGCATCCAGTATTGTGAGACGTCCTTCAGCCAATCCTGGCACTTGAGCGGTCATGTCCTCCCAGATTACTCGGCTACGAATAAATCCTTTGGTTGAACCATAGATTGTGCGCTCGAACGCGTTGCTTATCCCATCAAAGTCTTTGTCTTGCCTCATGATGGCCGACATTTCTCACCCTTGCTCACCGTATAGCCTGTGAACAGCAGTTCTACGGATTACCAATTTCAGGATGGATGTGTGCAATTTGACCAGTCTATCGCCTTTGGCACGGAGGATTCCATCCGCTAGACTGTGTGTAGCATTCTAACGCACAAATAGACGCGGTTCAATGTCTGACACCAAAAGTCCGTGTTCAAAGTTGTCGGAACACAGCTTGTATAGATTGAGGAAAAAACATGGAGATGGATCACCGGGATCGTGTCGAAACTCTGGTACAGACCAACGTAATGATTCCTGCCCGTGACGGCACACGCCTTGGAACGGATATTTACCTTCCAGCTGTGCCGCCTGGAGATCAAGAAGCCGAACCAGGATTCTTTCCTAGTGTGCAACACGAATCTCTGAGACCGCTAGAAGGCCAATTCCCCGTTATCCTCGAGCGCACACCGTACGACAAGACGGGTCTCGGCCTGCGGCGGAAGGGGCATTACTATGCGCGGCGGGGGTACGTGGTGGTAGTACAGGACGTGCGGGGGCGGTTTGCCTCGGAGGGCGAATGGTACGCTTTCGGCGACGAGGGGCCGGACGGCTACGATACCTGCGCCTGGATTGTGGAGCAGCCCTGGTCGAACGGCAAGATCGCCACCACAGGCTGCAGCTACGCGGGGTGCACGCAGAGCGCCCTCGCGTCGCTCGATCCGCCCGGTCTCGCGGGCATGTTCGTTGAGGAAGGGCCGTGGAACTACCACACGGCTTCCATGCGGCACAACGGCGCGTGCGAGATGCGCTTCATGGTCTACGCCTTTCGCATGGCGACCACCAGCAAAGAGGCGCTCAGCGACCCGCGCCTGCGCCAGAGCCTGGATAGCGCCTTTGCCAACGTCGCGCAGTGGGTGGCGAACGCGCCGCTTAAGAAGGGCGTCTCGCCGCTGGCGGAAGTCCCCAGTTACGAACAATGGCACCTAGACGTGCTCACTCACGGCGACCTAGATGAATACTGGCACCGTCCCGGCTACGGACCGGAACTTTACTACGACCAGCATGCCGACGTGCCCACGGTCTACTTTGGCGGTTGGTACGACTCCTATGCGCGCTCGACGTGCACGAATTATGTCGAACTCACGGAGCGCAAAGAGTCTCAGCAGGCCCTCATCATGGGCCCCTTCACTCATGGCACGGGCAGCGCAGAGGTCTCCCATGCGGGAGACGTGGACTTTGGCCGTGACGCCGCCATCTACGATATGAACGAACTGCGGCTCCACTGGTTCGACTACTGGCTCAAAGGAGAAGAAACCGGCGCGGCGCACACTAAACCCGTGCAGATTTTCGTCATGGGCGGCGGCAGCGGTAAGCGCAATAGCGACGGGCGTCTGGATCACGGCGGACTCTGGCGCGCCGAAGATGAATGGCCGCTGGCACGGACGCAGTGGACGCCCTTCTACCTGCATGCTGACGGCGATCTCTGCCCCGCTGCTCCGTCTTCCGGCTCACCGGCCAGCTCCTACACTTTCGACCCCGCCAACCCGGTGCCGACAATCGGCGGCAACTTGTCAGCCGGCGACCCGGTGCTCGTCGCGGGAGCCTATGATCAACGCGGCGATGAACGCTTCTTTGGGTATACGGGCAGCCTGCCGCTTGCCGCCCGTCCGGACGTTTTGGTCTTTCAAACGCCGCCACTTGAAACGGATATCGAGGTCACCGGACCGCTTACGGTGAAGCTCTGGATTGCCTCGACAGCGGTGGATACGGACTTCACGGTCAAGCTGCTCGACGTGCATCCGCCGAATGGCGACTATCCCCAGGGCTTTGCCATGAATGTAACGGATAGCATCCAGCGAGCTCGTTACCGCAATAGCCGCGAGAGCGCCGAGTTTCTTACGCCGGATACGCCGACGCCGCTAACCATCGAGATGTACCCCACCAGCAATGTCTTTGCCCGCGGGCACCGTATTAGGCTGGACATTTCCAGCAGCAATTTCCCGCGGTTTGATGTAAATCCCAACACCGGCGAACCGTTGGGACGGCACACGCGGCTGGAAGAAGCGCACAACACGGTTTTCCACGAGCCGGGACGCGCCTCGCACATTGTGCTGCCGATCATTCCAAGCGTGTGACGACTTGCCGGAAGCGACCTGAAATGCCCAAGTCTGCACGTGCCGTACCCATGCATTCAAGGAAGCGAAGGCAGGATTCAGGGGCAACAATAGAACGTGATGCCTATGCGACGCCGTACCCGAGCCCCAGAATACACGCGCGTGAGACAGCAACACTTTTGAGAGTGCAATCTCCTAAGATCAGACTCTTCCAACGACGGAGTGATGAAAGAAGTGAAATCCGATTCCATTCATGAACAGACCGCCGGGCGGGCGCCGGCCGACTATACCGCTCGCATCACGCCGTCCGCTCCTATCACGGTGGGGCAGCAGGGCACGTGGGACATTGTTGTGTCCGTGGGCGCGCAGGGAATTGCGATCGGGGGCGGGGTGCGCATTGCGCCGCCGCACCGGGAGAAGCAGCGCTGGGACGTGGGCAACGTGGTTGCCGCCACCAGTGTTCCCGGTACCAGCGTGCGCGTCAACGTGGTCAACGGCCACCCGCTTTCCTATCACCACTCGCAGTATCCCGTCATCTTTGCCGTACTCGAAGGGAAGCCGCTGCGCGGCGGCGATACCCTTACCGTCACGCTTGGCCATCCGGGCAGCTACGTCTCCGGATTTCGTCAGCCGGCGCAGGCCCAAGACATCATCAGCGTGGATAGCTTTTTCGAAGTGGGCGTTGATATCGAAGGCAACACCGACTATAGCAATCCGGACTATCCGGTCCGGGGCGGGGGACGTCACTTTCCCTTGCAAATGCAGCCGGCCATTGACATCCTGCCAGCGGCGCCCGCCGCGCTCGGCGTGAGCGTACCCCAATATAAGGCTGAGAGAGACACCGCAGAGGCGTACATACATGCCAGAGACGCGTTCGGCAACGTGCTTGACGGCTTTCAGGGCGAGCTCAGGCTGGAAACAGTCGCCAGCAGCGGCGGCGCGTCCCAGGCGGAAGCGGTCGCCACAACCGAGCACCGCGGCCTGGCGCGGGCGCAAATCGACGTGCCGGCGGAGCGAGGCGTGTACATTGTACGGGCGCGGGACGAGAAAAGCGGAGTGATCGGCAAAAGCTGGCCCATTGCGCCGCACTTTCGCCCGAGCGGCTACAACGTCTACTGGGGCGACATCCACAACCACACCAATCTCTCAGGGGATGGCGTGCGGGACATAGACGACGCCTATTGGTACGCGCAGCACATCAGCGGGCTGGACTTCGTCGCAGTCACCGACCACGAGGGCGGCACGGACTGGGAACGCAGCAGAGCGTGCGTAAGAGAACACTATGTTCCCGGCGAGTTCACCACGTTTCTGGCGTACGAATACAGCCATGCCGGCGCCTATGGCCACCGGAACGTCTACTACTTGGACGACAACATGCCCTGTCCCACGCCTGATGATCCGAATGAGCTTTGGGGGCAATTGCCGCCAGGCCGCGCCCTGGTAATACCGCATCACCCGAACACCCATTCCGAGGGCGGAACTACGTTTGGGCGCTGGCAACCTACAGACTGGGACGTGCATCATCCCGAATTCCAGCGGCACGTGGAAATCTGTCAATTGCGCGGATCGTTTGAAGTCGAAGAGATTGGCGCACCCGTTATCCTGGGCGGCAACGGCTCGTCGGCGCGCAGCGCCCTTGCCAAGGGTCTACGCCTGGGCTTTGTGGGCGGCACTGACAATCATCGCGGGCATCCCGGCTCGCGCATGGATACAATGGGCGGCATCAACTATCGGCTGCGACCCGTAGGCGGGATCACCGCAGTGCTCGCTCACGAGAACACGCGCGAATCGCTCTGGGAAGCCCTGCTGGCGCGCAGAACGTACGCCACCACCTGCGAACACATTTTGCTGGACGTCACAGTAAATGGCGCATGCATGGGCAGTTCCGTCACGCCGGCCGCGGCATATACGATCCGGCTTGCCGTGATTGGTAACGGTGATATCGCGCGCATCGACGTTATTCGCGATGGCCAGGAAGTTCACACCGTTACGGGAACTGACGCACTGCTCGAACACGAGTGGATAGATTCCCCGGCGGAGCAGCCAGGCTATTACTACGTGCGCGTACTCCAGAGCGACGGCAATGCCGCCTGGTCAAGCCCCATTTGGATAGAGCAAAGGGAGGTCTAATATCCCGTCCGATTGGTAGCAATTTGCGATAGAGGGGTGTATACTTGGTAGCTACACATTGGTAAGGTGCTTTGGCAAGTAAACACAAGCGTAAAAAGGACTTTGTTGATGGCCCAGGTAGAAGCTGAAATTCAAGAAACCAAGACTGAAAACCCAACCATCATTGCGTGGATGAAGCCATTCTGTGGTTGGAGCAATGGCGTGCGCGCCGTATTTCAAAAGTACGGTCTCTCGTTTGACGATCGTGACATTATCAACATCGCAGCAAACTATGCCGATATGGTCCAGCGCACCGGACAGACTATGCAGCCCTGCATCGCCGTTGACGAGCATGTGCTGATCGACGTTTCAGGTGAGGAAGTCGAGAGTTGGCTGATCGATAACGGTTACGTCCAGGCCAGTGACGAGGAGCCGGAAGTTCCTATTGATCGCGCATGTGAAAACGAAGCGGCACCCAAGCCGGTTTCCTTGCAGATGAGGCAGTCTTCGCGTTCGTAGTAAGTAACATACACGCAAGAATTGCAAGAAATGTAAGATTGCAATTGCTCAACCTCATTTTTTCACGCAAAGTCGCAGTCTACATCCTCTACTGATCGTAGTTCGCAGGTAAGAGTAACGCGCAATACATGTGCAATCAGGCACATACTTGCTTGTGCGCGCCTGATCTAATACTAGCCAATCTGCTTGAGTTCACTTGGGATTTGTCTGCGGACAATTCAAAGGAAGACGAGGGCAAATTGCACACGTCTGAGGCTTATAGGTCAGCTAAGCAGTCCCGCTCCCCAAGGAGGAGAGTTTCTAATCTTACACATATAGGCTATGGTCTCGCTCTAGCAACATTCGCCACCGATTTGTCGCGTCGCTCAATAGCTGCGACAAATCATCTACGTACCCATTGGATTGAGGTCAGCGAAGCCCTCAATCCCCAATCCCGCTAAAGGCCAAGTTCACGATGTTCCCCTCCCGCAAGTGGCTCTACCCTGGAATGCACGTCAAGCGCTGGATCGTGCTGCTCATGGTTGGCTTTATGGCATTCGCCCTCGCCTGCGCCATGGCGCTTGCCTGGGCATACAGGAATGTAGACGTACCACAACCCTTCACCGACCCCGTTCAGACTGTCACGCTGCAGTTTATCCCGCACCCATTTAGGGAGTTATTGGTAGGCGGAGTGGGTCTCGCGCTCACTGTCCTCGCGATCAGCAAACTCTACGGCTCGTTAATGGAAGTCGTCACCGAGCCCCACAAACGAGAGCGATTGGTCGACCTGGTGTACGCCAGACGGTTGCTCAGAACAGGGCCGAAGATCGTCACCATTGGCGGCGGCACCGGCCAAGCAGTGCTCTTACGCGGCCTCAAGGAGTATACGAATAACCTCACCGCTATCGTGACCGTAGTCGATGACGGGGGTTCGTCGGGCCGCTTGCGGCGGGAGTTTGGCGGTTTACCTCCCGGTGACGTGCGTCAATGCATCGGCGCCTTGGCTATTGCCGAGCCCTTGATGACGCGCATGCTCAATTACCGCTTCAGCAAAGGCGACGGCTTGGAAGGCCACAGTCTCGGCAACCTGATGATGTTGGCCATGGCCGACCTGACCGGTAATTTCGAATCGGGTATACGCGAACTCTCCCGCGTGCTGGCAGTACGCGGCCAAATTCTGCCTTCAACTCTCGAGAGCGTAAAGCTGTGTGCGGAGCTCGAAGACGGTCGCACCGTCTCCGGCGAATCCGCCGTTGGTGACGCGGGTTCTGCCATCAAACGAGTGTATCTCGATCGGCAGCATCCACACGCATTCAGTGAGGCTTGCCAGGCAATTCTCGATGCAGACTACATTATTCTTGCCCCTGGCAGCCTCTATACGAGCCTGCTCCCCAACCTGCTCGTACCGGAAATCTCTCAGGCTGTCGCGGAGTCTAAAGCCCTCAAACTCTACGTCTGCAATGTTGCCACGGAGCCTGGAGAGACCACCCACTACGGTGTGGAAGAGCATCTCGCGGCCCTCGTAAAGCATGCGCCGGCTGATGTTTGCAATCTCGTGCTCGCGAACGACCACACGTCAGTCCAATTGGCGAATGGGTCCTATGAGCTTGTGCAATTACCGTCAGATAAGCGCGAGATGATTGGGCTGCCTGTCATAGCCGCTGACGTGATTGACGTTGAGGTCCCTTACCAGCATAGTGCGGTCAAGCTCGCCCAAGCGGTGATGCAAGTGTATAGTGACAATGGTTTGTCAAAGCGCGAGCGGAAACGGGCTGATTCAGAAGCGATGAAGGTATCCTGATTGGACTGTGGCTAGCACTCCAAAGTGTGGAGAAGGACAAGCAACACATGTCAAGAATTGCAATCAATGGCTTTGGCCGCATAGGTAGATTGGCGTTGCGGGCAATCCTCGAGCGGGCTCCGGACCTAACTCCGGTCGCGGTGAACGACCTCGCGAGCGCGGAAACCAATGCGCATCTGTTCAAGTACGACAGCAACTACGGCCGCTTTGACGGCGAGATCGAGGTCAACGACCACACTCTCGTGATCGACGGGCGGCACCTGCAAACACTGTCGCAACGTGATTGGACGGCATTGCCTTGGGGAGACCTGAATATTGACGTTGTGGTAGAAGCAACCGGTGTCGGCACGGACCGCGATTCAGCAGCGAAGCATCTTGAAGCAGGGGCAAAGAAAGTCATAATTTCGGCTCCGGCCACGGAGGAAGACGTTACGCTGGTGCTGGGTGTGAACGATGAGGCCTATGATCCGGCAGAGCATCACATTGTATCCAATGCTTCGTGCACTACGAATTGCCTTGCGCCCGTGGTGAAGGTGCTGCATGATGCCTTTACGGTGCGTCAGGGACTCATGAATACGATTCACTCCTACACCAACGACCAGCGCATCCTCGACCTTGACCAAAAGGACATGCGCCGCGCGCGTGCGGCAGCGCTCAACATCATTCCTACAACGACCGGAGCCGCGCGGGCCGTGGTGCAAGTTATTCCCGAGCTTGCGGGGAGACTCGACGGCTTTGCGCTTCGCGTGCCAACACCCACCGTATCGGTGGTCGACTTTACGTGCGAGGTAGCGGAAGACGTAACCGCAGAAGCCGTAAATGATGCCTTTGTCGCCGCCGCGCAAGGGCGCTTGAACGGCATTCTCGGCTGCTCCAGCGAGGAACTGGTAAGCATGGACTTTAGGGGAGATTCACGGAGTTCGATTATAGATCTGCCCTCGACCCAGGTCTCAGGCAAATTGGTAAAAGTACTCTCTTGGTACGATAACGAATGGGGCTACGCCTGCCGCATTGCCGACTTGACTGCCCGCGTGGCGCAGACTATCCCCCAAGAGGCTGCGGTGTAGCGTTACGCTGCGCAGAGACGCAGGCGATTCTTGAGAAAGAGCCGTGGGTACGATGCCCACGGTTTCTTCTATATGGAGAATTGTACATGTCATTTACAGAATACGAACACATAGGCACAGCGCATGAATAAGAAGTCAGTCCGCAACATTCAAGTAAACGAAGCAACTGTGTTGGTTCGTGTCGATTTCAATGTGCCCTTGGCTGCTGGGAAAGTCACCGACGATACGCGTCTCCGCGCGACACTGCCTACAATCAACCTCTTGCGAGAGCGCGGCGCGAGGGTTGTCCTCGTTTCACACTTGGGTCGGCCTAAGGGTGTGGCAACGGACAGCCTGCGCTTGGCGCCAGTTGCAGCGAGACTGTCCGAACTGCTGTGCAGACCCGTACTTACTGCGTCGGACTGCGTGGGACCCGCGGCGCAGGCGGCAGTGGGGGCGTTGGGATCAGGCGACGTTTTGCTCTTGGAAAACGTTCGGTTCCACCCGGAAGAGGAAAAGAATGACTCGGCATTCGCGCGTGAACTTGCATCCTTGGCTGAGATATATGTGAATGATGCATTTGGCGCCGCCCACCGGGCGCACGCGTCCACCGTTGGTGTGACCGTATACTTGCCGAGTGTAGCCGGTTTGCTCATGGAGCAGGAAATCGCCACGCTTTCCCAACTGCTGGACGCACCTGCACACCCCTTTGCCGTGCTGATTGGCGGCGCCAAGATCTCCACGAAGATTGGTGTCCTCACGCACCTCCTCAGCAAAGTCGACCTCCTCGTTGCAGGCGGCGGCATCGCGAATACGTTGCTGAAGGCCCAAAGCATAGCAGTGGGACAGAGTCTGGTTGAGGACGAACAGCTCGACGTTGCCAGGGATTTCCTGGCGCAGGCACAGAAAGCCGGGGTACGCGTGTTGCTGCCTACCGACGTAGTCGTTGGTACGGTTGGCGCATCTTCCGGCGCGGGCAATGTTGTAAGCTGCCACGCTGTCCCGGCTGACACGATGATTGGAGACGTCGGTCCGGAAACTATTTCAGCTATTCGCTCGGCTCTGAGTTCCGCAAAGACTGTGTTATGGAACGGTCCGCTAGGGCTATTTGAGGAGGAGCGCTTTGCACAGAGTACGCGTGCCATTGCGCTGGCTCTCGCAAATTCACCGGCAGTGACCGTCATTGGCGGGGGAGAGACCGGCGCGGCAGTCGCAGCCGCGGGTGTTGCCGAGCGTATGTCCCATATCTCAACGGGAGGCGGCGCTACCCTTGAGTTCTTGGAAGGGAAGACCCTGCCGGGTGTCGCAGCGCTCGATGATGCGTGACCTTGCGTGAAGAGTCGCAGAGATGAGAGTACACAGACTTACCCAAGAGCTTGGTAATTTTGCCTGTCAAGCGCCTGAATCACGGTCAATTTCTGCGCCATCTTAGGCCTCAACCCCAAGAATCTCTAGTAGCCTATTGGCCGGGAAAGAGGAAGGCCAAGCAGTCAGGTTCACGCTTAAGTGCGTTGCCGATGCAAAAGGTCCGCAAGCAATCTGCGCTCCACTTCGCGTCGCGTTTCTTGAGGATCGGCTTCACCCCAGTCTTGGAAGCCCCGCCCCGCCTCCAACCCGACCGCGCCTTGGTCTACCAGGTCTTTCATCGCCTGCGGTGCATCGGCGAGGGTGCTTAGATCAGGATAGAGCGCAGCGGCTATGGCGACATTCATCACCATGCCGCCCAGGTCGCGCTGCGCCAACGGTCCGACCCGCGCGAGGCGCAAACCGAAACCATTTACCACCACCGCATCGATCTCCTCTGCGGATGCCACCCCGCTTGCCCACAGTGAGATTGCTTCGCGGCTTAGCGCGTGTTGTAGCCGGTTGTGAATGAAGCCCGGAATGTCCTTTTGCACCATCACCGGCTGCTTGCCGGCGCGCTGCCAGAGGTCATAGGTTTCCTGCATCGTATCGTCACTCGTTAGTTCCCCTCGCACGACTTCCACGAGCGGGAGCACGGTGCCCGGCAGGATGAAGTGACTGCCGACCACGCGCTCCGGCCTCTTGGTGGCGGCGGCGAGGGCGGTGATCGAGAGCGACGACGTATTGCTCGTGAGGATTGCTTCCGGCTGCGCCTCGGCATCCATAGCGGCAAAGATCCCTTGCTTGAGTTGCAAGTCTTCAAACACCGTCTCGACGACAAAGTCTGCACTATTCAAGGCCGCAGCCCGATCCAACGTGCCTTCCACCCGCTCAAGCGCGTGTGCTGCTTCCTCAGCAGCCACGAGACCGTTCTCGCTCAGCGTGGTCATGCTAGTCCGCATGCGTGCCTGCGCCAAAGTCAATTGGTCATCGTCTATGTCTATCAACGTGACATCGATACCCGCCAGCGCAAGCACGGCGGCGATATCGGCGCCCATTAGGCCGGCGCCCACTACCGCAGCCGCGCGGATTCCGTCAGAGTTCATTTCCTAGTCCTTGCTTCGGTCTCAATGGATTGAATTGCGGCCAGCGCCTGTGGGTTGTCAAGCTTCAAGGTGTCCCCCAAGGGCATGCCTTCAAAGGCTCGTCGTATAATCCCTCGAGGAATTTTTGCCGCCATATTCTTGGGCAATACATCCACAACGAATATCGCATCAGGTCTGCCTGCCCTGTCGTAGACCGTGCCCACGTGTGTGCGCAACTCCTGCAAGAATGCGCCTTCATCAGCGGTTGTGAGCGGACGCTCCAACACAACAAAGCAGACGATTCGCTGTCCCAACTGTTGGTCACTAGCGCCAATCGCCGCAGCCTCAATGACGCGGGGCAAACCCGAATAGCTCAGCAGGGCCTGCTCGATCTTACCCGGATCATGGTTGATGCTGCCGCGTATGATGAGGTCATCGGTGCGGCCGAGAATGTACCACATGCCATCCTCATCACACTCGACGCGATCGGCATGCATCCACAGGTCTTGGCCATTTTGGAAGTATGTCTCAAGGAAGCGCTCCGGTTCCCCTAGGAATCCGCGTGTCATGGAAGGAAATGGCTGGCGGCAGGCAAGATTTCCCGGCCCCTGCGCTAGCGGGGCGCCTTCGTCATCTACCACGGCAATGTCCATGCCGAGACCCGCGCCGCCAAGAGTTCCCGGTTTTAGCGGCATGACCGGCAAAGGGGAAAGCAAGCAACCAATGACCTCCGTACCGCCTGAGATGTTCATTATCGGGCAGCGCCCCTCGCCGAACGTGGAAAAGTACCACGTCCATGCCTTGCTATCCAAGATTTCCCCCGTAGAACCGAGGATCCTTAGCGACGACTTATCGTGATTGCTGAAGTCTTCATCGAGCGCGGCAAGTTGTCGTATCGCCGTGGGCACAAAGCCGAAGATCGAAATGCGATGTTTCTCTATCAATTCGAAGACTCGGTGGGGAGTGGGGTAGACGTGCGTGCCCTCATAGAGCACAACAGTGCCCCCAAAGAAGAGCACACCGATAAGTTCCCAAGGCGCCATCATCCATCCGAAATTCGTAAACCAACAGAAGCGATCATGGCTCTGACAATCGAAGGCATACCCTACCTCCTTGATGACTTGTGCCAGTGAACCACCATGGGTATGCACGATTGCTTTTGATTTGCCGGTGGTGCCGGAGGTGAACAGGATTAAATTCGGGTGTTCGGAGTCTACCGGCACAGTTGGACAGGAGGCGTGTTGACTGCCCTGCGCAAGAAAGTCAGACCAGGTGAGTATCTTGTCTGACAATTCAACAGGCTCATTGCGCCGCTGCATGACAACCGCACGTTCCAGTGTTGGCACATCACTTACTGCCGCACGCAACGTAGGCGAGCAATCGCTCCACTTTCCTCCGCGGGGATAGGAGTCCACCGTGAAAAGCACGGATGCGCGTCCCCGACGCAGGGAGTCTACGACGTCCTGCGGCACGGCCCGGGCGCCGATTTGCATGCAGACCGCACCGATCTTCATTGCAGCGAACATCACGGCCACTGCTTCAGGAGAGACCGGCGCACAGAGGGCAACGACGTCGCCGGCGGCTATGCCCATGCTCTCCATAGCGGCGGCGGTACGGCACACACTGTCGTAGAGTTCACGGTACGTCACGGCACGCGAGTCCCCGCCGTCGCCCTCCCAGATTAGGGCGAGCTCTTCGCCGCGTTGATCTCTAATGTGACGGTCAATGCAGTTGTGCGTGACGTTTAGCTTGCCGCCTGGGAACCAACGCGTCCACGGCATGCCCTGCGCATCGTCGTAGACAGCAGTGTAGGGAGTCGCCCACTCGACGCCAAGGTGGCTCATGGCCGCATTCCAAAACCACGCAATGTCCTGCTGCGATTCCTCGATAAGCTCCTGCCAGGACGCAATGTCGTGACGCTCCATGAAGTCTCGAACACGCGAACGCGCGAGGTAGTCGCCGTACGGCTCCCAGGAAAAGCGCGGCTCCATCAATGGTCCTCTAATTGCTTGGCAGGGAAGGCGCATGAGAGTGCAGCACGGCACGCTATGAGCGCTACCGGTACTGTGGCATGATAGTATCAGATTTGTGCCGCCCCGGTAGTGCAATACGCCTCTACAAAATGTTGTATGAGAAATCCGGGGCAGCGCGTTTCATTGATGAGTCGCGGTCGGAACGACGGTACACACACCGATGACCGGTTTGCGCCCGACCAGAGATGCTTCGCCATGACATTGGACTATCAAACCAAGGTGTCCACGCGCTGGCTTCTCGATAGCGCGCTATCGCTCTCCACCGAAGACATTTGCGCGCTCGCGGAAAGAATCAGCGCAGAGGAAGATGCATTTGCGGCCTTTGCTATTGATTCCCTAGTGCGTGAAATCCCCCAGGCTGACGCGGTAAGCGATGCGTTGGAGACTTTTACTGATCGCCTTTCTTTGCTGGCTTTCCACTTTAGCCGCACGCCTGTGGAGAGTACTGACAAGCTATTGCGCTTTTCACAAGCAGTCACTCGTGCGCTAGCAGAGCGACTGCGGCAGTTGCCCTCGGGCGACGGCGCTGCTACCACAGCTCTGCTTGAAACCCGCGTCGGTCACCTGACGGCCATCCAACAGGTGAATAACGTTGCCAACTCAACATTAGACCTAGAGCAAATGTTGGACTTGACCGTGCAGGCGGTGAGTGAAGTGCTCGAGCTGGACGTGTGCGAAATCTACTTGTATGACGAGGGACAGGACCGCCTGACACTTCGAGCTACTACCGCGCCCGTCGTTGATGTTGTCGGCCATGTACACGTCCGCCTTGGCGAAGGCGTCACGGGCTGGGCGGCGCAGCACGGCGAGCCGGTAGCCGTGGAAAGTGTCCGGGAAGACCCTCGTTTTATCTATCTACCCGAATTTGCGGAAATCAGTCCCTACAGCATGCTATCAGTGCCAGTCATACTCTTCACCGTGAATAAGCTCATCGGAGTACTGAATTTGCATAGCCGCACGCCCAGAAAATTCCCAAGCGAGGAGATTGGTTTTTCCGAGACTGTCTGCGGGCAAATTGCAATCGCAATTGAAAATGCTCGGCTCTACGAGCAAACTGATGAGAAGCTGAGAGAGAAAGTTAGTCAGTTCACAGCACTGCAACGCGTTTGGGCTTCGATGGCCTCCAGTCTGGACCTAAACCAGGTGCTTGAAATAATCGCGCGCCATGCCGCTGAGTTATCAAACGCCGATCGGGCGGCAATCTTCCAGTTGGACGAAAAAGCCCATGACCTCTTCATTGTGGCCGGATACAACCTCAGCGATGGGTACAAAACCATGCGTGTAAGGGTTGGTGAAGGCGCGGTTGGGAGAGCCGTAGCTAACCGCACACCGGTTCAGGTAAAAGATGCGCTCAACGATCCCATTCTCACCAACCTACATCCGCAGATCGTGGCAGAGGGGATCCGATCCATGTTTTGCGTACCACTCATTGCCCGTGACCGAGTTCTCGGCAGTATCAGTGTATTCACTTTGGATCATCACGAGTTTAGCGCCGAGCAAATTCAGCTTGTTTCCACTTTTGCGTATGACGCGGCACTCGCCATTGAGAATGCGCGGCTCTATCAGGAAGCGCAAAGAGCGCTGGAAACGCAGGCCATTCTCATGCGCGAAATGCAACACCGAGTCAAGAATAACCTGCAGACTGTGGCCTCCCTACTCTCGTTGCAAATGCGGCGGGCCGCAACCGCAGAAGCTGTCGACTTGCTCGGTCTAAGCGCAGCACGCGTGGAGAGCATTGCGGCCGTCCATGAAATCCTCACGGAGGAAGACATCGGCATGGCAACCATAGAAGAGATTGCCATTCGGATCATGGATATAGTCGTGAACGACCTGGTCCCGCCCAGCCAGAAGATCGACTTCACGATAGCACCTGCGCCAATTAGGCTCGGCTCAAAGCAAGCCACTCTCTTTGCGCTCGTCCTCAATGAGCTTGTCTCAAATGCCGCAACCCACGGACTTGCCGGCCGCTCAACCGGTAGTATTCGGATGACCGCGACACAAGACAAGGGCGTTATCACTGTGGAGGTGTGGGACAACGGCATTGGCATGCCGGAAGGGTTTTCAATGTCGACCCACGCCGGCCTCGGCCTGAGCATTGTCGACCAGCTTGTAACCCATGAGTTGTCCGGCACTTTTCACCTTGAAAATGGGCCCACCGGCTGCGCAACCGCACGATTGACGTTTCCGGCCCAGGAGAGCGACTTTTGGAGTGTTTGGTGGAAGGGCTAATATATGCACTTCTCCGTCGCGTGTGCCAAGGGTGACTTGCGATGAGCTGTACGAGCGAATTGCAATGTCTGTCTCGCCTATGCCGGGCAGTGTCGAGAGCAAATCCCAGACTACCATTTCGCGATCCGCGGCATTGACAGGCAAGCTACCTGGGAAAAACAGTTGGCTTGGATTCAGACTCTTCTCTGTGCCAAGTGTCATCTAACTTCAGCGGAAAGCAGCGCAAACAATTCTCTCTGGAGGCTGTAATGCTATTGACCATTCTTGGATCAGGCACTCCCGGATTGAGTTCCACGCAGTATGGCTCTTCCTACGTCGTGAGCATCGGTTCTGATCGCTTGATGTTCGACTGCGGGCCGGCAGCAACGTACAAGCTTCTCAAGTTGGGAATAGCCCCCTCTGAAATCGGTTACCTCTTCTTCACGCACCATCACTACGACCACAATGTGGACTATCCTGGATTTTTGCTCTCGCGCTGGGATACAGGCTACGGTGCAGTGCCGCAACTGCAGGTCTTTGGTCCCGAGCACACGGAGCAGCTCACAGCGCGCCTCATTGACCCTGAGGCAGGCGCTTTTGCACCGGATATCCAAGCCAGAATCAACCATCCGGTGAGTGCGCGCGGCTTCCAGCAACGGGGTGGCACATTGCCACGCCGACCTCCCTCGGTAGCTGTGCAAGACATCGGGCCCGGCAGCGTGTGTGCCGGCGATGGTTGGGAGGTAATCGCAACTGCGACAAGCCATGTCCAGCCGTGGCTGGAGTCGCTCGCCTATCGCCTGAATAGCGCCGAGGGCTCAATTGTCTTTACCGGTGACGCGGGGCCGGGGCAGAACTTGATTCAGCTTGCTAGGGGCGCAGATACGTTGGTTGCAATGTGCCATATGCCACAGTCCGACGTGCGTGAAGAGGAGCGCGACTCCAATCTTGGGACGATCACGGCGGGCCGGGTTGCGCAGGAAGCTGGTGTGAAGCGTTTGGTTATGGTTCACCATACGCGCGCCATAGGCGCCGAAACCTTGGGCGCGCCCCAGCCAGGGGGAGCGGAACGCGCGGTGGCAGAAGTGGCCTCAGTCTTTGGCGGCGAGATCATTCTCGGCAGGGAATTCCTGGAAATCCCGCTCTAGGGCGCGCGGCTACGCACCGGCAGCCTCCGCAATCGCTTGCCGCAAGTCGGTGCAGGCTCGATAGAAGATGTTCGTGTCGCAGGATACCGAGACCATCTGCACGCCGCGTTTTGCCCAACCGGCGGCATCCTCCGGCGTGTTCACAAATGTGCCGACCACCTTGCCCTGCTGCTGGCAGAGCTCTACAGTGCGTTCAATTACGTCAACTACTTGCGGATGTCCGGTCTGTCCGGGAACGCCCAGTGACTGGGAGAGGTCATACGGCCCGATGAAGATGGAGTCATATCCCGGCACCGCGGCGATTTCTTCCAAGTTCTCGACACCGCGCGTACCTTCAACTTGGAGCACGACGGCTTGGTTCTCGTTGCAGACACGGAAGAAGCCATCCGCGCCCAGCGCGCCATATTGACCGCCGCGCAAGAAAACGTGCACGCCGCGTTCCCCCTCAGGCGCGAAGCGAGCAGCGGCGACGGCAGCCCTGGCCTCATCCCCGCTAGATACGAACGGCACCTGTACGCCGGAGGCGCCGCAGTCTAGAGCAGGTCCAATGAGCCAGGACTCCAGGGCTGGAATGCGGACCAAGGAGGCAATGCCGAAGTGGTCGCACGCGCTGACGAGATGCACCAGGCTCTCGGCATTGATATGCCCATGTTCTTGATCGAGTATAACGAAGTCAAAGCCCGCAATTGCCAGCGTTTCAACATGCGAGATGGTAGGCGCATCCACGAACACACCATAGAGAGTCTCGTTTCGCGCAATTCGCCGCCGCAAACCAATCTGCTCAACCGTCACAACCGTTCTCCTTTGGACTATCTCAGGTTTTATTCAGCATAGTGGCTAAAATAGAGCTAGGCAAGCGTGACGCATCACCGGGTAAATCTGGGCGGACTTGCTCCGCAGTGGGTAGAACGAGAACCGGACACCTATCTTGCCGCCGTAGCAGTAAGCGCAGCGTGTATACTCTAGACAGCGTCTTGTGTATTGGTTGGAGAAGGGTGAGGACACCGACATGGAAGGGATCCTAGACTTCGCAGAGCGCGTGATGGAAAACGTGGAGAGAGTCATCATTGGCAAGCACGCGGAAGTAGAGTTAACTCTCATCGCATTGCTCTGCGGCGGGCATGTCTTAGTGGAAGATGTGCCCGGTGTCGGTAAGACTTCACTTGCGAAAGCTGTGGCCCGTTCCATCGGTTGTAGTTTCAAGCGGCTTCAGTTCACGCCCGACATGTTGCCCAGCGATATCACGGGCGTGTTTATCTTCAACCAGAAGACAAGTGAGTTTGAATTCCGACCTGGACCGATCATGGCGCAAATCGTCCTCGCGGACGAAATTAACCGCGCCACGCCCAAGACACAGTCCGCTCTGCTTGAGGCGATGGAAGAACGAAATGTCACCGTTGAGGGGCAGACGTTTCCGCTGCCCAAGCCCTTCCTAGTGCTGGCAACGCAGAACCCCATCGAGTACGAGGGCACGTTCCCGCTGCCTGAAGCGCAACTCGACCGGTTTCTCATGCGGATCGAGCTCGGTTATCCCCGCCGCGCCGATGAGATGACCGTGCTCGAGACGCAACAGCGCGCGCAACCACTCGATGAGATCGGGCAAGTTGTGGAAGTTGGCGAATTGGTAGAAATGCAGCAGCGCACACGGGAGGTGTACGTCGACCGCCTCGTGCGCGAATACATTGTGGAACTCGTCAATGCCACCCGGCAGCACCCGGACGTCTATCTAGGGGCGAGTCCTCGCGGCAGCTTGGCGCTCGACCATACTGCCCAGGCACGTGCCACCCTCATGGGACGCGATTACGCTACGCCCGACGACGTGAAGTACATGGCCGTGCCCACGTTATCTCATCGGCTGATTGTGAGTCCCGGCGCCGGCGTGCGGAATACTAGCACGAACGACGTTGTGCTCGAACTCTTGGAGTCCGTGCCTGTCCCCGGCGCCCGGGTGTAGCGCGGCTCTTAACACGTCGATTGCGAGAGATTAGTGAAGAGCGGAGATTAAGCAATGCAAGACACTTTGACACGGCTCCCCACACGACGAGACTCCGCACACACACAGCGCCTGGAGTGCGTGGTGCGTCTGGCAGAAACCGGAGAGCGGTGGGGATGGCTGGCGGTCGCCGCGAATTCCCGCGGAGTTTGTGGCGCTACCTTTGGACACGCGAGTTCCTTGGAAGCCGGTAAACACCTGGAAGAGAAACTGGCAGCAATCGCATTCACTGAAGATGCCAAGGCGGAGGAATTTGCCGCGAGTGCGGTGGACGAGTTACTCGCGTTCTTTGCAGGGAGGAGCGTGACCTTCAGCGTGCCAATCGCCTTGCAGGGCACAGCCTTCCAGCTAGCAGTGTGGAACGAAACGAATGCAATCGCGTTCGGCTCGCTCACTTCATATCAAGACATTGCCCGGCGCATTGGACGGCCTCAGGCCTATCGGGCTGTAGGCAATGCTCTGGGGAAGAACGCGGTGCCGGTCATAATTCCTTGCCATCGCGTTATCGCAAGCGACGGCAGCTTCGGCGGCTATACACGCGGCCTGCCCTGGAAAGAAAGGCTCCTCGCGCACGAGGGATCCCTCGAGTCAGTGCACCCCAAATAGCAACTATTGGCCGGGTAGGGTTCAGAGTCCGGTTTTCGGCTCAGCCCCCAAAGGACTCTGAATCGTCGCCGTTGTTCGGCGCGTTTTGTCTTTCCGCGTCAGCGTGCACGTGGCTAAACATGTCGTCGTTGTAGAAGCCGACTTCTTGGCCGTGGTACACGGTTACCATGAGGTCCTCGCGCGGTACCTCCGCCGAATGCACGAGATATTCATCAACTTCCTCGATGACTGCGAAATGTTCGTGCTCGGTGAGATTCTCAAAGAGAATGAGCGTGCAGTAGACTACTGAGTGCGCAAAGTGCAATTCAACCTGCGCCAGCCGCGCGCCGTCTCTGAGGACACGATAACCTTCCGACGAGGAAGTACGGTACTGTCTCTCGAAGACCAGGGCCGAACCCATTTCACTACCCTTTGATATCAAGACTCATGTCCAACGCCGCCGCCGAATGGGTGAGCATGCCCACCGAGATCAAGTTTACACCAGTGCGCGCCGCAGCTCTAACCGACTCAAGCGTAATACCCCCTGAAGCTTCCGTGAACGCCCTGCCTCGCGCCATCTCCACTGCTGCAGACATGGTTTCAGGCAGCATGTTGTCGAGCAGGATGCCGTCAGCGCCTGCCTCCAGCGCCTCCGCCACCTGATCCAAGGTCTTTGCCTCTATCTGAATCTTGATTAAGTGATGAACTGAAGACCTCGCTCTATACACGGCGCGAGCAATGGAACCGCATGCGGCGATGTGGTTGTCCTTGATAAGCACGCCGTCGAAGAGCCCAATGCGGTGGTTGCGAGCTCCTCCGACCCGAACCGCATATTTCTCAAAGAGCCGCAGGCCGGGAGTGGTCTTGCGCGTATCAACAATCTGGGCATCCGTGCCCGCGACAGCTTGGACGAAATCACGAGTGAGCGTGGCAATGCCGGAAAGATGCCGCAGAAGGTTGAGCGCAACGCGTTCGCCGGTGAGAATTGCCTGCAGCGGCCCCTCGATTTCCAGGAAGCCGGCGCCGGGCGCAAGGAGCGCTCCGTCAGACTGCAGCTCGCACGTGCGCACACGGCCATCCAGGTGGGTGAAGACCCTTGCCGCAATTGCATTTCCCGCCAATACGCCGGCCTCTTTGCTAAGCGCCACCGCAGTCCCAATTTGGTCGGCCGGAATCAGCGCAAGCGTCGTCACGTCACCGGCGCCAACATCCTCTGCCAAAGCTCGGCGAAGTAATTCGTCAACGTGATCGAGCGAAATGGGCAGTGAATATTCGTTCATGACCGAGTCTGCCTTCTAACCGTCATGGGTGCGTCGTGTGAGAGTTTACGCACACTCGTATCCTTCCCGATGTATGACTATGCGATGCCGCCACGCATCGTTGGGCTCAGGAAAGTCGACTCGGTAGTGAGCTCCCCGGCTCTCTTTGCGCAGGCGGGCCGCAGTAGTAAGAAGCAGCCCCAACACCAGCAAAAAGCGGTATTCATGCAAACGGCGGCTGGCTGGCGCGGGTGTGCGCGCAAGCCAATCCAAGGCTTGCCCCTCCGCTTTCATCAAGCCCCGTTCCTCTCGCACGATGCCGGTATTGTGCCACATGAGGTGTTGAAGTGCAGGCATGGCCCCGCCAGCGCGTTTGCGCCCAGCCGCTGCCGGTGGCAGCGCTACACTTACATGCAGGCTGGAACCGAGGTCAGTCTCGCGTTTTTCAGGTAGAGGATACTGCGGCAACGCAATCCCCTGTGAATTTAACACTATGCGCCTGGCGAAGACTAACGCTTCCAGCAGAGAGTTGCTCGCGAGGCGATTTGCCCCATGGACACCCGTACACGCCACCTCTCCACAGGCATAGAGTCCCGGCACCGAGGTCCGCCCATGGATATCGGTGAGCACGCCGCCGGTCATGTAATGGGCCGCCGGAGCAACGGGAATCTGTTCTTTTGTTATGTCAATTCCAAAGCGCTGGCACCGTGCGTAAATGGTAGGAAAGTGCGTGCGGGTCTCTTCCGCATCCAAGTGCCGTAAGTCAAGGTACACACTGTCGTTGTCTGTGAGCAACATTTCCTGAACGGCGGCGCGCGCAACCACGTCCCGCGGCGCTAACTCCGCAAGTTCGTGATAGCGAGTCATGAACCGCTCGCCACTGCTGTTTCGCAAGTAGGCGCCCGCTCCCCGCACCGCTTCCGAAATCAGAAATGACGGTGCGCCGGTAATTCGCAGAGCCGTAGGATGGAATTGAAAGAACTCCATGTCTGCAATGCCCGCTCCTGCCTCAAATGCCAACGCAACCCCATTGCCGGTAGCAATGCTCGGATTTGTCGTGTACGCAAAGAGCTGCCCGGCCCCACCGGAGCAGAGGATTACGTTTCGAGAGTAGAACGTCTGCGGTGTCCCCGTACGCCCTTCGAGAGCTTCGACTCCAACACAACGTCCGCCGTCCACAAGCAATTTCGTGGCGAGGTAGTTCTCCCGGATCGTCACGGCCGAACGCCGTGCGTTTCGTGTGAGTGCGCCCTCAATCTCTACGCCGGTAGCGTCACCCCGCGCATGGAGCACTCTGGGCACCGAGTGCGCACCCTCCCTCGCCAGGTTGATTTCACCATGCAGTGTGTCAAAGTTTACGCCGAGCGCCATCAGCTCCCTGACGCAGGCCGGACCTTCGGAGACCAACGCCATCGTGGCATGCGGGTCACACAGCCCCGCGCCGGCAACTACCGTGTCTTGCCAGTGCAGCGCGGGGCTGTCCTCCGCATCCACTGCAGCCGCCACGCCGCCCTGCGCGTAGCGGGTATTGGATTGAGAGAGCCGCCCCTTGGTCAGAATCAGTACAGAACCAAATTGACGAGCGTAATGGGCGGCATAGAGCCCCGCAATGCCACTGCCGATAACAATGTAGTCGAATGTGATAATTATAGCTCCCGCATTCAGCTCCCGAGCGCGAATGCTGCTAACTAAGATACTTGACCTCATCGCTACCCTCAACTAAACAAGGTCGTTGCTTCCGGCGCATCACCGAATTCTATCGAGGAGTTCGCGCTGGCTATGCCGCCTCCAGCTCAAGGGGTGGTTAGCAAAGTATGATCGTGGGACATGCGCAACGCTGAGATAAGGGGGGTTAGTATCGGTACGCTCATTAGACAAAGTGAGTTGCTGCTGTTCTTATTGGGAGCAAGATGAGGGCTTGCATTTGGAGATGCAAGGGTGAGATGCATTCGCCAATTTTGCCGCTGCCCAGGCAGCTACGGCAGCGCGCGCACATCCGACAAGCGGTTACCGGCAGTCTGTTTACAGCCCGCGAGGGGCACCCTATACTTAACGCCAGCAAGCGCATGCTGCGAACGATGAGCTTAGGAAGCTTGAGCGAGGATGCGAGACGTAATGGCCGATGAAGGGCAGGCAGAGAAAACTCGACCCACAACCGCAGGCACAGAACGCTATTTGGAAGCGATCTTTGCCCTAGGCGATGAAGGACGTGACGTGATTGCTGCCCGTCTCGCAGAGCATCTTGGCGTGGCCGCGCCAACCGTGACCGAGGCGCTTCGCCGCCTGGTAAGAGAGGGCTACGTAACACTAAATCCGCGCAGGGAGATTGAGTTTACCGAAAGAGGCCGTGAGATTGCGGAACGGATCGTACGCCGTCATCGCCTTTCCGAACGGCTGCTGACAGACTTGCTCGGTGTACCTTGGTACGACGTGCACGAAGAAGCCAGCCGCCTTGAACACGCCATTTCACCCAGTGTCGAGGCAAAGCTGGCCGCGCTGCTTGGCGAACCGGACACTTGCCCCCACGGCAATCCAATCCCCGGTTCGGGTTCACCCAACCTGGACTCGGGACACTATCTCGACGTTGCGGATGTGGGTGACATATTGATGGTGGAACGGATCACGGAGCAGGCGGAGCAAGACAGCCGGCTTCTTGAGTACTTTCACCGTAATGGCATTGTTCCCGGCGCCCGCGTGACGGTAGCCAACATCGCGCCTTCCGCGGGGGCTATAGTGTTACAGGTTGGCGATCAAACTGTCAGCGTCAGCTTGCAAGCGGCGAATTGGATCTTCGTACAGCCTGCGGAGTAGTGTCTCTGCTGCAAAGCTTCAGGCACATGGTTAACTGACGTGCGGAAACAAAGGGCTTGACGCAGCCTGCGGAAACTCTGAAGGATAGTTGGGTATGGCGAGACGTGAATCGCGCAAGAATAGGAAGAGGTCTTCATCATCACGGCGGAACTCCAAGGCAGGAGCGCCAAGAAGTGGCTCTGAGGAAAGCAATGCCCTTAGCGACAGTGAGGGGGACCGACCCCGTCGTGTGTTCGTCTGCATTGGGTCCTCCTGCTCCGATCAGAAGAGCCGGGGCATACTGACTGAAGTCAAGAAGCAGATTGAACGGAATGAGCTCACTGGCCGTGTGCAAGTCTATACTGCAACGTGCCTGAGCCACTGCCTGCGGGCTCCGGTAATGCAAGTCTATCCGGAAGGCACTTTCTACTGCAATATACTGCCCCGTGACGTGCGCACTATCGTGGCCGAGCACATGGGGAAAGGCCAAGTAGTCGATCACTTCGCCTACGATCCTTTTGCCACCGTCCGTTGGAATGACGAGATTGATTCGTGAAATTTAAGTCTCGACCGGCCTCGAGATCAGTGGGCAAGGTCAAGTGAGGCTCAGCCGAGCTGGGCAGTCTGTGTCTCACTCTCGCAGTGCCCAAGGGCACATACTTCCCCTTCGAAGACTTGTGCCAAGTGGAGTCTCATCTGCGGAGAACGCTTCTGCGCGCATGCCGTGCTCTTCACCTTCGCAACGCCGCTATTCATCGCGAAGGGCTAGCGCAACTTCAGTGCGGACTTCAGCAGGCAGCGCCAGTGCCCGTGCCTGCTGCAAAGCCGCCTGCGCAGCTTCGTCACGGAACCGGCCCAAGGCCCAAGCCGCGTGCTCGCGCAACATAGCAGCCTCGCTGTTGTCGAGCAAAACATGCCTTAACGCTGGAATCGCAGACGCATCCCCCGCATTTCCCAGCGCGACGATGGCGTTGCGCCGCAGACCCTGCCGCTTGGCGCGCATGAGCGGCGTGCCCTGAAAGCGGTTTCGAAACTCTTCCTCAGTGATTTCTAGCAATGGAATCAGCGGGATCGAGGGGCCCACGCCGGGTCGTGGCAGGAAGTCCTCGCTTGCATCCGCAGTTGGATAACGATTGACTGGACACACGTCCTGGCAAATATCGCACCCGAAGACGCGCGTACCTAGCTTTGGCCGCAACTCACGGGGAATGCCGCCGCGGTTCTCAATCGTGAGATACGCGATACAGCGACGCGCATCAACCTGATAGGGCGCTACGATCGCGTCGGTAGGGCAGGCGTCAATGCAGCGCGTGCAACTCCCACAGTTTTTCTTCAGGGGCTGCGTGTATGCCAGTGGCAAGTCGGTAATAACCTCGGCGAGAAAGACCCACGTGCCCTGTTCTTCTGTGAGGATCATCGTGCTCTTGCCATACCAGCCTACGCCGGCGCGAAAGGCCGCCGCGCGATCGAGGATTGGCCCCGTATCTGCAAAGAAACGGGCAGACCCATGCTTGGACTCTAGCAGCGCCACCAAGCTCTTAAGCTTCTTTCTCAGCACATTGTGATAGTCTCTGCCCCACGCGTAGCGTGAAACGACCCCGTGCGGTTCACCGGGACGCGCGTCTCCTACGGGGAATTCGCCCACATAGTAGGGCAAGGCCAGGGCGATGATGGAGCGCGCGTCTTTCAAGAGCCACGCCGGCCGGGTGCCGCGTTCAACGCGGGCGGACGTATACCAACCCATGCCGTCGAGATGGCCGGCCTTAAGCCGCGCCCGCGCAGCGGCCCGGGTCTCGGTAAATGGGTGAGCCGGCGCAATGCCGACCGGCCGAAAGCCGAGTCCCTGGGCGTGGTGGATGATTTCTTCCGTAATAGTCATGCGCGATGAATGTGCCGGGGTGGGGAGGTCCCTTTTTCCTTCTTGACTATAGGGAGAGTCCCACGCTCTATCCCATACCAGATAGTGTATCCCAGCCACTCAACAGGTTCCCACTAAGCATTCGTGACTTGCCGCCGGCTTCGAAGCGCAAGTGGTGGGTGATCATCGCACCGATCAATTAGCTTCGGGGCATATCTTTAGAGTAGACGCGAGTAGCCTCGTATTAGTCCCGCCGGGATGCCGTTCGCGCAACACCGGACTCTGGACTCCCCGCCTGCTCTCCACAACCGTGTTTCGTGAATTGGGGCTTGTCTTCGCATATGCAAGAGGTCGAGGGGGCTCCGATTCCTGCCGGGCCGAGCCAATCGGTACGCAACTGAGCGCGTCCCGCCTTACCGTGAATTTTCTTTCAACAAGACCGGCCTTTTGTCTTGACCTTCATGATTCACTGCCGCTATAATTTGGCTTGTGGATAGAAGTGGGGAAAAGTGGGGCTAAATGTGGATAAGTCCCGCATGGTGGATGGTCCGTCTTGTTTCTCGGTGAATTCCAGCATTCTGTAGATCAAAAGGGCCGCCTGGCTATTCCAGCCAAATTCCGCGAGGAGTTGGCCGAGGGCGCCGTAGTCACGCGTGGTCTCGACAAGTGCCTGGTCATATATCCCAGGGGCGAGTGGGTTCGGCTTGCCGAGAAGGTCAGCCAACTACCGCAAACACAACCAAACGTGCGCACGCTGAGCCGGTTGCTGTTCTCCGGTGCCGTGGATCTCTCGCTAGACAGTCAAGGCCGCACCGTATTGCCCCAGTATCTCCGCGAATATGCCGACATCGCTGCCAATGTTGCCGTGATCGGTCTTTACCAACGCATTGAGGTCTGGTGCCTCGAGGACTGGAACGCCGTCAAGGCAACCACGGAAGCTGCGGGCGGCAGTCTTGCGGAGCAGCTTGCCGACCTCGGCATTTGACCTACGAAAGTGACTGCATGCTCGCGTATAGCCGGCAAAACGGTGTGCGCGGCCGATCCCGCCAAAGCGATCCGAGTTCTAGTCTACATCTCTGAAACATCAGGCAACACTCTATGGAGCCACAAGCCTCTCCCAGGCACATACCGGTCCTTCTTCCACAAGTACTCGATGGGCTCCAGGCAGGCAATGGCGACCGCTTTGTCGATTGCACTGTAAACGGGGGTGGACATGCTGAGGGGATTCTCTCAGTCAGCACTCCCACGGGTAGTCTATTAGGTCTGGATTTAGATCCCCAAGCCTTAGCGCGCTGCGCAGCACGGCTGCGCGGGTTTGGCGGGCGGGCAACTCTCATGCACCGCAACTTCGGCCAGCTTCTCGCTGCTGCCGAGCAAGCGGCGTTTCGCGAAGTCCACGGCGTCCTGTTCGATCTCGGGATGTCTTCCCTCCAGCTTGCAAGTCCTCAGCGTGGATTCTCCTGGCAGCACGCAGGCCCTCTGGACATGCGCATGAACCCGGACCAATCGCTCACAGCAGCAACCATCGTAAATAGCTGGGACCAGGAATCTCTGGCCAATCTGATTTGGGAATTCGGCGAAGAACGCCATGCGCGGCGCATTGCCCGCCGCATCGTCGAGCGCCGGCAGGAACGTCCTCTGAGCCAAGTCGTGGATCTGGCCGACATTGCGCGCGCCGCCTATGGGAGAGGCAGGCAGCGCATTCACCCCGCCACACGAACATTTCAAGCCCTGCGCATTGCCGTAAACGGTGAACTCGAAAGCCTCCAGACTGCATTGGAGCAGGCCCGCGATCTCCTCACCACAGGCGGCCGCTTGGTAGTAATAGCCTTTCACAGTTTGGAAGACCGCATTGTCAAAGGGTTCATGCGACGCGCCGCCGGCAAGTGTATCTGCCCGAGCACCGTGCCCCAGTGTGCCTGCAATCCGCAACAGACAATGCGTATCTTGACGCGAAAACCCATCCGTGCCGACGAGGTCGAGATTGCACGGAATCCACGCAGCCGCAGCGCGCGCTTGCGCATTGCCGAACGAATTTGAAAGCTGAAAGAGACATATGGCACAGCAAGATTCAGTTCTCCCCCGCGCCGCAGCCAGGCCAGACAGTCCTGAGCGCAAGCCTTGGTATTACGAACTAAGCCCGCAGGTTGCCGTAAACATGGGCATCCTCGTGTTGTTTCTCATTGCAATACTTTACCTGATGCCTACGGGACAGGTGGCCGATGCCGGTTTTCGCATTCAGTACTTGGAACGCTCGATCGAGCAAATTGAAAGAGAAAACCAGTTGCTCCGCACGCAGATTGCCCAAGCGAGCGATCTGCGCGTCATCGAAGAGAACGCGAGAAAGCGACTCGGCATGGTCCCGGCCGAGCGGCTGCACTTTGCACAGTTGCCGCAAAACGCACAGCAGCTACAGCTTGCCCCCGATGACAACGCAGACGAAGTAGACCTGCCGTTCAGCAGTCGGTGGGACCTGATTGTCGAACAGTATCACGCATTGTTCGGCGGGGAGGCGTCCCAATGAACCGCGAAACGATGAGCACGACTCGCATTCGCGTCATCCAGGGGTTTGCCCTTCTCGGCGCCCTAATTGTCGCCGCCGGCCTTGTGCGGTTGCATATTGTCGAGAGCGAAAAGCTGGCTTCGCAAGCTCAGGAGCAATACCAGAAAGACACCCAGATCGTGCCCAAGCGGGGCAGCATTCTGGACGCGAATCGCACCTTGCTCGCATCTGCGAAGTATCTTAACGACGTGGAAGCGGACCCGAGCAGAGTGCGCTCGAGCGGAAGATCGGCACAGTCAATAGCAAGTGAACTGGCGCAACTGCTTGGCAAGTCTGAAGAGCAGCTCATCGCGCTCTTAGATCAGCCTAACAGGCCCTATGCGCTCCTGGCGAAAGGCGTCCCGCCGGACGTGAGCGACCGCATTGAGAGTCTTAGGCGCACGGGCCAAGCTCCCGGGATCTCACTCAATGTAATGCCGTATCGAACCTACCCATTGGGGATGCTTGCCGCACACGTTGTTGGATTCTATAGCCAAAGCGGCAGCGGCCAATATGGCGTGGAAGGCTACTACGAGGAGTTGCTGCAGGGAGCACCGGGGCGGCGGCTGAGTTCGAGTTCACCCTTCGGCAATGAGGCCGGAGAGGCAATCTGGGTGCTGCAGCCCGCGGAACCGGGAGCAGACTTGGTGCTCACACTGGATGCTTCCGTACAGCACATCGTAGAACGAGAGCTTGAGCTCGCTTTAGAACAATTCGGTGCGGCGAGCGGTTCGGTGATCGTCATGGATCCTAAGACCGGCGCCATTATCGCCATGGCAAGCCGTCCCACGTATGACTCCAACAACTATCAGGAATTTCACATTCCCGACCAGGACGCCTATGCGAATCCGGCAATCAGCTCGCTCTATGAGCCCGGCTCTACCTTCAAGTTGATCACCTTAGCCGGAGCGCTGGACGCAGGAGTTATCACCCCTGCAGCCGAATTCTTCGATGGCGGCAGCGTGGAGTACGGCGGCGTGGAAATTAAGAACTGGGACGAAAAAGGTCACGGTCGGAGCGATATGACCGACCTCATTGCCCACTCCAGTAACGTCGGTGCAGTGTGGGTGGGCACCCAGATGGGCAAAGACCTGTTCTATGAATATGTGACCGCATTTGGTTTTGGTGCGCCAACCGGGGTTGATCTCTGGGGCGAGGTCAGCGGTATCGTCCTCTATCCGGATGCAGAGGGCTGGTACCCATCCAGCCTTGCCACCAACGCTTACGGCCAGGGCATTGCCGTGACGCCGTTGCAACTCACTGCCGCTGTAGCAGCCTTATTGAACGATGGTGTGCTCATGCAGCCGTATGTGGTGCAGGAAGTTAATTCAGATGCAGGCATCGAACTCGTTGAACCCAAGGCTATACGCCGTGTGGTCCGAAAAGAGACCGCCCGCACCCTTGTGTCGATGCTCGTGGATGCGAGCAAACGCTCTGAGAGTAAGATGCATCGGGTTGAGGGATACGAAGTTGCGGGCAAAACCGGTACCTCCTCAATTCCATTGACGACGGGCGGATATCACGAGGATCTGACCATCGCGTCGTACATTGGATTTGGGCCGGTTGAAGACCCCAAATTCGTTATTTTGGTAAAGATTGACCGGCCAACCGTTGAACCGTGGGGCTCGCTGGTAGCTGCGCCGGTCTTTCGCGAAATTGCATCGGAACTATTCCGCTACTATCACATTCCGCCTTCCGCAGCGCAGCAGACTACTGAGTCTCAACAGACTACTGCAACGCGGAAAATCACTGCAAAGGACTCGTCAGGCTAGAGCAAATGTTACGCATCTTGCCGCGAATTTCTCCGGTCAGCATAGCCGACGAAACACAGCGCCGGCGCTGGCCTGATGTGCCACTCACCGTCCTTTTGCTTGCTTTGCCCCTCATCGGCTTAGTTGCGATTTACAGTGCGAGCATTGCGGTGTCATACGCAGAATCGGGCGACCCGCACTTCTACTTTCGTCGCCAGCTCCTATTCCTCATCGTCGGCTTCGCCGCAGCCTTCACCATGATGCGAATTGACTATCATTGGTTCGGCCGCATTCAATTCCTGGGCATCAATCTCACATTCTGGTTCTTGGCGGCCATAGTAATCGTCTTAGTCCTAATGGCCGTCACCGACATCGGTCATGTAGCGCGGGGCTCGGTTCGCTGGATTCGGCTGGGTTCGGTGAGCATTCAGCCAAGCGAACTGGCAAAGCCGATAATCGCGCTCTACGTCGCTCACGTGCTTGCCAAGCGGGAGGAGGGCGTAAGCAGGCTCATCTACTTCTTGATGCCTACACTAGTAGTAGGGCTCATTGCCGCTATCGTCGCGCAGCAGCCTGACCTTGGCACCGCCATCATGATTCTACTCATTGGCATGTCAATTCTTGTCGCGGCGCGCATGCCAATGCTGTACTTTCTCGGCGTTTGCATTGCGGGGGCGCTTGCGGCGTGGTATGCCATCACACTGGAACCCTATCGGCTGCAAAGGTTGACTGCCTTCTTGGACCCATTCAATCCGCAGTACCAAAATAACGTCGCGCACCACAATTTCCAGGCTTTTCTCGCCTTTGGCTCGGGGAAAATCACCGGTGTCGGACTTGGGCAGGGTATGCAGAAATTCTTCTACATGCCCGAACCGCATACCGACACCATCTATGCCGTTATCGGCGAAGAGTTGGGACTCGTCGGCACCTTGGCGTTGCTTATCTTGTTCGTGCTGTTTGCCTGGCGGGGATTCAGTGTTGCCGCCAAAGCGCCGGACATGTTTGGACAGTTGCTCGCCCTGGGAATTACCTGCGGTCTCTTTGGGCAGGCTCTTCTCAACATGGCGGTGGTGACCGGCCTACTGCCATTCACCGGAATACCGCTTCCTTTCGTCAGCGCAGGAGGGTCGTCACTCCTGGCAAGCTCAATTGCCATGGGAATTCTGCTCAACATCTCGACTCAAACCATCACTGTGAAGAAGGCAAAGCGCGATCACCGCTGGAATACTCGACCGGCCGCGAGACCAAGAGCGTAGGACTTTTGCGTGAATGCGCACGATCTAAAGCAGTTTCTGGATGCCCAAGCACGCAACATCCACCTGATCGGCGTGGGTGGCGCCGCTATGTCAGGACTTGCCCGCATTCTTACACTTCAAGGTCATCTGGTCAGTGGATCTGACGTTAATGACTCCGAGGGTCTGGACGAGCTGCGCACACTGGGCGTCGGTGTGGACGTGGGGCATGCGGCTGAGCATATAGCTGGCGCAGAAATTGTCGTATTCAGCTCCGCCATCGCAGCCAACAACCCGGAACTCGCTGCCGCGGAGCAGAAGGGCATTCCCTGTGTTAAACGCGCGGTGTTGCAGGGGGCGCTCACGCTTGGGAAGACTACGGTGGCGGTTGCCGGCACCCACGGCAAGACGACGACGACCACTATGATCACGCACGTGCTGCGCGAGGCACAAAACGACCCGTCCTACATGATCGGCGGCGATCCGCTGAATTTCCCGCATAGTTCCCACTGGGGAACGGGCGCAACTATGGTCGTTGAAGCCGATGAGTTTGACCGCGCTCTTCTTGAGCTGTTTCCTGACGTTGCCGTAATTACCGCCGTGGAAGCAGATCACCTAGATACGTACGGCACAGTAGAAAACATGGAAAGTACCTTTAGGGCTTTCGTGGAGAAACTACCCAGTGACGGTACCGTGGCGATACATGCCGATAGTGCAGCATGCGGCCGCGTTACCGCCGCCGCAGACTGTACCAAGAGATCATGGTCCTTACGCGGAAATGCTGATTGGGTGTGCACGGAGCTCTCGCCACGGCAAGGCAGTGGGTACGAAGCGACTATCGAGAATGCTTCCGGGGAGCGTCATCGGCTCTCTCTCACAATTCCCGGCATTCACAACGTACTGAACGCGTTGGCGTGCGTGACCGCACTCGACGCCCTGGGCGTGCCCGCAAGTACTACGGTCTTGGCGCTCAGCCACTTTCAAGGAGTGCGGCGGCGCTTCGAACTGCGAGGCAAGATTAACGACGTGACTGTCGTAGATGACTATGCCCATCATCCCACGGAAGTGCGTGCGTCACTGCGCGCCGCGAGAGAATGGCACGATGGCCGTATCGTTTGTGTGTATCAACCCCACCTAGGCAGTCGTACCGCTGAACTCTTCGCAGACTTCTGCGGGGCGTTCCAAGGCACCGACGAGCTCGTGCTCGCCGAGATCTATCAGCCGCCCGGTCGGGAAGACCCGCCAACTCTCTCAAGTGCAGACTTAGCCGATGCCATTACGAGACCGAGCGGCACCCGATACGCAGCTACGCTCACGGACGCGCTTATGCAAGTAACAGGTCTGGTGAAACCCGGCGATCTTGTCATTGTGATGGGTGCCGGAGATGTCACGTCGCTGTGCGAGCCGCTCTTGGAATACCTTCACACCCTCTGCCCTGCGGAACAACGGCTATGAGCATGAATTCAGTGCCAGGGAAGGCCGCGGCAAGAGAGGCGTCAGGCGCCGGCTACTTGGCAGGCATCGCGGCCATGGCTGAGAGCGTGAAATTCGGTCTCAAGCCATCGTGGCGGGAGCCAATGGCTAAGCACACTTCTGTGCGCGTGGGAGGTCCCGCGGAGTTGTTCATTCGCGTGCGCTCTTGTGAGGCGCTGAAAGCGTTAGCGGTGGAAGCCTACAAGCAAGACCTTCCGTTTCGAGTTATCGGAGACGGTACAAATCTCATTGCTGCTCAGGCCGGCATCTGCGGCCTGGTAATTCGAAATCACGGTGGCGGTCGTATGCTGTGTGACGACGGCACTTCAATATGGACAGACGCGGGCTGCTCGCTCATCAGCACTGCACGCTGGACCGCAGACCTAGGGCTTTCCGGTCTGGAAGGAGCTGCGACAATACCGGGTACGGTTGGTGGAGCAGTAGTAAACAATGCCGGTGCCTACGGATGGACCGCGGCGGACTCAGTCTCCCGTGTACGAGTGGTTGATCGACACGGCGAACGCTGGATGACGCCAGATGAGATGCGCTACAGCTATCGGACGAGTTCAATCAAGGAAAACCCCGGTTGCGCAGTGGTGCTTGGGGCCGAATTGCGTTTGGTTCGAGGAGATGCGGACCGAATTCTTGCAACGATTGCGGAGCGGTTGCAGACGCGACACCGCACACAACCCACCGCACCGAGCTCAGGGTCTGTATTTCGAAATCCTCCCGGACAAAGTGCCTGGAAGCTCATCGATGCAGCGGGCATGCGGGGCAGAAAAAGAGGAGGAGCACACGTATCCGAATTGCACACCAATTTCATCATTAACCGTGGTGCTGCGACTGCGGCTGACGTAGCCGGCCTCATTGAGGAAATAGAAGAAGCCGTCAAGTCTCGCCTGCACGTTACGCTCCAGCGCGAAGTGGAGTTCTTTGGCGATTGGGGGAATTAAGACTATGGCAGCGGTAGTACAAAGAAGAGACGCACCCGGTTTGTTCGGCAAGATAGGACGAGCATCGCGCTGGGTAGGCCGGGGCGTGCGCAGCTTCGGTCACCGCTGGATTTCGTTGGTGGTGGGATCCCTGGTCTCACTTGCCCTCTGGGGTATCCTTTCGTCACCTGAATTTGAAGTTTCTATTGTGAAAATTCGGCGAATCACACCGCCTACGCTTGCCGGTGATTACTCGCTGGTGCGCATCCAGTCCTTTACGGGGCTTGTAGGTCAGTCGATCTTCTTGCTTGATCCACATCAAGTGACCGGAGAAATTGCGCGACTGCCTGCAGTAGCGGATGCGCGCCTCTTCCTCGTGCTTCCCGGCCAGGCAATTGTTGAGATGGCGGAACGTCAACCGGAAGCCCGGTGGATTGCCGACGGCAATGTCTTTTTGATATCGCGAGAGGGTGAGATTCTTGGCAGCGACGATGCGCCGGATCTCTCGGTAACGATTGTCGATGATACAGGTATCTCATTCCGTTACGGTGACCGCGTGGACCCCAGCGCTGTGCAGATGGCGTTCATACTGCGCGATCTCTTGAATATTGCCGGAATAAATGTCAAGTCGTTTCGCTATTCCGCGCAAGAGGGACTATCTGTAGTTTCGGAGGATGGCTGGATAGCCATGTATGGCAATGCCAACCGGATTATTGAAAAAACGCAAGAGCTGTTGACCGTACTCAGCGTTGCGCAAGAACGACAGCTCTTGCTCTCTGAGATTGATTTACAGCCCAGCAAGAGTCCAGCCTTCAAGCTCTGATGCCAAGTAGCAGGGTTTAATCTTGACAGTGAGAATATTCGAGATTTGCGAATAGGAGTTTTCCGGGGTATAATGTAGGGACTCCTTTCCTTAAGAGGTAGGTAGAGGATATTGGCTAAGAACAACCTTCTCGTCAGCCTTGACGTCGGTACCACCAAGACCCGCGCGCTAGCTTGTGATATTGATCCCGGTGGCTACTTGCGAGTCAAAGGCGCGGGCATCGCACCAACCAATGGCCTGATGCGTGGCGCCGTAATTGACATGGAGGCAACCACCGGTTCAGTCCGCGCTTGCCTACAATCGCTCCGGCAGTCGCTCGGTCATATGCCGCTTGCCACACACTTGGGTGTGAGTGGGTGCAACATCAGTTCGCAGATTGTGCGGGTTGAGACGGTTGTGAAACGATCCAGAGGTGCGATTACGCCTGCAGAGATCGAGCACGTCTTGGATATGGCGGAGCGGTCGTCAATACCGGATGATCGACAAGTCCTCACTGCATTCCCCGTTGGCTTCATGCTGGATGGTACCGAGGGTATTCGTGACCCTGCCGGTATGTACGGACATGTCCTCGGAGCAGAAGTCCACTTGATAACCGGCGACGTCGGACCTATACGCAACCTTTCGACCTGCGTGAATGCTGCAGAGCTCGCAGTGGACAGCGATCTCACCGCCCAGGCGCTCGCTGCTGCCGAGGCAGTGCTCTCTGAACAGGAGAAGCAGCTTGGTGTCGTGCTCGTGGACATTGGGGGCGGCACCACTGACATGGTGCTCTTCACAGACGGCGTTCCGTGGCATACTGCCAGTATTCCGCTTGGTGGCGTAAACATCACCAAAGACATTTCATATGGGTTTAGGCTCCCACAGGATGTTGCGGAAGAAATCAAATTGCAGTACGCTACCGTAGGTGAAGGAGCACTTGAAGATCAGACGGAGATTGACGCACCGGGCTTCTATCCCGGTAGATGGACAATGTTTGAGCAACGGGATCTTGCCACTATAGTCGTGGCGCGCATGGAAGAAATCCTGGAGCTCATAAAGGACGAGATACGGCGTACCGGGTATTTCGATGTACTGCCGGCAGGCGTTGTATTTACCGGCGGCGGTTCGGAGCTGCAGGGGCTGGAAGAATTAGCAACCGCAGTGCTCGGATTGCCCGCGAGACAGGGGATTGTCCCGGCGATGCGAGGAATGAGCGAAGATATTCGGCGACCGGAGTTTGCAACCAGCATAGGCTTGACCATGTACGCTGCGAGATTGCAGCAATCGCGGTCACGGCTCCCTATTGGCGCTGCCCTTGGGACTATGGCAGCGAGACTTGGATCGCTAGTGCGTTCGGTTATCCCAATGAGTTAATGTAATGCAGGGTGGTGCGCATGGCTAATGGTGCAGAAAACCGCATTTCTCGACTTCCGTCGAGCGCCGGAAGCGATCCGGTAAGTTCGGATCCAAGACAAGGACAGGAATCCTGGGCTCAGATCAAGGTGGTTGGCGCGGGTGGCGCCGGCGGCAATGCGGTAGACCGCATGATTGAGAGCGGGGTTAGCGGCGTTGAGTTCATTGCGGTGAACACCGACGCGCAGACTCTGATGAGCTCGCAAGCCGAGCGGCAAATCCGCATCGGCGATAAGCTCACCAAAGGCCTTGGCGCGGGCGGCAAGCCTGAGGTCGGAGAGAAAGCCGCAGAGGAAGCCTACGAAGAGTTGCAGGATGCGCTCCGTGGCTCGGACATGGTGTTCATTGCCGTGGGCATGGGCGGTGGGACCGGAACGGGCTCCGCTCCTGTAATTGGTGAAATCTCCCGCAATACTGCCGCCCTTACGGTGGGAGTTGTCACAAAGCCGTTTTCATGGGAGGGCGTTCCGCGCAAACGCATTAGCGAAGAGGGCATCCGCAAACTTCGCGAACATGTGGATACGCTCATCACCATTCCAAACGACAAGATTCTTGAGATTGCTCCCAAGAATACGCCCATTACCGAGGCATTTCGTTTGGCAGACGAGGTCTTGCGCCAAGCTGTGCAGGGCATTGCCGATCTCATCACGCAACCCGGTCTCATCAACCTCGACTTCAACGATGTAAAAGCGATCATGCAAAACTCCGGCACTGCCTACATGGCAATTGGCTATGGCAGCGGCGAGAATCGCGCCTCTGACGCCATGCGCGATGCCTTGGCAAATCCACTGCTTGAAATGTCGATAGATGGCGCCAAGGGCATCTTACTAAACTTCACCGGCGGGCCGGATATGAGCCTCCATGAAGTCTCGCAAGCCGCTGAGATCATCTCTAACGCGGCGGACCCGGATGCGCAGATAATTTTTGGTTCGGTGATTGAAGAGAATATGAGCTCCGATATTCAAATCACTGTCATTGCCACCGGCTTTGACGAGCAAGACATCCGCCGCAGTAATATACGCAGCACCGTCGAACCACGCAGTCCGGACTCGGGAGATCGTCCTGCGGTCGTTCCCATCAGCCAAGATGAACTGGATGAAGGGGAGACGGACCTCGACCTCGAAGTACCGACATTCCTGCGCAAGCGGATCAATCGCCAAGAACGGTAACTGTACGAGTAAATTGAGAAACGGAAAACGCAGAAGGGGCAGAGCTTAATCGCTCTGCCCCTTCTGCGTTTCTGCACCCGCAAGTTCCACTCCTGTCTGCAGCCCTGTGTGCGCACCATCTGCAGTTGAAGCCAAGTCTCCTATGCAGTGGGGATCACAGGCAGCAGGATGTGGGAAGGATAGGCTTTACTATGATGGACTGTCTGCCGCGCTATCTCCCAGCGGTCTTCTAGTCCATTGTTTTCGCTGCCGGTATTGAGGTTGCGGTCGAAGCGCGGAAAGTTGCTCGACGAGATTTCAACGCGCAATCGATGCCCCTTGAGGAAGACGTTTCCTATTACCCAGAGATCGATCTCGTACTGATAGACCTGATCCGGACGAATGAGCGACGAAGATTCCCGTCCGTCGCGGAACCGGGCGCGTACTATGCCGTCGCAGAGGCTTAACGCGCGGCCGTCCGGGTACACGTCCACCAATTTTGCCGTCCAGTCGGTGTCCTGCTTATCGGTAGCCGCGTACAGCACTACCTTGATAGGACCGGTAACTTCCAAGTCGTCTTGCAGCGGCTCGCTGGTGTAGCACAACACATCCTGGCGCATCTCGATATTCTGCTGGTCGTACGGTCCCCAGGGCACAATGTGGGGCGAGCAACAGTTATTGCCGCCCAACGTTGGCACCGGCGCTGTTGGGTCGTACACAAAGCCGTCAGTTGCTTCATCCGCCGGCCCGGCGGTGGAGAGTCCCCCGTCGCCGTTGAGCGTGTTCGCTGCACCGTTGGAGTGGAAATACCAAGGCTGCCATTCGGTACGTGCGAGCGGCCACTCATGCTCATTCCGCCACTCGTTGCGGCCCATGATGAAAAGCCGCAGCGGCGGTTCGTCGAGAATACCGTTTTGCTCTCCCTTCAGCCAGTAGTCAAACCAGCGCAACTCTTCGGCATCGAGGTCCACCATGGAATCCGCGCCGAAGTCCACCTGGCCCGTTACGCGCGAAAGGGATAACGCATGCGGCCAGGGGCCCATGATGAGCTGGCTCTGCCGCGCTTCCTGCGAGCCGCCGTGCAGCCGCAACTCATTCCAGTTGTCGAATGTGGCTTTGGAATAGAGATCGAACCAGCCGCCCATGTTGTAGGCCGGCGCATTAATGTCCTGCCACTTGCCGCTGTTGCTGTATTGCTCCCAATACTCGTCGTAATGGGGATGGCGCACCCAGTCCTTCCAAAATTCTAAGTCACGCCCAATTGCGGCGGGAATCTTGTCGGCAGGCAGCGTGCGAAACACCCGCCCCCAGTCTTCATACTCGATGTTCTGCGCCGTGCGGCCGTGGGTGCGCGAGCCCCACGTCGCCAGCACGCCAATCTGCAGCGCGCCTTGGGTGTAGCCGGGCGAGTCGTAGAAGTCACATGGCGCCACGCGCGGCACTATAGTGGTCAGGTGCGGGCTGCCCCGCCAAGCAGCCGTCCACTGCGTCATGCCAAGGTACGACCCGCCTGCCATGCCCACCTTGCCGGTGCTCCACGGCTGCCCCGCTATCCACTCCAACGTGTCGTATCCGTCATCGGCTTCATTTACCATCGGGTAGTACGAGCCGTCAGAGTCCCAACGTCCGCGCACGTCCTGGATGACGGCGGCGTAGCCGCGGCTCGCCAAGAGCCGCCCTTTCTCAATGTGTAAGTCCGTATTGTTGCCGTACGGCGTGCGCACGAGCACGGTGGGCGCAGGCGCCGTGGCGGCTGGCAAGAAGATGTCAGCGGATAAAGCAACGCCGTCCCGCATCGGCACTTTGGCGTCAACCAGGGTCTGAATTCTCGACACGGTGTGTACCTCCCATTGCTCCTGAGTCAAAATTGGTCAAGTCAATCCATAGGGCGCAAGCAAATTACGTGAGGCAGTGTACCATAGGATACCAGTTGATCAGCATCGGGATGACCAACGGTCCAATTCCATTCAGCCAGAATTGCAAATACCCATCGTGAGATGGCCCGCTCGCTCACCACAAGAATCACCGGGTACAGCGCCCGCAGTCGTCGCATCCATCCGCAAAGGACGCCCAATTCAACTCTAGTAGCAGCCAGATTCTACAAGCCTGTAGGGCCCGAGTGTACCGCCTTTTCCAAATCGCGGGGCCGAATGTGTTCTCTAATGTCGTTCCCTGATTCTAACTCCGCCAACCGCAATTCGAACACCTGTTGGAGGTTTAACCAGAACTGCGGGGTGGTACCGAAATAGCGCGAAAGGCGAAGTGCAGTGTCGGCTGTAATGCCTCTTTGGCCGTTCAGAATGGCCGTAATCCGATTGGTTGGAACGGCTAGCGCCTTCGCCAACGTGTTGGCCGACATGCCAAGTTAGTGCAACTCTTCGCCTATGATTTCGCCAGGATGCACCGGGCGCATACCATTATTCAAAGTCATTCAACACTCCTTAGCGATGATAGTCTACAATCTCCACGTCATACGGCCCTTGTTCTCCCCAGCGAAAACAGATGCGCCATTGGCGGTTTATCCTGATGCTGTACAGGCCCGCCCGTTACCAGAAAGCAATTCCAGCCTGTTGCTGGGTAATCCCGCTAGGTCTCGTAACGAGACCGCGTTATCCAGGACGGTCAACCTGCAGGTCGCCTGGTCGGCAATAGATTGAAATTCACGTACGATTTGCCCTTCAAGGAAACGCTGCGTGCTTCGGTCTCAAAAGTCCTTACATCATAATAACGCTTGACGTAAACTGTAAACATCAAAAATCAATCAACTTTGACCTAAGCAATACTGGCAAATAGTCTAGCATTTCGCACTCAACGCAACAGCCAATTAACCACTGTAACGGTGCAGGGCTCCAACAGAAGCAATTGAACCTCGGCATCCCAAGCAACACGTTTAGCCCCTTGGGTCTTTGGCCCCAAACCGCCATGCAAGACTGTGGCTTCTTTGAGAATAAGCACGCAGTACCACCTCGCACAAAGCAAGTTGGGACTTGCTAGGCTGCATGGTATGATAGTGTGACGACAAATCTACAGGTTTTCTTCCTGATTCTTAACGAGACTCTCGGTTTGTGCACATGGCCACGTACTATCTGACAACTCCAATCTACTACCCTAACGCAAAGCCGCACATCGGCACGGCTTTTTGTACCATCGGCTGTGACGTGCAGGCGCGCTATCGACGCTTGAAGGGATACGATACGTTCTTCCTCACAGGCCTCGATGAGAATAGCCTCAATGTCGAGCGCCAAGCCAGAAGCCAGGGCAGGGATCCGCAGGACTACTGCGACGAAATGGCGGAGTACTTTCGGGATCTCTGGGAGCGGCTTAACATCTCCTATGACGGCTTTATTCGCACCACCGAGGAGCAGCATAAGCACGCGGCACGGCTCTTGTTACAGAAGTGCTTTGACGCTGGCGACATCTACAAGGGAACCTATGCCGGGTGGTACTGCCTCCCGTGTGAGGCCTTCTACGCCGATGACGACTTGGTAGAAGGCAAATGCCCCGTCCACGATGCCGTGCCCGAATGGACGGAGGAGGACAACTACTTCTTTGCTCTTTCGAAATACCAGGATAGGTTGCTGGCGCTCTATGAGGAGCACCCTGAATTCGTTCTGCCTGACTTTCGGCGGAATGAGGTGGTCAACATGGTGCGCGGTGAATTACGGGACTTCAGTATCTCGCGCGCCAATAAGACCTGGGGCATCCCCGTTCCGTTTGACGAGGAACAGGTCATTTATGTCTGGTTCGACGCGCTCACCAACTACATCACCGGCGTGGGCTTTGGACATGACGACGACATGTTTGCCCGCTACTGGCCGAGTGACGTGCACGTCGTTGGGAAAGACATCATTCGCTTTCACTGCGTGTACTGGCCGGCAATGCTGATGTCCGCCGGAGTGGCGCTCCCCAAAACCGTTTGGGCGCATGGCTGGATCATGTTTCGCGGCGAGAAGATGAGCAAGTCGCGGGGCGTGGGTGTAGACCCCTTTGAAATGGTTGATGAATTCGGCGCCGATGCCGTTCGCTTCTACCTGATGCGGGAGATTCCTTTCGACCAAGACGGTGTTTTCTCGTGGGAGAGCTTCTATAACCGGTACAATGCGGACTTGGCCAACGACCTTGGCAATCTCGTCCATCGCACGACCTCCATGATTTCTCGCTACTTTGACGGCGTTCTGCCCAGCCCCGGCGCTGAATCTGCGCTTGACGCATCCCTTAGGGAAATAGCTGAAAGTGCCATTGAGGGAGCTGAGCGCGGACTTGAAGCCTGGGACCTCGACGCCGCGCTGGACAGCATCTGGACCCTCGTCACACGGGCCAATCAATACATCGAGGAGAATGCGCCTTGGGCACTCGCCAAAGACGCCAACCAGCGAGAACGCCTGGGAACGGTGCTTTACAACGTGACTGAAGCCGTGCGCATTTTGGCAGTGCTGCTGGGCCCCTACATCCCCGCCACTGCCGATACCGTCTTGCAGAGAGTTGGCGAGCCCGCGCTCGCTGACGGCGCCTGGGAGCGCGGCCTCACCTGGGGCACACTGACGCCAGAACGCACAATTGCGAGTGGGAAGCCGCTGTTCCCGCGCCTGGAAGTGGCGGAGCTCACGGAGAGCACGTAGTCGTACCGTGCTGGTTTGCGCATGACGGATACCCACGCCCACCTAAACTCACCGCGCTACGCCAAAGACTTGCCCGCCGTACTCGAGCGTGCCGCGGCGGCGAACATCAGGAACATCGTTGTGGTTGGCGTAGATATTCCGTCGAGCCAGGCGGCTGTTGACATTGCCGCGCGGTATCCTATGTGCTGGGCGACCGTCGGTGTGCACCCCCACGAAGCCGATGCCTGCACTCCGGCTACCTGGCGTGAACTTGAGGCGCTGGTTGGGGCGCCAAGAGTAGTAGCTATTGGCGAGACCGGCCTCGACTACTACAGAAACTTGGCTGCCAAGCCTGCGCAGCAGGATGCCTTTGCAGCACAGCTCGCCCTTGCCGCGGCGTCTGACCTGCCCGTAGTCGTGCACATGCGCGAATCCACCGCGGACGTATACCGCATGCTCGCGGAAGCGCAGCCTCCACCACGCGTAGTAATGCACTGTTTCTCCGGCGACCCAGAGCAAGCCACAGCATTCATGGCTCTCGGGTGCATGATTTCGCTTGCAGGTCCGGTGACGTTTCCAACGGCGGCGAAGTTACATGAAGTGGCAAAAATGGTACCATCGGATAGGCTATTGATTGAGACTGATTGCCCCTATTTGGCGCCGGTTCCCTACCGTGGCAAGCGGAACGAGCCTGCGCACGTGCGATTTACATTGGAGTCCATTGCGCAAAGGCGCGGCATTGAGCCGGAAGTCCTGGAAGAGATTACTGACAGAAATGCCCAGACGTTCTTCGGAATCAGCCCCCGCCGTGGAGCACACTGACTCTGTGGCGTCAATCGCCCAGATAAGCGCGCCGGTGGTGGCAGACCTCATTCTTGTAGAAGATTTCCTGGCGTCGATTTGGGAAGAGTCCCCTAACCCCGCTCTTTCGCAGTTGGTTCGGCACTTATTATCTGCCGGTGGCAAGAAGCTGCGACCGTTGCTCACGTTGCTCAGTGCGTCGCTCCATGCGCCGGCAGATGCACGAGCCGTAAGAGTCGCCGGGGCCATTGAAGTCCTACACGCGGCCACGCTGCTCCATGATGACGTTATCGACAACGCCTACGTCAGGCGCGGCCAGCCAACTGCCAATTCACTTTGGTCCAATGCGCTCGCCGTGCTTTCCGGCGACTACCTCTTCGCCAAGTGCTCTCACGTTGTGGCGGAACTTGGCGATCCCGTGCTAGTACGTTTGCTAGCGCGCACCGTGATGCGCATGGTGGCTAGCGAGACCACCGCATTCTCGGACATCGACCACGTGGAACGTCTGGAGGACGAGTACTACCAAAAGGTGCTCGGCAAGACCGCGTCGTTGCTCGAGTTGTGTTGTGAATCGGGTGGTTTCGTGGGCGGCGCTACCGACGCTGAACGGCGTGCGCTCCGCAAGTACGGCGAGAATCTAGGAACCGCCTTTCAAATCGTGGATGACATACTCGATATTGCCGGTTCCGAAGAGGAGTTGGGGAAGCCGGTCGGGGGAGATCTGCGAGAAGGGACTCCAACGCTGCCAATCATCATATTCTTGCGCCAACAGCCTGCCCATGCCGCCGTCACCGGGCTGCTCAAGCAAGAGGCCGGTGCGGAGGGCTCTGTCCTAGAAGCAGTGGAAGCGATTCGCCGGTCCGGGGCAATTGACCTCGCCTATAAGAAAGCTTGGCACTTTGGCGAACAGGCGCGTTCGTCCCTCGCCGCATTGCCTGCCGGAAGTTGTCGAGATTCCCTCGACATGCTCATAGATTATGTCGTCGAGCGACGACAGTAGCATGTGGTTCTAGAAAGCAAGGGGTTCCCATGGCACGAGTCCTGATCGCAGAATTGCAGCAAGAAACGGCAACCTTCAACCCGCATTTGACCCAGTACGAAGACTTTCGCATTGAGCGCGGCGCCACCATTTTGGATGAATTGCGGGGCACGAACACTGAAATTGCGGGAGCGCTGGACGTTTTCGATGAACATGGAGACGTTGAGGTGGTGCCGACCGTGGCAGCCTGGGCGGTGCCCCACGGTCCAGTCGCTGATCCAGTGCTCGACCGGCTCATTCAAGAAATTCTCGACGAAGTGGAGCGCAACCGCGACGTGGATGCCGTGCTGCTCGTGCTCCACGGCGCCATGGCCAGTGAAACGGAATTTGACCCCGAGGGCAGACTGTTGGAAGCGGTGCGCGCGCGTGTGGGCGCCATCCCAATCGTCGCCTCGCTTGACTTCCATGCGGTGATTACGGACCGCATGCTGCAATTCGCCGACATGCTGGTCGGTTACCACACGTATCCGCATACAGATTTCTATGAAACAGGCGTGCGGGCAGCACGGAATCTCATGCGCATGCTGAAAGACAACGCAACGCCGACCACGGCCCGCGTCTGCCTGCCGCTCATGGCCAGAGGTGATGAACTGCTCACAGCCACCGGACGCTTCGGCGATGCAATTGGCATGTGCCAGGCGCTCGAAGAATCCCCGGGAGGATTAGCCGCCAACATCTATCTCTCCAATCCATTTACCGACGTGCCCGACCTTCAGTCCTACGTCATTGTGTCAACAGATGGTGACGAGGCGCGCGCTAAAGCAGAGGCAGAACGAATTGCAACGTTCATGTGGGAGAACCGTGACCTATGGCTCGCAGAACTGACACCGCTCCCGGAGGCAGTTGCCCAAGCGAAAGAGACTCCCGGCCTTACAGTCTTTTCCGATGCCGCGGACGCGACGTCCTCCGGTGCACCGGGCGATAGCAATGCCGTGTTGAAGGAGTTGCTGGCGCAGGACTACGCAGGGCGTGCGCTCATACCCCTTATCGACGCGCCCGCTGTCGCTGCCGCGTTTGACGCTGGGGTAGGGAATACCATCACCATTCCACTCGGCGGCACCATGGATCCCGGGCGCCACACGCCCTTTACGGCGACCGCATATGTAAAGAGTCTGCATGACGGCGAATTTGCTTACGAAAACGGTGTCATTGAACAGGCCGGCCGTACGGCAGTGCTTGCTATTGGAAATATCGTGGTGCTTACAACCGAACGATTAATTCTGTTTGTAGGCCGCAGGGTCTTTCAAGCGTTCGGTCTGGAGCCGCAGGACTTCTCAATTGTCGTCGCAAAGTCGCCAAATGGATTTCGTACCTGGTATGAGTCCATCGCAGCCCGCATCGTCCACTTGGACACTCCAGGCTCCGCCAGCCTCAATCTCGAGTCGCTGCCATATGAGCACTGCGTCCGGCCGATCTTCCCGCTGGACGAGAACGTGGTTGCCACGTTGCGGGCGGGCTAGGCTGTTCGCGCAAATCCAGGAGCCATCACGGCGCGCCTTCTTGTCCACTGGACGCCGCTGAGAGAGCGATGGTCAACCAACAAGAAAAGCCAACATACGTGCGCCGCATGTTCGACGCCATTGCGCCCACGTATGATTTCATGAACACCGTGATGACGGCAGGCGCGCACCATCTCTGGCGGCGCACCACAGCTCGTCAGATTGTCGCCGATGATCCCCTCGTAGTTCTGGATCTTGCGTGCGGCACCGGTGACTTGAGTTTCGCCGTAATGCAGGAAGCCATGGCTCCCTGCACGATACTTGGCGCCGACTTTTCGCGTCCGATGCTCAACCTCGCCCAAGAAAAGCACGGAAATCTACCGGAGCATCGCTTTCCGATTGTCTTCCTGCAAGCAAATGTGCTCTCGCTGCCCCTGCCCGACGCCAGCATTGACGTGATTACAAATGCTTTCCTTCTCAGAAACTTGGTTGACCTGGATGTGCTTTTTTCCGAATGCCTCCGCGTCTTGCGTCCGGGGGGTAAATTCATCACGTTGGAGATTACACATCCGCCCGTTCCGGTGTTCCGCAGCGCCTTTGCGCTCTACTTTAACAATGTCGTGCCCGTACTCGGAAATCTGTTGGTGAGGCATCAGGAAGCATACACGTACTTACCTACTTCTCTGCAGTCTTTCCCGAATGCGCCAAACCTGGCCGAGGCAATGCGAGCGTCAGGATTCACCGACGTATCGTACCGCTACCTTGGACTTGGAACGGTAGCACTGCACAGCGCAAATAAGGTAACCTGATGGAAGAGCAGACAGATTGATCGCACGCCTGTTCAGCAAGGAGTTGAACCCGATGAAACGACGCCTTAGCCTCGCGCTTTTAGTCGCTTTTCTACTTACGCTTGTCGGTGCACCGGCCGCCTTTGCGGCTGACTTCCGCACCGATACCTCGATAAGCATTGGCGAGGACGAAGTAATAGACGACGACCTGTACTTGCTCGGCACTACTATCACGATTAATGGCACCGTCAATGGGGATGTTTTCGCTGCCGGCAACACATTGTCAATAAACGGAACAGTGAACGGTAACGTGTATCTCTTGGGCCAAGAAGTGAGCGTCAGCGGTACCGTTTCTCAGGGAGTGCGCATAACCGCGAACAGTGTGTCGATTTCGGGTTCTATTGGTGAAGACCTCTTGCTGCTCGCCAACACAGCAAACGTTGACGGCAACGCAAACATCGGCCGTGACTTAATAGTGACGGTAGATACGTTGAACCTTGATGGCACGGTTCAACGCCGCCTCGCCGGTAACGCCCAAACGGCAACACTCAACGGTAGTGTTGGCACAAATGTTGACATTAGTGTAGAAACACTCACCGTCACCGAGGATGCGAGCATTGGCGGCAATCTTACGTACCGCTCGGATGAAGAAGCTGAGATTAGCAGCGGCGCTGAAATCGGCGGTGACTTGACCCTTGAGATGATGGACGACGTGGAAGTCGCTACCGGCTTCTCCTTGGACTCGATAGCAATTGGCATCGTCGGACTAATCATGGCCGCAGTTTACGGCACCGTGCTGCTCGTTGTGTTCCCGCGGCTTACGGTGACGGCGTCAAACCAGTTGCTTGAGAAACCGGTGATGAGTATCGGCATGGGCATTGTCTTCCTCATCGTAATACCAATCGTCGCCGTGCTCGTGATGATCACCGTTATCGGGATTCCGTTGGGACTGATTACGCTGCTGCTCTACGGCATTGCGCTCTTTTCAGCGCAGGTCTTCGTCGGCTTGACCATTGGCAGGCTGATATTCAGTTTCTTGGCAGATGCGAACCGCCGCTTGATTCAGTTCTTTGGGCTACTCATCGGACTGCTGATACTCTACGGCATTTCGTTCGTGCCCTACTTAGGCTCGTGGGCGCCCTTGATCATTGCAATACTAGGACTTGGCGGTTTGATGCTTGCCATTGGCAAACTTCGTCATGATCAGCCGCAAGGCGCTGCACAACCTGCTGAGGGATAGCCTGTGGAGAATAGAGAAGTCGCCGCAGAGTCTGCGGCGGCCGATCTTCTCTACGACACTTCTCCGTCACAAGAGGATTGGGACGGGCTCGTCAGTTCCTGGGGCGGGCAACTGCTGCAGAGTTGGAGCTGGGGCGAGTTCAAGTCTCAAACCGGTTGGCACACCGAGCGGTTATTCTGCCTGCGTGACGGGCAGCCTGTCGCCGCGGCGCAGTGGTTGCGGCGTCGCGTTCCTCTCTTGGGCGCGCTCGCATACATCCCCCGTGGGCCGGTAACTGCGCCCGCTAGACCTGACTCGACAACAGCCGCTGTCCGGAAAGTGATGGCGGAAGCGCGGCGAGCCGGTGCATTCGCGCTCTGGGTGGAGCCACCTTGGGAACGAGACCAAGGACATCCTCTACCTGCCGCCTTCGCCGTTACTCCTGATTACATACAGCCGCCTGCGACGGGCCTCGTGGATCTTCGTCCGCAAAGCGATCGGGTGCTCGCCGGCTTTCACCGCGGAATGCGCCGCAATATCCGTCTGGCTGCCCGGCGCGGCTTGGAAGTGCGGGAAGGTTGCTCGGTGGCGGACTGGCGTGAATTCTTTTCGCTGCTGACAGAAACGGCAGAGCGCGACGGTTTCGGCATCCATACCTGGCCGTACTTTGCGGCAATGCGCGAGACTCTGGCAAGAGATGGGACTGCGAAACTCTTTTTGGCCGAGCACGCCCGCACGCTTGTCGGTGGTCTGCTCCTCACAGTGTATGGCGGCACGGCGGTGTATTTGTTCGGTGCGAGCGCAACAACAGCACGAGATGTGCGCGTGGGGCACGGCTTGCAGTGGCACGCCATGACATGGGCAAGAGCGCGCGGCTGTCACACATACGATCTCTGGGGTATGCCGGCTTCGCCAGACCCGGCAGACCCGCTCGCAGGGGTCTATCGCTTCAAGCAAGGGTTTTCACCACAGGTGATCAACTATGCTCCCACTGCGGTGGCAGCGCTGGACTCGCGCCGCTTCCAGATCTGGCAGCGCCTAGCGCCGCTTGCGCGCAAGCTGCTGCCCGGCTTTTGAAATACCCCACCTGCCGCGCGCCTAGAGAACGTAGCCTTTTGAATGCTTCAGCCCTACATGTCACTACAAATGTTACGCATGCGGCTTGGACCGACGCGCTGCAAGCCTTGCCATCACCGCATTTCCTCCACACGTGGGAGTGGGGCGCTCTAAAAGAACAATACGGCTGGCGCGTCCAACGCACCTTGTTTGAACAAGACAGCCGGACAGTGGCCGCGTGCACCTTACTCACCCGCAGGCTGCCGCTGATCCCGTGGACTATCGGCTATGTGCCCAAGGGTCCGCTGCTGGACTACGCCGACACGCCGCTCCTTCGCGACGTTCTCGACCACACCATCGGTATTGCAAGAAAATTACGGACGGTTTATGTAAAGATAGACCCCGACCTCGCGGACGATAACAAGACCGCCGAGCAACTCTACCGCGCACACGGTTGGCGCAAGAGCGAAGAGCAGATTCAGTTTCCCCACACGGCAATGCTCGACCTCAGCCTCGGGCAAGATGCCTTGCTCGCCGCCATGAAACCCAAGACTCGCTACAACATTCGCCTCGCGGCACGCCGCGGCGTTGAAGTCACACAGACGACCGACTGGCAGACGCTGTTTCGGCTTTACGCGGAGACCGCAAAGCGTGATGCCTTTGCTATCCGCGAAGAAGGCTACTATCACGCGCTTTGGGGTTCGTTCCGGCGTTCAGGACAGGGAGAGGCTTTTCTTGCCCATGTTGGCGGTGAGGCCGTGGCAGGGCTCTTCCTCATGCACATTGGCGACACCGGCTGGTTTTTCACGGGAGCGTCTTCCCAGCGGCAGCGCGACAAGATGCCCAATTATCTCCTGCAATGGCACACCATACAATGGCTCAAAGACCACGGCTACCGCTGGTATGACTTCTGGGGCGCGCCAAGTGTGTTGAATGAGAGCGACCCCTTGTGGGGGGTGTACCGGTTCAAGGCTGGATTCGGCGCGCGCTATGTCCGTCGACTCGGCGCATATGACCGTGTGTTGAATGCCCCGGCGTACTACGCGCTCACCCGGCTCATTCCGCGTTATGCGGAAGTCCGGCGCCGCCTTGCCCGCTAACTCCGCTTTGGGCTGCAGCGGCTGCTTGACCCGTTGCGGTAACTAAACTACCATGCGCGCATGAATTGAAATGAGAGCAGGGGAGCAACTCTTCATGGCAAAGATCGCCTTCGTTGGCGCCGGCAGTGTGACGTTTGCGCGTCGCATACTCACCGACATTCTGACTTGGCCCGAGCACAGCGAGAGTTCGCTGGCGCTCGTGGACATTGACGCCGAGACACTGGCGATCACAACGGCGTTCGTGGAACGGCTGATCCAAGAACAGAAGCTCGGCGCGACAGTGACGTCTACAACCGAGCGACGAATGGCGCTTGCAGGCGCGGACTATGTTATCACGGCAATCGACGTGGGCGGCCAGCCCCTGCGCATGCTGGACTGGCAAATTCCGGCGCAGTACGGTGTGTATCAGACGGTAGCCGACACCATCGGTCCCGGCGGCGTCTTCCGCGGCCTGCGAACCGCGCCGGTGCTGGCCGCGATCGCGCAGGACATGGAAGAGCTCTGCCCCAATGCCTTGCTCATTAACTATGCCAATCCCATGAATATAAACATGTGGCTTATTGGCGCAATGAGCAAAATTCGCGCTGTGGGACTTTGCCATAGCGTTCAAGGCACGGCAAGCAGACTCGCACAGTTCATGGACATGGCGCCGGAGGATGTATCATACTGGGTGGCCGGCATCAATCACCAAGCATGGTTCTTACAGCTTTGCCGCAACACCTATCGCGGTGAAGACCTCTATCCACGCCTGCGCACAGCGATGGCGGACCCGGATGTCTACGCCAAAGATAGCGTCCGCTTTGAGGTCTTTCGCCACTTCGACTACTTCGTGACAGAGTCGAGCCATCATATGTCGGAGTATACGCCGTGGTTTCGCAGGACCGCGGCCGACCGCGCGCGGTACATTCCCGAACACCTTAGACGCTGGGCCGAAGAGAATGCGCAGACTGACAAAGAGTCTGCACTGGAGGACTTGGACGACGAAGCGCAGATTCGGGAATCCTTCATGTACGCCCGCCAGGAACGGCGTGAGGAATACTTTGCCAAACAGCAGAGCGACTTGCAGACCCCCGATCCCTTGCCCTTCACCCGTACCCACGAGTATTGCTCGTATATTCTCCACGCCGTGGAGACGGATACACCCTATCGCTTCAACGGCAACGTGCCGAATACGGATCTGATTACAAATCTACCTGCTGGGTGCAATGTGGAAGTTCCGATCCTCGTGGACAGCGCCGGAATGCATCCATGCCACGTGGGCGACTTGCCGGCGCAATGCGCAGGCATCAACCGCACCAACGTCAACGTACAAGAGCTTACGGTACAAGCAATCCTTCAGCAGGACAGGCGCCGTGTCCACGATGCCATTGCCTTGGACCCGCTCACGACCACGCAATGTTCGCTGGAGGACGTGCGCGCCATGACTGACCAGCTATTTGCGGCTAGCGCGGACTACATGACAATTTAGTAGCGGCACATCGGCGTCTGACGTGCCGATTCTCATTGACTGCTGCCGCACCTGGTTACCGTTGTAAGCAATGCCGTTTGATGAATGGAATTCGCGCAAGGGAAGGGCCCAGTCATGAGCAGTGACTCCACCCAGATGTCATCCGAAGAGGAACCGCAGCAGAGTCCCGATGACGCGCCTCCATCGGGCAATTCTATTGATGAAACCGCTGAAGGCTTCCCCATTTGCCAGTGGTGCGGTGGCGCCATCACGTCAAAGGACGAACTGGTAGTTGCAGCCGACGAAACTGGCGCACCGGCCCAAATTGCCCCGGTTGGGTACACCGCGCCGCGCACGTTTGCGGCATATCACCGTAATTGTCATCCGGAGTTCGCCGAAATTCCACCTTCTCAACAAGCGCCTGAGAATTTGGGGTTTTGGACACCCATCAACATCGCCATCATCGTGGCGACCGTGCTCCTCGTCTTGGTCGTATTGTTCTTTGCGATTGTCTCCCCATAGCATCGAAGGCACGATGCCCGCGGGAATAGCATGGAAAACCGTTCGTCTTTCATGCCGGGGACGCACTTGACGATTGTGGAACTATCCCGTACACTTCACGTGTACTGTGCCGCGCATGGGCGGATGTGGTCTTGCATTGCGGATGCGTGACACGGTCGCAGCGTAAAGAATGTCATGCCGCCGTTGTGTGACAAAAAGGGTGGAAAAAAGAAGTGATAAAGAAGGAGTTGCTGTAAGTGGCTAGTGTAACTCTTGAATCCGTCTCAAAGCGCTTTGGCGAGGTTGTCGCCGTAAGCAACATGAATCTGGAAGTGAAGGACAAGGAGTTCCTAGTCCTGGTTGGACCTTCCGGATGTGGCAAGTCTACTACCCTGCGCATGATCGCCGGGCTGGAAGAGATCACCGAAGGTAGTCTCTTCATCGGTGACCGCTTGGTAAACGACGTGCCGCCGAAGGACCGTGACATCGCTATGGTGTTCCAGTCCTACGCGCTCTATCCGCACATGTCGGTGTACGACAATCTCGCGTTCGGTCTGCGCTTGCGCCGCACGCCCAAGAAAGAGATTGACCGCCGTGTCCGTGAGAGTGCTGAAATGCTTGGCATTGGCGAGTTGCTCAACCGTAAACCGCGGCAGCTCTCCGGTGGTCAACGACAGCGTGTAGCATTGGGACGCGCCATTGTGCGTGACCCCGCCGTTTTCTTGATGGACGAGCCCCTTTCTAACCTCGACGCGAAGCTCCGTGTTACTACGCGGGCAGAGCTCATCAAGCTTCACCGCCGCCTGGAAACTACGACCATCTACGTGACCCACGACCAGGTCGAAGCCATGACGATGGGCCACCGGATCGCGGTGATGCGCGACGGCGTCTTGCAGCAGCTAGACACGCCGCAGAACATCTATGACCATCCTTCCAACATGTTCGTGGCCGGTTTCATTGGCAGCCCCGCGATGAACTTCCAGGAAGCTACCCTCAGCGGCGATGCCGACGAGATGTGGGTAGAGACCGGTGGCTTCAAGCTCCGTTGGCCGCCGGATAAGGCAGCCGCTCTGGCAAAGGCGGGTGTGGACAAGATTTACTTCGGTTGGCGCCCGGAGGATATGTTCGACCCGCGCTTCCGTCCCGCCGCACTCGACATTTCGGGAGGCAACACCATGACGGCTCGCGTCGACGTGGTAGAGACCCTTGGCTCTGAAATGTACGTTTACTGCCTCGCCGGCGATATCGACTTTGTCGCACGCCTCGATCCGCGCGCTGAGGCAATCGTCGGACGCGATATCGAAATGGTGTGTGACGTAGATAATTGCCACGCCTTCGACATGCGGACGCAAGAATCAATCTTCTAATAGCAGCAAGACTGCTATTAGACGCTCCCACCATTGGCGTGGAGTGAAGCTGGAAACAAAGAAGAGACGAGGTTGGGTATATCCCAACCTCGTCTCTTCGCATTTATGAGCTCGTCAAGCAGGAAACCCTCTTGTAGGTCCTGCGATGTACGTGAGCGACGTGAGAATTCTCTCCCACACGGCCACACCGGCGAGACCGCATTTCGCTTGGGAGAAAGGCCTTATCGACCACCGGCGCTGCGACATGGAGCTTGCGCACTATGGTAGCGCTAAGTCCTAGAGTGAATTGGGGATTTGACACATTGCCTGGTGTCGTCCCGCGATCTAGAGTTGCGAGATGCCCTAAACAGGCAGTTCCCAGAGCGCGTACCACTTCGACTGGTCGGTTTCCAGTGGTAGCTCCCCATCCGCTACTGCCTGCATGCGAAGCTCCAGTGCGTTGTCGCGGGTGCGCGCGCCGGTAGGTACAAACGGGTAGAACGATCCGCGCTTGTAGTTATATATCCAGTAGATTCCCGTGCTCTCGGCGTCCTCAAAGTGGAACGCCGCCGCCAGCAACTGATCGCGGAAGCCGTGTTCCGAGAGGGTGAGGCTTACCATGTGAATGGTAGTGACCAGGTCTTCGAAGTCGGGGTCATTCAGCACCACCCAGTGATAGCCGAACGAATCTTCCTTAATTAGAGTGTCCGTGCCCGTCTCTCGGCCGCTCACGTCGAGGAGAGCGGCAAGCTCACGCTGGAGGTCGGCAAACTGGCTGGATGAGAGAGAACGGAAGCAAATCCCCGCGCTGCCGGTCCCCGCCAGCCCATTACTCGCCGCAAAGGCCAGCGCGGCAGTGGAAATACTCATCATGTGTTCCAAGTGGGAGCGCACCGGGCGGCTGCGGCCCAGCAGTGCGTCCAGAAACTTCACTATGCCCGCTCCATCTGCTGCTCGAGTTCGGCGAGACGCTTGAGACGATTCTCAAGCTTAGGGTGGGTAGAGATAATTTCCATCATGGAATTCTTGGTAAAAGCCGGCATGATAAAGAAGGCATTGGCGCCTTCCACCTGCCGCAGGTCATCTTGTGGGATACGTTGCATCCGTCCGCTAATCTTGAGCAGAGCGGAAGACAAGTGAGAAGGCGAACCCGTCAGCATTGCGGAGCCGCGGTCGGCAGCATACTCGCGGTAGCGAGAAAGTGCGCGAATCAACAGAAAGCTGACAATCCAGACGAGTACGGCCACAAAGTAGACCATAATGATCGCGCTGCCTTGGTTGTCACGTCCCCGTCCACCAAACCCGCCAAATAAGCCGATATACATCCCAAAGCGCATAATCATGAATGCGAGTGTAGAAAAGAAACTTGCCAGCGTGATGACCATCACGTCACGGTTTTTCACGTGACTCAACTCGTGCGCGAGAACGGCCTCTAGCTCCTCACGATTCAGTTGGTGGACGAGGCCCGTTGTCACGGCCACCACGGCGTGCTTTGGGTCTCTGCCAGTTGCGAAGGCGTTGGCCATCGAATGTTCCACGACCGCAATGCGCGGTTTGGGCATGTCGGCCATTGCAGCAAGACGCTCCACCATGGCATGAAGGTCCGGTGCCTGCTCCGGCGTAACCTCTTTTGCACCCATGGACCAGAGAATCATTTTGTCGCTAAAAAAGTACTGCGCTGCCATCAGGGCGCCTGCAAAGAAGAGCATAGTCATAGCGCCTGCGCCTAGCGACCAGAGCGCAGCGAGGAAAAAGACATACACGGCGCCAAGCAGGAAGATCGTGATAAACATACGAATCTGCAGCCCGCCGTCGCCAACCCATTTCTGCCGCATAGAAACTCTCCTTGCCGACATTAACGATTCTTAGTTTGAGTTTGAAATAATCTAATATGCTACACTATTATATTGGAGGGTAAAACACTCATTTTCCTAGCGTACTTGTCGGTCTTTGCAGTTAATTATACTCCAGGCCATGCGCTTTGACTATAGCTCAGGGCGGTGTGGGCCACAGCACTTCGAGCTGCGCAGCGGGCATGCACAATGACTGAGAATTTGTTACATTAGAGGCGTCGAGGCTACCCTCTGAATAGAGTCCTTTGAGAGTTTGAAGGCTAGGCGCGCACCGCCATGGGCATAGCGGAGAACATTACGCGGGTTCAAGCACGTATTGCCGCAGCCGCAGCGAGCGCTGGGCGCGATCCCGCAGAAGTCACCTTGGTAGCCGTTTCGAAGGGCTTTGGTAGAGAGGCGGTAGCGGAAGCTGCTGAGTCAGGGCTCACTGTGTTTGGCGAGAGTCGTGTTCAAGAAGCAGAGAGCAAGATCTCGTCGCTCCCTGCAGCGCTTACCTGGCACATGCTTGGACATGTACAGTCGAACAAGGCGAGGCAAGCGGCAGCGCTCTTTGACTGCATCCATTCCGTGGATAGTGTGCGGCTTGCCGCAGCGCTTGCCCGGCACGCGTCAGACCTAGATCGCAGCATTCCCATACTGCTTCAAGTAAACGTCACTGGGAAAGAAGGCCAATTCGGTTTCGAGCCAGACGCTCTGCCGACCGTTGCGCAAGACCTTGCAGCGCATCGTAGTCTACGCATCGCCGGTCTCATGGCGATTGCATCGTTCACTGACGACGAAGCGGTGCTGCGCGCTGAGTTTCGAGCGCTGCGGCAACTTCGCGAAGAGCTAAAGTCTGTCATGACCGATCACCCCTGTCAAGAGCTCTCGATGGGCATGTCGAATGACTATCCGATTGCGATTGAGGAGGGGGCTACAATAGTTCGTGTCGGTCGCGCCCTCTTTGGCGAGCGCCCGCAGATTCAGCCACAAGTTGAACCGAATAGCGTACTTCAAAGCACCTGAGTGGATACCTTGAACGCATGACAACCGACGTAGTCTGCACATTCATCGAGTTTCTCACACGAGCGCTGATCTTTGCCATCATTGCCCGGGCGTTGGCTTCGTGGTTCGTACAAGACCAGAGCAATCCCATCGTCCAGATGCTTCATGATATTACCGAACCGATTGTGGGGCCTGTGCGCCGTTTCATGCCAAGTACGGGCATGATGGACTTCTCACCCTTGGTTGCGCTCATCCTGCTTCAGATACTGGAAACAGTCCTGGTCCGACTGATCTGCAGTTGATGTATGTTGCCCACAGCCCTTCACATACACGATGCCTCAGAAGGCTGTGAACTGACCGTCCTCGCCAAACCGCGATCACGCCGTTCAGAATTTGCCGGAACGCTTGACGGAGCACTGTGCGTTCGTTTGCAGGCGCCTCCCGTAGACGGCAAGGCCAATGAGGCACTCATCAGTTTTCTTGCGAAGCAGCTTGGCGTGCCAAAGTCTGCGGTTCAACTGCGACGGGGCGCTGCTTCTCGTCGCAAGCTGGTCTACGTAAAGGGCCTTACCGCCGCTACTGTGTCGAACCGCATCAATGCTCTTGAGCTAGGAGACTAACACGTGCTGCAGACACCGCGAGGCACAGCCGACCTTCTTCCCGCCGACCAAGCATATTGGAGCTACGTGACCGCTCACTTCCAAAGCATCTGCGAAGCATTCGGGTACGGCGAAATTCGCACGCCCGTTTTCGAAGACACCCGGCTCTTCCAACGAACTGTGGGCGAAGGCACAGACATCGTCGAAAAGGAAATGTACATTTTTTCGGACCGCGGCGGCGATAGCTTGACGCTGCGTCCGGAGGGTACCGCGCCGGTGGTACGGGCCTATCTGGAGCACGGCATGCACCGGTTGCCGCAGCCGGTAAAGCTCAGCTACATTGCCTCGATCTTTCGGTACGATAGACCCCAAGCCGGACGGCTGCGCCAGCACCATCAGTTCGGTGTTGAAGCCCTCGGCGAAGAAGCGGCCACCATCGACGCTGAGATCATTAGTCTGCTCCTTACCCTCTACCGCAGTGTTGGGCTCACCGGTATCTCATTGCAACTCAATAACATCGGTGACGCCGCCTGCCGCCCGCAATACATCGAGGACTTAACCGCATACTATCGCTCTCATGTCCATGCCCTCTGCGATAACTGCCAAGCCCGGCTGGAGCGAAATCCGCTACGCCTGCTGGATTGCAAGGAAGATTCATGCCAGCCCTTCATCCAGGAGGCCCCACACACCCTGGACAATCTATGCGCCGACTGCGATGCGCACTTCTCGACCCTAAAGCGCTCTTTGGATGCGATGGAAATCGAGTACACGCTGAACCATACGCTGGTGCGTGGGTTGGACTACTACACGCGCACAGTCTTCGAGGTCTGGCCGGAAGCGGTGGGAAGGCAAAGCGCGTTGGGTGGCGGCGGCCGCTACGATGGGTTGGCACGGCACATTGGCAAGAGAGATGTGCCCGGCATTGGGTTTGGCACGGGCATCGAGCGCATCATTCTCAATCTGCAACGACAGGGAGTTGCGCCGGATGAGCGTCAGCCGTTTAGCGTGTACATCGCGACCCTTGGCGAACGGGCCGGCACGTACGGCATCGGCTTGGCAAACGACCTGCGGCAGCGTGGAATTCGCGCGCTCCTGACCTACAAGCAGCGCAGCCTTAAAGCCCAACTGCGGCAAGCGGGCAACCAAGCAGCGGATTGCGCGGTCATCGTTGGCGATGACGAACTGGCACAGGGACAGGTCTTGCTGCGGGACCTGAAGTCGAGCACACAGGAGAATGTCGCGGCGACAGACCTGGTGCAGGCATTAGAGCGGTTGCGGGCTGGCGAACAAGACCCTCAGTAGAGTCATACTGAACGCGATTATGGCAGGTTGCGGCACATCTAGACCGGCACGCCGGTAAGCGCTTCCATCAGCTCGACGTTTTCGTCAACCTCTGCCTTGTTTTCCATGCCCAGTACGACCGCGTCAACGCTGGATAGATTGAGCACATATTCGAGGGCGCGCCGCCGATCGTCTAGGAGTTTGCCTGCCCCGTAGACTTTCATTCCGTAAATGCCCTTGCCGTTCGCCGACATTTGGTCCATAACGGGAATGACCTCCTCGGGCGAAGCGTCCATGATTACGCCGGCATAGTTGATGCGCGCAAGCACCACCTCCACCCAGGGGGTAACAGCCGCCAGCTTGAAGGCCGCAAAGTCATGGCAGGAAACCCCCACCGCGCGGATCAGGCCCTCGTCCTTACACTGTGAGAGCGCCGCCATGCTGTCCTCGTAGCGGGTCGTCCAGTCGTGCTCCGTGAGGCAGTGCAGGAGCACAATGTCCGCGTAGTCAGTGCCAAGCTCGCCCAAGAAGCGCTCCACGTCTCCGCGCACTTCAGCGGGGGTCCGCGACGTTGTCTTGGTCGTAATCACGACTTGGTCGCGCGGCAACATGCGTAACGCTTCGCGCACGTGCGGATGTGAACCGTACTGATCGGCGGTATCCCAAAAGCGGACACCTGAATCATAGGCATAGCACAAGAGGTCGATCAGTCCCTGGGTGCCAAGTTTCCGCGTCTGATTTGAAGAACCGCTCCAACCAACTGTACCGGTGCCGATGCACAGTCGGGAGACTTCAATCCCGGAGTTTCCGAGCACAACTTGCTGCATAATTGCTGACTCCTCATTGGCTGCTGACTTGCCACCATTCTAACACTCAACTGGCGGAGGCGCTCACGAGGTAGCTGCCTAAGGCAAGACATACGGCAGCGCAAGCTGCACCGCCACACCGAACGCTGCGCCGCCAAGCACCAACCAGATTGAGTTGATCTTGGTGCGCCAGAGCAGCACTAACGCGATGCCGCCCGCGGCCACGGTGGGAATGTCCACAAAGGCCGCTTGACCGAGAAACACCGCTACCGCACCCATCAGTCCCATTGCCGCGCTCACCACGCCATCCAGCAAGGAACTAAAGATCTGTGAATTGCGCATTTTTGGGACCAGTGGATTTACGGCTGCGACAAAGAGGAATGACGGCAGAAATATGCCCACAGTTGCCAGTCCGCTCGCAAGCAATGCCCCTTGGACTGACCCAAGATTCTCGTAACCGATGAGGTAGCCGACGAAAGACGCGGTGGTGAAGAGCGGACCCGGCGTTAGTTGTCCCACGGCAACTGCGTCGAGCAGTTGGTCTTCGCTGAGCCAGTCGAGCCCCTCGACGAAGTCACCGTGCAGGAACGCCAGCAGCACATAGCCGCTCCCGTACAGCACGGCGCCGATTTTGAGAAAGGTCAAGAAGAGCTGGCCGAGGCCAAACGGCGCGGCAATCGGCGCGAGCAAGGCGGCCGGGATCGCCAAGACCGGCTTGGCCAAGGGCGAGAATCCGCCGAGAGAGGCAAGCGGCAGCGCAAGCAGACTGCTTTCTCCGATTTCGCCACGCAGTTTCTTCAGTCCGTTTACAACGACTGCCGCTAGCGCACCGCCCCCAAAAAGTACGAGCAGTTCATTGACGCCCAGAAGCGCTAACGCGCCTGCGGCCAGGCCCAGGGCAGCGAGCGGTATGTTGCGCCAGGCAGTACCCAGCAACCCAATCAACGCGTGAATCACAATCGCAATGACGACCGGCTTTACGCCATAGAGTATCCACGAAACCTGTGGCAAGTGCCCGAATTCGGTGTAGGCCCAAGCCAGAACGGTGACCATCAGCGCCGCGGGCAGAATAAAGGCAATGCCACCCCCGATGAGGCCGCGCCAGCCACTGCGCAGCGACGAGATGTGGATGGCCATCTCCGTGGAATTCGGGCCGGGGATGAGGTTGGTAGCCGCCCACAGGTCGACGAATTGTTGCTCGGTGAGCCACTGCTTCCGATCCACCAACTCGCGGTGCATCATGGCGACGTGCGCGGCCGGTCCGCCAAACGCCACGCAGCCCAGTACGAAGAAGTAGGAGATTACCTCTCTGAGACGTCTATTCTTGCTCACTTGATACCTAATCTGCTACTCTTCGTCGACTTGAATTGCGCTTGGGGAGCGTTTGAGGGGACAGGACGATGGTGACAAACCACCATCCTGCCGTCAAGCTCGCTGTCACCCTCGTTCAGCAAGAGTACGAGGTGACATGCGATGCGCTCTCTAGTACTGTAGACTAGTGCTTGGATGCATTCCAAGGAGGTTTGAATGCCCCGGACTGTTCGGGTAGCTGTCTGTTCCACGCCGATACGCGTTCCGGACGGCTCCGATGCGGAAATACACGCGCACAACCTAGACATTGCCGAAGACCTCATCGTGCGTGCCAAGGAGCAGCAGGCTGATATCGCCTGCCTGCCTGAAGTCTTCAACGTGAAGGGTATCAGCCGGGCCGGCATGGCGCAGAATTGGTTCGAAGACGTTCCGGGCGGCCCAACCTTCACGCGCATGTCGCACGTCGCGCAGCGCTACGGCATCAACGTCGTTGCGCCAATTCTCGCCATCGAGGAAGGTGAACGCCGCAACTTGGCGATGGTATTCGACCGCACCGGCCGCTATCTCGGCGGCTATCAGAAAGTGCACCTCACGGAGGTTGAGAGCGACGAATGGGGCATTGTGCCGGGACGAGGTTGGCCGGTATTCGATCTCGATTTCGGCAAGATCGGCATAACGATTTGCTACGACGTGAATTTTCCAGAGGGCTTTCGCGTGCTCGCCCTGCAGGGAGCTGAGATCATCTTCCATCCCACGGTGTATAGCATGTACGGCGAGGTTGGCTGGGAAGCCGTTATTGCAGCAAGGGCAATAGACAATTGCGTGTACGTTTGTCCCGTGAATAACGGCATCGATGGAGACGCGCCCTGGATGCCCGGCATGTGCCTCAATCGGAGCAGCGTCATCGGTCCCGACGGCATCTTCCTGGCGGACTTGGGACGCTACTGGGGCACTGCGGTGGCTGAAATTGACTTGGACCGTCCCCGCATCGTACGCAGCATGGGCGCCTCAGGCGAGGCGAACTTCCGGGAGAAGATGTGGGAGCACCGCCGGCCGGAAACTTACAGGAAACTGACCGAACACGGATACTGGGTGGAGAACGGCTACCCGCGCGAAACAGCCGCTGAAATTCCAATCATGGATAAGGAGTAGTCGGCTATGGCACAGAAGACAGTCGTACGATTCACTGAGTCCTTGGAGCTCTTCGCTCGCGCTGAAGAGGCAATTGCGGGTGGTTCCCAGACAAGTAGCAAGCGTCCGGGTGCCTATGCATATGGCGCCTACCCCATCTACGCGTCTCGCGCCAATGGCTCGCGCATCTGGGATATAGACGGCAACGAATACATAGACTACGTAAACGGACTCGGCCCAATCGTTCTCGGCTATTCCTACCCCGAAGTTGATGCCGCCATTGCCGAGCAACTGAGCAAAGGCATCATCTATGGCTTGTTGTCGCCGCTCGAAGTAGAGGTGGCGGATAGCCTCATCGCTGCCGTGCCGGCTGCCGAAATGGTGCGTTTCCTTAAGGGCGGCGCCGAGGCGAACAATGCGGCGGCACGCATCGCCCGCGCCCACACCAAGCGCGAGATTATCCTGAACAACGGCTATCGCGGTTGGTCGGACGGTTGGAATGCAAGTCGCAATGACGGTGGCATTCCAGTTGCGCTGGAATCGTATGTACAGCAGTTTCGGTATAACGACCTAAACCACCTGGAAGACCTCTTTCACACCTACGACGGCAAGATTGCGGCTGTGATTTTGGATGCGGCCTCCCTCGGCAAAGAGCCGGAGCCGGGCTATCTGCAGGATCTCAACGACCTTGCGCACCGCAAAGGCGCGCTCGTGATCTATGATGAGATTGTCACCGGTTTCCGTCTGGCCATGGGCGGAGCGCAGGAGTTCTTTGGCGTGACCCCGGACCTGGCGACGTTTGCCAAGGCTACGGCCAACGGCATGCCGCTGGCCGCCGTTGTCGGCAGCAAAGAGGTGATGCGCACGGCCGCGGACTGCATGATCAGCATTACCTACGGGGGAGAAGCTCTGTCGCTGGCCGCCGCGGTTGCTACAATGAAGGTCATGCGGGCGCACAACGTCCATGAGCACCTCCACAGTATTGGAGAACTGCTGAAGGACGGCATCAACGGCGCGGCTCGCCGAACCGGAGTGGCGCTTGAAGCCTTTGGCTTGGCGCCATTGAGCGGCGAGCGTTTTCTCGATGCCGTAGATGCCGAAGAGGATGCGCTCATGTGGCACTTTCTGCTCGCAGGGTGTGCCCAGCGCGGGGTGCTCATACGGCGAGGGGGCTGTAACTTCGTCACGTATTCGCACTCGGAAGACGATGTTGCGGAGACAGTGGCCGCAATCGAAGATGCCCTGCACGACTTGCGCCGCGCCCGCGAAGGCGGAAACCTCGCGCGTGCAGTGAGTGAATTAGCCACCGGATGACCCTGCAAGACGCACACGGAGCGATGAGCCAAGAGCCAACACTATGCTATTGCCCTCAGTCATAACAATTCACCTGGACCCGGTCCTGATCCAGCTTGGCCCGATCGCGTTTCGCTGGTACGGGCTAATGTACGTGCTGGGGATCGTGGCAGGTATGTGGATTATTCGCAAGTATGCCAACCAGTGCGGCATCAACGACGATCAAATCAATACGCTCTTTTGGCCGGCAGCGATTGCGGGCTTCATTGGCGGGCGGCTGTACTATGTAATTCAGCAGCCGCTGGGCCCGTATCTTGAACAACCCTGGCGCATCATTGCCACATGGGAAGGCGGGATGGCCTTCTACGGCTGCATCTTTGGGGTTGTGCTCGCGCTCTTGGTTACTTGCTGGCGGGCCAACATCCGGCTCTGGCCGGTGCTGGATACGGCGGCTCTGCTCGCGTTGCCCGCGCAGGCGGTGGGGCGTATCGGCAACATCGTCAATGGCGATGTCATCGGCTACCCTTCTGAAGCACCGTGGGCGTTTCTCTACACCCATCCCGCCACATTCGCGCCCAGCACAACGGTTGCATATCATCCCGCGGCAGTCTATGAACTTCTAGGCAACGCCGTCCTCTTCGCCATACTCTGGCCGTTGCGGCACCGCTTCAGTACGCCTGGGATGGTTTTCGCTCTCTATCTGGTTGGATATTCCCTCGCACAGGTTATAATCTTCGTTTGGCGACTGAATGAAGTAGTCATCTGGGAACTAAAACAGGCACAGGTGACCGGCATCCTCGTTGTGATCGCCGGCATCTTGCTCGCAATCTGGCTGCGCCAGAACGCGCAGGATAAGCACACTCAGACAGCCTAGGGAGGAGCTAGAGCAGCAAACATGTCGGGAACATCGCGCACACTTCTGATTCTTATCGTATTCGTCGGTGGCATATCCAGTCTTGGTACGGAAATCGCCACCTCCCGCCTGATCGCACCGTTCTTTGGTACCTCGCTCTTCGTCTGGGCCAATGTCATCGGCTTTGTGCTGTTCTATCTGACATTGGGCTATTACCTGGGAGGTCGTCTGGCAGACCGGTTCCCTCGCGAAGAGATTCTCTACCAGCTCACAGCGGTGGCGGCGTTGCTGATCGCATTGTTGCCGTTTGTGTCGCGTCCGGTCTTGCAGTATTCGCAGGAGGCGTTTGCCACATACTCCTTAGGAGTCTTCTGGGGCTCGCTCTTGGTGGTAATGCTGCTGCTCGCCGTCCCAATTACATTGCTCGGTTGCGTCTCGCCGTACGCGATAAGGTTGTCCCTTGAAGACGGCGACGTGAAGCAATCAGGGAGCGTGGCAGGAAAACTCTATGCCATCTCAACAGTAGGCAGCCTGCTTGGCGCTTTCTTGCCAACGCTCGTCTTGATCCCAAACATCGGCACACGGAACACGTTTCTCACGTTTGCGGTCACGCTCCTGGTTCTCTCAATAATCGCTTTGGGCAGGCGCAAGCTCTATCCAATGCTGTTCCTCGTCATCGTGATTGGTTTGGCAGTCGTCCCTCAAGTGACGATTAAGCCCGCAGAGCGAGGCGTAGTAATCGAGGAAACGGAATCGGCCTACAACTACATTCGTGTCATTGAGTTGGCCGATAGCACGCGCCACCTTGAACTCAACGAGGGCCAAGCGACGCACTCGATTTACCATCCCGAGCGGCTGCTCACCGGCGGACCCTGGGACTACTACCTGGTGGCGCCCTACTTTGCTCCCAACGTAGAGCCTTCGGATTTACAGCAGGTGCTCATGATTGGGCTTGGCGCAGGCACGGTGCCAAAGCAGATGACGCAGATCTACGGTCCCATCGCCATCGTCGGCGTGGAAATCGATCCGAGAATTGCCGAGATTGGGCGCAAGTACTTCGATATGACGGAACCCAATCTCGAGGTAGTTGTGCAGGACGGTCGCTACTTCCTTATGACCGACGACCGCAAGTATGATTTGATCGGCACGGACGCGTATCAGCAGCCGTACATTCCGTTCCAGATGACCACTAAGGAGTACTTCCAGCACGTACGTGATCGCTTGACGCCAAACGGGGTCGCGGTGATCAACGTCGGGCGCACGTCGACCGATTTTCGTTTGGTGCATACGATTGCCGGCAACATGAAGTCGGTATTTCCGAACGTCTTCATCATCGACATTCCCGGAACCATCAACAGCATTGTGATTGCAACCAATCAGCCTAGCTCACCACAAGACTTCTTGGACAATGTGCAACCCCTACTCGCGAGTCAGGATGTCGACGACCGTCTGCGTTTGGTACTGGCTGTGACTTCGGAACACTACCGCGAGCTTACTACGGTGGAAACGCAGACCTTTACCGACGATCTCGCACCCGTCGAACAGTTAATTCACACGATGATCCTAGACGTGGCGCAGGGAGAGTAAACGGCGAAGCCTCGTGTGCGCGTGGCTGTCCCGGCGACGGAGTTGCCCGCGCCCCCGCGTGGGACGGGAATAGAAAAGCTGGCTGGTTCTCGAGAGCCAGCCAGCTTCTTGGTTTCGCAGAGAGCTTATATTCGCAATCTACCTACGATGCTGTCTGCAGCAAATCGGCTTCGATGGCTTTGAGTAGCTGCGCTTTGGGACGGAAGCCGACGACTCGGCCGACCTCTTGGCCATTCCGGAAGAAGATGAGCGTAGGAATTCCTTGCACGCCCAGACGCGTCGGGGTTTCCAGATTGTCATCCGTATTGACTTTGGCAAAGACGACCCTACCGTCAAGTTCGCCGGCGAGCTCCTTGACAATTGGGTCTACCATTTTGCACGGGCCGCACCAAGACGCCCAAAAGTCGACCACTACAGGAAGAGCGGATTCCGTAACGTCTTTCGTGAAACTGTCATCAGTCACCACAATTGGTTCTGCCATTGCTTCCTCTTTCTCGACTTGTCATCGTATCCATAGTGACGTACTTCCTAATCTCACTATGGCAGAGACCGTGGTGAAATTCAACCCTAAGATTCCCCTTGGACTGTCGCCAAGATCCCCGTGAAGGGCTCACAGAACACTGGTGAAGAATACTATTTCTCAAGAAGCTAACTGTGCAACCACGTGCCGACACGACAACTGACTGGTATCCGACCTCCCCATTTGGGCCTTCCACGGAGCTCTGCTACCCTCGGGCAAATGCTTGCCTGTGGACTACCGATTTGCTAGCATATATTGATAGAGTTATAGCCTCTCTCCCTTTCCCCTTCTTTAATGTCTAACTTTGACCCCCGAACGCTTTGGCAGACTGTATTAGGGGAACTTGAACTAGAGGTACCCCGAGGTCAGTTTGCTGCCTGGTTAAGAAACACCCATCTCATCGATGCCAATAGCTCGCCCATCAGAGTTGGCGTACCGCATACTTTTGCGAAGGAAGTGGTCGAGCGGAACTATCATACCTTGGTGCAGGAGATTCTGGCACGCCTCTGTCAACAGGAGGTCTCGGTTGTGTACGAGGTTTCTTCGTCTGTCCCGGAAGACACGCGTCAAGGCACACCTGCAGCGGGCGCAGCGGCTGGAACGCCTACTAATTCGCAGAGCGACCAGAAGCAACTGTCTCGCGGCGCCATTACCCGCAACATGGTGAATGCGAAGTTCACCTTTGATCGCTTTGTGATTGGCTCGGGAAATCGCTTGGCTGCCGCAGGCGCTCAAGCGGTAGCGGAACGGCCAGCGGATGCGTACAATCCGCTGTTCATTTACGGCGGAGCAGGCTTGGGCAAGACGCACCTGCTGCATGCCATCAGCAACTATGTTCTGCAAACTCGACCGGACTGTCACATCGTGTACGTAACGTGTGAGACTTTCACGAACGAGTTCATTCGCGCAATTCAAAACAAGCGAATCGATGACTTCCGCGACCGCTACCGCAGCGCTGAGATTATCCTGATCGACGATGTACATTTCCTAGCCGGAAAAGAGCAGACGCAGGAAGAGTTCTTTCACACTTTCAATGCCTACCACGAGTTTGGCAAGCAGATTGTGCTCTCCAGCGATCGGCCCCCAAAGAGCATCGAGACGCTCACGGAGCGTTTGCGCAGCCGCTTTGTGTGGGGTCTCATTGCGGACATTCAACCTCCGGACTTGGAAACCCGCATCGCAATTCTCAGCAAGCGGGCCGAGGAAGAAGATGCGGAAGTTTCGGACGAGGTCCTTGAGTTCTTAGCGACCCACTTAGTGAGCAATGTGAGAGAGCTGGAGGGCGCGCTCACCCGGCTGCTGGCGTTTGCGAAACTGAGCGGCCAAGTGCCGACGCAAGAACTGGCGATGGAAGTCCTAGACGAGCTTCTCTTCAACGTGGGCAAGAATGCCTTTACGCCGGAGAAAATTCTGGACGCCGTTGCTACCCATTACCGTGTGCGCTTAGCCGACCTCATTGGGCCAAAGAGAGACAAGTCCATCGCCCGCCCGCGGCAAATCGCAATGTATATGATTCGGGAAGAAACGCAAGTTTCTCTGCCGGAAATCGGCAGGATTCTCGGTGGCCGCGACCACACCACGGTCATGTACGGGTGCGACAAAATAAACAAGGAACTTGAGCACAGCACCGAACTCCAGCAAGAGTTGGCCAGCGTGTGGCATATTCTGCGGCCTGCCCAGTAGACCGGCGCAAGGCGAAAAAGAGTTTTTCCAGGCCGGGCACGAGACTGGACAGCAACGTGAGAACTTAGATTCCGCTGCGGCATAGGTTTTCTTGGCCCCATCCACCCTTCGGCGCGAGCACCCATCTCTTTCGACCGCTTGCCGTCCACCAGAATCGTCCTTCTCGCTGCGCCGCTTGCCACGTGCGTCCAGCCAATCCAAGGCGACGTGCACGGAGCTTGTGCAAGCGCCACAGTTCAAAGGCTGCAACGCACATTTTCTCCGCCCATTGGACGAACAACTCCCCATTGATACATCCAGCCAACTGTGCGATCTGAAAAGGCGGGGCTTGTGACACCGCAAAGGAGCGCCCGTTGACACGCCGCGAGACACCATACCTCGTCCTAGCAACTGGCAACCCCGGCAAGGTGGTAGAACTCCGAGAGCTCTTGCAGAATGTTGATGTGGAACTTGCAACTGCTGCGGCTCTCGGCCTGAGGCTGCCTCCTGATGAGCCTTTTGCAACATTTCTTGAGAACGCTGTACACAAGGCCTTGTTTGTTGCGGTGCAGACGTCCCATCTGGTGCTCGGTGAAGATTCCGGACTAGAAGTCGACGCCCTCGGCGGCAAGCCGGGAGTGCTATCAAAACGCTTCAGCGGCCCCCAAGGCGATGCGCAGGCAAACAACGCAAAGCTGCTTCACGAACTAAGGGGCGTCCCAAGGCCGCAGCGCCAGGCGCGCTTTCGGTGTGAACTGGCGCTGGCAAAGGACAATGAGATTCTCTTCAAAGCGGGTGGCGTGTGCGAGGGCTTCATTGCGGAAGTGCCACGGGGCGACGGCGGGTTCGGTTACGATCCTCTATTCTTCCTTTCTGCACACAGACAGACCATGGCGGAACTTTCAGCCGCAGCCAAGAATCGCATCAGCCACCGCGCCCGCGCCCTTGAGAAAGCGCGTGCGTTCATACGACAATACGTGTGAGAGGCTTGGCCGCCCTTCTCCGTATCCCAAAGGCCGACCGGAAGCAGCCAAACAAGTGCTTCCCAAACAACTGGACATACTTCAGGGAGAGGAAATCCACATGACTGGGGAACTCGAAGCCAAACACGACCGCATCGCGCAATTCCTTGACGACCGGAATCTCGATGCATTGGTGATCGGGCGCTTGGCAAACTTCGCCTGGGCCACCGGTGGGCGCGACGGCTTTATCATGATCGCTGGCGAGCATGCGGCCGCACACCTCATCTACACGCCTGACGAGAAGGCACTGGTTGCGGACCGGATAGAGATGCCCCGCTTTCAAGGCGAGGAGGGTCTTATTCCGCCGGAATGGACTCCCATAGCACCGCATTGGCACGTTGACCGGCCGCAAGTAATCAACTGGAATACCGTTGCCCAAGGCAAGCGCACCGGCAGCGACTGCGATATCCCCGGCGCTCAGAAACTCACCGGTGACATTGCGCGCCTGCGCTACCAGCTTCTTCCAGATGAAGTCGAACGCTATCGCACTTTGGGGCAGGCCGCCGCCCAAGTTCTCGAGGAGGCCGCGCACGCGATTGCGCCCGGCATGACGGAGCATGCCATTGCTGGGACAATAGCCGGTAAAGCCATCGCCCGGGGCCTGCAAGCGGCTCTCACACTCGTGGCGACTGACGAACGCATCTTCAAGTACCGGCACCCGATTCCAACGGCCAAAACACTGGACAAATACGCCATGCTCGTGTTGTGCGCCAGGCAGCACGGCCTGATCTGCTCTGTGACACGCTTTGTGCACTTTGGTGCAATACCTGCCGAAATCCAGGAAAAGTCGGCTGCCTGCGCCCAAGTTGACGCGGCCTTCATCCTCGGCTCGGAACCGGGCCGGCCTGCCAGCGACATCTTTGCCGATGCCGTTAACGAGTATGCAAAGGCGGGGTACGCGGACGAGTGGCGTTTCCACCACCAGGGCGGCGCCTGTGGCTACGAGTCGCGCGACTACAAAGCGTCCCCGGCGAGCACTGAAGTCGTGCAACTAAACCAAGCCTTCGCATGGAATCCGAGCATTGCAGGCGTAAAGAGCGAGGATACGACTCTCGTTACCGCGGAAGGCATTGAAGTGCTCTCTGCTGCCTCTGCTGAATGGCCGATGATATCCGTGGAGTGGCAGGGCAAGTCCATCGAGCGGGCTGCTATCCTGCAGCGCTAAGGAGCCACACCATGCGTCCAAGCGCGCCTTCCGCGCCGCAACCGGCACAGGCCCTCGCCATTTCGGCCTTGGAGTGGCGCAGCATTGGGATCTTCATCGCCGTTGCGTTCGGTCTCTCGTGGGGAGTGTGGGCGCTTGTCTATCTGCTGGGCGGCATGGAGAATTTGCTAGCGTTCACCGCCGGCTCGCTGCTAGCGATGTGGTGCCCGGGCATCGCCGCGATCATTTGCAGCCGGTATATAACTCCTATGTCCCGGCGCGAACTCGGCCTGCGCCGCGGCAATCTCGAACGCTACGCGAGCATCTACCTGTTTGTACTGCTCTTTCTCATCGCGGCGATGGGTCTGAGTGTCGGCCTCGGTTTCCAGGAAGTCAATGCAACGCTGGAACCGTTGCGGAGCGAGCTTGTCGACCAACCCTATCCCTTCGACGATCCGATCTTAGTGACATTCATCAATATCGTCGTTGCTTTTACCTTAGCGGCGGTCCTCAACAGCCTCTTTACGCTTGGTGAGGAACTTGGGTGGCGCGGCTTCCTCTTGGCGAAGATGGCGCCGCTTGGCATGGCGCGCGCGAGCATCCTCATCGGCCTAATCTGGGGTGTGTGGCACGCCCCAGCCATCTTCATGGGGTACAACTATCCCGGATTCCCGCTAGCAGGCGCGCTACTCATGGTCTGGTTCACCGTTGGCTGGAGTGTCATCCTTACGTGGCTGCGACTGGTAGCAGGCAGTGTTTTGGCTGCCGCGTTCGGCCACGGACTACTCAACGCCGTCGCCGGCTTACCGCTGCTCCTCTTGCAGGACACAAACTCGCTCATTCGCGCCCCGCTCGGTATCACTGGACTCGTGCCGCTCACCTTGCTCGCTCTGCTTGCTCTTGGACTGCTGCAGAAGCGCCAGAGAGATGGCGAGGATAGCCCATCCTGAGTTGCTCAAGGCCGGATATGAGGGCTTGGATTCGAAAGGCGCCGCCCACGCTAGCATTTCGTTGCGCCCGCGAGGTCAGGGCTGAAGGCTTCTCGCAGCCGGCGCGCTCTGGACGTCCTATTCCTGGTCGGCAAACTGCATCGTATAGAGCTGGAAGTAGTCGCCTCGCTGCCGCAGCAACTCCTCGTGGGTGCCTTGCTCGATTATCTCTCCCTTGTCCATCACAATCACTTGATGGGCGTTTTGGATTGTGGACAAGCGGTGAGCGATCACGAAACTCGTGCGGCCCTGCATAAGCACCTTCAGCGCTTCCTGAATTTGCTGCTCCGTCTCGGTATCCACACTGGAGGTGGCTTCGTCCAAGACGAGTATGCGGGGATCGGCAATGAGCGCCCGCGCAAACGAGAGCAATTGCCGTTGGCCGATGGAAAGCTGCGTTCCGCGCTCGCCCACGAGGGTCTCGTAGCGAAATGGTTGCGCCTCTACAAAATCATGGAGACTTACCGCTTTGGCCGCATTCATGACTTCCTCATCTGATGCGTCGAGCTTTCCGTACCGGATGTTTTCCTTGACCGTGCCGGAGAATAGGAATGGTTCCTGCAGCACGAGGCCAATCTGGTCGCGCAGGCTCTCAATCGTTACCTGGCCTATGCTGTGCCCGTCAATAGTCACGTCGCCAGAGCGAATGTCATAGAAGCGGCAGAGGACGTTGATAATTGAGGTCTTTCCCGCGCCGGTATGGCCGACAATCGCGATCAATTCTCCCGGTTTTACATTCATGCTGATGCCGTGCAAGACAGGCGTATCCGGATCGTAGCCAAAGACGACGTTGTCAAACGTCACCTGACCCCGAACCGCAGGCAGCGGTCTCGCATCAGGCGCATTCAGAATGTCGGGTTTCTGGTCCAACAACGCAAAGACGCGCTCACTGGCCGCCATGGCGGACTGCATCTGGTTAAAGCGAGACGACATGCTCTGCAGCGGCTGGAAGAACCGCTGCACATACGTCAGAAACGCAACCACAATACCAAGCGTAATGCTGCCCTGGACGACAGCCACGCCGCCGAACCAGATAATTATCACGATAGCGATGGCGTTTATGATGCTCACAGTCGGCGAAAAGGCCGCCGTTAGGCCCTGGGCCTTCAGTGTCGAGCCAACATAGCGATCGCTCAGGTCCATGAACCGCTGTAGATTCTCCGCTTGCCGAGAATACGCCTGAGTTACACGCACACCCAGGATACTCTCGGCAAAGTTACCATTCATCACGCTGCGGTCTTCCCGGGCGACACGCCACGCCTTGCGCGACTTGCCCTTGAAGTAGAAGGCCACTGCGGCCAATCCGGGGACGATGATGAACGTGAGCAGCGCCAGTTGCCAATGCATGTACAGCATTACAAAGAGTATGCCAATCAACACGAAGAGATCGCTTGAGGTGCTCACGATTCCGTTCGTCACAAGCCTACTGATGTCCCGCACGTCGCTGGTTATGCGCGTAATGACGCTGCCGGCGCGGTTCTGGTCATAGAAGCGTAGGGAAAGTCGCTGCAGGTGTCTGAAGAGGTCTTGGCGCAGTGTGAAGAGCAACTGTTGGCCGAGCCAGCTTATAATCCATTGCCGCGCTCCTGAAGCGCCGAACAGAATAATGCCGGCCGCCAGATAGAGAACGACAAGTATATCCAAACTACGCAGGTCGCCGTTGGTCAGCGGCCCATCGATAGCCAGTTTGAGCAGGTACGGTCGGAGGACACTCGCCACGGTATTGACGAGCGTGACAGCAACTGCGCCCGCAATTTGCAGGCGAAATCCTGTAGTGTAACCAAGCAAACGGGCAATAATCTTGAAGTCGAATTCACCGGAGACTTCCGCCTGTCCGTCAAGCGATTTCTGAGAAGGCTGGGGCGAGGGGCTGGAGCCGTCAGTAGGACCGCGGGATGTTTGTCGCTCCCGTTCAGACATCGGCGGCTCCACTGTCTCTCCCGCCTAGCCCGGCCTCACGCGCCAACGCCGCCGTTCGTTCCTGGTCCTTAAGCTGGATATCGTAGATGCGCGAGTAGAACCCTTCCCGTGTGAGCAACTCCGCATGCGTGCCCCGGTCCACGATGCGGCCTTCCTCCATAACAAGAATTTGGTCCGCATCTTTGATGGTCGATACCCGCTGCGCAACCACCAACGTCGTACAGTCCTGCATATACGTCTTAAGAGTCTGATAAATTCTGAATTCCGTCTCCGTATCGACACTGGCAGTAGCGTCATCCAGCATGAGAATGGGGCGGCGCAGGAGCAAGGTGCGCGCCAATGCCGTGCGCTGGCGTTGGCCTCCCGACAGGCCCGCGCCCCGCTCTCCGATGCGGTGCTGATAGCCCTCGGGAAACTCCATGATAAAGTCGTGGGCTTGGGCCGCTTTGGCAGCGGCAATGATCTCATCCATAGTGGCGTCGGGGCGGCCATACGCTATGTTATTCGCCATGGTTTCGGAAAACAGCAGTGGCTCCTGCAATGCGACCCCAATTTGCTCTCTCAGCGACTTGAGCGTCACGTCGCGCACATCGTGACCGTCTAACCTTACTGCGCCCTGCTGCACGTCATAGAACCGCGCTATGAGATACAACAACGTGCTCTTGCCACTGCCAGTCGGCCCCACTATCGCAACCATCTTGCCCGGCGCAGCTTCCATTTCGACTTCGTGCAGGACGGGTTGGCCGCGCTCATACTCAAATGTGACGTTTTCCAGCGCCACATTTCCCTCAACTGGCGGCAGGTCATGGGCGCCGGTCCGATCGCGCACCGGCGAACGCGTGTCCACCACGCCGAAGAGGCGCTCGCCGCTCGTAATGCTGGTCGCGATACTATCCATGATGCTCGGGAGTTGCTGGGTCGGCTGCACGAGCATTTGATAGTAACTCACGAAGGCGACGAGCGCGCCGATTGACAACTCGCCGGTTATCACGAGGCGCCCTCCCAGCCAAAGCACAATGACAACGCCGGAGACTGCTACCATGTTCATCATGGGTCCAAACGTCGCGTTGAGGCTGACCGCGCGCATCATGAGGCGCACGAGCTCGCGCCCCTCACGTTCGAACTTCTGTCTCTCGTGCGGCTCGCGCGCAAAGGCCTTTACTACGCGGGCGCCGTTGATTGCCTCTTCCAACGCTATGACCACCTGCTCGCGCTGCTGCCGGATCCAGGAGTATTCCGGGCGCACCTTTTTGTGGTAAAACCAGGCAATGACACCCAGGATGGGAAGCAGTGGCAGCGACCAGAGGGCGAGCTCCCCGCTGAGCAAGAACATGATGGCCAACACCATGAGATAGCGGAGAAAGGTGTCGAGGATATTGATGATGGCCTGGGTGCCAAAGCCCTGGACCAATTCAATATCGCTCAATGCGACCGAAATCATCTGCCCGGCTTGAATCTTGTCGTGGAATCCAAACGAGAGGTGCTGCAAGTGGTCATAGAGCTGCCTGCGCAGATCGTATCCGGTCTTCTGGGAGGTAACGGCAGTGAAAAAGGCTTTCCCAAAGAGGAATAGCGCCGCGAGAACGGCAACCGCAACAATCACGCCACTCATCGCGGCGATGAAGCGCAGGTCGCCCTTCACCAATCCGTTGTCAATGACTTCCTTAAAGAGTGTGGGTGCGACAAGACTCAAGACGGTACTAATCAGCCACGCCCCATAGGCAAGCAGCGCTACGCGACGGTGCTTAAACGACGCTGCAAGAAGTCGACGGAGAATCTTCATAGGGCGGTTGGCGCCATCTTTCCCTAGAGAGACCCTTGCATAACTCCGTCATTCCGGCTTTCGCCGGAATCCAGAAGCGCTTGTACATCTATAATTAGCATCATGTCAATCCATTTCACCTCCATCTCACCTTCCCCTCCAGGGGAAAGAGGTATCGCAAAGGTCTCCTAGAGGGGTTGCCTGCCCGCGAAACCGGTGTCTAACTCATGCCAGAAGCGGATTTCGTCCTCGCCTTGCTTCCAGCACAGATAGACAACACGGCCATCGCGTTCCGCAGGGAAATCAATCAGCCCTTGCTCGATGTCCTTCAGCGTAACGCCTTGCTCAACGATTTCCTTTATCAGCGACTCCGCCTCAGCGCGCAGGGCTTGGACTTTGCGCAACGAGGGCAAGGATGATCCAGACGCGGGTGGGGGGTAGCCGTTGCTGCGCAGCAGTGAGGTAGGGTACGACTGTCCCTCTGCGTACTCCTTGAATTGGACGAAGATCTCCTGGAGTCGGGTGACAGTTGCCGCAATGCGCGGCAAGAGGGCATTCGCTTCTCGCAATGAGAAGAGCTTTAACGGCGGATCGGGCGGTGTCTCTTGAGAGGACATGAAAACAGGGGGGGTGCTTCACTTACAGCAGGGGAACGCCTACTATGTTTGCACAGCGACCTGTGCGCGTCAAGGCGGGAACTTGCGCTATGAACCTTGTAAGCCATACATGCGATTGATAGAATCCAACCATGGATCGCATAACTCTCGAAAACTATCGCTGCTTCCGAGAAAAGCAATCAGCGCGCTTGGCCCCGCTGACACTGCTTGTGGGTGAGAATAGCACCGGTAAGACCTCTTTCCTAGCGCTCATTCGCGCACTATGGGATGTTGCAATTCCTAATTTAGTTCCCAACTTCCGCGAGGAACCTTTCGATCAGGGCTCTTTTCGAAACATCGTGCACGACCGGGGCCGGCGGAGTGATAATCTCGATTCGTTCGAAGCGGGATTTAGGCTAGCTAAAGAGATGTGTTTCAATATCACATTCAGAGAACTCCATGGTGCTCCCTTCCCGACCAAAAGAGTTATCGGGTGGAAAAGCCTGCAATTTGAAGCACAAAGACAAGATGACGGCGTTTTCTTGACCCGGTACACAACGCCTTCGTTCACATCGGAGCAAGTAGTTGACGAAAAGCCGTTCTTGTATGATGGGGGACTGACTTTCATGAGGAGGATGACGGAGCATTTCACGGATCTTGCTGAACTTAGTTCTCCAGATAAGTCTGATCATGCAGATATTGACACAAGAGAAAAGATCATCGCACACAAAGATACTCTCCGTGAGTTGAATGAAGTTGATTCAGCTATTTCAACTATATTTGAGGAGGGTTTTGTTAGTCAGAGCCGTCCATTTGCTGGCGCGCCAGTACGTTCGCGCCCTAGACGCACGTATGATCCAACACTGCCCTCACGTGACCCAGAAGGCGAGTACATACCCACTTACATCGCCAATCTTTCCCGCCGTGACAAGAAGGGATGGGGGCAACTAAAGGGCAATCTGGAAGATTTTGGCCGCGAATCGGGACTGTTTGATGAATTCTACATCAAGTTGCTTGACAAGGCCGAAGGCTCGCCATTCCAGGTGCAAGTACGTAAGTTTGGTCGCCGGTTGAAAGGTGGCAAGAGGAACCTGATCGACGTTGGCTACGGTGTAAGCCAAGCGCTGCCGCTGCTTATAGAATTGCTGCGCAAGGATGCCCCGTCAATGTTCCTACTCCAACAACCGGAGGTGCATCTGCATCCCAGCGCGCAAGCCGCCCTCGGCAGCCTCTTTTGCAGCCTAGCCGGTCCGAAGCGCCAACTCATCGTCGAAACTCACAGCGACTACATTCTCAATCGTGTGCGGATGGACATCCGCGACAAGAAGACCGATCTCAAGCCGGAAGATGTTTCAATTCTATATTTCGAGCCGGGCGAACTTGACGTGACCATTCACTCACTCGGCTTGGACAAGAACGGAAACGTCTTGGATGCTCCTCCGGGTTACCGACAGTTTTTTATGGCTGAGATGCGCCGCTCTATCGGCATATAATGTGCGCAATCATCGACACTAATGTTAGGCACGAGGTCTTCGGAGACAACCAATCAGAAGCAGGATCACACTTCTTAGATTGGCTGGAAAAAGGGAAAGGCAAGCTCGCCATCGGCGGTAGACTCCGCCATGAGCTTAGCCAATCCGAAAATTTCCAGAAGTTGCTTGATCTACTTCTGTTAGGCGGAAATGCGATAGATATCCCCGATCAGGAAGTGGACACTGCGGCCCAAGAGCTGCAAAATCAGATGATCTGCAAATCGGATGATGAGCATGTACTTGCTCTCGCGAAAGTAAGCGGAGCGCGTCTGCTCTTTACGAACGACCAAGACCTCCAGAAAGACTTCAAGAATCGCGAGATAATTGGTGGTATCCAGGGAAAAGTATACACGACACTACGCAAATCAAGTGTCACCCGAACGCACAAAGAGCTTCTCGGTCGCGGCGACCTCTGCGGAAAATAATGCGCGCGCGCAACTCGCGATAGTAAATTCGCACAACGTGGCGCATTAACCACCAAGAAAGCCAAAACACATGAAACGCATTCAGCAAAGAATCTTTGAATTACTTGAGGTCGCCCACCCGGACGACTCGGCCAGCCGCGTCACCGACCTCTTTCTCTTTGTCTTGATCGCCTTTAACGTGCTCGCAGTCATCTTGGAGACTGTGGATGACTTGGCCGCGCAATTCGCGCCCATCTTTCTCTTCTTCGAGGTGTTCTCGGTTGCGGTGTTTTCAGTCGAGTACGTGCTGCGTCTCTGGACGTGCACCCAGGATGAGCGTTACGCGCATCCAATCATGGGCCGGCTGAAGTTTGCCGGTTCATGGCCTGCTATCGTAGACTTGCTGGCCATCTTGCCGTTCTATCTCCCCATGTTCTTGGCAATTGACCTGCGCATGATCCGGGCCTTGCGCTTCTTCCGTCTCCTGCGCTTCTTGAAACTGAGCCGCTATTCAGAGTCGATGCGGATTTTCGGGAAAGTGCTGCGCAGCGAACGCGCCGAGTTGCTGGTGGCGCTATTCGTTGCCGGCGTGTTGCTCATTATTGGCTCCAGCTTTCTCTACATTGTCGAACACGACGCGCAGCCTGAGATATTTTCGAGCATTCCGTCGGCAATGTGGTGGGGCGTGGCCACCTTGACAACTGTTGGGTACGGCGACGCCTATCCGATTACGCCGCTGGGTCGATTCCTGGGCGCGATCGTAGCCATCATGGGGGTCGGCATGTTTGCGTTGCCCGCCGGTATTTTGGCCTCCGGCTTCGCGCGGGAAATGGATAAACGCCGGAGCGAACCGGACGCCTGCCCTCACTGCGGCAAACCCCTGGTAAAATCTGAAACAGATTAGACCGGTAGTGCGGTTCCAAATGCGCCGTCGGCCGCAGGAATCGCAGTTCGCTAAGCAAACCCTGAGCGGCATGGTCCCTCCATCATCAGTCGGCCTCATGCGCTTAAACAAGTGGGACAGTGGGGCCGCAGAGACTGCCCTGTAGCTACTCCTCTGCCTCATACTCGCCCCGCGCTAGCAGGTACTCGCGAGCGTAGCCCAGGTAGGTCTCGGCATTGCAGTAGATGCGCTCTATTTCCTCGTCAGTCACCTCCCGCAGCACCTTGCCGGGCACGCCGAGAATCAATGAACGAGCGGCAAACTCTTTGCCCTCGGCAAGCACTGCCCCCGCGCCCACGATGCTCTCGGGGCCCACTGTTGCGCCGTTGAGGAGCAGCGCGCCCATGCCCACGATGCAATGGTCGCCCACAGTCGCGCCGTGAATGACGGCAGTGTGACCGGTAGTTACATGGGAACCCACCTTGGACGGACAGCCATGGTCGGTGTGCACCACGCAGTTTTCCTGGATGCTCGTATGCGGTCCAATGACGATGGGCGCAAAGTCACCCCGCAAGACTGCTCCATACCACACGCTGGCGTAGTCGCCGAGTTCTACGTCTCCTATCACATAGGCGTTTTCCGCGATAAAGACATTCTTGCCCACACGCGGCATTACGCCCTTGTACGGAAGCAGTGGCACGAGCAAATCCTCCTAGGCCGAATGGCTGTTATGTCAATAACATAATTCGTCGTATCACCTACAGTGGGTACCTGCGACTAGCGGTAACCGATCACGGTCATCATAGCACTGTTACCACAAGCTCAGGCGACACAACATCACGATTTCTCACCTCCAAATCCGCGTGTACGAATACGAAAGCCTATGCTATGGTGATATGGAATACGCACAAAGCACACAAGGCAATTTAAGGAGAACGAAAACTATGGCGGTTACGACAGAACCGAAGCATTTCGGATTGCTAATCGACGGCGAGTGGATCGAACGGCGCGACGGCAAGCTACTGGAAGTACGCAGCCCCAACGACGGCAATGTGTTCGCGACGCTGCCGGAAGCGACACAAGCTGATATTGACGCTGCCATCGAAGCGGCGCAGCGCGCGTATGACAAGCAAGAGCTTTCCGCCTACCAACGCTATGAAATCCTCCACAAGGTCTCACAGCTTCTCCTGGAGCGCGTCGAGGACATCGCCTACCACATGAGCATGGAAGGCGGAAAACCCATCAAAGAGGCGCGCATCGAAGTCTCCCGCGCCGCCAGCACAATCCTGGTCGCGGCGGAAGAGGCGAAGCGCATCCACGGTGAGCAGATTCCGGTAGAGGCCGCGGTAGGATCGGAGGACCGCCTGGCCTTTACGCTGCGCCAGCCGATTGGCGTGATTTGCTGCATCTCTCCGTTCAACTTCCCCGCCATTCTTGTAGCGCATAAGATCGCGCCCGCAATTGCGGCCGGTAACACGGTGGTGCTCAAGCCCGCCAGCGCCACGCCGGTCACGGCAGCGAAGATCTGCCAGGCGTTTCTCGACGCCGGGTTGCCACCGGGTCACCTGAATCTGATAGTCGGCGGCGGCGCGACCGTCGGCGAGTGGCTCATCCAAGACGAGCGCTTTGCCATGTACTCGTTCACCGGTTCACCGGAGGTCGGCAGGCATCTGCGCAATAGCATCGGACTGCGCCGCGCCACCCTGGAATTGGGCGCCAACTCACCCGTGATTGTAGATAAGACCGCCGACGTGGCCGTAGCTGCCGATGCGGTCGCACAAGGCGGCTACATGAACGCCGGCCAGGTGTGCACTTCCGCCCAGCGCATCCTGGTACATCGCGACGTGGAGGGGGAATTTCTCGCGGCGCTGGTGCCGCACGTTGAGAAGATGCAGGTAGGGCCCTCCTACGAAGACGACACCGACGTGGGTCCCATGGTCACGCTGAGCGCCGCCGAGCGCGTCGAGGCTTGCTTCAAAGAAGCGGCTGCGGACGGCGCGAATGTGCTCTGTGGTGGCGAGCGCGAGGGCCAGTTTGTCTCACCGGCCGTGGTTAGCGGTGTACGCTCCGATATGCAGATTTTCAAAGACGAGCTCTTCGGCCCGGCAGTTACGGTTACGGTCTTTGACGACATAGACGAGGCGATTGCCCTGGCAAACGACTCACGCTACGGCCTGCAGGGCGGCATTTTCACGAATGACCTGGAAACCGCCTGGAAAGCCGCCAAGGAGGTGCGCATCGGCGCGTTGATGATCAACGATACGTCACGCTACCGCGCCGACCAGATGCCGTTCGGCGGCGTGAAAGAAAGCGGCATGGGTCGCGAAGGCCCCAAGTTCGTCATTGAAGAAATGACCGACCTGAAGCTGGTGGTCTTCAACCTGCAAGGGTAAAGGGCAGCGCGTTTCGGTCGAACCCAAGAGTTTCGGGAACATTGGCGCAACAGCGCTCAATCCGTGACACCTTGAAAGGTCTCTTGCTTGTAGCGCGGGGGCTTGTCCCCCAGCCTCGTGGCTGCATTACCGTAGCGCAGGGGCTTGTCCACCGGCCTCGTAGCCGCATTACTGTAGCGCGGGGGCTTGTCCACCGGCCTCGTGGCCGCATTACCGTAGCGCGGGGGCTTGCCCCCCGCCTCGTGTAAAGAGCGGTTCAGTGCGGAGCTTTTCGCGCATTGCCCAATCGATTGCGGCAATGAGATCTCGGCACGCCTTAGAAGACCAACGCGCGGGTAGGCCATCGCCCATTGCGAGATGCATCGTTTCACGAAGTCGGTGTCACCCATAGCCCAACCGGAAGGCACAAGAAAACAATGCCCGAAGACCGCATGCTCAGCGTCGAGGAAGCGTTTGCGCGCATCGTCTCCCAGTTTGCTGTGCTCGAGACTGAGACGGTAACTTTGTTGGATGCGTTCGGGCGCGTGCTGGCGGAGGACGTAGTTAGCGCGGAAGACGTGCCGGCATTCGACAACTCGGCCATGGACGGCTACGCCGTGCGTTTCGCAGACACGCAGGCGGCGAGCGAGACGCAGCCCGTGCACTTGCGGGTCGTTGGCGACCTGGCCGCCGGTTCCGTTCCTACCAATCCGCTGGGGCCGGGCGAGGCGGTGCGCATCATGACCGGTGCGCCGGTGCCGCCGGGCAGCGACGCCGTGGTGCCATTCGAGGATACCGACCGCACCGATTGGGCGAAGTTCGGCACGCCGCCCGGCGCGAGCGGTGATCCCGCCACCGTCGGCATCCTGCTGCCGCCCGAGTTTCAGGACAACGTGCGCTTTCGGGCGGAGGACATCAAAGTGGGCGAGCAGGTGCTGGCGAGGGGCAAGCGCATTCGGCCTGCCGAGATTGGCGTAATGGCCTCCCTGGGCAAGACGCAGGCAGCGGTGTATCGGCGGCCCATGGTAGCCGTCATCCCCACCGGCGATGAGGTGGTGGATATCGCAGAACCCCTGCAGCCGGGGCAAGTGCGCAACAGCGCGGCGCACGCCCTGGAGGCGCTGGTTACGGCGTATGGCGGCATCCCGCGCCGCTTGCCCGTAGTCGGCGACACGGTGGCGGAAATCCGTCAGGCCTTGCAGTCCTGCCACGATTGCGACCTGATTGTGACCATTGGCGGCGTCTCTATGGGCGACTACGATCTGGTGCGCAACGTGTTGGGCGCGGAAGGTGACATCGACTTCTGGCGCATCCGCATGCGGCCCGGCAAACCGCTGGCATTCGGATTCATTGAAACATCCGCTCAAGAGGTTGAAATAAGAAATCAACCCACTGCGGAAGCGGACGATTCGGTAATTCCGGCGAAAGCCGGAATCCAGTCATCCCTTGCGTCGGCCAAGGAAACTGAGAAGTTGCAAGTGCAAGACCACATAGATCCCGCTGTGGGTGAGCAGGGCCCCATCGCTGCCCCGCACGCAGGTATCCTTCCCTCTCCCAAGGGCGCGGGCCAGAGTGAGGGCGCCATCCCATCGCACGCAGGTGTCCTTCCCTCTCCCGGGGGAGAAGGCCAGAGTGAGGGCGCCATCCCATCGCACGCAGGTTTCCTTCCCTCTCCCGGGGGAGAGGGCCAGGGTGAGGGCGTCACTCCTACGGAGGATTCCGGTCCCGTCATTCCCGCGCAAGCGGGAATCCATCTTTCTACCGCAAGCCACAGCCGCCGGGTGCCCGTCGTCGGCCTGCCCGGCAATCCCGTCTCCGCCTACGTCACGTTCGAGGAATTCGTCCGCCCGGCGCTCCTCGTCATGCAGGGCCACACCAGCCTGCACAAGACCACCGTCAAGGCCCGCTTCCTCGACGGCATGGAAAACCACGGGCGGCGCCAATTCGTGCGCGTGATCGTCGAGCGCGACGACCACGGCTACACTGCCCGTCTCACCGGCGAGCAGGGCTCGCAACTGCTCACGTCACTCGCCAAAGCCAACGGCCTCGCCATCATCTCCGAGCACACAGATTATGTCGAGCCCGGCAGCGAAGTCACCGTGCAGATGCTCGACTGGCCGGAAGAGGCGTAACGCATTGCCGAATATAGGAGTGTATCCTCGCGCAATCTTTCAAGAATCACTGCTCGCTCGGCAGCGTTGCCGTTAGCGATTGTCTTCCATTCCGGCATTTGGTACAGTGAGTTTAGGCTATTGAAGCGCTCCCATGAAAGCGGGGTATCGCGTTGGCGGTATTCGACACACACAAGACATATGAGGCGCTGAAGGCGGGAGGCTTCACAGAATCGCAGGCAAAGAGTTTGCTCGATGCCCTCAGCGATTCGAGCGAGTCGCTGGCAACCAAGTCGGACATAGAAGCCGTAAAGACGGATTTACGCGAATTGGAACTGCGTATGCGGCTGCATCTCTACGGCGTTGCCATCGTAGTAGTTGGTATCCTGGCCGCTTTGGAGTTATTGCCAATCTAGGAGCGCAGCGACCGACGTTCCGCGCTGCGAGACCGCGCCGCTCAGTCACCAAGCTGTTACCCGTTGCCACTTTAATCCGCAGTGCGAGGCGACGCGATTGGTTCGGTCATGCCCCCCTTATGCGGTGCGGCGAAGGAAAAGAGGAGGATTGCCATGTTGATCCAGTGGATGGAAACCCTCAGCACCGCGGACACCGTGCTCTTCTTCATCTCGCTCGTAGCCATCTTCCTCATGCTCGCCATCCCTTTCACCCTGCTCTTCTCCGTCGCCATCATCGACGAAATCCTATCCAACCGCTTCAGCAGCCTGGACTAGGATTGCCTGAACCAGCAGAGCATTATGCTTCGCTTTCCCATAGCCATCTTGTATCCTTAAGGCACTATGGGTACTCCGAACTGGGCTAACCGCACCATCTTCACCGGTGACAATCTCGACATCATGCGCGGCATAAATAGCGAGACCGTTGACCTCATCTACCTTGACCCTCCCTTCAACTCTAATCGCAACTATGCCGCGCCTGTAGGATCCAAAGCGGCAGGAGCGGCGTTCAAGGACACGTGGACTCTATCCGACCTAGACGTGGCTTGGATGGGTCTCATTGCCGACCAAGAACCTGCTATCTACAAGCTGCTGGAGGCTGCCCGACTGACACACGGCAAAGGCATGCAATCCTACTTGTGCATGATGGCAGTGAGACTATTGGAGATGAGGAGACTCTTGAAGCCTTCAGGGAGCATCTACCTGCACTGCGATCCTACGGCCTCACACTACCTAAAGCTACTTATGGATGCAGCCTATGGTGTGAGGAAGTTTAGGAATGAGATTACTTGGAAACGCACGACCAGTCACAATGATGCGGCTAAAAATTACGGTTCCATCAGCGACACAGTGCTTTTCTATTCTAGAGGTGAGCAAGTCACATTCAATAAGCAATATGTGCCTTATTCAGACGAGCACATAGCCAAGATATTTACTCATGTTGACGATAAGGGGAGACGATATGCGACTAGCAATATCCGAAGTCCCGGTCCAAGACCAAACCTAACCTATGAATATAAGGGATACCAGCCACATCCGAATGGATGGACAGTTTCACGAGAAAGGATGGAGCAATTAGACGCTGAAGGACGCCTTCACTTCCCAAAGAAGAAGAGCGGGCGGATTCGGCTCAAGCTCTTTCTTGACGAGATGGCTGGTGTACCAATGGGCAATGTGTGGGACGACATCAAGCCAATCCAATCCCATGCAAAAGAACGTATTGGCTTTCCGACCCAAAAGCCTATTGCCTTACTGGAACGCATCATCAAAGCCAGCAGCAACGAGGGTGATTTAGTACTCGATCCGTTTGCTGGATGTGCAACCGCATGTATTGCCGCAGAGTCTCTCGGTCGGAAGTGGGTAGGAATAGACCTCTCTCCCAAGGCTGTGGAATTGGTCAATTTCAGGCTAAAGGACACTCTCGGTAGTCTGTACCACTTTGGCTTCGTTACACCACGTACCGACATCCCCCAGCGCACAGACGTTGAGAAGATACCCAACTACCGGCAGAACAAGCACGTGCTATTCGGTCAGCAAGAGGGAGTCTGCAATGGCTGCAAGATGGACTTCCCGTTCAAATTATACGATGTAGACCACATTGTTCCGAAGTCCAGGGGTGGTACCGACCACATAGACAACCTGCAACTGCTATGCTCCTCCTGCAATCGCATCAAGGGCGACAGGCCGATGGAGTATCTGGTAGCACAACTGGCACAAGTCAGCGAACCCACAGCCTTTCGGTGAAAGCGCTTGCAATCAAGCAAGCAGACACTACTCTATAAGGGTTGACTGCAATCGCTTAGGCCTCATCGCTTTCCCTATACTCTTCTAGAATCGAATCAGCTTGCCGGTCATAGTCGTCGGCAAGTTGTCTGACCGTAGTGGCAAGTCGATGGTAGCCCGCATCTTCAACTTCACTGGCCTCTCTCCTATACTTACCTGCCAACTCTCTTTCCGGCTTGCCTGTCGGGTCTATCCAATGGGCCCCCCTTGCGTTTACAAGCCCCGCCGCGTATCCAGTTCTCAACTCTTCCGCGTCCTCGGCGTTCAGCGGGGTTGCAACTACTCTATGAATCCAAAGGCCATCAGGGTCGGCCGGGCTGTAGATGAGGACCCTTCCAATATACGATTGCGCGACGCCCAATTGCCCGGACTCTTCGCACTTGTCTCTTACTTGCGACAGCCACTCCTCAAATGAGTGCGGCGAGAAAGAGCCGTCGCGCCGCGTGCCTGGAGGAATTCGCCAACTCCAAAGCAGTCCAAGTGCTCTCTCCGCAACTGACGTGTCAGACCCAGCGGAATCAGAAGCAGGTGCTTGTGCTCCTTTTGGTCTATGTATAAGCCTAAGGGTATCGCAGAATAGGGCTGGATCAGAGGCTAACCGGAGTCCTATTGTCTTCAAGGAACCTTCCCTATGCTTATATAGCGGCAGGTAGAACCACTCTACTCTAAAGAGATCGTCTTGATTTGTTTCGGGTTGTTCCTGAAGGGCTTTTATCAAGTCTCTTACTGTCGCTGAGTCTAGGTAGCTGCCCGATACTCCCGCAGCCATAAGTGCTTGGAGCACCAACTTTGTATCGAAAGGCTCGCCTCCAGTGCTGATGTTATTGTTGAGACATTCTAACGCAGCGACATGGTTTCCATGCTCCATGAAATTCTTCACGGCGTAGGTAAAGTCACCATCTGTGAGGTAGGTCCGATCTCCGGGTCTGTTCCAGAACTCATTCACAGATTCACCTAGCCATTTACTTGCCCGCATCCAAGTGTCTTGCCCAAATGGTAAGCACGTCAAGAACTGACCAATTTGTGAAGGCGTCCACTCAGACCTATCTACCGCATCGGCCCACTCCCACCCACCATCGCGCTGGCGACGCTGCACGTAGCTACGTGCAAATTGCTCTTTACCCTGATCTTCGCTCTCCAGCACACTTGGCAAGACCTGCGAATCGATTGCCGCGTCAGCAATACGCCCTAATGAATCACCCACATAGCCAGGAACTTCTACGTCTTCCGCAAACCGGACAACTGCGTCCACCTCACCGTTACTGAGGATTTCCTCAATTGCCTCCTGCCGGCGTTCCGCTAGTAACTCTCTCTCTTGACTCCAAGTAAACAGCCCTTGGTGCTGAGGTAAGGGATCATCAGGCGCAAGATTGCTGGCAATGCACTCAATCCTAGTGACGCTCCCACTATCCATGGCCCAGTGCGCATCTGCAAACTGTCTATGCTCTCTGGCAAACATGGTCAGCTCTGACCAGAGGCCGACACGCTGTTCTTTTGGCAGGACAGACACACTTTCAGACGCCAAATGCGCGAGAAACCGCTCAACAGCAGGAGGTGGCAATTTGGCCAGAAAGTCAACAAGCTGGATCGACCTTCGCACGTCCGTTTCCGCCATCTCTACCGCCAAATTAGCATAGAAGTCTATCTGTTCCCAGTACTGTTCCCGGGTAACGCTCTCATTCCAATTGTCAGGGATAGACTCTCGCCACACAGGTCTATGGGTAGGATGTGACATTTGGTGCTCAGTGGGCAATAGGCTAAGCAATAGATTCCAGGCAGCCTCCGGAGTCTCAATCTGAAGAGTTCGCAACACTGATCGCCTCTTTGCAGGTGACGCTAAGGTTTGAGGTAGCCAAGGCAGCAAGATCCGTGCGAGTGAGTTAGCCGGCCGGTTGGCCCAACTTCCGCCTGGGTCACGCTCGGCAAGCTTGCCAAGTATCACGCAAACCTTGAATAAACAAGCCTCTTCCCAAGCCAGGGTTTCTAATGCCCAAAGCAGTCCGGTAAGGTAATTCCCTCCAAAGATTCCAGGATCTTCTTGTGAAAAGAGTTCGTCAAAGGGACAAGAACGCTGCTGAAATGCATTCTCGACTGCCTCCAAGAATTCATTAGGAGATGCCTCAGCAAGAGTTGGCAAGAGTCGATCCAAACTGCCCCATTTGACCCAATCTGCATCCTTAAGAATTTCCCGAACAGAGAGAGGTGCTGTGCTTTGGCGAGTAACTGGCAAGATGAAGTTCAATACAGCGTTCTGGACACCAAACCAATGCCAGACTCTCAGCCAAGCCTCTGCGAAGTTCTGCCGAATATCGCATGACCTTGTCGCGTATTGGAGCCAAATAGCGTTCTTCTTTAGGCAAGTCAAACTTAGGATCACGTTCTGACAGGACTTTCACCGCGCAATTCTTCACCGATTTCAAGTGATCTTCGAATACTCGCGAACCCAAAGTCCGCCAGAGCTCTGTGCGGTCAACTACACGCCACTTTCCGTTCTTGTGGGTTATAGGACTTGCCGGTTCTTGTAGTACTTCGCGAATGACCGCAATCCAAGATTCATAGCTCAAACTGGAGAGCTGAACGAGTTCTCGGACGACTTCAAGGTCAGCCTCACTGTTCTCGTCCCATGAGCCGAGAAGATTAGCAATTGCTAAGGCATGTGCGTGAGCGTGTTGGTTCCAATCTGTCGCTCTTTCGTCGCCTATGCGTTCAAGTTGCTCTGGAGTCATTGGTGCCAACTGACTGCCTACACGCATTAGATACCGTCCATCCAGATGGCATGGCCTCCCTATAGGTCTAGATGGAATGTGGAAGACGAGGACTCGACCGTCTGAGTGGAACACCGCCTCAACATCTACCCGAAACTTGAGCTTCTCAAACAGCCTCTCCTCAGTCTTTATCGGATTTGGAAACGCCTGTGTACCAACTACGGGTCTAGGCGGTTTGTCAGCGATGCCCAGAAGTAAGAGTCCTCCTTTCTCATTGGCAATCGCTACACAATACTCGCACAGTTTTTCAAAGGGGTATTGATTCTTAGCCTCCTTAAACTCCAAGTTATGGTGCTCCGAAGGAGCCTGCCGCCAAGCATCGATTTGCTGTGGTGTTGTGGCCATATTGGTTAGCCATCCTCTACAAGTGAGTTTGCTGTCAGCACCCCTTCGGGTCTTCCTACCTATTTCAACCTACTGATCCATCCTATACACATACCGCACGTCCCACAGCCCGTACAGCGTTGGCGTGGTGTTGCCAAAGATGTTCCGGGAGGCGGTGAGGCGTTCGGATTGGGTGGTGTAGATGAGGGGCAGTTTTTCGGCGATGATGTCTTGGGCCTGGTGGTAGAGTTCCACGCGCTTGGCGTGGTCGAGTTCCTGGGCGGCCCGGATATAGAGATCGTCGATCTCGGCCTCCCACTCGGTGGCGGGTTCCGGCTGGTTGGGGTGCCAGAGGTGCAGGGACTCGCTGCTATGCCAGATGACAATGCCGCTATACGGGTCCGTGCTGCCGGTCAAGCCGATAACGATGGCCTCCCAATCGTAGGAAGCCGTCAATTGGCCGACAAGCTCCCCAAACTCAACCGACTCATAGTTCGCTTTGATGCCAATTGCCAGCATGCCTGCGGCAAGGCGCTGGGAAATAGCCGCGCGCACGCTATTGTCACCGTTCGTCGCCAAAGTGAATTCGATGGTGTTGCCGTCTTGGTCCTCGCGAATGCCGTCGCCGTTGGTATCCACCCAGCCGAGTTCATCCAGAATTTCGTTAGCCCTGGCAACGTCATAGTCAAAACGGGGCACGTCGTTATTGTGGAAGTCACCCGCGGCGGGGCTGATAGACGCCCACTGCGGATAGCCAAGCCCGTGTTGAATCTCGGCCACGATAGCACTCTTGTCCACGCTATGCGCGACCGCCTGGCGGAATTTTACATTTTGAAACCATGCCAGCTTTCCCGGCGCAACGAAGGGCGTGCCGGTCTCGGCGTTGGCGCCGGGGTTCAGGTTGAAAGTGAGGAACGAAGTCCCAAACCCGGGGCCACGACGGTAGATGGTGAAATTGCCCTCCGCTTCAAACGGCCTTAGGTGTTCATACTCTTCGCCCAAGACACCGTGGACGTCCGTTACACCGTCCTTGAACAGCTCAAGCTCAGTCTCGAAATCCTCCACAATGTGATAGACGATGGCATCCAGGTACGGCAGGTTGTTGCCCGCGGCGTCTTTGAGCCAGTAATTGGGGTAACGACGCAGCACCAGCCGCTCTTCGGTGTCGTAACGCTCGATGGTGAACGGCCCGGTGCCGATGACATCACGCGGGTCCGTCTCAATGTCCCATACGGATTCAAAGGTGCCGTCGTTTACATATGATTCAAGGATGTGTCTTGGATAGATTGCCGCGCCCATGGAGCGGAGGAACGGCGCAAAGGGTATAGGGAGCACGAACTCGACGGTGTACTCGTCAAGCGCCCGCACAGTCATGCGGCCTTCCGTCCATTCGCCGGTCTCCTCATCGATGTACCGAAACGTAAAAGCAGCGCGGTCGGTAGTGGGAATGTCATCGTTATAGATGATGCGGTTGAAAGTGAAGTCCACGTCATGGGCCGTGAATGGCTGCCCATCGTGCCACGTCACGTCTTTGCGCAAGTGAAATGTCCACGTCAGGCCGTCCTCGGAATGCTCCCACGATTCGGCCAAGGCCGGTTCGACTTCGTTGGTCAACCACGAAATCTCGGTAAGACCCTCGAAGAGGTAGCTGAGATAACCGGATGACGAAGAGTCGTTGGCAAGCGCCAAGTTGAAGGTCAGCGGCTCGCCGATGGTAGAGTATGTAATCTGCCCTCCGTGGGCGCCGATGGTGTACGCAAAGTTCGCGGCGTTGTCTTGGAGTCCGGCTACGATGGATTCGTAGTCGCGCGTATCTACCGGCTGCTCTCGCGCATGATCCGCGGCGGGTTCAACCGTGGTATAGACACCGCAGGCGGACAGGACCACTATAGCCGCCAGCCCCAGCAGGGACAGCACGAATGCTCTCGGCAGCAGTCCGATCCGGAAATCACTTCCCATCTGCGGCACAGAAGCGTCGCTCAACTCCCCTGTCGCCCACAACGCCATGTCCCGAAAATGTCGCATACTGCTTCCTCCTTGCAAGCCCTACCAAAAAAACGCCAATGTTCTCTTAGATCACATCAAGCTGGGACGGCAGTGAATTAAAGCCGTGCTCAGCCGTTCAGCAGCCTATTCAGCGCACTCCACCTTGGCGCCGATCCACTACCCCACTATTGCCACTGTAGCACTTCACAGGACCGGCCCAATGTAGCTCCGCCTACAGTATTGCGCGAGAGTCCAACTTTCCGCACAGTGCCGGACAGCGTGCAAAACCACTGACGTGCTCGTCGCACAGCGGGCACTGGGTTGGCGCTCCTGCGGCACCCCTGTGCGCTGCCACATTCAGACTATAGCCGGGCGGCGGACCTCACTACTTGACCAATCGCCGGTGCAGGAGCGTGGCGGCAATGGGAAACAGCACAGCAGTCAGGGCAATTACGTAGAGAACAGCAAACAAGTGGGACATCCGCAATTCACCGGTGACAAATCCCCGTGCCAGGTGCACGGATGAAGTGAGGGGCGCAGCCCACGCCAGCGGCTCTATCCAGTCCGGCATGACGGCGATGGGAAAAAACGCGCCGCTGAAGAAGTAGAGCGGACTTGCCACCACGGTGAAGGTCAGCGACAGGATGTGCACGTTTGGGGAAAGCGCGGCAAAGATGAGTCCCAGCGCCCCAAACTGCAAGCCAACCAGCGCCGCCGCCAGCAGGACTCCTACGGCAGATACGTGTTCAATCCACCCAAACAGCGCCGCCACCGTGCCTATGCACACAGCAGTGATGATCGTCCGGGTCATGGCCCAGGCCATGTCACCCATGGCAATCTCGCGCGTGCTCACCGGCGCAGTCAACGTGGTCTCATATACGCCTTTCTGAATGCGCATGAACCCGCCCCACGAGCACTCGAAAATGGCATGGAACATGGCTGAGCCAATGATAACTCCGGGAGTAACGAATTGCGCATACGGCAGGCCGTCGACATCGTTGACCAGCGTGCCAACACCAATGCCGATGGCGACAAGGATGACGAATGGCTCGACGAAATACCACGATAGGGACGTGAGCAAGTTGCGCCTGAGCACCAGGGCGTGCCGGTACCAGATTCCGGTGATGCTGCGCAGCCTGACGCCTGCGATGAGGGTGCTTGCTGTAGCAGCCATCATTCGTCGTCCGTGAGTCCGCGACCGGCCATAGTGAGAAAGACATCTTCCAGGTTGGAGGGCCGATAGGCAATGCGCACGCCTTCCAGTCCGGTGAGGTCCGGGCGTGTACCGTTACGGGCAGTTACGGTGATGACCGCGCCGGCATCCTGATAGTCGAAACCGGCGCCATCGATCCAGTCCATAACATTCTGGCGCACGCCGTTCGCCACGCGCACCTGCGCCACTTCCGGCCCCGCAAACCGGTTCACCAGTTCGTCCGGCGCGCCCTCAGCGAGAATCTTGCCGTGGTGCATGATGGCGAGCCGGTCGCACAGAGCCGCCGCTTCATCCATGTAATGCGTGGACATGAGGATGGTCACGCCGGCTTGCTTCATCGTGTCCAGTTCTTGCCACACGCGGTTGCGGCCTTGCGGGTCAAGGCCGGTGGTGGGTTCGTCTAGAACGATTACTTGCGGGTTGGTCATGAAGGCCCGGGCGATGGCGAGGCGCCGCTTCATGCCTCCGGAGAGGTAGTCGATCTCCTCTGCCGCCTTGTCGGTCAAGTCGAAGTACATGAGCACGGCGTCCGCTCGCTTTTCGGCTTCTGCCCGCGAGAGACCGGCGATGAAGCCATAGGTAATCAGGTTGCTCTTAGCGTCCAGATCGGTATCGAGTCCGTCCTCTTGCGTTACGACACCCAGGACGTTGCGCACTTCTCGCGCTTGTTGGGAGACATCGATGCCGGCCACCGTCAGTTGCCCGGCAGTCAACGGGGAAAGACCACTGATCATGCGCATGGTGGTAGTCTTGCCCGCGCCGTTCGGACCCAGCAGGCCGTAGGTCTCGCCCCGGCTCACCTCAAACGAAATCCCGTCCACGGCGACGGTCTCGCCAAACCGCTTGGACAGGTTCGACGCCTGAATGACGATGCCATCACTCTCTTCGTTCACGTACGGTCCTTTGCTCCGGCATGTGCGATTTCAGTCACTTCTCGCCGCCATGGGCCGCGCAAATAGGAGCGGAAGGAGCCACCCTTCCGCTCAAATGCTAAATGAGTGAGGATTGGTACGCCTGGAGGGATTCGAACCCCCGACCCTCGGTTCCGAAGACCGATGCTCTGTCCACTGAGCTACAGGCGCAAGCTGGTTGCTTGTTAATTATAGCAGGCAAGAGGTCGAACACCGCGAGTAGTGCGCAAGCCCATTGCACCGAATATGGGCAATTGCGCAAGATCTGTGAAGGTACCTCTGTCTCAGGCTAGCCGGGTGACCGGAAAATCAAGCGAAATTTGAGACCCGCAATGTCTGAGCACCTCCCGCCTGAGCCCAGCCTAGCCTCAAGATTGACTGCCCAGTCGTGCGCGAGGCGCCACCGCCTGCCTAGGGGCGAATTACCGTGCCGTCTGCGCGGCGAATGGGCGGCCAGCCGCCGCCGTAAGGCGTTTCCGGTATCGGGAAGCGAGCAGCCAATTCTTCATCCAACTCCACGCCCAAGCCGGGACGGTCGTTCGACCAAAGCGCGCCGTCGCGGATTTCGGGGGTGCCGGGAAACACTTCCTGCGCCGCTTGGTTGAACACGTGCTGCTCCTGCACGCCAAAGTTGTAGCATGCCAAGTCGAGGTGCAAATTGGCGGCGTGACCCACAGGCGAGACATCCCCGGGCCCATGCCAAGCGGTGCGCACCCCGTAGAACTCGCAGAATGCCGCCAGCTTGCGCGCCATTGAGATGCCGCCAATGTCGGAGACGTGGACCCGGATGAAATCAATGAGCCGTTCCTCGATCAGCGGCACATACTCCGCTTGGTTGACGAAGAGTTCGCCCATGGCGATGGGCGTGGTGGTCTGCTGCCGCATGGTGCGAAAGTACCCGCAATCCTCCGGCGCCAGCGGGTCTTCCAAGAAGAAGAGATGGTAGAGCTCGAGTTCTCTCGCCAGGCCAAGCGCCTGCACCGGCGGAATCCGTTCATGCACGTCGTGGAGCAATTCCACGCCATCGCCTAATTGGTTGCGCAGGTGCTCGAAGAGGCGCGGCACGAGGCGCGTATACGGCGTCGGCTCCCAGGTGCCCTCCAAGGCCTTGTGCACTTCATCACCGGTTTCCCGCCCCGGATCGGCCTGTTCCCGGTTGCGGTCACCGGGTTCGCCCTGGGCTGAACGCTGCCACCTGGTGACGTTTCGGCGGGCGCCATACGTGGCGAAGCCCGGTACTGCCGTTTGGCATCGCACATAGCCGTACCCTTGCTCCATGTATGCGCGTACGGATTCTTCCACTTCGTGTACGTTCTCACCCGCAGCATGGGCGTAGAGCGCGGCATAGTCGCGGCACTTGCCGCCAAAGAGTTGATAGAGCGGCAGGTTGGCGCACTTGCCCTTGATATCCCATAGCGCTCCATCCACGCCAGCAAGCGCGTTGTTTAGGACCGGCCCGCTCCGCCAGTACGAACTGACGTACGCCGACTGCCAGATGTCCTCGATTGCCGCGGGATCTTTGCCAACAAGGAAGGGTCGCAGGTATTCCTCCACCGCGGTTACGACGGTGAGGGGACGCTGCGTGAACGTGGCGCAGCCTAGCCCGTAAAGACCGGGGCAACTGGTCTCAATCTTGACGACGACGAGGGCGATGCCCTCCGGCGCTGTGCAGATTGCGCGTACGTTGGTAATGCGCATATGTGTCTATCCTAGTGTGGCGAGACTGCCATCCACATTCTCAACTTCGGCAAGGTTTCTTTATTCACTCCCGCCGGTCGGCGCAACTTGGGACACTTGCAGAATGCGATCAAAGCCAGCCAAGTCTTGAAACACCTCACAACGCGCGCCGGGCAGGCGCCAAGCAGCCAATTTGCGCAAGGGCGCAGCCATGTCAAATCCTATCTCAAAAAGCCCAATGCCGCCAGGGCGGAGGTACGCCGGTAGTTCTGCAAATAGCGCTCGATACGCGTCCAGGCCGTCACTGCCGCCGCTGAGCGCGATGCGCGGTTCGAATTCCCGCACGTCGCGGGCAAGGCTGGGAATCTCACCGTGCGGAATGTACGGCGGGTTGCAGACTATCACGTGAACCGCTCGCGGCAGCGCCCGCAGGTAGCTGCCCTGCAACAGGACGAGCCGCTCCCCCACGCCGTGGGCGGCGCCATTCTTGCGGGCCACCGCCAGCGTTTCGCTCGCGATATCGGTGGCGTAGACAATAGCATGCGGCAGATACTTGGCAATGCTCACGGCAATCGCACCGCTGCCGGTGCCGATGTCGGCGATGAGCGGACGCGAAATCTCGCAAAACCTTGGCGTTGACTGCCGAAAGAGAATGTTTTCGCCGTCACAAGCAAAGTGGTCTAACGCCTTCTCAACAAGAAGCTCAGTTTCGGGTCGCGGGATGAGCACCCGCCGGTCTACGGCAAACTCCAGCGCCATGAACTCTTTCTTGCCAACGATGTAGGCGATGGGTTCGCCCTGCCGGCGCCGCTCTATCAGGCCGCGCAGTGCGGCAACCTGTGCGGGCAAGAGCGGGGCGACGTTCCCTCCGGCCAACTGCTCTTCGGTGCAATCGAGCACGTGCCGCAGGAGAATGCGCCCGTCACGAACGTGCGAGTCAATTCCGCTTGCCGCAAGCTGATGCGAGGCACAGCGGAGCGCCTCCCGTGGGTCAAGCGTCGTCCGGTTGACGTCAGATGCATACACGGTTGCGCCATGCCCGGGGTCGAATTAGGGGTTGATCAGCAGGGAGGTAATTGCCAGGGGAAGTCATGCAAGTCTCTAAAGAATAAGCGCACGACAATTGTCCGCAGCCCTAAGTCCCCGCACCGGCGGTAGCCATGCGCTCCGACTCGTATGTGGTCGTGAGGGCATCCACAGTGCTCTCCAAGTTACCGTCCATGATCTGGTCCAAGCTGTACACAGTAAGACCAATTCGATGGTCGGTCAGGCGATTCTGCGGAAAGTTGTAGGTGCGAATTTTTTCACTCCGCTCCCCCGTGCCCACCAAGCTGCGGCGCATGGCGGTTTCTTCCTCTCGCTGCTTGCGCTGCTCCAATTCGAGGAGGCGCGCCCGCAGGACTGCGAGCGCACGCATGCGGTTCTGCTGCTGCGATCGTTCATCCTGGCACGTGACCACCAGACCGGTCGGGAGGTGGGTAATGCGCACGGCTGAGTCGGTAGTATTTACACTTTGGCCGCCGTGGCCGCTGGCGCGATAGACGTCGATTGAAAGATCTTCCGCGTTGATGCTGACGTCGATTTCCTGCGCTTCGGGCAAAACGGCGACCGTGGCGGTCGAGGTATGAATGCGGCCGCTTGTCTCGGTTACGGGAACGCGCTGCACACGGTGCACGCCGCCCTCGAACTTCAGCCGACTAAAGGCCCCTTGCCCTTTGACCAAATAGATAATTTCCTTATATCCACCGATGCCGGTCGGACTGGATGACAAGAATTCCGTCTTCCAGCCCTGCTTTTCCGCGAAGAGGCTATACATGCGGAAGAGGTCCGCGGCAAAGAGCCCCGCTTCATCGCCGCCCGTGCCGGCGCGTATCTCCATGATCACGTTGCGGTCGTCATTTGGGTCTTTGGGCACCAGGGCAGCCCGCACGCGCTCGAGCAGCGACTCTTTCTCACGTTCAAGCTGCTGAATCTCAAGGCGCGCCATCTCAAGCAGATCAGCATCATCCTCTTCCGCCAGCAGTTCTTCGGCCCCCTTGGTCTCTCGTTCTACACGCTGCAGATCGTTGTAAAGGAGCACCACCTCTTGCAGCGACGCATGCTCCTTCGCATACGCAGTCAATTGAGGTATGTTGTCACCGCTCTCAGCCATTAGCTGATTGAGTTCCTGATAGCGTGCTTCTATTTCGGCGAGTTTTTCAATCATGGTCTCTCTCAAGTCCTCAAGCAGAATTCATTTGCGCCGCCGCATTCTGCGGCTGCGCATCTCCATCGGCCGCCATGACAGCTCGAATAGCAGCGATGGCTACTGCTACTTGCTCGTCGTCCGGTTCCCGCGTCGTCAGCGACTGCAGCAGCAGGCCCGGCCAAACGAATACTCGCACCAGCGCCTGCTGAAAGTGGGTCGCGGAAAAGCGCAGCCACTCGTACGAAATCCCGATGAGTACCGGTACGAGCAAGATACGTGATAGTGTGCGCAGCCAAAGCGGCGGATGTCCGAGGAGTGCAAATACAACGACGCTCAACACCACCACGACCAGCAACAGCGTGGTGCCGCAGCGCGGGTGCGCTGTGGAACACTCTTGGACAGATGCAGGTTCCAACAAGACTCCTTGTTCTTCCGCATGGACCACCTTATGTTCCGCGCCATGATACGCGAAGACGCGGGCTATGTCCGGCGCACTGCCAATCAACCATAGATACCCAACCAAGAATGCCAGGCGCACCAAGCCTTCGATGAGATTGGTGAGCACTGCGCTCTCCGCCTGCCCGTGCAGCATTCCGGCAAGGAGCATCGGTGCAACAAAGAAGAGGCAAATCCCTGCCGAGAGGGAGATTAACTTTGTAAGCCGCACAGAAGACCCGGCAGGCAGGGCTGTCGGCTCCTCCTCAGCATTCTCATGGGCGGCCTTGACCTGGGCCGAGAATGAGAGGGCGCGCGTGCCGAGCGTCAAGGCTTCCCACAGCATGCCGATGCCGCGCGCAAACGGAATCTTGCTCAGGCGACCGCCGTACAATCGTGGCGGCAGCGGCTCGGAACAGGTAACGATATGCCCCTCAGGATGGCGTACGGCCACCGCCATGTGGCGACGACCGCGCATCATCACACCTTCAAGAACTGCTTGTCCACCGTAGAGAGGCCGTGCCATGCGTCCTTAGCCGTGCGAGGAAAGAGCAAGCCCAATCGTTGTCCCGTGCCTTGTCGGAGATGCGCCAATGCATGTCACGCGCATTCCTCAATGAAGGCAGATGACATCGAAGAACTGCCTGCGGGACTCGGCCGCGCGCAGGATTATCCTCGCCTCGCAAGAGGGCTGCGGCAGCTACTCTTGAAGCCGCTTCGAACGCCGCATTCGCTGCATGAAGCGGTCAACCTGACCTTCCGTATCCACCAGCTTCTGCTGGCCGGTATAGAATGGGTGACACTTCGAACACAGATCGACACGCAGCGATTTAGATGTGGACCCGGTCGTAATCTGATTGCCGCAACTGCAGACGATGGTTGCTTCCTCGTGATATGCGGGATGTATACCAGACTTCATTGCTCTATTCTTTCTCAACAGTCGCGCCCGCAATTCGTGCAGGCACAATACTTCTCTCTTCAGTTTTACGGCACCCACTTGTTCCCGCTACCGGGTCTTCCCTGCCAGTGGCCATGGGAATTCTCTCTCCGAACCCCAACCGTTTGTACCAAGAGTGTCAGGCGTGCTGCCAGCGGACGCGCAACCAGTTCCTTGGCCGTAACCAACGGCTCGCAGCGAGGTGCATGCGTCTATAGTATACCCCATGCTTGTCATGTGGTACAGTTGATGACGCCGGACGCTAGATTCGCCGTGTGAGAAGCAGAAACCTCCCAATCACGAGCGCAATGTCAAGCCCTCAGTCACGAGCGCACAGTGCGCGCACCATCATCGCTTTCTCGCATCCTACCGCTAGGTAGCACTCAATGCCTTCGCTTGAAGTAAACGTCGCACCGCACCACCCGCTGGGCCTGGCGCTAAAGAACCCCGTAATTACGGCATCGGGCACGTTCGGCTACGGTACCGAGTACGCGTCCATTTACGATGTGAATTGCCTCGGCGCAATTGCGGCGAAAGCCGTGACGCTAGAGCCCCGCAGGGGCAACGCTATGCCCCGTATCGCGGAAGTGCCGGGGGGTATGCTCAATGCCATCGGCTTGCAGAACGTCGGCGTGGAAGCCTTGATCCGCGAGAAAGCGCCGCTCTGGGCGACGTGGGACGTGCCGGTCATTGCCAATGTCGCGGGAGCGTCGCTGGAAGAGTACGTGACTATCGCGGAAATGCTGGACGGTGTGTCGGGAATCGCCGCATTGGAGCTAAACATATCCTGCCCTAATGTGGCTCATGGACTCGACTTTGGCACCGATCCCACCATGGCCGGCGCAGTCACGCAGGCAGTGAGCGAACGCAGTTCGCTGCCACTGATTGTCAAGCTCACGCCAAACGTCACAGACATGCGGCCGGTCGCAACTGCCGTTGCCGACGCGGGCGCGCATGCCCTGGCCATCATGAATACGCTCTCCGGTCTTGCGATTGACATTGAGGAAAAGCGTCCGGTGTTGGCGACTGGGAATGGCGGCCTTTCCGGTCCTGCGGTGCGCAGCATTGCGCTCCGCTTTGTCTATACCGTCGCGCCGCTGGTTGACATCCCGATTATTGGCATTGGCGGAATCGGCACCACAGAGGACGCCCTCATGTTCCTGATGGCGGGAGCAACGGCCGTGCAGGTAGGCACAGCGAATTTCTACAATCACCGTGCACCATTGGAGATCATTGCAGGTCTTGAGGCCTATTGCGCGGAAAATGGTCTGGAGAGCATTCAGGAAATAATCGGCGCTGCGCTGCCCCAGCAGGCTGAGCTATCGACCACCTGATGCTGGCAACGTGAAACGTTGTTGGCGGCGTTGCATGTCGCGTGCGGCATCAAACGCTGCTTGAAGCCCGCAACCCCGCTACGTGATATAGCGGATCAAGCCGCCATCCACTTGAAAAGTGGCGCCCGTCACATAGCTCGCCCGCGGCGACGCGAGGAATACCGCCAGGTCCGCCAACTCTTCCGGTTGTCCCAGTCGACCCAAGGGGATCTTGGTCTCGTACTCTTGCATGATGCTCTCTTCGGCCAGGCCGGAGGAACGCACGCGCGCAGCCACGTTCTCCTTGATACGGTCGGTAAAAATGCTGCCGGGGCAGATGTTGTTCACCAGGATGTTGTCTGCGGCCAGTTCATTCGCGAGCGACTTTGCGAGGCCCATCACCGCGGGACGAATTGAATTCGAAAGCAAGAGGTTTTCCAGAGGCTGTTTCACCGACGTGGATGCCACGTTGATAATTCTGCCGCTGCCGCTCTTGGGCATATAGGGAAGCACGGCGCGCACAAAACGGACGACACTCATAAAGGTCAGATTGAAAGCGCCTTCCCAGTCCTCATCATCGAAGTCCGCAAAGTTTCCCATTGGAGGACCGCCTGCGTTGTTCACGAGAATGTCTATCTTGCCCTGGCGTTGCACGACAGTCTCAACGAAATTGGTGATTGCATCGGGTTTCATGACGTCTACTGGAACCGCCAGCACTTCCGAACCGGCTTTGGCTTGAATCTCCTGGGCCGCTTGGGAGAGATTGTCAGGGCTGCGCGAGCAGATTGCCACCCGCGCTCCTTCCATCGCCAAGCCAAGGGCAATCGCCTTTCCCAAACCCTTGCTCCCTGCAGACACGATTGCAGTCTTGTCGCTCAGTTTGAGATCCATGCGTTTTGCTCCTCGTGTGCCGGCTGAATGAGAGCACATGCACACACGTGCTCATCGGTGTCATTCAAGTCTATCCATTTTACCGCAGGCCCTGTTGGCGTTGGTCTCACCCTCACCCTCTGCCTTAATGGAGTGTGGATATTGCGCCTCCGATCTAGATTTTACAAGGGAATCTGCGGCCTAGACCGCACTCCCGACGGGCTCAATAAAGGGGATTCGTAGATTACGGTCTTCGAGCCGCGCTGTGCCCGGCGCAAGCCGCGCAAGCACGGTGGGTAAGACGATATTCCGCCGATACACGCCTATGCGCACCGTTAGCTCATCACCCCGCTTCACCACGTCGATGTCACCTTTCTGGCCGAAAGGCAACTCAATATCCAGGACATACCCTCCGTCCTCCCGTTGCACAGAGTGGCTCTGTCCATCGTAGTAAAGCGTGAGCGGGTCTTCTTCACCAAAGAGAGCGGCTCCGGTCTGCCGGAGCATTGTGAATCCAACAGCCTCCTGTGGAAAGAGCGGGACCTGACGAATGGGCAGCGGTGAGAAAGCTTCGTGGATGAACTGCAAGTGCTTTTTCTGCGACTCATGCCATGCGGTGAAATACGCATCCCGCACGCTATCCGGCAGGACGCGGTTGCAGATGACGAGATCGGTGCCATATCCATAGAGGGTCAGATAGGTGAGCGTGCGCTGCGCCTCACGTATTACCATGCGCTCCGGATTGAGCACCAAGCGCACGGAAGCGCACTGCCGGTCCGCCAATAGGTCGCGGAGCCTCCCCAACTGACGCACTAAGTCCTCAGCTTGGTTGAACACCTCGCTGCCTGGCGTGGGCACACCCAATACCGACTCAAGGACAGGGTTTACTACACGCGCCACTCGGCGCTTCAGGGGCAGGATGCGCTCCAGCCACCAACGGGCGTCCTCAGGAAATGCCAGTAGCCGCAGTGTTTCCGCAGTCGGCGCGCAATCGACGACGACAATATCGTACTCTCCGGACTCATGGTGCATGTTTACCCAGAGCAAGCTCGACAATTCTTCCATGCCGGGCAGAATTGCCATTTCCTCGGCGAGCGTTTCGTCGATGCCGCGCCAGGCCAGCAGCGCACTGAGCCACGCTTGCACCGTGCCCCAGTGTTTGCGCAGGTTGTAGTAGACGTCGGTCTCTTGCGCCCATAAGTTGGGCGCGATGTACTTGGGCTCAGGCCCAAGTTCTATATCCAGGGAGTCCCCAAGACTATGGGCCGAGTCAGTGCTGAGCACTATTGTGCGGTAGCCAAGCTCGGCGCAGCGCATGGCTGTTGCAGCCGCGCACGTCGTCTTGCCGACGCCACCCTTGCCGGTGTAAAGCAAGACTCTCTGCGCCACGTTCGCTCCTTCTTGTGGACAAGGCACTTCCCAACTCTCATTACATGGTAGCACCTTGATTCCCAGATATGAAAATGCGTCCCGCGAAATGCCGTGGCTTCTTTGGCGAAGAACCTAGCGTCGATTGAGCAAGACGCAGAAGCTTCCCGCTCCCGGTCGTGGCCTACCGGTCGCTCCTGGAAGTGTTGCTAATCTTGCCGGTAGACCGGCGCGTACGTAGGGAAGGTGCAGTAAGCCGACTAGGGGCAACTCTGATCGAATCCAGCAGCCGCGTCAGGCACTGCTGCGCCCCAATCAAGGAAAAGGCGCTGCGAATGGACATCGCCCACACAAATGCGTAGGGGCACGGCATGCCGTGCCCCTACCGTCTGTTGCTACTGCTGCAATTTACCGGCCCCATATTAAAACGCAAGGCCGGTGACTCGTTGCCGCTGCCTGCCTAGGACGCCGATTCCAATTTGGTCCCTGCGCCGCCGTTCTGAGTGGAACGATACGCCGCCTCGATGAACGAGATGATCTCGATTGTCTCCGCGATTGCCAGCGGCGAATTCCCGGTTTCGAGCATCTTCATGATCTCGCGCAAGAGGTTACGGTAGTTATTGCTGGCGTCGATGCTGGTGGTTACGGTGCGCTTGTCCGAATACATCGTCAACCCATAGCCTGCGCTGCCACTCCGGATTGCGCGCACGGTTCCCAAGCGACCGCCATCCCAGAGCCCGGTCACATGGTCCGCGCCGTCGGTTCGCGCGGCCCACACCTCTTGGCAGCCGGGACCCATTAGGGTAAAGAGCACCTCCACGCCGTGAATGCCGTAATTGAGCAGCCCTGGATTTGCATAGTGTTCAGAGCCCGGACTATGCACAAATGCCCCAACCGCGCCGCCTTCATCCGCCAGTGAGGCTTGGACCTCCATCACTGATTCCGTATAGCGCAACGACGAAGCTGAAAAAATCGGCACATTCTGCTGTGCCGCCAAGTCGGCAATGGCACGGGCCTGGGCAGTGGTGGCGGCAAAGGGCTTGTCGATAAACAGCGGCAAGCCGGCCTCCAGGAAGGGCTTCGCGTGGTCGAGATGCAGGTTGCCCTCATTGGATTCGATAAACACGGCGTCGACGTGGCCGATCATGTCTACCGGGCTGTCTACAATCTGCACGCCCATCTCTTTGAGCTCTTCCGTAAAGCCCGGAATGCGTTCGGGCGAGACCCGCGACTCACCCGGGAAGCCCATAACAACGGTGCCGCCGTCCACCCATTGGTCTTCATCGATGCCCAAGTGATTGAGCCGCTTTGTAAACTGCACAACGTGTGACGTATCGAAATCCACCAAGCCGATCTTGCGCATTTTCTCCACTTACCTCTCAGTTTGAAGCGTGACCCTGGCCCCGCACAATCCAGGAATTCGGCGTGCCGCTCTGTGCAATTCGCCAAGTCTGTCGCCGGAACTGTGCATCGTGTCAAGTATAGCCGAACGACCTCGCACCAGCTACTCGCAATGCCGGCCATGCCCCATCCCCTTTCCGCTTGCCGGTACGCCACTCCGCACTTCACGCGCTGTACTTGCTTGCATAGCGCCTGTGCTACCATGCACCTGCATGGCAATAGACAAGAACTACATGTTCAAGGCCTGCCAACCCCAAGTAAGTACGGCACGAAAGTGGGGAAAACAAAATGGATCGAGATGACATCCACCGGCAATTCAACGAGGATGGCTATGTGAAGCTCGTTGACTTTCTCGATGGGAGCGTGGTGGCACAAGCACAGACCGCGATGGAAGCGCTTGTGGAGGAGCATGCACAGCAGCTCGTCGCAGCCGGCAAGAACGAGAGCGCTATGGCGAACGAGCCCTTTGCGACCCGTTTTTTCCGGATCTACGAGAGTCACTTGGACGACGCGCCCAAGTCGTTCCGAAGAGAGCTGCACCTGCCCGGCCTCTTCGACCTCTTCTTCAACTCCGACCTACTCGATGTGGTCGAACTCCTCATCGGACCGGAAGTCCGCCTTTATCCCAATTACAGCGCTCGTCCGAAACTGCCCGAGTGGAAAGGAACTGAAGTCCTTTGGCATCAAGACGGCGGCTATACGGAGCAAATCGCTGGGGCCAAGGGTAGTGTGGAGTTACAGCGTATGGTCAACGTTTGGACGCCGCTGGTGCCCGCCCGTGTAAGAAACGGCTGCATGCAGTTTGTACCGGGCACGCACAAGCTCGGCAGCGTGCCCCATGAGCGCCGTGAGTACTACTTGGAAATTGCGCAAGAGTCGTTGAACCCTGTTGTAAAGACTGCGGTCGACATCGAGCTTGACCCCGGTGACGTCGTCCTCTTTCAAAACATGCTCTTCCACCGCGGACAGCCGAACCACAGCAATGAAATTCGCTGGAGTTTCGACTGGCGTTACCAAGACACACGACAACCCACGCTGCGCCAGGAAGAGGGACACGTCGCCCGGAGCCGGAGCAATCCCGGCAGCGCGGTCAAGAGCGCCTCGGAATGGGAGAGCCTCACATTCCGCTAATGGCTCCAGCTCAACCGTGAGAGAGGAACCTAATGCAACTTTCTGACAGAGTGGCAATTGTGACCGGAGCCGGTCGGGGTATCGGCCGCGCGACGGCTGAACGTCTGGCGGAAGCGGGCGCAAAGGTTGTGGTGGGCGACGTGAACCCGGAGTCCGCGGCAGCGGTTGCCAGTGCCATTGACGCTGCAGGCGGCACGGCCGTCGACGCGCAGGCAGACGTTTCCAAGGAGTCGGACGCAGAGCGTCTCGCCCAGACTGCACTTTCACGGTTCGGACGTATCGATGTACTGGTCAACAATGCCGGCATCGGCCTCTATACGCCGTTGTTAGAGACCACGTTGGCGCAATGGAATCAGGTGCTCGCCGTAAACCTGACCGGCATTTTTCTCTGCAGCAAATACTGCATACCGGCCATGGTTGAAAGCAACGGCGGCAGCATCGTAAACATTGCATCCGTGCGCGCGATTGCCACAACCGCCCGCACCACGGCGTACACCGCCACGAAGGGTGCGGTTATTGCGCTTACGAAAGCGATGGCGATTGAATTGGGCGACGAGAGTATCCGCGCGAATTGCGTCCTGCCCGGCGCCATCGATACCGACATGATGCGGGAAAACCTGGCGGAAGACGGCCTTACGTTCGAAGAAGGCATTGCTGGAGCAATCCAGAAGACGCCCATGCGCCGGGTTGGCGAAGGACGGGACATCGCCAATACTGTGACATTCCTGGTATCAGATGAAGCCGCATATGTGACTGGCGCGGCCATCGTCGTGGACGGCGGACGCACAGTCCACATTTGACGCCTGCTCAACGCACTCTCTTAGGTTCCGCCCTGCTGGCGGCAGCAGCGGTCCCAGTGATGCATTGCCGCGCACACCACATCTGAAAGTCTCGCCACCTCCCAATCGATACGCAAAGCCGGTTAGCAAAATGCGGGACTGGTTTTTCAATTAGGTATAGTAGCCGTTGGTTACGCGATGGTATAATTTAACCATCTACACTCAGCTTCAGCTAAGCAACAATGTGGGGGCGTGGTGGCTGAGTTCGCAGGAAGAGGGACCTCATGGAGACCATTGTCAATTTTCCCCAATGCCAAAAGTGCAATACGGGTGTGCTTTTACCATTTTCCGATTTCGGCGGTCAGGGCGCTTCGGTGATGTTCAAAGCATGGGTATGCGCGAATCCTGACTGCTTCTTTAATCTCAAAATTCGCAATGGAGATGTCTACGTAAACGAACGAGTCACCGATGCCGAGCGGGAACCCCGTCCGGTTCGCTAGTCTGGTCTGCTGTGGCCTGTGCCCGGGAGCAATTGGCATGCGGCGCAGAATGAGAGATCTCTCCTCTTAGACGTTCCTGGGCAACCTTCATGGCAAAGATTCTACTGCGCGAGCAGTATGCGTGCTACAACCACCCGCACCGCAAGACAACCGACCGGTGCGACCGCTGTGGCACCGTGTACTGCAAAGAGTGTCTGACGGCGCGGGGCCAACGCAAGATGTGCCACCAATGCGCCAGTTACTACGACGCCATACAGGCGCGCCGCCAACGCCCTTTTCTTGAAAAGCTGAAGGACGTTGCGCCGCGTCGCTCCTCGGTCGTGTTTACGGTTGTCTTCGTTATCTTGATCGTAGCCGCTGCGGGCATAATCGGTAGACAGCTTGCCTCAATCACCCTCGAGCCCGAAGAAGCTGCACGGGTGGCGCGTGCGTTCCGCGGCACCCTGCAAACCACTGAAGGGCTCAACCTCGCCGAAGCCATCGTGAACGGACAGGTGGTCGCCGCGACGAGCGAGCAAGAGACGGGAGACCATCTCGCGAAACGGCTTGTGGACGGTTGGGCTGATGCGAGAGTGCCGGACTGGCGCACTGCAAACGCCACCTTCCCGCAAGAGTTTGTCATCGCCATTGAGCGAAACGTCCTTGCCGGAAGCCAGGTGTACGCGAACACGGTAACGCTGCAGGCGAGCGATCAGAGCCCGCCGGAGACATGGGTGCGTGAGTTTCGCCTATTCGTAAGCACCGATTCTGCGGAAGGCCCTTGGGAGGAAGTCGGCACGTTCACACTGGCTGAAAGCTCGCTCCTTCAACGATTCGCTTTCGAAACGCAGCCTGTCTGGTACGTTAAGCTGGTAATCCTGAATAACTATGGCAGTACAGAGTTCACCTCGCTCGCTGAGGTGGGCGTCTACTTGACTGAATGACCGCAACGCAAAAGCCGCGAGCGAGCTTGCGCTGGCGTAGTGCGCCGCCAGGTATCTGAGCACGTGCGCAACACAACGCCCAACCGCGACAATTCATCATCCGATCGGAAAGCCAGACAGTGAAGCGATTCAAACAGATATTCGGCGGGAATTCTCTCGAAGACAGCGTAGAGAAAAGCCGAGGGGGCGCTTTCTTGGCGCTCCGCGAACTCTTTCGGCCGGGAGTCCGGCTGGATGAGGACTTTTGGGAAGAACTCGAAGCCTCGCTACTCATGGCCGACATCGGCCCTTACCTGGCGGATGAACTGGCTGCAAACGCGCGTGAGGCGATCGCAAAAACCAATCTAGAGTCAGCAGCGGATGCGCACGGTCTTATTGAAGAATTGCTTGTGGGGCAACTCGCGAGCGGCCCACCCCAGCTTCTTTCTGCGCAACCGCTAACTACCATTCTGATGGTGGGAGTCAATGGCTCCGGCAAGACCACCATGTCAGCAAAGCTAGCGTATTGGCTACAGGAACAAGGCCATACGTGCATGCTGGCAGCGGCAGACACCTTTCGCGCTGCCGCCATCGATCAATTGCGGGTCTGGGCAGAACGTGTCGATGTCCCCATGATAGCCCAGCAGCCGGGATCCGACCCCGGCGCCGTGGTGTTCGACGCCCTCGATTCCGCGCTGGCGCGTAATGTCTCCCACCTCATTGTCGACACTGCCGGCCGGCTCCATACAAAGTCGAACCTCATGGACGAACTGCGCAAAGTCCAGCGTATTGCCACCAACCGCGTCGGCGCTTCCGCGATTGAGACGCTCCTCGTCATCGATGCCATCGCGGGGCAGAACGTGCTCAACCAAGCGAAGATTTTCTGCGAATCCGTCAATGTTACGGGAATAGTGCTCACCAAGCTTGACAGCACGGCGCGGGGCGGCAGTGTATTCAGCATTGCCCGCGAACTGGAACTACCCATCAAACTCGTCGGGACGGGCGAGCAGTTGAATGACATGGACATGTTTGATAGCGTTCGCTTTGTGCGGGCCTTGCTCAGCGAGACCGTGCCAACGTGAACCCAGACAAGCGTAAACCACAGCGCGAGTCAGAACAACAGGTGCCAGCGGAAAGGAACTCTCAACGTGAAAGGCGTCATTCTGGTCGGAGGCAGCGGCAGTCGTTTGGACCCGCTGACACGGGTAGCCAATAAGCATCTCTTACCGATTTATGACAAGCCCATGGTCTACTATCCCATTCAGGCGCTCGTCAATGCCGGCATAACGGACATCATGCTGGTAACCGGCGGCAACAATGCCGGCGATTTCTTGCGCTTGCTGGGCAACGGCAGCGAATTTGGGTTGAAGCGCCTTCACTACACCTACCAGGACCGCCCCGCCGGCATTGCGCATGCCCTCGGCTTAACACGTGACTTTGCGGAGGGAGACTCTCTGCTCCTGATGCTGGGCGACAACATCATTGAAGGCAATTTGCGTGCGGCTCGGCAAAACTTCGAAGCACAAGACCAGGGCGCGCGCGTGATGCTTACCCGGGTTGACAATCCGTCAAGTTACGGAGTGGTTGAGATTGAGGACGGCCGCATCCAGACCATTACGGAGAAACCGGCGCGACCCAAGTCTAACCTGGTTCAGACCGGCATCTACTTCTACGATGAGCGCGTATTCGAAATCGTTGCCAATCTCCGACCCTCCGGACGTGGCGAGCTAGAGATTACCGACGTCAATAACTACTATCTTCAAGAGGGCAATTTGGAGTACGATATCCTCGAGGGGTTCTGGGCGGACTGCGGCGAATCGTTTGAAATGTATCTGGAATCCCAAACCCTCGTGGCCGAGCACGGGGCCAATAAGCTCGATACCTGATCGTGAGTGCCCGCGATGTTTGAAACTCTTTCCGATCGCCTGCAAGGCGTATTTCAGAAGCTGCGCGGACGCGGCAAACTAAGCGAATCTGATGTCGATGCTGCCTTGCGCGAAGTGCGATTCGCGCTGCTAGAGGCCGACGTCAATTTCAAGGTAGTCCGCGGCTTCCTCAAGACGCTGCGCGAACGTGCCGTGGGCGCCGAGGTCTTGGAAAGTCTCACCCCGGGGCAGCAAGTCGTCAAGATTGTTCACGAAGAACTCATCAGCTTGCTGGGCGAACCTGTCCCCCTCGCGCTTACCGGCTCGCCGCCGCACGTCATTGTGCTGGTCGGCCTCCAAGGCTCAGGCAAGACCACCGCGGCCGGCAAACTTGCGCTCGCGCTCCGCAAGCAAGGGCAGCGGTGCCTGCTTGCCGCGGCGGACATATATCGTCCTGCGGCGATCGATCAGCTTCAGACCATCGGCAAGCAGATTGACGTGCCGGTGCACGCGATGGGCACGACGCAGTCGCCCCGTACGATCGCGAAAAGTGCCGTTGAGCGTGCCCGCAACGAGCGGTTAGGAGTCGTGATCGTCGACACCGCCGGTAGGCTCCAGATCGATGCGGAGATGATGGCTGAAGTCCGCGAAATCGCTGAAGCCATCTCGCCGCAGGAGGTCTTATTGGTAGCCGATGCCATGACGGGCCAGGAGGCCGTCAACGTCGCGCAGGCATTCCACGAACAGGTACCCGTTACAGGCCTAATCCTTACAAAAACCGACGGTGACGCGCGCGGCGGCGCGGCGCTTTCCGTGCGCAGTGTCACCGGCATCCCCATCAGATTTTTGGGCAGCGGTGAGAAGATCGAGCCGCTCGATCCCTTCTACCCGGACCGCCTGGCCTCCCGCATATTGGGCATGGGAGACGTGCTGAGTCTCATCGAACGCGCGGAAGAGACCATCGATGCAGAGCAAGCTGCCGCCATAGAGAAGAAACTGCGGACCGCCAGCTTTACTTTGGAGGACTTTGTCGAGCAGTTGCAGCAAATCAAGAAAATGGGCTCGCTGGGACAGATCATGGAGATGGTCCCAGGCATGAGCCAGTTCATGCGCAACCCCGCCATGGCTGCGGCCATGGACGAACGACAATTCGCACGCGTTGAGGCAATAATCTATTCCATGACGCCGGATGAGAGACGCAACCCAACTATCATCGACGGATCGCGACGGCGGCGGATTGCAGCCGGCAGCGGTACCTCGCCAGCCGAAGTCAACCAACTCCTCGGAAACTTCCGTAAGATGCAGACGATGATGAAGTCGCTCGCATCCGGCAAGATCCCCAGCAATCTCACGCGCCTCTTCGGATAGGCCCACTTCGGCTGGCCTGGGTGCCGGCTACTCGGTGTGCCGTTGCAGACCGCGCTAGTCGCCCTTAATGCTGCCAACGCGCGGGGCAAACTGAAATACCATCCAGCCGAGCACGCCGGCGAGCAATGATCCCACGAGAATGCTGACCTTCGCGTTCTCAAGCAGTTCTGTGCCGCCGAGCGCCAGGTTTGCAATGAACAGCGACATTGTGAAGCCAATTCCCGCGAGGCACCCGGCGCCCAGCACGTGAGTCCAGTGCACGCGGCTGGGAAGCGCAGCCAGGCCCAGTCGCACTGCCACCACGGAAAAGAGCATGATGCCAAGAGGCTTGCCCACGACCAATCCCAACGCCACGCCCTGCGCCAGCGGCTCTTCCACGAGACTAGACAAGTCTGCACTTATCGCGACTCCGGCGTTTGCCAGCGCAAATAGAGGCATTATGCCAAAGACCGTATAGGGATGGAGCGTACTTTCGAAGCGCTGTAACGGCGACTGCGCTTCCAAAGCGGTTCGTTCGATTGAACGTATCAGGTTGACTTGCTCCTCATTGGCCAGCACGCTCTCACCCTCGTCGGAGGCCTGCGCAAACTCGTCGATGAACACACGGCTTAGGCTGGTAAAACGCGTACTGTCAATGCGTCTACGTACTGGGATCGTGAAGGCGGCAATGACGCCGGCCACTGTCGGATGCACCCCCGACAGGATGAAGGCCGGCCACAGTCCGCCCGCGGCCAAGAGAATGTAGACCAGCGTGCTGCGAATCCCCAAGCGGTTGGCGGCAATGAGCAACAGCACGAAAACCGCGGCGATGCCCAGCGCCATGAGCGAAATGTCGCTGGTATAGAAGATAGCGATTACGAGCACCGCGCCGATGTCATCCACAATTGCCAGGGCGGTGAGGAAAACCTTGATGGGCGTGGGCACTCTGCTGCCCAGGACCGCCATGACACCCAACGTAAAGGCAATGTCTGTTGCCATGGGTATGCCCCAGCCGCGTTGTCCCGGTTCGCCCAGGTTGAACCACAGGAAGATAGCCGCAGGCACCACCATCCCACCGACGGCGGCCATAATCGGCAGCATCGCGCGACGGGGTGAGGCCAGTTCGCCCGCAATCACCTCGCGCTTTATTTCCAAGCCGACCACGAAGAAGAAGATCACCATCAGGCCGTCGTTGATCCAGTATTCAAGGGGCTTGTCGAAGACAAAGTCCCCTATCCCAACGGCAAAGTGCAGATGCCAAAGGTCATAGTATGATGAGCCGAAAGGAGAATTCGCCCACACAATTGCCACGATCACGCAGAGCATCAAGACAATGCCGCTGGATGCCTCCGCATGGGCAAATTCCTGGAATAACCCCAAGACACGAAACCGCCTGTGCTCCGCAGGCGATGCGTGGCTGCTCTTATTCTTGAGGTCGTTGGCGTCGTTGTTCACTGGTGGTTCCTCGGCATCCGATTCGTGGGTGCTGCAATAGAAGCGCGGTCTACTCCAACGGGGCTCCGCGAAGAGTACTTAATACTATAGCGCACCCCGTGGCCATAGTCTCCAGTTGCCAAGAGCGCCGCATGACATTGTTGGATTTGCAGAATTGTACACTAACTCACGAAGATTGCGAGAGGGTGCGCGTGAGAGCTTCACGCGCGGTCAAATGCCCCCGCCGGGGCAAGTTTTGGCCCAGGGGTCTTACGAACACGTCCGGCTTGCGTGCGCAGCGGAGATACTGCGCGTGGCTAGTGGGCGTTCAGCTTGGGCCGGTATTGCAGCGCTTCAGCGAGGTGCTGGACGGCAATGATTTCCGCCTCGTCCATATCCGCAATAGTGCGAGCGAGCTTGAGCACACGATGAAAGCTGCGGGCAGTCAGGTGCATTCGATCCATCGCCGTGCGCATCAAGTCTTGCGCCTCAGATTGAAGCGCGCAATACTCGCGAACGTGGCGAGGCCCAATCTCAGCATTGGTCGTGAAAGGCAGGCCGGCAAAGCGTTCTAGTTGCACCTGGCGGGCGCGGATGACACGCTTGCGCACCTCTGCCGAAGACTCACCACGCCGGTCCTCGGTCAGCTTTTCGTACTCAACGCGCGGCACTTCAACGTGAATGTCAATGCGGTCGAGCAAAGGACCCGAGAGTTTCCGTTGGTAACGCGTCACGATGGCCGGATTGCACGTACAGTTGCGGACCGGATCACCGTACCAGCCGCACGGGCAGGGATTCATAGCGCCGATGAGCAAGAACTGCGCCGGAAACGTCAGCGAGCCCGACGCGCGCGATATCGTCACTGCGCCGGATTCTAACGGCTGCCGCAACATGTCGAGCATGTTGCCGGGAAACTCGGGGATTTCATCCAGGAAAAGAACACCGCGATGCGCCTGGCTGATTTCACCCGGTCGCGGGAAGCGTCCGCCGCCAACCAGCCCCGCATGGGAGACGGTGTGATGCGGGGCGCGGAACGGCCGCTTCAGGACCAAGGGTTCGTCCGGCTGCAGCAGACCGCACACGCTGTATATCTTGCTGACCTCAATGGCCTCAACGAGCGAGAGCGGCGGCAAGATGGAAGACACCGCTTGGGCCAGTAGCGACTTGCCAGTCCCCGGCGGGCCGGAGAAGAGTACGTTATGCCCGCCGCTGCATGCCACCTCCAATGCTCGCTTGGCATGTTCTTGCCCCTTTACGTCTGCCACGTCCACGTCGTATTCGACGCAGTCATCGCCGCTTGCGTCGGGCGGTTGCGCTTTGGCAAGCGATTCCATGCCGTTGAGATGTAGGACAAGCTGACGCAGGTGCGTTGCCGGGAAGACTGAGAGCCCTGAGATAATCGCCGCTTCCCCTCCGTTGGCTTCCGGCACGTAGACGGCGCGTATGCCCCAGCGTAAGGCATTCGACACAAGCGGCAAGATACCGTTGGTGTTGCGCAGCGCTCCTTCAAGCGCCAACTCACCAAGAAAGAGCGACTCCTCAAGACCCTCCGCAGCCAACTGACCGCTGGCCACGAGAATTCCTATGGCAATGGCTACGTCGAGCCCGGTGCCTTCTTTCGCAACGTCGGCAGGCGCGAGGTTTACGGTAACGCGCTTTTGCGGGAAGACAAAGCCGGCGTTGCGCACGGCGGCGCGCACTCGCTCGCGGGCTTCCTGGACAGCCGTATCCGGCAAACCCACGATGACAAATGAAGGCAGGCCGTCGGCAAGGTCTACCTCAACTTCCACCTGAGCGCTATCCAGCCCGATCAGCGTGGCAGCCATAATCTTGGCGAGCATTCCGAATCCTAGTGTCCAGCTAAATCGGTCTTACATTTGCATCACTAATGGTCCGGAGACTTGTACACGTAAGTAAGGATTGAAGCAAATGGCTACGTCGGCGCTCTCTGCCGCATATCGCCGGTGTCAATGGTGCACAGTCCCTTCGAGGGAAGCGCCTGTCCAACGAGAAGCAATTTCGCCCCTAAACGGCGGAAACTGCCGTCTCCGGCACCAATCGAACATTTGTTCCGCCGGCGGAATGTTATGCGCTGTCGGCCCGCAGCCGCAGCCAACGTGTCACAGTCAGTGAAGCGGGTCGAAAAACGTCAATTCAGCGCCGAAATTGTCCATCGCCGCCACCGCGTCTCCTTCAAGTGCCGTCCGGATGTCACGCGTGCGGTGAGCGAGCGTAATTTCAGTCCGCGCCGCCGGGTACTCTAGTGATATTGGTTTACCCGGATCAGGTTGGGCAATGAACAGGTGTTTTCCCAATACCAGGTAGTCGTCGGTACCACTGACGTGCAACGCAGACCTGTCGGCCCACCGCGGCAATCTGATCCAAAGTGGCGCCGGGTGTCTGGTCGTCACGCTCACCCGGCCTGACGAATCGCCCGCCTGTACCCGCGCGTCCGGCGTGTCCTGGTCCATCAGCAGGTTCACCCGTACGCCATCGGGCCCTGTCACGACGCCTTCCCTGAGCACTTCGCAGAGGGTCCCGACTACTCCGCCGACAATATCCATATTGAAGCTGACCCGCTCGAGACCAAGCGGGCGGTGGCCGTACGGCGCTGGAAACCCAAACGCTCCCAGGTGCCGTTCTCTCACACTTCTCAGACCATCTTCGTCTGCCGGATTGGCAGGTTCGGGGATGAAATCCGCGTCGCGAAGTTGGGACGGCAACAGGTGCCCGCGTAGTATCCTTTCGGCGTCCTGGAAGCACCCGGGATATCCGTGCCGGCCGAGTATCAGGTCTGTTTCGACGATGTCGCCGGTGTTGTTGCCCTCGCCCTTGTCGGCCGGGCTGTCGTCGGCGCTGCTCTCGATCACCCAGCCCAATTCGTCGCGGATCGCCCACAGCCCGTTGTCGGCAAAGGCCCGTACTCGCTCCAGGAGCGCGGCGTCGCCGGTCAGGTCCGCAAGCTGCGCCAGAGAGGACATGACGCAGGTCGTCGAGTGCGTGTGCGCGCCGAACTTCTCGCGGTCATACGACCCGTCCGGCAAGAAGAACTCGGACGTGGCCTTCTCGGCCAGGAGAGATGCCAGTTCGAGCGCTTTGCCCGAGCCGGTGGCCCGGAAGTACTTGACCAGCGGGCCGATGGCGCGGGCGACTCCCGTAATGAATGTGTTCTGGCGGGTCCAGCGAATGCCGTGGGCCGCCGCAATGCCTTCACGGTCCCAGCCGTCCACCGGGTCCCACGCATCGAGTATGAACTCGATGCTGGATTCGGCCACTTCCCTCGCCCTGTCGGAGTTTCGATACTTGACCAGGGCGTATAGAGCATGCATTCCCTCGCGCACGTTGTGATCGTTGAAGTTCTCGATTGGCCCGTCCACGCGGTCGCGGTTCATGGGCAGAGGCACGGGGCCGGAGTAAGAGAAGAAGGCTGCTGCGGCGTGTTTTTCGACCGCCTCTTCCGAAATCGAGACTCCAGCCGCGTCTTCGGCATTCAGCAGGGCGTTGAGGTGCCTGCCCGGCACATGCGACTCAGAGTGGACGTTGCTAAAGCTGAGCCGGGGGTTGGGAAGGACCTCTGAACCGAAGAACGGGATGTCGTTGTCGTCGGCGTTGAACACGTTCGACATCGTCCGACAACCAAGTTTGATCGCCGCCTTGATGTCCGTGGTGTTGACGTTGGATACCTTCATGTCGGCGCTCCCGTGGTCCGCTCGAAAACGGTCCATCCAGGTTTATTTACACTTTGCATCATAGACGACAGATCATACCGGCGGGCGGCTCATCCGCCCTACTGCACCTGCGTGCAGTGCGCCAGGCAGGCTGTTGAAGCTCGGCAAAGAACGGGTCTCACGTAGTTCGGACCCGTGCATGCTGTGCTCGACATGTGCGCACGGCTAATTGACGCAAATAGGGCCGGTCCTTTTCTTTTGCAATTTTTGCGTGTGCGTCCCTAGGCCCGCGGCCGCATTATCAGGTCCATATCCAACCAGCGAGCACGCCACCAACCACCGTAGTCGGCAGGCCGTCAGCAAGAGCGGCTTCTCCCTAATCTTGGGCGCTGTCCAGCCCTAAAAAGCGTGGCAGCCATAGACTTAGCCAGCATCTCTATCTGCACCGCGAAGCACAGATTGCAGCCCTTGCTTGTACGGGGACTATGCACCCGGCGCCAAATACAAGTAAAGCCGTAACTATTCGGCACTAAAGGAGTACCGGCACAAACATGCCACATTTGCTAGCGGTTTGGCAATGCGTGAGGTTGCCTGGCAGCCAAATTCGTAATTGTCTGGTCGGTCTGGTAGCATTAAAGTAACATATGCAAGATTACCTTTACGCGCCCCCGTACGGCGGGTGCGGTTTTAATGTGCTTTGCAATTTGCGCATTGCACATTACACTCTGTATACTCCCATTCAATACGTAGTGTATTGGTATTGGAGTATCCAAATCGAGATCAAGTGGATTAAGCACCAATTACGCAATCAACTATGAGAGTGACTGGTTCAGGAAGGAGCATCGATGAGTAAGTCCGGGCTGACAGTGATGGAGAAGCAAGCATGGGAAGTTGTGGGCCAACGCCTGGGTGGAACAGTAGCGTCGCTTGCCGTTTCGCCTAGCTTTAGTGAGAACAACCTGGTGCTGGCCGGCACCATGGCCGGAGTATTCCTCTCAGACGATGGGGGAAAGACCTGGAAGATCTCAAATGAAGGCATTACTAGCCCCTACATTCAGGCACTCGCATTCGCGCCAAACGTCGCGAATCATGAAGTAGCCTTTGCCGGCGCGTTGGAGGGCGGCGTATATCGGTCCGATAATGGCGGCGAAACGTGGCAGCAGCTCGACTTTTGGCAGGGAGCCGCCTCTGTGACGAGTTTGGCGGTTTCGCCGAACTTCGCTGATGACGGTGTAATGCTTGCCGGTACCCAGGATGACGGTGTGTTCAAGTCTACAAACCGCGGGCGCACCTGGAATTCGGCAAACTTCGGCATCATGGAGTTGAACATCCAAGCAGTCGCTATCTCGCCGGCCTTTCAGGAAGACCAAACCGCGTTTGTAGCGGGCGGTGACGGCCTCTATCGCACGGTCGACGAAGGGCGCGCGTGGCGGCTGGTAGACAGAGGTCTCGATAGCATGGCGATCCAGGCTATTGCTGTGTCGCCACACTTTGCGGAGGACCGCACGATTCTCATCGGCACTGAAGACATGGGCGTCTTCAAGTCTACCGACGGCGGCACGAATTGGCAGGAAGCAAACGGCGGCCTAGATAGTGTTTCAATCAACGCGCTCTGCCTTTCGCCGAATTTCGCCACGGACAATCTTGCGTATGCGGGCACGGCCGAAGGTGCCGTGTTCCGTACTACAGACGGTGGCGCGACTTGGGAAAGCGCCATTGAGCAGGATTCATCGGTACTTTGCCTGCTCACCACCGGCACCGGTGAAGACGACATTGTCCTAGCGGGTGTGCATCGCGAAGGCGTACTGCGCGCCGATGGCGATGCGGCGCATTGGGAGCCCGCCGTCGCGGGTCTCGCGGCGCGCTCGCTGCTCGGCACGGCGCTCTCTCCCAATTGCCACCAAGATGGGTCACTCTTTGCGACAAGTCTCGAAGACGGCCTTCTGCGCTCGACGGACGGAGGCGTTTCGTGGGTACCGGCAGGCGCGGGCATCGAAGAGATGCAAGTTGCGTCGCTCTTGGTCTCGCCGAACTACGCAAGCGATACGACCGTTTTTGCGGCAACTCACCAGGGCATCGCGATTTCCACGGACGGGGGACAAAGCTGGCAAGCCAGCAACGATGGTATAGAAGAAGATGCGGACGACCTCCGCGTGCTTGCGGTTGGCGACAGCTTTGCGGACGACGGCATTGTCGTGGCAGGCGGACCTATGGGCGCACTCTACTTCAGCCGCGATTCCGGCCGGTCTTGGGAGCGAGCCGAAGAGACGTTCGGCGAGGAAGACGTCATCGGCGTTTCACTCTCGCCAAACTTTGCTGAAGACAGTACCCTGCTGCTCGGGACTTTCCGCGCTTCCCAAGGTGACTATGCCAGCACGATTACGGTCTGGCGTTCGGCAGACGGCGGGGAAATCTGGAAGCGGATTCTTGTCCATGCTACGGGAGCGCAATGGATTAGTTTTGCCATGCCGCCCAATTATTCCGGTTCCGATGAAGACTACAGCAACTTCTTCATCGCGACGGCAACCCGGTTCTTCCGCCCCATGTGGCGCGGCAAAAACCTCTGGGTCGGCGATGCCATTGGCGAAGCCACCGCGGCGGTGGTCTGCCTCGCCATTTCACCTGACTACGAGAACGATACCACCATTTACGCCGGTACCAGCCGCGGCGTCTATAAGTCCTCTGACGAAGGACTCACCTGGCACAACATCAACGAAGGGCTGGACAACAAGGCAATCGTATCCTTGCTTGTTTCGCCAAACTACGCCGATGATCACGCCGTTTGGGCCGTTTCCCTGGGTGGCACCGTTTGGCGGTATGTCGACAACTAGGTGACTGCAAGAGTCCCTGTGCGCTAGCGTAGGCTTCATATCAGAATAGCGAACAGCTACGTGCCGCGATACACGGCACGTAGCTATTGTTTTCGCTGCCTTGGACTGCATTCTTACCATGCGCACGCAGGCAGAGGGACATGAGTGACTTTACGTGGCAACAGGTACATGCGTTTCGGCTCCAGCGCCACTACCTCACGCAACCTGCCCCATCAGTAGACCTGGTTGATGTCGTGAGCTGTACGTGCGGCATGCAAGCACAGGTCATGTCTGCCGCGCAGTTAGCGTTGCGTGCACGAATCCCCGACCTTTCCCCGCAGGACATCGAGCGAGCCTTGTGGCAAGACCACACCTTGGTCAAAGTGTGGAGCATGCGCGGCACGCTGCATCTGCTGCCTGCGCGCGACCTCTCCCTCTACGTGGCTGCGCTCAAACCCTATCGACTAGAGCAAGAGCGACGTTGGCTGGCCCGGTATGGCGTTGACGACCATGCGGTCGAAGCGATGGCCGTTGCCATCCTCGCAGCCTTGCGAGACGGTCCGCTCACGCGCCGCCAACTCACGCAAGCGCTTCAGCCTCGTCTCAAGCACAGCGCACCGCAGATTCAAGACTTAGTCGAGCATGGGTGGGGTGGATTGGGGAAGTACGTCTGCTTGCAGGGCGAGCTCTGCGTCGGCCCCAACCAAGGGCAGGAAACTACCTTTGTGCGGCGCGACCGTTGGCTTGCAGATTGGCAGGACATTCCCGGTGAACAGGCTGAAGACTGGCTGCTCAGGCGTTACCTGGCAGCGTATGGGCCGGCCACTGTGCAAGACTTTGCCGCCTGGGCGGGCTTGAACGTGCGCGCTGCGCGGCACATCTGGCAAAGGCTGCAACCTGAAATGGAGACCATATCGGTTGAAGGAATAGACGCCGCAGTCTTGCAGAGCGATCTACCCACATTGCAAGCAGCCTCGCTCGCTAGCCAAGTGTTGCATCTGCTGCCCAGCTTTGATGTGTACTTGCTGGGACACCGCAGCAAGTCACACCTCGTCGCCGACGACCACTACAAGCGCGTCTACCGCGCGGCCGGTTGGCTCTCGCCGGTGCTACTGATCGACGGACGCATTGCCGGAGTCTGGTCGTACACCCGCCGGGGGAAATTACTGCAGGTCTCTATAGAACCATTCGAAACCATCTCCAAACGCCAACAAACTCGGATTGAACGCCGCGGGCAGGAAATTGCGGGTTTCTTCGACTCATCTTGCGAACTTACGTACACTGGCACACCGGCAGCAAATACTGCAAACTAAAGACAGCCGTGACGACACGGCCCATTAGGCACAAAGACGACACCAAATAAAGGAGCGCGCGCCATGGCGAATCCGGTTCAGTTGGGCACTGCAAGCATCAACATTACCCCCTCGGTGGGCACGTGGATGGGCGGATACAGCAGCCGCGACCACGGCGCGACGGATATTCACGACGACCTCTATGCCAAGGTCTTGGTGTTTTCCGATGGCGAGACGAAAGCCGCCATCGTCACCTGCGATCTGGTCGGTATTACCGAAGAGTGCACGGCTGCGGTGCGCGCTCAGGTCGAAGAGCAAACGGACATTCCCGGCAGCCACGTGATGGTTACGTGCTCCCATACCCACTCCGGCCCGTCAACGCGCGAGTGGCGCTACGATGCCCCGTTCAACGATGCCTACATACACGAACTTGAGCGCAAGCTGGCGGGTGGCGTGCAAGTGGCTAACCAAAAGCTGCAAAACGTCGTAGCCGGGCTGGGCACCGGCACCTTCCCGCTTGCCGTAAACCGTCGTCTGACCACAGACGGAAAGACGGAGATGCGCGTCAATCTTGACGGTGTAGTCGATCACACGGTCTCGGTCCTGCGCTTCGATGCTGAAGACGGCGCGCCGGTGGCCACAGCCTTCCACTACGCTTGCCATTCCACGAGCATGGGCGGATCAAACTACGCCTTTAGCGCCGATTACTCCGGCGGCGCCAAAGCATTTGTGGAGCAGACCTATGGCGCCGGTCACACGGCGGCGTTCATACTGGGCTGCTGCGGCAACATTCGCCCCAACTTCACCAGCGACGGCAGTCACTTCCGCTCTGCCACTTTCGACGAACTCGAGAGCGTCTGGCGCGGCCTCGGCGCGGAGGTCGTGAACGTGCGTGAAAGTATTGACTGTGCGCCGCTGGACGGTGTTTCCGTGGCGCGGCGAATTGTGACCGTGCCGCTGCGTGATGTGCACGACCTTTCTTATTTCCAAGAAGCGCGCGAAACCGGCATTTGGCCGGACACAAAAGACAGCGTCGGCCGCGACTCCATGAAGTGGGTGCGCAACCGCATCGCTGAATTCGAGGCCGGCACCGCCAGCTACGAGCCGCAGGCGGAAATCCAAGTGATTCGCGTCGGCAACCTCGTCTTCGCCAGCTTCCCCGGCGAAGTCTTCCTAGAGTTTGGCCTGGCGATAAAAGAACGGGTCAAGAACGAATTGGGTCTCGAGGCCCTCCACGTGGAACTTGCCAACGGCATGATCGGCTATGTGCCGACGGCGGATGAGATTCCGCGCGGCGGCTATGAGGTGAACGCATACCGCCACGGCGCGCAGAACCCGTCAGGCTATTCCGGCGAAGCCGAAGCCCTATTCGTGGACACCGCCGTGGAACTCGCGCATGAGACTGCGGCCACGTCTTAGCAACGCAGGCCCACGCACCCAATTCAGTCACGAAAAGAGAATCGGCCTGCAATGCGCTTTGATCGAACCATCACGGTACCGGAGGGAGGTCTGGCGACGGCGCACGACGACCGCTTGCCGGTGGGCATGGCGGACAAAGTTGACTGTATCCTCATACCCGAATGGGTGCTGCAACAGCGCGTTGCGGGTCTGGCGCAGCAAATCCACGACAGTTGTGCCGACTGCAGCGAGCTTGTACTGCTGGTCGTCCTGAAGGGCGCGTTCGTCTTTGCGGCAGACCTTGGCCGCGCTATCTCGCGGCTTGGGGACTTGGAGTTTCGCTATGAGTTCATTCGCACCAGCGCCTACGGGCACTCCATCAAGCAGCAGGATGAAGAGGCCCGTGAGGTTAGCGTGGCACGGCTGCCTGCGGACCTGGCAGGCAAAGACGTGCTTCTGGTCGAAGACTTGATCGACCAAGGATACACCCTCACCACTCTGAAGCAACGTGTCCTGGCAGAAGGTGTCCGCTCGGTGCGAATCTGCGCCCTGCTCGCAAAACGCCTCACGCAGCCTTCCCCGCGAGTAGCAAGCAATCGCGCCGCGTTGAACCTGGACTTTGTCGGCTTTGACGTGCCCGATCGGTGGGTCGTTGGCTACGGCACCGACGCCAGCGAAGAGTTTCGCATGTTGCCGTACATCGTTACGGTGCAGGAGCAGCTCTATGCAGGAAGAGAAAGGTGATGAAAGCCGATCTCTTATTGCAGGGCGGCGCCATCGTCGACGTGGTTGAGAAGCGTTGCTATCCGGGCGACATTCTCATCAGAGACGGGCTTATCCACGGCATTGCACCCTCTCCTTCTGCGGCGGAAGCCTTTGAGACTCTTGACGTTGAAGGGCAATACGTCATACCGGGGTTCATCGATCCCCATCTTCACATTGAGAGCAGCCTGCTGAGTCCGCTCGAATTTGCCCAGGCTGCAGTGCAACACGGCACCACTGCGGTGTTTGTCGATCCGCACGAGATCGCCAACGTGGCCGGCCGGGACGGCATCGATCTCTTCCTGCGCCACGCTGAAGTTGCCCCCATCGACATCTTTGTCGGTGTGCCCTCATGCGTCCCCGCCACCGCATTCGAAGATACCGGAGCCGCCTTGTCTCTCGCCGACGTCCAGGAGCTATTGCCTCATCCGCAGGTGTACGGGCTCGCGGAGATGATGAACTTCCCAGGCATCATCTTTGACATCGGCGAAGCTCGCGCAAAGGTTGACTCTGCGTACGACCTGGGGAAGGTGGTTGACGGCCACGCGCCGGGAGTCTCGGGACGCGATCTCGGGCTCTACATCACCAACGGCAAAGACGACGGCACGGTCCGCATCATGTCCGACCACGAGGCCCGGGCGGGAGCAGAGGCGCTGGAGAAACGCCAAGCTGGCATGACCGTGGCCATCCGTTACGGCAGCGCCACCAAAGACCTGGACGTGATCCTTCCTTACCTGGCGGAACAGGGAGTGAGTCTGGAGGGCTTTATGCTCTGCAGCGATGATCTCGATGCGGCGGAGTTGCAGGAGCACGGCCACGTGGACCGGATCGTGCGTCGCGCGAGGGACATCTTGGTGCAATGCGGCAGCCTGGACGAGGAAGAAGCCACGATCCAAGCCATCGCCATGGCTACCCTCCACCCGGCGCGCTACTTTTCACGTTTCTTCCGACACCTAGGCTACCCAGAGGGCGGCGAAATCGCTACCGGGAAAGTTGCCAATCTGGCGATCGTTGAATCACTCGACAGCCTCAAGTGCACAAGCGTAATCAGCCACGGGAACATTGTGGTGACGAATGGCTGCGCGGAGCGGCGTGAGGTACACACGGTCTATGAGGGTCTTCTGCAAACTGTTGCAGTCGCGCAGCCGCTTACGGCAGCAGATTTTAGTGTTCCCTGCAGCGGCTCGGAGACTGTAGCGGCCACTCGCGTCATCGGTGCGGAGGACGGAAGCCTCACAACTCAACACAGAGTACTTTCCTTGCCGGTGCGTGAGGGCGAGATTCAGGCCGACCTCGCGCAGGACACGGTGAAGATTGCCGTGATAGAGCGACATCACGCCACCGGGCTGCGCGCGGTGGGCTTCGTGAGCGGCTTGGGCATTAGACAGGGAGCGGTTGCTTCCACCGTGGGCCACGACAGCCACAACCTTATTGTGGCCGGCGTCAATGAGGAGGCTATGGCGGCGGCAGCCAACCATTTAGTCGCAATCGGCGGCGGCATGGCTGCAGCCATTGGAGATAACGTAACCGGTCTGCCGTTGACTATCGGAGGGCTTATGTCAACTGAGAAGATTGACTCTGTGGTGACGCAGTTCCACGCTCTGCTGGCGGCCGCACAACTGACGGGCACGTCGAGCAAGAATATCTTCCTGCTGCTCTCTTTCCTCGCCCTACCGGTAATTCCCCAGCTAAAGATAACCAATCGCGGCCTGGTTGACGTGGACGCGTTTGCCCCCGTGCCCCTCATGGTCGAGTAGGCACATAAACGCCAATTGCTTGGATGGGCGTCTAGGGCCGACTCCGAATTGTCCGAGAAAAATGCTCTTCTATGCGGTCGCAAGGCTAAAGCGGTGTGACGACGGCGCCCTGTTCCGCGCAGGCAAGCGTGAGCGTTTGCGCGGGAGTCTCGTGAGCCTGCGCGGCGGCGAGCATCGCGCCGGCAATAACTTCCGGATTGCGAAACGTCAGCGCGAGAATTGACGACCCGGCGCCGGAAAGCGCGCTGCCGCACGCGCCTGCCGCCAAAGCCGCCGCCATGATGGGCTGCATCGCGGGAAAGATCGTGGCGCGGTAGGGCTGGTGCAAACGGTCGTTCATACCCACGCGAATGCACTCTTCGTCGGCGTTGATAATGCCCGTAAGGAGCAACGCGGCGTGTCCGATATTGTAGACCGCATCGCTGAGGGCGACCTCTTGCGGCACCACCTTGCGCGCTAGCGCCGTGGGAAGTTGCTGCTCCGGCACACACACGACGGCGTGAAGTTGCTCCGGCACTGCCACGCGCGTATAGGTCGGCAGCGCGCCGCTTTCGGCGGCGCACACGATAAGGCCGCCAAACAGGGCCGCCGCGACGTTATCCGGATGCCCTTCGATTTCGCACGCGAGCTGCAGCAGGCGGTCGGCGCTGAGCACGTATCCCAAAATGCGATTGGCTGCGACCAAGCCGCCGACCGCCGCACTCGCACTGCTGCCCAGCCCCCGCGCAAGCGGGATGTGGTTCTGCATGAGCAGTTCTATGGCGGGCGGCGCAACACCGGCTGCGGCAAAGGCTTGCGCAAAGGCTTGCACGAAGAGATTGTCTGCATCGCACGCCAGTTCCCCAGCGCCTTCGCCCTCGATCGCAACGACCAGACCCTTGTCGCTGGAGCGCACCGTGAAATCATTGTAAATCGTCAAAGCCATGCCAAAGGCGTCAAAGCCCGGTCCCAAGTTTGCAGTAGTAGCCGGTACGCGAACACGAAATCCCGGGAAGCCTTCTGACATAGGAAACCTCTATGAAGCTGTGCCGAACCGGTTGGATGAGGCAAAGATCGGCAGGAACACCCGCACCGCAGTCCTCGCCCTCTGGAAACTAAGAGCGCTAAGTCTCAGGGAGAGTATTTCACAAGTACCTATGAGACCAATCCTACGGAGAAAAAGTGGGGAGGCACAATCCTGTGGCGGCATTAGTGTACCATTAAGTAAAGTGCTCAGTGAGCGCCGCTATGGTTGGTAAACAATTGCTGGCAAGGCCATGCGCAGAATCGCGGCGCTGGCTACAAGACTACCTGAGACTAAAGGAGAACCGCAGTGCTTAACTGGCTGAAACGCGGCTTCATTGTGGCCGCCGCCGCAATGGCAGCTTACGTAGCGTATACGCGCCTTAGGCCGCGGCCGCTACCGGTTGAAGCCTTGCACACTGACGGTCAATTCGTAACCGTAGACGACTTGCGGATTCACTACCGTACGGCCGGATCGGGGCCGCCGCTGATCCTGATTCACGGCATAGGCGCCAGCCTCTTTGCCTGGCGGCTCGTCTTCGACCAGTTTGCCCGGCATTACACCGTCTACGCGCTCGATCTCAAGGGACACGGGCTTTCAGACAAACCGAGTTCCGGCGACTACTCGCCATTCGGCATGGCCGACCTGGTGGCGCACTTCATGGATACGCTGGGGCTCGATCGCGCCCACATCATCGGCTTGTCCATGGGCGGAGCTGTCGGAGCCGCGCTCGCGATCAGGCACCCCAAGCGCGTCGAGCGAATGGTGCTCATCAGTGCCGCCGGATACGCCCTTAACTACCATGTGATGCCGCTGCTCGTTCGCTTTGCTGCCACCCCCCTAGGGAGCGCGGTCGTAGCGCTCGTGCTGAGGCAGCGACGCATGGTGGCGTGGTATCTGCGGAATTGCTATTACGATCCCGACCGCATGTGCACGCCGGACGTGATCGATGGATATTTCCTGCCGCTGCTCACGCCGGGCACGGAGGGCATTGTCCCCTTGCTCGCCCGCGACTTTGGACAGACCAGTCTCGCGCACCGCCTCAAGGAAATTTCCGCGCCTACGCTCGTCCTGTGGGGCCAATTCGACGCCGTAATTCCGTTGCACTGGGGCTACCGTTTCCAGCAGGACATCGCCAACGCCGAATTAGTAGTTTTCCCCAAGTGCGGTCACTGTCCCCATGAGGAAGAAGCCGAGAAATTCCTGGAAGTGGTCAATGGCTTCCTACAACGAAAAGACGCTGCACGCCCTGCTCCCGAGACTGAGAGTGCCGCAGCGTCGCATTCGTAGGCGCCAGCCAAGGTAGAAGTCTCAGGCGATGATCGCGACGCAGGTTGGGGACGGGAGCCCATTGCCAACCGGCTGCCAGGCGAGATCGGCAAATGCCGCCTGATAGACCGCGTCATCGAGCACCACGGCAAAGACGTCCTGCGCATCGCAAATGATGTGTTCGCACATGCGGTCGAGGGGGAAGGTGAGATTCTGCTCCGCATCCTGCCATGATTCACCGCCGTCATGGGTCACCATCATGCGACCCAGGCGTCCGACCCGACGGGATGGCCCCACAACGACAGTGCCAAGATCGTCAGCCTTTATGCACACGCCGCGGGTGTAGTCGTCGATCAGGTGCTGCCATGACGCGCCGCGATCGACTGAGCGAAACACGCCCCCGCCCGTCGCCGCCATGATCGTATTCGGCTGGGCGGGATTTATGTCAATGCTATGTACGTCTGGGTGAAGCCCGTTCGCCGGATACTCCCACTGGCCGACCTTGTCGGTGATTCCCCACGTGTCGCCGCCGTTGCGACTTCCAGCCAGTCCGCCTACCTCGATGGCAGCCCAGACGGCCGCCTCCCCCCCGTCCAACATAATGATTTTGCGCACAGCGCCGGCGCGCGGCGAATACGGCAGAAACCACTCCGCGCAGCCGGGTAACGCAGTGAAGCCGCGCTCTTCTTCCCACGTCCCACCGCCGTCGCGGCTGCACCACACACGGGCCGGTTCGGTGCCAACGCGGACGATTTGCGGGTCATGCGGGTGGTAGGCAACTGAGCGGATGTACGGACTGCCTTGCCAGTCAGAGACTGCCTCCCAGGTCTCACCAGCGTCGGCTGTCGCGAACAGTCCGGCGCCGTGAGTACCGGCAATGGCCTGCCGGCCGTCGGGATGCGCAGCCACCGCCTCGATTTCCTGGTCGCCCAGGCCGGATGCCTGCAGTGACCAAACCTCACCTTCACGGGACAGCCGATAGATACCTCGCTCTGTGCCGACGTAAATCTGTTCTGCCATGTCACACGTCCTCACCACTTTCCTACAGAAGTCTAGTTACAAACCGGGCTAAAAATGCTCCCGATTTGTCACTCATATCGCGTGAATAACTCCAAGACAGCCAACACTGCCACTCCCGCAGCGACAAGCCCGCCAAGCCGGATAGTCACACTTTGTTCCAGGCCTCGCAGATCGGACCCGGTAGCCAATGAATCCCCTATTTTGCCCAGTGTATCGAATATGGCCTCCGCCTTCTCCCAGTCGAAGCCCGCTGCAGTCAGACGCTCGAATGCCTTGGGCGTATCTATGGCTGCCATCACTCTATTCTTCCCTCTGCCTACGTAGCAACAGCCCGCTCTGCCTGCTTCTGCGCCACAATCTCCTCGACTTCCTCGATGAGCAGATCGAAGAGTTCGTCTTCCCGGCAACTGCGCACGGGCTTGCCTTTGCGAAAGAGCGCCCCCTTGCCGCGACCGCCGGCGATGCCGACGTCGGCGTCGCGCGCCTCGCCCGGGCCATTCACCACACAGCCCATCACAGCGACCTTGACCGGTTCCTTGACGCTCTGCAGGAAGCTCTCAACCCGTTCGGCCAGTTCAATGAGCTCAATCTCACAGCGACCGCAGGTAGGGCACGCAATCAGCGTGGGGCCGTGTTCGCGTAGTCCCAGCGACTTGAGAATCTCATATCCCGCGAATACCTCTTCCGTCGAATCTGCCGCTAACGAGACCCGCAACGTGTCCCCAATGCCCTGGTACAGCAGGGCGCCCAGCCCCACGGCGCTCTTGACCATACCGGCTTTGGGTGTGCCTGCCTCGGTGATGCCGAGGTGGAGCGGATATTCGACACGGTCGGCAATAAGCTGGTACGCGAGTATTGTCGTCGGCACATCCGATGCCTTGAGCGAGATTTTGATGTCGGTAAAGTCCATGTCTTCCAGAATCTTCACATGGTCGAGGGCGGACTCCACCATCGCTGCCGCCGTCTTGTCGACTTTCTCGTCACCCTCGAGCATCATCAATTCGGGAATCAGGCGCGATTCCAGCGAACCCACATTGACGCCAATTCGCATCGGCACCCGGCGGTCCTTGGCCTCTTTCACCACCATGCGGGTCTTCTCTTTGCTGCCGATGTTGCCGGGGTTCAAGCGGAGCCCGTCCACACCGGCCTCCAAGGCGCGCAAGGCCAGGCGATAATCGAAGTGAATGTCGGCAATCACCGGAATCGGCGAGCGTTTGCGAATTTCCGGCAGCGCGTCGGCATCTTCCTTGTGGGGCACGGCCACGCGCACAATCTCGCACCCGGCTTCTGCCAGACGGAGAATCTCGGCGACGCTCGCTTCCACGTCTCTCGTGAACGCCGTGGTCATGGATTGCACACGAATTGGCGCGCCGCCGCCAATTGTAACGTCGCCAATTTTTAGCTGTTTGGAGTTACGTCGGGGGATCATTGTGTGCCTTGTTTACCTCGCTTTGTCACACTTGACCTGCATTAATTTTGACGCATCTCACTGCACGACGCAAGCGCAATTGCCTGCGCCTTCAGCTCCGCAAAGGGCCGTAATCAACTACAGAACGGACTAAGTCTCACTTTGGCGCCGGATGTCTGCGCGCGGGCATCTCCAATAGGGCGGGCTTGCATGTCAGTGCCGCATGGGTTTTCTGCCGGACTTTTAGATTTAGCAACCAACTCCACCACCGCTGAGGTGGCTGAAGTCAATCCCAACCTAGCTGTTCCCTACCACACGTCAGGATCGCGCACGACGACCGTGCCTACCATCTTGTCGTGCCAGGTCTGCGCGTTCTTATCCCATAGTGCCGAAATGAAGCCGTAGGTGAGAGGCAGGCCGCTCACGAACTTGCCAACGATCTCGCGCCGTAACATGGTCTTGAAATCAGGGTACCTTTGTTGTTGCAACTGGACTACTTCCAGGCCAAACAGCGACTTGCCAGGCGTGGTGCCGCGACTTAAGAATGAGATGAAAAACACGCCGTAGACAATGGGCATGAAGAGGAACTGCCAGAAGACGGTGAGAAAATTGTAGCCATCCGCCGGATTGAAGCCAGTCAGTCCGAACAGCAGTATAAGCCCTACCGGCACGCCGAAGTCCAACAACGCTGCAAGAAAACGCGGGAACAAATGGGCCCGGTGGCCAAGGTCTTCATTCTGTACAAACGTCTTGCACTCTGAACAGAACAAGCGCCCGTCGGTTACTGGGGCCCGGCAGCGAGGACACCGCAAACCGACGACATCTGAGTCTTCACGTGCCAAATCCTCCTCGGCTTCTTTGACGGCGAGGTCTTCCACCTCAACCGCTGTCAGCCCCCGAATGCGCATGGCGCTATCTTGCACTCGCCTCATCTGGTCCGGGTGTCGGAAGTACCCTTTTACCCGTGCCACCATTCTTTCCGAATCCACGCCAGCCGACATGAAGGTGGCGCCCGTGAGATCCGAGTCTTCGCCTTGCAGCAGTTCCATCAAGCCGATGTTCCGCCGAAACCAGACGCTTTGGCCTACGCGACGGTCAAGCACACGCAGCATGAGCGGACGCCAATACGTCTGGAAGAGAAAACCGGCCTGCACCCACACGGGCGTTAACACTACGGAGGCCGCGAGACCGGCATTGAGCGGCGGCGAAAAGGCAGCGGTGATCGCGCTAATCGCCAGCACATTGCCACCCATGATTGCGAGGAAGGTGTGAGGTTCGACATCTAGCGTGAAAATCGACGTAAAGTAGAGGCGCATGCGCTTCTCGTGTTGCAGTGCGTTCCGTTGGACCGCAGCCACCAGAGTCCCAAGAATTCCTCCCGCGAACACGACAACCCAAAGACGACCGATGAGGACCGGAATGCCGAGCGCCATACTAAGTAAGAGTTCGCCGGCGTTTGTCAGCACGGTAGAGCCCGTGGTATCTGCCGTCAACGACGCCACGGTAAAAGCCAGCACAAGCATCACGACAAGGAAGATTCCAACCACCCTCGCCGACAGCAATTCTGGAATGAAGAAGCCCGTGATGCCAAGGAATGCAATAAAGATCACAAGCCCCACGACGGCAATGAGTATGCCAAAGTAAAAGGGGCGCAAGAGCTCCCATAGGCTGGCAAGAACCACGGCCAGGCCAATAAAGGCACTTAATACACCTATACCCGCTACAAATCCTGCAATCAGAGTCGAGCGAATATCCGCGACCATAATCAAGACGTCGTCTTCGGTCGCCGCTACGAGCTCTCGCCTATTGAAATCACGCATATCACGCGACCTCCACACGGTTTTCGCACTGCATCCCTACTGTGCTTATCCTACCCCATCTCCACAAACTCCGTTAAGTATCGGACGTGGAAATAGGAATAAACAGGATCACTCCTTCACGTAGGATTCCAGCCAGTCTTGCGCCTGCTGCGCGGCCTGTTCCACGCCTACCTCACCACGCGCCAGCGGCAGCGTAAGATTGCTGAAAACCCAGCTATTGATCGCATTGCTACTCGCAAAGTGCGAAGGGTGCGCAGAATCAAGGATATTAAGTACGACTTCCCGTTGATGCTCAAGGAAGAGAAGATCAAGGTGTTCCCTAGAGCCCGGGCTCGTGATGTGCTCCAGGCCGGCCTTGACCGTTGGCAATCGGCTGCGTTCACCAGAATGCAAAGCGAGAGGGATGGACGCCCCGTAAGAGAGTTCAGGATCTCGCGCGCCTGCAGGGATTGCGAGAACGTCAAAGAGGATTAGCGGTGTACCTCCCATCGGCCCCACAGGAATCTGCGCCAGTTCGCGCCCGCCTGTACTGCTAATCTCAAAGGCAGTTTGAAAGAGGATGCCAGTCTGGCTGGCACGATACGGGCGCCGAATTCCCGGTTGGTGAGAGAGGATCTCCTCTCCATAGGGCATTATTGCGTGCACACGTCCGAGTTCATCCCAATAGTGAAGCCCACGCAGCGCCGCTGGCTCGGTCAGATTAACCGCACCGGTCTCTAAGTCAATAACGTCTTTGCCTGCCTCCTGCAGAACGAAGGGCAGCCAGTCAGCATAGAAGTGGCTAATGCCAAAGCCCCATTGGTCCACCGCGCCATCGCCGTTCGTATCCTGCGTGAACTGCTGCGCGGCGGCGACAAAGTCATCCCGCGTCCAGCCCAAGTGCGGTGGGGCAACACTGGCTTGGGCAAGAAGATCGGGTAAATACTGAGCCACGCCAGCGGTCACTTTAGTTGGCAGTGCCATCGTTTGACCTTGGTATCGCACGAGCTTCACGGACTGAGGGAAAAACTGCTCCAATGGCTGATCAGCGTCGTTCTGAATGAAGCGGTCTAGGGGTTGTAGAAGATCGCTTTTGAAGAGCCACGGGAAATCGATTTGCCAGTCAAACGCCATCAGGTCGGGCACAGTGCCTGCAGAGATACGTGCGGTGAGGGCTGCAGCTACCGCATCCTGTGTAGTATCTAGGTTTCCCGACCTAGAGAATGCCAGTTTAGCATCCTGCAATTCAACATTGTCGGGGACGCCCGGAATGTTACCCTCATTCCATTGCCGGACTGCCTCCCACAGCGGACCTCCTCCTCGAGACGTGGCAAGCGTCAGAATCTCTTGCTCTCGCGAAGGGTCCGTCAGGGAGCCCTGCGGGGCAGTCGGCGCGGCGCGGGGCTGCTCCACTTCGACCTCATCATCGCCGCCACACGAAGCCAATAGTAGAATCTGTGTGCCTAAGAAAGTGCGTCTAAGCAACTCTCGTCTTGTTATTTCCTTTGCGAAAGTCAATTGAAATCTCCTTACAGAAAAAACCCCATCAATGATTTCGCCACCAAGTTACAGAGTTCATACCAAGTGGATAAGAGAACTCTAGGGGAATCCATTGGGATGCCTGCGCACTTGTATCGCGACAACGTGCGGAAAGCGTTTGCGAAGGGATGAATTCAAGGCAAGTCACACCATCTTCAAGTAGTCTTCAAGCCAGTCTTGCCCGCGCTGCGCGGCTTGGACTACGTCCACTTCACCACGCGCCAGCGGCAGCGTCAGCCGTTCAAATAGCCGAATCGTCATCACGAGGCTGGTCGCCAACGGTGATGCCCGGGCGGTATCAAGCAGATGAAACACGAGCTCCCTGTCCTGGGGAGGCAGCATGAGTTCCAAGTATTCAGTAGAGGGTTTCTCAATGTGCTGCTGTCCCGCAATAACGGGCGGCATAAGGAGATGCTCGCCAAGGTGAAGCGCAAACGGCTGCAACACCTCGTAGGAAAGGGCGGCATCGCGCGCAACGGTAGGGATTGCCACTGCCTGCGAGACCGCGAGCGGCGTCACGTCCCGGGGCCCGGCCGGCAGCGGGGCTTGTTGGCCCGGCAGCATGTTGCTGGGAGGTAGATAGATCCAGAAGAGCATGCCGGATAACAAAGTGGTGAAGTCCGCATCAAAGTGGTCCGCAGTCACGGTTTGGCCGTGCGGCATGATGCCGTGCACGCGCCCCAATTCGTCCCAGAACTGAAGGCCGCGTAGCGCCGCGGAGTCCGTCAGGCGCACTGCGCCGGTATCGAGGTTTATCACGTCTTCGTCCAGCTCCTGCAACACGAACGGCAACCAGCCTGAAAACAATCTCGCCGGATAGAATCCCCACGCATCCACATTCCCGTCGCTATCGGTATCCTTGGTAAGCTGCAGGGCAGCAGCGATGAATTGCTCACGGCTCCAGCCCTTGTCCGGCAGGGGAATGCCGGCACTGGAGAAGTGCTTAGGATTGTACCGTGCCACGCCTACGTCCAGGGCAACCGGCAGCGCCATCGTCTGGCTTTGATAGCGCACCAACTCGAGCGATGCGGGGAGAAACTTCCCTAACGGTTCGGTGCGATCTTGCTGCAGGAACCGGTCGAGCGGCTGCACCAGACCGCTCCGAAAGACCCAAGGGAAATCAAAGAACGTGTTGACCATGAGCAGGTCCGGCGGTATGCCGGCAGACTCTTGTTCGCTCAGGAACGCCCTCAATGTGACCTGTGCGCGTTCGATGAGTGCCAGCGGCTCGGGCGACCACGCGATGCCAATCTTGACGCGTTGTAGCCGGACATCTTCAGGAGCGCCCGGGACCCCGCCCTCATTCCAGCGCTCGATGGCATCGCCGACGGAATTGCCGTGCCGATCGAGCACGGCGGCAAGCCGCAGCGTCACCGGATCTCGTGCGACTTTTGGCACAGAGGCCTGCGGGGCCTCCGGCTCGGCGCGCGGTTGCTCCGCGTCGTCCTTGTCATCGCCGCCGCAGGCGGCTAGCAGCAGCACTTGTGCACCGAGTAGAGAACGGCTGAGCAATTCTCGTCTAGTCATAAGATTGACCTCCGTCTTTCTGCAAAGACCCACTGTTGACTGGCGGCATCACGGACGTCCAATTCTATTAAGTTCTTCTGAGTTAATCTAGATGCGGCATTCGACGATCGTCACCAATTGCTGAGGATGCCCTAAAGCCGAAAGGAACCAATGGACGTCGTCGTGCGTCACTGGTTCAAGTAGGATTCCAGCCATTCCTGCGCCTGCTGCGCGGCTCGAACTACATCCACTTCCCCACGCGCCAACGGCAACGCCAGCCTGCGAAAGAGCTGGAATGTCATCACCAGGCTCGTTGCAAGAGGCGCAGCCCGGGAAGTGTCGAGCAGATGAAGCGCAAGCTGCTGATCATGCTCGGGCAGCAAGAGATTCGAGTAGCCGGACGTGGGCTCTTCAATGTGTTGTAGTCCCGCGACCGCAGCAGGCATCAAGATACGCTCGCCGAGATAGAGCGCGAGCGGGGCCATTACCTCGTACGACTGGGCCGCGTCGCGGGCGTTCGCCGGGATAGCCAGGGCATTCCCCAACATCAGCGGCGTGACGTCTCCCGGCCCAGTTGGCAGCGGGGCTTGTCGGCCCGGCAGCATGCTGCCAGAGGAAAGGAAAAACCAGAAGAAGAGAGCAGGAAGGCGGCCGTTGAAGTCTACGTTGAATTGTTCTTCTGTCACTGTTGCGCCGTAGGGCATTACGCTGTGGACGCGTCCTAATCCGTCCCAGAAATCCAGGCCGCGCAGCGCTGCCGGATCAGTGAGACGAACTGCGCCGGTATCCAGGTCGATCACGTCTTGTCCCAATTCCTGCATGACGAAGGGCAACCAGTTCACAAATGTTCTCTCCGGTAGAAACCCCCATGCGTCTACCGTGCCGTCCCCGTTGGAGTCCTCTGTGAGCCGCTGGGCAGCACTGACGAAGTCCTCGCGAGTCCAACCCTTGTCCGGCGCGGCAATGCCCGCATCATCAAAGGTCCTGGGGTTGTATCGCGCCACACCGACGTTTACGGCAACCGGCAACGCCATCGTCTCGCCATGAAAGCGTACCAACTCCACCGCGCTCGGCAGGAATTCTTCAATGGGTTCGTCCTGATCCTGCTGGAGAAACCGGTCAATTGGCTGGATTATTCCGCTGCAGAATGCCCACGGAAAGTCGAAAAGGCGATTTACCATGAGCAGGTCCACCGGCGTGCCAGCAGACTCCTGCTCGGATAGAAAAGCAGTTGCTTTTTCCTGCAGGTGCTCGATAAAGGCCAGGGGATCTCGCGACGGCGCTACGCCGATCTTGACACGCTGAAGCTGGGTGCCCTCCGGCGCGCCGGGAATCTCATCCTTATTCCATAGCTCTATGGCATTGCCAATGGCCGTTGCATGCTCGTCCGATACGGCGCCGAGTGTGAGCATCGTCGGTTCTCGCGCGAGCTTAGGCGCGGAAGCCTGCGGGGCCTCCGGCGCGGCGCGCGGCTGCTGGGCGTCGTCCTCGTCATCGCCGCCGCAGGCAGCCAGGAGCAGTACCTGCACGCCAATCATCGCGCGGCCAAGCACTACTCTTCTGGAGAGTGCCCCCGCCGACGCCCGCGGCTCCGCCGACGTCTGCGGCCATAGCGAAGTGAATGGTCTTTCCGCTTGCATGCGGCACCTCCTGATTCGCACATGTTTCTCCCAAATTGGGGCCCCTCTTCTTCGAGTATCTATTGTTATGTAAATCTTGTCAAGACAATACGTGCATGCTACTGCGCCTCGCTGTGTGTAAGATGTGCCGATCGCAGCTCGCTCTGCGGGTTGCAGCGAGGGCTTGCGCATTCCGAATGAAACGAATGCGGGGGGAGGGGGAGCAGTCTTGCAGAGGTTGTGGTCTGCCCGACACGCTCAGAGTTGCTGTGGCCTGGAACAAGGAAGACAAGCTGTGCTTGCTTGGAGAGTCTCCGCGCAGTCGGCTTTAGCAGCCAAGAATCAGTGCGCCGCGCGGCTGAAATGCCGATTCATGCAGTGGGCAGAGTGAACGCAAACCTGCTGCCTTCACCAAGGGTGCTCTCTGCGCTGATTGTGCCGCCGTGCGCCTCGACCAACTGTTTCGCTATGGTCAGGCCAAGTCCCACACCGCCGGTGCTGCGCGTGCGTGAGGGATCGACACGATAGAGCCTATCAAACACGTGGGGAAGCTGTTCGTCGGCAATTCCTTCACCGGTGTCTGCAACAATCACAGAGATAGTCTCTTGAGCCTCTTGCACAGAGATGTCGATGCGGCCCCCGGCAGGCGTGTGCTCGACTGCATTCTGCAGCAGGTTGTTCATGACCTGCTCAATGCGGGTGCGGTCAATATTCACCTGACTTACCGGAGTTGCCGGACCGGACCCAGGGTCGCATGTCAATTCAATTCCGTGAGACTGCGCCTGCTGGCGAAACCCTTCCACCGACCGCAGAACCACTTCCGCCAAGAACGCCGGTTCGAGGTCAAGCTGGAAATCGGCAGCCTCAGTCTCTGCAAGCAGCCGCAGGTCGTCAATGAGTTTTGAAAGGTACATCGTTTGCTGGTGGATACTGGCAATCGTGGTTTCGTCCGCTTCCAGGACACCATCTCTCACGGCTTCGATGTAGCCGCGGATATTCGTCAGGGGCGTACGGAGTTCATGCGCCACGTCAGCGACCATGTTGCGGCGCTGGCGTTCTGCGCTCTCAAGGCCCTCAGCCATGGCATTGAAGGTGCTGGTCAACTCGCCAATTTCGTCGCGGCCGGTGACGGCGACCCTTTGCGATAGGTCGCCCTTCCCCAGTTTTTGCGCGGCATCTGTCAACCTGTGGACCGATCTGAGCAGCCTGCGCGACAACAAAGAGACGAGCAAGATGCCGCCCACACCCGCAACCAGACCTGACAACAGCAGCGACCGGAATGCGGTATCGGCAAAGCGCCGCAGCGACGGCTCGTGAATCTCGCCTGCAGTCCCTTCTGGGATAGGGATGCGACCGGGTCCTTTGTACGGTCTGAAAGTCCGTCGCGAGGCTGCGGGACCGATCACAACAGAGCCAACGTGGTTTTCATCCACAACTATGTGAGACGACGTGTAGTCTTGATCTTCGCGTTTATGCTCGCCATTGCCCGGCAGCGTCGCAGCAGCGAGGATTTTGCCATCCTTGTCGAGGAGCGTGATGTCCCGCCCGGTAAGGTAGCTGAATCGCTCTACCGTTCTCGCAACGCCGCTCCAATTGCCCGTGGCGGAGTAATACTCAGTGAAGGCTTCGTGAATCCTGGCTACCAGAGCCTCATCTGCGGCATGCCCCAAGTCTCGCACCTCGCGCCGTGCAGCGAGATTGCCGTATGCGCCAACCGTGGCCAGCGCCAACAGAAGCACGAAGGCGAAAACGACAATGAGGCGAAACTGGAGGCTATAGAACCACCTAGTCATTGCTGAACCGATACCCCACGCCATAGACGGTTTGAATGTGATCCTGACCTATCGCCGGCCTGAGCTTGCGCCGGATGTTGGCAACATGGGCGTCTACGGTCCGATCGAAGCCCTGAAAGTCGAAGCCGAACACCCGGTCGATGATTTGCTCGCGCGAGAAAGTCCGCTCCGGTTCCTTGATAAGCATTACGAGGATCTTGAATTCGGTCGGTGTGAGGTTAGCCTTTTGACCGTCCACAAAGACCCTTCTGCGATGCAGATCTACCGTTACGCCATCGAAGGCAACTTCCGCCGGGCCGCGCTCCAGATCATCTTTGGCGGTGCGGCGGAGCACGGCTCGAATGCGGGCTGCGAGTTCTCTGGGACTGAAGGGCTTGGTGACGTAGTCGTCGGCGCCCAGGTCCAGCCCTTTCAAGCGGTCTTCTTCCTCGACCCGCGCCGTCATCATGACGATTGGCACCGTAGACTCCTGCCGCAGCGTACGACAAATCTCTATGCCGCTCAGCTTCGGGAGCATGAGGTCCAAGACCACCAGATCGGGTCGTGCCTCTCTGGCCAGGCGTAAGCCTCCGATGCCGTCTTGCGCGGACAGGACTTTGTGCCCGTCGCGCTCCAGGTAGAGGCTGACAAGCCTCACCGTATCCGGATCATCTTCAACGATAAGGACTGTGCTCGCCATTCTTGGTGCTCTCCGTATCTTGGTCGCATAATCTACTTGCAACCACTATCGCACGAACTAAACCGACCCGGACTCCCACTTGTTCCATACCTCACCTCTCAAACCCTCTGAGCCTGCCAACAAGCAGCCGTCTACAAGAGAGTCTCAATTGGCAAAGTTCGCCCGGTGGGCCTTGCGCTCAAATGCCCAAACGAGCTTTCTCTCCTCTAGTTATAAGAATACCCAAAACCTTGAAGAAACTATGAAGTGTATTCGCCAAGGCAGTGCCCCTGGCAAGGACTGCAACTGCGGTCTCGCCAGGGGCTCTTGCTGACTGTTTCGGAACTAAAGGGCCAGTTGAGGCGGTGTGTGGCGCTTCAGGTCCTCTGTTTAGTTGTCGTCGGTAGAATCTGCGGGAGCAGTTGGCGTTGCGGCCGGAGCAGTTGTGGGCGTTGCTGATGCGGGGACTGTCGTTGGCGTTGCCGGAACAGTCTTGTCCTTACCTGAGTCGTAACCCCTGAAGTTGAAGAATCCTCTTTGGTAGGAATGCCCGCGATCATGCTGTCGACCGAAGCCCTTGCCTCGCTCGAAACTTCGACCAAATCCCTGAACCCGAGAACTGTGGAGATTGCGGATCTCGTCCGCCTGCTCCTGCGTGATTTGCTCGCTCTCGACCAAGCTATCCAGGTACGCCGTCAGTCTCTCCTCGGACATGCCGGTAATTGCGCCTCTCTGCCCCTTGGCGGAGAAGAAGCCGCGGCCGCCGATAGTGTGTCCTCGATCCATGAAGCCACTCTTGCCACGTTGCGCCCCACCTGCGAGCCAGAAGGAGTCCGGGCGAGCGGTGTACCATTCACGGAGTTCATCCGCTTGCTCCTGGGTGATCTGCCCGCTCTCAACCAAGTCTGCAAGCCTCTGGCCGATCATCTCTTCGAATCTTTCGTCACGCAGTTCCTGCTGCGCCTGGTCGAACGCATCCTGCACTTGTTGCTCATCCAGACCCAGGATGTTGGCAACTCGTGATATCACGCCCCGAATTGGACCTTTCTCGTCCTTCCCGCCCTCCTGTGCCAGCGCGGTGCCGCTGCCAACTCCGATGACCAACGCCATCAGCGCGAACAACCCGATGAGCCAATGCTTCTTTCTCATGTGCAACCTCCTGTGCTGCGTACACTTCTGTTCGCCTCTGATTCGACCGTACTGAAGAAAGTTCAAGAAAATTCGAAGAGAGGCGACGAAGGCAAAGAAGAACGGGGGTTGCCTAGTCGTTTGCCATGGCCGGTCACGGTAGCACTGGGCGCCAAGCCCTAGCCCGAAGCACCATCTTCACGCCTAATGCGAGTAAAACGCAAGCCCTGCGACAGCGGGTGCGCCTGCAAACGCTTAATTTACCTTGTTTGAGGGGCATCATATAGCGAACTAGCCATTACGATCTGAAGGGAATCTCGGCTATTCTTCAGGCACCGGGGTTTTCTCGCTATAGTGGAGTAGCAAAGGAGGTTGGTAAGGGATAATGCTTGTACCCAAAACTTCCTAAGAAACCACTGAACAAGCCCTTGGCATAGTATCCTAGCAAGAAAGCAGGATGTGGCGAGGAGCTGGGTAATGGAGCAAGCGACATTTGCCGACCTGGAGTACGCGCAGAAGAAGCGCTAGACGCGGCGGGAGAATTTCTTGGAGCGGATGGACGCGCTGCCCCCGTGGGCGGAGATGGAGGCGCGCATAGCGCCGTACTATCCCAAGCCAGGGCGGGGGCGGCGGCCGTATCCCTTGTCGGTGATGTTGCGGGTACACTGTGTGCAGTTGTTCTACAACCTGAGCGATCCTGGGATGGAGGAAATGCTGTACGAGGTGGAACCGGTGCGGCGGTTCGTGGGGCTGCCGGACGAGACGACGATCCTGCACTTTCGGCACTTGCTGGAGAAGCATCGGTTGGGAGAGGGGTTGTTGGCGGAGATCAACGCGCATCTAGCGAGGCGGGGCTTGCGGCTGCGAGCGGGGACGGTAGTGGACGCGACCATCATCGCGACGCCGACATCGACGAAGAACCGCTCAGGACAGCGCGACCCAGAGATGCGGCAGATGAAGAAGGGGAACCAGTATTACTTTGGGATGAAGCTGCACATCGGCGTCGACGCACAGACAGGGCTCGTGCGCAGCTTCAGCGAACAGGGTTCGCCACCACATCGGCCAACGTGCACGACGTGACCCAAGCGGCGGCGTTGCTGCACGGCGCAGAGCAGCAGGTGTGGGGAAACGCCGGGTACGTGGGGGTGCAGAAGCGGCCGGAGCATCAGGGGCGCGCCGTAGCGTGACAGGTGGCACTCAAGCCTGGGCAGCGGCGGAAACTGACGCCTGCGAGCGCGACAGCGCTGGCAGAACAGCGCAAAGCCTCGGTTAGGGCCAAAGTAGAGCATCCGTTCCTATGGGTGAAGCGGCACTTCAGCTACGCCACGGTGCGCTATCGGGGTCTGGCCAAGAACAGGCAACGGCTGGCGTTGCTGCTGGGGCTGATCAACGTGGTGACGGCCACACGCCAGTTGGCAACATGACACGGGATCAGTGTGCCCAAAACACGGCCAAGAGCGTGTTGCGCTTCCAACGGAACCGCATCAAAGCCAAAACAGCCCCACCTACAGGCCAAGACACACCTCAAACCGCCCCACAATCCCGCACTCACTCATAAACCGAAGCTTACGCCGACTTGCTCAGACCTTTCCTAGGCTAACCATCCCCCAAAATCTCACGGCCCCGTGACGCACCTCTTGCGGTCTCGATCATGCGTGTTAGGGTGCTCTGGTTCATTTTTGAACGTATTTCCAATCTTCTCTTCGCTGCATACCTTCTTGTTTTCAGCCACTTCCTTCGACTAATGGTCTCTGCATGTCGAGGGCGCAAATCCAATTCAGCGGAAGTTGCTTGTAAGCGAGAAGCCATCTGTTCCACCGAGTCTGAGAAGATTCTCTCCACGTAACTTAACGGCCAGTCGTCGAATTTGTCCCAGGTTCCAGTAGCATACCCGAACCTCACGGCATTTCTATGATGGTCTTGGACAAACGGCGGTAGCCCAAGACCTGCAAAGGGCATACTACCCGGGAAAAGCTCTTCTATTATGTTCAAGCACCAGTCAACACCAATTACAGCACCATACCGCTCCGCCACATCAAATAGAGTGTTCCATGCAATCTTATTGCGGTACCTTCGCGAAAACACAACGATATCTAGTATTCGATATAGCCGTCTTCCAATATTATCCGAAATAGTATGTAGCTCCGAATTGTCCCGATAGAGATGTCCGCAGAGAAATACTAAGTTATCAGTTGGAGCCAGAGTTCGAAATGAAACTCCACGGAATTCATCGAAGACTGTGCGAGCTAGCAATTCGTCAATATTGTAGCGGTATGGCTCAAAAGCAAAGTTAAGCCTTAAGTGCACCTCTACAATTTCTGAAAGGCCAAGCTCGGCTGAGATCCGGACAAATGGCGCCAAATGCGGACAGTGTGCTCGGTACCAATTCTTCTGTGTGTCCGAAAACAGCTCAACGCCCTTGTCCAAATCAAATATCAATCCTTGTACGAACCCCATTCTCAATAGCAGATCCTGAACTTTCTCTATATCCCTCTCTGATACAAGCAAATCTATATCGCCTTGCGGTCTCAATACGCCATGCGGGTAACAGGATGCGAGGGAAAAGCCCTTAATCGCCGCGTACGCTATCCCTCTGTCTTCTAATACATTGACTATGTCTTTACAGGTACTGAGATGCTGTTTGCGCATAACCTCATGAGATCTCAGATTCCTCCACCAGCGTTGAAGCACATCGATTTCAGATTCATCTATTCCCAATTCATACTTGTAACATAGACTCATGATTACTGGCAGAGTGCCAACTCTTTCTGCCAAATGCAAAACTGAAAACAGTTTTTGTGGGTCGATCTCCTCAATCGCGGGATCCAAGTGTCCTGAATACATAGATTCAGGATTCACCAGCTTCAGAAGCAGCCGAACACTTTCATCCTTTAGCACACCCGCAAAACTGGACATCATCTGCACTTACATCATTTCTCAATTATTCCTGCCAAGCAGAGCTGTGCAACCTCACTCACATTGCAGTTCGTCCGATTCAGTCTCGCCTGTCGGAAGCGATCGAATCTAGCAGGCGCTCAATCTCCCGGATTAGATGCGGCAACATCTCGAATCCTCGCCGATAGGTAATTTTGTATACTGGAACCACTCTACAGAAACTTGCGTACTGTGATAGTAGCGACGGCATGTCCAGTAAGCCTTGAACGGCCCAAAAACCCTGTGTGTTTGCTAACAGTATTGACAATGCCGCTGATCCTTGCTGCCTTTCCACCAGAACATCTCCGGTCCCGGCGTGATCGTTATGTGGGGCAAGTACCAAGATGTAGATCAAGTGGTCGAGGATCGAGAATTCTTTTACTAGGCGGTACAGGCACCCACACTTCATCACTTTCTCGGTCAACCAGCTTGAACTGCGTCAAGTCAATATTTCGTTTCTCCAATATTTCTCTACTTAGCTTTAGATGCAACCCTCTCGATGGGAATGCAATTGCGTCTTTATCGACGCACAGCATTGGTATAACATCGTCATTACCAAATTTTGCACCGTTCTTGAGTAACTCCCAAGCGAGTGTTGACTTACCGGAGCCTGAAGACGCCATAATTCCAATGAACCTACCTCTGATGCCGATACCGGCAGCATGAAGTGGAAGTGCGGATCGAAATAGGCTGCAAACTGCTAGTCCCAAGTTTATAATAACCGCACCTGCTAAGCTATGATATGGGGCAGCCGCATCAACTTCAATCTTGTTACCATCTTTACTTACATGCAATCTCAAGCAGCCCATAATGCAAAGCAGCACTCCTACTCCAGTGTCATAGGAGCGCAATGTCCCAGCATGGCGGCGACCAAGATATGTGGCCTCATAGAAGTCGTCCAATGCCCTACCACTGTAACGTACGTGAACATCGCTGTTCGCCCAAGCAGAATCGCCATGCGGCACATAGTCACAAGGAAGCACAAAATCACTATAGATATTAAACTGATTAGCTGTATATGTGTACATTGTCATTGTGGCCTGATTGAGACTGAGCGCGAACAACTATCCCAAAGCACTACTTTAAAGAGCCGTGCGCTGACTGGGTAGAATTCACTCCTACTAAAAGAGTACAGATACCAGCGGGGCTGGTCTAACCCTCAAGTAGATTGGCATCTCCAAGTTGACTGATAAGTGACTGCACTCCTTTGCGCAGAGTATCCTCGCTTGCATTGATGTGCTGCCTAAGGTACTCAATTGCCTCATCAAGAGTCGCACATTTCATACAAGTATCCACCATCACTGTAGCGGTGCGATTTATTGAGAAGTATTGTCCGGATCGAATGTCGAGAATCACTCCTTCGCCATCGAAGTTATCGAATGCAACACCTTGAGGAAAAGTTATAATCGGCACACGAACTACCCCTTTGAGAGTCAAAATACGTTGCAACATTCTTCTTAACTTGACTCCAGCACAAGCAATTCTTGCTCACTCCGATTGGGGAGACAAGGAATTCGATGCAATACTGTATACGCGCTCTCATCTTCTATATAGTCATTTACTACCAATCCTTGAAGCTCTGTCCATGCGTGAAAGTCCGGCAGCCAAATAAATGGGAATCGTGTTCGACCTACAACGAGCTGCGCAGGTAGTCCTAGGGCCAATAGGTAAGCAGTCAATGGCACAGACCTCTGCAAGCACCTTGCGTTTGGAGCAAAAAGGCGCACAACTAGCTGACAATAAACGATCTCACTTCTTGCCAAACGTACAGAGTCTAGCGGCGCTAAGTTGGCCAGCGATGATTTCCTAGCACTAAGTTTGCTGAGAAATCGATGACTAGTCGGCCATCCTTTCACCTTTAGCAGGATAAGCGCTTTCGCTGCCGCTCCGACGGCGATGATTCGTTGCCTGAGCGTCACCCTCACGGCTAATGGCTCAAGTTTTTCTCCATACAGAAAGAACTCCCAGTTCAAGCGATCAGGTGATTCAGACATTTTGCTAATCTCCCTTAGAATCGAGCCAAGAACATGAAAGCCGAAGAAACTCACTACGTCCGCGCACTCATATGACTCTCGTAATACTGCAAGAAGAGTTCGGTCATAGCTGAGTTAACGATTGCAGATGTATTTCTTCTGATCAAGCGGGTGTCTGAAAAAACACGATCAACCTGATCCGGCATGATGAGTTTCAGTTGTCGAAGCCGAGAATGAGGGCCGGCTACGAAGTCACGTAGCTGCGCACTATATCGAATACAATAATCTTGATCTGTTGCGTCCAACAACGATCTGCCAATGCGGCTGACTACCATTGGCGGTAACTGTTCTCCGAAAGCTAGTCGAAGAATTGGCTTACTAATCCGTTGTCCATGAAAAGGAAGCAAACCATATGCTTCCGGAATCTGCTTTGAGAAACTCTGAATGCTCTTCGCGCAATATGGATGCAAAAGGCGGATTCCCTTTGGTTTCCATATATTTGACTCCGTAACGTGATCCTGCATGGAGAAATCTAAACGCCTCTTTTGAAAAGTGTCAGAGAGCTCAACGGACAAGAAGTCGGCTCTATCATATTCCCAAGGCATTTCATTAAAAATCGTCTCCTCTGAACCAATTCCCGCACCTCCTGATTCCCTCACGAAAGACCAGCCGGTAATGCTCTTCAATATGTTTGGCAACAGCCAACGCATCGATAGAATGCCAAGAAAGATCCTACCCTTTTCTCTGACGGGAATGTTGCTACGCATGATATGGTAAAGACTGTAATGGCGGCATCCAAAATATGCATCCGCCCCAACGCCAGTCACCATGAATCGTACCCCGTCCTCTTTCGCAATTTCTGCCACTTGTTCAAACCAGCTATAGTAGGCATGATTATATGGAACTGCATAGTTCCATGAACTAGGCAAGTACTCCGAGTCGTAGCTAACTTCTATTGGAACTAGAGGAACAGAAAGATGCTTGCAAACTGCCTTCGCGAATTTGATTTCATTTGCCGCAGTCGGCTTCATGTCGTAGTGATACGCGACCACATCTGCTCCATTCTCAACGAGAGCCGCAAGTATGGCCGACGAGTCAATCCCGCCGCTTAGCAATACGCCCACTCGACCTGATGACGCAACAGGACGGGTTTCATCAAGTAGGAGTTCATGCACTTTGTCAGCATAGACTTGTAGACCATATCCAGAAACTGACACCTCTTCATTGATGCCATCGAATGCAATGACATTTAAGGAATGTCGTTCCAGCACGACTACATGTCCAGAAGGAACAAAATCCACATCTGGATAAACAAACTCATCAATTCCCCAACAGCAAAGCACAAGAGAATCTTGATCGAGTCTGAGTGGTGTGTGATGAAACAACACATTCATGTCGGTTGACCACGTCACGTTACTGCCATCTCGAATGTAGAATATATTCTCAGTACTGGGAAGGCTCTTAAACAGAAAGACCCTCTGTTCAGTAACGAAGCACCCGGCAAAATCACCCCTTATTCTCGCAAGTTGATGATAATCTCCTTCTTCTAAGGCAATCGGCACTCGCGAAACAAGCAACTCCCATGAGGCAGGTTGCTCCACTGTACCCGCGAGCAATAGAATTCCGCCGTGCACGGCGATTAGGGCGGGGTGCTCTTTCAGTTGCGATTCCGGGCGAATGAGTTGAGCAATGTTACAAGCCTCAGTTTGGAGTTGCTGCGCGACCCTGTCGCGATCTCCAAAGCTTGCTGTAAGTACTCGATCATTCCGGCCCGTGTCAGCAAAGTCAACAAAACCAAAAAAGCCAAAATAGTCATCGATTAGAGATACGTCGCGACCCATTCGTAAACACCAAAATCTTTGTTATTTAATTTCATTGGAATCAGCCAGTCTGATTCCAATGGTCACCATACAATGCCTGCTAGCCAAATGTCAAGCGGATTGAGTAGATTTAGACTTTACTAGGATTCAGCCTCTTGCTAACATGCTACTTCTACAGCTTGAACACACATCAAAAGTGGGCCTCAACTGGGACGCGCAATATGATGGCGTGTTTCACGTCTCCTTGCGGCCCACTCTGGTGTCAGGCTGTAGCAACCCGTCCACTATGTAGCGTGTCGAAAGGAGGCGCCTTTGCGTACCCTAATTGCTATGCCTGGTCCTTTCTTTGCTAGCTTCTGCGGAAGGGGGAGCCGGGGGAGAAAAACAGCGGGATAAACCTAGAGCAGGCGCAGCAGCGCGCTGAAGAGCTTATGAAGGAAGAATAGCAGACTGATTGATTAATGGTAGACCAGGGATAATAGCAGCCGAGGTCGCCAGCGCGAATTGACGACCTCTAAAAGCACCCCCATAAAGAGGCTATAGACAAGCCTGTGTCTATTGTGCACGGTGCCCAAAGAGTTCAAGGGGAGTCTGAACGATTGGTTCCTGCTTGCCAAAGAGTTGCACGATACAGTGGGCTTATTCGACAAGTGCCGGGCATAGCCAGAAACGGCCTAGACCCAAGGAAAAAGGAGATTTGGGACTCGCTACAGGCATTCTATGAGGCTGGATGGTTCGAGAAAGTCTAAGCTACTCCAACCGCCCGCATCATAGAGTCGGCCCAAGGCGTCTCTGACTTCCGCGTATTGTCCTTGTAACTCGCCTCGTCGATGTACATTGCTGCATGCTCAAACCGTGTAGTGGTGGTGCTGGCCCAGGATTGCCCGCTTCACCAACGCCCAAAATCTCTCAATGGTATTGGTGTGCGCATAGCCGTCTCGAACGTATTCTTCGAGTAGTTGACGCGCTCATGCTTCATCCAGTCACAGACTTCGTTGTAGCCTGCCCACATATCGGTAACCAGCACTGAGCGCGGATCTATGGTTCTTGCGTAGGAAGTGGTTGATGAACTTGGCAGTCACACGCGGCGAAGGCGGTGCCTTGACGCTGCCGCCGCGCTCTACCGCACCCAGAACGACCTTGCACTTCTTGTTGCGCCCGCTGATGCGGTTCCGCCGCTTGTCCGGCCACCCAGATAAGTCTCGTCTGCCTCGATGATGCCGCGTAGCAATGTGCTATCGTCCTTCATGGCGCGGCGGATGCGTGTAGCTAGGTACCATGCAGTCTTTTGGTTCAGGTCAAGATCACGCGCCAGTTGGTGACTTGATATGGACTTCTTGGCGTTCAACAGAATGGCGATAGCCGCGAACCACTTCTGCAAAGGTATCTTCGTGCCTTGAAAGATGGTGCCGGCGGTAACCTTGAACGTGGATAGGCAATTGTGGCAGTTCCAACGGCCTACGTGATTCTTCTCGGTCTTGCGGGCCACTTTGTCATTTTGGCAGTAAGGGCAGTAGGGCTTGCCATTCCACTTGATGCGCTCTAGGTGCTCGATGCAGGATTCTTGTGTGGGAAACCGCTGGGCTATGACTAATACATTCATTGTGATGCCTCCCAATAATATTGTCTCATAACCATTAGATGGTGTCAGTCTATATCTACTTATTCCCTCCTGGCGGCGGCTGCTCGTGCGGGCGCTGTTGACGCCATGAATCGGTTGCCGAAGGGACTCAACACCGAGATAGGACAGGAGTTTTGTGGGCGAGAGTTGTCGGATGGAGAGTGGCAGAAACTGGCCTTGGCGCGTGCGTTCATGCGAAACTGCTCGCTGCTGGTGCTAGATGCGTCCACGGCAGTCTTGGACGTGCAGACAGAATTAGAAGTTTACCTGCGCTTCAACAAGCTGACACGAGATCGCACCACCAAACCCATCATCATAGACTCTCAACACTACGCATGGCCAACAGAATTCTATATTTGGCTAGGGGTCCATAAGTGAATAAGGGAGCCATTTGGAACTGATTACACGTAAAGGAAAGTATGCCCACCTCAATGGTTTGCAAGCAGCGCAATATGCTGCCGGGCAAGAATAAGGAGAGCTAGAGCAAGGCCAGTTCATATGGGAGGGGTAGCGGCCCGAGGGAGGCGGCTTTGGAGCTTGTTGCAGGAGTTGCCAAGCGAGCCTTCGTTACTTGAACGGGGTCTTCATTTCATCTCTATTATGGCACCAGTGCTTACTATCGAGTTTGCAGGCTAGATTCTTCTGGTAACAGTGCTACCTGTGATTCAGGTGCGGTGTAGCAAACTGTTATTGAACCAGCTTGCTGCTGCCTTGGGTGGTTCGGATGTCGTAGTATTCTGGGCTGTTACTCTCGCCGTTTTGTATGCCACTGTCCTAGCATTGCAAGTTGGCAATCAGCCGGTTCAGGAAATGGTTGCTATCGCTTTGAAAGACCGCACCGTGGCTGCAATTGATCGACGCCTGATGCAAACTGGTGTGCTGCTGGTTGATCGGGGCCAGATTGAGCATCCTTCCCTTTACAATGAATTGCAGGTCTTGCAGACGAGCGCCTGCTCGCTGCCGCGCCTAATGCCATTGCTCAAGAATGAGCTTAGCCCAGCTTTAACTGTAGTTGGCTTCATGGTGCTCCTAATCCACTTCATCCAATTGTCCCTCTCGCTCTCATAGCGGTTACCGTTCCACATCTTATCGCAGAGCGCCGGATGGGCAAGAGTAGGCACTCGGTTTACGGGCGGCAATCTCGGGTGTTTCGCGAGATGGCATACTGTGCAGAGGTGACATCGGAACCGCAGACCGCTAAGGAAGTGCGTGCTTCTGGCTTAAGGGAGTTCTTTCTCGTCGCTTTGAAGATTGATTGGCAAGAGCCCTGAGCGAAGTAATCCGAATTCGCTTGGCCCAGTTGCGAAGTGCTAGCCTATTCAACAGCCTATATGCCATCACACTATTCGCAGGATTCTGGTAAGTAGCAGCGCAAGTTAGTGTTGGGCGCTTGACTGCCGGCAACATTGCCCTGTAGCTCGGTGTGGCAAGCCAGATGCAGAGCGCGCTTCAGTCTGTGGTCATTTGGGCAGGAATGCTCTATGAGTACGTGCAGCGCCTGCACACCATATTTGAGTTTCTCGATCATGGTTCACTACGGATTAAGTTTTCGGTCCCCCGTAGGCGGTGCTCGCACCGTCGGCGCTACAATTGGGCATTACATTGAACAGTGTCACTTTTGTCTACCCTGAGAGTACCGAGAATGTACTGGACGGTGTGACAGGTGTACTAAAGGCGGGAAGGGTAACCGCGCTGGTCGGAGCCAAGGGGGCCGGCAAAAGCACTTTGGTCAAGTTGCTCACCCTCATGTACGATCCCACAGGAGGAGATATCCTACTCGACGACATACCAATCCATTAGTACGAATTGGCATCGCTCTGTCTAGCATTGCCGTAATCTATCAGGATTTCGCGCAATTTGCCCTTACTCTTAGGGGAAATATTCGAGTAGGCGCAGTAGAAGCTGAGCATGGTGACGGACGTGTAGAGGCGGCAGCCCGATGGTCAGGTGCGGAAAAGGTTGCAGCAAGACTGCCAAATCAGTATGCTACCTAACCACGCAGCGGTTTGCAGGAGGAGTGGAAGTCTCCGGGGGAGAGTGGCAGAAAATAGCCCTAGCACGTACCTTCATCCGTGAGGCTGCCTTCGTTATTCTAGACGAGCCCACTGCTGCACTGGACGCTGAAGCAGAGTTTCGACTATTTTGCCAGTTTCGCGAACTGGCAATTGGAAAGACAGCACTTAACATCAATCATCGCTTTTCGACCGTACGCATGGCTGATCATATCCCAGTGCTCAACGAAGGCCGCATTATCGAATTTGGAACATATGACGGTTTGATGGGGCGTGGATGGCACTACGCATCCCCCTATTAAATGCAAGCTGCACGGTATCGTTGATAGTCGTCCTTGATAGATTATATGGGAATTAGCAAGGTGCACCACGGCCATCCATGATTTGGAATTGGGATTCCTCTAGGAGATAGACTTGCTGTCCTAGATAGAGTATGGTAAGGTCTAGTGGAGTAAAGAGTTGTGATTCATCAAAGGTGACGTCATGTCTAATCTAGAAAGTCGAACGATGGAAAAGAGTAGCGGGCTCCTGCTAGAATATGAAGAGCCAGAAGTCCAGTTGCTTGGTGACATTGCGGAGTTGACTGAGAGCGATCCGCCTGGCTTTAGTAGAGATCTGTGGTGTGTGTACGGTAGCTAATTAGCTAGCGCGGATATTTGGTGATGATCAATTATGCCAGCAGTGAGCACTTTCCTTCGGTCATCCACGAATATGATGCAGTCGGGAGTTGCTCTTGGCAATTTTAGGAGTGTATTAGACTCGCAGCAATGAGGTATGTTATTTAATGTCCCACCAGTGGAGAGACTCTGCTCGGTGGGACATTACTTTATCAGGATGAGTTTTAATCGCTGTCGCCTTCCACTGCTGTTTTCAACACTTGTAAGTGCGACTTTCACCTCTCGAGAAGAGAATACAGAATGCTTTTGCCAAAAGGATGCTTGCTGCTTTGGTCCCAAGTATTCGTAGCAAACCGCACGTTTTTCTGAATATTCCTATTCCCCTTTGCCAATATAGAATCTGTTTGTCAAGGATGCTATTGTGAGTCTTCCACAGTCCAGGTGGCTTTAGTAAGCAACTAGACGACTTATACGAGATCAAAGTTCTGTTTGGGAAATACGTATGGATGTTCTACTGTCAGATACCGTCAAAGACTTACATCCGATTACGGTTCACTTCCCCATCGCGCTTCTCATCGTGAGCGCGGCGCTCAGTTTCATCCTATTCATCAAGCCTCGTCCCAGTCTGCAGCACACTACCTGGGTCTTGCTTTGGGTTGGGACTCTTAAGTGCCTTCATCTCTTCGGTTACGGGGCTCATCGCCCACTTTCCCTATGAAGAGACGGAATTACACGATGTGATAACCACACATCAGAATTGGAGTTTTGTGGTTACCGGCCTCTTCATTGCGCTAACCGTATGGCGGTGGCTTTCCCGACGGCGTCAGGCGGACGCCGGCACCAAGCCGCTGTATCTGATCGTCATCTTGATTGGCATTGCGTTGCTTACGGTTTCGGGGCTAACCGGAGGGGACCTGGTGTATGACTATGGGGTGAATGTAAGAGGGATCAACCCATTGTTAGAGCAGTAGTCTGTTCCTCTTTTGCGCACGGAGTTCATGCGCTGCGAGGAAATTCACTTGAACGCGCACTGAGCGCCCTTCCTACGTGGGAAGGGCGCTCAGTGTTTTCGTATGTTCTGGCTTCGGGCCTAGCGCAGCGCAGAAAACTCAAATGCACTCAAGCATTGCGCACTCACTCTGGCCGCCTAGTGACCATGTACCGCCATCGACTCTGCTAGACAGTCGTTTCCTCTGTGATTTCCAGCCGCTCGATTGGAGGTCTTCGCCGCGGCTTGCGGCGGAATAGGCCGGGGATGCTCTGATTGGCCAACGTATAGACCACAGGCACAACGAGCAAGGTCAGGAACGTCGAGCTTACCAGGCCTCCGATCACTACGGTGGCTAGTTCAGCCCCGAGAATGCCGCCGGAGTCCTCGGAAAACGCGGCCAACGGAATGAGGGCAAAACTTGTGGTGATGGCGGTCATCAGGATGGGCCGCAGCCGGACCCGCCCGCCCTGCATCAGCGCCTCAAAGACGCTCATGCCGCGCTCGCGAAGTTGCTCGACAAAGGACACAAGCACGACCGCGTTCGTTACCACGATACCGATAAGCAACAGGATTCCCATCATTCCCGGCAAGCCGAGCGATCGTCCTGTGATCGCCAACGCCGCCAGGGCGCCTATCAAGGCGAGCGGCAAGCTGGTAACGATCACGAATGGATTTCGCAGCGATCCGAGACTTCCAACCATAACGAGGTACACCAAGATGATACCGACCGCCATGGCGAGAAAGATGTCTTCGAAGCCTTCCGTGATCTGCGCGAACACCCCGGCATTTGTGACGGTCACGCCTGGCGGCAGTATCAGGGCATCGATCTTTTCCTGGATTTCCAGCCCCACTGCCTGCGTGTCATCCGCCGTTATGTCACCGCTTACACTCGCGGAGCGCAGGCGATCCGTACGGCTGATTGCCACCGGACCTGACTGAATCTGAACCGTGGCCAGGTCGCTGAGGGCGGCTATCCCGAGCGGGCCGGCAATGACGAGGGAATTGATGGTCTCAACACTATTGACCCGGTCTGCAGCTCCGCTCAGGACAACCTCAACCGGACTGCCTTCCAGTTCAATCTGGGTGACCGTTTGTCCCACCAGGAACTGATTGATCTGAAATGCGACCGATTGCGTGCTAAGCCCAATTGACGCGGCGCGCGCAGGATCAACATTCACGATCACCTCGTCACGAGCCTCGCTCACATTGCTGGTAACGTCCTCCACACCGTCAATAGTTGCCAGTTCATCCGCGAGCAGAAGCGCAATCGGTGCAATGTCACGGTAGTTGTTGCCTGTGATTGTAATCTCCAGACCGGCTGCCGGCGGGCCGCCACCGATATCACTAATCGTTATCCGCCGGTCTTCCGTGCTCGGCAGCCGCTCGCGCAGGATCTCAAGGATGTCTTCCGGCACGTCGTCATTCAATCTGATGAAAGTCGTTGACTGGTTCAGGCCAGTCGCAAAACTCTGTCCACCATTAGCGCTGGTCGCGCCCACAGCGGTGTCAAAAAGTTCGGATACGTCAATTATTTGTTCCTCTAGACCGCGAACTTCAGCCAGTGTGACCTCAGCCGGTGTACCCGGCGGGAGGACCATGTTTATCGTGACAAATTCCGTTCCACCGGATGAGAACAGGTTGACGGGAATGAACCGCAGCAAGCCCAGGCTCCCCACGGCAATAACGATGGCAGCAAGCAGAGTCAGTGTCTTATGCCCCAGCGACCAGCGCAGCATCGGCACATAGAGGCGCTGCATCCACGTATTCGTCTCGGGGATCTCGTCCTCTTCACCGGTTCCCTCCGGCAGGTCGCCCGGCCTGAGCAAGTACGCGCCCAGCACGGGTACCGCCGTCAAGGCCACCACGAGCGATGCGATCAAGGCAAAGCTGACTGCCAACGCAAATGGGAAGAAGAACGCGCCTACAAGACCTTGTATGAACGCCAGGGGCGCAAATACGACTATCGTCGCCAAGGTGGATGCAGTAATAGCCGGGCCGACTTCCACGGTTGCGTCCAGGGCAGCGCGCCAGCGCTCCCTGCCGCCCTCGATATTCCGGTAGACATTCTCCAGCACGACGATACTGTCATCCACTACGCGACCGACAGAAATCGCCAAGCCTCCCAATGTCATGAAGTTCAGCGACAAGCCCTGCCAGTTCATGAGCAATACGCCGGCAAAAATACTGAGAGGGATGGAAAGCACGATCACAAGGGTCGGCCGTAGGGTCCGAAACACGCCTCTCAAGACACTTGGGCGCAGGGTAAGGAAGAAGGCGAAGACGACGATAGTAGCGAGGGTCAGACCCAAGACCGCCTCCCGCTCCAACGTGTCGATTTGGGCCTGAATCTGCGGTCCGTCATTGTAGACAATGACCACATCAACGTCCGGCGGCAGACTATTCAGGCCTGCCAAAGCCTCTTCTACGGCGGTCGTAACGTCAATTGTGTTAGCGTCCGGTTCCTTGAAGAGAGAAACGCCGATACTCGGCTTGCCGTTCGTGCGCGAAATCGTGCGCGCTGTACTCGCGCCAAGCTGCACGTCCGCCACGTCCTCCAGCCTGACGGGCTGCGGCGGTGCGGCAGACTGGGACGGCGGCCCGCCCGCTGCGCGTGGATATCCGACAACCAACCCCTTAATTTCATCCAAAGACCCAAAGATATTGGTCGTCTTTACCGGGAGAATCTGGCCGTTGCTCGTGATCGCCCCGCCGGGGAAGGTTAGGTTGTTTTCTCGAAGCGCCTGCGAAACCTGAAATAGCGAAACGCCGCGCTCCAAGAGAAGGTCCGGGTCAACCGTGATTAATACACGTTGCTCCACATCACCGGCAATGTCTATGCTTGTGATACCGTCAATGCCCGATATCTTCGGGAGAATACTCGTCTCCAGAATCTTCTGAAGCTCACTGACCTCTCTGTCGCCTGTGACGCTAATGCGGATTACCGGAAAGGAATCCGGGTCAAAGCGGCCTACAATTGGTTCGTTTACGCCATCAGGGAAACGAAGCCCGGACACCCTTGAATTGATGATGTTCGCCGCTTCTTCCATATCAGTGCCAAAATCGAACGTAGCAATGATGACAGATTGATTCTCTGTGGAAATAGACTGAATAACATCGAGACCATCCACTCCCGCAACCACATTCTCAATTGGAACGGTCACGTTTTGGGCAACCGAATCTGGATTAGAAGATGGATAGAACGTCGTAACCGTGACCAGCGGAAATTCTACTTCTGGAAAGAGCTCCACTGGCAACCGGTTGTAGGTGTACACACCGGAGACCAGCACCAAAAAGATGGCTAATACCGTAACCGAGCGGCGACGCAACGCGAGATTGGTGACAAATTCGATCAAGGCTGCCTCCCAGCAAATCGTTTTGTGAAAGTCCTCACATATAGAATATACTTGAAATTTCAACTCTCGTGTAACACATGTTTGCTAACAATTCTAAGTTTTCCCTTAGACTTCCTGATGCTACAAGATTGCCGACTCTCTCGAGCGTGTCGATGCTATTGTATTCGCGGTCTGCAGTATTGAATGCTTTGAGATCTCAATTTCACTCTTGCTGAATTGGCCCCCAGGATCTTTGCGTTCACTGGCCGGCCTTGAATATCTACCTTTGTAGGGAAAAGTCAGCCGCTCCCCGCCATGCGCCATTGGTAACTAACCAATTGGAAATTCGTGCATCCGCAGTTTGTGACTGCTTTCGGACCCAGGATTGATCCCTGCATGGGACGCACTCGCGATCTGTAATGCAAGGCCCAACACGGCTGTAGTTCCCTACACTTCTTCGACCCTACCCATCAATCGAGCTGAACTAGGAGTCCCGAGACTTGAAGATCCTCTTAGACCCGGGGCACGGTGGGCGCGATCCCGGCGCCATCGGCGTGCCGCTGTCAAACTCAGCGTCCGAAACGGGTGCAGGCGAGCGAATCAAGGAAAAGGATGTCACGCTCGCGGTAGCGCTGTCCGCCGCTGTGGCTCTGCGCGAACTCGGCTATACGGTTCTCTTGACCCGTGAAGCGGACGTTGAGGTACCTCTGCATGCCCGCACCGGCTTGGCGCTGGCGGAACAGGTAGACGCCTACATTAGTATTCATGCCAATGCCGGCGGCGGTACGGGTTGTGAAGTCTGGTACCAGGAAGGCAACGAACCTTCTCGGGCATTTGCCGCAGCGCTGGCACAAGGCGTCAGCGACCTGAACTTGGTGCCCAATCGGGGACTAAAGGCGGGAAGTGCGGCTACACGCACAAACTGGTATACCTTTTCGCGCCTCGCGCATGATGCGCTGCTGGAATTGGCCTTTCTCGACCATGAAGCCGACGCGCTGCGGCTGCAACAGGAACCTGAGCGCTTTGCGCAAGGGATCGTTAACGCAGTCAGGACGCACCTTCCGCCACCTGCCTCGACGCAGACCTCGTGGGAGCTCGAGAAACGGCAGCTTATTGCGCAGCGGGATGCCATGCTCGCTCAGATTCAAGGGGAACTAATGTCCGACCGCACCGACCTTGCGTACGCCATTCGCATTGCCAACGGCGCCACCAATCCCAACGATCTCGGCGGCATGTCACGCATAGAGCGGCTGCGGGAGTTGAATACAAAATGGGCCGGCAAGATTTGAGCCGCACGCGCTCATGGCCCCTGCACTATCGCTCCCGACCTCGCCAGCCTGCAGCGGCACAAAGATATCGAACACCTCAGAAGCATTACAGTAATCGACTGAAAGGGCTTTACATGACTGGTATTGAACTGGCCGGACTTGGCGGCATCACTGTCGGCGTCCGCATTTTGGTCTCCGCGCTCAAGCAAGCAGGTCTCCCGAAACGGTTCGCTCCGCTTACGGCGGTGGTGCTCGGCGCCGTTGCCGGCAGCATGGGCGGATATGTTAGCGGGACGGACTGGTACACGAGTTTGGCGCTGGGCATCTTGGCCGGCGGCGCTGCGGTCGGGCTGTATGAGATTGGCCGCCAGGCCACCAAGAGACAGCCGGAAGAGTTGCAGTAATCCCGTATGAGTAACGCCTCCACAGACAGCGGCATCGGCGAGGTAATTCGCCAGGTGCGCGCGGACATTCGTGAGATTCGTCGTGACCAGAAGGAGATGCAGCGGGAAGCGGTTGGCTCGCACCGTCTGCTCGACAACCGCATCGACCGCGTTACGCGAGAGCTGGACGGACACCGCGCCGCCGGCTCTGACAACAAACGTCACATTCTCGGCATGCCGCTGCGGGACCTCATCCTGTACGGCGTGCTCACAGAAGTGGCGGGTGTTAACCTGGCGCAACTCATTGGCTGGCTTTGAGAACCCATAGTTGAGAGCGTAGGGCCGCCCTCGGGGCGGCCCTACGCTTTTGCAGCCACCTCACCGCGCATGGGCCGGAGCAAGCCGCCCCTCAAGGTTGGACAAATACAACTGTATCGCTATTCATGTGACCATCCGCCTGCTACAATGCCGTCACGTACGCCTCATTCGACTTCTATCAAGTGACGAACAGCACAGCAATGCCGCCACGGGGAATTACTTAGTCATGACGAGACGTGAATGGCTGGCGCGGGCACTGCTCGGCGCTCAGGTGTTGCTGCTTGCAAGTTGCGGCGGCGAGGGGGAAGACGAAGAGCCATCAGACCCAGCGCCGCCCGGTCGCACAGGCACTGGCAACGATGCCGTAAGGGAATCCCAGGAAATCAAGCTGGCGGTGCTCGACAATCGCGAAACAATTCGCGATGCCGAGAATGTGACAGAGGAATGGGAGAAGGGCGGCATTCCCGGTCTGCCAAGCGAGACGGTCTTAACGTATGTGACAATGCCTATCCCTGCCGGCGACAGTTATGCCGATCAAGCGACGCTCGGCGTCCGCGACTTTCTGGCCGCTGGCGAGGCGGGAGGCGTCACTGCCGACGTGGTCTGGCTGCCATTCTACGTGGATATCATGGACCTCTTCATGTCAAGGACTCTGGCGCCGCTTGATCGCTGGCTGCAAGCCGATTCGCAAAAACCTCTGGAAGCGTTTGTAGAAGAAGCCCGCCGCCTGGTGAGAGTTCGCGGCCAGACCCAGGCGCTGCCCATTAAGATCGCCCCGGCCGTACTTGAGCACAATGCCGTGCGCTTTCGGCGTGCCAAGCTCACGGCGCCAACCCACGAGTGGACGTGGGACGACTTCATCGAGACCGCCCTGCGACTCACCGAGGATTCCGATGGTGACGGCGCTCCCGACCGGTGGGGCTTCGCCTCGCTTGGGTGGTTGCCGGACTGGTTGCCTATGCTGCTGCAAGAAGGCGGCATGGTCGTAGACCTCGATACCGGCAAGATCCGCATGGACGATCCGGCCAGCTATCGCGCGCTGAGCGACTGGGATGAATTGGGACGAGTTCACGGCATCCTGCCCCATGGGCCCGACGTCACGTTGGAACAACTGGAGGCTTTCAAGGACTACTATGAGCGGGGCATGCACTTTACTCCGTTCTTTGGACATACGCCTGAACCCTTTGGGTACGTGACCCCGCTGCCTGCCGGCGCATCTGCCACCACCCCGCTCGGTCTCGTGGAGGCCTTGGGCATGCCGCCCACCGCACAGGGCGATAGCGCATATGCGGCGCTCGTGCCGCTGGCGCTCTGGCTCGGCGAGCGGCGAATCCTACCCACGACTAAGGCCGGCTGGCAATTCGTTGAACGCCCGGACGGCGACCACTTCGACTTGGTGTTCCCGGAACCGGTGAAAGAGACGGCCCTAGAGTCAATGGCCAGAGCGCAAGCCTCCTACGTGGCCAGCGGTTGGAAAATGTCCCAGTGGCTGCACACAAACGTCACGCTGCCACTGGCTCGCGAAACAGCAACCGTGGAGCAAGTCATCCGGCAAGCGACGCATTGGCTGCAGAGTTATGTTAATCAGTAGTTCCCATTCGAACCATTGTATGCCTGTCCCGCTCGGCTAGCCGGCATCCACCAAGGCAGTTTGTGATAGGCCCGATCCAATGGGATAGCCGGTCCAGACATGTGCGTTGGACACCATGGTTCCTCAGTCTGCAGGCAAGACGCCGCCATGACGTGATGCCTGCGACCACAAGCCAAGACTTCGCGGCAACAAATACGTGTAGGCCTCAAGCAGCCAGGCAATACTGCATTCATGAGTAAGAGAGCGCTGATAGACAAGTATCGGAATAGGTCGGTCTTCGAGCGGGCGCCGGAGTCGCTGCATCTCTTTCGTCTCGCCGTCTGGCTGACGTGGAAGGCGCACCCGCCGCTCGCGGTTCTTACGTTGCTGCTGCTCGTAGTGCAGGCGGCGCTCCTGCCCCTACAGCTCTGGTTCGCGCAAGCCCTGGTCGAGCGCCTCACGTTTGACCTCGGCATAACTGCGCAAGCGCCGACCTGGGTGCGCACGCTCCCTTTGTGGGCTTGGATAGGGCTCGCGGCGGCAGCGGTGGCGCTGATTCAGTTTCTCCAACCACTTTCAGCGACGCTGCACGTCATGGCAGGGGATCGCATTACGGGATTCGCCAGGGGTGAACTGATCCGTACCGCCAATCGCTGGCAGGGTCTCGCACGATTTGAGGATCCGCAGACTGCCGACGATTTAGCTCACGCCCGCCGGTACGTGCGTGGCAGTGGTGTTGACACCATGTTGTACGGCACGAGAGTGGCGCTTAACCTGTTCACCGTCACCGGCATGGCCTTGGTACTGGCAGCGCTGCACCCCCTCGTGCCGCTAGCGCTCGTGCTCCTCGCGCTGCCGGCGATCGCGCAGCGCTGGGACTTTTCCGACCGCATGGGCAGCCACCTTTACGTGCAGACGCCGGAGGCGCGCCGTCTTGAGTACAGTCGCGGCATGATGCTCACGCCGGAACCAGCCAAAGACGTGCGCTTCTATAGTTTAAACGAGTTCTTCGCACAGCGGTACACTACAATCTTCAACCGCGCTATGACCGAGCTAGACCACGTGCGTCAATCTATGGTGCCGCGCGTCACTTTGGCCAGCCTGCTGGCGGCGCTGGCGGTTGGCGGCCTCTGGGTCTGGGTGGCGTGGCAGGTCTTTCTGGGGGAACAATCAATCGGCGCGTTCGTCCTGTATGGCGGCGCGGCCGCCTTGCTCCACCAGCAGTTGCTCATGATCGGATTCGACTTGGGCTTTATCCCGCTTGCCTTTGGCGCGCTGCGAATCTTTCTGCGAGTCCTGGAAGCACCACCGGACTTGCCACAATCCAGCAATCCCCAACCGGCGCCGCGCCCCATTCGACAAGGAGTAGTGTTCGAGAATGTACGCTTTGCCTATCCCGGCAACAACAAGCCGGTCTTGGAAGATGTATCGTTTCACCTCAGACCCGGCGAGTCCACCGCACTCGTGGGGCACAACGGGGCCGGCAAGACGACGATAGTCAAGTTGCTGCTGAGGTTCTATGATCCTACCGCCGGCCGCATTCTGTTAGATGGTGTCGACCTGCGTGAGTACGACCTGGCCGATCTCCGTCGCGAAATGGGAGTAATCTTCCAGGATTTCGTCCAATACGAGCTCACTGCAGGTGAGAACGTCGGTCTGGGTCAGGTGGAGAGTGTGAATGACCAGGAACGCATCTTAGCCGCTGCCACCCAATCCGGCGCAGACGAGGTCATCGATCGGTTGCCGGAGGGTCTTGAGACTCAAGTAGGCCGCGAGTTCGGCGGCAGGGAGCTTTCAGGCGGCGAGTGGCAGCGACTCGCGCTGGCGCGCGGCTTCATGCGCGATACCGCCCTGATCGTACTGGATGAACCGACGGCCGCCCTGGACGTAGAGACCGAACATGCGGTCTACCAGCGCTTCCACGCGCTGACGCAAGACAAGATCACCGTCCTCATCAGCCATCGCTTCTCCACAGTGCGGATGGCAGACCGAATCTTGTATCTCGCAAATGGGCGCATAGCGGAAACGGGAACGCACGAGGAGCTTACGGCGCAGGATGGAGAGTATGCCCGCCTCTACCGCTTGCAAGCTGCGCAGTACGCCGATGGTAAGCCAGAGGAAGGCGGGGCGTGAGAACGCTGCTAAGACAACTCCAAAATGCGATCTTTTCCCTCTCCCGCTGGGAGAGGGTCAGGGTGAGGGTCCGCACGCAACTCCGGGACGTGTGGACCACATTGTTACTCCTGGCGCGTGGTCTTCACATGGGACTGGCGCCGGCCCCGGGCGTGGCGGCGGTCTACGTGACGCTGGTGTTGTTGACCGCAGCAATGCCGGTGGCCCAGGTATGGCTCGGCAAAGTGCTGCTGGACCAGCTCGCGCTGGTTGTGGGCGGCGCTGCGATAACGTTCTCTACGATTCTGCTGACTGCCGGGTTCTATGCGCTCACGATGGGTGTCCAGACCGCGCTCGAGCCTGTTCAAGAGATGCTCACGGCGCGGCTGGAAGACCGGGCATTGGGGGAATTCGACCGCCGGCTCATGACGGCAGGCGGTCGCCTGGTAGACCTATACCAAGTCGAGCGTCCGTCATTTCAGGACACCCTCGCAAAGGTGACGTTTGGCAGTTACATGGTGCCGCGGCTGGTGGGGTTCTTGCAGAGTGGGTTGCGCCCTGGCTTAACCTTAGCCGGTCTGCTCGTCCTGCTCGCGCGCCTGCATCCGCTTATTCCGCTCATCCTAGTGGCCGCGACCGTCCCTTACCTTATCAGCGAGCGGCGCATGGCAAAGAACCGCCATACGGCCATTGCAGAGCAGTCTCGCGCCGCCCGGGAGATGGAGTACTACGCCCAGGTAACTACCGAATCTCAATCGGCCAAAGAGGTGCGCGTCTTCGGCCTGGGCGGCTTCTTTCTGCAACGGTTTGAAGCGCGGCGTGAGCAGGCGCTCCGTCAGCTTGATCGCGTACGTTTGGCGCATCTACGCAGCAACGGATTATTCGGTGCCCTCTATGCCCTGGCCTTGGGCGGCGGGTTCTGGTACGTGGCAGTCCAGGCCGGTGCGGGGCAACTCACCGTGGGCGACATTGCTCTCTATCTGGGGGCTATTACGCAGACTGAAACTGCGCTCCGCTACATCGGTCAATGGACAGGAAGGCTCTACGAAATGACACTGCAGCTTGGCATCATCTTCAACTTCCTCGACCACAGCCGGCCGCAAATTGCGTTATCCACGCCTGAGGCCGCACTGGACGCACCCAAACTCCTGCAACAGGGCATCACATTACAAAACGTCACATTCAAGTACCCGGAGGGCGAGAGCAATGTTCTGCAGTCCGTTAGCGCGGCGCTCCCCGCCGGGAAGGTGACGGCCTTGGTGGGTGTCAACGGCGCCGGCAAGAGCACCCTCGTCAAGCTGCTCACGCGCATGTACGACCCCACGGCGGGAGACGTTCTGCTGGACGGCAAACCCTTGCACGCCTACGATCTGGAGAGCCTCCGGCGGCGCATCGCGGTCGTCTATCAGGACTTTGCGCGCTTTGCCTTGAGCTTGGGGGAGAACATAACGGTTGGCAGCGGCGGGCTGGACGCGAGCGCAGAACGCACGCGGCAGGCGGCAGCGTGGTCGGGCGCGGACCAAGTTGCTGCCGGTCTCGCGCAGGGCTACGACACGCAACTCACCCGGCGCTTCTCCGGCGGGACTGAGCTATCGGGAGGAGAGTGGCAGAAAGTGGCGCTGGCGCGCGGCTTCATGCGCGATGCTGCTTTCGTGATACTCGACGAGCCCACCGCTGCCTTGGACGCCGAGGCCGAGTACCATCTCTTCCAGCGTTTCAGAGAGTTGGTAGCCGACAAGACTGCCCTCATCATCTCTCACCGTTTTTCTACGGTGCGCATGGCTGACAACATCCTTGTCTTGGAAGACGGGGCCATCATAGAAGGCGGTTCCCACCTGGAACTCATGGCGGCCAACGGGCGCTATGCCGCACTCTACAACATGCAGGCGAGTTGGTATCAATGAGCGGCGGAAATGCCACGGAAGCTACCATGCGGCACGCCAGTCGCAGCCTCGGAGCCGCTGATACAGTGGGTGCTCGAATCTTTGCCAACTAGCGGGAGAGAACCCCAATGTTGTCGCTTTAACCGCTGCGATTAAGACGTAGACCGCATTGTGCACTCCCAGCCCACGGTAGCGTAGGTTTGCAACCTGCGCCCATCTACTGGGTTGTGGCAAACGCGCTCATTTTACCGAATAGTACTCTCGTCAGCCCACCGGGGCAAGATGATCGTCCTCCCGGAGTCTGACAAGTATACCGACGCCGCAGATCAGTTAATCCACGTAACTACGAGACTTAGTCTTCGTGGCTGCCAAGAGTAATTACAACAAAACTATAATATATTCGCTGTTTTAGGGGGAATTTACTTGACTTATTTACAACTGAAGATTATAATCTTTAAAATTGAAATTACACAGGTTAATTCTTTGCTAGGATAAGAACAATAAAGGCCCAAGAGGAAGGGGGGACTAGATATGTAAGCAAACGCTTGTGGCAGCCCTGTTTTGACCTATCGTGTGTCGCAAGGAGGCACCCTTATGCGAACTGTGTTTCGACTTGTTTTTGTCCTCGTATGTTCCGCGTTCATGGTAGGCTGTGGCACGTATACGAAAACTTACACTTACGGCCCCCCTCCTGTGCCAGAACCGCCCGCAATGCCGAAGGCGGAACTACCGGAACCACCCACACCTCCCTCGCCGGGACTGCAACCTAAGCCCGATCTAATCCGCGTCGATGGCAGTGGCATGACGGACATTGATATTACAACTATCACCGTTACGCTAGGAGAGTACACCTATGCTATCGGCGCTGATGGATCATGGAGATTAGTCGCAGCCCCAATGGAGACCTTTGCATAACCCCGGTGTCGTTCTTGGAGTAGCCCTTTTGGTGAACAGCGGCAGGTCTTGCTCGCTGCCAGCGGCTTCACATTGCTGGCTGGGCAGTCTTGATCAAGCCCGACGCGGTCTTTATGGCCGCATTTCCGCTGCGTTTACCCTAGCTTTAGGGTTTATCCTGCCTATGCCGTCAGTGCCACCACCTTCCGCAGGTTGTACGCCAGCAATTTCATCCACATCTCTACGCCGTTGCGTTTCAGGCCGCAGTAGCGCACCCGCCAGTAGCCGTAACTCCGTTTCAGCGTCCCAAACACCTTCTCCACCAACGCTCGTACCGGCCCGATCGCCGCGTTGCGCTCCTGCTGCCACGCCGGTAAGCCGCGCTGGTTCTTGTGCGAACGGTGCATGATGCAGTCGTCGATCCCCTGCGACTGCAGCCAGGCTCGCCGCCGCTTCGACTCGTACGCCCGGTCGCCGTACACTGCCAACTCATCGCCACAGACCAGACGGTCTGCTACCTCACTCTCTGCTACCTTCGCCGGCGTCAGTTCCGCCCGCCGCACCAGCCCTGTCCCCAAGTCCATCCCCACGTGCAGCTTGTAGCCAAAGTGCGACCGCCGCTGCCTGCCACTGCGCGTCCAGTCCGCATCCGGGTCGCGCTCACTCTTCGTGCCTAGTCCCGCAGCGGTCGACGGCCGCCGTACCTGCGCCTCCACCAACGTCGCATCCAGCAACGTCCCTGCGTCTTTGACGAAGTCAGCCTTCACCAGCAGCCTCTGCTCCTCCAGTTGTGCCGCCAACTCCCCAAACAACCGCTCACTCAACCCCCGCTCCGCCAGCTCTGTCCGAAACCGGCTGATCGTCGCATGATCCGGCGTGTCGTCCTGCAGACCCAACCCCACGAAACGCCGGAACGAGAGCCGATCCCCCAGCGTTTCCTCCATCTGCACGTCCGACAGGTTGTACCATTGCTCCAGCAACAGCACCTTTACCAGCAGCAACGGCGGATAGCTCGGCCTGCCTTCACCGGACGCATAGATGCCCGCTACCACCTGTCCCAATCGCTCCCAGTCCACCGCCTCCGCAATCCGCTCCAGTCGCTCATTGTGCCCCAGCTTCTCCGGCAACAAGTACTCCGCCAATGACGGTCCGCCCATTTCCCGCTGCAGCGCGCCCTCCTCATTGCTTGCGGTTGTTTTACCCTATTTTCACCCCTACACTAGAAGTTACGCAAAGGTCTCCAGCGGGGGTACAGCCATCAGTTGTGGAGTTCAGCATCAAGCTTCGCTAAGAGCTTACCCCTACCATCCAAAAGGCCCGCGCTCTATGGCGATCGCGGGCCTTTCTGTTGGTGGATCGCTGCAGTCCTACCACCACCGGCTTGAACAGTAGGTCCCGTCAGGCGTTCACCCTTTGGCCAAGAAGCGGGGGACAAGCCCCGCGCTACGTTCTATGTGCCTTGTCTGATATCCGTGCGCCACGACATGCCGTTTCGGTGACTGTCAAGAGCGATTGGGAACAGAATTATCGAAATTCTCTAATTCAAGCCTATTCAATTGACTTAGTGTCTGAGGAGAGTTTATAATCTATAAAGAACATGTTTATTTTTCTCGGACAGGAAGAATAACGATAGGAATGAACGCCGCGACTACCGTGCGGCGTTGGAGCAAGTGATTGGAGCAAACGGTGAGCCAGCCCCTCCTCGAAGCACACAACCTCACCAAGCATTACGGCCAAACAATCGCCCTGCATGACGTTGACATGCAGGTGCGCAAGGGCATAACCGGTCTGCTGGGACCCAACGGCGCTGGCAAGAGCACCGCCATGAAGCTGTTCTTGGGGCTCCTGCAGCCCACGGCCGGTTCGGCAACGGTCCTGGGAGAGAAACCCTACGAAAACGTCGCCGTGCGCTCGCGCCTAGGATACATGCCGGAGCACGATTGCCTGCCCGACTTTCTGACGGCGTCCGAATTCCTTAGCCACTTGGCGCAGGTGAGCGGTATTCCTGCCAAACATGCCCGCACGCGCGCCGCGGACATGCTGCGCCACGTCGGCTTGGACGAGGAGCGCTACCGTCACATCAAAGAGTATTCGACCGGCATGAAGCAACGGGTGAAACTAGCCCAAGCCCTGGTGCACGACCCGGTGATGGTGCTGCTCGACGAGCCCACCGCCGGTCTTGATCCCGCCGGACGGGAAGAGATGCTAGGGCTCGTGCGGCGCACAGGCAAGGAATTCGGCATTAACATCATGCTCTCTTCACACCTCATGGGCGACGTGGAAGGTACGTGCGACCGCATCATCGTCATTGAAGGGGGCGTCATCATCGAACAAGGCGACGTTTCAAAGTTTACACAGGAGACCGAGATGTTCTACATCGATGTGGACGACCGCAGAGAGGAACTGATGGCTGCGCTTGAATTGAGGGGCCTAAAACCGAAAGTTAGTGGCGCGTCTGTCGTCGTCCGTTTGCGCAGTGATGACCAGTTCGACGCTATCCGCGATGCGCTCGTGGAGGCACAGGCCCGTCTGCGCAGACTTGCTCCCAGCCGCGGCGAGTTGTCAGATATCTTCCGGAGAAGCGCAGAATGAGCCAAGCACAGGGCGAAATCTACGATCTCGGCTACCAGCACTACTACGGGCCGCGCGGCGGCAGAGTCCAGGCCGTTTGGTCGCTCTGGATCAATGGCTTCCGCACGACTCTCGGCCTGGGCCGGGGCGCCCGCGCCAAGATCCTGCCGGCGCTCATGTCGCTCGTCGCCATCGCCCCGTCCGCCGTCTTCCTCGTGCTGGCGGCGGTAATGCCGTTCAGCCCGCCGGACAGCGCGGCCCACGTCGCGTTCTACCGCGCAACGGCAATCCTGCTGCTGCTCTTCGCCGCCATCATCGCCCCTGAACTCCTGATTCCCGACCGGCGGAGCGGCGCCTTTACGCTCTATCTGGTGCGCCCGCTCACAGCCTTCGACTACGTGGCGGCGCGCTGGTCCGCCTTCCTCAGCGTCATACTCGCGGTAACACTCTGCAGCCAAGTCCTTGTTCTGGCAGCCAACTTGCTCTTAGCCGAGGCGCCAGTGGATTTCCTACGGGACAATTGGCAGGACATACCGCGCTTCATCCTGGGCGGCGTCATCGTCGCCTGTTTCGTTACGACGATCCCCATGGCGGTAGCGGCTTTTACCGAGCGGCGGGCCTACGCCGCGGCGTTCGTCATCGCGGCCTTCGTGATCACGACGCCCATGTCAGCACTACTCACAGCCGAGTGGTGCGAGACCTCGGTGACGTATGCCGTGGAGCGCGGTGAGGTTGTCGCCGAGGATGGAGAAGAAGAGTGCGGTCGTATTACCGGCGACTACGCCAAGTGGTTTGCGTTACTGGACGTCGGCCGCGCCCCCACACACCTCATAGACCAACTATTCAACACGATGGCCGAAGATGACCAAACAGCCGTCGCCATCGCTGAACTGCCGGTGGCCGTGCCTATTGCCTGGTATGCGCTCTTGGTTCTCGCTCCAGGCGCGATTCTGCTGCAGCGGTATTGGAGAATGAAGCTATGACCGGCCCAACTGCTCCTGTCATAACCGTCGAGAGCGTCTCCAAATGGTACGGCAGCGTCGTGGCGGTGAACGACATTTCTCTGACCATTGAACCTGGCATCACCGGCTTGCTGGGTCCGAACGGCGCGGGTAAGACCACGCTTCTCAAGATGGTCGAAGGGCTGGCCGCGCCATCTGACGGCACGGTGACTATCTTTGGAGAAACGCCGCGCAACAATCCGGCGCTCCATCGCCGCGTGGGCGTTATGTCTGAGCACGAGGCCGTGTACGGCTTTCAGACCGGCAAACAGTTCGTGGAGTGGTCGGCCAAGCTGCACGGCGTCACTGCCAGCGCAGAGGCAACCGCGCGCGCTATCGAGCGGGTGGGGCTGGTCGACGCGCAGAACCGGCCGCTCGGCACGTACTCGCGCGGCATGCGCCAGCGCATGCGGTTGGCGGCAACCATCGTGCACGAGCCCGAAGCGATCATCCTCGATGAGCCGCTGAACGGCACCGATCCCCGCCAGCGCATCGAATTTCACGATCTCATGCGCCACCTGGCGGACGAGGGCCGGACGATCTTGATCTCCTCGCACATTCTGGAAGAGGTCGAAACGCTGGCCGACCGCATTCTCCTGATGGTGAGCGGTAAGCTGGCCGCATCCGGCGACTACCGGGCGATTCGCGCCAAGCTCGATGAGCAGCCGTACAACGTGCGCATTGTCTCCAACGACCCGCGCAGAATGGCGGCGGCGCTCGTGGAATTGGAAAGCATCGAATCCGTTTCGCTGGGGGCGGACGACGACGTCATCGTCCTCAGCAAGAACGTGGCCGTGCTCCAGCGTTCGGTCGCCCGGATCGCCCAAGACCGCTGCATTCGCCTCGAACGCGTGGAACCGCTGGATGATTCGCTCGAGAGCGTATTCAGTTACATTGTGGAGGGTTAGATGGCGGAGATATTCCTGCTCTCGCTCAGGCAGCTTCTCGGCCGGTGGCGCGTTCTAGTAATTCTGATTCTTGCTGCCCTGCCGTCTCTGCTTGTGCTCTTGATTAGGGTTATTGGTGAGGGCAATATTGCCTTCCACGACGAGTTCGTTGGCGTCATCATCGACGCCATGATCACGGGCGGCATCATGCCGATTGTGACGATGACGCTTGCCACCGCCGCCTTTGGCAACGAGCTCGAAGACAAGACCCTCTACTATCTCGTCCTAAAGCCAGTGTCACGGTTCTCCATCGTGCTCGCGAAACTGCTTGCCACGCTGGTTGTCGCTGTGCCGCTGGTGGTGGCCAGCGGCGTGGCAGCCGCCACGCTCGTGAACGCCGAGCCGCGCCAAATGGGCATACTTGCAATCGCCCTGGCAGCGGGGGTGACGGCCTACGCCTCAATCTTCACCTTAGCGGGCCTCTTGACACCCCGAGCACTGGCCTACGGTCTCGTGTACGTGCTGGTGTGGGAAGGACTGCTCAGCACAATCGTAAGCGGCATTGGCTACCTCAGTGTGCGGGGCTACACGCTCGCGCTCCTATTCGGCATGGATGAGACCAGTTTCGCGGCCTTTGAAGGACGTGCAATTGAGTTTCCCGCCGCAATGGTCGGCACCGGCGTAGTAATCGTCGCCTTCTTCCTGCTGGCGCTGTACCGCTTGCGCACCATGGACGTGCCTTAGGGACGGATGAGCTAGACGGTGTGACGTACCGCATCTTAGGGCTGTGAAGCACTCGCTGTGTGTTCAGTCCGTTCAGTGTTTACTGACTGGGGTCTACGTCGCGTCAGAGATAGCCAACCTTCGCACTCATGGTAAGAGATAGGGAGCTAATTCAGAAAGTGATGTGATTTCCAGATCAGGTTGGGCATCCTTCTTAGTGCGTACGGTACCGTCCCGATTCAGCCACACCGAGCTAAGACCGGCCGCATTCGCTCCGGCAACGTCAGACGCCAGGCTATCTCCCACGTGCCATACTCTCTTGCCGGATACACCAAGATCTTTAAGTACAACAGAAAACGCACGTTTATCCGGTTTGGCCACGCCAGTCTCCCCGGAGATGGAAAATGCGCTAAACCAACTGGCGAGACCCATAGCCTCAATCTTATTTCGCTGTGTGTCGGAGGCGCCATTCGTCACCAGAGCAACTGGGACGCGTGCCTGCCGCACGGCACTAATGAGTCCCGCTACGTCAGTGAATGGCTGATAGGAGTCCCAGGCAAAGCGCAAATGAGTCTTAGCTGCAAATTGAGCGAGTGATTCGTCATTGTAGCCACACACCTGAAGTGTCTTGCGCCAGGTTTCAAGAGTGAGATCTGCGCCGCTCAATCTGCCGAGCGTCCAAGCGTCAAGACTCTCTGGTCCACGGGTACTGAACACTGCATGATTGGCCTCCTGCAGTCGCTTTGCCTCTAGCTCCGGCCGCAGCAACGCAAGCTCCTTGCAGGTTCGCGCGATGGACTGCGGGAATGTGCTGCCGTCCAGCAGTGTATCGTCCAAATCAAGAAGAAGCGCGCGCAGTCGTTTCACATACAGCCTCAGCGACATCCCACTCCCAAATCAAAGAGAGGGGTAAATCTGTCTGATTTTCACTAATCTCTTCTCTCCCCTGCCGCTGCCCTATCTCAACCAGTCTCAATGCGGCCGAAGTCTCGAAGCACCCGTAGATTCTTCAAGGTCATCCGGGCCTGCCATTCCCGCTTGGCGATCTCCCATGCCGCCGGATGCTGATCGCCCCACGAGAAGTTTGGCGACCAGGCGCCATCCTCGCATTGCTGCTCGATCTCGAATTCCAAGTTCATCGCCACTTCGTCTGCGAGACCGACCGCCAGCGGTGAATCCGGGGATGAGACCAAGTACAGGGGCTTCAGCACGTAGCCGGTCAACTGCTCCGGCTCTCGCGCGACACCATGCTCCGCCGCTTTGGCCAGTTTCGCCCAGACGCGGTCTCTGTAGGACAGGGGCAGCGATTCAGTTTCCGCGAGGCTGACAAAGCAAATGATGTCGTGCATCTCCACCTCATCGGGCAGCCCTTCCAGGTGCGCGAAAACCGCCCTCGTCACAGTCTCCAGCAGTTCCGCCGGCACTGCGTCACTATAGTCGTGCAAGTAACCGACAATCTCCACCCGCGGATTTACCAAGAAACCGCCAAAGCTCGCTTCACTGCTGGCGTAGTCCCACCACGGGGCGTGGGGCGCATTTTCAACCTCCGGGGGAATTATCGGCCACACCTGCCGGGACTCGTCGTAGGCTTCAAAAAGATACGTCAGCGCATTCCGCACAATTGGATGCTCCGCCGGCACGTGCAAGGAGCGGAAGTTCTGAAAAGCCACCGTCGTCGCAATAACAGATGATGCCGGCGTCCTAAGATCCGGTTCCAGACCGTGGCCGAAACCGCCGTCGTCATTCTGATATGCCGCCAGCGCGCTAAGGGCTTCTTCGGCAGGACCTTCCGCAAAGTGGTAAGCAAGCAGCGCTCGGTCTAGGTCCCTGCCCTGCTCTTCCACGAATGCCATAGCCCGCTGAAATGCCGCCTGTGAGAGTCGTTTCATCCTTAATCCTTCTTCATAAGAGGCCGGGGTAGTCGTTAATTTGACCTCACGCCATCAGTCTGAACGAAGGATAACACATACCATCTGTTGCCTATGGCCGGCTGCACTTTCTCTCATTTTTCCAGCAAGTCAAGTCCTTGACAATTGCAAACAAAAGCAGATTCCTGCTATGGTAGTGCCTAAGCGGCTTGATGGAGCAAAGGAAGGAGAAGTAAAAGATAGCATTGGCCGCACTATGTTAAGTGATTCCCATAGTCAGTGTCTTCCTCTAAAGGGAGGGAAACCATGGCGGATACACTATCTCGGCGTACAATTTTGCGCGGCGCGCTGGTGAGCGGCGCGGTCGCGGTATCGGCAGCCTGCGGCGCGGTACCGGTAACGCCGGCGGAGACGGAAAAAGCCCCTGAGGCGCCCAAGGCGGCGGAAGCGCCCAAGGAAGAAGGCCCAAAGACGATTAACTTCCTCCACGTGCTCGAAGGCCAGAATGAGACCTGGCAAAACGGTTGGGCAGAGGTGGTAGAGACGTTTGAGGCCAAGAATCCCGGTCACAAGGTAGAGATTGCCGACTCTGCGTTTGGCGAGTTGCCGACCAAAGCGGCGGCTGCCCAAGCGGGCGGGCTCAAATTTGACATCATCTACGGCTATTTTGGGTGGGTAGGTACCTTTGTAGCTGGCAATATTGTCCAGCCTCTCGATCCCATCATTGCCACCGACCCGGCCATCGATCCCGCTAACTTCCACGACGCAGCCAAATGGATCCATAAGGGCCAGAACTACGGCGTGGCCTGGTGGATCAACTCGCGGGAAATCTGGTACAACAAGAGCCTCCTCGTCAATGCCGGTCTCAAGACTCCAACCGAACTCGAAGCTGAGGGCAATTGGAACTGGGATGCCGCTCTGGAAGCGGCCATAAAGCTGACCAAGGTCGAAGGTGATGAAGTCGTCCAAGGCGGTATGGGCACCCAGCCGCATGTTCCCTCTGTGCTGACGTACTACTCTTGGGCTTGGGGTGCCGACTTTTGGAATCCGGATTGCTCGCAGGCCGGCTTCGGTAGCGATGCCTTCCGCGATGCAGTGCAGTACCAAGCGGATACCTTTACCAAGCACAGAGTGCAGGGCGGCAACTACTTCGAGGGCAACACGGCCATTTATCACACCGGCCACTTTCAAATCCGGCGTATCAACGAGCAGGTCACGCCGACGAACCTGTTTGAGGTCGGCATGGCGCCGACTCCGAATGGGCCGGGTGGTCGCAAGGCCGCCTATGCTGTGGTAGCCATCCACCTCGGTTCACAGGCGGAGAACGTCGAGGGTGGCTGGGAGTTCATCAAACACACGGTGATCGGCGACCTGCAGGAGATCTGGGTCCCGCAGGGCGGCGGCCGCTATCCCGCGGACTTGCGCCGCGAGCCGATCACGACCAAAGAATATGAGGACGCCAGCGTCTACAAGAAGATGGCGGAAATCGCCAACGCGACGCCGACGCTCATCCAACAGGGCGACTTCAACGACATCTGGCGCAACGAGACGTGGCCGGCAATCTTGGAGGGCGCCATCACAGTACCCGAAGCGCTGCAAAAGACGCAGGACCAAATTCAAGGTTGGCTGGACGAACGCGGTTGTCTCTGGTAGACCTGTCTACCGAGCCCGGGGGAGCAGGACCTGCTCCCCCGGCTCTTTTTTGTACAATGCAAGCATTGGACCTTCATGCATGCTTGCAGCGGCAAGAGACAACGGTCCGGTTTGTGCCTGGCATCCTGAGAATGGGGAGAAACAAATCATGGCTCGCTTAGCGAAAGTTGCCGTCTGTTCCACGCCGAACACGGTGCTGGGAGAAAGTGATGAGGAGCGCTACGAGTTCAACTTGAGCAAGGCCGAAGCACTGCTCCACGAGGCCGCGGCGCAAGGAGCGGACATCGCGTGCTTGCCGGAGGCCTTCACCATTCGCGGCATCAGCGACGGCGGGACTAATCACCGTTGGCGGGAACCGGTGCCCGGCGGCGAGACGTTTCAACGAATGGCGGCAGTTGCTCAGCAGCACGGCATGTACGTCGTTGCGCCGGTAGTTGGCGTGGAGGACGGGATTCACCGTAACGTGGCGATGGTCATCGCTCGCAACGGCGACTACATCGGCGGCTACCACAAGGTCCATCTCACCGTTACTGAAGACGAAGTGTGGGGCCTCACCGCCGGCGACTCCTGGCCGGTTTTCAACCTGGACTTCGGAAAAATTGGCATTACCATCTGCTATGACGTGTTCTTTCCCGAGGGCTATCGCATTCTCGCACTCAAAGGCGCCGATATCATCTACCATCCCACGATGTACAGCATGTACGGCGAGGTGGGTTGGGAAGCCGTAATCCAGTCCCGCGCCATCGATAACTGCGTGTACGTCTGTCCGGTGAACTACGGCTTCACCGATCACGAACCCTGGATGCCGGGCATGTGCCTCAACCGCAGCAGCATCATCGGGCCGGACGGCATCGCACTGGCAGACCGCGGCCGCTATTGGGGCGTGGCCGCTGCAACGCTCGACCTCGATCGCCCGCGCATGGTCTACCGGGGCGGATCAACCGGCCTCGCGAGTTTCCGCGAAGATGCCTGGCACCACCGCCGTCCGGATACCTATGGCGAGCTGCTGGATTTTGGGTATTGGGTCAATGAGCCTAACCGGAAAACGGACTCCAAACCGTTAGAAGTTGAGGCTTAATTCCGTCTCATCCTAGATTCGGCACACAGCGATTCTCCGATCTTGTCCCCTCTCCTGTGGGAGAGGGTTAGGGTGAGGGCAAATCAACAGATTGCGGCAAAGCGATGCCCGCTAGGCTCAATTCACTTGCCCGTCCCAGTCACTGAACCTCAAGCTTCCATACACTCTGTACTTCTATCTCAATTCAAAAGGAGACTTCACATGCTCATCGACACCAACGACTTCATCACACAGCGCATCGCTGGAGATGAAGTCCTCGCACCTGAAAAGACCGCCCTCATCATCATTGACATGATGAACCGGTTTTGTAACCCGGTGTGGCTGGCCCAAGGCAACCATGCAAAGGCCGAGTGGTTTGCGCGCGAGCTCGATTACGTGATTCCCAACGTCACCGACGCGCTCCACATCTTTCGTGCGGCCGGCGCGCTCGTCGTCCATGCCGTGTGCGCCAGGTGGACGCTAGACAAGCGCGATGCCCCACTCCACATGCAAGCACGAGACTACGACCTGTTCGATACCCCCGCCATGTCGGTAATCGACGCATTGGCACCCCTGCCTGGTGAAATCCTTGTTCGCAAAACGACCGGCTCCGTCTTCACCGGGACGGGTCTGGAGTATCTATTGCACAACGCCGGTATCGAAAACCTGGTGTTGTGCGGGCAGTACGGCAGCGCCTGCGTCTTCTATTCCCTGATTCAAAGCAGGGAATTCAACTTCAAACAGCGGCTCTGGCTGGAGGACTGCATCCTCTATGGCAACGAAACTTCAAAGCACCTGTTCCCCGCCCTCGTCGGCCAGCATTGGGCTCTACTGGCAAACCGGGAAGAGATCAGCCACGCGCTCGCTCCGGCTGCCGTCGCTGCAGGCTGACCACGAATATTGGCAACAGAGCAGATTCTAGGTTTCGGAGAGATTCTTGATTTGCTTGGGCAATCGTGAGGAAGTTCCCCCTCCACCAACCGAGTTCCTTACGGTATCTTTCGCGGAGCAGGACAGTCCCCTCTCGCATAGGAAACCCTTGCGTAACCCTAGCAAAAGCGAGCTCGTTCCCTCTCCCTCGATGGGAGAGAGCTAGAGCCTGCCCCGTACGTGATACGTGTATAGACCGGGTTGATGGGTTACACCTATAGGCATGGAGAATCTCTTAGCTGGAGGAGCACCATGCCGTGGCAGGTGGAGACGCTTATGTCTGCCCGGGAAGAGTTTATTGCGCTGGCCAATAGTGGCGCGGTGCGTATGAGCGAATTGTGCGGTCGGTTCACCCTCAGCCGCAAGACCGGCTACAAGACGCTGCGGCGGTACGCGGAGGCTGGTGCAGACGGTCTGCACGACCGGTCGCACCGTCCGCACACCTGCCCGCACCAAACGAGCCGGGAGCTGGAGGAGCGCATCATCGCGCTGCGCTTGGCGCATCCCAAGAAGGGCGCGCATGTGCTGCGCAGAATGCTGCAGAACCAGGGGGTCACCGACGTGCCGGCCAAGAGCACCAACCACGCTGTGCTCTAACGCTATGGGCTCATCGATCCGGAGAAGAGTGCCAAGCATACACCCCACATCAGGTTTGAGCATCCCCAGCCCAACGCGCTGTGGCAGTTGGACTTCAAGGGGCATTTCGTCATGCAGCAGAACCGCTGTCATCCCCTCACCCTCCCGGACGATCATTCCCGCTTCAACCTCGCCCTACAAGCCTGTGCCAACGAGCGGGGAGAGACGGTCCAAGACCGCCTCACCACTGTCTTTCACCGCTACGGCCTGCCCCAGGCCATGCTCATGGACAACGGCTCTCCCGGGGCAATGCCAGCGCCCAGCCCTGTACGCCTCTCACCGTCTGGCTCATGTAGCTGGGCAGCAACGTGCTCCACAGTAGACCCTACCATCCCCAGACACTGGGGAAACTGGAACGCTTCCACCGCTCGCTGAAGGGCGAACTGCTGGCAGGTACCACCTTCACCGACCTGGATCACTGCCAACGCGCCTTCGACACCTGGCGCAGCTTCTACAACTTGGAACGCCCCCACCATGCTCTTGACCTCGACACTCCCATCACCAGATACACGCCGAGCCCGCGGCATTTCCCTGAAACCTTGTCTGCCCTCGCCTACGCTCCCGACGACCAGGTGCGCAGCGTCGATGTCTCCGGCCGCATCTCCTTCCAGGGCAATGTACTCGCTGTGGGTAAGGCCTTTAGGCACAAACGCGTCGCACTCAGGCCTACCCAAACCGATGGCGTCTGGGATGTGTACTTCTCAATACAACGAGTAAAATCCCTAGATCTTAGAAAGCAACATCTGGTACCTATCTCCCCGAACAACTGTTACCTATCAACCCAGTCTGTACAGGGAGAGGGTGAGGGTGAGGCTCAGAATGAGAATACCGAGTGTCTAGTAGCTACTCTAGAGTTATTCCGCCAAAGAAACCACTCTGAAATCATCTCAACACAGCTTCCAGCAATAGTGATTAAGCAGGAGACGAAGTACTCAGCAAAACCTCAGCCACCCCCACCTCTCTCAGCATGAAGTCGCCAAAAGGCATCTCTGACCGGCGCGTGTTGTACTTGAAAATTGCTTCATCAATGTAGGCACTTGCGTGCTCTAGCATGTAGAGGTGGTGCTGGCCGGCAATTACCTGGTTCAAGAGTGCCCAAAGCCTTCGCTGGTGTTCGTGTGTATCACTCCGTCCTCATATTGCTCACTACGATTGATATGCAGATGCATAGTCCAGTCGTGTACTTCGTTTAACCCAGAAAGTGGTTGGTCGCGAGCATCGAGCGTGGGCCCACGTTGCGCCGTAGCACATGTTGATGAGCCTGGAAGCCACGCGCGGCAGGGGGTTGCCTTGATTTTGCCGCCGCTGTCACTCACACTGAATGCGGAAGATTTTTGTCTTGAGCCTAATCTTGCCTTTGCTACCGTACCTGATGTCGTGGTGTGGCTTCTCACCGATATGGGTCTGATCAACTCCACGATACCGCTTCGTAGTATGCTATCGCCTGTCATTGCAATGTATCAGGTAGTCTTTTGGTTCACATCCGAGTCTCGTGCAAGCGGATACCTACTCACAGACTTCTTGGTGTTCAGCAGAATAGCGACGCAGTGAACCACTTTTGCAAGAGTATCTGCGTATCTTAAATGATAGTGCAAAACAGCACTTTGACTGTTAACAGGCAATAGTGGTAATTTTGGCGGCCTACCTGACTTCGCTTAGTCTCATGCGCTAGTCTCGCTCTTGCAGTATGCAATAGGGTTTCCTTGCCACTTGTTGCCCTTTCTCAATGCACCCTCCTGTGCGGGGAACTTAATCGTTATTACGCTCATAGTGGCACCGCCTGAATGAATGGGAGTAGCTAGCAGGATGATACCAGGTCCACATCTGAACTATGTACATTCCATTCGCCCCAAGGCCTATTCCCATCTCCCCGCTCTCCACAACCCTGGCGCACTCGAATATAGGGGACGGATATTCCTCCTTGACACATGTTGGATCGATATGTATGTTGCTCGTAGAGATGTCTAAGAACAGAGGAGTCTAGTGTGGCTGAATGTAGTGATCAAGACAAAGTCCTAATAGTTGATACAGTCCATTATACGGAAGATTCTAATCAGAGTATTATCCTAATGGATGCGGTGAGTGGTGACTTTTTTGGTTTGGATTCATCTGCAGCAGTGATTTGGCGTGCATTAGAAGAATCGCATTCGATCGATGCTGCAATTGACGCAGTGGTTGGAGACTTTCAAGTTGACCGTAAAACAGCAACTAAGGATGTGCAGGCATTTGTCGAAGAACTAGTGACTGCAGGGTTTGTAGTTCTGAAAGGAGGGTGAGGAGCGACCGTCATGAAATTGAGTGAGCGCAACGTAGTTAAATTGTCACTATGGAAGCGGATGACAGTTCTTGTATCAGCGCTTTGGGTGTTGGGAAGTGCCAAACTGCATTTGTCGCGAGGAGGGTGGAGAAACCTCGTTAGCAGGCTGCCCGCATGTCCGGCTGATGCCTCAGGAGCGTTGCCAGAGAAAATGGAAGCATTAGCCGGCGTTTGCTATCTAGGGGCAAGAGTTTTTCCATTGCAGACCGAATGTCTAGAACGGTCGTTCATGACTTGCTATGTTCTTCGCCGACAGGGGATCCCAGCGCGGCTTTATGTTGGCATGTGGCGGTGGCCACCCCTTCGTTTTCACGCGTGGGTGCAAGTGGGCGAGGCTGTGGTCACTGCAGACAACGCAGAAGCTATTGGGGAGAGGTTTGAAGTGCTGGCTCAACTGTGATATTGTGCCCACAGCCATCCTACAGCTTGAAGTCCCACTTTAAGTGCAACATAAGGAGGATAGATATGGTAGAGAATAAGAATGAAAGTCGCCTTGAGTATGAGCGGCCGACACTCGTGTTTATTGGATCCGCCAAAGAGTTGATCAATGGGTCCTGTGGTGACTGTGGTGACCAAAAAGGACATTACACAGTTTGCGCAAGTGCCTGCTAGTTGATGCTGCATAGACTTGAGGTTGTTGTGATTCTGATCGACAGCAGCAGTTACAGCACTAGCTGGTAGAGTGTTGATGGATACTGAGTTAATGTGCTCAAGTGGGTGTTTCAGGCTGTAGGATGGTTACAGGACTTTAAAGAAAAGAGTTGACCTGAGCAAGAGCCTGGAGTTTGCATCCGGAGATCAAATTGATCAGTCCTTTTCATCTGTAACGTGCACCCAAGGGACGTTATGAGCTCGCTTACAGGCGTCGTGATGGCTACAGAAGGTGCTATGCCTTCAGAACTGATCAAACGGATTATAGCTGCGGGCGCCCACCGTGGTCAGGAAACTATGGTGATGCAAGAGTTCGGGTCGGTGGTGCTTGGGGTGTCCTTGCTGCGGATCACGAACGAGGACTTTGTCGAAGATCAACCGGTTGGCGTTGAAGGAGGCCGACAATGGGCCGTGCTTGACGGACGACTCGATAATCGGGATGAGCTCTTTGAGGAGTTGTCGATACCGACCTCAGAGCGTGGCATGTCTGATTGTAGGCTGGCACTCTTAGCGTATCGGCACTGGGGCCTCAAATGCGTTGAAAAGCTAGTAGGGTCGTTCGCCCTTATCGTATGGGACGAGCGAGCCCAATGTATGTTCTGTACTACTGATCATCTGGGAACGCGACCACTGTTCTACACGAGACAATCGAGTTACTTTTTGGTTGCTTCTTGTATTCGGCAGATTCTTCAAGATCATACTGTCTCTGATGAGATTGACGACTGTTACATGCTTGGCGAGCTCTCCTTCTCCTCTGCGGTACCGCTTTGGGGATCCCGCACGCCCTACCATAGTATTAGTAGAATCCCGGGAGGCCATTTCCTGTTGCTGCCTGTCCACGGTTCGGCTCGGCTACAGCGATACTGGTACCCGGAAAGACTACCACACTATTACTCACGGAGGCCGTCTGATATTGCAGAAGAACTGCGCCATACTATTCTGACGGTTGTAAGATCCCAGCTTCGCTCAAGCGTTGGGGTCATGACGACCTTCAGCGGTGGTCTTGATTCAGGTTCAATCACGTGCGCTTCTGCGTGGCTCAGAGAGCACGAAACAATCCCTTGTGCAAGCCTTCATTCAATCACGCAGGTGTACCCGGAGGGGGATGAGTCCGATGAGAGGGAATACCGTAGAGAGGCAATTGAGCAATATGGATTGCACGTTGCCGAGGTGTCTGGTGAAGAATCATGGATCTTGCGCGGTTTGATGACAGATATGCCAGTGCCCGATGAGCCCTTTGGAGCCTACATTGCTTGGCATGGCATGGAAGTAATCGCTAGAGTTGCTAGAGAGAACGGATGCAATGTATTACTCTACGGCTTCGGTGGCGACGAGCTTATGAGAGGCAGCAATTTTTTCTTGGCCGATTACATTCGCCAAGGGAGGATGCTAAGGCTGCTCCAAGGTTTAGGGGAACGAGCGCAGTTGCAGAATGCGAATTACTTGGAAGCGCTGCTAAAACTTGCTCTCTTGCCACTTGTTCCACGGCGAGTTTGGAAGTCACGAATTCTGGCATATCGAAGAGGCAAGAGTGCCGATATAAATGCTGAGGGCTACAGGCCCATGGTACCAGGCTGGGTCAACTGGGATGCATGTGTGCATCACGGCGTGATGGATGAGATATGGGAGGGCTTTCTTGAGAGATCAAGTGGCTTGCCGTCTCGAGTGCACCAACTCGCAATGGTGCGTTGTAACGTGGATAATTCTGTGCAAGATGATTATGCTCTTATGCCGTTTGGGTGTGAGATACGTACACCTTTCTTTGACCGTCGCCTCATTGAACTGTCGTTGAAAATCCCTGATGAACTAAAATCAGTTGCAAGATCGGGCACGCTTACAGGAAAACTGATGCTGCGCGAAGCTATGAGGGATATCTTGCCTAAGAGCATTCGTTCGCGCAGAACGAAGACAACCTTCACTTCGGGTACGTTGATTGGGCTACATAAGGAGTGGTCATCATTGTTTGATGGGAGCGAGTGGGAGATTATGAGGCGTGGTTATGTAGATCAACAACTGTTTGAATCCAGTTCTCGGCTGTGGAGACTTGGAAGATGGGATCTTTTGGGACAAATCCAAAACTCACTTGCTGTAGAGGCTTGGTTACGGAGGCGGTCTGAGATTACGGATTTTAGGCCAAGGATAGAGAGTGTCAGGAGTGTTATTGAGGTGTCCGCAGACGTGTAGTCCATTACAGATTGATGGGTGAATCGATAAGGACAGCAATCTCCTATTAGAATCCATTAAGCAATCTTAAAGTGCACTTGTATATTGAGCGAAAACAAGGCCCTTTAGCGCGCAGAAGAAGGTCTCCCCGCGTCTCCAGTCAATACCAGATGATTTCCAGTCTAGAGTACCGTAATTGAGAGGTTCCGGTGTTGTAAACAATGTTAATTCAGAGATCTCTATGACCTCACTACCCTCCGTAGGAATAGGAAAATGTACGAGTATCTGATTGGTCAGTTTAGGGTTCGGAGTGATTTCGTACTGCCTTGTGATCCAGGAGTAGTTGCTGTCCATGACGATACAGAGATAGATCTTGCTGTGCGGCGTGCAATGCAACCTCTTGATGAGTTTTCTCAAGCCTTTTATATTGACCGTCGGCACGGAGGGTTGGTGCGAGCATATGCTACTGAAGAAGGAATACTGCTGTGCTTGGGTCACTTCATCAAGATCCACATTTGCAGAGAAGGGAATGGGATGGATGTGTTCGCTGTAGACGAGTATCAGAATCTGGCGGCAGCAGCCGTTGTGAATGCAGGAGTATCGATCTGTACTTTACTACATAATGCCATCCCCCTTCACGCTGCTGGGATAGAATTGGACGGAAAGTTTATAGGGATCATGGCTCCTTCAGGCACCGGTAAATCCACACTGTCTTGGAGCTTGCTTAAGAATGGTGCATTCTACGGAAATGATGACGTGATACCGGTACGGTGCTCTGATGAGGCCGTGACCGCTCATCCCTTTGTAGGCTTATTCTTTAAATCGGACAGGACAGTCCGTAATAATGAAAACATTGCCCCGGCAGATTGTATAGAAATCCATCAGTACACTGAAGAAATCTGGCTGCCTGTACCCGCAGAACGTCGTGTCTGCGGTCCTCGCCCGCTCCATGCGCTCTTTGTGCTTGATCCAGTGGAAGATTCGGGTGCACTACGACAAAGCGTATCTATTGAACGTAAGGAGGGAAGCTCGGCGTTGAGCCTGCTGTTAGGAAACATACAAGCTCTTTGGGTCGTTTACCACTTGCTAGACAAGCAGCGGCTGTTTTCCCAATTGACAACGTTAGCAGGCTCAGTTCCAGTATTTACGGTACACTACGAACGAAATTTAAGTGTACTACCCTCAATTGAAGATAGGATGCGGAAGCTGTTAGCTGCCAGTGTCTGATCTGCTCGTAATTTGGTTACAATTGCGTTGTTGGAGAGGCATGATTTAGTAGAGCTACAAAGGGGTGTCCTATGACGCGGAGGAAGCTGTTCGGTGGTGCAGTGCTTAGCGCTGGAGCGTTGCTCTTGGCTGCCTGTGGTAGCGACGAGGGAACTGAGGCAGTTGCGCCCCAGGAAGACAAAGGGGTGCCTGGTGCCGTGGAACCAGGCAGCATGAAAGAGCAGCGCACCGTGACAATAGCGACGTCTTCGCTCGAAAGACAAACAACGGCAGAAGTGATCCGGCTGTGGAACAACGATGGTATCTCGCTCGCGGCTGATAACCTTCAGTTGGCACATGTCGGCATGTCGCGGCAGACCGGTAAGGATGTTTTGAGCCAACAGCAGAATACGGTAAAGACATTTCTTACCTCCCAAGCTGCGGCAGGGACTTCTCCAGACATGGTTACTGTCGGCTGGCTGGCAGACTTTGCGTGGCTATTCATGAGCGACCTTGTGCAACCGCTTGACCGGTACGTACAGAATGACCGAAGAGGATCAATAGAGCAGTTCTCTGATGAGGCGCTTCGGCTCGTAGACTATCAGCACCAGATGATGATGTTGCCATATGACGTGACGATGGGCATGGTACGCTACCTGCCTAAGATGTTTTCTGCGGCGAATGTGCCATTCCCGTCCAAGCAGTGGACTCGTGAAGAGTTCGTGGTGGCGGCCAAGCAGCTCACGATCGATAGAGACGATGATGGCACGATAGACCAATGGGGCTTTGCTGCATTCCATTACTATCCGGACTGGCTGCCATTCGTACTTCAAGAGGGTGTTGAAGACGTGGTGGACCTAAACACTGGCACAGTTCGGTTGACAGAGTCGTCAACGCTGCGCGCGCTCCGTTTCTGGGATGAGTTAGGTCGAGTGCACGGCATACTGCCCTATGGGCCTGACCTTGTAGCCGAGCAGTTGAGGCCGCTGGATAGAAGTAGACGAAACCGTGTAGCCGTTTTTTTCGACAATGTGCCTGATGCGGCGGTTGGTGATGGTCGTCAATATGCATTGCTGCCGGCGGGACCCAAGGAAATCACCCCGCTCGTACTTGTAGAGGCTATAGGGGTCCCTACGGGTGCGAATGACCCCGATCTTTCGTACAGCGCATTAGTGCCTTTTGCGCTGCATCTCGGTGAGCGGAGTCGCTTGCCCTCAGTGAAGGCAGGGGTGAGATATATTGAGAATCCGGATACAGACCACATTAACCTGCATTTTGCTGAGGAGGATCGGCAGCTTATCCTGCATGCCTTTAGCACCGCCAAGGCGTCGCATGTGGCAAGCAGCCACGGGATGAGCAATGGGCTCTTTCATTCTTTGATGTTGCCGTTGGCGCGTGGTGAATTGGTTGTGGAGCAAGCAGCTGAGCAAGCCGCGAGTTGGGTAAGCGCCTACCTTGAAGGAAAAGCGGAAATCTACCCGGAGCCAAGCTGCGTCACTTGTGGGTAGCATGCATACAAACCGCATTCTTTTTAGGACTATTCGAATATACCTGTGGGAGATTCCTAAGGGATGATCACTGGTGATCAGAGAGGAGAGTGGCGTAAAACAGAGTGCGTTGAAAGTCCTCTGGGTGCGGTTGCGTGAATCTTGATGTAGTTTTGCTTCAATCACCATGAATTTCGAATAGTAATAGAGAGTAGAAGAGTCTCATAGAGGCTAAAGCACAACAAGGTTTGGTCACCACAGTTAGGGTTTCACTGGTGCGTGTGCTGACACGGTGAGAGATCCGGGCTGGTTCCGAAGAAAACATTATCAATGGTGGCATCCACGCGCACGACAAAACCTGGCCGGGTTTGTAGAGCATACCATGATCACTGTGGGCTTAGGTGCGGTTCTTGTGCTACTTTCGGTCTTTAGGTTATCTTCCAAGCGTTTCGCATTTGTCTAGTTGTCGTTCTAACCGGCTCTTCGTATTCACGGTGGTGCTATGCTCGCGATTGTAAGAGTATTCATTGCAACATATTACCCAGTACACAGCTTGACAGCGTAGTCTTTTTTTACTTTTTTTGAGCACCATAGGGGTTTCTATTCGAACATATCCGGACGCCACTCATGCGCACGCTGCTTGATGCTCAGTGGGTAAAAGCTCTGGTTTCGGTAGAGAGCTGAGATTGTGTCATGCTCTAATCAGATGCTGTTTGCTGCAGGGTATTGGCTCAACGCATGAGGGGCATACAGCACGTCAAGGTAGAGTATATAAGGTCACGCGAACCGCGAGAGATTGCTGATTTCTCTTCGGGTGAGCGCGAGGACGTGGTGAAAGAGCCTTGTCCGGGATGCCTTCAGTCAATCACAACAGATGAGTTCCTCTGTCTGGCTATCACTCCTTCAAGCCAAACGAACTCATGCGGGCAAGAGCTTGTCTCTTTCAGGCCTCCTGGCAGCCACGCTTGATGCCGACATTCCCGGAGCGCCCATTTTCATGGTTAATTGCACACGTTATGCCTCAAGCGACCAAGTATCCGCTTAACTGGCTATGGCGGTTTATCTTTTCGCCGACTGTGCACTCCTCATTCTATGTCTCAATACCTCATAGTGGCACGACACCAGGAGAAGCACCGCTTGGCTTGGGGATCATTGACTTGAGAGAGTACCATTACCGTGGCGTACCACGCATGCTGCTACGTGAACGTAGAGATAAGCTTTCACTGCCCCCTGTTTCGTTCATAGCTATTTCTTTCTTGGAAAGGAATAGACAAACCTGACACGGCAAGCTCGCAGACTCTTCATGGACGAAATCTAGACCTGTGGTAGATCAAACTCCATATCAGTCATATTCTTCTAGTATCTGCACTAACTATTCTGTAGTTGCCTGCAAACTGAAAGAGATGGTTCTGCAACCATGCCAAACAGTCAAGAAAACCGTAATGATCCCTCTGTGAGAGCATTGCTAGAGTTACTGCACCCAGAGGCCATGTTCCTTGGCACTCTAAGCCAATCACTGAGAGAAATGTCACCTGATAGCCTGCATTCGATCCTCCGGGTAGCAAAGACAGCGGGAGTCTTGCTGACTGTACTGAGCCTGTTCGAGAAGTACGGTCTGAAGGTCAATCGAGCCGAAGATGGTGAGATTCGTGAGTGGTGGACGGAGTATGAATTCCACTCGGAAAGGATTTCTCGTTTTGTCGATACAAGTGGAACGTTAATCAGTAGGCTGCGCGAACAAGGTCTTGCCTACGCTATGATCAAAGGTATTGCTCTCGCAACCCACTACCCCAAAGGAATTTTAAGACCACAAGGGGATATCGACTTGCTAGTGAGAGAAACCGATGCACAAAGTGTGGAAACATTGCTAAATGGGATGGGCTTCTCACAAGGCATTGTTTTTCGTGCCGGTCTGGCACCAGAGCCATTCACCAATGCTTCGAAGGAATGGTATCGCGAAAGTAATCCGCATTTGGCCCCGTTTGTGCGGGTATACGGTGATCAGGGACTTGCTGAAATGGTGGAAGTGCATGTTCGGCTTAGCTTTGCATTTCAGCCATTTCACTACAATGTCGATGAGATGCTTGGACGCACAGTATCCGCTCGGTTTCGCGGTCTGGAGTTCATGACGTTGAATCCCACTGATAATCTCATATTTCTTTGTGGCCATTTGTATCATGACAATACTGAGCTACACATGATCTCGGATAATCTTGGTAGAAGACTGTATCGCATACTTGACATAGCATTGCATTCACTAGCATATAGGTCAGACATTGATTGGGACAACCTTGTAGAGATAGCGACAAAGAAGGGAACCATTGTTCCTGTGGACTGGTGCCTTAGAGTAATCGAAGAACTGTTTCCGGGCAGTCTTCCATTAGGGCACCTTGGAATACCGGAATTTGTTAGAGATTACCATAGAAACGCTGTTAGGTTTGGTTACGCAACTGGGACCTGGGACAAATTCTCCGATTGGCCACAGAACTACGTAGATAGGGTGTTTTCTAGGTCTGCTGATGAAATGGCAACTGAGCTTCACCGAATCGCAAGAGAACTTGGGCTCAGAATTCGCGAGGAGGAAACTAGCCGCCGTAGAGAGTGGATCAAGAGAAGGAAGGCAGAAGAGCAGAAACGGTCTGAAATGCTTGCACGGATGAATTCAAATACAATTATGCAACTAATAGAGCTAGCCAGTAATGAACAAGAGAATACAGAATCTTGAACGACTAGGTTAGGCGAGTTTCTCTAACAATACCAGGTGTCATTTCTCCATTTTCTCAGTAAGACGAATAGCGGATGAAAATGAGGCCCTTCACAAAGAGGTTGCCGACTGCCTCCTTCTGTCTCAAGCTGCTACGGCAGCCGTAATCGGACGATCACCTAGCTGTAGCCCTACATCAGATACTGTGAACGACTACGTAGCGTTTGCCCACTGACCCAAGGCTATTGGCGAGCTTTGGTGATGGGTATGTACTTGATAAGTCTTTCCTGTGACCTGTTCTATGTAAGTTGTCTGGTCATGTCCTTGATCAAGGTTGATAGGTAAGTCGTTTCCGTGACTGTTAGGTCGATAAGCATTGATGCTTATCGACCTAACAGTCTTCAGCAGGCGGAGCCAATCACTCATGCCTATCGACTATTGGGATAAGAAATCACCTGAGAGTTCAGCATGTTTTGTCGTGACACCAGTTTTACTGCATAAGAATACTGCAAATCGCCATAGTTTATGCATTGACGAAAGGGCTAGATAACAAATCAGTAGACATGAAGAGGTGTACGAGATTGATTAGCCGAGCGACTAAGGTCGTTTCAGTTTTCTCCTATGCGATGAGACTGTCCTTCTCCAACGCTCCGGTACCTACCGTCCTGCTTGTATTGGAAGGGCTGGTGGCGGGACTAGGTGCACCACTGATTGTCTGGTCGTTGACAGGCATAATTGACACCATTGCTCGGACACCTGATGAGACTTGGATTGCCGTCTCACCGTGGCTGAGTATTTTGCTGATAGTATTGATCCTTCAGAGCGTTGAAGACGCGGGATCTCGCTATCTAGCAGAGCGCATACGTGAAAGAGTTGACACTTCTGTACAACGTGAGATTTTTGTCCAGGCAATCTCTCTTCCACTAGTAACATTCGAGAAAGCCGAATACTATCAGAAATTAGAAACTGGACGCCGTGCCTTGGGCTCACCTCTTCTCTATGCGCTAAAGTCATTTAGCACATTGACTAGCACTCTTATCGGCTCAATTGGCTTAGTAATGCTATATTTTCAGGCTCATTACTCAATCGCGCTGATGCTGTTACTGACACTGATGGGGAGATCCGTAGTTTCGGCACGCATGGGTGCACACTTCACGCGGGTGAACTACCAAAGTTCCCCTTTAAGACGAGAAGTGAACTATTGGGCCTCGGTGCTCTCTAGCCGACAAATGGCGGCAGAGATCCGGTTGTTCGGATTAGGCAAGCATCTGCAAAATCGATGGAGATCGGTGTTCCAGCGTTATCTAGTTGAAATTTCCAGAGCCCGATCCCGCATCGCACTTTATACAGTTGCAAGTATAGTAGCTCAAGAAGCAATCAGCCTGATCGTGGTGCTTGGTTTACTCTTGTTGGCGCTTAGTGATTCAATCACTATCGGTAGCCTTGTTGCGCTTCTCTATGGTTTGGGCCAGCTTCGTAGTTTCACCGAGACATTGGGGTGGACAATTCAAGATCTGCTGGAACATGGCTCTCGTCTCACCCACTTGCGCGAGTTTCTTGAACTCCGAACACTCTCAGAGGACGAGAAGCGCTTGGAGCCACCAAAGCTACGTAGGAACGGGATAGAGTTTCGTGATGTGAGCTTTACTTATCCAGGTAGTGATCACGCTGCGCTGAAGCACATCAGCTTTTTGATACGCCCTGGTGAACGAATCGCAGTTGTAGGCGAGAATGGTGCAGGGAAAACCACCTTGGCGCGGCTTCTCCTTGGCCTCTATAGTCCAGCCACAGGGAAAATCCTAGTGGATGGGGTAGATCTTGAGGAGATCGACCAAGAAACTTGGCGTAGGGAAGCTACAGCCGTGTTCCAAGACTTCATGCAGTATCCTACTACGATTGGAGAGAACATCGCGTATGCGGATTGCTCACTTTTGATTCATGGGACAGATATGTGGAAATCCGTGCATCCTCGTATTGTGTCGGCCTCTCGGCAGAGCGGTGCTGAGGCGTTCATTGCTCAGTTCCCCGCAAGTTACGCAACCCCATTGGGAAAAGAGTTCGCGGGAGCAGTTGATCTTTCTATGGGACAGTGGCAAAGACTCGCATTAGCTCGTGCCTACCTAAGAAATGCTCGAGTCATCGTCTTAGATGAGCCCACTGCAGCCCTGGATCCACGAGGGGAGGTCGAAATCTACCGTGAGTTTAGCGACGCAGCAACGGGTCGTTCTGCCATTCTGATCTCCCATCGCTTAGGTTCCGCACGGTTAGCAGAGCGGATAATCGTGTTGCGGAGCGGACGCATTGTAGAGCAAGGTAATCACGAGAGTTTACTAGCGCAAAATGGGGAGTATGCACGAATGTACCGGCTTCAGGCAGAGCATTACTCCGAAGGATTGCTCGCTAGAAACTGCGATGGATGATATGGGCGAGCGTGACAGTCTCTTCCAGCATAGAATACGCTATCTTCCACGGATAATTTGGCTGCTATGGTCAACGAGTCCTGGGGTCACAAGTTTAGTCTCTTTGCTCAGTATCATCTCTGGCCTCTTAGTGGTGGCTGAAATGCACATTCTGCTTCAGCTAGTTGACACTGCACAGAAAGTGGCGCAAGGTAGCGTTCCATTGCTAACGGGGATGGTATGGGGTTGCATGTTTGTACTTCTCGCTGCGCTACAGAGAGGTATGTTAGTTGTAAGTGATAGCATCGGTGCTAATCTTCAGGAATCGTTGAGAGGACTGGTTGAAGAGCGCTGTTATCAATATGTGCAGCGCATGCCGCTGGAGCGATTTGAATTAGATGAGTGCCACGATCAGCTACAACGCGTCAAACAAGGAATGGAACGGCGTCTTCTCAGCACTATAACATTCTTGTGGCGGTCTCTGAGCAGCGTGGTGACTTTAGCATCGCTTCTTGCATTCATAGGGCAGTTCCACTGGGGTCTGCCGGTTCTACTCATAACCGGGACGAGCTCAGGTATGTTCATTCGAGAACGGATCCACCGGCGTTGGTTTCTCTTACAACGCAAACATGCTCCTCATGAGAGGCGGTTTAATACCTTTGCAGATTTGCTAACAGGTAAGGAAGCAGCAGCAGAGATCAGGCTGTTTGGCTTTGGGCATTGGTTAATTCAACAAGCAACATCTCTGTGGCAACGTTTACGACAGGATCGACTTAAACTAGCCGCTCGTGATTTCCGGGATACACTCCTTTCTGACGGATTGAATAGTACGGCGTTTGTGTTATCTGTGGTGTTGAGCATCTGGTTGCTTATCACCGGAAAAGCCAGTATTGGGGCGTATGCTGCAATCTTTCTTGCTATCCAGCGTTTCCAGAGCAATTACTGGTCTCTTGCCTGGAATGCTTCAGTAGTACTTAGCGACTTGCGCTACATACAGGATTTCTTTGAATTCGTAAGTGGTCCACAGGTAGAGTTGGGTAAAGGTAGGACGCTGGCTAGGCGCATCGAAACCGGAATCGTATTCGAAGACGTATCTTTTGTTTATCCCCGTAGCGAATATCCTGCACTCTCGGGTATTAATCTACGGATTCATCCTGGTGAACGGATTGCGTTAGTGGGAGAAAATGGTGCGGGAAAAACCACATTGGCAAAGCTCCTTATGGGACTGCTTCGACCTACGCAGGGACGTATCTTGGTTGATGGTGTAGATCTTCAGGAAATTGCCCCGGCTAACTGGTATAGTCGCTGTAGTGCAGTTTTTCAGAACTTCATACGGTACCAGGCTACGGTGCAGGAAAACATTGGATTTGGGAGAATCGAGCAATTAGATAATGATCATGCAATTACAGCTTCTGCAAAATTAAGCGGTGCTATTGATATAGTGAATAAGTTGGATTCCGGATTTGATTCACTGCTCGGTAGGGAGTTTCATGAAGGTCAACAGCTGTCTGTAGGACAGTGGCAGAAGTTGGCGATCGCACGCGCACATTTGCGACAAGGAGATTTACTAATTCTAGATGAACCAGCTTCAGCACTAGATCCAAAAACAGAGGCGGAAGTCTACGCTGACTTTGCAAAATTAACGCTAAATAGAATGGCAGTCCTGATCTCACATCGAATTGGATCCTGTAGAGTTGCTGACCGTATCGTTGTATTGAAAGGAGGGCAGAAGATTGAGGAAGGCACCCATAGCAAACTGCTAGACGCAAATGGGGAGTATGCAGAATTGTATCGGTTGCAAGCGAAATGGTATCTCTAGCTTTAGTCGAGTTAAGAAACCAAATTGAAGATACAAACGTGATGCTATGTGTTTGAAGAATATCGTATCCGATGTTCATAGGAAGCAGGCTGAGAAAAGTCAAGCTTATCTCAGCGATTGATGTGACGGTGTTGTTCTTGCGTAGTTGCTTCTTACGCTACTCCTTTCTTGCCAAATCACATTGCCCTAAAAACGAGATCTGTACCCGTGTAGTTGAGCATGGACTCATTGCTTCATGTCTTTGTCAATTGGTGACAGCTTTTGTAGGGCTTGTAGTGGGCGTATCTCCTGTTTGACGGATGGTGCCACACTATAGTGCAGCCCAGAAGGAATTGCATCAGTACATTCTTTGCAGACTGCAATTGAGCACCCGCCAGAAGCGCTAAATTCTCTCGTTCGTTTGCAGTTGGGTCAGGTGTAGTGGTGGCGGATGCCGAGCTCGAGTTGCATGCTCTCGGAAGAGATGCTGCTCCGGCTTCGTTGGTGGTCAGCCATCTCGGGGCACTGTCCGTGAGAATGGCCAAGATGGCTGATCATACTAAGCATGGAGGAAGTTGAGGCTCTTGAGCGCGGTAAACATGACGCTCAGGATATCGACGTCACTCACTACTTTCGCGAGAGTGAGCCAAAGATGCGTAACGTTACGAGCGCTGCTGCAGAGCGGCGAAGTGGCCTTCCCATCGCGTGGGGCAAGCGGCTCGCTGACAACTTCACCTTGGATCACGCCATTCTTATCGATATCTGTAGTCGTTGCAACTCGGTCGAGGGCAACCAGCCTATGGAGTACCTCATGGCGCGTGGATCGCGCTACACCAACCGCCAGCCATGTATTCATCGAACTACGTCTCTGACTTCCTCAAGTTGTACTTGTAAGCTGCCTCGTGATGTACCATCGGCATGCTCGACGGTGTAGTGGTGGCGGCCGGCTATCATATGCTTCACTAAGCTCCAAGACTCCTCAACTGTATTCGTGTGTATAATCCCGTCCACTACTGTTCAGTGTGATTGATCGCAGGTACGTAATCCAGTCGCGTACTTCATTGTAGCCGGGGAAGTAATCCGTCATGAATACCGCACGTGGGTCAATACTCTTACGCAGGAACATGTCTATGAGCTTCGTAATCACGCGCGGCGTAGGGATTGCCTTGACCTTGCTTCCACGTCTACTGCTCCGACCACGGAAACTTCTCAGAAGCGCCGCCACCGTGCTGCGGCGTTTGCTACGGTCGTTGCCACCACTCAGCTTGCCACCTAGGTGGACTTCGTCTGCTTCTACGATGCCTCGCAACAGTGGTCATCGTCCTTCATAGCTTGTAGATTCTCATTGCTATGTACCGGCAGTCTTCTGGTTCAAGTCTAAGTCACGAGCAAGCTGGCAACTGGATACACTCTTCTTAGCGCTCAGTAGGGTAGCGATAGCTGCAAACCACTTCTGTAGGGATATCTTGATGCCTTGGAAGATGGTGCCAGTCATGGCACGAAACGTCGACAGGCAGTTGTAGCAATTCCAGCGAGATACGTAGTCCTTGTCAACTTTGCGGGGAACATCTTCACTCTCTCAGAATGACAAACTGGTGTGCCTTGCCACTTGACGCGCTCTAAGTGCGCAATACACGCTTCTTGCGTGAGAAACTCACTGGCAATCACTAGTACACCCACAAATCTACCTCGTGATTATTTCATCACATACAGACAAAATGGTGTCAAGGGCATAGAAGGATTCTTAGGGAAACGCGTGCGAGCTACGAAATTCTTAGCATCCATAGCGAAATCATTCTTGCAGCGACAGCAGTTGGTGCTCTCATCTCTAGAGTTGATATTCGCGTTATCAACATTGACAGCCAAGTGTCTCGCATCGAGCACTTGCTTGATGGGATATTCACTACCGGCAAGCAAGAGGGAGAATCGATGTATGGCATCTGTGCCCAAGCCGCAGCCTAGGAGAAGCGCAAACCTGATCACCCCGTTGTCAACGCCATGCCGCCACTCATACACGACACCCGCAAAAACGTGACACATGCTGTGTGTGCTGCCAAGCCACCGAACAAAAAGAAGCAGCCACACTAAAGAGCCGCATGAAGGCAGCCCGCCTAGCTTACACTAGGCGGGCTCTTGTTTACTATTAAGTATATAAGTCTCTACGTTGTAGTTATAATTTAGAGACTTACATTAAGTAGGCGAAGTAATCCCACAACCAGTTTTGCGTCTGCTGAGCCGCCTGCTCCATACGCATTTCGCCACGTGCCAACGGCAGCGTCAGATTATTGAAGAGCCAGCTATTAAGCGAATTGCTACTCGCCAAGTACGAAGGGCGTGCAGTGCTGCAGGCTTTTCTTGACGGTTGGCGCTAGCTGCGTTCACTGAAATGCAAAGCCTAGGGGGCCAGAAGGTCTGAAACAGAATGCCTGTCCGGCTGGCACGAAACGGGCTGCGAATCCGCGGTCGGTTAGCAGCAACCTCCTGCCCATAGGGCATGATGCCGTGCACCCGTCCGAGTTCGTTCCAGTACTGTAGGCCACGCAGTGCTGCCGGATCAGCGAAGTGTGCCGCACCGGTCTCGAGATCAATCACATCTTTGCCTGTCTCGTGGAGCACGAAGGCAACCAGTCGGGATAGAAGTGGCTAACGGCAAAGCCCTACTGGTCCACCGTGCCATCGCCATCCGTATCTCGCGTTAGCTGCTTGGCAGCAGCGACAAACCCATCACGTGTCCATCCCGCGTGAGGTGACACAACATTCGCGTTAGAGAACAGATCAAAAAAGAGCAGGTAACGCCAGCGGTCACTCTCGTTGGCAGCACCATCATCTGCTGCTAAGAGCGCACGAGCTTCATCGCTCGCGGAAAGAATTGCTCAAGTGGCTGACTGTGGTCATTCTGTATGAATTGTTTGAAAAATACTTCTGCTGAAGTTTGATAGTCAAGGCATTTGCGCGGGGTGTGATTGTAAGCTTGCGCGAAGCGCTCTGTGGATACCTTCGCCAAATCGGTCTTGCGCGGCAGCAGGCGCCGCATGCGCCAATGGCATTCTCAATCTCTCCTTTCTGCCACGGCGCGTGGGTATTGCAGAAGAGGATCGGGATGCCCAAGTAATGGAGACGGTAATGACGCGCGAACTCGGTGCCATTGTCGAAGGTGACGGTCTGGCACCAGGCGAAAGGCAAGGAGTCGAACAGATCGGCATGGCAGTAGCGATAGGGTCTGCCGCTTTGCCGGGCTGTCGCGCAGCGATGAGCAAGCGCGAGTGGCGCTCGTGCAGGGTGGAACGCGTGGCAGCCCCTCCCAAAGAGCATCAGATCAGCCTCCCAGTGGCCGGGGTTTGGTGGTCGCTGCTGCCTGGGGTCGTTGCGCCACAGTGGACGGCGCTTAGCAATGAAGGCGACCGGACTGCGCCCACTACGCCGATGAGGTCGCCACTGCGCCTTGCCACGCGCCCAGGTAGTGCCACCATCTGTAGTCGTTGGTGGGCACCACCTGGGCGCAGATAAAACGGTAGCTGGTCTCATGGGAGATGACCGGTCCACCCGCTGCCCATGCCAAGCGTCCCGCCACCCGCTCCGGCGACCAGTCCCGCTACAAGTACGTGAGCACCGCCACACCAACGACGCGCCTGCGCCTGTTCGTGGGCATACATCGCTCTGTAGCTCTGCGTACGAGATCCACCCATTTCACCTCCCGAGCAATGCTTGATGGCGCACGATCCAGTGCTGCAGCGACTTGCCGGTACGAGTGTCCCGCAGTGTGAATTAGCCAGGCTTCACACCGCTCTTCAATGGAAAGTTGACGATACTGTGTTCCCATAGCAACACCTTACCAGGGTATTGCACTTCGTTTGTGAGTCTAGGAAATCCATCCTATTCTCACTACATTCTTGGACTCCGACTCTCCCCGAAGTGACGGCATAACCGCAAGTATCGCCCTGGTCTCACAAGAAACCTATTGCCACTCATCATCCGACGGCCAAATGTTGAAACTCCCCACACCGGCGCCGGCTCCCTCGGGCCGCTCTTCCGTCCAGTCCTTCACCGTATCTCGCCATTTGATGAAGTGCGGCGTCTGCAGATGCGCTTGGAACGCGGCCTCGTCCACGTAGACCTCGTAGAGCCAGATGCGGTTCGGGTCGCCGCCGTCCTGGACCACGTCGAACCGCAGGCAGCCAGGCTCGTCATTCACCGACCCCTTCGCATCGCCCAACATCGCTTCGATGAAGGCATCCTTGTAGCCTTCCTTGATCTTGATCGGCGCGACAATGATGTACATGCTCTTTCTCCTTATGTAAACTATGTGTTCGTTTCCTACACCTAGAGCTACGGCCATGATAATGTGGGGGTGAGTCTTGTTCAAAGGAACACAATTGCAACCCTATCTACCTCAATCCCGCCGGTAACCAGCAATACTTCACCTAAACTTTCAGGATCAATCACGTTTTCCCCTCTTTAATTCGGCTGATAGCCTTCCCTTGCGGCACAAGTCCCTTGTATTTTGACAGCAGCCGCTTTCCGTACTAGAGTCATATAAATTCCTCGCTTCGTCCAGTATCCGCTTGCAAACCGACACTTACAAGTGAGACGTGAATCGTCCCGTAAGCAGGGTCAAGCCAGCAGCCGTTACCAGCACCACAGGAGGTCAGAATTAGCCATGATTAGGCTAACCGACGAGCAGATGCGCGACTTCATCCGCAATGGGTACGTTGCGGTCAAGACCGGGCATCCCCGCGAGTTCCATCGGGACGTTTGGAACCAGACGGAGGCCCTCTTCGAGGAGGACGGCAACCCCGGCAACAATCTGATGGCCAGAATCCCCGGCATTCGCCAGATCCTCGACGATCCGGCCGTAGACGGCGCGCTGGCGGGCGTGCTCGGCAACAACTACTTCGTCCATCCCCACCGCCACTGCCACTACCGGCCGCCGCACAGCGAGGGCCAGCAGATCCACCGCGACTCCTTCACCCGGCGGCGGCACCGCACCCGCTGGCTGCTAGCCATGTACTACCCGCAGGATACGACCGTTGAAATGGGTCCGACCGGCGTGCTGCCGGGCACCCACTATTACAACTGGCTGGTAGGTCCGATCGGCCTCAACATGCGGCTGGACACCACCGAGGGCGAGGTCCCCGTGGTGGTAGAGGCCGGCACGGTATTGATGGTCCACTACGATCTCTGGCATCGCGGCATGGGCAACTCCACCGACAAGAAGCGCTACATGATGAAGTTCATGTTCGCCCGCATCGAAGAGCCGCAAGCCCCGAGTTGGGATAGTCAGGACAGTGAGTGGCCTGCCGATGACGATAGTAAACTTAGCGGCGTGTGGAGCCACATGTGGCGCTGGTATTCCGGCGCTGCGAACAACGGTGCGCCTTCCGCCAATGGCAACGGCTCCATACCGGAGTTGATCGCCAACATTAAGGTTGACGACGAAACAACCTGCTTGGCGGCAGCCTATGAACTTGGCTCGATGGGTGAGGCCGCCGTACCCGCGTTGATCGATACGCTCCAGCACGAGAATGAAGCCGTGCGCCGCAACGCCAGTTATGCCCTGAGTTCGATCGGTGAGGCCGCTGTGCCCGCCCTGCTGGATGCCAGCAGCAACGATAACGAGGGCACCCGCTGCATGGCTGTGGAGACTCTGGCCGACCTCGGCTTTTTGGGCAATGAAGTCATGCCGTATCTCAGAGTGGCGCTGGAAGATGATTCAATCGAGGTGCGCCGCCATGTTGTGGATGCGCTCGGCATCTCTTTGCAAAACTCCGCCAACGGCGTGCCTGCCCTAATCGGAGCGCTCGCCGATGAAGACGAGTTCATGCGCCGCGGCGCGGCCTTGGCCCTATCGCGGATCGGCGAGCAAGCGGAAGAGGCCACGCCCGCCCTGGCCCACGCTCTGAATGACGAAAACCGCTACGTGCGCGGCAAGGCCGTTCACGCGTTGCAGCGCATCGGGACGCCGGAGGCTCAGGACGCGCTGGTGCACTTCCTGCTGACTTCGCAGTGGTGCTACTCCACCAATAAGGACAGCCTGTACTAGACGACATTCACTTCATTCTCGTTACGCAGAGAGTCCGCATAGGCGAGGCGCTGCGGGTCGTTATGCCCGCACCCATTCGTCATACCCGGACCTTATTCGTCATGCCCGCACCTACTCGTCAGGCCCGCGCCAATTCGTCATGCCCGCACCTATCCGTCATTCCCGCGCAAGCGGGAATCCATCCTCTCCGCGCCATGCGTAGGGATCACTTGCATGAAGTCAAGTAATCCCTACCAGGTGATGCCGAAACCGAAATACTAACTGCCGCTGCCTTCTTTCCACAAGCGGCGACCGACCAGCAGCGACAGCACAACCAGCAGCGCATCCACAATCGGGAAGTAGATAAGGTGCGAGGTGACCGCGTCGCCGGTCTCGCTTTCCGGATTCAGGGTCCAGATCCATTCCCAGAAGAACAGCATGGCCAGAACGATTGCCCCATAGAACGCGATGCTGACCCGCAGGTGCTCGAGCGTATCAGGGCATGCGCCGTCCTCATGCGCATGGGCCTGCCGCATCAGGAACCCCTTCACCAGGATGATGACGGCAGAGACCGCCATGAAGTAATTCAAAAGCTGCCACACCGGATAGTCCGGCGAGCCGTCGTGGTAGATCGGCGTCGCAATCAGGTTGGCCCACGCCAAGAATCCAACTACTACGATGAATGCCGCCAAGACGCGATTGACCATTGCCATGCCGCCAAACCTCCTTTGGTTTGCAGTAATCAGGGCTTCCTCGCTCTGGTTAAGTGGGCGGATACGCCTAACCGCACACCCAATTGTGCCAGTATATGACACACATGTTGTGGCGTGTCAAGTAGTCTCTGAAGGGGAATTAGTCGCTATAGACTTGGCAGCATCGCGGGATGCGTTTCCTGTCATTCCGAGCGTAGCGAGGAATCTAAAAAGCTCCCGATTCTAGATTCTTCGTCGCTCCGCTCCTCAGAATGACATAGCGAGGAGCCAACCTTATGCGTTGGTTCGTACGTTGTCAATCATATCTCTATGGTCTAAGTCCAAATCTACTAATTCCGCTCTGAAGTCCAGGATGCACACTGGCGGGTCAAGCGCCCACGGTCTCTGTCCGGTAGCGCAGGTTTGTAACCTGCGGTCGGCGCTTCAGTCTCGATTGCTCGCATCCCGCGCCTACCGCCTGTTCTTCTGGTAGCGCAGGTTTGCAACCTGCGTCTGCGCCCATTCTCCCGACTGCTCCCTTGGCCCCGACTTCACTCCGTGGCGCGCAGGCAATTCAGCGTGCCCGGCCAGGCGAGGATGCGTTCGTCGGCGGTGACTAAGGTGTGGCCTTCCAACGCGGTAGCAACGATGAGGCGGTCGGCCGGGTCTCCGTGCAAGTCTGATAGAATAGCCGCGCGGATGCCGATAGCGCCGCTTACGGGGAATTCGACCATGCCCTGCGCCAGTTGTTCCTGCCGCCACAGGCCGATGTCCTCGGGGAACCTGATTCGCCCCTTTTCTTTGAGCAGCGCAACTTCCCAATAGGAGATCGCGGAGACACAAACCCCACTCGATTGCCAAGCCTCGTCGATTATACGTCGGGCACGCGTGCCTAAGCGCTCACTGCCTGCCCTGAGCCACAGCAAGACGTGCGTGTCAAGCAGGATCACGGCTCCAGCACCCGGTCCGGCTCGCTCTCGGCCTCCCACGCTTCGTCCAAGGGCGAGTCAATGTCTCCCAGTATCTCGATGCGTCCTTTGTCAACGCCAAAGAGGCTTTTGGGCCGCTCCCGGTAAGGGGCCAGACGCGAGACCGGGCGGCCCCGCTTGGTGATGATGATCTCCTCACCGCTCGCCGCCACCTCATCCATAAGCTGCAAGCACTTCGCCTTGAACTCCGACGCCTTCACCACCCGCACCCCACCGGAGTTAATGCTGCTGTCGTCTGCCATGCCCCGCCATTCTAGTCTGGAGGAATTTAGTCAAGTGTACCATAGTCATGACCATGGTCATAAGAGTGATGATCAGGCCATCTTGTCCCCTCTCCCTGGGGAGAGGATTAGGGTGAGGGGAAAGACTTCAATCCGGTCTATCCTACGATTCAGCAGAGCCACGCAATAAACGACTGAGGGAGGGAATCAGAAGCTACGCAGCCGGCCCTTTAGTAGCCAGTTACTTCTCACCGCGTAGCTGCCGTGCTAGCAGCCTAAACCTCTGATGCTTTCCAATGTTGGCCAAAGTCTTGTGTGATAATCCGCACTCTCGCAATAGGGAGATCACTACCAGAAAGTAGAGCGATTCTGAGAGTAAGTACAATTTCGGGCCCTCTATGCTTCCCCGCAGGCCACGGTGAAATACATAGTTGTTGCGAGCCTTTACAATAGTATTGGCCCAACTCTTTGTGTCTTCAACTAGATCCTGAAATGTGTCACCTGCGTCATTCGCCAGAATATTGAGCTCTCTTTCAAGGCTAAATCTTTGTTTGTTGACCCTTAAACGAATCAGTGCTTCGGCTGAAATAATGACATTAACAAAACGGTTCTCCATAACCAACCCGGGGGCGTACCAGATGTTCATAAGTGAGCCGATTACAGCTCTTAGTCTATCTGCGACCTCCATCCACTTCCCCACGCCATCTATACCGCCTATACTTTCGAATGTAAACGCCATTTCCTGGCGGTGAGGCGGATCTTTCCTTACCTGAATGTTCGACCCTCTAAGTTCTGCCAGCAATCTAACTTGCCTCGGATTGTCATCATCGGAAGCTGATGCTGACACGGACTCTGGAAGTCCTAGACTTACCTCGGTGATCGTAGAAGGTGCATCCATCCCCATTGTCACGAGATCCTGCAACGCGTTGCATGGTGCCATTGCTCTTTCAAGAGAAAGTGGTTCTGGGAATTGTATTCTGAATTCGCAGCCTTGCTCAATAGTGCTACGCACTACATGATCACCACATGTCTTCGAAAAGAAACTCAGTTCAAGTTCGCCGTTGAATGTGCAGATCCTTTGGCTCTCCGGGGGAGTGTATGTAATCTGGACTTGCTTTATTGTCTTTGTTTCTTCCTCTATTAGGCATCCGACTTCAACACCAGATTCATGGACCCAATGCTCCAAGTGACTCATTCGCACAGAAACTGAACTAAACTCAAGCTGGTCACTTGGCGCGAATTGTCTTCCTATAAGAACTATGGGCACACGGTATCTTTCCTTGGCTGTTCCAGGCATTTGAAAGGATTCTTGGGTAAGGAGGCAGCGGTCCAATGTAAAGTGCTTTAGATCGGCTACCCCATGGATCCGGTATCGTTTATCGTAGTCTTTCTTGCCCCATGGACTGGTGTTTCCACTGGATGTCATCACATCGAGTGAACCTATTAGGTTCAACTCTGCTCCATTGATTGAATCAAACTTGAGGCGACCCGCTACCTGGTACTCCGGGTTGGTGGCCAACCAGAACAAACCTTCTGTATCCAAATCTTCCATACGGGAGCCTTTCAATTCTCCAAATCTGTTGAGCTGCGCTTGACATCTCTTAGACAGTAAGCTTTGCATCTTTCGGACGGGGTTTGCCGCCGTGGACGGAGGGTTCGGCGCACCATTTGGCGGCGAGGCGGCGGACGGCTGTGTAGGTTTGTTCGTCGAAGCCTAAGAGGTCGCAGATGACGCGGCGGTCGAGGAGGGCGCGGTTGGGGTCGGCGTCGGCGAGGTAGGCGGGCTGTAACTCTTTGTCGCGGAATTCGTCGAAGATGAGCTCCGCCATGATTAGTTGATCGTCGCTGAGGGCGCGGAAGTCGAGCACGGGGAGGGATTCGGCGGAGCGGATGGTCATACCGGCCTTGCTGGACTGCTGACGGCTGGAGTGCCACCAATAGGACAGTAGGCCAAGTGTACTGTTGCTCCACACTGCAAAGGTGTGATCGAATCTCTTATCAGAAAAACTGACGTTGGGCCACACTCTACCTCCAATTGATTCCTGTTCGGTGAAAGCTACAACCAATGGCTGAGAGCCGAATGTAAAGTCCCGGTTAAGATGGGTTCGACTTGCTGTTGCCCAGAGCGTGGCAGCCCTATCCTCCATACCCGGCCTCACCTGCAATTGAGAATCGGGTGCGCAAATGATCCGAGTCTCTCTTGGAGCATCGTGATTCCAAAGTGCAGGATAGGTCGCAGTTGGACTGCCCGCAACTTTAGTGAATGGTGCATTGTGAGCCAGGCTAATGAAGAATTGAGAGTCCAGTCCTCTTTCTCCGACCTGATTCAACTGCGCTACAGGTAAACCAATAGACTGCGGGCTGCCTGGCAGCCACAACTCACTCTTGGAAAGAGAGTACGCGGTCTGCGCGACAGAGGCGTCTAGAATACGCGCAGCCCCCCACCCGCTTTCGTGGCTGTCAATTGGAGCCTCCAGCATCTCGCCTACCAAGCTATCTCCGCAGTAGATAGAAACACCACCATACGGCCCATTCTCGAGACTGCGCATTTCCTGGCCGGATAGTATCGACTTAGACAGTTCCTGAGCTTCCGCAAAGTCATGCGGCCTATGCCGCAGCGATATGAAAGTGCCTCTACCACTCGGTCTTTCATTTCCCGCTAGGCTTCGGCCAATTACCAAGCACTCTGCCATACCAGTGTCGGACGAAAAGGACATGTCGTGGCCGTTGGCTGCAATGCTGACTACGGTGACATCGGTACATTGCGTGGCTATCAACTTTCTAAACTTGGCCCAGGACGCTCCATTGATTGCAGTAAAGGGCAACACCAGCGCGACAACACCATTTCGAGCAATCTTCTTAGCAGCGAGAGATGCAAATGCGGAACCAAGTCCAGCGTGACCATGGTAGAAGGTGTTCTTGGAGAGACTCTTCAATCGCTTTGCCATTTCAGCCTGATCTTCATCAGAAGAGTCGAATGCGGCAAACGCTGCATTGAGCACCCCATCTCTCGCGTCATAGTGCTTGGTATTGCTTGTGAACGGCGGATTCATAATCGTCAATTCAAAGCTCACGTCAGGCATGTCAACTGTGACCTGGGCCGAGGTTTCCTCTCCCGCGCTGCCGGTGCGGAGGGCGGGGTCGCTGGTGTTGAAGAGGGTTAGGACGTCCGAGCGTTGCAGGAGTTCCAGGGAGCCGATCTTGACCGTGCCGTCGGGTTGGCGACCGTAGGGCATGGTGTAGAGGCGGGAGCTGCCAAAGGCTTCCCCGGGTTCCACGCCGGAGAGAGTGGAGCCGGTGATGTGGATGGCCGAGGGCATTACGTCGCAGCCGTAGAGCACGTCTTCCATCATGGCGCGGTGCAGGGCGGCCGGATTGCCGCCGGCGCGCTCGTGTTTGGCCGCGATCTGCTCGTACACCGCCGAGAGCAACGCGCCCGTGCCACAGGCAAAGTCGGCGATGCGCAACCTGCCGATGGCCTCGGCATCCGACCAGTCCACCCCTGGCAGCTTGGCAACGGCCAGCCGCGCCAGCAGCGCCGCCGACGCGGGTAGCGTATAGAACGTCGCCAGATACTTGCGGTCGGCAATGAGACGCTGGAAGATGCGGCCGGTCAGGTCGTGGGAATTCTCCACGCCCATAGACCTCACCGCCTGAGCCGTATCCCGCAAGCGCCGCAATATGCGCGCCGCCTCTGCCGCGGGCAAATGCATCAGGATGTCCCTGGCGACGGCAAAGATGGCCCAATAGTTGATATCCAGAATCTCCTGCCACGCCGCGAGCACCTCACCCTGCGGATTGGCAACACCCTCACCGCAGACCACGTTCAGGGACTTGACCCCGTCATGCATGCCGTAGATGCGTTCGTGAAAAACCAATGCGTTGGCAATAATCGCGCAGGCCATGCGGCGCGTCTGCGGCACGTTGCTCATACCGAGAAGACGCGCGATATCCATGGTCACGGCCTGGCGGTTGGTGTCCATCTCATCCAGGATCTTCGCCGCCGCGTTGATACCTTCCTGCAGTGTGTCGGTGGCATCATCGACGGCCCGCTGCGGCACGGACACCAAGCGCGCCAGATCGGCTACGTCCTCAGGCGACCCCTCCAGCCAGCCGGACGCCGGAAAGCGACTAACGCCCTTTTTCTCTGCCGTGAAAACACAATAGGAAAGACGGGCCTGCCGCAGAGCGGAATGGAGATCGTCGGCATCACCAATGTCGTCGGGATACCGCAGCGCAATAGCCGCCTCGATGCGGCGTCCGCTCGCTGCAACTTCCAGCCCCAAACGCGATTTGGCCTCGGCCTCCACAGTCGCGCCGGGCAAGTATTCCGCCTCGATCACCACCGGCGCGCGGCCTGGGTCCTCGATGATTATGTCGGGGCGTCGACCCGAATGCCCGGTGATGGTCTGCGTACTCTCAGAGCGCACGTGGCTGCGGGAGAGCATGCCTTGCAGCACACGCTCCATGGCGTTGTTTACGCTCGGCTCCGTTTGACGCGCCATCGCTGCTGCGGCTCCTCGGTATTGCGCCTGCATGGATATGAGATCACGTGACTATTATTGTACGCCGTATCGGCATCCATGGCAGGTCACTTCGTGGCCCGCAGTCGCGCCTGCTAAATCGCCTGCATTAAGTACCCATCTTCCCCCTTTTATGCCGCTTTGCAGCTACTCTTAGAGCCGGCTAAGACCTTGCTATGAGTTCCCTGAATTCCTGCACATTTCCTTCACACGCTGATTTACGGTGGATGTAGAGGGTCAATCTTACAGGTGCGCAAGATCGCGTACTCAGGTTCGCAAGATCGCGTACTCAGGTTCGCGAGCACGGACCCAGTTTCGTGAACGCGCACCCAGGAACGTGAACATGCGTTAGGCAGCGGCGGGCGGCCCTCCTCGCCGGTTTCGCCGGAGGTCGCTTGATTGCGCTGGTGTGACCCGTCTGGCGCGGGATTACAGGGAAGCCCTACCGTCGTCAAACGTCATGCCGGATCAAGCGGGCGGTGTCCCAGCGCTTGCGCGGAGCAATCCGCGGGGGCGAAGGAACGGGACGCTTCACGCGGAACCGGCATAGGCCCGCAGCTTGCAAACCCGCACCTAAGGAGGTAGCACGATGGGAGTACATGGCGAGAGCACCAAGCGCGGCATGGGGAAGCACGGCCTTTGGGCGTCGGCGCTGGCAGCCGCGGCTCTCCTGGGGCTGGTATTCCTCTACCGGCTTCTCAAGTCGAACCTCGATGCAGACTTGATGCAGAAGCTTCCCCGCTCACTGCCGGACAGCGGCAGTCTAGTCCGGAGCCACACACCTCTTTCCCAAATAGGGGGCCATTGCGCAAACCATGCCAGAGAAATGTGCCCCAGCTCCCCGACGGTTGCCGGCTGTCGCATGCTCTTTACGAGACACGAGGATGAAGGGGATCTCACCCTATACGCGCGCCGGTTCATGGTCGGTTTATCGCTGGAAAGTGCTGGCTAAACATGAATTGCAATTGCGGGACCAAGAAGACCCCTCACCTCGATCCTCTCCCTAGGGAGAGAAAGTTCCTCTCGCCTGCATGTGGGTAATTCAAAGGTCTCCTTGGGGAGAACCTTGCGAAACCTCTTTCACCTTGTTGGGGAAAGTTGAGCTGAAGTTAACAGGTATTGACCTCACCTCTCGTAGATGCAACTTTGCCTCTGGATTCCGGCTTTCGCCAGAATGACGGAGTTATGCAGAGTTCTCCTTGGGAGGGGGCAATTCCTGCAGATTACGCCGAAATTGTGATGAGTCTCCCCGTTGACTCGCGCGCTGGAGCAGCCGTAATTTAGCCGGCCACAGCCCGCGAACCACACTCAACCACGCAAATTGCTCCCTAATTGCAGGGTCTCTGAGAGCGGGCTAAGACCTTCTTATGAGTTCCCTAAGCATCTGCACTTCTGCCCGGCATTCTCGCGTACGCTGGAGGTAGAAGAGTTGCAGCGCTAAAGACGCGCAGAGGAATACCGCAGCAGCGGACGACCCTCGCAACCGATTGGGAAGGTGACACCATGCGCAGTTATCACGAGGAACCCGCTCAGCGCATGTACCAGGAGAGGTTCCCACAGGCCACGAGTGGGGCGGACATCGGATATCGCGCGAGCGTGAACAATCCGGAGTCAACCCCTGGCGCGACCTGGGATACTGCGGTGTCATCGGCTACCGGTGGGGTCCGGTACAAGGCTGGGCCCGTGGCTGCAACTCCTGGTTGGCCTGGCGCCGTGTCTGCGTCAGTGGACGGGGCGCGGCATTGTGCTGGTACTACGAACGCGAGCGCCGTGAGGCCGGATGCCGGATCATCGGCTGCGTTTGGGTTCTGGCACGAAACTGTGTCCCCGGCTGTGCGCGCAGCCTGGCATATGGCCGGCTCATTGGCTGCGTTAGGCGCGTTGCTGCTCTGCGACGTTGCTGCTGTGTGCACGCCTGCATACCGCCCTTCGACGCGGAGCACCATCACGCCTTACGTCGGTCATTCCTTTGGCTTCCTGCGGACATTCATCGACGTGCGCCCGCAGGTGGTATTCGCCGCCCTCAGCGACGGAGTTCGCCTCGTCGGCATCCTATAGGCGTCCACGCGCGCACCGGTCCGACGCACGTGTGGACGACTCCCAAGGAGACCGGCCTTCGCCCCATGGGCTTGCAGGCTCAACGCAATTCACAGGACGCAGTTTCATCTGTCATCAGCAACGCAAGGAGGCGTGTGATGATTGTCAAAGGCAAAGGCGCCACTCATTCGCGGAAGAAACAGTTTATCGCAGACGTAGCAATCGCTATAGCAGTCGCAGTGCTCGCAGCGGCTCTGATCGGTCCAATCTTCGCGCGACCGGCGTATGCCGACGAGAGTCTCAGGCACACCGAGTGCCCGAGTTCGACGCAGCAATCCGTAACCGTTCCTGCGCCTGACACCGGGATGATTAGCGGCATTGAGGGCATCGAACCAATCCAGCACAACGATGACTGCCAGCATTGACCGAGTCTATCCCGCCGCCTGTGACGGCGCAGGGAGTGCAGATCGGCCGGTCGTCTAGCAAGCGATCCTGCAATTCCGCAGCGAGATGCGGGGCTTGAGAGCAGCGCAAACTCTTCTTGCGGCTCTTGAGCTGCGGGAGGGACAGTCCGCTCCCGATCGGATCTCCCGGTGCGGAATCCGGCCGAAGCACGAGGCGAGGAAGAGGGGAGCCACAGCCCGCGTGGTTGTGGCTCCTCTCTCTGCCTGTGTTTCTCTGCTCTCAGGCAACAATGGGCTCTCTTGCGAGTTCCGCCGGCGCGTGCATTGGCTTTAATGACCCGCTTGCTCTATGCTCGAATCTGGTCCACTGGAGTGAGGAGTCAGCAATGCGCACCATGACCGGCATTCAGGAACGGCTTGACGACCTTCTGCGAGACTTTGCGGAGCTGGGGTCGCGGTCGGTCGGCTATCCTTGCAACCTGGATTTTGACTACTCCACGTTGCTGCCATTTCTCAGCTATAGTCTCAACAACGTAGGCGACCCCTTTCACGACAGCAATTTGCAAAGCAACACCCACAAGATCGAACGGGAGGTCATCCACACTTTCGCCGACCTGATGCATCTGCCGCGCGAGCAAGCCTGGGGCTACGTCACGTCCGGCGGCACCGAGGGCAACATGTACGGGCTTTACCTGGCGCGTGAAATGTTCCCGGACGGCGTGGTCTACTTCTCGCAGGATACGCACTACAGCGCGGTCAAGATTCTGCGCGTGCTGAAAGTGCGGAACATCATGATCAAGAGCCAGGACAACGGCGAGATCGACTACGACGACTTGCGGGAAACCATCCGCATCAACCGCGACGCGCCCGTCATCTTCCTGGCAAACATCGGCACCACCATGAAAGGCGCGGTGGACGACGTAAGCAAAGTGCAGGACATCCTGGACGACCTCGCCATTACAAATCACTACATTCATGCCGACGCGGCTCTGAGCGGGATGATTCTGCCGTTCGTTGACGACCCGCAGCCCTACGGGTTCGACAATGGCTTCGACAGCGTATCCATAAGCGGCCATAAGCTGATTGGCTCGCCCCTGCCCTGCGGCGTGGCCCTCACGCGGAGCGAATATGTGGCGCGCATCGCGCGTTCCATCGAATACGTGGGCGTGTTGGATACCACGCTGGCGGGGTCGCGCAACGCCATCGCGCCGCTCATCATGTGGTACGCGTGGCAGCAGCATGGGATGGACGGCTACAGAGAGATCGTTGCCAAGTGCCTGGCAGTGGCCGAGTACGCGGTGGAGCGCTTCAACGAGCGCGGCATGCCGGCGCGGCGGAACAAGAACTCGGTAACGGTGGTATTTCCTAAACCGTCCGACGCTGTGGTGCGCAAGTGGCAACTGGCTCCCTACGAGGACATTGCCCACCTAATCACCATGCCTCACGTGACCCGCGAGGTCATCGATAGAGTGCTGGTCGACTGCTTGGAACCTGAAATAACACAAGGGACAAGAGAATGAGACTGAATAGGATAATTGTAATCGCCAAAAACGAAGTGGGCGTCATTGCCGACATCAGCCGGGCGCTGGCCGACGCCGACATCAACATCGAGACCATCAACGCCGAAGGACTGGACGATCACGGCACCATCACCTTAACCACCGACGCCCAGGACGCCGCTCTGCGCGTGCTGATGGACGCCGGCTTCAAGGCGATCTCAGACGATTCTTTGGTCCTCAGGCTGCCCGATGAACCGGGAGCGCTCGCCAAAGTAGCCGAGCGGTTTAAGCATGCCGGCGTGAACATACAGAGTCTGCATATCCTCGACCGCCAAGCCGGCCATACGATTGTCGCGCTGGCTGCCGACGATCGCGCTCAAGCCATTTCGCTGGTGGATGAAGCTACCCTTGTGTAGCTGCCTCGCCTCATGTTGGGACTTTGGGGCTGCGCTTTCGTAGAAATGGGGCCCCGATTGCCGCGTGGCCGCTCTGGTACACTAGGGTGGAATATCCTACCTATCCCGAAAGAGCACGAGGCGGTTGGCGTATGCGCGAAAACCCGGTTAAGCAGCTTCTCCAAGCGGGTAAACCCGCAATCGGTACCTGGCTGACTCTAGGCGATCCCCTGGCAACGGAGACCCTGGCGCACATGGACTTCGACTGGCTCAACGTCGATATGGAACACGGTTCTATTGATGTGCGTGCGACCCGGGCCCTGTTCCAAGTCATAAATACCACCGACGTGGTGCCCACTGCGCGCGTGCCGTGGAACGATCACGTATGGATCAAGCGCGTGCTCGACGCGGGGGCCTACGGCGTGGTGGTGCCTATGGTACGCACGCGGGAAGAAGCCGAACGCGCCGTGGCAGCGTGCCGGTATCCCCCTGCCGGGATTCGCAGCATCGGGAGCGGGCGCAACCATTACGCCTTCCGCGGCACCCAGGAAGAATATCTTGCGCAGGCCAACGACCAACTCCTTGTAGTCATCCAAATCGAGCATGCCGAAGCCATTCGGCAGCTAGACGAGATTCTCAGTGTGCCGGGCATTGACGCCGCCTTCATCGGCCCTAACGATCTCTGCGCGTCCATGGGTCTTCCTCCGAGCACTGATAGCGAACACCCCGACTTCGAAGCAGCCATCAGCCAAGTCGTGACTGCATCTCAGAAGTACGGGGTTGCGCCGGGTATCCACACCAGTTCCGGTGCGGCCTTGAACAAGCGGCTCGAGCAGGGCTTTCGCTACATGGGACTTGCCAACGATCAGCGCCTGCTCATCAAGGGCGCAAGCGATGAGCTCAATGTGGTACGGCGCGCATAGTTGAAGGCTGTGTGGATAGCGGAGCAGACGGCCTACTCGATGGGGAGCTCCTTAAGAGCAGATTCTGTCGCCGTCATGAGTCTAGATTAGAGCCACGGGCGAAATACGATGGTTATCGGTATTGCCAAGGGTCCAGGTGATACGCCGAACGAGTATACGTTCGTTACTCCCGACGTAGAGCGTCGCGTAAAGACGAGCGAGTTCGTCTATTACGAAGCCGACGTGGACGGTACGCAGCGTCAGATTCTGGGCAGGGTCACACGGCGGATTCCGTTGCGCCTCTTCCCGGATTCCTTTCTGGCCCATCCGGAAGTAGACCCGTCACAGATGGCGGCGCTGGTTGGTTTTCAGAACACCGATCAATCCCTGATTGACGGCGACCATGACGCCGCAGCGGCCACGGCAGAACTCTTTGAGATCCACGTCAGCATAATGGGATACCACGACGCGCAGTTGAGCGCCTTTGTAAATCCACGCATACCCCCGCGCATTGGCTGGAAGATTTTCCTCGCACCTGACTTTGAGTTGGCGCGCGTCCTCAACCGTGTTCCTTTCGAGTGGGAAGTTGGTGAGGCGCAACATGGGGGCGCCTACGTCGGTTCGCTGCTTTCACGTCCTGCCTTCAGTCCGGAACGTTCGGCTGCCACAATGGCTGCTTCTGCGGATGTGTCTTCTGAGTTTTCCGCTGTCTCGGAGGGCGGCGCCGGAGTACCGGTTGTGCTGGACGTTCGCTCGATTACGGCAACCCACATGGCAATCATCGCCGGCACCGGCGCAGGCAAGAGTTACTTGGCCTCAGTACTCGTCGAGGAGATGATGAAGCCCATCAATCGCGCCAGCATTCTTGTGATAGATCCTCATGGCGAGTACGACACGCTGGAAGAGATCCGCAGCGCGCGGGAATTCACCGCCAATCACCACCCTGGCGACGACTACAAAGCGCAGGTAAACGTTGTCCCTCAGGACCAGGTAAAGATTCGCGTATCCGACCTAACGTTCTATGACTTGCGCTTCCTGCTCGGTGCGCAATACGATCTCTCGCCACGCATGGAATATGTCTTGCGAAGAGTCCTCGATCAAGTTGAGCGTGACCGGAAGGGCAAATCCTCGTGGTCAATAAATGATCTCTTTGCAGTATTGGAATTCATGCAGGACTCGGAAGACAAGAGAGATACGGAGAGCAATCGTCATTCCCGCGAAAGCGGGAATCCATCCGACTCAGAGCTTGATGAGTTTCTTGGCGCAGCCAATGCCGCCAGGCAGCAATCACAACAAACGTCGCAGGAAAGAGTCGATCCCCAAGATCGAGGTACTGCGCGTGCATTGGACTGGCGACTTAAGAGCCTCTTTGCCGAGTCGCCAAACTTCGACAACGTGGAGAGCATCGATCTGCACGAGATCTTTCGTCCCGGTCTTTGCTCCGTCCTGCAACTCAATGAGATCGACCGCCGCCAGCAACAGGTTATCGTGGCGGTGCTCCTCCGCATGGTTTGGAAGGCGCGCATGAATGCCGCAAAAGGAATTGGCAACGAAAAGGACCGCCTCGACTATCCGGTCTTCATCCTTCTAGAAGAAGCCCACCACTTTGCGCCTGCGAATGAAGACGTGGTTACGACGAACATCCTCAAGACAATTCTGGCGGAAGGCCGTAAATTTGGAGTCGGTGTCGGCCTCATCAGTCAACGCCCCGGCAAGCTCGATTCCGATGTGCTCTCCCAGTGCATGACGCAATTTCTGCTGCGCATCGTCAACGAATACGACCAGAGCAGCGTGGCCGCCGCCGTCGAGAGCGCCAGCCATGACCTCTTGGCAGAACTGCCGGCGCTCTCCAAGGGCCAGGCGATCGTCGCCGGCGCCGCGGTGAACACGCCGCTGTCCATTCGCGTCCGTCAGCGCATCACGCGCCACGGCGGCATCGAGCCCGACGCGCCCGGCGAGTGGGCGAAGTATTTCTCGGAAGACGCGCGCCGCCGCCGTGAAGTCGACTCCGCCGGGCTGCCGGAAGGCCCACCGCGCGGTAGCAGCAACATCTATCGCAAGAGCCGCGAACGCCGGTAGACACCGCTGCACGCGGTAAGTTCATGCACCAAGCGCCAATTGCCATCGTGCTCATCTGCACGCTCACTGTACCAAGCAAGAGGATACGCCCTGATGCCTTTCAACTATGAGTACACCCGGCACATAAGGGCAGGCTTTATCGGCTGCGGGAAGCATGCCTTTCAAAGCATTCTGCCCAGTTTTCAATATGCGCCGGTTGAGCTGGTGGCGGTATGCGATCTCATCCCGGAACGCGCTAAGTTCTGTGCCCGTCAATTTGGGGCCCTGCGCTGGTACACCGACTACGCCGCCATGCTGGCACAGGAAGAGCTTGACGCTGTCTTTGTGGTGCTCAACCACGACGCAGAAGGTAGACCCCAATACGCGCCGGTAGCCATTGACGTGCTGCGGGCGGGCCGTCACGTCTGGATTGAGAAACCGCCGGGCTCAACGCTGGCTGAAATCGAAGCGATGCAGGCGGCGCGCGACGAGGCAAACCGCTTTGTGCAGGTTGGCTTTAAGAAACCCTTCTACCCCGCAATCCAGCACGCCAAGAAGCTGATGGCCCAACCGGAGTTTGGCGCGCCCACGTCCGCTTACGTCCACTACGCCGTCAATCTGCCGCCGGTTGAAGGACGCCCCCACAGCCGAGACATGATGCGGTTTTTGCAGATCGGCTGCCATCCGCTCTCGATCATGCAATACTTGCTCGGTGCGCCGCAGACGCTCTACTTCGCCGACGAATCGCGGCAGGGCAGTTCGCTGGGGGTCTTCACATTTGCCAATGGCAGTATTGGGTGCCTGCATCAGGCCGCGGGCAAAGGCGAGAATGCGCCGTGGGACCGGGTGGAAGTGAATGGCGAAGGCGCTTCGCTCGTCGTCGAGAACGGCATCGACCTTACCTACTATCCACCGGGACAGCCGCGCTCGCCGCAGTCCTTCGTCAGCGACGATGCCAGTGCGCCGCGCCGGTGGCTGCCCGACTTTTCACATGGACGCCTCGCCAACAAAGGGCTGTTCCTCTTGGGCTATGCGCCTGAACTCATTGCCTTTGCCGAAAGCGTGCTCAATGGCACGCCGCCAACGACGGCCACGCTGGAGGACGCCCACGACGTGCTACGCATGTACCTGGGCTATACCCAACCAGCGGGACAGGTCATCACGCTATAGTTCCGACTGGAGCATGGGCGTCGGTAATGGTACTGCCTGAGCTACCCGCGACACAGAGAGTGGGAGCGAAGGGACTAGTTGCCGTCTGATCCCAATTTCCCGAACTTCTGCATGCTTCCCTAGCCTTCATTCCTCTCTATGTCTTACACTGTAGCTAGTTTCAAAGAACCCTCGTACTAGTCCTATTCTGAACTTTAGCTTGCCTGCTAAACCCTCATTCTCCTCTTGTCAAAAACTTTAGCTCGGTTCAGAAGCCCTCGTTCCGATCGTGCTAAGCCTGTCGCAGCATGAATGGAACGAGACATCACAGCAATCGCCTGCCATCGCAGCATGGAGTGGCTCTCCCAGACAAAGCAGGTGCTCCCTCAAACCGGCGGAGGAATGGGCGGCAAGCCGTACTCGCGCGCTTCCAGTGCCATAATCTGGGCCAGTTCTTCAACGGAAAGCCGTTTGCCGCCCGAGGCCCGCACGTTGTCTTCCACCTCAGCCACAGTCATGGCGCCGGGGATCACACCGTGCACACCCGGTGTCGCCAGCACGAACTGCAGTGCCGCTTGCGGCATTGTTCTCCCTTGCGTGAGGAAGCCCAGTCTCTCGACGCGCGCAAGCACGGCATCGATGAAGTCCGCTCTAAATTTGCGCCGGTCGTCACGGTCGTCGAAGACCGTATCCCGCGTGATCGCGCCGGTGAGAAAGCCAAAGTAGAAGTTCTCGCGTGCGATCACTCCCACGTTTTTTGACTCAGCCAAAGGGAATAACTCCTTGGCGGGCAGCGTGTAGAGCAGCCGGTAGGCCTGCTGAATCACGTCCACCTGCCCCTGCGCGATGAGGCGCATGGCCAGCGGAATGCCCTCGTCCTCCGACATCACGGAGAAACCCGTCGCGCGGATCTTGCCCTGCTCCTTCAAGCGCACGAGCGCTTCCAGGCCGTCGTCGCGGTAGAGCGCGTCGTCAGGGCTGTGCAGGAAATAGATGTCGAGATAGTCCGTGCGGAGGCGACGGAGACTATTCTCAACTTCGCGCACGACCGCCGCGCCAGAGTAATCGAAGTTCTGGCGTCCGCCCGGAAACATGCCCACCTTCGTCGCCAGCACCACCCCGTGTCGCCGTCCGGCGAGGGCTTCGCCGATGACCTCTTCACTATGGCCGTCACCGTAAATGGGCGCGGTATCGATGTGGTTGATGCCCAGCTCCAAGGCGCGAGAAATCGCGCTCCGTGACTCCGCATCATCCGCCCGTCCGTAACGCTCGCCGCCCATTCCCCACGTCCCTATACCAATCTCCGAGATGCGAATGCCCGACCTCCCCAGCGTCCGGTACTCCATGGAACCATCTCCTTCCCGGTTAATGCTCCTGGCAGCCCCATTGTCACGCATCCTGCGCCCCAAGTCTAAGCATCTGTCCAACTAGTGCGATGTCGAAGCTAATAGGGGTCGAGGAATAGGAGAGACGGCCAGGGCTTGATCCCAATCTCATTCGACAGGTGGCTAGGATTTCCGGTATTCTGTTGCTGACATTCCTCAAAACCGGTAAAGGTCCAGTTTTCAATCTATGAAGATTCATGAATATCAGGCGAAAGAGCTTTTGGCACAGTACGGCCTGCCGATTCCGCCCGGGCAGGTGGCGACCACGCCTGAGGAGGCGCGGGCAGCGGCGGCCGAGATCGGCGGAACCGTGGTCGTGAAGGCCCAGGTGCTCGTGGGTGGGCGCGGCAAAGCCGGCGGCGTGAAGCTTGCCGCCACGCCGGACGAAGCCGCCGCCTTCTCGGCGGCGATTCTGGGCATGGACATCAAGGGCATCACGGTGCAGCGCGTCCTGGTGGCGCAGGCCGTAGACATCGCCACCGAAATCTATCTTGGCGTCATCCTCGACCGCGCAGCGAAAGCCATCACCATCATGGCCAGCGCCGAAGGCGGCGTGGAGATCGAGGAAGTCGCCCGCGAGACGCCGGAGAAGATCCATCGTGTCCACGTGCACCCGTTGGCCGGATTTTCCGATTACCAGGGCCGTCAATTGGCCTTCGCGATTGGCATACCCAATGACCTGAGCCGCAGCTTTGCCGGCATCGTGCGCACGCTCGTGCGGGCGCTCACGGAGAATGACGGCGAGTTGGTGGAGATCAACCCGCTCGTCATCACCGAGGACGGTACGCTGCAATGTATCGACGCGAAGATCAACCTCGATGACAACGCCCTCTATCGCCACACGTCGCTCGCGGAACTGCGCGACCACGATGAGGAAGAGCCCGCCGAACGAGCGGCGCGTGAAGCAGGGCTGTCTTTCGTAAAACTCGACGGCACCATCGGCTGCGTCGTCAACGGCGCCGGCCTTGCCATGGCGACCATGGACACCATCAAGCTGAGCGGCGGCAGCCCGGCTAACTTTCTCGATATTGGCGGCGGCGCCCGCGCCGAAAGCGTGGCGGACGCCCTGCGCATCATTCTCGACGATGAAAACGTAAACGCAATCCTCTTCAACATCTTTGGCGGCATCACCCGCTGCGACGAGGTGGCGCGGGGCATCGTCAGCGCCTTGCCGTCACTCTCCCGTCAGGTGCCCATGGTGGTGCGCCTTGTCGGCACCAATCAGGCAGAGGGACGCGCAATTTTGCAGGAGGCCGGCCTCATGGCCGCCGACACCATGCAGGCCGCATCGCTAGAAGTGGTAAGGGTGGCGACAGCCTGATGAGCATACTTGTCGATAAGAATACACGCTTGCTCGTGCAGGGCGTCACCGGCCGGGAAGGCACGTTCCACACGGAGCAGATGGTGCAATACGGCACGAACGTCGTTGCGGGCGTAACGCCCGGTCGCGGCGGACAGGAGGCGTGCGGCGCGCCGGTGTTCAATACCGTGGCCCACGCCGTGCAGGAGGCCGCAGCAAACGTCTCCATCATCTTCGTGCCCGGCCCCTTTGCCCCCGATGCCATTATTGAAGCGGTAGACGCCGGGATTCCTTTTGTGGTTTGCATCAGCGAGCATATTCCAGTCCAGGACATGCTGCGGGTGTATCATTATGTAAATATAAAAGGCGCCCGGTTGCAGGGTCCGAACTGCCCCGGCCTGATTTCTCCGGGCAAAGCCAAAGTCGGCATCATGGCCGGCGACATTCACATCCCCGGTCCCGTTGGTGTCGTCAGCCGCTCCGGCACACTTACGTATGAGGTAGTGTCACATCTCACCGGCGCTGGCGTTGGGCAGTCTACGGTCATTGGCATTGGCGGCGACCCGGTCATTGGGACCGGGTTTATCGACGTCCTGCGCATGTTTGAAGCAGACCCGGAAACCGAGGCGGTTGTCATGATTGGCGAGATTGGCGGCACCGATGAAGAAGAGGCCGCCGCTTTCATCAAGGAACACATGACCAAACCCGTGGTCGGCTTCATTGCCGGGCGCACCGCGCCGCCGGAAAAACGCATGGGTCACGCGGGTGCAATCGTCTCCGGGGGCATCGGCACGGCGGATTCGAAGATCGCGGCGCTGCAGGCCGCAGGCGTGGACGTGGCGGACTTCCCCCGCGAGGCGGCGCTGCTGGCGGCAGAGCGCATTGGGCGGTGACGCTGGTAAAGACTTCACGTAGCGGAAGGGCAAAGACTGATGGCACTCTTACTGGGCGCGGCGCAACGCAAGATCACACCGCCGCTCGGCACGCACATGGCCGGTTACTACCATGTGCGGCCGGCAAGCGGCGTGCACGACGATCTCTTTGCGCGGGCGCTGGTGATCGATGACGGCACTACAGTCGTCGCGGTGGTGACTTGCGATCTTGTCTCTATTCGGGAAGAGAGTGTAGTCAACGCGAGAGCGCACATCGCGGCAGCCACCGACATACCCGGCAGCAATGTCCTCATCTGCTGCACACACACGCACACCGGCCCCATCACACGCGGCGACCGCAGTGCGGGGACATTCGGCAGTATGAGCGAGTCGTACATGGCAAGCCTTGAGCAGGAAATCGCCGCAGCGGTTACTGCTGCGTGGCAGTTGCGCGTCGCCGGTACCCTCCGCATTGGCAAGTCGCAAGAGACCCGCATTGCTTTCAACCGGCGTTTTCACATGCGCGACGGCAGCGTAAAAACGAACCCCGGCAAGAACAATCCCGATATCGTCAGGCCGGTGGGTCCCATCGATCCCGATGTCTACGTGCTGCTTGCAGAATCCAAACAAGGCGACCCCATCGGCGTCCTGGTGAACTACTCGCTGCATGCCGATACCACCGGCGGCGACCAGTTTTCCGCCGACTATTCCGGCTGGATGGAAAAACACTTCAAAAACATGTCACCGGAACTGGACGAGACCGTACTCTTGTACGCTAACGGTTATTGCGGTGACATCAATCACGTCAACGTCAATGACCCAGACCAACTGAAGGGTTTCGCGGAGTCAGAGCGCATCGGGCGCGCGCTCGCGGAGAGCGCGACGCAGGCACTTTCCCGCCTGGAGCCGCTCACCGGCGAGACCGTACATGCGGCCCAACGCTTTGAGGCGCTGCCCGCCGTGGTTCCATCTTCTGAAGACATCGCCTGGGCAAGGGCAGCGGTGGATTCATCCCCTATGGGCGGCGGTCCCGGCCGGGATGACTTAGTGCGCGCGCATCGCGATCTTGCGCTCCAAGAGTTGAACAAACAGCATTTTGACACCGAAGTGCAAGTAATGGCCGTGGGCAACGTCGCAATCACGGCCCTGCCGGGCGAGATGTTCGTCGAACTCGGACTCTCCATCAAAGAGCACTCGCCGTTTGCACACAATCTCTTGGCGGAGCTTGCGAATGGCAACCTTGGGTACATCTGTACAGAAGCGGCCTACCCACAGGGCGCATACGAGCCGACGTCCAGCCGCGTGCAACCGGGCTCCGGTGAACAGCTTGTACGCGCCGCGCTCGACTTGCAACGTGATCTTGCTGCAGACTAACCGCAAGAATCTCCGGTTGGTCTGCCAGCTTGCGATCGCAATTGCGTGACCTGTCCCTTTCCTGGCAGCGTGGCCGCTGTATTGATACGCGCTGCTGGTATATAATTAGAAGAGCGATTACTATTGTGATTCAGCGCTATCGGAAAGCGCCCAGGGAAACTTTCGCTGAGGATGCGAAAGCGCATGCGAAGCAAAAGGGAATTGTCGTAGGAAGCAAAGCATTAGATAAATGACGAGAAACGACCTAGTCATCCGCGTCGCCGGCGAGGCCGGAGAAGGCATTGTCTCAACCGGCCAATTGCTCACCCAGGCGGCATTGCGGGGCGGATTTCACGTACTTACTTACTCCCAGCCGCCTTCAGAGATCAAGGGCGGGCACGCCTTCTTTCAGATTCGGCTCAATGCGTACCGCTCCTATAGCAAAGGCGATTCCGTTGACATTCTGCTCGCCTTCAATCAGGAGGCGTATGACCGCAATGCAGCGGAGACCAAGGATGACGGCTTGCTGGTCTACGACCCGTCAGAGGTCACGCCTTCCGCCGACAGCCACTTTGTGCAAGTGGAATTTCCGCTTAACGACATCGCGAAAAACCAGCTCAAATTTCCCATCGCCAAGAACGTGGTTGCCGTGGGCGCCCTGGCGGAACTCTTCGGTCTGCCGACGAAACACCTTGACTCCCTAATCGAGGAGCGGTGGCTGCGCAAGGGTGAAGCGGTCGTTCAGAAGAACTTAGACGCGCTCAGGGCCGGCATAGACTACGTCATCGAACACGTCCCGCAGCGCGATAACTTCGCCCTTTACCCGGAGAAAACCCATTCGGGCGAAATCATGGTGAGCGGCAGTGAAGCTATCGGCCTGGGCGCCATTGCCGCCGGCTGTAGCTTCATGTCAGGGTATCCGATCACGCCCGCCAGCGACATCAAGGAATTCTTAGAAGTCCACCTACCGAAAACCGGCGGTCACGCGCTGCAGGCCGAGGACGAACTGGCAGCCATCGGCATGGTGCTGGGCGCTTCATACGCCGGCGCCAAAGCAATGACGGCGACTTCCGGCCCCGGCTTTAGCTTAATGATTGAAATGCTTGGTCTTGCCGCAATGGCTGAACTGCCCTGCGTCATAGTCGATGCGCAGCGGGCGGGTCCCTCTACCGGCATGCCGACGCGGCACGAGCAGGGCGACCTCAACCAGGCCGCATTTGCCGGTCACGGCGAGTGTCCGCGCATTGTGCTCGCACCGACGTCGGTTAGAGACTGTTTCTACCAAACCGTCAACGCTTTCAACTTCGCTGAGAAATATCAGACGCCGGTTGTTTTGCTTGGCGACACCCTGCTCAACGTGCGGTCCGAGAGTATTCCCCGACCCAACCTGAACGAGGTCAACATAATTGACCGTGTCTTGTTCTCGGAGAACGGAAACGGCGTCGACAGCATGAATGGCGAGTACAACCGCTACGTGCTCACTGAGAACGGCGTCTCCCCTATGTCCATTCCCGGTCAGGCGGGCGGCCAGTATATCGCCACGGGACTTGAGCACAACGAAGCAGGCCTGCATCGTTATGATGAGGCAACACATACAATTATGACCCAGAAGCGCTTCCGCAAACTGGAGCGCGCCGCGCTCGAGGCGCCCGAAGCAGACCGCTTCGGAAACCCGAATGCAGAGATTGGCATTCTCACCTGGGGTTCTACGGTAGGCTCTGTTATTGAAGTAATACGCAATGCGGAGTTGGAGGGCATTGAGCTCGACATGTTGGCGCCAAGAATGCTCATGCCGCTGCCGGACCCGCAGCTACGACCTTTTATTGAAAGCAAGCGCGTCATAATTCTGCCGGAAGTCAACTACAGCGGTCAGTTTGCCAATATGATTGCGAGCCAGTACCCCCGCGATTACGTGCGGGTAAACATATTCGGCGGCATGCCGTTTCGCGTTGACTGGCTCCTGGACAAGATAAGAGAGGAAGTCGCACAGCATGTCTAGCGTCGTAACCGTAGAGAAGCGAAAAGTTGCCGACTACAAGGGCGACGAGCGCCCGACCTGGTGCCCCGGCTGCGGTGACTTTGGCGTCTTGAACGCCGTTTTCAAAGCGCTGAGCGACCATAACTTCGATCCCAAGAACGTCATCATCGTTTCCGGTATCGGTTGCTCCAGCCGCCTGCCCTTCTTTACCGACGCCTACGGTTTCCACACGGTCCACGGGCGCGCCATGCCCGTTGCCGCCGGTATTCGTGCCGTGCAGCCCGACATGCCCGTCTTGGCCATGGGAGGGGACGGCGATGCGTTCGCTATTGGTGTCGGACACCTGGTCCACGCCATTCGCCGAAATCTGAATATCTGCTATGTGGTGATGGACAATGCGGTGTACGGCCTTACAAAAGGGCAGACTTCTCCCACAGCAGAGCGTGGTCTGGCAACGAAGGCTACTCCGCAAGGCGCCAGCGATCCGGCGGTCAATCCGCTGCTCCTTGCGCTTGCCACCGGCTGCACGTTCGTTGCGCGCGGCTTTTCGAGCAAGCCCAAGGAACTGGCCGATCTCATTGCCCGCGGCATCGCCCACGATGGGTTCGCCTTTATAGATACCTACAGCCCGTGCCCGACATTCAATACGGTCAACACCTTCAAGTACTATCGGGACGCGACTGAAGACCTGCCCGGTGACTTCGACCCAACCGACTTCAGCGCTGCGCTGCAGTACGCCGCCAGTGAAGACCCGCTCTACCTGGGACTGTACTATCAGGCCGAGCAGTCCACGTTTGAAGACCACATCAGGAACAATCGACCGGAAGTAATCAAAGACCCCATGACGGTGGTGGAAAGTCTGTTTGAGCAGATGGCCTAGCGCCCGGTAGGATTCTAAAATAGCCAAGTGGATTTGCAGGCGGACCTCGACCGGATGAGGTTCGCTTCTGTACGTCAGAGAGAAACTGCCGGCGTCCCGCTTAACATTCGTGCCGCCTGAAAGTATACTAGTGACTGCGGGCTGATGCCGCGCCAAGTCCGAGCGCATGCACGTAGATGCGCTCGTTTGCGCGAAAAGACTGCGGTCTTGCCTTTTGAAGAGTCTACCCAGCCCCTCACTTAGAAGACCTGCCGGGTGTGAGATACATTCGCAGAGGAGCGCCAAAGCGTGCTGGAGCATGATGTCTTAGTGGTTGGCGCCGGTCTGGCCGGCATGCAGGCGGCTTTGCATGCGGCACGGCAAGGCGCGAGCGTTGCTATTCTCACTAAGGTGCACCCTGTGCGCAGTCACTCCAACGCCGCGCAGGGCGGCATCAATGCTGCAATGGAAGAGGACGATCCCTGGGAGGACCACGCTTACGATACGGTAAAGGGCAGCGACTACCTCGGCGATCAAGATGCGATTGAGGTGCTCTGCAGCGAGGCGCCGGAGACAATAATCGAGCTCGAGCACATGGGCGTCATCTTCAACCGGGGCTCACTCGGCCAAATCGATATGCGCGCATTCGGCGGCCAGGCACGCAAGCGCACGTGCTATGTCGCGGATATCACCGGCCAGGTCTTGCTCCACGTCATTTACGAACAACTCATGAAGGCGGGAACGAAGGTCTACGAAGAGTGGTTCGTCACGTCGCTCGTGCGCCATAATGACGCCGTCTGCGGTGTGGTCGCCATGGACCTGCGTTCCGGCGAACTCCATCTCATCAAGGCCAAAGCAGTAGTGCTCTGCACCGGCGGCGCCGGTAGAGTGTACGAACCCAGCAGCAATGCCCTCATTTGCACGGGTGACGGTTACGCGCAAGCGTACCGGGTGGGCGCACCGCTGATGGACATGGAAATGGTCCAGTACCATCCCACCACCCTGCCGGGTAACGGCGCATTGATGACGGAAGGTGCGCGCGGTGAGGGAGCCTATCTCATCAATGCTGACGGCGAACGCTTCATGCAGCGCTACGCGCCGAACATGATGGAATTGGCATCCCGTGACGTAGTCTCGCGTGCCGAGCAGACTGAGATCAATGAAGGCCGCGATATAAACGGTTGCGTCCTGCTCGACGTGCGCCACCTCGACCGCAACATCATTCTGCAAAAGCTCAGCCAGATTCGTGAGCTTGGCCTGGAGTATGAGGGCGTTGACATCATTGAAGAGCCGTGCCCCGTGCGGCCCGGCATGCACTATATGATGGGCGGCATCAAGACGGACATCGAGGGGGCCACGTTCGTCAAGGGCCTCTACTCAGCCGGAGAAGCCGCGTGTGTCTCGGTGCATGGCGGCAATCGCCTGGGGGCCAACTCACTGCTGGATACCCTCGTGTTCGGCAAGCGCGCCGGCACGTCCGCCGTGCTCTACGCGGACGGCATTTCCACGCCTGAGATTCCGGAATCGCGCTTGCAGCAAGACCAAGAGCTCATCAACAGCATTCTCGCCCGTGACGGCGAGAGCGGAGAGCGCGCGGCAGCGCTCAGACTCACAATGGGTCAGACCATGCACCAGGACGTGGGCGTCTTCCGTAATCAGAGAGGCTTGGAAAAAGCACAAACCATAGTCGCAGAACTCAAGGAACGGTGTCAGAGCGTCGGTGTGGACGATAAGGGCAGGGTTTTCAACACCGACCTGCTCTTTGCTCTTGAGGTTGGCCTGATGCTCGACGTGGCGGAAGCGATTGTAGCCAGCGCACTCTTTCGCACCGAGAGTAGAGGCGCGCACTACCGCACGGACTATCCCGACCGGAACGACGACGACTGGTTGAAGCATACGCTGGTGTACGCGCGGCCGGAAAGCGGCGCGGGCGACGGCGGCCCGCGGCTGGAAGCCTTGCCGGTAACGATTACCCAGTGGCAACCCGCGAGGAGAACGTACTAGATGCAATTCAAGCTCAATGTGCGGCGGTATGACCCCGAGGCGGAGAGCCCAGCGCCATATTGGCGCGAGTACGAGGTTGACGTACCGGAAAACGCCACGGTCTTGGACTGTCTCATTCACATCCGGGAGTACGTGGATGGCACGCTGGCCGTGCGCTGCTCGTGCCGGTCTGCCATTTGCGGTTCGTGCATGATGCGGGTCAACGGGCAGGCGCGGCTGGCTTGCGCTACCAAAGCTACGGACATGCAGGAGTCGTCTGAAGCTATCACGGTAGAACCGGGCGGCAACATGCCGGTGATCAAAGACCTCATCGTAGACATGGATGTGTTTTGGAACAAGATCCGCCAGGTGAGGCCCTGGCTGGAACCTGTACAGCCGGTGCCGGAACGTGAATACCTGGTGCCAAATGAGACCATCCTCGACCTAACCGTGGCCATGAATTGCGTCATGTGTGGCGCGTGCGTTTCCGATTGCACCTCCCTGGAAGTGGACAAGAACTTCATCGGCCCCGCGGCGCTGGCTAAGGCCTACCGCTTCGTTGACGACCCGCGCGACGAAGCCCGGCAAGAGCGGTTGGAAGAACTCAGCGACTACGGCGGAGTCTATGACTGCACACATTGCTTTTTCTGCGTCGAGGTTTGTCCCAAAGGCGTCGCGCCGCTGGAGCGCATTGTGGAAATTCGTGAGCGCGCCCAAAGCGCCGGGGTCACGAACAATGCCGGTACGCGCCACGCGGTGGCATTTGAAGGCATTATCCGCGACAGCGGTATCCTGGACGAACCAATGCTCCTGCTGAAATCCATCGGGATGAACCCGGTTGAGCAACTAAAAAATGTGCCCGGCGGCGTGCGCCTCTTGCGCGCGGGCAAGTTGCCCTTGGCGTCAGGCCCGTTTCATCATAAGATTCCCGGCCATGGCAACGTACAGCGCCTCTTTGAAAAGGTGGAGGCTACACAAGAAGCGTAGTCGGCGCTGAGAGCGAAGTCTTTGCAGGAGTTACTTTCTGCGCAAAAAGCGAAGTCTGTCCCAGGAGTGAGGTCCTCAAAGTGAAATACGCCTTCTTTCCCGGTTGCGTCTCACGCGGCGCGTGCCCTGAACTCATGCAGTCACTCACCGCCGTGGCGGATCACATCGGCATGGAATTCGAGCTTATGGAGACCGCCTCGTGCACCGGCGCCGGTGTTATCAGCGAACGCAACCAGAAACTGGCCGATGCCCTGAACGCCCGCAACTTTGCGCTGGCGGAACAGACCGGACTGCCGCTCATGAATATCTGCAGCACGTGCCAGGGCGTGATGAGTGGGGTCAACGAACGGCTCAAGGCCCGGCCGGAGTACCTGGCGGAAATCAACGAAATGCTGGCGGAAGAGGGCCTCTCGTATTCCGGTACCGCCAATCCCCGCAACTTCATGTGGGTGCTGGTGGAGGACTTCGGTCTGGATAACTTGAGATCGCTGGTAAAGCGCCCTTTGTCTGAATTGAATGTCGCGCCTTTCTATGGCTGCTACATTTCGCGGCCCACCGAAGTCCTGGGCTACCACGACTTTCCTCAGCGCGGAATCTACCTGGAAATGATCATCGAGGCCTGCGGGGCAACGCCGGTGGACTACTCCGGCAAGAAAAAGTGCTGCGGGTTCCCCATTATCACCATGAACCGCACGAATTCCCTTACCATGGCGGGCAATCATGTGGGAGAAGCCCAGGAGCAAGGCGCCGATTTCATGGTCACGCCCTGCCCGCTCTGCCACTTGAACCTGGACGCGCAGCAGCCGGACGCCGCCAGAGTAGTGCAAACACCCCTGAACCTGCCGATTCTTCACCTCTCCCAGCTTATCGGCATGGCGCTGGGCATCGACGATGCAGACCTCGGCCTCAATCGCCACGTCGTTTCTACCAACCCGGTACGGGAACGGCTCCATGCGCTGCCGCTGGCCTAGTACGCTGCTAACGTAGTCTTGACAAAGAGATAATATCTGAGTCTGTCCCTTTTCTCTGAGGGTATTGGCTAGGAGAAATACTGTGAAACAAGGAACAGATAACCCAACGAACACCGGCTCAGCCGGACGCTTACTGGATAACCCGCAGTGGGTCAACGCGCTGTTCAGCGGCACGAATTGGGCCTGGCTCTGGCTGATGGTCCGCCTTTATCTGGGCGTGCAGTGGCTGCAAGCCGGCTGGCACAAGATATTCGAGGAGGCGTGGACCGGCGGTGGCCTGGCAGTCAAAGGCTACTGGGAGCGGGCAGTGGCCGTACCCGAGCAGGGCCGCCCGCCCATCGCCTACGACTGGTACCGCGAGTTGCTCGACTTCATGCTGCGGAACGAATGGTATGACGTGTTCGGCATTCTCATCGCCTACGGTGAGGTGCTGGTCGGGATCGGGCTGATCGTGGGCGGGTTCACCGGCATCGCGGCATTCTGCGGGGCGCTCATGAACTGGAACTTCATGCTGGCTGGTACGACCAGCACCAACCCCATCCTGGGCATCATCGCCATCGGCGTCATGGTCGCCTGGAAGAACGCCGGCTGGTGGGGCGCCGACCGCATTGTTCTTCCCCTCTTCGGCGCGCCCTGGATTAGAGGCAAGCTGCTGGGCGGCGACCCGGTCTCGGTTGGTGACGGCGACCGCAAGTCCACGGCCAGACACGTTGAAGAATGGATACGCATGTTGGCTGCCGCCGCCCTCGCCATCTTTGCTCTCGCCGCCTTGGAAGGCGTGCTGCAAGTAGCGCTCTTCGCCATCGCCGTTCTACTCGCGGCGGCCACGGGGTTCGGGTTGTTCATGGTGCGGCGGAGCTAGCGGTTCGATAAGTTTGCAATGGCGGGTAGCGCTGGTTCGCGCGAGACGTGCGAACCAGCTGGTATTTCCGCGCTCTGCTTACGATCACTATAACAATGCACCGGCCATTTGGCATGGGCAAGAGAGAGCAATGGGAGGGTCTCAAACTATGCGTAAGAAAGTGACGATTGTGGGCGCGGGCCAAGTTGGCGGATCGTGCGCCCGGCGGCTTGCCGAGCGGGACTATGCGGATATCGTGCTCATTGATATCGTTGAGGGCTTACCGCAGGGCAAGGCGCTGGACATCCTGCAAGCGGCGCCGATAGTCAACTATGACTCCGACATCATCGGCACCAATGACTATGCCGACACCGCCGGCTCCGATCTTGTCGTCATCACGAGCGGCAGTCCCCGCAAACCGGGCATGAGCCGTGACGACCTGCTGGCCGTTAATCAGAAGGTCATTACGGCGGTTACGGGCGAAATCGTCAAGCATTCCCCTGACTGCATCATTATTGTCGTCACCAATCCCGTAGACGCTATGACCCAGCTTGCCTGGAAAGTAAGCGGCTTTCCTACCAATCGTGTCGTGGGACAGGGCGGCGTGCTCGATTCGGCGCGCTACCGGACGTTTCTTGCCCAAGAACTCGGTGTATCCATGCGCGACATCACCGGCTACGTGCTCGGCGGACACGGCGACCAGATGGTCCCGCTGCCGCGCTACACCAGTGTTTCCGGCAAATCGATAACTGATTTCATCGCCGCCGAGCGCTTGGAAGAGATAATTCAGCGCACGCGCGACGGCGGCGCGGAGATCGTCAACCTCCTGAAGCTCGGCAGCGCCTATGAAGCGCCGGGCGCGGCACTTGTGGAAATGATTGACGCCATCCTTCTCGACCAAAAGCGAGTCTTGCCGTGTGCAGCATACTTGGAAGGCGAATACGGCATCAGCGGAGTCTACGTCGGCGTGCTCATCCAGCTCGGCGCCGGCGGCGTGGAGCAGATTGTGGATCTCGACCTCACCGCCGCGGAAAGCGCCCTGCTCAACCGGTCGGCGGACGCCGTGCGCGAGTTGGTAGACGTCATGGGGATATGATCAACCGCAAGTTACTGTCGTCTATGACATCGAGCTCAGACTAGGAGCCCCCCGCTCCGGCAACCTGCGGGCCTTCCTCGGCGAGCGCGGCAATTCGTTCCTGCACCGCCGCGCGAATACCGACGAGGTCCGGTTGGAGCACAAAAACCCCGTCCAAGATCCGGGCGGTTACAAGGCCGGAGTCCTCATCGATGGCGTAAGAATTCACGGCGTCCCCGTCAATGGTGCTGGCCAGCCACGCGAGGCGCACGGTCATTTCCAACGTGATGTTGGTATCGACCGCATTGCGCAACTCTCGGTATAACGCTGGCACTTGGAGCAATGTTCGCGGCGTAAGCGCCTGCGCCTTGAGGGCGCGCATTACTTGCAGTTGGCGGTCCATGCGGCTAAAGTCACCATTCGGACTGGACTTGCGCGTCCGCGTATACTTCAACGCGGCCTCGCCGTCGAACTGATGCACGCCGGACTTGAGGACGTAGGGCTCGTAGTCAATCCCATTCATGGCCGGAAACTGCAAATCGACAATGTCATCCGGTACGTCAATCGTCACGCCGCCAAGCGTATCGACGATGCGCGCAAATCCGGAGAAGTTTACAACGGCGTAGTAAGGTATATCAACTTCGAGCACGCGCTCGAGCGTGGCGCGCGCCAACTCTGCGCCTCCGTACGCATACGCCGCATTGATCCGCTGCGGCTCGGCATTGTTGCCAAGGCTCACGTGCAGGTCCCGGGGTACAGAGGTAAGCAACACCCGCTCGTGCTCCAAGTCAACGCTCACCACGACAATGGCGTCGCTGCGTCCTGAGAGCGCATCCCACGAGTCTACCCCAAGGAGGAGAATGTTGACGACGGCACTGTCGTCGCTTGTAGGAGTCTCTTCTGCGGGGGCTTCAATTGTCGGGGTTACTTGTGTAGGGGCCTTAATTGGAGCGGGCGTATCACGCTTTATCAAGTCCTGCTTGGGAGCGGTTGCGGACGGCGTTGCGGCGCAGCCTGCGAGCATGCCAGCCATCAGGAAGACACTGATCACCAGCCAAAATACTCTGGCATTCGCCATTTCCTGTTCCTCTCCTTGCAAGATCCTGAGTGTCGCCGACACTTTCTCTCTATCATCTCAAAACAACGTGAAGAGAAACTGAGAGAATAGCCCCCCTTTTGTGTATCCCTCAGAGAAAAAAGAGATGAAACGGCGGATGTTGCAGAGTATGATGGAGCAGGAGTAGCGCTAGGAGGAATGGTACAGGTGAAGATTTCAGTACAAGACATCCATCTCAATGTCCTCAACATGAGGACGCGCATGCCGTTTCGCTACGGCATTGCCTCGCTGGAGTCCGTGCCCCACCTCTTCCTGCGCGTGATGGCGGAAGTAGGCGGCACGTCAGCCGTGGGCGTTGCGGCAGAGGGCCTGCCGCCGAAGTGGTTCACCAAGAATCCCGACACCACCTTCGCTGAAGACCTAGACGAAATGCTTGCCGTCATTCGACAAGCCGTCGCCTTCACCTTAGACACGCCTGCCTCGGCAGCGCCATTCGACCTTTGGCACGAAGTGTACTTGCGCCAAATGGAGTGGGCGACTGGCATGAGCTATCCACCTCTGCTGTGGGGCTTTGGTGTAACCATGGTGGAGAGGGCGGTTATTGACGCCTTTTGCCGCGCCACAGGGCGCACTCTGGCACACGCCATGCGAGATAATTCGCTCGGAATCCGACTGGATGCCCTTCACGAAGAGCTCGATGATTCTAGCCCTGCCGACTTACTCCCGGCACACGCCAAGCGCACGATGATTATTCGGCATACGGTCGGTCTGGCCGATCCGCTCACGGATAGCGACGTCCCGCCAGAAGAGCGCTTGAGCGACGGCTTGCCGCAATCATTGGAAGCAAGCGTGCAATTTTACGGTCTGACTCACCTCAAGATCAAGCTTTCCGGCGATACTTCCGCCGACATAGACCGGCTGCAGCGCATTGCACGCATCATGGAAACGCATGCGCCCGCCGACTACGCCCACACACTAGACGGCAACGAATTCTATACGGAAGTCGGCCCGTTTCAAGAGTTCTGGGAGACGATCCAAGCCGAACCCACGCTTCGTTCCTTCCTCAACCGCGCGTTATTTGTAGAACAGCCGCTCCATCGCGATTTTGCGCTGGGTGAGGCGGTGCGGGCGGACTTGCAGCGGTGGGATGGCCGACCGCCCTTGATCATCGATGAATCCGATGGTGAAATGCGCAGTCTCGGCGATGCGCTCGCCTGCGGTTACGCGGGCGGCAGCCATAAGAACTGCAAAGGCGTGTTCCGCGGGATCGTGAATGCCTGCCTGCTCGCCTACTATCGCCGGCAGGATCCTACGCAGGCATTCATCTTGAGCAGCGAGGACCTCTGCAGCGTGGGGCCGGTGGCAATGATTCAAGACCTTACGGTGGCGGCCAATCTCGGCATCACGCACGCGGAGCGGAACGGTCATCACTACTTTGCAGGGCTCAGTATGTATCCAAAGCAAGTCCAGGAACAGGTGCTGGCTACGCACGGCACCTTCTACCGCCGTCACGAAAAGGGGTATCCGGCACTCGACGTGCGCCAAGGACGGGTCGACGTGTCGAGCATTGTGGACGCGCCGTTCGGCTACGGTTTTGACCTCGATACGACCCAATTCACGCCGCTGGACGCATGGAACGTCACATCGTTAGATGACTAATCGACCTTGTGAACCGGAGTTTTCGGTCCAACTCAACCCGGTTCTTGGGCAAAGAGCAGGATGTGGCCGTTACAGTCTTCAATCTCGAACTCACGTAGCTGCCAGGGCTTGGTGATGGGACCGTTTTCGTACCCAGGCCGCATAGTGACGCCTCTACTTCGGTACTCCGCATAGAGGTCATCGATTTCTAGGCAGTGAATATAGGTGTAGCCTGCGACTACCGGCTCGGTGCCGTGGCGGCGGCGGTACCCGGTAAAGCGCATGCGCTGCGTACTCCTGCCTGCTCCTCCGCCGATGGAAACACGGGCATGCCCGCCGCGGGCCATGTCCACGAAGTCAAGCGTGAAACCTAAGACCTCGCAATACCAGGCCGCCGTGGCCTCCACGTCGGCAACTTCCAGCACAGGCTGCAACCCGTAGAATCGATGCTTCTCCGTCAATGCTACTGCGTCCACGAAGACACCTCTCGTGTTGATCTCAAGTAAAATGTGGCTGCACTCTTGCTGCAATGCTACGGGCGGAACGGCTTCCCCAGCTTGATCGTTCGCTCAGCCCTTGCATACCACCCTTGCGGCGCATAGTCCGACGTGTGGAGATAACACTGTACACGGACCTCTTCGCTGCCTGCCGTAAACGTCAAGAGACGGCTCATGGGTAGAGTCGTGCGCCCTGCATGGTGCCGGGCGAGAGCGGCGCAGTTGATGAAGTTTACGTCCCACTTTCTTTCCACATGCGAGCGACCGCCGTGCCGATCGTCGGGATGTGTATGGGTGTGGCCGCCCAGCCACAGGTCGATCGCGCCGGGCCGGGCCGCCAGGTAACGCTCGAACGCCTGGGCATCGGGCTGGCCGTTCACGTAATACAGATAAGAAGCCCCTTCGGGTCCACCGTCGGCGAAATAGCCGTGGTAGTGGCCGCGCCACGCGCCGTGCTCATCCTTCTGGTAGCCTTCCCACGGCCCTGACGCGACGGTGGTCTCCTTGAGCATGTGGTGATGCGCGGAAGCCACGATGCAATCCGGGTTCTCCTCCACCAATTCGCGCCACCACGCAAACGTCGCTCCCGTGACCGCGCCCGCGGGATAGCCGCCGCCCCGCGGGTTACGACCGACCGGCGGCGGCAGATCGTTGCGGTCGCTCATCATCAGAAAGAGCAGGTTGCCCACGCGAAAGGCGTACCGCTCCCACGTTCCCTCGATTGGGTACGGTCGTCGCGCTGCGGCGACGCCGGAGAACTGGGGATTCTCACCGGTGGGATCAACCCACTTGCGAAACCACCACTGGGTCGGCTCGGTATAGAACGTGGCATCGTGATTGCCCGCAAGGTTATAGAAGTGTTCGCGGCGGTGCGCTTGAGCAGCGCCGAATTGCCGGACCACCTCCGCGCCCTCCTCAGCGTCCGGCGAGCCTTGATTGCCGGAGAGGTCGCCGAGATGCAACATGATGTCCCAGTGAAACGCTGGGCCGCCCTCGGCCCCGCCGTGCTCAGACTGCCGGATCGCTTCGGCCAAGCTCTCGCGGCCAAATCTCTTCTCCGTGCCTACGTGCGCGCACCCGGTCGCCCAAAGCGAGAAGGTCTCCGCTGGCATGTGTCTTCCTTCACTTGGCATATCCAGGTTGCATAAAGGGTTAGGTAACAATCCAGAGTGTTATGTCAATTGCTTCGTCCACGGTCGGCGCGACACAAGCGCGTCCTTGCGGCGTGCTGTTGAATCTCTCCGCGGGCAATCGCGCTTCCGATTGGCATCTTCATGGTAAAGGCAAATCCCTGAGGTCGCAAAGACATCCCATCTGAGAATCGCTATCATAAGGGTCAGCAAGCTGCTCAGGTAGCGGCTTGGCAGAGGCGCAGTTTTCCACACCCTCGCGGATCGGGCGCGGCATGAGTTCAGAAGCTTCAGGCGGTCAATCCGCGCGCAGCGGCGACGGCAACAAGCAGGGAGGATGGATGGGCGGCAAGTTTCTCTCAGTCGACCAGGCGGTCTGGCTCATCCAGGACGGCGCGGCCATCGGCGTGGGCGGTTTCGTCGGTATCGGACACCCCGAAGCCCTCTCCGCAGCGGTTGAGCGCCGCTTTCTGACAACCGGTGAACCCCACGACCTCACGCTCATGTATGGCGCCGGTCAGGGCGACCGCCAAACGCGCGGCCTCAATCACTTTGGCCACGAAGGGCTCGTCAAGCGTATTATTGGCGGCCATTGGGGCCTGGCGCCCACGCTCTGCCAACTCGTCCTGGACGGCAAGATCGAGGGTTACAATTTCCCTCAAGGCGTCATCATCCATCTCTTTCGCGATATCGCCGCGGGTAAGCCGGGCACCCTCACCAACGTCGGCCTCAATACGTTTGTTGACCCCAGATTGGAAGGCGGGCGCGTCAATCCGGCTTCCACGCCGGAGCAACTCGTCCAGGTTGTCGAATTAAACGGCAATGAACACCTCTTCTATCCGCGCATACAGCTCGACGTGGGCCTAATTCGCGGCACGACCGCCGATCCCGACGGCAACATCAGCATGGAACGCGAAGCGGTCTACGGCGAAATGCTCAGCGTCGCGCAGGCCGTGCACAATTGCGGCGGCACGGTGATTGCGCAGGTGGAGCGCACGATTTCTACACCGCTGCCCACGCGCGAGATCAAGATTCCCGGAATTCTCGTTGATGTCGTCGCAGTGGCCGATCCCGCCGAGCACTGGCAGACCTTTAGTGAAGACTTCAATCCGGCATACGTTGCTGAAACACGCGGCGCAGCGCCGGAATTCCCGCCGCATCCCCTCGACGAGCGCAAAGTCATCGCCCGCCGCGCCGCACTGGAACTCCGGAAGGGCGACATTGTCAACCTCGGCATTGGCCTGCCGGAAAGCATTGCGGCGGTGGCGGCTGAGGAGAACATCATCGATGACCTTGTAATGACGGTCGAAAGCGGCGCCATCGGCGGCATCCCCGCGGGCGGCCTCTCCTTTGGCGCTTCTTACATGCCCACGGCCCTCATCGATACGCCCTACATGTTCGATTTCTATGACGGCGGCGGACTGGACATCGCCTTCTTGGGCGCGGCCCAGATTGATGCAGCCGGTAATGTGAATGTCAGCCGGTTTGGTAGTGTCGTGCCGGGGGCAGGCGGCTTTGTGAACATCAGCCACAGCGCGAAACGCGTGGTGTTCTGCGGCACGTTTACGGCCGGCGGACTGGAAGTCAATGTACATGATGGCGCGTTGCAGGTTGTCCGGGAGGGCAAGCACCCCAAGCTCGTGGAGGCGGTCGAGCAAATCACCTTCAACGGCGCCTACGCGCGCTCGCTGGGCCGTGACATCATCTACGTGACCGAACGCGCGGTCTTCACCCTTACCGATCACGGGCTAACCCTCACAGAACTCGCTCCCGGTCTGGACTTGGAGAGAGACCTGCTCGCCCACATGGCGTTCAGGCCGCACATCGCATCTGATTTGCGCCCCATGGATACGCGCCTGTTTCGCGACGCGCCGTTGGGTCTGGCGCGGCAATTCACGTAGTTCGCTTGCACCTTGCTGGCAGTGTCACTAGGGAAGCCCATGAGTTTTGCGGCAGCAAAGGCCACTATCAAACACAGCCGTGTCAAGGCCGTCTTGCTAGACTTGGACGGCACGCTCTACTTTAAAGGCGCGCAAGTCCCAGGCGCCGTTCAAGCCCTGACGGCGTTGCGGAAGTTGGGAATCCCGTTGCGCTTCCTCACCAATACTGACTCGAAGCCCGCCTGTATTTTGCGTCGCGAGCTTGCTGCGATGGGCCTGCCGGTCGCAGAACTGGAAATCTTCAGTGCCGCCAGCGCGGCCCTGCGCTTCTTGCGGGAACATCCGGACACGCGCAGTTACTGCTTAGTTTCCAGCGAACTCGCAAACGAGTTTGCGCCTTTTCATGCCGAGGAAGGTGCCGTAGACTATGTAGTTGTCGGGGATTTTCGCGACTCCTTGAGCTATCGAGTGCTTAATGTAGCGTTCCGGCATGTCATGGCGGGTGCCGAAATCATTGCGCTGCAAATGGGCAGGTATTTCGTGAGTGGCGAAGGCTACAATCTGGATACCGGCGCCTTTGTGCAACTCTTGGAGTTTGGTTCCGGCAAGACCGCAAGAGTGCTGGGCAAGCCGTCACCGGACTTCTTTAAGTTGGCGATTGAGCAGATTGGTTGTTCGCCGCACGAGGTAGTCGTCGTGGGCGATGACGTATCTACCGACATAGCTGGAGCACGGGCAATCGGTGCGCTGAGCGTTTTGGTGCGAACCGGGAAATACTCTTCCGATCTGATGGACCATACTGCTGTCAAGCCCGATCTTGTCATTGATACTATTGCCGATCTGCCGCAACTCCTGATCAGAATCTCAAGACGAGGACAGCCCGAATGAACGGAATCGATGTACGGAAGTTTGTCTACCTGTCAATAAAGCGATTCCACCGAGCGTGAAGTATGGAAGCCTGCTAGTTTTTGACTGAAAGTCGGAATGGTAGCCGATTAAAATGGCGAATTTGGGCCTGCTGTTGAAAAGTCAGCACCGATCAATTCAGTGACAGCAGATCTTGGGAATAAACGAGTACATTCTTTCCTCAAGGAGGCATTTCGTGGATTCGGTGAATCCTGACAGAATTTGTGCAGCGAATGGTTGCGGGAATAGAATTGAGCCAAAGTTTGAGTATTGCTACACCTGTTGGATGAAAGTCTCTGAACTTTGTCCTGAGTGCGATGTCCGCCGCTTTGATCCGTCGCGCTATACAACGTGCTATCGCTGCAGCGGTTCCAATCCTCACAGAGCCGTGAAACGAAAGAAGCGCGAGAAACCATTGGGAAGCAAAGAACGGGAAGTCCGGTCAGGATACGGAGTCTCATGGAGTTAATAGGATTAGTCATCCAGGTGAACAGTTCGCCTATCATGGGAGGCCGGCAAGTAAGATGAACTCTCGAAATCCAGTGATCGTTGGAGCGGCCCGCACGCCGATCGGCAAGTTTGGCGGGGCGTTCAGTGAACTTGCCGCGCCTGATCTTGGCGTCCACGCGGCACAGGCAGCCTTGGCGCGGGCAGACGTAGCGGCGGCCGATGTGCAGGTAGCAATTCTCGGCCAGGTCTTGCAGGGCGGCAGCGGCATGAATCCCGCGCGTCAGGTCAGCATGCGCGCCGGTGTCCCCGAAACCACTCCCGCCATGACCATCAATCAGGTCTGTGCCTCCGGCTTGCAGTCCGTGGCGCTGGCCGCGCAATACATCCGCTTAGGTGAGATTGACGTGGCGCTGGCCGGCGGCATGGAGAGTATGAGCAATGCTCCCTACGTGCTGCCCGGGGCGCGTTGGGGCAGCAAGTTGGGACATGCCGCGGTGGTGGATACCCTCCTCGGCGATGGCCTCTGGGACGCATTTGCCGACTGCCATATGGCAAATACCGCCGATTCGCTCGCGCAAGAGTACGGCATTTCCCGTGAAGCGCAGGACGAGTACGCGCTGCAGAGCCAGCAGCGCTACGCAGCGGCGGCGCGCGCCTGTCACGTTGCTGCCGAAGTCGCGCCCGTCGCGGTGCCGCAGCGCCGGGGACCGCCCAAAGTGATCAGTGACGATGAATACCCGCGACCGGAAACGAATGCTGAAGCCCTGGCGTCGCTCCGCCCGGCCTTCAAGGACGCGACCACAATCACAGCCGGCAATGCCTCCGGCATCAACGACGGCGCTGCCGCGGTCGTCATCGCGTCCGCCGACTGGGCAGAGGCACACCAACACCAGCCTCTCGCTACTCTCGTTGCGGTCGAGACCACCGGCGTCGCGCCGGTGCGCATGGGCATCGGTCCGGCAAAGGCAATTCGCCTACTCCTGGAAAGAACCGGCCTTACGCTCGACGACATTGACCTGCTCGAAATCAATGAAGCCTTCGCCGCGCAAGTCCTGGCCGTGGAAGCCGATCTCAAGTGGGACCGGTCGCGGGTGAATGTGAACGGCGGGGCTATCGCCGTGGGACACCCCATCGGGGCCAGCGGCGCTCGCATTCTGGGGACGCTCATTCACGAAATGCAACGCCGCAACGTCCGCCGGGGCATTGCCGCGCTGTGTGCCGGCGGCGGCATGGGCATTGCTGCGTTGGTCGAACGAGAGGTGCATTAGGACTATGAGGCTCGCAAACAAACGCGCGCTCGTAACCGGCGCATCGCAGGGCATCGGACGCGCCACTGCCCTCATGCTCGCCCGCGAGGGCGCCGACGTAGCTATTAACCACTATCCCGATCCAGAGGGTGTGCATCAACGAAATGCAGAGGCGGTGGCAGAGGAAGTCGAGAGCTTGGGACGCCGTGCCCTCGTTGTCGGGGCCGACGTATCGCTGGAGGGGCCGAGCGCAGCGCTGTTCGATCAGGCCGTTCAGGAGTTGGGCTGGATTGACATTTTAGTCAACAATGCCGGTATCCTGCGGGATGCGACCCTGCGCAACTTGACCCGCGAGCACTGGGATGAAGTCCTCGACGTGAACCTGGGCAGCATGTTCAATTGCTCCAAGCCTGCCGCCATCCACATGCGCGAGCGTGAGACGGGCAGCATAGTCAATATTGCATCGGTGATCGCGCTCATGGGCAACATCGGTCAAACTAATTATGCGGCTGCGAAGGCCGGCGCCATCGGCTTCACCAAGTCTCTGGCGCGCGAACTTGCCCGCTTTCACGTTCGCGTCAATGCGGTGGCTCCCGGCTTCATGGATACCGACATGACGCGTGCCATCGACCCCGAAATCAGAGAGCACGTGCGGCAGCAGATTCCGCTGGGGCACTTCGGCACGGCAGACGACGTTGCCGCCGCAATTCTGTTTCTGGCATCGGACGACGCCCGTTACATCACCGGCGAGGTGCTCAGCGTGAACGGCGGCTGGTACATGTGAGATTCATCTGCCCGGCTTCTCTCCGCCGTAGCGCGGGGGCTGGTCCCCCTCCTCTTGGCGAAATAGACACTTGATGGACGAAGGGAGTTGCTCAATGCTCATCGATACCGCCCAATTCAAGCCGAATCGCCTTGCCGACGACGCGACGCTGCCGCCGGAAAAGACTGCCCTCATCATCGTAGACATGATGCGTCGCTTCTGCGATCCGTCCTGGCTGGGAAGCGGCAGCAAGGAGAGCGAGCGTTGGTTTACGTCTGAACTGCAGACCGTTATCCCTAACTTGCGCTCGATTCTCGACGCCTTTCGCGCCTCTGGCGGGCTTGTGGTGCACGTCGTCAACGCTAAGTGGACCGCCGATGCTCGCGAGGCGGTGCCGTATCAGCGGGGCCGCGACTACGACTATTTCGATTCCCACGCCATGTCAGTTATCGACGAACTCGCGCCCCAACGGGAAGAAATCGTCGTTAGGAAGTTGACGAGTTCGGCCTTCACCGGCACCGGCCTTGACTACATGTTGAACAACGCAGGCATAAAGAACGTCGTGCTCACCGGACAGTACGGCGGCGCGTGCGTCTTCTATAGTCTGATCCAAAGCCGCGAGTTTGGCTTCACCAACTACTGGCCGTGTGACGCGATCCTGCATGCCTCGGCCCTTGACCAAGCCATGATCACACCGCTGGTGGGAACGCGCTGGGCCACACTGGCTACTGCTGCGCAAGTCGCGCAGGCAATTTCAGGGCAACGGGCCCTGGCGTGAGGGTCCGCCTCTTGCTTCGCTGCATTTGCCAGCTAGCTGGATGATTGACAGGCCGCCCGATCCGTCATTCCCGCAAAAAGGGGGGTCCATCTTCTCAGCACCAAGTCTTTTTGCGCTTCTTTCCGTCCCTGTAACCGCGAGAGTGTCCGAGTAATCACTTGAACGTGAGACGAATACCAGTCCGTCATTCCCGTGAAAATGGGAGTCCATCTTCTCAGCACTATGTTTTTTCGCTTCTTTCCGCCCCTGCAACCGCGAGAGTGTCCGAGTGATCACTTGAACGTGAGACGAAAACCAGTCCGTCATTCCCGTGAAAACGGGAATCCATCTTCTCTTTGCAAAGCGGTCTTCCGCCGGCAGTTGCTCGCTACCGGAGTCTTGCTTACTAGCCTCGTTGCCTTGAACTCACAACTAAGCCTGCAAATCCTTCTCATCACACCGCCAACAATAGCGATGACTTAGACCTTCTTCCTGCCTTGACACTCGGCACTAGCGCTGCTAATCTGCATCCAACCGGTTGGTTGGAGCATCCACAAAGGAGCCTTAAAATGACGCGACGTAAGGTTTTGCTCGGTCTCGGATCCGGGGCTAGCTTGGCGCTGTTGGCCGCCTGCGGTCAAGCAACGACGATGACCGAAGCGGCCCCAGCAGCCGCAGAGGAGACAGAGGCCAAGGCGGAAGAGCAACCTGCTGCTCCTGAGACCTACGAAATCAGGGTCTTCACGACTTCGCGCTGGGACCTCAGCCAGGGCATTGGCTTGGACGTGGTGAATGAGCTCCAGGAAGCCAATCCCGGTATCACGGTTAATGCCACGGTCGAGGCGGGCAACCGGATGGACAAGATGGTCACCTCTGTTGCCGCCGGCTTTGGACTTGACGTGGGTCAAGCCGGCTCGTGGCAAGCTCAGACCCTCGCTGTCCTCAAAGTTCCCCACGGCCTAGACTCCTACATGGCAACCTCTGACATCATCAAGAAAGAGGAGATCTGGGAGTCCCTGCGCGGCGACCTGCAGTGGAAGAATGTGGTGCAGGGCATGCCGTTTGGCCCTGACATCCGCTTCCTCTACGTCGGTAACAAGGCCTATCTCGACGTGGGGCTTGATCCCGAGAGTCCGCCTGAAACGTGGACGGACCTCGAGGACGCAATTTCCACGCTCTATTCGGTGAGCGGCAACAAGATCGAGAAACTGGGCTTCGACCCCTTGCGCGGCACCGGCGGCAACCATCTCTGGATGGTGCCTATGTGGCAGTTAGGCGGCGAGGTGACCTCGCCGGAGGGGTTGGTCACCCTTGATACCCCGGAAGCCACTGAGGCCCTGAATTGGCAGAAGACCAACATCTTCGATTCCCAAGGCGGCTACAACCAAGTGTTGGAGTTTTGGGGTGAGGCAGCGGGCTATCCCGCCTACTTCCAGCCGTTCTTCCAAGGCGTGGTTGGTAACATGCACTTGACCAACTCGGAGCGCGCTGAACAAATCATATCCAATCAACCGGACTTTGAATTCAATTACGCTCCGTATCCAATCCCCGAAGGCGGACGACAAGCTGGCTACGGTGGCTGCCACACCTGGTATCTCACTGTAGACTCTGCCCAGCCGGACAAAGCCTGGAAGTTCCTGGAATACTTCGGCAGCCGCGATGTCAACATTCGCTGGGCCCTGCACTTCGACCGCCTGCCCATCCGGGCCGACGTAGCGGAATCTGAGGAATATCACCAGGGCGATGACTTCGTGCGCTTCTCCGCCGGCATGATGCAGCACCGCAAGTTTGTCATTCCCTTGCCGGGCGCACCGGCGGTGCTGTCGTTCGTCAACGGCTTTGTGCCGGACGTCATGGCGGGTAACCGCACGATTCCCGAAGCCCTAAAGGAAGCCGAGGAGCAAGTCCAGACAATTCTCGACGACTTCCTGGAAGAGCATGGCGAAACGCGCTAGCAGATTCCAGTAGTTCGAACGTTGTAAAGCGAAGGAGGAGGTCTTGCGGCCCCCTCCTTCCGCACTGAAAGGCAAGGTTTCGCGTGGAGAGCAAAGATCCCGTACTCACCGGAGCCGACGTAGACCCATTGCGGCAGCAGCTCTTTGAGGCGTACGACAACTGGCTCATGCGCCAGTGCCGCAAGCGCTACGACGAGCGCGGCAATCGCTGGCAGCGGGACTTCTCCAGTCTCGAAGCTTACTCCCGTTCGGTAGCGCCCAACCGCGAGCGCCTGCTCGCCATGATCGGCGGCTGGCCCTGGGAGCGCGGGTCCTTGGAGCCAACCGTCGAGGAAATCGCCACCACCGATTCCTACATGGCGTCACGGGTTTTCTACACCTCGTTCGACAACGTGCGCGTGGATGCAATTCTCATTCGCCCCCACGGCAAGGGGCCGTTTCCGGCGGTGCTTGCTCAGCATGGCGTGAACCACACGCCGGAGCAAATTTGCGGATTCTGCGATCCCGAACACAGCGCCGCCTATCACGAGATTGGCGTACGCCTCGCCAAGCACGGGTATGTGGTCATTGCCCCGCGCATGATCGGCGGCTACGGCGAAGACCGCTTCAACGTGCCTAACATTCCCTCGTTACGCCAGCAGGAGCAGGGCCGCGCGCAGAACCAAATTCACCGCAAGGCAATCCTAATCGGCCAGAGCATCCAAGCGCTGGAGTACTTCACGCTCTCTCGCGCCGTGGACTACCTGGAAACGCTGCCGGAAGTGGACAACGACCGCATCGGTCTTTACGGCCTCTCGCGGGGCGGCAAAGCGGCGCTTTGGCTGGGAGCTTTGGAGCAAAGGCTACAGGCGGTAGTAGCCTCCGCCTGGTTCAACGAACGCTTCAGCAAATTGCTGGTGCCAGAAAGTATCAATAGTGCATTCATTGCCACGTCTTCCGAATTTCAGTTTGTACCAAACCTCTTGGCGGAATTCGGTGACGCCGACATCGCTTCACTCATCTGCCCTCGTGCGTTTTTCGTAGAGGATGGCAAACACGACGACGCTGTGTGGTGGCCCAATGCCATACAAGAATTCAAGCTCGTCGAAACCACTTATGAGAATCTCGGCATACCGGAGAAGTGCGGTATTCGCATCCACGAGTTTGGACACGAAACCGAACCCGAGGCAGAGATCACGGACATCCAGGCAGTGGCGTTTCTCGACCGCTGGCTGAAAAGCAAATGAGTGCATCCCGCTTCATGCCCCCCTCCAATCGCGGGACTGGACTAAGACTTTGACGCATTCGTCTTTCTGTATGTGCAACGTTCGCCCTGACCTTGTCGAAGGGCGCGCCACTTTGCGCACCGTTCCCTCTGCGCTTGTCAAAGGGCGTGCCACTTCGCGCACCGTTCCCTCTGCGCTTGTCAAAGGGCATTCCGTTCATGGTTTGAGGTTGCCCGTACTGAGCCTACCAAAGTGCTCACTACCAACGGACATCCAGCAGAATACGATAGTCAAGCAATCAAAAGGGTGAGCAACCATGCCCCGACTGCTAAACTTCTTCATTGATCCCTACGTCGTGCTCAAGCGCGATGAGGCTCTGGATGACGACTCCGGTAGCGCAGGTTTGCAACCTGCGCCCGCCAGGGAGATGGAAGTCCACGTCGCCGGTCTCGCGTGCACGAGCATATGAGCGCGGCGTACGCAGGAGGGCCTTGCGTCACTCACGAACGTCCAGGAAGTCAGCTTCAATGCAGATGGCGATACATTCACGGTCCGCTACCAGGGCGACGCTCTGGATCTTGCGACAGTCAACGAAGCGATGCGTGCAAAAGTGATCGCAAGGCCGGTGCGCAGGCTACTGGATTGGATCAGCCGTCCCTTCCGGCGTGGCGCGAACTCTTGAGCTCCAGTCGGCGTTCAGAAATCCAACGTCTCGTATAAGAGTCCGCGTGCGACGAGGTTCGGGGCCTGCGACTCTGCCGATCAAACTTCGACAAACTCAGTGCGAACGGCAGAGCTTGCGGCACGTTGACTGTATTCGGCGTTGCTAAATCTGCTTCTTGCGCCTCACTTCAACCAATTGCAGGTCCGTTTCGCTCCCGCTTGTGTCCGTTCACAATTGCGGCTACAGTGAGGCTAATGTTGCCGTACACTCGCGCCTACCGGAGCCGGTTCGTCGTGAATTCCCCTCCTTTAGTGACGAAGAGGACTCATTCTCGTGCCCGCAGCCTCACCTGACCCAGAGCCCAGAACCGTGCAAGAACACGCGTCCCCGCCTATTCAGACTACCGTGGTGGGCAGCTATCCGGCGCCTGCCTGGCTGCTCGCCCAACCCAGCTTACCGGCTTTGCGCGACGCCATGCTGACGGTCTTCAAGACCCAGGAACTGGCCGGCATCGACGTGGTGACGGATGGCGAACTCTCCCGCTTTGACGTCAATCACCCGGAAACCCAAGGCATGATTGAATACTTCATTCACCCCCTGGCGGGCGTCGACGCGTCGTTCAGCCGCGCCGACATTGGGGCGTTTCGCCGTCAGGCGGGCATGCAGTTTCGTAAACAGCCGGCGGGTGTGGTGAGAGGCGCCATCGGTGAAGGCACGCTCGACTTGCCTGCCGCCGCTGCCAGCGACGCTCTTACCACGAAGCCGCTAAAGTTTACCGTGACCAGCCCGTACATGCTGGCGAAGTCGTTGCTTGACCTTCACTATCGCGACATTCGCCAACTGGCAATCGCAATTGCCGATGTTCACAGGGAGCAAGCGGCAAGTCTCGCTGCCCCGGTGTTGCAGATTGACGAGGCCAACCTCGTCGGCGCTCCGCAGGATGGGGAATGGGCGGCCGACGTGATCAACCGCGTATTCGACGGCTTCAACGGGCACAAAGGCGTACACCTATGCTTTGGCAACTACGGCGGTCAGACCATCCAGCAGGGCCTTTTCAGAGACCTGCTGCCGTTCTTCAATCGGCTGGAATGCGATCACCTGATCTTGGAGTTCGCGCGGCCCGGCGACGCGGAACTACCGGTGTTCCGGGACCTCAAACCCGAAATTGCCCTGGGCATCGGGGTTGTCGATATAAAGGACAACGCCGTGGAAACGCCCGATCTCATCGCCCGCCGCATCGAGCGTGCCGTCACTGAATTGGGTGCGGAACGCATCAAGTGGGTGCACCCCGACTGCGGCTTTTGGATGCTCTCTCGGATAGTCGCCGACCGGAAGATGCACGCGCTGGTCAAAGGCCGCGATCTGTATCTTGGAGTGAACACAACGAAGGAGTGACCAATGGCCGCACAAGCGCGCGTCGCCGTCATCACCTCTCCCACGGGCACCATGCACGTGGGCGGTTTCCTGGAAATTTTGGCCGACCTGCCGGAGGTCGCGCAGGTGGCGCTGGTTTCACACGGCGCCGCTGACATTGAGGCCCACGCGCAGGCCCACCTCGGCGCGCGCCTCGTGGGGAATTTTCCCGATGCAGAATCGCTCTTCGCCGCCTTCCAACCGGAGCTCACCATCGTCAGCCTGGAACCGCGCACCGCGCCGGCAGCCATCGCCGCCTGCCTCCGCCACGGCAGTCACGTGCTCGCGGAAAAGCCTGCCTGTTTGCAGTGGGAAGAGTTCGCCGAACTCGCCGACCTTGCCAACGCGCAGCAGCGCAACATCGGCTTAGCCTTTGCCGCGCGGGGTTTTCCGTTCCTGCGCGACGCGCGCCGCCTGGTGGCCGACGGCACGCTGGGCAAACTCTACGGCGTCGACACCTACTTCATCGCCGACCAGACTCGCGTGCAGCAAGCGGACTGGCAGGCCTCCTGGTTTTCGCAGAAGGCCCATGCCGGCGGCGGTCATCTCATGTGGCTGGGTATTCATTATGTCGATTTGCTGCATCATCTCACCGGCCAGCGCATCGTTGAAGTCGCGGGGCTCACTGCAGTCGTCGGCGGCGCGCCCATTGATACGGAAGACGCCGCCGTCGCGGTGCTGCGCTTTGCGGACGGCATGATCGGCACGCTCACCTCAGCCTATTACGTGGATAAGAACAAGCAGTCGCACCTCCATCTCTGGGGAGCGCAAGGCTGGCTGCGGGGACGGCCCAACGACTGGGAGAGTCTGGAGTGGTACAGCACCCATCCGGCCGAGCGTTCCGCGCCCCACCGTACCATTCGCTACGATTCGCCCACCGCTGACGCCAAGCCCACCTACTACGGCTTGGTGCGCGCGTCCGTGCGCGGTGCCTTGGGCCTGGAACCGCATCCGGTCGCTACCGCCGAGTCACTGCACGTCCTCAAGGTGGTCCACGCCATCTACCGCGCCGCGGAAACCGGCCAGACCCAGCGCGTCGAGTGAGAAGTCACGGAGTTTATCGTGCAGCCCTCTCACCCCCGAAGGGGAAGGCCTGGACGGGGGAGATCGTTGCTTGGCGGCTAGACACCGCAATCAATCCAAGAACTGGATTCCGGTTTTCACCGGAATGACGGCACAATGCAAATGCGCGACCCTTCACTCGTGATGGGGAGAGGCCTGGATTGGGGTGTTCGCTGCTTGGCGGTTTCGCGCCGCAATCTACCCAAGAACTGGATTCCGGTTTTCACCGGAATGACGGATTGATGCGAGAACTTTCGTAGGAAGAGAGGAAATCAGCAATGAAACGGTACCGGGCGGCTTTGATCGGGTGTGGCGGGATGAGCAAGTCGCACCTACCCGCGCTCTACGAGATTCCAGAGATAGACGTTGTTGCCGTCTGCGACATCGACGAGGGCCGGCTACATGCCATAGGCGACGCGTTCAACGTTGAGAAGCGCTACACCGACTACCACGCCATGTTTGCCGCGGAGCGGCTGGACCTGGTTGCCATCGCCACGCAGGGACCCCAACACTGCGCCGCAACGGTGGCGGCCGCTGCACACGGCGTGCACGTGCTCTGCGAGAAACCCATGGCCTTAGACCTCGCCGAAGCCGACCGGATGGTGGAGGCTTGCGCCAAGGCTGGGGTAAAGCTCGCGATCAACCACCAGGCTACCGTGCGGCCGTCGCTCAAGCGCATGCGGGACATGATCGAAAACGGCGACATTGGCGACGTCATCCTGGTGCGCGGCAACAACAAAAGCGGGCGCAAGGCCGGCAACGAGCTCATGGAAATGGGCACGCACGTCTTCGACCGCATGCAGTTCCTCGGCGGCGCGGCGCGCTGGTGTTTTGCGCATCTCACCTGGGAGGGCAAGGCCGCGACCATCGCGGACGCCATGGATTCGCAGGAGATGAGCCCCAGAGACCGCGCGTCCGGCTTGGTGCTGGGTGAGCGGGCGTACGCCCTCTTCGGTATGACCCTTGCGCCGGTGGGCGAGTGCCAATTCCTCGGCTACGAGAAAACGGACAGCCGGCAGTACAGTGTGGATGTGCTCGGCGCCAAGGGCCAGCTCTCGTTGCGCGGCACCGGCACGCAGCGCGGCAACAGCGATCTCTATCACCTGCCGGTGCCTGCCTTCTATCCCGCAGACCTTCAGGAAGAACCGCTCTGGCAGCGCATCGACGTGCCGGAAGAACTCGACCCACGCCTCGGCGAACAGAGCATCACGCCAATCTTGCTGGAATTGATCAAGTCAATCGAGACCGGCAGCGAGCACCCCTGCAGCGGCGAGGCAGGCCGCTTCAACCTGGAGATGGTGATGGCAATGTACGCCTCGCACCTGAGCGGGCAGCGCGTCAGCATTCCTTTGGCCGACCGCGCGCATCCGCTGTCAACCGGCTGACCAAGAGCCGTACGCCGTCAGAGAGTGCGGTTGAAAGAGCAATAGCCCCGGTGCGACAGATGTGCACTGGGGCTATTGTTTCGTCCGTCAATTTCTCGCGCGAGGAGCACGCGCAAGTGTGTTCGTCAGCAACTCAGCCTACTGCCATAGTCTTCCTGCGGGCGTTTGCCGCATGCGGCTCTCACCGCAGCGGCGAAATCGCTGCGATTACGGCCACATGACGAATATGGGTTGGCTCGTGACGGTAGTGCCGTCACTCTTGACCGCGACTATGGTAAAGATCAGGGAGTCGCTGCCCGCTTGTCGGTCAAGTCTGTTAAAAGCGAGCGTGTTTCCGGCGCTCTGGCCGGCAGTCGCGAGGACGACCGGTCCCAATTGTTGTCCATCCGAGCGCATTACTGTATAACTCGTGGCATTGCCGGTTACAATGCTGAGATAGACCACACCGTCTGACGCCTGCGCCCTGTAGGTGTGCTCACCTGTCACGCTTGCCGAGTTACTTGCAATCACAATGGTAAAGGTCACATCACCGACCACCGCAGGTGTTGCGAAGAACGTCGATGTCGACGGCGTTGCTACCGGAGCCTCAGCGGGTGCGGGTGTCGGCGGCGGCGGGACTTTCGGCACGCGCAATTCCTGGCCTACGGCGATTAAGTCGGGGTTTGCCAGACAGTTTGCCGCTTGGATTGTGTCCACGGTGGACTCGGTGCGCAGCGCAATGCTGTAGAGCGTGTCGCCAGACTCGATCGTATAGATCGGCCAATCTGTGCGCGGTGTGCACGAGGGCGGCGCACTCGTGGCCTGCGCCGACTGTGCGGGTACGGGCACCAGCGTCGGTACCGGTGAGGCGGTCGGCGGATCGGAAGTGACTGGGGTCGGACGGATAACCGTCGGAATCACAATGGGTGTCGGCTCTTCATCCTCAGAATCGTCTCCCACAAATGGGAGGCACGCAGTCGTCAAGACCACGATCCCTAGCAACAGCAGCATACCTCGCAAGCAGATAAGGCAAGTTCTCACTGGCAACATTCCTCCTCTTGCACGCTACCTTCGCCACGGCCCGGTAAGCGAATAGATTCTACGTACGTAGGGTCTGACTAAATGTGAATAAGGAACAGATATACATTACGCTGATTCAAGGGCACATGCGGGGGTGCGCTCAGCGTAATCCGATACACACGCTCTGTGTTCGAAGAACAGGAAGCTACACACTATGATGCCTGGAATTGAGATATATTTCAAGCCGGCAGCGGAATTGACCGCGCATGCGCGCTATAGCAAGCCGCGGGCCTTCGCAGCTATGTGTTCTGCGGTCAGCCCGTACTTCTTGAGCAACGCCGCCGCATCCCCGGACTCTGCATACGTATTCTCAACACCCACAAACGCCATCGCGCAGGGAGCATGCTCCGCAGCCGCCATCGCCACCACACTGCCGAGTCCGCCCTGCACCAGATGCTCCTCAGCCACCACGATCTTGCCGGTTTCGCGGGCCGCCTTGGTCACCGCGGCTACATCCAACGGCCGCACGGTGTGCATATCGAGCACACGGGCCTCGACACCATCCGCTGCGAGCGCCTGCGCCGCTCCCAGGGCCGCCGCCACCATGATGCCGTTGGCGATCAGCGTGATGTCGTTGCCGCTGCGCAGTTCATTCGCCCTGCCCAACGTGATGTCAGGGTCTTCTCCGTACACAAGCGGCACGTCCGGCCGGCCCACGCGCATATAAGCCGGGCCATCCTCTGCCAGCATCGCCGTCACCGCCTTGTGCGTCGAGGGCTCGTCGGCGGGCACGATCACCGTGAAGGTCGGCAGTCCCAGCGCCAGGGCCACGTCCTCGATTGCCATCTGCGACGGGCCGTCCTCGCCAATGCTGATGCCGGCGTGGCTGCCCACCACCTTGACGTTGAGATTGGGAAACGCGATAGACATGCGCAATTGGTCGTAGCCGTTGCACATGATAAAGCAGGCAAAGCTGGCAATGACCGGCAGCTTGCCGCAGGCCGCCAGACCGGCGCCGATACCCACCAGGTTCGACTCCGCAATGCCCACGTTGATGAAGCGCTCCGGAAACTCCTGGGCAAACCATTCAGTGCGCGTTGAGTTGTTAACGTCGCCGTCTACGACGACGATATTCGGATTGGTCCGGCCGGCTTCGCGCAGCGCCTCGCCAAAGGCATCGCGGGTTGCCTTGCCCATGGCAAACTCAGTCTCAGTTCTTACTGCCATCCCAGTTCCTCCAGGGCGCGCTGCTCTTCTTCCTTGGTGAGGGATTTGCCGTGGTAGCCGTAATCGGCTTCGACGAAGGAGACACCCTTGCCCTTTACGGTGTGCGCAATGATGCACGACGGGTGCCCTTGCGTCGCCTTTGCTTGCTGCAACGCGTTGAAAACTTCCTCGGTATTGTGTCCGTCAATCTCCTGGGTTTCCCACTGAAACGCCCGCCATTTCTCGGCTAACGGCGCGTAGTCGAGCACATCGCGTACCCAACCGGTCTGCTGGGCTTTGTTGTGGTCGACGATTGCCGTCACATTATCGAGCTTGTAGTGGGCCGCCGTCATGGCAGCTTCCCAAATCTGTCCTTCATCCTGCTCGCCATCACCCAGGATGACGAACACATGGTAGTCTCTGTTTTCCATTCTGGCGGCGAAAGCATGACCCAAGCCAAGGGAGAGCCCCTGGCCCAAAGAACCGGTGCTGGCTTCCACGCCGGGCAGACGGGACATGTTGGGATGCCCTTCAAGCGGGCTTTCAATCTGGCGCAAGGTGGACAGCATGTCGGTGGAAAAATACCCGGCATGCGCCAAAACGACGTAGAGCAGCGGGCTCGCATGACCCTTGCTCATGATCAGGCGGTCTCGGTCCGGCCATTGTGGTTCGGCGGGATCATACTGCATGAGGCCGCCAAAGTATAGGGCCGTCATGATCTCCACACCGGAGAGCGAACTCGAAGGATGGCCTGAACCCGCAATGGTCGTGCAAGTAATTATGTCACGTCGTAGTACGCGCGCTTGTTCTTCCAATTCCTCAATTGACATTGTGGTTGGTACACTCACAGTGATTACGATCCTTATTGCTACCGTATTACTGTAATCGTGATGCTCAAGTCTTAACGTTTGCAACCCAAGAATGCAGTCTCAGGGTGCAATCGGGGCGACTATACTCCACCTATTGTACCGTCTCCGGGCCGGCGGCGCGAATGCCGGACATAGGGAGACACACAGTACGGCACGCAACCGCTCGAAATGTGGGCAGCTTCGTCTAACATGCGCGAGTCTTCCGCCGCCTTATTGGTATTTCGTTGCTAGAGCACGACTTCGCGACGGCGGCGCCTTGCGCTGTGTACCCAGCTAGCGCTGTGGGTGCGGTTGGACTTGCAGGCGCAACTTACGCAGCAAACCTCCCATTCCACAACAACCATGCTGCGGGTGCTACACTCTACACAACGAGCTTACGCGCCGTACTCACGAAAGACATCGTCGTGCTCGTCGCAGAAGTGCGACCTTTGGCAAGAGCCAAGGAGGCGAAGGGGTTGCTTGCGCCCGCGCTCACGAAATTAAGTCTCCTCGCTGGCACCCCGTCACAAGGCAATGGATAGTTCAACCCACGAAACCACCGGCGCCAAGTCCCGCGCTTTCCCGACAATCTGGCAAGCGCTGATCCTGCTTGGCCTGCTCATATTGCTGCAAATCGGGGCGACCATGGTGCTTGGCGCCTATATGGCGGTTCAGTCCATTCCGATGGACGAACTGACTACGGTTCTGGCAATCGTGAATGTGACCACATTCGGCGCCGTTGTCATTGTGGGTTCGGCGTGGTCGCGCGTTTCGGTGCGACAGCTCTTCTATCTGCGGGGCTTTCCGCCAGTCCAGGCGCTGCCGATGCTCGTGATGATGCTGGGCCTCATCGTCGTCGTTTCCGAACTCGACAACGTTCTCCAGCGCTTCTTGCCCATTCCCGACTGGTTCATAGAGATGCTCTCTGAACTCGGACTTGGCGAGGGTTTCGCGCTCGGCACCTTCATCGTGCTGGTGGTTGTTGCGCCTCTCACGGAGGAACCCATCTTTCGCGGCATAATGCTGCATGGATTTGTGCGCAATTACGGCACAAAGTGGTCCGTCTTTGGCACCGCATTCCTCTTTGGCGCGATCCATATGAATCCCTGGCAATTCATGGGGGCCTTCATCCTGGGGCTCTTCTTTGCCTGGTGGACGTTGCGGACCAGGTCGATCCTGCCGGCATTGCTCGGCCACGCGCTCAACAACGGTATGGTGGTCATCACGGCTGACGTGTTGAACGTGGAAATCCAGGGCTTCAACACCTTGGAAGAAGGGGTGCAGGCGCATCAACCCTGGTGGTTTACACTCACGGGGATTGTGCTCTTGCTCGTTGGCGCAAGCATTCTGCACAGGATGTGGTCACGGGAGTAAGAGTCCTCCGCGCCAAATCGGCAGACCGGCTTACACCGAGCTAGCAGCGCGCTTGCGTTGCCTGCATTGAGCCTACCAAGCGCAAAATAGGGCGAGGGGGTAGGCCGCACAAGGAAAATTGCGGCCTGCCACGATCAGCGGGAGCGCCACAACCAGAGGACGTTGATGAGAAAGATCATCAACAATACGGCCATGAAACCGTTCGACCCGGCCACAATCGCGCCAACTATCGCTAGCGGAATGCCGAAGCCCAGCACGGGCAACGCAACTTTCATGAAGGCTTCCGAATCGGCCTTTGCTTGCGTGCGCGCCCGGGTCATTGCCGCCTCGACGCGCTCATCGATAAGCGCCTCAATGCGCTGGGCCAGCGCCGCGGCGACGTGATCGTCATACTGTTCGCCCAATTCGCGGCGGGCGGCCACTGCCGCTGCAAGCTCATCTTTCAAGCCGTCAGACCGCGACGGACCTTGCTTGCGATGCTTGTTCGCCATACGGCTACCTATCCATTGCTCCGCGCTGGTACGCTTTTCGCAGGAGACTACGACCCAATGATAGCGTACAAATAGGCAGCTAACGTATGCGTGCGTGGAGAATGACTGAGATCACAGCAATTTGCCCTCGTCGTGCAGCCGCCACGCGGCGTCAATCAGCGCCCACAAGCCGCCGCTCACTGCCGCATTGCCCCCCAGCACCACGGGAATGTCCGCACGCCACGCTGCGCGCGTGAGCGCGCGCGTCGCTTCGTCACCAATCTCCTCAATCAGTCCCAGATCGGAGGCAAAGCGATCATGGCCGTTAACCGTGCGGCCGCTGTGGGCGAAGAGCACGCGCGTGTCGAGAAAGAGCGCGTCCCCATCTGCGCCATCGACCTAAAGAATTCCTCCGGCCCTACCTCCGCCAAGTAGAAGCCAAGCAACGAGCGCACCTCACGGGTGCTCGTGCTCATGCCGCGCTCTTCCGAGAATACGCGAATGCGGCAGGCCATGTCCCGCCGCAACAACGGCCAGAGCTGCGCACTCACGCGGCCGGCCAAGATAATTTCCTCATGCGGTCGCACGAACGTCGGCATTGCCTCGCGCAGACGCGCGCGCACCGGCGCCAAGCGCTGTGCCACAGAGTCTTGCGCAACATAAGCCCGCGCGGCCGGGCCGCAGAGCGGATGCAACGCCAGCACGGCAAGATCGGTGGGTGTGTCGATATCAAACATGGCGGGAATCGTGGGTTCCAGCGGCTCATGCCGTAGATTGGCAGCCAGCGTCAACTGCCGCGCCAGACCGTTATCGCGCTTCTCCGGCAAGTTGACCGCGGTCAGGGCGCTGCCGGGATGAAATCCGATGAAATCGGCAGAGAAGAAATTGTTGGCGGTCACACCGTGGTCGAGACGCGCTACCAGGTCTCGGAGCGCCCCCAGTTCGGCAGCGGAGAGCAAGGGACTGCTGCCGCCGCCAATGTAGAGCACGCGCGCCAGGCGGTGCCGGGCTACGATATCAGCCAGGGTCTTGCCAAAGTGAAAGTTGTCGCCGCTATCCGTCGGTAAAACCTTGACATTTGAGCCAATGTCGCTGAACGACTCCGGCTGCGTAGTGGCTACAACAATGGGAGCAAATCCACCTACAGCCTGTGCCCGGGCCACAAGATCTTGGGCGATAGCCAGGTGACTCTCATAGACCAATCGCTCCAGCGCGCTGGCGCCCGATTTGCCCGCAAACAGCACGAGACCGACGTCTTCAGCCATCTACTTGACTACCTTCGGCGCAGCTTGAAAGACTGGCACAGGGACGACTCAGAATCGCCAACTACGTGCAATTAGACTTAAGCAATTCTGTTAGGCGCACAATCCCACAGAGTCTATCCGGGCTTTCGTGTTTGGTAGTCTCCCTGCCTCAGGCTGAACTCAAAGAACGAGGTGTCGCCCACTCCAACCAGCCCTTCCCTGTCCAGTAGAGACTGTCTCAATATATTCGTGCGCGGCACGGTGAAAGGGATGAGCGGCACAGTGAGATGGCGGGTGGTATGGACGAAACGGTAGAAGTGAGAGAGCCGTCCCCGGGGCGGCAATGGGCGAGACCCGGACCGCCACAGCGCGTGGAGGCTCTTGAGATTGAACGCGGTGGCCAGCAGGTGCCATTCAGACACCACGTGGCTGCGGCCTCTGAGCAGGAAGCGTCTGGCGTGGTGCCACTCCTTGAGCAGGCCAAAGACCGGCTCGACGATGGTACTACGGCGGCGGTACAACTGCTTGGCCGGTACGGTCGCCATCAACTGCCTGTGCCGTTGCAGTATCGGCTCGTGCTCGCTGATCTTTATGGAGCGGCCGCGCCGGGAGGTGGTGCAGACGCCGAAGGCCGGGCAGGAGAGGCAGTCCCGGCCGTTGGCTTGGTACCGCCTGACGCGGTAGCCGTTGCCGTGGGTCAAGCTGTGCGTGTAGGTGAGCACCTTTTGCTGAGGACACAGGTAGGTGTCGGTCTGCGGACAGTAGGTGAAGTGGTCCTTATGGTACGGGTGGCGGCGTCTGCGATCATGTGTCTCGGGCAGCAACACGGTGTGGCCGCCGGCGTGGCACGTGGCGAGGTTGGCCCCCGAATGGTAGCCCGCGTCTGCAACGGTCACCACGTTCCGCTCGTCGTCGATGTTCGCCTGCGCCGCCTCGATCAGCGGCGCCAGATGGGGATGGTCGTCGGCACTGGCGCTCACGTCCGCCGCCGTGATCAACCTACCCCGTGCGCCCACGTTCTCCGCCGCCAGTGGCGAAACCATCGCCTGCGCGTTGTAGCCGGTGATGAAGCCACCCTTGCCGGCCTTGAGCAGGGCCGCGTCTGCGTCGGTCAGGTTCGTGTAGTGCGGCCCGTCCGCAGCCGCGACGCGGGTCAGCGCGTCGTCCACCCGCCGCCGCAGGGCCTGGGCGTCGGCAAGTTCCTGCGGCAAAGTCGCCGGCGGCGCGGCGCCCCCCGTGGTGTTCTGCGCCTCCAAGTCCGCGATCGCTTGCTCGGTACGGGACAACAGCCGCTGCAGCCCCTGCGCGTCGTGGGTATGCCGCGTCCCGGCGTTGGCCGCGATCCTAGTGCCGTCCACCGCCTGGATGGCCAGGTCCACCAGCCCGGCACTGACAGCCGTGCGCACCGTGCGGCGCAGCAGCGTCCGCATCCGGTCGCGGTGCGCTTTGTAGAAGCGCCACAGTGTGTTGTGGTCGGGCTGCTGCATCCCCACCAGCCACATGTAGGGAACCTGATCTCTGCAGGCCGCCTCCAGCTTGCGGCAGGAACGCACACCGGTCATGAAACCGTATATCCATACGCTCAGCAGGGCTCGGGGATGATAGGCCCCGGCGCCACGCGGGTCGCCCTGCAGGTCAATCGCCAACGCCTCCCACGCCGCAGCATCAAGGCTGTCCACAAAGGCCGCCGCAAACCGCACAGGATGGTCTGCCGGCACCAGTTCGTCCAGCGTCGGCGGCAGCAACCAGGCTTGCTCACGACTGAACGGTCGCACCGGCATCACTACACCTCACTTCACGCTCTTCCTGCTCCCTCACCTTGCTTCTCTACTCCACAGTATATATATCCGGTAGAACTATTTTTGAGACACCCTCAGTAGCGCAGGTTTGCAACCTGCGCCCTCCTTGAATCACAAAGCCCTCACGAATCCCCGCTCTTGCCACAAGAAGACCTAGTGCAACTACACAGGTTACGCACCTGCCGCCACGCGCAGCCTGCATAAGAACAGCCGCCAGATGAAATACCGTGATACGCATCCGGCGCCTGTCACTTTTTCCATTGCCACTGCAGCCGCCCGCAAGGACAGCGGGCTTACATGTAGCCGTATTCCATCCGAATCTCTTCGGACATCATCTCCGGCGACCATGCCGGGTCCCAGACGATCTCCACATCCACCTCTTCCACGCCCTCGAGGTCTTCGACAACCTGATGTACCTGCGCAATAATGTACGGCCCTGCGGGACAACCGGGGAAGGTGAGCGTCATCTTGATCTCAACGTCATTATCGCCGTCTTTGGTGTTGATTTCGTAGATAAGGCCCAAATCAACAATATTGACGCCTAATTCGGGATCAATGACTTCCTTCAATCCCTCACGTATGATATCTTCGCCAACAATTGCCATGTAATGGTCTCCTGGCTCCAAGCTTGGTGGTGCCCTCTTTTCTTCATACTACCAATCGCGAGGGCACTCTCGCAATTGGCTGTTAGTCAACTTCACGCGCGTAGAGTTCCAAGATGCTTCCCGCGAAGCCGGTGGCCGCCGGAGAAGCGAGGAACACCAATGCGTCGGCAAACTCATCCAGGGTCACCGCGTGGCGCAGGTCTTCCGCATCCAGGTACTGTTCCGCTTCCTTCGTCGCAATCGTGCCTGCCACAAGGCATGTCGGCACAATTCCGCGCTGCTTATAGTCGCGGGCAATTCCCTTGGTAAATGTGACCACCGCGGCTTTGCTCGCGCCAAAGAGCGCGCGTCCCGGCGCGGGATCGAGGGCGCTGCCGCCGGCAATTGTGACGATGTGTCCCTGCCCCTGGTCCAGCATGATTGGCAACGCTGCGCGGACGAGATTGTACGTTGTGTAGAGATTTGCCTCGATCTGATGCTGGAGGTCTGTGAGCGTCGTCTCAGTAAATTCACGCTGATGAAAGCTGGCGGAGAGAAGCGTCGCCGCATCCAATCGCCCAAACGCGGCGCGGGTCTGTTCCACGGCGCGCAAGGCATCATCCGGCTGCGAAAGATCGGCCTCAATGCCGAGCACTGTTGCTCCATTGGGAATTCGATCCAGCACGGCTTGGAGGCGACCGCCATCCCGGCTGGTAGTCGCCACACGGTAACCGGCCTTGAGAAACGCCGTAATCACGGCCTCTCCCGTGCGCGCGGCAGCGCTGCCAATCAGGATTGTTCGACCTTCCATTGCAGACCGATCTCCCCTCGAAATTCATCACTCAGAGTTCAGCAGACTTTCGATTTGCTGCTACGCACACATCACCGTCGGACTTCAGCGTTTGCCCATGCATTCATGAGGCCGTTAAATCCACCGTTGTAGTGCGTTCGGCGCGCGGATGGACTGCCAAGCGCCTCGTCATATCGCGCGACTTGCGGACGTAACTCACTCTCCCGCCCGCGCGTAGCACGCATCAACCAGCACCATGGCGTGGTGCATGTCTTCCATGGTAGCCAAGGGGGCGTGCCCCTCCCGGTACGCTTGCAGCGTGTCCTTCACAAAGTCCTGATAGAGACCCGGCACCGAGTGCCCGCCGCGTTCCTCAACGCCGTCCTCGGTGATGATGCACGTGGCGCCATCGCGATACGTCACGTAGGTCTTGCCGTCGCTCACGTTCCAGGCCACGTCGGCGGCATCCGCAGGGTATGTATAGGCTATCTCCACATTGGCAAAAGCGTCATCGTCACCGCACAACGTCACGTTGGCGTACTCCTCAACCGGAATTCCCGGCGTGATGCGGCGCAGATGGGCGGAGCCCACACGCACCTCTTTGCTGCCCGTAAACCAGCGAAAGAGGTCTGCATAGTGTACGCCAAGATTGCGCAGCGCGCCACCGCCGGACTCTTCCGCCTTGAGCATCCACGGACAGCCGGAGTCTACGTAGCGTTGCACCGGGCCCCCGGCGTAACGAAAGTGACCGTGCCGAATTTGCCCCATGCGTCCGCTGGCACGCAACTCCATGACCGCCTGAGAAAAGGGCGCGGCGCGGTTTGTAAGCGGAATGGCAACGAAAACGTCATTCTGCTTTGCAAGTGAAATCAGCCGGTTGAATTGACTTGCGTCCGTGCCGAGCGGCTTTTCAATTACAAAGGGAATGCGCCGCTCAAGGAGATTGGTAGCGATTTCGGGCTGCAGTCGGTAACGCCCGAAGGCAAAGACGAAGTCGGGCCGCTCTTTCTCCAGTAATTCCGCGTAATCCACGTACGGCGTGCAGCCGGAGTATTGCCCGGCAAATCGTTCTGCGTAGCCCGGCTGCTCGTCCGAAACCGCCACCGGCGTGATGCCGAGCTCCGTAAACGCAGGCAGGTAGAGGGGCACGTGCCAGTGGCTAATCTCAAGAATCGCTATTCGCATCGGTTATTCAAGCTCCCACGGAAAGTGCTATCCAGGCAATCAAACTGCAACCGGTCACTCAACCAATGCCCAAGCGCGCAAACAGCCTGCTGAGCGCCAAGTCTCTGCTACGGGAGACTTTGGATTACGCCAAAAGCCTGCGCAGAAACACGGCTGCGCCTCGTCCCTATCTCACCACGTTCGGCCCTTCGCCAAGCCCAGTGCAAACTGTAGAGTTTACAAGAGGACTTCCACGAGCACCCGTTAGACTCTATCCCGCCCCGCCGTTACCGCCGCCGGCAAGCAAATCGCGCAGCACGTACTGCAACACCCCGCCGTGACGGTAATAGTCCACCTCAATCGGTGTATTGATACACGCGGTTGCGGTGAATGTCTTCTCGTTGCCGGCGGCGTCGCGCGCGCGCACGGTTAGTGTCTTGCGCGGCGCCAACCCCTCGGCAATGCCCTCAATCGCAAACGTCTCTTTGCCGGTAAGACCCAACGACTCCGCCGTCTCACCCTCCTCATATTGCAGGGGCAGCACGCCCATGCCGATAAGGTTGCTGCGGTGGATGCGTTCGTAGCTTTCGGCAATCGCGGCGCGCACGCCGAGGAGCAGCGGCCCTTTGGCGGCCCAGTCGCGGCTGGAACCCATGCCATAATCTTTGCCCGCGAGCACCACGAGCGGCACCCCGTCCTGCAGGTACTGCATAGCCGCGTCATAGATTGTCGTCTCGGATTCGTCAGGGAGGTGGAGCGTCCAGCCGCCCTCCCGCGACACGAGTTGATTGCGCAACCGCACGTTGGCGAACGTGCCGCGCATCATGACTTCGTGATTGCCGCGCCGTGAACCGTAGGAGTTGAACTCCCGGGGCCGTACGCCTTGGTCGATGAGATATTCGCCTGCGGGACTGTCCTTTGCGATTGAGCCTGCCGGAGAAATGTGGTCGGTCGTCACCGAGTCACCGAGTACGGCGAGCACCCGGGCGTCCGCAATATCCGACGGATTCCCCGGTTCAGCCTCCATATCCGCAAAGAACGGCGGCCGGCGCACGTAGGTAGACGCCGGATCCCACTCGAAAAGAGTGCCTTCAGGCACTGCCAGCGTCTCCCATTCCGACATGCCTTCGAAGACTTTGTCATATTGCTGGCGGAACATCTCCGCATCCACCACCCGCGCCATCGCATCGGCAATTTCACGCTGGCTGGGCCAAATGTCGCTCAGGTAAACCGGCCGGCCGGAACCATCGTACCCGATGGGGTCGTTCGTGAGATCTGTGTTGACCGTGCCCGCAAGCGCGTAAGCCACGACGAGCGGCGGTGAGGCAAGGTATGAGGCCCGCACCAAGGGGTGAATTCTGCCCTCAAAGTTGCGATTGCCGCTCAACACTGCCACCACTGCCAGCTCATGATCGCTAATAGTCTCTTCCAGTGGTGTAGCCAGCGGACCGCTATTGCCGATGCAAGTGGTACAACCATAGCCCACCAAATGGAACCCAAGCGCTTCCAGATGCGGCACCAAGTCCAGCTTTTCCAGGTAGTCCATGACCACTCGCGAACCCGGGGCGAGGCTTGTTTTCACCCATGGCTTGCGGCCTATGCCGGCCGCGACGGCCTTCTGCGCCAGGAGACCCGCGCCAATCATCACGGCGGGGTTGGAAGTGTTCGTGCAACTCGTAATCGCGGCAATAACCACCGCGCCCTCGCCAATTCTGGCGGGCACGCCGTCCAGCGAGACGTCAACGTTTGCGGCCGGATCCGCAACGGCAACCGCGCCGCCAACCTGCGTAGCCGCACCCGCCGCGCCGTTTCCGCCCGCGGCGCCATTGCCGTTGGTCTGCGCAAACTTTTCCGGGTACGCCTCAAGGAAACTCTGCCGCACGCCGTGCAACGGCACCCGGTCTTGGGGACGCTTGGGACCGGCCAGGCTTGGTTCAACCACTGACAAGTCAAGCTCCAAGGTATCGGAGAATTCCGGCTCAGGATCTGAGGGACGGTAGAACATCCCCTGTTCCTTGCAGTACGCTTCGACAAGCTGGACCAGATCTTCATCGCGTCCCGTCAGCCGCAAGTAGCGAAGGGTTTCATCATCCACCGGGAACATGCCCACCGTAGCCCCATACTCCGGGGCCATATTCGAAATGGTGGCGCGGTTCGGCAAGCTCAGCGATGCCATGCCGGGACCGCAAAACTCTACGAACTTGCCGACAACACCCCGCTCCCGCAGCATCTGCGTTACCGTGAGCACGAGGTCGGTGGCGGTCGCACCTTCAGGGAGCTGGCCGCTCAGGCGAAAGCCGACCACATCCGGCACTAAGAGTGAAATGGGCTGGCCGAGCATCACCGCCTCGGCCTCGATGCCCCCCACGCCCCAGCCGAGCACGCCAAGTCCGTTGATCATCGTCGTGTGCGAATCCGTTCCCACGAGCGAGTCTGGATAGGCTACCAGTTCGCCGGCGCGCATGCCGGCAAAAATCACGCGCCCGAGATACTCCAAGTTGACCTGATGCACGATGCCCGTATCCGGCGGAACGATGCTAAAGTTGTCAAACGCCTTCTGGCCCCAGCGGAGAAAGGCGTAGCGCTCTTGGTTGCGGGCAAACTCCCGCTGGGCGTTGATCGCAAAGGCCTCCGAAGTACCATACACGTCCACCTGCACCGAATGATCGATGATGAGATCGGCCGGTTGCAGGGGATTGATGCGATCGGGATCGCCCCCCAGGTCGCTGATTGCTTCCCGCATCGCCGCTAAGTCAACCACCGAAGGTACGCCGGTAAAGTCCTGCAGGATCACCCGCGCCGGGGTGAAATTGATCTCCCGCGCATCCGCTTGGTGCGGGTCCCAGTTCGCCAGCGCGACCACGTCATCCTGCAACACCGAATGCCCGTCCTCGGTGCGCAGTAAACTCTCGAGCAACACTTTAATCGAGAAAGGAAGCTGCGCCACATTGCCAACGCCCGCTTGCGCTAGCGCCGCAAGACGATAGATCGTATAGGCGTTCCCACCGACAGAAAACGTTGACTGGCTGTCAAAGCTATTCACAGTGTTCATCAATTCCCTCGGATTACGTACCAACAATCTCAATACAAGCCTGAGGCTCACGCAGTGTTCTCAGTAGAGGATACTATAAACCACTCACTTCAACACGAGACAACACCGCGCCGCCACCGATATATCACTCGTTAGCTGTTTGTTGCGTCGCTGCCTGCGGAGTATAGTATGTTCACTTAGGCAGCGCTGTATTGTGTGGCCTTGGAGACGCAAGTGAAACTATCGCTTTCGGGCCGCATCGCTGAAGCCGAAGACGTCAAGGACCACGCCTCGCTAGACTTCAGCGGCTTGGCCCAGCTTGCCGCCCGCGTCGGCTTCCAGGCGGTCTGCGTGCGGCCCACCCACCTTGCGAGCACAACTCCGCTGGAACGCGTCCACGAGATGCGCGCCATCCTCGATGGGCACGGACTGGCCGCCTCGATGGTCACCGCGGACGCTCGTGTGCCGCGAGAGGGAAGCGTGCTGGATGCGGGCGCGCTGTTGCGCAGTCTCGGCCCAATATTGGAGCGTGCCCACGTCCTCGGCGCAGACCTCATTCGCGTAGGCGTAAAGACGGAAGCTGACATAGCAGGGGCGCAGCGAGCAGCCGATGAAGCGCGCGAGTACGGCATTCGCCTCGCGCAACAGACCCATACCCGGACACCGTTCGAAACTGCCGCCGGCTGCCGTGAAATGATCGACCGTATCGACCGAGCCAACTTTGGCCTCATCGTCGAACCGGCGAACTTTGCGCTTTGTGGCGAGGACTATGGTCCCGCGACCCTGGCGCGGCTCGGCCCATCTGTCTTCAATGTCTACGTTCAGAACTTGCGCGTCACGGCAAGTGGCGATTCAGCCGTCGAGACCAATCACGGCACGATTCGCTACGAACGACTGGTGATTGGCGACTCCGCAGGAATTGACATGCCCAGATTTTTTGAAGGGCTCTCCGCCATCGACTATCAGGGCTATGTCACCTCTCACCAACCGGCAATCGCGGGCATGTCCGAGCACGCCCTGTGCGAGCAAGTGTATTCCGCTCTGGCCCGGTTCATCACGTCCGCGTAGAAAGCGGGTTGCCGCAAAGTGGCTGGAGGTTCCAGCAATTTCATTCGCTTGGATTGAGTTGCAAGGCCATCCTCGATTGTTTGTGGTATGCAGCCCTCGCGACGGGACGCTATACTAACGGAAACAACCCGTCAACGCAGTGCGAAGAGTATGTTCGCACTTCTCAGAAGGGGAGGGGAATGCTATGGCATCGACTTTGGTTCACGTAGGTGTACGCGCCAGCGACATTGACAAGACGATTCACTTTTGGCGCGACGCGCTCGGCCTTGAAGTAGTAAACGAACTCCACCATGGCTACGATCTCAGCGACGGCTACCACAATTTCCGGGTTTTCCAACACGAAGGACCCGACCGCCCGGATCACGTGTCCGGCATGCTCGACTACTTGCACATCGGTGTAAAGGTCTCGGACTTGGCGGAGGCTGCCACGCGCCTCGCCGACCTGGGCTATGAGATTTTCTGGGAAGGCGTGAGTGAGGGCCAAGAGTACTCCTACGATCCGTCAAAGCCGCCGTCCGGCTCGTTCAAGGTGGAAGATCCCGATGGCATTGTCGTAGACGTCACCGCCAGCGACGACCAGTGGCCGGGAGTGGAACTTTGAGCAAACAGTATCGGGTCGCCATTATTGGCACCGGCCGTATGGGCGGCCTCATTGAAGACGAGCAAGACATTCGCGGCTTCATGACGCCCTACGGCCACTATCCCAGCTATGCGTCCATGCCGGAAACTACCGTTGTAGCCGTTGCCAATCGCGGCAAGGAACGGCTGGAACGATTCTGCAAGCGTTTCAACTTCACCAACGGCTATCTCGATTACCGTGAAATGATCGAGAAGGAGAAGCCGGACATTGTAAGCGTCACCACGCCCTCGTTCGCCCGCGCGGAACCCATCATCTTTTGCGCCGAGCATGGCGTGCGGGGCATCTTTTCCGAGAAAGGACTGTGCGCGTCGCTCGCAGAGGCCGACCGCATCCGCGAGACCGTGACGCGTAACAACATTGCCTTCAATTGGGGCACCCAGCGCCGCCATCATGACGCCTACAAGCGGCTGCGCGCCGCCATTCTAGACGGCGCCATCGGCAAACCGCTGCATGCCTTTGTGTACTTTCGCACGGACATTATCAAGCACCATCCGCATACCATCGATGCTGCCAACATGCTGTTGGGCGATCCCAAGCCGACGTGGGTAGAAGGACGCCTGGTGGATCCGAGCGATGCCAGCGTCAGGAGTAACGAACGCGCTTCCGCGCCCTACGACGCCGAGAAACACGCGTTCGTGCCGAAGCAAGGCCAGGAGATTGCCGACCCAATGGTCGACTTCTTCCGCATCGGCTACGAGACCGGCCAGGAGAGCTACTTCATTCCCACGCCGGGACCGTTTGATGTGGAAGTCCGCGGCACAGAGGGACGGGCGCTCGCCTTGGACAACGGCATCAACACCCGCATCCAGCGGCCGTTGCGGCGCGGCGATGAATTGGAGGAGACGATCATCCATGCTATCGGGGATGGGCCTACCGTAACAAACATCCGGAATCTCATCCGTGAAATGGAGACCGGCGAACGGACCGACGGCAACATCGACCGCGTCATGCAGACCGTGGAAGCCCAATTTGGCGTAGCGTATTCTTCGTTACAGGGCGGTGCGCGCGTTTCGTTGCCGGTCGCCGATCGGAGCCTGTATATTCCGGGCGGCTAGTGTCCGGCGCATTAACTCGCAACAATTTCAGCCGATTGGAAACCTCCGCACTGGGGAAATCTAGGCGAATGCTTTGGCGCGATTGTAGATTGCCTGTCATTCCGGCCGATGGTTTGTCACTCAGGCTTTGGCCGGGGTCCAGAGACAAGGAGAAGATAGATTCCCGCTTGCGCGGGAATGACAGTGAGAGGCGGCATCCGGTAACTAAATTCGGCTACAAATTATGTAGATGTCGTCGGAAGTTTCGGTCAGAAGAGCAGTCTAGACTAAGTGACATCAGGTGGCCCGTAAGCATGAGGAGTAGATAGGATGGCAAAGACTTACCGCGCAGCGCTTATCGGCTGTAGCCGCATGGGAGCTTTCATAGACAACGAAGTGAGGTCAAGTCGCTCAATTACGCTTCCCTACTCACACGCTGCTGGGTATGAGGCGTGTGAGCGCACCGATTTGATTGCCGGCGCTGATTTGCGACAGGACGTGTTGGAGCAGTTTGGCAGCCGCTACAACGTGAGTGCCGATCACTGGTATACGAACTACCGCGACTTGATTGCCAATGAGCAGCCGGACATACTCAGCATAGCCACGCAACCGGAGCAGCGCTGTGAGATTATTCTCCATGCAATTGAGCAAGGCGTCCGCGCGCTTTACGTGGAAAAACCGCTCTGCGCAACGGTAGCGGAGGCCGAAGCCATCCGCGACGCTGTCCGTGCCAACAACGTAGCCTTGAACATGGGCACCAATCGCCGCTGGCACAACGGCTTTGCGGCGATGCGCGCCAAAATCAACTCGGGCGACTTCGGCGACCTCCGTACGCTTACCATTTTTTCTACGGGGAACTTCTTCAATACGGCGAGTCACTTCTTCGATCTCCTGCTGTATCTCAATAGCGATGTCACGCCCAAATGGGTGCAGGCCTACGTCTTTCGTTTTGACGAGCTCGTCGTGGGCACGGAAGTGCGCGACGATCCCGCGGGCACGGGCATCATGATGTTTGAGAACGACGTCTTGGGCTATGCGCTTGACGGTTCCAGACGCACCGAGTTCGAGGCAGTGTGCGGCAACGGTGTAATAACGGCGTTGAACAACGGCGCAGAAATTCGCACGCGCACGCAGGCGCCGGACTCTTCAGCAGACGGGCCAAATCTGGACTTTGATGAGGCAAGCAGCACCCTGAACCTCGTCAACGATCTTGTGCACGCGCTGGACACGGGTGAGCCAGTTCGTGGAGGGGCTGACGTGGCCTATTGGAACACGCAGATTATCTTCGGCATGATCGAGTCGCATCGTCAGGGGGGCGCACGGGTGGAACTGCCGTTGACCGACCACGACCTGCGCTTTGTCCGTCATGACCACGTGGCCCGCCAGCCGAAGTACGCACCCGGCTAGAGCCATGCAACCGGCCTCAGTCATTCCCCGCGACAGTGGGGGATCTTGGCTGGTCGAGCGATAGGCCGCTGAATCCTAAATGGTGGCGTGGATGAATGGCAAATTTCAGGAGGGTACGCTAGATCTTGTATACGGGCGCTAATCTATGGTCCAAGCTCAATCTGGCATAGCAAATAAGATGGGTTCCCGCTTTCGTGGGAACAACGGACTCTGGCTTCGTCTGTCCTTCGACAGCGACGATAGAATGGCCAAGATTCCGGTGCCGTGACATCCATAACTGCTGCCACTGCGCAACGATTCATCTGAGGGGTCTCAACTATGGCAAAGACATACCGCGCCGCGCTTATCGGCTGTAGCCGCATGGGAGCATTCATAGACAATGAACACCAAGGCATACCCTCGATACCGCTGCCATATTCCCACGCCGCGGGCTATGAGGCCTGTCCACGCACCGATCTCGTGGCGGGCGCTGACCTTCGTTCGGAAGTGCTGGCGAAGTTTGGCGCACGCTACAACGTGGGATCAGATCATTGGTACACCGATTACCGCGAGTTAATTGCTAACGAACAGCCCGACATCCTCAGCATCACCACGCAGCCGGAACAGCGTTGCGAAATAATTCTGCATGCCATCGAGGCGGGTGTCCGTGCGCTCTATGTTGAAAAACCGCTCTGTGCCTCGGTTGCGGAGGCTGAAGCCATCCGCGATGCTGTGCGCGCCAACAACGTCGCCTTCAGCATGGGCACAAACCGACGCTGGCACTATGGGTTCGCGGCAATGCATGCCAAGATTCACTCCGGGGACTTTGGCGACTTACGCACTTTGGTCAACTTCTCAACTGGTCAATTCTTCAATGGATTTAGTCACTTCATCGACCTATTCATGTTTCTCAACAACGACGTAAAGCCGCAATGGGTGCAGGCCTATGTCTTTCAATTTGATGAGCTCGTAGCGGGCACCGAAATACTGCAGGACCCGGCGGGCACAGGCACCATAATGTTCGAAAACGGCGTCCTCGGCTATGGGCTGGACAGTTCCAGACGTGCCGAGGTCGAGGCGATATGCGAAAGAGGTATGATTGCGGCGTTGAATAACGGCGTGGAATTTCGTACGCGCAGCAAAGACATGGACTCGTCGGAGGACGGGCCAAATCTCGAATTCGAACAGAAGAGTTCGACCCTGATCCTCGTTGAGGACATCGTATCTGCGCTTGACACGGGCGAGCCGACCCGCGGCGGCGCGGAGGTCGCATATTGGAACACCCAGATCATCTTCGGCATGATCGAGTCGCACCGCCGGGGCGGCGCGCGGGTCGAGCTGCCCTTGACCAACCACGGTCTGCGCTTCATCCGCCACGGCCACGCCGCAAGCCAGCCAAAGTACACGCCGGGATAGAGACTTGCGAGCGGCCATTGTCATCCCGAGCGACAGCGAGGAATTCAGGGCGGTTGAATGGGTATCGCGCAAACCAATTGTCAATGCGGCATAATACAAGAGCGCTTGATTGTTAATTCAATACTATGCACCACCGCGTTTACATGCTCTAGACGTAGCTTACAAGCAAGAAGATAGATTTCCGCTTTTGCGATAGTGACGTGTACGGAGCGGCGCCGCAAAACTGGTCCGGCACGGTTGAAAGCAATGCGGAAACTATCTACATTAGTGAAAGCCTCTTAGTTGGGAGCACATAAGGATATGTCTGATATGATGTGGCGCGTTGCCAAGCATGAGGGCCTGGGCAACATTGTCATGGAGCAAGTGCCGATACCCGATCTCGGCCCGCAGGAGGTCCTCGTTCGCGTCCATGCCAGCCTGATCAGCCGCGGCTCGGAACTCTGGCGGCGCTACGTCATGCCCGGTCCGGTGGACCCAGGCTCCATGGGCTACTCCACGGCAGGCGTAATCGCCAAGGTTGGGAGCGACGTCACGGACTTTGCGCCCGGCGATCGCGTTGCCTGCACTGCCCCACATGCTGAATACGCGATCGGTGACACAAGTTCCGTGGCGCGCAGGCGCGTTGTGCCGCTGCCGGACGACATTCCCTTTGAGAACGGTACTTTCCAGCCGCTCGTCACCAGCTCCTTGGGTTGGACTGCCGCGGCCGGCATTCTGCCGCAACACACAGTGGTCATTCTTGGCCTGGGTTTGGTGGGTAACCTGGTGATGCAAGCCGCGACCCGCTTCCTGCCTGAGCAACTCTGCGGGGTGGACATGCTGCCCTTGCGGCGCGACCTTGCAAGAGGGCTGAATATCGGAGAGATCATCGACGGCAGCGCCCACGAACCCGTGGCGGCAGTCCGCGAGCGCACCAACGGCAACGGGGCCGACATCGTGATAGATTGTGTCGGCGGCCGCGCCGGCATCACATCATTCCAGCAAGCGCAAGATATGTTGATCGCAGGCGGTCTCCTGCAACTAATCGGCCTCTATCACGACGCGCCGTTGCCGCTCGACGCCAGTAAGATGATGCGCAAGCGCTTGATTGGGGGCTACCTGCCGGATACCGACGTCGGCGCCATGGCGCGAACTTCAATGCGGGCGCTCTCCAGCGGCCTTGTCAAAGCCGCACCCCTAATCACCCATCACTTCCCTGGCAACCAGGCCAAAGAGGCTTTTGACCTGTTATATGCACGCCCAGAGGACGCGATGGGCGTGATTCTGGAGTGGACGTAGGTGCGCAGCTACCAGGCAGAGTCGACGTTCCAGTAGCGTAGGATTGAATCCTGCGCCTGCTTGAATGCAACAAACAGTCAGTTACGCGCTGGCGGGCCTATATGTTCATTGCGTATACCCGTGCATCTCAGGAACTGGATTCCCTAAGCGCCTGGACGCCGGGCATGGCGGCCTCGATACGTGCCGCCGCTCCCATCAAGTTCTCGAGGGAATTCGCAAACGAGAAGCGCACATAACCCTCGCCGCCTTCACCAAAGCCCGTGCCGGAAAGCGAGGCCACGCCCGCCTCCTCCAGCCAGTAGCGTTCCAGTCGCGCGGAGCCAACGCCGAGCTGCTTCACGTTGCAAAACGCGTAGAACGCGCCCTGTGGCACCATGCAGGATAATCCGTCAATCGCATTCAGCGCGCCAATAAAGGCGTCGCGGCGGCGGCGGAACTCTGCCACCATCGCATCTACCGAATCTTGCGGTCCGGAAAGCGCCTCAATACCCGCCATTTGCGTAAAGCTCGCCGTGCATGAAGTGGCATTGTTCAAAATGAGCCCGATCTTCTCCGCCAGGGGAACTGGCATCACGCCGTACCCCAAGCGCCAGCCCGTCATCGCATATGTCTTCGAATGGCCGTCCAGCAGGATCGTCTGGTCCTGCATTCCCGGATGGGCCAGGATAGACGCGTGGGAGCCTTCATAGATGATGCGGCTGTAGATTTCGTCACTCAGCACCCAAATGGGCTTGCCGCGCACCATATCGGCAATCGCCCCCAATTCTTCCGCTGAGAACACACCGCCGGTTGGATTATGCGGCGCATTTAGAATAATCAGCCGGGTCTTGTCCGTGATGCTGTCCCGTAGTTCGTCAAGGTCCCAGCGGAACTGTCGCTCTTCATAGAGAGTAAGCGGAATTCTGGTCGCGCCCGCAAAGCGCAGCATCGAGTCATACGTTGGAAAACCGGGGTCCGGATAGATTGCCTCGTCGCCAGGGTTGACCGTGGCCAAGATGCTGGCGAAGACGATGGGTTTCGCCCCCGGGGTCACCACTACGTTCTCGGGCGAAGTCTCAACCCCCCAGCCCTGCTGCACATAGTGCGCGATGGCCTCGCGGCAAGGCATCAAGCCTGGGGTGGGGCCATAGTGCGTATGGCCGTCCCGCAACGCCTGGATTCCGGCCTCCACAATATTTTCGGGAGTGGGAAAGTCGGGTTCACCGATTTCCAGGTGGATGATGTCTTTGCCGGCCGCTTCCAGTCTGCGTGCACGCGCGAGCACAGCAAATGCCGATTCACCCTTGAGCAATTCTGTACGCGCAGCTATGTCCGGGACAGCCATCAATCCGCTCCTTCCCTGGGGGGCATACCTACCTCAATTGTACTTGTTCCCCCAATCCCCGCCAACACTGTGCTAGACTCAACGTACTTCTCACGTTGAGCCAGGGTAGGAAGGAATGGCATGGCAATAGCAACGTTGGCGCAAGACCCCAGAATTCATCGAATTACGGCGATTTGGAATTGGGATAGTATTGTCGAGCTCTTTTTCATCGATGCGCCGACCCGTGCCCTGATCGATACCGGCGCATCGGACACGCCGCGAAACTACGTGGAACCGGCCCTGCAGTCGCTCGGCTTGCAGTTGAGCGATATTGACGTCATCCTGAACACCCATGGGCACCAAGATCACATGGGCGGCAACCACGCGCTGCTCAACCAGACGCGGGCACAGGTCTACATGCACCGTGAGGACGCCTTTCTCGTGGAAGACTTGGAAGCGCACATGGACTACATTTGGCACGCCGACACGCACGTGCTCGGTCAGGACCTCTCAGCGCGGCGCGCCCAGTTCCTGCACACGGTCACCGGCCCCTCTGCGGTGCATCGCGTACTGGAAGATGACGAAATCGTCGACCTCGGCGATGACGTTCAATTCCGTGTTGTCCATCTTCCCGGCCACTCGCCCGGAAGCATTGCCTATCATTGGGAAGCCAAGCGCATCGCCTTTGCCGGCGACGCCGTGCAAGGCCAGGGCAGCAAGCCGGGCACGTTTCCACTCTACTACTCGGCACGCCGGTATGCGCAGTCTATGCGGCGGCTCGCATCGCTGAACGTCGAGACTCTCGCGCTCGCCCACCGCTACCTCTGGTCCCAAGCGTCTCGCGATGCTCTGCGCAGCGGCCAAGAAGCGGAAAAGACCGTGCAGGACAGCATCGCCGTCGTGGAGATGATTCACCAAGCGGTCGCGGCGGCTCTCAAGCAGCATGCCGGCGCCGGCTTCTTGCCGGTGGCGCTGGCGGCAACGCAGGCACTCGCGACTGAGTTGCCTTTCACGGTCGATCCCCGCACAGGGCTGCCTACGGGCTTGCCGGCAACCCTCTTCGCACACTTTACGGAACTCACGTCTCAGACAGGCGATACAGTCCAATAGCAGCCACATACAGCTTGCTCGCCCCCCTGCCTCGTGATAGAATCTCGCTGAAGAGGCGCAACGCCGAAGTGGCGGAACTGGAAGACGCGCTACGTTCAGGGCGTAGTGGGCCTTGTGCTCGTGAGGGTTCGAATCCCTCCTTCGGCACCCTTCATCCGCGGCGGATCGCAATAACGGTTGACTGCAAGTAGCTTGGAGAAGCAATGACTGTACAGGATTCCGAGCGGTTGGGCCCACTGTTCACGCAGTACGTGCAAACTGTTGGCGTGGCAAAACTGAGCGATGAAGAGGCTCAGCATCTCCGCAAGTTCGTGAGCTGGTGCGGTCTCGACATTAGAATTGCAGCAATCTACCCCCATCAACTCCAAACCTACCTTGAGCAAGTTACGGGATCGGCCGCTGATCCAAAACCTTGTGCAAGCGCGTTGCGCAGGTTCTTCGCCTACGCGCTCAAGACCGGCTGGGTGGAGAACAATCCTGCCACCGGGCTACGTATTACGAAACGCAGCATAAAGAGCGACCCGCGCGCCGCGGCCGCGCAAACCGGTACTACATTCATTAGCCGGAATCGTTTCGCTGAATTGACTGTTGAACTAGATAAGCTCAAGGGTGAAGGACGCGAGCGCATCAGCCGCCTGCTCCATGAGGCCATCAAGGATGGCGACCTGCGCGAGAATGCCGCCTACGACGAAGCCAAGTACCAGCAAGGCATGATGGAAGCTCGCATCCGCGAATTGGAGCAGACCCTCCGCACGAGCTCGATAACCGAAGATGAAGCACGGTCGGCAGGAGCGGGGGCTACCTCCGATGCAGATGCCGGTATCAAGATTGGCATGCGCGTAGAGCTTGAGCTGACCGACGGCAGCGAGACGATTGCCTACCAGCTCGTTGGCCCATCGGAGGTGGACCCGCTCGAAGGCCGCATCTCCTACCTCTCGCCTGTGGGCGCAAGTCTGCTAACGAAACATGCCGGAGACACCGTTGCTGTGAAAACACCCGCCGGCAGCGAAACGTACCGCGTTCTCAGCTACTCCTTTTAGTCCTCGCCTCGCGGCATTCACCCAAATACTCGGTCTTTGTCGTTTGCTGCGGAAGCATGCCACTCTTGAATTGCGCGAGCGCCGGTTCCGTTCGGCTCGCCAACCGCATGGCATGCAGCCCCCTCAACTCGCCATGTGAGAGTCTCCCAGCGTTTCCCAGAGCCCATGCAACACCGCGCCTAGTGCGGCCTTCTAATGGCTGGTACAATACGTAGATATCTGCCTATGTACGTCCGCCAAGGGTTTCATTGATGGAGACTATTGCCACAATCCTGAACTACGTGCTTGCCTTCCTTATCGCGTACATTCTCGCGCTCTGGGTTGCGCTTGCTATATGGGCGTACTACGACATTCGCACGCGGACGAGCGACATTTTGGTGCAACTCTTCTCAGTCCTGCTCGTGCTGGCTTTCAACGTGTTCGGTCTCATCCTCTACCTGTTTCTCCGTCCCAAAGAGACTCTCGCGGAGGCAAACGTGCTGGCCCTTGAAGAAGAGAGCTACCTCGTAGAGAGTGAGAGTTGGTCGCACTGCCCCAATTGCCGGCAACGTGTGGAGGACGATTACATGCTGTGCCCAATGTGCCAAACTGAACTCAGAATTCGCTGTACCGGCTGTAGAAACCTAGCCGATTTGCAGTGGAACGTCTGCGCCTATTGCGGCACACCGGTCCACTAGTCCATCCGGAAATGACCTTACGGAGGCAAACGGCATTCTTCCTCATTCTCGCGCTCACATTGAACGAAATCAGCCACATTGACCGTGCCGCCCAACGCCAACCAAGAAACTGAGAGCAAGCCACTGCCGCCGCCAACTGATGCAGCGGAGGCTGCCCGGCTGTCGGTCCGTGAGTGGCCGGCATCCGAACGACCTCGCGAGCGGTTGCGCGACCTGGGTCCGGCACATCTCTCGACCGCCGAGCTTCTCGCAATAATTCTACGCACCGGTACACGGGAGAATTCCGTCGTAGCGCTCGCACAGAGGCTATTGGACGGACATGGCGGGGCCAGTGGCTTGGCCCGCACCAGCTTTCGCGAGTTGACCCAGTTCCCCGGTCTCGGCGAGGCGAAAGTTGCGCAACTGAAAGCAGCGCTGGAACTCGGCCGGCGGGCTGCTGCAGGCGCCCAACCCGAACGTCCTACACTTCGCTCAGTTTCCGATGCCATGAATTACCTGGTGCCCGATTTCGTCGATGAGGAGCAAGAAAAGTTCCTAGTTGTCCTGCTTGACACCAAGAATCACGTCGAGGGCAAAGTAACTCTCTACCGTGGTACCCTGAACCAAACTGCGGTACGACCCGCGGAGGTATTTCGTGAAGCTGTGCGCGCCAACTGCGCCTCCGTGCTGGTGGCGCACAATCACCCAAGCGGTGATCCGACCCCTTCTGCCGATGACGTCACAATGACGTCCCAATTGGCACAGGCCGGCAGGGTCTTGGGCATCGAGCTTGTAGACCATATCATTGTCGCGCGTAACAGCGCGCTGTCATTGCGCGAAAGAGGACTTGGATTCTCCAGCCAAAGCAAGGGCTTATCTCTTGTTTCTTCGGTGTAGTCGCAGCCGGGTCCGGATGGGTCGCATACTCTTGTGCCAATTCCTTGCAATTGACGGTCACTGCAGGGCCGACCGCGCGGCACGTTTGCGAGGCGTGGCAGACGTTTCGCAATGATATGCTGTGTGGTGAATTCAGTCACTGACACCGGAGGAAAGAGCTACGAAATCGTTCGCTAAGGAAGTCCTCCAGACTCTCCTTCTCACCGCTATCATCTTCTTTGGCACCCGCCTTGCGGTACAGAACTACCGCGTTGAAGGAAGTAGCATGTATGGCACGCTGCACCACAGCGAGTTTGTCTTGGTCAACAAGCTCGCGTATGTGCGCTCTGAACCACAGCACGGTGACATCATCGTGTTCAATTACCCAAACGATCCGTCGGAACAATTCGTAAAGCGCATAATTGCCATTCCGGGTGACACTATCGAAATTCGCCAGGGCGTAGTCTATATAAACGGCGAGAAAGTCATTGAGCCTTATATCAATCAGGGAGCGCAGCTTGCGGGTTTCTCCAATCGTGACGAACTGCCCAGCCAGACGGTCCCTGCTGACTCTTTCTTCGTCATGGGCGACAACCGGCGCGGCAGCCGGGATTCCCGCGAATGGGGGTTCTTGTCCCGCAAATTCATTGTCGGCAAGGTCTGGCTGGCGTACTGGCCCCCGCCCGACTTTGGCGTCATCGAGCACTTCGAGTTGCAGGTGCCGGAGCCCGGCGGCCGCAAAGAAGCTGTTACTTTCGACCTGGTCGCGGTCTCTGATGAGTCCACTAGATTAGGCGAGGTCTCAGTCATGGACCAGGTTTCCGACGAGGTCTCCGTCTCCGACGAGGTCTCCGTCTCCGACGAGGTCTCCGTCTTCGACGAGGTCACAGCGTAGTGTCATTCAACCTTTTTGAGTACCTCTTTGCAGCCCCCGGGCCCCCGGGGACCTTCTATCGCCAACTTGCTCCCCTGCTTTCCGTGGGGTTTGGCTCCGGCCTTGGAATCTCGTTTGTCTACTATCTGATCAGCGGCATGCTCTTCGGCAAAACTCCGGTGCGCCGCTTGGCAGTCCGGGTAGTGCTGCTCACGAGCATGGTCATCAACGCCCTCGGTTTGTTTGCCGTGTTCCTCCGCCAGGCGGGATGGGGCGTCCTTTCTTACCGCTTCGTGCTCGTCCTGATCGCCTTTATGCAGATTTACATCTTGATTAGGACGTTTTGGTATCTCTTCCGGGTGTTGCCCGGTCAGATAGTGGACTCCTCAAGCGACAAGAACAAGAAATCTTCAGGAAGGCGGCGCAAGCGTCCGGCGCGGCGCAAGAAGCGCTCGCGATAGCGCATGAGTTTCGAAGTATCGCAGCCGCACCTTGACGGCATTTCCACTGAATAAACTCTCACTTCCCCTTAGGGGTATCCGGCACCCGGCGCGCTATTCCTCAAACGGCAAATCGACCATTGCAGATGCAAGTCGGTCGTAAGTGTCCTCCAACACCTCGGAAATTACGCGCGTGCCGGAGAAGACCGTCATATAGCTGGTGTCGCCTTCCCAGCGCGGCACAATGTGCATGTGAACGTGATCAGGAATTCCCGCGCCGGCCGCGGCGCCGAGATTCATGCCGACATTCACCGCATGGGGCTGGTACGCGTGGCGCAGGATGCGCACGCCGTAGCGGACGACGTGCATGACGTTCGCGCTCTCCTCTGGCGTAAGGCCTTCCAGGTCGCCGATATGTCGATAGGGCACTATAAGGAGATGTCCGTTATTATAGGGATACCGGTTAAAGATGATTGCGCACGACGTGTTGCGGTGCAGCACGAGATTGGCCCTATCATCGGATCCCTCGATAGAATTGCAGAAGACGCACGCGTCGTCAGGCCGCTGCTCTTGCTTCAGGTATTCCATTCGCCACGGTGACCACAAGATATCCATCAACGGCTCTGCCGGTAGACTCCGCCCAACCCCTGCCGGAGCTTCGCGCCCGGTGCGCCGCCCTCAACATTCCACTCGACCTCGCTCAAGTCCGCCTCCTGCACGCATATTTGGGACTGCTTCTGGACCAACGGGGACAGATCAATCTTACCGGAATCCAAGACCCTGCGCAGGCAGAACGGCTGCTATTGCTTGAGTCAATTGCGGCGGTCATAGCCGCTCCCAGGCTGTGCGCAACTCCGACCGGCAGCGCGGCACTGCGGCTGTTGGATGTTGGCACCGGCGGCGGTATTCCCGGGATTCCCCTCGCTATCGCTTTCCCCCATCTCGCGGTGACACTGCTCGAAGCAACGCGCAAGAAGGTGGGGTTCCTGCAGCATGTCATCGAAGCGCTCGCGCTGGGAAACGTGACCGCGCATTGGGGACGCGCGGAAGACTTGGCGCACGCGGCCCAGCACCGCGAGCAGTATGACGTCGTCTCGGTGCGGGGCGTCGGCAGTCTCGCAACTGTGGCTGAACTTGCGCTGCCATTCTGTAGGCAGAACGGTATGCTGGTGGCATTCAAGTCGCTGCCGCTTGACTCGGAACTGCAGGAAGCAAGCCACGCAATCGACCTGCTTGGCGGCCGCGAGCGGCGCGTTTCGCCGTTCAATCTACCTGAAATACCCGCGCCGCATTGCGTCGTTACCGTAACGAAGTCCGCACCCACGCCGCAGCAGTATCCTCGCCGTGCTGGGAAGCCTGCGCAGCGTCCTCTTTCGCAGCCCTCTTCCGCCGGCAACTCTCGCACCAAGCGGAGAAGCTAATCTGCCGCGCAAGCTCAACCAATAGCGCGTAGCCCCATTCTGAACTGTCGTCCAGGTCGATCCAGTTACGGAACGTCCCCTCTCAAGCAAGAATGAAGATTTAGCCTTGCCTGCTTAATGCTTGCCTCAGCGGCACTCCACCAGTCCCGCAAACTGCGCAGCCGTCTAAATGGTGAGTAGTTGGCAGTAAAGCGGCAGGCTCCCGGGAGTCTTTCAATGCGCCTAGAGGAGTCGTGCCGCCTCGCTATCAACCAACAATGTCACGTCACGGTGAAGTTGGAGAAATGATGCAGGCAGTTGCGGTGTGAGCGCTCCCGTAACGGCCAAACACAGGGCGCGGGCCTTACTCGCGCCGCTGGCAAGCAGAAGGATGCGCTCTGCCTTCAATATCGTGCCCATGCCCATAGTCAGGGCGTGATCGGGGAAGTCGGCCAAGGCAGGAAACGGGTTGTCACCGGACTCACTCCAGGTGTCGAACGCTACCTGGCGGGTCTCGTCTCTGAGTCGGGCAACATGTACCGTCGACCGCAAACTGTAACTTGGCTCATTGAAGCCCACGTGCCCATTCTGACCGATGCCTAGAATCGCAAGGTCGCCATGGCCCGCTTCGACAATGGCCGCCTCATACCTGCGGCACTCAACTTCAGGATCTGGCGCGACGCCATGTGGTATGTGCGTATTCTGCCCAGCAAGGTTGACCTTGGTAAACAGATGTTCCCGCATGAACGCAGCGTAGCTGGCGGGATGGTCCGGTGCGAGACCGCGGTATTCATCAAGATTGAAGGTGCGCACTCGCGAAAAGTCAGCCTGTCTCCGCTCATGCGCCGCCACTAGCTCCCGGTACATCCCCACCGGCGTCGCGCCTGTGGGCAGGACCAGTACGAGATCAGGATTCTGGCGCATGGCCTCACAGACGACTTCCGCCGCGCGCAGACTCATATCTTCGTACGACGGCACCGTGACGATTTCCATCTGCTCCCCTTTCTTGTCCGCGCCCATTATACACAGTGTTCTGCGCCTCGAGAGCTGAACTGCGGGAGCAACCACTGTTTACCCTAGGACGATTAGGAACTCGCTGCGATATACTTGCCTCTAAGTCAAACCATTTCAGCAACGCATGCCGACTGCATACGGAGGGATTATGGAAATCCAAGCCGACGAACTCTTTGCCCACATTGACGAAGCTGAACTCGTTGCCTTGGCCGGCGGCCTGGCAACCATCCCTAGTGAAATTCCCAATGAAGGTGAAATTGCGCAATTCCTCGCGGCGGAAATGCGCAAGTCCGGCGCGTTTGATGAAGTACACCTGCAATATATCGTCCCCGGTAGGCCAAACGTAATCGGCGTTGTGCGCGGCAACGGCAACGGCCCCAATCTCCTATTCAACGGCCACCTCGACACCGGGGCGCCTGCCGGTGAATGGTCGCGGGACCCCTATGATGTTTATGTGGAAGACGGCAATCTCTATGGATTTGGTCTCACGGACATGAAAGGAGCGGTTGCCTGCCTGGTGAAAGCGGCTGAAGCGGTAGCGCGCGCGGACTTGCAGCGTTCCGGCGACCTCGTCGTCTCCGCGGTCATCCATCATGATGTGTGCGGACTGGGCACGAAGTTCTTCCTTGAGTCCAACGATAGGCCCTTTGCCATGGCCATCAATGGCGAACCTACCGGACTGCAACTGCAACTTGCCCACGGCGGGGCCTGGCAATTCGAATTGACGACGCATGGAGTAGCGGAGCACATCAGCCGCCGTGAGGGGGGCGTGGATGCGACGGGCAAGATGATCAAGCTGCTCGCCGCGTTGGATGAGAACGCCCTCACGTTCGATCCCGCCCAAGCTCTGGAAGGACTGCCACGGCTTGTGGTCGGTCAAATCAGCGGTGGCACCGCGGCATCGCATACTGCCGACCGCTGCACTGCCCGCGGCGACGTGCGCATCATTCCCGGTATGACCGCCGACACTCTCACCGCAGACTTCAAGCGGGTGATGGCGGACATTGCAGAGGATGACCCGGAGTTCCGCGCCGATCTCCAGACCCTGGTATACCAACGCCCATTCAGGATTGACCCCAAGGAGCCGGTGGTAGCCCTTACGGCCCAAGCCCACCGCGACGTAACGGGAGAAGCGCCCGCAAGCTCGACGGGGCTACCGGTGTGCAGCTACGTGACCGACTCAGCCGACATCGTGCGGCACGGCATCCCAACCGTGGTCTACGGCCCCAGCAACTGGCGCATGGTGCCGGACGAACGTATCAGCATCGCGGAAATGGTGACCGCCACCAAGGTCTACGCGCTCGCCGCCGCGCGCGTTGTCACCGGCGGGAACGGCGCGTGACACCCTGAAACGGAGGCGAGTCTACGCCTCTGCGCCTGCCGCCCCACCGCAACCGGACCACAACAAACCGCTTTGCTCCCCAATTGTGTCTGGGGCAGACTTTGCAGTACGACCTTGCTCAAGAGCCGCTGCCATTGGTGTGCCGCTGATTCGGCGCTGAATCGACAATACCGCTCAAGCCGCCGGCTAACGTCGCTAACTCCATCGGGAAGATCCACTTGGTCGAAGGGCTTTCAGCCATGTTTTGGATCGTCTGCAGGTATTGAATGAGCATTGTATTCGGGTCCACCGTTTGCGCAACCTGAAAGACATGGTCGATCGCGGTTGCGTAGCCTTCCGCGCGGAGCGATTGCGCCTGTTTCTCCGCCTCGGCACGCAAGATCACTGCCTGACGGTCGCCTTCCGCCTTTAGGATTTCAGACTGTTTGGCGCCCTCAGCCACCAGGACTGCCGACTGCTTCTGGCCGCCGGCCTCGGTGACCATGGCACGCCGGTTGCGTTCGGCGGACATCTGACGGTTCATCGCGTCTTGCACCTCGCGTGGCGGCACAATCTCGCGAATCTCTACGGTAGTGACCTTCACTCCCCAGCGCGCGGTAACCTCATCGAGCTTCGTACGCAAGACGGTGTTTATCTGCTCGCGCTTCGCGAGCACGTCGTCCAAGGAAATGTCACCAATTACGGCACGGAGCGTAGTGGTGGCAATGCCTTGCGACGCTCCCGCGAAGTTGGCCACTTGGACCACGCTGTCAGTCGCCTCGGTGACCTTCCAATAGATGAGAAAGTCAATGAGGATCGGGGCATTGTCTTTGGTAATGCAGTTTTGCTGTGGGATTTCGAGAAATTGCTCGCGAAAGTCCACGCGGACCGGCCGGTCGATAATCGGCCAGAGCCAGATAAGCCCCGGTCCCCGTGGATCGGTCATCACGCGTCCCAGCCGAAAGACAACCAACCGTTCATATTCCGACACAATTTTAATTGCAGAGTACGCGAGCCAGAGAAACAGAATTACAATGATGACTATTAAGGCGATGAATTGACCGTCCATAGCGCGTGACCCTCTCCTTTGTACAAACTGCACGCCGTCGTAAGCCGTCCTACTTTGCCGATCCACCTCCTTATCCCAAACGAAACCGGTCTCGATTAGGTTGACAGTGCCGGTATCTCCGGCGCCGGGCCTACCACCAGGGCAAGACCCTCTACGTCATAGACCCAAACCATTTCGCCTTTTGCGACCGCCGTACCCGTGGTGCGTGCCGACCATTCCTCACCGCCCACCCGCACGACGCCTTCGGGATCAAGCGCGGTCACCGCCACACCTTCTTGCCCAACTATGCGCCGCTTACCGCGGAATTGCTGAGGCTCGTTCTGCGATTGTGCGGCAATCCGCACCAATAGGAGTAGAAAAGCCACGGTGAGCGCTACCATGAAGCCAAGCACCCAAGGCGATACAAAGAACGGCCCGCCAAACGGTGCGGTCAGCGGCTGATAGAGCAACAGCGTTCCCAACACCAGCGCTGCCACGCCGCCAAAGCCGAGTACGCCGAGACCCGGATTCTGCGCCTCGAACGCAATCAAGGCCGCGGCCACCAGCAGCAATGCCACACCGCCCCAGTTTATGGGCAAGGTCCCAAATGCCACCAGCGCCAGGACAATCGCGATGGCCCCTACCACAGCCGGCACCACTGCTCCCGGGTTGTAGAGTTCGGCAATCACGGCGTAGAGCCCAATCAGGAAGAGCAGGTAGGCCGTATTCGGATTGATGATGAACTTCAGTGCCTGCTCCGCGACGTTGTATTCCATCTCACGCAACGGGGCGCCCTGCACCACCAGCGTCCTGGACCACGTGGGCGTTTGCACGCGGTAGCCTTCCAATTGCGCAAGCAGGTCGGGGACATCGCGAGCGATGAAGTCCACGACGTCCGCATTCGCAGCCTCTTGCGCGGTCATTGTCTGGCTGGAACGAACTGCCTGCTCTGCCCATTCAGCGTTGCGTTGCCGCAGTTCGGCGAGACTACGAATGTAGGCCACCGCTTCATTCGTTACCTTAGCGTCCATGTCGCCCAGCATTTGCCCACCGCCCACCGAAACCGGATGCGCGGCGCCGATGTCCGTGCCCGGCGCCATCACCGCCACGTGCGCCGCCATCGCCAAGAAAACCCCCGCGCTGGCCGCGCGTCCTCCCTGTGGATAGACAAAGACGACGACTGGAACGGGCGACTGCAACATGCCCTGCACCATGGCCCGCATCGAGGAATCAAGGCCCCCGGGGGTGTCAAGAAGCACAACGAGAACTTCCGCCTGGTCTGCGCTCGCGCGGTCGAGAGCGCGCGCAAAGAGGCGCTCGGACGCGGGATCTATGGCACCGGTAATGCTGACCGTATCCACCGGGCCCGTTCGTTCTTGGGCAAGAGCCCCATCAATGCAAAGAAGCGCCGTTACCAGGACAACCATACCAAGCAGAATTCTTCTGCCCAGCAGTATCCCTCTGTACGGGAGTAGTGTTTGCATTGTCATTCCTTCTGCCTTTCTCTCATTATACTCCCGCACAGAAGCATACAGTCGGTTAATCTTCATCCATCTAATCGAGAGCCGCGCGCCGGTCCCCTGCTTGCTGCGCAAGTTTCCATCTGTCACGATGAGAGGGTGCGCAAGGTCGCGGCAATCATCCCCGCCGTACCGACTTTGTGCAATCGGCTTCAATCTAGCCCAAATTCGTTGCAGAGAAAGACAAGTCATGTCCAACCGCTTGCCTGAAGAGACCAGCCCTTACCTGCTCCAGCACGCCGCGAATCCCGTGCACTGGTACGCGTGGCGGGAAGAAGCGCTTGCCGCTGCCAGAGAGTCGGAGCGGCCAATCCTCCTTTCAATCGGCTATTCGTCGTGCCACTGGTGTCACGTGATGGCCCACGAGTCGTTCGAAGACGCGGACACCGCCGCGTATATGAATGAGCACTTCGTCAATATCAAAGTTGACAGGGAAGAGCGCCCGGACATTGACGACATCTACATGAAAGCGGTGCAGGGCCTCACCGGGCAGGGCGGTTGGCCGCTAACCGTCTTCCTTACGCCGGACGGCAAACCGTTCTTCGGCGGCACCTATTTTCCGCCCGTCGCCCGCATGAACATGCCGTCGTTTCGACAGGTCATGGAGGCCGTCATCGATGCCTGGCGGCAGCGGCGCCAGCAAGTTGAGGAACAATCGGAGAAGCTGCGCGAGTTCATCGCCGAGCATACGGCTTTCGACTTTTCACCCACGACGCTGACCCTCACCACTCTGAGAGAAGCGGGGGAGGCGATCCAAGCCAATTACGACCCGGTCCACGGCGGCTTTGGCGCCGCGCCAAAGTTTCCCCAGGCAATGTCGCTCGATTTTCTCCTGCGCCGCTACCACCGCACCCAGGACCTCACGCTGCTCAACGCGATCACCAAGTCCCTGGACAGTATGGCGTGGGGCGGGATCTACGATCAGATCGGCGGCGGCTTTCACCGTTATTCGGTAGACGAGCGTTGGTTGGTGCCGCACTTCGAGAAGATGCTCTACGACAATGCCCTGTTGAGCCGCGCGTACCTGGATGCATTCATGCGCACGGGCAATCCACTTTACCAGCGCATTGCCTGCGAGACCTTGGATTACGTCCAGCGTGAGATGACCGCCCCCACCGGCGGTTTCTACTCTGCCCAGGACGCCGATAGCGAGGGAGAAGAAGGCAAGTACTACGTCTGGGCTCCGGACGAGATCGAAGCGGTGCTGGGCGCAGACGACACCCGGCTCTTCTGCAGCTACTACAGTGTGACGCCTGAGGGCAACTTCGAGGGCAAGAATATCCTCTTCCTCGCCGGCGGCGCAGAATCAGGTCACAGCGAAGCTGAAATTGACCGCATTCGTGCCGTCCTCAATCCCAGACTTCTGGAATCACGCGCCCAGCGCGTCAAACCGGAAACTGACACAAAAGTCATCGCCGGTTGGAACGGCCTCATGCTGCAGTCGTTCGCCCAGGCCGCGCGGCAACTGGGTCGTCCCGCAGACTTAGATACCGCGGTCGCCAATGGCGAATTTCTGCTGACCACAATGGTACGGGATGGCCGCCTCGCCCACACGTATACGCCCGGCAAGGCTGCGGGGCTTGGTTTCCTCGAGGACTATGGCGGTGTGGCCGTCGGATGCCTCGCCCTCTATGAAGCCACGTTTGATTCCAGGTGGTTCGTTGCCGCGCGCGGACTGTGCGACACTGTCTTGCGGGAGTTTTATGACGGGAATGGTGCGTTTTTCGACACATCTACTCAGCATGAGGAACTCATCGTGCGGCCACGCAACCTCTTCGATAACGCGGTGCCGTCCGGCACTTCCCTGGCCTGCGAGGCCCTGCTCAAGATTTATGCATACACCGGCGACAGCGCCTACTCGGACCCGGTTGAAGCCGCGCTGCGCGCGCAAGCAGCGGCCTTGGCCAAAGCGCCGAGCGCGTTTGGACGAATGCTGTGCGTGGCGGATGACCTACTCGCGCCCCTCAGAGAAATCGCAATCGTAGGCGATCCTGCGATGCAGGACACCCAGGCACTTCTCCACAGCATCAACGATCACTACGCGCCGGACGTTGTGCTGGCGCTTCGGCACCCCGATGACGCGTCTGTGGCGGAGGCAGTCCCCTTGCTCGCGGAGCGTCAGCAGCTTGACAGTCAAGCAACCGCCTACGTCTGCCGCCAGTTTGTCTGCAAGCGGCCCACCACAGACCCGGAAGAATTGCGTGCGCAATTAGCAGCGCCATAGCGCCGCATACACGTCAAATCTACGGCTGGCTGCAAAACACCGTAGGGGCACGACATGTCGTGCCCCCACCTCTGAAAACTTACCGCTCTCTTCCCCCAACTATGCTTTACATCTCATAGCCAGCGAGCATCGATTCCGTCATTCCCGTGAAAACGAGAATCCATCTTGGCCCTCCATTCGACAGCCCAACCGGACAGGGGTTACATCATGCTCCGTGCGACGTTGCCGCCATAGGCTGACTCTCCACGCACCAGCAATCTATAGGGGTCCTGCACCCCGGCGAGTTCATCCACGCTCACATAGCCCATGGTCATGCTCGTGCGCGTGCCGGAGGTTACATTCGTGCCGACGCGGTGGAATATCTGGCTGTCTATGACGGCCAGGCCGCCGGCTGGGCTGGGCACCGGCACTTCTTGTCTAATGATCTCGTCACTGATGACGCTCTCGACGCTCGTTTTCGTGCCGGGATTTTGAATCCAATTGAAGAGGTGGGTGCCGGGGACAACATGGGTGCAGCCGTTGTCGACCGTGGCCTCTTCCAAGTAAAACAACACCGTTACGATATCGCGCGACCACTGGAGCACGTCGCGGTGCAGCTCAGTTCGGCCGCGAGACGGTGGATTGAGCGTGCAGTGATTATGCCGGTTCGTAATGAGCTCGATATTGCGCCCCAGCAGCGACTCAAGAGAGTCAAGCACAAGCGGGCTGGTCGCGATCTCTTTGAATATCGGATCACGGTCAAGCACCTGGGAAAGCCGGATCACGTCCCCGTTCTTATCGCGAACGTACGGTTCGACTTCATTCTCTACGTCGTTCAGGATTGCATCCTTGAGCCGCTTCACCGTCGCTTCGGACATGCGACCGGGCAGTCGTAGGAATCCATTGTGACGAAAGAGCTTCACCTGATCGTCAGAAAGCGCCATGCTTGCACTCCTCTATCTATCTCGATTGGCGTCAGTAGCATTAATCACACATTACTAGCACAATTCTACGCTTCACTCCACAATTGTGCATCTGTCTAGCGTGTTCCTGCCGGCACCAGGCGCTCTCGGTCCCAGGCAACGCGCACAAAGCGCCACCCGCCCTGCGCATGCGCAGGGCGGGTGAAAAATTCGCGCCTCTTAGGCTGTGCTCGACTACGCGCTAGCCATCGATGCGGGCTTTCCATTCGTCGAGAATGGCCTGCATGTCGTGCTCGGCCGCCGCCAAGCCTTCCTGCGGTGTCATCCTGCCCGAGGTCACGTCGTCGACCAACGGGATCCGCCAGCGTCTGCGCAAGGCTTCGGCTCCGGGTATACCCACGTTGCCCACGCGGTGCGGAATCATCTCATTCTGCAACAGCAGGAATGGGTCATTCTCGTGGAATTCCTCCGAGTGGGTTACGTCAATGCGAATAGGAATACGGTCGTAGCGTTTGGCGAATAGGAGGTTCCACTCGGGTCGGGCCCCAAACTCGATAAACGCCCAGCCGCCGTCCGGGTTGGCAGCGCTATTGCCAATGTGCCAGGTGTGCGTGCCACCCCAGGTCGCGTGCTTATCCGTCTCACGCGGACGCGGATACGGCATGAAGTGGAATGTGAGGTCCGGCGCATTCACGCGCAGCCACTCGCCGCGCTCAGCATACGTCGCCCAGTAATTGGCGATCCGGCCGTCATTGAAGTGGACGTTGGACTGAATGCCCTGGCCTCTGAGCTGCTGAACGTTGTCCCAGCCGCCCTGGAGATCGAAGATCTTCTTCAGCCACGTGAGCGCCTCCACGGCCTCCGGGCTATTGATCGTGACCGTCCAACGGTCTTCGCTAAAGCGCGAGCCGCCGAGTTGCGTGAGGGGAACGATCCACTCGTTGTGGCCGCCGCTGCCCCAGAAGGGCGCATAGCCGGAGACGGTGAGCTTGCCGCCCGCATCCACCTTGGACGTCTTGGTAACTACCTCTTCCATCTCGTCCCAGTACTGCGGGGGATTCTCCGGATCGAGCCCCGCTTCCAGGTAGCTCTCCGTCCGCATGTACATGACGCGCAGGTCGGGAGAATAGGAAAAACCGTAGAGCGCGCCGTCCCAGTAATTCTCTTGGAAAAGAGATTCCCAGAACGCGCTCATGTCAACGTTGGACGCCTTGACGCGCGGCAAGAGGTCGGTTGCCACACCGGTGAGACCCCACTCCGGCGAGAACCAGTCGCCACCTGAGGCAACGTCCGGCGAAGAGCCTGCCGCAGCCGCGGTTGCAATGGTGTTCCACAGACTGGCCGGCGTGGAACCCACAACGCGGACTTTGTTGTCGTATGCCTCACGAAAGGCATTGGAGATCTCACCGCCCGTGTCGGCGCCAAAGTCGTACTTGGTGGGACTCCAGACGGTCACCACACCTTCGATCGCGCCCGGCTCCATCATTGCCTTGGGCTCTTCGGCCTTCGCCTCCGGCTGCTCCGCGGCCGGCGCTGCCGCTGACTGAACACCGCAGGCCGCCGCCAGGAGCGTTGCCGCGCCAACTCCTGCTCCCGCCAGGAATCCACGTCGCGAAACATGCGCTGTCTTCACTGTCCGCCTCCTCAATGGAAGTACAATCTTTCACCATGGCAACCCTACCACCATGGCTGGCACGTAGTCAATACTTCAGAGTTCTTTGTAACGACCAACTGCCAAGGGGCTAACCACTGGTTTTCACCAATAAGCCGATGCAGCTAAAGGCGAACGACGGTGAATTGAAGCCGAACGTACTGCGACAGGGACTCTGCAATGCCCCCTCAACGCGACCGGCAGAGGACTTGCGAAGGATGGCTGCAAGTCCCATTCCAATTTAGTGTTGTTGTGCACAAGAGGCGGGCCCGAACTGGCAGAGAATTCTCATCAACCCATGCGCCATCGTTCACATCGCACCTCTCCAATTGCAAGAGACAATTCACCCGTTCGCACTGAGTCTGTCCAATTGCATGAGCCATCTCTACCGCCAACACTGCACCTGTTGAATTGCGGGCGCCACAACTCGCCCGTTCGCATTGAGCTTGTCGATGTGCGCTCAGGCAAGCGCACAGATCGCCTTCATCAATCCCACGCTTTTCATCACTACTCACGCCCGCCCTCAGCTACCAGGCATATACCCAGCGCCCTGCCATTGGTATAATGTCGTCAGAGTTGTTTTCACTACTCTGGGTTAACTTGACCAGTGCAAAGAATCTTCCAAAATCAAGGGCGGCGCTTTGGCATCTTGCCCGGTAGACAGCGGCAGCCGGAGATGCCTGACGAACTTTGGGAAAAGTGCGCAGGCTGCGAGGAAATGATCTACCTGGCAGAATTTGCGCAGAATGCGCATGTGTGCCCCAAGTGCGGCCACCATGCGCGACTAAATGCCCGCAAGCGTGTTGAATATCTCTTGGATGCCGACACGTTCGCGGAGCGTGACGCCGACATGCGCTCGCAGGACATACTGAATTTCGCACGACCGGACCGCAGTTACGATCAAAAACTCGCGGATGAAGCCGACAAGTCCGGCATTCCCGAAGCGGTCATTTACGGTACCGGCGCAATTCACGACCAAGCCGTGGTGCTCGCCGTTATAGATACGAGTTTCTTCATGGCCACGATGGGCTCCGTGGTCGGTGAAAAGATTACCCGGGCGATTGAGCTTGCCACCGACACGCAGACACCGCTCGTGATTGTGTCGGCTTCAGCCGGCGCGCGCATGGAAGAAGGCATGTTTTCACTCATGCAGATGGCAAAGACCTCCGCCGCTCTGTCCCGTCTCCACGAGTCCCGCCTCCTCTATATTTCTGTGCTTACGGACCCAACCCTCGCGGGCGTCACTGCCAGTTTCGCCACACTCGCCGACGTGATCGTTGCCGAACCGCAAGCAACAATCGGCTTTACCGGGCCTCGTCTCATCGAGCAAATTACCCACGCCAAGTTGCCCGCTGGCACCCATTCCGCCGAATTCATGCTCGAGCGCGGCATGGTGGACTGTATTGTGCCCCGCAGCGACTTGCGGCGCACGCTCGCGCGCCTCATAGGTCTCTACTCTCCGTCGACGCCGGATCTTCACACCGACGGAGCGCCGCCGCTGAACGGCGGCCCGCACACGGAGCGCGTTCTCTAACGATGGCTTACGAATTCGAACAAGCGCTCGTAGACCTGCGTGAACGCATTGATGCCATGGCTTCCGAGCTCAAGAACGGCGAACCGGACGACGCGGCGCAGGAGTTGCAGTCACTCCGTTCCGAGCTAGATCGGCAGACTGCGGACGTGTTCGCAAATCTCTCGCCGTGGGACCGGGTGCAGCTTGCCCGCCATCCGCAGCGTCCGCGGACACTTGACTTCATTCGCTATGCCTTCACCGACTTCGTGGAACTCCATGGCGATCGCCACTACGGCGACGATCTGGCAATAGTCGGCGGGCCTGCCCGCCTTGGCGACACGCCGGTCATGGTAGTAGGCCATCAAAAGGGTAAGGACGCCAAGGACAATCAACAACGCAATTTCGGCATGGCGCATCCGGAAGGCTTCCGGAAAGCCCGGCGACTCATGCAGCAAGCGGAGAAGTTTCGGCTGCCGCTCTTCACGTTTCTCGATATTCCCGGCGCCAGTCCCTTTCTCGCCGATGAGGAACGCGGCCAGGCGTGGGCCATTGCAGAAAATCTGCTAACTATGAGCCAATTACGCACGCCAATCATCGTCACGGTCATTGGCGAAGGCGGCAGCGGCGGAGCCTTAGCCTTGGGGATCGGCGACCGCGTGCTCATGCTGGAATTCAGCATGTATTCGGTTGCTTCACCGGAGGGAGCCGCATCGATCGTTTGGAAAGACGCAAAATTCGCTCCGGAAGCGGCCGGTTCCTTGAAACCATTTGCCCAAGACTTGGAAGAGTTGGGCATAGTCCACCGTGTCGTACCGGAACCGGTTGGTGGCGCACACGTGGACCCGCGCGGCGCGGCGCAAGACCTCAAGGCCGCCCTGGCAGAAGAGCTTGCCGCACTCCAAAGGCTCCCCATTTCCGAGCTCATAGACCGGCGTTACGAGTTTTACCGCTCGCTGGGTGTCATTGCCCCGTAGCAGATTACTTAGATTACTTGACAAATGCCCGGACGACCGTTGCGCAGCTCTTCACTTCCCGCCCGCGTCCCACTTGCAGTTGGTTGGACTGAATTATTGGATTTGTGCGGGCAAACCGCCTCTGACGCCAATTCCACCGCACCGCAAGGCCCTCCCTCTCCCTAAGCGAAGTGCCAGAGCGAGGGCAATCCTCTAGTCAGCGCGCATCGCCACGTCGACACTGCAACCCAGAGTCTCTCCTCTCCCTGGGGAGAGGACCAAGGTGAGGGGAATTCTTTCGTGCGCCAATTGGCAGGTGCATAATGCACCTGCGTCCTGCCCTCGCGCCCTATTCAATCGCCTGGTCTAAGGAGTCAATTGTGATGTCGCCGCTGCAATTCTTAGCCTAAGTTGAAGATCGTATCCAAGGATTCTGCCATGATGCGTGCGCCCAACGCCGGATTGTGGCGCATGGGTCCGATTTCGACGGTCACATAGTCGTCATACCCAATGTCATTCCACGCCTGTCGCACTGCGGGCCAATTCACATCGCCTTCCAACAAGGTAGTAAAGTGGCCGCCGGGCCGCTGCACCACAAAGTCCTTCACGTGGCACTTTTTGATGCGCTTGCCCAGTATTCGAATCCACTGCTCCGGGTAGCCGTAGGCCAGGATATTGCCCACGTCAAAGTACGCGCCGACGTGAGGATCGTTGATCTCGTCGACGATTCGAGCGAACTCCAGCGGGCTCAGCAGGAATTTGTTCCAAACGTTCTCTATGCCTATTGATACGCCCAGGCTCCTCGCCTTAGGAACCAGCCCCGCAATCTCGTCGCGCGCACGGTTGTACGCATCATCGTAAGCGGTGTGTTCATCGACCGCTCCGGGCACAACCAGCAGCGTGTTTGCGCCAATCTCATGGGCAACCTCCAGCATCCGGGTGTTGATGCGCGCCGCGTTTGCCCGTTCATCCGGATCGGCGGAGGTCATGCGTACCTGCCAATTCAGGCTTGTGTACATGCTGGGCAGCTCAAGACCGATAGACTCCGCATGCGTGCGGATGGCACGTAACTCCTCGTTGGTAAGATTGACGTGCAACGAGCCCCCATCACTAAACGTGAGCTCCACGCCATCGAAACCCGCTTCCTTCGCCGTGTCGAGAATCTGTGCCGGCTGCCAATCGCTCGGTAACGCTCCCCGGTTCATCCCCTTCTTCATGGCGTTTCTACTCCTCATTTGCTTCACGTGTATCTAGATGCTTCTACTCTTGCCTTACGTAGTGAGACAATCTTCACCATGAAACCCGGTTTGGGGGTAGAAGTCAATCGAGTCCATAGGTTGAACCTCGTTGAGGAAATCCTGCACAAACTTCGGCCTCGCTCGTGGAGTGAGGCCGAGGCTGGAAGGCGCCATTCCGTGCCTCCGTAAAGGATAAACAAGCATTCCCGACCAAGCCGAAGCCGGTCAAAGTTTGGCCAAAGAGAATTGCCTTTCGTGGCCTGCGCCTGGTGGAAATCCCATTCCTAGGGCTTAGTGGGACACGATTCCGACAAGATTCTCATCCAGGTGCTGATGGGAGATCAGCCCCAATCTTCCTACTTTGCATGCTGAGACCATCGAGGTCTTGCCCTGTACCGCTTAATCTTTGGCACGACAATCAGTTGTTGCACCCAGAATCGCGTTGTATAGTGGATTCAAGAGGAAAAGTCCACAGAGCCGACGCGCACCACACCAGGAGAGCCCCAAAATAGCGAACCCATCCGCATCTGCCATGTCCAGAGTAGCTTGATGTTTCGTAAGTTTGGGCACCTTATTGTGCCGTTGCGCATTCCCCTGCTCATCTTTTGGATTGCTCTTGCGCTTGTCCTTGGTCTCACTGCCCCATCGGTCAGTGACGTTGCGTCCTCCGACCAGACTAGCTTCCTCCCCACTGCAGCCAATTCGGTAGCCGCCCGTACCCTGGAAGCGGAGAAATTCGCCGATAGCGGCAGCGCCAGCTCCGGTCTGCTCATCCTTGCGCGGGAAGGCGGCCTCACTGCGGCTGACCGCACCTTCGCCGAGTCCATTCACAATTGGCTGCTCTCGCCCGCAGGCCCGGCAATCGTGCGAGATGTAGTCTCCCCGTTCAGTCACCCGGAGCAAGCGAATACACTCATCAGCCCTGACGGCGCTGCGATGCTCCTTAGGGTGAACCTCACTGTGGCGGCGTTCCAGCCGGCGGTCGACGACGTCACGATTGCCGTTCGCGAACGCGTGCAGCAAGGCAAACCCGCTGGCTTAGCAGTGCACTTCACCGGGGAAGCCGGGGTGGGCAAAGATCTGATAGATAGCATTGTCGAGAGTACGGACCGCACAACCATCGTAACGGTCGTGCTCGTCATCGCATTGCTCTTCTTTATCTACCGTTCGCCGCTGGCCATTCTCATTCCACTGATTACGATTACGCTTGCCTACCTGGTATCGCGGGGTATTCTTGGCTATTTGGCGCAGGCGGGCTGGCAGATCTCTTCACTCATCGACTCCTATATGGTGGTGCTCGTCTTTGGCGCCGGCACCGACTATACGCTCTTCTTCATCTCGCGGTTTCGGGAAGAACTTGCCCAGAATTCGGCCTTTGAAGCCGCGATTCGCTCTGTGCAGCGCATTGGCGCTGTGATTTCTGCAAGTGCCATCACCACAATTGTCGGACTTTCCGCGCTTGGCTTTGCGCGGTTCGGCATCGTGCAGACCATGGGGCCGGGTCTGGCCTTAGCCGTTGGCATCACACTTCTCGCCGGGCTAACGCTTACGCCTGCCTTGCTTTCTCTCTTTGGCCGTCATCTCTTCTGGCCGCGCAAGACGAGCGTTGAAAACACGCAACCGTCCGCTCTATGGCTGGGTATTAGCAACCTGGTGGCCAGACGTCCATTCGTGCTAGTGCTTGTCATCACCGTGGCCCTTGCCATACCGTACCTGGGTCTCCTGCAATATCGCGAGAATCTGGCGATGCTGGCGTCGCTGCCGAAGAGCACCGATTCTCGTCAGGGATTCGATGCCATTGCCAAGCACTTCCCACAGGGCGAATTCGCGCCGGCTACCGTGCTGCTCGAGTTACCCGAAAGCGGTGACCTTACTTCTACGCCCTATCTGCGCGCGATCGCCGCCCTGCAGGATGACCTCTTGGCATTGGCATCTGTGAATCAGATACGCAGCATCATAGACCCCATTGGCGATGGCACCGTCACCGCCTTCACGGTCCCTGGGCAGCTTGACCAAATAGCCAGTTCACTGCGTGCCCCCGCGACCGGAGAAAGCCTGCCGGCCGCGCGCCAGATTGAAGAAGCTACGGCCCAAGTGGGCAATTTGGATCAGTACGTGGCTGAACTCGCAGTAGCTTTTCCTGAAGTTGCGCAGGCCTCCGAATTCCTCCAAACGAGGGAAGCGCTTGCGAACTTGACAAGTACCACTGCCGCTCTCCGCGCCCAGGCGCATCCTGCCACGCAGCTACGGCAATTGGCTGCCCAACTGCGCGAGCCAGCACCCTCTCAGAATCCGGTCGAACCCGCTACAGTGCTGGCTTCGGTGCGCAGCTACCTCGCGGAATTGTCCGAGGCTTTTCCGGACGTTGCCACACAGCCTTCCTTTGTGGAATCTACGAGAATCCTAAACTCGATGCAGCAGGCGGCACAGAGCGCGTCTACGTCTTCCAATCTCTCAGCGCAGCAACGGGCGGCGCAGCAAGCCCAGATTCAAGCATCTCTTAGTGGAGCTGCCACCCAGCTTGAGCTGCTGGCAGGTTTCTTTGCCGATAAGCCGGACGCAGTCTTCTTCCCCAGCAGCGCGGCCTTGCAGCAGACGACGGAGGATCCAATTCCTGAGGCTGTGCGCAGCGTGACGGAAGCGCTCACCGCATTACGTGAGTTATTCGCGGCGTATCCCCATCCCTACTTCATTCCCACCGGACTCCCCGGCGTGGAGCAGGCCTCGAGCGCCATAGTTCCCCTCTTCTTCTCTGAGGATGCAAAGACAGTCCGCTTCTTTGTCATCCTGAAGGAAGATCCTTTGAGCGCAAGGTCAATCGACGCGTTAGACGCAGTCCGGCAAATTGTGGAGCAAAATCGCGAAGGGCCTTTGGGCTCTGCGAGGGTTTTCGTAGGTGGATCAACTGCAGAGAACACCGACATCCAGCGGGTGGTCCGTCAAGACCTGCAGACAGTGGGCATTGTTACCGTAGTGGGCATCTTTGCCGTGCTCGCCATCCTGCTCCGCAGCCTGGTTGCCCCTCTTTACTTAGTCGGCACCGTCGTCTTCTCGTACGGCAGCAGCTTGGGACTTTCCACCCTGTTCTTCCAGGGCATCCTCGGGCACGAGGGTGTGTACTACCTCTTGCCCTTGACGGTCATGGTCATGCTCATCGCGCTTGGGGCGGACTACAATGTCTTCTTGGTACACCGCATCCGGGAAGAAAGTGCGTCGTTGCCCCTCCGGGAAGGTGTGCGCGTGGCTTCAGCCCGCACCGGGGCGATCATCACAGCCGCCGGTGTTATCCTCGCCGGCACCTTTGCCGCGCTTACGGCATCGCCGCTGCAGATGCTCTTCCAGATGGGTGCGGCCGTCGCGCTGGGCATCCTCATTGACGCGCTGGTGGTACGCTCGCTCCTCGTACCGGGAATTGTTACCTTGGTCGGCAGAGCGAATTGGTGGCCGACCTCCATTAAAGCAAACTGGTGGCCGCTTCTCCCTGCCGGTACAAAAACCCCGCTCGTAGGCGAACAGGGACTTGCGCGAGGTGTGGTTTTCTTGGCAGTCGCGGTGTTAATCGGCGTCACATTCGCGACCCGGGGCCTCTGGAATCCCGAGTCCACCTTCGCATCGGGTTCCGTTGTCGTTGCAACGGAGTCGCAGTCGCCTTCGTCGCCGTCCCCTACACCACAGTTGCCCGCCGCGCAGCCGACATCCGCGCCCTCGCCAACGCCGAGCGTCCCACCGTCTGAGGCGCCTACACCGCCTGCGGCTCCGCCGACGAATGAGTACGTCGTACTGGCCGGTGACACGCTCACTGCAATAGCCCAACGCTTCGGCGTCACAGTTGGCGCGCTCGCTGCATTTAATGAGATTGAGGATCCAAATGTGATCTCAGTCGGGCAGCGCCTGCAAATCCCCCCAGCAGAACAGTAGCCGCTTACCTTGGTGAAGGGTGCATCCCTGCATCCAGTGCGAAAGTCTGGCGATTTGGCTGACCTCGTTCTCTTCAGGCAATCGGATTAGCGCTGCTGACAACTACGAGATTTGACTGGCCCACCAAGGGTTCTGTCGGAATTCCTGTGATCGCTTTAGCCCTATTTGGTCCTGTTTCAACCACCGGGCGGTCGCCGTGCCAGGCTGAAACTTTGGCCGGTGGGGCCTCCCGGCGGCTGGCTGGCAAGCCACACGGTGAGGTCAGCCACCTCTTCAGGCAGTTTCACCCGCTCGCTGGGCGCAAATGGGGGAGCGCCGTCCAGGGTAAAGCGATCGGCAGTAAGCGGTGTGAGCACCGGTCCGGGCACGATCTCATTGACGTCAATGCCGTGTTCCCACACTTCCAGCGCAAGACACTTCGTAAACATCCACACGGCAGCCTTCGCCGTGTTGTAGGATGAGCTGTTTGCGCGGGACTCATGGCCCATGCCGGACCCGATATTGATGATCTTGCCACCGCCGCCGGCAATCATCTCGGGCAAGACGTAGCGCGCACAGGCATACGTGCCGACAAGATTGGCATTGATACACGCCACCCACAGGTCAGGTTCACTCTCGGCTACGGGAGCGTGCTCGGTGCCTCCGCCCGCGTTATTGACCAAAATGTCGATGCCGCCCAGGGCTTTTGCGGCGCGGTGGACCATCTGCGCAACCTGTCTCACCTCGCCCACGTCGCAAACGAGCGCAGTCGCGGAGCCGCCCGCAGCCTCAATCTCACTGGCCACTGCGGCAAGTTGATCTTCAGACCGCGCCGTGATGGCAACATGTGCTCCCTCACGCGCGCAAGACAGGGCAATTGAGCGGCCAATCCCGCGTCCCCCGCCTGTGACAAGTACCCGGCGGCCGGCAAGCGCTTGCGGCATATCGCCATCTCCTTTGGCTTCGCTTCACTTTGATAGTTGCGCCATGGACACCAGTGTAGCCCATTTGCTGCTGAATTCTCGCTTCAGGGAGGCAACCTGCAGTGGAAGCAATCTTGCCCAGAATTACTCACTAAGACGCCATTGTAAGGCGAGCTGACTGAGCACCGGGAGTGCTTGACAGAGTAGGACTCAGTGCCTAGAGTGAAGTTTAACTACGCGGGCATGGTGTAGTGGTAACATGCGACCTTCCCAAGGTTGAGATCGTGGGTTCGAATCCCATTGCCCGCTCCATTGTAGGTGAACGACGCGAAACCATTGGTCGCAATGGAATTCGGTCTAAGCCTCTGGGCCGGCTTCCGCTGGTTCTTGTTGTGCCGGGCGCCCCCCAAGTTCGCGATCAAATTCTAGCATGCCGCTCGGCGAATCATGTACGCGCTTGACTTTCTTTAGAATGTCTCCGGAGACGCGCTCTTCCTCAACTTGCTCAAGGAGAAACCACTCGAGTTCCACTAGCGTCGTATGGTCCCGTTCTTCCTCGGCCAGGTCTGAGAGTTCGTGGAACATGCGCGTCACCCTTTGTTCTTGGGCCACGACCTGCTCAAACACGGCCAAAGGGGACTCGAATGAGCCGGGCGCTTGAAGGTCTTGGATTTCTACTGCGCCGCCCCGATCCACTACAATTTCAATAATGCGCACCGCATGCTGACGCTCTTCATCGCTCTGTAGACGCAGCCAGTGCCCGAAACCGCGATAGGCCAACGCGTCAAGAAATGCGCCCATCGCCAAGTAGAGATTTGAAGCGTAGAGTTCGGCCGTAATCTGTCTGTTGAATGCCGCCTCAATCTTTTCTGATAGCATTGCTCGCTCCCTTTCAAGAGACCTACACGTCAGTTAATCACATGCGCGTTTTCGCTTATTCTATCACGCAACTGACCATTTCCTGCCTGCATGCCGGCAACACTCCGCTCCTAGTGCGGGGGCTGAACGGTTATCCAACACTGTGACGTATCATTTCTACTCAGCCAGATACCTGCGGTGGCATTCACAGGCTTTCGCATCAAAATCGCTTAACACCTGTTTTCTATCGTCATTTTGCCAATACTCTGCGCTCCGTGAATACTCAGGACGGGATTGCTAATAGAATCAAAAGCGGGCAGTTCACTCTTGCGGGAAATAGTCTTCCATGATGAAAAAGGGCAATACGTGCGCGTGCCATAGTCCGGCAAGTACAGGTGTTGGAAGGCGCCCCCAACGGCTCCCTATCGCTCTCCGCCGGCAATTCAGCCGGGGTATTGCGTCGCACGAGCGCAAACTCTACAAATCGGACTGAGAGTGGTACGGTAGTAGTATACAGAAACGCAGCGCGCATCCTGGGTGTCTACTCTTTTGCAGCGTTGCCAGTTTTAGTCGAGACAGGCACTTAAGGCCAGAAGGAGGCAATGGCATGTCCGTCTACGATCGTGGTGGCCCTCAGGGAGGTCCGCCGGATGACGAAGACAATGAAGATTTTAGCGAAATGCTCCGTCAGACCCGTGACCGGGCCCGACGATTGCAGCGCTTCATCGTTCTTGGCGCTGTGATTGCAATCATACTTTGGGTGGGATCGGGCATCTATATTGTGGCGCCCGCCGAACAGGGCGTCGTTCTTCAGTTCGGACGGCACGTGAATACTACGTCTCCCGGCGTGAATTACCACCTGCCATGGCCGATCCAGAATGTCGTAATTGTCGACATTGCCAACGTGCGCCGCGCCGAAGTCGGACAACGAACGGCGGGCGAACAAGGCGGGCAGGAATCCCGGCGCATCTTGGAAGAGGCGCTGATGCTCACGGCCGATGAGAACATCGTTGAAGTAGGGCTGCTCGTGCAGTACCGTGTCACGGATGCTGCCGCGTTCGTCTTCAACGTAAATGACCCGGAAGCCGTGCTGCATACGACCACGGAGGTCGCGCTCCGCAGCGCGGTTGGTAAATTGCCGATTGACGGCGTGATTACCGAACGCCGCGCTGAGGTCCAGGAGAATACCCGCAGCTACCTGCAAGAGCTCATGAACGAATACAATGCGGGCATCACAATCACCGACGTGCGCTTGCAGGTTGCCGACGCGCCCGATCAGGTGCGAGATGCGTTCCACGAAGTGGTGCGCGCCCGTGAAGACCGCGAGCGCAAGGTGAACGAAGCCCAGGCCTACCGTGAAGACGTGGTGCCACGGGCACGTGGTGAAGCGCAGCGCATTCTACAGCAAGCGCAAGCCTACAAGGAAGAACGCGTGCGCAGCGCGCGTGGTGAGAGCGAGCGCTTCCTCTCCATTTTGGAAGAGTACCGCCGCGCTCCCGAAGTAACCCGTGAGCGCATGTACATTGAAGCAGTGGAGTTGGCGATGGCAGACGTGGAGAAAGTGTTAATCTCACAAACTGACAGCGGTGTTCTGCCCTTCCTCCCGCTGCGAAGTTTAGAGACCGGATCAACCGGAAACCAATCATCAGGCAGTAGCCAATAAAGGAGGTGTCGCATGGGACGTACCGTAACAATCATCGTTGCCCTTGGGGCACTGGCCCTGTTCGTATTCTCTCAAGTAACCTTTGTCATTACCGAGACCAATCAGGCTATCGTTTTGCAGCTTGGTGAGTATCAGTACACCGCGAGAGATCCCGGTCTCCACTTCAAGCTGCCTTTCATCCAGGATGCGGTCTATTTCGATCGCCGCCTGCTTTCTAGTGACGCTGCCCCGCAAGAGTATCTTACTCTTGACAAGAAACGCGTCCGGGTAGACCACGTGACACGCTGGCGCATCATCGACCCGCTTAAGTTCTTTGTGAGTGTGCAGAATGAGAACGGTGCGCGGGCACGTTTGGACGACGTCGTCTTCTCTGAATTGCGCCGCACGCTGGCAACGTTCAATTTCGACGTGATGATCGCAAATGAACGCGAGAACATCATGGAAGCTGTCACGATTGCCAGCCGCGAGCGCGCCCTAGACTTCGGTATCGAGGTGGTGGACGTACGCTTTAAGCGCGCCGACCTCCCCGAGGAAGTCGAAGAGAGCGTGTTTGAGCGCATGAAGGCCGAGCGTGCGCGTGAGGCGAACCGCTACCGCGCCGAGGGTGAGGAGCAAGGCGCTGAAATCATGGCCTCCGCCGACCGCGAGCGCATCGTGATTGTCGCGGAAGCCGATGAAACAGCCGCGCGGATCCGAGGCGAGGGCGACGCTGAGGCAATTGCAATCTACGCCGATGCGCTCAACCAAGACCCAGAGTTCTTCGCGTTCCGCCGCCGTCTCGAGGCATATGTCAAGGTGCTGAAGCGGGGCGACATACTCGTGATCTCGCCCGAGAGCGAGTTCTTCAAGTACTTGGTCGATCCGTCGCCACGACTCGACACCGGGACCGCGCCACTGTTGCCCGGTCCGGCGTCAGAGTAGCTGCTCGCGAAACCTGTGGGCATTCCCTGGAACCGGCACTGCCTCCAACTTGCCGGGCCGGGGGGGTGCGACACTTGGTAGCTAGCATGCAGTAAACACGCGGCTACACATGACAGAGGGGCTGCGGACGTAAATGTCCACAGCCCTTCTGTAATTCTCCGGCGACACCGCCCAAAATGCTATACTAATAGCAGGAAATAGATATGCCCCGTTAGCTCAGTGGATAGAGCACTGGCTTGCGGAGCCAGGGGTCGAGCGTTCGAGTCGCTCACGGGGTACCAATACCGTGCCATTTCTTGAGTCGCAGTGCGCTGGGGACAATAGGGCACTATGCTGCGAGACTTCGGTGAAGAGTTTGACGAGGTTATTGCTGATCTCGACAAGGCCATCGCGCTCAATCCGCAGGATGCCAATGCCTACTACAGCCGTGGTAACTTCTTCAGTTTTCTCGCACCCACTGCAGACTTCCATAGGGTAATCGAACTAGCCATTGCGGACTTCGATAAGGTCATCGAACTAGATCCAGAATATACCAATGCCTATGATAGGCGTGGTAGTGCTCACGGTGATCTGGGTGACTACGAGAAAGCCATCGCAGACTACAGCAAGGCTATCGAACTCAATTCGGAAGATGCTAGTGCCTACCGCGACCGTGGCGATGCCTGCTGGGAATTAGGAGAGCATAATAAGGCCATTGCAGATTACAGCAGAGCCATTGCGCTAAGGCCACGATCTGCCCTTAACTACTATTCCCGCAGCCATGCCTACAGGTTATTAGGGGAGCATGAAAAGGCCATTGCAGACTTTGATAAGCTCATTGATCTCGATCCAAGAGATGCCTCTTCTCATATCAATCGAGGCGAAGCCTACGGAAACTTAGGGGAACGCGAGAAAGCCATTGCAGACTTCGACAAGGCCATCGCGCTCAATCCGCAAGATACCGACGCTTATACTAGACGTGGCATCTTCTTCGGTTCTATATGGGAGCACGAGAAAGCCATTGCGGACTTTGACAAAGCCGTTGCGCTCAACCCATGGCAGAAGGTTAATTTTGATGCCCACTTCAATCGGGGACTTGCCTACGCGGAATTGTCTAAACATATAAGGGCCATCGCAGACTTCGATAAGGCAATCGAACTCAATCCAGACCATGCTCTTGCCTATTTCAACCGAGGGCGTGCCTACCACTACTGCCGTTGGTTTGACTACCACGACCATATCTGCCGTTGGACTGTCTACCACGACCAGCGGGAGTGCGAGGCAACGAAACATCAGAGGGCTATTGCAGACTTCGATAGGACCATCGCACTCAGTCCAAAAGATGCTAGTGCATACTTTTTCCGTGGCGTCTCCTACAGGGACTTAGGGGAGCACAAGAGAGCCATCGCAGACTTTGGCATGATCATCGAACTTAAGCCAGAAGATGCCTATGCCTACCGTTACCGTGCCGAGGCCTACAGGCAATTTGGCGATCACAAAGAGGCCATTGCAGACTACAGCAAGGTCATCGAACTTGATCCAGAAGATGCCACTGCCCACATCAAACGTGGCTATGCCTATGGGGTTCTAGGGGAACATGAGAATGCAATTGCAGATTACAGCAGAGCCATTGCTCTCGACCCAGAGTACGGCTCCGCCTACCTCGGTCGTGGCGCGTCCAATGTAAGACTGGGGGCATTCATAAAGGCTATTGCAGACTTCGATAAGGGCATTGCGCTTCCGCTTTTTTCAAATGCTCCTGCCTACGCCTACTTCAGCCGGGGGATTGCCTATGGGGAGTTAGGGGAGTATGAAAATGCCATTGCAGATTATAGTAGAGCCATTAAACTCGATCGAGAGTACTCCGCCACCTATCTCCGTCGCGGGACTGCTTACGGAAATCTAGGGAGGCATGGGAAGGCCATTGCAGATTTTGGCAAGCTTATCAAACTCGATTCAAGAGATGCCAGAGATAACTATTCCAATCGTATTCCCTTCGGGAGATTAGAGGAGTACGAGAGTGCTCTGGCAGACTTCGACAAGATTATTGCACCCAATCCAGAAGGCGCCGAAGCCTACAACAATCGCGGAATTGCCTACTTGAGATTAGGGGAGCCCTTGAAAGCCGCCGCCGACTTCCACAATGCCATTACGCTTAATCCAGAACATGCCACCGCTTATTTCAACCGGGGGCTTGCTTACGCGGAATTGGGGGAACATGATGGAGCCGTTCCAGACTTCGGCAAGTCCATTGAACTCAATCCAGAACATGCCGCAGCTTATTTTAACCGCGGGCTTGCTTACGCGGAATTGAGAGAATATGAAAGAGCAATTCCAGACTTCGGCAAGTCCATTGAACTCGACCCAGAACATGTCACCGCCAATTTCAACCGGGGGCTTGCCTACGCGGAATTGGGGGAATATGAAAGAGCAATTTCAGACTTCGGCAAGTCCATAGGGCTCGATCTAGAACATGCCGCAGCTTATTTTGATCGGGGACTTGCATACGCGGAATTGGGAGAGAATGAAATGGCCGTTGCCGACTTTGACAAAGCCATCGAACTCAGTCCACAACATGCCAGCACCTATTTCGATCGGGGACTTGCCTTTGGAGACTTAGAACAGCATCGGAAGACCGTTGCAGCCTTCGATAGAATCATCGCGCTTAAGCAAGCCAACGCCTTCTACAACCATGGCATTGCCTGTCTGAGAGTGGGGCAATACGGCAGTTCCATTGCACATTTCAGCAGGGCCATTGCTCTCAATCCAGAGTACGCTGACGCCTTCTACAACCGTGGCGCTACCTACCTAAGATTGGGAGACTTTAAGAAAGCCATTGCAGACTTCGACGTGACCATTAAACTCGTTCCGGAGTATGCTATAGCATACTCGGATCGGGCCACAGCCGAGACTAAACTGGCGAGATGGAAAAGACACGACGGCGCATAGAGAAGCTGAGCCGGTAAGGATAGCAGTAAGGGGGGTATCAGGAGCCGCCTCGTGGCAATGTTTGACACCTACAAAGTGGTAAAGACGCTCACCGGCGCGGGCTTCACGGAGTCCCAAGCTTAAGCCCTCGTTTAGACCGTCGTCGAGGAGCGCGCTGAACTGGTGACTAAAACCGACTTGCAGAGCACGGAGCACCGCTTACGCACAGAATTGCACCTGTTGCAACTCCGCATGACGACGCGCTTTGTCATAGCTGCAGCTGTGCTCTCCCTCGCAGTGCTTGTGATATTGAATCTGATTCCGTAAGGGATAACACCTCTAGGAGGATGTTTACTTAAGCGCCATCGGGCACTACATCAGTTCGCTCTGAGCGTGTCAAAGGGTGAACGGATGTAGTGCCCTTCAGCAAGAACCGTTCGTACTTCGACAGGCTCAGCATGAACGGTACTTGCTGGCTTAACTAATACTCTCTTACGCACTTCGCCACTGACAGCGCGTCACATCATGCCGTGGCCGAAGGGGTCGTCGCCGATCCAGCGCTCGTCGGCGGGTTCGCTGGCGAGTTGGTAGCGGGTGTCGGTGGAGAGGCGGATGCAGTTTTTCGTGCTCTCGTTATCGATGGCGCAGTGCAGCGTGAACATGCCGAAGACGAGCAAGTCCCCCGGTTCGAACTCCGTGGTCAGCCAGCGCCCGCCGTAGCGTTGCTGCGGCTGATTCGGATTCTTTGTCAGCCAACCGCCGCCGTAGGGATTCTTATCCTTGTCCCTGTCCACGTCAATCTTGCCGTAGGTGTTCTGGAGCTCGTGCCACTTGTGGGAGCCTTGCAGGATCGCGAGCGGACCGTCGCCGAGAGGCACCTCGCCCTGCGGGATCCACGCCGTCATCAATTTCGGCGTGCCGCGTCCCATGTACACCCAATCGAAGTGACAGCCGGTGGCCGCCCCGCGCCGCACGTTTCGCACCCAAATGTAGTCTAAGTGCAGCACTTCATCGCCGAGAAACTCCTCGAAGAATGTCATTATCCGGCCTGAGAAGCAGACCTCCTTTAGCGCCGGGCCGGAGCGGAGGTGGCGGGCAAACTCCTGCCGGTCGCTCGCGCTGATGCCGCTCGTATCACCTGAGAAGACGGCATCCATAAAGGGACGTGCGCGGTCGATCAGGCCGATTTCGTCGAGCTTGCCAATCAGTTCTCGGCGCGCCGCCAGCACCTTTTCTTGGTCCAAGTAGCCCCGCAGGAGCAAATAGCCGTCTTCGGCAAACCGCTCGTGGAGCGCGGCTGTGTCGCCTAGCAGGCTTTTTGAGTCTCGCAATTCCCCAAACGTCTCGTCGGAGAGGTCGAAAGCATTGCCGTTCGATGTCAAAGTATCCGGTAGAACCGTTGTCTTTGTCGCCACCTTGCCTACCCTCCCCATGTTTGTGACTGCCTCTGGATGGCGGAAGCCACTCTTGACCGTTAGGCGTACCTGCGCCTGCTGCCGCCAAACCAATACTACCTAGTGCATGCATCTGCCGCAATATAGCGGCAATTTTCGCCTGTAAATTCTTGCACGCGGGCAAATCCATGCGCTGGATGATGAGTCTGCGCCGCAAGCCAACATCTAGGGAGCGAGCGCTGTAAATTCTAACCCTCTTAATTTGGATTCCAACGAGTGTCGCTGGTAAGCCGCCTATGACACAGATGCAGGAGCAGCGTGAGATGTCGGCGTTTTCAAGAGAAGGAATTCTCGTGACACGGCACACAAAGCGGAGACCACACTGCTGTGTGTCAACCAGTCCTTAAGTTATCCAACGTGCCAAACGCTGAAGGAACGTAGCGCTCAATTCCTACATCATGCCGTGGCCGAAGGGATCGTCGCCAATCCAGCGTTCGTCGGCGGGTTCGCTCGCGAGTTGGTAGCGAGTGTCGGTGGAAAGGCGAATGCGGTTCTCGGGGCTTTCGTTGTCAAGCGAGCAGTGCAAAGTGAACATGCCGAACATGAGCACGTCGCCCGGCTCAAACTCCGTGGTGAGCCAGCGGCCGCCATAGCGCTGCTGGGGCTGATTCGGGTCCTTCGTGAGCGAGCCGCCGCCGTAGGGGTTCTTTTCTTTGTCCTTATCGACATCTATACTGCCGTAAGTCTGTTGGAGTTCCTCCCACTCATGGGAACCGTGCAAGATCGCCAGTGGGCCGTCAACCAGCGGCACCGCTCCCTGCGGTATCCACGCCGTCACTACATTCCTTGTACCGCGACCCATATACACCCAGTCATAGTGACAGGGTGTGGCAGCGCCACGGCGTCGATTCCGCACCCAGATGTAATTGAGGTGCAAAATTTCGTCGCCAAAGAACTCCTCGAAGAACGACATGATCCGACCGGAGAAACAGATCTCCTTCAGCGCGGGGCCGGAGCGGAGTTCGCGGGCAAATGCCTTTCGGTCCGATCCGACGATGCCGCTCGTGTCACCGGAAAAGATCGCGTCCAGCAGCGGCTTGGAGCGGTCTATGAGACCAATTGAATCAAGCTTTTCAATCAGTTCGCGGCGTGCCGCCAACACCTTTTCTTTGTCCAAGTAATTGCGGAAAAGCAGGTAACCGTCCTCGGCCAAGCGTTCGTGAATTGCCGGCATATTCCCGAGCAAACCATTGGCGTCCCGCAACTCACCAAACGTCTCATTGGAGAGGTCAAAGGCGTTTCCGTTCGACGTCAAGGTTTCCGGTAGGACGCGCGTCTTTATAGCCACGGTGAACTCCCTCTGTCTGAATTGATGGACGAGGCGGCAGCGTAGTTGCTTCTCTATGTGCTCAAACGCATTGAGCGCTGGCGTACTGGCATCATACCACGAGTTTCTTTCAATAGCCGGACACAAGACCGGAGTCGTGCTACGCTCCCACCATCCGCAAGAGAATGCTGCTCAAGAGCCTGAAATGACTGCCTGTGGCTTGGCCGGTAGGGAATTGGACAAGGCGCCTAGCCGGTCGATTGCACACCCGCGGCAATGCCATTGATGGTTTGGAATATGCCTTCCAGCAACCGGCGTGCTTCTGAAGAGAGTTCATCCAGCGGCGTCTCCGCTTCCGCAGCGAACTTCGTGCGCCATTCGCTCATCATGCGCACTTGGAGACAGTGCAGGGGATCAACATACGGATTTCGCAACAGAATAGAGCGCTGGAGCACTGGCGAAGAATCCAAGAGCTGTTCTTGGGCAGTGATCTGACGCAGCGCTTCCCGCGTGCGCTCATATTCTTCCGCGATGGCGGCGTAGATCTTGTCGCGTACGGCTTCATCTTCGACCAATTCGGCATAGAGGCGCGCAACCGACATGTCGCTCGTGCCAATGCTCAACTGGGCATTGTCGATCAATGAGCGGAAGAAGACCCAGCCACTGTACATTGCCTGCAAACGCTCCAAATTGCCCTCATGCGCGCTGATGAATGCGTGTAACGCGCTGCCCACACCAAACCAACCCGGTACGTTATGTCGACTCTGCGTCCAGGCGAATACCCAGGGGATTGCCCGCAGGTCTTCCACGCGGTCGCCGCCCTTGCGCGACGAGGGCCGCGAGCCGACGTTCATGCGGCTTATGTGTTCGATTGGCGTTGCTTGCTGGTAATACATGCGCAGTTCAGGCGTCTCGTAAATCAAAGACCGGTAGGCACGAAATGCCGTGTGCGAGAGTGTCGCCATGGTACTCTCCCAGTCGGGTTCAAGAGAAGCGCGGGACTCCAACACACTCGGACTGAGCCGCGCCAAGAGCATGGCGTAAATTACCTGCTCGAGATTGCGGTGGGCAACGGCCTGCCGCCCGTACCGCGAGAAAATGACCTCGCCCTGCTCCGTCAGCTTCATGCCGCCCGCCAACGAGTCCGGTGGTTGCGCCATGATTGCCCGGTTCGTCGGCCCGCCGCCCCGACCCAGTGCGCCGCCCCGACCGTGGAAGAGTTGGACGGTTACTTTGTGGGCGCGGCAGGCTGCAACGACGTGCCGCTGGGCACAGTAGAGTTCCCAGGTAGAGGTGAGAAACCCGCCATCTTTGTTGCTATCGGAATACCCTAGCATCACCTCGAAGCGGTCGTCCCAGCAAGCCACGTGGGAGCGAAACACCGGTATTGCGAGCAACGCGTGAACGAGGTCTTGACCGTGGCGCAAATCCTCGATGGTTTCGAGCAACGGCACGATCTTGAGGCGACTCTCGCTCACCTGTCCCGACGCGTCAACCTGCCACAGGCCGGCCTCTCGCGCCAGCAGAGCCACTTCGAGGATGTCACTCACCGCCTCGGTAAAGCTGATGATGTAGGTATTGCAGGCCGCGACGCCCACCTCCGCCTGCATGCGGGCAACGCTCGTCAATGTGTCGAATGCCTGCTGGGCAGCGGTGGAGACAGAGAATTCCTGAAAACCTATTGTCGCCGGATCAGCGAGCAACCGGGTAAGCAAGGCGACTTTGCCTGCCTCGTCAAGGTCGCTGTATTTGGCGACGACGCCGGCGGCGTTGAGATACTCATCGAGCGCAGCGGCGTGGACCGCGCTATGTTCGCGCACGTCCAAGTCCACCAGATGAAAACCAAAAACCTGCACCCGTCGAATTACGTCGCGCAGTTGGCCGCGGGCAATGCGTTCGCCACCATTTTGGTTGAGGCTCTCGCGTATGCGCATGAGGTCCGCGAGTAGGTCAGCGGGGTCGTGGTACGCGCCGGAAGCCGCCGCGCTGCCGCCGGCGTAACGTCTTCTAGTGCGCGCCAAGCGCTTCTGCATCATGAGTATCTTCGCACGGTAGGGCTCGTTTATTTCGGTCTTCGCGCCAACCCCCGCGCCGGGCAGCGAAGCGCGATCGCGAGCGATGGAGTCCATTAGCTCTTGTGAGACTGAAGCGTAGTGGACCGAAGGACTGAGCACGCGCCAGAGTTCGTCCAAGTCCCGCGAGTAGCGGTCGAGGATCAACGACCGGTGCATACGCAAGGTCTCTTCCGTGACTGCGGGCGTGACAAACGGATTGCCGTCCCGATCGCCACCCATCCAGGAGCCAAAGGTTAGGAATCGAGGCAACGAGAACGTATGATCGGCGTAGTCCTCCCGCAGTGCGTCTTCAAGTTCGTGGTAGAGCATGGGAATCACGTCGAGCAGGACGTGATCGAAGTAGTAGAGGCCGTCGTCTACCTCACCAAGCACGGTGGGCCGCTCCCAAGGGGTAATGTCAGTCTGGGCCAAAATCGTCACGATTTCGCGAATCTTCTCGCTGGTACGTTGCTCAATCGAAACGTCCTGGCCCGCACCTTCGCGTTCGGCCAGACAGGCCCGCAGCATTTCTAGGAATACAAGCAGCGAACGACGCCGCACTTCTGTGGGGTGGCGTGTGAAGACCGGTCGAATGGAGAGCAACGCGAGAATTGGCGAGAGTTCCTCAGGGGGAACGCCTTCGCTTCGCAGGCGCGCCGTTGCGGCGGCGATGGACTCATATCGCGGCTTGGGATGGTCCTTGCGCTCGTTCTCGCGAATTCGGCGTAAGCGATGTTGTTCTTCGGCGGCGTTAATCAAATAGAAGTACAGCGAGAAAGCTCGGGCGACGGCAAACATCTCATCGTGCTGCAGACCCGCCACAGAGTCAGCGACGGGCTGCAATGCCACGGTGGCGGTGGTCGTGCGCTGGAAAATCGCACTCAGGCGAATGTCCTCAACCAATTCCAATAGGGCTTCGCCGTGCTGCTCGCTCAGCACACTGCCAAGTACATTGCCGAGAAAGTGCACGTCGTCGCGGAGTTGCTCGATTGGCACTCGCCGCAGACCGGTCTGTTTAAGCTCAGAGTTCATTCCACCTGCACCGTCGTCGTTCAATTACCCAAGTCGAGGACAAATGCGCGCCTCTTGTTAGACTGAAGCCTCTCGGTCACCCCTAGCTGAAAAATCGGGTGGTCAAAGACATGATTTCATATCTATGATGCCACACCTGTAAGACCCTTAGCCTACGGGTGCTTGCAGTGAACTGCTCCACTCTCGGGGCGGCAAAAGACGCTGCGCTATGGTCGCCCCGAGTGGTAAATCTGGGCGTGTGCCACTTCCGTTAAGCCCGTTCGGAGGAGCGCTGCACTGCAGCCCGCACCCGAGCGGGCACCATTTCGGCCAAGAGCGTCAACTCCGGCAGTTTGCACAGACGCAGGAATCCGAGATAGGCGAGCAGTAACACGCCGCCACCGCCCACAACCACCGTCAATAAGCCTATTGTGCCGCCTCCCTCGGTGAGCACACGCTGGACATAGAGCATGCCGCCCGCGGCCAGCGCAACGAATACTGTGCCGACCCCAATCGTCGCGATGAAGCGGCCAAAGCCAGCGCCGCCCACGCCGCCCAGGAGACGATTGAGCAGCCAGAGCATCACAAGCGCATGGCCGGCATTCTGCACCGAATTAGCCAGCACAAGCCCCGGCATGCCGAGCGGCTGCAACAGCGGTAACGCAACTGCCAGATAGAAGCCAATGCCGAGAACGCCAACCAAGACCGGAGTACGCGTGTTCTTGCGGGCATAGTAGGCAAAGATGAAGAGTTGGTCCAGGCCCGTGAGCGGCAGTTGAAGACTATACAGGAAGAGGGCGAGGCCGGTAGCGCTCGCATCGGCAGCATCGAACGCGCCGCGTTGGTAGACAAGCTCAACGATAGGCCGGTGCCAGATCAGCATCAGCGCAAAGATGGGCAACATCAACAGCAGAATGAGTCGCACGCCCTGGCTGAGAATGCGCCGGAAGTTCGCTGTATCGAGTTTGCCGCCTTCAGCCGCTAGCAGCGGCAACACGGCCAGGGCAATCGCGGAGCCAACGAGTCCGAGGGGAAGCTGCACCAGCCGGGTTGCGTAATTCATCGCCGCGATACTGCCGTCGCCGGTGCGCGATGCCAGGTTGCGGTCCAACACAATGGCAAGTTGCGTAATGATGAGCCCGGCAAGCACAGGCGCGTACAGTCCCAGAATTTGTCGCACCCCCGGATGCGACAAGACCGCGCGCGGGCGAATTCCCATCCGCCATAGCCCCGGCGCCTGAAACACGAGCTGCCCTGCCGAGCCAACCAGCACGCCAATGACAAGGCTCGTAACGCCGAGACGATTAACAAAGAACACGGCGGTGAGAATGATGCCGAGGTTGTACACGGCGGCACAAAAGGCAGGATAGTAGGGTCGGTGTCCGGCGTAGAGCGCCGCGTTGACCACGCCGGAAAACCCGAGAAAGGCAACCGCGGGCACGGCGAGGCGGGTCAACTTGACGGTCTGATCGAGGACTTCCGGCGAAAACCCGGGGACGAGAATGCGGACTAGCGGTTCTGCCAGCAACAAGAGCAGTATCACCGCACCGCCCAGCACCACACCCGCCATGGCGAACATAGCGCCCAACAAAGCGGAGAATTCACGGTCATTCCGCGCATAATCGGCAAAGACCGGGACCAACGCCGCCGTCACCGCGCCGCCAAGCAGCAGATCGTAGACCATCGTCGGCACTTGGGTCGCCGCCACGAAGGAGTCGGTCGCGGCGCTGGCGCCGAAGAGATAGGCAATGGTCTGTTCCCGCACCAGCCCAAGCACACGGCTGAGCACGTTGCCGAGCAGCAACACAAACGCTGCGCGCGCAAGAATCGTGTCGGTGGAAGCGGACAAAGTCATTTACCGACCGGCATTGCGCACGCAATGCGTGGGAATCGTTCCGGAACCGCAAGCGGGCAGTGCCAAGTGCGTGCTCTCAGGTCCACTGCCTGTGCCCAGGACTAACGCATGCAGTTCATTGCCGGCAGCAGGTGTCTGACTTGACCAATATGTAAGGAGGAAGTCCGCCAATGTGTGCAGAGGTCTTTCCACGATTTCCTGCTCACAGCTCGTTCGCTAAGTGGAGAGCGAGGTAGCGCAAGAGTCCCGGCACTAGACGTGCAGACTCCTTGTGAATCTAATTCCGGCGTGACTAGGTTTTATCACTTCGCCGCACGCGGCGTAACCCAGCCCGCACGCCTAGCGCCAGCAAACCGATTGCGGCCAAAGGAATCCCGAACGTAATCACCCAGATGAGCACGTTCACTGCGCCTTGCGCCACGACGATGAGTGCCGCGATACTGGCCGTAACCGTTTGGCTGGGCTGCCACAGCGAGCGTGTCGACACATCCTCCCGCAACGCCGTCAGAAACACGTCTGTGCGATCGTTGAACGCGACAGCATCAGCTTGCTCGGCAGAAATCGCGATGGGGATTTGCAGGCGGCCCTCAGCCACGTCTACTCTCACGTCCATGCGAACCTGTTGAGTCTCACCGGCCTGCAAGCGTCCCAGCTTCCATACCACGGTGCCGGCCTCGCGGTCGTAACTGCCGCCAAAATCGGCTCGCACAAACGTCACACCTTCAGGCAGCGCGGCCTGCAGCGTGACATCGGTCGCATCTGCCGTGCCAACGTTTGAATACAGGATCCACACAGGCACTTCGCTCCCTTGCGCGGCCGCGGCCCGACTATCGACTTCCAAGGCCAGATCCGGCGCAAACGACAGCGTGATGCCGGCAGCATTGTTCGCACTGTCCGCTTCCGCACTTGCGGATTGGATTTCGGCGCGAAGCTGGATATCCGCCTCAGCCGATTCTACGCGCAGATGGACGTACACGGTGTCAGCTACCCCGGCGGGAATGTCGGACAACGTCCACGATATCTCGCGGGAAATTGGATCGTAGACTCCGCCCTGGCTCATGTCGAGTACGCTGAGCCGTTCCGGCACGTAGAGCGTTAGACGAGCGTCCCGCGCGCTGACGCTGCCGTCATTGCGGTAGGCCACGGCAAACGCGGTTACGGAATGAGCGGCAGGCAGGCTTTCGGCAGCGACCACCACGGAGAGGTCCGGCGGCGCATGCAAGAGGACGTGTATCGTTGCCAGGGCGATGCGATCAATGAGAACGTTTAAACGTCCTTGGAGTTGCTCGATCTCCTGGCGCACTTCCGCCAAGCGATTCTCGATCTTAAGCAGGTCCTCGACCGTATCGGCGCGCTCCAGCAACGTCAGCAATTGCGTTTCCGCAGCCTGCAGGTTGCGCAGGCGCGCATCCAAGTCGGTGTACTCTTCGGTTACGTCGCGGGCAGTAGTTTGCTCTGCGAGGACTTCTTCCGCAAGCGCTCGCAATGCCGCCATAGCTTGATCGAAGGACTCCACCGGCACCCGCAGCGTCAAGGAGGTGGGCTGTGGGTCACCGGCCTGGCGCACCGCGCCGGAGGCAACGAACGCCCCAGGTATACGGGCGATGATTTGCTCGATGTCGTGTACTGCTGTGGCGGGATCTTGTACAACAAGAGTCAGAATCCCATTGCGAATCACCCTGGCATCGCTCGCAAAGCTCGCGTTTGGCAACGGCGCGGCCGCGGCCGCTCTCGGTGCGCTGCTTGCTACTCGTGGTTGCGCAACTTCCGCAGCGGGCGCTTCCGCCGCTGCCATTGACTCCTCTTGCATTTCAGCTTCAGAGTCGGCCGCCGCCATAGTACTAGTGAGGGCAGCGTAGCCAAAATAGCCTGACTCCTCAGAAAAGCCGGCGAATGTGAAAAACAAGACGACGACAACGACTGCTCCTCCAAGCACGAGGAGTAGTCCACCCAACACCACAAGAATTTTCTTCATACTCCCGCCTGATCAAGATTGTGAAGCAAAACAGTCTTTCCGGACTACAGCGACTTATCGCGGCAGCTATTCATGGTTCCAACCTGAACATCCAAGCCGCGTTGCCCGTGCGCAATGCCCACATGACGTGCCCAATCGGCAAACAGTCCGGAGCAGTGTCATTGCGGCCGGTTGCTTTCCAACGCCCGCATGTAGGCTCGCATAGCGCGGTCGGTCTGCTCGATGCGCTGGTAGACGTCGCCGAGATGCTGCCACGCCTGCAGCTTATTGTCCGCATTTTCTGCCATTGCCTCTAGTTTCCGGGCAATGGCATCAAGTGCCGCCTCATCCAGTTGGCCGCCTTTCCGTTCAAGCTTGAGCAGCAGGGAATCCCAGGATTGGGAGTCCTGCACGTCCTCGCCAACATTGGGGGCCGCCTGCGGATCTGTGGGTGAGGGCGCTGTCTTTCTCTCGCTTCGCCTCGAACTGCCTTTTGGGGCCGGTGTCACAAGGACTCGCGTTTCGTCTTCACGACTATCTGCTCTAGTGCGCGCGTTGAGGCGGGCGGTTGCACGCCTCTGCGCACCGGAATTCTTCGTTTCACTCGTGGCGGCGAGTGCAGCCTCGACCTTCTGCAGCATATCTACCGGCACATCTATCTCGGCATCATCACTAGGCAATGGCAAACGAGATGGGCCGTTGGCGGGATAGAGGATGCGGGCGAGCGTGAAGTCCGGGTCCACCTGTCGGGCGCGCTCAAAGAGCTGACGCGCTTGGTCGATGAGACCCATGTGCGCCCGCACGTCTGCCGACAGCAGAATGGCCTTTAGGCAATTCGGGTGCTCACGTACAATCTCGTCGGCGAGTCTGCTGGTCGCCTGTCTGTTTCCATTGAGCCAATACGCCTCCATCAAGGCGACTTGCGCACTCCAGTGCACTTGAGACTCTTCCAGCAACTGTCGAAACTCAGTAATCGCATGTTCCAGCAACCCACTCCGCAGGTGAATGCGGGCGAGTCCGGTGCGAGTTAGGAACCCATTTCCATTGTCCCCGCCACCGGATTCTCCTTCTAGTGCGATCATTTGCTGCTTAACGTCCGTGAGCGTCGGGTCGCACTCAAACGCCCGCCGTAAAACGCCGAGCCTTGCCGCATCTTTACCGAGCAATTCCAACAATTCGGCAAAACTCGTGAGAATGTCGACATCCTCGGGGTCCATGTCGAGTGCCTGCAGGAGTTGTTCTTCTGCTTGCTCAAGCTGCCTTGACTTCAAATAAATCCGGCCCAATAACGCGCGCGCTGCCAAGTTGCTCGGAGACTGCCTCAGTAGGTGGCGGGCAATGTCCTCTGAAAGCTCATAGTTATGCAGGTCAAGTGCCTGCTCTCCCCATTGCAAGAAGTCTCTAGTCTTCATGTTTCCTTGAAATCCAAGTGTGTATTGCGCAGGTTATGTGCATGGCAACCGCAAGCAATGCCCGGTCCAAAAGGTTGGCCCCGCGCCGGCCGCTGCCACTGGCGCACGCCAAGCGCCGGCTAGTTCCACATACTTACGAGGTCTTCCATTGCAGCGCGATCAAGGCCCGGCCCCACGAGCGCCATGTGCGCCCAGCCGGGAACGAAGATGCGCTGCGCCACCCGCAGAATGTCGTCGGCAGTAATAGCATCGATGGTCGCGAGCATCTCGTCCAGCGTTATCGTGGAGTGCATCAGGACTTCCTGGCTGCCGTACCAACTCGCGACGTTCCAACTATCTTCCATACTTAGCAGCAGCCGACCCTTCGTAAACTCTCGCACCTTATCCATTTCCTCGGGAGGGAGCCTATCCTGTCGCATCCGATCAACCTGCTCCCAAATAGCTGCCAGAGCGCTTCCCAGGTGTGTATCTTCCACGCTGGCGGAGATGATGAACGCGCCTGTATCGAAGTACTGCTCCGCATAGGAGTAAATGTCGTATGCCAGACCCAAGCGTTCGCGCACCTCCACCGCTAAGCGGGAACTCATGCCGTCGCCTAATGCGGTATTGAGGAGTTCGAGAGCATGGCGATCGGGGTCTGCATGGGAAAGACCCTTGCCGCCAATGCAGAGTTGCACCTGATTGTAGTCCTCGGATTGCGTAAACACACGGTCGGCAGGTTGCGTTGCAACCGCTGGCAGCCAAGCCGGACCGGTCCCCTTGCGCAAACCACTGAAGGCATCTTCCGCAAGAGATGAAGCCTCATCCGGGTCCACGCCTCCAGCCACGACGAGCACCATGTTATTCGCACGGTAGAAGTCTTCCACGTGCTTTACCAGGTCATCCCGCGTGATGTGCATGATCGTCTCGGCGCGCCCTCCAATGTCCTCTCCCAGCGGATGGTTCGGCCACAACAGCCGGGAAATGAGCACATGCACCCAATCGGGAGGTGTGTCCTGATAGAGTTCAAGCTCCTCCAGGATTACGCCGCGCTCACGTTCAACATCGTCAGCACTTAGCGCCGGGTTGAGCACAATGTCGGAGAGAATGTCGAAGGCAATAGCGAGATGCTGTGACGCCACTTTTGCCCAGAAGACCGTGGCTTCACGACCGGTGCTTGCATTTAGCAGCCCGCCGGTACGTTCGATTGCCTCTGCAATCTCCTGGGGATCGGGGCGTTGCACCGTACCCTTGAAGAGCATGTGCTCAAGAAAATGAGATAGCCCCATCAAGTCGTACGGTTCGTACCGTGATCCAGCGCCGCAGAACAGGCTAACGGTCGCGGCGCGAGTATGCGGCATAGGGAGAATGAGCACACGCAGCCCATTTGGCAAAGTGTGCCTACGCAGCGTTTGCTCACTCATAGAATTCACCCATCAGGCAGCGTCGGGCAAAGAGGCTAACTGCGTGAGTTCTTGCAGCGCGCGTTGCACAGCAACATCGTCTTCCAGCGGCTCCGTGACCTCAGCATCCACCTCGATACCCGGGGAGATTCCGACATCGGAGATTGACTCTCTGCCAGGCGTAAGCCAGCGCGAAATCGTCACGCGTAGCTGTGAACCGTCGCTCATATCGTGAGGCAACTGTACGGTGCCTTTGCCGTACGTGCGTTGGCCGATGATAACTGCGCGCTCATGGAACTTTAGGGCGCCCGCCACGATTTCCGACGCGCTCGCGCTGCGCTCATTTACCAGGACAACGAGGGGGATATCCAGCGCTACTCCTTGGTTGCGTACACGATACGGCCGCAACTGCTGCTGCGCCTGTTGCTCATAGAGCACCACTGTGCCAGGACGCAAGAACTCACCGCTCACCCTGATCGCCGAGCCCAGTAGACCGCCGGGATTGTCCCGCAAGTCGAGGATTAGTCCGGAAGCGTCGGAGTCAACATGCGTTTCAAGCGCCCCACGCAACTCGGTGGCGGTCAGTGCGCCAAAGCTCCAAAGGCGTATGTAGCCCACATTTCCTGTCAGAGTCTGTGAATCAAGCGAAGGGACTGAGACTTCCGCGCGTGTTATGGTCAAGTCGAATGGCTCGATTGCTCCGCGCCTGATGGTGAGTACCACATCAGTACCCGCTTCTCCACGAATGCGCAACGCGGCCTGCTCCGGTGTCTCGCCGTCAATAGGCGTGCCGTCCACCGCTGTGATCACGTCACCTGATCGCAGTCCTGCACCTTCAGCCGGCGAATCAGGGAATACCGAGACAATAACGATTTCGCCATCCTGCTCGTCAATGCGCGCGCCGATGCCTTGGAATTTCTGCCTCGTCTGCTCCCGGGCGCGCTGGCTTACCGAAGGGTCGAGCAAAGTTGTGTGGCGATCGCCTAGCGTATCCAACATGCCGTTTATGGCGCCGCGCATCATGGCATCTTGGTCTACCGGCTGCTGATAGAATTCCTTGGATACGATTTCCCAGACCTCCAGGAAGAGTTCCCACTTTTCTTCCTGTCCGATTGGGGGGCCGGCAGAGTTAAGACCGGGAAGAACACCGGAAAGGACCGCAGCCAGTGGCTGGAGCGGGGTCCCTTCGGCTGCCGCCGAATATCCCGCCGCAAAGGCACCCGTACTAACCGTGAGAACTACCGTCACCGTCAGGATTACGGCCAGGAAGTGCTTGCGCTTCATGGGTCAAGCCTCGCGTTTGGGTGGCAACCGCTCACTTGGTAGCTAACCACTTGCGGCACCATGATGGTACTCTCACGATAGCACAGCACATGGGTAGAAACAACCGTTGGCGCGGAAGCTGAGGCCGTGCAAGCGCACAGGATTAGACTTTAAGAATTGAGACGCCTGACCGGGGCAATCTCCGAGAGTTCGTCGACTTTTCCCGATGAAGCAGGTTAATTGGTTGTGAGGATTGTCGTACAGCATTCTGGATAGAGGCGCATTGGAAATTCAGCGAGCCCAAGCTGCCTTGCGGCCACTTAATTTGACTCAATTTGATTCTCGTTTCCTAGGCGCGTATTATGGAATTCAGGCAAAAAACGACTACTGCGTATGAAAGGGTAAACGGGAATGCTTGGCACATTCGGGTGGACAGAGCTCCTTATCATCCTTGTAATCATCGTTATTCTCTTTGGCGGAAGCCGGATTGCCGGCCTCGGCGGATCGCTCGGTAAGAGCATCAAAGAGTTCCGCACGGCGATGAAAGAAGAGGACGAGCCCGGCGAGTCGGGTGGAGAGAAGAAAGAGGAAGCAGCCGCTGCGGCCAGCGATGGCTCCGATGTGAAGCAGGAGGCCTCTGAACCAGCGGCAAGCACCGAGGACGCGGCCAAGAAGAGTTAGCGAATTGTGCCTTTGTGGCAACATTTCCGCTGGCTAGGCTCGGCAGTCTGTGATGCAACTGGCGCGCCCCGGACAACGAAAGCTCGCTTCTCCTTCGTTCGCGTCTACGCCCAAGACATCCCGGCCCTCCTGAGATTTAACCGGCGCTTGATGTTATTCATCGCCGGTTTGTTTCTTGCCGGCATGGCTGGGGGTGTAGCCCTCGCTGAGTTCTTCCCGAGCGCAACTGAGACTCTCCTGCGCGCGTACGCTGCGCAGATCGAGCGTCTTGGCGGGGCGGAGTCCATCTCTACCGCCGCTATCATGCGCAATAATCTGCGCATCATGCTCCTCAGCCCCGTGCTCGCCGTGTTTACGGTCGGCTTGTATCCTCTATTTGTCGCGACGCTTCCCGGCATCCTGCTGGGTATGCTTGCCGTGCAAATTGAAACCATGGTACCACTCAAGGTGCTTATCGGCTTCTTGCTCGTGGCGCCCCACGGCGTGTTTGAAATCCCCGCCATCCTGTTCGGCAGCGCGCTTTCAATGCGCCTCGCATGGTCGCTCTTTCGGCCCCTGAATTCTCTCAGTACAACTGAAAATGTCGTCTGGGCCGCGGCCAACGTTGTAAAGGGGTACGTGTTTGTTGTGATCCCCTTGCTCGTTACTGCCGCTTGGGTAGAAATTAATGTGACTGGCCGCATTGCCCGCTGGCTTATCGATCTCAATGCGATCCTCACCGTACCCTAGCCTTAGGGAAAACTCCGGGCAGGACAGCATGCTACAATTGTAGTGACACGGAATAAGCAGCAGCCACGAGCAGCGCGAGCATGAGCCAAACACCACCCCCTACCGCCGTTCGCCTACAAAAAATGCGAGACTGGCTTCAGGAATCTGAGGTAGACGCCTTTCTGGTGAGCAACGACTACAATCGCCGCTATCTCTCCGGTTTCACAGGCAGTTCCGGCTGGCTCCTTATCAGCTCCGGCGCCGCCCTTCTGATCACGGATTCACGCTACACCGAACAGTCAGAAAAGCAAGCCCAAGAGTTCACGATTGTGCCGCAGTCAGGGCCGTTCGCTCCATTGCTTTTGGATCTCTGCAAGGAACACGCTATTGAGCGGCTGGCATTCGAGTCTGAACACGTGAGCGTAGCGGCCCTCGAGACCTACTCGGAGAGATTGGACGGCGAAATCAAGCTCGAGGGAGCCCAAGGGGTTGTAGAAGACTTCCGGGTGGCAAAGGAGCCGGATGAAGTGGCTGCGCTGCAGCGTGCCATAATCATCGCCGATGACGCTTTTGGCGAGCTGGTCAAGTGGCTTCGTCCCGGCATAACCGAGAAGGCAGTCGCGTGGCGCCTGGAAGTGCTGATGCGCGAAGGCGGCGCCGAAGGGCTGTCCTTTCCGTCAATTGTTGCTGCCGGACCAAATGGCGCTATGCCGCATCACCGCCCGGGGGACGACGTCATCCCTTCTGACACGTTCATTGTGATGGACTTTGGTTGCATTGCCGACGGCTATTGCTCGGATATGACGAGGACCGTAGTCCTCGGTACACCGTCCCCCGAAATGCAGGCAGTTTACCGACTGGTAGCGAAAGCACAAGAAGCGGCGGAAACACACGTGCGTGCGGGTATGACCGGCGTTGAGGCAGACGCATTGGCCCGCGAGGTCATCGTGGCGGCCGGACACGGCGACCACTTTGGTCATGGTCTAGGGCACGGCGTCGGCCTTGAGATTCACGAAGCACCTCGCCTTTCTCCGCTTGCGGGGGATACGCCGCTGCCTGCCGGCGCGGTTGTGTCCATTGAGCCCGGCGTATATTTGCCCGGTGTTGGCGGAGTGCGGATCGAGGACCTGGTGTTGCTGCGTGACGACGGCGCCGACATTCTTACCGGTTCGCCAAAGATGCAATTCTAAGACAGAGAGACTTCAGGAGGCATTGCGCGTTGATCGAGACCGGCAACCTACGACGAGGAGTCGTAATCGAATATGAAGACGCTATCTTCCGTCTGGAAGACGTAAAACACATCAAGATGGGCCGTGGCGGTGCAGTGGTACGGCTGAAGCTCCGGCACGTGCAGGACGGGCACATCATCGATCGCACCTGTGATGCCGGCGCGCGCTTTCGCCAGATTCGGCTTGAGCAACGCCCAGCGCAATTCCTCTATCAGGAGGATGACGTCTTTCACTTTATGGATACGGAATCCTACGACGAGATACTCGTGGACGCATCCCTCTTGGCAAATGCGGTTAACTTTCTCAAGGATGGGGCGATGATCGAACTTGAGATGCACGGCGAGCGTGTTCTCGACGCGTCCTTGCCTCCCTCTATCGAACTTGAAGTTGCCGATACCGCCCCTGGCGTCAAAGGCGACACTGCCGCCGGCGGCACCAAACCCGCGACAGTAGAGACAGGATTGGTCGTCAACGTGCCGCTCTTCGTTAATGTGGGCGACACGATCCGGGTGGATACGCGTACAAACGGTTACCTTGAACGGGTGCGTTCATAGTGAGTGATAAAGACGAGAAGTCAGAAGAGGGCCCCTCCGGACCCGTGCCCGCACTCTCGCAAGTCGTGCAGGAGCGTTTGAAGCCGCTGCTAGACCTTATCTCCGAGTCTGACGTAGAGGAACTTTCCCTGGAGCAAGGCGGCATTAGGGTAGCAATCAAACGTACGGCACAGGTTGTTACTGTGGCTTCAACGCCTGCGACCACAGCGGTTGAGGAAGCTGAACCACAATTGCACGTGGTGCACGCGGGGAGGGTTGGCGTATTTGCCCGCAGCCGCAGCCAGGATCAGCTTCCCGTCATCGAAGAGGGCGCAACGGTTACGGCAGGGCAATTGCTCGGCTACATCGAGGTGCTCAATGTGCTCAACGAAGTCCACGCACCTTATGACGGTACCTTGGAACGGTTTCTGGTGGAATCCACACAACCGGTGGAATACGGCCAGCCGCTCGCCCTGATCGAACCCGCCCCGGAACCGCCAATGGACGACGTAGAGTAGCCCCCAGATAGCCGCCGGCCCGCTGCTAAACTTACCGCCCTATCTTCTTGGGCTTTGGCAGAGCATGGACGCCAAGACACTTCGTCGCAGCCGAGCGCCAGGGGCTTGAATTCGCCATCAATCAATCCGCACTCAAAGTCATGATTCGACTAGCTGACTACAGAGCACAATCTAGGAACTGAAACTTCCTTGAATGGACTAAACTCTCCTGAGCAGGTTTGCGCTTGATGGACACCTTCTACGCCAAAGATAGAGAAGAGTGGCGAGCGTGGTTGCAAGAACATCACGCCGCTGCCAAGGAAGTCTGGCTCATCTACTACCGCAAAGCCACCGGCAAGCCCCGGGTCTCATATAACGCTGCCGTGGAAGAGGCGCTCTGTTTTGGATGGATAGACAGTCAGCAAAAGGGCATTGATGATGAGCGCTTCGCCCAGCGCTTTTCCCCACGCAAGCCGGGCAGCAACTGGTCGGAAACCAATAGAGTGCGTCTGCGCAATCTCATCGCTGAAGGGAAAATGATGCCTGCCGGGCTCGCTAAAGCACAGGGCGTCATCCTCGATGAACCGTTTGTGATTGCGCCGGACATTGAGTCTGCCCTAAAGCAGGAAACCCAAACATGGCAACACTTTCAGGATTATTCGGAAGACTATCGCCGCATTCGCGTGGCGTTCGTTGAGTCCGCGCGCAACCGGCCGGCGGAATTCAAGAAGCGTCTTGACCATCTTGTCAAAATGACGGCAAGGAACAAGACTTTCGGGTACGTGAAAGAGCTCACTGACAAAGCGTAGCCGGCCAGCCTTCAGCAAGACCAGGCCAATTGATTCATACCACGGAGATTTCTTTCACTCACAGCAAGAGCCGCCAAATACCGCTTTGAGGTCTTCACCCTCCCTCAATTGCACTACAAATCGCGCAACCGCCGTTGCGCAGACTCGATCGATTTGAATTAATTGCTTCATGCCCACCAGTAAGCCTCAGTTTTTCGCACCCAAGGAGACGCAATGGCGGATTCCCTGACTACTACCGCTACCGCAGAATCAAAGGAATTCGATCACGACAAGAGCGCAATTGTCGTTGCCGGGCTGAGAAAGTCATTCAAAGAGTTGGAAGTGCTCAAGGGCATTGACTTCGCCGTCGAGCGTGGGAGCATTCTCGCGCTGCTCGGCCCGAACGGCGCCGGCAAGACTACCATCATACGCATCTTGAGCACGCTCTTGCCGCCTGACGGCGGGCAAGCATTCGTCGACGGCTGTGACGTGGTCCGTGAGGCGAAACAGGTGCGCAAGAGCATCGGGTTAACCGGCCAATTTGCCGCAGTCGATGAGTACCTCACCGGTGAAGAAAACCTCTTGATGCTGGGGCGACTCTATCGCCTCAGCAAGGCCGATACGAAACGACGCACGCATGACCTCCTGGAGTTATTCGAGCTGACCGATGCGGCCAAGCGTAAGGTAAAGACCTACTCGGGAGGCATGCGCCGCCGCCTGGACCTGGCGATGAGCCTCATTGCCTCCCCGCCGGTGCTCTTTCTGGATGAGCCCACCACCGGACTCGATCCTCGCAGTCGTCTGACACTGTGGGAGATGATCAGGCGACTCTCAGCCAGCGGAGTCAGCATCCTGCTGACCACACAGTATATGGAGGAAGCCGATCGACTTGCCGATCAAATCGTCGTCATCGACCATGGCAGCGTCATTGCTGCTGGCACCGCGGACGAACTCAAGGAGCGCATCGGCAGCGCCCGCTTGGATCTGACAATCGCCGCCGATGGCAGTTTTGCCAGAGCGGAACAGTTGCTGGACGGTCAAGACCTGCACCTAGATAGCGAGCAGCGCCTCATCAGCATCGCCAGCCAAAGCGGCGTGCATGAGTTGCGGGAATTGCTGCAACGGTTGGAAGCTGCCGGCATTGCCGTGGAGAGCGTCTCGCTGCATCGTCCTACCCTGGATGATGTCTTCCTTACGCTCACTGGGGCCGCCGCAACGCCTGACGCCAAGGAAGGCGCCGCAGCAGAACAGGAGAGAACCACCGCATGAAACAACCAATCTCTTTAGTGGCCGACATTCAGCCTGAAGTCCGTCCGGAGATATTCTGGACCCTTGACAACACGTGGGTGCTGACAAAGCGCAGTCTCACACACATCATTCGCAATGTCGATCAGTTACTTTCCGTCTTCCTTATGCCGGTGATGTTCTTGCTCCTCTTCCGCTATGTTTTCGGTGGCGCAATCAATACCGGTGAGACGAGTTATGTAAACTTTCTTGTTGCCGGTATTTTGGTGCAAACGGCTGCCTTTGGCGCCAACACCACCACGTTCAGTGTGCTCGTCGATCTGCAGCGGGGCATTGTGGACCGCTTTCGCGCGCTGCCAATGGCCAGCTCTGCCTTATTGGCGGCCCATGTCATAGCCGATCTCGCGCGCAATACGTTCTCGGCCGTCGTCATGTTGGTGGCGAGTTTTCTCGTTGGCTTTCGACCCACAGCAGATTTAACTGAATGGTTGCTGGTCTTCGGTTTGCTTTTGATTTTCACGCTGGCAATCTCCTGGATTTCGGCCATCTTGGGCATGGTGGTAAAGTCGCTGGAGGCTGCCCAGTGGGCCGGTTTCATGGCGCTGATGCCACTCACCTTTGCCAGCAGCGCCTTCGTGCCCACCGACAGCATGCCCCTCGTTCTGCGTGTCTTCGCCGAGAATCAACCGATCACGCACGTTATCGAAGCCATGCGCGCTTGGATGGTCGGTACCCCCATCGGTAACCATGGCTGGCTGGCATTGCTGTGGTGTGTTGGCATCCTTGCGATTGCCATGCCGGTGGCGACGTGGATGTTCCGCCGCCGTGTCTAAGCCGGACGCCCTCACATTTCAACCAATTAACCGGCCAACTGCACAACGTTAGGCGCATCAAGTTCCCCGGGGAGTACATATCAGAGCCACAACGTAGTATCATGAGCTTGAAGGCGCTGTGTCGGGCAGTTAGGGGAGGGCAAGCTATGCGCAACGTACAACTGCCGTGGTGGGATCCACGCGGCTGGACGCGCCAGCGACCGCTCCATCGGGAAGAGTGGGTCACTGGCACGCCCTTGGAGACAATGCAGCTCGTCTCAGACCGGCGCATCCCGCTTATTGCCGGGTTCATCGCAGGTGCGGGAGTATTTGCCGGCCTCTTTGCCGTGATCATGATCATAATCGCCATCTGGCCGATCATGGTCATGCTGTTCACGCTCAATGTCGTCGGTGTCTTCTCTCTCGTGCTTTCCCATACCTTTGGTTGGGTCTCGATCCTCATGGCGCTGTGGCCGGCGCTGCTCATAAGCGGCGGCTTGGGCATGTTAAAAGCCCGACTCAATCTCCGTGCCGTCGAACGGCGTCTGCAGCCGGTGCCGCTGCACTCTGCCTGGGATACTTTGCCCGGCATTCTGCTCAGCCTGATTGGGGTGCCGCTGCTCTTTCTGGGTCTCGCGATTTGGAAAGAGTTTCCAATCATGGTCATTTATCTTCTGCCCATATGGCTCCTTTCCGGGCTGGTGTACGACCAATACTGGCAGATGTGGTTTGCCGGGATGCTCCAGAAATGGGTAGGATCAGCCGTTTGGTTCCGCCGGACGCTCAGTCTCGCGTTCCTCCTGCATAACGACAGCGACCTCTTTGGCTGCATCTTTGCCGATCTTGCCGTCAGCGAGGACGGTGGCAAAGCGAAAATCCAGGGCTGGTTCCGCTCGCCGAACCAAATCAAACGGGCGCGGCAAGTCGCGCGCCGCGTCGTCGGCATCCGGGAGGTGGAAGTAGAACCGCTTTCATGGGACCTGCAAGATGAGTTCTGGGACGAGTACACCACCGCTTCTGAACGGTCAATGGTGATGTAGCAGTCGTCGTTGCAGACTCTAGGGCACTGCCCTAACAAACGGCAGCATTCTGCGGTAGCAGGAGTGGTACCTGTGGCGGCAATCCCACGCAACCTACTACCGATTTCTTGGCCGGGCGTCCCCCTCTCACTTCCACGTCATTTTCTTGCCTCAATTCAGTCACTTCGGACGCAGATTGCGATAGAGTAAACACGCTCAGGAGTGCGCATGGCACAGCCGAATACCCTGGGGGGCTCATCTGACGACAAGCGCTTCCTCTCGCGCCGTGAGATAGTCTCCGCCACGGTGGCGGATGCGCTGGTAATGATTGCCAGCCTGCGGGTCACACTCCTGGCAGGCTTCATCGGCGGCGCGCTGGCGCCGTTGGCGTTTATCATACCGATCGGACTTGCCGTCGTCTTATGGCCCATATTCAACGCCTTCATGTTGGCGCTGATGGCGGGCGCCTTGCTCTTCGCCATCGTCCTCACACCGTTGGTGATCCTCTCCGGCTTTTGGGAACGCTTGCGCACCCTCAAGATTCTCGAGATTGCTACGGGCATCATCCTGCTGGCTGTCGTTTTAGTCGGGGTGCTAACTGTGCGGTCTGCGGAGCCTGGGTCTCCTCCAATTAGCCTGGGAATGATATTTGGAGGTGCGCTCACCATAGTGGCGTTGATCTTGAACACCTCGCCTATTACTTTTGGCGCGGGTATTCTGGGCGCGTTCATGGCGCTCCTGCGTCGTTTCCAGGCTAAACGCGACGTTTACTGGCGCATAACCTTGGGGCCAATCGTCTCCAGTTACTTTGGCCCGCACCAAGTCTTGTCCTTCATTGCCGTGCCCGTAGGCCTTCTGGTAGCCCTCAACATCTCAATACAGAATGGTTGGGCGTTAGCATTTCAGGCTTTTCCCGTCTGGATACTCTCCGGCTTTCTCTTCTGGGCGTATTGGGAGATTGCCCACAAGAACATTCTGGGCAGGATCACAGGACAGGCCGTCTGGTTCCGCAAGAGTATGGCTCTCGCGAAGGTGCTAGAAGACGATTCGTACCTTTTTGGATTGCGCTTCGAATCGGTTGGGGTTGATGTGGAACGCGGCGTCGCGCAAATCCGCGCGGAATTTCGTGACCCCGACCAGGTCTATCGCGCCCGCCAGGCCTGCTTGCGCGTTGCCGACATCGTGGATGCCGAAGTGGTAGATACAAGTGATCCCTTCCAACGAATCAAGAAGAAGAGTTGGGATTATTAGCCAAGGGATCAACCGACAACAGTGAGAGGGTTCATGCGCATCGATTCACACCAGCACTTCTGGAAACTGAGCCGCGGGGACTACGGCTGGCTCACACCTGACATGGGTGTGTTGTACCGCGACTATCTCCCCGCCGACCTTGAACCAATCCTTGAGCGGCACAATATCGACAAGACAGTGCTCGTGCAGGCCGCTCCCACCGTGGCGGAGACGGACTATATGCTCTCGCTCGCCGCCGAACATGACTCAATCGGTGGTGTTGTCGGATGGCTGGACATGGCAAACCCCAACTTTGCCCGCCTATTCGATGAATATCGACAAGAGCCGGCATTTGTGGGTATTCGCCCAATGTTACACGACCTGTCCGACGACGCTTGGGTGACCCAGCCTCTGGTACTTGAGAATCTGAAATTGCTGGCGGCGCACGACTTTCCGTTTGACTTCCTCGTGCGTCCCCAACACTTGCCCCACGTGCTGCAGGTGCTGGAGCAGGCGCCGCACCTGCGCGCAGTTGTCGACCACATCGCCAAGCCGCTCATCAAGGACCGGCAGTTTGAACCGTGGGCCTCCCAACTCGCGGCGGTCGCGCAACACGAACAGGTCTACTGTAAGCTCTCGGGCATGGTAACCGAAGCCGATCACGCCAACTGGACTCCTGCCGACCTCAAACCCTACGTAGAACACACTGTGTCTTGCTTTGGGCCGGAGCGGGTAATGTTCGGCAGCGACTGGCCGGTCAGCCTCCTGGCGGCACAATACGCTGACGTAATCGGTGCTCTGGAGCAAGTCCTCGCGCCACAGTTGGACGAGTCGGGCATGGCGCAAGTGTTCGGCGGCAATGCCGGACGGTTCTACGGCATCGAGCTGTAGCGCGTCTGGATTTACTCTAGCGGCTGCCGCCAGCAGTCCTGGGAGAGAGCCACACAAACGCGGCGTTTCTTGCGAAAGGGGCATGGCAGGTCACGCACGCGCGACGCCGCTGTGCTCCAAGTGAAAGGCACGCACACTATGACAGGCCAGCTTCGCGCCGGCGCCGCAACTGCCAACTTGACGCCCTGGCTGGATATTGCCCTCTGCGGCGGCTTTGCGCAACGGCAGGCAACAGACGTACATGACGAAATTCATGCGAAAGCGCTGGTGCTGGATGACGGTGAGAATAGAATTGGCATCGTCGTCTGTGACTTTGTCTGCATGCCCCGGGGCATTGCCGATGCGGTAAAAGAACGCGTAGCGCAGCGCAGCGGCATCCCGCCCAGCCACCTGCTTATCTGCGCTACCCATACCCATAGCGGACCCGCGGTGCGGACTGCGCTCGGCGTGAACGAAGACCCGGCCTATGTAGCGCAGGTACCGGCCAAGATTGCGGATGCGGTGCAACTGGCAGTAAACGGGCTGCGTCCCGCGCGCATCGGCTGGGGTGAAGCGCAGGAAGATCGCATCAGCTTCAACCGGCGTTGGTGGATGCGCGACGGTACAGTGGAGATGATTCCCGGGGTTGGGAATCCCAACAGTGTGGGGCCCGCAGGCGCCATTGATCCGGCGCTGACCTTCCTGTACTTGGAAGACTTGGCAGGGACGCCGCTGGCCCTATTTGCCACCTTTGCGCTCCACTACGTCGGCACCGACTCGCCAACGGCACTCTCTGCCGACTACTACGGTCACTTCACTGCGGAATTGCAGCGCGTGCTCGGCCCGCAGTGCCTGCCTATTCTCCAAAACGGCACGTCAGGCGACATCAATAACAATGACTACAGCGGACGGCGGAAATGGGACGTAAGCGGCCATGCCCAAGCGCGCAAGATGGCCGCAGTTCTCGCGGGACATGTCCTTCGCGAGACGCAACTTCTCGAACTGCATGACTCGTGCCCATTGGCTGCCGTTCTGGAGACCGTTCCCTTCACTCGCAAGCGCATTACGGCTGAAGACATCAACACTGCCCGCCAAATCCTAGAAGACCCCGCCGCATTCACCTACACGTCCGGCCCCTTTAGCTGGGTGGTCGGTCAGCCGGTATGGAAAAAGCACATCGAAGTCTATGCGCAAGCATGTATAGACCTCGCGGCAATGCCGGAGGATTTGGATACGCGGGTGCAATCGCTGCGCGTTGGGAATGCTGCTCTGGTGGCGCTGCCCGGCGAGATCTTTGCCGCCACGGGCCTAGCCATTAAGGGGCAGAGCCCCTTCCGCCCCACGCTCGTCGCTGAACTTGCCAATGACTACTTGGGGTATATATGCACGCAAGGGGCGCTGGAACAGCAGGGAGGCTATGAAACCTGGGCCTCACCGCACTCCATCGCCGCATCAGGCACGGCTGAGCAACTCACCGCCGTTGCCAGCCGGCAACTTGCCGGCCTGTGGGAGTTGAACTAGGCAGAGAATCCACCCAAGGCGCAACTATGTGCGCAGAAGAGAGCCGTGGGGTTGGACTCCAGCAGCTATGCCATCGGGTGCATCGAAAGCGCCAGCGACGCCTCGATGTTCCACACCACCTGGGAGACCGCCTGGCCGATAAGGTCAAGCTTACGTACCTGCTCGATGCGCGTAGCGGCGAGCTTCAATTCCTGCTTGGACAATAGGGTCCGAAAGATGCCGCATGCGTCTGCCAGGCAGATGATCACGATGTCGCGCGGGTCGGGAATGACGTCGCTAAAGAGCACTTCCATGATCCGCAGCTTCACTTCTCGCTCGGCTTTGCCGTCGACGATTGGATAGCGGCGCGAACGGAACACCCAGAGGAAGCGATCGTCGCGACTTTCCAAAATGCCATGCGTGATGAGTCTCTTCATCGCTTTATCGCGAATCGAGTACGCATTCTCAGCCGTGTGTTCGATCCAATGGCAGATGTCGTGCACGTCGGTTGACTGCGTGATGCTCTCCAAGGTTGGATCGAGCAAGTCGTCGCCGATCGGAGTCGGGTCCAGCAAGGTGAGCCGCTTTGGATCGGTGTCGATCCGGTCTTCCAGCGCAATATCCATCAAGACTGCGCCCGAAAGGGCGTACCGCAGCGACCACTCGGGAATGTGCGCGAATTCTCCGCTCTCATCATCGAGAAGGAGCAGCATGATTTCTTCAGCAAATCTCAACATTGGCGATATTCCTTACTACTCTGTAGGGTTTGAAAACATCGTAAGACGTTGGCGTATCGGTTGTCAATGGTGCGCTCGTGCTACCCGGTAAACTAAGCTGCGAGCCTGCTGAATTTGCCCGCCAGTGTCGTGACAGGCTTGTATTCCGTCAATGCGCGGGATTAGCTATCTCCGCCCATTCCGTTTGACATCATTCTGCGCTATACTTGCGTCTACAATGGATTAGTCCGGGCAAGCGAACATAAGGAGTGACGCTCGTGAGTACATCACTGCAGGCCGGCGCTGCCACGGCGAATATCACACCGTGGCTGGGCATAGAGGTGCCGGGAGGCCATCGTACGCGCTACGCCGAACATGTCGACGACGAGCTCCTGGCCAAGGCGTTGGTGCTGGACAATGGAGAGATGCGGATTGCGCTTGTCACGTGCGACCTCATTGTAATGCCTCAGGGGATGGCGGACCGGGCCAAAGAGCGCATCGCCGCGCGCTGTGACATTCCTCCCGAAAACGTCATGATCAACGCCACGCATACCCATACGGCCGCCGGCGTTGCCGATCTCCTCGGCACCGGCGAGGACAAGGCTTATGTCGAGTGGGCGCCGCTCAAGATGGCAGACGCCGTAGAAATAGCAACCCACCGCCTGCAGGCTGCGCGCATCGGCTTCGCCACTGCTCACGAGGACCGCATCTCCTTCAATCGCCGCTGGCACATGCGCGACGGCACCGTGCGCATGAACCCGGGCGCGGGTAGTCCCGATCTCGTTAAGCCAACCTATCCCAAAGATCCTGAAGTTACCATGCTCTATGTGGAAGGGACAGACGGCCGGCCCATCGCCGCCGTTTCTAACTTTGTTCTGCATTATGTAGGCACGGACAACGGCGTTGCCATTTCCGCAGACTACTTTGGGCACTTCCACCAGCTCATTCAACGCTACCTCGACCCGCAGTGCGTCGGCATGGTCTGGAACGGTACATCGGGCGACATCAACAACAATGATTACAGCGGCAAGCGCAAATGGACCGCGAGCGGCCACACGCAAGCGATCAAGATGGCCAACGTCCTGGCCGGCCATCTCATCACTGAGATTCAACTCATGGACATGCAGGACGAACTTGAGCTTGGGGCGGCTGTCGGCACTTTTGAGTTCAATCGAAAGGACATCACGGACGAGGACCTCGCCATGGCTGAGAAGATCCTGGCGGTTCCCGCGGGAACGTACTCCGATTACGATTCAGGACCGTTTAGCTGGGTGGTCGGTCAAACATTGCCGCATCAACTTTCGGACGTTTATGCAGCTGAGTGCCAACGCTTGGCCAGAATGCCGCTCACGCACACCGCGCCGGTACAAGCCCTGCGGCTGGGTGACGCATCCATTGTTGCGCTGCCCGGCGAAATATTCGTCGAATTCGGCTTGAACATCAAACAAAATTCTCCGGCTTCACCGCAATTCGTCGTGAGCCTGGCTAACGGGTACATTGGCTATGTCTGCACGGATAAGGCCCTGACCGATCACGGCGGCTACGAGACCTGGGCCGGGTATTCGTCTCTGGGTGGGGTTGGCACCGGTCCCGCTATGGAAGCGTGCGCAATGGAGCTGCTCGGCCGGTTGTTCTAACGGTTGCCGCGGTCGGCAAAACCGGCCAAGTTGAATCCTTGATTGGGTAAGGTCAATGTACATTTTGTCTTCCCAAGAGTAGGCGGAGTAGCTGCCTGGGTGTTGCGCGGACGCATGAGGATTTCAGATAAATCGTAGTTTTGAGCACGAGCAGCGAGAGGAGCACATGAGCATGAACGAAAGCAAGATTCGCATCGCAGTCATCGGCTGCGGCGGCATTAGCACCGGGCACATCAATGCCTATGCCCGCATGAGCGAAGCCTGTGAGCTGACCTACTGCGTGGACGTGGATGAGGAGAAGGCTAAGGCCGAGGCGGAGCGCACCGGCGCCAAATGGTCGACGGACTATTTGTCGATCCTCGATGAAGTAGATGCCGTAGACATTTGCACACCGCCCCATCTCCACGCCGAGATGAGCCTGGCCGCTATGCATCGCGGCAAGCACGTGCTAACCGAGAAGGTGATGGCGACGACGCTCGAAGACGCCGACGAGATGATCCGCGTGGCCGATGATAAAGACGTCAAGCTCATGGTGGCGTACGTCACCCGCTTTCAACCTATCTGGCAGAAACTCAACGAACAGGTTACAGGCGGTGAGTATGGTCAGCCCTACATGGCCCAAGTGCGCACCGAAGACAATATGGCGAATCCGGCAGGGTGGCGCAAGTCGTGGAAGACCTTCCCCATGGGCTGCCTGCTCAGCCACGGTTGTCACTACGTCGACCAGATGATCTGGAACTTAGGCGACGTCGTGCAGGCCACCTGCCTGAGCGACGATCGTTTCCGCAAGGACACCCTAGGCCGCGAGGACACGGCGGTCTCCATCTACCGCTTTGCCAACGGCTCCTTAGGCAACTACGTGGCATCTTGGGGCACCAAGCATAGCGACTGCCATCTGCGCTTCGCGGTCTACCTGGAAGGCGGAGAGTTAATCCTCAGCTACGATCCCGACGGCGTCCGCCGCTTGATGCTCTGGCAAGCGGGAGACAAAGAAGGCACGCTGCTTATGGAAGACGATCCCAGTAAGGCCGACCTGATGGATGCGTTCAGCGCCCGCAAGAACTTCTCCGGTGAGTGCGAACACTTCATCGACTGCATCGTGAACGACAAGACGCCGCTCACGGACGGCGTCGAGTCTAAAAAGTCCATGGAAGCCATCATCGCTGCCTACCATGGCGAGGACTACGGCATAATTGCCGACTTGCCCCTCGAAAACGTGCGGCCCCAGATGATTTGGCGCAGGACGGATGAGGTGTGGTAGGACGAAGGGCGATGTAGGGGCGGTAGGACTGAAAGCGATGTAGGGCCGGTAGGACTGAATGCTATTCAGGGGCTGTAGGTCTGAGAGCGATGTAGGGGCGGTTCGCGAACCGCCCGCCAACAAACGCCACTGCAATGGGAAGTAGGGGCACGACATGTCGTGCCCCTACGCATCTCGACTGACCAAGATGAATCGGCGAATAGCACCCGACCGCGGCAAGAAAAAGGCGACCCCGGTAGGGGCGGTTCGCGAACTATCGTTCTCTGCGCTAAGATTCTCTACAAACGCGAGTGGGCACAACTGCTCACACCAGCGGGTCGAGGATGCTTTCGTAGCCGGGAACGAAGAGACGTTGGAACGTGCGTTCCGCTTGAAAGTCCGTCATGGTCGCTAGGTAGTCGCAGGCCACGCGGCGGCGAGTGACGTCGTCCCTCGCCCCATAGAAGTGTTCCTGGAATTCCAAAGGATACATGGCCGCGCTCTCTTCATTCTGAAAGACGTCGAACAGACGGTCGACCATGTGGTGGGCGCGGTACGCGAGAGTTGTAACCCGTGGCTCGGCGAACACTAAGACGAATGCCACCTGTTTTAGTACCTCGCAGCGCCTTTCCTGCGCATCTGGCACCATGATTCCGAACCGGTAGCGCTCAGAGAGGCTCTCCCGCCAACCCAAGCGGGGCGCAGCCTGGGCGCAGCGCACAAACTCATTGATCAAGCGCGAGGTCAAGTCCTTCAAGGCCGCGCGCGCGTGACGCGGCGTCGGCAGCTCTTCTAGTTCGATGAGACGGGCCGCGAGCCAGTCGAGCTCTTGCACAATTTCGGCAGCCGACCATTTTTTCCCGCGTTCTTCCGCGCCTTCCCGCACCCGCGTGATGACGGCGTCCTGGTTCGAGGGGCGCCGCAGGTGCTGGATGGTGATCATACCCACGTGGATACCGTCTTCGAGGTCGTGCGCCGAGTAGGCCACGTCATCAGCCCAATCCATGATCTGGCACTCGAAGGATCGCTCCTCGGGCGAGCCCCGTTCACAGACCCATTCCAGCAACTGCGCGTTCTCGGTGTAGCAGAACTTACTTTGTTCGTGACGTGAGTCAAATATCTCCTTGTACTTGAGCAACCCGTCGAGCACGCTCCGCGTGAGATTGAGCCCGGCATAGCGGTCAGACTTTACCTCTAGCTGCGTCAGAACCCGCAAATTCTGAGCATTGGCCTCAAAACCTCCGTGCTCCGCCATGCGCGTCCGCAACACCTTCTCGCCGTAGTGACCGAACGGCGGGTGGCCGATGTCGTGGGCGAGACTAATCGCTTCGACCAGCGTCGGATCAGCACCCAATCTAACCGCGAGAGCCTTGCCGATCTGAGCCACTTCTAAGGAGTGGGTAAGTCGCGTTCGGAAAAAATCACCGTAACGCACGCCGAACACCTGCGTCTTGCCCTGCAAGCGGCGGAACGCAGCACTGTGAATAATGCGCCCGCGGTCCCGCTCGAACGCCACGCGATCGTCGGCAATCTTCTCTGCTTCGGGGTAGAGGCGCTCCTCGTCGTGAAGCGTGTAGGAGAGCATAGTGATTCTTAGAGTGCCTTACGTTGCGATCAAAGTGCGACTAATGGGCAGCTTACGCTTCTTGCTTGCTCATGTGAGCACCAACTTAACGATAGACCGCCGCGGCAAGTTCCGACAAGACCTGCAGTCTGCGCAACCTGTTGGTCGTAACGTTTTCTATTCGTTGTTCAAGGCCCTCACTTATATTTTTGACAGGAATTTCATAGTCGATAATCAATACTCGATCTCCACCGCTTGGTATACCACTGGTCGATAGAAGGGCGCGACTACATGGTCACACCGGACGCCGGCGCATTCTGGAGCGCCGCCAGCGAACCGTTTGGACCGATGTTTACGGGCGAAACTACCGTGCAAGAGGCGATGCGCGCCTCTGCCAATGCCGCGAACGAGGTCTTTGCCGCACGGCCAGAGGAACTCAAGTAGCATATGCTTGCGCACGCTTCAGGATTTCCCCCTTGTGTGAACGGGAAATCGCAGAAGAGAATTAGAGAAGGGGTACGTGAATGCGCGTACCCCTTCTCTATTCCTTGAAACCGCTGCAACAGCCGTTAGCCCCTTCAATCTGATTATGTGCCGTGACCCCAATCTAACCTAGTAAGGACGTAGACTGGGGCGCGATACTCCGAGAACTGTTTTTTTTGAAGCTTGACAGGAGTGCAGGCATCCCATATCCTATTACGCACTTTTTGTAGTACAGAGTTGTAGTGCATAAGGAAGAAGTGCCGTGACCTCACTAGACCAAACACTCCTCCTATTCTTCATCGTCTATGTCCTGGCGGTGGGTGATAGGCATATCGCTCTACCGCACCAACCAGGCGCAAGAGATGGCGGACCACGTGCTTGCGGGCCGGCGGGTGGGCGCTATTACCACGGGCCTGAGCGCCAGTTCCTCACTGGAGCGGGGTTGGGCGCTCTTCATCTTGCCTGCAATCGCATTCGGGTTTCGTTACTTGGTTGTCGGCATGGCAATCGCGATAATACTGGGCCTATGGGCGTCCTGGAAATTGATCGGACCCCGGCTGCGCCGCTATACATTCGCGGCCCAAAATGCGCTCACGCTGCCGGAATTCTTGGAGCGGCGCTTCATTGACCGCACCGGTGTCTTACGCGTACTTGCGGCCATCCTCACGCTGCTCTTCGTTCTCTTCTATGTGAGCGCGGGCATCATGGCCGGCGGCATTCTCTTCAATATTGCGTTTGGTGTGAGCACTGCCGTTGGTGGGCTCATTACTATTCTCGTAGTGCTGGCGTACATCTTTATCGGCGGTTACGTGGTGGTCGCGCGCACGGATGTATTTCAGAGCATAATCACGTTGGTTGGCGTGGTGATCCTCGCTGTTGCCGTGTACGTGGTCATTGACAACCCGACTGCAGGCATCGCAGACTCCTTTGGCGATACCTTTAGTACCATTGGCGAAAGAGTGAATGTATTCCTCTTTGCGCTCTTCTTGGTGGCGACAGTGCAAGGAGCGTTTGGCGCGCAGCGGCTGTTGCAGCGCTTCATGGCAGCCGAGAGCGAATCCATAATGGATACCAGCCGCAGATTAAGCACGCTGTGGATCTTCATCATCTTTGCCTTCAGCGTCGTTCTCGGACTTTTCGCCGAGAACGCCTTGCCGCAAGGGGGAATTCGCCTTGTTATGTCCGGCGGTTCTGCAAGTGAGAATGGGATTCAGTTCTTCTACTGGTTGGCAGAGCTCATTGATAGCCCCATCCTGGGCGCTATTGCCCTCACCGCCGTCGTCGCTGCGGTGATGAGCACGATCGACTCGCAGATGCTCATTGGCGCCAGTGTTGCCGCTTCCGACCTGCCGCTCGTACGCAGGTATGCGCAGCGCAAGCGCTTTGAATTCGTCCTAGGCGCCTACATGCGTGTCTGGATCGGCCGCCTGATGCTGATTCTCATCGGTGTCGTGGCCTGGCTGCTCGCTTTGAGCCAGCCCAACTCAATCGTCACCTTTCTGGTTTACGCCTGGTTGGGCACGGGCTGTACTTTCGGGCCGGTTGTCTTCCTGTCACTCTTTTGGCGCCGGTTCAACCTCTATGGCGCGATGGCCGCCCTCATTGCAGGCGGACTCTTGACCCTTGTGTGCGCGTTCATGGATGTCAGATTCATAGTCTTTGGCGTACTTTCACTCGGCGTATTGCCGATTGCCGTGCTGGTCACATTGGTCACCAAGGCGCCGTCCGCCGAGGTGCAAGAGTCGTTCGAACAGTCTCTGGTCAAGACCGAATCCGCGTAGGCGCATACCGGGATTGACGCCCACTAGGGTAGGACGAGCTTTGCCTCGAGAGCTCTGGCAGCGGATGTGACGACAAGAGGGCGCTGTAGGCCGATTCCACAGCGCCCTCGGATGTAAAAGCAGGCGGGGCTTCAGCCAAGTCTTGGCAACCCGACCGCTTCCAGGCGCAGCAGCGAACGGAGCTTCTGGCCCGCAACCGGGGTACCGCACGCAACACTGAGGCAGCCGCGCAGATCGAATCGACCAATACACGGAAAGCACACGCAGGGCGCACAGAACGAGACACTCGGCTCGCGCGCTTTGTTTTCCTAACCCCCTTCAAGGAAGATGATCAACCACGCTCCCAGGCACTTCAAGCCCCTCTTGTCTGATATTGTATTCACAGCCGGCAGGCCCCAAACCGCAGCGCGCAGAAACGAGGTAGAAGATGCAAACGGAATCAGCAGGCCAAGCGGTTGCGATCGCTTGGAATCAAGAGCTAGCCGGAGCCCCGTGGACGAGACGCGACTCGATGGGCTGGGCGGTATTTCAAGACAAGATGTGGTTCCTCGGGGGGTTCATCCCCACCCGCGTCAATGACGTCTGGTCGTCGTCCGACGGCGTCAAGTGGGATGAGGTCACGCCCGCCGCCCCCTGGGCCCCGCGCAACTTGCCTTGCACGCTCGTTTACAATGACAGAATCTGGATTTTCGCCGGAGCGGATAACCCACACGTCTCGTACAACGACGTCTGGTCTTCCGCCGACGGCAAGCATTGGGAGGCTGCAACGCTAGACGCGCCGTGGAGCAAGCGGAGCGCCGCCTCAGCAGTCGTATTCGACGACAGAATGTGGCTGTTCGGCGGTTTCGATATTGAGAAGTTCCACCACTTTCAGGATGTTTGGACCTCGACTGACGGCAAGCACTGGGACTTGGTGGAGGAACATGCGCCGTGGAGCGCCCGCAGCATGCAAACGTCAGTCGTCTTTGATGGCAAGATGTGGTTCATGGGCGGCGGCGTCTACAACACGAACTACCCCAACAACACCGTCGTGAACCACAACGACGTCTGGTGTACGACCGATGGCAAGTCGTGGGAGATAGTCGCGGTAGCCGCGGCCTGGCAGGAGCGGCGCTTCCACGCCTCGGCTGTGTATGACGACAAGCTGTGGGTCATCGGGGGCCACACCCACGGCAACCGCAACGACGTCTGGTTTTCCGCAGACGGCGCCAATTGGGTGGAAGCCGTCGGCGATCCCATCTGGCCTATTCGTCATGCGCCGGTCTGCCTGACCTACCGCGACAAGCTGTGGCTAATCGGCGGCTTTGGCGACACCCTCTACAACGACGTGTGGTCGTACCAGCGGTAGCGGGCATGCGAATCACCGCCGGCCCCTACCTGCAAAATGTCGCGCGGGACGCCGTCACGATCATCTGGCATACGGACGTACCCGCCGCGTCCACAGTGGAATACGAGCAAAGTGGGCGGCTCGGTTGGAGCGCCTACGAAGGCAGGCCGGAGCCGACGTATCCCTGCCGCAGGGAGAGTGATGAGCTGCGGACAATTCATGCGGTTCGCCTCACAGGGTTGGAAACCGAGCAGGAGCATTTCTATCGAGTTTCTTCTTCCTCACCTGGCGGAGACACAGTTTCGTCAGCCGCAGCCAGCTTTCGCACCGCCGTCCGCGCTGACTCTCCCTTTTCGTTCGCTACCTATGGCGATAGTTTGCGCGACCACGCGGCGCACAGGCGCAATGCCGACCTCGCCCGCGCCCACCGCGCCGACATCTGCGTCGGCGCCGGCGACCACTCCCAAGACGAGATTGCGAGGTTTGGCGACTTCTTTGCCTGTACAGAGAACCTGCTGCCCTACACCCCTTGGTATGCCCCAATGGGCAATCACGACTCGCCAAACGAAGGATACTTCCGCTATTTCAACTATCCCGATCCTCACTACTGGTATTCCTTCAATTACGGCGCCGCGCACTTTACCGTGCTCAATAGCAACATGGACTACCGGCCAGGGTCTGAGCAGTGGAATTGGCTGGAAGACGACCTTAAGACCTTTCAAGACGCACGCTGGAAGTTCGTTTTCTTCCATCATCCACCTTACTGTTCGAACAACTGCGAGATACCTGCGACCCGCGTGCTCTGCCCGCTGTTCGAACGCTACGGCGTTGACATCGTGTATACGGCCCACGCCACCATCTACGAGCGCTTCCATCCCCTGCGGAATGGACAATACAACAGCGCAGGCGGTGTGCCGTACTTCGTCTCCGGCGGCGGCGGCTACGACATGAGCCTATCCCCCAGCGAGCTGTGGGACCACCTGCATCCCGTATCCGCGCTCGCCAAGCCCACCAATCACTTCTTGCTCACCAGCGTGACGCCGGATGAGTGCCGGGTTCGCGCTGTCGATTCCGAGGGCTACCTGTTCGATACACTGACCTTACACAAGCCGGCAACCCCTCTCACTCCACTGCCCGCGGCAAGCCCGCAGTTGCCGTATCCGGACCTCCCTCCCACCGGCACCGTGCTTGCGGGAATCGCAGAAGGCGCGGCACGCTGGGTGCTGCCGCGCACGCAATTCGCATGCGACTCAAGGGTGGCGCGCACAAGCGCACAGAGCATTCGCTGGCACAATCGAGGTGACGAACCGGTGCTGCCGGCAATTCGCCGCGTCCTCAATGACGACGGCAAGCTGCTGGCGGCCACTGCCGGCAAGCGTTACGCACTTGAAGCCTGGGTTCGGACGGAAGACGTACAGGGCGGTATGACGGTGTCCCTCGAGTGGAACGGCGACATGGGGTTCATAGATCGCGTGCAGTCGCGGCCGGTTGCCGGAACCCGTGATTGGACGCGGCTTGAAGTCACCACACCCGCTTTGCCGCCTTATGTCTACTGCTGCCGGGTCGTCCTCTCCGCCCTGGCCGGATCCGCGGGCGCCGCCTGGTTCGATGGCGTCACGGTGACGGAAGTCACGTAAGTGCGCCGGTTCCCAAGCCTGAATGCGCCTACAGGGCTTGCGATCGCCTCCAAAGTGCGCCAACCCCTTGGCCGAGGGCGGCTCACCGCAGGACTCGTTGCCGTGAATTCGGAGCTGCCCACTACGAGTGACCGCACAAATGGGGAATTGCACATGGCATTCAGCCTTGTTCAAGCGGTATTGACGACAGATTTACCTTATGCGATACTACGGCTACCCGATCAGGAGGAGATTGAGGGAAAGGAGGGGGATTCCGCCCTACGGGCGCGAGTGTTCTTTATTGTGTAGTCCTGTTAATGTGCCACTTGAGTGAAAGAGTGGCTGATTGAGGAGAAGAACAAGATGCAAGAGAAGCGATATGCTTTTTCTCGCCGTGGTTTTCTGGCGGGAGCAGGTGGTCTCGGTGGTGTAGTCTTCTTGGCAGCCTGCGGCGCAGTTCCGGTTGCGCAAACTGGCGAAATGGCCGAGGACACAGAGCCGGAGCCTGAGGCCAAAGAAGAGATGGTGATGGAAGAGAAGGTCATGCGGATTGACGAGACCTTCGTCGAATCCGATGGTCGTTACCAGGCGTTCCGAAACACACTGGCGCAGGCCGAGGAAGCGCTGGGCATCAAGACTGAGGTCGTCCCCGGCGAGTACAGCACAATCTGGGAGCGGCGGCAGACGAACCACGCGGCCGGACAGGCCGACGTGGACCTCTCCATCAACCAGATCAACTGGTACGGCTACGGCGGTTTGAACGGGATTTTCCCCGATCACATCCCATTCTTCCAGCGCGACAAACTTTCGTTGGAAGACTACTTCAACGCCGACATTCGTTCTTGGACCTGGCAGAATAAGCTCTACGCCGTGCCCATGCAGTCCGGCGGCGAGGTGGTGCTCTTCAACAAAGAGTACTTCGACGATGCCGGCCTGAACTACCCCGGCGGTGACTGGACGTACGATGACCTGCTCGCTATGGCCGAACGGCTCCATAAGCCTGATGACGGCCGCTGGGCGCTGCAAGTGGGCCAGAATAACCTCTGGTACATGGGCGGCACCTTCATGCTCAACTTTGGCGGGTCCATCATGAATGAGAATGACACCAGGGCGCTCTACGGCGAGGACCCGCTCTCGGCGCGCGGCGGTCAGTTCAACGTGGATCTCCACATCAAGCACCAGTACACCCCGTCCAGCGAAGACATCGAGAAAGTCACTGCCGGCAGGTCCGGTATTGGCATCCTCGAGGCGGGGGCCCTCTCGATGGAGTTTAACGGCATGTTCCGTTACAACGCCGCCAAGACGCACTTGGAGGAGAGGTTGGATATCGCCATGCCGCCGAAGGGTGAGGCCCAAACCGCCACCCTGGTCGGAAATGGCTATTCTCTGATGACCCTCTCGGAGAACCAGGAAACAGCTTGGAGCTTCCTCAAGTATATCCACAGCGACGAGGGCGCTGAGGAAACTGATTACTTCGGTTACATTGCCTGGCCGCCGATCATCCGGCACGGCCTGTTCCCGAAGTGGGCAGCGCGTTACGAAGGTACGCAGGTGGACCAGGTCGTGGCCGGCTGGGCCGCCGGCGGCCGCCCGTTCCCGCGCGTGCTTGAGTTCAGCGAAGCGTACGGCCCGTCCAACGAGCCTTGGTATCAAGCCATTAGAGGCGAGATCACGGTGCCCGAAGCGCTACGCACGTCCGCTGACATCCTCAACGAGATCATCGATCGCCGCCCCGAAGAGTATCGGGAGGAATAAGCCCGACCCTTCGGTAAAGCGAAAGAGATCTCCTTGATTGGAGAATGACGAGTAGGGGCACGACATGTCGTGCCCCTACTTTGTGTTAAGGCTTGCCGTCTGACACCATAAACCCCAGCAGGGCTCAGGCCGTCAGCGCCAAGCCAACTTTCCACAATTGCATCGCTTGTCACTTCTGAGATGCAAAAGCCTCGTGCTTCCTACGCCGCCGGCGTACCTGCGCTCATCGCATCTGAAAGTAATAACCCACATAGTTCAACGTAGCCCGCGATTCCTCTGCATTATCGTCATAGTCTCCTAGATATCGATTTCGCATGCGGGACAAGGCTGCCCGGCCGAAACGCATCCGCTATCATTTTCAATAGACTCGCATCGGTATATAATCGCATTGGCAGACCAAACCACTGGAAAAGGCACTTCGCCGAAGATTAGTGCGCCATAGGGCTTTTCACTTCCGATTAAGGAGCACGTTATGGGTGATTCGAAGAGGATCTACTTTGCCTACTTTGTGGACTGCGAGCCGCTGGCGGCCAAGTCGCCCCGCTGCGGCGGGCCGCAATCGTGGGCCGTGAGCGAGCGGACCGTGCGCAACATTAGAGATTCATTTGAGTCTCACGGCCTGCTGCCCGCCGTGACCTTCAACTTAACCCCTGAAGCGGCCAAGGCCCATGCCGACATGATGCGAGAGTGGGCCGGTGAAGGCGTAAACATGGGCATTCAGCCCAACGTGCCCGGTTTTCGCTATCCCAAGTACGAGAATGACCTGGGTGAGTACGATGAGGCCACACAGCGCCAGATCATTGCCGAGGCTACGGAGGACTTTGAGAACGCACTTGGCTTCAGGACTGATACCTACTGTGCATGCTGCGGCTCCAAGAGTCCTGTGACGCTCCGCCTGCTCTATGAGGCAGGCTACCGCCAGTACATCGCACCCGCGCCGGGGCGCTATTTTCCGGACCGCCCCGACCGCTGCACTGAAGGCGACTATCCCTTCCCCCACTGGGGCAGCACGCAGCATCATGTCCTCGGTGGCGCGTTGCCGATCTGCGTCATCTCCTGCAGCGGCGAAATGAGCGGCGGCCGCTGGGCGCGCCCGCGCGACCTGCGCTCGGAAGAGCCGGTCAGTGAGGAGTCTAGAGAGCTCTATCGCACGATCATCGACTGGAATATCGAGCTTTCCGGTCTCATCCAAACACCGGTGCGCGCCATCATCGGCGCCACGCACAATTCCGAGAAGGTCAACATACCCAACGTCGATTACGTGTTGGAATACATGCAAGAGGCCACCGAGCGCGAGGGGCTGGAACTCGTGCCGGCCTCGTTCCCCACGATCAGGTCGGCGCTTGAAGAAGCGCTGCCGTTGTCTGATGTAACAGTCTCAAATCCTCCAACGCCACCAGTGCCACCTATGGCTCCCATGGCGCCAGGGAAACCTAAGGACTATGCAAACTAGCGGTGCCCACGAGGACACATACGCGAATGGAGCCCAAAGATAATGGCAACTACCATAGATTCGTTGACACTTGAAGAGCTGCAAGCCGACTCAGCCCGTGAAGAGGCGATAGCTCCGGAGCTGCGGATCATCGAATGCCAGAACGAACGCATCGTGCGCAGTGCGTTTCCGTACCGCTATCAAGCGCCTGACGCGATGCTGACCGAACTGCGCCAGCGCTACCAACTCGATGATGTGGTTGCCTCCGGACAGTCGGAGTTCGACCAGGTACTCCTGCTGCGCGAATGGGTGCACACGCGCTGGAAGCACGGCTGGACCCGCGTGCCGGAGCCACGCAATGCGCTGGAGATTCTGGCCGCCGTAGAACAAGGCAAGGACTTCAACTGCGGCTACTTTGCGATAACTCTAATGCAATGCCTGCTTGCGCTTGGGTTTGTCGCGCGCAATTTGAGCATCTGCAAACCTGAAAGCGAGTGGATGTCCGACGACGAGGGTAACATCGGTCACTCCATCGTCGAGTTCTGGTCGCACGAATATCACAAGTGGATCCTGCTCGATCCCGATCTGAACGTGCACTACGAACGCGACAGTATCCCGCTCAGCGTCCTGGAGATTCACGAAGCATGGGTCACGCGGCGCTGGGACGAAGTGAACATGGTCACAGGACCGACCCCCTTCCGCGTTACGGAAAAGGCAGATTCGGGCGCAGCCACTACGTTCTTGAATCAGGACAACCAGGATGCCGAATTTCAGATTTTTGGCTGGCACAATGTCGGTGACTACTACACCCACGTCGTGCTCCCATTGCACAACACGCAGCACTCCACGAACAAAGGCGCAGGGTCGTTGGAGTGGATCGACGACTGGACACCGCCGCGCCTCATCGCCTACAACAGGGTGAATGACAGTCACTTCACCAGCGATGTCCATGATCTCTACTGGTCCGTCGATCAAGTGCAGATCAATCTCAAGGCAGACCCGGCAGCTTGGGAACGGGGCAAGGCTATGTTAGAGGTCTCGCTTGAAGACAGCATGCCCAACCTCGATAAGCTGCTCGTGCGAGTCGATGGTAAAGAGTGGCGCGAGACTTCGGCGGAGTTTCTTTGGCGCTTGCGCCCGGGCAAGAATCAGATCATGGCCAAAGGCGTGAATGGCTTTGGCCGCGAGGGGCACGTGAGCCGCATACTGCTGCGCTTCAACCCGTAGCCGCGAGATGGGAGAAGATGCCCGCCTCCATAGAGTTCGCGGGCTTAAGAGCCAATCATCCGTGGGTGAAACACAAACGTAATAATTTTGGGCGAAAACAACTCTAAACCAGAACAGGAGATGCCTGTGAACGTCTTGGCAGCCCAGGGAAATTTTCTAGAGCAGGGCGGAGACTTGATTGTTACAAACCTCTTTGAGGGCGTAACGCAGCCCGGTGGCGCTACCGGCGCGGTTGATCGCGCCTTGAACAGCCAACTTAGCGATCTCATCGCCGCCGGTGATTTCGAAGGAAAACTGAACGAAACCCTCTATCTCTATACACATGGGGCGATTGCCGCGCGACGCGTGCTCCTCATCGGTCTAGGCAAGCAGGACGAATTCACGTTGGACCGCGCGCGCCAGGTTGCGGCGAAGGCAGCGCGCACCGCGCGTGACCTTGGCGCCAAGCAAATAGCCAGCATCGTGCATGGGGCCGGAATAGGCAGCCTAGACCCTGCCGACGTCGCACGGGCCGCGGCCGAGGGTACCGTACTTGGGCTCTACCGCTATCAGCGCTACAAGTCCGACGAGAACGGCAAGGACCTGGAATCTGTCACCTTCGTCGAAGCCGATGCCGCCAAGTTCGCCGCTATTTCTACCGGCGTGAGCGAAGGCGCCGCCATCGGTGAGGCCCAAAACTTCGTTCGCGACCTCGCCACCACACCCGGGAGCGATCTCCCGCCGGCTGCCCTCGCCGAAGCCGCCAGCACCATGGCACAAGAATTCGGCTTGCATTGCACCATTCTGGGACCGGAAGAGATAGCGGCCGAGAACATGAACGTCATTTTGGGAGTTTCCCGCGGCAGCGCCCAGCCCTGCCGCTTTATCGTCCTGGACTACACGCCTGCCGAACCCAGCGATCAGACCATCGTCCTGGTAGGCAAGGGCATTACTTTCGACACCGGCGGACTGAACCTCAAGCCCGGCGACTCAATGCGCCACATGGAATCGGATATGGCCGGCGGCGCAGGCGTTATCGGCGCGATGCGCTTGGTCGGCCACTTTAAGCCTAGCGTCCGCGTCATTGGGCTGGTGCCTGCCTCGGAAAACATGCCCGGCGCCAATGCGTTCAAGCCCGGTGACATCCTGCGCGCCGCCAATGGGAAGACTATCGAGATAGACAATACCGACGCCGAGGGCAGGCTCGTCCTGGCAGACGCGTTGTGTTACGCGCAGCGCTACAACCCCTCGGCCATCATAGACATGGCAACACTTACCGGTGCCGTGATTATTGCTCTAGGCCAACATGCGGCGGGATTGATGACGAATCATGCCGGACTCGCGGCGAGAGTGACGGCAGCGGGCGAACTCACAGGGGAGCGTGTCTGGGAATTGCCGCTATGGCCCGAGTTTGAGGAGCAAGTCAAGAGTGACATTGCTGACGTAAAGAATACCGGTGGTCGCGCCGGTGGCAGCATTACGGGCGCAGCACTGCTCAAGAAATTCGTCGACGAAAAGCCCTGGGTGCACCTGGACATTGCCGGTGTGGACTACACCGACATGGATCGTCCCTACATACCGAAGGGAAGCAGCGGATACGGCGCGCGCCTCCTCTTCCAGGTCGTGCGCGATTGGGAAGACGGGTTGGAATAAGCCTAGGCACGATGCCAGGCATAGCGCCGGGTACCGCATGGTATAATGCCACCAGAGCAAGACACGGATTCTTCCTTCCTGGAGATGCGGCCCCGTGGCGGATATTGTTGACCGTCTCACCGACAAGGGCAAGCAGGCCATTACTCTTGCGCGGAACGAGGCCCTATTCTTTCAGCACGAGCAAATCCGGCCGGAGCACATACTCCTTGCCCTCGTTGCGTTGCCTGAATGCCTGGCAGCACGTCTCCTGCGCGAGCTTGGTCTTGATCTTCACGTAATTGTGCGTGAAATTGTCGCTGCTATTGACTTCGGCCAAAACCGCGAATCATTTGCCAGCCCCCGCCTTTCGGCAGGCGGTCTGCGCGTGCTGGAACTTGCCGATGAAGAGTCCCGCGAACTCTCGACTGAGTACATTGGCACCGAGCACCTGCTGCTCGGTCTCCTCCGCGAAGAAGAGGGGCTCGCCTCCCACGTGCTCACCAATCGGCTCGGCGTGCAGACAGACGTAATGCGGCGCATGGCCAACCGCTGGTCGCGGAAAAGCCCCGAAGTGGGACGGCAGCGCACTCGTGAACGTTCGCGACGCGAAGAAAAGTCCTCCCTCTTGGAGCAGTATGGCCGTGACCTCACCAAGCTGGCGCGTGAAGGTGAGTTGGACCCCGTAGTAGGACGTGAGAAAGAAACCGAGCGGATGTGCGAGGTCCTCTTGCGCCGCCGTAAGAACAACCCGGTGCTCGTGGGTCCCGCCGGTGTCGGCAAGACCGCCGTTGTTGAAGGCTTGGCAGAGCGCATTGTATCCAAGGAAGCCGCGTCTGTAATGCACGACTTGCAGGTCGTGCAACTCGACCTCGCCGGCATGATCGCGGGCACCAAGTTTCGCGGCGAGTTTGAGGAGAGAATCAAGCGACTCCTCGAAGAAGTTAAGGGAACCGACAATCTAATCCTCTTTGTCGATGAAGTCCACATGATCCTCGGCGCGGGCGCCGCCGCCGGCGCGATGGACGCGGCCAATATGCTCAAGCCTCCGCTTTCGCGGGGCGAACTGCGTATGATCGGCGCGACGACTTGGGATGAGTACCGCCGCTACATCGAGCGAGACGGCACGCTCGTGCGCCGCTTCCAACCAATTCCCGTAGAAGAGCCCGCCTTTGAGGAGACTATTGCCATTTTGGCGGGAATACGGAGTGTTTACGAAACATATCACGGTGTGACCATCACCGATGAAGCGCTGGTGAGTTCAGTGCGACTCGCCCAACGCTACCTACCCGGCCGGTTCTTTCCCGACAAGTCAATCGACCTGATTGATGAAGCCGCTGCGCGCACAAAGGTGTCGCGCCTCACCGCGCCAGCCGAAATGCGCAAGCTCAAGCATAGGTTGGAATTGCTCCAGAAAGAAGCGAAAGAGGCCCGGGAAGAAGGAAACTACGATTGGATCACCCGCGTTAACAGTGAGATAGAAGACATTCACATGCAATTGCGCGAGCTAGAGACCGGCTGGCGTCAGCGGCTCGCTGAGCAGGATGCTGAAATCGCAGAAAAAGACATAGCGGCCGTAATCGCCCAGTGGACTGGCATTCCCAGCAGCACTGTCGACACAAACGAAGCCCAACGACTGCTCAAGATGGAATCTGAGGTTGCGAGGCGCATCGTCGGCCAGCCGGAACCCGCCCGCGAAGTTGCCCAGGCCCTGCGCCGTGCGCTCGCCGGCGTCAAGGACCCCTTGCGCCCCATCGGCTCTTTCTTCTTCATTGGCAGCCCGGGCGTAGGCAAGACCGAGCTTGCAAAGGCCATAGCGGAATTCATGTTGGGTGACGAGCAACAGATGGTCCGCATTGATATGTCTGAGTACGATGAGTACCACACGGTTTCGCGCTTGATCGGGTCGCCGCCCGGCTTTGTGGGTTACGATGAAGCAGGCCAGCTCACCGAGGCAGTGCGGCGCCGCGCCTACGCGGTCATTCTGCTTGATGACATTGACAAGGCCCATCCCGCTGTCCTCGATGCCCTCTTGCAAATTCTCGACCACGGCCAACTCACCGACGGCCAAGGCCGCGTGGTGAGTTTCCGCAATACCATTTTAATTTTCACTTGCAACTTCTTCGAGGATGATCCTAATCGGGCTGGCATCGGCTTCTCGGCCGAGAATGAGGTGGTTGACTACGCGCGTATCAAGAGAGCCGCGCTGAAGGCGCTGGAACGCAATCTGCGACCTGAGTTTCTCAACCGCGTGGACACCATTTGCGCATTTCGTCCCCTGAACGAGGAGGATATTCACAATATTGCCAAACTCCTCGTCGAAGAATGTGTGTCGCATTTGGCCAGTGAAGGCGTAACCGTGGAAGTCGACGCTTCAGTGATCGACCATCTGGCAAAGCGCTGCGGCGGCTCCCAGGGCGCACGGCCTCTGCGCCGATTAATCACCACACTGCTCGAAGATCCTCTCACGGACCTCCGCCTTAAGGACGGGCCCCAGTCGCATTGGCTCGTTACCCTCAATGCAGCCGGAGACTCGGTTGAAATTCAGCCGGCCGAGGTAGCGATCGGCTGACCTGTGCAGAGACTGCTGCATCATGTGCTCGACCTCGTGCTTCCCCAGCGCTGCGTAAGCTGCCGTGCGCTTGGCGAAAACCTCTGCGTTTCGTGCATCAATGGGTTTACTGTCCTACCAAGCCTGCATTGTCCACTCTGTAACGCCGTCATAGCCAAGCCATGCACCCTTTGCCGCCAGTGCCGCAGAGAGCACCCCAAGCTCCGCGGCATCGTGGTGGTTGGTTCATATGCCGGCCCCCTCCGCAAAGCGGTCCACGGTTTCAAGTATCAGAGCCGCACCAGCTTGTCCCACAATCTAGGACAGTTGCTAAGCGCGAGCATCATTGAAGCAGGAGTGCCACCCAGCGCAGCCATCGTACCGGTGCCGCTTCATCACAAGCGAGAAGCCGCCCGCGGCTTCAATCAAGCCACGTTGCTGGCGCAGGAAGTCAGCAAAACATTGCATGTGCCGGTTTTGAAGGACGACATTGTGCGCGTAGTGGACACACCACCTCAAGTAGGACTTTCGCGCAGCCAACGTCTGCGCAATGTTGCCGGGTCGTTCTCAGCCCGCCCCGGCGCATATAGTCGTGGGGGTGTATTGCTCGTTGACGACGTGGCTACGACCGGCGCGACCTTGGTTACGTGCGCCCGCCAGATCGCGCAAGAGGGCGGCGCTCCCTGGGTCTGGGGAGCGGTGTTGGCACGCGGGGGCTAGCTTGGTTTGTGTCTCTTCTGCAAGTAGACCCACGCGTGTCCATGGAACCGGAGCATCAGCAGCTTCAATAGACTGGATGACCAGGGATCCGCGCTGGCGCCGGCCAAGCGGGCAGAGCAAACCCCAATGTCGGCGCCAAGGTTAGATGCGGATTCGTCCAACCTGCTGGCTATCGAAGATGTGCGTGCTATCCACAAACCGCACAAGGAGACGCTGACCGGTCATTACAAGCGTGTGGGTGCGGACGCCGCCGCCAAAGAAGCGCACGCCGCGCAGCATGTCGCCGTCGGTTACCGCAGTGGCGACGAATACGATCTGCTCGCCACTCGCCAACTCTTCGATGTTGAATACCCGGTCCGGGTCTGCTATGCCCATGGACCGCACCCGCTCGCGCTCCTCGTCGTTGCGGTACCAAAAGCGGCCGACCATGCCGCCGCCGAGACAGCGCAGCGCCGCTGCGGCCAGGACCCCTTCCGGCGCGCCGCCGATGCCCATGACCGCATGCACGCCGGTACCGGAGATGGCGCAAGCCACCGCCGCGGTCACATCACCGTCGGCAATGAGGCGAATCCGTGCCCCGGCGCCCCGGACCTCATCGATGAGATCTTTGTGTCGATCGCGGTCTAGAATGACAACGGTAAGATCTTGCACCCGGCGTTGCAGGGCCTCGGCAATAATCTGAAGGTTCGCAAGCACCGGGAAGTCCAGGTTTACTTTACCCGCTGCCGGGGGGCCGACAATGAGCTTCTCCATGTAGATATCCGGCGCGTGCAGCAGGCCCCCGCGCTCGCTCGCGGCGATCACGGCAATGGCATTGTTTAGACCTCTGGCAACGAGATTGGTGCCCTCCAGGGGGTCTACGGCGATATCCACGGCCGGACCGCCATTGCTGCCCAGTTGTTCACCAATGTAGAGCATTGGCGCTTCGTCTCGCTCCCCTTCACCAATGACAACCGTGCCGTCCATCACGATTTCTTGGAGAGCGGCCCGCATGGCTTTGACCGCGGCGTCGTCAGAGCCATCGGGACTCCCCTGACCCATAGTGCGCGCCGCGGCAATGGCGCCTTCTTCAGTGACACGCACAAACTCAAGGGCCAGGTGCGCTTCAATACTGGTCAAAGGAAACGACGACGATGCATCTGCGACCTCAGTTGCGCCCTTGTTTGCCATGGTTTCCCTGCCTTTCATCTGTCTGATCGTTCTGGCTATATTTTACCGCTTCATCCGGTTTCATCCCAACGCCAATATCGCCAGTCTCGAAGACCCTTTCGAGATCTAGATGTTGAGTCTAGATCCTAGTTCACAGGCGACCTCGCTCACTGATGCTTTGCCAGAGCTGCCAACACTTGTGAGCTAACTTCCTCAACTGTCACTGGCAGCCTCAGAATGCGGTCCACGCCGATCCAGTCTGAACGTGTGCGCGTCCGTCGTTCCACGAGCAACACGATTGTGAGCGGCATCTGCGCCGCAGCCCTTAACCGCTCGCACTCTTCGTATACGTGGGGAAAGATGAAGGCTTCATCGAGAACCAGCACACTCCCCTTAGGCGACACGCTACCGTCCTCACGCACGAGAAGTCTCGTTAGGTCGTCCAAGTCGTGCGGAACGTGAACATCCAGTCCCCGTGACCGCAGCGCAGTAACCAGCTTCCTGCGCAAGTGCGGATTGGCAAGCGCGACTAGCATTCCTCGTTCGTTCGTCGCATTTCGACCCATAGCTAGGAACGCTTAGGCACGCGCTGCCACCAGGATTGCAGTCCCGCGAACCAACGCATGCGCGACAATTGCCGCAGTTGCTGTTGCAGCTCGCGCTGCAAGGGAGCGTCTATGCGCGGCAAGCGCAACGACCGCACAATTGATCCAAATAACCCAAGCTCGTACCAGGTAAACCGCAGGCGGCGCACTCCGATGTCGGCAACGAATAGAATTAGTGCGATAACTACAAGCGGCTGCCAGAAGGGCCGATTATATCCTTCCGGCGGCGGCAGGTCATGTCGAAATGCCTCCGCCGCGCTTGTCAGTACTTTCCCGCCGGTGACCGTGGCAAGACGCCGCAAGAGCCGATAGTCGGTCTCAAAGCTCAAGAACTCGGCTGCAACCGGCACAACGGCGCCCGTAATCTGCTCCACCACCGGCGTATCGCCATCGTACTGCGTAATGCGTAGCGCGTACACACCGGCTTTATCCACATTTAGTGTGCCTGCGTAACGCCCCGGCGCCGACTGCGGCAAGTTGAGCGAGAATGCGCGTTGTTCCGGGCCTGCCACCTCTACTTGTGTGTTGAGCAGGTTGCGGATGTTGCCCTGCTCATCCACCGAATCCACCGCCACAGTTACCTCGCTGCCGTCTACACGCACTTGAGTCGCCAGTTGCGGATTGAGCGGACTCGGCATCGTCCACCGCACCATTTGTGCCCAGAATTGTTGGTTTTGAGGCCATTCACCCCAGTCTGCCGCCCAGTCTTGGCCGGCATCGCTCGTCCACGCCACCGCCCGGCCCAGACCGTACTGCCATTGCGCCAAAATCACATCACTTGTGTCAGAAAGCAGTGGTGTCTCCGCAGCCGGTTTTGCCTCTGTGCGCACGAAAGCGGAGAGATTGGGCAAGGAATCGGGCAAGATTGCGCGCAAAATCGGGCTGGCCGTTACCACGCGGGGCTGAAAGAGCCGGCTCATGACCAGAGAGCGGCTCGCACGCTGACTCTCTTTCGTCACGACCTGAGGGATATTCTCCGGCACGTCGGCATAGTAGTACCTGCCGTCACCCAGCCGCACCAGCCGCTGCAACAGAATCTGATCGGCGTCCGCCCCAATCGCCACCGCCGAAAGCGTAATGTGGTCGCGGCGCATGCGGGTCATCAAAACGTCCCATAGGCCGGGCGCGGAAGTTGATTGCCCGTCAGTGACGAGGATAATGTGCTTCACCTGGGCGGGTGTACGGCGGAGCGTATCGTACGCAAGCTGCAGGGCGTTGTAAATGTCAGTGCCGCCGCCGGCCTGGATGGTAGCAACCCGCCGCACAACATTCTGCGCGTCTTCGGCGTCATTCACCGGCGCGGGCCGCACCACCCACTGCGGTGAGTACTCGAATGCCAACACGCCCAGCACGTCGCCGCTTTCAAGGATTTCAACTGCCTGTGCCGCCGCTTCACGTGCCATGGCAATCTTGGAGACTGGAGTGCCCTCGTTCATGCTGCCTGATTTGTCGATGAGGAGCGCCAGCGCGAGAGTCGGCAATTCCTCATGGTCCGGCGGCTGCGAGATGACGGGGAGCGCATGTTCCAAGGGCGTGCCGCCGTAATCGCCCATGCCGAATGACGCAGCGCCACCGAGCGCGACGAGCCCGCCGCCAAAGCTCTGCACGAAGTCCTGAAGCGCCAGCATTTGCTGTTCAGTAAGCTGGGACGCAGGGACGTTTACGAGTACCACACTGGACACGCCGTCAAAATCCTCCGGGCGAGTCGGGAGCTGGGCCGGCGTGACGTTTTGCGCCTGAATTCCAGCCGCTTGGAGGGCCTGGGTAAGAATGATCGCGTCACCAATAATGTTTTCTACCACCAGTACGAGACCCTTGGGCCCCACCTGCGAAAAGCCATACGCGTCGTTGTTCTGCGGGCGTTGATCGTCCGGCGCAACCACCTGCGCGCGGAAAGAGTAGAACCCTTCTTCAATGCCAGGTTGTTGGATTGTGAAGTAGTTCTGGCCGTACTCAAGCCTCACCGGTCCCTCGCTCACGAGCGTTTCATTCATGAACAGGCGCAGCACCGCCTCGCCCTGCGTCGTGGCGGCCACGGTGACCCGCACTTCAAAATTCTCATCTTCTCGCAACGCGCTCGGCGGTGAAACCTCGGTAACGGCAGCGTCGATCCCCGGTTCCGCGAGGAGAGGCACCACATCCACTTGAACGCCTTGCGCCGCGATGACTTCCGCGGCGCGCATGACGTCGCCTGCCGTTTGGTTGCCGTCAGAGAGCAAGACTATTCGCTTCGGCGCGTCGGGTGGGAACAGAGACGCGGCCATCTGCAACGCATCTGCAATGTTCGTACGTTCTTCGACAATGGCTGCGGATTCACTTTCACCGATGTCACCGCGGCTAAAGGGCTGATCGATGCGCGTGCCCGCGCCAAAGTTCAAGAGCGCCACGCTATCATCGGGAGCGCGCTGTGCGGCTGCCCTTATAATCCATTCCCGGGCAGCGGCCTGCGTCCTTGGCAGGACACTGGCAGAGGTGTCCAGCAAGAAAATCGTGTTGACCGGTCCGCCTGACAACGGCAAGCGTAGTCCGGCCAATGCCAGGACCAACAGGGCGATCGCTATCAGCCGCAAGGTCGTCGCCAAGACAAGAGTGCGCCGCGAAAGCTGCATCACGCCATGCCTGGAAACGAAGATGACTACGATCCACGCCAGCGGGATCATGATGAGCAGCCACGGCTGTGAGAAGTATGCAAGCATTGCTACGTACGCACCCGGTGATACCATACCCACTCGAAGAGCAAGAGAAAGAGCACAGCGAGCGCCAAGTAACGCCAAATCTCCTGGAAGACCGGCAGCTCAACGGGGGGTACCGCAGCTCCACCGCGCGCGAGCGCCGGCACCTGGGCGCCGACGTTTGTCTCTGCTACGTCCTGAAGACTAACGATGAAAACTTCACGGTAGACTTCCTCCGCTCCCGCAAAATGGACCACATGATAGACGCCAAGTTCCTCCGTAGCGGCGAATGGGATGCGCTGCCTACCGCCAAAAGAAATGCGGCCGCCATCAGGCCGCTCAACCACCAAGCGGTCGGCGTGCGGATGCAGTCCCAGCTCTATCACATCCTGCGGCTGAAAGTGAGAAACCGTCTCTTGAATGCGGTACGGATTGAGCCACTGGTAGATGTTTCCCATCAACACGGGAAACGCCGTGCGCAACGGCAAGTTGCTCTGCACAATCGAAAACGAAAAGACTACCATGCGCCGGCCGTCTATCGTCCCGCTGAACACCAGCGGACCGCGATTGCTCCCTATGAGCTCGTCCGCCCAGGCAGGCAACTCCATGCGTTGCGCCCGCGACACGCGCAAATCACGAATATCCACAAACTGCAGGAGGCGGTGGCCCTGCGCCACGTATTCCAGCGGCGGTTCAAACATCTCACCGTTAACCGGCAAGACCTGCGACCCTGGGGGAGGATTGATAATCAGCCAATTGCCCGGTGGGAGCTCCGCTGGCAGCCAGCCGTCGAAGATGTAAAGATCATAGACGTCCGCCGGGCGAAACTCCACGGGGCGCACCTGGTCAAGCGCGAGGTTCGGCAGCGGCGCCAATACGGTACTGAGAAAGAAGGGCGAATCTGAGACCAATAGCGCCCGCAGCACCGGCGGCGGCATGAGGATCGACGCGGTGCGGTCGTCCGCCGCCAGCGCATCCTCGTGATCCAGCACCGCGTCCACGCGGGAAGTGCCGGAAGGAAAGTCGCCAAAGAGGAGGTCAAGCGACGAGCCGGGCTCCGGATATGGAGCCAGTGTTATGTCACGTCGTTCCAGCGGCTGCCCGTCTGCCAAAATCGCCAGCGGCACGGTGACTGATTGACTGCTGTAGTTTTGCACCTGAACGAATGCCTGGAGGCTCTCCAGATGACGGCGAATGGCAAAGGCACTGATTCCCTGATTGTCGGCCGGTGTGCCCACCCGGACGAAATTCACCGTTGTGTTCAGAGTCTCAGGCACGGTGGGCGCAGGAAAGCTGCCGTCGGTGTAGAGAAAGACCTCACTGCCGGGTAGCGAATCCGCGAGAGAGATAGCCAATTGCAGTGCGCGTTCCGTGTCCCCCACCGTGGCAGTTTGCGTAATGTTTTCGACAGCAGCGCGCGCAGCTTGTACTTCCCGAATTTGATAGGCAAGTACCGCTGGTTGACTGCCGAAAGCCATCACGGTGAGCAGGTCGCCCGGTTCGACAATCTCCACCTGTGCGAGCGCAGCGGCTTTCGCCTCTTCCAACCGCGTGGTGTTCCCAAAGGCCACGCTCATGCTGGCTGAGGCATCGATCACGTGCACCACGTGCCGTTGGGGGAGGGTGTCTGCCGTGCGCTCCGGCCGCGCCAGCACCAGAGCCAGCAAGAGAATGGCGAGGAGTTGAAGGAACAGCAGAAGATGCCTGCGCAGCCGCTGCCACAAGGTGAGCGCCTGCTCGCGTTGCACCAAGTCGCGCCAGAGGAAGATGCTTGGCACTTCAACGCGCAGGCTGCGCGGACGCAGTATGTAGAAGAGCAAGACCAGCCCCGCGAGCGCTCCCCACGCGAGAGCCAATGGGACCAGCAGGCTCATAAAACGACTCTCCGCAAGAGCCGCTGAAACATGACTTCCTCCAGCGGCCAGGAAGTTTCGAGCCGCACGTAGCGCGCGTTCCGCCGCCCGCAGAATTTTTCTAGCTGATCGGCCCAGTCGAGCACGTGCTCGCGGTATTGGTTGAGCGTTTCCGCATCCGCAGCCACATTGATGGACCGGCCGGTTTCACGATCAACCAGGCTCAGTTCGCCGCTCAGTTCGGGATCGATTTCCGCCCAATCTAGTACGTGCAGGAGCACTAGCTCATTCCCCGCCTCCTGGATGGCCGTGATGCCGCGGTAGGCATCCTCCGTCATCATGTCCGAAATCAAGATCACCAGGCCGCGCTGCGCGTTACGCGCCACATAATTGCGTATCGCGGCAACCAGCGAGGTGGCGCCGCCAACGGGGCCCGCCTGCTCGAGAAAGTCGAAGAAACGGAGAGCAAAGGCTCGGCCCTGGGCAGGCGGAAAATACTGCTCAACCGATTCGCTAAACACGGCGGCAGCCAGCACGTCGTCGCGATTCAGCGCAATATATCCCAAACTGCCGGCCAGCGACTTGGCATATGCAAATTTGTTCTGCCGGCCCCAGTCCATGGAGCGGCTGCCGTCCACCAGCACGTGTACTGCGAGATGCTCTTCCGCTTCGCGCAGCTTGATATAGAGGCGATTTGAGCGGCCGTAGACATTCCAGTCAATGTGGCGAAAGTCGTCGCCGGGACTATAGTTTCGGTAGTCGGCGAATTCGATTGACGAACCGAACTGCCGGCTGCGCCTGCCGCCGCCGCTCACCATGCCATAGCCGCGTCGGCTGATCAATTGCAGCCGGTCCAGCCGCCGCAAGAACGCGTGGTCGATCAATGCCGACGGACTCGACTTCATTCTTCCTTATCCGGTGATATTGTCATGACTAGCTCATCAATTACCGTATCGGCAGTGACACCTTCCGCCTCGGCCTCGAAATTCAAGATGAGCCTGTGGCGCAACGTTTGATGGGCAACTTCACGAATGTCATCGAAGGAGACGTTATAACGTTCGTCGAACAGAGCGCGAACCTTACCGGCCAACACCAGAGTCTGCGCGCCGCGGGGCGAGGCGCCGTACCTGACGTAGTTGCGCGTAATCTGCGGCGCCTCTGCCGATTCCGGATCCGTAGCCGTAATTAAACGCACCGCGTAGCGCAGGACGTGGGTACCGATGGGCACCTGCCGTACCAACACCTGCAGGGCCAGGATGTCCTTCGTCGTTGCCACTTTACCCACTTCCGGCACCACGTCGGTTGTCGTGCGCAGGACGATCTCCTCCAATTCCTCAGCGTCAGGATAGTCGACGATTATCTTGAAGAAGAACCGGTCAAGCTGCGCCTCCGGCAAGGGATACGTGCCCTCCATCTCGATGGGGTTTTGCGTGGCCATCACGAAGAATGGGATCGGCAAGTTGTGCAGCGAGTTTCCCACCGTGACGGTTCGCTCATGCATTGCCTCCAGCAATGCCGATTGCGTCTTGGGCGTGGCGCGGTTGATCTCATCGGCCAAGATCAGATTGTTGAAGATCGGCCCCGGCTCAAACCTAAAGAAGCGGTTGTCCTGCTGGTCCTCCGCTATGACGGTAGTGCCGGTGATGTCCGCCGGCATGAGGTCTGGCGTAAACTGAATGCGGCCGTAGCGCAAATCGAGCACTTCGCCAAGCGTCTTGACAAGTTCAGTCTTGCCCAGTCCGGGCACGCCTTCGAGCAGGGCGTGGCCACCGGCAAGGAGACAGATCATGACGTTGTCAACCACGGCCTGCTGGCCTACGATTACTTTCCCCAACTCGGCGCGAATGTCCTTGGTGAGTGCATGGAAGTCTTCGATTCGCTCTTCAGTTGGCCGTGAGATCATTGTGACTGCTCCAGCGCATTCGATAAGGCATTAAAGTATTGTTGGACATAGTCGGCTACCACCCACGGCACAAAGTGACTCGCGCCGCCGGTGGAGACAATGGCGTTGCCCGCGTCGGTAACCCCGTACTGGGCGGGGGCCGATCCTGGCCCGGGCACAACCACCGGCGCACGTTGCGGCGACCAGAGCGATGGGCCGCCCCCCCTATCCGCCAAAACTACCGATGGCTTCTGTTGAATTTGCAGGCGGGGCGCTTCCGGTCCCGGATTGAAGGATTCCTCGCCACGGTTGCCGCCACCTTGGCTTGGCCCCCCCGGCGCAGACTGCAGTTGCCAGGAATCTTGCTGCTGCGCCTGCCCCGGCTGTTCCGCCACGCCGGATGTGTTGAACGCTTGTTGTGCCTGGCTTCCCTGCTGTTGTGCATCGCTCTGCTGCGCCCCAGACTCCTCGCCGCTCGCGCCGGCCCGCAACTGTTCAGCCTGCTGCTCCAACTGTTGCTGCGCCTGGATCCGCTGTCCGCGCTCCTGAATGGCGTCGCTAAGTTCCTGCAATTCACGCTCCGTCGCGGGGTCGTTATACGATGCGACTTCCCTGCTCACGTCCGCTAACTCCTGGGCCAGGCGCGGATCGGCCTGTTGCGCGCGTTCGGCCGCTTTGGCAAACGCGTCAGTCATGTCATTGCGGTCTTCTCGCGAAAGGTCCCGCACTTGTCGCGCCAACTCTTCCAGCGCTTGCGCCGCCTGCTCGTAATTGCCGCGTTCTAAATTCTGGCCGGCTTGTCGTGAGGGCCGGGCCTGCGTGAGCTCTCGACCAATCTCGGCGAGAGAGGTTGCTTGCTGATCGATCTGGGGATTGCGACTCTCCTGAAGCTGTTGCGCAAGGTCGGTGAGGTCTGACCCACCTTCCTTGTTCTCCCCCGCCTCTCCCTCCTCTGCGGCCTGAGCCTGCTGGGAGGCATTCTGTTGCTGATTCAGTTCAGCCTGCGTGAGTAACGGCTGGTTCTGGCCCTGCTGGGCACCTTCCTGCGCCGCTACCGGTTCCGCAAGGTCCTTTGCCGCCACGGGGGTATCGGAATCTTCGCCGACCACGAACGCATCCGGTGAAGTCTGCTCGATGAGCGTGCCTTCACGCACTGCCGCCACCTGGTGCGCCAAGGGAGCGAGCGGTGCGAGTTGACCGGCCATATACGGAAACACCTCCCAGAGAAGGAGCGCCACCAATGCCAACGCCAGGAGAAGCACGTCTCGCTGCGGGATCCTGAGAGGGAATACCTGTCTCGGTTGGATCTCCGCTGCATGACGGCTGGCATCGTCGAGGAGCAAAGGGCGAAACGGATTTTCGTCCGTATGCCCCAGCAGTTCTACCGCCGTGGCAAGACGTTCGGACAGCGACAGTCGCTCATCGTAGGCCTTGGCGACGTCGAGCGTATTCAGGCGGCGCATCACCGCAGGGACTACCAAGGCGAGGAATACGCCGATTGCAATGAGAAAGCAGATTGCGAAGACGGGCAACTGCGGCACAAGCAGCGACCCGATAAGCGAGAGACCCACGTAGAGCAGAGCCGCTACCCACAAGGCCCGGACCAACCGCAATAGCACCGCCAACAATCGCAAGCGCCGGCCAAACTGCGAAATCTGGTTGACGAAGCTCGCCGCTGAGGCAACTCCCTTCCCGGAGAATTCAGCAGTTGCTGATGCTGTCTTCGACGAGGTCGCCACGTTGAATGCCGCTTCCTTTGGCAAGCGACCGCAAATGAGTTGCAGTCGTCTGCGTCCTCAAGAAAAGTGTCGCTGCACCAGCGGATCACCCCGGCGCACCACATCCGCAAGCGCGCAATGCACCCCGCACAATTAGAGCAGCGCAGAGTTGCAGCCTGCCCCGGCCTGCTCTGCTTTCTGACTCAATCTTACCTGAGAAGTGTGTAGGCGTAAACGCAGTAGTAACCGCGACAAAAGACGCCGTTACTACGATAGTAGGCACGGCAGTTACGCTGGCAAAAGCAGTGGCAACTGCGGTAGCAGACGTGAGGTAGCACGCGGTTTAGGTAGCGCAGGCACGATTGAAGCACCCGAAACGCTATGCTATCATGGCACCCAAACACGCACCTACCTTGGCATCTCAGATGTGCTGTGCCAATTGCAGGAGGACACGATGGCAACAGAGTCCGGTAACACAATCGAAGCCCTGTTGGAAGAGCAACGGGTCTTTCCTTCGCCAGAAGAATTTGCAAAGAACGCCCATGTCAATAGTGATGACATCTTTGCGCAGGCCGCGGCCGATCCGGAAGCATTCTGGGCTTCCGTTGCGGAAGAGTTGCACTGGTTCAAGAAATGGGACCAGGTGCTGGACGAATCCGATCCCCCGTTCTTCAAGTGGTTCGTCGGCGGCAAACTCAACATTACCCACAATTGCCTCGATCGCCATTTGACCTCGTGGCGGCGCAACAAAGCCGCCATCATCTGGGAAGGTGAGCCTGGCGACCAGGTCGTGCTTACGTACTATGACCTGTGGCGCGAGGTGAGTAAGTTTGCCAATGCCCTCAAGGGTCTGGGCGTCAAGAAGGGTGACCGCGTAACACTCTACATGGGCATGGTGCCGGAGCTCGCAATCGCCATGTTGGCGTGCGCCCGCATCGGCGCCCCGCATAGCATCGTGTTCGGCGGTTTCAGCGCCGAAGCCCTTGCCGACCGTATCAATGATGCCCAAGGGAACGTGCTCGTCACGTGCGACGGCGGCTGGCGGCGCGGCGGCATCGTGCCGCTAAAGCAGATGGCCGACGAAGCAGTGGAACGCTGTCCTACCATCGAAAGCGTGGTGGTTGTGAAGCGCATCGGCGACGAAGCCAGTATCGAGATGAAAGAGGGCCGCGACCACTGGTGGCACGAATTGATGGAATCCGCCGGGCTGCGCTGTGAGCCGGAGGAAATGGACGCCGAGGATATGCTCTACATCCTCTACACCAGCGGCACTACCGGCAAGCCCAAGGGCATCGTGCACACCACCGGCGGCTACTCCACGCAGACCTACCTCACCACGAAGTGGGTCTTCGACATGAAAGATGACGACGTGTACTGGTGCACGGCCGATATTGGCTGGGTGACCGGCCACTCATACATCATCTACGGCCCGCTGCAAAACGGGGCCACGACGGTTATGTATGAGGGTGCGCCGGACTTTCCGGGCCGCAACCGTTTCTGGGACATCGTGGAAAAGTACGGCATCACCATTCTCTACACCGCTCCCACCGCCATCCGCGCCTTCATGCGCTGGGGTGATGAGTACCCGGCGATGCACGACATGTCGAGCCTGCGCCTGCTCGGCTCGGTCGGCGAACCGATTAACCCCGAAGCGTGGATTTGGTACCACAAGAACATCGGTGGCGAACGGTGCCCCATCGTGGACACCTGGTGGCAGACGGAGACTGGGGCAATTCTGATCACGCCCCTGCCCGGCTACACCGCAACCAAACCGGGCTCGGCAACGAAGACCTTCCCCGGTATCAGTGCCGCGATCTTCGATGAAGCCGGTAACGTGGTGCCTGAAGGCGGCGGCTACCTTGTGCTGCAACGTCCCTGGCCCTCGATGCTGCGGACGATTTATGGCGATCCGGAACGCTTCAAAGAACAGTATTGGAGCCGCTATCCCGGGGTCTATTTCACCGGCGACGGTGCGAAAATTGATGCGGACGGGTACTTCTGGGTGCTCGGCCGTGTGGACGACGTCATGAACGTGGCGGGACACCGTCTTTCGACGATGGAAATCGAGAGCGCGCTGGTAGACCACCAGTCGGTAGCCGAGGCGGCCGTCATCGGCAAGACCCACGAACTCAAAGGCCAAGCGGTCTCCGCATTCGTGCTCCTCAAAGAGGGCATTGATCCGGGAGATACGCTGCTCGACGAGCTCAAGAAGCACGTCGCCCAGAAAATCGGCCCCATCGCGCGGCCGGACGACATCTTCTTCACCGCGGACTTGCCCAAGACCCGCAGCGGCAAGATCATGCGCCGCCTCCTGCGCGACGTCGCGGAAGGTCGCGCCCTTGGCGACACCACGACATTGCTCGACGCAAACGTGGTGGACAATCTGCGCGGGCAGTACGAGGATTCAGAGGGCTAAGAGAACTCAATTCTGTTTTCCCACTACAACTGGGGATTAAACAGTAACGTAGGCAACGGGCTCCGCAGACACTTTGCAGAGCCCGTTGCCTGTTAGATTAAAGAAGAAACCTCCCCTGCACGTATCGGCAGCGGAGGCATTGTTGTTCGTGCGGCAAATCTGAGCGCAGTCACACGTGCCGCGAACCCGGGATAAAGGCGTCTATTTCAGGGCAACCCCGCCCACGCCTGACGTGACCGGCTCCTTCTCGCTGGGATTGAGCCAGCGTTCGCCGTAGTCTCGCATCATGGCCAGCACCGGCACTAAGGCGCTGCCCTTTTCAGTGAGCGTATATTCCACGCGCGGCGGAATCTCGGCGTAGGCGCGGCGCGTGATGATCTCCTCTTCCTCAAGCGTACGGAGGCGTTCAACCAGGGTATTGGGGCTGATGCCTTCAAGAGATCGTTCGAGGGCGCAGAAGCGGCGGGGACTCTCAGCGAGGTCCCGCAGGATGAGTAACGTCCAACGACCGCAAATCAGTGTCGCCGTGCGCGCTATCGCGCATTCCATGTCTTTGTCTGAACAGCGAGTGGACATGGTTACAGCCGCTCTCTAATGCAGGCAAATCGCCCACCGTTGCTCGCGCACCACTTAAGTTCGATTGTAGCGTAGCCTTTAGGGGACGGTCAAACTTCCCGTCACAAGGATTGCGCGCTGTGCGTTACGTTCACCTTCTCAATGAACTAAAACAACACCGACCAAGCGCGTCCTTGTTGACGACAATGCCATCCATGCGCTATAAGTTGTCGTTACAGCGGAGAAGTGGGAGACAATGCTAAAGCGATTTGGAATTCCATTAGTCTTTGCGCTCTTGGTGTGCCTGGTAACGGCATCGCCAGCCGCAGCATTCTCGTTCATCGTCGAGGAAGAAGACGGCTCCCTGACAAATCTGACACGATTTCGCCCGCCCGCCTTCCTGCGCGAGCATTCGGAGTATGCGGTGACGCGAGTTGAGTACGGCAACGCCACCTACTATCATCCGTCTCTCCACGGAGATACCATGGCAAACGGCGAACCGTACAACCGGTATGACCCCATCATTGCCGCAAGCCCGTTCTTCCCATTGGGTACTGTGGTGCGCGTCACCCGAATCTCGACGGGAGCCAGCATCGTCGTCACGGTGAAGGATCGTGCTCCTTCACCAGGCTTCATGTGGATCGACCTCAGCGAGGCGGCCTTTATTCAATTGTCCCCTTTCATTACCGGTCGCTTCGCGGTGCGATTGGAGATACTGAGCCGGTGACCGCAGAATAGCATCCGTAACCCAGAGACTTGCCTTGAAAAGCACTGAAATTACCATTGAAAAGCTCTCGCCGGCGCCCGAGCACGTGCTGGGCGTTCGCGTTGAGCCGAACATGCTCACCTACGGCCCGAGCGAGATACTGCTCGCCAAAGACGGCGCGGAAATAGGAGGTGCGGTGCGCCTTGCCCTGCGCCAAGATGCCCGCCGCCGCCACGGCCTGATCGCCGATCTTTCAGTGCACGAGGATTACGCGCGGCAGGGACTTGAGGAAGCACTCATTGCCGCGGCCGAAGCGCGCCTGAAAGCGCGGGGCGTGACGAAGATCGACGCCATCGTGCGCGACGGTGAAGGCGCCACTGTACCCTTTTACGAACGCGGCTACTGGGCGTCCCGCAAGATGGTGCTGCTGACGTGGGACCTCCGGTCCCTTAGCGAGCTAGAAGTCAGCCACGAATTTACTATAGAAGAACAACCGACGCCCGAGCCGGAGTTTCTTACTGACTTTGTTTTCACCAGCTATCAACCCTATTGGCGCTGGTGGAAGGAGTACAAAGAAGACACGCGCTGGCACCGTGTCGAGTATCCCGCCGCACCGGAGGCGCCGCCCAGCGAGGAATTGGGTCGAGAAATGCGTGCCCGTGTGGAAACCCGAGTCGCCGCGTTTGGAAAGGAAGCGCCCCAAACACTCTTCACCGCGCGGCTGGACGGCGAAATCGTCGGTCTTTGCGATGCCAAAGCTGTGGAAGATGACATCACGTTTGATTGGGGGTTGCTTGTGCGCCGCGACTATGGCGGCCGCCGCATTGGCTCGGCGCTGCTCTGGCACGCGCTTCACTGGCTCAAGACACAGGGGCTACGCACCGCCCGCATCATTACTACTTCCGGTCTCGACGACTACGATCCGACGGTCTATCTTTACTCCATCGCTCATGGCGGCGCGATCCGGGCCGAGTACCTGAACCTGGTGAAGAGAAGGCTCTATAGCCCAACTGGCGCGGAGAGCGAGGAATAGCTCCCAACCCGGCTCTCCTGGTTAGTCGCAGGATTTCTGCCCGCAATCGGGCTCAACAAGCCGTGCCACTTTACTCCCCTTGGAAGAATCCTCACCAGGCTTTAAGCCTTCACTAATTGCGGGAAGTATGGTAGGCTAACTCCGAAAACAATCACTGCGAATCGATCTAGTCATCGCCATTTACAGCACGACTTTGCACACTACAGGGAGCACCAATCATGGCCTTTACCGTGCAGGACCTCAAGTTTGGTAAGGACGCACTTGACGGCATATCCGAGAAGACGGTTACCGTACACCACGACACGTTGTATGCTGGTTATGTCAATAAACGCAATGAGATCGAGGAAGGCCTGAAGGACGTTGACCGCTCCAAGGCCAATCAGGCCTATAGCGCGTACCGCGCCCTGAAGTTGGAAGAGACCTTCGCCGCGGACGGCCAGATCTTGCATGAGCTCTACTTTGACACCCTCGGCGGCAACGGTGAAGCCGGCGGCGAATTGGCAGACAAGATTGCTGAAGACTTTGGCTCCTGGGATGCCTTCATCGAAGACGCCCGCGCCTGCGCCATGGCGGCGCGCGGCTGGATGGTGACCGCGCTCGATCCAACTGACGGCAAGATCCACAACTTCCTGTGCGACGTGCACAATCAGGGCGGCGTCTGGGGCACCGTGCCCTTGTGGACGATTGATACCTACGAGCATGCCTACTTCATGGACTATGGCAGCGACCGGGGCTCCTACATTACCGCGTTACTCAAGAACGTAGACTGGGACTCAGTGAACGCCCGCTATCAGGCGGCAAAGTGACGCTCGCATCCCGCTGAGATGCAGGCAGTTTGCCGCGCTAGTGCGGCAAACAAACAGACGAATATGGATGAGAGGCGCTGGCTTGAAGTCTGCGCCTCTCTTGCTGTACCGGAGCGGCGCGGTGTGAGCGAAAACTGCGCCGCCTGCATGCCCAGTCAATTGATGCCTGTTTATTCTCTCCACTTTCTCTCCACCTTGGTACAGCCAAGAGTCCTGTGCACCGCAGCACTTGCTGCGCGCCGCGCCGCACAACCGTCTAACTAAGCCGCAGGATTTCCCCTAGCCCACTCGCAGCGTACGTAGCCGCCAGTCCGCGCGGCTGCTACAATAACACGGACTGATGGGGCCCACCTGCGAGGAAAGAAAGGCCGGAGCGGTGACTATCGCAGCAGACATCCAAGACACGTGTGTGCCGAAAGAGTCCCTTGCCGTCTGGAGTCTCGGACAAGCAGGGTTTGTCTTCAAGTCGAGCAAAGGCACCGTCGTCTATGTGGACCCATATCTGGGCAATTCCTGCAATGAGCTTTACGGACTTGAGCGCTTGCTTGCGCCACCCCTGGCAGCCTCAGCGGTGCGCGCCGACTTTGTACTCGCCACCCACAATCACGCCGATCACCTTGACCCGGATGCCTTTCCGGTGATTGCCCGTCACAACGCCACGGCACTCTTCATCGGCCCCTCGTCGTGCACCAACGCCATGCGCGAACTCGGTATTCCCGCCAGCCAGACCTACACCCTCAACCACGACGACGTGCTGCATAGCGGCAGTGTCCGCATTCACGCGACATTCGCGCATCACGTCTGGGATGATCCAGACGATGCGCCTGATGCCGTAGGCTATATGATTGACTTTGGGGACGTGCGCGCTTACATAAGCGGCGATACCCTCTACCATGCCCGCATGGAGGGCATTGCCGACCTCCAGCCCCACCTTGCCTTCATCTGCATCAACGGGCGGTGGGGGAACATGCCGGCGCCAGAAGCCGCGCATCTCGCCACGGTACTCCGCGCCCAGGCGGCCGTGCCGACGCACTACAATATGTTTGCCAATAACACCGCCGATCCCGCTGACTTTGCCAGCGCACTTGCAAGCGAAGGCGGCACTGTACAACCGCTAGTCCTCACGCCCGGGCAGCGCGTGCTCTATCCAGAAAGGGATGCTTCGTGAGCCAAAAGAGAGTCCTCAAAGCCGACTGGGCCTTCACCGGCACCGGCGCAGACCTCATTCCACAGGCCGCAGTAGCGCTAGAAGATGACCGCATTACCTACGTGGGTTCGGCAGCAGAGCTCAGCCGGAGCCAATTGGAAGGCGCAACGGTTGAGGAGTTGCCGGGTCACACGCTGCTGCCCGGCATGCTTGACGGACACACCCACCTGAGCTTTACCGCAGGCCGCAACCACGAGGAAGTGGTCGACGAAATCAGTCGCGAGACCGATATGCAGCAGGTGGTGCGCACAGCAGCCAATGCCCAGAAGTGCCTGCGAGCGGGTTTGACAACCGTTCGCGACCTCGGGGGACGCCGCGACGTGGTGCCCACGGTGCGAGACGCCATCAACCGCGGTCAAATTGCCGGCCCGCGCATTCTCTCCTGCAACGTGCCGATTACGGTCACCGGCGGGCACATCCACTTTGTCGGCTGGGAGGCCAATGAGGAGTGGGAGTTGCGCAAGGCTGTGCGCACGCTGATCAAACAGGGCGCGGACGTCATCAAGATTTGCGCCAGCGGCGGCAATATGACCGCCGAGTCCAATCCGCTTATGGTGCAGTACAGCGCCCAGCAACTCGGCGTGGTGGTGGAAGAGGCGCACAAGCTCGACACACCGGTAGCGGCGCACGCCATTCCCGCTGACAGCATTCGCAATTGCATCGAAGCCGGAATTGACACCATCGAGCATTGCGTCTGGCTCGGCCCCGACGGCGGCTACGACTACGATGCTGAGGCCATGGCAACGGCAGTTTCGAAGGATCTCACCGTATCGATCACCCTCGCCGGGGTGTTTCGAGGCTACCTAACCGATCTGCCCGGCAGCGAACTCATGCGCGAGGCCATGGCAATTACCAGCAAGCAGCTAGAGGAAGAGCGCGTCGAGATGTTTCGCAAAATCTGGCAGTCGGGTGTGAACCTCATCATCTCCAGCGACGCAGGCGTGCGCTATACCCCGTTTGACGATTACTTTGTATCGCTGCGCAGCGCCGTGGAATTACTCGGCATCCCAACTAAGGACGTGCTCCTCATGGCCACCCGGAATCCTGCGCAGGGCCTTGGAGTGATCGACGAGCGGGGAACTCTGGAAGCGGGCAAAGTTGCCGACGTCATCGCGGTGGCAGGCAACCCGGTCGCCGACATCAAGGTGATGGCAAATGTGAAACTTACTATTCTGGGCGGCAAGGTCATGTTCCGCGACGGCATGATCCACGCGCCGCGCACAACCGCACTGGGAGTCAGTTAGGGAATTTGGGAGCGGTTGACTCGATAAAGCAAGGCACCGGGTTTGCCCTCTCTTCCCGAGGGTGAGGACAAAACTTCGGGGCAGAATTAAGGTGAAAGGGTACTCAAACATGGCGGCGCAGATGTTATCGGATATTCGCATCCGGGAAGTTCAAACCTATTTCACCGATGAGATTGCGCGCACGCCGCTAAAATTCGGTGGCGTCACCATGGAGGGGGCCACCCACGTGCGGGTACGGGTTGCTGTGGAGAATCGCGCCGGACAGACGGCCGAAGGCTGGGGCAGCATGTTCCTGGCCATAGGCTGGGCCTGGCCTACCGACGCCGTGGATGCTCTCGCTCGCGACGCGGCAATGCGTCAGGTGGTGGAACGCTATGCGAAGGCCCTGGAAGGCCATGCCAGCTACGCCCATCCCATTGACATTGCGCTCAAGACGGAACCCACTCTTCTCAGCAATGCCGCTGAGACCAGCCAAAGCATGCAGCTTGCGGAGCCGATCCCGGTGCTGGCCTCGCTGGTGTGCGGTTCGCCATTCGACGGCGCGTTGCACGATGCCTTTGGCAATGTGAACGGTATCTCAAGCTACGACGGCTACTCCGATGAGTTTATGGCGGAAGACCTTAGCGCCTACCTCGGGCCGGAGTTCAAAGGACAGTATCTCGACGACTACGTTCGTTCCGCCTATGTCACGGAAATGCCTGTCTTTCATCTCGTCGGCGGCCTCGACAAACTCTGGGAAAGCGAGATCACGGCTGACGATCCGGACGACGGCGAACCGGTCTCGCTCGACCAATGGATCGACCGCGACGGCGTTTATTGCCTTAAGATCAAGCTCCTGGGCAATGACATGGACTGGGACGTCCAGCGCACGCTCGATGTGTACGCAATCGGCAAGGAATCGCTCGCGAAGCAGGGACGAGAAGAAATCTATCTCACTGCGGACACCAACGAGATCTGCGAGACGCCCGATTACATGGTCGAATACCTTGAGCGAGTGCGCGAGCAGTCGCCCGCGGCGTATGACTCACTACTCTATGTGGAACAGCCGACGCACCGCGACCTGGACAGAGCGCCGTTCCGCATGGACGGCATCGACAAACTTAAACCCGTCATCATGGATGAGAGTCTATACAACCACCGGCAATACGAGCGCGCCAAGGAGCTGGGCTGGTCGGGCATTGCGTTGAAAGTCTGCAAGGGCCACTCGCACAGCCTGCTCTTCACGGCGCTCGCTACCCACGACGGCTTGCCCTACACGGTGCAAGACCTCACCAATCCCGATCTCTCGCTCATTCACTCGGTGAGCTTTGCATCCTGCATCAATCCCATGATGGGCGTGGAGTGCAACTCGCGCCAGTTCTTCCCGGCATCGAATACCGCAGTGGCAGCAGTCCATCCGCGCATCGCCAACGTGCGCAACGGCGTGGCAAGCACAGAAACGCTGACTGGGACCGGGCTTGGCTACCAGGTGGACCGCATCCTCGCGCAGGCCAACGCTTAGCATCATGGTTGCGTGCAGTGACAACGTCTAGACGGATAACCAGTCTGATTATTGCACTTGGATTAACGATGTGCTTGGCGCTCTTCGGTAGCGCGACCACCCACGCCACCAATCACTGTGAGTTTCGCCTGGGCTTCAAGACGCTCCGCGACCTTATCGGACACGATATTGTAGGCGAGTGATTAGAGAACGAACACTACAACTTGATGGGCGATAGCAATCAGCGCACCACTGGCGGGCTCATGGCCTGGCGCAAGACAGACAATTGGACAGCATTCACGGTGCTGGCGCTTTTTGCTGGGCAAGCGTACGGGGTGCAAATTGCGCTTGATAGCGCCGCGTCTGAAGTGCGCAACAACCCGAACGTGATCACCGAGCGGTACGGCTGCGCTTCTTAGCCTATTTCGTCTAATTCCGAATTGTCGCTCACTCATCTCAATGATACACTGACAGTAACTGGTAGCAAGGGAAGCGCACCCATGGCAAGTACAGAAGAACGCCTAAGTCATCTGGAAGGCGGCTACGAGCATCTGGCAACGAAGGCTGACGTTGCCAACCTCAAAGCTGATATCCGCGACCTGGAGAACCGCCTCATTCGCTGGATGATTGGCGGCATGGCCGTGTGGTCTGCTATTGTCATTAGCGCGCTGCAATTGCTAGGCGGCTAGACCGTCTGCCTGACACAAAACCGCTACCCAAATCTACCCACCGCACCCGTAGTTCAGAGCGAATCGCCGCCATCGACATCCAGGCACTGCCCCGTGACCCAGGCTGCCTCGTCCGCAGCCAGGTACACGGCAGACAGTGCCACGTCGGCCGGATGGCCGCTGCGGTCCAGCGCCGGCGGTGGCAGTCCCGCATTCTCCGCGCCGCGCGAATCCCCGATAGCTCCCGGGCAAATGCAGTTCACGCGAATGCCGTGCTCGCGGTATTCTCGCGCGAGCGTGCGCGTGAGGCCGACGAGCGCTTCTTTTCCTGCCGCATAGCCAACGTTGGCTTCCCGACGCGTACGAGAAGCTGCCGAGACCAGCAGGATACTGCCGCTGCCCTGCGCCACCATGGACGGCAGAACTGCATGACAACTGAAATACGCCGTGTCCACATTTATGTTGATGAGGTACCGCCATTCCTCGGCTGCCGTTTCGTGCAACTTTTGGCCGCCGTAGGCGTAGTCGCCGAGATTGTCGAAGAGCACGTCGATCCGTCCCCATCTGTCGAGAGCGGCTTGGGCCATCGCAGCCGCGCCCGCGGGTGTCGCCAAGTCCGCCGTGGCAATTGCCGCCTCGCCGCCGCGGTCTTCGATTTCCTTTGCCAAAGCCGCGAGCGGCTCCGCCCGACGAGCCACTAACAGCACCTTCGCTCCCTCACGCGCAAAATGCAGCGGCGTCGCGCTGCCCATGCCGCCACCGGCCCCCGCAATCACCGCCACCTTCCCCACCAAACGGCCCAATGTCTTCTCACCATCCATACCACGCTCTCCTTGAAACATTGTCGAGGACTACACGACACCTTGACACCAGTAGACTAGAGATAATCCGGTAGCGCAGGTTTGCAACCTGCGTTGACCCAATCAAGCCATAGATTCACACCAGAATCCATCGTACTCCCATGCATCCTCTGTCAATCCACGCTTCAGTGCATTGCTTAGTATGTAATGAGACTTCTCGTCGAATTCCTCCTCATCCCGCACAATCCGGTCATAGGTCTCAGCTTGCCACAGCTTCCCTCGCCGCCTTCTAAACTGGTTGACCTTACGAGCGCTGTGTCGCTTCACACTATGCATGATTTCGCTAAGTGAGTGCCAAGTTGCGGGAGCGGCTTCGAGCGGCGTTGCCAACACGTGGACATGATCTGGCATCACGGTGAGTACATGAACGTGCCATTTCTCTCGATGCCAATGGAGAATTGCTTGTTTCACCAGTGCCCGCTCCACCACGTTCAGTCTACTCTCTACATGAGAATGGAGGCGAAAGGTTAGAAAGTACGCGGAACCACCATATTGCCAGTGGGGGAGATTCCTCTTCTTGATATTGAGTGTCGATAGCGCAGGTTTGCAAACCTGCGCTACCAGAGTGGGGAGGCGCCTTGCGGCTCATTGTGTCTTCAACGCTTCCTCGCATGCTCAATACCAATAACCATAGATTGATGCTCGCTTGCAGCTCGCTACTGCGCAGGTTGCAAACCTGCGCTACCAGTGTGGAGAGGCCCAATCTGGGACCACCCAAGCGGACCTCAGTGACTTCCTAGATAAACTCCTGCGCTATCATCCCTCCGCCTTGTGATAAGTATGCGTCATTGCCGCTTCTGATTCCGCCACGCCGGAGAGGACGTCCACGTGGTGTTGCAAGCGCATGCGCTCTTTCAGAGGTGCGTCCGGGTCCTCTAGGGCTTGGTAGACGACGGAGCCTTCACAATCGGCTGGCAGCGGCAAGTCCATGAGATAGCAGACCGTGGGCACCAGGTCCTTGAGATTTACATTGCGCTCCAGCACGTGGCCTCGCTTCACTCCCGGCCCCGAGAGTGCGAAGAGACCGCGCATATCGCCCATCCCCTGGGTGGCGGACGGAAACTGCGGCCCGTGTTGGGACCCAAATTCATCAGCGTAGCAGAACACCACGTCACCGGTGGTATCGCCGTAGAGATCGAGAAAGCGCGCGTTCTGTTTCTTGAATGCAAAGGCGATTGGCTTGAGCCCAGATTCAGAATCCGTATAGTCGTAAAGCGCCTTGATGATCTCGTTCTGCACGGAGACATAGTCTTCCGGTTCTACGATTCCTTCAGGATCGCGCCCTTTCAGGTTGACCCAAATATAGGAAGAACCGCTCGCAGCCGCCCGGGTCTTCGACCAGTCCACCTGCTTGCGCCCGGTATACATGGCAAAGTGCGCGACTGCATCCGGATCATCCTCTTCTTTGAGTATCGTAAGGCCTGCATCGATGAGGATTTTGCCGGGGTTGCACTTGTAGCCGTTGGCTTTGGCGCCGTGATCGGAGACATACGCATAGAGCGTGCGCCGCGGCGCCGCTGCCGCCATGTCCCCGAAAGCGCGGTCCAAGCTCTCGTACATCCGGGCTTCAACCTCCTGCCAGCGTTTGAGGCTCTCCGAATCTCGGTTGAGCGTTGGGTCGACCTCACTGGCAAAGAGGTGATAGAAGTAATCGGGCGTATGAATGTGGATAAAGAAGAGGTCCCAGGACTCTTGCGCGCTGCTGTCAGCGCGACGCATCAAGTACCGTGCCGCATCGGCAAACCATTGATGGTGCATGTCGCACAACTCTATGAATGTATCGGCGTCAAACCACCCCATACGGAAGGTGCGCAGCCCGAGGTACGGCGCCGGCAGCCCACGACAGTTCCCATTCTCATGTATCTCGCGGTCCAAACCTTCCGGGTAAGCCGAGCCACCTATCTGGCACAGCGGCGTGACAAACAGCGCCACAGTCTCGCCGTCCGCAGACAGGTCCAGCAGCTTTATGCGAAAGACCGCCTCAGTATTGCCCAACTCCTTGCTGGCAAATTCGCGAACGATGTTGTCGGACCACTCGCCCACTTTCAACGAGCACATGGATGTCGCGAGACTACGCGCCTCGCAGACGTGCGCCGTGGTGAAGTCGCAGTGCGAGTCGGCCTCCAACAACAGGTGCCAGGTGAGCGGTTGCATGGAGTACTTAGGGAAACGGAAACGCCAGCGCATTTCAGCTTCTAAGTACCCCACACCCGGTTCCAGTCCTTGCCAATCTTCCGCATCTTCCACCTCGATCAACGTGCCTTCCACATAGTCGTCGGTTGCAAAGAGGGCATCTCCCGAAAAGGTGTAGGCGTGGTGAAACGTCGGATGATCGTGCCACTCATTCATGGAAAGACCATACCCAGCGAGCTGATAGCCGTCTTGCATGCGTGCCGGCCAAGAGGAAGGCCAGTTTATTACGATGGACTTCTTGCCGATCTTCTCGGCTGCTTCCCACAAGTACTCCGCCGTGTGCCAACGCGAGTCAAAGGCGGCGTGAGTCGCGCCAAGCGGCTCTCCCTTCCAGTGCACGTTGAAGTCCGTGAAGCCGGTCCGCCCCGCTGACGCGCCGGTTGCTATCGTCGTCCAGTTCGGCGGCGTGATTGTGGGATACGGCACCAAGCAGTTGTCCGCCCACGTGCCGCTCTCTACAAGCTTTTGCATCAGCGGCATGCGCCCCTCGCTCATCAGCCGTTGGAGCGTCGGCAAGATTGGACCGTCGATACCAAAAACAACCAGTTTTTCCGGTGGTCGGTAGGCCATCAGGCTCTCTCCCTCTCTCTAAGAGTCCTTCGCAACCAAACCCTCTTTGCGTTCGTTCAGACCCAAACCTCGCTTGGAACCATTAAACTCAAGCTAATCGAGTGCCCAGAGAACGGAAGACGGCACGCAGGGAGTCTCTCGCAGATCCGCGAATGTGCGCAATCATCCTGCGTAGTACTCGGCAGTTGGGAATCGCATTGTTGGCTAGGGACCTGCACCCCACGCGCGGCTCGGTGAAGACCCCTGGCAGCTCAATCAGTCTCCTGCAGAAGCCACCGTACCGGCAGCGGCGGCGTAATATGGCAGGGCGCTTTCGCCGGCAGCGGCAGCCAGGGCATTCCAAGCGCGGAAGAGCTGAGCGTACATGAGGAAGTAGTCCTCATGCGTTGGCTCCGTCTTACCTATTTCGGATGAGAGATAGCCGTCGTAGCCGTCGCGTTGGAGCAGGCCAAAGAGCTCAGCGTAGGGAAAGCCATTGACGAAGTCGTGCATGTGCACGTGGCCGATCAGGTGGGCGACGCGGTTATACGTTGAGGCCACCGAACCGCCGACGAGATCGCGGTTATCGCAATTGTAGAGAATCCCCACCTGCGGGTGGTCGGCATGTTCAACTGCGGTCATGGCGAAGTGCCAGTAATTAAACTGACCATGCATTTCCAGCATCACGTTGACGCCGTGAGGCTCGGCAAATTCCCCTAACTCCCTGAGCGAGTCACCCACATAGCGCATTACATCTTCACGCGGCGGGGGCGCCCCCCCATCCACACCTTCTTTGGGCATATCATTGCCGAAGACCCGAATCTGGCCGGCATTCACGTCCGCCGCGAGCTCGATGAAGCGTTTGCTGCGCTCAACTACCTCGCGGCGCTTGGTGGCATCCGGTGTTTCAAAGCGAGAACTAGTGCTGATTCCGGCAACTTCCAAGCACGCGTCCTGCACCTGGTAGCGAATCGACCGGCGCTCCTCAGCGGTCGTCTCCAATTCCACGCCGTGCTTGTGGCCGGCTTCAGCCCTGAATTCCAGACCGCTAAAGCCGCCAAGACGTGCCAAGTCAAGGAGTTCCTGCAGTTCCCAGTGCCGCGCCATGTTGTAGGTCAATAGACAAAGTTTCATAGCCTTGCTCCCAAGGTTGCATAAGGTTTCCCGTTGGCACGATAGCGCGCCGCGCGTGCGCCGTCAACATTGCGCGTTATGTGGAACAGACAACTGCGCTGGGCACGGGAGTGTGGCATGCGCGGCATTTTGGCGCAGGTGGATCGCTGAATCGCAGCAGTTAACAACGCATGCCCGTAACCGTCGCAGAGGATATTAGCGCGACAAACTCCCTTAAGGGCGTTCTCATTCCCTACAAAGTCGAGTATGATGTAGCTAGTGGCGCAGGAACAAGGAGCGTGCCCTCTTGGAACAGACCGGCAGGCAAGTAAACTTAAGAGTCATTCCCCGCCCCGCACCGCGGCGAAGGAACCCCTCGAGGCTGCCGCTCTGGGCGTTGCTGGCGGTATTTGGTGTGCTCGTTGGGGCCTTCGCTGTTTCCGCGAGGGTTGGATCGCCCCTTCCTTCATTCGAACGCAGTGACCCGCTTGCCGAAGTCTCCCGCACGGCTGAACAGCAGCCACGTGACGCTGTGTCCCCGCCAGCGGAGCCTGCTCCCACTATTGCCGTTTCCGACAAAGAGACTTCGTCGCCGGTAGCGGATGTGTCCGCTAAACCGCCGCCGCAGACCGTCTCGGAGCCAGCTCCCGCGCAACTGCCCTCATCCGCGCTGCTCATTGGATTACGGCATGAGTACCAGGGGTGGAACAATTGCGCCCCAAGTTCTGTGGGCATGGTGCTCAGTTACTTCGACCGCACGGAGGCGCAAGCAGAGATCGCCCCCATCCTCAAACCTGATCCCAACGACAAGAATGTCAGTCCTGACGAAATCGTCTCCTACGCCAGAAGCATTGGGTTCCAAGCGCACGTCGGAGTCGGCGGTGACATCCACGTGCTAAAGCAGCTCGTTGCTGCCGGCATTCCCGTAATCGTTGAAATCTGGTTTGAACCGGGACCGGATGACGGAATGGGTCACTATCGCGTGCTCTTTGGCTATGACGAACAAAGTGGAACCTTCAACGCTCACGACTCTTATCTGGGCCCTAGTCTGACCATGACCTACGCCGAACTGGATGCCATGTGGCACGTTTTTAACCGGACCTACGTCGTTATATACCCACAGGAAGACCAGCCTGTAGTAGATGGAATCCTTGACGAAAGTGCGAAGGGCACACAGATGTGGCAACGAGCGCTAAGCATCGCCCAAGAAGAATTAGCACGTGACCGGAATAATGCGTTTGCCTGGTTCAATCTGGGCACGAGCGCGCTCAAACTCGGCGACACATCCCAGGCCGCCGAAGCCTTTGACTGGGCACGCCAACTTGGTCTGCCCTGGCGCATGTTTTGGTACCAATTCGGCCCCTTCGAAGCATACATGGCGCAGGGCCGCTACCAAGACGTAATTGCACTTGCCGAAGCGGGCATGGAAGACGCAGACATTGAGGAGTGGTACTACTGGCGAGGTCGCGCACTGGAGATGACGGGGGATTCTGAAGGGGCCCGCAGCGACTATCTCTCCGCGATTGAATTGAACGCAAACTACGTCGCCGCCAAAGAAGCGCTAAGAAGCAGCCAGGAAGCCTAAGCGCTGGTCCGCCAGCCTTACCTTGACGACACCCCAACCTAGTAATGAATGTCCTTCCCCAACGCCTTCACGCCTGCGGAGAACTGGTCGATGGCGCCGCTCAGCATGCTGCGTGCGTCTCGATCGGAGGCAGCGCGGGCTACAAAGTCTACCGGCATATGGGTGTCAGTGCGCAACGCGACGTACCCTTTTGCATACAGGCCGGGATACTGCTGCATTGCTTCCTCAATGAGGGGTGAGATTTCAGATTCGCTCATGTTGACGAACAGCCGGCGCGCAGCGCTCTTGATCTCAAGCGACTCTGAAATCGCGGTAGCAACATAGCGATCGAAGAGCGCCTCCATCTCACGCGGTGGGCCCGGGAGTATGAAGTAGGTCGTTTCGGCCTTGCGCACTTGGATGCAGGGCGCCCAACCCGCGGGACTGGCCCACACGACCGCGCTCTCCGGTACTGTGGCCATCTTCCTTAGTCCTTCGCTCAGCTCGTCCTCACCGATTTGCCGTCGGCGCATATAGTCTTCCAACAGGCCTTGATCTTGATATGTTCCCTCGCCAAGAAGTCTTGCGAAAGCTTCCACAGTTAGGTCGTCGGGCGTCGGGCCCAGGCCGCCGGTAACCACGACAAAATTTGCGCCATCGTCGGCTGCGCCCTGCAGCACGGGGACGACTTCCTCCAAGGTGTCGGGAAGCACCGTAATCCTCTGCACGTCTGCGCCCAACTCCGTAAGCTGCTGTGACAGCCAAAAAGAGTTTGTGTCCTGAATCCGACCCAGCACTAGCTCGGTGCCGACTGCGATTATCTGCACGGTGGGGATTTTGGGATCAGTCACGCTATTGGATCTCCTTTAGGAAAAGAAGGGCAGCCGCAATCCCTCCAAGGGACCGCGCACGTTGAGGATGTTCTTCTTCGTCTTGATATACCAACTCTCGATTTCCGCCAGCCGGGACTCAGTGTTAGGCAGAACCACAGGTAGGCTTACGCCCCTCACGGTGTTTCTTACAGCGAAACTGTAACGTGGGCTGAGCAGCATGAGACTGGGTACCTCGTCGGCAAACGTGCGCTGGAAGTCCACGTACATTTGCCGCCTTTCATTCTGATCCAGCGTATAGCGGGCATTTTGCAGCGCCTCGTCAACGCGAGGATCGATAAACCCGGTAAAATTCCACCCGCTCTCGATCTGGCTCGAGTGCCAGGTCACGTACGGATCGGGGTCCAAGCCATTGAGGAGCCACGTATATAAAGCCATATCAAATTCATGGGTAAGCAGGTAGTCATTGAGCAGGCCGGAAGGACCCGCAACCTGAACCACCACCTCGAATCCAACCAACCGCAATTGGGCCTTTATCGCTTCAGCCAGTTCAACCTGGCCCGGCAAGTCGGTGGCCATCAGAGTCAAAGAGAGGCGGGCCTCACCCCTCACGCGTATTCCGTCAGGCCCCACCGTCCAACCTGCCTGCTCCAGCAGAGACCTGCTGGTGCCTGGGTCATATGGATACCGCTGCACGTCCGTCGTATGCGCCCAGGAGACCGGCAGAATCGGCCCTTCCAGCGGATCCGCCGTTCCTTCCTGCACTTCGCTGGCAAGGAAACTGCGATCGATAGCATGAGCAATTGCCTGCCGTATCGTTCTGTCGAAGAACGGTTCGCGGCGCAGGTTGAAGTAGAGCACCGTGTAACCTGCCAGAGGCGCGCTATACTCCTGGACATCCGCCAATTCGCCAACGCGAGCAATCTCTGTAGTCGGCAGATAGCTCACGCCTTCAACCTCACCGCGCTCCAGCGCCGTAATGGTAGCCTTTGCGTTTGGATAGAATTTGAACTTCAAGAAGCGAATTCGTGGCCGACCACGGAAATACCGGTCATTGGCTCTAAGGAGCGCGAATTCATCGGTAAACTCTACAACACGGTAGGGGCCGGTACCTACCGGCTGCAGGTTGAATGGCGAGAGATAGATTTGGTCGGCGCTTACTCCGTCCAATATGTGTTTTGGCAATATGCCAATCGTCACGTACTCGAGCAGCGGAAAGTACACGTTGTTCAGCAAGTAGATTCGGACGCCGCGGTCGCCTGCGCGTTCCGCCCTTACATTTCTCCACACCGGGTCATTGCGCACCGGGCTTGTCAGCAGACCGTAGGTGAAGAGCACGTCGTCCACCGTAAAGGGCATGCCGTCATGCCAGGTCACGCCATCGCGAAGGAAAAAGGTGTAGGAGCGGCTCTGGGAATCAATTTCCCATCTCATCGCGAGGTCGGGCGCAATTGTCCCGTCTTCGGCGTACCGCGTGAGACCGTTGAAAACCAGCGAGGAGATGGTGCGCGCCGAGTCGTTCTTTGCCAGCATCGGGACGAGGGTCGGCGGAGGCCCAAGCGTGCCCTCAATGTATGTACCGCCGTAATCGGGGACGTCTACGACGGTCGCTGCATAGGCAAAATAAGTGAGCAACGCTGCGGCCAGCAGTGCACCAATTCCACCGATGATGACTACCCCGGCAACGCGGGAGGACGCGAGCGATGCTTGCTCAGCCATGCCTCACCCCTGCAGCATGCTAAATGCGGACCAGGATGACGGAAACGAGGATGAATAGCACTGCGAGCCCGATGGTGACATTGAAAAGTAACCGATCAACGCCGCGGCGCGTATTGTGGATGCTATCCGAACCGCCGAATGCTGAACCCAACGCAGCACCGCGCGCCTGCAAGAGTACGGCGGCTATCAAAGCGACAGAGAGAATAATTTGGATTACTTGGAGATACTGTTGCACGTGTGAAACTCCCCTAACACTACAGACCCGAACAACTACGGCAATTGTGCCTCTGCAAGCGTTTGTACCTCAATCGAACTACCCGCTGCACGGCAAAATGGGAGATTTCCTACATCTACCAAATCCCCATTCAAAGGTAGTTGTCCGTAGCCTGATCCATTATACCAATTCTGCGGGGAAAGACGGGCGCACTGCCTATGACTTCGCCCGTTTGGTTTTGCAGACCAAACAATCCCACCGAGCAGATCCGCTCTTATGATTGCGCTTGTTACCGGATTCACCTCAAGGCCGTAAAGGGCAAGCCAAGCCCAAGGCCAATGCAATGTGGGGTGGGTGAGACCGCGCTCTCACGCTGGAAACCATGTCTTGCCACCGCCAAGGGGTCGATGGCGTGCCAATCTCTTGCGCTGCGAGATTGTGCGGCAGTGGGCGGGTCGCTATGCTAGAACTTGCTGTCGCACACGCGTTGAATTCTAAGATTGACGACAGGCAGCGACGGAGATTGCGGCATTGACCTGTTGATTAGCACTCTAGGAGAACGCAGTATGTACGAGAAGATTAGCGGATTTTGCGATGAGATTACGGATGACTTCAGCGATCAGCTAGACGCCATGCAGGCTCTCGGCATCAATTTTGTGGAGGTACGCAATCTTGCCGTAAACGGCAAATCCAAGGCCGTTATTGTCGACCTCACCGAGGAGGATCTCCAGGCGGCAAAACGCGAACTGGATAGTCGCGGCATGCGCGTCTCGGCCATTGGCTCACCAATTGGCAAGATCATGGTTACCGATGACTTTGCAGCGCACCTTGAGAGATTCAAGGGCGCGCTTCGTGCCGCCGACATTCTGGATACTCCCTACATCCGCATGTTCTCATTCTTTATACCGGAGGGCGAGGACCCAAACAGCCATCGGGACGAGGTGATGCGCCGCCTGCAAGCCCTATCTGCTGCAGCGAGGCAGCACCGATCGGACATCCTGCTGTTACACGAGAATGAGAGCGACATTTACGGTGACACTCCTGCACGCTGCAAAGACATCTTTGAAACGGTTGGCGCAGAGAACCTACGACTGACCCTTGATCCCGCCAACTTCGTCGCTTGCGGTGTCAAGCCATTCAGCGAAGCTCTACCCGCACTGCAGCCCTGGCTCCACTATATGCACGTGAAGGACAAGGAATCCCAAGCCGGCAAGGTGGTTATTGCCGGTGATGGAGCTGCCGAATGGCGGGAGCTTCTCGGTGCGCTCAAAAATGCGGGGTACGACGGCTTCTTCTCGCTTGAGCCGCACCTACAAGTCGCCGGACGATCCTTTGGCTATACGGGGCATGACCTCTTTGCCAAGGCCCACGCGGGATTCATGAATCTGCTGAACGAGACTGGCTGGCAGTCCGCCACCACGAGCGCTTCTTAGCTTCTTTCCGTGCCATGGGTATTCCAAATGCTGCCAAAGCCAGCGTGACGTAGGCAAAGAGACTGGCATAGAAGCTGGTCATCATGTAGGGCTTGCCCACGTCGACATTGTGCATGTCAAAAGACGAGTAGAATTCAAATACACTTGTACGAAATCCCAGGTAGTCCCAAGGCTGTGCCTGGAGTACACCGTCTTGCCATGCGTGCTGTATCTCTGGAAGTTGGAAAGGATGAGAGAAAAGGTCCTGAGCCAGAACGAATGTGTCAGCCGTGAGGAGTCCGCGCTCCTTACTGGCCGGCAGCAGGATTCCAGCGCTGCCATAGGTAACTTCTGGTGTAATGAGGATCTGATACGAGTAGTACGTACCCAGCACGAACACTCCCACGAGCAGCCATTGCCGCCACTGCTGTCGAAGCCTCCTCGCTAGCGCAAAGATGCCAATGCTCGCCGTTATCCACGCAAATGGCAGTGCATGGGACATGTGACGAAAGAAGTCGGGAGGGTTCTCAACATTAGTAAGTGCCGGGCCTGCCTCGGTGAGCCAAAGAATTAGCACATGGGCTCCCGCAGCCGCAGGCAGAAAGAGAAAAACGGGTCGGCGCAACGCGAGCCAGACGGTGCCCACTCCAAAGAGCACCACGGTCGCGAAGAGGATTATCCAGAATCCCAGCGTTGTCGTACGAAGCAAGTCACTATAATATATAGCCCCTATGTCAGAGAATCCGTCCCAGTGTTTCTGCAGGTTCTCTAGGCCAAAATAGGTTGAACGATGGAGGGGCCACGGCTTCCCGGTTTGTCTCAGCGTCTCCCCGGCATAGAGCAAGGTGGGCACTGCTGCGACGACTGCCGACACCCAATAGCCTGCCTCTCGCCATCGAGCAACCAGGAGGACTGCCAGAGTCACGGCGGCGTATATTCCGCCTTCCGGGCGGGTTAGCACAACCAGCCCGGCAATTGATCCAAAAATCACCCAGTGCCGCCAGTTCCCGTTTCGCGGCACGCTGGCGACCATGGCAAGTAACAGCAGGTGGAAGATGGGCTCCGGTTCAGCCGCTCCCAGCGCGTATATCTGATACATGGGGAAGAGAACCAGAGTGATCGCTGCACCCACCGAGAGAGTTAGATCGCCGGAGATCTTCCGCACAGCCAGAAATGCCACGATTGGCATGGCTATGTTGGCAGCGATGAGTGGAGCGTAGGTGGCGACTGTGGTGTGTCCGAATAGGAAGAAGCCCACAGTCATCGTAAGCGGCCAGACCGGCAAGTCATCGGTCCAATAGGGTTTGATACCTTGCGTGTCCCCAAACACCTCGTCAAATGTGCGGAAAGGATACCCCTGGCCGCGAGCCAATGCATCCGCTACCGACCAATACCTCACTTGATCGTCAAAGGCGATAGAGATGTACGTGAGTGCTTGCGCAAGACCGACGGTCAGCAACGCCAGAGCGGCGACGATCGGCAGCATGTAGGCTGCTGTTTCGCCAAGAGCCTTTGGGAGCGGCACGCTGTCGTGCCTATTCAGATAGCCTATGCCGCCAATGAGCACATGGAGGTAGAGCGACAGCACCACGAGCGTTCCAAGGAAGACTTTGCCTCCCCTTACTAGGTGGACGATTTCACCGATCTCCCAAAGCAGCTCAATGCCAGTATGAAAGGGAGGGTGCAAGAGGAAGCCCAGCACTGCGATCGGCAGGAATGGGAGGGTGCTTAATACGCATACGCGCAGGGAGACAAAGTGTGTGGTCTCTCGATACCAGCGTATTGCGAATGCAAGCCACAACGCGGCGAGAAAAGTGGGCACCGCCCATATGAGCGATTCCCAACTACTCTCTGCCGGCAGCAAGTCTACGAAGCGTAGTGCTCGCAAAAAGAGCCCAATGCCACCAAGCACCCCTGCTATCCACAGTATGCGCAGACCTGTTCGAATGAGCTCCAATCTCGGACGTTGGGCGATCAGAAGCATGTCAGACATTTTCTATTGAAGAGAGCTCCCTAGTCTTTAGCCGCATCTACGTGAATGCCGGATCGTCTTCATCCCTCCACCCCAGTTGAATACGGCAATTCAACCAAATGAGCGGTCCGGAGTCGAGCTGCTACGGTTGGCATGTGCAGAAAGAGAGAAGTGAAAATCAAACGAGCTAGCGCGCCACAAGCAGTGGCCCAGCGCACATTTGTGTCCTTAGCCTGCTGGATCTCTAAACGTCCCGGGAAGATGGGAGATGCGCCTGGACTTCAGCCTTGTCCTGAAAACTTGGGGGCTTTCCGTGCCGCCGCTTTAATTCCCGGTAGATGTCCTCCACGGTAAGACCACTCTGGACCAGCAGCACCACGCAGTGAAACCAAAGATCGGCGACCTCGGCAACAATCTCGTTTGGTTCTTCGTTCTTGGCCGCCAGCACTACCTCTATCGCTTCTTCCCCCACCTTGCGGGCAGTGCGATCAACGCCGCCCTGCAGCAAGTGCGTTACATATGACCCTTCGGGCAGCGTTTGCTGCCGTTCACGGACAATGTGAAAGACCTCATCGAGGACCTTAGCTGTTGCTGCCGTATGGTCTTTACTCTCAGACACGATCATTCCTCGTCGAGTGTGCGGTAGTAACACGAGACATTGCCGGTGTGGCACGTAGGGCCCTGCGGCTTCGCAAGAACCAACAGCGAATTCTCCTCACAGTTCCGGTAAACGTCCACCACGTGCAGATAGTTACCGCTTGTCGCGCCCTTCAGCCACGGCTCCTGGCGGCTGCGGCTCCAAAACCACACCTGTCCGGTCTCAAGGGTCTTTGCCAGCATTTGCTTGGTCATGAAACCCAGCATCAAGACTTGAAGTGTGTGCGCATCTTGGACTACGGCAGGCACGAGTCCCTGCGCATCGAATTGGAGGCGCTCAAGGGCATTGTCCATGGTTTTGGCGTTCACTGCGAGCGCTGCCTTGTTGTGCGCATCCTCCTGGTTGGTCACTCTTGTGGGCAAACTGGACTCTTTGTGTCCAGTCCTTCAAGTGCGGAGGATGTGTATACCTTGTACCGAGAATTATACCGCAGGAACATCCGACTAGTGTGGTACGGGCAGGCGCGACTACCGCGCGACAGGGGCCGGCACACGCGCCGGCCACATAGAATTGCGACTTCTTGCGTGACTGCTCTCGCAGGGCGACTATCCAGAAGCTTGTTTAGGATTCTTGCGCCTAGCGGTTGACCTGCGCCTGCAGCGCGCGGCGTTCACGGGCCAGGGCCTCCGGCCTGCCGCCGACGGTGTCGAGCAAATGCACCAATGCCGGGTTTCTGCCCATCCCCCGCATGATCAGCGAAAGGTTCGGCGCTCGATCAAGCTCAAGCTGAAGCGGCCGGTCCGGCTCGGTAACGGGACTCGCATTCGTCCAGCGAATAGCGGCAAGTCTATCCACGAAGCGGGAGGCCTTGCGTACATACCGCCCTAGCTGATCGTTATCCCACATTACCGATTGAAACGCGCAGCCGGTATGCATCACGAAACGCAGCGCCGGGAAGGCATCGAGGAAGGTGAGAAAGTCATCGGGAAAATGCAATACGGACTCCCGGCCGCCGTTCTCAATCGCGATCGGCACACCGGGATAGAGCACCAGCAACGCTTGCAGCGCCTCGTGGAGGGCTCGGAGATGGTCGTCGATGTAGCCCTTGCGTCTGCCGGCATGCATCACGTAGAGCGACATCGGCGCGTACGCCTCAAAGAACTCAACTGTCTGCACAAGGCGCCTCAAGTAAATTGAGCGGGGAAACGCGGTCACATCGCTCGGGGCTTCTTCAAAGCCTTCATCCGGGAAAAGATTCACCTGAAACTGCAGCGGCGCATGCGCCATGATTGCGAGGACATCTTGCGTAAAGGTGTCCCACAGGCCCTTACGGTAAAGGACTTCATTGACTCTCAGCTCAATCACCGCGAATTCGAGCCGCTGCGCCGTGTGCACGGCCTCTTGCAACTGTTCGGCCACACTCATGCGGCTGAAGGGCTGTAGTCGAGGATTGAATCCGACTTGCATCGCTTTCAACACACCATGCGAAATGTAAGAATCACGCCCCTCTCCGGGGCCCTCCACTCACGCTCGCCAAAATTCCTCAACCGTGATCCAGTACCGGCGCTTGTCATCTACTCTCGCTCGGCGCCGAGCTCCACTCGATCCGGATAGCGAGCGTACTTTCTCCATCCAATTAGATACCGAACCCAAGAAGCCGCTGTCAAGCTAACCGTTGCGGAACGGAGCGCCACTAACTAAGAGAGCCTCCCTCTCGGCTTGGAAGCTTACATCCAGAAGTGGTACGGCATGAACAAGAGAGCTGCCCGGCCTATGGGAATGAAACTCTGTTCCGCTTCTCTGTCAGGGCGAATTCTGCAAACTGAAAGGAGTTTCAGTTGCCATTTCCTGTTGCGACCGGGACTGCTAGACTGAAATATGGAGGCGCTCGGGTCCCGGTGGGCCTCGCGGTCTTCAAAACCGTCTGCGGGGCGGGCTACTCCCGTCCTGGGTGGGTTCGACTCCCATGCGCCTCCGCCAGAGATGACCGGTATGCTGTTGGCGTGCCGCCACGCAGAAAGCAGGCCCACATTCCTCCGTTCGCCAACCACATCAGCGGACTGTCCAGAGACGAACTGAAACACGAACTAAGCGGATAGATCCGGCATCCTTGCACCTATCGAGCTTTGCCAAACACTCATAGCAGTGTTGCCGGCCAGGATTACTTATGCAAGTCGCTTATTTGAACGCTTGGCGCAAGTGCTCTTGGTTCAGCCGTGCAATTTCTGCAGTGGGGAGTTCCGACTTTGGATCGGAGTCTGACCATTCATGCAGGACCCAGTGGGAATATCCATTTGCGCGGAGCACAGAGAAGACTTCAGCGAGCGCCACATCACCCTCTCCCAGCACCTCCACACACGTTGCGTTCCCTACGGTGTCGCGAATGTGCACCATGCGCAGTCGTGGGTAGAACTCCCGCAATACCGCGATTCCGTCGGCGCCGCCCCACACCGCCCAGTTGAAGTCCAAACACAAGCCAAGCGCATCTGCGCTGATTCCGGCCATGATCCCGCGAAATACCTGGGCACCATGTGCAAACTCATGCTGATGATTGTGCAACAGCGGCATTACACCTTCTGCGGCAGTGAAGGCGCATAGCTCCGTGAGGTGCGTTACTTGCAGGTCGATCTCTGTCTGTGTCAGCGGGCCGTTCTGTTTTCTTCCCGTGCTGATCACGAGATACTCCGCTCCCACTGCGCCGGCGAATTCCGCCGCGGCACGCGCCTGCGGCATTGACTTCTCCCGGACCGCGACTGGGTCATGCCAAGCGCCGCCCACGTGTATTCCTGCCGTCTCCAGCCCATTCCCGCATACTGCCCTGCGATATGCGGAAACATCATTGGGGTCGTTCACGTAGGCATAGCCGATTTCCAAACCGTCATACCCCGCTGCTGCCAAGTCCCTGCCGACCGTGGGCAGGACACCGCCAAGGTCCTGCGTTTCTCTCAGCCACAGGCGAGCCTGACAACCGATCTTTGGCGCCATGATTTGAGTGCTCCTAAACACTGGGTGTGCGTCGATGTGAATCTGAGCAATAGGGAATCTCGTCGAACCAGGAAAGTAACCATGGAAGCTCACGCTTGAAAATCAGGCAAATGCCTGGGGTGCGTTCTGCGCGAGATTGGTGTACTATGTGACTACTTCCGCGTTAACCAGAGGGATTTGCATTCTTCGGAGGATCGTGCAGATGATGGACATCGTGCTGCGCTTGATTGGGTTTGTTGTATGGGGGTTCTTTTCAGGGCTGCCCTTCGTCGTCGCGCCCATGATTGCCATATTGACTTGTCTCACCATTATGGTCGCAGTCAAAGGAATAATGCGCGGAAACTCAAGCAACTAGACCGCTTACTCGACCTCGATCGAGACACGTTGGCCGGCATCTTCATTTGCCAAACCGTGTTCAAGCGTCACCCACGGCAGGAGCGCGCATTTAACTCGCAGAGGAAAGTTGGCAACTCCCTTAAGGGATTCAAGATCTTCCATTTCTTCGGGTAGTGCTACGTCTTCCCCATGCATCATGGCCTTAAACTGGTCGCTTATTTGACGCACTTCTTCTCGCGACTTTCCCTGCAGCACCTCAGTCATCATCGATGCCGCCGCGAGACTGATCGCACAGCCGGAGCCATCGAAATGCACCTCTCTCAGGCACGCTCCATCTAGCGCTACGTAGACCTCAACATCGTCTCCGCACAGCGGATTGCTACCCTCGGCTTCGATATCTGCATGCGGCGGCCTGCCGCGATTGTGCGGGCTCTCGTAGTGATCGAGGATGATTTCTTTATAGAGATCGTTCAACTGCATGACCAAATATCCTCTGTGCCTTGTGTAACCCTTGAACCAGCGCGTCTACTTCCTGCTCGGTGGTGTACACGTAGAAGCTCGCGCGCGCCGTAGCAGGTACGTTGAATCTGCGCATAAGCGGCTGGCAGCAGTGATGTCCCGCGCGCACGGCAACGGCTTCACTGTCCAGAATCTGCGCGATGTCGTGCGGATGCACGCCGTCCAATACAAAGGAGATGACGCCGGCGCGGGTCTGCAATTCCCAGGGGCCAAAGAGCTTTATTCCGGAGACTTCACGCAACTTGTCAAGCGCATACTGGGTAATTTGCAGTTCGTGCTCGCGCACACTCTCCATGCCAAGCTCAGACAAGTAGTCAACAGCCGCACCCAATGCAATCACATCGGCAATATTCGGTGTGCCTGCTTCAAATTTCTGCGGTACGTCCGCCCACGTCGACTCGGTGAGCATGACTTTGCGGATCATACTGCCGCCGCCCATAAAGGGACGCATAGACTTCAGCAAGTGAGGCTTCGCATAGAGCACACCCACACCGGTCGGCCCCATCATCTTGTGGCCCGAAAAGGCTAGAAAGTCGCAGTCGATGTCCTGCACATCCACCGGCATGTGGGGTACGCTCTGAGCCGCGTCGAGCAGTACCAATGCTCCATACTTGTGCGCTTTCTTGACAATGCCTTTAACCGGATTGACAGTGCCAAGTACATTTGAAACATGGGTAACCGCAATCAGCCGTGTCTTCTCAGTAATGAGAACGTCAAAGCCGTCCAGCATGAGACGACCCTCATTGTTCACGCGCAGGAAACGAAGGTCGGCTCCTTGCTCTTGCGCCAGCAATTGCCAGGGGACAAGATTCGAATGATGTTCCATCTCCGAGATGAGGATCTCATCATCAGCGCCGACATTATCGCTGCCCCACGCGTAGCGCACGAGATTGATGGCTTCGGTGGTATTGCGGACAAAGACTATGCACTCCGGCGACGGAGCATTGATGAAGCGCGCGACCTTCGCTCGTGCCTCTTCGTACGCCGCGGTAGCTTGTTCGCTAATCGTGTAGATGCCACGATGAACATTGGCGTTATACCGCGAGTAGAATTGCACCAGGCTGTCAATGACCGCCTGCGGTTTCTGTGAAGTCGCTGCGTTATCCAAGTACACAAGCGGTTTGCCGTGTACTTGCATCCCCAGAATGGGGAAGTCTTGCCGCACAGCGTGCACATCAAAGTTGACTTCCATCGTGCACAGTCCTATCTAACGGAGGGCCGCCGGTCTGCCGCGCGAATCACTCCAGATCCACAAACACATCCTGGCCCTCGATCTTTACATCGTAAGCATTAACCGGCACCACCGCGGGAAAGGTGATGGCGCGCCCCGTGCAGACATCAAAACGAGCACCGTGCCGGGGGCACTCCAGCGTCGTACCGTCCAGTTCGCCTTCACCCAGCGGTCCTCCGTCATGGGTGCAAATATTGTCTATGCAGTATACGGCGCCTGCGACACGCGCCAATGCGAAGCTTTCGCCCTCAATATCAACGACAATAGCCCGCCCCTCCGGTATATCGTCCACCGACGCTGCTCTCACATAGTTTGCCATGCGTCAATCCTCTACCTGCCATCCGGTCATCTTCTCTTGAATCTTGCCGGCAAGCTGGGCCTGCACGCCGGCTACCGACGTGTGTTCGATTACCTCGGTAAAGAAACCCTCAACCAACATGCGCGCAGCTTCATCCTTATCCAAACCGCGCGCCATAACGTAGAAGAGTTCCTCCGGGTCCACTTGTCCGGTGGCCGATCCGTGGGTGCAGCGCACGTCATCGTTGTCAATTTCCAAAATAGGAATTGAGTCGGAGCGAGCGCGCTTGCTCAGGAGCAAGTTGCGGTTCTCCTGATACGCATCCGTGCGCTTCGAACCCTTGCGGACACCGATCACGCCGGTAAAGACAGCGCGGGAACGGTCCCGCAGCGCGCCCTTAATCAACAAGTCGCTCGTGCTGTAAGGAGCACGGTGATCTTGCATAGTCTTATAGTCCATATGCTGTGTGCCATCAGTAAAGAAGAACCCTCGATGAAAGGACTCCACTCCTGAGCCTGCAAAGCTATAGTCAACGTAATTCTTGACAAGCCGGCCGCCTGTGGCCGCTAAGATTGTATGCAGATTGCCGTCATTGTCTACGCGGAGTCGTTGAAAACCCAGCTCAAACACGTGCCGGCCCCAGTCTTGGAGCGTGATGTGCCGTACGTGGGCGCCATCCTTAACAACTACCTCAGTAGCCGGGCAGGAAAACGACTGCTCTGCGAGCGATGGGCTTGCGTAGCGTTCTACAAACGTCACCTGACTTCCCCGATCTGCCACAAGCAGGACGTGAGGAAAGACTGCAATATTCTCAGCATTCATCCAGGCAACGAATTGAATAGGGAGCGCAACCTTAGTATCCGGCGGCACATAACAGAAGATTCCGCCTGAGAAAAAAGCACCGTGCAACGCCGGGAACTTGCCGTCGGCCGGAGTCACCACCCGCCCAAGGTGCGGCTGTACCAGCTCGGGATGCGTGCGGACGGCCTCAGCGAGCGGCGCCAGGACCACGCCCTGCTCCTGCAGGGATGTATCAAGCGTCGTAAACGCTACTTCCGAATTAATCTGTACCGCCAAACCGCCCCAGGCATCGCCGGTATCGATATGCGGATGGATTGCTTCCGGCAAGTCCGCCGCAGCCTTCGCTTCAAAGCCTGCGGGCTTGTACAGCAGCAGCTCGTCCAGCTCGAGTTCGCGATAGTCGGTGCGCCGCCAATCCTCATCTCTCAGCGTGGGCATTGGCGAATCTTCATACGCCTCCCAAGCCTCCTGACGCAGATTCCGCACCCAATCCGGCTCACCGCAAGCTCGTGACACTTCTTGCCAGGCTGCGGCTGTTATTCCTTGCAGGGCCGTCAACGGCTTTTGTTCAACTGACGATTGGCTCACGCTTCTCTTTCCTGATGTATTTCGTGCTTGAAAGCGATTCTATATACCCATAATTGCTCTGATTGACCGTTTTACAGCAATTGCGCCAGACAGGAGGCACATTTCGTCATGCTTCCTTGTCTGGCGCTGCGCGCCTCAATTCAAACCGGAGATGCCCGGTCAGGATGCGCTCCGCTTAACCGACTGCCTTATCCATCTGTAGCTGGATAAGACGGTTCATTTCCACGGCATACTCCATCGGCAATTCCTTGACAATTGGCTCGATGAAGCCGCTCACAATCATGCCAGCCGCCTCGGATTCGCCCAGCCCGCGGCTCATGAGGTAAAAGAGTTGGTCTTCGCCAATCCTGCTTACCACGGCCTCGTGGCCTAGACTCACTTGCTCTTCTTCAATTTCGATGGTTGGATAGGTATCGGACCGAGATGCTTCATCCAAAATGAGCGCATCGCAACGCATGGCCGACTTCGACTTCTCCGCGCCCTTGTATATCTTGAGCAGACCTCTAAATGAGGTGCGCCCGCCGTGCTGGCTGATCGACTTGGAGATGATCTTGGATGAAGTATTAGGCGCCACGTGGATCGCCTTGCCCCCCGCATCCAGCACCTGGCCGTCACCGGCATACGCTATCGAGAGAATGTCGCCCTTGGCCCCCGGCTCCATCAGATAGACGCTGGGGTACTTCATCGTGATGTTGGAACCAAGGTTTGCGTCCACCCATTCCATTACGCCCCCGGCATAGACTGCGGAGCGCTGTGTCACCAGGTTGTACACGTTGGTCGACCAATTCTGGATGGTGGTATAGCGACAGCGAGCGTTCTTCTTGACGATGATCTCAATCACGCCGCTATGGAATGAGTCGGTTGAGTAAACCGGCGCCGTGCAGCCCTCGACGTAATGCACGTACGCGCCTTCATCCACGATGATGAGCGTGCGTTCGAACTGCCCCATCTGTTCCGAATTGATGCGGAAATATGCTTGAAGCGGAATAGTCACCTGCACACCCGGAGGCACGTATACGAAAGAACCGCCGCTCCAGAATGCGCCGTTCATCGCGGCGAACTTGTTATCCGCCGACGGAATGACCGTTCCAAAATACTGCCGAAAGAGCTCAGGGTGCTGCTCTAGCCCTTCCTCCGTGCTGAGGAAGATCACACCCTTGGCTTCCAGGTCCTTCTGAATGGAATGGTAGACGACTTCAGATTCGTATTGCGCGGAGACTCCCGCCAGAAACTTGCGCTCCGCCTCTGGGATGCCAAGCTTATCGAAGGTGTCTTTGATGTACTCAGGCACGTCTTCCCAGGTAGTGCCCTGCTTTTCAGTAGTGCGCACGAAGTATGAGAGATCGTCAAACGGAATCTTGGAGAGATCCGCGCCCCACTTGGGCATCGGCTTCTTATTGAATATCTCCAGAGACTTGAGCCGGAATTCTAGCATCCAGTCCGGCTCATTCTTCATCTGAGAGATCTCGATCACGCGCTCGGGATCAAGTCCCTTAGGCGCCTTGTAGATCGCCTGATCGGGATCCGCAAAGCCATACTTCTCTTTATATACTCGCTTACTTTCTTGAATATCCTGCTCGGTAACCGCCATCTCAGCACCTGCCTCCCTTGGCTTCCTGCGTCCTTGACGAAGTCTACGTTTCTGACGAAGCCACCATCACCTCGTCCAAAAGCACATCGTATCCCTTGGCCTCAAGCTCCTCAGCCAGCTCAAAGCCGCCCGACTGCCGTATCTTACCATCCACCATTATGTGCACGTAGTCGGGCTTTACGAAGTGCAGAATGCGTGGGTAGTGCGTAATAATCACAATTGACATCTCAGGATTCATGATTGATGAGATGCCCTCGCCGACTGCGCGAATGGCATCGATGTCCAGGCCGGAGTCAATCTCATCCAATACGGCTAGTTTCGGCTCGAGCACGGCCATCTGCAAGATTTCCATCCGTTTCTTCTCGCCGCCGGAAAAGCCGTCGTTTAAGTAGCGCCCTGCAAATTCACGGCCAATCTTAAGCATGTCCATCTTCTCAAGCAGATGCTTGCGAAACTCCCGCGCGCTAATCTCCTTCTGCTTTACCGCCTTGAGCGACGTGCGCAGGAAGTTCAGAGTGCTCACTCCAGGAATCGCGAGCGGATACTGGAAAGCGAGGAAAATGCCCAGTTTGGCGCGGTCATTCGGCTCTCTTTCCAAAATGTCCTCGCCGTCAAAGAGCACCTGCCCTGCGGTCGCCTCATAGCTGGGGTGCCCCATCAGTGTGTGAGCGAGTGTGCTTTTGCCGGAGCCGTTCGGCCCCATAATCGCGTGTATCTCGCCACGCTTTACGGTGAGGTCTACGCCCCGTAGGATTTCGTTCTCTTCAATCTCGACGTGGAGATCCTCAATATGAAAAAACGGTTGCTCGGTAGCCATCGTGTTCTATTCTCTACTCCTCATCGCTCAACTAACATTCAATTTCCGCAACCCGCTAAACTACACTGCCAGCTTCTGCCTGGCCTCTCTAAAAACCTCAAGCCTAAACCTTGTTTCGCGTAACGCCTATCCGAGAACCCCGGACCGGCTCTGAGGCACGGCAGGCAGTTGCCCCAAATTGCCCTGTTTAGTGCTCCGGCCGTGTCGGGCCAGGTCCGCAAGGGTGGTATCCCCGAGCGTAAGGCTGAGTTGCTGTTCCAGTCTTCCCCAAAGGAATACCGTGGGGCAGTGATCCACACGGTCGCAGCACACGCCCTCTTCGGGTTGCAGCGAGCACGATATCGGGGCAATCTCGCGTTCTGTCGCCAAAATAACTTGAAGCGCGGTGATCTGATCGGGCGCCTCGGCCAAAATGTAGCCACCCTTGGCGCCGCGAATGCTCTCCACCAGTCCATACTCCTTGAGCGTGGACACGATTTGCTCGAGGTAACCCAGGGAAATGCCGGTCTCCTCGGCAATGCGCGCCAACGAGAGGGGCTTACCCTCTGTTGCCATCGCCAGCGCCGTCATAATGACGAGGCCATAATGGCCTCGAGTCGATATTCCCAGCATTCTACACCCCACACCGGCAGAGCAGCGTTATATCCTAGCCACCTTCTAGGGATTAGCGTAGCACCCTTCTTGCGGCGGCGTCAAGGCAAGCGCGCGCTTGCTCGCAATGCGGATCCAGCGGCCCCCTGACAGAGACTTGCGCTCAGTTACTCCGCAAAGCGCATCTTACCTTGGTGTATACTGCATAGCACTTGCACAGGCAGCATGCTCTACCCGCATCTCTGTGCCAACACACAAGACTGCACTCACCAATTAGCTTCTTTCGCGATCAGGGTCGTTCTGTTCCCCTCGAAAAGTGACGCTTTGACCTTGTGGTGGCAAGATACAGTATGTTCAATCGTCTTCTTAATCCGGAAATCTCTTGAGAAAGGTTGGCTCCGGCATGGGCTTCCCTTTGGACTGCTTCTGATCATTCAAGTAGCCCTCGCACTTTTTCGCGAGTTGCCGTTGGCAGTGTCAGATGAGACGGTCTATCTTGCAAATGCACGTTTCTTGTCCGGCACGGCGCCGATGCCCACTCTGCATGAGTCATACTTCTTTCACTTCGGTTACTCTCTCTTTCTTGTCCCAGTATTCTGGCTCTTCAAAAACCCCAGTGACGTTTACACCGCGAGCCTAGTCATCAGCGCGCTCCTCATGAGCACGCTTTATTTAAGCCTCTATTTTGTATTGGCATCCTTGATCGGCATTAGTCCCCGCTTTGCGATGCTTGCCTCATTTATTACGTGCCTCTATCCACCACTGCTGCTGCGCGCGAACTTCGCCTGGGGTGAGAATGCGTACGTGCCGGGATTCATGCTCACCGTAGCCCTCTTCGGCATGCTCCTACGTCAGCAGTCTATGCGCTATGCTCTCTTGTTTGGGCTTGCTCTCGGATTCATGTATGCCATCCACCCGCGCTCGTTGCCGCTCATTCCAATTGCCGTGCTATTCATGCTCGTGTGGGGGCGCAGCAGGATCCTGCGCTGGCGCGCCGTCACTTTAGCCATCATTACCACTGTCGCGTTGTTTTCCGGCACACGCCTAATGCTCGATTACCTCAAGTCTATAAACATTGGTGCTCTTTCCGAAGTGCAGATTCGCCCCCTCATCGCACACTTAACTTCCCTACAAGGAATCCATGACTTCCTGCTTGCCCTGAATAACCAATTCCTTTATCTCATACAGTCTTCCTTCGGCTTGTTTCTCATCGGCTTATTTGCCATAGCTCTCTTCTATTGGCAGCGTCGGCACGCCGGATTTTCCACTTTTGTCCAGGACGTACCCACAGCCACTTTGACGTTCTTCTGCTTGGCATGGCTGGGTTCACTTGCCCTCAGTTCAGCGTTCCTCAGTTTGCCGGAAGAGACCGGCAAACTGCTGAAGGGAAGGTATGTCGATGGGAATTCTGCCCTCATATTCGCGTTCGGTCTCTCCACAATTCTATGTGGTAGGGACAAGGTATTTGGAAGGTTTACACCCCCCTTCCGTCTACGACATTGGTCGCTTCGCGCAATGGCACTGGCCATACTCTTGGTTGGCGCTAGCACAGCAGTCCTGATCTACAGTGTGTCTGTGTTTCTACCGGTGGTTGTTTCAACGAACTCTCTGGGCATCTATCCATATCTGGAAATACTTGGGTCGACGAGATCTGCCATTCTTGGCACTTCCACGCTGGCAGTAGTAGGCTTTGTAGTGCTCTCGATCACGCGAAGTCAGCTTCGAAGTGCTGCCGTGGTCGCCGTCGCCTGCCTCTTTCTTGCTACTAGCGCTTACGGTTATTTCTCTGTAATCCTCCCCCTTCAGGAACGTGTGGCTCACTCTTCTTCTCTTGCCTCATATATACGCACTTACTTCGGATCACCCGCGACCATTGCCTACGACGTTTCCAACGGCCATCCGGTGCCCTACTTTTCCTATGAATACCTGCTTCCGCATACGCGCTTTCTGCCCTTCGATAGCGCTGCAGGAGAGAAGCCGCCGGCCAATATTGTGATCAGCGGTCGCAACTGGCACATGGCCGAAACACTGAAAGCGCAATTTTGGCAAGCGGAGCCGCAAGTCCTGCTCGTAGGAGCGGACCAAGCGCTCTGGACGCTGCCTGGGCCAGAACAGTCTGCCCTCCTCCAGCAAACTGACTACGCCAACTCTGTTCTAGGTCCATATGCAATGCCCGCCTGGAGCGTTGAAGTAGCTCAAGGCATCCAGGTCCAGCCAATCTGGGGCGTGTGGCAAAACGGTCTTTACCATCCGGTGACCAACGGTGAGATAAGCTCACTGGTCTGGTTTCATGACCATGCCAGCCTGCGCGCGCCCTCGGGAACGGCCCCCCCGCAGTACGTACTCTTGAACCTTCTCAGCACCGTTGATCGTGAAACAGCGTTACGTGTTGAGGCCAACAGCGAGATCGTATTTGCCGACTCTGTCCCTCCAGGCAATTGGTGCCGGTCGTTCGCTCTGCCGCAAGGTTCAGACGCAGCAAAAACCACAATTGACCTCTTCCTGCCACCATCCACTGGCACTGGGACTGCGTCACTGCCAGCAAACATGGTGGTACGAGGCATAACACTGCTCGATCACGAACCGGAAATACTTCAAGGCCTCACACCTGATGCGCTACCCCAAGGCGCCCATCGCTCCAATATCGCACTTGAGTCGCCGCTCTATCCAAGGTCTCTCGCACAGGGCGTCATGGGTACACTGGAAATTAACGTCAGGAACTCCGGCGCTGAACCGTGGCCGACACAATGTGAAATCGGTCAAGTGCCGGGTTCAGTACAGCTCGGCATCCTGTGGTTTCCTAGTGGTTCTGCGGACCGAAGCCTCGTTGCACGCGCCGCCGAGGGGAGAGCGGCGCTGCCCTATGCGCTGGCGCCCGGCAACTCTCTGAGCCTCACTGCCATTCTCGCACCCTTCACGCAGGGCGGCGCTCCGCTGCCTCCGGGAGACTATGAAGTCTGGATTGGGCCTGTCCAAGAGGGAGTTGCGTGGTTTTTTCAAAAGGGCGATGACGTACTGAAGGTGCCTGTGCGAATAGTTAGATAGGTCAGGATCGGAAACCCGACCAGGTACACGCGCTGACAGGGTGAACGAATGTCACGACGCTAGCCGCACCCGCATTCTTGCATTTTCCTTCAGCAGGGCCGCACGCGCGATTGTGAAAGGGATCCCTCTTACGCTGCGTCGTTCCTGAGGAAAGCGGCGGACTGTTCCAGCGCAACTTGCGACCAGTCGGCTGCAAACGTCTGTCGCAATTGCCGCAGCACTGTGGGATCATCCGTGACTATGCCCACCTCCCGATTCTGGTCCAAGGAAGTAGCAGTAAGATTCTGACTGCCCACAAACGCACGTTGACCGTCGACGATTATGACTTTCGCATGTACGTCCGGATAGGCGAGGAACCCGATAATTCCGCCGTTCTCACGCAAGATAGCACGTTCGTCTGCATAGGAATCCCGTCCAGAAGGTGGGTTTGTGATCAGCCGGACACGGACACCGCGTCTTGCCGCATCTGCCAAGGCGGCCGCAATGGCATCATCCTCCAGCGACAGCACGTAGACTTCCAAGCTCTGGTGTGCGGAGGCAATCAAGTCATGCACGATGCTGCGCGCGTTGCCGGGACTAATGACAAGCGGGAGCCCGAATTCGGGCGAAGGCACGTGCTCCCAATCACTTTGAAAGAGGACTTGGAGGGAATTAACAACCGTGGGATCTTCAACGATGAGGGCGAACTCCCGATTGGATCGAAAGGAACTCGCCGTGAGGTTCAGGGTCATGATGGCCGCCTGACCGGCATCGATGATAATCACTTTGGCGTGCGTGAAACGAAAAGCCGGGCTTGTCCAGCGAACGCGCACACCTGCAGCCGCCAGTCTCTGACTAGCGAGGCGGTTGTACTCGCCACCCCCAACCGGGTTTTCTTCTAATAGCACACGCACCTGAACGCCACGCTGCCGGGCTGCCGCCAGCTCCTCGATGATCTCCTCATTAGATAGGAGATAGACCATGAGATCTATGGAAGTTTCGGCGCGCCGCAGGAGTTGGAGAAGCTCATGCGCGCCGTGATCGGGGGTAACAATAAGGCTTGTCGGGCCCTGCAGCGCATTCTGCCCGGAGGGACTGCAGGCCGGCGCAATGAGGGCAACTGCAATAAACGCGACCCTAAGGGCTTTGATTACCCCCATATACGCAATCGAGTTCGAGAGGATTGCCCTCTATCCGCCAACAGACTTGCGTAGCGTGGTGCCGGCGGAAAAGACTGGGGCCTTTCTGGCAGCGACTTGAAGGGGTTCGCCGGTCCGGGGATTGCGTCCGGCCCGGGCAGCTCGTTCCGCAACACGAAAAGTGCCAAAGCCCGGAATTGCCACACTCTCGCCACGCATTAGTGAATCTTGTACTGATTCGACAAATGAGTCCAGGAATTCCTTAGCCGCTTTTTGCGTTGAGCCTGTTCTTGACGCAACATCCTTTATTAGATCGCTCTGGGTCATGTCCGCTACCTCCAACTAGAAATGAGCGCCACCAACACCACAATCACAGCGCCGCTTCATCAGACTATACAATACTGTCCTAAGATTCTGCTAGGACACCCAAGCAGCATAACATTATTCCTTCTGGGGGATAAAGTCATGCGACATAGCCCTGGTAGCAAGATTTTGCAAACGATTGGAGCTTGTGTAGCGCTGCGCTCAACCGAGGGAGCTGCTATTCTCCATACCCCGCTGGAGCCGCCGACACACCTAGACTCTTGCAACAACGCCTCCAAAACCCTTGCAGAATAGCTTCTCTCTATCTAGTAGTGTCTAAGAATCCTATAAGTTTTCAATTGGCAGTGCGCATTGCCGTGGACAGTAGACACTGAGTATGCGTAGACTGCTACTATGTAATATGGTCATTGTGCGCAATACTTCAATTCAATGGTTTCTGGCAACTTAGAACCCAATGTTGATGGGTCCAATACTTGTTGAGGATAGAGCCGCGTGAAATACAGATCACTTGTTGCAATTGTAGTGAGCGGCATTTTGCTGCTCACAGCCTGCGTGCCGTCGCTGCCTTTTATTTCTAGTGATGACGAACCTGAGGAGGTCGTCGCGCGGCCGGTGAGAAGCGTAGAGCGCCCTACGGTCAAAGTGGAACGCGGCTCCATTGTAGACGCGGTTCGAGTCCTTGGGCGGGTGGTTGCGGAGAGTGAGGAAAGCCTCTTCTTTAAGCAGAACGGTCGCTTGAAAGGCATTTATATTCAGTACAATCAGGCAGTCGTTCAGGGTACGCTGCTCGCCGACTTAGAGACTGGAAACTTGGAGACGTCCATTCAAAACTCAGAGCTAACCCTACAGGACTTGGAGCGCAATCTGACCAAGGCCCGCACCCAAGCAGCTTCCGGCGCGGCGGATATAACCATAGCCCAGCTTGCGGTCGAACAAGCACTGCGGGATCTGGAAGTAGCGCGGGAAGCGCTCACCGAAGCGCAGGGCGGCCCCAGTCAGCAGGAGCGCGCCCAGTCACAGACTGCGTACACCAAAGCCGCCGCCGACCTTGCCGCAGCCGAGGACGCGCTCAAGCTCGCACAAGAAGCCAATGCGAAGGCCCAAGAGGATCTTACTGCCTTTCGATCTGGAGCTGCGGTAGACCTGAAGGTACAGCGAGAACTCGACTTGCGCGTGGCCGAAGACGACTATCGCACAGCTCAGACTCGTGTCGACCAGTTGCGCGCCGGGGGCGCTGATTCGAACGTGTTGATCTTAGAGAACCAGCTCTCTGTTGCGGAGCAGGCGGTTGAGGACGAGAAAAACAACCTAATAGGTCAGATCGCAATGTATCAGAAAGAAAAGGATAATCTTGAAGCAGACGATCCGAAGAGGTTCGACCGATCGTCCGGGGGGCTAATCTGGCAGATCAACATTCGCGAGTGTCAGCTTGTCGAGTCGCTAATGTGCTATGCGATCGAGAACAACGCAGTGTCCGAGAATAGGATTGAAGTTACTGCACCGCTGCGGAATACCAATATGTACAACTTGTGGCAAACCTTGCAGGCTTCAAAGCAAAACTACAATCTAGCCAAAGCGCAGGCGGGCGACGCGCTGCCCGGAGCTGAAGCTAATCTAGAGAAAGCCCGTCTCGCATTGGAGCAGGCTCAGGCGGCGTTGGCAGAAGTCGGACAGGTGCTTGAGAGAGCACTTATCACTGCGGAACTTGACCTCAATGCCAAACAAGCTGCCGTGGCGCAAGCAAGAGCCGACCTTGACGCGACCAAAGAAGGCTACGATACCGTCCAGTCCGGTGTGGACCCCGAGAAGGTACGCGACGCTGAGTTGAATCTCGCCAACAAAGAGGCGACCTTGCAGAAGGCCCAGGCAAATCTGGAGCAGGTACTCATCAATGCCGCCGATGCCGGCAACGTCGCCAAACTGGAAAACGACCTCAAGCGCGCGCGTGCGAACCACGATCTTCTCCTCGAGCAGCTTACAGATGCACGCCTGACAGCGCCCTTTGACGGGGTAATCCAGTTCATCAAAGGCAAGGCCGGTGAGCCGGTCAGCGCCTACGGCCCCATTATTGGGCTTGCAGATCCCACCAAACTCATAATTTCCGCCGACCTTTCTGAAGACGATGTGCCCAAGGTCGCGCTGGAGCAAGTCGCAGACCTTACCCTTGATGCGTTTTCTTCGGAGATCCTAAAGGGCACGATTACCAAGCTGCCTACCTCGCTCGTCACCACGCAGGGCGTAATTCAAGACCGTTCCATCCATCTCGAAGTGGACTGGCCGAAAGAGGGAGCAGAGATTGGTATGCTGGCGCGCGTTACTATTACGGTGCAGGAAAAGCACGACGTACTGAAGGTGCCAATCGAATCCATAAAGCGCTCCGGTAGACGTACCTTCGTTGAATTCATGGACGGCGACATCAAACGCGCCAAGAACGTTGAGATAGGCATCCAAACTGAAACAGAGGTTGAAGTCCTCAGCGGTCTCGAGGAAGGATTCGTCATTCTGCAGGGCCAGTAGTGAATCGGGTAACTCTTGTAGAAAGGGCCGGTAGTCTTCTTTGCGCCACCGGCCGCAAGTATCGATTACTTGAGGTCTTCAGCGGATTGAATGTCGTGCGAAGTGTGACTCCCACCATTTGCGCGCATCGCTCAACGAGGGTCTGATGAGGGAGGAGCACCTATGATTTGTTCGATGCTCGACCTCGATCCCAGGCACCGGCACTTCGGTCACAGTCAATCGAGATTGGGGACAGGTCCTGCAATGATGAAGATTGACGTCCGGCCGCCCGGCATCTTGACTCAAGGTGAAAGACAAAGCACGGCCCAATGACCTATTCCATTCTGGTCTTAGTCACCAAGCGTCTTCTCAACAATATCAATATTGTTTTCTCCACCATCCTCGGATTGGTGGTCACAGTGACGCTTGTGTCCAGTGTCCCGCTCTACTCGGAAGGCATGAGCGAAATGCTCTTGCACCGTGCGCTGCGGGATACGGAATCTCGCCAGGCACAGCCGCGGGCCAGTCTTCTGATTCGCAAGTTTGAGCAGAAGAACGAGACAAACATCTCGCTCCTGCAGTATCGCCAGGCCGATGAATACATGCGAGTCACGGCGCCCACCGAGATGGGCATCCCGCTGCTGCTTTCAACCCGCTACGGCCAAACCGAGCACATGGCCATACTCACAAGCGGGGATGAGATCAGCTTCACGTCGCGGCAATTTGCCGACTGGGGCTTCATTGCTTTTGCCACGGACTTCGATAAACACATTCGCATCTTGGAGGGACGGTATGCCAACGTGGCAAAGTCCGGCGATCCCTACATCGAAGCCGTAATCATGACTGAGAAGCTGGACGCGATCGGGGCTGAAGTCGGAGACCATCTCTACGTCCGCTTCCAAAGGCCCGGCGGCGAACCGGAGCCTATCGAAGTCAAGATCGTAGGCCGCTGGTTCCCAAACGACCCCAACGAGATTTACTGGTTCTATCATCCTCAGTATTTTAAAGAAGGTCTCATGGTCCCGGACGAGACCTTCATTGAAGTGATTCTTACGGACTATGAGGAGATCGGCTACGAGTACACATGGTTTTCGGTATTCGACGTCGATGCAGTTAACGCGAGCAATGCCCGGTCCATCATTACGGGCATTAGCGAAATTCGATCCAACCTCGGCACCATTCTTGGCAAAGTCAAAATCGACATCTCTCCCGAGGATATTCTGCTGCGGTATTTGCGGGACCTCTTCTTTCTCAAGATTCTGCTCTTCATTCTCTCCGCGCCCGTGATCGGCATTGTGCTTTACTACATTGGCATTGCTTCTTCGATGGTCGTGGACCGGCAGCGCAACGAAATTGCGGTGTTAAAGAGCAGGGGCGCGAGTACCTGGCAAATCATCGGCATCTATTTGCTGGAAGGTGGCATGATCGGCGTATTGGCCCTCTTGGTTGGGCCTGTGCTGGGGGTTTATCTTGCCCAACTCATCGCTCGCACGTACACTTTCTTGACATTTATCGGCCGCGATCCACTCCCAATTACAATCACGACCAGCACGTTCAATTACGCCCTGGCTGCTATTGCGCTCTCCATCGGCGCGGCATTAATGCCGGCAGCCGCCACGGCCAGGCACAGCATCGTAACCTTCAAGATGGAAGCCTCGCGCAAGCTGAGAAGACCGTGGTGGCAACGCTTCTTCCTCGACATCCTTTTGCTAGCGCTCTCCGTGTACGGTTACCGACTGTTGCAGGACCAGCGACAGGTCATCGTCTTGGGAGAAGAAGGCAACGTCTTTTCCAATCCGCTGCTGCTCATCGTGCCTTCCGTCTTCATGTTCGGCATGGCGTTGCTGTTCGTGCGGCTATTCCCATACATCGTTGAGTTGGTGACGCGCATTGGAAACCGCTTCTGGGGAGTTTCAATACTCTTGGGACTGCGGCATATCTCCCGTTCTGCGGGTCAATACAACAGCCTGCTCTTACTGCTCGTGCTCACGCTGGCCATTGGCACCTTTAGTGCTTCTGTGGCCGCCACGCTCACGCGCAACCATTCAGATTCCGTCTACTATCGCATTGGCGCCGACATGGCCTTCTACGAATCCGGCGACTACGATGAGGAGCTCGAGCAATGGTACATTGCGCCGTTCTCCGACCACTTACAGGTCGAGGAGATTAAGGCCGCTGCCCGCGTTTGGGATAGCAAGGGCAATGCCATTCTGCCGGATCGGGCCACCCCCGAGATCCAAATCGTCGCGCTGGATCCCTGGGATGCCGTCAACGTCATGTATTGGCGACCCGACTTTGCCCACCGCTCACTGGTTACGTTGATGAATGAGCTTGCCGCGCAGCCGGATGCCCTTTTGGCCAGCGCCAACTTCATGATCGACCACAAGTTGAAAGTCGGCGACCGCGTGCGCATAAGCTTGCGCCAGCAACAGCTCGACTTTGTGATTGTCGATTGGGTGGACTACTTCCCCACCCAATTTCCTGATACGGATTACTTTGCCATAGCGAATCTTGACTATATCTTCGACAATATCGGGCAGGGACCCTACGATGCCTGGGTTAAGACAGATGCGGGCGCCGATATCGATGCCATCGAAGAGAAGCTGCGCGATCTAGAATTCATTGTCGTGCGCACGCAGGATACTCGTGAGAGAGTAATCTCCCAACGCGATGATCCACGCCGTACCGGAGTTTTCGGCATGCTTACGGTTGGCTTCTTGATTGCCATTCTCCTGACAATTCTGGGATTCTTGACCTATTCGTTGCTTTCTTTCCAACGCCGCATGCAGGACTTTGGTATTCTGCGTGCGATGGGCCTCTCCATACGACAGTTGATTAGCCTCTATATCTTTGAGCAGGGCTTCCTCATAGTCATGGGAGTCACTTTAGGCACGGTATTTGGTGTCATGGCGGGGCGAATATTCATCCCCTTCCTCCAAATCAAGACCGGCGAACATGCGAACATTCCTTCATTTGTAGTATTGACAGCCTGGGACGACATCGCCAAGATATATATAATCCTGGCTATCATTCTGGCCATCGCGGTGCCTGTGATCATCTCCATGCTAACGCGCATGCGCATTCATGAGGCAATCAAGTTTGGGGAAGAGCAAGGATGAAGAGGATACCGGAACTCCCAGAACGTGGTCAGCCGTTCATCATTTGCGACAATCTGGTCAAGATCTATAAGGTGGCCGACCTCGAGGTTGTCGCGCTGCAGGGGCTGGATATTGAAGTCGCCCGGGGTGAGATTATGGCCATCATTGGGAACTCCGGCAGCGGCAAATCAACGCTTCTCAACACCCTGGGCGGCTTGGACCGGCCAAGCGCAGGCAGCCTGACGATTGGCAGTCTGAATCTGGTCAAGATGTCCGACTCCGATCTTGTCTGGTACAAGCGGCACATGGTGGGATTCGTCTGGCAGCAGAGCTCGCGAAATTTGATTTCCTACCTCACCGCGCTGGAAAACGTACAGATTCCCTTGATAGTTGCCGGCATGCCCGCCAAGAAACGAGAGGCGCGGGCAACGGAACTGTTGGAGGCTGTAGGTCTGGGGCACCGCCTGCGCCATCGCGTAGGACAACTGTCCGGCGGCGAGCAGCAACGTGTCGCCATCTCGATCTCGCTGGCGCTTTCGCCACCGCTTCTCCTCGCCGATGAGCCCACCGGTGAGGTCGATACCCAAACCGCCAGCACCATCTACAACACCTTCCGCCGAATCAATGAAGAATTCGGTACGACGATTATTATCGTGAGCCACGACCCGAACGTCGCGTATCGAGTAGACCGTGTGGTGGCTATTCGCGATGGTCGTACGAGCACGGAGACGGTCCGGCGGATAAACCTCGAAGAAGGACAAGAGGAGATTAGTCACGACGAATACGTCGTGCTCGATTCCGCAGGCCGTCTGCAAATTCCGCAGGAGTACTTGGATCAGTTTGGCATTCGCGACCGCGCCATTGTGGAAATGTCTGACGACGGTATCGTGGTAAAGCCGGCATACGGATCCTCAGAGGAAGAGGAGGACAGGCGGGGGCTGCGCGGATTGCTGCGACGTTAGCACTCCTGTTCTCTCCGGCCTACCCGCGCGAAAGTGCGCCCGTCCCCTACATAGAAAAGGCAAGACAGTAGACATGGCCGAACCCATTGCAATAGCCGAAGAGGTATCTCGGGTCTATCATGTGGGCCGCGAGGACATCTACGCGGTCCGTGAGGCAAGTTGGCTAATACCGCCCGGCCGCCTCCTGGCGTTGCAAGGACGATCCGGTAGCGGCAAGACGACCCTGCTAAACCTTGTCGGCGGGCTGGACCGTCCCACGTCCGGCCTAATCAAAATTATGGACAACGACACGCGCAAGATGAGTGATCGCGAACTCACTATGTTGCGCCGCCACAAGATCGGTTTCATCTTTCAGGCGTTTGCGCTACTGCCCGTGCTCTCGGCGTATGAGAATGTCGAGCTGCCGATGCGCATCGCGGGAATGGGTGCGCGCAAGCGCCATCAACGCGCGCTAGATCTCCTCGACCTCGTGGGCTTGAGCAAGCGTGCCAGCCACCGCCCCTTTGAACTATCCGGCGGCGAACAGGGCCGCGTGGCGATTGCGCGCGCCTTGGCCAACGAGCCGGCCCTGCTGCTGGCTGATGAGCCAACCGGTGACCTCGATAGTGTGACGGGACTCCAGATGATGCTCCTGTTTTCGCGCATTGTGCGCCAGGAAGGCGTCACTGTTGTGATGGCTACCCACGACCTGTCTGTCCGCGACATAGCGGATGAAACATATACCATGAGCGACGGCGTGCTCGCGCGCTGGCATCCATCACAGGAAGAGTCCAGCGATACGATAACTACCCTGCTCCGCCAGGCTGAGTCAGGAAAGTGGCAGCCGCCAGAAGAACAGCCGCCTGCACAAGGTCCCCCAGGTAGCTAGCCTTCTTTCGCTCCCCCCATCGGCTTTCGCGCCTCGTTGCTCACTATGCTTCCGCCGTGACCGTGGCGAGATTGGCATTATGTCGACCTCTCTCCCAGCGCATCCCTGCGATCTGTGGCGCTCCGATCCGGCCGGCAACCTGTACGTGCCGGTTCTCTTTTACAGAGTGTCAGCTTGCGGTTCCCGATGATTTGCTTGACCACGAGAGCTCGTTTCCGATTACGTTGCCAATCGCAAGGCTCGAGCACGCCGCGGGCGGCGAGCCACAAGCGCGATGCCGGTACCCACAACCGGCGCTCACTCATGTTGGCGTCCGGCCAATTCTTGTGCCTTAGGTACCGCCATGATCGTGCCATCACGCAAGATTTGCGTTCCCTTGCCTGGTTGTATGACAGCCCCGGTTTCGCTATCGTATTAATTGTCGCCCCTTGGAGAGGTGTCCGAGTGGTCGAAGGAGATCGTCTCGAAAACGATTACGCCCCAAAAGGGCGTCGTGGGTTCGAATCCCACCCTCTCCGCCAATTTCATGCAATCGATGGCTCTGTCCAGCCCTCCGCCAGGCAGAAGACCATCGGTAAGTCCTGAGGCAAGTAGCATGCAAGACGAGAAGCCAACCTACCCCCGGCTCATCCCAATTCTCTACGTGCGAGACCTGGACTCAGAAGTCGATTTCTATACGAGCCTGGGCTTTGAGATAACGTACCAAGGCGATGAGTTTCCCGGCTTCATCGCTTTGAATAGCGGCGAATTCGAATTCGGCTTGAAGGAAAAGGAGGACTTCGATCCTCTGCAGGCAGAAGCGAGCTTCGTCTGGCAAATGGAAGTGGATAGCTTCACGAAAGTCTTGGCAATCTGCGTTGAAAGAGCCCTGGAGTATTCCGAACCGAAGCAGTATTGGGAGGCAAGAGACGCCTGGGAGATGACCGTGCAGACGCCCAACGGCTACAGCTTGCATCTTGATAAGCTCGGCAAGGACTGATGCAGTCTCCCACCGGAGACCGGACCGCCCCTGTCCATGCCCGCGCCACGCCTGGCTGGGAGAGGCTCTGGGGACTGAGAAGTCTGTGGCGCTTCGCGACTCTGCGGGCAACATCATGCACGTGGAATTGAGCTTCAGCAACTACCGCCCCGCGATCGGCACAAAATAGTAATAACCGGTTTAGCACCGCGAGGATCGAGCACTTTGGTATTCCCATACCAGGCAGATCCTCTCTCACGTAGATGCAAGTTGCATTCACCTCGGCATGAACAGCGCAAGTCCATTGGCGTCCACAATTGAGTGAGTCCCACTTGTTCCACCCTTCCCTTGTTACTACAGTGTGGGTTGCTGATCTCCCGATTGGGTACACCCGTTCGCATGTGGGAACTGGAGGTCTCGCGGAAGTAGCCCTCAGAACGCTTTGAGATTGTGTGCCTCTGCGGCACGCATTTGGCTCCCGAAAGAGAAAGAGAATGAAGATTGCGCTTACCAGCGTCATTGTGAACGATCCAAGCGAAGCCTTCAGCTTTTATACGGAAATTCTAGGGTTTGTCGAAGTGCTCTATCAACCGGAGGCACAGATAGCCATAGTCGCCTCGCCCGAGGACAGAGACGGCACGGCACTATTGCTTGAGCCAAATGGCAATCCGGTTGCCAAGGAGTTCCAGCAAGCGATTCATGCCCAAGGACTGCCAGTCATAATATTCGGCGTCGATGACATCCAGAAAGAATATGAACGGCTGTGCGAACTGGGCGTGGAGTTTCGCAAACCGCCGACACAGGCGGATTGGGGCATCGAGGCCGTATTCGAAGATACGTGCGGAAACCTCGTCCAATTGGCTCAAATTGGCTAGCCCACACACTCGTGTGTTTCCAGGTATTGGGGGTTACGGCACGGAAAGCCGGTTCGGAGTGAACGGACCAGGCAGTGCGGCAGGCTGGGCTCTGACTCTACTACGCTCTCTTTCCAGCAAAGAATTCTGAGGCTTTGTGTGAGCAGAGTCTACTCTCAACGAGATTCTGGTTATGTAATGTTTAGCGACAGACTGTCTGCTAAATAGAATTGGGGACATTCGCAAATGAAACCGTCTCAGGCAGGGGTTGGGCAACTACAGTCTTATGCAGCCTTTCTGCGGGGCATCAACGTAGGCGGTCACCGCAAAATAAAGATGGTCGAATTGAAGGCGGCGTTCGTCGCCCTAGGCTATGAAGGCGTCAAGACTGTTCTTGCCAGCGGCAATGTCCGGTTTGACTCAGTGGAAACGGACGCGGAAGCCCTCCGCCAGGCGATAGAACAACGACTCGAGCGTGACTTCGGCTACACCATCAGTGTCATCATTCGTACGGTCGCGGAGTTGCAGTCCCTCATCGATGCCCAACCCTTCAATGAGGTTGCCGTGGGCCCACAACCAAAACTCTACGTCACGTTTCTCCCCGCAGGGCAAACCGCCGGCACCGAGATTGCATGCAATCTCCCCCATGGCTACGCCATCGTGCGCGCAACAGCGCAGGATGTGTGCAGTGCTCTCTCGCTAGCGCAAGGGCGCAGCACGATTGATCTCATGGCTCACCTGGAAAGAATTTTCGGTCCAAACATTACTACCCGCACCTGGAACACCGTCACGCGACTCTTAGCCGCATCCTAGTAGGGCTACTCACACTCCCATAATTGTTTTGTGTGTGCCTGGCATTGGGAATTCTTCTCTCTGCGGCGCACGGCAACTTGAAAGTCCCTGCATTTAGGCGCCTGGGCCCTCGGTCAGTTCTTTCTTCCGCTACCGCTCCTGAAATAGAAGCCGATTAAGTTACACTGGAATCAGTGATAGCAGTTATTGGGACCCAACGACTTACCGCTAATGCCCGAATGACGAAAGGACCTGCCATGTCGCGAATTGTGCACTTCGAAATCCACGCCTCAGACCCCGAGCGTGCCATTGGCTTCTATGCGGACGTATTTGGCTGGGATTTTCATCAGTGGGAAGGCGGCGATGCAGACTACTGGCTCATCATGACGGGTCCCGATGACGAGCCCGGCATCAATGGCGGACTCTCCAGGCGGCGGGGCGATCCTCCTGAGGATTTCGCGGCAATAAACTCCTACACGTGTGTCGTCCAAGTAACGGACCTTGACGCGACCCTAGCAAAGATCACGGCGGCGGGGGGTGTGATTGCCTTACCAAAGAGTCCGGTGCCCGGTGTCGGTTGGGTTGGTTACGCCAAGGACACCGAAGGCAATATCTTCGGCATGATGCAGCCGGATTCTGCTGCGGGATAGTCGGCGAGTGGCTTCAGTTTCCGGCCCATCTCAGCCACAAGTCTGAAATCACGCCCGAGCACAGCATAATCGGACACAGCGCCCGTGTGCAGGCCCTCGTAGGTCGACTGCGCCAACTGGTGCGTGCGACCGGACCTGAAAGCTACGGAGCGAGCTAATCCCGGCTGTCACGGCCTTGGGTATCGGCACCCGGAGAGTGGCTGGTTCTGTGGAATCCTCCCCAGGGAGGACAGCGTGCGGTGGCTCTTCGAGCATGGCATGCGCACCAACAACACTGAAGGTCTCTTGACAGGGAATTGCAGGCAGGTCCGCTACGTGTAGATTCGACGCCATCAGGAAGGTCGGGGACAGTCCCTCAAGCGGCTAATTCGAGCAGCAATGGACGACAAGCGAGGCTAAGCATTACCTGCTCAGTTGTCTAGTGGGCAGGTTAACCTGCGACCCGGCACATTCGCGGGGAAAGCGTTAAGTCGCGGCAACCGGAACCTGTTCGGCTTCCAACCTGGTATAGACGCGGTCGGCCAAGCTGCCTTCGATGGGGGCCGGCTGGCCGAGGCGGATGCTCTCTTCAAGGTAGCCAAACAGCTCGTCGATTTCCGATTTGCCGTTCATACGTTGAAACCACAGGCCTCTGCCATACAAGTAGAGGAACACGTTATTGCCAAGACCGCACGGTCCCAGACAACCGCCGCCGTCATCGGCGGTGAACACAATGCTTACGTGTTCTGAGATGCCCCGGCGGCGCGCCTCACGCAAGTAATGGGCTTTATCGATTCTGGGAAAGGTATACCCATTGCCACAGCAGCAGGCCTGGCACACAAAGAGAAATCCTGACATCATCTGTAGGATTTCCTGGCCGCCTTCCAGAGTGGGCACAATCTTTAGATCGGGTCGACCGGGGAAGCCCCTCATTGCACATTCCTCTTTCCGCCACCACACGCGTCTATTCTGAAGTCTAACACTTACAAATCGAGCACCAACTGCCCACGGCTACTTCCACAGGATCCGGCGCAGGTAATGCAGGATTTATATTCAAGTCTCTACGGGCTAATTCTCAAGCTACCAGAATCTGCGAATAGTTGTCAACTACATAGCCTAGCCCACTTGACGATACCTCAATCCTCGTGATATAAGGTACAAGCACAGTGTAGAAACACCTGCAACACCGGGATATTGATCGAAACCATGAACGGTGCTTTGAAGTTCAACGGTCTCGCGCTACGGCGCGGCCACAGACCTGAATTGTGGCCGCACGTGCTAGTACCGCTTGTAGCCGCTTAGGCGGCGCAATCAAGAACACACCACACCACTTTTAGCGGGACGGCAGCATCTATAGGCACCGACGTCAAAGATGTGTTACCCAGGCAGCCTTCGTCCGTGGACACTATCCACAAGAATTCTCGGATGTCTGGTGTGTGCATGAAGCCTCAACAAACTTTTCGCTGTATGAATGTCAGTTGCAAGCGTGAATGCCCGTCCCCGCAGTTGGGGCGGGTTTTTTTGTTCGTAAGCAAATTGGTTAAGCCGGAAGACTTATGCAATGCTAGGTGAGTTTCCAGAATCAACCGTAGAGATGCAAATCGAGCCCGATGTGGCTCCAACGGCCTATCGCTGGAGCAGACGAGCAATGACGCTTGGATTCTTGGGCTTCTCGACCGCAATTCTGGTGTTTGGAGTCCTCGCGTTGCTGCTCCTGGGCATTCCAATTGCACTAATCACTGGATTAGTAGCAGGAAACTGGCAAGCCACCGAGCAGGCGCTGGCGCAACTATGGCGCCTTAGCCCGCTTCTGCTGGCCGCGGAGTTCGTGCTCACGTGGGTGCTCGTGGCGCTCTTTCTCATTGTGAAACGCGTGTTGGCAAAGTATGGCATTGCCGTTGTGTGAAATAGTGTTCAAAAGCATGCACAAGCGCTTAACACCGACCGGATGGACGAGTATCATGGAGTGGACTGGTACACTAGCAAGAGCGGAAGTAGCAACCTGCAGGATGCGGCGCGCATATTACATGGATGCCGCTTCGTCGTGCGGTGCAGTAAGTGCCGTATTGGCACTGGCATAACGCGCCTCACTCGGTTCTAAAGCATTGATTTAGAGTAGACACTTAGAGTAGACACTATGATTGAACGAAAACGAAGATTAAGGTAGGGAGCAGATGAAACGGACGGGTGCAGAGATCATCTTGGATAGCTTGGTGGCACATGGCGTGCACACCGTATTCGGGTATCCCGGAGGAGCGTGCCTACCTCTCTATGACGCCCTCTATCACTACCAAGACCGGATCAATCATATCCTTGTGCGTCACGAGCAAGGGGCCGCCTTCGCCGCGGACGGTTACGCCCGCGCCAGTGGTGACGTGGGTGTGTGCATTGCCACCAGCGGGCCGGGCGTGACAAATCTTGTCACCGGCATTGCGGGGGCGCATATGGATTCGGTCCCCGTGGTTGCCCTCACCGGCCAGGTTCCCCGCAATCTGCTCGGCACCGACGGTTTTCAAGAAACCGACGCGACCGGCGTGATGCTGCCTGTCACCAAACACAACTGGCTGGTGATGAACGCTGAAGAGCTGCCGCGCGTGATGGAAGAGGCGTTCCACATCGCCAATACGGGACGCAAGGGGCCAGTTCAGGTGGACGTTCCCAAGGACGTGTTTCTGGAAGAAGTCGAATTTGACAGTGTCCCGCCGCTAAGCATTCGCGGCTACAACCCGGAGGAAGGCCTGCAGCCCGATCCGACTCTCGTGCGCGAGGCGGCGGAAGTGATCCACGGCTCGGAGAAGCCAATCATCTTGGCAGGCCACGGCATTCATTATTCCGGCGCGTACGACGAGCTCTTGGCATTCGCGGAGAAGGCGAACATACCCGTCATCACAACGCTGCACGGTGTTTCATCCTTCCCGGAGAGCCATGATCTTTCATTTGGTATGGTTGGCATGCACGGCAATATCTACGCCAATTGGGCCGTAGACCGCGCTGATCTGCTCATCTCATTGGGCATGCGCTTCGACGACCGCGTCACAGGTCGCCTCGAAGACTTCGCTACGGAAGCGCGTATCATTCACGTGGATATCGATCCTGCGGAGATCGGCAAGAACGTCAACACGGATGTTGGCATTGTGGCTGACTTGAAGCCTACGATACGCGCCCTCATCGACGAGATCGGTCAGCTCGACCATTCGCCCTGGGTCAAACAGATTTGCCAGTGGCGTGAGGACCATCCCAGCCTCGCAATTCGCGAAACCGAGATTGTGCTGCCCCAGTGGGTGATTCGCCAGATCTACCACATTACCAACGGCGAGGCTGTGGTCGTCACTGATGTCGGGCAAGCGCAAATGTGGGCAGCACAGCATTTCTGGTACGACCGGCGGAACACGTTCTTTTCGTCCGGCGGTCTCGGCGCCATGGGTTATGCGTTCCCCGCGTCAATCGGCGTCAAGTACGCGCGACCCAATGAACAGGTATGGTGCATCATCGGCGACGGCGGCTTCCAGATGACGTTACAGGATCTCGCGGTCGTAAAAGAGCACAACGTGGACGTCAAGATTGCCATCATCAACAACAACCACCTTGGCATGATTCGCCAGTGGCAGACCCTCTTCTATGACAGCCGCTTCATGAGCGCCAAACTGGAGAATCCGGACTTCGTCAAGCTCGCCGAAGCCTATGGTCTCACGGGCATGCGCGCAACGACGAAGAGCGACGTGGTGAAGGTGCTGAAAGAGGCCGAGAAGACTCCCGGACCGGTGGTGATGGACTTGGTCGTGGACGAAGTCGAAAAGGTCTATCCCATGGTGCCGGCCGGTTCCAGCCTCGCCGAGACGATCGAAGGCGACGAAGTGGAAGAGGCGCGATACGCATGAGACACGTCCTGATTGCGGATGTCGAGGACCAACCCGGCGTCCTGAACCGTATTGCCAGCCTCTTTCGCAGGCGTGCCTATAACATCGAGAGCCTGGCAGTCGGCCACTCACACCGGCCGGGCATCTCCCGTATGACGATTGTCGTGGCGGAAGACCACAAGGAAGCCATTCAAGTGGCGAAACAGTTGGACAAGCTGATCGAGGTGATCTCGGTCACCGATGTCACTGAACAACGGCATGTGTCCCGTGAGATGGCCCTCGCTAAAATAGCCGCCCCGGAGATGAAGCGCACCGAGATCTTGCAGCTCGCTAACGTCTATCGCGCGCAGGTGGTAGATGTGTCGCCGGGCAGCATCATTCTGGAAGTGACCGGAGACGAGGACAAGATCGACTCGTTCGTGGAGATCATACGTCCGTATGGCATCCTTGAACTGAGCCGTACCGGCGAGGTTGCCATGGTGCGGGGGCGAGCGATGCCAGCCCCCACGCTAATTGCTGAAGATGGTCCGGCAGCATAACGCATCTGCGCCACGCCGACCCCACGCTTTGGCTGCATGGGGACGGACGTGGCTACTGTGAGCGCCAAAACAAACTGAAGAGAGGGAACTGTGATCCAGGTCTACTACGACGAAGACGCGAATATTGATCTGCTCAATGATAAGACGATCGGCATCATTGGGTACGGCAGCCAGGGACATGCCCATGCCCTGAATTTACGCGACAGCGGCTGCACGGTGAGGGTCGGTCTCTACGAGGGCAGTCGTTCTTGGTCGAAAGTAGAGGAAGATGGTCTTGGCGTAGATACAGTTGACGCGGTAACGCAACAAGCCGACCTCATCATGATGCTTACGCCGGACACTGTACAGCCAAGTCTCTACGAGGACTCAATTGCGCCGCACTTGCGCGACGGTCACATGCTCCTCTTTGCGCACGGCTTCAACATCCACTTTCAGCAAATTGTTCCCCCCGCCAACGTCGACGTGAGCATGGTCGCGCCGAAAGCGCCGGGTCATCGCATGCGCGCGACGTTTGAGGAGGGCAACGGCGTGCCCGGCCTCCTCGCAATCCAACAGGATGCGAGCGGCAATGCCCGCGAACTGACCCTCGCCTATGCGCGCGGCATCGGCTGCACACGCGCGGGTGTGTTGAACACGACGTTCAAGGAAGAGACGGAAACCGACCTGTTCGGCGAACAGACCGTACTCTGCGGCGGCGTGAGCGCGCTGGTCAAGGCAGCGTTTGAGATCCTGGTCGACGCAGGCTATCAACCGGAGATCGCGTACTTTGAGTGCATGCACGAGCTCAAGCTCATCGTAGACCTCTTCTACCAGGGCGGCCTCAATTACATGCGCTACTCGGTGAGCGAGACAGCCGAGTACGGCGACTACAGCCGCGGCCCGCGTGTAGTAGACGATCACGTGCGCGAGTCTATGCAGAAAATCCTCCACGAAATTCAGACCGGTGAGTTCGCCCGCGAGTGGATACTCGAGAACATGGCCGGCCGCCCGGCCTTCAATGCCCATCGCGAGATGGATAAATCCCACCAGATCGAAACCGTCGGAAAGAATTTACGGGCAATGATGCCATGGCTCGACCCCAAGTAAACACGACTGGCGCAATGCAATCGCAGGTGATACCGCGGTTGCCAGCAATCGCGCCTATGCCGTTCATAGCCAATGAGGAGAGTGGACTCAGGCCCATCCGGCGCCAGGGCGTACCTGCCTTGGTAAGCTGTCGGGCCTGCACGCTTGCCCTGTACGTCGTCTCCTTGGATTGAAGCTACTAGGCTCAGAGTTTGTTTACTTGGTATAGAGGACTTAATCTTCCATGCGAACATTACAAATCTTCGACACGACGCTGCGGGATGGCGAGCAGGCGGCAGGCGGCTCCTTGACGGTAGAAGAAAAGCTGTATCTGGGTCAGCAACTGGAACGCCTCGGTGTCGATATTCTTGAAGCCGGCTTTCCCCGCACTTCCCCCGGCGACTTCAAGGCAGTGCAACTTCTGGCAGAAAAACTGCGCGATGTCCAGATTTGCGCGCTTTCCGGCTTCAAACCGGACCAGGTGGAGGCCGCCTGGGAGGCAATCAAAGAGGGTGAAGCGCCGCGCATTCATGTCTTCATCTCCTCAAGCGACATCCACCTGGAACGCCAACTGCGTATGACGCGGCAAGAAGTCAGAGAAGCCGCGATCGCGTGTGTCCAACAAGCCGTGAGCTACTGTGCCAACGTCGAGTTTTCGGCGATGGACGCCACACGCAGCGATTGGGACTATCTTTGCCAGTTGTTTGGTGACGCCATTCAGGCAGGCGCCAAGGTCATCAACGTCCCTGACACGATGGGCTATACGCAGCCGGATGAATTTGCGGAACTCTTGCAGTATCTCAAGGCCAACACACCCGGCATCGAAAATATTACACTGTCCGTGCACTGTCACAACGACCTTGGCCAGGCCAACGCCAACTCCCTCATTGCCATCTTGAATGGGGTGGACCAGATAGAGTGCACCATCAACGGTGTCGGCGAGCGCGCCGGTAACGCCTCTTTAGAAGAAGTGGTGATGAACACCACCGTGCGCAAAGACTTTTTCGGGGTTTCCCACGGCATCAACACGGAGGAAATCTACCGCACGAGCCGGATGGTAAGCGACCTTATGAATATGCCCGTCCAGCCCAACAAGGCTGTCGTCGGCGCAAACGCCTTTGCCCACTCTTCGGGGCTGCATCAGGACGGGATGCTGAAAGACCGGCAGACGTATGAGATCATGACGCCCCAGAGCGTGGGTATGGGTAGCAGCCGGATCGTCCTCGGCAAGACCAGCGGCCGTCACGCATTTCGCGATCAGCTTGCGAAAATGGGCTATCACCTGAGCGAGCAGGAGTTCCAAGAGGCTTTTGACGGCTTCAAGGACTTGGCTGATAAGCGACGCAATGTCACCGTTCGTGATATCGAAGCGCTGCTCTCCAGCGACGTGCTCCACGCCAAGGAGTTCTTCCATCTCGAACACATCCAGGTGAGTTGCGGCGACAAGAGCATCCCCACGGCCACTGTGCGCATTGTCGATGAAGAGGAAAACGTCTTGGAAGATGCGGCGCTGGGCGACGGGCCGGTGGATGCGGTTTGCAAAGCCATCAACCGTATCATAAACGTGCCGGCTGAGCTCACCGAATTTCGCGTGCAAGCGGTTACCGAAGGGATTGATGCGCAAGGCGAAGTGAGTATTCGCCTTGAGAGCGATGGCATGTCCGTGACCGGCTACGGCGCTGATACTGACATTATCGTTGCCAGCGCCAAGGCGTACATGAACGCCCTTAACAAGCTGCTTTCTGCGAAGACGGCTGCAGAATCCCAGGGGGATGAAACGCCGCTGGCGGCTGCCGCAACTCAGACTTAGGCTACGATTTCGTCCGGTTATCCAAGACCTCGCAACGCGGCAACTAAGAGCGGAGGCGAATCAAAGAGATCGCGCCTCCGCTCTTGCTTCTTTTGCACCAAGTATGGATTGCATCTGCCGGTGGGCCGGCTGTCGCCAATGCACAGCCTTCATCGTTTTGAAGCTACCGGCTATCCTCTGTTCGTCCGCGGCGCACCTCGATGCGGAGGTTTTCGGGGTCCTTCACTCCTTTGAGCGCCGAGAGCATGCCCAGTATCCCGCCGGAGATTACTGCACTGGCGAACGCATTTACCGGGATCTCTTCACCGTCAACGGTGAGCCGAATCGCATCCCGCTCGGGGCGCGGACGCCCAAAGCGTTTGTCCAGGAATTCCGCCAGCCCGCCCGCGTCGCTGTCGGAGAAGGTCGCAACGGCAAATGTCCGGTCTCCGTCGCTCACGACGGCTTCGAGTTCTTCCGCCGGCAGCAGGAGGTCCGGTCCCAATTCGGAGCGGTGGACTTCCACCTTGGGATACCGAGATCGCTTGAAGCCCTCCGCTAGTACGAGATCAAAGCCGAGCATTGGCAAGAGTCCCAGCAACTGCGGGAGCGTTGTATCTTCCGACACCCGGCAGAATGTCACCGCCCCGCCGGGTCCGCCAAGCACAACTGCCTCGGCGCCCGTCTGATTGAGTCGCCAGGAGTCGGTGCCCTCCCGGTCGAGCGCAAAGCCATGCGCGGCGTGTTTTACGACCGCGACCCGCCGGCCACGTTCATGCAGGCAAGGAATGAGCCGCTCCAGCAACGTCGTCTTGCCTGAATTGTGTTTGCCAACGATGCACACCACAGGGATCATGCGCGCATTACCTCAAGGAGTGGTCTGCGCAGCAGGACAGGCAGTAACAATGCTTGGCGCAGCAGCGCAGGCAAGGCTAGCACTAGAGTCCCAGCGCGCTAGACACAAGTCCTTCATGTTGAAAAACGCCCTCCAGGCCATTTAGTTTGCTTGATGCCGTCGATTTTCAGCCTGTTGCCGCAGGAATCCCTCGCAAAACGCGTCTATGTCGCCATCCAACACGGCGCGGGTATTGCCGGATTCAACTCCGGTGCGGAGGTCCTTCACCATAGTGTAGGGATGCAGCACATAAGAGCGAATCTGGTTGCCCCATTCCGCGCTGGTATGCTCACCCTTAAGGGCCGCCTGTTCCTCCTGTTGTGCTTGAAGCTTGCGCTCCAAGAGACGCGCGCGCAGGATACGCATTGCGGCCTCACGGTTTTGGAGCTGCGAGCGCTCATTCTGGCACGCTATGACAATGCCGGTGGGGACGTGCGTAATCCGCACTGCCGAGCTGGTTTTGTTGACGTGCTGACCGCCGGAGCCACTCGCGCGAAACGTATCGAGCTTGACGTCATCGGGCTTGACCTCAACAGTGACGTCATCATCGATCACGGGAAGCGCCTCCACCAAGGCGAAAGAGGTATGGCGGCGCTTGTTGGCATCGAACGGCGAAAGCCGCACCAAGCGATGCACACCGTGTTCCGACTTGAGCCTGCCATAGGCGTACGGCCCGCTGATCTGCAGGGTGACGCTCTTTATGCCGGCTTCCTCACCAGGCGTGCTCTCCAGGATTTGCGGCTTGAATGCGCGCGTCTCCGCCCAGCGAATGTACATGCGCAAGAGCATCTCGACCCAGTCTTGGGAATCTGTGCCGCCGGCGCCGGCATGGAGAGAAAGCAAGGCATCACGTTCGTCGTAGGGCCCCTGAAACAGAGTTTGTATCTCGCGCTTTTCGCCATCAGCTTCAAGGCGGCCCAACTCGGCATCCAGTTCGGCCTCAAGCTCAGGGTCCTCCAGCGCCAAGAATTCGTCCAGCGCCGCGACTTCCTGGAAGAAACCATTCCAATCGTCCACCAGACGGCGCCGCGCAGCGAGTTTCTGCATCACTTGCTGCGCGTCATCCGGCATGTTCCAAAGGCCAGGATCGAGAGATCTTTCCTCTAGCTCGGCAATATCGGCTTCCCACGCCGGGAGGTCAAAGCCGCCTCCGAAGTTCGTGGGCGCGTTCGCTTAGTGCGGCAATGCGTTCCTTAATCATGATTTTCCACTCTTATATTGGATTGATTTAGTTTCGTTTCTTGGCCGTTCAACCGTCCCATGCCAAATACCTGAGAAAGCGCCAACTCACCAGGCGAGACCAGAGTCGATCCACGGTGTTTTCGCTTCGTCATTCTCCCACCAATCGGTAGTTGAGGGTATCACGGGCTTCCTTGTCGGACTTGGTGGGGCAAAAGTGTACCCGCAAATAGCTGAATTCAGCCAGGTCTTGTGGATACCCCACTCAAGCCTTATGTCCAGTAAATCTCTAGGAGGCACGTCGGCTGGAATAGAATGGTGCGACCGAACGATGGTAGCCCCACAAATACTCTCCGCGAACGCCAACTCATTTGGCGTGCTTGTCGCTTGAAGAGTGCCCGTTGATTAAATCACACGACCCTACCTCGGTCAAACGCTTGTTCTGCACCCAAGCCCATCGTAATAGAAGCCGAACCATGGCTATCTGCACCATGCTATTGCAGCTCACTCCCTAGTCAGCAGGACTGTGGCAACAGGCCTCGGCTTGCGGTATGCTGATACCAGCCGTGCAACGTGCAAATTCGCATGGCCGTACTATGTCTAAACTAACCACTCACCTGTTGCCGAGGACAGTGCACATGAAACAAGTGCTCCACATCATTGATGATAGGGACAACACGGCCATCGCGCTCGCGGACCTTACACCGGGGACCAATGTCACGTTTATGGGACCGGCCGGGCCTCAGGAGATTACCATCCTTGACGACATTCCCTTTGGTCACAAAGTGGCCGTGAAACCGATTGCTAACGGTGAACACGTGATCAAGTATGGCGAATCAATCGGCGCCGCGCTGCAGGACATTATGCCGGGCAATCACGTCCACACGCAGAATCTCGAGAGCCTGCGCGGCCGCGGCGACCTGGTCGCCAATGACCAGCCTTAACGGCCCCTAGCCTGCACGCGACATGACTGCACAAAAACGCAGGAAGCCAGCACCCGGCACAAGGCGCAGAGAGTCGGCGAAGGCGTTGCGAGAACGCCTGCCGAAGCTAATCGGCCTCCTCCGCTCCGCCTATCCCGACGCTGAGTGCGCCCTCGTGCATCACAATGCCTGGGAGCTTCTGGTTGCCACAATCCTCTCCGCACAGTGCACGGACAAGCGCGTCAACTTGGTGACGCCAGCCCTCTTTGTACGCTTTCCTACTGTTGAAGCCTTCGCAGCCGCGCCCAGGGCAGAACTCGAGGAAGCGATTAGGTCAACCGGTTTCTTTCGGAATAAAGCCAAGAACATCCAGGGGGCAGCGCACGTTATCCTCGAGAAGTTCGGCGGCGCCGTGCCCAACACTATGACAGCCCTACTTGAACTGCCTGGCGTCGCGCGCAAGACGGCAAATGTCGTCTTGGGCGTGGCCTTTCACGTGGCCGATGGGATTGTGGTCGATACCCACGTATCGCGACTCTCGCAGCGTCTGGGTCTTACCCGCGAAAAAGATCCCATCAAGATAGAGCGCGATCTCCTGAAGATCGTTCCGCAGTCTGACTGGATAGACTTAGCCCACCTGCTAATCTTTCACGGCCGGGCAACTTGCACTGCCCGCAAGCCGTCCTGTAGCGAGTGTCCGCTCCAAGAGCTTTGCCCCAGTGCGGCGTCTTTCCTCAACGCATAGCCGGTTCTCTGCGGCCCGTACTAAGATTCTGTAGGCCGATTCACTGTCCGGCGCTCCAGGTTGCCAAGAGCCCCGTGGCACCCTCGCCCACAGGCGGTCTTATGCTGTCTCCACGCAACACGGGCAGCCCTCGCGGAGACCGTCGAAGGTATAGATTCCCGTATTATGGCCGTCTTCCCACTGAATGCGGATGGCATAGCTCCCAACCTGCTCAATTGATTCGAGGAACGACTGAGCGGCTGTGAGGATTATGCCGGCATGCATAGTGCCGGGAGTGCCCATCTCACCGGCGCAGAGCGCGCAGGGGCACGAGCGACGGAGATCATCCCAATCATAGCGGCTCGTATGCCCGTCGCGCCATTCAATAACCAGCGCGCGGTTATCCGCTCCGCGCGAGACCACTGCGGGGGTGCGTGCGCGAATGTCCTTCATGCTTTACTCCAAGTGGAATTCCTGTAATTCGTTTTCTGTCATTACAGATGGAAAGACCGATGCTGCTTTTACCTAGATTCTAGCTCGCTGCTGATACGTGCGGCAAAGCATCTCAAACTACGAGTTCAGTATATACAAGCCGTCACTGTGACTAGGCAGCCAAAAGCGCACCCCGGCTTGGCCGAGGTGCGCTCAATCCCATTCTTGGGTCGGGCCGCAGTACCGTCCCATGCATCGCCCTAAACCCGGGCAGTAGTTCTAGTCAGGCCGCGCAAGCGCGTAACCAAAACTATTCTTCAATAGACGAAACCCGTCACCCTATTCTTGTTGCCCTCCACCCGCATCTTATTTCCATGTCATCCGCGCGGATGGAGGGTTACCTGTCCACTTGCCAAACACAATACAGCACCCTCGGATTGTCAAGTGGCAAGCGCATTCTCTTCATGGCTCACCTCCCTCCTTTCGTGCTGCTGTGAGGGCATTCGCCCTCCCTGCATTCATTGCATCACAGATTGCTCAATACGTCAAGCACTTTCGGTCATTTGCTACTGAGTAGATCCACGGCAGGTTGTTCTGAGCCAATGGATTCTTCCCACCCGGTCGCCACCATTTCTTCTCTCCAAGCCATGGCGAGCCTTGCCGCTTTCACAATTCCATTTCGCCCAGGTAGCGGTCTTCCCCCACCAGCATCAAGACATCGCCGTCTTGCAGGCGCTCGCTGGGGTAGGGATCAAAAACGACATTCTTGTTGCGTCCTATCATGAGCACGCGTAGACCGCTCTGCTCGTCAAAGCCCAAGACCTGCAGAGACCGTCCCACAAAGCGATCGGGCACCCGAATCTTGCTGACACCGTAGCCGGGAACCACTTCCACATAATCCAGAATTGCGCGTGAAATAAAAGTATGCGAGATGCGCAAGCCGGCTTCATGTTCCGGATAGACCACCTTATCTGCGCCGATTCTATCCAGGATTTCGCCATGAAGCTCGTCACGGGCTTTCGCGATAACGTAGGGCACATCAAGATGCTTGAGAATCAGCGTGGTAACGATGCTGCTCTGGACGTCCGAGCTAATCCCGACCACCACCACGTCGAAGTTGCGAATGCCGAGCTCCTCCAAGGCGCCCTCATTCGACGTATCGGCACGCACGACATGCGTCAGTTCGTCAGACATGTTTTCGATGAGATCTTCATTCTTGTCCACACCCAGCACGTCGTAGCCCAGGCTGGCAAGCTGAATCGCGGCGCTAGAGCCGAAGCGACCCAATCCGATCACGGCAATCTGTTGTTTCGGCATAGCCTAACTCCTATCCTACGCGCACCGTTTCACTAGGATACTCTAAGTAGTCACGATGATGTTTTTGCGCAAGCAGAAGCACGAGCGTGAGTGGGCCGAGGCGGCCTACGAACATCGCGGCAACCAAGACGAGGCGACTTGCGTCTTGCAACTGCGGCGTAATCCCATACGACATCCCCACTGTGCCAAGCGCGGACGCCGCCTCAAAGAGAATTGGGAGAAAATCAAAGGACTCGAAGTCCGCGAGCAACCAACTCACGCCGATCAGCAGCAAGATTGCCAATGAAATTATGGCAAGGGAACGCATGACAACATTTTGAGGGATCCTGCGACGCAGTATTGTAGTCCGCATTCTACCGCGCATTACCGCAAGAATCGTCACACTGAGCACGGCAAAAGTCGTGACCTTCACGCCTCCTGCCGTAGAAGCGGGAGCACCGCCAATCAACATCAACACCATTGTAAGGAACGTCGTGTCTTCCGTCATGTTGCTGATTGGGAGCGACACAAAGCCCGCCGTGCGGGCGGCGATGCTGTGGAAGAACGTGTCTACCACTTGTACGTGCCACACCTCTCCGGCTAAGGTGAGCGGATTGGTCCGTTCCCGCCAAAAGAAGGTGAGACCTCCGATTAACCACAGTGCGCCGGTGACAATGAGGATTAGTTTCGTTTCGAGGCTGAGGCGCAACCAGCGCCGCGACTTCGCAAGGTCATGAAACACCATGTACCCCGTGCTGCCAAACACTACTAACACTCCTATCACAATGAGCAAGAACTCCTCCCTACGATAGTTCGTAAGGCTGGAAAAGCTCCCCATGAGATCGAAGCCGGCGTTATTAAATGCCGAAATGCCGTGAAACAGCCCCATCCAGAATGCCTGCGAGGGATCGCCACTCTGCGCAAAGTAGAGCGAGAGGGCCAAGACTCCGAGAACCTCGACCACGATCGTCCAAATGGCTATATTGCGCGCTATGCTAACGATTCCGCCAATTCCCGAGACATTAAGCACTTCAAGCATGAGGACGCGTTGACGCAGCCGAATTCGCTGTCCGAGCAGCATGAATAGCAGGATCGAGCTGGTCATAAAGCCAAAGCCGCCAAGCTGTATGAGGACTAGAATGACGACGTGTCCGAATGTCGTCCAGTGCTCAGCGGTATCCACCACCACGAGTCCCGTAACGCACACAGCGGACGTGGCGGTAAAGAGAGCGTCAACAAAGGAGGTAGACTTACCGGGCGCCGTGGCCGCAGGCAGCATGAGCAAGAGGGTCCCCACCGCGATTAGGGCTGCAAAGCCGGCCGCGAGCACAAAGGAAGACCCAGACCGGCGCCGTCGCTCGAGTCCTTTGGGGTCGGGGGGTGGCGTTACTGGTACAACGCTTGGATTGCGGTGGCGCTCGTGTTGGGAAGCGCCATCGCCCTCGTCCGAGGGCCCATACTCTGAGGAGCCGATGGCCGCATCCCTCCCCTATGTGAGCAGTGTACTGGTCCTGTTACCTGATTTCTTGTCTCGTGCCTGTCACTGTGTCTCAGCCTGCGCGGCGGCTTCTGCCGCAAAGCGCACTGTAACAAGCTCGTGGGCGCCAAGCTCTGGGATAGTGACCCTAAGCACGTTATCGCTAATTGTATACTCCGGGCTTTCGCCATGCACAAGCAACTGTGCATCCTGCACTGCGTTGCCAGGCCGCAACACCACGCGGAGTTCCTGCGCACCCACCGTCACTACTTCCTCCACAGATCCGCGCCAAGCATCCGCGCTCGTAAGATTCACCAAGTGTACCTGCAGCATATTGCCATAGACGTGCACGCCAATGTCAACGAGTCCCGGTCCTTCAACTGTAACCGGCAAATCGCTGCCATGGGCCCAGCGCACCGCATGCGCAAGCAGGCCCGCCAAGTCGATATTATTCTGTTCCCAGATTGCGTGATCGATGTCGCCTGGGAAGTAGACGATGCGGCTCTGTTCCTGTTCCCGCGCAAACATCACCGGCCGTGAGACCTGAGGAATCTCGGCCAGCGCGAACTCTGCAGGCTCGGCAGCAGCCGGCGGCACCAGCACCAAAGGTGTGTCTGTGCGCGCTAAAGACTGCACCAGGCTGAGGCGTGAGGCCGCTGGCAACACTATGCTATCGGCAAACGCTTGGACGATCGGGTGATCTCCGCCGATTTGATACTGCGCGTTGTCCAAACCTTCAAGCGGCACATTGCCGGTGGCCGTGACGCCAAAGACATCCGCCAAGCCAAAGTCGGTACGGTACTCGCCGGACGTATCACGCCGCGATGATTCAAACGTCGCCACGAGGCTACGACCGCTACTCACGAAACTCCGTACCTGCTGGGAGTGGCTATCGGAGAGCTCGCTGATATTCGGGAGGACAATCAATTGATAGTCTTGGAGTGCCCCTGCTTGGATGCTATCCAGTTCCACGAGATCGAATGGAATGCGTGCACGCAAGAGGGCCAGACATGCGCCCATCACATGACTGCTAAGACCGCTCACCGCATCTGCATCGCTGCTTGTTCCGTAAAGCACGCCTACAGTGGCGCCGGGCGTGCGGCCGCCCAGGATTTGCTGATGCTGCGCTTGCCAGGCGAGGGCGGGCGTAATTTCCTTGAAAACGCGCCGATCGCGCGGCACAGATTCCAGATTCACCCACGGCCATGCGCCGTGCGCCACGATTTCTGCCATCGTTACGGGAATCGAAGCGAGATTTGTCGCGTCCGCTGCGCCACTTCCGGCGCTAATGGTCACATACGCTGCTTTGCCTCTGCCGGCAACACCACGGGCCATGCGGCTTACCAGTCCCGCCGTCCAGATCGGACGGTCCCCGTGACCTCCCGCATGCTGGGCGACAACGAATTCCGCGAGTGATGCTACCCGCCCCTGGGTAGTGTCCCCAACCCATAGCGCATTGGCTCGCGCTTCCTTGGTAACTCGATCCAGGAAGCTCCACAATTCTTCATCAACTTCTCTGCGCCAGCGCTGCCACCCGCGGTGGGCGCGTTCCGCTTCGGAGGCTTCCGCGCCTTTCGCAGGCGGGGGCAGCCGCATTTCAGCTTCCCGCGCATAGCGCTTTTCACAGTAAGTGCAATAGCAGACTTCGCGATACCCTTGCCAATTGTGGCCGAGGAAACCATCCACCGGGTATCGTCCGGCAATCTCGCGCACTATTGCGGGCAGGTATTCCCGATAGTACGGCGAATTAATGCAAGTCTGATAGAATCCGTTTGTGCGGCGGGGCCTTCCTTCGTGGTCTACCATGAACCAGTCAGCGTGAGCGTAATAAAGTTCCTCGTGCGCAAGGCTCGGATCGATACGCGCGAGAACTACGAGGTCCTGCTTCTTCGCCGCTTCCACCAACTCTCCGAAGACATCGCGCTCGCCAAGCCGGGCGCTGCGACGATGGAAAGGGACCTCTGTCGGGTAAAAGGCCAGGACTCCGCCCGCACTCAACACAACGCCACCGAGGCTGTTCTCTCGCCAACGCTCCTGCCACCAGTCAACGTCTACGTGCGGCGGATCAGCCTCATGGAGCACAACCTGCCCAAAGCGAACGTACTGATCGTACCACGGCAACTCCTGGGCCATACCGGCTCCCTTCATGTCTGACCTGCGACGCTAGTACTCGTTTATCAACACGCACAGTTGAGTTCTCTACCACTAATTCTCAGTCTATCCAACACCCGGCGATTCTTCAAATATCGCCATTCTGAGCGGAAATCCGCGTGTCCCTCTAAGGGGTCGCGCCAATCCAATTCAAGGTCTTGCATTGCCGAATAGAAGTCAAGCGTGCGCGGCTTCCCCGCTCTAATTCGTACGATACCCGGTCTGGCGGTTTGCTGCGGTATTCGAGATTACAAAACTCGCCTTGGAAGTCGCTTGCGATCAGAATCGGGGCTTGTCCCAGCGACCTCACAGGAGAGAAAAATGAGTGCCAATTCGCGGCACAGCAACGGTCGCTTACCGTCCAAGGCGCGAATTTTGTAGGCCTACGTAACAATGTTTAGACTACTGCATGTCCCTCGCCCACTCCGCCTTTCGTATACCCGCTCATGGCCATACACACTGCTCACGGCTATGGGGCCGCAGGAGTTCCCATGACAGCACTAGTACCTTCCTTGGCCTAAGCGGCCCAGGCGTTACCCGCAGTTTCGTAGTACACTACGAGCGGGTGCAGCATCCTTACTGACTGCCAAGATCGCTGCATGTTGGCGCACCCAACCGTACACGCACCCCGATTCTGCACGAGCAAGAGTGAGACTATGTCCGCTGGCGTACCGCAAACGGAAATTGGGACGGCAGCGCTGGAGCCGGCCGGCGCTGCGATAGCCGGCGCCTTCGGCACATGGCGCCTCAGATACACAGTCGGCGCCAGCGGAATTGCCGCAGGCGGCGCTATCCGGGTCTTCACGGAGTCGGATACCGACTGGGGCATCCCGCAGGTGACAGAACCCAGCAATGCCGAATACATGACCGTGCACGCGCCTGCTGGCGCGCTCCTAGATGTCTTGGTCGAGGAGATCAAGGCTGTGCGCATTCGCGTGCAAGGCCGCCCGCTCAGGCCCGGTGAAACGGTCGTTGTGACCTTTGGAGATCGCTCCGGAGGTGGGCCGGGGTCGCGCGCTCAGACATTTCAAGAGAGAAAACGCTTTTTCTGGGTTGCCGTCGATGCCACCGGTGACAACACCTTCACCACACTCGAAAACTCGCCTCACTTGACCATAGTAGGTGGAGACGTGGAAAGGCTCGTGGCCGTCGCGCCATCAACAGTCGTCGCAGGCGAACCGTTTCGCCTATTGGCCCGTGCTGAGGATAGGTGGGGCAATCCTGCACACGCGTACGCTGGCACACTCACCTTGCGGGGAGAGGGTATCGCAGTACCAGGTGCACACGAGCAGTTCACTTTCGCGGCCGGCAACCACGGACTTTGCGAGATTGAAGGATGCGTGGCAAACGCAGCCGGCACACACCGCATTCTGGTTGAAGACGAGCAGCACGGTCTCATTGCACGCAGTAATCCGATAGTTTGCACAGAACGCCAGCCGGACCACAATCTCTATTGGGCCGACCCGCACGGAGGCCAGGTTGCGCTCGCCTCGAAAATACCGGACTTCTTCAGGTATGCCCGTGACGTAGCCGCGCTGGACTTCGTGGGCTATCAGCGCAACGACCACATGGTCTCAGCGGAAGACTGGCGCCTGCAGCAAGCGGCTGAGGCTGGGTTCGCAGAGCCCGGGCGCTTCATTCCCCTCCCTGGTTTCGAGTGGTCGCCCGAGACAGCGCGCGGCGGGCATCACAACGTCTACTTCCGCCGTCACAATCAACCGATCCGGCGCAACAGTCACTCCCAAGTGGCCGACAAGTCCGACATTGACACCGATCTCACTCATGTGCGCGACCTCTATGCTGCCTATCGCCATAGCGACGTGCTCATTACGCCGCACGTGGGCGGCGCGCATGCAGATCTTTCCTACCATGAACCAACCATCGAGCCGGCCATTGAGATTACTTCCACACATGGCACGTTTGAGTGGTTTCTCGAGGAAGCGCTGCAGAATCGCTATACAGTGGGCTTTGTCGGCGGCAGCGACAGCCACACCGGGCGACCCGGCAACGACACGCCCGGTTACCAACCACGCCGCTACGCGCAGGCGGGACTCACCGGCATTTACGCATCTGATCTCACGTTGGAGTCATTCTTTGAGGCACTGAAGGCCCGCAGATGTTACGCGACAACCGGTGCAAGGATCGTATTGCAGGTGGCTGCGGACGGACACCTGCTGGGTTCTGAGTACGTCACTGCCACGCCGCCTAGGCTCACGGTGTCCGTCACCGGTGCCGCGCCCCTGGAAAGCGTGGAACTCTACCGCGGCTTGGAGCGTATTTACGCCCATCCAATCGAAGTTACGCCGGACCCGCAGCGAGTGCGCGTGCTCTGGCAGGGCGCCAGCCGCAAGTCCAGCTACTCAGGCGTAGTCTGGGAAGGGTCTGCAACGGTTACTAAGAGCACAATTACGGCCGTAGACACGATCCGCTTTGACAGCCCGCGCTCCTTTCTCTCTGACGTTACCGACCGCAGCTTGCGGTGGCACTCTGTAGCGTGCGGCTACCGCAGCGGAGTTGTCTTGACCTTGGACCACGGTGCAGACGCAACGCTCGCGTTCACCACCAGCACCGCGCTCATCAGTCGCCCGAGCTTCGGCGCTTACGGCAAGGGGGGACCGCAGGTACTGGCGCAGGCGCCCGCCGAGTCTCTTGGCTTTGCCATCCCAGTTCAAGACCTCGTCGCGGGACCTAAGGAGTATCCAGTCGGGGCGCTCGACCGCAAAGTCACGGTTGCGCTCGCTCCGTCCGGCGGGCCGCAATCTGCCGCATTCACCTTCACTGACCCTGCGCCTCAACCGGGCGTAAACCCGTATTGGGTACGGGTCATACAGTCAGACATGGAAATGGCGTGGTCTAGTCCGGTTTTCGTCGACTTTGCTGGCCGCTGACCAACAGTGAAGATCTGAAATGGCTTACCACAAACAGAACGTGTGCAGCGGTCGAGATTCGGCGACTGGCGCGGAACAGCTTAGTCGACAGAAATTGCCGCACAGACGGCCAGCGCTAAGCCGTCGGCATGCCAACAAGAGCGCACGACAGTTCAATGCCTTCAAGTACATTCCATCCAGGAGCCGCCTAGGCTGAAGTCGAGCAGCACACAAGGATTTGAACTGTCCGCTATCGGCATGCCGTTTGCAGTTGCCATTCTCGTGGCAATTGCACCGGTGCTCAACTTCCTCCGCTCATAATTGCTTGCAGGCGTGTGAAACCGATCACGCAGTCTACTTTGATAGTCAACCTCACCTTGGGCTGAACAGAAATTGTGTGGAAAGTCGTTTTAGCAGCAGTATTCATGGCAGAGGGCCAAAACTTGGCTCATAAACGCGACTGAGCCCTTTCCTGTAAGTGCGGATTTTCGTAGAATATGACCAGTATTAGTTGTGCGTAATGTGAGACGTAAACCAGAGTGTTTGGCCGCAGTTCGCGGCTAACGCCTTGCTACCACTGAGGAGGTAATGCGATGGCAGCAGAAGGAACCGAAGTCGGCCAAGTTGCGCCGGACTTTACACTTGCTAATCAAGACGGCGACGATGTATCGCTCTCGGACTATCGCGGCAAGCAAAACGTCGTGCTCGTCTTTTACGTGGGCGCATTCAGCAGCATCTGTGACGGTGAGTTTCGCGGCATTGCCGCCAATGCCGGTCGCTATGACGCCAGTGATGCCGCTGTCATTGGGATCTCCACCGATACCAAGTGGACTCTCAAGCACTATAAGGACGAGAATAACTTTCCCGCCACGTTTTTGGCCGACTTCTGGCCGCACGGGGCCGTGGCTCGCCAGTATGGCGTATTCGTGGAGGAAATGGGCTTCGCCACGCGCGGCACATTCATTATCGACAAGAACGGCGTAATCCAAGGCAAGGTCGTCAACGAGCCGCTCAATGCGCGCGACGAAGATGACAACTTCGCCGCACTCCAACAGTGCTCGTAGCCGGCACTTTCACATAAGGGCCTCTTGGTCGGACTCCGCATATCCGTCGCCAGATTCAGGGTGACTCGCCCCCGGGTGGACGAGGTGTGCGTAAATTGCCTTTTCTCGTCCAGCCAAACGCTAGCGACTAAAAGTTGGCCCACCAAGGGGCGTGAGTGTTGCTCAGGCGCGTCTAGGCTGCGAGAGTCCTTGTGAGCATAGCCTCCTTGACGGGCATTCTTCAGGCATCCGGCCCTCTCATTCTGAGGCTCCTTCCTGGCAACTAACTCAATTCATGGACAGCGCCAACACTTACTGCTAGTATGGCGCTTGGAGCGTCAAACACCGGCTGGCAGGGGACTTCTGTGGTACCACTTGCACTCATTCAAAACCTTTCCGAGCAAACGCCTTCCAAAATCCTATTTCTTGTATTGGACGGCTTGGGCGGCATGCCGCACCCGGAGGTCGGCAAGTCTGAGCTGGAGATGGCTCGAATCCCAAACCTCGATCGGTTCGCCGGCCTCTCCATCTGCGGTGCCACAGATCCGATCGCGCCCGGTATCACGCCCGGCAGCGGCCCCTCACATCTCGCGCTCTTTGGGTACAACCCCATCAAGTACGATATCGGCCGCGGGGTTCTCTCCGCGCTAGGCATTGACTTTCCTATCGAGTCAAACGACGTTTGCTTTCGCGCGAATTTTGCCACCGTCGACAAGAGAGGAGACATCTCTGACCGTCGCGCGGGCCGTCTTGCCACTGAAGTAAACCGCGAGCTCTGCGCGCTCCTGCGGCACATTCACCTGCCCGAGGTGGAAGTATTCGTCGAGACTGAATCCGGCCACCGGGCCTTGGTTGTGTTTCGCGGGGAAGGCCTCTCTGACTACGTGACCGATACCGACCCGCAACGCACCGGCGTTCCGCCACTGGCGGCTGAACCGACCCATGAAGATGCCGCCCCCATGGCACAGATCGTCAATGGCTTTCTCTCCGAGGCCGCCCTGGTGTTACAGGGACAGGACCCTGCGAACGCGCTCTTGTTGCGCGGCGCCGCGGGCCTGCCCGCAATTCCAACCATGCCGCAAATTTACAAGCTCACGCCCGGCGCGATTGCCACATACCCAATGTACCGCGGCCTGGCCAAGCTGGTGGGCATGGAGGTGCTGGAGACCGGAGACACGATCTGGGATGAGTTTGAGACGCTGCAGCAAGACTGGGATGACTACGACTTCTTCTACTTTCATGTGAAAGCCACGGACACTGCCGGTGAAGACGGCGACTTCAACAAGAAAGTCCAGGTGCTCGAAGAGATCGACAGCCTAATTCCAGCCCTGCTCCGGCTCCAACCGGATGTCTTCGTAATCACCGGTGACCACTCCTCGCCTTCGGCGCTCAGCGGGCATTCGTGGCATCCGGTGCCGTTTGCCCTGTATAGCAATACCTGCATAAGCGACAGCGTCTCCGAGTTTACAGAGCGCACGCTCGTGCAGGGCAGCCTGGGCCGCTTCCCGGCACAAGATGCAATGCAACTGGCTATGGGCCATGCGCAAAAACTCGCCAAGTACGGCGCGTAGGCACGCCCTCCGCCAACTACCAAGCGTAGACCGTCTGCTCGCCGCGCCCGCCGTGCAGTCTCTAGACCTCAGTTTGTCGCACGACCTTCAAGTCGATCTCGCGCGCACCGTGCTCGATTCAGCTCGCAGTAGCATCCTCGCCGGGGAGGCTGTCCCTACGCTCGAAGCGCTGGCTCAAAGCTTGCAGCGCGCCGCGTTGAATGAGTTTCTCCCTTCTCTCCAGCCTGTCATCAACGCGACCGGCGTCATTCTGCATACCAATCTGGGACGCGCGCCCCTGAGCCGGGCCGCGATCCAGGCTATGGCGTCGGTGAGTGCCGGCTACACTAACCTGGAGTTCGACCTCGACGCCGGCGCCCGCGGCTCTCGTTACGCGCACCTCGTCGCCTCACTCACGGACCTTACGGGGGCGGAAGATGCCCTCGCAGTCAACAACAACGCCGCCGCGATCTTTCTCGTGCTGAGCGCATTGGCGGCAGGCAAGGAAGTAATCATCTCCCGCGGCGAAGCGGTCGAGATTGGCGGCGGGTTCCGTATTCCCGACGTGCTCCGGCAAAGCGGCGCGCGCTTGGTCGAAGTAGGAACAACCAACCGCACCTATGTCGAAGACTACATGCGAGCGATTACGCCGGCGACTGCGGCCATTCTACGCGTCCATTCCAGCAATTTCCGCGTAGTGGGATTCACCCATGAACCTGAGCTGGGCTCCTTGGTAGCGCAGGCGCAGCAACGGGACGTGCCTGTCCTCTATGACCTGGGCAGTGGCTCGCTTCTCGATACGGCTGCACACGGGCTTCACCGCGAACCCACCGTGCAAGAAACAGTTGCCGCCGGTTGCGCCGTAGTGAGTTTCTCTGGCGACAAACTGCTCGGCGGGCCACAAGGAGGACTGATTGTAGGCCGGAGCGACCGGATAGCGGCACTAAAGCAGCATCCACTCGCGCGCGCTCTTAGGCTCGACAAGACGACTATTGCAGGCCTGGAAGCTACGCTGACCCACTACCGCAAGCAGGAAGCGCTCACACATCTGCCCGTCTGGCAGATGATTGCCGCGGACACAGACAGGCTCAAGCGCAGGGCGCGCGCCTGGCAGCGCGCGCTTGCCGCCGCCAACGCTACTTCAATGATCGCGACGGTGGTATCAAGTGTGTCCGCAATTGGCGGAGGAGCCCTGCCTGGTGAGACCTTGCCTACTTGGGTGCTCAGGCTGAATTCTACTGCGCACTCCCCTGATTGGCTGGCAGACCAACTCGGTTCCGAATCGCCGCCAATTGTGGTGCGAATCGAAGACGATGCCGCCATTCTGGACCCACGTACCGTCCTACCGGAGCAAGACAAAGCCGTTACTCATGCGCTTACTACACTTGCAACGTGAGCGGCAGTCCTGCGCTATAATGAGATTAAAGAGCCAAAGAAACATCACTTATTTCTTGACCTCAAGATGAATTTAAGTGTTCTAGTGGCCCTGATGGCGAGTAAGACACGTTGGAAGCGAATTGCACTCTAGCGCGCGGATTGCACCTGTGCGCATGACCGGTGCGAGAGGACACAGTTGGGAGACTGTCGCATGCAGCCGCTGATTGACAGTTTTGGTCGGCAGATAGAGAATCTGCGCATCTCAATAACGGACCGCTGCAATTTTCGCTGCCGCTACTGCATGCCTGAAGAGATGATGCAGTGGGTGCCCCGCGATGAGATCCTGACGTATGAGGAAGTTGAGCGGCTGGCCCGGTTGTTCGTTCAGCTAGGCATCAGGGACATCCGCATTACCGGTGGCGAGCCCACCGTACGCAAAGATCTTCCCTATCTCATCAGTCGCCTGCGGGACATCGATGAACTGGAAAGCCTCTCTATTACTACCAACGGTTTCCGCCTGAAGTCACTTGCCAAGCCGCTGGCCGAAGCTGGGCTTACCCGCATCAACGTGAGCTTAGATAGCCTGGTCCCCAAGCAATTCGCGTATATGACGCGCCGAAATGCGCTGGAAGCTGTACTAGAAGGTCTTGAAGAGCTTGAGAAATATCCTTCCATCAGCCCTATAAAGCTGAACTGCGTGGGAATTCGCGGCTTTACGGAAGGTGAGGTGGTCGCATTTGCCGAATTGGCGCGGCGCAAGTCCTACGTAGTGCGCTTCATAGAATTCATGCCCTTGGATGCCGACGGCATTTGGCGCGAAGAAAAAGTGCTTACCGGCGGCGAAATCTTGGACATCATCAACAACGCCATGCCCGTCCCGCTTATGCCCGTACCCACCGATCCCTCATCGACCTCGCGTGTTTACCGGTTTGCCGACGACAATGGCGAGATTGGCTTCATAAACCCCGTAAGTGAACCATTCTGCGCCACCTGCAATCGCATTCGGCTCACCGCCGAAGGCATGCTGCGCACTTGCCTCTTCTCAGTGCGCGAAACTGATCTGCGCTCGCCCATGCGCGACGGCGCCAGCGACAGTGAGCTCGAGCACGTCATCCGGGCAGCCATTTGGCAGAAAGAACTCAAGCACCGCATCAACGAAGGTGAGTTCTTCCAGCGCGCAAACCGCACCATGTCTCAAATTGGCGGCTAGCTAGACCCTTGGGCCAATTCGCTGTGGCTCCATTGCTGGACCTCGCAAGATCGGCACGTCTCCCGTCGACGTCTCTCCGCAGTTCTTTTTCACTCACTCTCCGCGCGACTGCCCCCTAACCTGGGATTCGCAAGGTGACCGAGATGCCTCCCGCTTCGTTGACGAGAATTCACAAACTCAACCACATTATGCAGTTTTCTAATCAAAGCCTCTTTCTGTTGACAACTTCTACATTATCTGCTATCTTTTCTAAAGATAGAGATTAGAAACCTTCAACTTTTAACTGGGAGGCACGCCATGCGGAACATCTTGGGCAGTTCCCAAACGCCAGAAGTGCTAGGGCGCTGCCCCGTATGCTCTAGCGAGCTTACTGTACAGCGACTGCGGTGTTCGTCGTGCAACGTCGCGTTGGAAGGGGACTTTCATCTCAATCCATTCAACCGGCTTACCTCTGAACAGCAGCGGTTCGTCGAAATCTTCCTGGTCGCTCGCGGCAACATGAGCGAGGTGCAGAAAGAACTGGGAGTCTCTTACCCCACCGTGCGCGCGCGCTTGGAAGAGATCATTGCCCAACTCGGGCACCGGCCGACCTCAGACGACGCGGCGGTACAGGCTGAGCGCCTGCGCACCCTGCAGGAAGTCGAAAGCGGAGCGCTAAGTGTTGAAGAGGCACTGAGCCGCCTCGCGCACAAGGAGTAGCAATATGGGCGATGAAGAACGCTTGATTTTGGAAATGCTGCGCGAGGGCAAGATCTCCGTAGAAGATGCAGAACGCCTACTCGGTGCAATTGGCAAGGGCAATGATAGAGCAGGGGGCGGGTTCTCGTCGATATTGGAGAATAGCTGGTGGGAAGAGGTGGAACGCTCTCTCGGCGAAACGCTCTCTAAAGTGGAGGACCGCATCTCGCGCGCGGTGACTGATCTGCCAAGGGGGAGCATCCGCATGCCTCTGCGGGGACTGAATCGCAAGAGGCAGCGCGAAGAACAAGGTTTCACACCTGTAGACATGCAGAGCCAGTCATTTGCAATTCCAGCCGATGCCTGCATGGTGGTTGACATCGAAGGCAGTGCGCTCACAATCGAGGAAGCGCCCGGAGAGGCACACGTTAGCTTCGACCGGGAAGGACACGATTGGGAGTGGTCTGTACTCAAGCTGGAGGACACGTACGTGCTCTCCGTCTACGCGAATGCGGTGTGGGCCGGCGTGCCGAACGTCTCTCTCCGCTTGCCTCCGCTGCGCTCTCTGAATTGTCAGGTTGTGAGCGGCAGCATGTCTGGGCATGGTATAGCCACGCCGCTGGAAGCCTCAAGCTCCGGTGGGTCGATTCAGCTTACTGAGGTTTCTGGGGAACTCAAACTGAATTCCTCTGGTGGCGCTATCGGGGTGGTGGGCAACATCCCGTCGCTGCAGGCGGTTTCTGCAGGCGGGCCGATTTCACTGCAGGGACGAGTAAAGAGTCTCGATGTGAGAGCTGCTGGAGGCTCTGTGGGCATCAACCATGCCGATCTCCGCGAAGGGGACCATCACGTTGAAAGTGCCGGTGGCGGAGTGATGCTGGTCTTAGCTGCAGATTCCGAGGTAACAATTGACGCTGCATCTTCCGGCGGCGGTGTGGACGTAAACGTACCCGGGGCCTCCGGCGAGGCTCGGAACCGGTACGGCACCGGTCAATACAGCGGATCGCTGGGAGCCGGCAAGGCCAGGCTACAACTTCGCAGCAGCGGCGGCAGCATCCGCATAAGCGTATCCGAAGAAGCCGGCGCTTCTACCGGAACTCCCTCCGCATAGTCCCGCAGATCTACGCACGGCATCTCGTGTTCTAGGCACTTCGAGGAAACCTCCAAGTCGCCAGCCTTGCACTAAGACGAGAGTGCACCGGAACTTTCATCAAGGGGAAGGCTGCTCAGCCGTGGCGAAACGCCTGCTGACCGGAATACCCTTTCATCTGCTGGCCCTACCCGTTAGGCGCTGATTTGCGCGAAGCCGTAGTCCAGCAAAACGGCAGCATCGGTGAAATGCTGCTGTGACCCCATCACCACGACAAGCAATTGATGTCCGTTCCGCTCTGCGACGGCCACCAAACAATACCCGGCGTTTGGAGTCCAGCCTGGCTTTAGGCCGTAAGTACCGGCGTACGTCCACAACAGGCGATTGAGATTCCATGGCCCATACCAGCCATGCTGCTCAGTGGCAGTGAACTCTATACGCTTCACACTGGCATAGTCGATGATAGCGGGGGTCCACTCGAGCGCATACTTTGCCAGCGCTGCTAGGTCGTGAGCCGAAGAGTAATGCGGCAGGGTGTCTTCATCGAATCCGGTCGGGTTACTAAACTTCGTGTTTTGGAGACCCAACTCCTGGACTTTGGCATTCATGGCCACAATGAACTCGTCGTAGCCCAACGTTCCCTCAGCAACGGCAATTGCAGCATCATTGCCCGAATCAAGCATCATTCCGTACAGGAGTATTTCCAACGGCACTACTTCCCCAGCCTGCAGGCCCATTACATTGGGCTCCGCAGCGGCTGCCCGCTGTGAGACCACAATCTCCAGGCCGGCGTCGCTGTTCTCCAAAGCAATGATTGCGGTGAGGACTTTCGTTGTGCTGGCAGGCGCTCGCTGTTCATCCTCATTGTGCGCGTAGAGGACCGACTTTGTGGCAAGATCGACAAGAATAGCAGACTGCGCCGTAAAGTTGCCGAGAACGGGGGCAGGGTTTTCCTCCAGCCATGTGAAGGAGAAGTGTGAGCGGGGCGGAGAAACCGTGGCAATCACTTCTTCAGCGGGCAGAGGTGTACTCTCAGTAACCGTAATGATCGCTTCTGACGGCTCAGGGGCAAGCCTGGTAAGCAACATCACGCCCGCCAAGGCCAGGGCCATTGCCACCACCCATGCAAGAAAAGCGGGACGCCGCTTGCGTCTGGGCGGGTTCTGCGGCTGGTACCTGTAGGGCTCCATTGAAGATGAACAGAGTATTCTACTGAACGAGGAAGAATTCTACCCGACAATACCGCAGTGACCGAAATCCAACTACCAACAGAGCGAGGTTTCGAACCGCAGTTCTTAGATCTCCTCCGCTAGCACTTGCCCCTCTGGTAGCGCTGTGCTTCAGACTCCGGCATCAGCGGCCGCATCAAGAACAAGGACTTGGCCAGAGGCTGAATCGATTAACGGCGGCTTTACTGGACACTTGCCTAAAGCGCGCACTGGAGCAGGTTGGGATGTGAGACCTGGTCCTCAGAGACGCGCCCGCGCCAAATACGCGTACCGTTGTCTGGCGCCCTGCAGGTCCTGAACAATACGCGGAGTCAAGCAAAGCCACGCGCTACGCACCTTTACCCATCATCCAGAGTATTCGTCCTGGAAATTAGGACAAACACTCCCCGGCCGGATCATTCAACCAAGCCGGTACGGTCCACACTCTCCACGAAATAGCGTTGGGTAAAGAGGTATACCACAAGGGGCGGCATAACGACAAGGAATGACGCGGCCATGATAACCGCTTCGTTAAACTCATCCCCTGCACCTTGGCCGGCAAGCATTTGCAGCAACGCGGCACTCAAGATGGACAAGCGCAACGGCAGGGTAAAGTTGTTTTGGTCGAAGAGATAAATCGTCGGTTCGAAGAAGTCGTTCCAATGCCACACCAAAGAAAACAGGAACACCACGATAATGGCCGGGGCTGCTAAGGGCAGCATAATACGCCAATAGACGCTGAAGGGTCCCGCGCCGTCAATGCGCGCGGCATCCTCCAACTCATAAGGCAAGTTTCGGAAGAACTGCCTGAACACAAGAATGAATAGTGCGCCTCGCAGACCATGACCGAACAGCGCAGGGATCAAGAACGGGAAGTACGTATCCATGAACCCAAGGTTTCGGTAAAGGATAAAGAGAGGGACGATGATGGTCTGTGGCGGCACCAGGAACGTGAACAGCACCAATAGAAAGAGCACATCACGTCCCGGAAAGGGTATTCGAGCAAAACCATAGGCTACAAACGAGCAGGCAACGGTCTGCAGAATGCCGGAACCCAGCGAAATAATGACGCTGTTGCGCGCCGCCTGCCAATAGAGCATACCGCTAATGGCAAGCTCATAATTCCTCCAGAAGAAGGTGCGGGGAATCCAGAGCACAGTTAGGTCAGCCAAGTCTGCAACCGTCTTTAGCGACGTTGAGAACATGTAGATGACTGGAAAGAGGAAAACAAAGCAGACATTTATCAGAATAATATACGTCGCGAGGCGGAGGAATGCATTCTCCCACCACTTCCGTGATGTCAGTGCACCCAGTACGCCTTGGCGCTGTCGAATAACAAATACAGATTCAGCCATACCAGGGTACTCCCTACCGTTCACCCGCGTAGAATACGAAGCGGCTTGAGATCACCAACGCTAACGCCATGAAGAGGAAGATGGAGGCAAAATACATCCAGCCCAGAGCTGCCGCGTAGCCAAGCCGGAAGTCTCGGGTCAGGCCCACAGTCTGAATGTAGGTAAGCACCTCGTTGAAGTTGTCGGTAAAGGAATCCACGATTGTGTATACAACGTTGACCAAGATGACCGGCGAAAGCATGGGCAGTGTTATGCGCCAGAAGATCTGCCAGCCGGAGGCGCCGTCGGTCTTCGCTGCCTCACGCATTGTCAGCGGAATGCTATGCAGACCCGCGACAAAAATGAGGATCTGTACACCGGTTCGCCAGAGAACCAGCGTCACCCGGTTTACCAAGTCGAGAACCCAATCCGCAATTGTGCCCTGCAAGTAGGTAAACACCACTTCGCTGAGCGTTTGCACACTCACGCCAATGGCTTCCGTACTTACACCCTCACCAAACAAGCGCCGAATGACAATCGCCGAGCCAATCACGACCGGCATAAAGAGCAGCATGCGGAATACGCCGCGACCAGGCAGATCCTGCACAACCAAGATGGAGACAAACAATGAAAACACCAGAATAATTGGCAGGTCCGTCAGCAGATTCGCAACCGTCTTGGTAAATAGCGGCAGGAAGTGAATGTCTTCCAAGAATGGCTCAGCGTAATTCTCCCACCCAATAAAGGTCAGCTTGAGTTCAGAACTCGTGATCTTTACATTATGGAAGCTGACGTAGAGCGACTGAAACAGCGGCCAGGCAAGAAAGATCATGAAGCCCACAATCCACGTGCTGATGTAGAAGTACCCGTCCATAGCACGCTGCACCTTATAGGTCAGGCGCACACCCACCGCCGACAGGACAACGCGGAACGACAGGATGCTCGCCGGCACAACAAAAGCCAGCCCGGTGAGTATCAAGACCCACATATAATTATCTTCAAATTGCATAGTCGTTACCTCCGCGGCGGAATAATGAGATAATTCTGGCCCTCGACCGCGTGTTCGCCGTCAGTATAGCGACGCGTCTTGTAGTTTACAATCACACGCGTACCATCCTCATACACGGTTTCATAGACGCCATCGGCTATCTGTCTATGGTCATCCATTAGCAGATTTACCGTGTAGCCCAGTTGCCTGATAAACAACTCATACTCGTCGACAATCTGAGGCTCCCAATCAGCGAACCGGGAAGAATAGAGACGATTGTACTGGGTCCGCGTCAAGAGAACGCTTGGATTAGACGTTAACTCAAAGGTCGGCAGAGCGCCATATTCTATGGCCCGCAGGAACTCATCGCGGTCACTGCGAAGGTTGCTCTCATCGCCCGTATAGCGCACGAGCCCGTGCACCGCCAGCGGGAAGAACGGCACCGTTTCCTCGCTGAACACATAATTGTAGCGATCCAGTGGCACACGAGTGAAGAAGTCAGTGGTATCGAGCATATAGGCATTTGCGCCCTGAACCACAGCCGTCCCGGTCTCCTGCTTACTAATCTCGATTATGTCTTTCCACACATCCACAAAGTCCTGCCGACTCAATTTCTCGCCACCTCTCGCAGTGTCAACCGGCTGTTGCAAGCCCCGAATCTCAAGGAACAAGCCTCCCAACAAGACAACCAAGAGCGCGGCAGTGGCAATGGGCCGCCAGATGGGTCCGCCAGCAAATTGACCGAATATGGTGTCGCCGGGCCGACGAGTCCCAATCAAGACAGTGTACAAGCCAAGCCACACAAGTGCGGTCAAACCAATCAATCTCAGACCGACGGTAAATGACGATCTACCGGAAAAGAGGATGGGATAGTGGTTAAGTGCCACTTTCCCAAAGAAACGGAATTCAACCCCGGATACACCATAATCCTTCATTTTCGCAATATCGTCTTTAGCGTACCGGTCGCGCGCAATTTCCGGACGCAGTAGCTGAACCTCGGTATGCGGCTCGTCTTCTTTCCGCTTAAAGCCAACATAATTGGTCGTGATCGGCAATCGATTGGCTCCCCGTATCACATCAGTAAGCGGATTGAACCGGAAGAAGGAGTCAATGTTGCGGAAACCGAAGAGGTAATTGTCTTCCAAGTAAAGCGGTATGTTGTTCGCATTGGCATAATTTGCTACAGAGCGAAGACCCTCATCGCCACCAAGTCTGCCTTCCGGCGGCAGCCGTTTGGGCAATGACCAGTCATAGCCATCCTGATTCCAGCCCACAAGAGTAACCCGGAGGTTTTCCAAACCTCGCTCATCCCTGAGAGTCTTCAGCATCGCCAAAGCCTCATCGAACGTGGTCATCTTGATGAACTGGTCGCGTGGAAAGGCCTGTCGTTGCATGGCCATGAAGATCCGCAAATGGAGGAAGGGCGCTGGTTCCTCAAGTCTTTGGAGGCCGCGCTCGTTCATCAAGAATTCGCGGTAGGTCTTTGCCATGCCTACATATGTCGCGTCATAGCCGCGCAGGAACGCATACTTTAGTTCACGGTCGCCCTCAACCCGCTCCTGCTCAAAGCGCGTCACAAAAGACGCACGCCGCAATGGGAACGGCGCTTTTCGTCTAAAAATAAACTGGCCGGAAATACGATTATAGCCAAGCGCAGTGTAGCTCAGCGCGGCACTGATATTTACGTCCATGTCGCCCTTGGTGACAATACCCGTAAATGCCGTTTCACCACGCACCAAGCCAAAGACAGGCACTGGGATTGGGCCCTGCTGCTGTTCAGGCTCGAACGAGAAGAGCGCCGGCCCATAGACCTCAGCTAGGAAGTTATGTCGATATTCAGGTTGTTCCGGTCGGAAGTGCACGATTGCGCCAGGGCCGTCCGGCACGAAGAGGTATCCCTTTTCCTCGTTGGAAGCAGCCCCGAGAAAAGGCATGATGTCCAACGTAACCAACAAGCGTTCTTCCGTCTCACGCACACTGTCATCGGCCACAGCCACGACAAGGCGATCATCTTCCAGCCAATAGTCAATGGTAAAGCCGATATTCAACTCTTCGAACAGATAGTCAACCTTGATGCCGCCGTCGATGGGGGTAAAGGTCATCTTCGGCAGGTCGGAGATGATATCTGCCACTCGGGTCTGCGTACGCACTCTGTCCGTGTACTCGACAATGACAACCGAGTTCAGACGGGCCTTGATAGAATCGGAAACCGCTTCCGGATTCTCGAGAATGGGCGAACTTCGCCACAGCCGTCCATTTTCACGGTCATCGAACACTGCCAGTTGTGAATTCTCTTTGTTAAGGAAGAGCGAGAGGTGCTCAACCTTGCTCACTTGTTCAAACTCCGGGCCGAGCTCTTTCGCCGGATCCAAGACCGGAGCGGCAGTCGCCGGTGTGATGGGCAGTATGGTGAAGAGCAGAACTAGCGGTACGAAATACCGTACGACACGCCACACCTTAGCGAGTGACAACTTCATAAATGACCTCCCATAAGAAGCGGATCACCCGCGACGACATAAAGTAGCTAAGGGCGGAGATGCCAAAGATTGCAACCATACCCAATATATTCAAGAAACTCACACCTGCTGCACGCTTGAATTCAAAGTCGTGCACCACTTTCACTTGTAAGTAGATCAGGACACCCATCCACCAGTACATGGCGGTCTGCGCAAAGCCGTACAAGGCATCCTCATCCTTGGTAAGCACGTTTGAAACCAGTGCCAGCGGCAGTGCAATCAAGATATAGGGCTGCAGGCAGTATGCAGTTGTCGCTGCCACCACCTTCGGGGAACCCTCACCGTAGAAAATGGCACTCACGCCGTAGTTCGCAACTACCCAGACAACGAACGGCACGAGTATGCGGGAAACTTCCAGTACGAAATTGATGTCCTCGGGATCAATCGCCGAGAAGTGAAAGCTGACAGTATTGAGCGTTAGCATGCGCACAATGATGGCTAACCCCAATAACGTCCACACAGTCCACCACGTCGAATCTTCGCGCAATGCCCAGAACGTCTCCATCGGGTCCCGCAGGACTCCAACCGCTTGGCGATAGATCTTGAACCAGGTGCTTTCCCGCTTTAGGATTCCACGTTCGAATCCAAATTCAAATACCCGACGCGTACCACGTGGAATAACTATGATCGCACCGATACCCAAGAACAGGTAGAGCATGAACAAACCGAAGTTCGCACGCATCCACAGATATCGTGCCTCCGAGTAGGCCTTGGCGTATTCATCCTTATCGTAGCCTCTGAAATACTCGACCATCGCGTCCTGGTACCGTTCCTGACGGTAGAGGGCCTTCCCCAACGCGCTATGGGCGAGATACATATTGGCATCGAGCTTCAGCACCTGCTGCCAAAGATTCGCTGCCTCATCGTAGCGGCCGTCCCAATAGAACTTACTCGCTGAGTGCACAAGCCGTGCAAAGAGCGTGGGACGATATACCTGAATGTTGTTACGAATTGCATCCAAAATATACAGGGAACCGGCGGCATCCGTCACCACGCTGGTGGGATACCCAAGCTGCCCCTGCTGTACCCCACGGCCGCCAAACGCGAGCAACGGCTCACCATCTTGGTCGTATTGATAGACTTTCGCAGAGTTGGCGTCTACCACCGTAATGATGCCCGCCTCATTGACGTTTACATCGGAGAAACGCGGGAACTGAGTGCGCCTACCCGCCCCTTCACGTTCGCCATAGAATTTGAGCGAATCTTCCTTGAAGAAGCGCATGTAAATGGCCACAGACGTCGAGTGGGGATAGACGTTCACTCCCACCGGGCTGAGCTTCTGCAATTGATCCTTTACCGCCGTAGCCACGACGGTGTAGAGGAAGCCGTCTTCGGAAAGGTAAAGATTCGAGTGCGGCGTCGGCTGTGGCAGGAAGATCTTGCGGCGCTGCTCCTGCGTCGCAAACATGCTCACAATCAAACGGCGCAGGCTAAAGTCCAGACGCGTAGCCCCAAAGAAGCCGCGGAAGTTGCCCTCACCATCGAGCACAATGATGCCAAGGTTGCTCCCTGCCTCAAGCGTGTAAATGCGTCCACTCCGGTCCACCACGAGCTTGCTAGGAGCAAACGTATGATCGATAGGAACCAGAGTAGTCTCAGGCTTGAAGAACTCATCAACGAAGTTGCCCTCGGGGTCCAACCGGAGAATGCGGTTATTGCCTGTGTCAGCAACAAAGATGTTTCCGTCAGGATCGACGTAGACACCTTCCGGCTTGCTCAGGTTGCTAATCTCCATAAGGTACTCGCCTTCCTGTGAGAATTTGAGTACCCGATCATTCCCAGTGTCGGCGAGCCACAGGTTCTCCTCGTGGTCGAGGTAGAGGTCCGAAGGCTCTTTGAAGGCGCCTGTCGGGAGGTGGATGCCGTTGATTTCTTTCTCAAAAATATAGGGGAGCGGGGACGGCACCCGTTGATTGCGGGGATCGATTGTGTACGACAACTTTGGATCAAGCTCCAAAGCAGAAGCCGTGCCGGCCGACGTAAAGACAAGCCATACCGCCGCCAGCACCGCCAGCAGTGCCTTTAGTCTTGACCCTTTGTGTCCAAACATTGTTGCCATTCCCTTACCCACTATTGGTAATGTTGCTGTCTGTCGCGCAGTTACGCCTTAATCCCCGAGTGTGCCATTGTAGCAATAACGCGCCGCTGCACCAAAGTAAAGAGGACCACCGGCGGCGTGATCATGATGAATGTCGCCGCGGCATATGCGCCTTGGCGCGCCACAGAACCCTGGCTAATCAACGTCTGCAGAGCGATAGGCAAGGTCCGCATCGATTCCGTACGCGTAAACACCAATGGCCCCCAAATGTCATTCCAGGTAGCAACAAAAATTATAATCACCAACGTTGCCCAGGCCGGTGTTACCAAAGGCATGACGACCCGCCAAAATACAGTCCACTCTGTAGCGCCGTCTATCTTAGCCGACTCAATGAGTGCCCCCGGTATCTGCTCCATGAACTGTTTCATCAAGAAGAGCGCGTAAGGGATCGCCAGATTGGGGAGGACCAGCGCAAAGTAGGTGTCGATGATGCCAAGCTGATAAACCACGAGGTACCGCGGGATCGCAGTCACCTGCGGCGTGAACATGAGCGCCGCAATAACCACCATGAACATGGCATTGCGTCCCGGGAAGTTGTGTTTTGCCAGCGGATAGGCCGCCAGGCTCGCCAGCAACACACCACCTACGACCGTGCAGAATGCGACAAATACACTATTGAATATGTATCGAATGAACGGCACATTCAAGGAATATGTCGCAATGAGCAGGTCTTGGAAATTACGCAAAGTGGGATTGCGCACGATAAAGCGCGGCGGAAATAGGAAAAGCTCATCAATAGGCTTTAGTGCGTGCGAAACGACGAAGATCAGTGGCAACGACATGAACGCGGCGAGAATTGTCAAAGCCGCGATGGTCGTAAACTCACCGCTCGTCATCTTGAATCGGCCAACTCGAATTATCATTTACCGCTTCCCCTTCCTTTCCTACTCATCCTTGGTTGAAAGCAGACGCAAGGCGCCCTGCCCGACACCGAAGGTGATGATGAAAAGTATCACGGCAATAGCGGCCGCATACCCCATCTCAAAACGGATAAAGGCATAATCATACAGGTGCGACAAGATCATGTGCGCTGCGTAGAGCGGGCTGGGGAGACCGGCAAGAGATAGTGAAATCTCAAATCCAGCCGAGAACATAAGCACTACCGCGTTGATAACGCCAAAGAGCACCTGCGGTTTCATCGATGGCAGAGTAATATACCACATTTCCTGCAATGGATGGGCGATACCGTCTACCTTGCCAGCCTCGTACAGCTCGGTATTCACCGTCTGCAAACCGGCCAAGAAGACCAGGAAATTGTTGCCCATACTCATCCACAACATGACGAACATGATCACCGGCAACATAGTTCGCTGATCGATAAGCCACAGGAACGGCTCCTGGATGAAACCCAAGCGCATTAGGAAATAGTTCATGTACCCGTAGCGGTCGCCGGAAAAGACAATCCGCCACACAACCGCCATTGCAATGGCGCTCGTCAGCGAAGGCGCATAGAACGCCAAAGCGTAGAGCGTACGCACCCGAATCTGGTTGATGAACCAAGCGAGCAAGAAAGAGGCCGTCAAACTTACCGGGCCCGTAATGAAGGCAAAGAAGAGCGTATTCCTGATCGAGAGGACAAAAATATCGTCTTCCAGGAAGAGCAATCGGTAATTGGACCAGCCAATTACGCGCGGCGCCTCCAGCATGTTGAAATACGTAAAGCTAAGCCAGATAGCAACCCCGACCGGAATGATCAGGAATGCAAAGAAGAATATCATGTAGGGCAGCAGGAACGCGTAGGAAACTCCGTACTGGCCGAAGATTCGTTGCATACCTGTCTTTGGCGCTGCGACCGCTCGCGGCTGCGTCGCGGTGTCAGAGCCTGTGCCGCTACTCTTCACCTCGGCCATTATTCCAGACCCCCTTTCGTCTTACTGAGATCAACCGGCAAGCCAAACTCCTCGCGCTTGCGAATCAACTCGCGGTCGATCTGCTTGACTGCTTCTTCGAGGGCTTCACGTGCGTTCCACCCTTGAAGCACCACGCGGTTCCAAGCATTGATGATGTGGCGCGGTGTAAAGTATCCACCCAATGTGACGGGTTGCTCCTTAAACCAGCGCCATTGCTCCTGGATAGATTCGATGTCCTTTTGTGGGAAGGGAAGCTGGTTTAGGGCTTTAACATTCGCCGTATTCCAGCGGGCCTCCGTGCCAATCAGGGCCTCGAGCTCTTCGCCGAATCGCGCTTGGGCCCGCTCAGACGTCCACCATTTCGACCACTCCCAGGCCATGTCTTGTTTATCTGAATTATCCATGATCACCACGGCTTGACCATAGCCGCCTGAGGTCCGGTCTACTTGTCCGTCTGGTCGGCGTTTTCCGGGAAGCGGGAGCATTTCCCAGCGGCCTTCAAGCTCCGGCGCCGCAACGGACAAGAGAACGTAGGTAAAGAAGCCGGAGACGCCAATCGGCATCTCGCCGGTCCTCATGCGGTTATAGAAGTCGGCTTGCTGTGTGATCTTGTAATTCGTGTAGAGTTCGGTCCATTCACGGAAGCCGGCCAAGGCTTCCGGCGAGTCAAGGGCGCTCAGTCCTCTATCGGTATAGAAGTCTCCGCCGTTTTGGTAGAGGAAAGGCAGGAACCCCGGCACAAGGGACTCAGCCAAACCGTAGATGCCCCCGCCCGCGGACACGCCAACCGGCGGGAAGAAGAAGTCCATGCCGCGCTGCTGAAGCAGCCAGATCATGTTGTATAAATCTTCCCACGTGTCGGGCGGAGTCAGACCCAACTCATTGAAGATGTCCGTGCGGTAGAACATCATCAAGAAGTCCTGCGTTTCCGGGATTGCGTAGTCTCCGCCCTCCCAACGGAAGGGCAAGAGCGCCCCTGGACGGAATCGCGTTGCCACCTCCTGATAGTCCAAGAACTTATTCATGTTGGCAACGCCGTTACGGATAGCAAACTCTACCGGCACGTCAGGCAGTACACCTGTCGCCACATCCGGCGTCACACCGCTGGCTACGGAGAGGAGTAACACATTTACCGACCCCGCGCTAAGCTGTGCCGGCGGGAATACCTGTAGGTTGACATTGATGCCACTCGCTGGCGTGAAGTCATCTTCGGTCATGTCCTTCATGATCATGCCCCACTCACGGCCGCGTGCCACCCACACCGTAATGGTTTTTTCATCATCACCGTAGATCGAACCAACACCGTAGTAGTTGCGGACAAATGAACTCAAGAAGTTCATGAAGCCTGCCCAGGACTTCAAGAAAATGTTTGCCTTGCCTACCGGGAGTTCCATCTCGGGATTCGTAATCAGCAAATAGTCCAGCCACAACGGGTGCTCTCGCAAGTACAACAGCCACTGTGAGAGCCGGCCCTGGCTCGCGCTAAGGTCGCTGAGCCGGCGCGACATGCTTTCAGGATCGCGGGCCATGTCTTCCAACTGGAAGGCCACTTCTCCCAGCACATTGGCCACATTCGGCTTCACGCCGTTGTTGACCTCTGTCATGTGGCCCACTTGGTCTCGAAGCAACTCATAGTTCGTGACCAACCGTGGCACCAGCGTCGGAATACGTGAAGTAAGGTCAAATTCCATGTACGGATCGGGATTAACGCCCGTAATCATTGTGATCTCGCGCACCATAATGGAAAGGTCGGTTACAACCTTATTGATGGCGCGAATAGTCTCCGCCGACGGACCGACCGTAACCTCCATCGTTAGGGTGTGCTTACCCTTCTCAAGGTAGAAGAGGTACGGTTCCCCCTCCCCTGCCTGTTCACCAAACGGCACAATGCGCCAGTCACGGTCATTGTCGGGTGTGAACAGGAAGTTGTTGAGCTCTTGGAACGGCACCTTGCCGTCAATGAGAATCCGTCTCGCGGAAGGCAAGAAGCTTGCGTAGGCCTGCCAGCGCCGCCAGGCAATCTTATAGAGGCCGTCTTCCGGCACCTCAAATTCCCACGTGGCGGCCTGCAGCGCCCGGCGCCAGCGATACGAGCCATACGCGTTCAGTCGCACGTAACCGGCGGAATACGGGTCCACTAGGGGGCCGGAAGTGTATTCCATACGAATAGTAGCTTCCGTGCGTTCCACCGGCAGCTCGGCCTGATGACGAATGAGAGTCTCGCCCGCACTCTCGTAGCCGCGTTCTTCATACATCTTGAGAACTTCGGCGTACGTGGGCGGCCGCGAAGGCGATACAAACCGCAAGCTTCGAATTGCAATCGGCTCGCGCACCGTGATTAAGCGGATAACGTGCTCGCCTTCGGTCAAGTAGAAGTCGAAGGGCCAAGGATACATGCCGTCGCCATCGATAAGCCGCACCGTCTCCCAACGCGGCACCTCGAATTGGCCCGGCCGGCGGTCGTTGCCCTGGTTATCGGTGGTTGGCAAGCCCTTGTCATTCCAAAACCGTACTAATACAAAGCGCCGCGCCTCTTGGAACGGAAATTCGCCATCTATCTGGATGCGCCGTTGGATGGAAGCCCGCTTACCCGCTAATGGGTAATACTCCATTTCAAGGTTGTAGAGACCGGTTTTCGGTACCGTTACTCTCCACTCCATCCACTCGGTTTCTTCCTGCCAATTGAGAATATCGCCCGTCTTACCACCGAGCTCGCTCATTATTTCCGGTTCATTGCCGCGGTGCCGAACGTAGTTCGTGTGGTCAATTGAAACTTCGGTATTCTCAACCCACTCATAACCGTTCTTCGCATAGGTCTCAAGCGTTTCCGCATAGTTGGGCTCAAGCTTAACTTCGATTACGCCAGTAGCATGCGTAATGAATGTTCCCTGCTTTTCCCCGTCTTCCTCTTCTTCAGCGTCCTTCGGTTGTGCCGCTTGTGGATAGATGGCAGCGGAGGCCGCTGTAGGGATGGAGATCGTCACCAGCATCACAACGAGCCCAACATTGGTCCAGACAGACCACGAACGCAGATTGCGCATCGTGATGGACTTCCTCATTGCTGCCTGAAGCCCGTTTATTGTTCTCTCCAGGATACTCATCTATTTCCACCCTTATGCTTAGCGCGATAAAACTCTTGCCAAATGCCTGCCAAAAACCGAATCCAAACCCAACCCAACCACCATTGATTACCTCACGGCCACCCTGCGCACCATATTACAGTGTACCCTAGCACACGATTTTCACCATCGTCAAGTAATCGGGATTACCTAACTTGCCTCTCCATCGAACGGTTTCTTCTGCTATTTTTGTTCGTCAAGAGCCACACGAAAACCAAGCGCATGCGCCTGCGGACCCACCGGGTTTCCGCGGCCGGCACTCCGCACTTGCTGCTGGCTATCGCGCCAGCATCCTCCGCGCACGACGCGATAACGGCCATAATCTACCACCTGAGCAGCGATTACTTTGCTGCCAACGGAGCCGGGATACGTTCCTATGAATGAAGCTGTCCACTCCGCTACGTTCCCCGACATGTCCAGAGCACCGTAAGGACTTACCCCATCAGGATACACTCCAACGGGCGTGGGACCGGCCAGGCCGCCCTCCCAGGTATTGGCGCACATGTAGCCGAAAGTCTCCCCCCACGGAAATGGCCTCGCGTCTGTGCCCCGCGCAGCTTTCTCCCATTCTTCTTCCGTAGGCAGTCGATAGGGACGTCCGGTTGCACTCGCCAACCAATCGCAATACGCGACCGCTTCATCCCACGTGACATCGCGCACCGGCTGATTCTGAATCCAGGGATCTATGGCTGTGCCGTCCCAGTACTCTCGCGGCGACGCGCCGCCGGCAAGCACAAGGGAACGGAAGTCGAGGTTCGTTACAAGGAATTTTCCAATATAAAACGGAGGAAGCTCGACGGTACGTGCCGGCGTTTCCATGAGAGCTTGGCCTCGCTGCGTCTGATGCTCCGGCATCGGATCACTCGAATCCTCCTGGAATTGGTCCACAGTCTCGTCTACAGACTCGCTATCGGTGCCCATAGTGAAGGCGCCCCCAGGGACGCGGGCCAGCGCAGGATCAAGTGTGCGAATGCGTGGGTCGCCTAGAAATGACAACGCCTTGCCCACGGAGACCCGTTCCACAACGGTATATTGGCCGGGTGTAGCCACCATGCGCACGAGGTCGATGATTGCGATCTGTTTCTCGCGCTCGCTCAGCATCAGGAGTGCGCCATGGATGCGCTCCTGCACGTTGCTTTGCAGGTCCGCCCAGATTTCTTGTCCCAGACGTTCCTCTGTAATCGCCACGCGTAGTCTCTCCCAACTAGTCAGCCCGGTAATTCCGCACCCAGGCAGTATACACAATGAGACGCAAGGGCATTAGCGCTGCGGCAAATTGCTTTCACACTTCGGAGCGCAATCGCGCTCGCCTACCTAGAACTTTGGTAATAACCCAGCGCATTATCGCGACTATTGTAGAGGCATCGTCTCGCAAACCAAAAACGCTGGGGCCCATGGCGGCGTGCGCACTCACTTGTGGGGTTGATTGCTTTTGGCGCAGCATCACGTGCAGCAATACTCCCAATACCGCAACTTTGCCTAGATGGCGAAAGCCCGGTAATCTGCTGCCTGGCACGCGCACCGGCATGCGGCCGAATCCGGCCTCGCGCGCAAGCGCTTGGGAGTACCCGGCGGGCATGCGCCGCCGACGCAGCAAGGCGCCCAAGACCACCACGTATCCCGGTAGGCGCCCGCTTAGCCCGCGCAACCGCTGGCGCATCGAGCGCGGCAAATCCGGCGCAGGTACTCGCCGTTCTTGAAAATTGAGCATCGCTGTGCGCACCTCACAGTAGATTAGCTCGAACGCACGTTCAGCGCGTACCCAATTTGCACACGCGCACTTCCCTCTATTCAGAGAGAGGCGAACGAACTGTACAGACAGCCGCCGGATTGGGACACACTGGTTTCGCGTCCACAGATCCTCGGCTGAGCGGTAGGCAACGTTCCGCGCAAATCAGATTCGCGGTTTCCCCCCGTGAATTCTCTAGATGCGGCGTCCTTAGAAGCGCCGCACACCCACCGCGTGTAGATATGCACATAGTACTGATGTCATGCATCAATAGCAACACTTCTGCGCGGAATTCTTACCTCGCTCTAAGAATTCCGTATCGGGCAGTCGAGCATTTCACCAAGATCATGGAAATAGTATCGATAGATAGGGCACGCTAGCCAGACTGACACTATCAGGTCTTTGTATTTGGCGTCCTACCTAATCTGACTGTGCAAATTCAGAATTCATCGCATCGCGAACGTCACGCTTGTTCGACGACGATTTCCAGCCAGCCGCGCAACGCTACGCTGAGACCGCTCGTGACCCAAGCCTCAAATCGCGTTGCCAATTTCGCCACGTCCGCTTTGTCGGCGACGGTAAGCAAAAACGGTTCATCGCTGCACACTTTTGACTCACGCTCAACTCTCTCTCCCACACCCTCGTGCGCGTCGTCGCTCGCGGGCGGATTGGGGAAGTCGAACCGAACAAAGCTCGTGGCCGCCATGACTCCGGTCAGACCGTAGCCGATGCTGTGAATGGAGATAACGAAAACCATGGTGGGACTGCGCAGTGGTACCACGTCGATTGGTTCATTCTTGCGCAGCGTCGCCCGCACGAAGTAGCGTGGCTCCTGGAAATTGATCCAGTGCCCAGCATCCTTGCCGGTCTCGAGCACTTCACGCCTGTAGTAGTGTTCGTTCCCTTCCGCTGGACCGCCCACCAAGACCTGCGGCGTCACGTTCCATTCCATGCGTTCGTTCAGTTGTCCGGCAATCCGCTCGGTCTCTTTATCGAGAGCTGCCTCCGCGCGCTCCCTAAGCTGTAGCGCGGCATCCTGCACCGAGCGTCGCAATTCAGCTTCCCGCTGTCTCTGCTTCCCTTGAAACTTGTCGAAATAGAACCCGATGACTTCGTCTATGGTGTCCACGTGTGGCACGTGACCGTGCTCGACGCTCAGGGCTTTCAGTAGCGTTCCGCGCTCCAGTCTGACCAAGAGGCGGACGAATGGGGAAAGCTCTCCGGCATCCGCATCTTCCAGAGCCGCAATATATGCGGGCCGGTCGTCACGGGCTATGACGATCGGCAGGAAGTCTTTTCTCACCAAGTGCCAAGTCAACAAGGCACGGACCACCCGGCCATTGCCGTCTTCGAATGGGTGAATCTGGGCAAAGCGGTGATGCAACCAAGCGGCAACCGCGAGAGGGTGCCGCGTCTCGTCATAGGACCGATACCACTCCGTCAGCTTGTCGAGTTCGCTCTCGACCTGTTCCGGCGGGCAATACTCGTGCACAACCCCATCAGGGCGCGTCGGATTGTTGGGCCACTGCTTGAACTCCCCATGGCGCATGGGTACGTACACGAGGTTTCCAAACTGATCAACTCCCTTATGGGTCTTTTGGTTCTGCGTAATCGCTTCGTGTAGATGCTTGATGTACCATTGGCTAAGCGGGCGAGATTCCTCGATCCAGCCGTCGATGAGGTTGATCGCGGCCCGGTGATCGCGCAGGATAGTGATGGTGTCTCCAATAGTTCTGTTAGAACGGTCATCCGCGACATACTCACTCTCAAACCCTTTCTCGATCAAGGTCTGCGTTATGCCGCGGTCAAGCTCATAAAGCCCCTCGATAATACCGGTCTCAATCGCCCAACTCCGCGCCAACTCCTCGTTGAATTCCTCGTAAGCCGTTGGGTTGGAATGCTCGACACTTTTCTTAACATCCAACCATCGATCATTCAGACCGTCGATCTCAGCGAAGTCTACGTCGACGCTTTCCTCATTCAGAGGCTCGATTGGTGACCATCTGATTGCTTGCATGTGGACTTGACCTCCCTCATTGGTCTTGGAGACTCTCGGCGGGTCAAATTGCACTATTCCGCCGTGTCTGCATCGGTTGACTAGTCCGCGCCGCCCTCGGCAGACGCGTCCTCGGCGGCAGGCAACCGGTACGTGCAGACATCGTTGAAGTCGCAATAGTTGCAGACATCCGGGTTGGGCTCCCGCACCTGCCAGAATGGGCGGAAGTCCGCGGATCGTATGCCCGCAGCGACCGTGTTTACACGTTCAACGTATTGCTCAACGTGTTCCTGCTCGTAGCGGAAGTCCAGTCGCTGGTAGGCAATCTCCTCGCCCTTGACGAGCACGTCGAGGCGAACCGGGGGCAGCAGGTTGATCAGGGGTAGTTGCCCCGGACGTTGGCGTGCGCCCAGCCGCAAGGCATTGTAACCGAGGCTATAAGTAAGCAACTGCACGTCATGCGCCAAGTATTCCGCCGGAAAGGGAGATGAGGAGGTCTTGTGGTCGATTACCGTGCCCTCTTGATCTACCAGGTCAACGTAACCCACAATCGGCACGTCCACACCGGGAATGCTGAAGGCAAAGCGTTCCTCGATGAGATGAGGTCGGATGTGCGGCGCCACTTCCTCCAGGTAGTACTCGACCAAGTCGTACCCGAGTTCTCGCAGATCCTCAACTTCGGCGCGTCCCGCTTCATCCAATTCGTGCAATGTCGCATCGAGGGCGTCATCGAGAACGTCGAAGGCCGCTTCGCAATCCAGCACGTCGGCCCCGCTGCGTTTCTGCTTGTAATACATTTCAATGACCGTGTGCACCGCCCGGCCGAGAAGCTGTGCAGCCGTGCTTGGTACTCGGATCCGCTCGTTATACCTTAAATGGTACATATACGGGCAGCGTTCATAGGTGCGGATGCTGCTGGGCGACAATTGGCGCAGTGGTCTAGCCATCTTCGCCGCCTATCCAAGCGCCCGCGGCAGGCCGAAGTCTAACATCGTCAGCAACCCGGGAGATGCTTCGACCACGCGCGGCGCCATATTCGCAAGTATGGACCAAGTGGCTTGATCGCCGTGAGTGCCGCCCACCACTTCCAAGTGTATAGGTGGGTTGGCTTCAATGAGAATGCTGTCCTTACTCTCTGCTGCGGCCATGCTCATTGTGAGATCCAAGACCAGCTCACGCCCGTGGCTGTCGCCCTGCAACGTCTGGTATATCCCGGCTACCTGACCGGGCGCGATGTCGAATTCTCCGGTAGTGATCCTCTCCGTCGCGCACACCGGCGCGATGGTCTCGTGCGGTTTTGCAATCTCCCAGCCCAGGCCGGCGGCAATGAGATGAAAAGACTCGCGCAGGCCTACGTGTCCGATTTCCCCCCGCGCAGCCAATTGCCGAAATTCCGCCTCTTCCATCCCGGACCCAATCTTTTGTTGGAGCGCCAGTCTGCGCTCGCGCGCCGCCACTACTCGCGTGGACTTAATACGCTGCAGGTCGCTGCACACTGCCGTCGCGACAAGCACGAGCGTATCCATGATGAATCCCGGGTTGACGCCGGTACCGAGAATGGTTACCCCGCAGTCACGCGCCTTGGCGTCGATTTCCCGAGCCAGTGCAGGATGTCGGAGCCAAGGGTAGGCCAACTCCTCGCACGTGCTCACAACATGACAGCCAGCCGCAGCGATTTCCATCAGTTGACCGGCCACGTCTGGAATGTGCGAACCGGTTGCCTGCAACACCACGTCGACCGGCTGTGCATCGATCACGTCACGGAGCGAAGCAGCCACCGGGATGCCTAACGGGCAGTTCTTGCCAAGAATCTCGCCCAGATCATTGCCGACCTTGGCCGGGTCGACATCGACCGCGCCCACAATCTGTAATTGGGAACGTCCTAGGGCAGTCTGTGCAATGCCGCACCCCACTGCTCCCAAGCCCATTTGCACTACTCGAATCGGTTCCACAGTTCTTCGCTCCTTTAGCAGGGAACAGGCGCGCGCGAGTGTCCGAGTAAGATGCGCCAGTACGCGTTGCCGACGCCGGTTCCAGTTGCAGCTAGTCCGCCAAGCCGACCGCCCTGAACACCAATCAGGCGAATTCGGTTTCGCTTCCTGAGTTTCTTCTGCGTCCTAGCCCTTCCTGCCGGAGGCAGACTGACCGCAGGCAGCTAGTCGTCACAAAATATCCGCTTCAGCGTCCGCGCAACGCCTTCGCTATCTTCATTGTGGGTGTATTCATCAGCAGCCGCGCGCGCAGCCTGCGTGGCGTTGCCGATAGCCACACCCAGACCCGCAAACTCCAGCATTTCAACGTCGTTGACGTCATCGCCGAATGCTATTACTCCCGTCGGCTCAATGTCGAGGCGCCTGCAGAGCCATGCCAGGGCTGTTGCTTTAGACGTATTCGGCCCCAAGATTTCAAGCGCGCTTTGTCCGTCACGCACAAACGAACTCGACTCACGGCCCCGCCAGAAGACGAGCGTATAGTCGAGTCCTGTGGCTTTCAGTGCCTCAGCCAACGCCTGCATCTCGTCGTCGCCGCCCCAGAGCACGATTTCAATGGGGTCCGGCAGAACTTTCACAGTATTGAGGTCGACAAAGAGCGATTCGAGTTCGGGACGTCGCCTAAGTTGCGCTTGAGGACTCCTATGCGCGCGCCAATCCCCGTCAAAGAGCATTCGGTCGCCCGCCGCTGCGTTTTCATAGATAGTCGAGCACAAGCCAAGTCGGCGCGCTTCTTCCACCGCGCGCCACGCCCAGGCGCTGGGCAGGTAACTCTCGTACGCAATGGCTCCGGTGTGGTCCCGAATCACGGCACCGTTGCTAAGAATCAAGAACAGTGGAATCTCGAGCAACGGCGGCAGGAAGTTGGCAATGATAAAACGCCTGCCGGTGGCAAGTGCGACGTGAACGCCCCGTGCGGCGAGTCTCTGCAGCGTAGCCTTGGTGTTCGGCGTGACTCCACCTTGGGTATCGAGCAGTGTGCCGTCTACATCCAACGCTATTAACTGATAGGGTTCTGCAGGTGGTTTGGGGGTCGACTTTGGGAGCGCCATAGTAGTCTGCTATAGGGGCAAATCGTTAGCATCGCCGGAGCCGGCAAAATCGTCATCGTCGGGTATTTTTCCGGATTCCAACTCGCGCACCATGTCTTCGTATTCGCCGGGCAAGTCCTCCCCGGTCTCTTCTCCCATGGTACGGGCCAGCCGTCCAAGCGCACGCGGGTCGCTCTCATCAAACCCATCGATAAACGACGGGTCCTCAAGCGACACGCTGCCACGGCGTAAGGCAACTCGTGAAATCAAACGCTCCAGCTTTGTCGAGGCACAGTGGGGACAGACAGGATCCTGCACTTGCGAGAAACTACGAAAAAAGTGCGTCGATGCCTGCTTGCAGTCGCCACATTGGTATTCATACGTTGGCATACGATCTTCCTGCGCAACGTGGACACAAGCACGCCAAGGTCCCAACCTAGCCAGCAGCAACTCCCATTGCGACGCGATTTACGTTACTGCCTCTATGCAAAAGTGCAAGACACACACGCCTGCAATTGCGCGAGGAGCCTCATTGCGGTCTTCACCTGTTGACCAACGCAGAGAAACGTGCCGCACTTCACCCCGCATTCGTTGCGCGGCCGGAATGACAACTGAACACTGCCACCCCTACACGCGCGCCAACTCACGTCAGACAAAACGCTAGACTGTGCCAACTTCGATCTATACGGACTCTATCCTCGTACCAACATGCAACACCACCTCTCCGCGCCGCACTTTAGGCATTGCGGACGCAGGCAGCGCGCACTTGGAATTGCCAATAGAACGGCAAGTCAACACAGCCTAGCAATGAGCGGTTCGCGTCAGCCTGAAACTATGACGCGGCGCTGCAGACGGTATTCAATATCAACCCTGTGACCTTGTACGGATCGCAGTTGGCATTGGGCCGTCTGTCTTCAATGTAACCCTTCTGGTCCCTATCGACCTGCCAAGGGATGCGCACGGAAGCGCCTCTGTCCGAAACGCCGTATCTGAATTCCTTATAGGAGCAGGTTTCATGGAGGCCGGTCAGGCGCAATTCGATGCGGTCGCCGTAGTTGGCAATATGCTCCTCATGGTTCCCGCCCAGAGCCTCGGCCGCCGCCACACACGCATCAAAGCTCTCTCGCATTTGCCGAGTAGAGAAATTCGTATGCGCGCCCGCGCCGTTCCAGTCACCCAGCACCGGCTTCGGATCAAGTCGTGCGCTAACGTCGTACTTCTCGCCGATGCGATAGAGCAGCCACCGCGCGACCCAAAGCTGGTCGGCGACTTCAGGCGCCCCGATCGCCCCAATCTGAAACTCCCACTGGGACGGCATGACCTCGGCGTTAATGCCGGCAAACGAGAGGCCGGCCTCTAAGCACGCGTCCATGTGGTCTTCAACGACCGGGCGTCCAAAGACCTCATCCGACCCTACGCCGCAATAGTATCCTCCTTGCGGAGCCGGGAAGCCATTCTTCGGCCAACCCAGGGGCGTAACGCCGGAAAAGAACGTGTATTCCTGCTCGATGCCAAACCACATATCAAAGTCTGCATACTTCTCGGCTGCAGCCGCACATGCAGCCCGCGTATTTGTTGGGTGCGGGCTCATGTCGGGCAACAAGACCTCGCACATAACCAATATGTTGTCGCCCCCGCGTACGGGGTCCGGACAGGAAAACACCGGCTGCAAGACGCAGTCCGAATTGAAACCCGCCGCCTGATTTGTGCTTGATCCGTCAAATCCCCAAATGGGGGGCTCTTCCCCTTTGGGGACAGTCTTGCCCTTGCTGCGGAGTTTCGCAGTCGGCTCCACACCATCTATCCAGATATACTCTGCCTTGTAGTACTCCATAAATTCCTCCCAATTGTGCATCTGGCCTCTTCCGCTTCATTGCTAGAGACCTTGACCAAGACAGCACAAACATAATACACGTTCAACAGTTCACATGCCAATAACAGCCTAGCTTCGGGTTGATGACGCAAGCCACTGTCCATGGCGCCCTAAGCGGTGAGAATTTGCTCAGGCTGCAGCCTCGCTTCGTTTACGCTACAGACGCACTATGGTATGGTAACTAGCAACTGAAATCACCTAGGAAGACTGTATCGGCATATCGTCGCCGAACAACGGTAGAGTCTGTCATTACTTGGAGGAAACACGACGCGTGAGACGATTTGACTATGCTGCGCCTACCCAGATATTTGAGGCATGTGCACTGCTGGCAGACCGCGGCGACGACGCGCGCGCGTTGGCGGGAGGTACAGACCTCATTGTGCAGATGAGGGAACGCGGACGTAAGGTTCCGCTCATCGTCAGCCTGCGCAATCTTGAAGGTTTTAAGGGCATCAGCCAGAATGCCGACGGCGCACTCACAATCGGCGCAATGGCGTCCGGCAATGAAGTGCACCACAGCCCGCTCGTGCAGAATCATGCCTATTTCATAAGTGAAGGTGCGGAACTTCTGGGTTCAATTCAGATCCGCAATCGCGGCACGCTGGGCGGCAATGTGGGCAACGCCGCGCCAAGCGCCGATGCGGCCCCGCCCCTCGTGGCGGCCCATGCTACTGCCAGCATCGTTGGCAAGAAGGGCACGCGGGAGGTTCCCGTGGACGACCTTATGGTCGGTCCCGGTCAGCTTGCCCTCGAGCCTGGCGAGTTGATCCAGTCTTTCACCGTTCCGGCCCAGCCGGCCCACACCGGAACTCGTTACGTGCGTCACGTACCGCGGCGTGAAATGGACATTGCGGTTGTTGGCATTGCGGCGCTCGTTTCGCTGGAGGACGATCTGGCTACTATTAAAGATGCAAGTGTGGTGCTCTCCGCGGTTGCGCCTACCTGGCCTCACGCGACCACCGCCGAACAAACACTGCGCGGCCAACAGATATCGGAAAAACTGCTGGCAGATGCCGGTGAAGCCGCCGCGGCTGATTCGCGACCGATTTCAGACGTGCGCGCCTCGGCTGAATATCGACGCATGATGGTAGACGTGTACACGCGACGCGCGCTTGCGACCGCTATCGAACGCGCCAAGACGGCAGTCTAAGGGAAATTCACGAAAACACAACAGGTTTGGAGGCAGCAATAGCGATGGACTATCCGTTGCAACTAACGGTAAATGGCGTAGCGGTTAAGCGCATCGTCGAACCACAAATACGGCTTCTTGACTTTCTCCGCGAGGACTTGGGCCTCACCGGTTCAAAAGAGGGTTGCGGCACGGGTGACTGCGGCGCGTGCACGGTGCTTATCGACGATGAGCCGCACCACTCCTGTTTGACCCTCACTGTTGAAGCTGAGGGCGCAACGGTTACCACCGTTGAGGGACTGGTGACCGATGACAAGCTCAATGAAGTGCAGTCTGCCTTTGTCAGCGCCGGCGCAACCCAATGCGGCATCTGCACGCCGGGATTCGTGGTCATGGCAACCGCGTACCTGCGGGACAACCCCAATCCAACTGACGATGAATTGCGTATGGGTGTGGCAGGTAATCTTTGCCGTTGCACCGGTTACGACACAATCATGACTGCCCTGCATTCGGTTATTGACGGTAAAGTGGAACTGATAGAAGTGGCCCCCGAACCACAGGAGCTCGTGCCTGAACCTGAAGGCGAACTCTAACGGACTCAGTGCCGTTCACCAATCTGCAAGACAGAACTTCGCGAGGAGGAGTAACCATGGCAAAAGTGGTCGAACGTCCACAGGAAAAGACCGCACTGCGCGTTGCCAATAAGCCGGTGAGTCGCATTGACGGTGTCGAGAATGTCACTGGCGCCACCAAGTTCGGCGCGGACTTCTCACTTCCCGGTATGCTGTGGGGCGCGATCTTGCGCAGCCCCCATGCGCACGCCCGCATTAGAAATATCGATTACGCGAAAGCGCTAGAGGCCCCGGGCGTCGTCACCGTAGCAACCGCTGCTGACTTCGCCGAAGACGTCGTAGAACCCACGTCCCGCCCCCACAATGTGTTCGCGGGCGATTTTGCTCTTTTCCTCGGCGAACCGGTTGCGGCAATTGCCGCGGTTACGAAAGAGGATGCAGAGGCGGCGCTTGAACTAATCGAAGTCGATTACGAGCCCTTGCCGCATGTGTTGGACCCAGAGGATTCAATGAAGCCGGACGCGCCGGCTATTCGCCACGGCGATGGCGGCGATATCGATCGTACCGAGATGTCGTTCCACTCTTCCGTAGCTTCATCGGCGGAAGACCTGGACGAATCCGGCAATGTTTCCTCACAAGTCCAGTTTTCCCGTGGCGATATTGAAGAGGGTCTTGCCGAGGCTGATGTAATTAAGGAAGGCCGCTTCACAGCAGCCATGGTCCACCAGACCTATCTCGAACCCCATGCTGCGCTGGCCCATTACACGCCGTCCGGCGACATGAAAATGTGGGTTACGTCGCAGGGACAGTTCTACGTGCGAGATACGGTGGCACGATTGCTCAAGCTGCCTGCTCACAAAGTAATCGTACAAGGGACTGCCATCGGCGGCGGCTTCGGCGGCAAGATGACGCTGCTCGCGCCCATACCGGCAATCCTTTCAAAGAAAGCCCACCGGCCCGTAAAGGTCGTGTGGAGCAGAAGCGAAGAGTTGGTAGCCGCCAATCCGGCGCCGTACTCGGTCATCGACGTGAAGATCGGCGCAAAGCGCGACGGCACCCTGACTGCCTTGCAGGGCCGCGTCATCATGGATACCGGCGCCTACCCCGGCTCGCCCATGTCCACTGCCACCATGCTCTTGGGAAGCTGCTACGTCTTCCCCAACATGGAACTGGAAGGCTTCGAAGTTCTGACGAATAAGGTCAGCGTGGGCGCCTACCGCGCGCCCGGCGCGCCAAACTCCGCGCACGCCGTGGAAAACGTGATGAACTGGGTTGCGCAAGCGCTCGGCATGGACGCGGTCGATTTCCGCCTCCGCAATGCTATTAAGGAAGGTGACCGCTGGCCGAACGGTCAGCCGCTGCCCGACGTTGGTGGGGTGGAAGTGCTTGAAGCCATCAAGAATCATCAAGTCTGGAACACGCCGCTGGAACAGGGCAGCAACGGCAAGCCCCGTGGGCGCGGCGTGGCAATCGGCTGCTGGTCGGGTGGCGCCGGTGGTTCCGCAGCCACGATTAAACTCGAGGCGGACGGCTCGTTCAGCGTCCTCGTCGGCACCATCAACCTCACCGGATCGACGACGTCAATCGCGCAAGTAGCCGCTGAAGAATTGCGCGTGCCGTTGGAGTACGTTAGCGTGCACCAGGGCGACACGAATGAAGCGCCGTACGGCCCAGTAGCGGGTGGCAGCCAAGTTACCTACACCGTGAGCCTTTCGGCCGCCGCCGCTGCCCACGAAGTGCTCCGCCAAATGAAAGGCGTCGCGGCTCAGCGCCTCGGAGCGGATGCCGACGATATCGAATTTGATGACGGCAAGATGTGGGCACAGGGCGACCCGGATCGCTACGTCACGTACCGGCGCATATCTGATGAAGCGGTTGGCTCCACAAACGGCCCCATCATTGGGACCGGCCATGGCAAGCCCGCCCGCGGTAATCCCGGCTTTGCCGGTACCATCGCCGACGTTGAGGTAGATACCGAGACCGGTCTGGTCACCATCCTCAACCTCGTGGGCGTACAAGACGCCGGCTTTGCAATCAACCCGCTTTCGGTGGAGGGTCAGATCCAGGGCGGCACCATCCAGGGAGTTGGTTACGCGCTGTTAGAAGAGATCGTCTACGACGAAGACGGCCGCGTACGCAACCCCGGCCTCCTCGATTACCGCCTGCCCACGGCAGCCGATGTGCCAAACGTCGATGCCGTTATCGTCGAGAAGCATAATCCCTACGGCTGGAAAGGCACGCGCATCGTGGGCGAGCCCAGCATTGTGCCGCCGGGCGCCGCCATCACCAGTGCCATAAGCGATGCCCTCGGCATTCCCCTGCACAACATGCCGCTTACGCCGGAGCGCATTGTCATGGCGCTGCGAGATGCGCGGTCCAATGGCAGGTCGAATGGAGAACCTACTTCATAGCACCTACCGCGATCGTAAGAACAGACAGGGGCGTCACACGCGTGCGACGCCCCTTTGTTTTTTGTTTACCGTAGAGTAGTCGCCGAGAGACGCATCTACATGGTGCGCAAATGCGCTCCTTAGGCAACGACTTGCCAGGTAACGCAGATGATTTTGCGCCGGTTCGGTCGGTCGTGTCCAGGCGCGTAAGATCCGGAGAAAGAGCGCCAACCAGGGTGCAAGAGGCACATCCATTAAGGAATAAACAGAAAGGCAAGACCATGAAGAAGCTGCAAGTTGGATTCGTCGGTCTCCGCCGCGGCGGGGGACTGGTGCGCGCTCTCGCCACACATTCCCGTGTCGAAGTAGCCGCGCTGTGCGACCTCAATGAGGACACACTTGCCACCATTGGCAAGGATTTCAATTTGCCCGAAAACCGTCTCTACACGGCATTTGACGACTTTGTCAATGGTGCGCTAGATATCATAGTGATCGCCACACCCATCGAGTTCCATGCAGCACAAGCCGTCGCCGCCCTGGAATGCGGCAAGCACGTCCTCTGCGAACAGACCGTAGCCTACACTTTAGACGAATGCGAGGCAGTCATCCGGGCCCAGGAACGCACCGGCAACGTTTACATGATGGCGGAGAATTACTGCTACTTTCACTACATGCGTGAATGGCGCGACCTCGTGGCTCAGGGCACGCTCGGCACACTCTTCTACGCCGAAGCGGAATACGTCCACGAGATTGCCGATCTGCTGCGCGACCCGGACACCGGCACGCCCAAGTGGCGTTTGCCCCGGGCGCCTATCTGGTACTGCGCACACACGTTGGGCCCGGTGCTTACGCTTATGGACGACCGCATCGTCAAAGCAACCGGCGCGTCAGCCGGCAGAAACATGCACCCAGACGAGGAGGACTTGGGTCACCTGGATATGGAAGTAGGGTTATTCCACACCCAAAAGGGCAACGTCATCAAGATCTTGCGCAGCCAGGTGGCGCACCGGCATCCACACTCGGTCTACTACTCACTCTACGGCACCAAAGGCTTCATCGAGAACGGGCGCCACATTGAGACCGGCGCTTCGACCGGACGCTACTTTAATGTAGACACGATGTCCAAACAGACGGGTGCGGAAGAGATTGCCTGCCCCACGGTGGACATTAATGCGCCGCCGGAAGCCCTGCAAGGCGGTCACGGCACATCGGAATATTTCATGGTGCAGGACTTCATCGCTGCCATCGACAACGAGACTAAAGCGCCCATCGACGCCGTACGCGCAGTTGAGTTCACCGCGCCCGGCATCGTTGCCCACGACGCGGCCATGCAGGGCGGGGTCTGGCTCGACGTGCCGCAGTTTCGCTAGCCTGCTGCCGTTGGACCTGCCGCGTTGCGTCGCATCATCCTGCCGCCACTTTGAGGCAAGCTAATGACTCACCACAATCGTTTCTAGATCAGTTCGGTGGCTCGCCGTCACGAGTATCGAGTGTAGGGCTTGTCCTTTCTCTCTCCACTGCCGGGGGCGCTCCAACATGAAGTGTAGCGCGGGGGCTTGTCCCCCGCTCTCCACGGCCGGGGGCGCTCCAATATGAAATGTAGCGCGGGAGCTTGCCCCCCGCACTCCACGGCCGAAGGCGCTCCAACATGAAATGTAGCACGGGGGCTTGTCCTCCGCTCTCCATGGCCGGGAGGCACTCCAACATGAAATGTAGCGCGGGGGCTTGTCCCCCGCTCTTTGCACATGGGAGAGCCAAGAAAAAACCTACATCCTCAAATGCACCCAACACTTCTGCCGCGCGCAGAGATTGCCTCGCGCCGGGGTTCCGGTAGCGCAGGTCTGCAACCTGCGCAGATGCGACTTCAAGGAATCCAGAATTCCCCGCCACCTTCCAGGCCGCAGGAAAACTTACACCGGCCCGCGCCACAACAGACGGATGCCCCGCTCGTGGTGATATACTGATTAGCCGAGGCACCGTATCGAGCTTATCAAGAAAACTGATCGGGACTTTTCACATGGCGAAAACTGAACGGCCCAACATCCTGCACATCATGGTCGACCAGATGCGTTTCGACGTGGTCGGCGCCAACGGGAGCCCGATTTGCCGCACGCCTACACTGGACCGCTTGGCCGGGGAAGGGATCAACTTTACCGAGGCCTATACGCCGGAGGGTATCTGTACGCCAGCGCGCGCCTCTTTGGCAACCGGGCGTTACTCCCACAACCACGGCATGCAGAACAACTGTCATGGGGACTACGCCATTCTCGAAGAGTTGCCTGCCTCGGAGGTGACATTCAGCGAACTCTTGAATGAAGCAGGCTACCGGCTGGGGCATATTGGCAAATGGCACATCGGCCGCCACACCGGTCCCGAGGCACGGGGCTTTCACGACGTTGGCGCGCGGGATTATCCTGCATACCGGCGTGGACTCGGCATTGCGGATAAGCCACCCCCTCCGCCAGACGCGGTCTTTGCTGACTTTCCCAACGAGCGCTTCCTCATTTCCGGCACCGAGCAGGTCCCGGAAGAGGGCAACCTGATGTATTATTTCGCAAATGAGGGTGCCCGCCTGCTGCAAGAGTATCGGGGTCAACAGCCCTTTTACCTGCGCATCGACTTCAACGGCCCCCATCATCCGTATGTGATTCCCGAACCCTGGGCCTCGCTCTACGACCCGCAGCAGATTCCGGCTTGGCCGAATTTCTACGACACGTTTGAAAACAAACCGCAGGTCCATCTGCGGCATAAACTTCATCGCGGCGTGCAGGACTTTACCTGGGAAGATTGGCAGCCCGCCGTTGCCAAGTACTTTGGCTACGTGACCTTTCTGGATTCGCTCTTTGCTAAGCTCCTGCAAACGCTTGATGATCTGGGATTGCGCGAGGAGACACTCGTCATCTTCAACACCGACCATGGCGACTTTACCGGCAGCCACGGTCAATTCAACAAAGGTCCCCTCCTCTACCAGGAGGTCTACCACATCCCCATCATGATGCGTTGGCCGGGACAGGTTCCGGCCGGCGTTTCGTGTGACCGCTTGGTTAGCACCATTGACCTCATGCCGACGATTCTCTCGGCAGCTAACCTTTCTGAGCCGCCGAACCTCAACGGCGCGGCGTTGCAACCGCTGTGGCAGGACGCGCAGCATCCGTCCTGGCGCGACACAGTGGTAAGCGAATTCCACGGCGACGAAGTCGGCCACTTCTCAACGCGCATGGTACGCCATGAACACTACAAACTTGTGTATAGTCCGCATGCGGTAGACGAGCTCTACGACCTCAAGCGCGATCCCCATGAATTGGAGAATCGCATCGACGATCCAGACTACGCAGACATACAGCATGACCTCAAACGGCGCTTGTTCGTCTGGATGAATGAAAACAGCGACCCCCTCGCATTCTGGGCGGAAAAGTGGTTGCCCCATTCGTAACGCCCAATGGCCCGTAGCTTGGCCCACTGTATGCGCATCGGGGCACGAGTTATGTGGATTCGAAAAGTCTTTCCTATTATTGTAGGAGGGCATTCGAAGCGATCTTGAAGACCATAACTTGCAAACGCAGCAATTGTCGCGCAGACCTACTCTGTACCGAACCACGAATGCGAGACCAAGAGTCCAACTCCGGCCCCATTCTTAAAAACCCGAGGATACAAGGCGAAGCAACGTGAGCGCCAGCGAGGCACCCATCACCGTCCCACAAATTCAGGCGATCCTTACCAGTCTCGACCGGCTCGCGCTGTATGCGGACGTGCTGAAGGGTGAGATTGCCCAGAGCTTCTGCGCTATGCTCCGCCATGTGGCGGCAGGAGAAGCGCCTGATCGATTCATCGCGGGCGCGGCTGCTCTGAGCGGCCTGCTCGCCGCACATGCCGAAATTCATGCGGCGCAGGCGCAAGGCGATGCCTGGCAACGGTACCTCTTGCAGCAAGTCCTGGAATCTGAGAATGCCTTTTCGCTCAAAGCGGCGTTCGCCGGTCCCGCAGACCTTAGTCCGGCGCTAAAGTCTCTCGCCGAGCAAGACCTTGCAATAATTCAGCAACTCTTTTGCCTCAACGCCGCTGTCTTGCGGACATTGGTCTACCAGCACGGCTTGGATGAGGCGATCCCATATCTCGCATGGGAAGAGTTTTCATCTCCTGAATTGGTCGCTGGTTGCACGTCCCAACAGGAGGTTTTCGAGACGCTGTCATCCCTCGCCGACTGGCGGGAAGCCATCCCCTTGATTGCCGCGTATTATCGCCGGCACGGTACCGGAGAATACGCACGTTATAGCGCCTTTCGTTGGGTGCGCACCGCGCACGGCGGCTACTTGCGGGGGGTGGCTCGCCCTGATCCCATCCGCCTTGAGGAACTCATCGGCGACGAGCGCCAGCGTCGGTTGCTCCTGCAAAACACCGAACACTTGCTCGCAGGCTACCGTGCCAACAATGTCTTGCTGATCGGCGACCGCGGCACCGGGAAGTCCTCCACGATTAAGGCGCTGCTGCACCGCTTTGCCGATCGCGGCCTGCGCCTGGTGGAGGTAGCCAAGGACGACCTTGGCGACTTTCATTTGATCGTTGAAATACTCCGCACGCGGCCCCAGCAGTTTGTCATCTTTGTCGATGACCTCTCATTCGAACCTCACGAGACCGACTACAAAGCCTTGAAAGCCATCCTGGAAGGCAGCATAGCCGCCCAACCCGGCAACGTCGTCATCTATGCCACGTCCAACCGCAGTCACCTCATCCGCGAGGACTTTTCCGATCGCGCGGGCATGCTTGAAGGTGAAGTTCATCCCAAAGAGACGCTGCAAGAGACCTTTTCACTTAGCGACCGGTTTGGCATCCGCATCTCCTTCGTTACGCCTACCCAAGCGCAGTACCTCACGATCGTCTCCGCCCTTGCCGCGCAACGAAGTCTGGCAATTGACGCGGCAGCGCTCCGCGCGCGCGCAATCACCTGGGCCCAGCAGCAGAACGGCTTCTCCGGACGCACCGCGCGCCAGTTCATAGACTTCCTGGAAGGCGACTTAGGCAGCGGCGCATCGCCATAGCCGCTTCCTTCCCTTTGGTGGCAGTGGCGCCTTGACTGGCTGGGTAAAACATCTTGACCTGACCCGCTCCTTCACAAAGAATTCACATTTCAGTTATTGACAAGAATTTGGCTGTAAGACTATACTGCCCACACCAGTGATATGAGTGAATTCACAACTCGATCGCTGTAAAGAGTCCAAGGCTGAAGTGCTACCAGGAGGTAGAGCGATGGCGGACTTACATGTAACGCGACGACGGCTGCTTGGTACCGGCGCCACGATTGGCGCTGCCGGTCTGCTTGCTGCGTGCGGACAAGCGCAGATGGTAGGGGGTGATGCAGCGCCGGCGGATGGAGAGACATCCACGGAGGCCGCGCAACCTGAAACCGTGGAAGTGGTGAACATCGTCTACGCGTCGCCGGAAAGCCCGGCGCGGCAGGAGAAGGAAATCGCCATCTTCAACGACTTCAACGACCAGCATGCAAATATTCAAGTTGAGGTGGCCGGTCAAGCCGGTGGCTGGCGCGGCGTATATGAGAAGTTCATGACCGCCCACGCCGGCGGCGTAACCTTAGACTTCGTGCACAACGGCTGGTTGACGTGGGACCGCATGTTCCAGGCAGGCGCCATTCTCGATCTGACCGAGTTCTTCAAGGCTGACAAGCTCGTGCCGGCAGACTTGTACATTGAGTCGTCACTGTTCGAGTGGGTGCTCGACGGCGTGTTGGGCGGTATGCCCATTAGTACGTCCTCCGATGCCATGGCCTACAACAAGGACATGTTTGCCGAGGCCGGACTGGAAGAGCCGCCGGTGGACACGAGTGCCAAGTGGTGGAACATGGACACGTTTCTCGATTACGCGCAGAAGCTGACCGGCGACGGGCAGTTCGGCTTTGGCGGCAGCTTGGGCGGCGGCAACGCGGCGGGGGAGACCACCGGAACCTACTTTGGCCAGGGCCCGTGGGACGATGACAAGAAAGTGGCCTTTATCAACTCACCCGGCATCATGCAGGGACTTGAATTCTGGCGGGACGTGACCGAGGTCAAGTACCATGTGCAGCCCAACCCGGACGAAGCCAACGAGTTAAAGGGCGGCCAGCGCATGAATACCTTCGTCACCGGTAAGATCGGTATGCAGGTCTCCTTTATCAACCAGGATACGAACTTCAACTGGGCCGCCGGCACGCTGCCGTATGACGGCGACGGCCCGAGCAGGTCTGCGCGCATTTCAAACCACGGTCTGCAGATCGGCAATGCGGGGACGGAAGAGGCCGTGTGGACAGTATTCTCGTGGTTCATGACACCGGAGAACGCCGGGCGCTTCCCGCGCACGGCCGGTCACGTCGTCTCACCGTTCATAGACCCGGCGTACTCTGAAGTCTCCCAAGAAGTGTTCCGCAATCAGCTTGGCATCGATCCCAGGGCGTACTTCCTGCAAGCACAGCAGACACGTCCCCACGGTTGGGGCATGCTGAAGTATAGCGCCTGGGAGAAGATCCGCAATGAGGCCAGGCCGCGCTATCGCGAGCAATACCAGCTCGGTCAAATTGATACCCGCGAATATGCGGATTGGTTCCAGAAGCTCATCACGGACGAGATGAGCGCCTACTTCTCAGGCGGAGGATAACGGCACAGCAAACCAGTAGCAGAATGGAAACTGGGTAGCGGGGTCGGCACATGCCGACCCCGCTACCGTTTCACTGGGATTCTCCAACTCACGATTCCTCATGACTGCCTGGCGCGGCGCGCCTGCACAATCGCAAAGCAAAATCCTATAAAGTAAGATTAGCCGTGTATGTAAACGCATCTCTGTTACGCTGTGTAGAAGAATTGCACTGCTGCGCCGCGTAGATAAGGGGGCTTAATAGCAAATGTCCGCTACCCAGCCCAACATTTTGCTCATTACTACGGATCAGCAGCGATTTGACACCGTCGGCGACGCTAAGCCACCCTTTCTGCGCACGCCACACATCGACCTTTTGGGCTATCAGGGCGTGCAGTTCACGCGCGCGTACGCCGACTGTCCGCTCTGTGTGCCGGCGCGCATGGGCATCATGACCGGCACGCATGTCATTACACACGGCGTGGCCAATAACGAACAGACCTCCAACATGATAGGGAGGGATGGAACCCTGCCAACGTCCTTGCGCGCATGCGGCTATCAGACCGCCGCAATCGGCAAGATGCACTTTGGCCCCCAACGGGTGCGGCATGGGTTTGGAGAGATGATCTTGCCCGATGACTACTACCGCCACATGCGCCATTCGGGCAACGACCTGCAACCAATGCACCACGGCCTCGGCCAGAATGAACTCTATCCCACCCTCGCTACCGTGCCGGAGAGTCTTACCCTGACCTCTTGGATCGCCGAGCAGTGTGTGGAGTACATTCTCGTGCGCCGCGATCCAACTCTGCCGTTCTTCCTGTGGTGCTCATTTGCGAAGCCGCATCCACCGCTCGATGCGCCTGAGCCGTACTACTCCATGTATCAGGACTCGCCTATTCCAGCGCCGGCCGTTGGGGCGTGGCGTGAGAGTGAGGATTGTCCGATTTCGTTCCAGCGCCAGGCGCAGCGCCGTGCGTTCGACTCTATTCCAGACGAAGCAATTCATGCCGCGCGGGCCGTCTACTACGGTCTCATCACTCAAATAGACAATGTGATAGGCCGCCTGATCAGCGCCTTGGAGGATTGTGGGCTTTTCAACGACACATTCATCATGTTTGCCTCCGATCACGGCGAAATGCTGGGCGATCATCGCAATGGCGCCAAGACCTTCTTCTACGAACCGGCCGCCCGCGTGCCATTCATCTTGCGCATGCCGCAAAGCTGGGACGACCGCCGCCATGGCACGACGGTGGCCGCTCCCATCACGCACGCGGACATCCTGCCAACGCTGGTCGGCGTGGCGGGCGGCGAGCCGCCACGCGACGGCGACGGCCAGGACTTGGTGGCGCTGGCTCGGGGCAAACTTGAGCAGCCCCGCCGCTACTTGGAGGGGTTGAGCGGCCCCCGCTGGCCGCAGGCGGAGCGCATCCCGTGTGTGTATTTGGCAATTACCGACGGGGAGTGGAAGTACATTTGGTATCCCGAGGGTCCGACCGAGCACTTATTCAATCTGACAGAAGACCCTTCAGAATTGCACAATTTGGCTCATGAAACACGCCACACGGCAAAGAAACAAGAACTGCGCGATGAGCTGATTGCGCGGCACCGAGCACGGGACTCGGTCTACCTGGAAGAAGATAGACTGCCAGTCAGAGAATCTCAGGGCGATACCACCGCCGACCGTCGCAATACGGCCGCCAACCACGCGGGCTTTCGCACGGAGTACAGTGACGCCGACGTGAGGCACTAAGCAAACCAGCACGCGCAACGCCATGTGGTTACAATGGTGCTAAGCCCGCCGCAGCGGAGGAAACACTCAGGTTGCGGCCGCTTGGCACTAGTCTGCGGTTGCCCAACGAGTGCAGACGGCCAAGATTGGCTCATACTCGCCCAGACGATGGACAGAAATGACGAACGTAGTAGAATGAAAAGGAGCAGATGATGCCGAGCAACCTTCTTGAAGTCTTTACCAATTGTTACGGCCGGTACGGGGTGCGGGCTGCGATTGACCTGGCGCCACAGGCGGGCATCACTCATTTAGAACTCGCCATGAAACAGCACGGCGGCGTACTGGAAATTCCCGAAGACGTCGTCGCCAGCGAGAAGCTGGGTGATGAAGGCATAAAGAAGCTAAAGGAAGAGCTTGACGCGAACGGGCTGACAGTGATCAGCGCGAATGGGTCGGATAACCTCATGGACCCTGATGGCTTTGCGCGCATCGCCGAACGCATGCGCCTCGCCGCAGGCATCGGCACCAAGTACTTTGTCGGCCTAGGCGGCGAACCGGCGGAAGAAGACCGGAGCGATTTCTTCGACAAAATGGGAGCCATTGGCGACGTTGCGGCCTCACACGGTCTTACCATTGCGCTTGAGACTCACCCCGGCATCACCCAAAACGCGAATGCCATTTTGGAAACCATGCAGGCCTTGCAGCACGATGCCATCCGCATTAATTTCGATACGGGAAACATCCTCTTCTACAACGAAGGCGCCGATGTCTACGCCCAGCTTGAACAGGTCATGGACTACGTGGTGCACATGCACCTAAAGGACAGTCGCGGCGGCTACCGGGACTGGTATTTCACCGCCATGGGCGACGGCGGCGCCGTTGACTTTGCCCGCATCGGCGAAATCACCAACAATGCTGGCTTCTTCGGCCCGTACAGTTTGGAAATCGAGGGCATTAGAGACGAGCCGGAACCAACGCTGGAACAGCGCCAAGAGCGCGTGGTCCGCAGCGTGGACCACCTGCGTTCCGTCGGATTCCTCTCCGATTGAGAGCCAGAACTGCCTTAGCTGTGTGTTAGGAATCGTGGGAGTTTCTAGAGGTCGGAACCCAAGAGCGACCGTTTAGGAATCTAGCGCAACATGTAGCTAATCTAATCCGTGCGCGTGTGCTCCAACCACTTGTCCAGGAACGGGAATGATTCCTTCCCGTAGATCTCGTGCTTGCCTTCGAACACGCCCAACACGCAGCGTTCGTCCAGCCCAAGTTTGGCGTAGTGGGCGTGCAGGCGCTGAAATTCGATCTCGGCATCCTTGTAATAGACCGCGCGATCCTGCGTGCCCTGCTCGATGAAAAGCGGACGAGGGCAGATGAGCGAGCCGAGGTCGGCATCGGAGAACTCGAGCAGTTGCCCCAGGTAGTATTGATGCTGCTCATCTGTTGCAACATACGCGCGGTAGTGCTCTGATTCTGTGATGAGCTTGCGGGTGCGTTCGTTGAAATAGGCGGAAACCACCGCTGCCTTGATGCGGGGCTCCAGTGGCGTGAGCCAAAGCGTCATAGTGCCGCCCTGTGAAAGACCGTAGAAGCCGATGCGCTCCGGGTCGACCTCCGGCAACGTCTGCAAATAGTCGATCACCTTCATTTCGCGCCAAATCTCTAAGCCCATCAATCGTCTGCCAACAACGATAGCCTTGTTATGTAAACGCACGCGCCGCGGCGTACCATTGATGCAGTGCGGCGCAAAGACAACGTAGCCCCGCTCCGCCAAGCGCCGGCCGTAGCTGTGATAGGCATCATCCTGTTCCAGCAGACCGGCCACCGACTGCACGGCTCCGCCAAGACCGTGCTGTGTCACCACGGCCGCCCGGGGCTCGGCAATCCCTTTAGGCACCAATAGATACCCAAAGAGTCGCACTCCCGTAAGCATGCCGAGCGTAACGGCATAAACCGTATGGTCCGGGCGCTCTGCCACAACGCGACGTTCCGGATTGAGCGGCGCCTGCTCGTGCTCCGGCGGCAGTCCGCCCATCATTGCCAGCCACGCCTCGCGATTAGTTGCGACGGAACGCGTGTATGCGTCCTCGCTGGCATAGTCACGCTGCCAGCGCTCGGCCCGCTCTTGGTGTGCCTGGTCCGCCAGGTTGTCCAAGAAACGATCGTGCTGGCCGTTTGTGTCGGCGCGCATTGATGCAATGGCATCTTGGTTCACGAATACCGGCGGCGGTGGCGTGGCAACCTCTTCAATGGAGGCGGTATTTTGATTTGGCGGACGGCCATCGTTCAGCCAGCGATCCAGGAATGCAAACGACTCTACACCGTGGATTTCGTGGACACCTTCAAATTCCCCCCACTCACAGCGCTCTCCAATACCTAAACGCTCATAGATGTCTTTCAGCGGGAAGAATTCCTCGCGTGCACTCTCGATATAGTACGAACTGTCGCCCTGCCCATGCTCGATCATTACCGGGCGCGGGCAAATCAACGAACCAAGATCGTAGTCAGAGAATTCTGTCAGAAAGTCCGGTTCGAAGTAGGACTGCTCCTGGGTATTGATGAAGGGTCGGTAATTGGGAGATGCCTGGAGTTGTTTCTTGGTGCGCTCGTTATAGAAGGCTGAGACAATGGTAGCGCGGATGCGGGGTTCAAGCGGCGGAAACCAGAGCGCCATCTTACCGCCTTGCGAAAGGCCGTAGAAGCCGATGCGCTCTTTGTCCACCTCGGGCAGGGATTCCAGCAGATCGACCGCCCGCATTTCTCGCCATATCTCCAGACCCATCAAGGTCCGTCCGACAAGGAGCGCCTTATTGTGCAAGCGGTTGCGCCAGTCAACGAAGTTGATGCAATGCGGGGCGAGCACGACGTAACCGCGCTCCGCCAACTGCTGCCCGTAACGATGATACACGTCTGGTTCTTCCACCAGTCCCGCGATGGTGTGGGGCGTGCCTCCCATGCCGTGCTGGCAAATAACAGCCGGTCTTGCGGCCGCGATGCGCTTGGGCACCAACAAGTGGGCAAAAGAGCGGACTCCCGGCAGCGTCCCAAACGTCACTGCATAGACCGTATGGTCGGTGCGTTCCGCCACCACATGCATCTCCGGATCAAGCGGCACACACTCTGCGGTGGTGGGCCACATTCCCAGCATTTTGCGCCAATGCTCGCGGTTCGGCGCGACTGACTCAGAGTAGGCGCGAATGCTTGCATAGTCGCGGCGCCACTTGGCGCTTCGCCAGTCATAGGCCTGAATTGCGAGAGAATCGAGATACCGTTCCAGTTGCGCCGCTTGGTCCCAGCGCACGTACTCAACCGCATTGGGCGATGCGAATTCTCTTTCCTGCGACACCGACCGGCTCCTTCCTGCAAAAGGCCTCTAAACGATACTCAACGAGGGTGGTGGGTGCGCAACTTGCATTCTCTCAGTCCCTGGGCGCCGCCACTGGCAGTAGCTCAACCACCTGGGTTCTTGCGACTGCGCAGTCAACAACAGAACGGGGACTGCACAGAATCCTTTTGTGCCACATTAGAGAAGCACACACCGGCCCTCCCAATGAGTCTGTGCCCAATACAATTGGACACAGCAACAGAGGGACTGCATTCAATCGCTTGTATAGTCGCGAACGCTTGAATTTTATCAATCCGAGCGCGGGAAGGCCTTTTCGGCTGCGGCGCGAACACCCGAACTGTGATTCCTGCCGGCAATCAAACCAGAAATGGATCTGTCTCTTGTCAGCCGAATATTGCGCGCGTTCAGGAGGAAAACAATCGTTCTCTTCACATGAACAGGCCGGGCCAGAGCGCTATTTTTCGGGGTCGGCATTGCGCAGGAAGCGCTCGATTGCTTGAGCGGCGAGCTGATCCGTCTTGACGCCGCGTCGCTTCGCCTCTTGCTCAAGCCGCTCCATGAGCCACGCGTCATCCAAAGTGATAGCCCGTGACCGTTCGGCGCTGGGCGCGGCCTGTGGGGCGGCTGGTTGGTCCTGGACTACAATGACTTGGTCCGTAGATTCAACCACGTGTCCGCGGCGACTCTGCGTGAGCGAACGCCACTTTGCCTCGTCTAGCGGCCGCCCCCACTTCTGCTCGACCTGGGAGCGCGTAATCTCCAGCCGCTTGCCCTCGATCGTAAGCCAAGGGCCGTTTTGATGCATCACGCCCCCGGTCACGTCTGCAAGCACAGCGGCGAGTTCGAGGTTCGGCGCACTCAATTGAATAGTGATACTCGCCATAGCCGACACTCCTCGCATGAGGCGATACGTCAGTACCTTTACCCATTAGACCATACGCCCATAGGAGGTACAAGTCAGCAATCCAGGCATCATTGTTTTCTATCATTCCTAGACACCACACCTCGACGCCTTGACCTTGCGCCGCTGTGTCGGTTACGCTCAGTGCCGTAATGCGGTATCTTCCGCTACTCTTCCGCAATTGGACGGTCCATCTCTGTATTGCTTTTTACGGGAGTTCTCAAGGGTCGTTTGTTCGAGAGAAATCGTCTGGACCGTAAATGCGATCCCTTGTAACTGTGTGGCTGAGCGAGCGGCTTAGCGAAGTCTTCCTGCTGCAAACAGAGTGCTAGTCAGTTATGTCAAATGGAAAGGATGCTCCTGTGCAAGACATCAACGTTGCCCTGGTAGGCCATCGCTTTATGGGGAAAGCACACACCCATGCCTATCGCGACGTAAACCTCTTCTTTCCGTCGGTGCCCTACCGGCCTCGCCTCAAGGTGGTCGCAGGGCGTGACGCGGCAGCGGTTGCGGAAGCAGCCACACTGCTTGGTTGGGAAGAATCGTCTACGAACTGGCAAGAGGCCGTAACCCGCGACGACATTGACCTCGTGGACGTGTCCACGCCAAACCACCTGCACGCCGACGTCGCCATTGCCGCCGCGGAGGCGGGCAAGCAGGTAATCTGCGAGAAGCCGCTGGCCGTTACCGTCCCGGAGGCGCGTTCCATGGTAGAAGCCGTGCAGAAGGCAGGCGTGCGCAACACAGTCTGCTTTCACTTTCGGCGCTATCCGGCGGTGCGCCTCGCGAAAAAGCTGATCGAGGACGGTGAACTTGGCGACATTTACCACTTTCGCGGCTGGTTCTTAGCGGAGCGTTTCGCCGACCCTGCCACGCCGCTTGGCTGGCGCATGCAGCAGGAATACGCCGGCTTTGGCGTTTTTGGAGACTTAGGCTCCCACGTTCTCGACATGGCGCGCCACTTGCTCGGCGACGTTAACAGCGTCTGCGGCAACTTTGCTACGTACATCAAGGAGCGTCCTACGCCCGAGGGCGGCAGCGGGGCCGTTACAGTGGATGATTGCGCCCAAGTCCTGCTGCAGTTCGCCAATGGCGCGCAGGGTTTGCTCGAAGTCACCAAGCTGGCGCGAGGAAATAAGAGCAACTTTGGCTTTGAAGTCAACGGCAGCAAGGGCTCGGTGCGTTTCCATTTCGAACGCTTGAACGAGTTGGAGTACTACGCCGGTGACGACGCCGGACCGGTGACGGGATTCCGCACCATCCACGCCTCAGACGCAGTGCAGCACGAGTACATGCACGGCTACTGGCCGTCCGCCGGTCATAGCATCGGGTACAGTGAAGCGTTTATCCACATCGTAAAAGACTTCCTGGAAGCGCTCGACAGCGGTGAGCCCATGAGCCCCGACTTTGTTGACGGCCTGCGGGTGCAAGAAGTCATGGAAGCGGTTGGTACGTCGGTGCGTGACCGGGGCTGGGTTGACGTAGCTCCGCCCGCATAGCGTCCTTTGCAGGGAAGGGCCCAGCAGTATCCAGTCATGCCGGTGAAGATTGAGTGAGCATAATTCTCTCCGTTCGTGCAGAGCTTGTCGAAACATGAACGGAGAGAGCTTGCCAATGACACTCAACATTCCGCCATTTGACTTCTGGGCACTTTCACCAGAGTCTAGTAAGAGCGCCAAGAAGCGCTGGCAACACATCAGGAAGAGCCCTCGTACGATATTTGCTCCTAGTCATGGTTGGCGCAACGACAACATTGCGGCATGGTACCCTAACAACGTTCATTAAAAGTATATGCAAGACGCATGCATAGTCTGGAAAGGCGGAGCCAATGTATAGCAAGTCCTACGACGGCACGAACAAGAAAGTCTTCTGGCAGGAAATGTGGCGGCATGAGCTGTATGAGGCGCGGAAACACGACCCGGTCGTTATCATCCCCGTTGGGTCAATCGAGCAGCACGGCCCGCACAGCCCAACCGACATCGACATCAGCATCCCGTACCATCTTGCCGCGGAAGCAGCGACCCGCACGGAAGACTACCCAATAATCGTGGCGCCGCCGGTTTGGACGGGCTTCACCCACTTCAACATGGGGCATATCGGCACGATTACGGTTACGCTTGAAACCTACATTGCCGTGCTTTCGGACGTCTGCCGCAGTATCAAGGCAAACGGCTTCGAGCGGATGATCCTGCTCAATGGCCACGGCGGCAACGTGGCGCCGACGCAAGCGATCTCGGTAAAGCTCGCGCAAGAAGATATCTGGGCCCTGCACATCTCCTACTTCCACATGGTGGACGATGAACTCAAAGAATGGGGCGATAGCGACGATTCTATCGGCCACGGCGGCGAGTGGGAGACCTCCCTGCAACTCCACCTGCGAGGGCATCTCATAGACCTGGACAAGCGCACGCCAAATGGTCTCGCGCCGTGGTTCCGCGACCCGGTGGTGGGCAAGTTCGCCAAGTGGCCGGAACGCCGCCGCGAAGCCGACGAAGGCGTGATGGGCGATCCGTTTGTGGCCAGTGCGGAAAAAGGCGAGCGCATCTTCAACCTCGCGGTTGAACGCCTCATCCTGGCCTGCAACGAACTGCACAACTACCCGGTGCGCGGCTACTTCGACCGCGGCAGCGACGCAACCCTCGGCCCGCTCTCCCCGGACGCCACGCCGCCGCGGTAGACCGACTACTAGAGTAGACAGGCTCAAGAGAGTTTAACGCGATGACGATTACTGACGAAGGACAACGGCGGGAACAGAGTATTATTCTTAATGATTCATGATCTTTGGTGTTTTCCCGTTCGCCCTGAGCTTGTCGAAGGGCAATCCTTCTCGATGGAACTAAGCAACTGAGCAAGTCAATGGTGAAAGGAATTGAAAACAGTGGGTGACTTCTATCAGGAACTGGGTGTGAAGCGCGTAATCAATGCCGCCGGCACCCTCACGCGGCTTGGCGGCACGCCAATGGATGATGACGTGCTCGACGCCATGCGCGAAGCCGCGCAGTGGAGCGTGCGCATCGAGGAACTGCAACAGGCAGCAGGGGACTACCTCGCCTCGGTCACGGGTGCTGAAGCCGGCTACGTCACCGCGGGCGCAGCTGCGGGACTGCTCGTCGGCACCGCGGCCTGCCTCGCCGGACTTGACATTCACAAGATGCACCTCTTGCCCGATACCGAAAACATACCCAACGAGGTCATCATCCAGCGCCTCCACCGCAACGCCTACGATCATGCCCTGCGCACTGCAGGGGCTAAGTTTATAGAGGTCGGCCACATCGGCCACCCCACCGGCGGCTACACGGAGCCCTGGCACATCGAGACGGCCATCAACGAGCGCACAGTCGCCGTCCATTGGGTATGCATGCCCGTGGCGGACGCCGTGAGCTTGGAAGATACCGTTGCAGTTGCGCACAAGCACAACGTGCCCGTCATCGTTGATGCAGCCGGCGGCTTGCCGCCTGCCGAAAACCTGCAAGGCTTAATTGCTACCGGGGCTGATCTCGTCTCCTTCTCCGGCGGCAAGGCAATTCAAGGCCCGCAAGCATCGGGTATCTTGGTGGGCCGCCGCGACCTTATCCAATCGGTTGCGCTGCAGCATCAGGACATGGACGTAATGGTGGAAACGTGGACGCTGCGCGAGCAATTGCTTGCGAGCGGCCGGCTGCTAGGACCGCCGCTGCAGGGCATTGGCCGCCCCATGAAAGTCGGCAAAGAAGAGGTTGCCGGCCTGCTGGCGGCAGTGAAGAAATACGTGAATCGCGACCACGCGGCTGCCCGTGCGGAGTGGCTCCGGCGTCTCGAAGCGATCGCCGCCGATCTCAGCAGTGTTGCCGGGGTTGCAACCGAAGTGGTTGGACGCGACGGCGCCTCCTATCCCACCCTACGCGTCTCGCTGGACGATTCCGTGCACGGCGTTTCGGCCATTGACCTGGTAAACCGGCTATTCGACGACGATCCCGCCATTGCCGTCAGCCAGTACGGCTCTCAGGAAGGCAGCGTCTCGATCAACCCGCTGAACCTGGATGGCGAGAAACCGCAACTCGTCGCCGGTCGCATCCGGGCAATCGTCGCTACCCAGCTCTAGTCCGCCTCCGGTTAGTTTTGGCCCTAATTTTGGATTGGATCTAGAAAATGCCTAGTCTGAGTGAAGTACGGAGAATTCAATGCTTCCAAATCATCTCCGGTATAGAGAGATCCATTCTAGAGAACCTTGTCCGCAGTCTAAATGTCGAGACTCGTGACTTCTTGACTGCAGATGAACAGAAGACAGCTCTAACTCGCCTTAGGTCGGACATGGGTCAGTCCGAATGGGAACTAGAGGATGTCACAACCGAGGACTTGCTGGTTTACTTGGATCTCGGCAACTTCGTACACTTGGTGAATAGACACAAGTCCAGCTTCCCAGCGGTTAAGCAGTCCGACATTCACGCGGCGGCAGCCGCCATTGTTGAAAAAGGTGTCCTCCAGATTCGTAACCGAGTGATGCACACGGTTCGGCCCATGGAGTTAGAAGACCTCCCAACATTAATCTCAATTGCAGAGGAATTACCAACTTTTTCGCCGAGTATGATTTGGGAACCACTCGTCGAGAGTGTTGACCTAACTAGAGACTCTGCACACATTCTTGGATTTACTATCCCCAATTACCTGACTGAAGAAACAGCAATTCTTCAAAATTTACCGGTAGCAGAATTTGGCGATACTGGATTTATAGGTCGCCAAAAAGAGATTCGTCAGTTGACGAATCTCTTGAAGTCCAATCACAGCGTCGTAACCATAGTTGGCGCCGGGGGCATAGGAAAGACTGCATTGGCACTGCGCGTTTGTCATGACATTCTAGATCAGCCTGAATTTGGATTCGACAGAATTGCCTGGGTTTCGCTCAAGACACAGTCTCTTACTGTTGACGGTATTCGGGAGGTCACCGCCGCCGTTGACTCTGCAAGAGACCTGGTGGATCGCTTAATCTCGGATGAACAATCATCTGTTGAGAAGCAATCAGAACTTAACTGGGACAAGGTGTTTGAGCAGTTGAGAGCAAGCCGAACCCTCTTAGTTGTTGACAATTTAGAAACACTCGGTTCGGAGATTAGGGAATTGGCTATAGGGATTCCTAAAGACTCTAAACTGCTACTAACGTCCCGGGTTGGCCTTGGAGAAATCGAGATTCGTTATTCAATGCCTGGACTTTCTTCCAAAGACTCGGTCGCGTTATTGAAGAGCTTGGGAAATGCATACAATTATACGACCCTCAAGAGATTCAACGACGACTTGCTAAAACAGTTTTGCGAGCGCCTACACTATAGCCCTTTACTCATCAAGTGGTTCGTTCAGGCTGTTGGCAAGGGGTCTAATCCAGAAGATGTGCTTGCCCATGAGGACTTTAATCAGGCACTGCGCTTCTGCTGGGAAAATGTCTACACCGGTCTTTCTCCACTTGCTCGGAACATTACCTCCGCCCTGTTGGCGGCAAGAAGGGAACTAAGTCAGACTGAAATCCAAGAGCTACTGGATGCCGAACACATTCCTTTCCAAGAAGCACTCCAAGAACTGCAGCAATCAAGTATTCTTGAAGGCAAATTCAATGATGGAAGTGCAATCTATCAAATTGGCAGTCTAGTATTCGACTATTTGTCCCGCTACCACGCTCCAAACAATGATACTGTTATGAAGACTCGGAGGAAGATTCGTCAGTGGCAAGTGGAAAAAGAGAATAGTGCAAAACAAAGACCAGCCTATCGCTATGACCGTTTCTACATCGACTTTGAGACTAGTGATCAACTGGTTGCTGCACCCTACCTGCGACTAGCACTCAACTCTGTCCGACAAAATCCGGACGGCGCGATGAGATCACTGCGTAAGGCAGAAGAATTAATGCCGAATTGGTGGGAAGTCCATAAGGTGAAAGCACACCTGTTGGAATCAGATCATAGGCCAGTCTATGAAATCGAAGATGCGTTTGAGACGTCAATTCGATACAAAGCCACTGACATCAACCGGTACCACTACGCCACTTACTTGCTGAACAATGGCCAATTTGAGAGAGCACTGGAGGAAGCTGAGAGTGCATTGAGTTACGAAGAATCACATGAGATTACGCTAAGGAGTATTCGTGGCCTCGCAAACTTGAGACTTAGCAATCTGGCTAAAGCACTAGTTGACTTAGAGTACGTTTGGGACTATGAAGATTCTGATGCACCAGATCATGTGCAGAGGATTCGCGGAACTCAGTTTGCCGATGCAATTCGTCGAAGTGTTGAGTACTATGTTGACCAGGGCGAATCCAAACGCGCCGGGGATTTAGCCTTACAGGGATTGGACGTAGTGATTGAAGCTGCAGATTTTTATGGATGGGACCAACAGTTGGCATACGTAAGTCTAAGATTGTTGGCAGAAGTGCTTAGGCTATACGATCATTCAGCGCAAGAGACTTCGCACTTCTCCCAAATATCCGAGAGATTGGATTCGGATCGTGAATTCGTTGAAAAGTGTAGAGACTATAGAAGAACCTTAGAATGCCTCAAGAGGAATACTGACCTGATACTTATGGTTCCAAATGCCTACAAGGCTGCCCTAAGTTCAGATCGTTCTCAACGATTTAGCGGTGTAGTTTCTAGAATTCTTGGCACTTATGGATTCATAGAGAGTACCTCACTGGGCAGTGTTCACATGGACCGAAAATCCTTGCTTAATCCGGTTGAGTGGGCGAATATCCGTGAAGGGGACAAAGTAACTTTTGAAGTGTTTCGCTATGTCAAAGGGCCCCATGCTGTGTTTCTCGAAGTTGAATAAGGGACAGACCTAGGGTCACTAATGGTCGCGCTTTCACGTAGGCAGTGCTCATGCGACTCCGCGACTTTAGCGCACTAGATCAGAGTACTGGTGGCTCCGCCGGCTTTGCCGGCGTTATTGGCCTGCGGCAGAATAAGCTGCTTCTGACCCTGCCCGGCCCGAGCTACGGACAGAAAATGACTGACGGCCGGCAGACGCTGCCGCTGTGGGGTGTTGGCGGCATGTGTACGGCAGGTGAATCGTGGCAGGATGCCGCGCAACGCCACGGCGAAGCCGAGACAGGTTGCGCGGTACGGCTATTCTCTAGCCGTGAGACCTACTATCTCAACGTGAAGAGCGATATCTTCGCCGTGGAGATTGACGACGTGCCCGCGCCGGCTCTGCTCTACGCCGCCGCGTACCGACCGCCGGACAACCCTTACGGTGACCTCCAGACTGTATACGGTGTGGAGTATTTTGCCCACGTGCGGGGCACGCCCCGGCCCGGTGAAGACGCCGCCGCGCTCATCGCCCTCGGCCAGCCGTTGCTCGTGGCGGCGGCACAGCAAGCCCTGACTCTAGACAATTTGCTGCAAGCAGGCGCGGAACTCTTTGCCAATCCGGCATATCCCCCGCTCGATCCGTCACTTACCGTCGCGCCGCTCGGCACGCCGCACTTCATGCTCCAGGTGCTCGACGCCGGTCACTGGTGGCAGACACTTTCCTTGGCCGACCTGCCGCTGGTCTAGACACCGACAAAGGCGTGCCCGCACGTTCACTCCGGTTTCCAGGCCCCAAGCGCAGCCTCGACTTCAGCACGAGTCGGTAAGCTGGCAATGGCACCCCTGCCGCGCACCTTGAGACCGGCCATGACCACGCCCAATCGCGCTGCCGCCAGCGGCGGCATGTTCTCTACCAGCCCGTGCAAGAAAGCGCCGTCGAATGCGTCACCGGCGCCGGTCGTGTCAACCACGTGCGGGACAGTGAACGCAGGTACCGTCCGCGTTCCGTCTTTTGTGCTCAGGTACACGCCGGCTTCGCCTAGCTTGACCGCTACCGCATACGCGCCAAAACCATGCAGGTACTTTGCCGTTTCCTCGGCAGACGCGCAGCCGAACAACTGCTCCGACTCCTCCGGCCCGCTCGGCAGGGCTATGTCCACAAACGGCAAGAGTTCCTCCGCCGCAGCCCGCGCCTCCGCCACCGACCACAGTGCCGGCCGCAGATTCGGGTCGTACGCAACGCACACGTGCTTCTCATTCGCGATACGCGCCGCCGCCAGTGCGGTCGCTCGCGCCGACTCTGAGATGGCCTGGGCGATGCCGCTGATGTGCAGCACCCGTGCCTGCGCGATGTAGTCGGGGTCCAAGTCCTCCGGTGTCATGGTGCTCGGCGCGCTGCCGGCCCGATAGTAGGTGAACTCACGCTCGCCCTGACCGTAGATGGAGATGAAATAGATGCCGTTGCGCCCGGCCACCCGTTTCACGCGGGACGTATCAATTCCCAAGCTCTGCCAGCCTTTCAACAGAAAAGGCTGAAAGGGATCGTTGCCGACGCGGGAGAGAAAGCCGCACGAACTTCCCAGGCGGGACGCTGCCGCCAGCAAATTCAGCGCGTCGCCGGCAAACGCCTTCTGCAGCTTCTCCGCCTCCGCCAGCGGCTCTTCGGCAAAGAACTCCACCATGCACTCGCCAAGCGAGAGAATGTCAGGCATTATCGGCCTTTCCGCAATCTCAGTTCTCTAAGGGGTAGTATGGGCAGGCAAAAGGCAATTGCATGATGCGTGCCGCATCTGCGTGCCGCCTCACACGGACGTTAGTTCTGCCACGAAACGCCGCGCGAATTCCGTTAGCCCGGCATAATCACCGGCAGCGATTAGCGACGGCGGCATGAGACCCGAGCCGAGCGCCACGCCGGCCGCACCGGCTTCCAAGTGCGCGCGGAAGTTTTCAAGGCCAATGCCGCCGGAGGCGATGATAGGAATACCTGGAAGCGGCCCCAGTACCGACTTGATGTATCCCGGGCCGCCGACGCTATCTATTGGGAAGACCTTCACCATGTCCGAGCCGGACTCATGGACATCCAATATTTCGGTCGGCGTCAGGCCGGCCATGATGCAGGGCACGTCCGCCCCGTGCGCGAGCGCGACCAACGCAGGCCGATTTACGGGTCCAACGATAAACTGCGCACCGGCCGCCAGCGCCGCTCCGGCCTGCACGCCAGTCGTCACTGTACCCGCTCCTACCAGGCATTCGGCGGGCTTCTCCGCTGCGACCGCGGCGATCACGTTTGCTGCATCCGGCACCGTAAACGTAATCTCCACGAGCCGCACGCCCGCGGCGTAGAGTGCCCGCGCGGTGTGCAACGCCTCTTCAGGGGATTTGGTGCGCACCACCGCAGTAATCTTAGCCTCGACCAATTGATGTAGCAGCGCCGATCGGGTCATTTTCTGGTTCCTGGTGCGGTCTACAGTCTCTAACGGCCAGAATGTACTCATGTCGTCTCGACTCAAGTGCCCGCACAGCCGGTTCACGCGCTTCACAGGGGACTGCTCTTGAGCTTAGAATCAGTCTAGCATTACACTAGAGTAGATACTTGACCAACCCCGCCGCATCTCTGTTCCGCAGAGGCCACAATAACCTACTTAGAGAGCAATTCGACAAACCCAAAGCATCCTGCACAAAGAAATGCCATCGCCTGCACGTATCCAGCAAGATTCAGTTGACCCGGCTACGCGTCCTGGCACGGGAATGTGGACTTGGCCGCCCGCTTTTGCCGCGCTCCGCTGGCTAGCGCTCGGCGTCGTGCTACTGGCAGCGTGTGCGCAAACAGATACCGGTCAGATGACGTTTGGGCGAAGCATTCCTATCCAGACGGCAGAACCTGAGCTACCCGCCCGAGCGCCCGCAGCTACTCCAGACGTTGAGCCGCTGGTCTTGCCAACTGCAATCCCCTATGCCACTCCCGACCTATCCCAGTTGCCGTATGAGGTCCTCGTCCAGGAAGTAGTACGCGGGAGTCAAGACCATCCCGCCGTCGCGTTCACGATGGACGGCGGTTCGGTTGCCACCTTTACTCCGGCGATACTAGAAACGCTGCGCCAGCACGAGGTGCGTATCACGATCTTCATCACCGGCCAGTTTGCCGAGCGTTACCCGGAGCTTCTCCATGAGATGATCGCCGACGGCCACGAGATCGGCAACCACTCTTACGCGCATCCCAACTTTACCGAACTGGACGATGACACCATTCGCCGTGAGCTTGCCCGCACCGAAGAGATCATCAATCAGGTAGCGGGCATTACTACCAAGCCCTGGTTTCGCGCCCCATACGGCGCACGCAATCACCATGTCATCGACGTCGTCGCCCGTGAGGGCTACCACAGCATCTACTGGACCATCGACACCATCGACTGGCGCGAAGATGCGACGCCCGCGCTCATCATGCAACGAATCCGCGATCGTTTAGGCAACGGCGTGATTATACTCGCCCATCTCGGCAGCTACCAGACTATGGAAGCCCTGCCGGACATCCTAACCGAGCTCAAGAAAGGCGGCTACCGCATAGTAACGGTCTCCGAGCTCCTATACCCACCGCCGATACAGCCAACAATACAGCCGACTCCCGCAATTCTAATTGAGCCCACGCCCACCGTTGTCCTTTCCAGCCCTTGACAGTAGCTAGCCGCTACCGTAGAATTCAATTTACAATTGAAGATGAAAAAGGCGATGATCAGGAAGAGTACGCTGGCAAGGCGGCCTGCAGAGAGCCGGGGAAAGGTGGGATCCCGGCGGTGCGCGGACAGCGGAATGGGCCTGGGAGCTGTGACCTGAAAGGTAACTTTGCTACCAACATGCAACAGTGCAAGGTTGGTGGCATAGGTGCCGAATAGGCGTCAACGGAACCCCTACCGTAGACTTTGGGGCAGGCATGCAGCCGCGTAGGCGGTGAGTGCTTGAGGAAATGAAGTGGGCTGCATTTGCAGCCAATAAGGGTGGCACCGCGAGTTTTATTCTCGTCCCTTTTGGGGACGAGATTTTTCTTTAACTGGGAATGAAACTAAGGAAAGACGATGGCAGTTATGCAGTCCGCACCGGGCACCGTGTTCGCCGGTATTCAGCCAAACCTTGCCGAGGTGCGCGCACTTACGGCAGAAGGTCTGACGGTGCCTATATCACGCACGATACCCGCAGACCTGGAGACGCCGGTTTCTGCCTATCTCAAGGTCGCGCGGGGTAACTACTCCTTTTTGCTCGAGAGCGTACAGGGCAGCGAGAGCCTTGGACGCTACTCTTTCATTGGCACTACCCCGTCTACGATCCTGCGCCTGGAGAACGGCACGGCCACCCGCATGCAGGACGGAGAAAGCAGCACGTACACCTACACCGAACCTTTAGAGCTGCTGGAAGAAGAACTCGCCAAGACCGATCTGGCCGTTGTCTCCGGGTTGCCGCGCTTTCAGGGGGGCGCGGTCGGTTACCTCAGCTATGAAACCGTGCGCTATTTCGAGCCCCGTGTGCCGCTGCCCTCGGCAAACACGCTGCCCGTGCCTGAAGCAATCTTCATGTTCACGGACAGCTTGATCATGTTCGACCACGTAAAGCACAGCCTCACCATCATTGCCTACGTATCGCCGCACGGCGACGTTACGGAAAACTATCAAAACGCGGTGGCTGCGATCGATGAGACTAATGCACGTCTCCGCAATACCGTGCCGACGGTACGCGGCCATGGCGACTCCGGCGTAGCAGTGCCGAGCATGACGGAAGCGCAACATCATGCAATGGTGCGAACGGCAAAGGAGTACATCGCGGCCGGGGACATTATTCAGTCCGTCTTGGGACTTCGCTGGGCACGTCCACTGGGGGTGCATCCCTATTCGGTCTATCGCGCGCTGCGCATGATCAATCCATCACCGTACATGTACTACCTGGATCTGGGTGACATGCAAATAGTCGGCGCCTCGCCTGAGATGCTGGTGCGCGTGGAGGGGTCTCACGTCACCACCCGCCCCATTGCCGGTACGCGCCGCCGGGGCAAGACCCCGGAGGAAGATGCGGCCTTGGGAGAGGAATTGCTTGCCAACGAAAAAGAACGCGCGGAACACATCATGCTCGTTGACCTGGGACGGAATGACCTCGGGCGTGTGTGCCGACCGGGCTCCGTGCATGTGCCGACACTTATGGTGGTGGAAGAGTTCTCCCACGTCATGCACATCGTCTCGCAGGTAGAGGGAGAACTCCTGCCGGATAAGACCGCATTCGACGCGCTGCGATCGTGTTTTCCGGCGGGCACGCTCTCAGGCGCGCCCAAGGTGCGTGCCATGGAGATCATTTCCGAACTCGAAGGCACGACGCGAGGCCCCTATGGCGGCGCGGTCGGCTACTTCGACTACTCCGGCAATATGGATATGGCAATTACGATTCGTACCATGACGGTGCAGAACAATACCGCCTATATACAGGCTGGCGGCGGCATCGTGGCAGACTCAGATCCCGAGGAAGAATACCAGGAAGTGTGCAACAAAGCTGCTTCAACCATGCGGGCGATCGATGTCGCAGAGGAGATGGAACGTGATCTATATGCTGGATAATTACGATTCGTTCACCTATAACTTGGTGCAGTATATGGGCGAACTCGGCGCCGAACTGAAAGTGGTCCGCAACGACAAGACCACCACGACAGACGTGCTGGCGAGCAAGCCAGACGGCATTGTCGTCTCTCCGGGACCGTGTACGCCCAAGGAAGCCGGCATCTCAACCGAACTCATCGCTGAGGCCGCGGGCAAGACCCCCATCCTCGGCGTCTGCCTCGGCCACCAGTGCATCGGCCAGGTGTTTGGCGGCGAGGTGGTACGCGCGAAATCACTCATGCACGGCAAGACCTCTCTAATTCATCACCATGACCGCGGCTTGTTTGCCGGACTTGAGAATCCCTTTGTCGCCACGCGCTATCACTCGTTGATCATTGATCCGCAAACTATGCCGTCCGTGCTTGACGTGACCGCAAGAGCCGACGACGGCGCGGTCATGAGCGTGCGGCACAAGGAGTACCCGATTTACGGAGTGCAGTTTCATCCGGAGTCGATCTTGACAGTGGAAGGCAAGAAGCTTCTCCAGAACTTCCTCGATATCGTCGAACAACATCGGTTGCGTGGAACCGGAGCCTCCTCGCGCCAGGGAGCAGAGCAATGATCCGCGAAGCAACAATCAAAGTGATCGAAGGGGAATCCCTCACGCACGGGGAAGCGGCGGAAGTTATGACCGAAATCATGGACGCGGCCTGTACAGCGGCGCAATTTGGCGCATTTGTCACCGCGCTCCGTGCAAAAGGTGAGACCGCTGAGGAAATTGCGGGGTGTGCCGCTGTCATGCGCGACAAGGCGGTGCCAGTAACGGTCAGCCAGCCGGTTGCCGATACCTGCGGCACCGGGGGCACCGGCGTTGACACATTCAATATCTCTACCGCGACTGCCTTTGTCATGGCGGCCGCGGGGCAACCCGTGGCAAAGCACGGCAATAGGGCCATGACCAGAACGAGCGGGAGCGCGGACGTGCTAGAAGCGCTCGGCGTGCAAATCGACCTTGGTCCCGAGGGAGTAGCGCAGTGCATCGAAGATGTGGGCATGGGATTCATGTTCGCGCAGCGCTTTCACCCCGCCATGAAATTCGCCGCGCCGCTAAGGCGTGAAATTGGCATTCGCACCGTATTCAACATTCTTGGACCCCTGACTAACCCCGCCCGCGCCAGCTATCAAGTGCTTGGCGTCGCCAATCCCAAACTTGCGGGGGATATGGCGCGCGTTCTCGGCATGCTCGGTGTGCGACGCGCGCTGGTGGTGCACGGCGCAACAGACGGTGTTGACGAGATTTCGATTTGCGGTCCAACGTTGGTATCCGAATGGGACGGCAACAATGTGAAGGACTATCGCCTGGAGCCAACGGACTTTGGGCTAGCCACCGCCCTAGTGGGTGAAGTCCTGGGCAGATCGGAAGAAATGAATGCGCAGTACGTGCGCGACGTGTTGGCCGGCAAGCCGGGCCCGCGGCGTGACGTAGTAGTGATGAATGCCGGCGCCGGTCTCGTCGTCAGCGGCAGGGCACGTGACTGGCAAGAAGGCGCACAGCAGGCCGCCGCCGCAATCGACAGCGGCCAAGCGGCCGCCAAGCTGGATGCGCTTGCAAGCCTCAGTCAGAGTCTTGCCTGATACCGTTTCCACATGGACTTGCAAAAAAGCAAGACTCCGCAATTATCCCCTCTCCCCGAGGGAGAGGGCTAGGGTGAGGGCGAAACAACCAAAAAGCCTGCGTTGAAGAGGTAGTTGGGACCACACACATGATTCTGGATTCTATCCTGCAGCACAAAGAACGCGAGTTGGCGGAACGCCAAGCGGCCGTTCCGTTGTCCGCGATGATGCAAACAGCCGAAGCGGCCGACCCGCCCCGCGATTTTGCGGCGGCGCTGCGACAAGACGGCATACGACTCATTGCCGAGATCAAGCGCGCATCGCCTTCGAAGGGTGTATTCGCGCCAGGCCTCGATCCGGCCGCTCTGGCCCAGACCTACGAGTCCGGTGGCGCCAGTGCCCTCTCCGTGCTCACCGACCAACGATTCTTCCAAGGGTCTCTTGCCGATCTCTCCGCCGCGAGATCCGCCACGTCGATCCCCGCGCTACGCAAGGACTTTACCACTGACGAGTACCACATTGCCGAGGCTCGGGCCGCCGGCTCAGATGCGGTGCTCCTCATCGTGGCCGCACTCCCGCAGCCTCGTTTGCGGGCGTTGCTACGCTGCGCCCAAGACTGGGGCATGGCCGTTATCGTGGAAGTGCACACGGCGGAAGAAACTACCCAGGCGCTCGATGTTGATGCGTCAATCATCGGCATCAACAACCGCAACCTACACACGTTCGAGACCACGCTTGAGACCACCTCAGCACTTCGCGAGTTGATTCCCGGCGACCGGCTGGTAGTGAGCGAAAGCGGAATTCATACACCTGTTGACGTACAGAAACTGCACGCCTGTCACGTGGATGCCATGCTCATTGGCGAAGCATTGGTTACCGCTCCTGAAACTGCCGTCAAAGTTGCCGAATTGGTCGCAGCCGCATGTGTCCCCTCAAACGAACCGCCACCCGTCATGCCGGCGAAAGCCGGAATCCAGAGCGGGGGTGCCTCATGACTCTGACCCGTGAGTCTATCGCAAATGCCGGGGAACGAGCAGTTGCCGCCCCCAAAGTGAAAATCTGCGGCATCATGGCGCTGGCAGATGCCGAGGCAGCCGTGGCACACGGCGCGGACTTTCTCGGATTCGTTTTCGTGAAGGGCAGACGCCGCTGTATGACAGTGGAAGCTACACGTGAGATTGTCCGGTCAGTCGGTTCGGCGTGTCCGCCATCCGTAGGGCTCTTTCTCAACGAGGACCCCACAACCGTACGTCACGTGGCGGCGGCAAGCGGGCTCCAGTTCGTCCAATTGTGCGGATCAGAGTCGCCCGACTATTGCACGGAGCTGAACATACCGCATTGGAAAGTCATTAACCTGCATACAGCCGCGGACTACGATCGCCTGTGTCCTTACACGGACGCCGGGGCCTTTGTGCTGGAGGGTGCCGACAACGGGCCCGGCGGCACCGGCCAGACCTGGGACTGGGGGTTGGCGAGCGCCGCGCCGCGCGACCGGCGCTTTCTCATTGCAGGCGGGCTCTCTCCCGCCAATGTCGGCACCGCCGTCGCGCAGGTACGACCTTGGGGAGTTGATGTCAGCAGTGGCGTAGAGACTGGTGGTAGAAAAGACCCAGAAAAGATTGCAGCATTTATCCGCGAAGCCAAGTGTCGTCCGGAGCCAAGTGAGGAAGCGCGATGAAGCAACTAGAGAAGCTTATGCAGGAATTGTCGCCAGAACTGCAGCAGGAAGTCTACGACTTTGCCCGCTTCTTACTGGAAAAAAGAGTGAAACCAAGACGCAAGGGCAAACTGCGCCTCACGTGGGCGGGTGGGCTGCGTGAGTATCGGGACGTTATACGTCTCTAGATCTCCAGCGTAAAGCACTTGAATGGTGGGGGGACTAGTGTTCCTCGTTGACGCATATCAACTCGTGGCAGCCGAAAAGCATGGCTTTGCGCACGAGAGCTTCGACACGGACTTTGATCGTACGGACTACACGAGACTGACCCCTGACCAAGTAAGCAAATCATCCTAAGTGAGAGGACAGAATACTGTGCCAAGACCACCCCAAAAACGCATTCTCACCGGCATGCGCACCACTGGCGCGGCGCATCTCGGCCACTATGCCGGCGCGCTGCGCAACTGGGTCGACATGCAGGGCGAATATGAGTGTTACTTCTTGCTCGCCGACGTGCAGGCCTTCAGTACGCACTTCGACGATCCGCATCGGATTGTGGAGTCCGTCCGTGAAATGGTGCTCGACTGGCTCGCCGTTGGGCTCGATCCGACCAAGCAGTCGAACACTTTCTTCGTGCTGCAGAGTCAGATACAGGACCTGACTGAATTGACCACGTATTTCTCGATGCTCACGCCCATGGCGTACGTAGAGCGCAATCCGACCATAAAGAGCGAGCGCGCGCAATATGGTGAGCGCGCGGGCAACCTGGGATTCTATAACTATCCGGTCTCGCAAGCCGCCGACGTGCTGCTCTTCACGCCGCCGCCACCCCACGTCGCAGGTGACGAACTCTGCGTGCCGGTGGGCGAAGACCAATTGCCGTTGCTCGAACTTACGAACGACATCGCGGGGTGGTTCAACCGCACGTACGACCGGGTCTTCTTGGAGTGCACGCACCGCCTGAGCGAAGTGCCGCGCCTCATGGGCACCGACGGCCAGGCCAAGATGAGCAAGAGCTTGGGGAACGTCATCCTGCTTAGCGACGATACGGAGACCGTGCAGAAGAAGGTCATGAGCATGTACACCGACCCCACGCGGCTCCGGGCGACCGACCCCGGCCACGTGGAAGGCAACCCGGTCTTCATGTATCACGACGCCTTCAATCCTGACGTCGCCGAAGTAGACGAGTTGAAAGACCGCTACCGCAAGGGCCGCGTTGGCGACGTTGAAGTGAAGCGCAAGCTCGTGACCGCCCTCAACGCCATGCTCGATCCCATTCGCGAACGGCGCGACGCATTTGCAGCGGACCCCGAAATCGTGCAGGAAGTCTTGCGCGGCGGCATCGAGCAAACGCGCGCCGTGGGTGGGGAGACCATGCAACACGCCCGCGCCGCCATGTATATAGACTACGCAAATCTGCTGGCTACACAGAGCGTGATCAGTTAGACGCGGCAAATCGAGAACCGGCAAGAAGGCAATGCCCCGACGCGCCTCGTGCGCTCGACGGCACAACACAATAGGAGCGATCAAGTGGCGACATCACCACCACTCACCGTGCGGGGACAGTTTGGTCCCTACGGGGGCCGTTACGTTCCCGAAACCGTAATACCGGCCTTGGAAGAATTGGAGGAAGCCTACGCTGACATACATGACGACGCTGATTTCCAGCAGGAACTTAATGCCTTGCTGGACCGTTACGTCGGACGCCCCACGCCGATCTACCATGCTGCCCGCTTGAGCGGGGAGATCGGCGGCGCGCAGATATACCTCAAGCGCGAAGACCTGGCGCACACGGGCGCACACAAGATCAACAATGCTCTCGGCCAGGCGCTCCTCGCCAAGCGCATCGGGCGGACCCGCATTATCGCCGAGACCGGCGCCGGCCAGCACGGTGTCGCCACGGCCGCTGCGTGCGCCATGCTCGGACTCGAGTGCATAGTCTACATGGGCGAGGTTGACGTGCACCGCCAGACCCTCAACGTCTTCCGCATGAAACTGCTCGGCGCGACCGTCGTGCCGGTCATGTCCGGCAGCCGCACGCTCAAGGACGCCATCAACGAGACCATCCGCGACTGGGTCACCAACGTAGAGACCACCCACTACATCATCGGTTCCGTCGTAGGCCCGCATCCGTATCCCACCATCGTACGCGACCTGCAGAGCATCATCGGCAAGGAAGCGCGCGCGCAATGCTTGGCGCAGCTAGGACGCCTTCCCGACCAGGTGGTGGCGTGCGTTGGCGGCGGCAGCAACGCCATAGGCATCTTTCATTCCTTTATGGATGATACCGACGTGCGTTTGGTTGGCGTGGAAGCCGCCGGGCACGGCATCGAAAGCGGCGAGCACGCCGCCACGCTTGTGGCCGGCACGCCCGGCACGCTCCACGGCGCCAAGAGCTACCTGCTGCAGGACGACGAGGGCCAGATCTACGAACCCCATAGCATCTCGGCCGGTCTGGATTACCCCGGGGTCGGCCCGGAGCATAGTTACCTAAAGGACATAGGCCGGGCAAGCTATGTTGGTGTCACGGATCTACAAGCGTTGGAAGGCTTCCAACACCTCTGCCGGGCCGAAGGCATCATACCCGCGTTGGAACCCGCCCACGCCATGTACCACGCCGCGCAATTGGCGAGCGAACTGCCCAAAGACCAGATAGTCCTAGTCAATCTCTCCGGCCGGGGAGATAAGGATATGACAATCGTGGCCGAAGGACTGGGGGTGGAGTTGTGAGCAGACTTGCCGCAACCTTTGCCCAAACGCAGGCGGAGAATCGCACCGCGCTGATTACGTTTGCCACCGTCGGATTTCCAAGTCCCGCTGACACTGTGCAGGTTGTGCGCGCGCTGCTGGCAGGCGGCTCCGATGTTGTCGAGCTTGGCATCCCCTTTTCGGATCCACTTGCCGACGGCGCGACCATCCAACACGCTTCACAATCAGCACTTGATCAGGGCACCACGCTCGCGATGGCGTTCGACGTCGTGCGTGAATTGCGGGCGGAGAATAAGACCACCCCGCTCGTCTTCATGGGCTACTACAATCCTTTCCTCCATTACGGTCTGGAACGGGTCGTGGCTGAAGCGGCGGAGATCGGCCTTGACGGATTCATTGTGCCGGATCTCCCGCCGGAAGAGGGACAGGAATTCGCCCGCCTTGCCAAAGCACACGACCTCGACCTCATTCCGCTCTTGGCGCCGACGAGCACCGACTCGCGCATCCAGGCAAACGTCCAGGCCGGCAGCGGCTTCATCTATTGTGTGTCACTCACCGGCGTCACCGGTGCGCGCGACCAACTTTCGGCCACGCTGCCGGACTTCCTGGGCCGCGTCCGGAAACACACCGACTTGCCGTTGGCGGTTGGCTTCGGCGTGTCCCGTCCCGAGCACGTCGCCACGATAGCGCAGATGGCCGAGGGGGTGGTCAGCGCCAGCGCCTTGATCAATATCCTGGAAGATACCCCCGCCGCTCAGCGCTACGACGCCCTTACGGACCTCGTGCGCGCCATGCGTGAGGCGACCGCACGGCAGCCCAACCCACAATCCTAAACCACAGGGGCTTGTATACAAACGAATAGAGTTGTAGACGGACAATGGCGCGTACGCTCGCAAGGCGTGCTCCGCTATTCACCTCGTGCGAAAGGATTAAGTGCGGTGAGAGAGCCCAGCGAGTGCCGCAACATGCAGGATATTCGCGCGGAGATCGACAGCCTAGACCAAGAGGTCATTCGGTTGCTCGGCCGGCGCTTTGCATACGTGCAGGCAGCGGCCCAATTCAAGACGAGCGCGTCATCAGTGCGCGCGCCGGAACGCTTCAAGGCGATGCTTGCGCAGCGACGTAGCTGGGCGCAGGAAGTCGGCCTTGACCCGGAGGTTATCGCAGGCGTTTACCGCGACCTGGTGAACTACTTCATCGCAGAAGAAATGAAAAATTGGCAGGCCGAGGCGCAGTAGTGGGCTTCGTTACCGGAGCACTATGGCGAGCGCACTCCGTCGACACTCCTTACCTAGATCCCACTCCAGATGCTCGGCAACTGCGCGGTAACGCCTTTTCGAGGTCCCACAGAGCATTGCACGACGTGAATTTTGTAATGCCTCTATTGGACTGCACTGCAGGGCGGATACCAGAGAACCGGAACCGGTGCGATCCGGCGCTTGCATTGCGGAGTCGCGTCAGCCCGGTCAAAAGGGAGCCAGAATAGACTTAGACGCCCTGCGCGCGACGACTGCTCGCGCGTAGGTGGCCGCGAGAGGGTGCGTATGGGGATGCAACTGTCTCAGGTCCTACCTTGGGGTCGCTCGATGGCTGAGTACGTAGGAATGTTCGCGCTCAGCGGACGTGACCTGGGAAAGCGAATCTTAGGCTGCGCAGACGGGCCTGCAAGTTTCAATGCGGAGATGACCAAACACGGGCATCAAGTCATCTCTTGCGATCCCGTCTATGTCTTCAGCCGACATGAGCTGCGCCAGCGCTTCGACTCAACCTTTGCCACGATCATGGGTCAGATGTCTGCCATACGCGAGAATTTCGTGTGGGACACAATCCCGTCAATTGAGGCGCTCGGCGCGATCCGCATGGCCGCTATGGATGACTTTCTGCACGACTTTGCGCCCGGAGCGCGCGACAGTCGCTATGTCGTGTCCGCTCTGCCGCATTTGGCCTTTGCCGACAATTCCTTCGACCTTGCCCTCTGCTCCAATTTTCTTTTCCTGTACTCAGAGCAGTTGGGCGAGGCCTATCATCACGCGGCTCTCTACGAGCTTTGCCGCGTCGCCTCGGAGGTCCGTGTCTTCCCCTTGCTCAATCTGGAAGGCCAGGTCTCGCCGCACCTCGGCCCGGTGCTAACCTCGCTCCGCTCTAAAGGATTCCACGCTGCTATCCGCTCCGTACCGTATGAGTTTCTCAAAGGCGCCAACGAGATGCTCATAGCCGCTGGGGAAGGAGGTAGCACAGGATTGAAACCTGTGCCCTCCGGGCGGCCTACCCCTGCCGCACAGAAGAAAAGACCTTCAGTTGCGCTAGAATAAAGCTCACGGCCGCGAATCTGCGGACCTAATGGGCGGCTGGCGGAAGTCTAAGCAGAGTCTTCAAGAAAAATCCTTGATGTAAGGAGTCCCAATCCACCATGCTGCACATCGCCTGTTCCACGCTCTGCTTCACGCAGCAACCGCTTGACGAGGCCCTCCGGCGCATCGCGCAGCTTGGTTTTCGTTATGTCGATTTGGGTGTCCAGCACTGGTCGCACATTAGTGTTCCTGAGCTCGTCCACTCCGGTGAAAAAGTCGCAAACTCGCTCCAGCAAGGTTTGCAGCAGGCAGGTGTGGAATTATCTGCCATGAATGTGGGCCTCGACCGCAGCGCAGATGTATCGCTGGCAGAGCAAGTGTCGGCCGTATGCGCACTGGCCGCGTCTCACAATCTGCCCGCGATCTGCATTAGCGCGCCTGCAAGTGACACGCCTTTGGACTCAGCGATTGCTGAACTGCGGCAACTCACCGCCAGCGCCGCCCGCTCCGATGTCACCCTCTGTCTCGAGACGCACGTCAACTGCCTCACGGAAGTACCGGCTGTGGCCGTGCAGTTAGTTGAATCAGTGCCGAACCTCGGCATCGCCCTTGATCCTTCTCACTTCTACGCCGGCCCATGGCAAGGCCGCGACTTCTCCACCACATATCCGCATACGCGCATCGTCCACCTGCGTGATGCCGGAAACTCGCTAGACCGGCTGCATATGCCGCCCGGCGCAGGCGGAGTCGACTTTGCCGGTATGCTGGCCGGCCTCGTGCAGCAGGGGTATGCCGGGCCGCTCTCGGTGGAGTACATCGATAACACCTACTCACAGGACAATTACGGCGACCACGTGCGGCAAGTTAAAGCTATGGCAGGTCTGGCTAGGTCTCTGCTCGCAATTCTTGATGTACAGAATTCATGAGAGACTAGGCGTTCAGCAAACCCAAGAAGCAGCGATTCTGCTTTCGTGCAGATGCCAAGTGGCTCAATCGTGTTCACACTTTGGCCAGCCGATCCTGCAAGAATCGTGAATCGCCCCATCCAGCTCTTTCCAGAGTCGCCGGACTGCGCCCACCCGCGGCCCAAGCAGGACAAGCCAGAAGGAATGCCCATTCCCCCGACGACAAGAACCCCAGGTCGCTGCAGGCGGCGAACGACCCACATCCGGTGGCAAAATAACGTCAGGAACCCTGCCAGTTCTACCATGACACCCGTGACAGTACCTGTTATACTCCCACCAGCTTAGAGTCTATACGCATGTTGCAGGGACACGGCCCGCTCAGCCTTGGCCATGTGCAAGGATTGCACAACAAACGCAAGCTCATGTGCGTTGAATGCTTGTAATCGTGGCAAGGGTTAGGCAGACGCAGGGCATACAGTCCAAGCACTCCGACAATTCGCCGCTCTCCTCGTGAGCTAGCCTCAAATGCAGGTGCCTATGGCAGCCACCACAGCCGCCGCCACGCCCGACCGACCGAAACTGCTGGCAGTGGGAAGCTGGGTACTCTACGACCTGGCCAACACGATATTTTCCATGAATATCGTCACGCTCTACTTCTCGCTCTGGATCGTCAACGACATGGGCGGGAGGGATAGCGACTACGGGCTTGCCACTAGCGCCTCCATGCTCATCGTCTTCGTGATTGCGCCGTTCTTAGGCGCGCTCTCGGACCAGACGCCGCGGCGGATGCCCTTTCTCATCGTCACGACGCTCGTCTGCTGCGCGGCCACGTTCTTGCTGGGCATGACCGGCATCTTTCTCGCGCTTGTCATCTTCATCATTGCCAACACCTTCTATCAATCGGGCTTGATATTCTACGATGCGCTGCTGCCGGTCGTGAGCACGGAGGAAAATCGCGGGCGCGTGGGCGGCATCGGCATCGGCGTAGGCTACATGGGCTCGTTCATCGGGGTCCTGATGGGGTTCATCGTTTTGGAGGGGCTCTTCATAGGGGAGGGCAATCCGGACGCGGATGCGCTCGTTTTCAAGCTCACGGCGGTGCTCTTTCTTCTCTTTGCATTGCCCTGCTTCTTCTGGGTGCGCGAGCAACCCCGCGCCGGCAGCGTCTCGTTCGGGGGCGCAGCCATCCGCGGCGCGTTCCATGACCTCCGTAACACGTTAACTCAACTGCGGCGCTTTCCGGACTTGCGGCGCTTTCTCATCGGCCGCTTCTTCTATACCGACGCGGCTAATACCGTCATCGCCTTCATGGGCATCTATCTTACGAATGAGGTGGATTTCACCACGGGGCAGGTGCAGATTGCCTTGATGCTCAGCATCGTTGCGGCCATGATAGGAGGTTTCGTGTGGGGCGTCGTCGTGGACTGGCTAGGGGAAAAGCCTACCCTTCTCATTGTGATGGGTCTGTGGGCCCTCGTCTTCACGCTCACCGTAGCCGTGCCCGTGCTCAACCTCACGCCAAATCTCTTCTGGGCGATAGCGCCGCTGGGAGGCGTCGCCCTCGGCGGCACCTGGGCGGCGGACCGTCCCTTGATGCTTCGCCTGGCGCCCGCAAAACACATTGGGCAGTTCTACGGCCTCTACGCGATGGTGGGACGCTTTGCCGCGATAACCGGTCCCCTCATCTGGGCGCTGGTAGTAAACGGCTTGGACCTCGGCCGTCCCGCCGCCGTCGCCGCCTTCTTGCCCATGATTGCCATTGCCGCCTGGTTCATCTTCCACGTGGACGACACAGCGGACCCCAATCTTATCGTGGAAGAAGCGCCGCAACCGGCACGGGCATGACGCAATGAGACAGCGTTGCCGCCGATTGTCGCTCTCAGCGCACCACGAAGCCCTGCTTGGTTGGGAAATGACATCGCGCAACCACAGGCTAGAGTGTGGCGCGATTTGTGTGTAACCGTCCTTTGCCCCAACCCTTGGGGTGGGACATAAGGCAGTCGACAAAGGTTCTGCCTGTGTGTCTGCCCCGGCTCTACGCAATGCCATCCTCTCAAGGGCAGGAACAATGAAGCCCGCTCCGCATCACGTAAGGGGCAGGCTTTTCGCGGAAGCGGCGGGGGAGTGACGCGCAGGCTTCCGCCGCGCCAAGAAGATCGCGGCTTCAAGTCGGCGCTTTAATCTCGCGGCAATCTTTCTCTTATACTGTGCTCACACTCCCCGCGCATACTAGGAAGTAGAGATAGAGAGCGATCACCAGCGAGGAGGAAAGAATATGTCGCTCCGCCGTTATGAGCGCGAGTTTGTAGAAACGCCCGACACGCAGTTTCAAGACCTGCGCGGACTGCGGGTGTACGACCAAGAGAACCGCTTGCTCGGCACGATTAGCGCGGTCATGGTAGACACGACCAGCAAGGAAACGGTCTACGCCGAAGTCGCGTCTCCCAGCATTCTTGGCCTGGGGAACCGCCGCCAGATGGTGCGCCGTGACCGGCTGCACCACAACGCGCGCGGCCTACGTCTCAAAGGTAGGCGTTGAAGAAGTCGAAGGCTTTGGCGCCGCTGAACTCGTGCCCGCCGTCGAATTCGTCGAGCCAGAGACTTTCCGAGACCTGCGCCGCCGCGTAGATGGTTTCCAAGTGTGCATACGCCTCACGCGCCGCCGCAATCGGAAAGCCTCCGTCTTGTATGCCGGACTCGATGAGGAGCGCCCGCGGCGCGACTAAGCCGCAAACATCGGCCACTTCCGCGTACTTGAGAATGCCGGGTACGAACTGCGATCCGCAGAAGTTGCCCTGGGTGAGCGCATACTGCTTGAAGGTCGTCAAATAGCACACCACGTCAGCCGCTTTCACGCGCTCATCCGCTGCCGCAAGGTACATCGAGCGTGTGCCGCCAAACGAGAGGCCGATGCAACCAAGCCGGTCCGCGTCTACTTCCGGGCGGCTCGCCAGGTAGTCAAGTCCCCGCATGTCGTCCCAGGTATTGAGCGCCATCAGGTTCATGCCAAAAAGAAAGGTCTTGATGCCGTTCACGTTGCACCCGTCGCGGTTGCCGTAGCGCCGGAAGTCTTCTCTGCGCTCGCCAAAACCCCGCGCATCGGGGCACAGGGTTACAAATCCGCGCTTGGCAAGCTGCAGGCCGTAGTCATAATTGGCGCGTTCGATCGCGCGGGCCCTATCTTCTTCACCGAAGTCCACATGCGCCACGTTATCCTTGCCGTTTACCCCGTGTCCATGTAAGCAGATGATGCCGGGAGCGGGCTGTGCGACATCCTCCGGAATCAAGAGCCACGCCGGGACTTGCACATCTTCGGCGGTGGTGTACACCACTTTCTCGTAATGTACGCCGAACTGCTCGCGCTCTTCGACAACGTGGGCCTCTAACGGCACTTGCTCCGGAAACGGCTCCATGAGATCGAGAAGCCGGGCACGCAACTGCTGCTGCCACACACACCACTCCTCACGAGACTCTCCGGCAAAGTGCAGCAGGGGCGGGTGTCTGTCGAAGTGCGCCATGATGTAGGTGTCAAAGTCAAACACGTCGCTCATTAGAACATCTCCTTGTTCCACTTCTCGCTACTATCTCTCGTTTAGAGGATACACTTCTTACGGCAATCCTATCTCATGGAATAGTCTACAGACCAGCGCACGCCGGTTGGCAGGAACACACCTATGTATTGGCCGGTCTTGAAGCGATCAATCTCGTAGTCGGGAAGCCGGCCCATTGCGATGCAAACCCCTCCAATTCGGCTACCGTTCCACTTGAAGAAGAAGTCGAGGTTATCGTGTTCACGACCCTCTAGCAGGTCTACGTTTACGGGATATACAAACAATATGAACCGCGATTCGACTTCCTCTTGCCTGCATGGCGCTTGAACGTAAATCAACTCCCTGCCATTGAGATACACGTCATACTCGGCCTCGATAATCAGTTCTCCCTTTTGAAGCTGGACTGCATCAGAGTCTCGTAGCAATCGACCGAACCAATCAGGAATTTCGAACGTTGCGTATTGGTCGTGGGACTCCGCCCCAGTAGCGCTCAACACTGTTGAAAACTCCGCACCGAGTTCCTCATAGTGCAGCATGCGAATTCCGAAGTCAGGAGAGTATTGCGTTAGCCTTGCAATGGGGCCAACAGCACCTAGTCCCAACAAGACGGTCAAGCCAAGGAGAACACCTCGTTGAAACCAATTCTGGTCCTTGCTCCATCCTGTCAACACGGTCTGGACACAGAAGTAAGCCAACAGGACAAAGACCGCCAGTGGGGCATACCTAAGGTATTCATTGAATTGACCAAATGAATACCAGGGGAACAGGACCGATACCGCCAGGCACGTAAGCACGAACGGATTGCGTCGCAGCGCTGGGCTAATCAGAAAGAGTAGTATACCCACGACGAAGAACCCGGCCATAACCTGCAATTCATTCGCCGTTGCGACCCCATCCCATCCGTACCGCTCCCAGATCCAGCCGCTGGGAATCGAGGTCGCGCCGCTAGTCAGATAGAAAAATAGCAAACCGAGGAATGGCACAGACAGCAGCACGTTCTGCCAGGAGAGGAAGGGCCGGATACCGTTTACGATAAGCAAGACAAGTAGGAATGGCAATAAGCCAAGAGCTGCCAGGGGCGACCAAAACACGGTCGCTCCCAGAACCAAACCCGTGAGGGCGAGGAATCTCCTTTCCCGCTGCAACTGAACCAGCAGCAATACGGCCAGACCACCTGCCAAGAGGTGCTGTGGAGAATAAGACAAATCGTCGACTATCCTGCGAGACCAGCGGAATTCCACAGGATCGACAGACATAGCGAGTGTGGCAAAGAAGATGAGCAGAACGACCGCAGCGACCGCTCTCCAGCCGCGAAGACCATGCGCAAACAAAAGAAAGAGCAGCGAGACTCCGCACCACGTCCAGAGTGGCACCGCCCAGTTCAGGGCTGCAGCGCCAAACCAACTCGCTAGAAGTCCCGGCGCCATGTAGTAGCCGAGGTAGTACCGCAGAAGCAGCGGCGCTTCGAAGTAGGAAGGCAAATACGTGGGCCACCCGCCGCGACCCAGGTCGAGCAGAATCGCGCGGTGCTTATCCCAATCGAAATTTTGCACATCGAAGAACCCACCCGCGGCCGTCGTCATTGTCCATGCGAACGCGATAGCTAGCAGGACGATGGTTACAGGTCTTACCGAAAGCCTGAACGTTCCTGACAACGGCTGCCATAGCGCTAGCACGAACAACGCGGCTGCCGGAATGCCCAGCCACCATTGAAACCAACCTACCAGCCATACAACCACCGGCAGCAGCAGATACACGATGGCCAGCCGGTGCGCTACTGGCAGCGCCTGGCCGGTGGAGCCACCGGAGTTCGGCGAATCTGAACCGGGGAACTCTGAGGAGGTGTGTTGGGCAGACCCAGGCACTCCAATTTGCAGGAGGCCGGCTATCGAGGCAAGACTGCGCCTAATCCGGCTCATGCGTTCCCGTCACTGCACATCTGAATCATGCCATTTTCCCAGCAGTTATTGGGTGTGCCGACCCGCCTGAACCTTGCATCATTGGTATTCCTCGAGGATGTAGCTGCCTTCCCACAGCGTACCGCCCCCAGCCAGAAATTGACCAGCCCTAATCGCGAAGATGTCGTAGTCTGGCAAGTCAATTGCCGCAAAACAGACCCCTCCAAAACTCCCGCCATATTCATTAAGGTCGAATTCAAGCGTATCGTAGCTCGTCTCTTCGCGATCTTCAGGTAGATCGTCCAAGTTCACGGGAAATACGTGCACGTAGAGTCGCGCGTCATCGTCTCCCTGGCTACATCCGGCTTTGGAGAATAGCAGCCGCCGCGCTCCACTTTGGGTCGCGCCAGGTTGCGCACGGTCTTGGTGAAAATACACATCGTATGAAGAACGAATGATCGGCGCACCCGCCTCAGTAATGAGACGAATGCGGAAAGGCTCACTGAAATAGCTGCCAACCCAGATGTGACCCGAACTATCTGCATTCAACCGGCCGGTCTGAAGCTGCCCGATTTGAAATGAGTCAGCCAGTTCACGTATCGCATAGCAAGTCTCACCAATTCTCAATGCGTGCGCTGGGGTAAGAGGAAAGTCGAAATCGAAGCGGGTACGGTCTCTAGGCAGGCTGCTCGCATCAAGCGGTTTCACCTGCACGAAGAATTGGGTGCCCTCCATATCCGGCGGGCATGGGTCCTTTACGTACACAAGCGTTCGGTCGTCAATATACACGTCATAGGCAGATCGGATCACCAATTCACCTTTGGCCGGCGCGACATCGCCGGGGTCAAGTCCAAACAGCCGCAGATACCATACCGGAAGTTGATTGGTCAGGTAGAGGGGCACATAAACGTCAGGAGGATTCTCCGCCAAGATGCCCTTGATTGAGTACTTCTCTCCCAATTGCTCATGGCGGATTCTGTCAAAGTTGTGATAGTTGTTGGCTCTCGCCAGCTCGACCAGTGGCGTGACGGCCCCGACCGCTAATACGCTAACTACAAGCGTGTACAGCGGTAGCCGGTAAAGCCTTCCTTTACCTACTGAATTACTTGGCGAGCCAGCAATGGTACCGACGCAGTAGTAGCAAAGCAGGAAAAGGGCCGGCATCACACCGCGCATTGCAAAGTCGTTATAGTAACCAAATGAATACAGGGGAAGGAGTACCAAAGTCGCCAGACTTGCAACAAAGAATGAGTTTTGGCGCAGTTGCGGCCGCAACAAGAGGAGGAGGCTTCCCAAAATTGCAAATTCGCTCAAATAAAGAATGGCCAATGCAAACAACGCTGCCAGTGGACCGTTCTCGTGTCTCTCCCAAATCCAACTCCGCGGAACGTCTCCAACTCCACTTGACAAATACACAAACAGTAAGCTCGCCAGAGGTAACGCCACCAACAGATTCTGCCAGCTTAGGAAGGGGCGGATGCCCCTTTCAATCACCAAGACAACCACAAATGGCAGTAGGCCAATCGCGACAAACGGCGACCAGAACGGCGCCACTGCCAGAACGAGACCGCTGATCCCGAGGAAACGTCCATGCCGGCGCAACTGCACGAGCAGCAAGCCGTAGAGCGCAGCCGGGATGAAGTGCTTCGGCACCCACAACAGACCGACCATATGCGAGGAAATCTGGATGCGCAATGAATCCAGTCCCATAAACTCCAGATGCTGGCGCCCTAACTCTATATTCGGCCAGCCATCCAGACTGAGGCTGAATTGAGTAACATCCCATCCTTCAAACAAGGCGATGCGCAGTGCGTCCATGCCACTGAAGAATATGAGCACCAGCGCCGCCACTAGCGTCTGCCAGCCGCGATAGCCGCGGTTGAACATGAGCAAGATGAGTGCGACGCCGGACCATGTCCACAGCGGCACCGCCCAATTCAACGCCGCCAACCCGAGCAGCTTACCCAAGAGCCCTGGAACTATGTGAAAGCCCAGGTAGTGACGCAGTACGATGGGCTGATTCACGTAGGCGCGAAAGTCTTGCAACGGCTGAGTCGGCCAGTCGCCGCGGCTCAGCTCAAGCATGAGCGCCCGGTGCTTTTCCCAGTCGGCGTTATTGAGGTCGAAAACGCCCCCGCCGGACGTGGTCATTACCCAGGCAAAGGCAATGAGCAGCAACGCAACGGTTGCAGGTCTCAGCGCGGAGCGAATGGCGCCTGAGAACGCTTGCCATGTGAAGCTCGCGCTGGGCGGCGCGAGCGCCCGCCAGAGTCCCACCGCTAAGAGCACGGCCGCCGGGACGCCAAACCACCACTCAAACCATCCCACCAGCCAGATCACCACCGGCAAGGTCAGGTAGATGATCGCCAGCCGATGTGTTAGCGGTATCTCTTCAGTGGTGACGTCGCCGGTTGAAGGTGAACGCAAGATCGCTCGTGTCTTCGCGACTATCCAAGACCCGCCAGGGCTCGCACTGAATTCCTGGCCGTTTGCGGCTATACTTCGTCTACTCTGGCTCATGCCGTCAAGTTGCCACTCATCTATCACCGTATTTTGATCCCCACCAGCATGACCTCAGCACACGCAGGCTCACTTGAGCTGCGTTCCCAGCTAGTTCTCAGGCGCATAGCTTCCCTCCCACAGCCTCACGTCTCCAGCACCAATCTGCCCAGTTCTGATCTCGGCTATCTCATACTCCGGCAACTCCACCACCGCAAAGCAGGCGCCGCCGGCCCTCCCTCCAAAATCACTGAAGATAAAGTCAATTGCGTCGTATCCAGTATTTCTACGCTCGTTTGGCAGGTCGCTGAGATTGTCCGGTACCACGTGCACAAAGAACTGCCCTTCGGCATCTCCCTGGCTGCACTCGTCGCTGGACAAGAGCATCTGCCTGCGGCCTGTTTGACCTGCGCCTAACTCTCTCTCCGCCCAGTGAAGGTACACATCGAAGCCGGAGCGAATGATCGGCGCGCCTGCTTCTGCCAGCAGACGGCTGCGGTAGTCATTACTAAAGTAGTTACTCAGCCAGCTATGGCCGGTGCGCTCCGCGTTGAGCTGGCCGGTCTTGATGTGGCCGATGGCGTAGTCCTGCAGCTCCACTACTGCTACACACGTTTCAGCGATCCTCCAGCCGTAACCTTGAAATTCAAAATCATAGCTAAAATGGCTCTGGCCGGTTTGGATTAAGTTAGTGTCAACCGGGACCACGTGGAGAAAGAAGCGCGTAGCGGCTTCTTCGGGTCCACACGGATTCTTAACATATACCAGCCTCCGATTGTCATAGTACACCGCATATTCCGAGCTGATCAGAATCTCGCCTCTTGCAGGCGGACTTTCTACTTCGATGGCCGCATCTCTAAGCAGCCCACGGAACCAGCCGGGGACTTGAGCCGCAATATACTGGTAATGCACGTCGGTGGCTACCCACGGAATCTGAAGTATCGAAAAGTTCGGCCCCAATTGCGCATAGCGAGCCACACCAAAGTCATGCTCGTTGTTTGCTCGCGTTAAGTCGAACACGGGCGAAACCGCGCCGATAACAAGTGCTCCCAAAATGAGACCTGAAAGGACGAAGTGGCGAGAGCTGCGCCTGGACTCCTGTGAAGGCTGCTCACTGCCCAAGATGGAATGGGCACAAAACCAACAGAGCAACACCAGCGCGGGAATCAACCCGCGTAGCACGAGGTCATTATGCAGCCCCAAATAATAGAGTGGCAACATCAGAAGTGTAGCTAGGGAAGCAAGGAAGAATGGTTCGCGCGAAAGGTGGGGGCGCAGCATAACCAGCAAGACTGCGAGCAGCATGAACTCAGTGAGATACAACACCGGCAGCAATCGACCAATAGTGCGCCAACTGTAGATGTCCCATAACCACGAGCTTGGAATCTCTTCTGCACTGGAGGACAGATATGCCGCCAATAACACCACCAGCGGCAGCGCCACAGAGAGGTTTTGCCAGCGTAGAAACGGTCGAATGCCCTTTTCAAATACCCATACTGCTATGAGTGGCAAGAGACCCACAGCGACAAACGGCGACCAAAACACGGCCGCCCCCGTGACTATCCCGCTCACTGCAAGAAAACGCTCGTGCTGACGCAGTTGCAATAGCAACAGCGCGGAGAGTGCTCCGGGTATGAAGTGCTGCGGGACCCACATCAAGCCATACATGTGGGAGTGAAACATGACCTTGATGTCTTCGTGCAGATTTCGCTCAAGAAGAGTTTGCCCTAGCCAAAGCTGCGGCCAGCCAGCCAAATCTACGCGCAGCGTCAGCCACTCCCACCCTTCGAAGAGCAGGACGGTCACTATGTCCATGCCGCTAAACAAGATGAACACCAAGGCGGCGGCAAGCGCTTTCCAGCCGGCAAAGCCGCGGGTGAACATGAGCAAGATGAGACTCGCGCCTCCCCACGTCCACAACGGCACCGCCACATTCAGGGCCTGCAGCCCAAACCACCTACCAAGCAATCCCGGTACTAGGTAGTATCCCAGGTAGTACCGCAACAGTGATCCAGGTTGACCGGATTCAGTGGGAAGATATGCGGAGAGGTCGGGTGTCCAATGGGGCAAGTACACCGGCCAAGGAACTCGGCTGAGGTCGAAGAAGATTGCTCGATGTTTATACCACTCGGGGTTGTGGACATCGAATACGCCACCCGCCGCAGTCGTCAGCACCCACCCCGCCGCCGCCAGCACCAGTACCATGCCTAATGGGCGAACCGACACTCTCCATGGACCTGATAGCGCCTTCCAAGTGGCTAGTCCCAGCAGCACAACCGCCGGTAATCCGAACCACCACTCAAACCATCCCAGCAGCCAGATCACCACCGGCAGCATCAGGTAAACGACCGCAAGCCGGTGCAGTACCGGGATTTCGCCGGCGGTGACTGCACTCGGTGGAGGAGAACCCGAAGCACTCTGCGTACGCGACCCAGCGGCGAGAGCGCCGACGCAGGTATACACCAGATCGGAGAGGACAGCAACGCTGCGTCTAATTTGGGTCATGCGCGCATCGTGGTTCAATGGGACCTAGGAGAACTGTGCCACGTCCACCACATTGAAGGGTACTTCACGAGGGTTTTCCGGTCCTACGTAGATGGCGTCGGTCGGGCAGTATATCTCGCACAGGAGGCACGACTGGCAATCGGCTTGATAGCGGATGTAGGCTTTTTTGTTGCTATCCATGCGCAGCACGTCGAGCGGGCAGACCTTTACACAGAGATTGCAGCCGATACAGAGGTCTTCGTAAACTCTCTCAATTGCCACGCCACGCATTCTCCCTTGAGCACTATGACGGTCTCAAGTACGGCGAATCCCACCGCTCAGTACCATATACCCGATTTCAATTGCCTCGAGCGCTTCGCTCGAGAATTCGACCGCTTCTGAGCCTCAAGGCCGGTACGCTCAGCAATCCTGCCGAAGCGACCTCGCTAGACTCTCTACGGGGACTGCAACGCCGTATCTTCAAGCAATCCCAGCTTCTCAAGCCGTTCTTGCGGCACGGCCGCGTACCTAAATGCCGGATCGCCTTTCGCATCAGGCTCTGCGATGATCCAGCGCAGCCACTCGCTATCATCGCGCTGGGGGTAGTCCTCACGATAATGCCACCCGCGGCTTTCCGTGCGCAACAGCGCGGCTTCGTACATCAGCGCTGTGGTCAGGGCAGTCGACTCGACCTCAAAGCACTTTACGAGTTCATGGAAGTCCGGAGCAAAGAGGCGCGGCGCCGCCGCCTGTTCCAAAGAACGCACGTGTGCCAATGTCTGCCGCATTCGCTCCTCTTCGCGGAACATGTTTAGGTCAGGCGGCATTGCCTGGGCCTGCAGGTGTCCGTACACCGTGTCGGGGAGAAGCCCGTCTTGCCGCTCCATGGGGCGCAGGACTTCCGCGAATGCATGCGCTTTGCGGGAATCAGGGATCTCTTCCAGACCGGCATCCTGGGAAAACAGACCCGCCCCGACACCAGCAGCGTAGCCGCTCCCATTTGCCCAGGCGAGATTGAGAAACGTGATGCCGCTGGAGGCGCCGACCACATACCCGCGTGCGGCTGCATCACCGGCAACATAGAGGCCCGGCACGCTGGATGCCATAGAAGTGTCACTTATGTAGACTCCCGCTGAGCCCGAAACGGAACCGTTATAGCCCGGATGCCACTGCGTACGATCTGCAAAGAGGTCCTGCCCACTGCGGCGGGCCAGTTCCGCGATGTGCTTGAACGCATGTAACCACATTTCGCGGTCCGTCGTTGGTACCGCAGTGAGGTCGAGCTGAATTGGCCCGCGCCCCTCGCGAATCTCCGTAGCCATGCCCCTGGCAATAACGTGAATTGCGGGAGGAACTTTGTCAGAATACTTGGCAAGGAAGGGTTCACCGTCACCATTCAAGTATTTTCCGCCGATTGCAGCTAGAATACACTGGCCGTGACTATCGAAGCGCGTGTTCGTGGCTATGTAGCCGTTGGCGTATTCCATGTTCATCATGGCAGCGCCGACGTCCCATGCCAGCTTGTAGGCCTCGCCGCAGAGCATGTCGTGGCCAAAGTGCGTGCCCTTCCAGGCGCACCCTCCCGCCGCCAGCACCACCGCTTTCGCTTGGATTAAACACAGCTTGTCATCCTGGCGCCGGATACCCACCGCGCCGACAACGCGACCGTCCTGCACTAAGAGCTTCACAATCGCCGTGTGGTCGAGAATCTTTGCCTGCTTGGTACGCAACACGTGCTTGCGCATCAGCTTCATCAATTCCACACTGTCCAGGCCCAGCCGCCAAACTGTCTCGCGGGAACCCACGTAGATGAGGCGACGGTGGAGGGAACCGTCCTCATGGCGGTCAAACGGCGCGCCCCAGCTATCCAACTCCGCAATGCGCTCGTAGTTTGCCTGCACAAGCCATTCGACCCACGCCGGGTCCAGTAGGAGCTCACTTTCGCGGCAGTGTTCGCGCACAAAGTCCGACGGATCGTCGTCAGGCGTCAGGTGGAGCACCACGCCACCCGCAAAGACGCTGCAGCCCGAGCCGCCAACAAAGCCCTTGTCTACCACCAACGCGCGGCTGCCCTGGCGAGTTGCCGCAATCGCGGCCCAGCAGCCTGCCAGGCCGCCCCCTATCACCAGGACGTCAGTGGAGTACACGTCATGGGGTACTTCCATCAACGTTCCTCGTGGTCCCAAGAAACATGCACACGGAGGAAGCGAATGAGCTGGTCCAAGGCATAGCCAATCACGCCAATTATGAGAATCACCGCCATCAATTCGCCGTAGTTGAAGCGGTCTCGGGTATCCAGAATGTAGTAACCCAGACCGTCGGACACACCCAGCATCTCCGCAGGCACGAGGATGACCCACGCCAGGCCCACCGCCAAGCGCAAGCCGGTAAGCATGTCCGGCACAACCGCCGGCAGAATGACCATGCGCACGAGCTTCCATTCGTTTGCGCCCAGGGTGCGCGCCGCGCGCAGCCAACGTTGGTCCAGACTGCTTACGCCGTGGGCCGTATTGATTATCATGGGCCACACCGACGCAATGGCAATCAAGAAAATGACAGGATTGTTCCCCACGCCAAAGACAATGATTGCGATGGGCATCCATGAGAGCGGAGAGATCATGCGGATAAACTGAAAGGCGAGGGAAGATGCGCGCTCGGCAGTGCGGTATTGGCCGATGATGACGCCAATAGGCACCCCTATCGCGACTGCCAGCGCCAAGCCTAAGCCAATCCGCTCCAAACTCGCGAAAATGTGCGAGTAAATCACCCCACTGGCAAAGAAGCCCGCAAGCTCACGAAAGGCGTTCCGCGGCTGGAAAGCCATTACGATACCGGAGTCAGTTAAGAGACCGCTCGTAAGCAACTGCCAAAGCAGCAGTATGACGAGAAAGCCTAGGAGCGGGACTCCAACACCGCGCAGGCGCGCCGACCACCGGCCCTGCAGCGGTGGGGAATCCGGGTTCGCCGTTTCAGAATTGGTCCCCGCCTCGCTGCGCACGTCCTCAGCCAGCCGGCCTCCGGTGCTCATGGCATTACTCAATGCCGATGATCTCCTTGCGCTCGAACGCCTGTTCCTCAGCGACGTTGAACGCGCTCGGCCCACCGGCTGCGTTGTAGGCTTCTCTGACCAACGTATACTCTACCAAATCTTCCGCAGCGTGATCGCCTGAGAGATCGCCCAAGAAGCTGGTGTCTCCCTCCACCTTCGTCTGCTTGATCTGATTCACTAGCTCGACCGTGTACGACGGATACGGCCACGGCTGGAAGCCAATACGCGACGCGCCCCACTCCGGATGATGGATGGCGTTGGTGCCCTGCGCGCCGTAGGTCTCAAGATCATACTTGCCCATGGCGCGCTCTATTACTGCGGCGCCCTGGGGCAAGAGTCCGCTGCCGTCCTTGGAGAGCAGTTGCGCCGTGCCCGGAATGTCTTGGAGCGCGCCGAGTTGCGCATTTGCAATGCTATTGAGGACTCGCTGGGCCCACTCCGGATTCTCATTGATGTACTTTTCGTTCAACACCGCGACGCAGCAGGCATGGTCCTTCCAAATGTCACCCGTAAACCGTATGATCTTGCCGTTCGCCAGCAACTCCCCGGCGGCATTGAACGGCTCGGCGACAATGTAGCCGTCTATCGACCGATTACCCAGCGCCGTCGGCATATCCGGCGGCGCCATAACAAAGAGATTCACCTGATTGGCAGCCAGTTCGCGGTTGCGGTCCTGGATTACGGCTTCCAGATTGTGGTGGCGTAGCGCCATTTGCAAGACGACGTTGTGGATTGAGTACCAGAAGGGCACCGCAATCTGCTTGCCCCCGAGGTCCTTGATGCTATCGATGCCGCCCTCTTGATGTACCGTAAGCGCCGAGCCGTTGATGTGGTCCCAGGCAACTACCTTTACGGGAAAGCCGATGCCATAGCGCATCCACACGGTCATTGGCATCAGGAAGTGCGCTACATTCACTTGGTCCGCCATGAACGCTTCCGCAAGCTGCGACCAGCCGCGGAAGAGGGCCGGCTTATCGGCATTCAGGCCTTCGTCGGCAAAGTAGCCTCCCGCATACCCGAGCGTGAGCGGTGTAGAATCCGTAATCGGCAAGTATCCGACTTTCACCGTGATGTCGGAGACTTTCGCCGGAGTGACCGGGCCAGTGCTTGCCTCCTCGGCATCATCTCCCCCGCAGGCGGCGACGAGCGGACTGGCGACCGCACCCAGCGCAAGTGCACCTAATCCGCTCAAGAACTGCGCGCGCGTAATCTTCTTCATTGTTCAGTTTCTCCTGCTTTTCTCTATTGGTGCCGGCGGATTGACCTGAATGCAATCCATCGGCCGCTGCTACAACGCAAACTTGTGCCGCCACTCGCTCCCGTCAACCCTGCGAACACGCGCACGGCACGGCGAGAATGGGTACGGCCCACTTACTCCCTACAGAGTTCTTGCACGACGCCTTGGTAGAGGTTTCGCGTCGGCAAGGGTATGAAATTCATTCGAGTCGCTTCTAAATGTGATAGTACTGCTCGCGCGTGTGCGCAAGGTTGAACTCTGCGAAGACCTCTTGCCGCAAGCGCACCAGTTGCAGATCAACCCGATCCCGCGGATGGGAAATCGGTACCGGAATGACGCGCCGCAACTCACCGGGATGCGCAGACATGATCGCCACGCGGTCGCCGACGTAGAGTGCCTCATCGATATCGTGCGTCACGAAGACCGTAGTCACTCCCTGCGCTTTGACGATGCGCACAATCTCCTCCTGCATCTCCATTCGCGTGAAGGCATCCAAGGCGCCGAATGGCTCGTCCATAAGCAGAATCTCAACCTGATTGGCAAGTGCGCGCGCCAAAGCTACCCGTTGCGCCATGCCGCCCGAAAGCTGCGCAGGACGCGAACGCTCAAATCCTTGGAGACGCGTGAGTGCCACCAGGTCCGCGACAATAGCTTGCTTGTCGCCTTTGAACCCCCGCGCATCGAGGCCAAACCGGATGTTCCCTTCAACTGTGAGCCAGGGAAAGAGCGCGTAGTCTTGGAAAACCATGCCGCGCGTGTAGTGCGGGCTCTCAACCGGTTGTCCGGCCACGGTCACGCTGCCGTGCGAGAGGCGGTCCAGCCCGGCTATGACGTTAAGGAGAGTCGACTTGCCGCACCCACTCGGGCCCAGCACGCAGAGCAACTCTCCCTCGTGCACAGAAAGGTTAACGCCCTGAAACGCCACGGTAGCGCCGCTCCGCGCGGCGAATACTTTTGCGGCGTCTTCCAGCACGATGCGGGCTTGTGCGGAGGGAGCGCCGCCTGCTTCCTGTGTCATTACGCTCGCCACGGCTGCGGTGTACTTCCTCTCTTGGGACACCCTGGTAAGGACTAACGGCATTCTTTACTAAGTAACTTTATTTAGATAAGATATATACTAAGTATCACAAGTGCCGCTGTCAAACAATGCCGACTCATATAGAATGTATTGGTAATCAAACACTTTTCGGAGGCTCACTATGGCGCAGCAACTAGATTCTGACATTCCCTTTGGCACAGTTGACAGTGCGGAAGCAAAGCAAATGATCGATAGCGGCGACTACCAGGTGATTGACGTGCGCATGCCCGCTCAGTTCGCCCAGGCCCACATCCCCAATTCGGTGCTCGCGCCGCTGCCCGATCTCCTGCAAAAACCATGGGAATTCCTGGCGGACGATAAGATCATCTTTGTCTGCGAGGTCGGTCAGAGCAGTCAGGTCGCCTGCGAAATCGCCGCTGCCCTGGGCCTGGAAGACCTCTACAACCTCGGTCCCGGCATTGTGGGCTGGCAGAAGGACGGCTACCCCCTTGAGGAAGGTCTACCGCAAGAGGGCTAGTCCATTCCGCGAGGATGCCATTCTTACCTGTGCAAAGCGGCTACGGACACTCCCGCCGCACATTCGCAGTAGATGCCGGATTCTGCTCGCGCGGGCGATCGTCCTCATGCTCGAGGGGGCTGCCGTATAATGTGCTTATGTAGCTGCGCGCTCGCGCAGCAGCGCAGCGGTGCCGTGCCTGCATAGCGCAGTTCATTAGATGACCGAACTGGCTCCATCTTTCATTTTCCAAAGCATAGGGGCGACGTTGGCGTCGCTTGCCTTGGTAATGTACTGGTGGCTCGCCGGACGCACGGTCTCCGCCGAAACCGCCATTCATTCCGGACCGGCGTTTCTGCGCCGGATTGCCCGCAACGCGCTCGTGCCCTTGCTTGCTCTCGCCATTGCGCGCGGCCTTTCGTGGGCATTCGCCGCGTACTACCTGCGCGTCATTGGGCCGGAAAACAATGGCTACTACGCGATTGCCGTAAACATTATCGGCTATTTTGGCCCCCTGACGGACTTTGGGCTGGGCGTGTTGTTGACGCGCGACGTCAGCCGCCGGCCGGACGCTGCGGCGGCGTACGTCGCGACAGTGCAACGCATCCGCCTTATGCTCTCGCTTGCTGCCATACCCATTGTAATTCTCGTCATGGCAGGCTATTGGTTTGCCGACCTCGTAGAGATAAATACCATCGTAGCGGCGGGGTTGTTGGCCGTGGCGCTCATTCCGGGAAACGCCGGTATTACTGCCCACTCCCTCTTTGCCGCCCGCGAGCGCATGGACTTCACCGCTCTTGTACAGATCGCAACGGCACTCTTCACCGTGGGCCTGGGCATGCTTGCGATCAGTCTCGGGTGGGGTTATGTGGGACTGGCCGTTACGGCGCTTATTGCCAACGTGGCCACGGCTGCCGTGCTGCTGCGGGCCCTGCCAGCCGCTGCCTCTGTAGCTACTCCCTGGGACGGGCAACTGGCGCGCACGCTCATGCTGGCGGCGTTTCCGCTCATGCTCAACGCGCTGCTCAATATTCTCTTCTTCCGCATTGACATTCTCGTCCTAGGTGCGCTGCGCGACATCTCTGAGGTCGGATCCTACAACGCCGCCTACAAGTACATCGAAGCCTTTGCGCTGCTGCCCGCAACGCTCGTGTTAGCGCTCTTTCCCGCGCTCTCACGCATCGCCGCCACCGATCGCGCTGCCCTGCAGGGAATCCTCAACAAAGCCCTGCAATTCATGCTCGTGATTGCCGTCGGCAGCGCCATTGCCTTCAGCGTGTACGCCACTCCCTTCATCTGGCTAATCGCCGGTGAAGAATATCTCCCGCACGGAGCGACGGCGTTGGCGATTCTGATTTGGTTCCTGCCCTTCAGCTATGTGAGCGCCATCACTCAATACGTCCTGATATCGCTCGACCAGCAAAAATGGATCGCCGTCGCGTTTGCGCTCGCGACTGCGTTCAATCTGGTGACAAACATCATCTTCATCCCGCTCTACGGTCTCACGGCGGCCGCCGTTACCACAGTGCTATCGGAGCTTATCTTATTAGCGCCGTTTGTCGTGATTGCGCGCCGCCAGCAGATTTCTCTCCCGATAATTGGCGCCGGCTGGCGGCCCGTACTCGCGGGCGCCGGCATGCTGGCCGTTGCATTGCTGACGCGCGGTCTGCCGGTATTCGCGAGCATGGTGCTGGCGGGTTGCGCCTACCTCGGCTTGATCGTCGCGCTCGGCGCCCTGCCCCGTGAAGACCTGGCGCGCTTTTGGAGCGCGCTGCGCGGAGCGCAAGCCTAACTTCCGCCTGTCCGGCCCGATCCCGCCCAACCGTTCAGTGCGACCACGCAGTACCGTTCGGCCTGAGCCTGTCGAAGGCTGAACAACTGTGTGGGAACAAAATAGCCGGAGCCAACCATCAGCCTAACGCAACCTCGCATTGCGCCGCCTGTGGTATTCTCGTATGATCCGCTCGAACGCTGTCGGAAATTGTCGTGAAACTAATACGTCTCGCGCCCGGGCACCGGTTTGTGAATTACGAGATCCTACAAAGCAGTTGCTAGGGGAACCAGCCCGCGCCTGGAAAATGAATTACGGTAGGGAATTCCAATGAGTTTTCCTGCGAGTCTGGAGAAGAAGACATGACTGACGATAGCGGCAAAGTTCTCGACCATCGCGCGGTCGGCGCGCTCTGGGACGAGAATGCCGAGGCTTGGACGACGCTCACCCGTCTCGGCTATGACAAATACCGCGACCACATAAACACGCCGGCCTTCATGAAGATGCTGCCTGATGTGTCCGGACTGCGGGGGCTGGACGTGGGCTGCGGCGAGGGCCACAATACCCGCCTCGTCGCCCAACGTGGCGTGCGCCTGACCGCAATCGACATTGCCCGGCACTTTGTGGACTACGCTCAAGCGCGAGAAAACCAAGAGCCGCAAGGCATTACCTATCTCCACGCCAGCGCCGTCGAGTTGCCATTTGACGACGCCAGTTTTGCGTTCGTAATGGCGACCATGAGCATGATGGACGTGCCGGACCAGAACCGCGCTATTCACGAAGTGGCGCGGGTGCTACAGCCCGGCGGCTTCTTTCAGTTCTCGATTTTGCACCCCTGCTTTATGACGCCGCGCTTCAAGTGGGTGCTCGATGAGGCGGGACAGCGGGTCGCGCTGGAGTGCGGCGACTACTTTCGCACGGAGCAGGGCACGATCGAGGAGTGGATATTCGGGTCTGCCCCCGAGGAGTTAAAGGAGCGCTTTGCGAAATTCCGCATCCCGCGCTTCTTCCACACCCTGAGCACGTGGCTGAACATGCTCACCGCCATCGGCTTCGTCATGGAAGAGTGCGCCGAGCCGTACGCCAGTGACGAGTCCATCGCCATCTACCCGAGCCTCGCCGCCACCCGCGTCATTGCCTGCTCCCTCCACCTCCGCTGCCGGAAACCATCACGGTAGAGGAAAGCGCAGCGGTCGCCAAGGCGCGAAGAAAGGGGAAGCTCTGCATTTCGCCGTGCCTAGGATACACGCGCGCTCAGTGAACACCTAACCGCTTTCAGGGCTCGACTTGGTGCGCTGGCGCGCGCCGGGAGTGCACGCATACTCCTGCACCACTTCGCCATCCACAATGTGCTCCGCCACGATGCGGTCCACCGCAGCCTCGTCCACGCCGCCGTACCATGTGCCGTCGGGATGCACTACCATCATCGGACCGAGATCGCAGGGATAGAGACAGCCGGTGCGCACCATCATCACGCGCTGCTTGCCCCGCAACCGGCACTCCCTGACTTTCGCCTCGAAATACTCCCACAACGCCGGGGCATTCTCCAGCGTGCAGCGCGGTCCGCTGCAGAGAAGCACATGATGCCGATGGGAGGGTAAGTGACTCCAGGAACGCCGCCGCTCTTCTAAGCTGATATCATCGCGAATGTCCATAAAGTCCCGGGCGTCCCGTACCGCAGCGCTGAAGGCGTCTGCCAGGTGTGCGCTATCGCCCAATGGCGGGGCGAGCGCGACCTCCACGTCAGCATCCGCATGTTCGCGCAGCCAGTCGCGCAGCGCGAGGGGCAGCCACCAGCGCAATGTGCGGTCCATGGGCACGAGACCCGGCACCACCAGGAGGCGGCGCGCACCCGTGGCGAGGCACTGTTCGAGCACGGCCGACAGCGCCGGCTTGCCTTGCTCCAAGAACGCGTAGCGCACAGCGCGAAAGCTACCGGCGCGAGCTACAGATGCGACCAACCGTTCCAGTTCCTGGCGCGGGGCCGCGCCATAGCCGCCACGGCCCACGATTACGACGGTGTCAAAAGGCACGCCGTTGGATTCCGTCACGTCCTCCGGGGACGAGACGTCTCCTTCTTTTTCCCTGTGGCGGTCTGCCATGGCGCGCTACCTGCACTCGTTGCGCTAGGGACCTAATCCACACCAACCAAAACAGATGCTTCCGGCGCCCCGTTGGTGGATGCCAGCGCCCCGTTGGTGGATGCCGGCGCCGCGGCGTGGGCGGGAAGGTAGACAATATGGAGTTTGCCGGTGCGGGGGTGTATCTGCACCTCGGCGTCCACGCCGAAGACGTTGCGAATGAGCTCAGGTTGCAACACCGCCTCCGGCGTGCCCGCCGCCACGATCCGTCCTTCCGCGATGATGTAGACGCGGTCGCAGTAGGCTGCGGCCAAATTGAGATCGTGCAGCGCCGCGAACGTCGTCACCTGCAAGCCGCGCACCAGATCCAGAATCTCAAGCTGATAGCGCACGTCCAGATGGTTCGTGGGCTCGTCCAGCACGAGGAAGCGCGCCTGCTGGGCCAGGGCGCGGGCAATCAACACGCGCTGCTTTTCACCGCCGGAGAGCGTGGCAAAGCTGCGTTCGGCAAAGTCCAACATGCCCACCTGCGCCAGCGCACTCTCCACCAGGGCATGGTCTTCATCAGTTTCGCGGGAAAACATCTTCTTGTGGGGCGTGCGCCCCATGAGCACCATTTCCCAGACCACAAAATCGAACTCGCCGGGAGATTCCTGCAGCACCGCCGCCGTGCGTCGGGCCGCCTCGCGCGGGTCCAGCTTCCACACATCGTCGCCGTTTAGCGAAATGTAGCCGGCATCCGGCTTGAGCGCGCGATAGATCGACCGCAGCAAGCTCGACTTGCCGCTGCCGTTCGGGCCCAGGATACCGACGAATTCACCGGCGCCTACCTCGGCGCCGACCTCTTGCAAAATCGGTTGCGAGTCTACACTCCAACTGACATCTTCAACACGGAGGTTCATGTTCTGCCTCCTCCAAATGCATCTTTGCGCCGCCGCATCAACCAAAGAAAGAACGGCCCGCCGAGAAACGCCGTAATGACGCCAAGGGGCATCTCTTCCGGCTGCACAACCGTGCGTGCGAGCACGTCAACCCAAACCAGGAATATCGCCCCGGCCAGCAGGCTCACCGGCAGCACGCGGCGGTGGTCCGTACCGACAAAGAGGCGCACGGTATGGGGCATCATCAGTCCCACAAAGCCAATCGCGCCGGCCAACGCCACCATGACGCCGGTCATCATTGCCGCCACCACCATCAGCACCCGCCGGAAACGATTCGTATCCACACCCAGGCTCACGGCCGTTTCCTCACCCGCCACGAGGGCATTCAACGGTCGCGCCTGCAACACCAAGTAAACGGTGCCGATGAGGAGCACCAGCAGCGGCAGCGTGAGATAGCTCCACTTCGCGCCGGCCACACTCCCCATCAGCCAGAAGAGCACCGAGCGAATGCCCTCAGCCTCGTCGGCGCGAAACACCATGAAGCTCATCGTAGCCGAAAGGACGTAGGACAGCGCGACTCCTACCAAGATGAGGCGCACGGGCGAGAGCGTGCCCCGGTGCTGAGCCAGCGTGAGCACCACGATGAACGTGAGTACCGCCCCCAAGAAAGCGGCAACCGACAGCGAATAGATGCCAAGAAACTGGAATACGCCGAATAGGATGACAAGCACCGCACCTACCGAGGCACCTGAGGAGACGCCTAATATGTACGGGTCGGCCAGCGGATTGCGCACCGTAGCCTGCATGGCAACGCCCACAACCGCAAGCCCGGCGCCGACGACGGCTGCCAGTAACACCCGGGGAAACCGGATCAGCCACACGATATTCTCGTGGGCCGCCGACCATTCACCGGACGCCAAACCGGTCACGCGCGCCACGGCAATCTGCCAGACCGTTAGCGGTGCAATGGCCACCGGACCGATGGTAACGGCGAGTGTGAGTGAAACCAGCAGTGCCACCAGCAATGCGACCACGACGGCAGGAAAGCGTGCGTCCCACCGCCGACCGGGCGCGCGTTCTTGTGCCGGGCCGGTCGTACGCGGCGACTGCGCCGGTCTCTTCACAACTGTGGCCATTGCGTCTCTCCATTTAGCCGGCTTGATCCGGGTAGAAGCCTTTGAACAGTGTCTCAATGACATCGATGCTGCGGGGCCCCGGCTGGGTGGCCGTGAACGGCACGACGACATAGCGCTGGTCTTGGACAGCTTTGATCGATGCGAGCGCCTCGGTATTGGACAGGAACTCCCGCTTCTCGTCCGCTGTAGACCAGGTTGCGTCGTGCAGCACGATGACGTCCGGATCGCGTTCGATAACGGACTCCCAGTTCACCGTGGCAAAATCCCCCTCAACGTCCGCGAAAATGTTGATGCCGCCGGCCTCTTCAAGAAGGGCATTCACAATGCCCGTACCCGCGGCCGTATACGGCGCTTCGTCGCCGCTGTCGAAGACGAAAACCGTGACCTTTGGGTCCGCCGGCTGCGTCTTCGTGTGAACTTCCGCCAATCGCTCCCGGATGCCGGCCACGTAGGCTTCCGCGCGCTCCGACACCCCGAAGATCTCGCCGATACTCAAAAAGTCGATGAAAACGTCCTCGATGGTGGCCTTGCGTTCCAGGCAGTTTGCATGGGCGACGTATGAGTTGATGTTCAAGTCCAGCAAGGCCTCACGCGGGCCGGCCACCTCTTCGCGGAAGGCGCTCACCCAACCGGCGTAGAGGAAGTCAGGCTCCACTCCCAAGAACACCTCTCGGGAAGGGTATAGTTCCGAGAGCACAGGTATCTGTTGGTACGCGTCAGCGAGATCGGGCAAGATTGGGTCTTCCAGGTACGCCGTGCCGACCATGTGGCCTTGTAGTCCCAAAGTCAACATCACCTCAGTGGCGTGCTGCGCCATCGCTACGGCGCGTTGCGGCGGCTGTTCGTACGTTAGGGTCAGGCCGCAGTTCTCGATTGTGACCGGCGCGTAAGCAGATTCGGCTTCTTGCGCGGGTTGCGCCTCAGGTTGCTGCACTACCTGCCCACCACAGCCGGCCAACAAGAGACTGCCCGCGCCTGCGACACCAAGGGCAAGAAGACCGCGCCGGGTCATGCGCTGGGAACCGATCATCTGCATCACCCTTTCCACTAAATCTATTGCCACTCATAAGCATTAGTAACATCTATTGCGAACGATTTCTATTAAACACAAGGCGTGTCGCAGTGTCAAGGTCTATGCGGGGGAAAATCTTGAAAATCTTGCGGGCATCGTGCCGGAGCGCGCGAGCCCTACCGGCTGAAAAGTGTTGCACCTGTGCCCGCCTGACCGCCGTTCGATATGCATAGCCCGTCACGACCTCTCCTGCAGCCTTGCCTCACTGCTCACGCGCAACGGCGGGGAGCCGTCGCTGAAGGCTGGAGACTCCTCGTTCCCCGAAAAACCTGGAGTCTTTGAAAACAGGAAATCTAAGCGGCAGGCGGCGGCCGGTCAATCTGTGCGCTTTATTCTTGCGCCAACGCCTACCGAGGGAGAACGCTGTTAGTCCGCCGCGAACTTGGATCAAGTTCTACGTGGGCTTGCCGGTGGGATAGAGGAAGGGCACCCAGGTCTCGTGGGGAGGTGAGGGCACGTAGCGCAGGTGGGCCAGGTAGCCGTTCAGGCGTGGTTTGCCGGGGTTTGCGAGCAGGCGCATGCGCGCCTCTTCCGCGGTGCGTCCGCCTTTGCGGTGGTTACAGTCTTTGCACGCCGAGACCAGGTTTTCCCAGGTATGGCCGCCGCCGCGGTGACGGGGCAAAACGTGGTCAATCGTCAGTTCCCGGGCCTGCACACCGCAATACTGGCACGTATGGCCGTCCCGGCGGAAGACCTCTTGGCGCACCAGGCGCGGTCCGGTGGGAGGCCGCTTCACCAGGTAGTGCAGCTTGATTACCGAGGGGCGCGTGTAGCGGGCTTCGGCTGACACCAGATCATCCGCATATTGTTCGATGACTTCCGCCTTGCCATTGAGCAAGAGCACGAACGCCCGCCGCACGTTGCAGATATTCAGGGGCCGATAGTCAAGGTTGAGAACGAGAACACGCTTGTTGATGCTGTTCATTGTGGACCGCGCCTACCAGCGAACGCTGGCACTTTGCCTGCGTGCGGTCACAGTGTTGGCGGTTAGGGTGCGGAAATCTCTCCTCCTGCCAAGCAGAACTGCTCTCCCACTCCATCTTTCTGTATTCTAGCGGTGTGCGCAGAGCTTCACAATACCGTTGACCATGGCTATCTCCCCTGAGTATACTGAGATTTGAGGGGGGCATCACTCTGAGACCTTACCACCCGTCTTTGCTGACACTTCACCACTCCGACCGCACTCACGCTGTGGACCCAACTTTTGCTCTGTTTCCCTGTGGTGCCAACCCTACCAAACACATTGTTACGCTCGTCCGGGCGTCTATACAAGGGGGGCATTGATGTACTCCAGTCTGATTGGCAAGGTGGAGAAAGCAAATCGCTACACAGAAGAGCGGGATCGCTTCAGTTTTACAGAGTTCACCGTTCGCGTGCGCGGCGATAACAACGAGCACGTCGTCACCTTCAAAGACGGCGAGTGGCACTGCGACTGCGATTTCTTCACAATCTACGGACTGTGCAGTCACGGAATGGCGCTTGAGCGCATTCTTGGCGAAATGGTCCCAGCCAAGATGACGTTTGCGGATATGGTAAAGGCAAGAACCGGGACCGCCCTACCCTAAGGTTTTGCCACAGCCATATGCGTTGAATCGGCTCCCCTAGCCGGTACGCTGTTGCACGCCTCTCAATTTGAGCTGTTTTGCTGCCCATTCCTGAGTCACGCATGTTCAAAATTGACCCGCAACACATCGAAATCGTCCGCAGCGCCCAACGCAGCAAGACCGTTTCCGGCGCATTCAAGCATGGCAAGCTGCGTATTTATGTGCCCGCACTCCTCAGCAAGGAGCAAGAAGAGCACTACGTCGCAACAATCGTCGAGCGAGTTGAACGCCGTGAGACCCAGCAAATGCTCAATGAGGGCGATCCTCTGCGCAAACGCGCTGCCGAACTCAATGCGGCGTACTTCGCGGGAAAGCTGGATATTGCCTCAGTTACTTACGTAACCAACCAAAACTCCCGCTTCGGCAGTTGCAGCGTGCGCCGCAAGACGATCCGCCTTTCGCATCATCTGGCGGAGGCCCCGGCCTGGGTGCGAGATTACGTCCTCATGCATGAGCTGGCCCACCTCATCGAGCCGGGACACAACCGGCGCTTCTGGGCAATCGTGGACCGCTATCCCCGCGCCCAAGAAGCCAGACGGTATCTGAAGACGTTTGACAGCGACGCGCGGTGACGCTGACGGCCGCCTTTGCGCGCGGCCCTCGCTCCCCTGCAATGCCCAGAAGGGTTTTCCCTGCTCTGCCGACCTATGGCATGCTGTAGTTATGGCAACCGCAAGAGCCAAGAAAGCGCGCCGTGCAGCCAAGGCCCGCGACCCCAACAATTTGGTGGTCGTGACGAATCGCCGCGCCTTCCACGACTACCACATCGATGCCACCTTTGAAGCCGGCGTCATACTGCAGGGCACTGAAGTGAAGTCCATACGCGCCGGCCGCGTCAATCTGACCGAAGGATTTGTGCGCATTATCAACCGTGAGGCCTGGCTTTGGAATGTGCACATTTCGCCGTACCAACGGGGCGGCTACGTCAATCACGAACCGACGCGAGCGCGCAAACTCCTCCTCCACAAAGACCAGATCGCGACGCTCTATCAGCACTCTCAGATGAAGGGTCAGACCGTTATCCCGCTGCGCCTCTATCTACGCAACGGCCGCGTAAAAGTCGAAATCGGGATAGCCCGGGGCAAGAAGCTCTACGACAAGCGACAGACTCTGGCGGCGAAGGAAGCTCAGCGCGAACTTGATCGCGTGGCGAAGGAATTCTCGCGAGGTCGCTGGTAGCCGCGCAACCCTGCACGCAGTCTCTCTAGTGAGTTACTCGCCGCCGCGCACTTTTCATCTGCGGTTGGCCGCCGGCGCTGCATCACGAATCTCTTCGTTTGCGTCCTTCCTCGCATCATCCTTGCGTCAGAATCCAGATTGTTTCGCTGCGCTGGTATACTGTACCCACCGTCGGGCTTTCGTGGCTTTCTATCTATGTGCGAAAGCGGTCGGCAATACGGGTTTATGGGTTTCGCAAGAATGAACGCGAGCAACCGAGGGTAACCTTAGCAAGTGCGTCGCGAGCAGCGAACCGGCGGTGCATTGTGGAGCATTGCCAGTAAGTGTGCCTTCCCGCGAGCGCAGCCAGCAATCAAGGATTGGAGAACAAACGTGGAAGAGATTCGTATCGGCCTTACCGGCCTTGGCGCCCGTGGCCGCCATTGGCTGAAGATGTTGGATAACTTCAACGGCTATCGGGTAACCGCGATCTGCGATCCAATTACTGAACTGCATGAAATGTCGCTCGAACCCTTGAAAGAGCCGAAATCGATAGCAGTCTACGCCCGCTACGAAGACTTTCTTGCTGATCCGAACGTGGATGCAGTGGCTTTGACGGTTCGTTGCAAGGAGCAGGGCGCGCTGGCGGCGCAGGCGTTGGAAGCGGGTAAGCACGTCAATTCAGAGGTGCCCGCCGCCCACACGATGGAAGACTGCTGGCGCATTGTGCTCGCAGCCGAGCGCAGCGGCAAGATCTACCAGCTTGGCGAACAACGCCGCTATTCCGGCGAGTTCGCCGCCTGGCGGGAATTGGTGCGGGAAGGCAAGCTCGGCAAGATTACCTTCTGCGAAGGTCAATACATCGGCTACAAAGAACCGGCGCGGTACCATCGATTTCGCGGCTCGGCGCAGCTCGTGCCAATTGACGATGTCGCGAATAACCCCGATGCTGAACCATCGTGGATCAATCTCATGCCGCCGATCCACTATCTGCCTCACGAACTCAGCCCCATCCTCATGGTGCTCGACGACCGCGTGACGGAGGTCACCGCCATGAGCACGCGCTCGCCCAGTTACATCCACAGCGACATTCAGCAGCCGGACATCCAACTGGCCATCATGAAGACGGCGAAAGACACCCTCATGCGCCTCGCGGTCTCATACACGCAGCCCACGCCGCCCCGGGACAACCACTGGTGCCACATCATGGGCACGAAAGGATCGGTGGAATTAGCGCGCTCGCTAAAGGACTCCCCAAAGCTGTGGCTGGCTGACGCCCAGATGCACGATCATGCGGAAGTTGATTGGAAGCCCCAACGCACGGATGCGCCCGCGGAAGCGCGCGGCAGCGGCCACAGCGATACCGACTACTACATCCACGCCTCGTTCAGAGATGCCATCCTCCACAACGTGCCGCTCGAATTCGACGTCTATAGGGCGATGGACACCGCCGCGCCCGCCGTGTTGGCTTCAGAGTCAATCGCGCAGGGCAGCACGCTGATGCATGTGCCGGACTTCCGTCCCGGACCCAACCGGCGCAAAGGGGAAATGCCTGGATAGGTCCCTTTAGACACGACTTAGGCAGCAACAGGGGTTGGCCGTGCGCCAAATAGGGCGAAAAGCCGTAGCGCGGGGGCTTGTCCCCCGCCTCTTTGAGTTGCCGCGACTAACCAGCAAGACAAGCATCCCGCCAAATCAGGTCTGAGGATTCCTACCTTTGGGCGCAGGTTTGCAGCCTGCGCTACCGTTTCACACAACAGAGTTCAAGGCTCTACTGGGGTCTCGCAGAGGATCGGAAGTTGCAGAGGCGTACTCCAAGACTGGCTGGCTCCAGTTGACGGAGAGGAAACACTGATGAGCATAGAATTGCCCGTTTGGCTCACCTATCCTGAGGAAAACTGGGAAAGCATCACCCCTGCCGAAGCAGGCCTCGATCCCGGCAGGTTTGAAGCGTGGCTGCGCACGTTGGGCTTCCACGGGGCTGCCTTTGGTGGTGAAGACCACTCCGGCAAAAAGTGGGGCGTCATGCTCACCCGCGGCGGGTATTGCGTGCACGTGTGGGGCGATCCGCACTACCGCTTCCAAACGGCCTCCATGGGCAAGGCCTTTATGTGGGTGCTGCTTGGGCTCGCGGTGGAAGACGGCCTGCTGGACGTCGATGCCCCCATCCATGAATCGTGGGCGGGTGAAGGCGAGCTGTCTCATCCCCACAAGCACCTCAATCAAGGTCACCACAAGAGTCTCACCTGGCGGCACATCATCGGCACCCAATACGGTCGTACGCACCAGGGCGGCTTTCCCATGGAGATTGGCAGTGCGTATGCCAAAGGCCGCGCGGGACTTTCTCAGGAAGAAGCGGACAAGGTGTGTCCGGCGTGGGCGAACTGGACCGGCAACCCTTTCTACGATCTATACTCACACGCCGCCCCCGGCACGCAGGAGCACTACAGCAGCGCCGGCTTCTGGCGGATGGGGCAAGCGCTGACCCACGTGTGGGACCGCGACCTCAAAGACGTGCTGGACGAGCGGCTCTTCGGCAAGATCGGCATCGCGCCGGCTAGCTGGGACTGGTACACCGGCGAGACCGTGCAGTCACAACAGTACTTCTACCCAACGATTCCGGACTCTTACACTTATCTCGACCCCCCATTCCGCGTAAATGGCCATGTGGTGCGGAGCGGTCCCGGCTGGGCAGTCATGTGCGCTGCCGACATTGCCCGTTTCGGCCACTTGCTCGCCACACAGGGTCAGTGGAAAAGCGAGCAACTCATCGCTCCCCAATGGCTGCGCGGCCACGGCGGCGGCAACCGCAGCGGCGTCAGCGGCGAAAGCGCCCACTTCACCACCCTGGCCCAAGTCACAACCGAGGGCGTCGACCACGTCCACGCCAGCGCAAGGGACAGCTTCCTGCCAGCAGAGGTGATTGCGGGACCGGTGCAGGTCTAAGACAGCCTAAGGTTGCCATGGGGTAGTGCAGACTGCTGGAGACCCCCAAACACTTCCATCATTGCCCCCCGCCTCATCCGGTAGCGCAGGTTTGCAACCTGCGTCCATCTTTCCGACCCAGCAGCTAGAAACCAATTGGCGATGCACACAGTTTGCTGAAACGCTAAGAAACGGGCCTCGGATAGTGCGCGCTTGACGGCTGACGGTTGCGCCAATCTGCGAACTGTAGCGCGGGGGCTTGTCCCCCGCCTCTTTGCGCCAAAGAGAAATCTACTCCGAGTTATGAGCTCTATAGGGTGGTTTTGCATCATACGCCCACTCTCCGGGCGAATGCAGCCCACAATAGCGCTCATTATTTTGGTGCAAGCTGAATGGATGAAGGCAAATTGCTAGAAAACTCGATTGGTCTGAACACGCATTTCCCGCAAGAGCTGCGCTTGTAGCCGCAACGTGAAGTCAGGAGCAACAGAGATATCTCCCTGAGAAGGATCGCTGCTCTCTAGAATTCTGCGGTCAATTAGCTTTCCATCTCTCTCAGCGCTTCCGGCAGGGTGAACGAACCGTCTTCATTCGGCGGGAAGTCGATAACCTCCAACACGGCATCGATATTGAGTGGGCCGTAGATGTGCGGGAAGACATTCTCGCTCCCCGCCGGGCTTTCGAAGCGCACCGGCGCGGTCAAGCGGTCTGAATCTATGCAGAGCAGCACCAGGTCTTGCTGACCGCCAAAGAGAAAGTCCGCCACCCTTGTAACCTGGTCAGGTCGGGAGCAATGGATGAACCCCTGTTTGGCAAGCGATGGAGCCGTGTATGTGCCTGCCTGCTGTGCCGCTTCCCAAGCGGTACGCTGCGTAATGTGGAGAATGAGCGCCATTGTGAGACTCTCTGCCTGCTGTTCGCGAAACAAGCACGAGTTCTACCTGTCTCGTCCAGCATACTGGCAAGAATAGTGTGGGCACAGGGCGCACGGCAAATAGGCAAGAGGGTCAATGCAGAGCTCAATCAAGTTCATTCTCTGTGGATAGAATGAACGCGTCTTGATCCGCTCGGTTACGCAGCCATGAAACCGGCGCATTTTCCGTGAGGAGCCCTGCCGTGCCGTCGAGCGCCGCCAGTTCCGCCGCGAATTGCGCGGCCAATCCCTGACCCACCTGCGTGCCCGTGCTCAAGGCGAAATCTACGGTGACACATTGGTCGATGCCAAAGTAGTTGACTCCGCTTAGCTCGCGAAACCGATGTCCCATGGGAGCAAACCAGTCGTTGCTTATTTTGCTGTGGTGGCTGTTGCCGCACCAAACGAGAAGTTTCGTTTCTGTTGATAGCCCATTTAGAGTGTCGACGAGATTTCGCGCCTGCTGCTCTTCGCGCCAGTTAATGCTTTCCGTAGCCACGTCGCTGAGTGTGGGTCCCTCTTGCTCTTCTTCCCAGTCTATACTCTCTGTTTTCTCGAGTTCCACGGGGTGGGCATCATAGTCAGCTTCGTACGGTACCAAAGTCCAGCCGAGGTCGAGCGCTGCTTGTATGTACCGCCGCATCTCCGGTTGCGCTAAGTAGCCCTCTTCGGATTCGGTCGGTACGCGCCGCGCCTTATTCGCTTCATCGGCAAATGAGTAAGGCCACAGCGCCTCCATGGCGAGATGGCGCACGCCGGCTTCATGGGCCGCAGGTAAGATGCGCCGGCCGATCTCGCGTGTGCGGATACACCGCTGAATACCGCTATGGGCCTCATTCATCATCACAACCGTGGACCGCTCAAATCCGATTGTGACCAATTCCTCAGGGCTGCGCCAAGCAATCGTGTCTTCCACTTTTCTTCTCATCCGCTTCAGGCAATGAAGTGTAGTAACTTCAAGTCTACCAAGTCAAGAGGTAGAGCGCGCCGGACCAAAGAAACGGAGACGGCAATCGTCTCGGCTTACATCGCATGCATCGAGGTGCGTCGCAGAAAAGCCCTGCAGCTTGTTTAGATGTGCAATGGGCGTTCGAGCGCAGGAAGAATTACCTCGATGCCATCGTTGGCCAGGGAGTCTGAGAAGAACTGGGGGTTTTGGGTGTGGATAGGAACAAGCGTTTGGGGGCGGACTTGGCGGATTATGTCGAGCAATTCGTCTCCGCTCGCGTGGCCGGAGGCGTGTAGCGGGCCATCTTGGTTCTCGTCTAGACCGTGGATTTCCACACCAAAGTGATCGAGCCAATTGCGTAACCGCTTGCGGTCCATTTCCATCTCCTCATCAAAGGCCTCGCTGCTGGAGTAGATGTAAACTGCCGGTACCGGCGCCAGGCTCGCGAGCTCGTTGATGTCCCAGAATGAGAAGCAGAGAATGTAGTTACCGGGATTGCGCCGCACCTCCGCCGCGTCCGCTAGTAGAGTGGTGTGGCGTTCCAGGAGCTGCTTTTCCCAACCGCTCACGCGAGCGCGACCTTTTTGGTAGAGCGCAAAGCCGGGCACCGTGCTGATGTCCGGCACCTCCTCCGGTGCGGCGTAGTGCATCGCCTCTAGGAGGTAGGCGTCCTTATTGAGCACGGCGAGGCGGCGTCCGGTTGCCTGTGCAATCTCGTGGAAACTGAGGAGTCGTTCCACGTTACGTGGGCCAAAGTCTGCAAATACCAGTTTCCCCGCAGCCTGCTGCACGATTTCTAGTGCCGAATCTTGCACGTCTTCTTCTCTCGCGTCGATACCGTCAGCGCCGCGCGTACCCTCGCAAAGCAAGACTGCCGGCTGGATTGCCGCCATAGCTGCTACTGCCTGCCGCGTCAGTTCGCCGCGCTTGCCATGCAGGCGCAGGTCGCCGGTATACGCCACCCAACCTGCCGAAGTTTCTACGGCAAACGCCGCCGCGCCATAGATCGAGTGGTCCACCGGAAACCAGCGCAGCTTGTTGCCCGCGCCGATCGTGTCACCGGCCGGTGCTAAGGGAGCAACTTCCATGCTGCGGGTTGCCTGCGGCGATTCATGCCAAAACCGCTCCGCTTCAAGCGAGAGCGGCCCGTCCAAGACTCGCAGCGGCCGCTGCTGCAATGCGGCGCCGCGCTGTGATTGCAGCACGCCGTCTTTGCTCTCGCGCGGCACGGCATACACAAGTTCACGTTCCATATCGGATGGCGCGCTATCTTGGATTGCTTTCGAGATGAGTGCCGTCAGGGCGGTTGTATAGAGCGGGATGTCAGGGCAGAGAAAAGAAACGGAACCGGTGTGGTCCACGTGCGCATGGCTAAGCAGCACGCCGTCTACGTGATCGAGCGCGCGATATTGACCTTTGGCTTGCCAACGCTCCCAGAAGCCCGCGTCCGGTTCCAAGTCCGGCCGGTAGATGCCGTGTAGCAACGGCAACATGCCGGTCTGAAAATAATCGTTCAGGCCGTAGCCGGCACGCGGGTTAAGGAATTCCTCAAAGTACTTGCCCCGCACCTTGAAGGAGACACCGAAATCAAAGAATAGGCGGGTTAGGCCATCCTCGAGCAGGATCTTGTTGCCACCGATCTCTTCACAGCCACCATAGAAGAAAAGTTCAGGCATGTGGAAGTCCTGTCAAGTAATTCCTAATCGCCAATACTGCCAAGTCAATCCCTTTAAACTCTCTGTGAAACGCGCAAGAGTGTGGTGGGGAACGCGAAAAATACACCTTAACCCGGCCCTCTCCCCGAGAGACTGTCTCAATATATTCGTGCGCGGCACGGTGAAAGGGATGAGAGGCACAGTGAGATGGCGGGTGGTATGGACGAAACGGTAGAAGTGAGAGAGCCGTCCCCGGGGCGGCAATGGGCGAGACCCGGACCGCCACAGCGCGTGGAGGCTCTTGAGATTGAACGCGGTGGCCAGCAGGTGCCATTCAGACACCACGTGGCTGCGGCCTCTGAGCAGGAAGCGTCTGGCGTGGTGCCACTCCTTGAGCAGGCCAAAGACCGGCTCGACGATGGTACTACGGCGGCGGTACAACTGCTTGGCCGGTACGGTCGCCATCAACTGCCTGTGCCGTTGCAGTATCGGCTCGTGCTCGCTGATCTTTATGGAGCGGCCGCGCCGGGAGGTGGTGCAGACGCCGAAGGCCGGGCAGGAGAGGCAGTCCCGGCCGTTGGCTTGGTACCGCCTGACGCGGTAGCCGTTGCCGTGGGTCAAGCTGTGCGTGTAGGTGAGCACCTTTTGCTGAGGACACAGGTAGGTGTCGGTCTGCGGACAGTAGGTGAAGTGGTCCTTATGGTACGGGTGGCGGCGTCTGCGATCATGTGTCTCGGGCAGCAACACGGTGTGGCCGCCGGCGTGGCACGTGGCGAGGTTGGCCCCCGAATGGTAGCCCGCGTCTGCAACGGTCACCACGTTCCGCTCGTCGTCGATGTTCGCCTGCGCCGCCTCGATCAGCGGCGCCAGATGGGGATGGTCGTCGGCACTGGCGCTCACGTCCGCCGCCGTGATCAACCTACCCCGTGCGCCCACGTTCTCCGCCGCCAGTGGCGAAACCATCGCCTGCGCGTTGTAGCCGGTGATGAAGCCACCCTTGCCGGCCTTGAGCAGGGCCGCGTCTGCGTCGGTCAGGTTCGTGTAGTGCGGCCCGTCCGCAGCCGCGACGCGGGTCAGCGCGTCGTCCACCCGCCGCCGCAGGGCCTGGGCGTCGGCAAGTTCCTGCGGCAAAGTCGCCGGCGGCGCGGCGCCCCCCGTGGTGTTCTGCGCCTCCAAGTCCGCGATCGCTTGCTCGGTACGGGACAACAGCCGCTGCAGCCCCTGCGCGTCGTGGGTATGCCGCGTCCCGGCGTTGGCCGCGATCCTAGTGCCGTCCACCGCCTGGATGGCCAGGTCCACCAGCCCGGCACTGACAGCCGTGCGCACCGTGCGGCGCAGCAGCGTCCGCATCCGGTCGCGGTGCGCTTTGTAGAAGCGCCACAGTGTGTTGTGGTCGGGCTGCTGCATCCCCACCAGCCACATGTAGGGAACCTGATCTCTGCAGGCCGCCTCCAGCTTGCGGCAGGAACGCACACCGGTCATGAAACCGTATATCCATACGCTCAGCAGGGCTCGGGGATGATAGGCCCCGGCGCCACGCGGGTCGCCCTGCAGGTCAATCGCCAACGCCTCCCACGCCGCAGCATCAAGGCTGTCCACAAAGGCCGCCGCAAACCGCACAGGATGGTCTGCCGGCACCAGTTCGTCCAGCGTCGGCGGCAGCAACCAGGCTTGCTCACGACTGAACGGTCGCACCGGCATCACTACACCTCACTTCACGCTCTTCCTGCTCCCTCACCTTGCTTCTCTACTCCACAGTATATATATCCGGTAGAACTATTTTTGAGACACCCTCCTGGGGAGAGGGTTGGGGTGAGGGGGTCTCTTGGCCGTAATGGCCATACAAAGTGTGCGGTGTCAAGATGTACCATCTAGAAATAGGCATGAATATGTAGCGAATGCAGGAGATTCACCCTCACCCTAGCCCTTATATCTTGGAAGAGGGAGAGGGAACTCTCTCGCTTCCGCTAGGGTTACGCAAGGGTCTCCACCGGGAGAGGGGACTTTCTCGCCTCGGCATGAGTAATTCAAAGGTCTCCTATAGGATGTGCACTTTTCGCAAAACCATCCAGCGTGCCTCAATCACATTACGCCACCGGCGCCGGTAACTTCCTCAAGACCATAGCGCAAATGCCGAAAGCCGGACGACGCATCCATGTCACTCCACTTCATCTCTCCTATTTGCGGAGAGACTGATAGATTTCATAGGTGCGTTCCGCAATTGTTTGTTTGCTATAGAGCGCAGCGGATCGTTCGTGGCCCGCCCGGCCCAGCGCGCTGCGTCTCTCCGGTTCCGACCGCAACGCTTCAAACGCTGCCGTGAGCGCGGCATGATCGCGCTCCGGGAAGACCAGGCCCGCATCGCCAATTACCTCCGGAATCGCGCCGGAAGATGAGCCGACTACGGGCACGCCGCAGGCCATGGCTTCGGCGAGCACCCGGCCGAATTGCTCTTTCCAGCCCCTGTGGGTCTCCGACGGTAAGGCGAAGGCATCGAGCGCGCGGTAATACCCCGGCAATTCTTCCGGCGGCACACGACTCACCCAGCGAATCCGATCGCTAATGCCAAGGTACTTCGCATAGTTGGGCAATTCAGCGCTCAATGGGCCGGCGCCGACCATGAGCAATGTCCAGGGCACGTCCCAGGCCGCGAGGGCGCGGAACAGCGTTTGCAACCCTTTGCCTTTTTCCAGGCGACCGAAATAGCCCACGACAAAACCGTCCAACCCCAGTTCAGCCCGCAGTGCGGATCGTTCCTCATCCTTAATCGCCTCCGGGTGAAAGCGGTCGGTATCCACGCCGTTCTGCGGCAGCACCGTGAGTGGCCGCGCGTAGCCTTTACGCTGCATCACGTCAACCGCTTCGGTATTGCCGGCAATGGCCGCATTCGACACGGCAAAGTTGAACCTTTCGAACCAGCGATAGGGACACGGGTAGTACTTGTAGATATTCTCCCACGTGAAGAAGACCAATTTCTGCCAGGGCATCACTGCCCTGAGCAACGAGGTCTGGAAGAGGGGCAGGCTCCATGGCTCCTGTTCCACGTGAAGAATGTGCGGGCGAAATTTCAACACCGCGGCAAGGAGATCAATTGGGTTATAGAAAAAGCTCCAAATGTCGTAGCCGTGGTGGGTGCGCACGGGAAATACCCGATAGGTCGCACCGGGCAATACCTGGTACTGCCCATTGTGCAGAATACTGCTCCAACGCCGCGGCACAACCAGACCCATCTCGATATCCGGGTATGCGTCGAGCAATTGCAGCTTATGCTGAAAATTCGGCGTTCCGTACTCGTGGCAGACCAGAAGAACACGCACAGTCAGTATCCCAAAACTAGCGCACCCTTGAGTTCAGGGCGAGAATTGATTGTCACCAGGGGCACCGAGCGCACCTATTCCATTATATCCTTGGACCGAACCCGGCCCCGAAGGCTCGCGCACCGCATCACCGCTACAGCGCCTCCACCAGCCGACGCTGATCGGGAGACAAGTACGGCGGCTGCGCTGCGCGAACGTTTGCTTCGAGTTCCTCGACGGTCATCACCCCGGTCAAGCACGTGGCAACGTGCGGATTGGAGAGCACGTACTTAATTGCCGCTTCGTGAAGCGACTGTATTGGTGGCGTTACGAGGGCCTTGGTGAGTCGTTCTACCGCTGCCTCATCTTGGAAGAGCCGTCCCGAGGCAAAGGGCGATCGCGCCAGCACGCCTACGCCTTGCTCCGCGCAAAGTGGAAATAGCTCCTGCGCAGCCTCCTGCAGCAACGCGCTGTAGGAAACTTCGACAACCTCGGCATAGCCGCGCTTCACCGCCTCCACACAGGCGGCTACGGAAGAAGACAGCCCGATGCTCCGCACCTTGCCGGCCTGCTTCAGTTCCCGCAGCGTCTCCCAGGGCTCTTCACGCGCGACCACGTCAACCGGCGGGTCGTGCAGAAGGTAGACGTCGATGTAGTCTGTCTGCAATCGGCGCAAGCTCAGTTCACACTCATGGCGAATGTACCACGGCTCGTAACACTGCGGCTGCGGCACGTCACGTTGCTGAAAGAGCATCTGCGCCCCATCGATCCCCACAAGGTAGCCGACCTTAGTCACAAGAATTGTCTGTGCGCGACACTCGCGAAACGCCTCGCCCAAGATTACTTCCGACCGGCCGTTCCCGTATTGGTCGGAAGCGTCGAACGTCGTAACGCCGAGCTCCAATGCGCGGCGCAAGAGATCAACGCCGTCGTTTGCATCCACTGGACCCCACCACAGCCCGCCGAGTTCCCAAGTGCCCTGTGCGAGCACTGAAACATCGATCCCCGTATTACCTAACTTGCGGTATTCCATTTGGGTCCTCCTCGAATTGCAGCCATTCTTCTCATTAGTCGTCAACCGTTACCACACGGGACGACCACACGATAGTACGTTTCACACACAATGCGCTCGGCCACTGTTCCTACCTGACTCACCCTATTGAGACCATTGCATAACTACGTCATTACGGCGAAAACCGGAATCCAGAAGCTCTTCTACACCTATAGATAGTATGCGGTCAATACACTTTATCTCCATCTCAACCTACCCCACGAGGGGAAAGAGATTTTGCAAAGGTTTCCTATAGTTGAAGGTCTTGGCAGCGGTTCCCGTTCTTACCAGTCCCGGTGCTCATATCTGCCGCAACGTTTGCCGCACACTGCGCAATTCCACCAACAACTCTCTCCCCTCCAAGAGGACGAGCACGGCAAGATAAGTTACTCCCATAAGCGCGCCGTGCGTTGCTAAGAGTACTATGTCCGCCATGGGCGGCAAGTATGTGTGGGCAACAACGGTCACCGCACCCGCAACCAGCGCGCCTACAAACGGCGGGCCGTAGGTCTTGAGACTTTGCACGTCCACAAAGCGCCGGATAAAGACCATGCCCATGCTGAGACCGATCACATGGACGATACCAATTGCTATGGCCGCTCCCACCGCGCCGAAAACTGCCGCTTCCAACGGGGCGTATGCCCATTCCACATGCATTGTCCCGATCGCGATTGCTTCACGCCACTCGTGGTTGACTGTTGCCTCCAATTGCGGACGCGCCCACGCCTGAACCCACGAAGGCAGACGTGCTAAGATCGCCGGCGCCGTAATGACCAGCAGCGGCGCGATGGCAAGCATCAAGACCGCCATTGTTACCTGAATCCGATTTACCAACCGCAACTCGCCTACGGCAGTGAGGAGCAACTTGATATCGTCGTAGAGGGGTCGGGTGAACATGTACACAGCGAAAATTTGGAAGATCGGCGCTACCGGCAGCCAGCGCTCGCCAATAAGAAATCTCGTGCCGAACGGAATGACCAGCACCAAATAGATTGCCAGGGGGAAGGACAGCCGGGCAACCGCCCTCTGTACGAGGCGAAACGCATAGGAGAGGCGTTCACGCTCACTTTGGAGCTTGGCATACACGGGAAAGGCGGTGCCGGAAATAATGTGCGTTACACGTTGCGTGGGCAGGTCGGCCCAACCGTAGGCGCGGCTCATGAAGCCTACCGCGGAGAAGCCAACGAGACTGCCCACGAGAAAATTGTGCACCTGCTCAATAACGAGCGTGGCTAGCCCGCTCACTACCGACAACCAATACGGCCCAAAGCGAAAGTACCATTTGGCCATGTCCCAATCAAGTTTGATGCGGGGCCTCAGCGGCGCCCAACGCCACGATGCCGCCACCGCCCAAATGCGCGTCGGCACGCCGCCAAATACCAACGCCCAGAGTCCCCAGCCCATGAACGCCAGGGAGAGTAGGCTGAAAGCAGAGAGCAGATTTCCTACGATTCCCAGAATCGAAATTCGCCCGTAGCGCATTTCCTTGTCCAGCAGGCGGCTGGTGGTCATGCTAGGACTGCCGAGCAGGAAGATGAGCGCATTCGCAAGCACAATCCACCCCACCGTCGTGCTATGGAAGAACGCCAGAACAGGAAATGCGAGGGCGGCAATAACTACGATTAGACCGCAGATACTCACGTGCAGCACCAGGTGCGTATTCGCGGCCGTTTGCACGTCGTCGGCGCGGTGAATCAACGCGCCATCAAACCCGTGGTCCTTGAGCCGGGCAATGAGGGAGTAGAAGAAGTTGGCAAAGACGACGGTGCCGAAATCCGCGGGATCGAGAATTCGCGCCAACACAATCCCGCTTGCAAAGGTTATTGCCAGAATCACGTAACTGGCAATGCCTAATTGAAACGCGCCCTGCAGCGCGCGTTTGCCAAGTGACTCCGGCTGAGACTGGGCGGTCATGCGTTGGGATTAATCTGCTCTGAAGCCGCGCGGAGAGACGTCCGCACATCGAGGATGCCCGCATACAGTGCAATGAGTTGGTCCACGGTGTGCTGCCACGTCATCTGTTGCGCGCGGGCGCGTCCATTGGCCCCCATCCGCTCAACTAGTGACGCGTCTTCGAGCAAGCCTACTATCGTGTCTGCCAAAGAGACCGGGTCCTCTTGCGGCACAAGATAGCCGTTCTCACCATCGATTATCACTTCCTCAGCGCCGCTCTCCCAGGTGCCGATCGCCGGGGTGCCACAGGCATTCGCCTCCAGATGCACCAAGCCAAAGCCTTCGAAGTGATCGCCCACAGAGAGTGAAGGCAGCACGAACACAGTCGCGCGATGGTACCAATTTACCAAGTCCTGTTCGGAGACTTCACCTAAGAACGTGACGTGCTCGCGTAGCCCAAGCTCGTCTACCAAGCGCAGAAGACGAGCAAAATACGCGCTGCGTTCCTGCGGACCAATTACGTAGTAGTGGGCACGTGACTGATGTTTCACCACTGCTGCCAGCGCTTGCAGCGCAACATGAATGCCCTTGCGTTCCTTGATCATGCCTACCGACAGCAGCACCGGGTCGGAGTTCTGGGGTGGCGGCTCAGCCTCCGCGAAATCTTCCAGGTTCACGCCCAATGGGATGACTTTCGTATTCTCAAGCGGCAGACGCGCAGTGAGGCGCTGCTCAGTATACTTGCTGATGCACGTCACCGCCCGGGCGTTGCGAAACGCTCTGCGATGCAGCCAACCGTGCATGCGTGCATTCAACGGTTGAATGGCAAACGTCCCCACGGCGGAGAGCACATAGGGCTTGCCTCGTGCCGCAAGCGCTGTGAGCGGCGCGTAGGGTTCCGTCAAGCAATGGACCAGGTCGCAGTCCTGGATCAGACTGCGTGTTCGCCAGTAGTTACCGGCAAGGAGCCGCGCAAAGTGCCGCGTGTCTTCCATATACGACGTGACCGGGTGATGGTCGTTATATGCGGCAAGCTCAGGATACGCACAACGTTCCTTGGGTGAAATAATGCGGCAGTCGACTCCCGCTGCGAGGAGACCCTTGATGATTTCGGACGCGTAGCGCCCCCAGCCGGTCTGCGGGCTTAGCACGTCCGTGATTAGGCAAACTCTCATTGTCTTCGTGCCGAGACCCCCGCTCTTGTCGCCCCGTCACTGAACCTTGCGCGGGCCGGTAATAACACTATCCATTATGGCTTACGTACGCGCGCATGGAAAGACGTAGCGTATTGATTGCAATCGGCAGAGCGTGCAAGTGCCGCGAGGAGGCGAGACAATGCCTTAGCCGGCAACAAGGCCAGCGCCAGCGGACTCCGCCGCCGGACCGCATCCCGAAAGCGATGCCAAATGAGATAGTCCAGTACCAGGAAGAACCCGCCGTTCGTCACCATTCGCTCGGTAATGAAGTCGTGCGCGTCAAGCAGCCGTTGAAATCCCTGCCGTGTCCAGCGGACGTAGTCCTGGTCTGCGTGCTCCATCTGCAAGAACGGCACGGCTATGTAGCCGAGGCCGCCGGGCTTGAGGACACGGAGCGCCTCGGCGAGCACTCGATCCGGTTCGTCCACATGCTCCAACACGCCCACGAGCAGAATCGAGTCAACGGACGCATCCTCGAAGGGGAGGACGTGGGCGTCTGCGCGCACGTCGCGGGCCCGGTCGGAAATATCCAAGCCGACATAGGTTACATCGGAACCAAAGGTGAATTTATCGGAAAAGAACCCGCAGCCGATGTCCAGGAGCAGCCCGCGCATCCCTGCCATGCATATGCGGTTGGCTTCATCCGAGCGGCGGTATTGGCGGGGTTCAAGAGGACGCAGCAGTGCACGACGCATAGTAGATTTACTATATCAGTTTGCCCACACCGCTACCCGGATTCCACCCTTGCGTTCATTGACATCGCTGTGGTTTGCCGCCAGAATCAACCCATGAGAACGCGTTCGTGGCTCAAGAGGTCAGGTCCTCCATCGCTGTGTAGCCGCAGCCACAATGAGGTAACTCATGACTTTAGCGCAGCCAGCGCCCTCTTGGACCGGTGATGCGTGAGTTAAGATGGCTCTATTTCTTGAGTGAATCCAACCAGAGAATCCAATAAGGAGCGCAGTCTTGGCACCCCGACAAGATGTGGCGGACGTATTGATCATCGGTGCGGGCGCCTCCGGTGCCGCGGCGGCCTGGTCGCTTTCATCTGCCGGGCTCAACGTGGTCTGTCTGGAGCAGGGCGACTGGATCGATCCCACGGACTATCCCCATCAGAGCGTGGAATGGGAACTGCACCGGCAAACTGACTTCGCCAAAGACCCAAACGTACGGCAGCGGCCTGAGGATTATCCGCTCAACAACGATGACTCACCCATCACACCGCTTATGTTCAACGCCGTCGGCGGCAGCACGATCCACTGGAGCGGTCACTTTCCTCGCTTTCGCCCCTCCGACTTCCGGGTGAAAACACTTGATGGCGTCGCTGATGACTGGCCCGTCACGTATTGGGATCTGGCGCCATTCTACGAAGCAAACGACGCCAACATTGGTGTCTCCGGCCTGAATGGCGATCCCGGCAGCCCACCGCGCACCCCCCGCCAAACGCCGCCGTTGGGACTGGACGCCGCCTCCCACGCGTATATCCGTGGCCTGGAGAAGCTTGGCTGGCATTGGTGGCCTTCGGACAACGCGCTTATCACCGAGCCATTCGGGGAAGGGCGGCAGACATGCAATTACTGCGGGCCGTGTGACGTGGGCTGTCCCCGCGGCGCCATGTCCAGTGCGCACGTGACCTACTGGCCCATCGCACTTGCTAAGGGGGTGCAGCTTATTACTCGCGCTCGCGTCCGTGAAATCACCGTCGACCGACGCGGCCGCGCCAATGGCGCAGTCTACTACACCGCCGACGGCGGCATCGCACAGCAGCGCGCACGGGTCGTCATTGTTGCTTGCAACGGTGTCGGCACCCCGCGCTTGCTCCTCAACTCAGTTTCCGGCCTCTTCCCGCACGGTCTTGCCAATTCGAACGGCCTGGTCGGCACGCACCTCATGTTTCATCCCGTAGCCTTTGTGACTGGAGTCTTTGCGGAGCCGGTCGACGGCCATGTGGGCCCGCTTGGCCTGCTGCTCCACTGTCAGGAATTCTATGAGACCGACACCAGCAGAGGTTTCGTGCGCGGTTTTCAACTCCAAATGTGCCGTGATAGCGGCCCGCTCTCCACCGCCACGGGCAGCTTCCCTGGTGAAACAGTGCCTTGGGGCGGTGACCACCATCGTGTGCAGCGCGAGCGCAGCGCCCACATGCTGACAGTCGGCGTGATGATCGAAGACCTGCCTGAGGCGCACAATCGCGTGGACCTCGATCCCACACTGGCTGACGGCAACGGCATCCCAGCGCCCAGGATTTCATACACCGTAAGCGAGAACAGCCGCAATTGCCTCGACTACGCCATTGCGCGGGCGCGTGAACTCCTGGATGCCGCCGGCGCCATAGAGGTCATCAACCAAGCGATTACGCGCGAGACCGGGTGGCACCTCATGGGCACGGCGCGCATGGGCGATAATCCTGCAACTTCAGTTGTCAACCGTCACGGACAAGCCCACGATGTCCCTAACCTGTTCATTGTCGATGGCAGCCTTTTCGCCACGTCCGCTGCGGTCAACCCTACCAGCACAATCCAGGCCCTTGCGCTGTACATTTCCGATTGGCTTAAGCAAAACTTCCGGGAGGTGGCCTGATGAGCGAGCCGCAAGAGAATGGCGCCATTCTGACCGCAGAACAACTGGCTCTTTTGGAAGCAATTCAAGACCGGCTCATTCCTGCCGGGGATGGCATGCCGGGGGCAGGTGACGCCGGCTGCGCCAATACGCTCGATCGGTATCTCAGCGAGCGCCCGGGCCTACGCCGCCCCCTCTTCGCCGCCCTGCACGCCGTCGAGGCTGCGGCCCACGCAGCATCCGATGCAGCGGGCGACGCAGCTACAGCGGACGAGTCCACTCACAGCGCTTTCCTACTGCTTTCCAATGCCGCGCGTGACGATGTGCTCAGAAGCCTGGAAGAGGCGCAACCGCAACTCTTTGAGGTGCTACTGCGCCAAACGTACACTGCCTACTATACGAATCCGGCTGTGTTGCTCATCCTGGACTGGAATCCGCCGCAACCGGAGGGTTACCCTACCCCGCCACCCTTTGACGAAGCGCTTCTTGCCAATGTAAAGCAGCGGGGCAAAGTCTGGCGGGACGCCTGACCCCGGAACCGGCAGCGCGGTAGGGGGGTGTCGCCCTCGATCCGACTGTGCAGAGAAGATGGGTCAGAGCCGCTCCGCGCCAAAACCTGTTCGCGCGGTTTCCCTTGGAATCGTCTTGTACTGCCCGCCGCCTGCAGAGCGGAGCAGCAGCCCATGGCACTGCGCTTGCCGCGCTACTGGCCTCGCCGCGGCGTTTCCCAATGCCGGTAGAATGTTCTGCGACGCTCTCCAACCAGGTGTTCCAGCTCATCTCCGTGAATGCCGTACCGCAGGAAAACCTGCTGGATCACCTCCACGCCTGCTTCAAATTCCGGTTGCACGACATCTGATGCCCCGGCTTCGCGAAGCCTTTGAATAGACTCACGGTTGCTCGCCCGCGCGACTATGTCTAGCCCCGGGTTTAGTGAGCGCGCGTGTCGCACCGCAATTTCCGCTGCAACGTCATCGTGGACGAGCACCGCCAAGAGCGACGCCTCCTCAAGCTTCGCGTGCGCGAGCACAGCAGGACTCCCCGCATCGCCATACACCACCGGTACGCCGTCCTCTCTAAGTTCACGCACTGTCAACGGGTTATATTCCACTACAACATAGTGAATGTTCTGGAGGTCAAGCGCCTCGGCAAGCTCCCGCCCGACGCGCCCAAAACCGCAGATCACTGCGTGTTCGCGAAAGAGGCCCGTCCAATAGGGAGCGGTGTCCGGTTCCGCAAACCGTCCGCCAATGAGCGGCAAGGCGCGCAATACGCGAATTAGCCGTGGCTCGAGCAGCAAGAGAAACGGCGTCAGAAAGATGCTGATCAACGCCGTGCTGATGGCGAGGTTGAAGATGCCGGTGGGCAGCGCGCCGGCGTCAACACTAATCTGGGCCAATACAAAAGAAAACTCGCCAACCTGCCCGAGACTGAGCGCGGCGCACACTGCGGCATGTGCCGGCACGCGCAACATCAGGAGCAGTACCATCAGTATGACCACTTTACCCAGTACGGCAACGGCAACGGTTAAGCCGACTGCTCCCAGATTATCGAAGAGCCACACGGGATCAAACAGCATCCCAATGGAAACAAAGAAGAGCGACGCGAATAGATCTCGTAGCGGTACGATTTCGGCCACTACTTGGGTGCGAAATTCTGACTCCGCGACGACGATCCCTGCCAAGAAAGCGCCAAACGCAAGTGAGAGACCGACAAATTGCGTGAAGAATGCAGTGCCGAGCGCAATCGCCACAACGGAGAGGATGAGGAGTTCGCGGGACTCGCCTTGGGCAATGTGAGTGAGCAGCCAATGCGCCACGCGCGCGCCGATGAAGTAGGCGCCGATGCAGACCGCGGCCGCCTTTCCGGCAAGTAAGAGCAAATCAAGAACCAAGTCCTCGCCGCCCGCTGCCAAGGCCGGTAGGACAACGACCATTGGCACAACCGCAATGTCCTGGAGAATGAGAATGCCAAGTGCAATGCGACCGTGAAGCGCCTGCAACTCCCCGCGGGTCATGAGAACTTTTATGACCACCACGGTGCTCGAGAGGGCTACGAGGGCGCCTAGCAAGACTCCCTGGGTAAAAGTTAGGCCAAGGAATCTTCCCATAAGGGGACCTACGGCCATCGTCAGCGCGATCTGCCCAATGCCGCCAAGAATGACGATGCGCCCGAGATGCCGCAACTCGCGCAGAGAGAATTCCGCGCCCACGGCAAAGAGCAGAAACATCACGCCGATCTCCGCAAGCACTTGGACATCGTGCTGATCGGCGCGGAGCAGCGGACTAAACGGCCCAATCGCAATTCCCGCCAGCAAGTAGCCCAGGATTACCGGCAGCCCCAGTCGTTGGGCCACCAGCCCGGCCAGAAAAGCGGCAAAGACTGCCACAGAGAGATTTAGCGCTAACGAGACATCAGGCACGGTAGTTCTCCCACGGGACCCTCGACACGTGCACAATGCCAGGGCAAACTATGGGCACTCTAGGCTACGTATGGGCAGACTTCGTACGGCGGTCGTGTGTGACCATGGTACCAGAGGATCCCAAAGCAACAATTCCTTGCCCACGAATTCTGCCATGGCCAACCCACATTGGGAATCGAGCGAGCACAAAGGGGACACATTCGCAATCGCACCCACGACCGGCATTGCCAACCTAACGCGAAGCTGCTATACTCTTGTGCGGATAATGAGGTCTGAGGCTAGGCATTCTAACCAAAGATTGGAGTGAGCGATGGGCTTCCTGGATGCGTTGTTTGGCAAGAAGAAATCTGGTGGCAGCGTCCGAGCGACAGTTAAGGTCGGCCCGGGGGAAACTCTCCAAGACATCGCGCAGCGCGAGTACGGCGATGCCAACAAGTGGGATGTGATTTTCCAGAAGAATAAGTGGCGCTTTGATGGTGAAGATCCAAAGACCATCTATCCCGGCATGGACCTGGATATTCCCGAAATAGACGGGAACTAGCCGCGACCGGTCCCGATCGCGTGGACTAATTGCACAAACAAAAAGAGAGGGATGGGCGTGTTGTGCCCACCCCTCTCTTTACTTTGCGTTACTAAGCGCTCGCAGCCGTCAGCATCTCGCGCAGCGCTTTGGCCGACTCAATTGCGGCGGCTTCCGGCGGGCCGCCTGCCACCTGGTAGTGCATCTCCAGCGTGTAGACGCCATCGTAGCCGTCCTTGGCCAGCGCGCGAAACTGACCCTCGTAGTCCGTCTCGCCCTTGCCCACCCGGCACGCCTCTATCTCACCGTTCACCCAGCGAGCGTCCTTCACGTGCATGTGAGCCAAGTGAGGCTTGATTGCCGCGTAGTGCTTGGGATAGGGTTCTTCCTCCGCCCACAGGCAGTTGCCTGGATCCCAGATTGCCTTCAGACGCGGCGACCCGATCGCCTCTATTAGTCGCTGCGACTCTTCACCAACACCCGCGTAGCACGTCGGCTCGTTCTCCATACTGAGATCAAAGCCATGCGTTGCAGCCAAGTCGAGGGCCGGGCCAAAACGCTCGACAACTTTGGAGAAAACCTCTTCGGGATCGTCATCGCGCCAGAATGAGAAGCAACGCACGACGCGCGTGCCGAAACGCTCGGCCAGCGCAAAGCAGTGCGGCAAGAGCGCCATATGCTCTTCGTAGGTCATTTCCTGGGCCCCAAACGTGTCGCCCTGGATCTTGCGCTCGCGGCCCTCTAGCGGGCACTTGAAGATCGGCGTGCCGAGCGCACTGACCTGAATGCCGTGCTGCCGCAGCAGTCGCTCCACGTCGTCCAGTTCTTCGGGGGAAAGGTCCATGAGGTTGGTGCCGTTGATCGTGCGCAGTTCCGCGTACATAATGCCGTGCTCGCGCATTACCTCCAAGGACTTGCCAAAATCCGGATGCACCTCGTCCGTAAAAATCCCGATTTTCATTACTAGATCCTTCTTTTCTCTATTCAAAAGTCCTTGCGTATTATACAAGAAGCCATGCCGCGCCGCCGCGACCGGCGGCGAAAACTAAGCCTGCGCACCTGCGCCGGCCTGCCTCACACGATTGCGGCCGCCAGCATTTCCAGCATGTTTTCTCGCACCTAAGCGCCGTCCGCCTCCACCGCCACTGCCGTATCGGAGAGTTCCGTTCGGGACCGGGCAAATCTGCGGTGTGCAGCCACGGCCAGGATGGTTGCGATTAGCGCGGCGACACCCGCCACGCCGAAGAGGGCCTCAAAGGACACGAGATCGGCGAGAAGTCCGCCCAGCGGTGTAAGTAAGAAGAGGATGCCAATCAGCGTATTCGTGAAACCCAAGTAGATGATGCGCTCTTCCACCGGCGAGACCTCGATTGCCAATACGGAAAAGGTGATCTCCTGGCCGCCGGTTACCGCGCCGATGAAAACGAACAGGGCAAGAAATAGCCAGCCGATCAGAGCAGGAGCGGCGTGAGCGGCGGTAAACATCTGCGCCGCCAGCGACAGCACAGGCGGCACCACGCTCACCAAGGTCATCACCACCAGTAGCAGCCAGCCGCCGCCGCGCGCCCCCAGCCAGCCCCAGGCAATATTGCTGCCAATCACACCCGCCGTAAATGCCACTGCCGACGATGCCACCACGGCTGCAGGCAATTCCAACACCCTTGCGCCGTACACCACATAGAAGGGCATCGCGACAAAACTGAGCATTGCCAAAATGCGGATGACAAGATACGTGCGAAATGGGGCGTTGCGCGAGACAATTACTCTTATGCGGCGCATATCCTCACTCATGGTCCGCTTCGGCAACATGGGTGGGTCCTCAGGTTCCTTGACGCAACTGAACGACAAATACCCGGCCGAAGTGAAAACCCACGTCAGCAAGAAGAGGAGCCAAACGAGGTCGAGACTTCCTGCCGAACGTTCGATTATCTGCCGCACCACCACACCTGCCGCGAGTATGCCGATGCCACCAAAGAAGTTTCGCAGTGAGAAGAATGTGGAGAGTTGGCGCCGCGGCACGATGCGTCCAACCACGTCAAAGAATGCCAGGCCCGTAAAGCCGCCGCATAAGGACGCGAGCGCCGTCAGCACAATTAGGGCAGGCAGTACGATCTCGGCCCGTTCCGGCACGATGAGCACCACAACCACAAGCAGCGCCCAACAACTGCTCCTTACGGCCGCGCCCCGCCGGTAGTACTTGAGCCTGCGCGGCCGGTGCAGCATGAAGTTTACGAGCAGCAACTGCGGCAAGGCCCATCCGCCCAACTGCAGCGCAGGCAGGATACCAATGAGCACGTTGGATTGCGTAAGTTGGCTTACGTACCACGGCAGCGCGACGGTTGCACTCGTGAATGCCATGCCGGTCGTATAGAATACGCCGTTGCAAACACCAAAGATGAAGTTCCGCCGGCTGGACAAGAGCGGTCCTACCTTCGCAGGTCTACGGAGATGCGCACCCTCGAAGAGAGAAACAATACCGGTATGAGCACAAGGATTCTCACGCGCCGCGCACTATGGCATCGGTCATGCGGCACACGCGCACCAAGGGGCCCACGTCATGCACGCGTACCAGATCGACGCCCTGGGCAATTGCGAGCGCCACCGTAGCTGCTGTGCCTTCCAACCGCTCAGCTACGGGGAGGTCGAGCGTCAGGCCGATGAACGACTTGCGTGACGTGCCAATCAACACCGGTTGGCCTAACTTCTGCAGCTCGTCGAGATTGCGCATGAGCTCGATGTTCTGTTGCGGTGTCTTGCCGAATCCAATACCGGGATCGACGATGATGTTGTCTCGCGAGATGCCACAAGCGGTTGCTCGCGCAATCGTCGCTTTCAGTTCATTCGTAACGTCCCGCGCCACGTCGGCATAGGTAACTTGCCCGAAATAGCCCCCCAGCGGTGACGCCTGGGACTCGGAACGCCGGTTGTGCATAAGCACCACGGGCACATTCAGGTCGGCTACGGTAGCGGCCATGGCCGGATCGCCGCCCAGCCCCCAAACGTCGTTGATCATTGCCGCACCGGCCTCCACCGCGGCGCGCGCAACCGCCGCCTTATAGGTGTCAACCGAAAGCGGCACCTCCACTTCGCCCTGGATCGCTTCGATGACCGGCAGTACCCGATCCAGTTCCTCTTGGAGGGATACAGTCTCGGCGCCGGGTCGCGTGGATTCGCCGCCAATGTCGATTATGTCTGCGCCCTCTTGGGCAAACCGCTCCGCCTGCGCAAGAGCGCGCGCGACGTCACCCTTGATGCCGTCGCCGGAGAACGAATCGGGCGTTAGGTTGAGGATACCGACCACATAGGTGCGCGCGCCCCACTGCAACCTGCGGTTTCCGCAAAGAGTTTCGCGGGAACCGCACACGTTAGCCGGAGGGGGAAAGCTCATGCATCTCCCTCTGACGGCGAGCGGACGGAGGCATACCGGTACCCGTGAATGAGCGTGTCTCCCGGCTGAACGTGGGCCACAAAGAGACTGACACCGGGTCCCAGTCCTACCTCCACAATCCGGTCGGTGCGGTCGCTGGTATTTCGCTCCAGGTCCGGCAGAACCACGGTTGTGATGCCTTCGGGAATCGTAAATGACTGTCGTGTCTCCCAGTACTCCGGATCGCCAGGATCGAAGAGCAGCCGGAACGAATAGTCCTGTAAGTAGTACTCAAGTTGGTGGGAACGATCGAATGCCACGATTAGGGTCTGCTCCGGCGCGTGGTTCAAAGCAATGTACCGCACCTGCTTGGTGAGTATCTCGTCGATGTGGCGTATTTCCTGATAGCGACCCTGGCCGGTGGCGAAGAGAAAGAGTAGCACGTTGGAGATGGCTATGGCGGCGACAAGGACAGTTGTGATACCCAGGGACACGCGGTGCGGCGTAAGCGCGGTCGTTACCATACCGCGCTGGGTCATGAGAAACCGGTATGCCTGTTCACAATCGCGGGCAAAACCGCGCATGGCAAGAGCGGCATAGATGAGGAGAGCGGGAAGGAACGAGAGCACGTGACCCGGATTGCCTACGTAGACAAGCATATAGAACATGAAAGGTACAATCATCCACAACAGGACGATGCGCGTCCGCGAGTCGCGCACGACCTGCTGCGGCGAGAAGTAGCGTCCCAAGAAGTAAATGATAGGCAGGAGAGCTAGGCCGATGCCGTTGTAAAGCACCGCCGCAAGTAAGCGTGTGTTGTCAAGCACGCTCTTGAGGTACACGATCGGCCCGGCAGATTGCCCTGCCCAGAAGCCATAGTACTCGCTCGAAGCCCTAACGTACGCTTCCCATCCGCCGGATAGTTGCACTGTCGGGACTGCCCAGGCCAGAACAACCGCCAGCAACACCGCAATCCCGCCAAAGAGACTCCGTAGGCTTCGTCCCCACCAAGCGTAGAGCCATACCGGCAAGAGGAAGAGCAGTAGTTCCGGACGAAATCCCGCGCCGAGGGCCAGTACGAAGGCAGCCGGCACTATCAAGTTGCGCGGCCCAAGTTTCGTCTCGGTCACGAGCAACAGCACCAGCGTGCTAAACAAGGCAAGAAAGGCGTAAGGATACGCCACCACGCCATTGGACCAAAAGACGCTGCTCGTGACCAGCAACAGCGCGGCGACAATCGCAGTCTGAAGCCCGTAGAGCCGCCACCCAAGCAGGAAGAGGCACCACACTGCGAGACTGCTGGCTATGAGCGACAGGAGCACGTAGCTCATGTTGGCGTCAATGCCAAGACTGTACAAGAGTTTGGCGCTCGCTACGTAGAGCGGGTAGCCTGGCGGTTGCGGCTGATGAAAAGCGACGTTGTACTCGTCGAGGGCGAAGGCAAAGTTGGCCGAATCCCAAGCGAAGAGCATTTCACTGCGGAAGGGGATACGGCTGACAGCGGTAATCGCGAAGAACCCAATGCTGAGCAACCACCCCAGCCGGGTCCAGTCCGCAAGTCCCTGGCGCGAGCCACCTGTTATTCGGGCTGTCTGTTCCATAAGCGCGATTGAGCGATGATTGTGTTGAATGGAAGCGCAAGCCCAGAGGCGTCCCTTGGGCACCGACTCCTAATTCTAGCGGTGCCGCAATCCGGGGCGCAACCACATGCCGCGCTAGTTGCTCACGGCTATATTAGCTGGTCTCACAATTCTGCTACCGCTTGCGCGGCATTCTGCGAGTGTGCTTAGCTATAGTCAACACCAAACCGATAGCAGTCAAGGCTTATCAAATTATGAATGTTGTGGTAATTTGCCTCGACACTATGCGCACCGACATGGTGCGTTCCTTCGGCGCCGACTTCATTCGTACGCCCGTTTTGGATAACTTAGCAGCAGAGAGCGCGGTCTTTACGGAAGCCTACGGCTGCGCCTATCCTACCATTCCTGCGCGTCGTGCACTCTTCACCGGTATGAATAGCTTTCCGTGGCAATTTGGCTTCGACACACTTGGCTCCAGTCCTTCGCCCCGTGGCTGGCACAAGATCCCGCCGGCGCATACGCCGGTCTCCGAGCACCTTGTGGAAGCGGGTGTCAACACCGGCTTTATTGCAGACACGTACCACATGTTCAAAGCCACCATGAATTTCACCCGCGGCTTCTGTTCCTGGGACTTCGTGCGTGGGCAGGAATTCGACCACTGGAAGACCCTACCGCCGGGCGCAGTTGACCCCACGAAGTATACGGACGCCGGGCCGGACTCGCCGCGCATGACGGGTATGCTGCAGTACCTTTGGAATCAAGGCGAGCGCACGAGTGAAGATGACTTTCAAGCGGCGCGCGTCTTCTTGAGCGCCATGGATTGGGTGGAGAATAACGCCCCTTACGGACCCTTCTACCTCTACATCGATTCTTTCGACCCCCACGAACCGTGGGACCCGCCGCTCCACTATGCCGATGCGTATTTCAAAGACGACTCGGTAAAGGACTACATCTGGCCGGTTGGCACTGAAGTTGAGGGCGATGCGGCAATCGAGAGGACCAAAGCGCTCTACTACGGTGAAGTGACGTTCGTTGATACCTGGATCGGCCACTTTCTGAACAAGCTGGAGTCACTCCACCTTCTTGATGACACGGTCATTATCTTTACCTCCGATCACGGCACCGAGTTGCTGGACCGCAATCGGTTTGGCAAGTCTGAGGACCACCTGCAATGGTTCAATACGCGCATTAACATGTTCATCCGCCACCCCGACAAACAGCACGCGGGCAAGCGCCTCAACGCCTTCGTACAGCATCAGGACGTCCCGCCCACAGTGCTCGATTTGTTTGGCGTGGCGCATCACGGCCTCGATGGTAAGTCGATGTGGCCCCTTGTGACCGGCGAACGCGAGAAGAACCGCGACTTCATAATCGCTGGCTGGGGTCAGCATGCCACCGTGCGCGACCACGAATATAATTATGTCGTGGACTTCGAGCAAGGGCCGCGCAAAACCGACAGCGGTGGCTTCACCGTGACCCAGGAAACCGCCGCGCTTCACGTTCAGGAAGAACTCTACAATCTGCGTGACGACCCGCAGGAAACAAAGAACGTGCTCGAGAGTGAACCCGATGCCGCGCTCAAACTCCGCGCTCGTCTGGAAGGATTCTTGGACCAGGCATTGCCCGCGCGTCTCGACGACCGCGTTTGGACGTACGAGTATCCCCGGCGCGTGCATGCCAAGACCAACCCAAACATGAAGGACATCGTATCTCCTTGACTTTGCGGTGGACTTCCCGGCGCTAGTGCCGAAACTGCCAGCGGGCATGCCATGGCTATTCTCTTGAGCACATCACAGTGGATCCTGCTCTTAGCGTCAGGGAGAGGTGCGGCACACACGGACGCAAGCTTGGCAGCGTGGGATCCGAAAACTCTCAGGTCCAAGCCCCTAACCATGACGTCTGGCAAGAAAGCCCGGGGCGATTCGTTTCAACCAGCACTTGGCCCCACAAACCGCAACAACCGTGATGAGGCAGACAGCACCGGGCAATACGCAAGGAGGCTGGCATGGGGGAACCGGTATCCGTCATTGTCCTCGTCTCCGACGACGATCCACGGCTCTTCCAGTCTTTGGCGCATGCGACTTCCGTCCTGTCCGCAGGCGATGTGACGCATGAACTAATTGTCGTGCCCTTCGCACCGCTCGATACAGCGGGACCTGATCTTGTGCGCCTGCCCAACGTCCGCTTTATTCAACAGGATCGAAGTGCGAGCTGGGGCCAAGCGGTCCTGGCCGCCTCCGAGCATGCGCAAAACGACCTCATCTGCACCGTCGATACACAGACGCTCTATGCGCTGGCTGAGCTGCCACGCCTTGTGCGCACGCAGCAAGAGAATTGCGCCGCAATGGTCGTAGGAGTGCAAGTCGGAAAGGAGAAGCCCATCTCGGCACGGCGCCGGCTGGTGCCGTGGCTGGTTGACATGGCGGCTTCGCAGACGTTGGGCTTCCCTATCCTCGATCTGAATTCGGGCCTGAGACTCTTTCGTCGCGCTAAACTCCATGAATTCTCCAACTGCCTGTCAACTCGCTCGGCGCTGCCCGCCACGCTGACGCTCCAGATGCTTACGCGCGGCGCTTCTGTGATGTATCTTCCTCTCAACAGTGATCCTGATGCGCCTGCCCGATTCTCCCACGGCCTTGGCAAGGCGCCCAACCTACTTTCCCAGATCATCTCTACCGGCTTCTCATTCGCCCCACTGCGCACTCTGAGCTTTATCGCCCGCATGCTGCTCATGACCCTCATGATGGTTGCCATGGGCATCATGATGATGTGGATGATGGGCATGTTCCCCGCAGGATGAGAATTCGCTGGGACACTCGCCTGCCCAGGAGGTCGGCCTTGCTGTGGTGCAGGAATGCAATGTAGAACGACTGGCCCGGAGATTCTTGTCCTGAGCGGGCTTCTCTATCTGCACCATGCAAGTGACTACGCAACAGCGGGTCGTTAGCTCTCTCTTTGGGGGGGGGAGTGTTCGTCAGGCAAGGACATTGCTCCGGCGCATCTCGCTGCAAGTGTGAGGAGGAGAAGCCTCAGCCCCATGCTGCCGGCGAGCAATGTCTGCTTGACCTGCCGGCTATTGGTAATGCACCGCCAGTTCGTGTGTGCCGGCTGCAAAGTCGCATACCGCAAGCACGACCGCCGTTCCGGCCACACTGCGCCTTTCGAGCCGCAGCGGCTCACCGTCTCGCAACACCTCAGCAACCTGCCGGCCGTTATATCGTGCCGGCACTATCATCGTCCCAGCGGGCAGACCGTCACGCGTCTCCAAGGAGAGATAAAGTATGCCGCTGGAGGCGTCCCACCGCTGCTTTGCAATTGCGGTTGCGCGCCGTTGTTCGTTGAACGTGCACCACGCGTCGGTACTCGGCATCGGTAGCTTTTCCTGCGCAGCGTATTTCAACACCGCTTCAAACCAGCCCGCCGTGCGGATAAACTGTCCGGTATTCACCTTCACTCCGCTTGCATAGATCGGATGGAAATACAGGTGCACCACCGTGTGGTAGTGGTCGCGGGCAGCATCCATGTACTCCTTGGAGGTGGCGATGGCTTTTTCTTCACTCAACGGCGGCAAGAAGCTCTTGTCCACCAGCACGTAGTCGTCGCAGAAAAGGGTCTCTTGCTCGAATAGCTCGATGAATTCGCCATCCTCGTCGATAAACCGCATCGGCAGACCGCTGCCAGTCAGGTAGCCGTACTGTTGGTGGTCGCCGGCCCGATAGTTCGTGTCCATGCGGAAGCCTGCGTCGGCCAGCGCCTTGGCGGTTTCCACCCAGCCGGGCCAGATAACGCAGTGGTGCCGGGTAGTCTTGGGCGGGTAGCCGTAGCGTTCCTCGAAGAGGGCGACCTCTTCTTGTATGCGCGTGCGCATCTGCTCAACGGTCGGCTTGCCTGAATGCCAGATGTGGGGTCCCGCCGAGTGGCCCCGCTGCCGGTAGTCGCGCTCCATCTCCGGGGTGAGGTGCGGTAAGTGCTGCTCCATGAGGTAGACGGTATACTCGCCGCCGTGGGCTTCCACCATGTTGGTATACCACTCCATCTGCGGACGAGTCATACCGTCGCTGTCACCGTTGAGGAGCACAATGGCCGGCGCGGCGTCGGGATAGTACCAGAGTCTTGCCAGCGGCGCGTGGGACGCGCTCGCCCACTCAAGAATCCTAACGAGCAGTTGCTGCTGCAGGTCGGACTGCGGGAGATCAAGCAATGTGCGGTCGCGGTACCCGATGAAGAGGTCGCTGGGACAGTAGAGGCCGTCGCCGTCAGCATCCGGGTCTGGGCCGGTGCTTGCCTGCTCGCGGCGGCCTTGGTGGAAGAGGACGGTGGACGTAGCCAGGTCGTAAGTGAAAACGGCAAACCGTCCCGCGCCGTACGTGCCTGTGACAATCGCCGGATACGGGAGCGCCCAATCACGCCCGGCAATCCAGGCGAGCACGCGTTCGCGGCCGCCATACTCGCCATACATGTCCGCCGTGCCGTGAAACTGCAGGAAATCTCCTACGGCAGCAAACCAGAGCGGATGGTCGCGCTCGGGCGCGATATAGGCTTCATTAGCCGTGCGCCGCTGCCTATTGGTTATACCGAGCGCCGCAGCAGTCTCTTCCGACGGCCGCAAGAAGACCACCGGCGTGCCGTGCCGCAACGCCTCTAGCGCAGTAGCCTCCGCGCCGGTGTCCTCGCCGCACGGCGCGACAATCACCGCCTGCCTAGCTGCAAGCGCACCGGCCGCCAGCGGTGTCTCCCGCACGTTCAGCTCCTCCGCGCCGGTCAAGCCCTCGGCAAAGAGCATCTCCAGCACGTATCGGCCAAAGGGGGCGGTGTCTGGATCGTAGCAGCACAATGGCGGGAGGAGTGTGGTTGGGTTGGTTGCGTTCTTACGTATTGCCTCACTCACCGTATTTCTCTCACTTTCCTGATCGTAGACAAAGCACAAGAGTCACGTGCCCCACACCGGGCATGTGCAACATTACAGTTCCCTGGCTTAATTGGGAGTTGAAGACACATCGACGTAAATCATTGCAGCTAGCTTTATGTATGACATTGAGTATTTCGAGGTTTGTTGCAAGTCTTAGTCCACAGGGCAGTGAAGGAGTTGGTAATTGCTGAACCACTGTAATAATTTGCACAGCTTGAAGGCGCGAATTAGATCTCTCTATTTGCAAGTAAACTCACATACTGCTACGGCTGCCAAATTGAACTGTAGTCAAAACTTCCTACCAGTTCGCGGAAATCCAACGGCTCGTTTGATCGAGAATTAAGATCTTAACGCAGCATGCCACCCCTAGTGCTCGTACCAAGGATTTGGGATGGGGCTGCTATAAAGCCAAGCATAGGTCTTTTCCCTAAACGACTCCCGCAATCTGTTTTCGATACGTCCACGGCGCGAGACTGACGTGCTATCTGCCAGCCATCTGGGTGATGTCGCTCTTAGCATTGCCTCCGCCACATTGCCTATTGCGTTCACCCTATATTGAAGCGAGAATTGGTCACTACGCAATACTGCAGTTAGATTTGGCCCTAAGTATTCGGTATTCTCAAGGTATGCCCTTACAGCACGCGCTACATCCCTACGAAAAGATACATTGCCAAAATATTCACTGAAGAAATCACGAAAGTCCTGCTTGTCTTCTGTTGCATACCTGCCCTGTGAATCAAGATATGCCAAGTAAAGTGACCCCAATGTGTTTGAAGCTGGCCGGAACACATCACGCAGCATGGCGTACATCGTCGAGCCATGGTTAAGCCCACGCCCACGCAGGTACTCATGAACCCATTCTTCCGGTCCAAAAAGGCTTCTGGAGCCTTCTACATATTGTTCTACCGGTATGATATCGGGAATTGCGGTTGGTGTCGGTTCACTGTCTACCGAAATTCTTGGCACCGCCGGGCAAAGGATGGGATCGTTGAGTTCGTAGTCTAGCGGTTGGCCAATTCGGTAGGTCACGTTGCGCCGTGCCCTTTCGTACCGCTGCTCATCTGTATTCCCGAGAGAAGAAAACTTGCCTCGGTTACCGAGCTTCTCCAGATTCCAAGCGTCCAATGCGGATATAGCAAGGTACTCACGGTCGATACACTGTTCTAGGGTCGTAGGTTCTCCTTGTTCATAGAACCACTTTGCCAGCGCTGTTCCTCGAGCAATGAATGCGGCAAGAACTTCGGGGGGATCGAGATGAAACTTCCCATAGACCACGATGCGATTGTTCGCTGGCTCAAAGAGCACCTGGCCCCATGTGTAATTGCGGCCAAAGACCACGTCCACTTGGTATTGGCTTAGGATTTGGTAGGCTGTCTCACCGCTAGGGGTAGTGCGCATCACTTCCGCCGCGTGGGCAAGTTTGGAGTCCGATATTGGCGGCCTCGGCAATGGCGTGAGCATGAGGTTGGGCGAAGGTGTCGGAGTGGCTATGCCACCGCCCGGTCCGTAGTCAGCCTCCCACTCAAATCGCTCTGTGTTGAGGCGCTGCTGTATCCCGTTGGGGCCGTTAACCCAGGTGCGGTAACCGTCGGTAAAGGCGGTCCAATTGTCGGCCTTGCGCCACGCCAGCAGGCCGCCGGTGGTCTGCTGCACGCTGTCACCAATGGCGTTGTAGTGCTCGTTTTCCAGGCACTCGCCGACAATGTCATGCCCGATGAGGTCGCGGAGGGTCTTGAAACCGAGTACGAACTGACAATCGGCCGCCAATGAGACGCTGGGAGTTACCAGGAGTAGCACGATTCCCAGAAAAAACGCGATAATAAATCTACAGAAAGCCCTATTCTTCATGGTTTCACTTCTCCTACCATTCATACTTCGACAGGCTCAGCACGAACGGTAGGAGTTGACTGGGCAAAGGGGGACGAAACCAAAAGCATTAGCCTCAATTCACCGCCGCAACCGACCGCAATTCCGCCGCGTTTTCCTTGACCTTCACAAACGCGTCGGCGATGTCGTCCATGTCCTGCTTGGTGCCCAGGAAGGCGGCTTGGCCGATCCAGAGGCTTTCTTCGCGGCAGAGGCGTTCGGCTTCGGGGCACTCCACCTGGCGGTAGTCCATCTGGCGGCCGTAGTAGTGGCTGGTGAGCGGGAAGCCGCTGCGCAGCGACCCGTGCAACGCGTCCTGGAACAGCGGATGCTTGTGCAGGGGACGCACGTAGCCGGGGCTGCAGGGAATGCCCTCAGCATTCACGGCCTTGGACACCAGTTCGCGCGGTGCGCCTGCAAATTCTTCAGCATTCAAATACTTGAAGAGGAAAATATGGAGCGCGTTGCGTTTGACGAAAGGATCGACGCGCACGTTACCCAGGCCCTCGATTTCAGCCAAACGCGAGGCGAGGTAGGTGAAATTCTCGTGTCTACGCGCCGCCCATCCCTCCAAATTGGGGAATTGCGAGTGCAGGATCGCGCCCATGATCTCGGTCATGCGGTAATTCCACGAGAGCACCGGAAACTGCGTGTCGATGGGATCGTTGTAAATGTCATCATCAAGTTCCACGTGCGAGCGCCAGAAGTCGTGGGCATAGACGGAGCGCTTGTAGGTGTCCTCGTCATTCGTTGTCACGCAACCGCCCTCGCCGCTCGTGAGGTTCTTGCCTGCCTGAAAGCTCCAACCGGCCGCGTCGCCCAGCGAACCTAGTTTGCCCTGGGCGTGCATGCCGCCATGGGCGTGGGCGCAGTCTTCGAGCACGAGTAGGTTGTGCTTGCGGGCAATAGCATTGATGGCATCCATATCGGCAGGCAGGCCGCCGAAGTGCACGGCAAAGATGGCGCGCGTCTTCTCCGTGATGTGGTCTTCGATCAGGGCGGGATTGAGGTTGTAGGTCTCCGGATCGATGTCCACGAAGACCGGCACGGCGCCCACCTGCAGCGGCGCGCTGGCCGTCGCCATAAACGAGTACGGCGGGACGATGACTTCATCGCCAATCTCGACGCCCGCCGCCCGCACGGCCACTTCGAGGGCGGCCGTGCCGCTGCTCACGCAAAGGCCGTAGTCGCAATCGTGGTAGCGGGCAAACTGCTGCTCGAACTCCCCCGTGCGCGTGCCGTCACGCCGCCGGTTCCAGCGCGCGCTGCGCAGCACGTCCGTCACCGCGTCAACCGTTGCGTCGTCTACCAGCGGCCAACTGCCGAAGGACGTTTGGCGCAATTTAGAACCACCGTTGATAGCTAGCTTTGCCACGACCAAAAGACCTCACATTCCTAATTCTTAGAACACTCGTTTTCGCCGTAAGTGTGCACTATAGTATCATGACCAAAAGGGCGCGCAAGGGGACAGAAAGAATATGAACGGTAGAAGAAGCATTAGCCGGCGCTAAGCCGCGCGAAAAAGCTGTGGAATTTGGGATGTGGAGAGTTGTTGATCTTGCGAATTAAGGTGCCCCATAAGGACTTGTCCGACGCTTTCGTAGATTTGAGCCATGCAGTGGTTGAGGCTGAAGAAGAGGGCTTTGCGCTACCTTCCGACCTGGCATTAGCCAATGCTAAACGCCTCTTGCGAGAACTGTACGAGATTGCGCCCCAACGCTTCGAGGTGTATCCCACACCGGATGCTGAGATTGCAATTCGCGCTCTGGCCCCGAGAAGATCGGTGATATTGCTTTGCAAGCCGGAAGGGGGAGCCGTGTGTTTAGTCAACCTGAAGAGTGGGCGTAGACGCCAGAGTTACACCCCCTCGGACGTTCTACCAGACAGCTTCTTGAAGGAAGCCCTATTGGACTTGAAAGCCGAGAGCGACAATCCTGCATGGAAGCGTTAGAGGGTATAGGAGAAGCGGAAGAGCTTGGCAGAGGCATATCTTCAAGTAAAGCCGCGAGAAGACTAAGAAATTCGCGAGCGAGGCACTATGATTTCCTGCCAAGAGCAGGCGTAGTCGAAATATCGGTTGATAGACTGAGTGTTGCCGGACTCGAACAGGCAACTGCAATCGCTGATGATCGGGATCGCGCCCGGGATCGCACGTTCTACGGCTGGTTGGTTATCGTCGCGAGCGAAGCGGCGCGTGAGGGACGCCGCGTCGTAGCATTTCCCCTTGCAGGCAATCCTAATCACGCCGACATAATTCTTCCCATGCACGCTGCTGAAGACCGGGAAGAGCCAGCACAGCATGCCCAAGAACTGGCAGATTCCTCATTCTGGCGTGGCGCTGTCCGGTAGGTCGGTTGCTTTTCAAGATCTGACAGGGTGTTCACCTTGCGTGCATAGCTGTTACTGAAGGAATGACCGATGAAAATCGTTGACATGCACGTGCGCACGTTCACCTATCCATCCCGCATCGTGCGGGATGCCGAAGGGCACACGCATCCCGGCCCTGAGCACGAGGCAACGCAGTCGCTGCTCACCGTGGTCACGGACGAAGGCGCTACCGGCTATTGCTTTGGCGCGCCGAGTCCTGCCGTGCTGGAAAACGTCATCAAGCCCGCCATCATTGGCGAAGACCCCATGTATCGCGAGCGCATCTGGAAGACCCTGCACCACTGGCAGCGCATGTCCCGCGACCTGACTGATCGCGCGCTCGGCGCGGTGGACATGGCAATCTGGGACCTGGTGGGCCGCGCCTTGGGCCAGCCGGTCTACAAGCTGCTCGGCGCGACACGCGACAAAGTGCCGGTATATGCAAGCACCATGTGCGGCGACGAGATTCAGGGCGGACTGAGCACGCCGGCGGAGTACGGGCAGTTTGCGTTGCAGTGCAAAGAGCGGGGCTATCCGGCCTTCAAGCTGCACACCTGGATGCCGCCTATCGCCTGGGCGCCGGACCCGAAGATGGACGTAGCCGCCTGCGCCGCCGTGCGTGAAGCCGTCGGCGACGACATGGATCTCATGCTCGACTGCTATCACTTCTACAGCCGCGCGGACGCGCTCGCCATCGGCCGAGCGCTGGAAGAGCTGGGCTACTACTGGTTCGAGGAGCCCATGGATGAATTCAGCACGTCGTCGTACATCTGGCTGGCCGACCAGCTCGACATACCGGTAGTTGGACCGGAAACCGCCGACGGCAAGATGTACACCCGCGCCGAGTGGCTCGCCCGCGGCGCGGCCGACATCAGCCGGGGCGGCGTGAGCGACGTGGGCGGCATCACGCCCCTCATGAAGGTCGTCCACCTGTGCGAGGCCTTCAACGTGCAGATGGAGGTGCACGGCGGCGGACCCGGCAACCTACACGCGCTCTGCGCCATGAACTACCCCGGCAAATACTACGAGCGCGGCCTGCTGCACCCCCACGTCGACTACGAGGAACTCGAGCCCTGGCTGAATAGCAAGACCGATCCTATGGACGCCGCGGGCAACGTGCACGTCTCCCAAGCGCCCGGCCTCGGCTGGGACATCAACTGGGACTACATCGACGCGCACACGGTGACGTAGGTCTTAGCATTACTAAAGTGGTATCCGCTTACGCCATGACGATTAGACTGCTCAGCGCGAAACCTAGCAAGGCGGTCTAGTCATCGGAATTGTGGGAAAGGGGTCTAATGAAACCAAGAAACCCCATGGGGGACCGATAAAAAACCCCACTCCAAAGGCTTGCAACGTTGTCGCCTTCAACGATCCAGGCTCTATAGGCGAACGATTTATTCTCTAGAGCACGCCCCATGGACGACGGTGTGGAAGTAATGAGATCATAAATCTGCAAGTCATTCTCTGGATCGGAACCAAACTGTCGGACGACTGCATCTACACGGTAATCTTGGGGAACCGGGCATTTCTTCTCATGAAAGAAGAGACCGCGAGTAATCCGTTCCGCAACCCTGTTGAGGCGGTCATGATTTGGATTGAAACCGGAAAGATGCGGAAGGTGGATGCCTTCAGGGGTTGTTGCAGTCAAGTCGAACATTTCGCTGGCCAATCTGTTTAGGTAACCCTTCCCTTCAGGGCGGGCGAGCGCGCCCAGCATCTTTTGTTCCAATTGCTTTAGGGCCTCACCGCTAGGAGAGTCTGTGTATTCACCCTTTTCATCCGCAATTGCGCTTGCTCCATTAACAATCATATGACAGAAGTATTCATCGTCCTTCGACCAGCCCTCCCGACACTCCTCGCAACACGGCACAGTGATCAAGTCGGATGGCCGCGGCTTTGTAAAGATGTTCCTAGGCGGAATGTGATCCCTGGTAAGCGGTCGCGTCTTGCCACAAAACGCGCATGTCCCTTTCTTCTTTGGCTTATTCAGGGTTTCTGGTCCCTACGGCAAGAGCTTGATCAAGCCTACGGTAAGACTGACCGTAAGCGTGACATTGATCAATACGATTGTGAGCACCATCTTGTAGAGGTCGATTTTGCTGGCGAGATGTTGCAGTTTCTCGTCAAGGTACTCCTTAGTCACCGTCTCGCCGTTTCTGACTGTAACGATAGCCTCCGCCTGGGCTTCATCGAACCCCGCTGCTATGAGTGACTTCACCATCTTGTGCGTGTCAATCATAGCAATCACTTTCGTTCCGCGTCGTATATGTGACTTCTTCCTTATGTCAGGTATACTTCAAAGCGGTTCCTCACGCCAGATGTGATTCGCAGCACCAAGGAACGCAAGTAGCTACTCAGTGCCTGTATAGCCATGTATTACCCACCACATGGCCACCAACCGGACATAGTCATGAGTCTTGCGGTCAGAGTATAAGAGGTATTTGACGTCGTCGTACCAACACTCATTACTTTGCGTCAAGCTCACCACCGGCGTCGTGGGCAAGCAACCCTTATCCGTCAGATCTCGAATCCAGTCTGCACCACCGCTAAACGTCTCAGAGTACGCCGCCATAGTGAGTGAGTGATAGCGCCGGAACCACACTTCTTGCAGCAGGAGCATCTGCTCAGCCGAGACCTGGTGAATCTGCCACTGTTCGCTGTATGGCAAATCCAACCACTCTATCAACCACGTGGGAGTGTAGTGATGCACACCTTCCTGATTTGGGTTAAGCCTGTCCCAGGCTTGTCGCCAATTGAATCTGTCAGAGACTGCAATCCCATAGGTGCGCCTCACTGTACCTAAGATCGCAAAATAACCCGCTGAGCCCTTTTCAAGATTGGGATAGCTTCTCTCCACAACCTCAATCGCCCGCGCACTGAGAGGAATACTACCGTCCTCATACTGGACATACTGCATCATTCCATACTCGATGATGTAATCCTCAACCGCTTCTTTCATTAGCGACCGAGCCATGAATCCTCGCAACTGAGCAATCTCATCGTGGGGGATAGACTCAAGCCCATTCTCACCATACACCCAAGTGTGCAGCCCGTTGGTAAACTCCACCTCGTTGTCTTCTCTAATCCAATAAAGAATGCCATTGGTGGTGCGCTGCTCACTGCCAAACTCTGTCAGGCTTGCATTCTCCGTACATTCACCAACTTCATTTGGGATCAGGTCGCGGAACGCCTTGAACCTACCGAGAAACTCGCACTCTGCGGCGACAGCGGACCGAGGCAATAGCAGCACTAAAAGTAGTCCGATCAACGCAACGATCGTGTGCCTGCCCACAGTGACTCGCCTTGACATTGGCACCTCTCCATATAGGACAATTGAATTTGTAGAATAGTCGGCAGTAATACTCTAGTTTAGAACGATAGTATAGTACTGCCTAGAATAATAGGGGGATTATATACAAAAGTAAACGGCTTATGGTAGGATGGTAAATGCCACAGTCTGAGGTAGTGTGTGGGCCCCGTGAGGCTCACTGTAGATTTTTGACCTGCAAGTCTCCTTGCGGCCCGCGCGCTAGGCGTCAGACTGTGGCAAGTCAAACTCCTACAGTGTGTCGCAAGGAGGCACCTCATGGCTACCAACTCTAAGTCTACTGATGAACGCAAAGAGATGATTGCTCGGCAATTGTCTACTTTAGTGGCGCAAGGTGGGCGTGTCGAATCCCAGGGAGACTTCCAAGCAGTAGTGGTTTCAGGTAGGCGTATCAACCACATTTTGCACTTCCTCTTGTGCATACCAACGCTAGGCATATGGGCAATCGTTTGGGGGTACTTGATCATTGCCAAAAGGGAGAAACGACAGATGATCAACGTCGACGAATTCGGCAACGTGTCCTTGCAGAAAGTCTAACAGTAGCCTGTCCCAAACCACCCAAAGCCCCGCTATTTCTTCTTCGGCGGCTTGGTTTTTAGCACGGCGCGGGCAACGTTTTTCACTGGAGCGTTGATCCGCGGCGGCATGGTCTTGGTGGTTGGCCTGCCAGGTTTGGCCTTGGCCGGTTTAGGCTTAGGATTCTCCATGCTCTCCCTCACAGCCAGTTTCAATGCGCACTTTCACCATTGGGTCACTTTGACGAATAAGCGTGCCTAGTGCCTTGGTGAATGCCTGCGCTGCTGTGAATGGTCTGTCCTCCTTAGCATCTATCAAAAACTCCTCTTCGCAAATAGGGCACCGGCCAGGCACCTTAGCCCTGTCCGGTGGATGTACAGTTTCCCTATCGCAATGCCCGCACTGAATGCGGATTGCTTTGATATCGGATAGATCTATAATGTGCCGCGTTTCCTTGACCATTGTTCCTGCTCCCTATGCAATAAGGTCTGAGTATCGCAGGCGCTTGCCCTGCATGTTCTCTGCCATGTGCCGCATTTGGTCAATCGTGTTGGCGGGCCGGTCATTGTGCCGACCAGCAAACTCATTTACGTAGCGGTCTATGTGCTTTGCGCTCATGTGGTGGTATGTGCCGATATAGCCGCGCTTTAGCATCGACCAGAAACTCTCGATCCCGTTGGTGTGGACTTGACCGCGCACATACTCTTTGGCAGAGTGCCGAACTGTCTCGTGCTCCACGTTTCGCAGCCCGCGATAACCGCTGTAGTCGTCCGTGTAGACCCTAGATCCGTCTTTCACCGTCTCGCTGATGAAGCCGTGTAGCGTCTTGCTATCGGTACCCTGTACGGAGCGAGCAGAAACTTTGTTGCCGTCGCGTTCTTTCGCGCCAATGATAGCAGTTTTACCTACGGGCCCGCGTCCTGCGCGCAGCTTCTTGTCGGCGTGTTTGTTGCGTTCTTTGCCACCTACGTAGGTTTCATCAATCTCGGATGTTCCGGTGAATGGGGCCGCATCGTTATCCCATGCCTTGCGAATGCGGTGAGCCATGTGCCATGCGGTCTTTTGCGTCACGTTGATATCGCGGTGCAGCTTCATGCTGGATGTACCCTTTACGTTCGTGGTCATAAGGTACATGGCGAGTGCCCACTTACGATAACCGATCTTGCTTGACTGCATCACCGTGCCAGTTTTTACAGAGAAGAATTTGCGGCAATCAGAGCAGTGGTAGGGCATCGTGGGATGATTACCCTTCGCACCAACACGTTCCCCGTCGCAGTAAGCGCAGCGGAGACCGTCCGGCCAACGCTCGCTCACAAACCACTGTTCCGCCGTTTCATCATTCGGGAATATCTCATATAATTCGATTAGCGATATCCCGTTGCGGTAGTGCTTGCCTGGTGCTTTCTTTGCCATCTTCCCTATTTCCTATTTCCACCTTACACTACAATTATAACACTATAGTAAACGAATGTCAAGGGGGTTGCGCGGGTATTCAGTTTACTTTTGTATATAGTTCCCAATAATAGGTATGAAGAAGTGGCTTCGCGCAAGCAGAATTGATTCTCGAAATCAGACCGCAAACCCTACCACGACGTGAGGTCGGTGTAAAGATCCGGGGGGATGTGTACCACCTCGCCGGTGCGGGAGGACTCTTCGCAGGCCAGGGCTACGGCGACGATGTAGCGTCCCCAGAGGCCGTCTACGGGCGGGGCGGTATCGGTTTCGATTGCCTGCACCAAACCGGTCAGTTCCAGCGCAAAGGCGCCCGCAAACGAGCGGTCATCGGATAATGGTTGTTCCACGTACTGCGCACCCTCGCTGAGCCAGAGTCGATCGTCGCGGGTGGCGACCTTCATGCGCGCCTGGGCGCCGATGATCTCTACCTCGTTGCGTTCCGGCCCTTCCTGGGGATAGCCGGTGTGATGAAGGGTGGCGTGGGTGCCGTTGGCAAAGTCCAACCATGCCAGGGCCGTATCATCGCAGTCTTGGCCCACCATCGGGTTGCTCACCCAGGCGCGCACCGCCGTAATGGGACTGCCAATGAGCCACGTGAGGCGGTCGAGCATGTGCACGCCGTTCATGTACCACATGCCGCCTCCGCCTTCCGCGCGGTTCAGGAACCACGGCGGGCGATTGGCCAGATCAAACGTGCGGTACCAGCTATCGGTGGCAAAGACTACCGTGCCTAAGTGTCCAGCTTCGATGAGCCGCCTGGCGGCAAGACCGGCCGGAACGAAGTGCTCAGTATGGGCTACGAGCAATTTAACGCCGGCATTCTCCGCCGCCGCGTTGATGGCGTCGCAGTCGGCGACCGTCATCGCCATGGGTTTTTCTAAAAATACATGCTTGCCTGCCGCGCAAGCCGCCACCGAGACCTCCGTATGCAGATAGTGCGGCAAGCCGATCATGACGATATCCACGCGCGGGTCAGCAAGCAATTCGGCGTGGTCCGCATAGCCACTGCAGGCGTGTTGGCCCGCGAACGCCTCGCGGCGTTGTGCATGCGGCTCCGCGATTGCCACCAACTGTGTCTCCGGCACTTCCGCGATGGCCCGCGCGTGCCCGTTGCTCACACGGCTTGCGCCAATGATGCCTACCCCGTACGTCATACGTACCGCCCCTCGCTAACTTTCATGCTGCATAGACTCCTCAACCACGAGCCTTGCCAAGTTGTAGCGCGGGGGCTTGCCCCCGCCTCTTCGCAGAGTCGAGCGTTCTGGAATCGAGCTAGCTGACCGGTCGTGGAACATCTTATTCTCAAGGAGTTGCCAGATTGGCCTTAGTACGACAATTTTGGTCTGCGGCACCGGTCACTAACTTCTGATGCCGTAAACTCTGCCCAAGAGCGCTCACGAGTCGGATCGCCAGCCGCGCGCCGCGTCACGTATTTTGCCTAAGAGCGGCTATACGCTTGGCGCCAGGAAGCGGGGGACAAGCCCCTCAACGCTACCGGTCGTTAGCCAAGATGCGGGGGACAAGCCCCCGCGCTACGGTCTGTTGACTAATCTCGTCCTCGAACGACCGGCGCGCGATCCGATCCCAGGTGCTTAGAATAGCAAAAGAGGCCGGTGGCCGTGGCCTGGAACCGACCTCTACGCAATATCGCGAAACGTGTGGCTATTCCGATACGTTGAGCGCTGCGAGTTGCTCTTGCAAGTTGGCAATGAGCTCCTGCGGCTTGGCGGCGTTCTCGGACTTCTTCAAGGTCAGCCGCCACTCTGAGTCTGCAGCGCCTTCGATTGTCGTCTCGTAACCGTTCTTTGCCGCTTCCCATGGAATCGTGCCCAGGGCGGGCGCATGATCCGTGAGCACCTCCAGAGTCTCATCGCCCTCGAGCTTCTTCAGCGCTTCAGAAGTCTTCATCATGGGATAGGGGCAGATTTCACCGCGTACGTCGATCTTCATATTCCCGAATCCTCTTCAATGCACGTATTGCACTTCCAGTCATCATCGTAGCACACAGGCGCAAGTGAGATTCTAGCTTCTTGTCGGCAAGAGCGTCACGAATCTTCGTGACAACATGCCGCCGGCATTCAACCCACCGATTATGGAATGCGCTTGATTACCTGCACGCCAAGATAGGCGCCCGGCAGCAAGGAGAACCCAAAAATCCAACCATTGAGCCCTAAGGAAGGGATGGCGGAGAAGAACGCGCCGATAGTACAGCCAACCGCAATCCCGGCGCCGTAGCCCATGAAAACGCCGCCGACCGCCGACTGCACGTAGCGCCGTTTCACCGGCGGCACCCGCACCTTGAACTCGTTAGCGAGTACGGCGGCGACAAGCGCCCCAATAATCAAGCCGGCGTCGACGAATAGGCCCTCGCTCGTCCACCATGACCCGACACCGGCAGTCAGATTGCACCCGGCAAGACCGTCGGCGCCAAGCAATGCCGGCGCTTGCAGACGAAAGAGGCCGCTGGCGATGCGGTCGGACCACGCCGATAACTCACCGGTCACGCCCAAAGGCCGATCGTATATATAGAAGAAGACGTTTACTACCGCCAGCGCGATAGCGCCAACTGCCAGCGGCCAGCCCTTGCCCAACACCAAGTCATACACCTGCCGCAGCTTTGTACCCAAGTCCAAGGCGGGCATCTGGTCTTTCTTGCCGATGGGAAAGCTTGGCATGGGACCGGAACGGTATTCCCACCAGTAACTCAGGAGCACAATGCCCGTGAGGGCCAGCAGTGTGAGCGCCACGGCGCCGCCGTAGCCGAGCCACTTGGGCAAGAAGACCGTCGGCATGTCGCTGATGTGGTTTGTCCACCACCAATTCCACGTCCGGGCGGAAAGGTACAGGCCAACCAGGATGCCGCCCAGCGATGCCCACGACGCCAGGTACCCCTCACCAATGCGATACATCGTACCCGAGACGCAGCCGCCGGCGATTACCATGCCAAAGCCGAAGGCGACGCCGCCCACCACCAGGTGCAGCCCAATTGGGATCACATGCACGGCCGCGGGCAACGCGCCGGTTCCAGGATTCGGCACCATCATCTGCATTACCAACCAGAAACCCACCGTGGCAATGCCAATGCCTACGGCGAGCGCACGCATCGTCCCGGCATCATGCATGAGGAAGATATCGCGGAAGCCGGAAGCAAAGCACAAACGACTGCGCTGCAGAATGACGCCAAACGCCAGCCCGAACAGCCACATAACGGCAAGAGTAGCATTCGTCATTGCAAGGAATGCGAGAAAAAGTAGCACCGCAGCTACCACGCCAACGCGCAAGGCAACGCGTGCCGTGACACTCTTTCCCAGACCGGTTGCCTCGCGTGCCTCTACACTCGCGCCCATGATTGCTCCATTACTCGACCGTGGTTCAAAGAAAACTGTTCAGCAGCTACGCGATCATCGTCCGTAATTGCGCGATCAGTCGATCACTCCCGCGCAAGCGGGTAGCCATCTTCGCCGTGCCGCGCGTATGCCATCCCCTTACTGAAAAATGCCAGCGTATGCAATCTCGGTCAACCTAAATACGTCACGTCCTATTGGAAGCTTGCAGCGCCACGAGGCTTGTGAGTCCCCAACGAGACTCCGCCGTCTCAGCCGTATTATGACTTAGTTGCTCCAATTTATCAAGTATACTGTGAAGTCACCCGCAGAGCCAATTCGACGCCCCTCCGCACCTGCCCTGCGTCACTCGCGAGGACGCCAATATGCAAGAATGATGCAGCGTGAACACCCTATACCGCCGCAGCCGGTCGTCTTCATTCACCACAATTTGACACTACCGGTTTCTTCCCGCAAGCTTGGTGACGTTCGCTCACTCTCAATTCCTTGCCAACCCTATAGCAAGACTGGCTGCGATGTGGGGGCCGTCTCACGCATGAAGCTGCGTATTTCACATTCAAGCCGGCTATTTCATTACCGGGAACAATGATGCTACGGTGGTCTGCGGTGCCGCAAGCGCTCTGCCTCGTGTTCTTTCCCCTCAGCTTTCTCTTGCTGAGCAATACCGGCCTGCATCCCGGTTTTGGCGGCACGGCAGCGGAGCAGATTCAAGCCCTCGCGGGCGAGGCTGCACGCTGGCGCTGGGTGCACCTTGGCCTGGCCGGAGGCAGCCTGCTGGGCATTGGCGTGGTCCTCACCCTGCGGTCGTTGATGCCACGCCCCCACCTTGTCGTGCACGCCGCTACAGTCCTCGGAATCGCGGGCGCAGCACTGCTTACGGGAATCTTCACGCTGGAAGCAACTCTCATCGTGGAGCTCGCGCGCGCATGCGTTGGGTCGGGCGCGTCCTGCCTGTCGCCGGCGAACCAAGTGTTTCTCGACCGGTTCGCCGATCTCGCGCTCAATCGTGTCCCGCTCTTGTTTCAAAGCGGCGGCGCGTTACTGGCGGCAATCTTCGCGCTTGGCGTGATGGGCCAGACCCTGAAGGGACTTGCCATACGCGAATCGCTGCCCCTGTTGGTTGGCTCAGCAGTTGTCTTTCTCTATGGGCCGGCGCTGCACGGCGTGCCGTTGGGGTTGACGTTCTTCGGCTTCCTCATCATGCTAGTCGGAAACGGCGCGCTTGCTATTCGGCTCTTGCGCACTGTCGTGTAAGGAACGCGGCGGCTGTTTTGCCTGTTGCAGCCGTTGAGGAGGTAACTGCCCGCTGGTACAATGGGGAGGCAGCATGGCAACGCCGGTTTGTCGCGCAGCTTGGGGCAGATGAGGAATCCGCCACGGGGTGCGCAGTGTGTATCTGACGCGCGTCAGATTCGGCGAAGCAACCTATGCCGGCATGACAACGGGGTGTGGCGCAGCCTGGTAGCGCGCTTGAATGGGGTTCAAGAGGTCCCCGGTTCGAATCCGGGCACCCCGACCACAGACAGTCTCTCCCCCTCTTTTGCTTCTCTGTCCCGATAACGGCTACATCGCCGCCACGGGCGCGTGCTCGGTGAGACTTGCCACTACCAAGGCTTGCAGGGCTGCGACGTCCAGCGTCTGATCCAGGTCCGCGGCCGCGACCAACTGTGTAATGTCGCCGCCTTCATCCATGAAGACCGCCGGTAGCTCGAGCTCCATGAGGTGCGGGTACGCCACGGCCAATTCATCGCGATGGAGAAAGACCACGGCGTGCGGCAACTCTTGTGCGAAACGCCGCCAGGCGCGCTTCATGCCGAGATTCCCATACGTAATCCGGCACAGGCTACACGGATAAGTATCCGGCGCCACTAGCTTGTGCACGTAGTCCTTGAGCTGCGCGAATAAAGGAGAGTCGGCGTTGTAGACGAATACAATCAGACGACGTTCGCTATTCATAGCCGCAACCGGCTCCTCGTCGCTTCATGAATTGCCCGCGGCTCACACCGTTTGCAGCGGCACAATCGTGTGGGAAGCGAGCGTCTCGTTCAAAGAGCCGGAACGGTAGCCCTGCATATCGAGGGCAACGTACTTGAAGCCGATCTCTTTGAGCGCCGCGACTATCCGCGTATGGACTTCGCCCTGGAAGAGCCGGGGCAGGTCTGCGGGCGGCGCCTCGATGCGCGCGATGTCGCCGTGATGACGCACCCGCACCAGCCGGAATCCAGCTTTGTGCAAAAAGTGCTCCGCTTGGTCCACCTGGTGCAGCTTCTCCAGGGTTACGCGCATGCCATAGGGTATACGCGAAGCGAGGCACGCGCCGCCGGGCTTGTCCCACGTCGGCAGGCCAAGCTCCTGCGAAAGCTGCCGAATCTCGCTTTTCTGAAGTTCCGCCTCTAGCAGCGGCGCGCGGGCGCTGAGCAACTCCGCTGCCTCCATGCCCGGGCGGTGATCGCCGAGGTCGTCCATAATGCCGCCGTAGACAATCGTATCGAACCCCTCCTCTTGCGCAATTACCTGCATTTCAGTGAATAGTTCCTTCTTGCAGTGGAAGCAGCGATCGGGGTTGTTGACGGCGTACTCTTCCTTATCAAGTTCGTGGGTTTCGATCAGGCGATGCTCGATGCCGATTTCCGCTGCATAGAGCTTTGCCTCTTCCAATTCGGTCGCAGGGTAGGTTGGGGAGAGCGCCGTAATCGCCACGGCGTCCCGTCCCAACACCCCATAGGCCACCTTCGCCAAGAAGGTGCTGTCTACGCCGCCGGAGAAGGCGATAAGTGTCCGCCCCATGCCTCCAATGAGTTGCTTCAGGTGTTCGTACTTTTCGTTTTGGTCTTGAGTGTTCATCCGTTAACCTCCACGCACAAAGTGTTCATTACGCAGCGCAGTCCCATTTCGCTTGTGTTTGAAACGACTAGAAGTGCAACAACTGCAATTCTAGGCGCATTTACAATTGTATTCTCTGAGCGCCTGTACTTTCTACCTCGTGGCACACGGCATCGGGTTGGTGACTGCCCCATCACGAGCGCTCGGCGCATGTGATGCTTGCCGTCCTTTGTGCCTCGCCCACATCTCGTGGGTACCTTGCTTCATTCGGCCTTTTCCGAAACCGTTGCAGCCTCGCTTACCACCTCTAACGGCACCGCCGTGATCTCACCTCTCTTAATTGTATACCCGCGCACGTCGGGCTGCTCCGGGTTCGCCAGCGAGATAACCACGTGCACTGCGCCCGGGTACCGCTCCACAGTTTCGCCATCACCCATGTCAAATTCGGCCTCCGCCACGTCCGTAGCGGAAGGATAGGCGCGCGAGGCGACGTGTGAATGAAAGATGCCGACGATCTGCCATTCTCGCTCGTACTCCACTGTGCGTACAATCTGCAGCAAGTCTGCCGGATGGATAGTGAAGCGAATGGGGCTTGCGGCCTCGTTCCGGGCCGGAAATACCGCAAGCACGGTACCATCCCGGCCGCCCAACATGCCGCAGCCCTCATTGGGCGCCGCCGCGCGGACGTGGTCGATCATTTCTTCAAGTTGCCGCTTGCTCAGCGTGAGCATAGTCTACCAGCGCCTAATGTCCTCGTGTTCGTCAATAAGTTGCAGGATCTCCACGTAGTCCACAGTCTTGTGCCGGTGCACGGCTCCCTGCATTTCACAATCCGCGCGTGATGCCACAACCGCTGCGCGCTCGTGGGGCGGAGAGAGCACGGCCTGGCGCAGCAGGAGAACCGTAACCGGGCGCTCGCGGCAGTCAGCTTCGATCACGGCCCACGCCTTTTCATTTTTGGCGTGGGACAGAATGTGCAACACCGCTTCTGCAGGCATGCGCCGATGGCCTCCCGGAAGCCGGACAACGTGTGTCTCCGCTTACTACGAAACCGTGCCGGAGGTTACGTCCAACGTCTGTTCCACCGCCGGCATGCCGCAGAACGCTTCGTAATCGATCAGCTCGGTGATGGTCGGGTTGTCACCGCAGACCGGGCAAGCGGGATCGCGCCGCAGCTTGACTTCATGGAACGTCAACGCCAAGGCGTCAAAGAGCAGCAAGCGGTTGGCCAACGTATCGCCAATGCCCAAGATTACTTTTGCCGTCTCCACTGCCTGAATTGAGCCAACAATGCCGGGCAAAACGCCCAACACACCGGCTTCAGAGCAGGAAGGCGCCATTTCCGGCGGCGGCGGCTCAGGGTAAAGGCAGCGGTAGCAGCCCTTGCCAGGTTCGAATACCGTTGCCTGCCCCTCGAACCGGAAAATGCTCCCGTGAACCACCGGCTTATTCAAGAAGAGCGCCGCATCGTTGACTAGGTACCGTGTAGGAAAGTTGTCCGTGCCGTCAACGATCACATCGTATTCGGCAAAAATGTCCATCACGTTATCAGAGTTCAGGTGTTCGGTGTGCGCCACCACGTTCACGTCCGGGTTCACCTCGCGCAGACGGTCCGTGGCAGAGGCTACCTTGGGCCGGCCGACGTCTGAGTGGCCGTGGAGAATCTGGCGCTGCAGGTTACTCAAGTCAACTTCGTCGAAGTCCACGATCCCCAAAGTACCCACACCGGCCGCAGCCAGGTAGAGCGCGGCGGGCGAACCCAAGCCCCCGGCGCCAAGGAGCAATACCTTGGCATTCATCAATTTTCGTTGTCCGATGGGGCCGACCTCTGACAGGATTATGTGCCTGCTGTAACGCTGTACTTGCTCCGGTGTGAATAGGCTGCGCCGCTTCGCGACGTTCTTCATTCGTTCCTCCTTCATCCATTCGTGTCTGTAGGCATTAGATATAGTATACGATGCGTTCTCGCCGTTCTTTCTCCCGTGCGACCAAATCCGCGATGGTGTGACGGGTCAAGATGGATTGCACCGCCTCCTGCACCTCCTGCCACACTTCACGCTGTGCGCAGCCGGGCACCAACGCGCAAAACGGGACGTTCTCAAGACATTCTACCGGCGTGAACGGCCCTTCGAGCGTGGTGACGACCAATTCCATCGTAATTTGGTCCGGTGGACGCGCCAGTTCGTGCCCGCCTTGCGGACCGCGAATGCTGCGCACGATGCCGGCCTTGCGCATTGCCGTAAGCAACTGGTCCAAGTAGGCTTCGGGGATAAACTGCCGCTGCGCGATCTCCGCGCTTTGCACAAGTCCCTGACCGTAGCGATGCCCCAAGTCAACCACGGCCCGGACCGCATAGTCCGCCTTCATCGAAATCCGCATAGTGCTGTTGCCAAGTCGCTGGGTAACTAATGTTTACTAATTCACTTAGTTAACATGATACTGGCCGCGTTGTCCGATTCGCAAGAGTAGATGGGGAAGGACTTGGATGACCCGGACTTGATAGCTGCACGGGGTTGCGATGCTTTTCATTCCCGAGTGCATCGACGAACGGAGTTCGCGAACTTCGTCAAAGACTGGGATTCCAGAGACTCCCGTACTCTAGTCTCCTCGTCGCGGAATCCAGCTTGAGCGTGTGAGAGGGCTCATGAAGTACGGCTTATCGAGGAATCGCTTGGGTCGTGGGTACGAGGGATGGAGGGCGTATCCGCACGAAGAAAGTCCAAACCCACCAAATCCGCAAAGGGAAGAACCCTCAATGCGGCATGGGATTGCTGGCAGGGGCGATCGCGCCCGCGGTCGGCCAAGTTCGACCGACCGCGGGCGGCGGCTCGCCAGACTCGTTGCGCCAACCGCCTGCCCGCGCGATCTGCTACCCGGAAACGTGCAGACCTCTACTCCGCGCGGGCGCTCGCCGCTACCGGCTCGGCAGCTTCCTCGCCAAGCGAATCCGCAACGACTACCTCCGCGTCTTTTGCTTCACCATCGGCTGACGGAGGGGCGGATGAGGATTCCGTTTTGAGTCCCTTCATACGGTCAACCAGACGGCGCAGTTGCTGGTCCTCGGGCGCCGCTAAGCGACCCGCTTCACCTGCTGCCAGGGCTGCGCCCTCATCACCGGACTCCAAGTTCGTCCAAACCAGCATCCGATAGAGGAATGCCTGTGCCGGCACATCTTCAGCCTGCTTTGCCAGTTCAAGTGCCTGCGTGTATTGCTCCAGGGCGTCTTTAAACTTGCCTCGCTCGTAGCAAATGCGGCCCAGCACGGCTACCGGCTGGTGGTTCTCGGGATTATCCAGCACGAGTTGCTCCGCCATCATGGCTGCGCGTGTATGCTCGCCGGAGACGGCAAGCTGCTGTGCGAGGGCAAGGGCGATTTCAAGGTTGTCCGAATCTAGCCGCGCCGCTTGCTCCAGCGCAGACAGCGACTCTTTGTGCTCGCCTTGCAGCATCTGCCTGAACGCCTGCGCCATCCCCTCGGACACTGAGGACGGTGCTGACGCAGAAGTCGCTGCTGCCGCAGAACTCGTTGCTGCCGCAGAAGCCGCTGCTGCCGCAGAAGTCGCTGCAGGTTTTTCCGTGGATTCCTTAGCGGCAACTTCCTTACTCGGTTCGGGCTTCTGCCGTCTTGGCGCACTGGATTCGCGAGCGGCGGGTTCTGCAGCGGCGCGAGTGTCGGTCCGGGCCTCGGATGATGCGGCGCGAGGCTGGCGGGCCGGCGCAGATGTCTGCCGCGGCCGCGGTCCACGCCCCCGCTGGCTGGTGGCTTGGCCGTTACTGCTCTTGGCCGCGCGTTCTAGCTCTTGCTTGCGGGATTGTACGTCCTTGTAGCGGTCATCCAAATTACCGCAGCGGGTGTAGGCCTCAAGCGCCTTTTCCACAGCGCCGAGCTTTTCGTAGACCTGGCCGAGGTCGTAGTACACTTCCGCGTCGTCCTCCTGCCGCAAGAGGTCTTCGAGTTCATTTGCCGCATCCGCATACCGCCCTAACTCGGCCAAACTGAGCGCGAGCCGGTGACGGTAGCGCGCCTGATGCGGCATCAAACTTACGGCTTGGGAAAAGTGATTCAGCGCCTGCGACAGCTCGTTGCGCTCCAGAGCGTTGCGGCCCAGGCTATAGAGGCGGGACGCGAGCATGTTGCGGTCCACGTGCGTATCGAGCGTCTGGCCGAGCGGCAATTCCGGTTGATCGAACTGCATCTGCTCCGTCCGGACCTTTTCACGCTCGATCACAAGCGAGAGCAGCAGCCCCAGATTGATGTAACCGTCGGCAACGAGCTTCAGGCCCGGATCGCTGCCCACGCCAAAGTTCCCGACCATCACTTGAACGCCACGGTCGCGCAACCGCGAAAATACCGGGATGAAGTCGCCATCGCCGGTCAGCGCGAGCGCCTTGTCGTAGAAACCTACGAAGTCGAGCATGTCCAGCGACATCTCGATGTCCAGATTGCCCTTGTAACCTCCGCCCGGCAGCTCTTTCGACCGCTTATGCACGACACGAAAGCCGTGGGTTACAAGATAGTCGAGCTGCTGGCGAAATCCTTCCACGCGCAGGTCAGTGCCTGTATAATAATACGCTCCGACGAGCGTATCTTCTCCTCGGAGCTGGTCACGTATCAGGTGCCACGGCACGCGCATGATGCCGATGTCGCGGGCCTGTCTTTCGATGTTCGCCGCGTCGATGAATATCATCAGGCGATGCGGCTTGGTGGACTGAAGCGGAGTACCGATTGCGGATCGTAGCGACTCTAGCGGGTGCCCGCAGGCAACACAGATGAGGCTGTCCCCTTTATTCAAACTTCCACATGTTGGACAATTCATTACAATACGTCGTGCCTCGCTATTCCAAAGTTACTCAAAATATTTGGGTCACGTGTCCGGCGTGAACCTTGTTGGTATGATACCACAGCCTATCCTGCGCAGTGATACGGCAAGAGCGGACCTTGCGCCGCTTGCAACCGGCAACTCGTTCCGTGCGTTCACTAGTCTGGGGTGACCGACGTGCAGGTGCAATAGTACGCTTGTCGCCAATCGTTGACCGGCACGACTGGAGTGAGTAGCATTGAAGCGCGCCCAATTGCCGATAGTGTGCACCGGTTTGCAGGAACGACTATGGTAGCGGTGCTCCATGGGGTGTTTACTCGATAGACCCGGCACAGTGACTGTACCGCGAATGATAGCCCCAAGCGGAGTTACGCTCGCACCTGAAGTGGCTCCGGCCCAATACGGGCTCTCTACCTTGCCGTTACCCTGTCCACGCTCTTCCCAGAAATCTAGGATATCCAATGACAACGACGCAGCACGTACGCAAAGTTGGCGTCACGGGGTATCCCCTCACGCATACAGTGTCGCCTGCTTTCCAGCAACCGGCATTCGATCACTATGCCCTTCCGGCGACGTACCGCGCGTATCCGGTGACGGCGGCGGACTTGCCCACCTTCATCGACTCGATTCGCGCGCCGGAGTGGCTTGGACTCAATGTGACCATACCCCATAAAGAAGCAGTGGTCTCCCTGGTCGATCGCTGCACCGCAACCGCTGAGACCATTGGCGCGGTCAATACCCTCTTCAAAGAGGGCGAACGCCTTATCGGCGATAACACCGACGCGGAGGGCTTTCTCACCGCGCTGCGCGCCGATGGCGGCACCGACCCCGCCGGGGCACACGTCCTCTTGCTGGGCGCGGGCGGCACCGGGCGTGCCGTGCTGGTCGCTCTCGCCCAGGCCGGCGTCCGGCATATCACGCTTGCGAACCGGCACCGCGACCGGGCCGAGAGTCTCATGGCGGCGCTGACGGCAGCGCTGCACGCGCAGGCATGCGCCGTGGTTGACTGGCAGAGCGCGGACCTGCACCAAGCTGCCGCAGCGGCCGACATCATTGTGAACTCAACCGCCGTGGGCATGGCCAACGGTCCCGCGCCGGACCTCTCACCATTGCCTCCTGACGTGTTCCACAGCGGCCAAATCGTCTTCGACCTCGTCTACACTCCAAGCCTCACGCCTTTGCTCAGCGCTGCGCGGGCCCAGGAAGCGCGCACACTGGACGGACTGCCCATGCTCGTGTATCAAGGGGCCGCAGCATTTGAACGCTGGACAAGAAAAGCTCCGCCCCTTAAACTGATGATGGCCAAGGCATTGGCCGCGCTTGGACTTTGAGGCTCCGTCCGCTGCAGGCAACCGTGCTATTTGTCCGCGTTTGCGGCACGCTGCAGCGCCTGGGATGCGGAAAGCACGCACGCTAATCCCATATGACACGCACAAGGGTAAAAGACTTCCGTGTTACGTGTACTCAAGATTCTCACTTCCGGTGAATCCCATGGGCAGGCGCTCCTCACCATAGTGGAGGGCATGCCTGCCGGGTTACCCGTATCGGCGGCAGAGATTGGCCTCCACATGACCCGCCGCCAGCAGGGCTATGGACGCGGTCGCCGCCAGCAAATCGAAAAAGACGCGGCGGAAATCCTTTCCGGCGTCCGCCACGGCAAGACCATTGGCAGTCCCATCGGCATGTTAGTCAACAATAAGGACTGGGAAAACTGGCAAGAAATCATGGCGGTGGAACCGGTTGCAACACCAAGCAAGAAAGTAACGCACTTGCGCCCCGGTCATGCCGATCTCGTGGGTGTCCTCAAGTACGACGTCGATGACCTGCGCCCCATTCTGGAACGATCGAGCGCGCGCGAAACCGCGGCCCGCCTTGCTGCCTCAGGCGTGTGCCGTGCCTTGCTGAGCCACTTCGGCGTCAAGATCGCCAGCTACGTTTCCGTACTCGGGCCAATCGAGATAGACGGCAAGTATGAAGTTACGCAGCATCCTGAGACCGTGGACTGGGACGCATTGGAGGCAGACCCGTTGCGCTGCCCGGACCCGGCGGCGAGCAAGCAGATGGTCGCCCTTATCGACGAAATGAAAGCTGCCGGCGATAGCCTTGGCGGCGTCTACAACGTTGTGGCATGGGGCGTGCCGATTGGATTAGGCAGCCACGTCTTCTGGGACCGGCGCCTGGACTCGCGTCTGGCGGCGGCAATTCTCTCCATAAACGCCACCAAAGGGGTTGAATTCGGCTCGGCATTTGAGAACGCCCGCCGGCAGGGCTCCCAAGTACAAGACCAGATTTGCTTTGAAAAAGGCCGGGGGTTCTCCCGCCTCAGCAACCGTGCCGGCGGTTTGGAAGCAGGCATCACCAACGGTGAGCCGCTGCTCGTGCGGGGCGCGCTGAAGCCGATTTCCACCATCCGCAGCCCGCTGCCTTCCGTCGACTTGGCCACGCTCGAGCCGGCCCAAGCGCACTACGAACGCGCCGACACGACCGCGGTGCCCGCGGCGGGCGTCATTGGCGAGGCCATGGTAGCCATCGTCCTGGCAGACGCGTTTCTGGAGAAATTCGGCGGCGATAGCTTGGCTGAGATCGAGCGCAACTATCAAGGGTACATGGAAGGGCTGCCAAAATAGAGAGCGTAGTACTCGTCGGTCTATCGGGCACGGGCAAGTCCACGGTCGGCAGAATCTTGGCGCGCAGGCTGCGCTGGCGGTTCGTTGATACCGATACCGAAATCGAACGGCAAGAGCAACAGCGGATTGCGCACGTATTCCGCGACAAGGGTGAAGCGTACTTCCGCGACCTAGAGCAGCAAGTCGTCACGGACTTCTGCACCCAGCAACATCTGGTCGTAAGCACGGGCGGCGGCGCTGTGCTCGATCTCGACAACCGTACCGCGATGCGCGCCCAGAACCTGGTGATTTGGCTCCGCGCCACACCGGAAACCATTTATGGCCGTCTCAAGTGGAGTGTGCATACCCGACCTCTGCTCAAGGCTGCCGATCCGCTTGCCAGAATCCGCGCCATGGCGGCTGAGCGGCATAACGACTACAACGAGGCGTGCCACGTCGCAGTGGCTACGGATGGATTGAGTCACGAGGCGGCGGCGGAACTCCTATGGAAGCAGGTGGAGGCATGGAAGAAGCAATAGTCGGGCGCGATATCCTGCCTGAGCTTGCCGGCGCCTTGGCCCGCCACGGAATTGACGGCCGCCTCTTCGTCATTGCCGATGAACGCGTAGTAGCGCGCACCCAAAACAAGCTGTCGGAGACGCTCGCCGCGAGCGGCTATACGGTCGTCACCAATCCCGTCCCTGCCGGTGAGGCGAGCAAAAACCTGCGCCAGGCCGAGCGCATCTACCACTGGCTTGCCGAACACCGGGCCGAACGCAAGGAAGCCGTTTTGGCATTTGGCGGCGGTGTCATCGGCGACCTCGCCGGCTTTGTGGCTGCGACCTACCTGCGCGGTATGCCATTGGTCCAGATACCCACAACCCTGGTGGCGCAAATCGACAGCAGCATCGGCGGCAAAGTAGCCGTCGACCTGCCGGAGGGCAAGAATCTCGTCGGCGCGTTCTATCCGTCGCTGATTACGTGTATCGACATCCGCTTCCTAGAGACATTGTCACAACGGGACCTGCTTGCGGGATGGGCGGAAGTCATCAAGACGGCGTTGCTCTTCGACGCGCCGCTCTTCGCCGAGATAGCCGCTAGAGGTCCTGACGATCTCACGCCAGAATTCTTGCTGGAAGTCGTGCCGCGCTGCGTGCGCTGGAAGCAGAAAGTCGTGGCAGAAGACCCCAAAGAGCAAGGCATTCGCGCGCTCCTCAACTACGGTCATACCATCGGCCACGCCCTGGAAGCCGCCACCGGTTACCAGACGTACCTCCACGGCGAGGCCGTCGCCATCGGCATGCACGGCGCGGCACGGATAGCGAAGCATTTGGGCCTGCTTGGTCAGGAGGCATTCGACAAACTACAAGCCGTGATTGCGCAATACAACCTGCCTCTCCAATACGCCGAGGTAGAGCCCGCCGCTATCCACGACGCAATCGCCCTTGATAAGAAGAATCGCCAAGGCAAAGTACGCTGGATTCTCTTGGATGACATCGGCACGCCGCGCATCGAGAGCGATGTTCCGCAGACGCTTGTACGTCAAGTATTACAGGAGCTTAGGCAACATTGACAGGCAAGAGAAGCACCAACAGATCGAGACTAGGCAGAGTAGCAAGGGCGCTGAAATACGCAATTCCGCTCGTCCTTCGGCAGTCTCGGGGCGAATGAACTTGCTTACTCTTGAAAAGCACGGCTCTAGTCGTACTTCCTTGAGCTTGTGATGTGGTAGCCTTGCAAAGCCACCCGCCTATCGTGCTTTCAGCGTGAGTGTCTGTCCCGATTGACTCAGCTTTTTTGCCAAGAGCGGGGGACAAGCCCCCGCGCTACAAAGATAAGATCACCTCAACCCGTCGTTCCCGCGCACGCGGGAATCCATCCGTGACGACACGGCGTAACCAAACCAGGTGGGCGAAATGTCCACGGACTACATCGCGATCTAAATCTGCGCAGTTGACGCTCCCTGCCGTGGCTGCTTGCCAAGTCGACCGGGTAAGAGAACAGTCCACGTGTAGATGCTAAAATGAAGAGAGTCGTTCTCATCCAATATTAGCGATCCGAGGTATTCAGTGGCACAATTCATCTTCTTCTATCGCGCTTCACCGGAAGCTATGCAGCGTATGGGAAGCGCGACGCCTGAGCAGCAGCAAGCGCATATGGGCAAATGGCAGGCTTGGACGCAGCAAAACGCGGAGGCGCTGTTGAATGCAGGCACACCGTTTAGCGGCGGGCAAGTCCTGACCGGCACCGGGAGTACTGACGTAGACGGGACCATGATGGGCTACGCAATTTTGCAGGCAGAGGACATGGAGGCCGCCCAGGCCATCCTTGAGTCCGATCCCTTCCTCGCCCAGGGCGAAGGCTGCTCTATCGAGGTCTACGAGTGTATGTCCATGCCTGGGTAAGATTCACGGCTATGTTGCGTTGGCCGACTGCGACGGTTACGTAGCCGCAGTAAATGTGAGGGCATTATGGAGTACCGTCAGCTTGGCACAACCGGCGTGCGTGTTTCCACCATCGCCTACGGCACGTTCCCACTTGGCAAATATACCGATACCGCCGCGGGCGTGCGGATGATCCACGCCGCCATGGAACGCGGCGTGAACTTCATCGACACGGCCAACCTCTATTTCAAAGGCCGCTCGGAGGAAATCGTTGGCGCGGCACTGAAAGGACGACGCCATGAGGTCGTCCTCGCCAGCAAGTTCGGCCACCCGATGGGAGCCGGCCCCAATGAAAGAGGGTCTTCTCGCTACCACATCCATCACGAGATAGAGGGATCGCTGCGCCGCCTCCAGACCGACTGCATTGACCTCTACTACATTCACATCCCGGATCCCACCACGCCCTTGGAAGAGACCGTCCGCGCGTTGGACGACTTGGTGCGCCAAGGGAAAGTGCGCTACCTCGGCACCTCCCATTTTGCCGCGTGGCAGATTGCCCACGGACTGTGGCTGGCGGAGCGCCACCGGCTGACGCCCTGGGTGGTGGAGCAGCCGCGGTACTGTCTGATAGACCGCGCCATCGAACAGGAGGTGGTGCCGATGGCGCAGGACTTGGGCATCGGCATTGTGGCGCACAGCCCGCTCGGCGGCGGCTTCTTGACCGGCAAGTATCGACAGGGCGAACCCCCACCGGCGGACTCGCGCTTCGCGTCGAATCCCGGCGGCATTTCTTCCCTGCCGCAGCACTACGACCTGATGATGACCGAACCAAATCTGGCCGTCGTCGATACTGTGCGCGGCCTTGCGCGCGAGCACGGCACAACGCCGAGCGCCGTCGCATTGGCGTGGGTCATGGCAAAGCCGTTTGTTTCCTCGGCCATCATCGGTCCCAAGAATCACTTCCAACTCGAGGACAATCTGGCAGCCGCAGCCGTCACGCTCTCACCGGAAGATTTGGCGCAACTCGACACCGTCTCGGACTTTGCCCGCGGCCTCATTCGCACGTGAGGGCCGGAAGACGATGGAAATCGCTCGGCGGAACGCAGCATCACTTTACTTTACGGCGCACGCCCGGCAGCGACTAGTGCGCTATTGAAGTGTAGGGCGGCGTGCCAATTCACTCAATTCCCGCAACGACTCCAACTCCGCATGTTGCGGCAGCGCAATTCAGTTACCCTTAAACGTGGGCAATGTAGTCGTGCAATTGCGGTGGGCGCACAGTGAGATCGTTCTTTTCGGTACGAGAGCAGAGAACCCGCCTGGTTTTCATCCTCTTTATCAGCATAGGGACGCTGCTCGGCGCGCTCCAACTCCACCCCCATCTCGGTCTCTTCAACGACGACGCCGAGTACCTCGTGATTGGCGACGCCCTCGCGAGCGGCCAGGGCTACACCTGGGCAAACGACCCACAGTATCCCCCGCACAACAAGTACCCACCCGGCTACCCGCTGACGGTCGCCGGAGTGCTATTCGTTACCGGACAGGCCGCTGATGCCTACGGCGGCATCATTCCCGTAAAGCTGTTCACACTCTTGACATTTGCCGGAGCGCTAATGCTCCTGTGGTTGCTCTTGTCCCGCAGCCAACGCGAGGCAGGCATCGAGCCCTTGCTTGCGGTCGGTCTGTTCGCCGTCAACCCGTTCGTGCTCGAGTACGCCGTCCAGATCATGTCTGAACTGCCGTATACGTTCTTCTCGCTGCTGACACTCTTGCTGGGCCTAGTCTACCTCCGATTTGTCCAACGTTCTTCCTCGTCCGCCCGCGCGCAGCGCCGGCAATCGTGGGGACTCCTCCTCTTGCTCGCCATTCTGGCAGCCCTGTGCTACTACCTGCGGGGGGTGGGCGCGACTCTGGCAATCAGCCTGGTGTTTTGGCTCCTCTTTCACCGCCAGGTGCGCGCGGCCGCGCTGGTGGGAGGCGTGAATGTATTGCTCATCGGCCTGTGGCAGGTGCGCAACGCCGTGGTGTTGCCCGTCACGATTTACTCCTACCAATTCTTCCTCAAAGAGCAGGAAGACCCGCTGGCAGGCACCATTGGCTTGTCGGACTTCATCGCTCGTGTGGGCGCAAACATGGAGCACTATATCCTGGCAGGCTTCTTGGACATAGGTCGGCCCGGTATCAGCGCGATCGTGGGCGTGATCGCGGCTCTGGGCTGGCTCATTGCCGCCTTCGGCTGGGCGCTACATCTCAAACGGCACTTTTCGCTCGTGGCAGTCTACACATTTGTATACCTGGGCGTGGTGTTCGTGTGGTCCTATGCGAGTGGACGCTTTCTCATTCCCGTCATTCCGTTTCTCGGCTATTACGGACTATTTGGCGGACGTGTGATCTTGACGCAAATCATCTCCTCGCGTGCGACTCAGCGCATCATCGTTACCGGCACGTCGGCGTTCATCCTCGCCCTGATCTTGGCAAACGCTTCCGTGATTCGCACCAACTTCGCACGGTGGAGCGCCGACCCGGCTGCGTACTACAGTTTCGAGCCGGCCTGGTCGTCATACCTTCTGACAGCGCAGTGGCTGCGCGAGAACCTGATCTCGGATGATGTCATCCTGGCACGGCGCCATTTTGCAATGTACGTCTACAGCGGCCGCCTGACCGCCAAGTACCGCTACGACACTGACGATTATGAGATGGGATACCTGCTGAGCGGCACAGAGACTAAGTACGTGGTTGAAGACGCATTCGCCGGTGCGCGGGGGGATTTCTCGTTGTTGCCCCCGGCATTGGAGTCACGCAACGGCGGACTAGACTTGGTATACAGCACGCCGCGTGATCCCCCTGTCCGCGTCTGGCGTCTGGAGCGGCCGCCGGGCACAGAAGCAGAATAGACCGCATTGCCGGTGGAGCGCCGGTGTCGCTCGCCAGCGTTGCTGACTATGGGGTGCGCGGACAGTCGAAGGCGTCAGCGAGAAAGTCGACAACGCGGTCAACGTAGGCATCCTCGAGCTTTTCGTAGCAGCGGCCGTGGCCGGCATCGGGGATGATCCAGAGGTCCTTCGGTCCCTCAGCGGCCAAGTAGAGTTGGTAGGCATCTTGCACGAAGACAACGTCATCTTCCGTGCCGTGGATGATCAAAAGCGGGCAGGTCGCCGTCTGTTTGATCCGCGCCAGCGGCTGCACGACGCCGAGCACATCAGCGAGCTTCTCGCCGACGAACCGGCTGGCGAACCAGACCGTGGGAGTGCGAAAGATTGACGGCGGCAAATCGGCGATTCTCCGAAATCCATGGTCGATGGCCCCTCTCAATGTCGCGAAGGCGCAGTCAGTCACCAGAGCGCGCACGCCAAAGTCCTGCGTGTTCGTGAGCAACGCGGTAGCGCCGCCCATTGAGACTCCATAGATGCCGATGCGGTCCGCATCAACGTCACAACGCGAGTGGAGATACTGCAGCGCGCCAAGCACGTCCTGCCGCTCGCGCAGCCCCAAAGTCGTCCCGTCTCCTTCGCTCGCTCCATGTCCGCGGAAGTCCACCAGCAGGCTTTGCAGATCTCGCTTGTAGAGATCATAGGCAAGGTGCACCAGGCCGAAGTGGTTGGTGCCGAAGCCATGGAGCAGCAACACCGTGCCACGGGGCTGGGGATGCGCCAAGAACCAACCCGCAATGCGCGTGCCGTCCGTAGCAGGAAAGGCAAGCGGCTCCAGCGCGGATTCCATTAGAGGAAGCTCCGGCAACCGCCAACTGCGGTCGGGGTGCGCAAGCGAGTTGCCGGTTCGCGCAGAAATAAAGAGCACTACGCCGGCAGCGCCAATTGCCGCCAGCGCTAAGCCGCCGAGCACGAAGAAAACCAAGAGCGGTCCGGCTAGCACTGTGATCCCAACACTCTACAACTGCCATGGGCACGGTCTCAATTAATCGTATCAGTAATCCCTATGACTTCGCTGGAAACTTTAGACCTTCGCTGGGCTCTGCATGTCAGTTCGCACTCCTTGCCCGCCCCCTCAGCGATGCAAATTCGGACTGAGATACCAGGGAGAATAGACAAGATATGCGGATGAAGGAGCGCACATTCAGATGTCGGGCAACGCAGCGCGTGACGCGCTTCAGTCGTACTTGACGCTCCCCAAGTGCGGGGATATGATGAACCAGGTGGGGCGTCGCCAAGCGGTAAGGCACGGGCCTTTGGAGCCCGCATTCGTAGGTTCGAATCCTACCGCCCCAGCCGCGTTATGCGAGCGGCGCACAAGGAGGAAGGGTGTAGGCGGACTGCGTCCATAGGACGGCAGCGACTCACAACGGCACGAAGCCGGCGCAGCGCGCTGGCGCGGGGACCGCGCCGCCTTGAAACCCATGACAGAGAGCGACCCAGACCCTCACCTATCCACTGCAGCCATCATTTTGGCTACCGGCCAAACTGGGCGGATGCAGTCTCGTCGCGCTACGGTCTTGCATGCGCTTGCCGGCCGCCCTATGACGATGCACGCCGTCCAGTCGGCCAACGCGGCCGGATGCGCGTCGGTGATTGTAGCCTGTACCCCTGAAACTTTCCAATTGCACGACTACGTCGGTCCCGCAGCCACCTGCGCCGAGTTGAGCGGTTGCAACTGGCTGGAGACGGCGGTCGCCGCGCTACCGAAGGCCACACGTACGGTCTTGGTCGTTTCCGGCGCCATGCCGCTCCTCTCCGCCGCGACGATGACTCGTCTCATGCAGTGCCAACAAGAGACTGCAGATTCGCTGGTGCTCCTCACCACCTCTCCAGCCCACCCCTCGCCAAGCGGCGGCATCTTCCGTGATACTGCCGGGCGTGTGGCGCGCATCCTCAAGGAACAGGACACGATACCGGCGCAACCCCCAGCGGAATACTTCAGTACCGGCGCGGCCTGCTTCTCCAGCGAATGGCTGTGGGAAAATCGCAGCAACGTGCAGGCACTCTCTGAAAACAGCCTTGAATGCCTTGTCGCACACGCGCTCGCTGTGGGGGCCCCGGTGGGAACGATGCGCCACACGGAAACTGAACTCGAACTGCTGCAGGTAGTTGACCGAACGGACTTGGCGCGGGCGGAGAGCGCGCTGCGCGATAGCATACGGGTGCGGGCGATGCAGAGCGGCGTGACCTTGGTTGATCCGGCGACCGTCTGGATCGATGACACGGTGACGTTTGGGCGGGACATCACCATCTTGCCAAACTGCCACCTCTACGGGAATTCGGCAGTCGGAGACGACTGTACCATCGGCCCGAACTCTCGCTTGCAAGACACGCGCCTGGCCGCGGGCGTTGCGGCGGTGGAGTCAGTGCTGGAAGGCGCGCAGGTAGGTGAAAGTGTGCGCATTGGGCCATATGCCCATCTGCGGCCGGGAACGGTGGTCGCCCATGATGTCGAAATCGGGAATTACGCGGAACTCAAGAATACTCAGGTGGATTCCGGAGCGAAAATTCACCACGTGGGTTACTTGGGTGATACAGTAGTCGGAAGCGACGTGAACGTGGGCGCCGGTACGATCACCTGCAACTATGACGGTGTGGAGAAGCACGAAACCGAGATAGGTGACGGCGCGTTTGTAGGCAGCGGCACGTTGCTCGTGGCGCCGGTGGTTGTGGGCCGCAAGGCGATGACCGGCGCCGGTTCAGTGGTTACACGGGACGTGCCGCCGTCGGCGAAAGCGTACGGCGTCCCGGCGCGTGTGCAGGGAGTGCGCGCGCAACCTACAGAATCCGACCGGACGCGGCCGGACGAGAAGCGCAGGGCGTGATCTTGAGTAGTAAGGAAATTCCCGTGCTTTGCAAGTGTTTGCAAAGATTGCATTTGAAGGGGTGGAGCGGCAGGAAGGGCGTATTTTAGTAAGGAGATTTTGATTTTGGATCCGTCAAGTTGGGGTCAGATTCTTGGAATTCTCATCCTAACGATACTCAACGGGTTCTTCGCAGCGACAGAGACCTCGGTGATTACGGTAAGCCGCGCGCGCATCCAACAATTGGCGGATGAAGGCGTGAGAAATGCGCGCATTGTCCGCGGCTTTCACCTAAATATCGAGCGATTCCTGACGACCATCCAGATTGCGATCACGACGGTTGGCTTCCTCGCTTCCGCCATTGGCGCGGTGAGCTTCTCGGACGACCTGGGGCGCGTCATCGGTAACAACCTCGTCGCCCTCATTCTGATTACATTGGCAATTGCCTTCGTCAGCATCGTCCTGGGCGAAATTGTGCCCAAGACGATGGCTATTACCCACGCTGAGCGCTTTGCCCTGCTCACGGCGCGGGCAATTATGGTCACCCAAACCGCCTTCTATCCGCTCGTCTGGCTCATTTCCCGTTCAAGTAACCTCATCACGCATCGCTTCGGACGCGAGGCCCTTACCACCGTCCCTACGGTTACGGAAGAAGAGATCAAGTTGATGGTGGATACCGGCGGCAAGGAGGGCGTGCTTGATGAAGGCGAGCGCGAAATGATCTACGGCGTGTTTGAATTAGGCGACTTGACGGTTGGCGATATCATGTCTCCCCGCGTCGATATTGTGACCTTAGAGAGTGACAATACGCTGGCTGACGCTATCCATACGTCTTCCGACCACGGGTACTCCCGCATTCCGGTCTATGAAGAGACCATCGATAATATCAAGGGTGTTGTTTATGTAAAGGACATACTGCCTTACGTGGAAGCCAATACGCTCGATACGCTCGTGGGAGACGCAATGCGCGAACCGTATTTCGTGCCAGAGTCCAAGAAGGTAAGCGATTTCCTGCAAGAGATGCAGCAAAAGCGCGTCCACGCGGCAATCTGTGTGGACGAGTTCGGCGGCGTCGCCGGTCTCGTAACGATTGAAGACGTGCTGGAGGAAATCGTGGGCGAGATCCAAGACGAGCACGACGCCGAAGAACCCCAGGTGGAGATGGTCAGTGAATTGGAAGCGATTGTGGACCCTGCGGTAAACATGCACGATCTCAACGATGTGCTCGGCATCAATCTTGAAAACGAAGAGGTGGACACCCTGGGCGGTGTGATCTACGCCCATCTCGGGCGTATGGCAGACGAAGGTGACGAGCTGAAACTCGACGGTATTACGGTGTCAGTCTTAGCTGTCGAAGGCACTCGCATCAAGAAGGTGCTCGTGCGTAAGGAGCCGCAGCCAAGTCCGTCCGACGAAGGGGCAGAAACTAGCGATCAAGCGGAGAATTGATAGCCCCTTGCGGAGACCTTTGCGAAACCCTTGCCGAGGCGAGAAAGTCCCCTCTCCCGGCGGGAGAGAGTTAGAGCCTGCCCCGTACTTGATACGGGGTGAGGGGTCTTCTCACCACACGGCCCAAGTTGTGCAAGGGTCTCCTCGCGGGGGAGAGCCCCTTTTGCAGCAAATGAGGCAATGCAGACTGGGTATTGCAGATGTGAGTGACTCCATAGGGCTGTGGGTACGCCAACTCGCAGCCCTTTGTCATGCAAGCGGAAACTCAGGAGGGGACTGGACGCAGTTCGCTTAACTGGCGTCTTCCACGACATAGCGGGCGCCAATATGCGGCAAGTGCCGGCAGAATGAACACCCGTACTGCGGCGACATTAGTGACTTCATGACGAAACAACGTACCCACATTGCGGAAGCGCTTGTGCTGCGGCGTTCCGACTTCCAGGAAGCCGACCGGCGCTTGACGCTGCTTACGCCCGAGCGGGGACGCCTCAACGTGGTGGCAAAAGGCGTGCGCCGTCCGGCGAGCCGCATGGCCGGACACCTGGAACTGTTCACCCTGGCCAGGTTATTTGTGGTGCGGCGCCGCAGCTTGGACTTGGTAGTACAGGTGGAGACCGTGCAGACGTTTCCGCAATTGCGCACCGACCTAAACCGCCTGCCGTACGCCTACCAAGCGGTGGAGGCCGCGCACATTCTGGTGGAAGAAGAGGTGGAAGCGTATGGCGAATTCGTTCTGCTCGTCCAGGCGCTGGGGGCGCTTGCAACCACCGCTGCCTTGCCGTTGGTCTTAGTTGCCTATAAACTACAGCTACTGGCGAGTCTTGGGTATCAGGCACAGCTCCAAGAATGCGCGCGCTGTGGCGACCCACTCTCCGCGGAGGCCAATCGGGTGCGCCCTGACATAGGTGGCGCGGTGTGTTCCCGTTGCGGCGGCGTAACCGGACTACCGGTTACGGTGCGCGCAATCAAGTGCCTACGCTGGCTAGCGCGTGAGCCGCTGCAAACTGTAGACCGCCTTCAGGTTGACCCGGCCACCACCGCCCAACTCGAACAGACCGCAGATGCATTTGTGCGCTACGTTGCCGAGCAGGACTTGAAATCCACGCCCTTCCTCGAGCGTATGCGCGCGTTGAAAACACAATCGTAAAGGGATTCACGTTGGCAGCGAAAACCGACATCATGGAAGAAATCGTCAGTCTGTGCAAACGGCGGGGGTTTGTCTATCCCTCCAGCGAGATCTACGGCGGTTTCGAGAGTTTCTGGGACTACGGACCCCTGGGTATTGCGCTGAAGCGCAACGTCCGCGAGGCATGGTGGCACAATACCGTCCGCTCCCGCGACAACGTGGTTGGCGTGGAAACCGGCGTCATTATGAATCCCAACGTCTGGCAGACGACCGGCCACGCCTCGCACTTTGCCGACACCCTGGTGGATTGCACGAGTTGCAACCAACGCTTTCGGGTGGACCATCTTGAAGGCGACGCCTGCCCCAACTGCGGCGGCGAATTCACGGAGCCGCGCCGTTTTCTCACAATGTTCAAGACGTTTGTCGGCCCGGTGGAGGACGATTCCGCGGTTGCGTATCTGCGTCCGGAAACGGCTCAAGGCATGTTCGTGAATTTCAAGAACGTGCTCAATACGTCGCGGCTGCGCTTGCCGTTCGGCATTGCCCAAATCGGCAAGTCGTACCGCAATGAAATCACCACCGGCAACTTCATCTTCCGCCAGCGTGAATTCGAACAAATGGAAGTCGAATTCTTTTGCGAGCCGGGCACCGACGACAAGTGGCACGCCTACTGGCTGGAGGCACGGCGGCAATGGTATCTCGCCTATGGCGTGAAGGAAGAAAAACTGCGTCTGCGCCAGCACGGCGACGACGAACTCGCCTTCTATGCGAAATATTGCTGGGACATCGAGTACGCGTTCCCCTTCGGCTGGGGCGAGTTGGAGGGCGTCTCCAACCGCACCGATTACGACCTCCGCAACCACAGCGAAGCTACCGGCCAGGACCTCACCTTCTTCGACGAGGAGAAGAAGGAGCACGTCTTCCCCTACGTGATCGAGCCCGCCGCCGGCGCGGACCGGGCGCTCCTCACCTTCCTGCTAGACGCCTACGATCAGGACGTCGACGCCAAAGGCGATACGCGGGTCGTGCTGCGCTTCCATCCGTTTCTCGCCCCGATCAAGGCGGCGATCTTGCCCTTGGTGAAGAAGGGCGGCCTGCCGGACATCGCCAAAGAGATTGTGGCACAGCTCCAACTGCATTGGGACGTCTTCTACGATGAGAGCGGCAGCATCGGCCGCCGCTACCGGCGCCAGGACGAAGCCGGCACGCCGTTCGGCATCACGGTGGACTTCCAAACGAAGGACGACAACACTGTGACCGTGCGCCACCGGGACAGCATGGAGCAAGAACGCGTGCCGGTTGGGGAACTCGTGGCGTTTCTCGCGCAGCACATTCGACCGGAGCCCAATCCCGATGTGCCGAGCGACTGAGATGCGACTTGTGCTATTCATGCTAATTGACATGCAATTGAGCTGGTCTTGGTTAAAACTGCTGGCCCAATAGCGTGTGCTATACTGATGGCAAATCCGGCACATGGAAATCGCTGAAGAGAGCGACAAATGGCGGTGAAGACTCTTACGGGGGCTGGCTTCGAAGAGGCCCAAGCTGAAGTGCTTGTTGGCCTAGTAAGTGCGGAGCATGGTGAACTCGTAACGAAGGCAGACCTCGGAACGGAACTGCAAGCACTGGAATTGCGGATTGAGAAGCGTTTTAGCCAATTGGAGAAACGCTTTAACCAATTGACGATTCAGCTTGTGCTGCTGTTTGTAGCCTTGGCAGGTGTGCTGGCGGCACTGGAACTCATTCCGAGATAGGGGCCGAGTCCATCACACACGTGCCTCAAACTAACCAAAATCGGTCGAACAGATGTCATGAAAGAAGCCCGCTACATGCAGAATAGCGGGCTTCTCTCCTTCTCAAATTGGGCGCGTAGATCACCTAAGAGTTCAAACTCTCCGCGTAGTCGGCAATGAACGCGTCCACCTCGTCGCCCTTCAAGTCGCCGGGGCGGAAGTCGCGCAGCGCTTGCACCGCGTCTTGCGGCGAATAATCTTCGTACTTGACCAAGTACCCTGCCAGGACCGTACCGGCCCCGCCGAATCCCGAGCCTCAGTGAATGAGGGCTTTGTCATCCCGCAGGGCTGTCGCGTGCAGGGACTCCACGGCGGCATCGAGCGTCGCCAGGTCGCTGCTCACACCACTAAAATTGTCGACCGTCATGCCAAGACGTTCGATGGTCTCCGTATCGGGTGTCTTGCTCGAGGCGGCGACGATGTGGGAAATGCCCTGCGCTGCCACCGCGCTTAGCTCTTCTTCGGTATCCGGAAAGCCGGAGGCGGCGAACTTCCCTTCCCCAAACCACTTGAAGATCCGTGGCAGGGTTTGCGCACTCTCAGTCATAGTTTCTTTCCTTTCAGTTCAGCCGTTTTCTCAACATTGCCGTACTGTCTAAAGCCGCAACACGCACTCCCTCTACCCAACTGCCTGAGGTGGAAATCGGGTGAACACTTTACTCACCCAATTGAATTCCTGGCCTTGCGCTGTTCTCGCGCTCCGACCGCAACCGGTCACGCGGCCCGCACCACACCCAGCGTTACCAAAATGCCGTTGAGGTCAACTACCTCTTGATGAGCCTCGTCAGGCGCAGAGGCCGGCTCAACGCTCACGGATAACGTCTCCTGGGCGACGGTTTCGCAATGCGTGCTCAGCATCGCGGAAACGGTTGCATGGTCCGCCTCCCCGTCGGTCACTCCGATATACGTCACAATGCGATCGGAGAGGTCGAAGTTAGCGGCGCGCCGCAGGTTTTGCACGTGATGGATCAGTTCGCGGGCCATGCCTTCCCGTTCAAGGTCCGGCGTAATTTCGGTATGGAGCGCCACTAAGTAGCCTTCCTCGGTTGCCACGCTATAGTCTGCGCGCTCGCGCGCCTGCACATCCACTTCCTCGGGCAGCAACTCGATTGATTGTCCGTCCACCTCAACCGCGATCGGCTCGCCCTGTGCAGCCAGCCGCGCGCCGGCCTGGGCATCGCTCGCACGCAGCGCCGCCGCGATTGCCTTTACCTGCTTGCCGTACTTGGGACCGAGCAGATTGAAGCGGGGTTTGAGCGCATACGTCACCAGTTCCTCTTCCGGCCCGACGAACCGGATTGTCTTGACGTTCAATTCGCTGAGAATGTGCTCCTGCAAACGCGCAAGGCCTGCCTGCTCGTCGGCGGTCTTCACGTGTATCAGGATCTCCGGTAGGGGCTGGCGTACCTTGATCTTGCTGGTGCTGCGCGCGGCGCGCCCTAAGCTGACGATGCGCTGTACCAGCGCCATATGCGCCAGCAGCGGTTCATCGATCAGCGCAGCATTGCACCGCGGCCATTCCGTATGGTGGACGCTTTCAGGCGCCGTGCCGTCCACCGCGCGGACGAGGTTCTGGTAGACCTCTTCGCTGAGAAACGGCATTACGGGAGCAATCAATCGCGTGAGCGTGGTGAGCGCCTCGTACAGCGTCACATAGGCAGACAACGTATCGCGGTCCTGGCCTGACTTCCAATAACGCCGGCGGCTCCGGCGCACGTACCACGTAGATAGTTGCTCAATGAAATTGTTGACCCGGCGCGCAACGCTGTAGGCGTCATATTCTTCCAAATCGCTGGTCACGTCGCGCACGAGCTTGTGCAGCAACGCGATGATCCAGCGGTCCATCAACGACCGCACTTCCAGCGGCATGGCGACCTGGGTGGGGTCGAACTCTTCCAGCTTTGCGTAAGTAACAAAGAAGTTGTAGACGTTCCAGAGGAGCAGGAGCCGCCGCTTGACGTCCTGAGCGACACCGTAGCCGAAGTTTAAATTCTGTTGGGGATTGCTCTCGCAATAGAGCCAGCGCATGACGTCCGCGCCCATCTGCTCCACGGCATCATCGAACCAGATGGCGTTGCCGTGGCTCTTGTGCATCGGCCTGCCCCGCTCATCATTGACCTTTTCGTAGATGAGCACGTTGCGGTAGGGACGCACGTCTTCCAGGGTGACGCTCATAAAGGCGAGCGCGTAGAACCAAAGCCGAATCTGCTCGCGCATCTCGCTCACGAAGTCGGCGGGATACCACTTGCCCCACTCGGCGCTGCCTTCCAGGTAGCCGAGCGTGGAGAACGGCACAATACCGGCATCCAGCCAGCAGTCGCCGACCTCAGGTATTCGGGACACCTCGGCATCGCATTGCTCGCAACGAATTGTGATCTCATCGATCCAGGGGCGGTGCAGTTCCGGGAGCGCGCGCACCTTCTCGGGATCAGTCGCCCGTTCTTCAAGCTCCTGCAGCGTGCCGACGATTGTCACGTGGTCGCAGCTCTCGCAGGCGTAGAACGGCAGGGGTAGACCCCAGAAGCGCTTGCGCGAGATACACCAGTCGCCCATGTTGAACAGCCAGTCATCCATGCGCTTCTGGCCGTAACCGGGGATCCAGCCAACCGTCTCGTTTTCCGCGCGCATGTGCCCGCGAATCTCCTCGGCGGAAATGAACCACTCCTCCACCAGACGAAACGCGACTTCTTCTCCGCAGCGCCAGCACACCGGATAGCGGTGGGTATAATCCTCGATGCGGTAGACACTTCCCGCCGCTTCAAGCTCAGCAAAGATTATCTCGTTCGTCTCAGTGATATTGCGGCCGCTGAGCTGACCGAAACCTTCAACATAGTTGCCGTCGCCATCGATCGGCACGATGACACTGAGCTCTTGCTCCTGCGATAACTCGTAGTCCTCGGCGCCGCAGCCCGGCGCGATATGGACGATGCCCGTGCCCTCTTCTTCGCCTACAATTTCCCAACCGACGACGCGGGTAGCAACTTCCTGCTGGACCGGTAATTCATGCCAGGGTCCGGCGTATTCCAAGCCCACAAGCTCAGCGCCTCTGAACTCACGGAGGACCGAGAATTTGCCGCGCCCCACGCTTTCCAAGGTGCCTTTCGAGAGGTAGTACGTGTTCCCATCGGCTTCGGCGGCCACGTAGGTCAGGTCGGGATGCACGGCCAGCGCGGTGTTCGCCGCGAGCGTCCACGGTGTGGTTGTCCAGACCATGAGATACTCGTTTTCACGGCCCTTGACCGGCAGCCGCAGCGTGATGCTCGGGTGCGTGACCTCACGGTAGGTGTCGGTACCGACCAACTCATGCTGCGAGAGGCTGGTGCCGCAGCGAATGCACCAGGGCATGGAGCGCCAGCCCTTGTAGAGCCAGCCTTTCTCGTGGCAGCGCTTGAGAAAATACCAAATGTGCTCGATATTGGAATCGTCCATGGTGTAGTACGAGTTGTCCCAATCCATCCACTGGCCGAGCCGGATGGACTGGTTCGTCTGCACCGCGGAGAAGTGCTCGACGCGCTTGCGGCACTCGCGCGAGAAGTTATCGAGGCCGAACTCCTCGATTTCATGCTTGGAATCAAAGCCGAGGTCGCGTTCCACTTCGACCTCAAGCCACAGGCCCTGGCAGTCGAAACCGTTTTGATAGCGCTGCGCGTAGCCCTGCATGGCCTTGAAGCGCTGATAGATGTCCTTGTAGGTTCGCCCCCAGGCGTGATGGACGCCCATCGGATTGTTAGCGGTGATGGGGCCGTCAATGAAAGACCAGCGAGGATTGTCGCGGTTCTTTTCAACTAGCTTGTTGAACGCATCGGTATCCTCCCAGAATTTCAGGATTCGATGCTCCATACTGGGAAAGTCGAGGTCTCTATTGACTTCCTTGAACCCGGCCACCTCGTGCCTCCTGGATGACGCCGCTACGCGGAGTTGGGACTGTCCAAAGCCCCTGCTGTTGCTGCGGGCATTTTGCAGTCTAGAAATTGTCTTTGGGTAATACTGACTTTGGGGAAAGGCCGCGCGCCGGTGACTGCGCAGAGCCGCAGGGTTACAGTCGCACAGCAATTCTAAGCGCGAACAGGCTGCTCCTACGCGTGGCATTCTGGCACGGAATCACGCCGCGCGTCAAGCTGAAGCGAGCAATGGCGCCCGGAATCCCGCTCGGTGCGCGCAACCATCGCTTTCAGCGGCATTGGGGTGTAGGGGCACGACATGTCGTGCCCCTACGGGTCAAAGGCTCTATTCTCTTCGTTGGCGGAAGTTTGCCCGTGTGGGAATTGAATTACTGTCTAGGGTATATTCATGAAGAACAATGACATGAAATAGCTGTGCGATGTATCGCGATACGAATGAGACTTAGAGGGGAACAACGTCCATGACAACGCCAGCATTTTGCCTTGAGGACAAGGTTGCCTTGGTCACGGGGGCCAGCCGCGGCATCGGTCGGGGCATTGCCAAGGCGCTCGCTGAGGCGGGCGCAGACGTGGCGGGTGTTTCGCGTTCCGCTTCAACGGAGACGCAAATCCTGGTGGAGGCAACCGGTCGGCGCTACCTTTCACTGCAGGCCGACTTGGCGACGGCGACAGTGCCGGATCTGAAGGCGCTCGTGGACCGGACAGCCGACCATTTCGGCCGCATCGACATCTTGGTCAACAACGCGGGAGTCACCGTCCGCAAGACCGCTTTGGAACTCACTGAAGCCGACTGGAACACCGTAATGCAAGTAAACCTCAACGCGGTCTTCTTTCTCTGCCAGGCTGCGGGCCGCTACTTTGTGCCGCAAGGCAGCGGCAAGATCGTAAACATCGCCTCGCTCATGTCGTTTCAAGGCGGGCTGCAAATTGTGCCGTATGCCACGAGCAAGCACGGCGTGGCCGGCATCACGCGCGCGCTGGCCACGGATTGGGCGCCGCACGGGGTCAACGTGAATGCGATTGCGCCGGGCTACATTGACACGGACATGACCGAGGCTCTGCAACAGAACCCCACGCGCGGCCCGGAGATTCTTGGACGCATTCCCGCCGGCCGCTGGGGCGCGACGGCCGACATCGGCAAGCTGGCCGTGTACCTTGCTTCACCGGAATCCGACTTCATGCACGGTTCGATTGTGCCGATTGACGGTGGCTGGCTGGCGCGGTAACTGCCGCAATTCGCGCCCTAGCCGGTCCACACTGCGCCGGCTACCGAAACTACCGAGCCGGCCGTTTCGTCGGCAGGGCACTGGGCGTAGTCCAGCACGCGCCCGCGCGCAGCGCCAAGCAACTGCAACGCCAGGTAGATGGGCGGCAAGCCGCACACTTTCTGTCTGTCCCGGCTCTGCCGCAAGTGTCCGAGAAATGATTCCGGATCGCCTTGGCACACGGCAGCGAGCAGCCCTTGATCGAACTGCGCAAGCTTCTCTTTTTCCTGCGCAGCCAGCGGCTGTGGGTCTCCGAATGCCGGTCCCATGTGCGCGAGATCGGCCGCGGCAACGACGAGCACGCGTCGCCCCGCAAGGGATTCATCGAGCGCGGCCATGCTCCGTGCGAGTTGCGGGAGTTCCCGGGGATGCGCTTCACCCGCGGTAAAGGGGAGAAAGGAACCGCAGAGTAGCGGCACTAGCGCTACCGGCTCGCCCTTGCGCATATAGTGCAACCAGACGGCGGCCAATTCGATGGAGTGTTCCCGGCGGTGGTGAAGTTCCTCAGCGAAGAGTGAATCATCGCCCCAGGCTTCCTCAAGCCGGTCGATGACACCTTGGTCCGTGGGCAATGTGCCCCACGGCGTGGCATAGTGCTGGCGCGTGGGCGTGAGCGCGCCCGGACTGCCCGCGTGATCCGTGCCGAAAACGACCACAACCTCCGCTTCCTGCACGGCTTGGCGCGCGTGACTCCAGGTGCGCGCGTAAACCGCGCCGCCACGCTCGTAGTCGATATGCGGGCTCACAATCCCGCGAATGGCGCGCTCTTCTGACTCAGGTTCCGCGTCTACGGCAGCCACGAACTCATCGAGCATGGTTGAAAGTTCCGCCGGGTCTGCCGGATACGAGAGTCCCGCCAGGGCCGGCTGACGGAATGGCAGATTCCGGAACGCAGCGCGCGCCTCGTCTCGCGCCGCCTGCGCCCGATTGCCCTCCAAAAGCAGCGCCGCATCAAGTTGGTCCATGAGGGACTCTAGTGTCGCCATTGGCAGCGATATGCCGTGCCGCAGGGAGAGCGCAGTTTGAAGACTGGCGAGAGAATGCTCGCCATCGCAGAGTTCGAGCACGGGAGCGAGGGCGGCCGCAACGAGGACCGTACCCTCGATCAACTCATCGGGGTCCCGCAGCGCGAGACGCACGTCGCCGTTTGCCATTACCCACTCTGAAATGAGCGGTCGTACTTTGGGCTGTGACAACGTGGACATTCATGCCGCCTGTGCTGCGCAAGACAGTCTGTGCCAACGCCCTAGTATAGGGAAAGTGAACTTGACCGGGCAACTGCCGGTACGGCGCGCAGTTCTTCACTCTGCTCGCGGCGCTTGCTACAATGGAATGACGTAAACGCAGTTATGGGTTTGGGCGTAGACTGTTCGTTACGGGAAGATATCGGCCAATTCACAATGGCTAGATTCCCCCGAATTGCAAAGTTGCTGACCGGGAATTGCTGAGAAGCAAGATGAGGAACATTTGGACGTGGACCTGCGCTACCACCTGATCACATACGGCTGCCAGATGAACAAGGCCGATTCCGAGCGGCTGGGCGGCTCGTTGGAGGCGCTGGGGTATGCATGGGCGGAAGAGCCGATGCAGGCCGACCTGGTAGTAGTAAACACGTGCGCCGTGCGCCAGAGCGCCGAGGATCGCGCCCTGGGGCAGCTTGGCTGGCTCACCGGCATGAAGAAGAAGAATCCCGATCTCGGAATCGCGATGATGGGCTGTATGGTCGGCGAGGATAGCCTGGAGCGCTTGCAGGCGCGCTTGCCGCAGGTCGATGTCTTTACCAAGCCGGTAGAGTATGAACCGATTTTGGAGTTTGCGCAGAAGAAGGCCGGTAACCGGGGCATGCTGGACGAGGGCTGCTTGGAAGGTTCGCCGCTCGCAAGCGGTGGGCCGTGCCGCTGGGTGCCGGTGATATACGGCTGCAACATGCGCTGCGCGTTCTGCATCGTGCCAATCCGGCGGGGCGCTGAGCGCAGCCGCCCGATCCCGGAGGTTGTGCGCGAGTTGCGCTGGCTGGTGCGGCAGGGCACGCGGGAAGTTACTCTGCTGGGGCAGACAGTGGACGATTACGGCCGCGACCTGGAAGGCCGTCCCGACTTGGCGGACTTGCTCACGGCCTGCAGCGAGGTGCCGAATTTGGAGCGCATCCGCTTCCTCACCTCGCACCCACTCTTCATGACCGACCGCATCATCGAGGCGGTGGGCAGCCTGCCCAACGTCTGCGAGCACTTCAATGTTGCCGTACAAAGCGGTGACGATTTGGTATTGCGCCGCATGAAACGCGGGTATCCTGCAAGCCGTTACGCGGATTTGGTGGCGCGCATCCGCAAGATAATCCCCCACGCCTCAATCGCGACGGACATCATTGTGGGATTCCCCGGCGAATCCGAGCTGCAATTCCAGAATACACTGGCAATGCTGGAGCAGCTCGAACTCGACGTGGTGCACACGGCCATGTACTCACCGCGGCCGGGCACCAAGGCCGGCGAGGAGATGGCAGATGACGTGCCCCGCGAGGAAAAACACCAACGACTTCTGGCAGTTGAGGCGCTGCAGGAGCGGATTGTCGCGGCCAAGAATATGCGATTGCGAGGTCGGACGCTGGACGTATTGGTGGAAGGTCAGAAGAACGGTAAGTGGTGGGGCCGCATTCGCACCGACCGGATCACCTTTTTCACCGATCCCCGCGAGAACCTGGTGGGCCAGATCCTGCCGATTCGCATCGACGAGACGACGGCGTATTCGCTGCGCGGCACGGCGGTGGCGTGAGCGCATGCGACCCGATTCCCCAGCATCTGCCTATTGAGAGAGTCATGCGCATTCCAGAGGCAAGTAGCCCTGTGCCCGTTCATACTTCGACAGGCTCAGCACGGACGGACGCAGGCCATCGACGCGGGTAATCGAATTGGTGGGCGACTAGGTGCAGCTTACGTTCAAGCAGAATTGCCGTGCCGAACTTGGTCAACTCAACTAAGATCTATCATTAGCTGGATCGAGGTAATCCCATGAAACTGCGGGTGGCAGGAATTGGCGCCGGGCGGCGCGCACAGGCGCACTATGGCGCGTTGCAAGCGGTGGAAAACGCGGAAGTTGTGGCAATCTGCGATGTCGATGCAGAACGGGTGCAGCAGGCCGCCGCGCCCTTTGACGCGGAAACTTACGCAGACTACCGCGATATGCTCGATACCGAGCAGCCTGACGCCGTGTATGTCATCACTCCCCCCAATTTGCACGCCGAGCAGGTGGAATACGCCGCCACGCAAAAGGCCGCCATCTTCGTGGAAAAGCCCGTGGCGCTGAGCGTCTTGGATGCGCGCCGCATTCGGATGGCGGTAGAGCAGGGCGGCGTGCTCTGTTGCGTCGGCTATCAGCACCGCTACGGCAGCCTGGTCGCCCGCGCCCGGGAACTCATGGCGGGGCGCGAACTAGGCCTGGCGCGCATTTGGTGGTATCAAGGCGTGCCAAAAGTCCCATGGAACCTTGATTCGTCCCAGGGCGGCGGCCAGATCGTCGAGCAGGCGACGCATCTCCTCGACCTGTGCCGGCTCCTTGGCGGGGAAGTGGACAACGTCTTTGCGGAATTCGGTCGGAGCGCGTGGAAGGACGATGAGTCTTTCCGGAATTGGGATGTGTATTCCGGCGTTTTTGCCTACAAGACCGGCGCAGTCGGCAGTGTGGCTACCACGTATGCGCTCTTCTCCGGTCTGCCCCAGAGTTCAGGACTCGACATCGTGAGTGAAGAAATGCTGCTGCGCTTCTCCCAAGGAGAGCTGCAACAGATCACGCCGCACGGGACCGAAGTGCATGCCGCCACAGACCCGTCCAATGAGTTGCGTATGGCGCAAGCATTCTTGCGCGCCGTGGACGAGGATGATCCATCGCTGCTGCAGTCATCGTTAGATGACGCCCTTAAGACTCTGGCGTTTACCCTTGCGTTCAACCGCTCCACCGCCGAGAGCCGGCCGGTCTCGCCGGAAGAGATCGAAGCTGAGATTTTTGCCTAGCAGCGGACCTGGACGCAATAATCGGCCAAAGATAGCGGTACTGTCGTGGCTTGGGTTCTCGAAATATCCATGTTCCACCGGACGTGTTTGTAGATTGCGCACCCTCAGTAGCGCAGGTTGCAAACCTGCGCTACTGAGGGTTGTGTTGTTGCTTCACGAGATAGTCGCATGCGCGGGCCAGATTCTTTTGGATTCTGGCTTTCGCGGAATGACGAGCTACCCAGTTCACGTAACTCAATGGGGTGACTTGCTGACTAACCGGCTGCGCAGACGCGCAAGAATGTGAGAGTAGCTCAGGGGACCCCGGCGGAATTTCAGCCCAAGCCAAGAAGAATGTCGCCAGCTTAGGAGACGATGCACCCAATGCGTGACGCGAAGACCTACCACTTTCCCGTCTCTCTATTCGATCCAGAAACTGCCCACGTCGTGCTTGAGCCGGAGCAGGCCGGAAACGGCCACTGGGTAGGCGCGCCGTGCGTGCTCTATCTGCCGGATGAAGCGGTGTTCTACCTCTATTATCGGCGGCGGCGGCCGCGCGGACAAGAGCCCGATCGCGGCTTTGCCTGCTACGTGGCGCGCAGTGAGGACGGCAAGCACTTTGAAGACATTTGGTCGGCGCCCAAGCATGCCTTTGGGGATTCCTCCTCAGTTGAGAAGGGCAGCCTGGTAAGGGCTGCCGACGGTCGCTTCCTGCTATTCGTCTCGTTCGTGGACAGCGTGGATAACCGCTGGCGCATCGACATGCTCGAAGCCGACTCACCGGCGCAATTCGATCCCGCCTCGCGACGACCGGTCTTCACCGCGGCAGACGTCCACGCCGAAGGCGTCAAGGACCCCTACGTTCTCAATGTCGGCGGATTGTGGCACATGATTGCCAGCTATGCTCCCTCGCCCGCGGTGGTAGACTCCTCCGCGCGGGCAGCGATGCACGCAACTGCCGATGTCTACAACACGGGCATTGCCAAGTCGAGCACCGGCCTGGCGGTGAGCGGCGACGGACGAAACTGGGAATGGCAGGGCGATGTCTTCGCGCCCCGCGAGCAGGGCTGGGACAGCTATTGCAGCCGAGTCTCTTCGCTGGTGCGGGTTGGGCAGCAGTGGCTCGCGCTCTATGACGGGTCTGCTGATGTTTCCGAAAACTACGAGGAACAGAGCGGCCTTGCCTGGTCTGCCGACTTGCGCCGCTTCACGCGCCTGAGCGTGAACGGACCGGTAGTGCAGTCACCCGGCGGTTCACGCTCCGTGCGCTACGTCGACGCTGTGCCGGTAGGAAGCGACCTCTACTTTTACTATGAATGCGCCCGGGCCGACGGCGCGCACGATCTCCGGCTCAGCGTCATGCCCCGCGGCGAATTCTGCGCCAACGGTTGAAGTTTGGCGAGCTACGCTACGCGGAACCCGTAGCATATTCCAAACAAGAAAACGTCCGCAGTAACGAGAGCGTAGGGGCACGACATGTCGTGCCCCTACATGATTCGCGAGACCGTTCAACGGCCTTCGCTCTTCCGTTGTGGGACACGGGTTGCCGTGCTACCATTTGGAAGCCATGAACTCTATCCCCCTTTGGCGTTACATTGCCGTGGGCGTTGCCGGCGGTACGCTGTCCGGTCTCGCCGGTGTCGGCGGCGGTGTCGTCATCGTCCCCCTGATAACTGCTTACTTGGCCCTATCGCAACGCGAGGCCCATGCGGTCAGCCTGGGGGCGATCGTGCCGACGGCAATTGCCGCGTCGTTGGTCTATGCCTTGTGGCCCCGTGACGAGCCGCCGGGGAACGACGTGCCGGCGTACATCGCGGGCGCCGGCTTCATGATCAGCGCCGTGCTCGCGGCGCCCATCGGCGTGCGCATTTCGCACCGCATCAATCAAAAGCAACTGAAACGCCTCTTTGCCGTCTTACTTACCGCTGTCGGCCTGCGCATGCTGCTGCAGCATCCGGTGCTTGGGAATGTGATTTTGATTGTCGGTTTCGTGCTTCTGGCGGCCATGGCGGTTTGGAGCCTAGTTTTCCACCGGGAAGAAGCGTCATGACGCTCGATCCCGAACTCGGCGTATTTCTTCTTAGCCTCGCCATTGGCTTTAGCGTGGGACTGCTCAGCGGTACGATGGGGGTCGGCGGCGGCATCATCATGGTTCCGGCCGCGGTGCTCATTCTGGGCTACGGCCAGCACATCGGCCAGGGCATTTCCTTAGTGGTAATGATCCCCACCACGCTGGCCGGCGCCATTACCCACTATCGCATGAAGAATCTCAAGTTGAAGCCGGTGCTTCTCATTGCAATTGGCGCCGTCGTCGCCGGCCTGTTGGCAGCGACGCTTGCGCAACAACTCTCGCAGTCCACGCTGCAGCGGGTTTTCAGTATCTGGGTGCTCTATTCGGCCATCCGCGCCTGGGGCCTCAACGACTGGATTATGCGCCGCTTCTTCGGTCGCGAGCCTGAAGAGCACGAGGAAGACGTGCCGGAAGAAGAACCCCTTACATAAGCCTCGCTGCGTGCGAGTGAGCCCTCGCTGCGTGCGAGTGAGCACACGCTGCGTGCGAGTGAGCACACGCTGCGTGCGAGTGAGCACACGCTGCGTGCGAGTGAGCACACGCTGCGTGCGAGTGAGCACACGCTGCGTGCGAGTGAGCCCTCGCTGCGTGCGAGTGAGCCCTCGCTGCGTGCGAGTGAGCCCTCGCTGCGTGCGAGTGAGCACACGCTGCGTGCGAGTGAGCACACGCTGCGTGCGAGTGAGCACACGCTGCGTGCGAGTGAGCCCTCGCTGCGTGCGAGTGAGCACACGGCCCGCAAGGCTATTCGCTCATGCCCCTCAGCCGACGTCCCCGTATCGTGTCGAGACGCTGTATTGAGTGCGGGGCCGGCTCTGAACGTGTCTCAGCGTGAACGCGTTAGCGAAGCAACCACATTGCATGCGCGCCTGCATTGAGCCGCTCATACTTCGACCCTTCGACAGGCTCAGGACAGGCAGGCTCAGCACGAAAGACTCAATGCGGCCTGTCATTGGCAGGATTTCGCGGACTACGCTGGGACTAGGAGTCCAACACGAATGTATCGATGGGTAGCGTAGTCCCTTCGACAGGCTCAGGACACGTTTGCAACCCCGTATCACGCACGGGGCAGGCTCTGCGTCATCTTGCCGCAACGTGGAGCGAGCACACCAGACCGAGAGGCTGGGCACAGGTTACAAACCTGTGCTACCGGCACTCATCCTCAGCAATGCAAGAATGTCGAACCACTAGTCCAGTCCCAGCAGGGCCAGGCTCTCGCGGTGGATAATTCCCTCGATCACGTCTTCCGGCACGCGCGGGAGCGCCGTGCCTTCCACTAACGCGTTGGCGTTGCGCAGACCGGCCATGGTGTCTGCCGCGCTAAAGAGAGGAAAGTCCGTGCCAAAGAGCAACTTGTGCGCCGCGCCGTACTCGATGGCGGTCATGAGCGCGTTGTAGTACTGCCAGGGGCGGGGGTAGAGTCCGCTGATATCAGCGAACACATTGGGTTGTTTGCGCACCACCGCAACTGTCTCCCCGACTCCCGGGTGTCCCATGTGCGCCACGATGATCTTCAAGTCCGGAAAGCGAATGGCCACCTCGTCCACCTGCCAGGGCTGAGCGAACCGCAGCGGCGCTTTGCGCACGAAGGTCGTGCCATGGTGCCACATCACGGGAGTTCCGAGCGCTTCGGCTTTGGCGAACATAGCGAGCGCCTCATCCGAAAGCGGATCGTACCCCTGGTAGATGGGGCCGATCTTCAGGCCGCGCAGCCCCAACTGCTTGACCGCGTGCTCAAGCTGGTCGGGCGCTTCCGGATCATTGGCGTCAACACTCGCAAATCCGACAACGTTCTCACCGGCGCCGCGCACGTAATCGGCCACGTATTCGTTAGGCACCACAATGCCGCTGTACGGAGCATTAAGTGGGAAGACGATGATGGCGTCCACGGCGGCGGCGGCTTGCCGGTGCGCCTCAGGCGGTGCGTGAATGGTGTGGTCTTTCCACGAGGCATCGAGGTCCGCCTTGAACTCTGCTGAGAGGTGCAACGTGGAATCCGCCATATGTGAGTGAACGTCTACGATCATGCTACCTACCGCTCTAATCCTTGGTTTTGTGTCGACTAAGTCATTCAGCTTCCGCTTGGGTAGCACTAGAATACCACGCGCACTGTTGGCGCGCTCCCGCAGAAGTAGCGTGAGGTCGAGCCGCACGGCTTGAAATAGGCCGCGCCACGCCGTACCATAGAGATAACGAGGGCGGCCACGAAGCGGTCGCTTTCTTAATTTTGAAGTATCGCTGGACAGCGGATTCTATCGCCTGCAGGCGCACGTGTCGCATGCAGACCGTCCCAATACTATGAACAGGGTTCGAATGAGACCATGAGCAGAGAGTCAGCACGCACACACATTCGCGGACTGCTGGTGCACGCGCTGGGCGTTGCGCAGAAGCAAAACAAATTGCCGCCCCTTGCCAGTACCGACGTTACCGTGGAGTATGCCCCACCTGAGAAGGCCGATTATGCCTCCAATCTGGCCCTGCGCCTTTCGCGCGCGGTGCGCTTGCCGCCTATGCAAGTTGCCGAGGTGATTGTGGCAGCGCTCCCGAAGAGTCCCTATCTCGGTGAGGTCAGCGCGGCCCCACCGGGATTCATCAACTTCAAATTGGACGAGAAATGGCTGGCGCGCCAGGTGCGGGAGATCGTCGATCAAGGCGAGGGATTCGGCAACTGCGACGTTGGCGGCGGCGCGGCTCTTCAGATTGAGTTCGGCAGCGCCAACCCCACTGGGCCGCTGACCATCGGCAGCGGGCGCAACATCGTGCTCGGCGACACACTGGCGCGGGTGCTCGAGGCCGCGAACTATAGGGTGCAACGAGAGTACTACGTCAACGACGTGGGCAGTCAGATGGATACCTTTGCCCGTACGTTGTTTGCGCGCTACCAACAGCTCCACGGCAGCGACGCCCACGTGCCGCCCGACGGCTATGCGGGCGCCTACATGGTGGAACTTGCCGAACAGGTCAATCAAGAAGTGGGAGATGCGTTGCTGCAGGTGCCGGAGAGCGAGGCGCTGCGCACGCTGCACGAACGCGGGCTTGCCTTGATGCTGGATTCGATCCGCGCGGATTGTGCGCTCTTGGGGGTGGAGTTCGACGAGTGGCTCTCGCAGGCTTGGCTGGAGGATGAAGGCCGCGTGCACGCAGCCATCGCTGCGCTGCGTGACCGCGGGCGCGTCGCCGAACGAGAGGGCGCGACGTGGTTTGTGTCCACCGACGTGGAAGAAGACAAAGACAACGTGCTGGTACGGAGTACCGGCGATCCCACCTACTTCGCCGCCGATATCGCGTATCACGATTACAAGCTGGAACGTGGCTTCACGAGTCTTATCGACGTCTGGGGGGCGGACCACCACGGGCACGTGCCGCGCGTAAAAGCCTCCCTGGCCGCCCTGGGCCACGATCCCGAGCAACTCACGATTTTGCTGTATCAGCTTGTGCGCGTGTTGCGGGGCGGTGAGGAAGTGCGCATGTCCAAGCGCACCGGCGACGTGGTGACCGTGCGCGAGGTGGTCGACGAGGTGGGCGTAGACGCGAGCCGCTACTTCCTGGTCGCACGTTCGCCCGATACGGCCATGACCTTTGATCTGGACCTGGCGCAGGCGCAGTCCGACGAGAATCCGGTGTATTACATCCAATATGCCCACGCACGCACGGCAAGTATTCTAGAGCGTGCACAGCAAGATGGCATTGAACGAACAGATCCCGACCTCGACTTATTGCAACATCCTTCGGAACTGACTTTGCTGCGGTTGATGGTACGCCTACCCGAACTCGTCGAAGACGTGGCGCTGCAGCATGCGCCGCACAGAATCGCGTTCTTTGCGCAAGAACTGGCCGGGCTCTTTCACGCATTCTATCGCGATTGCCGCGTCATCGACCCTGAAAACGTGGCGCTATCCCGCGCGCGCCTGGAGCTCGTGCATGCGGCCAAGCTTGCGCTGGCGCGCTGCCTGGGCCTGATGGGAATGTCCGCGCCGGACCACATGTAGACCGCCGCCGATTCCGCGCTCCATCCGTATGACCGCGGTGAGTCCCGCAAGCCTCTCGACAACGTCTGCAAGCGCATCGACCTCCTCTAGTGGAGCGCGGGAGCTTGTTCCCCGCCGCTTGGCGCAAGAGCAAACACGATCTCGGGCAAGCTCTCAGGCGACTTCCTCCAGCACCGCGGCCACGTGCCAGAAGAGATTCCACACCTCGCGCAGGAAGATGAGGTGATTGGCGTCATTGGTTGGATAGAGATGCGCAAAGAGCACGAAAGACCGGAACACCACCGTTGTGTGCTCCTTGGCGGCCTCCGCGAGGTGAAGGGACTCGCTGTAAGGCAGGAAAGCGTCGGCGTGGTCGTGGGCGACGTAGAGACGCGCGCTTACGTCCTGCATGGCTGGAGCGGGTGAGATGTCCCGCAGCCAACCCACCAGCGTCGGGTCGCCATTCAAAATTTCCCTGGTGAGACGCGGGTCTTCATTCGCGTAGAGAGCGAGCAGCGTGCGCCCGCGCTGTGAGAGGTCTGCCGGCGCCTCACCGTCACCGGTAAGCGCGGCCTGTAGCTGCGCGCGCTCCGCTTCGTTCTCGACCGTAGCCAACAGCGCGTGTTGAAACAGGCTGGCGGCGAGCGGGTCGGGTACCCACGGCTCTGCCTCACCACGGACGAGTACCTGCTCCGTCGTCACGGCGCCCAGCACATTCGCCGCGTCAAAATAACCGCCGAAACTATGTATGAAAGCGATGTCGTCGCGTATGCGAGGGTCGGCCGCCGCCCGCAGCGCCAGGCCTGCCCCGACCGAGAAACCTAGTATGCCAATGCGCTCACCATCGACCTCCGGCCGCTCGTGCAGATAGCGTACGGCCTGGACGATTCCTTCAATTTCGCTGGGGTCGATGATGCCGGCTTCCATGCGGCCCGACTGATGCACCAGCACGATGATGCCCTGCTTTGCCAAGCCGCGAACCAGCGCCTGGGCATAGGGATCGTCCGCCGGCGACGCGATGCCTAAGTAGATTAGAATTGCCCCATACGGGCCCGCACCCGACGGCAAGTAGAGATCGCCGCTCAGGGCCGGATCTGCCCCGCCATACACGGTGTGTTCTTCTCGTATAGTCTCGCCGATGAGGCTGAGCGGCTTGATCGGGACTTGCGGCAGCACCTCGGTGAGCAGCAGCGCCGACTTGAAGATTGACCGCTCCTGGGCCGAGGTAAGGCAGCTTGTTGTGAGCAAGCCGAAGATGACAAAAAGAAGGCTGATTCGGCGGAGCATGCGCATGGCTTTGATAGGTGTCTTCCCGTTATTGCGTAAGAATCCGCATTTGCGGTGGTTACGTCTTCATTGTATGTCAACGACACGCACACGGACACGCGCCCAAGTAAACAATGGGCGGATTTCTCATAATCCCACCTAAGGCAGGCTCAGGCCCAATGGGTAGCATACCGGGCTTGGGCAGGCGTCCGGGAGATGATTTGAGGACGCCTACCACTTGCCGCCGGCGCCGGTCTTGCAGCAAGAACTTCGGCTGCTGCAGGCCACTTGTGCCTGAAGGAAGGCAGGATTGCGGGGCCTCATAACCTTGACTGGCAAGTGGATTTCGCCTATACTCAAAGTGAATTGCCTGTGTCGCAAAGACAGGCGTGGCGCATTCGTCTAGAGGCCAAGGACACCGCCCTCTCAAGGCGGAGATCACGGGTTCGAATCCCGTATGCGCTACCAAGCAGAAGTGCACGGCAGGACGGCGAAACGCATGTGAAGGCAGCGTAGACGCTCGCCCGTAGTCCGTCGCGGAACCAAAAACCGAAAGCCGTTCATGGTTTTAAAGGGCCTGTGGTGAGTCTGCCGAAGCGCTCACTACGAACGGTTTGCCAAGAGCGAGGCATTGGGCGTCTGGAGGAGAGTCTGTTATGGACAGTGGGGTATTGGAGATACGGAGCAGATTGCAGGAAGAATAGTGGGATTGCCGCGTGTGGTTACGCGCGCAGCTACCACTTTGCAGACCGTAGAGAGTGCGATGAGACCGCTTTCGTCAGGAGATGAAAGCGGGTCTTTTGTTGTTCAGATCGGATGTCTTGGCGCAGGACAGTATCAAAGTGAGTAGAGAGGGAAGCTCGAGGATGGCAGAGGCGAAACCGAGAATTCAACCGCAGCGCGCGATGAACAAGACCTACGATCCCGCGCCTGTGGAAGCGCGCTGGTATCCCTTCTGGGAGAACGGCGGCTACTTTGCGCCGCAACCCAATGCTGCAGGCGAGCCGTTCACAGTTATCATGCCGCCGCCAAACGTCACCGGTGAGCTTCACCTCGGCCACGCGCTCACGGCAGCCATCGAGGACGTGCTCGTGCGCTGGCATCGCATGCGCGGCGACGCCACCCTCTGGGTGCCTGGCACCGACCACGCGGGCATCGCGACGCAGGTGGTGGTGGAGCGTTTGCTTCAGGAAGAGGGCACTTCAAAGCAGGAGCTAGGTCGCGCGCAATTCGAGGCGCGGGTCTGGGAGTGGGTGCAGAAGTACGGCCATATCATTGACGACCAGCATCGCCGCTTGGGCGCGTCCTGCGACTGGTCGCGGGACACCTTCACGCTCGATCCGGGCCCGGCCCGCGCTGTGCGCACAACATTCGTGAGGCTGTTCCACAAGGGCCTCATCTACCGCGGCGAACGCATCACCAACTGGTGCCCGCGTTGCGCCACGGCGCTCTCCGATCTAGAGGTGGCGCATGAGGAGGAGGACGGTCACCTCTGGCATATTTCGTATCCGCTTGTGGGTGATGAATCCGCCGCAATTACTGTTGCGACCACGCGGCCGGAAACCATGCTTGGCGATACCGCCGTTGCCGTGAATCCGGACGACCCGCGCTACCGGCATCTCCTCGGTAAGGAGGCCTTTCTCCCACTAACGGATAGAAGAATCCCAATTATCGCCGATGCAGCGGTGGAAGCGGAGTTTGGCGCCGGCGCGCTCAAGGTTACGCCGTCGCACGATATCGCGGACTTCGAAATCGGGCAACGCCACGATCTGGAATTCATCAACGTGTTGAACCTCGACGCCACGATGAATGAGAACGCCGGCGCAGCCTACGCGGATATGGACCGCTACGCCTGCCGCGAGGCGGTCGTACGCGAACTCGAGACCCAGGGGCGTTTGGTGAAGATTGAAGCGCATCGCCATGCCATCGGACACTGCACCCGGTGCGACATAGTCGTCGAACCACTGGTGAGCAGGCAATGGTGGCTGGAAACGGAACCGCTCGCGGCTCCGGCCATCGCCGCCGTGCGCAGCGGCAAGATTCGTATTCTGCCGGAGCACTTTGAGCGCATCTACTACAACTGGATGGAGAATATCCGCGATTGGTGCATCTCGCGCCAACTGTGGTGGGGACACCGTATCCCCGTCTGGTACTGCGATTCCTGCGAAGCCGTCGCTGTGCCGCCGCTGGACGACCCCTTGCGGGATCCGGACGCGTGCGCTGAGTGCGGCGGCGCGCTGCGCCAGGATCCGGACGTACTCGACACGTGGTTTAGCTCTGCCCTTTGGCCCCATTCGACGCTTGGGTGGCCTGATGATACTGAAGATCTGCGCACATTCTATCCAACCACGGTCATGGAGACCGGCCACGATATCCTCTTCTTCTGGGTGGCCCGCATGATCATGATGGGTATCGAAAACATGGGCGACATTCCCTTCAGCACCGTCTATTTGCACGGGCTCATTCGCGACGTGGAAGGCCAGAAGATGAGCAAGACGCGCGGCAACGTGATTAATCCGCTCGTCATGGTTGAAGAGTACGGTGCTGATGCGCTGCGCTTTGCGCTGGTCACGGGCACGACCGCAGGCAACGATATGCGCTTCACGACGGAGCGCATTCAGGCAGCGAGAAACTTTGCCAACAAGCTCTGGAACGCAAGCCGTTTTGTGCTCAGTAGCCGGCCCGAAAGCGCGACAGCTTTCGCACGGGAGCCAGATCCAGCCCAACTGTCGCTTGTGGACCGCTGGGTCATCAGCCGCCGCAACCACACCATTGCGGAAGTCTCGCGGCAACTTGAACAATTCCATCTCGGCGAGGCCGGACGTACCCTCCAAGAGTTTATCTGGAATGAGTTCTGCGACTGGTACATCGAAGCCAGCAAGGTGAGTCTCTACGGCGATACTTCCGACGCCAAAGCGGTGACCCAGAGTGTGCTGGAGCATACGCTTGCCGTGATTCTGCGTCTGCTGCATCCCTTCATGCCGTTCATCACGGAGGAGATTTGGGGTCACCTCCATCCGGATGGCGGCGAGAGCCTCATCATCGCGCCCTGGCCGGTTGCAGGTGAACGCGACCGCGAGGCTGAGGACTTCCTTGGCGAAGTCATCGAAGCGGTGCGCGGCGTCCGCAACATCCGCGCCGAATACGAGGTGGAGCCGGGCCGCTATATCCCGGCAACGGTCGCGGCCGGCGAACATGCCGCTGCAGTAACGGCCCACACTGCCGTGATCGAGATGCTGGGCCGCGTGCGGCCCCTCTCTGTCCACGCAACGCTCGCGGAGAAGCCGGAAAAGGCCGTATCGGTGCTCACTAGTCATTTGGCCGTATACGTGCCCCTCGCCGGACTCCGCGACGTGGAGCAAGAACGCCAGCGGCTGCAAAAGGAAGAGGAGAGCCTGCGCACAAATCTGGAACGCACGCGCGGCCTGCTGGCAAACGACAACTTTACGAGCAAAGCGCCCGCGGCCGTTGTGGCAAAAGAGCGGGAAAAGCTCGCGGACTTGGAGTTGCGCGCAAAGCGGATCGCCGAACGTTTGGCAGGGCTCTCGTGAAAGCGCTCAAGACTCATGCGCGGCGCGTACGCCGTAAGCGTGTCAGGTGTCCGTGCTGTGCTTGCCTGATCTGCGCTTGATGAAGGGGCGATGTAGGGACGGCGGCGGCGTTTACGAGACCCTCCGCGCGAATGCCAATGTCAGGGATTGGCCTTCGACAAGCTCAGGCCGAACGGAGTCGGGTACTGCAAGGCTCTAACGGGATGGGCGATACATTACTCCAACAGACGGGCCGGTACAAGGCTCTAGCCGGTCGGACGAAGCTAGGCTGTTTCTGGCAGCAGTACCGCAATGGGTAGCACTGCGTAGCCCCTTGTGCTGAAGCCTGTGATACTCTGGGTGGAAGGGCGAGTGCTGCCAACGCCGGTTGGTAACGTGCGCAACGATGCCCGCGCTGGTGCACATGTGTATTGATACACAGCATTCTTCTGGGATGCTTACAATGAGCAGATATGAAGAAACTGCTTCTGACAAACAGTAGAGGATTTAGCTATTTCTATGATTACGTTAGTTTGGAACGACGTGGCGGCCACACAACTCACTATGGCTGCGCAGGAAGCGCAGCGGCTGGCGGGTGCGAACTCTGAGAAAGAGGCGCAAAGTTGGGCACGCGCAGCGGTTACGGCCGCGGCTGCCGTCGACCCAGTGGAAAGCGATTTCGCTCCCTTCCAAGCGTTCGCTGATGCCATGCTGGCAGCGGGGGATGAAGAGCTTGTGAAGGATGCAGCCGACTCTCTCACAAAGCACCCGCAAGCGCTCTTCGCCCTGGCAACTGCCGCCCGTGAGAATAAGTGGGATGACCTTGCCAGCTCGATCATGGCGCGCTGCCTCGTGCAAACGGTTGCTTTGGCATGGCCGGATGAGTTTCCCTATCAACAGGAGTGGAAGCAGCAGTTCCAGGAGCAGTTAGTCGACACGCTGCTGAAAGTGTGGAAGAAGCGCGCCACGCGGAACATAGCCAAGGAAGCGGTGACGCTCATCACGGCGTCTGAGGACCTAGACTCGAAGCAAGTGGAAGAGAAGCTCAAAGCGCTGCTCACTCCTGCCGACTTGTGGACGACTCCGGTCCGGCGAGGCAGACCGGCGCGCGGCAGGCAAGCGGCTTCCGGTCGCTCCCGCAGCGGGCCCCGCCGCCAATCGACCACAAATCGCCCACAGCGGACGAGTTCCCGGTCTCGAGCTCCCCGCAAGTCTGAGGACGAAGCCAGCTAACGAAGAATCGTGCCGGCAGCACACGTAGAACCTGGGGGCGCTGGCTGCCTCGGCCCAAGCAAACACGCACGATTCTCACCTGCCGTACGCAGCAGCGTGCGCCCGTGGGCAAACGGCCACCTCTCGCTCAAACAGCCCTAGCCCAATTTGACGGTTTTGGCGCGGCGCGTACAATCAGGCCGTGACAGACCTCATCCCGCTTCTTGCAGCATGGCTACCATCATCACCCTTACCACTGACTTCGGCACCGCAGACGGCTTCGTGGGCGCCATGAAGGGCGTGATCCTCAGCCTCGCGCCGCAAGCGACTGTCGTTGATCTCACGCACGAGATACCCCCACATGACGTGCGCGCGGGGACGTTTGCGCTCGAAACTGCCGTTCCCCACTTTCCACCGGACTGCATCCACGTCGTCGTGATTGACCCCGGCGTTGGCAGCGAGCGGGCGGCACTGCTCGTCGCAACCGACCGGGGGCGGTTTCTGGCGCCGGACAATGGTGTGTTGACGAGCGTGGTTGGCGATGATGAGGACGCCGATATCTACGCGTTGGATAGAGCCGAGTTCTGGCGGCCGCAGGTGAGCGCCACGTTCCACGGACGCGACGTCTTTGCGCCGGCAGCCGCCCACCTCGCGCGCGGCGCGCGCCCGGACACGCTCGGCACCCTGCGGTCCGGCATGGTGCGCCTGCCTTGGCCGCAGCCCTTGCGGTGCGGTGACGAGATTAAGGGTGAGGTGATTCACGTCGACCGTTTCGGAAACTTGATTACCAACCTGCGCGTAGAGGACCTTGGCCCGGAACCACAGCGCGCGCACTTTCGCGTTCGCGATGCCATGATTGCCGGGACTACGCCGCACTACGCCGCCGGTGATGGCATCATGGTCTTGGTGAACAGTAGCGGGCGAATCGAGGTTGCCTTGCCCAGCGCGAGCGCCGCACGAACGCTGCAGCTTGGCATCGGCGCAGAAATTCGCGTAACTCCAACCTGATCGGCAGCCGCACCATAATTGTGAAGTGAGGGGAAGAGCGGACTCTTGGAAGGAGGCAGCACGTGAGCACACGCACGCCCGAGCGGTCTAGAGCGCTCAGTCAGCGCAGCGCTGAATTCATGGCATTCCTGGCCAATTGGCAAGCCGATCTGGAACCGTTAAGCCTGGAATCGGACTGGGCCGCACACGGGGTCGCAGCAAACAACGTCGCTGTATTCGTGGTAGACATGGTCAACGGCTTCTGTCACGAAGGACCGCTGGCGGGTCCACGCGTCCAGGGGCTCATTGCCCCGGTGCGCGCGGCGGTCGCGCGCTGCTACGCGCTGGGCGTGCGGCACTTTCTCTTGCCGCAAGACACCCATGAATCCGATGCCCTGGAGTTTGCGCAGTTTGGTCCGCACTGTGTGGCGGGACAGAGCGAATCAGCCACCATCCCCGAACTCGCCGGAATGCCTGCCGCCGCTGACTTCACGGTTGTAGCAAAAAACTCTCTACATCCGGCCTACGGCAACGAGCTTGAGGCATGGCTCGCACAGCGGCCTGAGGTACGGTACTTTGTAATCATCGGCGACTGCACCGACCTCTGCATCTACCAAACCGCGATGTACCTGCGGCTCGCGGCGAACGCGGCCCAACGCGAATGCCAGGTGGTTGTCCCGGAGAATTGCGTGCAGACTTATGACTTGCCTGTTGCCACCGCCCAAACCATCGGCGCAATGCCCCACGATGGCGACGTGCTGCACCTTATATTCCTCTATAGCATGGCGCTAAACGGCGTCCGCATTGTGAAAGCAGTAGAATAGGAGCAAGTGTTCTCATGTCGTGCGCCTGGGAACAATCGTATTGCTCATGATTAACAAAGTGACGCGTAACAAAGAGCCCGAGAGGATAGAGCGACCGTGAAATTGGTGCAATTCTATGATGCAGATTCCCACATTCGAGTAGGCGTGGTGCGCGACGGACAGGTGATCGACATTACCGATCCGGAGCGGGACCTTTCGACGACGCTCGATTACGTTGACGAAGCTCGACGGCAACGATGCTCGCTGGACGCAGTGATAGCAGATCGGCTTGCCGATTCATCAGGCAGCACACACAGCTACGCCGAACTTCTGGAATCGGACGAGCCGCGGCTCACTATGCCTCTCTTTCCGCCCCAGGTGTGGGGCTGCGGTGTGACGTACCGGCGCAGCGCCGAGTTTCGCGACGGGGACATGGAGGGGCCGATGGGCATCTACGACAAGGTGTACCAATCGGACCGGCCGGAGATTTTCTATAAGGGGGATACGCAGCATTGTGCGGGGCCGAACGAGCCCATCGGCATCCGCGTCGACTCCTCGTTTACGGCGCCCGAACCGGAGTTAGCCTACGTGCTGGGCTTCGACAATGAGATTGTCGGGTACACAATCTGCGATGACGTATCGGCCTGGGACATCGAGCGTGAGAACCCCCTCTACCTGCCGCAGTCCAAGATCTTTCTGGGGTGCACGGCATTGGGGCCCACGTTTGTCACGGCGGGCGAACTCACCGACCCCTATCACCTGGAGATTACGGCCCGCATCCGCCGCGACGGTGAAGTGATTTTCTCAGGATCGGCAAATACAGACCAAATCCGCCACCCGTTTGAGACGCTCACCGAATATCTCGTTCGCAATAACCCGGTGCCCGTGGGCACGGTGGTGAGCACAGGCACGGGCATCATCGTGACGGAAGACGCAGCGCTCCAAGCCGGCGACGTCGTGGAGATCGAGGTCGACGAAATCGGACTACTCTCAACGCCTGTGCGCCAATTGACCGCTGAAGACTAGCCTGACGCGGCAATTGCCGTAGTGGAAATGACCGCCGCCTACGCTGGGTCGTCCGGCCCTTCCTTGCGTCCGCTGACATAGAACCACACCGCATACGCCACGGCGCAACCGATGAGAACGCCGCCGACGGCCACTTCGTCCCACACGCCCAGCGCGCCATGTTCCAACGGCGCCGGCAGCGTTGAAAGCGGGACTGCTGACGCAAGCCTGCCCAGGCGCAAAGCCCTGCCGCAGTCTCTCACGGACCGCACCGTTCGGCCAATAGATCGCAAGCGCCGGGCTCGCATGGTACCTATTTCACTTACCTCCCACTGACACTCTCGGCCTCGCGTGCGCACGTCGTATTTCTACCCCAAGATCGTGCCCCGCATCTCCATGGGCTGCGTCATCAGCCAGGCGCCCGCAAAGAACAGCATGACGATGAGTACCGCCCACGGCAAGAGTGCGCGGGCAGCGCGGGCTGCGGTGCGCTGTTGCTCTTTCGCGATGCGGTAACCAACGGTCAGCGAAACCAGCATGCCAAGCTCCAGCAGCAGGAGTTCCAGCGGGACCAGCCAGGACTCCGGCACAATGGCAGCCAGCTCCCAGCGGGGGTCGCCGAGTATCGGGATGCCAAAGTCGACGAGAAAACTCTGCATGACGGGGATTACGGTCAAGGCGCCAATGAAGAAGTGAAAGCCATAGTGCGCGAGCCACATGCCAAAGCCAATGGGCACCAGGGCAAAGCTGTAGCGCGTCACGGTAGCGCCCAGCGGCTCAGCGCCGGCGACGAGAGCGCGGCTAGCCCAGGCAGCAGACGTCACCAGTACAAAGGGAACCGCCACAAGTCCCACCATGAAAACTACTCCGAGGACCAGCGGCTCATTGCGTACGCCAAGCATATTCGCGAGCCACTGCTCCAAGGCATAGACCGGCGCCACCATGCCGAACGCATTCACGAACGCCGCGAACACGAGCACAATCACCAAGGCAGCTACGTCCGTCCGTTTCACCAGCGTGCCCACGCCGGAGCGCCACGTATCGAGGCGGCGGAATTCGCTGGTGGGAGCGCGCAACCGGATGCCGACGTTGTCATACGGACAGGCTTGAATGCAGTCCAAACAGAACGTGCAGTCCATATTTCCTTGCTTGCTCTCTTGGAAGAGCCAAAGCTCGCAACCGGACTGCACGAGTTTAAGCCCGGCCGGGGTGGCTGCCTCTCTCGCGGCGTGGGTAGGTGTTTGGGATGTAGTTGGCGTAGCCGCTTGACGTTGCTGCTCCCTGGCAGATGGATTCCCGCTTTCGCGGGAATGACGGAGTAGCTGCCGTTCCGGCTCTGGAGAAGCTTGTTCCAACCGGTTTGGATCCCGGCTTTCGCGAGAGTATCTGTGTAGACGGTCAAGCCGGAGCACTGGCTCATCACCGGAGCTTCCGTCTCCAGAGTCCATTGCATTTCCCTGATCTAGAGCAAAATTGTCCCCTCTCCCTTGAGGGAGAGGGTTAGGGTGAGGGTGAATCTCCGCAGCCACGCCCGCTTGCCCCGCATGGGCAGAGTCCTGCTTGAACCTGGCTCGGGGAGATTGACGGTCTTCTTTCGGCTTTGGCGCTTGGCGGTACCGCCCCTTGATGCAGTCTTTCGTGGTGCACGAGCCGCAGAGTGCGGGCTCGCGCACTTTGACCTCCAGCGGCGACACCATGCTATGAACGAAGTGGAACTGTCCGATGGGACAGACGTATTTGCAGAAGGCCGCACCCCTGAAGATGCCGTCTATGGCAAAGGCGGCGGCAAAGTAGGTGAGCGCCACCCAAGCTGTGAGCCATGGACTCGCCCAGAGATCGAACGCTTCGTACGCCCAGAAGAAGACTAGAAGCACGCCTATCGCCAGCCACTTGCTGCGTATGACTTTCGGCCAGGGACGGTTTGCGGGGAAGAGCTTCTTGGCAAGGCGGCGTGGCAGCATGAAGGGGCAGGCCATGCAAAAGAGGTTGCCGGCAATGAGCAGAGCCAGCACCACGAGACCCCGCCAATGCACCCAAGGCAGCACACCCGCGACGTTCTTCGGCGCGAGTTGGGGTCCCCAGAACCCGTCATAGAGGATGAGCGCCGACACCGCCAGCAGTACTGCCTGCATGGACGTACGGGCATGCTTCCAACGCAGAAAGCCCCCAATTACGGGAACGTTGAGCAGATCGCGTTGCCGCGACTGCTGGGTCCGCAGCGCCGCCACGCCTAATTGCTTTCCTGCGACGAATCTTCGGACTTCATGTCCATTTTCATCTCGCCCTGCACGCCCTCGAGGTCGACGCGTTGCTGCACTGTTGTGCCATCGGCAAGCGTCGCGCGCACGATGATGACCCAATCGCCGCCCATCGTAAACTTGAAGTCCCGGGTGGCGAATCTTCCCTCACCCAGAGCCTCTGTCGCCACGATAACCGGCTGCATGCCGGCATGGGTCATGGTGCCTTCCACTTCGATGGTCGCGCCCTCGATCGGATTGCCGTCTACGTCGCGAATTTCCAGGGTAAGTACGGCGTCACCCACTGTCGCCGGGTCCGGCGCCACGGAAACAATGGTTACGTCGAGTGCACCACTTTCTTGACCGCGCGGGCCGCACGCAATGAGGGCAAGCACACCCAGCAGCGCAAGCACGACGACAATTGTTGGGCACGCCCGAACTTTGACTACATCATGGACTAGACTCTTCACCACACCTCCTCCTTCATGGTAGCAATGATCCGTCGTGGCTGCGCAAAGCGCGTGCAACGGCAGCAGTCGCGTTGCCGGCAGTTCAACCGTCACGCGGCGCCGCGGCGAGTCCGGCACGGCAAATCAACTGCGCTGCGCCGCGCCGCTTAGGGCTTGGAGAATGCCTTAATGAGTCGCATTAAGAACTACTGGCGGGTGTCCAGCATGAGGGTTGAGATTGCCATGCGCACGCAAAGACTCTCAGCTTCAGGAAGCGTGCAGACAGCACGAATGGCATGTGGCGAAGTAGTGCAGGCGGCCGAAAAATGACACAAACTAACACGCGTGTGCGTAGGGCAATTGTCCGTCGCGTCACGCGTTTCCTGTGACCCTTAGCCCTACTGCTCCGGTCGCAGGACAAGCGCCGCCGCGCCAAGGATGCCGGCGTGTTCGCTTTCGCCGGCGAGGCGGATGAAAGACTCTATATCGGGATGCTCGCTGCCGGCAAGTCGCTGAAACCACGCGCGGATCCCCTGAATCAAGCGACCGCCGTCCTGCATCACGCCACCGGCGAAAACGATACACTCCGGCGCGAAAAGCTGTTGACAAATCTGGCAGCCGATGGCGAGCCAGCGTGCCGTATCGTCGCGCACCCCTTGCATCACCCGGTCGCCGGCTTCAGCGGCGTCGTGCACGGTGAAGCTTGTCAGGCTATCCAAATCACCGCCGGTAAGTTTACGGACAATTTCGCTAGGTTCATTGGCCGCCGCAGTGCGGCCGCGGCGCGCGATGCCGGGTCCGGCAGCGAGCGATTCCAAGCAGCCGTTAACGCCACAGTTGCAGAGCGGGCCGCCCGGATTCACGAGGATGTGACCGATTTCCCCCGCGGTGCCCCTACCTCGCACCACCCGTCCGGCTTCGATGATGCCGCCGCCAATGCCGGTGCCGACGGTAATGTACACCAAGTTCTCCATGCCCTTGCACGAGCCAAATGCATACTCGCCCCACGCGCCGGCGTTGGCATCGTTGGCGATTACTCCCGGAAGACCGTACCGGTCCTGCAGCAGCGCAACCAGCGGCAGATTCTTCCAGCCAACATTGACAGCCGAGACTGCGATGCCCTGATCCCGGTCCACGGTGCCGGGCACGGCGATTCCGATGGCGCTTGGCCGCTCCACCGCCCGAGCGAGCAGATCATCTACCACCACGCAGATACTGTCGAGCATTGTCTCGTGGGAATCCTTGACGATTGGCGCGCGGCCATGAGCCAGAATGGCTCCATCGTGGTCGACGATGCCGGCAGCAACTTTCGTGCCGCCTATGTCAATACCAATACCGGTCATTGCGCTTGCCCTGCAGTAAACTCCGGATTACGATACACAATCTTGCCCCCCACGAGCGTCAGCATAACGCGAAAGTCCTGGGAGAGCACGGCGATGTCGGCATCCGCGCCGGGGCAAATGGCGCCTTTTGACTTGCCCAAGCCGAGTTGACGGGCAGGCACCGCGCTCGCCATGGCAAGCGCCTGCGGCAAGGGAACGCCGGCCTCCACATAGACCTTGACGTTGCGATTCATTGACGATGCGCTCCCCGTAATCGTACCATCGTCTCGTGTGCCAAGTACCTCAGAAACCGTTACCGTGACGCCGCTCGCCCGCTGATAGACGCCCGCCGGCAGACCGGAAAACTCCACGCCGTCCGTGACGAGCGCAACACGCTCCCAGCCTTTCGCGGCGATAAGCAGCTTCCCCGCCTCCGGGTCAACGTGCGCGCCATCGCCAATCAACTCCGCGGTAATTTCCGGGTGCGCCATCACGCCGCCAACGGTGCCGGGATCACGGTGGTGGAGTTCGCGCATGGCGTTGAACGTATGCGTCGCTTGGCGTACGCCGCTGGCGACTGCCGCCGCCACCTGGGCGAACGTGGCGTCGGAGTGGCCGATGGAGGGCACAATGCCCATGATGGCGAGGCGCTCTACCAGCCCTAAGCCGCCTTCCCGCTCCGGCGCAACGGTCATGACCTTGATCATGCCCTGCGCAAAGTCTTGGAGCGCTGTGACCTCGTCACTATCGGGCGTACGCATGAGTCCAACGCGCATCGCGCCCGGGCGCTCGGGGCTGAGATAGGGACCCTCCATGTGCACGCCGAGGAGCTGTGATCCGACGGGGGTGCTCGCTGCATCCACAATTGTGCGCAACGCCGCGACCGTATGCTCCCAAGCCGCAGTCCCTACCGTGGCCAGCAGTCCGGTCGTGCCCGTCTCGGCGCGGTACGCGCAAATCTTGTGGATGTCTTCAACCGAGGTCGTGCTGAACGACGCCCCTAATGCCCCATGCACGTGCATATCGATGAAGCCGGGACAGACGATGCAGTCCGACACGTCAATCGTCTCTGCGGCGTTGTTGCCGGCGACAATTGCAGCAGCGGGGACTACGCGCGCGATGCGGCCGGCGTCAATGACGACGCTCGACTGCGCGAGCCTCTGCAGAGGGGTAAAGACGGTGCCGCCGGCCAGGACAATCATGCAACTCCCTTTCGCTGCATCCGACCTCATCGTACGGGGCAGTTGGGGCGGCGTCAATGTATACTAGAGTGACGCGCAATTGGCTGGAGATGAATGAGGAGGGTGCAATGGGTACAAGAGTGCGGGTTGGCGTAATCGGAGCCGGTGGCATCGCCCGCGGCGCCCATCTGCCGGGATACGCTAAGATTCCCGATGAAGCTACTGTTGTCGCAATTAGCGACATTGACGAACCACGCGCCCAACAGGTCGCGGACGAATTTGGCATAGCTCGGGTCTACGCCGACTTCAACGAGATGCTCGCGCAAGAAGAGCTGGACTTGGTCAGCGTCTGCACGCCGCCGTTCATGCACTGTGCGGCAAGCGTGGCAGCGCTCAATGCAGGCGTGAACGTCATTTGCGAAAAGCCGATGGCGATGAATGCCGCTGAGGGCGAAGCGATGATCGCCGCAGCTCAGCAGAATGACAAAATGCTTACGATCGGTTTCCAGTCCCGCTATGGCGAGCGCGCACAGTTTCTCAAGCACCTTATCGAGCAGGGCGAGTTGGGGGACATCTACTTCGCGCGCGTGCTGGCCTTACGCCGGCGCGGCATTCCCTGGTGGGGCGTGTTTGTGGAAAAAGACAAGAACGGCGGCGGCCCGCTGATCGACATCGGTGTGCACACCCTCGATCTCACGCTGTGGCTCATGGGCCACCCCACGCCGACTGCGGTTAGCGGCGCTGTTTTCACAAAGCTGGCCAAGCGGCCGGGCTTGTTTACCCGCGGGAGAGATGCCGACCAAGACCGGTACACAGTGGAAGACTTTGCCACGGCGCAGATTCGCTTTGACACCGGCGCGGTCATAAACCTCGAGACCAGTTGGGCGCTTAACATCGAGAACGAAGTAAATGCCTACATCTGCGGCACCGAGGGCGGCGCCACGTTGCGCCCGCTTAAGATCCTCAAGGAAGTGCCTAATGCCGGACTCCTGGACTGCACACCCGCCCATGAAGAAGGCAGAGAACACAATCACCCAGGCCAATTCGCCCAGGTAGTGAAGAACGTGAAAGAGGGCACGCCGCCGCTGGTGAAAGCCGAAGAGGCGTTGACCGTGCAGCGCATCGTGGACGCGATCTACGAGTCGGGTGAGACCGGCCAGATGGTCGCGATTGAATAGTGCCGGGCGCAGGCTGGCGGCAAAGAGCATCCCACAAGCGGCGCACACATCTGTTGCATGCGGCTGCTCTTCACTGGGGCTCGCACCGTTTGCTCGTAACGGAGATGTCGCGGGCAACGACGCGCCGCCCAATTAAGGAACAAGGCATATGGCTCGCTTGAAAGTTGTCGTAACCGGAGCCGCAGGCTACGTTGCGTCGCAAATGCTGCCCGCGTTTCGCGAACGGTACAATCTTGTCCTGCTCGATAATCGAGACCGGACTCGCACCGGCGCGCTGGTGGAGGGTGTCACCATCACCGACCTCTGTGACACCGACCGGGAAAGCTATCGCGCGCTCTTCACAGGGGCGGACGCCGTCGTGCACCTGGCCTTCAACTACAAGCCCGGGCACTCCATGAACGACGGCGACTACTACTCAGAGCGATCAAACCTTGATCTGGCCTACCACGTCTATCAGACCAGCCTGGAAGAGGGAGTGCGGCGGGTGGTGGTAGCCAGCTCAAATCACGCCGCCGATTGGTACGAGCACCTGCTGCGGCAGCGCACGTTGGAAATGTTGGATGAAACGGCGCCGCCGCTCTCAGACAATTACTACGGCTGGGCCAAGGCATGTTACGAGCATCTGGGGTTCCTCTTTGCCACCGGCGCCATGGGTCGAAAACTGGAAAACGTGCAGGTGCGCATTGGCGCGCCGCGTCCGATTCCCGCGGACAATGCCTTGCAAGACCCTACGAGCTATAAACGCAACCTCGGCGCGTACCTCAGCCCGCGCGACTTGCAGCAACTTTTCGTGAAGTCAATTGAGACTCCCAGCATTGAGAACGAACACGGCATTCCGTTTCAGATCTTCTACGGCGTCTCCAACAATGCCCGTGCCTTTTGGAGCAATGCCAATGCCCGCAAGGTGATAGGCTACGCGCCGGAAGATGACTCGGAAGTCATCTTTGCCGACGACATCCGGCGGGTGCTGGTCAATCGCGAGAGTAGCGGCAGGCTTTAGACTGCGCAATTTGACCATGGCACTTCGTTAGAGCGTCTCATCCCGAGAGCAGCGTCGAACAGGGTTCGCGGAATCTGGGGTCTCCGTTGTGACGGTCCTTGTCGGTAGGAATTCACGCCAATCTCCCGGTCGGATTTCACAGATTTGAATCCTATGTACCGGTCACCTGTTGCGCCCGCCTCTGCCTGCCGCGGCAACACCGTCCAAACAAGCAGAGGTCCCGATTTACGCACAATTGACGCATACGGTACGATAATAGAGTAAACGCTTCTCTTTCTCTCCCACGAACAATAGTAGGAATTCGGGATTCAGCAACATGGCAGCCCTACGACTCGTTAACACCGGCGCCGCGGAACGGGCACAAGTAACCGACGTGCCCGCGATGAAGCAAATCATCGACTTTTACGCCAAGCAGAACCGCATGCTCTTTCGTTCGCTCGCAGAGCTCTACGGCGGTATTCGCGACTACGTGGTCTGGCGCCAGGACGGCAAAGTCGCCGGCTGCTGCGCATTGCACGTCATGTGGAAAGATCTCGCCGAAGTGCGTGGGCTGGCGGTGCTGCCGGAGTACCAGGGCCAGGGCATCGGTCGTCAACTCGTCGACGCCTGCGTGGCGGAAGCGCGGGATCTGGGCATCAAGACAGTATTCACGCTGACGCTGGAGCCGAAGTTCTTCAGCAAGTGCGGCTTTCGGGAAGTTGAGCGCGATACGCTCTCCATCAAAGTGTGGCAAGAGTGTTACCGCTGCCCCAAGTTCTCGAAGTGCGACGAGATCGCCATGGTGCGCACGCTGCAGGAGTAACATAAGTGCACATAGCAGCTCCGGCAGCGGCGGTCGCTCGCACCCCGGCGCGACGGGCGCTCGCACCCCGGCAAGGGTGAGCACATATTTGCTGTTTCGTTGTGGTAAAATGTAGAGTGCGATCAATCAGGTAGACTACCAGATTGAGACAGGGTAAGAGTAGTGCAAAAAGACCAATCAAGGAGGTCTTGCATGCTTAGTGAGAAGCGCATTTCAAGAAGCCAATTCCTGCGCGGTGGCGCGGCACTTGTCGGCGGCACAGCATTGCTGGCTGCCTGCGCCCAGGGCGGTATGGCTCCTGCGGCCCCGGCCGATGGCGAGATGGCTGCCGAGGCGGAAAAGCCCGCGATGATGGAGCCGACGGAAGTCACCTTCCTGTGGCCCCACTATTCCGCCGGCAAGACCCGCTGGCTGGAGTGGATCCTGGAGACCTACAACTCCAAGGAGACCGGTGTCACGGTTAACACCCTGGACGTTGCCGGCAGTTTTGGCGGCAATCCCAGATCGAAGCTCCTCGCCACGGTGGCGGGCGGCGCAGCGCCGGACATGGGCTGGTTTGGTGTGGGGCTGCATCCCTTTTCCGGTATCTTGTACGACGCCAACGAACTGTTAAAGGGCCTGAAGTACGACATGAGCCAGCTCAATCAGACGCTGGTGAATGGTCTTACCTGGCAGGGCAAATTGATTGCGGCGCCCATCGGCATCAACACCACGGCGTGGTTCTACAACAAGGACCTTTTCGACAAGGCCGGCGTGCCCTATCCGCAGGATAGCGACACATTCGAAGACCGGCTGGATGCGGCGCAGAAAGTGTCCGCCAGCCTGAGCACGTCCGATGAGAAGATCTGGGGCGTGGCGACTATACACTACGTCGCTTATTGGATCGCGGGCATGTACCAGGGCTTCATGGACGATTCCGGTACCGAGGTTGTGGTAGACGGTCCGCTGGGACTCGAGTCGGTCGAATGGTGGCGTGACAACTGGGCGAAGTATGAAGTCGGCCCGCGCGCTGAGGACTACAACCGCCAAGAGGACGCGCAGTTCTTCAATTCGTTCGCCAACGGCAAAGTCGCCATGGCCGTATACGGCACGTGGGGCTTGGAGCCGATCCGGCGCCATGAGGCCGGCGTGAACTTCGACATCGTCGAGCAGCCGACGGCGATGGGCGATGGTCAAGAAGGTAAGGGCGCGTTCTTCGGCATCGAGGAAATCTTCACGGTGGCCACCACCAAGAAGCTGGACGCCGCTGCCGAGTTCCTTTCCTTCCTGGTTGGAGAGGAACACCTGAGCTGGACCGGCGGCCAGGGCAACATCATCCCAGCTATCAACTCGATAGCTGAGGAAGTCTTCGTCCCCTCAGCGGATTCGCCGGATCCGGCGAACCTGCTGGCCTTTGCGCGGGCAGCCGACTACGCCAAGCCGTACTTCCCGCATCCCCAGTACGGCCCGTTGCGGGACGCCTACGCCGCTGCGATGACTCCGTGGTGGAACGAAGAAGCAACCACCGCCAAGCAGGCGCTTGAGAAGGCAGAGGAAGACTGCCAGGTAATCGTGGACGATTGGAACGCCGCCAACCTGTAGGCTGACGGTCTCACAGATCATTTACCACGTAACCGGTTGAGAAACGGAAGAACCTGGAGAGTGTGCAACTCTCCGGGTTCTCTCTTTGTATACACGTTTGCTGCAAACCATCTGCCTCTGCAATTGCAGCATGGCCGATCCGCACAAGAGAGCGGTGGTCAAGCCCCCACGCTACATCTAGCTTCTCGCCTCTTGCCCGTTTCCCCAGCCACCGTTAGCCAGTTTTCTTAGCCGCCTCCTGCCCGTTCGCGCTATATCTAGTTTCTCACCTACCCGCCTACCGTTCGTGCTGAGCTTGTCGAAGCATGAACGGCCAGCCGCAGCTAGGGGTATAGACGAGAGAGTCCTCCAACTTCAGTCGCACGTCCTGATCGCGCGACAGCACTGGGGGCAAGCCCTCGCGCTACTCTTCGCATCTCGCCAATCCTCAGTCCGTTCGTGTTGAGCAGGACTGTCCCGAGCCTTTTGCGCGACACAGCATGAACAGGCCCGCCAAGCTCAAGACGTGGGAGAGTGAGCCACAGCGTTACGGCCTACAAGAGCAGCGACAATGGACATGCAGGAAGAGTACAACAACTGAGTCCGTGCGCTCAATTGGGGAGGAATTGCGCGAGCAGGAATCCAACAATGGCTACTTGCACTCCCGCAGCCGCGAATACCATCGCTCCCAAGCGCAGCGTCAAGTCATGCCGCAAACGCAATTCCAGTGCTTCCAGGTCGGCTTTGGTCGTCTGCGCCAACGCCTCCAGGCCGGCTTTCGTCGCCAGAGAGTCTTGCCCCACACCCACCACGCGCACAATCGCTTCGGCTTTCTCCTCGTCAAGACCCGCACTCTGCAAGAGTTTAACGGCTTCGTGGGTATCCATTGTCGCCATCGGTCTCGCTCCACTCCCTTGTCAGGCAGTTTCAGTTCCCATCGCTTACGTCAATTGTACCAAGTCTTGCTGCTGTGCCGCTCATTGCTATGCTCGCGGAGATATAACTTTAGGGATTCGGCACTGCCAGCATTTCACCCGTCTTGGCGGCTTCAAGGGCCGTCAGGCACGCGATGGCGCTGCGGGCGCCCTCGCGGACATCGCAGAAGAGCGGTGTATCGTCCAAGAGGCTGTCTACCACGCTGTCGACCTCGGCGGCGTAGCCGTCCCGACCCGTAGCCGGCGGTTGCGGCAGCGGCGTCACCTTGTGCAGCTCTCTGCCATGGATTTTGTCCCAGACTACGCTGGCCAGGCTGCCGTGGAGTTCCAGGCCGTAGAAGGAATCAAACACGTAGTGCGACGCCCAACACACGGTTATGCTGCCGGTAGCGCCGGAGGCAAAGCGGTACACCGCCGTAACCGAATCGTCTATGGGATTGCCGGGCAGCGCCAGGCCCTGATTCCCCATCGCTTGCACGTGAGTGACGTCGCCGCCGTACCAGCGCATTAAGTCTACCGGATGCACGCCCATGGTAAGCATGGGGGGAGAATAGCTTCTGTTTGCTGTGTCGAGAAAGCGGGGGCCTCGCCGCATCGCGTCGTTGAGATAGTGCGTACGCATAGCATGGAGTGACCCGAGCTCTCCCGCGTCTACCATCTCCTTGACCATCCGGAAGAACGGCCGCGTGCGGAGAACATGCCCGACTGCCATCCGCGTTGGCGCGCGGTCGGCGCGTTCAACTACCTGCAGACAGTCCGCCACGGTGGTGGCCATGGGCTTTTCCACGAACACGTGCTTGGCAGCGTCGAGCGCGGCCAGCGTAAAGGGCGCATGGAGGCCGTCCGGCCCGTGGATTGACACCAAGTCCACTTCATCGTGTCGCAACAGCGCCTCAATGCTGTCGTAACCGTACGGCACCTGATACTTATCCTGCAACGCTTGGCGGTGGTCCTCGCGAATGTCGCAGAGAGCGACCACTTCCGCGCGGGGATTGGTGGCGTACGCGTCGAGGAACCGGCCCCCGTTACCGCCTACACCCACTATACCGACCCGTAGCTTTGTGCTCACACGACCCTCCCTTAACTCTCCGGAATCGAACACTCTTTCAATTGGCCTCTGGTACTCACTCAGGCGCTGCCCTGCCGGCATAGCCTGACGCTCCCTTTCAACTATCCTGTCCCAAGCGGAGTGTATAGAATCGTCGCCTCAAACGTCGCCGTACCCCACGGCCGCCAAAAACGCGCGGGCAATGACCGCATGGCCGGGCAAGCCGGGATGGATGCGGTCCGCCGCCCAAACCGCCGGCGGCTGTGCCGCCATCGCTACATCGAAGGCGGCCTGGGTGCGGACGAGAATCGCGTCGTATTCTGCCGCAAGGCGGTGCACCACCTCAATATAGGAATCGATATAGGCCCGGAAGTACATCCAACCGGCGGTGAGGATTGCACCCTCCTGCGCGCCGCTGGCGCGCAGAGCGCCGAATTGCTGCTGCACATCTGCCAGACTCGCACCTGAAGCCGCTGCCGGATCGTCTACCGCCGGAGCAATGACATACGGCTCCATAAGAATGAGCTTGCCGTTGGCAACTGCCGGAGTCTGCTGGAGAAGCGACCGGTAGGTTGCTTCGTACTCATCGAGCCGCACGTGGTCTGCAAGATTTCCAATAATAAGACGCCCCACGTCGTTGATGCCAACCTTCACCGAGAGCCAATCCGGCTCCTCATCGATTACGTCCTCTTGCCAACGCGCCGCCAGGTCTCGTATGGTATTGCCGCCAATGCCGCGGTTGACAATATCTAGCGCGCGTTCCGGATAACGCGCTTGAAGCAAAGCCCGCACCAGGCTCACGTAGCCTTTCCCGTATGGACCGTCTTGCTCGGTGCGCCGCCCGCAATCGGTGATGCTATCGCCGATGAAGACGATCTTCTCGCCTGTGCCAAAGCAGAGATCTCCCATGCATCCGCTCCTTATGTTCATGTCATGTAATTGCCGATACGTGCAGGTACGGTGTCGGGTGTGGCGGAAGAGTTATGTGTCGCAGGCCTCCCACAAGCGCAAATCCTCTTCCTCGGGGGAGACGCCCCGCCTCCACTGGCATTGTAAACTACCGGAGCAGCCTGTCCTATCTCGCATTTGCCCAACCGCGCGTCTTGTCATCCCTCGCCTCGGTGAGCCGTACCCACCACATGACTTCAACTGGCATGACCAGTACAGCCGGCACTCTCGCAATTTGACTGGGTGTGTGGTGCACCATATCATCAAGCAAGTCAGAGCGTCAGCACCCAACGAGAGTGGATCATGGCAGATCTCCCGACAGTACCAAACCATTACCGCTACTGCCCCCGCTGCGGCCAATCACTATCATTGCGGCCGGATGGTGGGCGTCAACGTGCAACGTGCGAGGCGTGCGGCTTCATTCACTTCAGCACCTTCTCCCTCGGCGTGGGCGGCATTGTGGTGCGCGACAACAAGGTGCTGTTTATTCGGCGCGGTCAAGACCCCGGCAAGGGGCGTTGGACCATTCCGGGCGGCTACGTTGAGCAGGACGAGCCCTTTGAGGAAGCAGTAGTACGCGAACTCTTTGAGGAAACCAGCGTCCGTACGGAAGTGCAAGGCGTATTGGCGGCGCGCAACAGCCTTAGTCAACGCGATAGCAACGTCTACATCGTCTTCACCCTCAAAGACCTCGGCGGCGGCCCCGAGTGTGACGGGGAGGAAGTCGATCGGGCTGAATTCCTGGCACCCCACGAATTTGAAGCGCTGGCAGAACTTGCGCCGGTCAGCAAGTATTTCGCGCAAATGGCGCTGGAGACCGCTGCCGCGCCACTCACCGCCTCTGAGTTTGCCGGCCAGACGAGCGGCTACGCCTACTCTATGTTCGATATCGCCGGGTTCAATCCCCATGCGCTGGACCTGGACTGAAGTGCGTCCGGCACGCCATTGATTGCGCGTGTAGAGTCGTCGATCGAGTTTGCGCGCTGCGACGGACAGCCGCGCCTAGTTGCCTGGCTGCGGGCGATCGGTGCGTACGTCCCGCTGGACGCCAACCACACCATTGACGCGCTCGATCTTGGCCATGAGATCGGATAGTCTGCCCACGCCGGTTACTTCTACCGTGAACCTAATCGTCGCCGCGCCGCCATCGGTATGGACACTGGCAGCGCTGATGTTAAGTTTTTCTTCCGTGACAACAGCACTTATGTCACGCAAGAGCCCCGGCCTATCCATGCATTCCGCGCGCAACGCTACTGGGTAGAGCGTCTGCTGCTTGCTCGTTCGCGACCAAGAGACGCCAACGTTCGTGCCGGGCGGTCCGTCTTGGCGCAGGCGGCGACAATCGCTCCGATGCACCTCCACACTGCCGTCAACCACGTAGCCTTTTATCTTGTCGTTCGCTTGCGGACTGCAGCACTGCGCCAATTGGAGCGGCAAGTTCAGCGTGTCATCACTGATCACCTGATCGCCCCAATCCACCGGCACCAGGCGCTCCTTATCCTTCACGCTATGCACGTTGCGGCAGTCCCGGCGGTGAACGGTAACACCTCGTCCGCGCGTGATATAACCGACAATGTGATCGCCGGGTAACGGCTTGCAGCACGTTGCCAGGCGAGTGAGCATATTCCCTTCGCCCATCACCTGCACGGTGCCTGTGGTCTTCTCGGTGCGCGGTTCGGTAGGCAGAATTTCCGTCTCGAGCGCTGTGGGCGCAGCCTGTTCGCCGGAACGGCTCAAATTCGCCACCACCTGCCGGGTGGAAATGGCCCCGTACCCTATTGCCGCGAAGAGATCTTCCGCCGTGTTGAGCGTGAGGGACTTGCACATGGTGCGGAAGCGCGCCTCGTCCACGCTATTTAAATCGCCCTGGCCCAAGCGCCTGATTTCCTTGTCCAGCATCTCTCTCCCGCGCGCGACGTTCTCGGCTCGCTCCTGCTTCTTGAACCACTGGCGGATGCGCTCGCGCGTGTGACTGCTCTTGACGATGTTGATCCAGTCGCGGCTCGGTCCTTTCGGAGACTTGCTTACCTGAATGTCAACCACGTCGCCATTCTGAAGCTCAGTGTCAAGCGGCTTGATTTGACCGTTGATCTTCGCTCCCAGGCAGCGGTGACCGACGTCGGTATGAATGCGGTACGCAAAGTCTATTGGCGTAGAGCCGGCGGGGAGGTCCTTCACGTCGCCGCGGGGCGTGAACACAAAGACCTGGTCCTCGAATATGTCAGCTTTGACCGTCTCGACAAACTCGCGCGCGCTCGACAACTCTTCCTGCCAGGTAAGTAACTGGCGCAACCAGGCCAAGCGTTGGTCTACGTTGGCGCCGCGCTCGCCCTCCTTGTAACGCCAGTGTGCGGCAACGCCCAACTCCGCTTCTTGGTGCATGTGCTCGGTACGGAGTTGCACCTCCACCGGCTGGCCGCGCGGCCCAATGACGGCGGTATGCAACGAACGGTAGTTGTTCGACTTGGGCATCGAGATGTAGTCATCAAACTGCCCGGGAATCGGTTTCCACAACGTATGCACCAGTCCCAACGCCGCATAGCACTGTTGCACTGTATCGACAATCACGCGCACGCCGATGAGGTCGTAGATCTCCTGAATGCCCACGCCCTTGCGCTGCATCTTGAACCACGTACTCGTGATGTGTTTGGGTCTGCCGCTTACCTCGCCCTGAATGCCTGCCTGCTTGAGCTCAAGCGTAAGCGTCTCCACGGCTTCTTGCAGAATATCGTCCTGCGCGGACGAGCTCTCAGCCAAAGTGTCTTCAATCTGCTTATACACGTCCGGGTGGAGCACGGCAAACGCCGCATCTTCCAATTGCCATTTCCAGTGCCCCATCCCCAACTGGTTCGCCAGCGGCGCATAGATGTCCAGAGTCTCCTGGGCCTTGCGGCGCTGCCGATCCGGTTCCACGTACGCCAACGTTCGCATGTTGTGCAGACGGTCGGCGAGCTTGACGATCACGACCCTGATGTCCCGCGCCATCGCTAGGAACATCTTGCGCAGGTTCTCCGCCTGGGTATCTTCCAGATTCAAGAAGTCGAGCTTGGTGAGTTTTGTAACGCCATCCACGAGCAGCGCCACGTCGTCGCCGAATTGCGTGCGAATGTCGTCCAGGGTTACGTCGGTATCCTCCACGCAATCGTGGAGCAAGCCGGCACAAAGTGTACTGGCGTCCATGCGGATTTCTGCGAGGAGCAGCGCGGTGCAGAGGGGATGCTGCGAAAATGGTTCGCCGGACTTACGTACCTGGCCCTCGTGGGCACGCTCGGCATAGGCAAAGGCTTGGCGAATGCGGCCGAGTTCCCGCTTGCGGGTTGAGGGATTGTCGCTCGCATACGCAGCTACTGCCGCGATCAACTCTTCGATCGTGTGCAACTGCATTTCTTCTGATGAAGTAGCGAATTGCGCGAGCGCCATGTAAACGTCCAATTCGGGTCACTCGCCGGGCGCATCCCGGTCGAACCCAGCCATCTGTACGTCTTGCAAACGAAACTCGAGGCGCGAAAATCCGCCCCACGTGTTCTCTTGCAACGAATATACCACATCGACAGCCTGCCCCTGATACAAATGGGCGCCGCGATCGGCCATGTGAAACCCGATGCCGTTGATGGAGCCGCCGCCAACGTCAAACGTTGCCCGGAGATGATCGGTGCCGACGGTGCGTGTGCTATTCAAGCGCAGGCCCCGGCTGAGGAAGCGCGGCTCCGGGTTGCTGGCGCCGAAGGGCGCGAGCACGTTGATTTCATCGAGAATGTCGAGGTCCATTCGCCGCGCGGACACTTGGCAGTCTATCTCAAGCCGCGGCTGCATCTGTGCCGGCTCCAGCGACCGGCGCGCGTCGGCTTGCAGCGCTTCCCGCAACGCAGCGCGTTCTTTATTCGCAACAGCAAATCCCGCTGCTTGGGGATGGCCGCCATGCCGCCGCATGAGCTGTCCCTGCGCGGCAAGCGCCGCGGCAATATCGTAGTCCGGTATGCTGCGGCAGGAACCCACCGCTTCCGCGTCGCCCACAGCCACTGCGAGCGTCGGCTTGCCGTACTCCTCGGCCAACCTACCCGCGACCAACCCAATAATTCCCGGCGGCCAGTCACTGCCTTCAACCCAAAGCAGGGCTTCCTCCGCCTGGGCGGGCTTCACCTGCAGGTGCGCGGCGGCAAGGAGACGTTTCGTTTCGCCCTGCCGCTGCTGATTGAGCTGCTGTAGTTGCGCAGCCAGTACCTGCGCCTGGGCATGGTCACGGGACGTCAAGAGATCGAAGGCAAGCTGGGGGTGCGCCATGCGTCCGGCGGCGTTAAGTCGCGGCGCGAGCGCAAACCCAATGCTACCGCTAGTGACGGTCGCCGGATCTACACCCGCCACCTGCATGAGGGCACGCAGTCCGGGATGTGCGGTGCGGCGCAGCGTCGCAATCCCGGCGGCGACTATTGCCCGGTTCTCCCGCCGCAAGGGCACGACGTCTGCGACAGTTGCAAGGGCGGCAAGGGCGCGGAGTTCAGCATGCCCACCGGCATTCGCGACGTTGCCGTTGGCTGCGGCGGACGATAGCAGAGCACAGGCAAGCTTGTACGCCAGACCCGCCCCGCAAAGCTCTGGGAAGGGATACCCGCAGTCCGGCAGCCAGGGATTGACAATGGCGCGGGCAGCGGGCAATTGCGGCGGCGGTTGATGGTGATCGGTAACGATCACGTCCATACCCCGCTCATTTGCCAACGCTACCGGATCGATGGCGCTAATGCCGCAGTCCACCGTGATGAGCAGCGTGACGCCCTGGGCGGCCAGGGCTTCGATGGCAGCGTCTGTGACGCCGTAGCCGTCGGTAACCCGATGCGGCAACCGCACCACTACCCGCGCGCCAATGCTCTCCAGCGCATCCTTGAGCAAGGCAGCGGCTGTGATGCCATCGGCGTCGTAATCGCCGAATACGCCAATGAGTTCGCCCTTCCGCACGGCATGGAGAATGCGGTCAACCGCCACGTCCATGTCTTTCAAGAGGAAGGGGTCATGCTCCTGCGTATCCTCGCCTTCGAGAAATCCCTGAATGGATGCCGGGGTCGTATAGCCGCGGTTGTACAAGAGTTGCACAACCACCCGATTGCAGGCCGGCAGCGAATCGAATACTGAATCAGGGGCAGGAACTGCTACCTGCCACCGGTAGCGCGGGGAGAGCATATGCTGGCTTTCTTTAGTGTCAATCATGCTGCTAGTTGCGTGTATTATACCATGCCGGGCAGCGCCGACATGCCTGGTTTGCTTGTCGCGAAGTGCGGAGATTTTCGCTCTCCCTCTCCTTATGTAAACTACGTGTCGCAGGTGCCACCGAAGTTTGCACGCGGCGTACTCTGTTCACGAGTTGCGCGCATTCACACGACCGTCAGCAGTGAGGGAGTAGGCACAGTCCAAGTATCTGTGCTATTGTCCCCGTAAAGGACGCACCCTGGCGAGGGGTTCGACCATTCGCCAATGAAAGGCTAGCGATGCTGCGAATCGCGCGTGAGCACTACACCTATAGTTTCGATAAAGACGTGCCGGCGATTGCTGAGATCGAATCCGGTGACCACCTTACCCTGGAAACCCATGACTCCTCCACCGGCCGCATCAAGCGGCGTGAAGACTTGGACTACTACCTCTCCGTGCGCAAGACGCGCGAGTCGAATCCCGCGTGCGGCCCCGTTACCGTGCGCGGCGCCATGCCCGGGGATGGACTCAACGTCCGCATCGAACAAGTCGCACTGGTCGCTCCCGGCATTCTGCGTTTTACCCCCGGCTTTGGCATTCTTAACGACGCGGCGGCGGACCCGGCCATCGTGATGGTGGACGTGCAAGGCGATACGCTCGTTTTGGACAACGGCATTCGCCTGCCTGCCCGTCCCATGGTCGGCGTCGTGGGCACTGCCTTGCCCGACCGGGTAGTGTACACGGCCGATCCCGATATCAACGGGAGTAACATGGACTGCAACAGCATTGCCGAGGGCACGGTGGTGCATCTGCCGGTGTGGGTGCCGGGCGCGCTGTTTGGCTTGGGTGACGTGCATGCCTCGATGGGCGACGCGGAGTCCACCGGCGGCGCCATTGAGATTTCCGCCGACGTGACGGTGCAAATCGACGTCGTAAAGAACGCCGGCTGGGATAAGGTGTGGTGGGAGACGGACTCCTCTTGGATTACTTATGGGCACGGCGAGACGCTGGAAATCGCCACCCGGGAAGCCGTAGCAGACATGTCAGGGCTGCTTTCACGGCAACTGGATGTGCCCTTTCATGAGGGCTTCATGCTCATCAGCGCCTATGGCGACGTCCGCATCGGCCAGGCTGCCAACTGCGGCCTTGACGTGACATCATGGGTGGAATTTCCTAAAATAGCAAAAGAGTGAACTAGGCGCAGCTCCTATCACGATGACGTGGAGGCAGCCATGAGCGAAGAAAAACCGCCGGACGAAAACGAAGATAACGGAAGGCCCGCGCGCCGCCCGCAGGATGCGGGCTCCGATGACGGGGAGTCGCTGATAAAGAAACAGCGCGAGCGCACCATCGGCATCATCGTCGTGGGCATCATCGCCGTCGTGGCGCTCTTTGCCTTCATCATCTATCCCCGCTTCCTGCAACCGGTCCAGCAGCGTACGGTTGCCAATATGCGGGGCGGCACGGAAGCCGCGGCCCAAGCGCACTTTCAACGCTCAATTGAGTACATCAACGAATACAACTTTAATGGCGCCATGCGAGAACTGGATAGCGCGGTAGAACTGGACGGGGAGAATCCGCAGTACCGCATGCTTCGCGCCATCGTAGCCGTGCAGCTTGACCGCTATAGCCAGGCGCTGGAAGACCTTGACACTATCATCGCAGCCGACCCCGGTATGGTTGACGCTTACGGGTTGCGCGCCAACGTCTACCTGCTGCAGGAAGACTACGATCGGGCACTGGCAGACGCCGATTACGCACTTTCATTGGATCCTGAGACCGCCCACCGCTACCTGACCCGGGCGAAGGTGTACCAGGCCATGGGCGACTACGAAAAGGCGCTGGCGGATGCCGACGACGCGGTACTCCTCGATCCGGGAAACCCGGAGGCCTATCGCGTACGCGCTTACCTGGGCATCAAGGTGGGAGCCTGCTTGGACGCATTGGCGGACGCTAACGTGGTAACGCAAATGGTGCCGGAATACTCCGGCGCGTATCTGGCGCGCATCGCCGTCTACTTGGCGTTGGAACAATACGATAAAGCCATCACTGATGCGACACTGGAGATCAACATGGCGCCGGAGGGCAGTTTCGGCTACAACGCCCGCGCTTGGGCGTACGCGAAGGCCGGACAATATGAGCAGGCCCTGGAAGACGCGAATAGATCAATCGAGCTTGATGACGAGTGCGCCGAGTGCTACGACACGCGTTCGCTGGCGCAAATCGGCTTGGGGGATCTCAACGCGGCGGAGTCCGACGCCGACAGAGCGTTGCAACTCAGCGACCATGCGAGTTGGGCCTACGTAGGACGCGCCAAGGTCTTTCTGGCCAAGAATCGCCTGGATGCGGCGCTGTCCGACGCCAACGCGGCGGCGGAAGCCAGCCCCAACGAACGGGACGTCTTCAGCATCCGCGCCCAAATCTACCGCGCCATGGGCCGCACCAGCGAGGCCAACCGCGACGAGGCAAGGAAAGAGGCGCTTTCGTGCTGATCCCGCAATTCCCTCTTGTTGTAGTGAGATTTGAATAGTCCAAAACTGCGGGTGGATATTCTCCCTCTCTCTGAAGAGGCCCTTGCAAAACCTTGGTCGGCAGGCGGGAAAACTCACTCTCCCTGGGGAGGGGGCCGGGGTGAGGGGAAGTCCCTGCCGAACCAGCTTGCGTATGGACTCCCGGCAGAATTGCGCAAGGGTCTCTCATGGTCTACGCAACAGCACTGGCGCGTACATTGCTCGCTTAGCGCCATTGCTCCGTAAACGGCAGGGAACGTTGTGCCTTTCACAGTTTGGGCACACCAAGAGCGCAAGCCAGAAACTTTGCAGCGGTCGCGACCAAGATGTCCGCAAGCACCTGCATAAACATACGATCAGGCAGCAAGATGGTTCAAAACCTCGCATCACTAACAGGCCCTAAAGCGTTCGGCAAGGCGTACCAGCGTATGCTCGAGAACGATACGCACGCCCCAGGAAGCGTCGAGCGTGAACTCGCGGCGAGCATGATAAGGCTCTGCGAAGATACTGCTATCTACCTATACGACGCATTCACGGACCTACATATCGGCTACGTCGAGGGGTCTCGTCCCGTTCTTGAAGAAGCCCATTCAGCAATTAAGCCCTCACCTATTGATCCTGGGCAGTTGATCCCTGCTATCGCTAACCTCACACGAGGGTTAGCCGAGAAGAGGCCACGTGGTGGACTGGATGCGATGCGTTTCGGAGGGACAGAAGAGCAGATCATTGAAAGAGGTTCTGAATGGTGCACTGACGTGGCGCGCGTGGCGTGTGCACTTTATCAAGTTGCTGGCTTTCCGTGTCGTATTGTGAATCTCTTCAATCTCAATGCGGCCTACAGCGGTCATGTCATCGTCGAAGTCTATCGTTCTGAAACTTGGGGGGGCTGTCGACACCAATTCGGGCGTCGTTTATCAAAAGGCTGACGGCGCTCCAGCAACCACTTGGGAACTCATGAATGACGCCGAATTGGTAAACCGACACAAGGATCCTGAAGCTTGGTACACGCAGCCGGAGCAGTTCACGGCAGCCGGCATTGCCAACTACTACGTGCGTGATTCGAAGCTGTATGACTACACGGTGACCGGCTTGAACGACTACTATCGCGCCATCTTATCTATGGGCGGCCAAGGCTGGCCGGGCGGCCTTCGTTGGCTTCATGGCGAGGATGGGGAGCAGTAGATACATTCAGTACGCAAGTCCCGGCGGCAACTACCGCAGAGCGAGAATCTTCTCGATCTCGTGTACGTCATTCGGGGCCGGAACCACGTCTTTCGCCACGTCCAGGGCGATTTGGGGGTCCTTGAGGCCGTGGCCGGTGAGGACACAGACGATGCGGTCGGTGGGCTTGACTTCCCCGGCGGCGGCCATTTTGAGGACGCCGGCCACGGAGGCCGCTGACGCCGGTTCGGCAAAGACGCCTTCACGCTCCGCCAGCAGTTTGTAAGCGTCCAGAATCTCGGGGTCGCTTACCGTATCGATCAGGCCGCCGGAGTCGTCACGGGCGCGCACGGCGCGTTGCCAGTTGGCCGGATTGCCGATGCGCAGTGCCGAAGCCACGGTGTCGGGGTTAGCGATAGGGCGGTTTTCCACGATGGCGGCCGCGCCTTCGGCCTCAAAGCCCCACATGCGCGGCAGGCGGGTGGTGCGCCCGGCCCGATGGTACTCCCGGTAGCCCAGCCAGTAGCTGGTGATGTTGCCGGCGTTGCCAACCGGGATGGCGAGGATGTCCGGCGCGTCGCCCAGCACGTCGCTGCATTCGAACGCCGCCGTCTTCTGCCCCTGGAGCCGGTAGGGGTTGATGGAGTTGACCACGGTGATGGGATTGCGGGCCGTAATCTCACGCACGATCCGCAACGCGTCGTCAAACGTGCCGTCAAGGCTGATGACCACCGCGCCGTAGATCAGCGCCTGGGCCAGCTTACCCAGGGCGATTTTACCCTGCGAAACGACGACTACCGCCTTGATCTGCGCGGCGGCGGCATAGGCCGCTGCGGCTGCGCTCGTATTGCCCGTGGAGGCGCACATAATCGCCTGCGCGCCCTCTTCCAGCGCCTTGGCCACGGCCATCACCATGCCGCGGTCCTTGAAGGAACCGGTGGGATTGCAGCCTTCCAGCTTGAGCCACAGCTCGGCGCACCCCACGCGCTTCTCGAGGGCGTGCGCGCGCACCAGCGGCGTAAAGCCCTCGCCGCGGCTGATGAGGGGCGTGCGCTCCGTCACCGGCAGGAATTCGCGGTAGTGCGCCAGCAAGTTGCGCCCAGACGGCGTAGGCTTGCTCGACGTTTCCGCCTGTGAAACACTTGAAGAAACAGCCCCCGAGGCGTTGCTCGCCGCAGGTGTGCGTGCATTTATGTCACTGCGTGCGTTCACAATTGCGCTTCCGCGCCCTTTCGGCTACACACGGACGGGTTCACCCAAGTCCACGATGCGGAGGAAGCCGGCCACCCGCGCCACCTCGTCCAGAGCGGCTATATCCTGCAGCGCGGCCTGCATGGCCCGTTCGTAGGCGTCGTGGGTGGTGATAACGATTTCAGCGGTCTGCTCTTCCGGATCTGCTTCCTTTTGAATTACCGACGCAATACTAATGTGATGGGTCCCACAGATGGAAGCAATCTTCGCGAGGACGCCCGGCCGGTCGGCCACCCACAGCCGGAAGTAGAAGCGGGTTTCGACCTCATCCATGGGCTTCATGGTCTTCGCAGAGTCGATGGTATAGGGAATGCGGTTGGTTACCTGGCTGATGATATTGTGGGCCACGTCGATCACATCCGCCACGATTGCGCTGGCGGTGGGTTCCGAGCCCGCGCCGCGGCCGTAGAACATCACGTTCCCCACCAGGTCGCCCACTACGTACACTGCATTATACACCCCGTCCACGCTGGCAAGCGGCGCGGTCTGCGGCACCAGCGCGGGGTAGACCGACGCTTCATAGCGCGCGCTCTGCAACGGCGCGTCGTTTTCCTGGCGCGCGAGGGCCAGCAGCTTGATCACATAGCCCAGGTCCTGCGCGTAGCGAAAGTCGGCAGGCTCCAGTTGCATGATGCCGGTGCGCGGTATGTCCGCGGGATCGACCTCGGTGCGAAAGGCCAGGGAGGTAAGGATTGCCAGCTTGAACGCCGCGTCGACGCCCTCCACGTCTTTGGTCGGGTCCGCCTCGGCAAAGCCCAGGCGCTGGGCTTCGGACAGCATTTCCGTCAGGGCCGCGCCCTCCCGCGACATGCGGGTCAGGATGTAGTTGGTCGTGCCGTTGATAATTGCGTAGATTTCACGGATCTCATTCGCCACCAAGTCCGAGCGAAACGAGCCGATCAGGGGTATGCCCCCACCGACACTCGCCTCGAAGTACACGTCGACGTTCTCTTCATTGGCCAGGCGGAGTAATTCCGGGCCGTGGACTGCCATCACGTCCTTATTGCCCGTAACGAGATGCTTGCCCGCCAGAATTGCGCGCTTAGCATACGCATATGCCGGTTCAACGCCGCCAATCAGCTCGATCACTATGTGAATCGTCGGGTCATCGAGGATCTCATCGGGATCTGTTGTCAAAAGCGCAGCATCTACGCTGATGTCCCGCGCTTTCGCCTTCTCGCGCACCAGGATCTTCTTCACGCGCAGATTGCGGTCCGTTTCCAACGCGAGCACGCGGGCCTTTTCACGAATGATGCGCAGCACGCCGCTGCCGACGACGCCCAGCCCCATCAAACCGATATTGATCGTCCTGTCATTGCTCACGCTGCACGGTGCTCCCTTGGTGTTGGTTTCCCCTTGATTGATGACATTTGTAACTGAGTCCCTTCCGCCCTGAGCAGTCACCTAAACAACCACTCTCGCTTCTTCCAGACGAATTTCTAGGTCTGACCCAGCCGGTAGACGAAGAACAGCGCGACGTCTTGGGTAGGGTAGTAGCGGTCATTATAGCCGCTGTACACAAAACCATTATTCTGCAGGAACTGTATCGCGGGATAGTTGCGGGACTGCACGTCCATACACAGCCCTTGCAGCCGGTTGTGCTTCGCCCAATTAAGACTCGTGCGCAGCAAGGCGGAACCCACGCCGCGCCGCCGCAAATCGGGACGGACCACAATGCTCTGCACCAAACCGGTGCGAAGCCGACGTGGGGATACCATGTCCAGGTAACCGATGATCACGCCGCCTTCGTCCGCTACCAAGAAGAGATCGCCGTTCCGCCAATCGGCGTGCAAATCATCCGGATCTAAGGGTGGCTGCAAGGTCAGGACACGCGGCAAGCGGCGCACTTGAAATCCTGCGAGCTGACGCTTGCCTTCCCAGCGCGTGTCCATTGCCCAAACGGTCTGAGTCTGATAGGTAGAATCGAGCCGAATACAAGCGTCGATGTCTCTGCGTTCGGCGCGGCGTACACGCATGCAAGGGCCTAAGTGGTTAGCTTGACGTAGAGGTAGCTCAGCACAATTCGCAGAAGAGCAGCCGTAGGAATCGCAAGCAGCATACCGGAAATACCAAAGAGTGCGCCACCGGACAGGATCGCAAAGAGCGTCAACACCGGATTGAGCTGCACGTAACGACCGACGACGTTCGGGATGATGAGATAGTCTTCAATATGGCGCAGAACGGTGTACATGAGGGCCACGACAATCGCGTTCACCACCGGCGACCAACCGAACGGGCTGGGATAGACCAGTGCGAGCAACACGGCCGGCGTTGCCGCCATGAACGGGCCGATAAAGGGAATTAGCTCCAGCACTCCCGCAACGGGAGCCAGCACCAGCGCGTAGGGCACGCCCAGCAGCTTCAAACCGATGTAGGTTGCGACTGACATGATCAGCACCAGCATCAACTCGCCGCGAATGAACCGGCCGAGCATGCGGTCCACTTGACCGCCCAGCGCCGCCAACTCGTTCCGGTACGGGGCCGGCACAATACGCCGCGCCCACACGCCAAAACGTTTTGACTCCAGCAGCAAATAGAACGTAGTGAAGAGGCAGAGCAGGAACTTAAGCAAGAGTTCAACCACGTGCAACGCGATTTCCAACGCCGCATCAACCATCTGGGAAGTAACAGAGTCCAGTGCGCCCGCCAGCAGTTCGCCGGAAGTCCCAATCACTGCCTCCAGTCCGAAGAGGTCTACCTGCGCGAATTCTCCAACCGTGCTTTCCAGGTTGCTTACTATGCTGGGGAGACTCTGGCGGAGACCTTCGAGTTCACGACTCAGCGGCGGATAGCCGAACGTGAAGAGCAGCACCATGCCGCCAACGAAGAAACACATGAGAATGAGTGTCACCCAGAATCTATGCAGGCGCGAGTGTTTGCACAGCCAGGATACAAGCGGCGCCAAGAGATATGCCAACACCGCCGCCCAAATGAACGGCCAGATGATGGCGCGCACGCCATACACGAATAGGACCGCAACCGCGAGGAGCAACAACACAACCATAACCTTGGTACGCTGAGAAAAGCGCACTCCCTGAGGTTGGGGGGCGTTGGGTCCTTGCGGCTCCTCCACAGGAGAATTCTCGATTTCGGGGGGAGTAGTAATGCTGCTCATTGCTCGTCTTCATCGCTAACGGTCGAGAGTAGGTGAACACTTTAACTATGACACAGCGAGCGCGGAAACGCATCCTGCACTGAAATCAAATTGCGCGCACATGTCAGCATTCACGCCAATTAAGTGCCTCTTAGCGGTTGACGAATACTTAATTTTAGCTTAGAATTAAAGAGCAATTCGATGCGAGAGTTTCTTCGTTTGCATGTGTAAGGAGGCACTATATGGCGAGCAGTACCGATGTGGATTCTGTCCTTGGAGTTTATACCTCCTATCTTGCAAATCAAAGACGACTTTCAAGGACGGAGACAGGGAGGCGGATCACGTGGCTCAAGGAATTTAGCCACTACATGTGCACGAGAAAGACAATCTACGAAATTTCGGTACGAGACGTCGTGACCTATTTTGCGGAGTGGGCTGAGAGATTTGAAGATCCGGCTGAGTGGTATGACCGCTATAAGGTGCTGGAACGCTTTTTTGATGATCTCGTTGACATGCAGGTTCTTGAATCAAACCAAATCAAAGGCATTTACGACGACACGGATATCGAGCCCGAACTCACCGACGACGACGAACCGTCGGAATCTCTCGCGCCGGTGAATTGGATGAGGCAGGACCACCCTCTTTACTAAACAGATACCTCATCAGCCCGCGGCAGCCAGTCCAAACACGAACGAAACGAGACCGGGAAAAGCATCCCGGTCTCGTCTCTATTTGGCGATTGACCCTATGCAGATTGCCCTTGCAGCGTGTGTGCCTCCCATCCCCGCCCCGCTGCCCATGTCGTGTCTTTCATGTGCTGCACGCGTTCCCTAGAGCACCTCAGAAACCCTTTCCCAATAGATTGAAATCACGCCAAGGCCCTCGCCCGGGCGCCAGGGGCAGCACTATTAGGTTAGCCCCAAAACGCCGGTGCGATTCCGCTTGTGTGGGATTGTAAATCGTGGTATAGTAGGCTTCCACTATTAGGAATTATTCTCAAAATAATTGAGCTTTAAAGAGGTGTTAAGGGCCGGACATGGCAACTGCGCAGAAAGCAGACTCCTTAAGCACAAGTTGGCGGCTCGCGCGCCTCACGAAAGGTCATCGCGGCCGGATTGCCCTGGCCGCCATCTTCGGTCTGGGCGCAGTGACGACCGGTGTGGCGCGCCTGTCCCTCTCGGGCACCGCCGTGGCGATGGTTTTCGAGAAGAAGCCCTTCACCGAAATCATCGTGATTTTGATCGGTGTGCTCGCGCTGCCGATGCTCCGCATCGCCTTCACAATGGCGCAGCAATTCATGGCCCACGAGACGGCGGCCAAGATGAAAGTCAAGCTGCGCACCGCACTCTACCGGCACCTATTGCGTCTCGGCCCGGGCTTTTCGCAGAAACAGCGCACCGGCGAAGTAGTCGTTAAGGCCGTGGATTCCGTTGAGCAATTGGAGACGTTCTTCGGCCGTTACTTGCCGCAACTTGTGGTGGCCGGTATTGCGCCCCTTGGCATTCTCACCTTCATGACAATCTTAGACTGGCATTCGGCTCTAATCTTCTTGCTTTTTGCCACGCTGACGTTCCTGGCGCCGATGTTCTTTCGCCGGGCCACCTACCGCGCCAGCCGCGGCCGCTGGCAAGCAAACCGGGAGCTAAGCGCAGATTTCATCGACGCCATCCAGGGACTCGCGACGCTGAAGATCTTCGGCCGCAGCACGGAATGGGGACGCATGCTTGCCGACCGTGCAGGTGCGCTCTCCCGTTCCACCATGAAGGTGCTGGGCATCAACATCGCCTCCGGCGGCGTGAGCATGCTCTTCATGAGCCTCGGCGCCGCGTGTGTGCTCGCCTGGGGAGCAATACGCGTCGATCAGGGTACGCTCGAACTGACCCCTCTCATGATTGTCCTCTTTCTCGGCGTAGAGATATTCCGACCCATGCGGGAACTGAATCAGCTATACCACACCGGTCTGCTCGGCACCTCGTCAGCCATCGGTATGTTCTCGCTCCTGGATGAAAAGCCTGAGGTCTTGGATGCCGCGGACCGCGCGCCGGCGGCTGCCGGTGCAGCGAACACCGTCGCGAGTGATGCAACGCTTGAGCCTGAAGTGGACTTCGAGGTCGTAACGTTTACCTACGAACGCGGCGACCGGCCGGCGCTGCAGGAAGTGTCGTTTACTGTGCCCGCCGGCTCCACGCTTGGCATCGTCGGTCCTTCCGGCGCCGGCAAGACCACGGTTACGAATTTGCTCCTGCGATTCTTCGATCCCCAAGCGGGACGCATTCTGCTGGGCGGCCACGATGTGCGAGATATTCCCCTGGATACGTTGCGGCGGCAGATCTCCATCGTTGCCCAGGATACCTACCTTTTCCATGGCACGGTGCTGGAGAACATCCGCCTCGCCCGGCCGGACGCTTCTGACGCGGAAGTGCTGGCAGCGGCCCAGGCGGCCAACGCCCACGAATTCATTCCAAAGCTGCTTTCCGGCTACAACACCATCATTGGCGAACGCGGCCAGAAACTCTCCGGCGGCCAGCGGCAGCGCCTTGCCATCGCGCGGGCAATCCTGAAAGATGCGCCGATTCTCATTCTCGATGAAGCCACCTCCCACGTCGATAGCGGCAATGAGGCGGTGATTCAAGAGGCGCTGGAGCGGCTGATGCAGAATCGGACGACGATTGTGATCGCCCACCGCCTCTCGACTGTGGCCGGCGCCGATCAGATCATCGTGCTTGATCAGGGCGCGTGCGTCGAGCGTGGCTCCCATCGGGAACTCATGGCGCATGACGGGGTTTACGCCCGTCTCGTGGCGGCACAATCGCGGCTGCCAACCGCTGCGGAAGGCGAGCCGGACGGCGCCCTCTCACCGGCCGCGACCAACGGCGACACCGCAGAGGCCCAGGTAGGGGGAGCTTCTGACGCTAGCGCCGCGCTTGCAGGTGACAACCAATCCGACCAGGACGGCCACTTTCTGCGCAGCGCAGGCCATGCAAAGCCCATCCAGCCGGTGGCGCTCGGCGCCTGGCAAACGAGCAGCCGCCTAATGCGGCTGATCCGCCCGGAGTGGCTGGAATTCGCCATTACCGTTGGCAGCGGCCTGGTCAAGGCCGGCGCCACCATCGCGCTGGGTGTTGCCAGCGCGATGCTCGCGGGCCGCGTGGCGACGGATGCCGGCTTGGGGCCAATGATCCCGATTGTGCTCGCGCTGGCGGTCACGGTAGCGCTCTTTACCTGGATTGAGGCCTGGATTTCGCACGACATGGCCTACCGCATCCTGGCCGACATGCGCATCAAGCTCTTCGACACGCTGGACCGCCTTGCGCCCGCCTATATGTATAGCCGCCGCAGCGGCGATCTCACGAGCGTTGTCACCTCGGATATCGAGACGGTGGAATCGTTTTTCGCTCATGCCGCCGGACCCATTCTGGTTGCCATCATGGTGCCGCTGGTTGCCCTCGTCTTCTTGCTGAACATGTCGTGGCTGCTTGCGCTTTCGCTGGTGCCGTTCCTCGTCCTGGTCGGTCTGAGCCCGCATTACATCGGCCGGCACACCGACCGGCTGGGCAACCGCTTGCGTACTGAACTCGGTGAAGTGAATGCGCACATGGCGGATAGCGTGCAGGGGCTGCGTGAGGTTGTCGTCTTCTCGCAGGATGGCCGGCGCTTGCAGGAAATCCATGACAAGAGCGATGCGCTCACGGGTCTGCAGGTGCGCTACGGCAAGCAACTTGGGTTCCAGCAAGGCGCCATCGAGGGCATACAGGCAGTGGGCGCGTTGGTTGTGCTCATGCTGGGGGCCTATCTCGTTGACATTGGCGGCCTGACGGCTGCGGCATTGCCGGTGGCGACGATGCTTGCGTTGACGTGCTTTACGCCGGTTGCGGAAATCGCCCGCATCGTCAAGGAGTTGGCAAACGCGTTTGGTTCCGGTCGCCGCGTCTTTGCCGTGCAGGACGAACCGGTGCCGGTGGACGATGGGCATGGAGTTTCTCCGAACGCGGCCGCTGCGCCTGCCCTTGAATTCGACGACGTATGGTTTAACTACGGTCCCGGCGAGCCCCAGGCCCTGACCGGAGTTTCCTTTGCGGTGGAAGCCGGTCAGACTGTGGCAATCGTTGGGCCTTCCGGCGCGGGCAAGACCACGGTAGCGCATTTGCTGATGCGCTTCTGGGACCCACAACGGGGACGAATTACGTTTGGCGGCAATGATTTGCGCGACTTTACGCTCGATGACCTGCGCAGCCGCATTTCGCTCGTATCCCAGGACATTTACCTCTTCAACCTGAGCATCCGCGAAAATCTGCGCATGGCCCGGCCGGATGCCACCGACGAGGAGATCGAGGCAGCCGCGCGCATGGCCAGTGCGGACGAGTTCATCCGGACCTTTCCACGCGGCTACGATTCCGTTGTTGGCGAACGGGGCACCTCGCTGTCCGGCGGCCAGCGGCAACGGCTTGCAATTGCGCGCGCCTTGTTGAAGCAAGCGCCCATTCTCATCCTGGACGAAGCCACGTCGCACCTCGACACGGAGAATGAGCGCGAAGTGCGCGCGGCTATCGCCGAACTCATGCGGGGCCGCACCACTCTTGTTATCGCCCACCGGCTCTCCACCGTGCGCGATGCGGACAACATCATCGTCCTCGATGAAGGGCACGTCGCCCAACAGGGCACCCACGAGGCACTGGTGGATTCCGCCGGAACGTACGCCCAGCTTGTGCGCGTGCAGGTGCAGCTCTAGCAGGCTGTGCTCGCCTCTGATCTATAGAGCTCATGACATTCCTGTAAGTATTGACTAATTCGTTGACAGACTTCGCAATCTGATTCCCTTGCCATTACCTGTAGTCCCCCTGCCAATACCTAGAGTTCGCCTGTCTCCGTCATTCCCGCGCACGCGGGAATCCATCTTCTCTGCGTGCCCTGGACTCCGGCTTCCGCCGGAGTGACGGGCCTAACGGCCAATTCTCCCCTCGACATGGCCAGTGCCGTTTCACCACTGTACCCCGGAGGGCGGCCGCTGAGGCCTAGCGCGGGCCTTACACCCACTTGGACATGCTTCATCTGGTTTTACAGCGACGGCTGTATGTGGATACAGCCACATCCCGATGCGCCCAAGTCTGAAGGAGCGTAAAAAGGGTCTTGGCCCTGGTTGCAGGACGCCGTCTCGCCAACATATAATGTCTGAAGGTAGTCAAGGACCTGTGTCCCTGCTTGGGAGTGAAGTGAGTTCGCCCACAACCAAGAGTGCGTCTATCGAGCCGAGGTGGCGAAATGGAAGACGCATGGGACTTAAACTCCCAGGAGCTTTAACGCTCGTGCCGGTTCGACTCCGGTCCTCGGCACCACAATAGTACCTTTCTGCTTTCGGCATGTGCCGTCTGGGACAAGAGTTCACCCAGTTCGCGCGCTCGACCGGAGGCAAACCCAGAGGAAGGAAGTGTCTGCATGCGTCTGTACGAACTCGTCGTGATCTTCCACCCGGAGATCGACCCCGAAACCCTCGCGACTCTCACGGGTCGCATCGTCTCCACCATCACCGACCACAACGGTGAGATAGTCGCGCAACAAACGTGGGGACGCCGCCGTCTCGCCTACCCGATCAAGCACCTCAACGACGGCTATTACGTGCTGTGGCACTTTCAGGCCGATGCGCCGGGCCTGGTGCGCGACCTTGAAGGCCTCTTTCTTATCTCAGAACCCATTCTGCGCTACCTCACGGTGCGCGCCGAAGGTCTGCCGCCGCTTACGCCTGACCGCGCGCCGGAGCCCGCAGCAGCGACAGCGACAGAAGAAGGAAGTGAGGGAGATTAGTCGTGGCCGGTCTCAACAAAGTAATGCTCATCGGACACTTAGGGCGCGACCCGGAGTTGCGCTATACCGCCAGCGGCACGCCAGTCTGCAATTTCTCGATGGCGGTCAGCCGCCGCTGGAGCACCCGCGACGGCCAGCAGCAAGATGAGACCGAGTGGTTTCGCGTCACTGCCTGGAACAAGCTTGCGGAGACCTGCGCGAATTACCTTGCTAAAGGCCGGCAGGTCTACATCGAAGGACGCGTGCGGTTAGATACCTATACCGGACAGGACGGACAGGAGCGCTCTTCTCTAGCCGTCACTGCGTTTGAGATGCAGATGCTCGGCTCGCGCCGCGATCAGGGTGTGTCCGGCGAACCAATGGAAGAAGCCGGCTCGCCTGCCGAACAGGAAGAACAGATCGATCCTGACGATCTTCCTTTTTAGCACTTTCCAACGACTTCCCATAAATGCTGATAGATAATCTGCAAATAGAGGATAGACAATGATTGATCGTGACGGACAAAGGTCAGGAGGCAGGCCGCCGGGTCGGTTCGGCGGCGGTGGCGGCGGAGGCGGCGGCGGCGGCGGCGGCGGAGGTCGTTACGGCGGTGGCGGCGGAGGCGGTGGCGGTCGATTTGGTGGCGGTGGCGGCGGAGGTCGTTTCGGAGGGCAACGCCGACGCGGGCCCGGCGGTCGGGGACCCCGTCGCCGGCGATCATGCTACTTCTGTGGCAACGGTATCAAGGTCATCGACTACAAGAACCTCGACATCCTGTGGAACTACCTGGATGATCGCGAAAAAATCCTGGGGCACCGCCAAAGCGGCACCTGCGCAAAGCACCAACGCCGACTGGCCGTTGCCATCAAGCGCGCGCGCACGGTGGCGCTGCTGCCGTACACACCGGAGCACTCCCGCCCGCGGTGAGCGCACTGCTGTCGCCAGCGCGTGAGCCTGCGCTCGATGCCGCAGACCGCACCTGCTACGTTTACTGGTGGCTCTTGCCCTTCGGGACAAGTGCCCGGCCCGCTCATTTGGCCACGCGGCAACCGGCGACACGCTCTGTTGCCGGGATGGTTGGCAGCGCGGTAACAGCGCAGCCAGGAAAGCGCGCAGCGCTCGGAGGCAGCGGCGCCGCTGGCGAGACTGTGGGAACCACCCTAGCTATCCTTGTTCGGCCTCTCCATGACGCTGGATTACCGAGAATCTCTCTATGCCACGACGTAAGTCGGGACCATCTAACCGACGCACACAACGTATAATCGCCCGTCCTCTGGAGCACCCGGCGGAAGAGGGGCAACCGCTGATTTTCGGCTGGGGCGCTCACCTCTCGCGTCGTGAAAAAGACACGTTAAAGCGGCGTGCCGTAATTGCGGGTGCAGGCTTCATCGCCGCACTCATTGCCGCCATTCTGCTGTACGCCTACCTCAGCGAGTACGTGCTGCAGGCACGCACCACCGTGGCGCGGGTGGGGTCCACGACCATCCGCGCGTCTACCTATGCCACTGAATTAGGCACGGAACTCGCGCATCGGTTGTACTTTACGCGTCAGGTGCAGCAGCTTCTTCCGATACTCGTGAGTGAGGGGGAGAACGATCCCACTACTTTGAGCAATGCGGCCGGTAGGTTGCTCGCCCAACAGGAACAGCAATTACAGTACCTGCCCAGCTATGTCATGGAACAAATGGTCGAGGCCGTCATCGTGCGCGAAGAAGCCGCTGCCCGCGGTTGGACGTACACGGAAGCCGAACAGGAAGAAGCAACCACGGCCTATCTCGACGCGCTGGGTGAAGCGCAATTGCGCGACCGCATTCTCTCGTTCATCGCGCCGCCCTTGCCTGACCCCACGCCGGTGCCGGGTGAGTTAGACATCATACAGTCCGACGACTTGCTGATGCGTGCTGAGCTCGCGCGCCTCGCCGCCACTCCGACACCGCTGCCGCCGACACCGGCGCCGACGGCGGCGCCAGTGACGCCCACGCCGCTTGTGCCCACACCGACACCGACGCTGGCTAACCGTGTGGACGCATACCTCGTGGGGACGGGTATGTCACGCGAGACCTTTGACCGGCGGGTGCAGGTGTTCTGGTGGCGGCAGCTCCTGGAGCAGGCAGCAATCGACGCCGTGCCCACCAGCACCGCGCAAGTCCACGCCCGCCATATTCTCGTCACGACCGAAGAAGACGCCGCGCTTGCTAAGGAGCGCCTGGAGGCCGGTGAGGACTTTGCCGAGCTTGCCGCCGAGATGTCCTTGGACCCCGGCTCGAAAGAAAACGGGGGTGACCTGGGCTGGTTCCCCCAAGGTGTCATGACTCCCACGTTCGAGCTAGCGGCCTTTGCGCTGGAACCGGGGCAAGTGGGCGATCCGGTGCAGTCGCCCTTCGGCTTTCATATCATCGAAGTCCTTGAGAGAGCCGACGACGTCCCCCTGGAAGCCAACGCCTTGGCGCAACTGCGGCTGCGCGCGTTCAGTCAACTGCTCGCCGATCGCAAAGTGGCAGTCGGTGTCGAACGTCTGCTCTCGCAAGAGATCGTGACCTGGGCGCAGCGCCACATGCCGCAGATACCGGAATTGCAATAGCGGCGTACGGACGCTGGACCTGTTCGAGCTGCGGCGGCCCGTCCTAGGGCGGCGTGTTTCCGCTCCCGTTCGTGCTGCCACAACCGTTCCTAGGTCTGTATGCTTCTGCTCCCGTTCGTGCTGAGCACATCGAAGTACGAACGGGTTTGCACTTGCGCCAGGGACGCCAACCCATTCCCACAGACATTCACAGTTGACATGGCTCGGGCGCAAGGGGGAACTAACGATGAGATTGATGCGGTCGGCCCGAAAGGCGCATCACTCCCCAGCAGTGAGTTAAGATTCTCCGGCTACCGAAAGAACCGCTCCACGTCGGCAAATTCCCGTGCGCGCCGCGCGGGGGGCAGCGAGTTGAGGATGAGCCGTCCGTAAAACTTGGTGTGGATGCGCGCGTCGAGCAGCACCATCACCCCACTGTCTTCCGGACTCCGGATGAGCCTGCCAAAGCCCTGCTTGAGGTCGATGATGGCCTCCGGCAGCATGAGATCACGGAACCAGTTGCCGCCGGCGTCGGTCACCGCATCCAGTCGCGCTTGGGATAGCGGCGACGGCGCTGAGAACGGCAGCCGGTCGATAGCCACGACGGAGAGTGCCTCCCCCGGCACGTCTACGCCCTGCCAAAATGACTTGGTGGCACAGAGAATGGCGTTGCCGTCCTCCATGAAAACCCGCAACAGTTCGCGGCGCGGCATCTCGCCTTGCCGCAGACAGAGCAACCGGTCGCCAAGGCGGCGCGACAACTCCTGATAACAGTGTTCAAGGGCCCGATAGCTCGTAAAGAGCAAGAACGCGCGTCCCTCGGAGGCTGTGACCAGTTTTTCTAAACGCGAGACCAACGCGGCAAGGTAGGCGTGGGCCTGCTCGCCTTCCCAACGCGATGGGGGTTCTGGCAGGTCGCGCGGCCGCGGCGACCAGATGAGCGCCTGCTCCTCGAAGATAAACGGGCTTTCACACGTGGCTTCCCGATAGTTTTGTGCTCCTACACGAGAAGCAAAGAACTTCATGGTGCCGCCGACTGCCAGTGTCGCCGACGTGTACACCGTAGCCTGGGTCCGTTCCGCCAGCCGCGCGAGCGGCTCCGACACATCGATGGGCGTGTAGTGCAACTGAATGCTGTTGCGGCCCTCTTCCACGTAGCGGAGTGAGCCTCGCAGCGTCGGCGCGCAGAAGCGCTCCATGCGGCTGATGACGCCGTCAACCTGCTCAATATGTTTCTGCAGCTTTGCCTCCTCTTCTTCACTGGGCATTTGCGGCAGGCGCTCCTTGAGCAGTTGATAGTAGCGATTGAGCACGCGCGTAACCGGCGCTGCCGCGAATTCCAGGCTTTCCGGTACCGATACCTGGCGGCTGCCCCACTCGCCGCGGCCCTGCTTCAGCAACAAGGCCGTGAACTGCTCCCAGCACGTCGCGACGCCCCGCTGCAGTCCATCACGCAATCCCTCCAGCCCCTGTTCTTCCGGAATTAATCGCGTAATGCTGCGCGGCGTCAGGGTATCCGTGAAGGCCGCGTAGGCGAAGTTCTCAAGCTGGTGCGCCTCATCGATGATGAGGTATGCGTGCGGTGGGAGGATTTCTGCCAACGTGCTCAGGCAGAGCAGCGCGTGGTTGCAGATAACCACGTCCGCCCTACTCAATGCGTCGCGCATACGATAATACCAGCACGACTTGTCTTTGTAGTACTGACAGCGCCGCCCAATGCAATCGGTGTCTGTGGCAATTGTGCGCTCGCGGAGTTCGGGCGAGAGCGTAAAGCGCAGCTCATCCACGTCGCCGGTCGTCGTTTCTCCCAACCACGCTACCATGCCCGCCAAGCCCTCCGGCGGGATCAGACTGCCGGTGGCCTCGTCCAGCTTGAGCTTGCACGCGTAGTTGCCCAACCCCTTCGCAACGATGGCATCGAACGTGATCCCAAACGGGGCCAGAAGCTGCTGCACGGCCGGCACGTCTTTGAAAAAGAGCTGGTCCTGCAGCACCTTGGTCGCCGTGGAGATGATGATGGGGCCGCAGTCCGGGTCGGTATGCCGAGCCAAAACTGCCGGAATGAGATAAGCAAGACTCTTCCCCACACCGGTACCCGCCTCTACCACCAGGTGCTGCCGCTCGGTGAGGGCGGCGCTGATGGCAGATGCCATGGCGTGCTGCCCGGCCCGGTGCTCCCAGCCGGCCTGCACCAGCAGCCCTTCAGGGCCGTAGATGCCATCAACGGTGGCGTCATCTAAGCGTAGCGGCGGTGCGGCAGGAGATTCGTCTTGAGCCATAGAATATCGGGTTTCGGTTGGGCCGTAAGCGGGCGCTTGTAATTGTCCCATTCTAGCATGGCGGCCTTCTGAAACCCGCGTCGGCTGCCACCGGGTAGGAGTGAAGCAAGCGGACAAAAAAGCACGCTGTTCCACTTACCAGGCATTTAGCACTGTGGTAGCTTTAATCAATGCAGCGCAAGTCGTTGCATCAGGAAAAATGATGAGGAAGGCGTAACATGTCCACTCGGCTCTATGTTGCCGCGGTGACGACTACGGTGCTTGCCGTCGCGCTGCTCTTGTTGAGTCTCGCGGCGTACGTCGTACTCGCATACAGTTTACACACGCAACTCGACCGGGGCCTGGCTGCGGAAGGCCGGCAACTGAGCGACTTCTTCCTCACCTCCACCGACTCACCCCTGATAGCCAACTCCCAGCCGGTTTCCACAACCCCGTATGAAGCGGTCGCGCCATCCGGCTCGATCTTCCGGCTCGTCGGCGCAGACGGCCGCGTGCTGGCTCAATCGATCGGCAGCCATTCCGAGCCTCTTCTCCACAGCGCCTATGGCGCCGGCGGCGCACGGCCGCAGGAGAGCAGTTTTGAGACCGTGGCACCTGCCGACGCGCGCTATCGTGTGATCTCCCTCCCTGTGCTCCTGCCCGCACAGGCGGAAGGCATTTTGCAAATTGCGCGGCCGCTCGCGCCGGTCGAACAGACCCTCGCACACCTGCGCCTCGTGCTCATCGCCGGTACTGGCGTGGGCCTGCTCTTTGCATTTGGCCTGGGATTAGTGCTCGCGCACATTGCCGCAAAACCGATCGAAGACGTTGCCAGCGCCACCGCGCGCATCCGCGCCTTTGGTGAAGAAAACGAGCGTCTGGTGCCGCCGGGGTCTCTGCAAGAACCCACTTGGCTGGCCCAGAGCTTGAATAATCTGCTGGATCGCGTTGAGGTCGCCGAGGAGGCTGCGGGCCGTACTTCAGTGTTTCGCGCGCAGTGCGCCGCCTATGTACAGAGCCAACTGGAGCGGCTGATTGTGCAGCAACGCAGCCTCAACGACTTTCTGCGCACAGAGTTGCGCCCCCACGACCCAAGCACGCTTGAACTGCCGCCGGAGCAGCGGCGTACTTTGCGCGCCTTCTTACAGACCGACCCACGAGGCTGGGTGACGGCGTATGACGATGTTGTGGTGTGGCTGGAAGCCCAGACGGAAGCGCTCGACCGTTGGGCGCACAATCTTCCGCTCTCCATCGGCGCGCAAGAAGGGCTTGATCTGGAACGTGAGGTGGTGTCGCTCGCGCCGTTGCTCTTTGGTCTCTGCCAAGAAAAACGTGAACACTACGGAGATTCTCTGCAAATCACGTGCCATCTGCCGAGCACCCCGCGGCTGCGGGTTGACCGCCGCGGCTTGCACGACGCGCTGGCTGCCATCATTGATGACGCGTGCGAGCGTACACCGGCAGGGGAAGAGGTATCGGTAGACCTGCACAGCACCGAGGAGTCCGTGACGATTACGGTTACGAATTCAGGCAATGCCATCGCGCCGGCTGAACTCCCCCATGTCTTTGCGCGGTCCGCGGATGCGGCCACTTCTCGCGAGCGTTTCGGCTTGGGATTGCCCTTTGCGCACGACGTGGTAGTGCAGCACGGCGGCACCCTAACCGTCACGAGTGCCGAGGGAGCAGGGAATTCGTTCACGGTTCGGTTGCCCCGGGAGGGGAGCCGTGGGCACTAAGCCGTATGATCCGCTGCGGTACCGCAACCGCACGTGGCGGAGTCGTCTCATGGTGCCCGGCGCGATAGGTGCGTTGTTTCTCGTTGTGGCCGTTGGTACCACGCTCACGGTTTTTGGCATCATGCGCCTCCTGGACGGTCCAGACGCTGTTGAGACCAGCGCCGCCGGGCAGACCTCAGGGACAACTGTCGCTTCGGAGCAACGGCAACCCCTTGTCCCGCTACCCACTGTCGTACCCACCGCAGAGCCTACTCCCATTCCTACTATCGAGCCCACCGCGGTGCCTACGGTTGTGCCCACGCCCGAGCCTACCGCCGTCCCAACTGCCGTGCCGACAGCGCCGCCCGCGCCAACGGCAGTAGTCGCGGCAGCAACGCTCAATCGGATTGGCGACGTATACCAGAGGATGGTGGGGAGCGTCGTGCGCATCTCCACAGCCTCCGACTCTGTCGGGATCGGCCAGCCATTTGGCGAGGCCGGCTCCGGCTTCGTGATAGATGAGGAAGGCCACATCTTGACGAATTATCACGTCATAAAGGACGGCAGAGCGCTGCACCTGACGCTCAATGACGGCACGCCGCTCGTGGCACGCGTTGTCGGCACCGACCCGGGATCGGACGTGGCGCTGCTGAGAGCCAGCATCCCGCCCGACAAGCTCGTCGTTGCCCCGCTTGGCTCCTCCGCTTCCGTAAGAGTAGGTGACCAGGTCATCGCAATCGGCAGCCAGTTTTATACCTTGCTCAACACCATGACTCCGGGTTACGTGTCCGGATTGGGACGTCCCTACTCTTTTGCCGGCCGCACCATCACGGGCATGATCCAGAGCAATGCAGCCATCAACCAAGGGAGTTCCGGCGGGCCGCTCCTTGACCTGGAGGGAAATGTCATCGGCATAAACACCGCAATCCAGTCAAGGAGCTTTGTGGGCATCGCCTTTGCGCTGCCCATCGACCGGATTAAGACAATATTGCCCGATTTGCGCGCGGGCAAGACGCCGAAGCACGCTTGGCTCCCCATCCACGGTGCTACCATCACGCCGCAGCTCGCTGCGCAATGCAACCTTCCTGTAGATCAGGGCGTGATCGTCTATGGCATTCTGCCCGGTTCAAAGCTTAACAACGATACCTTTGTCACTGGCGCCAACGGGGACATAATCGTCAGCATCGACGACATACCGGTCAGGGAGCTGAACGACCTGAGCAAATACATCGACGCCAACAAGCAACCCGGTGACACTGTCGAACTGCGGATCTACCGCGAGCGCAAAGAAAACGTGCTTGAGACCGTTACGCTGGAAGAGTGGCCCAACAGGACGGTCTCCCCGCTAACTCAGGCGGTAGACTGCTCCAGCCCGACGAGCGAACCGATCAACGCGCCCACGGTTCCGCCCATCACTGCGGAAACCACCACGAACGCCGCTAGTGGCAGATTCATCATTTCCGCGGAGCCACTGATGCCGGCGATTACCGCGGCAACGAGTCCGATCATGGCGCCGCCGGCAATGCCGGCCACGATGCCGCGGGCCGCCATGCGCTCGGACGATCCCATGGCTGCGGTGTCGGTGGCCGTTGCCTGAGAAACCTCGGTGTTCTCCGCGTCAACGGTGTCTCCAAATGACCCGTAGATCAAGCCGAGCGTGGCCCCGTACACGATGTGCAGGATCAAGTTGCCGAGAATTGGCAAGAAGCCCGCATCGAGTCCCAATCCCAGAAAGCCGACGCCAACCAACGGCAGGAATACCACGAGCGAAAGCACCCACGGAATGAACGCGAACGCGAGTCCCCGCCCTACGTCCGGACCGGGAATGCGCGGCTCGACTAAATAGGCGTAGATGAGGGCAAAGCCCATACCGATGGCGAGATGAATTGCAATGGCTGCGTAGAATACATCGGTCGTATACTCGACCAAGATGTTATCGGTCAGGCCCTTGAACCAGGTGGAGTAAGTCTGAGCGCCAGCCTGATCGGAGGGCTCGACACTGGCCAACGCGAAGGCAATGCCGTACGCGACCACGGCGGCCAGAATCATGAGTACGGTGGCAACAAAGCCGGAAAGCACCGCTCGTGCGAGCCAGCCCTGCCGCATGGTTGATTGCGCGTTTGTCATGATCGCTACCTCCTTCTCAGGGCGAGGTATTGCGCACACGTGACCAAAGCTGCAGGCACTACGCGCAGCGAGCAGGAGTGCCTGCCCACTAACTCGTCACCGTGTACTCGACCTCCCGCCTGCGGCTGCCAACAGGCAGCACTGCAAAGTGAATACATCCCATAGCTTCATTGTCATAAGAATGCCCTGAGCTGTCAACCACTTTAGGGGCGATTGTGGCAAATTCGGTCCCTTGCAACACCTTGAGTTGGCGCACGCCGCCTCTAAGCCTCGGGAGACAACGATGAGGATTTGCAGGCAGCGTTATCCCGCGCTGTGGATATCCGTGCCCCGCAGGATGCGCGCGGCCTGCAGGGCCAGCAGCACCGTGCCGAAGTTGAGCGCGCCGGCGAGCACGAACGGAATCGGCGCGGCCAGGCCAATCAGAATCCCCGCCGCCATGGTTCCGCCCAGGTTGCCGAACGTCCATGCGGCTTCGGTGATGGCGGTGAGCCGCCCTTGCTCGTGTCCCCCACCCGACACGAACACAAGCGACGGCATCAATGAGGCGAGCCACTGGCCTCCCAGGCTCGTGAAGATCGCCGACGCGGCCAGCAGCAGCGCGTTGTCTACAAACAGCGCGCAACCAAACGGTCCGAGGGCGAGCGTGAGGCTGCTCGCTATTATCGGAATGGCTCTGCCAATGCGGTCGGACAGCCAACCGACAACGAGCCCCGTAGACCCCGTAATCAATGCAATGACGGTGCCATACAAAGCAACCGCCGTCACCGATTCAGTGAGACGAAAGATGAGCAGGGGCAGCAACACCGAACTTGTGCCGAGCCACCACGTAGGCAGAAAACGTATCCCAATGAGGCGCAAGATAAGGGGACGTTTCCAGAGAACCTGGTAGGAGCGCAGCATCTCCCACGCCGACGTTTGCTGGACCTGTTCCAGGCGGATCTGCGGCAAGAAGAGGAGACCAAAGAACACTAACAGGAGATTTCCCACCAACATCGCGATGCCCAGTGCGCGAAAGCTGATGAGATCGGCAATTGGACCCGCCGCCGCGTTGCCCAGCGCGCTGCCGATGGTCGGCCCGGTAAAATAGAGGGCCCCCATGAGGCCCATGCTTCCCAACGGCGCTACCAGGGCGAGGTAAGCGCGGGAAGAGGTGGTGCGCAACGTGAAGAGCGCGCCGTACAGGAGTGACAGCAAGATGAGCAGCCGCGTGTCGGACACCATGAACATGAGCCCGCCGATGCTCACCGCCGTCATGCCCAGCAACAGTATGTACTTCGCCCCCACCCGGTCCGCCAGCAGGCCGCTGGCAAAAAGTACAAAGATGCGTATAACGTTTTGGAGCGAGAAGAGCGTAGACGTGAGAATCGGCGAGCCGCCAAGGACTTTCTCAACGTAGACGGGAAAGAGCGTACGGCCCGGCGCACCTAGGGTGGCGTTGAGGAAGAAGATCGTCAGAAAGAGAATGAGCGGCTTAAGGTAGCGGTGTTCCGAGAGCGGTGGTCGGGGCGCTGCGTTGTCAGTTGAGGCCATGCGCGTGTGTCATTTGCACGTTGGATGTACTACTAGGTGGTAACTGAGTTTTGTATTGTCGAACCTGCGCACATGGGTCAGCGCCTCACGCCGGACTTTCTTAGCGCGAGGGCTTGTCCCCCGCCTCCGTGTCTTGTCCCTGTAGCGCGGGCGCTCGTCCCCCGCCTCCGTGTCTCGTCCCTGTAGCGCGGGGCTTGTCCCCCGCCTCGCAGCTAGGCCCGTTACCCGGAGACTGCGGCGCCGGCCTGCGCGGCGGTCTGCCTGCGGAGGATGGCGTGACTACAAGACAATATCCACCGGATCGCCATTCTGCTCTAGCGATTCATAAATGGCCCACGTTACGGCCAGGGCAATGCGCGCGTCCGCCGCACTTGCCTGCACCGGCTCCTCGCCTCGGATCGCCCGTATCGCGTGCTGTGTCAAGAGCACCTGGGTATCGCCGCTATAGGGGCCGAACTCTTCTACTGCTCCGCCCTCGCGGAGAATCTTGAATTCACTGTTCGGGCGGCTCGGCGCCAGCGCCCCCTGGGGTCCAAGTATGTCGTCAATCCGCCCTGCCGGCTGCACGCCCGGCGGCAGACCCCACGAGATGCTGAACGCTGCCAGGTCGCCGCTGCCGTATTCCAGCGCCACTGTGGCCGTATCCGGCGCCTTGTTTTCGAAGTGGGCAATTTCGGGCCGGTTCTTGGCAAGCGTGAACCCATGAGCGCTTACCCGCACCGGGTCCGTGCCCGTGAGCCAGCGCCAGTAGTCGAAATAGTGCGTCATGAAGTCGTTCAGCGGACCGCCGTTGCCACGGTCCATGTCGTGCATGGCCAGTTTGGGCCGAATGTGAGTGGCGGAATGCATGCGGAACATGAGCGGGCCGCCGAGAGTGCGGTCCCGGACACACTGGCGCACAGCCGCGGGAGCATCGCCGAAGCGGCTCTGAAAGTTTATGACGAACACAACCCCAGTTGCGTCTAAGACAGCGATCATCCGGTCGGCTTGATCCAGCCGCATCGCTATTGGTTTCTCGCTCAACATGTGCTTGCCGTGCTCGGCGGCAAAGATCGTGACCTCTTCGTGATAGAATGCCGGTGTGCAGATAGAGACCACGTCAATGTCTTCGCGCTGCACCGCTTCGCGATAGTCGGTGAAAACGTGAGGCGCTCCATACGCCGCCGCCAGTTCCTGCGCGCGGTCCTCGAGTACGTCAACCACTGCGGCCACTTCTGCCTCACCGGATGCCGCCCACGCTTTGGCGTGGGCATTGCCGCGTGCGCCGGTGCCGACGATGCAGACGCGGAATTTGTCGTTGGCCATGTGTTGTGCGCTCCTCTTCAGCTAGGTCATAGGGGGAAGGAAATTTCCCGCATCGCATGGCACCGCCATCGTTTCCGATGCGTGCGCTCAATTGCCGCATTTGCCCTAGCATGGGGCATCGAGCCCCGTGCTGTCAACGCAGGCACGGGCCAGACCCCTGCCCATTCAATTCGGTCGGCCCGCCGAGCGAAGCGTGACCGGCGGCTCCGCGGCAGGCAAGACCATGCGCAGAACGAATTTTGAGTGAATGTGTCGTGCTCGACTCTCCGGCACATCCGGTCGGCCATTTCGGCAAAACTCCCGGCCGGTCCGAGCGGTTCTTACCACAATGCCACGCACCCAGATATTGCGCATCTGGGCAGAAGTGCTGCTCCCAAGCTCGAAGACAGTGGGAATATACAGCCGTCTCAGAACACTTTCAGATTCTCAGATGATAATGAAAACACACGGCTGCTACTTACCAATACACAGGAGGTGTAAAGTGGGCAACTTGCGAAACCGAAAATTCCTAGGAGTTCTACTGCTCACCGTGGCGCTTCTTGTAAGTGGTTGTGGTGCGGGGGCTATGCCAGAGACACAGTCTGCAGCAGATGGCACTTCAGCAGCGATCCGGACTGCACCTGCTACTGCGGCGCCGGGAATTGACACTACAGGTGATATTCGCACCATCGTGCAAGATGTCGTAATCCGCGTGCGACCGGCGGTAGTGCAGGTAGCAAACGAGCAAACGCGGCAAGGGCCCTCGGGCGATCCGGTACTCATTCCCTTGGGGACAGGCTCGGGCTTTATCATCGATGCTGCCGGACACATCATCACCAACAATCACGTAGTCGCCGGCGCCGAGCGGCTCACCGTCACGCTGCCGGACGGAAGGTTGTTTGAGGCAGAAACGGTCGGCCGCGACCCACGGACCGATTTGGCGGTACTAAAGATTGAAGGCGATGATCTTCCGGTAGTGGCGCTGGGAACATCGCGGGACTTGGCAATCGGACAATGGGTAATCGCCATCGGCAATGCCCTCGGCTTGCCCGGCGGCCCGACCGTAACGGTCGGCGTAGTCAGCGCCACCGGCCGCACCGCGCGCCCTGACGAGACCTTCCTCTTCGATCTCATTCAAACCGACGCGGCGATCAATCCGGGCAATTCCGGCGGACCCCTGATAGATTTGGCCGGGCGTGTCATCGGCATCAACACGCTCGGCGCCGGTCTCATTAGGCCTGGGCTGCAAGCGCAAGGCATCGGCTTTGCGATCGCTATCGATACCGCCAAGCCCCTTGCGACCCAAATCATCGAAACCGGTGAAGTTGTGCATCCGTACATTGGTGTGGGGCTCAACTACAACAACCCAACGTTTGCGATCCAGAATGAGTTGCCCAACGTGGCCGGCCCGGTTATCCTGCGGGTGGAAGAAGGCGGCCCGGCGGCCAAGGCCGGACTGAAGCCCCGCGACATCATCATCGCCGTGAACTCTGATGAGCTCGTCGACGAGAGTACGCTCTATCGCATCTTGTCTCGCCTCAAGCCGGGTGATCGGCTGGCGTTAACGGTGCTGCGCGGCGAGCGACAGCTCGAGATTGCGCTCACCCTCGGTGAGTTCCCAAGCTCAATCCTATAGAGAATTCTCGCTGCGAACGCCTGCGAATTGCGGTGTGACCTGCCTCGTGGTCTCCAGGCACGGTGGGATCTACGCCGGCAAGAGGTTCTCGCCGGACCGGACGCAGGGCGCGCGACCCACCGGTGCCGTCCGCCGCAGCGCGGCAGTCCTGCAAGCCTAACCTGACGTGGTCGGGAGAATCGCGCAGTCCTGCGCGCCAGGCTACGCTTACGTAGCTTCAGCTCATCACTACAGACGTTCTGAAATTGTCGTGCTACCAGCGCGGCCGCATGGGCAGCCAGCTTGGATCACGCTCCTGCATGGCGCTTACGTCGTCTCTGCCTGCCGCCTGGTTTTGCAGGTAGCGCTCGTGGGCCTCCTGCAGGCGGTCGTCGTCCACCTCCACGCCCAGGCCCGGTCCCGTCGGGACCGGCAAGGCGCCGTCGACGAATTGCAGCGGCGCGCCTTGCACAATGTCATCCTCTTCATTCCACGGATAGTGCGTATCCGAAGCGTAGACGAGATTCGGCGCTGCGGCCGCCCAGTGCGTCATTGCCGCCAGTGAGACTCCCGTGTGGTTGTTGCTGTGTTGGGAGATACCAAGGCGGAAGGTCTCGCAGATCTTCGCCAGTTGGATTGATGCCAGCATCCCGCCCCAGTGGTGGTGATCGGCCAGCACCACTTGCACGGCATCCATCTGCACGGCCGGCGCGATGTGGGGAAAGGCGGTGACCACCATGTTCGTGGACAAAGGAATAGGCGTGGCCTGCGCCACGGCTGCCATGCCCGCCAAGTCCGGTGCCGGGTCCTCAAGGTACTCCAGGTCCAGTTCCTCCACCCAGCCCGCGAATCGGATGCTCGTCTCCACCGACCAAATGGCGTTCGGGTCAATGCGCAGTTCATAGTTTGGGAAGCGGTTGCGGAGTTGGCGCATGGTCTCGGCTTCTTCTACTGGCGGCAGGACACCTCCCTTGAGCTTGAGCGTTTGAAAGCCGTAGCGTTCTACAAATGTCTCCGCCTGAGCCACGAGCTGCTCCGGACTCATAGCCTCGCCCCACTCGTCGTCACCGTCATACTTATAGAAGAGATACGCGGAATAAGGTACGGTGTCGCGAATCTTGCCGCCGAGTACGTCGCAAACGGGCCGACCACTCTCCTTGCCCAGCAGATCGAGCATTGCCGTTTCGTAGGCGGCAAAAACCGGCGCATTGTTGATGAGGATGCGCAACCGATTGAATTGCGCCGGGTCTTGGCCCCGCACAAGTGACGCGGCGCTTTGCAGCTTATTTGCTAGTTCCTCACCGCCGTATGTCTCGCCCCAGCCCACACAACCGTCGTCCGTAGTCAGGCGCACGATGGAGCGGAGCGCAACGGGCTCGTGCACGCCCCACGAGTTGCGTAACGGGGGATCGCTAATGGCGATGGGAATTACATCTACGTCAACGATGCGCATTGGCTATTGCTCCTTTTGCAGACTTTGTGCTCTTGCGTAGTTGGTTCGAAGCATCCACATCGATAGGCTGTGGCGCCGGTAGCGTAGGTTTGCAACCTGCGCGATATTCATGTGACGTGGGATAATCCCGCCAATCCACCGAATTGAGCACAGGTTACAGACCTATGCTACCGCTTACTCCATCCATCAAGTTCAAGCCACCGCAGTACCGCAGCATTCGTTAGCACACTGTAGCGCGGGGGCTTGTCCGCCACTAACACATGATTGCGTGGAGTGAGCGAAGAAAAGATGGATTCCCGCATGCGCGGGAATGACGTTCGTGTCTCCACCCCATCTTCGTAGCACGGGGGCTTGTCCCCCGCCTCTTCGCTTGCTATGCAAACTCCGTATCGAGCAAGGCACTGCGATCGCACTAAAGCACTGACGACAAATCCACCCGCTCGCCGGTCTCGCCGGATTGCTTCGCCGCCACGAGCATTGCAATAATCTCCAGCATCTCCTCGTGGGGGATCGGATTCTCCCGGGTCTGTATCATGCGCACCACGTTGCGCATCTGCTCGGCATAGAAGAAGTTGGCGTCGCGCACGGCGATTTCCGCGCTGCCCTCGGTGCCGTAGACGTTGAGCAGGAACCCGTAACGGGCGGAGCGAATGATCTGCATAGTGACGGCACGGCCGTCCGTGTAACGCACGTGGACGAGGTCGAATTCATCCGTGTACTCGTTGCGCACCCACGCGATGCCGGGCCCCATCACCGTGTAGAAGAGTTCCGCCGCGTGGATGCCGTAGTAGACGAGCTCGTTCGGGCCGGTGGCCACGGCGACCCGCGCCTCGCCCACCAGTTCCTTCTCATTGGCCTTGAAGTCGATGACTTCCCGCGCGTAGCGCAGCGCCGACGACGACATGAGCGGCGTATTGTGCGCCTGGGCCAGCCGCACCATCTCCTTGGCGTGATCGATGCCAAGCGCAAAGGGCTTATCCACGAACGTCGGCACGCCGGCCTCAAGATACGGCCGCGCCAACTCCAGGTGCGTATCACCGGGGTCTTCCAACACAAGCACGCCGTCGGCCTTGCCGATCGCCGCGGTTGGCTCGTCGAGCACGGCATCCAGCCCATGCTCGGCAACGAATTCCTCGGCTGCCGCGCGGTCGCGGTCCCAGAGCATCGAGATGCGGGCCACACCGTTGAGACCTTCCCCGTTGGGATTATCCTCATTGATTAGCAGGGAAAAAGAACGCGGGTGCTGCGGACTGAGTCCGATAATGGCGAGATCGAGCATGGAGTGCTTCCTTTCACACGCTTAGTCTGATTCCGAGATGCTACCTATGGATGGGCCTATGATACTGTACTGTGTCCGTCTGTGGGGAGCTTTCGATGCGGCGAGCCGCTTAAGTTGCCCGCCTTCGGCAAGCCAACGTCTGGCACATCAGGGCTAGAGTCTGCCGCCGCCTTCGCTCAGTTTCAGAATCAGGGAATCGCCTGGCAAGTCGTATGAACTACAACGAATAGCCAAGCTACACCATCTTGGTGCTCTGCAAAAGCCACATGCGGGAATGGGTGTCGAGGTGCGTGATCACTCAGCGTTCATTGCTATCTTCTCTAGCGTACTGCAATGGATTCCGAGAATGGAGAGCAGCCGGCTTTGTTGCATGCCCTAATCTTGTAGGCGGTAGCTCGGAAGGCACCAAAGACTACATTTGGAGCTGGATCCATGTAACTGGCCTGAGGAGCGCTAACTTCCGAGTCGAAGCGAAACGAGTTGGGATCACTAACAGTGCCTTGATATACCTCGTAGTAGGTTGCCCCTTTCACCGTATCCCAATTCACTCTTGCAAAGTCATGGTGTAGTGGAATGCGGACCCTCTCCCCCTTGACGCCAGTGGTTCTGAGCGGCGATTCGACTGGCCCATCAGACTCCGTAAGCCCTCCCGATTCATCAGATACAGGCGAGCAACCGTTGTCATTGCAGACATGTACCCTATAGAAGTAGATGGTACTTGGGTGCAAGCCTTCGTCAACATACGGGGGACGGTTGAGATTCGACGCTACAGGTTGGTATTCACTTTCTCGCGTTCTCCTGCTCACCTGATAGGAGTGATCCTGCAACTGGTAAGCGAATGGCACAAAAGCAGCGTTCCTATAGCCGTCGTTTTCTGAGCACACTGCGTTGTCGCAGGCCGTGACCCAGTATTGGACATCGTGGGTGTAGCTTTCGCCCTGGAATGCATGCCACTGAACCGTCATCGAATGAGCGCTCCTGTCGATGACTCTCACACCATTTGGCTGAGGGGGGATCGGACGTGGTTCGTGGGTGTAGGCGGTTCCGACCACATTCCCATCCAGCTCCACGATGCAATCTCTAAGATCAGGGCAACCTGTATAAATCTTGTAATGAGCGGCACCTGGCACAGAATTCCAGGTGATCCGTATCGATGACTCAACTTGGACAGCATGCACATCATCAGGGAAGGGCGGTGGCGGCTGGGCCGGGTTGTCACTGTCGACCTCCGAGCAACCGGAACTGTTGCAAGCAACAACCCAATAGTGTCTGCCGAATTCTTGCTGGGTGAGAGTGTAGTTAGGTTGCTGAATGCCGCTTGCAAGTTCCTGGCAAATGAAGGGCCGACCATCGAGCAGTCTACAATCTGGGAGCGTTGGGGAGTAATAGACGGTATAGAAATCCGCACCAGCCGAGGCATCCCATTTGAGCACCTTGTCCGCCCCCACATACCCATAGCGCTGGTTCGCGGGAGTCTTGGGCGGCCCGCCGAAGGACCCACAGGAAGTCAAGACCAGAGGGAGCAGAATCGCCAAGAGCAGGATGGCGAGACCCCGCAGTCTTAACGAAGAGGCGCCAACGTGACAAATGCCTGTTACGCCAGCCACGATCGTCGTCTCCTCTGCTCTAGAGACAGAAATCCTTGCTATTGCACCATCCCAACACTTTGCCATTGTGCCGGAACCTACTTACGATACATACTTCAAGAGTGATTTAGACAATTGCCAGTCCGTCCCATCATGTACTGGCCAAGCAGAGAGGGCCCATACGAAACGATTGTACGCAGTCTCTTGCAGGAAGCCAATTGTGCCTACCGCAAGACGGCGATTGCCCGGAACCGGCATCGGTATTGCGGGCGACGCGGCGCGGCGCCCAGCTGCGTCACCCCCAATAGGTGCCCGCTCTCGCTTCGTCAGTCTTGGGAACTCGCCCGCCCATAGACTGACACATGGGCGCCGCTCTGCGCAGTGAACGGCGCACGTTGCCAATCGCCCCACCGCTCGCGCAGTCGAAGCCCGGCGAGACGCGCCATCAGGTCCAGTTCCGCCGGCCACACGTAGCGCAATCGCCCGGGATACATGTGGATGCCGTCTTCCGTCAGATGCAGGTGGCGGAAGTCCACTATTTGGTTCACGGCGTCGTGGATCGAAACGTCAAGCCGGACCGAGTCCACGTCAGGCAGGCTCGCGCGCAGGTGTTGGTTCTCGTCAAACCGGGAAACGTCCGGGACAAAGGCGTGGACCAGGAAGACGCCGGACTCATCGAGATGAGACGCCACATTTGCAAAACACCTGACTTGCTCCTCCTGAGAGGTGAGCATCAGGAAGGTGTTGTTAATGACGTAGACGAGCGAGAAGCTGCCCGCGACCCCAACGTTCGCGAAGTCGCCGATAGTCACCGGCAATGCCGCTCCGCCTTCCTTGTCTCGCAGCCTTTCGATCATGGCCCTGGAAGCCTCTATTCCGTGTACCGCTACACCGCGCGCCGCCAGGGGCAGCGCGTACGTCCCCGTCCCAATCCCCAGCTCCAGCGCTCGGCCCCCTGCCGCCAATTCTGCGAGGACGTCGACTCGTGCCGCTACGTTTGCCGGTCGGTAGAACTCGTCATAGACGTCGGCGATGCGGTCGCCATACGTTGCAGCCGAATACTCTTTCACTGCATTTACCTTTCTCCTTGAACCAGCTACAAAACAAAAGGCCTCCCGTTGTACGGGAAGCCTTTATGACTTAATCTCTTGAAAGCGCGGTCGTTAGGTCCTCCCCAATACAAAGAGCCACCGTGGCGGTGCCGCCGCAATGTGGTTGGCTGAAATTGAGAAGAAGCAAGCCGCAGATATCATGCCTATTGTCTTTCTACGTGCAGAGGGAGTATGGCACAAGTCTCACTCCACTAGCAACTGTCCATGCTCAATGTAGAGTGCGACTCTGCGCCTAGGGGCTTGTCATATTGCCAAACACCTGCTATACCTATTACGTATAATCATTCCCTTCCTTACGTATAGGAGAGGGTTGATATGTTGTGTAATGTGCGCAGTTTTTTACAGGAGGCCAACCATGCGTACCTCAAGACGGCGATTACTCGGCACCGGCATCGGCTTTGCGGGCAGTGCGGCTTTGCTTGCCGCCTGCGGCACAGCCGCGGCGCCCATGGAGGATGCGCCTGAGGCAGAGGCTCCCAAGGCGGAAGAGGAAAAAGCCGCGGCGCCGATGGAAGCCAGTGAGGTTGTTTACTGGTCGCTCACGTCGGCGTGGGGTTCCTTCAATGAGGAGATCGGCGCGGAGCTCGTGGCGGAGTTCAACGAGACCTTCGAGGCTTACAACGTTACCACCGTTCCCAAAACCGGCAGGGACAATCGCGACACCCTGCCAGCGGCGGTGGCCGGCGGCGCGGCGCCCGATATGGCGTTTCAGGACCGCTACATTCCCAAGACCATGGCGGTGAACGGCATCGTGCGCGACATCACGGACATGGTCAAGGCGTCGTCCATCATCAACACTTCCGATATGTGGGAGCGCATCCTCAACGACGTCACCTATCGCGGCCACCACTTCGGCCTGCCGTGGTCGGCGGACGTGCGCACGTTGTTCTTGAACAACGACGCGCTGATTGAGGTAGGGCTGGATCCCGAAAGCCCGCCCGCCTCGTGGGACGATTTCCACGAAGCCATCAACCTGACTTTCAAGAAAGACGGCGCCAATATTGAACGTCTCGGCTACGTGCCTTTGTGGGGCAGCGGCGGCGCGCTGGCCGGGTGGATGATCCCCTACTGGCAGCAGGGCGGCAGCCTAACATCAGCCGACGACAGCACGTCCACCATGGACAACGAGTTGATGGTGAACGCGTTCGAGCATACGCTGCGCATGTACGAGGCCCAGGACGGCTACGACGCCATCGCGGACTTCCGCGGCGAAATTCGCACCCAGCAGATCTTCATCGACAGCAAGCTGGCGATGTACTTCGAGATCTACGATATCCCGAATTTCCCCGACTACCGCGAAGGCTTTGCGGCGCTCAACTACGGCTTGGCAGTGGAACCGATCCCGCCCGGCGGCTCGCCCGCCACCTACGGCGGCGGCGGCTCCAAGGTGCTGCCCAACGCTTCAGCCAATCCGGAAGGCGCGTTCGCGTTCCTCGAGTGGCTCTACGACGCGCCGCAAGAGTTGCGCTTCAACGACGCCAAGGGCCGCCTGCCGGTGCAGAAGGCCATCGCGAACAGTCCCGAGTGGACCCAGGACGACCCGCTGCGCTTGCAGGCCTCTATCGAAATGGCCGGCGCACACTGGGTGGTGACCGCTCCCGGCGGCATTGAGATCCTCGGCCTGCACGTGGCGCTGCCGCGCACCATCTACCAGGGTGAGAAGACCATCCAGGAAGCCATCGCCGAGACCAACGAGCAGACCCAGATCGTCCTGGACGAGACACTCGCCAACTCGGTGCTGGACTTCTAGGCACTAGCCGGCATATGGGGCTAAGCTGCTTAGGAGCGCTTTCCCCAACATTGCGAAGTGAAGGAAAAGGACAACCCGTAGTGGTTGTTCTTTTTCCTTTCGTAGGGGTGCGGAGATGAGCAGCTAACAGGCAATGGTGTTGTATGGACGAGCGAGTTGAGCGGATTACAATTGTATTTGGGATACCAGAAGAATGCACGAATGCGTGGGCGGCAATGATGGGCGCTGAAGCGTGCCACGCAGTCAAGGATGAAACAAGGAAATTGCAGGTAAATGTGGTTGGCTACTTGACAAACTGTGTTAGGCTATATTCTAAGAGTAGTATTAGCAAAGGAGGCGCGACATGGTCTGTAGCTGTTCGTCGCCCTCTATGGGCGGCAAAGACCTTGGTCGTTCCTTAGTCCAAGGAGATTAGCCATGCGCATTGCCACACTAGTCCTGGCAACGCTGCTGGTGGGTTGCAGTACTGCCGACTAGCTTGATAAGGAAGAGTCACTCAGGGAAACCGCTGAGCAGGTGGGAGTGCTTATTGCCGCGCAGCAATGGGCTGAGTTACACCGGAACCCACACCAGAGAATTGACTCAGATACACTGACTAGTCGTCATCGTAGTCGGGACGTACCTGTAAAGGAGGTCGATAAATGAGGATTCTCAAGACAGTGAGATTGGCGGTAATTGTCATTGGCGTCGTTCTGCTGGCAAGCCCAGACGGTGCCCTTGCCAATGACCTTCCCCCTAACGAGACTGCCCCGGCGGGGCCGGGAAGCATGAACGAAGTCCGCCCCCTCGTCACATACACGCTTGAGGGCGATAGTGCAGGGGATACGGCCAATGCAGTGAATTGGCGGTGTCTCGCTCCGACGCATAACCCGCATAAGTCGCATCATGTCACGCCAAACATAAATGTAGAGGCTGAGATCGAGTGTAACGTGGTGATGGCGCAACTCAGGGTATCCGTAACCCTTCAGAAGCAGAAGTGCATAGCGTTCATCTGTTGGTTTACCGACTATGGTCCCAGGGCAGTGGAAGTACGTTATCTCTCCAGTTGGGTTAACGTCTTCTCTCCCGCTCCTTGCGAGGATGGGACGTATCGTGGCTTCAGCTATCACTACATGCTGTTTCCAAACGGTCACCTAAGGACTGGCTACGGGTATTCAAGAACCGTGAACATCACTTGTTGAGATTGGACGTGTGGCAGCACTCGGTCATTCATGGCGCTTCATGTCATGTGTGAGCCTTCGTCCGACAACCACAGCCATCTGACAAACCCGCTCGCGCCTATGTCGCCTTCCACAGACGCGAGCGGGGTCCCCGCGCGCAGGAAGTCCCCCTGCAGCCACAGTATGCCCTCCGTATCCCACGACCACAGCATGGTGGTTCCGGCCGCTGAGCTATGGCGCACGAACGGCGCGGTCAGGAGCCCCATGAACGCCAGGTGAACGCCGTCCCACTGCGTGGCGGCGCGGCCCCAATCCGGCGAAAGCGTGCCGACCCCGGCCGGACTATTAGGATGCTGATTGACGCGTGGAAAGGAGACGCAGAGGGCGTGCCAGTCGGCGGGACCGGCAACCTCAAAGACGCGGGCGGATTCGTCGATCTCGGCTGCGAATCTGCGGTGCGTTTCTACCGCCCCCCAGTCCCCGACGCCCAAGGCGATCACAGTGTCGAGGCATGCATAGCCTCCGTGGAGCGTAGATGTGATTCGCCATTTCTTGGGCCGTTGTGCGTAATCCTCCCAGCGGAAAGCCGACTTGGGCGACGTCGCGCGGGAGGACGTTCGCTTGAATATGCGATGTATGCGCTCCCAAATGGGGTGAGGCGGCGGCTCGGGGGTGGAGGTCGGATATGACGTCTCGTCAATTACGAGCACCTGACGGGTCGGGTCCATAGGAGCAGTCCACCAGCGGCTATGCGGATGTGAAACAACCGCGCGCGCCAGGCTTGCCAGGTCTGCGCCGCGTGAAAGCGCGGCCGTGACGGCTCGTTCGAAATCCGCCGACCAGGGATTGAGAGCCTTCAAGGCAATCGCGGCGCGCGCGATCGCCTGAGGCGGCGTGACCGCGATGTCAATGGGCACCTCATCCCGTACTATCGTCAGCAAGAAAGCGCATCCCACCGGGCAGCGCAGCAGCCGGGCAGCCAAATCGTCCATCCGGGATTCCATAGAGCACTGTTCCTTGCCTCTTAAACGACCGCTACCGCGCAGTCACCCTCTGCTACGCCCAGACGGCGGCCCCTCACAACCAAGCATAGCATACCGATTTGCTTTTTCCCTTGACAGCTAGCCGCGAATACGCTGTACTGTAGCCACGTTTCGTTGAACGTAATGTTGAATCTTTGGGAGGATTTGCAATGACAGACAATGGCAAGCTTGGGGTTGGTGTGGTCGGCATCGGCTGGGTCTCGCACCAGCACATCGATACCCTGGTGAAAAATCCCCATACCGAGGTGGTCGGGCTCTGCAGCGGCAGCCGCGAAAACGCCGAGAACGCCAAGGAAGAACACGGGCTTACCAACGCGCACGTCTACACCGATTACGAGCAGATGCTCAAGCAGGACAACCTGGACATGGTCTTCATCTGCTCCACCAACGAGAAACACGTGCCGCAGGTGCTGGCGGCGGCGGATGCCGGCAAGCACATGCTGATCGAAAAGCCCGCCGCGCTCAGTTGGGAAGACATGAAAGCCATCACGGCGGCGGTGGACAAAGCCGGTGTCGTGGCCTGCGAGGGCTTCGAGCTGCACTGGAGCCCCTACTTCCTGATCGTGCACAAACTCATCAAGGCCAATGCCTTCGGCAATATCTTCTACGGCGAGTGCGACTACTTCAGCGCCAACTGGCCGCAGTGGTACGTCGGCTACGACTGGGTGAAGACCCGCGAGCAAGGCGGTTCCGCGCTTGCGGCCGCCGGCTGTCACGCGGTAGACGCCCTGCTGCAGTTCATGCCCGGCGAGGTCGACCACGTGGTGGGCCATTGGGGCAACTTCACCAAGACATTCGACTGGGAAGGCACCGTGCTCAGCGTGATTAGCTACAAGGACGGCCGCATCGGCAAGGTCGGCTGCATCCTGGAGGGCAATAACCCCTATTCGTTCAACGTGCGCCTGCACGGCGACCGCGGCACGTTGGTGGGGAATAAGTTCCACTCGGAGACCCTCATCGGCGAGCGCATGACCGAGCAGACCGACTGGGCGACGTTCGATACCATCATGCCGGATACGCCGGAGGTCTCGCACCACCCCTTCCAGCCGCAGACGGACCACATCATCGACTGCATCCTGAATAACAAGAAGCCGGAAGTGGACATTCACGACGCCCTGAAGATCGACGAGGTCATCTTCGCGGCGGAGCGGTCGGCGAGCCTTGGCGGTGAGCCCGTCAAGCTGCCGTTGGAGTAGCTTTAGTTCTTTAGCTCGCTGCTGGCGGCTGTCGGAGCAAGCGAGCGGTTTTGCGAGTTACGCTGGGCTGAAGCGATATCCAGGGCTTTATCTAGAGCGCTGAGTTTGCTTCAGTGCGAACGTAAGTAAAGCGGTGAAACGCGTCGGGGAGCTTGAAGTCATTTGAGTTCCCTGGCGTGTTTGCGTTTTCTGTCGGTAGAAGACTAGTACGGAGCGGTAGAGGCGAACTCACCCAGCGATGATGTCGAATTCCCTCTCCTCGAGGAGAGGGTAAGGGTGAGGGGATTCTTAGCAGAGTGGGTGCTTCCTCTTGAGATGGGCTGCACCGCAATCGGACCGAGCTAAGTTGGTTCAGCCTCTCCCTCCAGAGAGACCTTTGCGAAACCTGAGCGGAAGCGAGAGCGTTCCCTCTCCTCGGGAGGGTGTCTCAAAAATAGTTCTACCGGATATATATACTGTGGAGTAGAGAAGCAAGGTGAGGGAGCAGGAAGAGCGTGAAGTGAGGTGTAGTGATGCCGGTGCGACCGTTCAGTCGTGAGCAAGCCTGGTTGCTGCCGCCGACGCTGGACGAACTGGTGCCGGCAGACCATCCTGTGCGGTTTGCGGCGGCCTTTGTGGACAGCCTTGATGCTGCGGCGTGGGAGGCGTTGGCGATTGACCTGCAGGGCGACCCGCGTGGCGCCGGGGCCTATCATCCCCGAGCCCTGCTGAGCGTATGGATATACGGTTTCATGACCGGTGTGCGTTCCTGCCGCAAGCTGGAGGCGGCCTGCAGAGATCAGGTTCCCTACATGTGGCTGGTGGGGATGCAGCAGCCCGACCACAACACACTGTGGCGCTTCTACAAAGCGCACCGCGACCGGATGCGGACGCTGCTGCGCCGCACGGTGCGCACGGCTGTCAGTGCCGGGCTGGTGGACCTGGCCATCCAGGCGGTGGACGGCACTAGGATCGCGGCCAACGCCGGGACGCGGCATACCCACGACGCGCAGGGGCTGCAGCGGCTGTTGTCCCGTACCGAGCAAGCGATCGCGGACTTGGAGGCGCAGAACACCACGGGGGGCGCCGCGCCGCCGGCGACTTTGCCGCAGGAACTTGCCGACGCCCAGGCCCTGCGGCGGCGGGTGGACGACGCGCTGACCCGCGTCGCGGCTGCGGACGGGCCGCACTACACGAACCTGACCGACGCAGACGCGGCCCTGCTCAAGGCCGGCAAGGGTGGCTTCATCACCGGCTACAACGCGCAGGCGATGGTTTCGCCACTGGCGGCGGAGAACGTGGGCGCACGGGGTAGGTTGATCACGGCGGCGGACGTGAGCGCCAGTGCCGACGACCATCCCCATCTGGCGCCGCTGATCGAGGCGGCGCAGGCGAACATCGACGACGAGCGGAACGTGGTGACCGTTGCAGACGCGGGCTACCATTCGGGGGCCAACCTCGCCACGTGCCACGCCGGCGGCCACACCGTGTTGCTGCCCGAGACACATGATCGCAGACGCCGCCACCCGTACCATAAGGACCACTTCACCTACTGTCCGCAGACCGACACCTACCTGTGTCCTCAGCAAAAGGTGCTCACCTACACGCACAGCTTGACCCACGGCAACGGCTACCGCGTCAGGCGGTACCAAGCCAACGGCCGGGACTGCCTCTCCTGCCCGGCCTTCGGCGTCTGCACCACCTCCCGGCGCGGCCGCTCCATAAAGATCAGCGAGCACGAGCCGATACTGCAACGGCACAGGCAGTTGATGGCGACCGTACCGGCCAAGCAGTTGTACCGCCGCCGTAGTACCATCGTCGAGCCGGTCTTTGGCCTGCTCAAGGAGTGGCACCACGCCAGACGCTTCCTGCTCAGAGGCCGCAGCCACGTGGTGTCTGAATGGCACCTGCTGGCCACCGCGTTCAATCTCAAGAGCCTCCACGCGCTGTGGCGGTCCGGGTCTCGCCCATTGCCGCCCCGGGGACGGCTCTCTCACTTCTACCGTTTCGTCCATACCACCCGCCATCTCACTGTGCCGCTCATCCCTTTCACCGTGCCGCGCACGAATATATTGAGACAGTCTCTCGGGGAGAGGGAGCTATGAGTCGCTCTGTCTTTGCGCACTCCGGCCCTCCGCCCAGCCGTTACCCCTCAATTATGGCGCAGGCAGCGTTGACCGCGCTTGACACGTCGCCGTGAACCAGTTCTTCTTCGATGGTGTTCATAGCGTGCCACAACGTTCGGTCCTGCGGCAGGGCGCGTCCAAATTCCATTGACTGCTGAAATGCCTCTACTTCACCGGGAAGCAGCACCTTGCGGAAGTCTCCCAGCCGCGCGACCGCTTCTTTCTGCGCGGGCACTGTCACAAATTGCTGCATTGTGCCAACGAGACCCTGCAGCGCGGTGTACGCCAGTTCCGGGTTCTGCGACCGCGCGTGAATCGCAATGCCCGTGTCGACCGAGACCGGCACGCTGCGCACTTTGCCCCGTGGCAGCGCCGCCCAGCGAAACTCAAGACTCCTAGATCCGCGATATGAGCTATAGAATATTGGGGGCCAAAAGGGGAATAGTTCACGGAGTAACCGCCCCGCGCCTCCGCTTGTGACAGGTGGAGAGACACGATGGACATGCATCAGGTCGTGACAGAATCTGAGCGCTTCCGCGGCCGCCTGTTCCCGTAGGAGGCACTGTTTCGTGTTTAGGTCGGCCAGGTCGGCCTCGTTCTGCCACAGTGCCCACCAGTAGCCATGGTGCTGCGTCATTAGTCCCCAGCGTTGCACCTCGCCGTTTTCGTCCCGCCGCGTCAACTCCTCCGCAATCTCGACGAGATCACGCCACGTCCAATTGTTGTCCAAAGGTGAGACGTCCCGCGCCTGAAAGAATAGTGGATTGAAGTGGATCATTTGAGGAGCTGCATCCACCGGCAGGGCGAGCAGGCCGCCTTCCGAGCGGAAGGCATCAAGCACGTACGGGTAGAACACCTCGATAACTCTCGGGTCGTCGGCCGCGATGAACCGGTCCAAGGGCACTATCACGCCCTGTTGCGCCAGCAGCGGCGCGAGATGCGTATTGACGGTCAAGAGGTCGGCCTGCAGGCTGCCATACCACGCTACTTGCTCCTCCCTGCTCTCAGGACGGGGCTCTACGTCTTGAATCCGCAGAAAGTGCGGGGTGAGGGTGTAGTGTGCGCGCGCAGGGCCGTTGGGATTCTCCTTATCCCCCGCCAGCGCCGCTACAATCTGCTGGAGTGTAACCTCAAGGTCTCTCTGTTCACCTGTCTCTCTGCGATGCGCGCTGAACCACCCAGACGCCCAAGACAACTCGACTCTCTTAGGAATGCTCGGCGGGACAAACGAATTATCGAGAAAGCTACACCCGGCCGCCAGCACCGCCGTGCTCGCTAGCAGCGCGCGTCGTGCAAGCATGGTTGTGCTCCCTTTAAGCTGCCTTCAGTCTCGATTCTCGGCGTACTCCCTGTACCGTGAATCTTTCCTCGCTCACACGCGGGCGCAGGCCCGGCTCGTAATGGCCTCAACATGGTCGCCGCGTACGAGCGCCGCCAAAATTCGGTCCAACCCCGGCGCGGCCTCTCGCGTGAGCTGGAAAGCCGCATCTCCCATGCTGAGCGCTTGCACCAGCGTGGGAATTTCGTCGTTCATTGGGACTCCTTGCGGCAGCATGCGGCCGTGCTCTATGGACGCCTGCACGGCCGCGACTTCGGCGGGACGGAGGTTGCGGCGGAACTTGCCAAGCCGCGCCACCGCTTCTCTCTTCGCCGGCACGCTCACGTACTGCTGCATGATGCCGACCAGACCCTTGAGCGCCGTCGCTGCCGCTTCGAGGTTTTCGGTCCAATCCGTAATCGCAATGCTCATGTCGCTGTACACCGGCACACTGCGCACCTTACCTTGGGGCAATTCCGCCCAGCGGTAATCGCCATTCCACATGTGTTGGCGTGGGGTATAGAACATGGCGGGCCACGAGTCTGCGGAAACCTCGTACAACTTCGCTGCGTCATCGCTCATCAGCGGTGGTGATACGCGATGGCTGTGCAGCAGATCGCTGTAGAATTGCAGGGCTTCGCTGGCGGCCGGTTCTTGCAAGCGCCACTCCCCCGTCTCAAAGTCGTGAAAAAGCGCCTCATTCTGCCACAACGCCCACCACAGCCCGTAGCGGTGGGCCTCCAGTCCCCAGTGCTCGGTAGCGCCGCTTTCATCACGCCGTGTCAACGTCACCGCGCTCTCCACCAGGGCATCCCAGTTCCAGCCACTATCGACAGGCGGCACCCCGGCGGCCGCAAAATAGCGGGCGTCATAGTAGAGCATCAGTGGCAGCGCGTTCACCGGCAATGCGTAGAGTGAGCCTTCGAAGCGGTACGGATCGAGCAGGTAGGGGTAGAATTCCTGGGTAAGGAGCTTGCTGTCGGCGCTCAGCACACGGTCTATGGGCAGGAGCACGCGCTGGTCTGCCAAAGCCCGCACCATCGGGGCTGGCAGCGACAGGAGGTCCACTTCCAAGGAGCCTAACCAATCAACAAGCTGACCCCAACTTGCGGGATAGGGATGCCAGTTCTCAATGAGGCGCGGAGTCACGCGGTAGTTGCCGCGCACTGGGCCGTTGGGGTCTTCCTTGTCTTCCCCCAACGCCGCGACCGCGCTTTGGAGTTTCGCGAGGAGGTCCTGCTTACGCGCGGCAGGTTCGTACAATCCGCCAAAGGTCAGGGAGAACCAGGTGAGTTCGGCCGGTTTCGGCAGACTTGGAACTGACAGAAAAGACCTCATAGGCCCACAACCGGCGCCAAGCGCGGCCGCACCTGTCACTAAAGCTCGGCGTGAAAGCATCGCGCCCTGCCTCTGCAATGACGCTACGTAGTCGCTTACGTGCTCTCAGCCCTCTCACCGCATACCCACACTCTTGGAATTAGATATGCACACCCATTAACTATGGTAGCACAGTCTGTCAATCATTTAAGGAGAAAGGCTCCGTGCTGCAGCGGCGAAATTACTGTACAGCGGAGCTTGACCTTTGCTGCGGAGGCGCTTGCGCCTTGAAGATGAGTATTCCCCAATAGTCCGCAAGAAATGGGTCGAGACTGGAATCCTAGTGGTGAGTAAGGAGCGTCATGCCGAGCGTATGCTATTGTCGCAGTTACTTCAGCGTCGCAGCCAGCAGTTCACGCCGTGCCTGGCGCCGTCCACAGGCAGCCACTCCGGCCAGGAAGCCTGCTGTGTGAATCCGTGTGCCTGCAGGAGATCGTTCTTTGGCGAATCCTGGTCGGCATAGGCGAATACTGGTTTTTGGGGTAAGGGCAGGGCCGCAAGCAAGTCCGATGCCGCGTGCCACGCCACCGGATGCATGAGGAAATCGAGCAACGCCGCCGCTCCTCCCCAGATCGGGTCGTCCTCAATGCTCGCCCAACCCACCACCAGACCCGCTTCGTTTTCCAACACCCGCGCTACGATGGACAAATCCTCAGCCTCCAGGTCCCGCATGTACTTGGTGTAGTCGCCTTCAAAGTTGCGCAGACCCCAGAGGCGGCGGGCGGTGTGCCGGAGGCGGTCGCCTTGGGGCTGAATGCACAGCAAATTCACCAGCGGCCAGTGCTGCCAACGCGGTGACGCGATGCCGGTGATCTGAGCCTGCCAGAGTCCCTCAGCCTGTTCCGGCCGCGCCCAATACCACATGGCGCCGCTGCCCTCGACTATGCTCCGGAAGCCGTACTTGTGGTAGATCCAATAGGCTGGCGAATCAAACCCGGTGCCGAGAGTGAGTGTCCGTCCGCCGCGCTCCTGAAAGTCCTTCATCTGCGCGGCCATGATGCGGCTCGCGATGCCTTTGCGCCGCTGCTCGGGAAGCGTATAGACGTGGCCCAGAATGCCGATGCCGCCGTGCTCCACTGTCATGATGTTCCCAACTGCCTCACCCTCAATGATGCCAAGGTAAAAGCGCGTTTCAAGTTCATCGAGCGGGCCTGCGATGCTCCGCGCGATGTGCCAAAGTACATGCTCACGCTTGTGCACAAGCAAGCGTTGCACGTCATTGGCCCAACTCTCCTCCGGCTCCTTTACTAGCAGACACTGCATCCGTTCCCCGGATTTGAGGGTAACTCTCGCCAGTTGGTGCACCATAGTTGAAACGCAACTCCTTACGCTGCCCAAATATCCGTAGCAAGCACAACACATTCACGTTGATTGGGTCAAATACCGCACTACCCGACGCCTAGTGGCGTCTCCCTCAGTAGTCTACGGCGTCCGCCCACGAGGGTAGCGACGGGTGGATAGCAGGCCAGCACTCCCTTATCTGTTCGATTGGAATTACCGCTTGCCCTAAACCTGTTGAACGACTAACCGGAATCTCTTACTAGCCTCTCCCTGAAGTCCACATTGTACTATCATAGGGAGAAACGTAGCTGCACAGAGTAGGTGAGCCTGCAATGAGTGAATCCGCACAGCACGATGCGCCGAAACAACGTGAAAACCCGCTGCTCAGCATATTGATGAACATCGTAATCCCCGTGATTATTCTGATGCGCTTCAGCGGAGAAGAGTGGTTGGGGCCGGTGAACGGTCTGCTGGTCGCGCTGGCGTTTCCTCTCGTTTACGGGATTTTCGACTTTTCGCAGCGGCGCACGTTCAACTTCCTGCCCGTGGTCGGCATTGTGGGTATTTTGCTCACGGGCGGCATCGGACTGCTCAAGCTCGATCCAAAGTGGATTGCCGTTAAAGAAGCGGCAATTCCGCTTACAATCGGGCTGGTGGTGCTTGGCTCTCTCAAGACCCGCTTTTCGCTGCTCACCATGCTGCTGAACCAGGTAATCGACAGCGCGGCAGTGAACGCCGCGCTCGATGCCCGCGGCACGCGGCCGGAATACGGCAAACGTCTCGTTACCGCCACGTACATCGTGGCGTCGTCCTTCTTTCTTTCCGCTACCCTCAATTACTTCCTGGCGCGCCTCGTGGTGGTAAGCCAGCCCGGCTCCACTGCCTTTAACGAAGAGTTGGGGAAAATGACGGCATTGAGCTTTCCGGTAATTTCGGTGCCCGCCATCATTATCCTTTCAATCGCCATAGTCTACACTGTCGTCGGCATTCGAAATCTTACCGGCATGGAGATGGAGCGCATCTTTCGCCAGCGCTAGGCCTGGCGTTGGCCGGCTTTGGATGCCAACCATCCATACAAATTGACGGGAAGTGGTATTTGAACCTATACTCGCCTCAGTGCGTCGCTTTTCCATGTACGGCATGAAGGGATTATCCACTATGGCAACGTCCACCGCACCAAGTTTTGCTGACACAGTCCCCTCGAACATGCTCCATGACTATCTTATCCAGCAGGCTCAATTGCTCTTCGACCATGCCGAAACAGCACGCGCGGCTGTGCGGACTCCGGAGCAATGGGAGCAACGCCGCGCACACTTGATGTCTGCCTTCGAACAGGCCATTGGACCCTTTCCAGAGAGGACCCCGGTGAATGCGCGGATTGTGGGGACGCTGGATCGTGAAAACTACACCATTCAAAAGATTGTCTTCGAGAGTCAGCCGCTCTTCTATGTATCCGCGCTTGCGTATGTGCCCAAACAGCATGCCGCGCCATTTCCGGGCATACTTTTCCCGCCCGGCCACAGCCGCAACGGCAAGGCAGCCGAGAGCTACCAGCGAACGCCGGCGGGTTTTGCCGAAAAAGGCTATCTGGTGCTGGTCTACGATCCTCTCGGCCAGGGCGAGCGCTGGCAGTATTGGGACCCAATTAAGCGGGATTCCGCGTTTACGGCATCCACGCGTGAGCACAGCAACGTTGGCGCGCAGTGTCTGCTGCTTGGTATCAACCTTGCGCAATACATGATCTGGGATAGTGTCCGCGCCTTGGACTATCTGCTCTCGCGGGACGATGTCGATCCGGAGCGCATCGGTTGTACCGGCGTTTCCGGCGGCGGCACAAATACGGCTTACTATGTTCCTTTTGACGACCGAGTGACCGCGGCCATGCCGACGTGCTACATCTCGGGGTTTCCCGCGCTATTGGAATCGGTTGGTCCCCAAGATGCCGAACAGAACCTCTTCGGTCAGCTTGCCGTAGGCCTTGACCATGAGGACTACCTGACACTCGTTGCGCCGCGCCCGCTGTGTGTGGGCGCAGCCACCGGAGACTACTTTCCGCTTGCGGGAGCCAAACGCTGTGTTGAGAGCGCAAAACGGGTCTATGAAGTGCTTAATGTACCCGACAAACTCTCGCTGGCCGTGGCGGAGCAGGGTCACGGCTATAACTTGCCCATGCGGCAAGCAGCGTATGAGTGGTTTAATGGTGAGTTTGACAAGAGAGAAGAAGGCAACAACGAGACCGAGATTCTGGTTGAGCCCGATGAAACTCTCTGGTGCACGGAAACCGGCAATGTGCATGAACTGGGCAGCGAAACCGTGTTCACGCTCAATTGCAAGCTGTTGGAGGAAATTGACCCGGCGCTGCCCCCGGTTGGCTCTGAGAGTGAGGTGGCGCTATATCAGCAGGCGGTACGCGAGCGCGTGCGCCGTGTGTTATCCGCCTTCCCGCTCGCAGGCGAACTTGGACTCACGAGCATTGCACTTGACTCCAGTGAACACGTGCGGCGCGAACGCATCGTCTTTGAATCTGAACCCGGTATCCTGGTGCCCGGCGTGCTGCGCAGATCGGTAGGCGCGGAGGAAAATAGTGTGCTTCTCTGGGTTGATGACGAGGGTAAGGACAGCGAGCGCACCACGGTGATGCTCGATGCCCTGGCAGTGCGCGGTGTGGCCTCTCTGGCGATAGATCCAAGGGGTATGGGCGAAACGGGATATCCGGCGACAGACAATCCTCAAACGAGCGATAACGGGCACACCAGCCACAAAGTGGCCTACATGGGCTTTTTGCAGGCGCGTCCGCTGCTGGGAATGCGCGTGCAGGACGTCTTGCGTGGGCTTGACGCACTCGCGTCGCATCCGGCTACGGCTGCAAAACACATCGTAATTGGAGGACGCGGCGGCGGCGCCTTGCTGGCGTTGTTTGCTGCTGCCCTGGACCAGCGCGCCGAAGGAGTGATCGCCCACGAGTGCCTCGGTTCATACCGCTGGTTGGTTGAAAATGAATTCTACGCGTACGATGCGTCGTGGTTCCTGTTTGGGGCGCTGCGCGAATTCGACATCTGCGACGTCGCTGCGCTGATCGCGCCGCGTAATCTGGTTATCTGGACACCCCACAATCACCAGCGCGAGCCAATCGGCATGGCACCTTTCATGAGCGCGTTTGAGCGTGCGACCGCCGCCTATCGCGCCTGTGCGTCGCCGCAGGCATTGCAATTCCGCCAAGACATCTTGACCTCCGAAAGACTAGCGCGCGAACTGGCAATGTAGCGGCGGCGCGTGAGTCATCTCACTACCATGAGGCGAGAGTGCACCCAGTTCCGCAAATTCCGAAAAGGTAGCGATTTCTTTCCCACCATGCGCGAAGGCAACGGTTAGTCGTGCAACTCTCGCCCTACGCGGTCGCTGTCGCCGCGGCAAAGGAGACCGGCGCGTACCTGCGGGAGAATCTTGCCAATCCAGCCATTGTGGCGAGGAAAGGCCGGGGCGACTTCGTAACCGGCCTCGACCTCGCGGCAAACGACCGCATCCAAGCGCGCATCCGCGCTGCTTTTCCCGACCATCACTTTCTTACCGAAGAGACGACTAACAAACCGCTCGCGGACGCGCCGACGTGGATTATCGATCCCATCGACGGCACGCTCAACATTGCAAACCGCTTCCCGCTCTTCACGGTGAGCATTGCGCTGGTGGTGCGCAAACGTCCGGTCGTGGGCGTGGTCTACGATCCCTTGTTGGATGATCTCTTTGCAGCCGAGGCAGGCAAGGGCGCTCTGTGGAACACTGAGACCATTGCCGTGCGCGGCGACGTTGCCTGGCACGACGCGCTGCTGGGGTTCGACCTGGGGCACAATGAACAGGCCGCCCGCGACAGTCTGGCGCTCGCCGTTGCGGCGCGGCCTCACATCGCGGGGCTGCGCCTGATTGGATCGGCAGCGCTGGCGCTGTGTTATGTAGCCGCCGATCGCCTTAGCGGTTTTTTTCATCACCGGCTCGATCCCTGGGATATGGCTGCAGCGCTTTTGGTTGTGCGCGAAGCCGGAGGCCACGTCGCCACGTTTGACGGCGACCCGGTTTTGGGCCCGCAAATTGGTTCAGTGGTCGCTGGCAATCTTGCGATTGTGGAAAAGATCAGGTCGCTGGAGCAAGATCGCTGCAAAGCCTAGGCACTGACAGCGGTTCTCGTGTCCCGCAGCAATCACCAAAGCAACAACAAAGTCAGCTAATAGAGACACTTGCGAGTCATTGATGCCACAGAATCTCCTCCCATTTACTGCTCTAGTGCCAGCCTGGTGGGACGGTGACGTTTCCGCCGCCGCGATTCTGGGAATAGTGCAGGGCATCACTGAATTCCTGCCAATTTCCAGTTCCGGCCACCTCGCCATTCTGCCGTGGGCGTTCCAATGGTCGTCGCCGATTCTGAACAGCCTGCCGTTTGCGGTAGCGCTGCACGTCGGCACGCTGCTCGCCGTGTTGCTCGTGTTCTGGCGGGACGTCCTTTCGCTAGCCGGGGCCTTTTTCGCCTCAATTCGCGAGCGGGAGCTGCAAGCCGATCCCCAGCGACGCCTCGCCTGGCTGCTCGTGCTCGCCACCCTACCGGGGGTGGCCGCCGGCCTCCTGCTCGAAAGCGCTGCCGCTACAGTCTTTCGCGCTCCCTGGATCATCGCCGCGACCCTTGCCGGACTCGGGATCATCCTCCTAATTGTGGATATGCGGCATACCGGCGAGCGCGGGTGCGCCAGCCTGGGGTGGAAGGAAGCGCTTCTCATCGGTTTCGCCCAGGCCTTGGCGATCGTACCTGGAGTCTCGCGTTCCGGCAGCACCATTACTATGGGCATGTTGCTGGGTTTGAGCCGCGTAGAAGCCGCTCGCTTCTCCTTCTTGCTCATGGCGCCAATCATCTTTGGCGCCGGCGTGTGGGAAGCGCGCCATCTCGACAGCACCGCGTTGAGTGGAAACGGCGGCGCAGTCTTCCTCGTAGGATTCTTCAGCGCCCTGGCAGTAGGGTATCTCTGTATTCGCGTTTTCCTACGCTACTTGCAGCGTGGCCGCCTCTGGCCGCTGGCGCTCTATCGCATAGGTCTGGCAGCAGTGATAGTCGTGATACTCGCTACGCGCTAGCATTTACGCGGGCACGGTGTTTCGCTATACTGGGTGTCTATCCCCCAATGCGAGCAGTCCGTCCAAAGATTCAGCCAAACGGGAACAGGCAGACATCGCCTCTCGCGGGCAGACTCCCTCGGTCAACTCGCAAAGTGCGATTGAGGTTGGCTGCGAGAGACAACGCAGCCATTGACAGGTAGACAACTTTCTTTCGTAGAATCCATCAATTAAGCGCGATCGCATTGGAAACTAATCTTAAATTAGACTTGCAGATAGAGCGTGGAGAATGAGGATGCGCGTTGGCATTTTGAACGTTACCGGCTATGCCGGACTGGAACTCGTCCGGCTGCTGGCCTGGCATCCGGAACTGCAGCTCGCGGCCGTCACGGGCCGCAGTCAAGCCGGCAAGACTCTGGCAGAGGTCTTCCCGTTCAGCGGCCTCTTTCCCAAGAGCGACCTCGGGGCGATGATGATTACGGAAGAGATAACCACCAAGGTGGACGTCGTCTTTTCCGGGCTGCCGCACAAGGCCTCGGCGGAAGCCCTGCTGCCCTTCATACAAGACGGCATACCCGTCGTAGACATTGCCGCAGACTTTCGCCTGCATGACACCGACACCTACAAGGAATGGTACCAGGAGCACCCGTGTCCCGAGTATCTGGAAAGCGCCGTCTACGGCCTCACCGAACTCCACCGCGAGGAGGTCCAGAAGGCCAAGATTGTGGCAAATCCCGGTTGCTATCCCACCGGCGCCATACTTGGACTTGCCCCGGCCCTAGCGGCAGGGCTGGTCCCTCCTGCAGTGATCGTGGACGCAAAGTCCGGCATATCTGGGGGCGGACGCAGTCTCACGCTCACGAACCACTATTCGGAAGTCAATGAGAGTGTTGAAGCGTATGCGCTGCAGGGCCACCGGCACATGCCCGAAATCGTCCAAGAACTTAGTGAAGTGGCGGATGCTGACGTGCAGGTGACCTTCATCCCGCACCTCATACCCATGACGCGCGGCATCTTGACCACGTGCTACGCCGCGCTCTCCGGACCCACCACCCGGCAGGCGGTAACTGAACTCTACCAGGCCCGCTACGCCGCTGAACCGTTTGTAGAGGTGCTCACCGTCTCGCCCAAGACTAAGTGGACGTACGGCAGCAACCATTGCCTCATTCATCCGGTCGTGCATGAGCGCACGGGACACCTCATAGTCACCACCGCAATTGATAACCTCGTCAAAGGCGCTTCCGGCCAGGCGCTGCAAAATGCCAACGCCATGCTCGGCCTGCCTGAGACGATGGGACTGGAAGCCAAGCCGCTGTATCCATAGTGCGGGCCAACTTCGCTTTTTCCGGGAATAACTCTTGCTCGACGTAGCTAATCGCATCCAGGCTGCTGGACAAGAGTGACTCGACCGCGAGATCACACGCCAGTTGAAAGTAGGGGCACGACGTGTCGTGCCCCTACATTTGTTCTGTCTAAGTCTTCAGTGCGTCTGCTGCCGATGGCACAGGCACGACGAGGATTCGAATTTTCCTTCATGTTAGCTCTAGGCCATCCAAATAGAAGAGCAGGAGCCGTCCGTACTTCGACAAGCTCAGCACGAACGGCTCTTGGGCCTGTCACTCGCTCGTCTCGTTAACGTCGCTAAGTCGCTGTGCAGTCACGGCTCAAGCATTTTGGCCAATCTGGCAGGTTTCGCGAGCGACAGCCGCTCTGCTTTCTTGTAACTAAAGCCCGCGCACTGCCTGCTCCAGCGTCTCCGTGGCTTTCATGTAGTCGGTGCCGGGGGCAAAGACCAGCGGCGCACCGAATTGCACTTCCACCTTGCCGCGAGCTGGAAACGTTCCGCCCTCAAACACACCCGGTTTCGTGAGCCGGACCCGAATCGGCACCACAGGGGTCCTCGACTCCATTGCAACGAAGCCGGTGCCGGGTTTGAACTCCTTAATCTCCCCATCGGTTCGATCTCCCTCCGGGAAGATGAGCACCGACCACTCGGAATCCAGCAGATTCCCCAGATTCTCCAAGCTACGGCGCACCGGGCCCTGGCGCGCAAAGGGAAAAGTATGGCCCAGTAGCGGACTTATGAACCACCACGCAAACGACGAGTGGTAGTTATCGGCAGCCGCCGCGATTGCGAGCCGCCTGCGTACGGACGTTGGGAGACTCTTCAGAATCATGCCGGCATCCAACCTTAGATTGTGGTTCGCGGCATACAGCACCGGCCCCGCTAGACCGTTCAAGTTTTCCATTCCCGCAACCTGCACCTGATAGAACATGCCTACACCGGGTTTGACGACGAGATAGTGCAGTAAAGCGCGCATAGCCCCACACCACGCCGATCGGCTCCAGATGGGAAACCGCTCGTCCTCGCTTGCGCTGCCCTGTGCCAGTAGTGTCTCAAGGTCTCCGACCGTCGTCTCAGGATGCACCTGGGATTCGTCGATGTAGACCCCCAGTTCCTGTTCAATTGCCGAGAGCAGTTCAACCCGCCCCAACGAATCCAGGCCGATATCGGCGCTCAGGCTGCTGCCGGCATGAACGTCCGCCGTGGAGACTTCACAGGTGCGCAAAATCAACTCTTCTAAGGGCGTCTGCTCGTCCTTGAGTTCCTCCGCCGCAGGAGCGGCGTCAACTTCCGACTTGCCCTGCGCATCCGCGATGAGCCGTTCCAGCACCAGATTCTTCTTCACCTTCAGGGTATGGGTGCGGGGGAACTCTTCTTCCGGCCAGAGGCTGAATCCTCTAATCTGCTGATGGGCGGCGAGCTGCGGGTTCACCTCAGCGACAATGCCGCTGCCATCGGAACCATCGTTTGTAAGCAATACCGCGTGCACGTCCTCACCGCCGCTGGGGCTTGGCATGCCCACAACGACCGCATCCTCTACCGCCGGATGGATCTGGAGCAATGGTTCGATATCTTCGGGGTAGACGTTTTGGCCGTTGGCAAGCACGATCAGGTCTTTCTTGCGACCCTTGAAGTAGAGGAATCCATACTCATCGATGTAGCCCAAGTCACCGGTCTTGTACCACTCGTCCTGGAAGGATGACTGCGTAATCTCCGGCGCGTTCCAGTAGCCGGGCGTCACATTCGGCCCTCGGGTCAGGATTTCGCCGTCCGGCTCGATCTTGACCTCCTGGCCAGGCAACACCTTGCCCAGGGCGTCCAGCTTCTTGTAGCGGAAACTGTTGCAGGCAACGATCGGCGCCGCTTCCGTCGTCCCGTATCCCTGGAGCACTAAGACGCCGAGCGCCTCCCACTTCTCGGCGAGAGGAGGGTCTAGGCGCGCGCCGCCGCACATGACAAATTGCAGTTTACCCCCAAAGCGGCGATGCACTTTGCCGAAGAGCTTGCGGCGCACCCATACCGGCAGGCGCGGCGCAATGCTGAGTATTTTCGCGAGTTGCTCTTTCTTGCCTGTGCGTTCCGCCTCCCGCTCGATGGCGTTCATGAAGAGTTCCAACGCCTGCGGCACGAGCACGATGCTGGTGATACCGTTTTCTTGCATTGTGCGCACCAGAATGCTTGGCTGACGGCTGGCGGGATACACAACCCGGCCGCCGCCAAGGATTACCGCATAGAGGCCCACGGTTTGCTCCAGCATGTGGCTCAACGGCAGGAGGGATAGCAAGCGCCAGTGCGGTTGGGGGACAACCTCCCGGCAACCGGCGACCACGTTAGCGATGATGTTTCCGTGGGTAAGAATCACCCCTTTGGGGGCGCCGGTGGTCCCGGACGTGAACATGATCTCCGCAATGTCGTCTGCCGCCACGTCGACTCGCGGCGGCGCGGCAGCGCCGTCATGTAGCAAGTCTTCCATGTCTTCAAGATTCAGGTGCGGCAGGGCCTCCACCTCGGCGTTCGCCGGTGTGAACTGGGAAACAAACGCGAACTTTGGTTCCGTCTGACCAAGCACCCCGGCAACGAACTCCGGCGCGCTTCGTATGTCAAATGGGACCGCGATTGCTCCTAAACGCAGGCAGCCAAAGAGGGCAACCACCCACTCCGGTCGGTTCGGCGCCCAAATGACGACTCTGTCACCCTTTTCGATGCCTTGGTCCCGGAGATATGCTGCCACATGGCCGGAGGCCTCCCAGAGCTCGCGATACCGCCAAGACCGTACACGTATGCCTGGCTTAATGAGGAGGGCAGGTGAATCCCCGAAGCGGTTGGCCGCGGTCTCCAAGAGGTCGTTAAGCGTTTGCATGCGGCACTCCTTGCGTCTTTGTTGGGGGGAAAGACTACGAGTATTATACGCGCCGCTCGGCCTTCTGAAAACCGGCCGCACTGTGGTACCGTAAGAGAGAGTGATGTTGCGCGAGGGCGACGAGCCGTTGTCCGCCCGTGCGCAGCCTTTCGGCTAACCACTTCGCCCAAGGAACGCAAATTCTCGGTGCCGGATATCCCATTGATAGGTCCCATTAGGATCGCGCCCGATGTTCATCAGGTGCGTGCGCTCATTGCGCGTGTTACGGTTCTCACCGCGGGAGACGGTGTTGTGCTGATAGATGCGGGTAGCCGGGGCAGTCTTACCGCCATCAAAGCGGGCTTAGGCTTGCTCGGCGTATCCTTGGATCAGGTGCGGCTCATTGCGCTGACGCACTCCCACCCCGATCATGCCGGTGGGCTGGCGGAACTAGCGGAAGCGACACCTGCGAAAGTGGCGATACATCACACTGAGGCGGACATTGTCAGTGGCGACAAGCCCGCGCCGAGTTTTCTGCGCCGCGAAAGGCTGCCACAGGTGCCGTCCGCCGTCTCCTTCATCAATAGCCCTCCGGTAGAAGTAAGCCATCCGCTGAATGACGGCGACTATCTTCCCGAAATTGACGGGGTCCGCGCCATCCACACTCCCGGCCACACGCCGGGAAGCACCTGTTACTACGTGGAATCCGCGAAGGCCATCGTCGTTGGCGACGCCCTCCAGTACCGGTTTCGCAAGCTGCAGCAATCCTCGTGGTTCTTTACGCGAGACCCCGAGCAGGCGCGCCAGTCCCTAGCCAAACTGCTCGACGTAGACTTTACGACCATCTGCTTCAGCCACTTCCCGCCAATCAAAGAAAACGGGCGCGAACTGCTCGCAGAGTTCCTGCAAAACTGGCAGACGTAAGCTCGCAATTCGCCGTCCTCGTTTGGCGAATCCCCAATGCGCCGCATAGGCCGCGCAACGTCCAGCAGTCTCGTGTATCATCATTAGGAATCTCCGTGCAGGAGTCATGCGCGTGCGCCGCACCGGTCGCTGAGTGTAGCGCTACGGATTGCAGAGATACTGTTCGTTTAGGCAAGAGATCACACCAAATCCAAACGCGGCCATTTCGGCGCGAAATTACACGTCAAGTAAGGAAAGACTTTCATGTCAGAAGAACTTGCGGAAGGACTGGTTGCCGGGGGCGCAACACGACCCGCCGGATTTCTTGCAGACGGAGTATTCTGCGGCATAAAGGAGCACGATCCGGCTGGTGAGAAACGTGACGTAGGCTGCCTGGTCTCGGAACTGCCCGCAACTGTGGCCGGCGTATTCACGGAGAACAAAGTAAAAGCCGCGCCGGTGCTCGTCGACCAGGAACGCATGCAGCTTGGCGTGACCCACGGCATCGTGTACTGCAGCGGCAATGCGAACGCTTGCACCGGTGACCAAGGCATGGCGAACGCTCGGGAAATGACGTCGCTGCTCGCAAATCAAGTTGGTGTGGCCGCCCATGAAATTCTCGTCTGCTCCACCGGCGTAATCGGCAAGCAACTTCCCATGGATGTTGTTCGTGACGGCATCAGCCGGCTCGTGCCTGCGAGAGCGCGGCACCTGGAAGCAGCCGTAGCTATGTTGACCACCGATGAGTGGCCCAAGGAAGCCGCGGCCGAATTCGAAGCCAACGGCCACACCTATGCAGTCGGCGGTATGGCCAAGGGCGCCGCCATGATTCATCCCAACATGGCCACTATGCTCGCTTACCTCACCACAGACGCGCCGGTCGCCCAGTCCTTTCTCCAGGCAACCCTGAAGCGCGTCGTCGATGATTCTTTTCACATGATCAGCGTGGACGGCGATACCTCAACCAACGATACAGTGCTGGCGCTGGCAAACGGCGCAGTCGGTGGACCGGAAATCAACGGCGGCGCGGCGGGTGAAGCATTGGAAACGGCGCTGCGCGCAGTGGCTGTCCATCTCGCGAAAGAGATCGTGCGGAATGCCGAAGGCGCGACGAAGATGTTCGGCGTGGAGGTGCGCGGGGCCGCATCGGTGGCTGCCGCCCGTCTTGTCGGCCGCAGCGTTGCCAGCTCCAGCCTGGTCAAGACCGCGTTCCTCGGCTCAGACCCGAACTGGGGCCGCATCATGTGCGCGGCAGGCTACAGCGGCGTGGACTTCGATCCTGACAAAGCCTCCCTCTGGCTGGAAGACATGCTGCTCTTCCAGAACGGCACGCCCACCGACTTTGACGAAGACGCCGCTTCCACCCTGTTAGACAGAAAGCAGTCGCTGTTCATTCTCGACCTGGCGGACGGCAACGCCACCGCCACCGCCTGGGGTTGCGACCTGACCACCGAGTACGTCATCTTCAACAGCGACTACCGCACGTAGAGACTGAGCAATGCCGGCTATCACATCCAGTTCTTTTTCCCGGCATGAGTCGCGCAGAGCCTCCGCTGGAAGCGTTACTTCCGTTCATGGGGGAGAGGGCGGAACAACTACAAGGAATTGGGGCATTTTACTCGTGGAAGTAGGTTAGAGGCGGAAGGGTCTGGGACGTTCCCTGTCCCGAGGCGAGGATTGCGTCCAGTGGCTCGTCGATGTTCCCTCTCCCAGGGACGAGAGCCAAGTCTGGTCGGCTCGTCCATGTTCCCTCTCCTGGGGGAGAGGGTTAGGGTGAGGGCGAATACTGTGAACGTCCACGAAACGCACCGGTTTCAACACGTTTTATACAGGACTCTTAAGTAGGGTCGCCCAACTGTCACCAGTTCTCAAGTGATGTAAAGGACCTGCCCCAATGCGCTGGTACTCTGGCGAAGACTTGCTCCCTTTCCTGCGCGGCGCGCCCTTTGTGGACGTGGCGGAGGGGCGCTTACACGTTACACGCCTCGACCCGGCGGACTCGCTTAGCTACCCGGTAGGCGCGTGGCAGCATGCCCTCTCCACGGCTGGGGTACGCCTGGTGTTTTCCACCACGGCCAACAAGATCACTTTCCGCGCCTGGGATCCCGGACTACAACCGGAGGAAGACGGCATAGTCAGTCTTTGGCAGGATGACTCGTGCATCGCCGCGAGCAATCAGCGCAATCCGGGCGGCGAGGTGCGGTTAGAATTCGCGGTGCCTGCGCAGTGCGAGCGGACGTTCTCGCTCTACCTACCCTTTGTCACCCGCCTGGAACCAATGGCGCTCGGCGTGACCGATGGCGCGACTCTTACACCTGCCGACCCCGCGCCGCACGTTTGGGCCGCCTACGGCGATTCCATCACCCAGGGCCGCACGGCGTCGGATCCGGGCATGACATATGTGGCCCAAACGGCGCGGCTGGCTGGCGTAGAACCGCTAAACCTCGGCTTTCGCGGTTGGGCGCGCGGCGAGCCGGGCGCGGCGCACATGCTGGCCGCCATGGACTTTGACATTCTCAGCATTCTCATGGGCGTCAACGTGCGCGTTTCGTCCTGGCTCGACACCGCCGCCTGGCGTGAGACCTTTCGCAACTTCATCGAACTCGTGCGGCTGGGGCATCCAACCACACCCATCCTTGTAATGAGCATCCTGAGTTGCCACGGGGAGTTTGCGGATGCTACGCCTAATGCGCGCGGCGTCACCATGAATGCGCTGCGCGAGGCCGAGCATGACGTCGTGGCGCAGCGCATAGCCGGCGGCGACTCGCACATTCGCCTCATCGACGGCACAACCATCCTCGGCCCCAACGACGCGGCCTTGATACCCGACGGCACGCACCCAAATGACACCGGAATGAACCTCATCGCCACACGCATCGCGCCGGTGTTGCGAGAAATGTTGGAGCTGTAGCCGCCAAGTAGCACGTTATCGTCCCGCAATGAGGCAGTAAGCAGGCTGCAAGTTCACCGACCGCAATCCGCCTGGTTAAGGTACGCGAAGCCGCTGTAAGAACATCGGCCAGACCCAAATGTGACATACTTTGGAAAAGCCGATCTCTATTGCAGCACTACTCGCTGGAGGGGCAGCATGGCAACCGAGACCAACCTGAGCACAAGGGGTGTGGAGCCCGTGGTTACCGGACCCGTGATGCAAGCCCGGCGCGTTGGCAGAGGCCCCGCCATCTGGCTGGCAGGGGATCCCGAAGACCTTAAACCTTGGATGGACCGCGGCGCCGCCGGCATCGTCACGAACACGGTCGTCCTCAACGACATGGTGAAGAAGTACGGTCAGATCAAGGATGTCGTGCAGCGCTACCTAGACATTACTGACAAGCCCGTAGTCGTCGAGGTTGACGGTCACTCCACTGACGAGTTGCTCGACGTCAGCCATTTCTTCACAAGGCTGTCCGACCAAATTATCATCAAGATCCCCTGCACCGTAAACGGGTTAGGGGCCTTTCGGCGCTTGGCGGAGGAAGGCATTGAGACTTATTGCACCACGGTCTTTTCACTGCCCCAGGCTGCCGCCGTCGCCCAGGCGGGCGCTACCCACGTGCTCCCTTTCTGCGAGCCGGTGAAGCAGATGGGCGGCGACCCGACCAAGCTCGTACGCGAGTGCGTGCAGATGTTCGCGGGCTGGGAGAACCGCCCCTACATCACCGCCGCCCTGGTCAGGAGCGTTGAGACCGCCTACGCCGCCCTCCGCGACGGCGCCGACGGCATCATCATCTTCTGGCCTATCTTCCAGGAGATGCTGGAGCATCCCCTCACCAACACCTGGAATGAGACCTTTATGGGCGAGTGGAAAGCCATGCACGAAGCCGGCCTGCTCAAGGGAGTACCCGTCCAGCTCGACTAGCTCTTTTTCCGGGTGAAAGGAATGGGCGAAAATGCGCTTGAAACGCTAAAGTGTGCAGCGCGCTCCAACCGCCGGCAACTCTAACCCTCTAGCTGAACCGTAGCGCGGGGGCTTGTCCCCCGCTCTTGGAATTGAGACTGTTGTGAAAATTTGACGGCCAGTCTTTAGTGGACGCAAACGCCGGAAATTCAAAATCACTTGGTCATGGGTCTACTAAGGTTTCTGCACGCAAGTGTAGCGCAGTTCGTGCACGTGCGAACCTTGCGGGCTATGGTCTTCGGGGTCGGAAATTAGCCCAGTTTCAATAGTCGTGAAATCGGCAAAGTGTGCACGGAGATCGGCGTCGGTGAAATAGTGCGCGGGCCGTCCGGGACGGGTCTCGAATGTCTCCGGTTCGACTGCTTTGCCTCTTCCGTACGTTGCCTCTTTCTCTGAGAAGACCACAAAGAAAGCCAAGCCTCCCGGACGCAGCCAGCGCCGACACCGGCTCACCATCTCCTGTCGTTCCGCGGCGAGCAAGAGATGGAGCACGTTGAAGCAGTAGATGCCGTCAAAATCCTCATCAGTCAGAACATCATCCAAAACGGAGGCGTGCAGGTAGCGGCATTCGGGAGTCTGCTGCTTGGCAATAGCGAGGGCGGTCTCGGAGACCTCAATACCGGTTGTGTTGTAGCCGTATTGCGCAAAGATTCGGGCGTTCCGCCCATAGCCGCTGCCGGGGATCAGTAGGGTCTGGATGCCATATTGCCGGAATAGCGCGTGTGCGTGCGCTACAGTCTTGCTGGGCTGGTGGCCCCAAATCGGGCCCTCTGCCGCGTAACGCTCCTCCCAAAACGCTGACATCCTCGTAGTTCTCTCTTTGCAGTCCCATCTTAAGTTGCAGTAGACCGTAGTGTATCATGGGTAAGGCAGAGCCGATCTGCCCGACACAGTTAACCGACGTTCAAGCAACGTTTCGAATTCCCACCATGCCCGGCATTGATCTACACCTGCACACCACGGCCTCCGACGGCGCCTTTGCGCCTGCCAACCTCGTGCGCATGGCGCATGAAGCCGGGCTTGATTGCATCGCCATCACCGACCACGACAGCACCGACGGCGTCGCCGCTGCCCAAGAGGCGGGGCGCGACTGCGGCGTGCGCGTCATCGCCGGCATCGAATTCAACACCTTGTGGCACGGCCAGTCCGTGCACATTCTCGGCTATTTTGTCGACATGGAACACCCGGAATTGCAGGCAGTTGTTGCCCGGCAACGCGACGGGCGGCTCTACCGCGCGCAGAAAATGGTAGAGAAGCTGGCTGCGCTGGATTTGCCGCTATCGTGGATAGACATTCTCGAACGTGCTGACGGCGGCGCGGTGGGACGTCCCCACATCGCCAAAGCCATGATGGAGCAGGGGTACGTGCGTGATTCGAACGAAGCCTTCGCCAAGTACCTGGGTCACGGCATGCCCGCATACGTGGAGCAGCCAAAGCTCACGCCGGGTGACGCGGTCACGCTTCTGCACCGGGCGGGGGCCGCTGCCGGACTCGCCCACCCGTACAACGTGGAAGGCGCGGACCAAGTGGACCTCGATAGTCTCGTGCCTGAGCTGGCTGCAGCGGGTCTAGACGCAATTGAGACCTTCTACACCGGCTACACAGCGGATCAACAGGCAGAAATCCTAGGCATCGCAGAGCGACTAGACTTGATTCCCACCGGCGGCAGCGACTTTCACGGCGGCGGCATCTTAACCCAAGCTAGACTTGGCGCTATTAGCGTGCCTCAGGAGTCTCTGGCGCGGCTGGAAACAGCAGTGAAGCAACACGCAACTCTCTAAGAGGTTCTGTCGACCACTCCTACATAGCCGGAAGGTACGGCTACTTAGTTCTCACTCCGTATGAGTGAAAGCGGGTTGCAGGATGCGAAAGAGGACTGCAATGTCGGACATGGACAGAGTCGAGAACCCTAGTGTTGCGCAAGTATTCGACGGTTACCCGCAGGCTATGCGCAAGCAAGTGCTGCGGCTGAGGCAGATTGTCTTCGAAGCGGCAGCAGAATCAGAGGGCGTTGCTGCTGTGGAAGAAACCCTCAAGTGGGGAGAGCCGAGCTACCTCACCAAAGGCGGCAGCACGATTAGAATGGACTGGAAGCAGAAGTCACCACACCAGTACGCGCGGTACTTCAACTGCAACACTTCGTTGGTTGCTACGTTCAAGGCACTTTATGGGGGCCCTTTGCGTTCGAGGGGAACAGGGCCATTGTATTTCGCGAAACCGACGAGCTACCGGTAGCTGCTCTGAAGCACTGTGTCTCACTCGCTTTGCGGTATCATCGCTTGCAACACCTGCCGTTGCCGGGCGTTTGACTTCTTCTGGGGCCGCTTGGCGCTGCGCACGGGCTTCAATGGGCAATCCGGGCCGGATTTACTGCAGCCGTGCCGCGCAACTTCCGGCAAAAGCGGTACAATTTCCAGGTGTCGTAGAACATTGGGCGACGAAGGACACAACTGCGGTGAGTTGGGTAATACGTGATCTTGAAGAGCCTTCACGGCAATCATACTAGGGGGCTGCCATGGCGAATGAAATGAAAAACCGGCGGGTCACACTGGACGATCTTGAGCTAAGTCCTGGCAAGTATGTCCGCTTGCAGCGCTTGCTCTACGGCTATGGTCCCGGCAACGGCACCATGATGCTCTTGCCTGTGGACCACGGCATGGAGCATGGCCCGGTGGACTTTTTCGACAATCCCGCCGCGCTCGATTCCGATTACATCTGGCGACTGGCGGTTGAGGGCGGTTTTTCCGGCGTGGCCTTGCAGTTCGGCAATGCCCTCAAGTATATGCGGCCGTATGCCGGCAGGGTGCCGCTGGTGGTGAAGCTCAACGGCAAGACGAATATCCCCCCAGACGACGACCCGCTCAATCCGCTCAATGCCACGGTCGAGGATGCCGTGCGCGTGGGCGCCGATGCCATTGGCTACACGCTCTACATGGGGTCGTCGCGCCAAGATGAGGATTTTGCCCAGTGGCGGCAGGTGCGCCAGGACGCCGACCGCTTCGGCATGCCGACCATCATGTGGGCTTACCCGCGGGGCCGGCACATGGAGGCAAAGGGCGGCCGCGACAGTTTCTACGCCATTGATTACGGCGCGCGCGTGGCCTGCGAACTGGGCGCGGACGTGGTCAAGATCAACGTGCCCAAGATCGATCCGGAAAAGGACAAGCTCGCGCCTGCGCCCTACAACACGATGAAGGTGACCCCCGATGAGGCGCTGGCAAAAGCGGTGCAGTCGGCAGGGAAGACGCTGGTGCTGATTTCCGGCAGCTCGCGCGCCAGCGACGAAGAAGCACTGGAGAAGGCCCGCCTTGGCGTCCAAGCCGGCGCGGCGGGCTTCATCTTTGGGCGGAACTGCTTCCAACGGCCGTGGGACGAAGGTCTCGCCCTGGTGCAACGCATGCGCGACGTGTTGCGGTCGGCAGCCTCGGACTAACGGAGCACTCGAGCAAGGTCATAGTCCGTCGCTTGTTGGTTCTGTCTTGCAGCGCGGAATCACAATCTTGTGAGATGCACGGGACCGTTCGCTCTGAGTTTCTCGAAGAGTTGCGGGACGAACTGCGGGAAACCGACTACACCTGGCACACAACCGTTCGTCCTGAGCCCTACGGCAAGCTCAGTACAGGCTTGTCGAAGGGCGATCCAGGGATTTACAGAGTCTGAGCATACACTTGGCGTTTACCCTGAGCTGACCTGATCGCGACCAACGTTGCAGAGCCCTTCTCGGTTTTCATTCGCTCTGTCTCCGCACGTACTTCGACAGGCTCAGCACGAACGGAGAACAGGCGTTCACCAGTCTTGAGAATGGAAGCAACGGCACTGGAGGCAACACACTTTATGCCCATTTACACCGGCGGCGGTGACGATGGCGACACCTCCCTCTTTGGCGGGGAGCGCGTTGCCAAAAACGCGCTCCGCATGGACCTCATCGGCACCATCGATGAACTGAGCGCCGCGCTCGGCATGGCAGCAACCCACCTGTTAGGTGGGGATGTGAAGCTCGTCACGAGAGAATGGGCGAGACGGACGTTGGACGTTCACCAACCCGGTGAAGATCCAACACTTGCGGCACTGCTCCAGCGCATTCAGGGCGAACTCTTCGTCATGGGCGCGGACGTCGCCACACCGCATGAGCCCCGCGCTTATGCCGTCCCCCGCATCACACCCGCCCATGCAGAGGCACTTGAATCAGCCATTGATGAGGCGGACGCGAAGCTCCCGCCCCTCACGGATTTCGTCCTCCCCGGCGGCACGCACGCCGCCGCCGCGCTCCATCTTGCCCGCGCCGTCTGCCGCCGTGCCGAACGGATCGCGGTTGCCTTGGCACATGAGGAAGAACTGTCGAAACCCATCCTAGTCTATTGCAACCGCCTCTCCGACTTGCTCTTCATCCTGGGCCGCCTCGCCAACCATCAGGCCGACGTCAAAGACGTGCTGTCAAAGGATGTCCTGTCATCGGAATAGGCGCAGACCGTGTCACCCACAACAGACCGCCGACAGACACTTCCCACTCTGCACTTCGATTCGCCGCACCGGAGGCACGACCCCAAGTGTTTCCATAGCTACGGCCAAACCAAATCCTTTGGCAACATCACATGCACGCCGCAGCGTCCGGTAGCGCGGGTTTGCAACCTGCGCTTGGCTTGCTTGGAGATGGACCAGACGGTAGATCAACTATCTAATCTTTTGAAATTGCATCTTGCCAGAGCGCGCCCGATCAGCCGCCATTGCCAGCAGGGGGCGTTCCGTCGGGACACGGCGCAACGCGACTGCCGACAGTGATGCCATAGCGGGCTGCCGCCCCGGCATTCAATTCCAGCACGTGGGTGATCGGTTCGTCCGGCCGGTAGCGCGGGAGTTGGTCGTCGGGTGTATCCTTGGGTGCGGGCGGGACCGAGGCATCGATCTGAACCACCCTGCCGTCAGCTATCCATATTATGTCGAGCACAAACTCCATTTCTTTCATCCAGAACGATGGCTGTCGCGGCTCCGGGAAAACGAACAGCATGCCCGTATCCTCCGGCAAGCCGGGATAGCCGCTAAGCCCCGCAGCCCGCTCCTGGGGCGTGTCGGCTACGAGCACGCGGATGCGGGCCTCTTCGATGCAGAGTTCTGCCTCGTAGGCGAGAGGAGTCTCGCCATCCGGCGCGACGCGTGTGGCCATGCCTTCTAGCATCTCCGCGGTGGGGTCCCCACAGCCGACCATGCAGAGAAACACAACCGCAAGGACGGCACCGGCAATCACCTGTTTAGCAACGAGTCTTGCTCTCATCATGTCGCATTCGCACCACTTCACTCGTACCTAATGACCTGATCGAATTCTAACCCAAAGAGGCTTACCCAACTCACAAGGGAAAATACAGACCGCTTGTTCTTGCCCAGCATTCGCATTTATTGCCCCACAAACTACTCAACTGCCCAACCAGTAATTCTATTGTCGCGCGAGCCACGCACCGCACCCGTTGGGCTGAGCCTGTCGAAGCGTCAGGGGTTGCGTGCCACGAACTACCACCCACGCCCTGTCCATGGCTGACCAACTGTGCCAGGTCAATCACCGAGAAGCGATATCGGCAGCAATGGAATGGCAGGTGTCTTGCACGTAACCACAACGAACTCAAGCAGTCTCGTCCTATGCCGCGTTACCGCAAACGTGGCAGCCAGCCGGGTACTGTAGTCCTGTAGTCCCGGAACGCGTCACCGTGGGCACGTTCCAGATAGCGATCTTCCGCGACCGCCAGCAGGACGTAAGCTACCAGCAACACCGGGAACATCAGCAGCGTGATCAGCGTCGGCCATTGAACGAGAAATCCAAGCATGACCAACGCAAAGCCCACGTATTGCGGATGGCGCACCCGCCCGTAGAGGCCCGCTGTCACCAGCGCGCCTCGGGCGCGGTACACGTGCCACCAGCCCCAGCCCATGAACACAAGTCCGACCACTACTACCGCGCTTCCACCCCATTTCAGCACGGGCACGCCTACACTCAATCGCACCCAGCCCAGCCGGTCGAGCAATACCGCCCAGAGATGGCCCTCGCTGCCGTCGAGACCAATTGAGAAACCGAAAGCGCTGCTGAGAAGGTAAATGGTAAAGGGAATGCCGAACATCTCGGTGAAGAGCGCGATGAGAAACGCCGGGCCCAAGGCCGCCTGCCGCCAGTCGCGGCGCGGCAACGCCACCAAGAATCCAACGACAAAGAGCGAAAAGAAAAGCGCCGACAATACTACCGCCGGCCAATTGCCGTACCACGGCCGCTCATCCAGGTAGAGAAACCACACCAGCAGCGCCGCGGTCGCTGCCAGCGCCAGCAGGTAGAGCACTATGCCGCCATACTTCTTGCGCGACATTTGGGGACGCTCTAGTGCTTCTTTACTCGAACCCACTTGCTGAGGTGCCAGAATAGCTCTTCCCGTTGCAGTTTGCGCACTGACATTTGCCAGTCCTGCCGGTTATCATAGACACTACCACAGGGTGTCTTTCCACATTACTGACACATAAGTCGCGGTAGATTAAATAGTTCAGGATCAACCCTCACCCCGGCCCTCTCCCTCGGGAGACTGTCTCAATATATTCGTGCGCGGCACGGTGAAAGGGATGAGAGGCACAGTGAGATGGCGGGTGGTATGGACGAAACGGTAGAAGTGAGAGAGCCGTCCCCGGGGCGGCAATGGGCGAGACCCGGACCGCCACAGCGCGTGGAGGCTCTTGAGATTGAACGCGGTGGCCAGCAGGTGCCATTCAGACACCACGTGGCTGCGGCCTCTGAGCAGGAAGCGTCTGGCGTGGTGCCACTCCTTGAGCAGGCCAAAGACCGGCTCGACGATGGTACTACGGCGGCGGTACAACTGCTTGGCCGGTACGGTCGCCATCAACTGCCTGTGCCGTTGCAGTATCGGCTCGTGCTCGCTGATCTTTATGGAGCGGCCGCGCCGGGAGGTGGTGCAGACGCCGAAGGCCGGGCAGGAGAGGCAGTCCCGGCCGTTGGCTTGGTACCGCCTGACGCGGTAGCCGTTGCCGTGGGTCAAGCTGTGCGTGTAGGTGAGCACCTTTTGCTGAGGACACAGGTAGGTGTCGGTCTGCGGACAGTAGGTGAAGTGGTCCTTATGGTACGGGTGGCGGCGTCTGCGATCATGTGTCTCGGGCAGCAACACGGTGTGGCCGCCGGCGTGGCACGTGGCGAGGTTGGCCCCCGAATGGTAGCCCGCGTCTGCAACGGTCACCACGTTCCGCTCGTCGTCGATGTTCGCCTGCGCCGCCTCGATCAGCGGCGCCAGATGGGGATGGTCGTCGGCACTGGCGCTCACGTCCGCCGCCGCCAGTGGCGAAACCATCGCCTGCGCGTTGTAGCCGGTGATGAAGCCACCCTTGCCGGCCTTGAGCAGGGCCGCGTCTGCGTCGGTCAGGTTCGTGTAGTGCGGCCCGTCCGCAGCCGCGACGCGGGTCAGCGCGTCGTCCACCCGCCGCCGCAGGGCCTGGGCGTCGGCAAGTTCCTGCGGCAAAGTCGCCGGCGGCGCGGCGCCCCCCGTGGTGTTCTGCGCCTCCAAGTCCGCGATCGCTTGCTCGGTACGGGACAACAGCCGCTGCAGCCCCTGCGCGTCGTGGGTATGCCGCGTCCCGGCGTTGGCCGCGATCCTAGTGCCGTCCACCGCCTGGATGGCCAGGTCCACCAGCCCGGCACTGACAGCCGTGCGCACCGTGCGGCGCAGCAGCGTCCGCATCCGGTCGCGGTGCGCTTTGTAGAAGCGCCACAGTGTGTTGTGGTCGGGCTGCTGCATCCCCACCAGCCACATGTAGGGAACCTGATCTCTGCAGGCCGCCTCCAGCTTGCGGCAGGAACGCACACCGGTCATGAAACCGTATATCCATACGCTCAGCAGGGCTCGGGGATGATAGGCCCCGGCGCCACGCGGGTCGCCCTGCAGGTCAATCGCCAACGCCTCCCACGCCGCAGCATCAAGGCTGTCCACAAAGGCCGCCGCAAACCGCACAGGATGGTCTGCCGGCACCAGTTCGTCCAGCGTCGGCGGCAGCAACCAGGCTTGCTCACGACTGAACGGTCGCACCGGCATCACTACACCTCACTTCACGCTCTTCCTGCTCCCTCACCTTGCTTCTCTACTCCACAGTATATATATCCGGTAGAACTATTTTTGAGACACCCTCCTCGGGGAGAGGGTGCAGATTGCGAAAAAAGTGAAAGCGGAGCGGCTCCGGTCCCCTCTCCTGCGGGAGAGGGCTAGGGTGAGGGGAATCTTCGCCTGCCGGCCTGAGTTGTGCAAAGTTCTCCCAGGGGAGAGGGGACTCCGAACCTTTCGCTGGAGCAGGGCAAGAGTCACTTGCAGTTTTGGAGATTTCTCGCTCTTTGACCAGTCTATGCGGATTACTTTAAAGGCTTGGGCCGGCGCTACCGTTCACTGTAATCGCCCGCAATTATTGGCTGGCGCGGGAGCAATAATTCTAGATTACCAAGGTTCACGCCGCAAGTAGAATTCATGGCGATCAGCTCATTACTAGTAGAGGACCACACCCGTGAAAATCACCGATGTTGAGGCCTTCATACCCCACCTGCCGCCGGAGCCGCCCAGTTGGCTTTCCCACATTCGGGTGGCAAATCCCATGTCACGCTACCCGGAATACGGTGAGCGGCGGGCGCTGTGGCAGGGGCCCTTGGGACCAATTGTCGTGCGCGTCAAGACGGATGAGGGGCTGGAAGGGCTCGGACCTGGCGGCGGCGGCAACCCGGCGTGCTTTATCGTCGAGCAACACCTCAAACGTCTGCTCGTCGGCCAAGATCCACGGGATACCGAACGCCTTTGGGACCAGATGTTCCGCGCCTCGCTGCCGTACGGACGCAAGGGCCTGCCGCTCATGGCCATCAGCGGCATTGACAACGCCCTGTGGGACATCAAGGGCAAGGCCGCCGGTCAGCCGGTCTACAAACTCTTGGGCGGCGCCACCAAGCCGTCGATACCGGTCTACGCCACCGGCAACCAGTCTGCGGTGTACAAGTCCCTGGGCTTTGTGGGCAACAAGGTCGCCATGCCCTACGGCCCGTGGGACGGCATTGAGGGCATGAAACTCAACGAGAAGCACGTGGCGGATGCCCGCGAGGCGCTGGGGCCCGACATGCTCTTGATGCTCGACTGCTACATGGCCTGGGATGTGATCTACACGCTCAGAATGGCTGAGCGTCTCCGCCCGTACAACGTGTACTGGATCGAGGAAGCGCTGCCGCCTGACGACTATGACGGCTACGCCGAACTGCGCCGCCGCACTACCTGGACACGCATCACCACCGGCGAGCACGAGTACACGCGGTTTGGCTTCCATGAACTCATCCAGCGCGGCTGCGCCGACATCCTGCAACCTGATTTGGCCTGGTGCGGCGGCATCACCGAGGCGCACCGCGCCGCGCAGATGGCCGAACCCCACGGCATCGACGTCATTCCCCACGTGGGGGCTACCGCCAGCTATCACTTTTGCATCGCCCATGCCAATTCGCCATTGGTTGAGTTCATCTTTCGCGCGGGTGACGGTAGTGAACTCGTACCCGTGCAACCCTTTTTCAGCGGTGAGCCGCTGCCGGAGAACGGCCGCGTGCGCCCGCCGGAGGCGCCGGGCTGGGGCTACGACCTTGCCCCGGAGGTCACGCTCGAGCGTCCGCATCCAACTTCTGAACGAAAGGAAACGGCCGCGCCCGGTTCGGCGGGTCTGGGGACAGGCGAATAATGACGGTAGGGTCGCGCAGGCTGCGACTGTGGGCGCAACTGGGAGACCCAAGGTTCCGTGATGACTCCGGGGTAGAGTCCGTTGCGAAACGCCATCCCTCTTGATAGCGGTGAGGCCGCGATAGGGAGGCGGGACGCGCTGTGCGGATAGGCGCCGCAAATTCCCTGGATTCCGGCTCTCGCCGGAAAGACGCATTCATGCAAGGATTCATGTGCAGCGAAGGGAGCGCCATGAGAATTGTCGACATCGAAGCCCTCATGCCCGCCGCGCCCGCGCGCAGTAGCTGGCTTGTGGCGGAGCGCATGGCGAGCCCTATGTCCGCCTACCCGGAATACGCCGAGACCCGCAGTTCATGGCAAGGCATGGTGCCCAGAACTGTAGTCCGGGTCACTACTGATGAAGGCATTGTCGGCATCGGTGTGGGAGGCGGGGGCGTACCTAGTTGCCACATTATCGAACACCATCTCAAGCCGTTGCTCCTGGGCAGAGATCCCCGCGACACGGAATTACTCTGGGACCTCATGTTTCGCGCCACGCTGCCCTATGGGCGCAAGGGACTGCCCATAATGGCCGTGAGCGCTATCGATAATGCCCTCTGGGACATCAAGGGCCGGGCGGCAGGGCTGCCGGTCTATGTGCTGCTCGGCGGAAAATCCAAGGAGTCTGCGCATGACCCGCCCCGCGTGCAGCTCTACGCCAGCGGCAACCGCACGGACGCCTACACAAAGCTGGGATTCAGCCGAAACAAAGTCTTCATGCGCTACGGTCCCTGGGATGGGCCTGACGGCATGCGCAAGAACGAAGCGCAGGTTGCTGCAGCCCGGCAGGCGCTGGGACCGGATAGGCTTCTCATGGTGGACGCCTGGATGGGCTGGGATGTTCCCTATGCCATCGCCATGGCCGCGCAACTGCGCCAGTACGACATTTACTGGCTGGAGGAACCGCTGCTTCCTGATGATTACGACGGCTATGCCACACTACGCCGGCGTCTGCCTTGGCTGCGAATTGCTTGCGGCGAGCATGAATATACCCGCTATGGGTTCCACGAACTTATCCAACGGGGCTGCGCCGACGTGCTACAGCCGGATCTCGCCTGGTGCGGCGGCATCACCGAAGCGCGCCGCATCGCTGCTATGGCTGAGACTCACGGTCTGCAAGTGATCCCCCACATTGGCGGCGCGCTGAGCTATGCCTTCGTCGCGGCGCATGCGGTCTGCCCCATGGCTGAATTCATCTTTGGCAGCGGCGACGGCACGGCAATCGCGCCTATTCATCCCTTCTTTGAGGGTGAGCCATTGCCTGAGCGCGGTGAGGTAGTCCTGCCCAATACCCCGGGCTGGGGACTGGATCTCTCGCCGGCGGCCACGTTTACCCGTCCGCATCCGACATAGCCGCTGCTCAACCACATTCCATCTGTGTCAGTGCAGGCATGCGACGCGAGTAAAGCGTCGGGATAGGCTAGTTTCCAGCATGGGGCGGGTTTGGTGGGATTCCGCCGGGCGTCTCTCCAATAGCGACCTATGCCGGAGATAGCAAGCGGTCGCCAGCAGAACCCCAAGATCCTTTACTCAAAACCACTGCTCTGCGATCCACTCTTGAATGAGCGTAAAGAGCTGGCTCTCGCTGAGGATAAGGCTCACCACCAGCAACCCGGTCCAGCCAATAAAACTGGCAAGGAGTGCCTTGGCGATCGATCCTCTCAGCGCCGGGCGCAGCGCCAAGACGCCGTATTCAATCAATGCCAGATAGGTAAGTGCGGCCAGCGTGACGCCGTACAGCGGAATTACCTGAAAGAACAGGAAGATGGCAGGCACGTATGCAAAGGCGAGGGTGCGAAACACCTGCATAAGACCGGCCCGGCTGCGGAAGAGCACTTTGCACAGTACGTATGCGACGAACAGCCAGATGAACCAGGACACCAGCGCGTCGCTCATCGCTCTGGCGACAAATCCGATTGAGCCCAGAAGTCCGAACCAGAACAACCCTACCAGGAACAGGCTGATGTTCTGCACCACGACGACGATCAAGAGGACCGTGAGCGCCTGCAGGTTCGCAGAATCATCCTCGTGTACTTCCTTGAAGACATCGGTGTTTAGCATCACACCGTGCACCATGCGTTCGAGGAGTTCCCACCACCGGACATAGGGATCGACGCGCCGAATTGGGACCATCACGGCCCGGCCCCAAGCAGATTCCTGCCAGGGCCGCCGCTTGGGCTCCGGTAGCGGCTTGGCCTTATAGTCGTCATCGAGCGGTTTCATCCACGCTCGCGGTACGCGGCTCATGTATTCTCCCAAGTAAATGGCAACTGCCGTTTGGCCCTGCGGGCACGCCGGACTCTAGGCTTGATGTCTTAGAAGCCCACTTGGCATTCCAAGCAAACTGGCAAGCTCAGACACACCAACCTTCACTTTCCCATACAGAGCCCCAATTCGCAACGACGAGCACACCAAGCAAGTGCTATACTCGCGTGGGAATATTTAGCTCTCTAGGCCAAGGCAAGTGCGCGTTCAACCAATGCTCGCTAGGATCTTAGAAAATCGCCATCTAATGTTGCTGTGGGCAGCCCATTATCCGTTGTCACGGCGCATTACATCCGCTAGCATAGAGGGTACTGTTATTAACACTGTACCAAAACCAAGGCTATGCAAAAGCAACACATTCGCCTCTTCGGCAGCATTACTCTCGCAATCCTCATTTGGTTTGCCTCAGCAATTCCGGCCCACGCTCAAGCAGCCGGCGACCCGGATTACGCGATAGAAAACGGCTGGTACTATACGCAGACCGGCAGCAATACCGGCAGAGGTTATGCCATCCTGGACAGTGGCGGCATTGCCTTCTGGAGCGGCTTCCAGCAGCTTGGCGGCGTGCCGGAATTGGGGTACCCGGTATCTGGGCGATTTGTCATCGACGGCTTTGTCTACCAAGCCACCCAGAAGGCCTTGCTACAGTGGGATCAGGCAACGAGCAGCGTGAACATTGCGAATACGTTCGATTTACTCTCCGCTGCCAACTACGACGCCTGGCTTGAAGCGTTCCGTCAGATTCCCGGGAGTTTCGACTGGTCGGCTGACGATCCAATTAATGACTGGCCGGGCACGGTACAGAATCACCTCAGCCGCATCTTTGACGCGCAGCCGGGCGATACACAGGAGTTAACCGCCGCCCGCGCCGCATTGCGAGAGCGCTTTCTCAGCAATCCCAATTGGCTGCAACTCTCCGGACTGCCGCTTGCCATCCAGGATTTTGGGCCGATGGTAGTAATGCGCGCCCAGCGCGTGGCGTTGCAGTACTGGAAAGTCAAGGTGCCCTGGGCAAACCCGGGCGATGTTACAGTAGTTCTTGGCGGCGACCTCGCCAAGGAATCCGGCCTCATTCCGGAAGCCGCGACGGTTCCGTTGGACGCTGCCGCAGCCAGCTTGGCGGCAGCCACACCGCTCAGCGCGACGCTCCCTCCCGCAGGACAGCAGACTACTCAGCCGCCACCACCTCCACCGCCAGTCACTGCGCCGGGACTCCCAATTGAACGTATTGTGACTGACGGCCCCGCGGATCAACTGTCAATCGTCGGACCTGCTGGAGTAGTATCTTCACCGCACGGCAATCTGCGCGTCTATCTGCGCCTGCGGAATGACGCCAATTTCACGCTCACTAGCGGCATTGACGTGCTCGTACTCAATGCCGGCGGCGGCGTCATCGGTCATGCCAGCGGCGACGTCGTCGCGCTCTTGCCGGGGTTTACGCGCACGGTCCAATTGCTTTCCAGCGATCCGTTCGCGGAACCTGCAAAGCTCGAACTCCGCTTTACCGGCACGCTGGTCGGAGGAGTGGAACATGAGCGGACGATTAGCTTCAGTGGCGTGCAATACGCGCGGGAAGGCTTCGCTCACGTGCTGCGCGGGTCGGTGACGAATAATGGCCCGCGTCCGTTCAGCCTCGACCTCGGCGGCGCCTTTCTCGATGCCGGCGGCGGCGTGCTGGGCATGGCTACCGGCCAGGTCAGCAACCTGCTTCCTGGAGAAAGCCGTGTGTTCACGCTTTCTACCACGGAAAACGTCATCGGTGTAGTCTCCTACGAAGTTGCCGTAAACGTGATCATTCCCAGATAAATCTGCCATTATCGGCAGAATCCACTGCGGCAAGCCTTCCACCAGGCTTTCTTTCGCATTGTCTACCGGCTGGCATCCCACTCTGCCACATTGGTTAGACGCCTCACTTCACTCTTGATTGCGCAGTTCACGCCCGCCGCGATCCGTTGGCAGGCTAGGCCTCATCAGGCTGGTATCTGCCACTGTGCAGCGGCTGAGCAGTGAGCAACGGAAGAGATTCGACTGAATTCCAACTCAATCTCTTTCACCGAATCCTCAACTCCGCTAGATCTGGGCCAGCCCCATTGGAATGCCTATGCAATTCATGATTTCGACATGGCTAATGGAGCCATTTGTTCTCCTCCGGGCAACGACGGCACGAATCGCATTTGTTATCGGCCTCGTAATCAAGGAGGTCCCAGTCGCCGGGTTCCTGCTTGCGGTCCAGAGCCTTGCCTCCGGCGCCACCATTCCGCTTGTCGTGTGGGCCATTAGCGGACTCATCGACACTTTGCAGGGCTCAGTCGCCGATCAGACCAACGCCTGGTCTGCCATCGTCCCCTGGTTGCTCGTGCTGCTTGCGGCTCTTGCCGTACGCAGCCTTGACGGCGCACTCGGCGATTACCTAAGTCAGCAGACAGGCTTACGTCTTGGCGCCGTTGTGCAACACATGGTGTGCGAAAAAGCTATCTCACTGCCGCTGCGTAACTTTGAACAGGAAGACTACTACACCAAGCTGGAAGTTGCCGGGAAGGCAGATGGCAGCAACCTAAGTTCCTTCCTGGAGAACGTATCGTGGCTGTTAGCGTCGCTCATCGGCGCTGTCGGATTGATGGCGTTGTACTTCCGTGCCCACTGGCTCATTGGAATCGCATTGGTAGCGGTGATGGGGTTGCGCGCCGTCGTGCAGTCCTATATCGAAAACAGCTTCTTAGAGGTCTCGTACCAAAACTCTCCCCGCAGGCGGGAGATGGTCTACTGGTCGCGCCTCCTCACTAGCCGCGACGCCTCCTCCGAACTACGGCTGACTGCCCTTGCCGACCATGCCCTGCTGCGTCGCCGCGGCGCCTTCCGACGCTTCTTGCGCGAGATCATGGCTGCCCAGCGCAGAATGGGCGTGCCAGATCTGGCAAGCGTCGCCGTCCAGGAAGTGGTGACGCTGGTCATAGTCTTCATCCTGCTGATTGCACTCGGCGGGAGTATCAGTCTTGGCAGCATGGTCGCGCTCCTGTACGGTCTAAGCCGATTCCGCAACCTCACCGACAGTATTTCCGCCGCCTTGGGGAACGTCTATTCGGACCTGCAATACGTGGAGTACCTGCGCGAATTTCTTGCGCTGGAAGCAGAGGCCCCTGCGCCGCAAATTGCCGAGGAGACGCTCCACCGACCCTTGCGCGAGGGGATCCAGTTCCATGAGGTTAGCTTCACGTACCCGGGCGCAAAGCGACCGGCCCTTTCTGACATCGACCTGTCACTCCGACCGGGAGAACGGATTGCGCTTGTGGGAGAGAATGGCGCAGGCAAGACCACGTTGGTGCGCTTGCTCCTGGGTCTATACCGGCCTACCCAGGGAACTATCACCGTGGACGGCATGGACTTGGCTAGAATTCACCCGGACACATGGCGGCGCGAGGCAACTGCGGTCTTTCAGGACTTCGTGCGCTACCCCACGACGGTGGGCGAGAATATCGCTTACGGTGACCCATCCTTGCTCGCGGCAGCCGCCCAAACCTCTGAAAACACCCATCCCCGCGTCGCCGTCGCCGCGGCTCAGAGCGGCGCCGCTACGTTCATCGCTAAACTACCGGCAGGGCACGAAACAAAGCTTGGCAAAGAGTGGTCGGACGGCATGGAACTCTCTTCCGGTCAGTGGCAGCGGCTGGCGCTCGCCCGGGCTTACCTGCGCGACGCCCAGATCGTCGCCCTGGATGAGCCAACCGCTGCCTTGGACCCCCGGGCCGAGGTAGAGTTCTACCGGCAATTCACCCAGATCACGGCAGGACGCACCGCGGTCCTCGTCTCGCACCGGCTGGGGGCGGCGCGCCTGGCGGACCGGATTGTCGTGCTGGCAGACGGTCGCATCGTGGAGGAAGGCGACCATGAGGCGCTATTGCGCCATGACGGCGTGTACGCCCGGATGTACAACCTGCAAGCGCGCTGGTACACCGATACCCCAAACACGGAGCAGGGCTGATGAGCCAGGCAAAGCCCACGAGCGCGCGATCTTGGCAAAGCCTGCGACAACTGCCGCGCACAGTAGGCTTGCTGCTGTCTGCCGATGCCGGAGGCACAATCCTCCTGGCCGTTCTGAGCGCAGGCATGGGGCTGTTTGCCGTGGCAGACGTGCACGTCCTGCGCCGGTTCATCGAGACAGCCGAGCAGATAGTTGAGGGCAGTGCGCCGGCAAGCGCAGGTCTCCTGTGGGGACTGGCTCTGGCGTCGCTCGCGCTGCTGCAAGCTGCAGTCCATTACGGGAAGGAAATATTCACCCGCCACCATCAGGAAATACTAGGTGCGCACGTGGAAGAGCAGTGCCTGCAACAGGCCCAGGCCATGCCGCTGGAATGGTACGAGCACGACGAGCACTATGACCTGCTGCACCGGGTGCGGCGGAGAACGGCCGGACGTCTGAGGTCAGCCCTGCAACTCTCTATGGAATCTCTGACACTCTTCGTAGCGTTGGTATCGCTACTCGTCTATCTATGGCAATTCCATTGGGGACTACCGGTACTCATCGCAATCGGGACGACGCCAGGGGTAATTCTCCGCACGCGACTCTTGCGCGAGCAGTATCTGTTGGAACACGCGCAGACACCGCGAGAACGACGATTAGGGGTCTATACGGGCTTGCTGACGGGTCGACATGCGGCCGCTGAGATTCGGCTCTTCGGCTTGGGGCGGTGGCTCCTCGCTCAGGCTGGAGAGCTCCGCCGCGGCCTGCTCGGAGAGCAGTTGCGCCTGGCGGCGCGCGTAGCGAGACGCGAGGTGATCGCCTACGGACTTAACGGCGTCGTGCATATTGCGGCGCTTGGCTTGAGTATCGGGTTGCTCGTCAACGGGCACATCAGTATTGGCGCCGCGGCAGCGCTCTTCGCGGCGATCGAGAGCTTTCAAAGATACTACGCCGATATCCTTTGGGAGGGCTCTTTGCTCCATAGCCACTTCCGTTTTCTCAAGGACTACTTTGTGCTTATGGACAGCCCGAGGGTGGACCTTGAAGCCGGGCGGCAGTTGAATGCGCCGCTGACCAAATCCATCGTTTTGGAGAATGTCTCATTCACCTATCCGGGCGGCGCGGCTCCGGCTCTTTCCGGCATCAGCCTGTCAATTCAACCCGGAGAGCGGATAGCGCTCGTAGGGGAGAACGGCGCGGGCAAGACTACGCTCGTCAAGCTCTTGATGGGCCTCTATCAGCCCACGTCGGGACGCATCCTGGCTGAAGGCAGCGACCTCAATGAGATTGCACTCGCCGACTGGTGCACGAAGTTTGGCACCGTTTTCCAGTCCTTCCAGCGTTACCAGACGTCGGTGCGGGAAAACATTACCTGCGGGTGGCTGGAAGGCGCCGAAGATGCTGAGCACCTGGAGTCCGTCCTTACGCGCAGCGGCGCCCATGAGGTTGCGGCAGGGCTGCCGGAAGGTCTGGACACGCCATTGGGCAAGGAATACCATGCGGGCACGGAGTTATCGGTAGGGCAGTGGCAGAAGCTGGCGATTGCCCGGGCTTACTTCCGACCCGCCGAAATTCTCATTCTGGATGAGCCGACATCGGCTCTCGACGCCAAGGCGGAAGCGGCGGTCTACGCGCACTTTGCCGACATGGCGCATGCGCGCACCGCCGTGCTCATTTCCCATCGTCTCGCATCCTGCCAGATTGCAGACCGGATTCTGGTGCTGCGAGAGGGCCGTCTGGTCGAGCAGGGGACCCACGCCGCGCTACTGACCGCCGGTGGCGAATACGCCGAACTATATCGACTGCAAGCGGCGGCCTACCGTTAGCGCACCCTAGAAGACACTGTGTTGTCACTTGGACCTATGCGAACCAAAGGGCCGTTCACTGCAAATGCGCCCTGTATGGGGTTTGCACGGCATAGGCAAATGTAGCATCATAAGGCGGTACCATTTGCGCTCACGGGCTAATCAGGAGGTCGGTTGTGGGAGAACCGTACGCGTTTTTCGAGGGAAATGTGGTGCCGCTTCGCGCAGCCAAAGTAGGCATCATGACTCACGCGTTAAACTACGGCACCGGCTGCTTTGAAGGCATTCGGGGCTATTGGGTGCCTGAGGACGAGCAGGTCTATCTCTTTAGGGCGCGCGAGCACTTTGAACGACTGCATCGCTCTGCGCATATTTTGCGCATGAAGCTGCGCTTTAGTCCTGAAGAACTAACGCAACTCGCCTGTGACCTCATCGCAAAATCCGGTTTCCGTGAAGACGTGTACGTGCGCCCGCTTGTCTATAAGAGCGCCGAGCAGGTCGGCCTTTCGTTGGTGCGGAAGTCGGCGGACGGCAGCTTGGAAGACGTGGAAGATGACTTCTTTATGTTTACTGTGCCTTTTGGGGCGTATCTGGACCTGGACAAGCCGATCCGCGTCACCATCTCCCCTTGGCGGCGCATCGACGACAACGTGATCCCGCCGCGCGCGAAAGTCACCGGCTTGTACATCAATTCGGCCCTGGCGACCTCCCAAGCCAAAGAACTGGGATTCGACGAAGCGATCATGCTGAATGGCGACGGCACGGTCTCGGAAGGCCCCGGCGAGAATATCTTCTTGCTGCGCGACGGCAAACTGATTACCACCGGCCCGGACTCCAACATCCTGGAAGGCATCACGCGCCATGCGGTGATGACCCTGGCACGGCAGGAACTCGGAATTGAAGTGGTTGAGCGGCGGGTGGCGCGTACCGAACTCTACATCGCCGATGAGCTCTTCTTTACCGGCACCGCCGCCCAGATTTCGGCAATCGGCGAGGTGGACGGCAGGACTATCGGCAATGGTGAGATCGGCCCCGTCACCGCACAGTTGCAAAAGGTCTTCTTCGACGCGGTGCGCAATCGCAGTCCAAAGTACGGCGACTGGTGCGCAGCCGTTTACCCTGTTGGCGCCGTAGTCCCGTAATACAGCGACGGCCTGCGGCAGACGACAAAGCACGTGTTCCCACAGCCGCCGGTGTGACCGGGTTGCGCTTTCGATTCCTTGCGTATCTGTGTGAGACGGAGAGACTCACTGGCGAGCGTGACGTGCACGCCACTGTCGAGGAAGAGGGATGGCAGAGCAGACAAACGGCAACGTAGGCTCCGAACTTGCGCCGAACTACCGGCTCTGGACCGATAAGGCATTCTACCTTCTGCTCTTTCTCGCCGTGCTCATCAACCTGGGACTGCTCGGAGCAATATATACTGTCTTTCCCCAACTCCCGGAGCGGCTGCCAATTCTCTTCAACGCCCAGGGCCAGGCCGATCTCGTCGCGAATAAAGTCTCTGTCTTTCGCTTGCCGCTCGGCGTGGCCATAATAGTATTATTCAACAGTGTAGCTACCGCTCGTATCATGATAGGCAACACCTTTGCCTGCCGCATGCTCATGTTGGCAACCTGTTGGATAGGTCTGCTGGCCGTTGCGGGCCTCTGGTTTATCATTCGCTAAGGAGAATACACACATGCAATTGGAAGGAAAATGTGCCATCGTAACCGGCGGCGCAACCGGTATCGGCCGGGCCGTCTGTCTCTGGCTCGCCCGTGAGGGAGCGAACGTTGTCGTCAACTATTCCAGATCTGAGAATGAGGCAGAACAAACTGCCCGCGACGCCTCGGCCGCCGGCGGACACGGCGTGACCTTCAAAGCCGACGTGGCCGATGAAGAGAAGGTCAAAGAAATGGTGTCCTTCGCCCATGACTCATTTGGACGCGTGGATGCCCTGGTAAACAACGCGGGCTATACGCAGTTCATCGACCATACGGAACTCGACAAGCTGACGGACGAGCTCTGGGACCGCATTTTCGCCGTAAACGTGAAGGGCGCTCTTTATGGAATTCGCGCCGTTGCGCCGATCATGAAGGCGCAGGGCGCCGGCTACATCGTCAACATTTCCTCAGTTGCGGGAATCACCGGCGGCGGTAGCTCGGTGCCATATGCCGCGTCAAAGGCCGCAATGATAGCCCTCACCAAGTCTATGGCCGCCGCCCTCGGTCCGGAAATTCGCGTGAATAGTGTTGCGCCCGGTCTCATCTACACGCGCTGGACGGAAGATCACCCGGCGCGTAACGAGGAGATTCGCCAGTCTACGATTACCCAACGATTGGGCACACCCGATGACATTGCGGGCGCGACACACTACCTCATTTGCAACGGTGAATGGGTCACCGGCCAGACGCTCGTCATCGACGGGGGCCGAAGGATTGGCTAGATTCTCGTCCTGCTGCCTGCGGTCGGGCCGGTCGGTGCGGTGCGCCACCCTGGGATGGCATGCTACCTTAAGCGCCGCACGGCGACCCGAGTTACCACCAAGTGCTCCACAGCCGGGGTACCTGACCTGAGGACACGTGATTGTTTCCCAGAAAGCAACTGAAGGACGGTCCACATGCCAGTCGACGAGAAATTCCTGGAAGACTTGAATTTGCGCGGATATCAGCCTGCAGACGAGGCGCGCGTGAAAGAGCTCACCATCGCCGCATTCAACGGCGTCAGCATCGAGCACAATATCGAGAACTCCTGGCCGGGACTCCTGCCGGTCCCATGGGGTGAGCGCAAGTGGCCCATGGTAGCCGGGGATCTCACCGCGCACCCCGAGGACTGCTTTGTTGCCGAGTATGAGGGCGAAGTGATTGCGTTCGCAACAACACGCATAAATCGCACCAATAGTGTTGGCCAGATTCCCGATATGGCAGTGGATGCGAAATTTCGCGGCAAGGGCATCGGCCGCAAATTGATCGAGCACTGTCTTCAGTATTTTCGCGACCAGCAGCTCGTCATGGCACGCATTGAGACCCTAACCCAAAATCCCATCGGCCGTCACCTTTACCCCGATCTAGGCTTCGAGGAAGTGGCGCAACAAGTCTTCTACGCCATGCCGTTGGCGCAGGAGGACGAGTAGCGCCGGTTCGCTTGGCCGTTTCTACATTTCAGTGCCCTGTGATCCAGTGCCACCTGTTTCAAGCTTCACGGTACGAGAACCATTGCAATGGCCGGTTTCGCGGTGGGTATTTGCATTCCTGCAAGATCCTGAGTCCGTCCGGTCCGCGTTTGCCTAGTTCCGGACCTCGCCGCGCTGCGCACAAGTTTGGCCGGCGTTGCCTGGGCGTGCACTGCCTCCCTCCCATACGTGCGTGATGCTTTTTGGTATGCTTTAAGGGAAGACTCTCCCGCAGACTGAAATTCCCGCGAAAGAGCAGATACATATTATGGCAAGTAACAAACCCTCTTTGGCCTCCCGGCTGGGTAGCTGGATTCGCACCATCACGTTGGCGCTGGCCCTGGTCGGCGTTGTGATAGGAATCGCGGCTTTGGCGCTCGGGTACATACTATGGCGCGATCGCCCCACGGTACAGACTGCGGCCGATCAAGCCCAAAGTGCGGCGCAGGTCACGAGCGTGATTGATTCCCGCGTGACCGGCGTGGAGGAGCGCGCGGACGCTTTGGCTGAAAACGTCAAAGTGCTTCGGTTTCAGAATCACCTCTTGCGGGCATCAGTCCGCATCAACCGCGCGCGTCTGCACCTCAGCGAACGCAACAGTGGGCTTGCAGTGCGCGAACTGGCTGAGATCGATCGTTCCCTCAATGCCGCGGCCGAGCTTGGCACTATTGGGCAGCAAGAGCAGATTCTAGAAATCAAGACATTGCTCGCCGATCTCAAGAACGTCGTCGAAACGGGCACCTTTCCGATTCAAACGCTAGAAGTAATCGGCGACCGCATCGATGCCATGATTCGCTGATAGCCACACCCGTTCGTATTTCCAAAGTAAGCTGCGGCGGTGCGGTGGTAAACTCGATTTCATGTAGTCGCGCCGTAGGTTTTCGAGGAAGAGACCCATGACGATCGGCGTGATCGGTCCAGGTCGAGTAGGGACTGGCTTGGCACGGCTCCTCTCGGATCGTGGTTTCGCCGTCAGCGCGGTAGCCGGGAGAACCTCGGCACACGCCCAAGCACTTGCCGGTTTCCTGCCGGACTGTAAAGCTACCGCAGCACAGACTGTGGCCGACTCCTGCGATCTCGTGTTCATCACCACGCCGGATGACGCAATTGCCTCCGTGGCTGGCGCCATTGCATGGAGTCGCGGACAGGGGGTCGTGCATTGCAGTGGCGCGCTGCCTGCTGCCGTCCTTGCGTCTGTAACGCGTTACGGAGCGCTTCCCGGCGCATTCCATCCGCTGCAAACCCTGCCCGATGCCCAGGCGGCATTTGAAAACCTGCCCGGCTCGTTCATTGCCATTGAGGCGGAATCGCCGCTTAGAGTGCGACTGGTGGCACTTGCTGATGCCTTGGGGTGCACCTGGGGCCACGTGCCGCCGGACGCGCGACCGGCCTACCATGCCGCGGCCGTGCTAGTCTCCAACTACACTGTGGCGCTCACCCAGGCTGGCGTCGATCTCTGGCGCGCGCTGGGAAAGACCGACGAGGAAGCGCGGGAAGCCCTGGCGCCCTTGTTGCAAGGCGCCGTCAACAATCTGCGTCGCCTTGGCCCGAAAGCTGCGCTCACCGGCCCGGCTGCGCGTGGGGACTGGGCAACTGTTGAGAAAAACCTCGAAGCAATAGCCGCTACCGCGCCGCAACACACGTTCACGTACGCTGCAATGGCACTCGCAATGATATACAATAATCTCGCGTCGCCAACCGGTGAAGCTGCGCCCGGTTGTGATGCCGCCGCCGGCAAGGATAGTGTTGTTGGCAGAGATTCCGCCGGTGGCAAAGGAGCAATCGAGAAAGAGTTGCGGTCCCTCCTGGAAGCGTCACTGAGGAACCGAGGAGCACTATGAGCACCGCGCGCGTGACCGTCGCCGATCTCAAGCAAATGAAGGTGGAGCGACGCAAGATTGTGATGCTCACGGCGTATGACGCGCCGTTCGCGCACTTCGTTGAAGCCGCCGGCGTGCCTGCGATCTTGGTAGGCGACAGCGTGGGCAATACGGTGCTGGGCTACGAAAACACGCTGCCGGTCACCGTACAGGATATACTGCGCCATACCCAGGCGGTGGTGCGCGGTACACGCCGGGCCATGGTGATTGCCGACATGCCCTTCCTCTCGTATCAGGTGTCCAATGAGCGTGCATTGCTCAATGCCGGGCAGTTGCTTCAGGAGGGTGGGGCGCAAGGCGTCAAACTGGAAGGCGGCAAGCAGACCGTAACCGTAACGGCGCATCTGGTGGATGCCGGCATCCCGGTTATGGGACACCTGGGCCTCACCCCCCAGTCGGTCCACCAACTCGGCGGGTATCGCGCGCAGGGACGGACGTTGGCCGAGGCGGAAGAACTTCAGAGCGACGCGCTTGCCTTAGAACGCGCGGGCGCGTTTGCCCTTGTTCTCGAGAGCATACCGGCCACACTCGCGCAGAAGATTACAGAGTCTCTCACTATCCCCACCATCGGCATCGGCGCCGGAGTCCATTGCGATGGGCAGATTCAGGTCCTGCACGATGTCCTTGGGCTAAATCCGCGCGCAGACCACCCACGCCACGCGAAGGCATACGCAAACCTGGGTGAGAAAATCCGCGCCGCTGTAAGCACCTACGTGCAGGAAGTCGAAAGCGAATCGTTTCCCACCCGCGAACACAGTTTCAAGCTGCCCAATGAGTTAGCCCGCGCCTTGCGCAAAGAGACCACGGTTCCAGCCCCTGACCAAGGTTAGCCAATACGTGCCAGAGACGAGAAGAGGTTACCGTTCGCCCTGAGCTTGTCGATGGGCGATAAGGCGCAAGATGAAAGCTCCGTTCGCCCTGAGCGTGTCGAAGGGCAATAACGGCACGATAGGCGGTTGAGACGAAGAGCACGACACGCCGCCAAGCAGCAACCAACCACGCACACATGCAGATTCTGCGCACGATCCAGGAAGTACGCGCCGCCCGACAGCAAGTCCAAGGCAGCATCGGACTTGTGCCCACAATGGGATATTTGCACGAGGGCCATCTGGCGCTCGTGCGCGCCGCCCGCACCCAGAACGATCACTGCTGGGCGACGCTATTCGTGAATTCCCTGCAATTTGGGTCCAACGAAGACTTCACTACCTACCCGCGCGACTTGCCCCGGGACCTTGCCATGTTCGAAGCATGGGGCGCGGACGTTGTATTCGTGCCGGAAGCAGGGACAATGTACGCGGACGATTTCAGCACATATGTTGACGTCGAGAACCTCACTGAGCGCTTGGAAGGAGCGGCGCGGCCCGGCCACTTCCGGGGCGTCACCACGGTTGTCTGCAAGCTGCTCAACATCACGCAGCCTCACCGTGCTTACTTCGGTCGCAAAGACGCCCAGCAACTGCGGGTCATCCAACGGATGGTGCGCGATCTCGCTATGTCCACCACCATCGTGCCAATCGAAACGGTACGGGAAGCGGACGGCCTCGCGCTTGCCAGCCGCAACGTCCACCTGCAACCGGACGAGCGCCAGGCGGCGCAAGCCCTCCATCAGGCGCTTCAGGCAGCGCAGCAGCGTTACGCCGCCGGCGAGCGCAACGCAGATGTCCTGCGCGCCGCCATGCATGCGGCGCTCGCCAATGAACCCCTCATCAACGTGGACTACGTAAGCATCGCCGACGACGAGAGTCTGGAAGAACTGACCACCATTGAGAGCCCCGCCCTTGCCTCGCTCGCCGCGCACATTGGCGCCACGCGCCTCATCGACGCACTGGAGTTGGGATGCGAGCACACGGCAACTTAGGAGGGTCTGCGGGCAGGACATCTAACGCACTCCGGGGCGAAACTCTATAGCGGATGCGCACCATACTCCTACGCCGGACACCACAACCGCCAGCAACTTGCGTCCGCAGCCGTAATGTCGGACTTAAACGGCGCACCTCGCTAATTCCGTCCCACAGAACCCTCGATAGCCTGATCGGTTTCAAGACGTTCGAGAACGCCGTCAAAGTCATCCAAGGGCACAACTTCGCCATTGGCGCGCGACTGGCGGTCTCTGCCTCCGTAAACAACAAGCTTTGCAGAAATACTCGGTACAAGCCTTGCCACGCGGTTGAGGGAATCAAAATAGTCCGACGCAATCGTGGAGCCGGACTTTATCTCGATGGCTCCTATGCCCCGACCGGTTTCGTAGAGAAGATCGCACTCCAAACCCCTTGCACTGCGGTAGAAGGACAGGTTGGACTGGTTTCCCCGATTGAATCGATGCTTGAGCGCCTCGATCACGACTGTATTCTCAAAGAGAGAGCCGCGCAAAGGGTGCGTGGCGATTTGCTTGGCGTTTTCAATGCCAATGAGATAGCTCGCCAGCCCCACGTCATAGAAGTACAACTTTGGCGACTTTATCAAACGCTTTTGCGCGTTGGAGTGAAACGGTTGAAGTTGGAACACAATGTAGCTGGCCTCCAGCACCGTGAGCCATTCGCGCGCAGTCGTATGTGAGACTCCCACGTCAGCGCCCAACGACGAAAGGTTAACCAATTGCCCCACACGTCCGGCGCAGAGGCGCACGAATCTTTGAAAGCTCGACAGATTGCGGATCTCGCCTAGTTGCCGTACGTCGCGCGCAACATAGGTCTCAAAATAGTCGCCAAGAGCCTGATGCGGGTCCAGTCGTTGGTCGTGAATACGCGGATAGAACCCCGAAAAGAGGATGTCATCCACCTCAACGCTTGCCCCTGTCTCTTGTCGCTCGGCTAGAGAGAACGGCAAGAGCCGGAGTAATGCCGTCCGTCCTGCCAACGACTGACCGATGGCGTCAGAGAGCCGGAATTGCTCGCTGCCGGTGAGCACAAAGAGGCTGTTGTGCCCCTTCTCATCTGCAATCACTTGTAGATACGACAGGAGACTTGGCACGCGCTGAATCTCATCGAGAATAGCGCCATCGTCAAGCCGCGCCAAGAAAGCTCGGGGATCGGATTCCGCAAACTCCCTTTGATCGGGCGCTTCGAGATTCACGTACGCCAAGTTAGGGAATACCCTGCGGCACAGCGTGGTTTTGCCCGATTGCCGCGGACCGGTCACAGTCACAAAAGGGTATTGCTTGAATAAGCTAAGGAGACGGGGAGTTATTTCACGACTGACCATGTACAGTGTATAGCCTAAGTCTGTGTATAATTGCAAGTACTACTTGCAATTATACACTCATCCGCACAGCCGCTCTTGTCCCAAACTTCCGGACCGTAGTCTGCTAAACTCCTTCAAGCAAATCTGCTTGTGACTGCGCCCGTCCTGACCGAATGTGACGCTAACGCCCTGGTTGCGCTACTATTAAGGTAACCTGCGCCAGCGCAGCTTACCTCTCTCCAAGCGGGGAGATCGGCACCGTATCATCGGTGCCTTAATTGTGCCATGTGCACCAATACAAGACTCTAGGTTGTCCCTAGACCGACGAAGGATGCATTGATGCTCGGAACGTTCAACTCACCATTACTCTGGATCGGCTTTACCGCTGTTGTTGTCACCCTCCTCATCCTTGACCTCGTGGTGTTTCATCGCGGCGCGCATGTCATCAAGCCGCGTGAGGCCGCAACCTGGGTAGGCATTTGGGTGAGCCTCGCGCTCATTTTTGCCGTTGGGATGTTCGTCTTCGCCGGACCCGAACGCGGCACGGAGTTTATCACCGGCTATCTCATCGAGTGGACTCTGAGCGTCGACAACCTCTTCGTCTTCTTGATCATCTTCACGTATTTCGCGGTACCCAACGAGTACCGCTATAACGTGCTCTTCTGGGGGATTCTGGCCGCCATCATCCTGCGGGGCGCGTTTATTCTGGTCGGCGCCGCCCTTTTGGCTACCTTCCATTGGATGATCTTCGTCTTTGGCGGCTTCCTCATCTATACCGGTATTCGCATTTTGATCAAGGGCGACGAAGATACCGATCCCGAGCGCAACTTCGCGGTCCGCATATTCCGCAAAATACTCCCGAGCACCGAGAACTACCACGGCGGCAGCTATATCGTGAAGATCGACGGCCGCTGGCTCGCTACTCCCTTGCTGCTCGTGCTGCTCGTCGTGAACGTCACCGACGTGGTATTTGCCCTGGATTCGGTGCCGGCCATCTTCGCCATCACGCGCGAGCCATTCATCGTCTACTCCGCGAACATCTTTGCCATACTCGGCCTGCGCGCGCTCTACTTCCTGCTCGCGAACCTCATGGACCGGTTCCACTACCTCGGTGTGGGCCTCGGTCTCGTGCTCATCTTTGTGGGCATAAAGATGGTCGTGGGCGACTTCCACGATTTTCCCAAAGGGGACCACATGCTCACACCCGTTCTCAAGGGGATCGAGGTAGTGGCATCTGCGTTCCACGAGCAACCGGTCTACTCTCTGGCCGTGGTTGGGGTATTGCTGGGCGGGTCGGTAATCGCGTCGCTGCTGCGGCCGCACAACGCCGAGTGATGCATCAACCGAAGCGCCACTTCACGCGAGGTGTGAGATTGAGGGTTTTCGACAGACGATTAAGGAATGCACGTCTGGCAAGCTCGCAACACTAGAACCCGCGCGAGAACATCAAGGAGACCGCACCAGGAAGCTGGTGCGGTCTCCTAAATTGGCTTACTGCGGTGCGCGAGTTTCAGTTCAAGACACGGTCAACCAATTCGGGCGCTTTGCTTCGAATGCAGTGATGGCGTCTACCTGCTGCAAGGAAAGACCGACCGCGTCCAGGCCGTTGAGCAGGCGGTGCTGAACAGTGGCATCAACCACGAACGACGTTGCAAAGCCGCGGTTATCCTGGACTATGGTGTTGGCGAGGTCAACCGTAATCTGATAGTCGTCAATGTTCTGCGCCCGCTGGGTCAATTCAGCCACGTCTGCCGGTGGCAGCACCACCGTCAGCATGCCGTTCTCCACGGCGTTATTGGCAAAGATATCGGCAAAACTGGGGGCGATAATCGCGACAAAACCGTACTCTTTCAGCGCCCATGCCGCATGCTCGCGCGAAGAGCCGCAGCCAAAGTTGCGGCCGGTCACGAGGACCGTCGCGCCCGCGTAGCGATCGTCATTGAGTTCAAACGCCGGGTTTAGGGTGGTGCCGTCCTCAAAGTAGCGCCAGTCGAAGAACGCAAAGGGGCCGTAGCCCGTTCGCTCGATCCGCTTGAGAAACTGCTTCGGAATGATCTGGTCGGTATCGACGTTTACCCGATCGAGCGCGGCTACTCTGCCTGTGTGCGTTACCAGTGGTTCCATCCTTGCTTCCTTACGCAATTCACGTTGGTTAGGCGTTTGTCTCGGTTTCAACCACTACCGGATCTCCCCCCACGTTAGCCCATCCCCTTGGTAGCTTCACGCCACGGGGATGTTCTCACCACTCCCGCACATCCACAAAGCGGCCGGCAATCGCGGCGGCGGCGGCCATTTGCGGGCTGACAAGATGGGTGCGTCCGCCTTTGCCCTGGCGGCCCTCGAAGTTGCGGTTAGAGGTAGAAGCACAACGCTCGCCCGGCGCCAAAATGTCGGGGTTCATGCCCAAGCACATGGAGCAACCGGCCTCACGCCATTCGAAGCCTGCGGCCTGGAAAACCTCGTTGAGGCCCTCAGACTCCGCTTTCTGCTTGAGCAGCGTTGAACCCGGCACCACCATAGCATGGACATCGGGATGCACTTGCCTGCCGCGTACGACTCCCGCGGCCGCGCGCAGGTCTTCCAGCCGGGCGTTGGTGCAAGACCCGAGAAAGACGCGGTCTACGGCAATATCTTGGATGGGCGTGCCGCCCTCCAGACCCATATAGGTCAGCGCGCGCTCGGTGGCTGCCTGCTCGTCCGACGTGAGCATCTCCGCAGGGCTGGGCACTCTGCCGGTTACGGGGACCACTTGTCCCGGATTCGTGCCCCAGGTTACGTGCGGCGCCAGCGAGGCAGCATCGATCTTCACCACGCTGTCGTATTCAGCGTCAGCGTCAGTCGTCAGCGTGCGCCAATGGGCGAGCGCTGCTTCCCAGTCGCTGCCCTGCGGCGCATACTTCCGGTCCTTGAGATAGGCAAACGTCTTCTCGTCAGGTGCGATCATGCCGGCTCGCGCGCCGCCCTCGATGGACATATTGCAGACGGTCATGCGCCCTTCCATGGAGAGTGAACGAATAGCCTCACCGGTATACTCGATGACGTGGCCCACGCCGCCGTCTACGCCAATGTGCCCGATGATGCCGAGAATGATGTCCTTAGCCGTCACGCCCTGGGGCAGGACGCCGTCCACGCGCACTTCCATCGTCTTGGGTTTCTTCTGTATGAGGCATTGGGTTGCGAGCACGTGCTCCACCTCGGACGTGCCGATGCCCAGGGCAAAGGCGCCGAACGCGCCGTGCGTCGACGTGTGGCTGTCACCGCACACAATTACCTTGCCGGGTTGCGTATAGCCTAATTCCGGTCCAATCACGTGCACGATGCCCTGGTTTGGACTCCGGTAGCCATAGAACGTCAGACCGAACTCTGCGGCATTCTGCTCCATGGTCTCGATTTGGCGGCGGGAAATGTCGTCGGCAATCGTCTCCGAGCGCCCCGTCGTGGGGACGTTGTGGTCTACGGTCGCTACGGTCAGAGCAGGCTGCCGCACGGAACGACCGCTCAAGCGCAAGCCCTCAAACGCTTGCGCTGAAGTAACCTCATGCACCAAATGTAAATCAACATAGAGGAGCGCGGGACCACCCGGGTCCTCATGCACCAAGTGACTCTCCCAGACCTTTTCAAAGAGCGTTTTACCAGCCATTCCTGTCTCTCACTTTACAGCGACCAAATTTTCATTGAGCCGGGCCCGATAGAGACCCGTCCTCATCGAATCTATTCTAACCTACCTGTCACGGACTGTTGTAGCGGCTAGCTTCTTTGATTTATGTAGACCGGTATACGTACGCAAGCGGTCGCGTGTGTCGCCGCTATCTCAATTTGGGGGAAAGCGTGCAAAACTGCCAATCGCACCCTAGAAATGGCAACGCAGGTTTGCAGTCCGCACATTTACGTAGAGGCAACCCTTGTGGCTGATCCGACTGCAACGCCCTTCATTCGCAACGCATCGCGGGCAAGCATGCGGCAGGCGGCGCCATCCGCTCAGCCACAGCCCCCATCCCTAGAGACATCACACCTCGCCAGCTTCGGCATCGGCGTACACTGCCTCACCCCGGTGGAGACGGCGGGCGATGGTGTAGGTCTGCGTGGTGGCGCGCCGCGTGGGGCCGTGCGCGGCTTGCCAACGGGCAATCGCGACCAGTGTCTGGTAGGAGGCTTCTGCATGCCCGGCTGCGGCCAGGTCTTGGGACAAGCGCACGCCTTCCTCCAGCATTTGAAAGTCGTGGAAGCCGGGGTCTTCGCGGAGCACGGCATGCCCGAGCGTAGCCAACAAGGCTGCCGGATCGTGGCCGAGGGTCAGATAGCGATACGTGACCGCGCCGGCCTCATCCACGCCTCCTTGACTCTCGCAGAACTCCAGGAGTTGCTGCTGTAAGGCCTCAGGATCGGTCGGCAGTGCCGCCAGCGCCTGCGCACGGGGCAAGCGCGCGGCGGGCATGTTGAGGAAGCGCGCCTGGTACACCACCATCGCGCCATGCAGCACCCCCCGTGCAAGTTCGATTGACGGCGCGCGCTTGGCCACTTGGGCGAGGGATGCGCAGTAGGTGAAGTGGTGCAATGCCGTATCCCAATCGCCGAATTCATTGCTGGTCGGGAATCGCGCGAGGCGTAGCGCGGACGCATACGCCAGCGCCTGCGCCGCGTCGGCCAAGGCCAATCCCGCCCGGAACGCGGTCATGAGCGTGTCGATACTCTGCTGCGGGTCCTCGCCAAGCATAGACGCGATAAGGTCCTCTTTCCATCCGCCGGAGGGCCGCACGGTCAGGTCGATGGCGTCATCCAGCTCAACCGCTGCCGCCTCTACAATCTCCACGAGATTCTCCGGACGCAGCCAGGCGTTCCGTTCTTCCTCGCGCGTCGCCTGCGCCCACTGGCTCGTGAGGGCCGGCAGCACCGCCGGCGCGTGCTCCCATCCCATGATGTCCAGGAGTTCGGCCGCCTTGGCGAGGGTATCCATCACGTGGGAGAAGTCGCGGTAGTAGTGATCGGTGGCGGCAGCCGCCAGCATGTCGAGCAACTGCTCGGGCGTCCAGCCCACCGCAATTGCCGTACGCAACGTCCGCTCCGCGGCATCCGCGTCGCGCACCTCCACGTAGTCACGAAACCACCGTTTCAACCGTGCCTCCGGGATCGCCGCCGTGGGCAGGGGATCGAGCATGATGCGCTCCTGCCGGTTCATGGCGTCGGAGCTCACCCGCCGTGTGCCGTGGTAAAGGGAGAGCGGCCGATCATCCGCAGCCAGATGCGGCTGCAAATTCGCCATCGCCGTAAGGATGGTGAGGCCGTCGCCCCAACCGCCCGGATTGCGGCTGGAACCACGCCGCACACCGAATTGAGCCGTGGTAGCGACAATCTGCCCCGTGGCGTCCGCCGGCTTCAGATCGCGCATTGCCAGAATGGACTTCGCCTGGTTGAGGGAAATTCCTTGCTCCAAGGCCTTCGCCAACCGCAGACCTTCTTCGGCGTACAGCTCGTCTGCGTTTTGCGTGGCGCGCAAGTCAATCCATACGTCATCGTCGCGCACGGTGACCGGAAACGTGCGCAGGTCGCCGGCCCAGATGTCGAACGCCCCGCCCGAATCCAGGTCGAAACGGGCGTAGTGCCAGTAGCAAGTCAGCACCCCGTCTTCGCAAATGCCCTGCGCAAGCGGGAAGCCCATGTGCGGACAGCGGTTATCCACCGCATAGGCGCGCTCGTTATGCCAAAAGACCGCGACGGTGTGCCCATTGCCTGTCGCCGTCACCACGCCCTTTGCCTGCAATTCAGCCAGAGCACAGACACGGAGCAGGTCGCTTTCACCTGCTACACCGTGATCCGCCGAAGCACGATCCGGCGTCGAAGTTGCCATCTGTAATCCTTTCAAGGAATCCTATGATAGTTTGCAATAAGTGCCCGAGTGCAATTGTGCTATTCGCACGCCTTAAACTACTGCCTCCAGGCGGCGGGCAAGGACGTCAAAATCCTCGGGGCACTTCTGCCGGATCGCGCCAATCCGACGCGCCGCTTCTTCCCCCAGAGTCTTGCGACCACCACCGGGCGCACCGGTCACGCCGCGCGCGGCAGCAAGCGGCTCGAAGTAATTTTCCTTGACCTGTACTTCCGCGCGCACGTCCTGCCAATTCCAGTCTGTAGGCAGAATTAACCCAGCCAGTACCCAGGTCTCGATTTCTTCCCAGGCATTTTCCGCTAAGAAGGCGACTCCGAACTCCTCTTCGATTTGGTCGAGTCTTTGGCGCCTGCCCACAACTCCGTCGCGGCCTACGCAAAGAATGAAGATGTCTATCGTTGGGTACTGATCGATAATTTCTTGCAAGCGTTCCGATTTCAATGCCTCAGTTACTCCCCCAAGCAAAGGGTCAAGACAAACCTCAACACGCAGAGAGCGCCTTCCAAGATTACCAAAAAGCTGTTCAAAGATAGGTTTTAGGATGTATTGATCGTTGCGGAAGTCTTCCGGGATCAGGAGGACCCTCATTCTGCGCCCTTTTGATCTTCCCTATCCGCCTCAGCAAAAGACAGTATGTTCTCCATCCATCCGCCGGCGTGAAGGCGTCCCAAGCCCTGGGATTTCCGCAGCTCCCTCGCGTTGGGTAGCTCAGCCACCCGCCGGATAACGGCATCTGCCGAGTCCTCGTCACGGTATACCACTGAAGTATTCCCAAAGGTCGTGTCATTGATGAGATTCAGCACGTCAGGCGAATGCGTGGTGGCGACTACCTGAATCTTTCCTTTTGCGGTCTGTCGCTCGATTAGGTCAAGCAATAGGTGCAGCCGCGCTGGATGAATGCCGTTGTCGATCTCCTCGATGAAGTATAGGCCCTCGAAGTCCTCATTTAGCAGTGCAGCCAACATGCCAAGAAAGCGTAGAGTGCCATCAGACGCACTATAGGCTGACACACCTTTCCCGTTCGCCTCCTGGATCTGGAGATGGATCCGACCGCTGGGGTCGCGTGGAAATGTCAAGTCACTCACGTCCATGGGGGTAAGTTCATGCAACCATGACAGAAGAGCGGACTTGCGCTTTTGATCAGTGCAGATTGCCTCAAGCACTGTCGGCAAATTGTCGCCAATGTCACCCAAACTGGTTGCACCTGAAAGAGAAGGCATCCGCATTCGTTCCGGGGACAGTTCCAAGAAACGCATGATCGCCAGCCTCAGCCCGAATCTCAAACTCTCAATGCTGGCCTGCAACTTTACCAGGTATTCTCCGGGCTGTTCGTCACCAAAGTCATTCGTTCGCCAATTGCCTGGCGATGCAATAGTGGGGCTAATATCCTGTTTGAGGCCAGGTCTATCCGACGCAACTTCCACCGGATCGTCCACGCCCGGCAGGTAGAGACGTAGCTTGGAATCCTCTTGCGGTGGGGGCGCGCCAGTATGGTAGGGGAACGTGGTTGTATACACTATTCCCGAATCTGGCGAAACATTGTTACTGGAATCGATGAACATTGATTCGGATGTGACTCTAAACCGGCCCCCATTTTGATCATCACGCCGGATTCGCAAGAGATAGCGGGTAACTTCAGCGTCACACTTGGACGATTCATTCGACTTCACCTTGACTTCCAGAGCAAATTCAACCTGTCCAAAGCGGATGATCTCATTGGCTGCGCCGCGTATGGGCTGCCAATCCGCGCCGTACTTTCCGCCGACAATTTCCGCCAAGGTATAGCCATGACCGACGCCGTTCAAGAAACGAAAAGCATCCCGAATGTTGCTCTTGCCGCTGGCATTTGCGCCCACGATCAACGTAAACGGACCGAGGTGCAGTGTCTCATCGGCGAAGTTCTTGAAGTCGACCAAGCGGAGGGAGGTAATCATGATGATGCTCTACTGGCAGGGACGTTATCCCGCTTACACGTCAAGGGCCGCCGAGTTGCTAGTAACTCTCAGCCAACGCAATTACTTTTCTACCGTTCATGCAGCTTGGCGGGCTAGGCAGAAGCGAATCGTCCGTCATTCTCACTACTTCAATGGTACCAGAGCAAGCGCGACATGCGGGAATACCATGCCTAGAAGGGATTCCACACCTGGCGCAAGCAATTGGATGTAGGCTACCCAATACCCAGATTCCCCAATTAGGCGAGTACTTACTTCCACTAAGAAATACCGTATACTGCGCTGTGTGCGGGAACCTTGTAGATTAGCGCCTCAGTGCGCTCTCAAGAGCACAAGTATCCTTTAGTCGATGACCGACTTACCAATTTGCAGTTCGCCTATTCATCTTTACGAGGAGCAGTGCCCATGGCAATCCTGTCGTTTTCCATGCCCACTGAGATTCACCTTGGGAACGGTGCGTTAGATTTGCTGCCATCGTTGTGCGGCCAGCGGGTGCTGGTGGTGGCGGACCCGGCGATGACGCAGTTAGGGTTCACGGAGCGCGTATGCGCGTTAGCGCAGCAAGCGGGCGCGGCAACGACAATATTCGACGCCGTCGAACCCGATCCATCGGAAGAGACCTGCGCCGCCGGCGTGGAGCTGGCTGAAGACTTCGCGCTGGATACGATCATTGGTGTGGGCGGCGGCTCCACGCTTGACGTCACCAAGACCATGCGCGCCGCATGCGAGACGCCCAATGTCACCGTGGCAGAACTCGTGGCCGCGGGCTTCAGTCCCCCACCGCGCCAGACCGGCCAAATCTCGTGCATCGCCATTCCCTCGACCAGCGGCACGGGATCTGAAGTCTCGCGCGGTGCGGTGATTACGGACAGCAGCACAGGAGCACCCGTCAAGCGCGTCCTCTTCACTGGTGCCCCTGACGCCGCCATCATAGACCCCGCATTTCCCGCGACCATGCCGCCTCACGTGGCGGCGGATACCGGCTACGACGCCTTGGCGCACGCCGTGGAATCTTACGCTAGCTCAGAGTCCCATCGCCTAACTCAAGCGCTGGCAAGCGATGCCATTGCCACCGTCTTGGCGCAACTGCCCGCTTCCGTGCAAGAGACGGGGAACACGCCGGCCCGCTACGCGATGCACGTGGCGGCGACTATGGCCGGGGCGACGATGCGGGCCGGGCTCGGCCTGTGTCACGCGCTATCGCACCAGATTACGCCGGCGTTCGGCATCTCCCACGGGCGCGCGAATGCCCTGCTCTTGCCGCACATTGTCGCCTATAACGCAGGCGTTGCGGGAGACAACTACAGTGAATTGGCGGCGCGCCTCGGCATTGAGGGCAGCAATCCCGTAGCCGCGCTCGTCGGCACTCTGGCAGAACTCCGCACGCGAGCGGGCATGCCGGCCTCCCTGCGCGAGGCCGGTGTAACAAGAGAAAAACTAACGCAGGCCCTGCCGCAAATGGTTGCCAACGGCGCCCGGGACCCCAACGTCGCCAGCAACCCCCGTCAGCCGACGCCGGAAGACATCGAGGCCCTCTACTGGGACGCCTGGGCAGACAGGCGCACAGAAGTGTAGGCTGGGTTGGCTGCCAAGGCTCAAGCTACAGCTACCATATGAAACGGCGGCAACCCGGCCCGTCATTTCCGCACAAGCGGAAATCCATCTGCTTTGCACCACGGGCACATCGTGCCAAGCGGCGAACAGGCTCCCGAACTGCACGCTAATTGTCATCCTGAAGGAGCTAAGAGGTGGAGGGTATGGCGTATAGCTCTTGTTGTGAGGAGACTATAGTGTTGCGGGCTCAACCAAAGCCCCGATTGAAGTACACAGGCGTGACAGGTTGCCGGCCGCGCCAGCGAATTGATCGAGGTGTGCCCTCACCCTTGCGCTCTCCCACCAGAGACCTTTGCATAGCCCTTGCCGAGGCGAGAAAGTCCCCTCTCCCGGCGGGAGAGGGAGTATTTCTTGCGCCGCTGGCTGAGGTTACGCAAAGGTCTCCACCAGGAGAGGGAGCTTCACACTTCACGCTGAGCTTGGTTTGACGCTAATTGGCGGGAAACGCAGAGTTTTCATAGCGTGGACTTGCAAGCGCACCCCACGTCCGACCTAGCTGCTGGCGAGCCGATTGTACTGCTCGCGGCCGGCGTTGAAGATCTCCAGCATGCGCTGCCGTTGGTCGTCGTGGTCGAAGCGGCCCTTCGTCGTAATCCACGCGATAGCGCGCTCCATCTCTGCCACAAAGAATTCGGCAGACGGTCTGGTCGCCGGATTATTGCCGCTTGACTGCACGTAGACCGGACTGGTGTGCGCCCATTGGGCGTGGCCGTAGCTATCACGCTGGCGTCCCCAGCAGCGGGCAGCGATCCAACTATCGTTGGGCACGGTCAAGCGGGTGCGCAGAACGCCCTCGCGCAGACCCTCGCTGTACTCCTCACGCGCCACCACTTCCCCGTTGCACACAAGCTCGATGCGCTGCACGGGACGCAACGCTTGCCAGCGCACGAAAGTATTCACCTGCTTGCGCCGGCTCGCGCGCAGATCCACCACCTGCCCCGGCGGTTGACCGGCAACACGCAGCGTGAGCGCGGGACCATTGGTGATGAACGTCGCACCGCTCTTAAGGCCGTCCAGCCACGTATCGTACGAGAATGAGTCCTCAAGCTGGACGTAAACTCGATTCGCCGAACATACAAACCAATCGGAGCCGGTACTCACCGGCAATTGAAAGCCGCAGTTCAGCAGATGGTACCAGAGGTCGTATTCGGGGTCCGACCAATAGGGATCAAAGAGATTCAGGGCGTCCAGACGCCCCAGACCGGCGGCGATTGGCGCTTCCATTCCCTGGCCGTTGTGGCACCAAATCGTCACGCCGCCCTGTTCCTGGGCCGCGGCGCAGGCATCGATCAGCGGCGGATAGTCCGGTGCCGATTCATCCACCAGCACGCCGCGGCTGAGCGGCTCCACCTGCTCCTGCAGCCGCACCAGCATCACGTGGCCGTAGCCGATATCCCAAGGTGAGGCATTGTGACGCGTCTCTTCACCCATGTCCAGCACGTGGCCCGGCGTGGTGGGGTGATCCATCTGTCCCACCGGAAAGCGATTGGTCGCATATTCCAATTCTCCGCGCTGCAGCACGCTAACGATAGTAACGGTGAGATCCTCCACCGAGGAATCGAAGCGCAATCGCTCCTCGGGACGGCTCTCGAATTCCCGATAGTGAATGTGGGTGTTGCCGGGATAGAGCCCCTGGTTAGGCAGACTTATCCAACGCTGGAGCGGCAATTCAAGATTTACGGAGCCGTGCAGCGGCAGGTCTACGGTCATGTGAAGCGGCGCGTATTCCGTGCCGCGTTCCACAGTCACGTCCACCTGTCCCCGGGTGCCCTCCAGCGAGAACGTCTCATCCGCATAGAAGAACGGATTGGTGGTGCCTACGGTCTCCAGGCTGCCCTCAGGCGCCAGAAATCTGCCCTGACTGCTCTGTACCGAGACCTTAGCCGCCAGCGGGCTGCCGGTAGCCGCATCGCGAATTGTTCCAGTGAGCGTTGCCAAGTCTACTGTTTCTCCTCAATGAGCAATTAGCCGTGGCCTTCAAGGCGAGTGTGGCCTGCCTACACACACTACCACGCCTCCGCACCGTCAAGAGCCAACCGGACGCGCAACCAGTGCGGCACGCTGAGCGGTGTCTACTCTTCTGCAAACGGGAACTCTTGCTTTGCAGACTCCAAGTCTATATCCACGCCCAGGCCCGGACCGGACGGAACTGTCACGTAGCCATCGCCATCGATGGCGGGCGCCGGCGTGATCAGATCGTCGAAGAGCGGATTGGCGCCCTGGCGAAACTCGATTACCGGACAGTTAGGCAACGCCGCTGCGAGCTGCAGGCTCGCGTAGAAGAGGAGGGCCGAGCCCCAGATGTGCGGGGCTACCTGCAAATTCGCGGCGTGAGCCAACACGCCGATGCGGCGCGCAGCCGTAAACCCACCCACCACCGCCAGATCGGGCTGCAGAATGTCCGCCGCTTCATGGGCTATTATGTCACGGAAGTCAAAGTGGGTGAAGTCGTTCTCACCGGTCGAAATGGGAATTGCCGTCGAATCTCGCACCCGCCGCATGCCCTGCCAGTTGTCGCTGCTCACCGGCTCCTCGAACCAAGTAATGTCGTATTCCTCGGCTGCCTGTGCCAGGCGAATTGCTTGGGACTCATTGAGCGAACCGTGGGCATCGAGCATCAAGTCAGCATTGGGCCCGATAGCGTCCCGGACCGCCTGGATGCGGGCAATGCCGTCTCTAACGATTCGCGGCGCATCCATCGCGCCCACACGCATCTTAACGGCGCGGAAGCCGCGCGCGATGTAGGCCAGCGCTTCTTCGCCGGCCTCGTCCGCGGCTGCATGACCGCCGCTTGCGTACGTCGGCAAACGCGACCGGAAGCCGCCGCCCAGGAGCGTATAGATGGGCACACCGAGTGACCGGGCGAAAATATCCCACAGCGCCATGTCAATGCCGCCCATGGCGCAGACGGTCACGCCGCGGCGGCCCATGCGCGGCGCGCTCTGGCCGTACGTAAGCGCAATTCCCAAGCGCGGACCGTTATATAGCTTCTCCCAGATGTACTCAGGCTGGGTGGGGTCCTCGCCGACGATCTCCGGCCCGAGTTCCTGCTCGACGATGGCCTTCAAAGACCGGCAAGCGCCGCGGGTATACCCGTAGCCGGGATGCACCTCGCCGTGGCCAACCAACCCTTCGTCGGTTTCCACCCTCACAATGATGGCATGGCTTTCGTCGTGCAGCCCATAGTCTGACGCACGCTCATGTCCGCTTCTTCTAACCGGCCACCTTAGCGGTACAGCCTCTACCGTGCTGATTTTCATAGTCGCAACCTTCTGCGCCTGCCATTTCCACAATCATTTCTCGCCTGCCAGGCCAATCGGCTTGCTTCGTTCAGTGTTTCGGTCTAACGCTGCCGAGTAGTGCGGTGAGGCCCGAAAACTGCCCCTGCTTGCGCACGCTCACCCACCCATTGTAGCATTGCATTTCAGGCCGGTCTGCTCAATACCTCAACCATGTCCGAGCGAGATTGACGACGAGCAAACCCTGCTCTCGAAAAACCCGTATAATTAGAACACAATTGCGTCCTGGTTCCGGCAGCGTGAACACAAGCCCAGGTTGGCGCGCATTCCAAGAGGCCGGCGCCAGTGAATTGCGCCAAGAGCCAAGTCGAGGGAAGTCACTAAAGAGAGTGAAGAGTCCCGCGGCGCTCCAGGATAGTGGGGGCGCACGTGTCGGATTGAGGAAGGTCTTTTAAATGAGTACAACCGCCGGAACTGATCACTCTTTCGAGCCATTTGCTCGGCATGACTTCTACCGCGTAACCAACACGCATCTCGTAGACTCTGCACTGAGCTTCCTTGAGCGACTCGATCCGAACGTACAGCGGCGCATTGTGGACCTGGGTTGCGGCACTGGGGCCATCACCCGCCTTGTCCTCGCGAAAGTGCAAGATCTCGGACTGACGGCGCAGATACTCGCCCTCGACCCTTCGCCACTGGCCCTGGAAAAGGCACGGCAGAGCGTGGCGAGCGCAATGGTCGAGTTTCTCAGCGGCAGTGCGGAAAACGTCTCGCAGCTCGTCTCATCTGCCGATGCGCTCTTCTTCTGCAATGCCATTCACCTCATCGAGGACAAACATACCGTCTTCAAGGAGATCGGCAAAGCGCTAAACCCCGGCGGCGTCGTGGCCTTCAACACGACGTTCTTCGATGGCGCGTATCTCCCAATCACTGAGAAGACAAACCGCCTCTGGATCGTTCGCGCAGTGCAAAAAATGCGGCGTGAATACCCCAGTGTCAAAGTCGTGAAGGATGCCAAGACTACCGCTATGCGCTGGCTTTCGCCGGGACAATATGAGGCGCTGCTTGACGAGTGTGGGTTTTCCGTCACCCGCCTTGAGTGCCAGCAGGTCGAAATGACCTTGGAGAGCATGGAAGACATCAGCGATTACTCGCTTTTCATTGAAGGAGTCCTGCCTGGCGTGCCGCTGGACGTAGGGGCCGATGTGCTCAAGCACGGCGTTCGGGAAGCAGTAAAAGAGTTGAATCTTTCCACGGTTCCCCGTTACTGGCTGCAGGTCGTCGCCGAAAAGACGTAGTCTCGCGCGAGCGGCGTTGACCGGTCACGCCGTACAGAGCAACCTCCACCTATACACATGCCGGACTACACCCAATAACGCGGCCCGTGCCCAAACTTCAAGAGAGCTGGGCGCCTACAACGCACAGAGGCCATGGAACAACACCTCACCGGCAAGACAGCACTCGTGACCGGCGCCTCGCGGGGCATTGGCCGCACCATCGCGCTGTATCTTGCCGCTCAGGGTGCAAGGGTAGCAATCAACTACCAAGTCAACGAAGAGGCCGCCCACGAGGCCGTGGCGCAGATCAAGAGTGACGGCGGCGAGGCGTTGGCAGTCAGCGGCGACGTGCGAGACGCCGCAGCCGTGAAGTCCGTCGTCGACCGCACCTTGGCAGAGTTCGGCGAGTTGCACGTCCTTGTGAACAATGCCGGCATTACCAAGGATACGCTTGTGCTCAAAATGAGCGAGGACGACTGGGACCTCGTCGTTGACACCAATTTGCGCGGCGCCTTTCTCTGCACGCGGGCCGCGTTGCGACCCATGCTGGCACAGCGCTGGGGCCGCATCGTCAATATAACGTCAGTCGGCTGGTTGGTCGGAAATCCCGGCCAGGCCAACTATACTGCCGCCAAGGCCGGTGTCGTCGCGTTCACCCGCTCTACCGCCGTGGAGATGGGCAGCAGAGGCATCACGGTAAATGCCATAGCGCCGGGCTATATCCCCACCGACCTGACCCACGACATTCCGCCCCATCTTATGGACCGCCTGATGCAGAAGTTGCCCATCAAGCGCGCCGGCACGCCGGAGGAGATCGCCGCGCTCGTCTCGTACCTCACGAGCGATGCCGCCTCCTATGTCACCGGTCAGGTCATCCACATCGACGGCGGGCTGACCGCGGGCTTGCTCTAGGCGTGAGCCGTGTGGCGAACTTTCTAAATCGTCAGATGTACACCTGTCGCCGCACACTGTTAAGTTGCACTGCGCTTTGCCTGAAAATGGCCCCAAAGGCTTGCTATCACTTGCATCGTGTGCTATACACTCTGCGTTGACGATACCAGCCCCATTTCCGCCAGTCGTTGTTTACCCTTTTCGTTTCCCCCCTGAATTGAAACTGCTTTAGTTTCTCATTCGGACGAATCCCCTCTAAGGGTAGACGGGCCATCCTTCTCTAGGGCATCAGTCCCTTGGTTGTATCCGTTGACGCGTTGATTCCGCTTTTCCCATTCTGATTCACTTTGCCAGTATTTTAAGCCGCACTGGCGGTAACGCCGGTTTCACGCCTATGCCGGTGCGCGCCCTTGCTCTGAACCCAAGCCCCCTCTTTAAAAGACTATGACCCTCGCTCATTTCCTCTTCTGCTTGTATGCCTACTGCGAATTCAGCTTGTCCCGAATTGCCCAATTGCAACCGTATGTTGCTTGCCTGGGAATGCAGACTAGCTTCTCAGCAAGATCGCATCTTCTCTTCTCGTCCCCTAAGTGTCATCCAAATTACGCGAAGTCAGTCGGACCCGCCTACTGACATCACGCAAACCAACTTATGGCTTAGGCCCAAACACTTCTCTCGCGTTTGATCGCATAAAACCTAGGAAAAACTGATTTTGAAGAAGGACACATCTATGTGCAGGGGGATGGACGATGAATTCCACTAGGCGATGGCTCGCAAGCATCAGGCGTTGCCTGGCGCTCGCCGGGTTGCTGACGCTTGCTTATCTGGTTATCTTCTGCTGCTGGCTCGCACGGATCAAGCTGCCAGAAGTGCCCGCAGAAAACCTGCCGCACATCCTACTGGTGATGCTGCGGAATTGGATTCTGGGCGCCAGGTGGCGCATTCTTCCGGCGGGAGCACTGCTGCTCGCGGTAATTGCCGCGACTGCAGGCAGCACGTATGGCGGCGGACTTACTATTACGGCTTCGACGAGCAGTCTGGAAGTCTCCCCGGGCAATACCGCGACCTACACCCTAGGCTGGGAAGGAGACCCACTCTCTCTCGATGGAGTAGAATGCGGCGATTTCTTGCTCGTCCATATATTTGGTGGGAGCCATCTGGACTATCTTGAAATGGATCACACCAACCATGGTATCGAAATGGTCGATGAAAACGATGACGGCGACTGCAACGATCCGGGGGAGGTGAGGTGGGACGACTTCTGGGGGAATTCGGTCACTGTGTCTGTGGCCGCAGACGCCCCGGGAAATGTAGGCACCTATATCTCGTACGTGGTTAAGAAGAACTTCAGAAGAGTTGTGTCGCCGAGAACCGTGCTGCGCGTTAATGTTTCCGGTGTAATCCCGCAGACGCCTACGCCTACGCCCACGCCTCGGCCATCAGATCGACGACAACAGCCCGATCCGCCTCCGCAACAATCCGATACCTCTAATTCGCCCCAGAATTCCGGCGGCAATGTCCCCGGCACCGCGCCTAGTCCCGGCCGTAGTTCCGGCGGCGGTGGCGGCGGCTCCGGCGGCGGCTCCGGCCTCGCCTGTGCTACCCGTCCTCCCGCAGACTCATCCTTCCGTAACCTCGTCGGCAGCACCGCCGCTGCCACTGCTTGGGAAGTCGCCGGCGACCGCCTCTGGCTCGAACGTATAGACATCCCCAACACCACCATCGAACTCGGCATCGGCTGGTTCGCCAATGATGCCATGAGCCAAGTCGTCATCGGCCTGGTCGGCGGTAACGCCAACGGCGCCGTCGGCATCATTCGCGATCAAACCCTCGGCCAGACCTATACCATCATCCGCCATGAGGGCGATGACTGCGTCGTCCGCCGTTGGGTCGCGCCTTACGATCACTTGGTGTATCAAATCCCCTGGGACACCATCAACTCGCTCTACAGTGTGCCCGTTGAAGTCGTCTCCGCCATCCCGCTCGACCACCGCCACCCAGAGCCCAACATGCTCGTCCGCCGCTTCGACGGCTCCGACGACCGCATCTTCGCCTTCGATGCCACCCTCCAGCGGTGGCGCCATATCCCAGACTATCCCACGTTCCAGGCCATGGGCTTCTACTGGTGCGACGTCACCTCTGCCGACGCTACCTTCTTCGACCGTATGGTCACCGGCCCACCCTTCCCGTCGAGCGGTACCGACTTCCAAGAAGATCACCCCACTTGCCACAACAAGCAGCCGTAGGCTGACCCCAAATCTGAAACCTGCTCGACGCCACAACCATTCATTGCCAAGACAAGAGGGTGTGAGCCAAGTGCTCGCACCCTCATTGAACATCTGGTCCTTGAGACCGCCGTGCTGGGATTCTTCGCTCCCAATCCTCACTGGCTAGCAACTTGCCGCGGCGCAAATTCGGAGACTTCATAGACTTGAACACCCGCGACAATGAGAGTATTGTCTAAATCGAGCCTACAGTCTGGCGGGTCACATTCTACCTGCAGCTAGCTGGTGGAAACGGGAGTAAACTCAGCATGGGATTCATGTCGGTCGATCGTGAGCCGCACTCGCCGCAGCGAGCCGCGCCGGCACGTGTCGCTTGGCGCCTTGGCATCGCGCTAACTCTGGCCTTAGTCCTCAGCGCACTCTTAGCAGCAGTTGCGCACGCCCAGTCGAACGAGGATGAACTGCCGGTGATCACGATCTCTGCTTCGCAGGGTTCGGCCGTAATCGGTGAGGAGGTGGAAGTCACATTCACGCCGAGCGGTCCGCGGGACTCGGACCTTAGCATAACTATCGAGATCGCGTTGCGGGGACCGTCAGTAGATGAATCGGGAACGGCGCAGAAATTCTTTGGGGCCAGCGATAGTACTACGAGTATCAGTATCCCTATAGGTTCAAACGAGCATCAAGTGCCAGGGACTACCATCACCGTCAGCATTCTGGGTGGCGAAGGCTATACCGTCGGTTCACCCTCTTCAGTGAGTATCCGCATTGTCGGGCAGCCCTCGGCGGAACGTCAGTCCGACCCACAGACCGCGCCAAATGCTGCACCAACCTCAAGTCCCGTCATTGGCAATACAAGCGTTGCTACGGCCACCGTACTACCCGGCGATAAGCTCCGCATCGACGTGCACGACCAGCCCGAAAACTCCTTGGAACTCGGCATCGGCTGGATCTCCATGGATGGCTCCCAGGTTGTCCTCGTTGGCGTCATCCGCGACCACATCCTCGGCCAGACCTATATCATCGTCCGCCACGAAGGCTCCGACGCGGTCGTCCGCCGCTGGATTCCTCCCACCAGCCACCTCATTTACGCTATCCCCTGGGATGTCGTCAATTCCCAGTTCTCCGTGCCTGTGCACGTCTTGACCGCCATACCCTTGGATACCCGCTTGCCAGAACACCACATGCTCGCCCGCCGCTTCGACGGCGCCGATGACCGCATCTTCGCCTACGATGCCAACCTGCAGCAGTGGCGCCACATTCCGAATTACGAGACCTTCCTGGCCATGGGCTTCCTCTGGCGCAACGTCACCGCCGCCGACTCCACATTCTTCGACCGTGTAAGCATCGGCCCGCCCTTCCCTGACCTCGGTTCCCCCTAACCGGCTGTCTGCCCCTGCCGCTAGGCGCAGTATTGGGCTCGAGATCTTCCCACTTTCCCCATGAAAGATTCTGAACGATGGAGTCTCGCGAGTGGGGTTTCCCGCCTCCCGGCCTCCAGGTGGGTACGCGCTATCGAGTGAACACTGCCCGCGGTGGTATACTGGCCGCACACAACGACTTCCAACCGCCGCCACCAAGCCACCACAAACCGAAACGAGCACATGCATCGATCATGTCTGGTTCCGTCACAGAGCGAATACAAGAACTCCTACGCACCTCCGGCATCGGCTTCACGTTCAAAGAACACGCGCCGGTAAAGACTAGTCAGGAGGCGGCAGCGGTACGGGGGACGCCCCTGCACGAGGGGGCAAAGGCGCTCGTCTTCGCAGCCGACGAAACCACGGTGCTCGCAGTAGTGCCTGCGGACAAACGTGTCGGCACGCGGGCGTTCAAGCGCGCCTTTGGCATCAAGAACCTGCGCATGATTACGCCGGACGAGTTGCGTGAGCTGACCGGCCTGCCGGTCGGCGCGGTGCCGCCGTTCGGGAGCGTGCTCAATCTCCCCACCTACGTGGACAGCGGCCTGTTGGAAAACGAGCGCATCTCGTTCAACGCGGGCAGCCGGACTGCCTCTATCGTCATGGCCTGCCGCGACTATATTGCTGTGGAAAAACCCACACTCGGCGAATTCGCCGCCGAATAAACCCAGGCCGCTATCGCTCATTTCTCCCCAAAGGCGACCCTTGAAAATCTCCGTTTTTCCGGCGAAAAGCCTGCCCCGTACGCGAAACGGGGCCGGAATCCGGAGGGAGTGTGGGTAGTTAGGGATCGCTAGCCGCAAAGCCGTTCTTCACCCCCGGTTCTGTCTTCCCCCAGCAAGGGGAAAGAGGGTTTGCAAAGGTCTTCGAAAGGGCATGGGGAAAAACTCGAGCAAACCGACCACCCCCAAAGACGCCCCGACCTAGGTTTCACGCAGCAATGGGCCGGCGGGAGACTCGCCGGACCGTGCTATCAAGCTGGCTGCTTCAATGTATGGCATAAACCCGCCCTCATCCACGGTGCCGCCAGCGGTTGGTGGCGCGGACAATAGCCTATCCAGCACGGTTGCAACCTGGGCGCCCTCAACCTGCCGCATTACTGCGCCGCGTCCAGGCGCTCCCAGCGGTGAAAACGTGCACTCCCAGACAACTCGATCGTCCACAATCACAAGGTTCGCCGCGAGCGCGCTGCGCTCCTCAACCACCACACCCACTTGCTCACAGATCTGCCGCGCCTCTGCCAAGGGCGCGTTCTGTGCCACTCGCTGTCCTTGGGGTAGTGTGAAGACCCGCACCGCGCCGCGTTCTCGCAGCGCTGACGGCAGCCAGTCCAACACTCGCTCCACAGTAGCTACTGCCAACTGGGGACTCCACACGGCGACGCTCCGCTCCGCAGCCTGCACATCCTGGAGCAGGAGTTGCCAGCCGCTCGCGGACCGGGACTGCCTGTCATACGTCAACCTGGTGCGCGTCGATGACGCTGCCAGTCGCGGTATCGTTCCCGCACGTTCGCTTGGCACGAGCTCAGCAGCGGATACGACCGACTCTGCGTGCGCAGCTTCGCCCAGCATGCGCCGCAAGAGTGCGCGCGTGCCGAATGAGTCGCGCACGTGCTTCCAGTGCCCGACGAGCATCAGCCTTTGCCTGGCAAAAGCGCAAACGCAACTAAACAGGGCCTGCGCCTGGGAATTCGGCCGGGAGTCGTCCAGCGCGGACCACGCGAATCCTCCCGGCGTCTCTACCGTGTCCAGAATCACCACGTCAACCGTGTGGGTGGGCAGGCTGGGGGGCGCATAGACATCGATTGCGGTGGTCCCACGGTCGCGCGCCAATTGCCGCAGGAGACGCGCTTGCGCCGCGTAGGGCGTGATAAGCGCAATTGATGCCGCGGGATCGGCAGTGTGAAGTCGTTCCGCCAGCCCGACCGCCGCCAGAGCGCTTCCCAGGCTCACGCGCCCCTCGCTTGGAATCGGCTCACTCCATGATTTCAGAGCGCCGGTATCGACAAACACCAACGGGCCGCCCTGCGCCAGCGCCTTATCAAGCGGCACCGTGCGGGCTCGCACGGGCAGTTGCCTCGTCACCTTGCGCCGAGGGCCCTGTAACTGCTGGGGTGTTTGCGGGGCATGCACTCTAATTGCAGCGCCCGTAGGGATGAACCAGCGCGACATGGCCTCAGCAAACTGCGGATCAATGGAGTGTCGCTCGGAAAGCGGAGCTACCCACGGCGCGGCGCGCACACCCTTGCCGACCAGGTAGTCCGCAAAAGAACGTCCCAACCAGCGCCCGGCAACGGTCTGAGTCGCACAGTGCCATGGTTGCAGGGCGGATGTTTCGGTGGCAATAACGGCGCGGGACCTTGCGAGCCCGGCCGCCCAGATTAGCTGCGGCATGGATATGCGGTGGGCGTCGTCTATCAGCACCACGTTAAAGGATCCAATCTCGAATTCCTCATCCACGAGCGCGTGCGCTACCGTGCTCGCCACCAGCCGCGCTCGCGCCCGGGCCGTGTGCGTAACACCTGCCAAGGAGCAGACGATTTCCGCGCGTTTCTCTTGCAGCGCACCTAATCGCGCAGCCGACTGGGCACATTCTGCGTCAACTTGCGTGCCGCTAAGTCCAAATTCCTTGAGCTGACCTTCAAGGCTAGACTCTAAGTTCGTCACTGCCGCCTGCTTTTCTGCAAGCCGGCGTTGTGCCTCAGCAAGCTGCTGCGCTAATCTGTAGGCCTCTTGCCGTTGGCGCTCAGAATTCTCGCGATAGTAGCGACGGACATCGCGTTCGGAGCGCCCGGTGAGACGTCTCGCCCGTTGCCAGACTCGCTCCCACCGCTCCTTCAAGACTTGCATGCCCCCGTGCTCCGTATCCTGCGGAGACCTGGATTCCTGCCGCGCCATCAATGCGTCGACCTCTGCCTGCAACGAGTCGCGTTCCTCCAGCGTCCGCTGGGCAAGCTCTACGGCCTTTTGCAGAATGTTGAGTGCCTGGTTGCGTTCAACCGCCGCCGCCAGTTCAGAGTCTATCTTCCCCACCTCTTGCTCTAGTTCTGCGCGGACGCGGTTCTCTACGCGTTCAGGCAAGAACTCTAGGTGGGAATCCTGTAAGGCCGGCTTCGCACTGCGGCCACAACGGAGCAGGTCACCATCGGCATAGGCAGCAGGAGCGCTCCCAGCGAAGAGCGCGGTGAGAAAGGCATCTATCCCACTGTTGGTTGACGCGAGCAGCAGCACCCGGCGACCGGCAGCCAGGTGGGCTGCGGCAACTCGGCTAAGCAAGAGAGTTTTGCCCGAGTCCACCGGGCCGGCAATAACCGCTATCGTCCATTGGAGCGCCGCTGCCAGCGCGTGCTGCTGACCCTCGGTGAGCGGCGCAGCTTCCACTTCAACCGCAGGGTCGGTGACGTGCTGCGCCTCAGATGATTCCCCGGCAAAGAGCGCCGCGCTCAAGCCCGCGCCGCCAGCGCCGTCCTTGCTTGCGCAGCGGTCGAGCGCCTCGCTGAGCCGCGCAAGCGCTACCCACGGCTGCGCGACCAGCGTGGCTCGTTCGATGACTTGGGCGGGAGCGGTTGCCAGCGCCACCGTGACTTGCAAACCCTCCACCGCGCAGACGCGACACGGGTACACCTGACTCCCGATGTGAAGTTCGCCCGGCGTATCGTCCAAGACCGGCAGCACTGTACTGAGCTGAAACGCATACGTATGGAAGCTGTCCGCTTTGGCGAGCAGCGCACCGGAAAGCACCTCCACCCGAAATATCGCTGCTTTGGCCCGGGACGCCGCGATCTCGGCGCTGACCGCCTGCTGCACTTCCGAGAGCAAGCGGGGTGCATGCGGTGCGTCTGTGGCATTGTGGGGCAAGTGCACGTTCAACGGTCAGTCTCCACTGCACGCGGTACTTACTGTACCGCCCATGATACTCCCATGAACCGGCATTGCTCCCAGTTTACAGGGTTCAAGCGCGCTGCCACGCACGCAATAGCAGTGAGTTGGCAAGTGACCGAGAGGTGAGTAGCATTGAAAGGAAGCAAAGCATCTGAGTACTTGAAACTGCATGGTGGTCGCAAGGCAGCGTACAACTCTCGTACACCTGCATACTGTCCCTGTTGCATGCGACTGCTTTGTCCATGCAGGGCCGTCACAACCACAGTTGTATTCTGAGCACACACACGCTAGAAATTTCAGCGGGGAGAGTAATTCAATGGCAGCAGCAGGCCCGAAACGCATTCTCATCGACAATCATCTTGGGCCGTACGGCGCGCATACACTGTCACAGGTGGATCCCGTGGCACAAATGTCAGCGCTGCGCGACATTGGCGCCGATGCGGTCTTGCTGCAAGCGAAATGCCATTGGGGTCATGCGTACTATGACACTACCGTCGGCAAGCGACACCCATCGCTGGACTTCGACCTGATCGCCGCTCAGGCCGATGCGGCGCGCGAGCATGGTATAGACCCCGCGCTCTACTACTCCGTTCGCTGGGACGAGCACGCGTATCGCGCCCACCCGGAGTGGCGGAGCCACGACGCCGAGGGCAATCCGCAGCCCGGCCCGCACACACGGTGGCGCTGGCTCTGCCTCAACTCACCGTACCGCGAATATACATACGCGATGCTCGACGAATTGCTGGCGAACTACAACTTTTCGCGGCTGTTCCTCGACATCGTGCATTACCGGATGCTGTGCTATTGCGAACACTGCCAGGCAGCGTGGCAAGAGCACTTTGGCGAGCCTCTTCCCAGCGTGCCTACGTTTCCGCGGGGCTCTCGATCCCGTGGGCGAAGGCGGCAAGCGTGGCGCTGGCATCGGCGCCGCTTTGGGCCCGAGCACCGGGCACGCCTCGCAGAGTTCGGCAATCACGTGGTGGACACTTATCTCGCAGGCGTGAGGGAGCGCATTCGCGCCAGCGGCAAGAGTATCCAGCTCACTCACAATGCCTTCTGGCCACACACACACGATGACTATCTCTTTAGCGAATCTGACGCTACCGGCGCGAACTTCTTTGCACCCGCGCTCAATACACACCGCCTGCGGGCACTGGCTAAGGGGCGGCCCGTCGAAATCGCATTTTGCTGGGATAACGTCATGTACGCGGGAGTCAGCGAAAGCCAACTGACCTCCCAGGCGGCCAGCGCCCTCATTGCCGGCGCCGACGCCACGGTGATCTGGGGCGCGCCGGACACCCGCACGGGCTTCTTTGGCAAACCGGTGCTCGACAAAGTGGCAACCACGTTCAAGAAGATCGGCCCGCTCGCGGAGGAACGCGCCCACGCAACCGAGTACGCAGATGTCGGCCTGCTCTTCTCAGAGGAGCAGGTGTCATTGGGGAACGTGCCCACCGAATCCGGTTTCAGCCGCGACACGGCCGGGGCCTACAAGTATCTGAGCGAGCAGCACTTTCCCTTCCGGCTCGTGTGCGACGACTTCTTGGAAGCGAGCGACCTCGCCGGGTTGAAGGCCGTAATCGTGGCCCACCCCGGCGATCTCCGCCCAGAGTCTATTCGCCTCCTACGAGAGTTCGTGGAGAACGGCGGGCGGATGCTCGTCACCGGCGCGAATAACCTGCAACGCGAACTCGACATCATTCTCGCCGATCGAAAAGACTCTCGGGGTGCGCGCCAGGACGGCTGGTACGTCCATGCGCCTACAGACTGGCAAATCCCCGATTGGGAGTTGGCCTGCTCCCTCGGACACTGGCCGCTGCGGAATTTTCCCGGCTTTGGGGAGCTTGCTTACTCTCTAAAGCCCGTTGTCGAGCCCCATGGCGAGGTCTGGGACAGCCACGGCACGCGCTGGGGCACAGAGACCGGCATGCCCGCAGTCGTCTTCGGGCGCTTCGGCGCAGGCCAGATTGCCTATTGCAACCACGAGCCGTTTGCCGAATACATGCTGCGTGGCGCGCGGGCGTTCGGCCGCATGGCTATGCGCATCCTGATGTTTATTGGCTATGCCGCCGAGTTGCGCGTACAGGGCGTGCCCAACGTCGAGGCCGCTTATACCAAAGACGGCAACGTGCTCAAGGTATTTCTTGTCAATTGCCCGGTCACTCGGCCCTTAGGCCAAGGCGCTGGACGTGGACGGCGCGCCGGCCCTTGGGTAGATGTGCCGGAAGCGGTGCCTCTGGCAGACGTGACCATAAAGTCGGTGCTGGGAATTCAGTCGGCAAGCGCCGCCAGCGGCCAGCCAGTGAACCTCCGCCAGCGCGGCAAGCATACATTCGTGACGTTGTCGCGCTTGTTGGAGACTGACATAGTTTCGCTGGAAATCGCTGAGTAGCGCGAGCCTCAACGTGCGGCACTGACTGGCTGTATTTATGTCCACTGGATTGAGTGGCGCTCAGTCGTATTACGACATAGCCCCGTAACACCGCCCCACTCCAGGTCCTGACCGGGCATCCGGTAGCGCAGGTTAGCAATCTGCGCGGGCGCTGCTACCTGCGACTATTGTGATAGGCCAACGCAATCTGATCTTCGATCTCCGGCAGCGTTGTCCCTTTCCAGATTGCTAGGCCCGGCGCTATCGGCTTTACACGGGCCGACTCTTGCGAATAGTCAACGGCAGCTACCGTCTGCTGCGGGCATACCACCTGCCAAGGGCCGCTGTGGAGCACGAGCACGTATTCGGCTCCCTTGGCACGGGGTGGCTCCCGGGCAGTGTCTTGCAGGAGCGTTATCATCCTACCCACGCTCGCGTGCTCCCAGTAGAACGAGTAGGGATAGAGGTTCCGCGTCACACGTACGCTCTGCCACGCCCACCGGCCGCTCGCATCCACGGTGCTGCTCTCGACGCGACCGGTGATGACAAGTCTATCCAGTCGCACGATCTCGCCGATGTTTTCACACGAAGGACCATCCCCGCTTACGGACCGCGGCGGCACAAAGATCACGAACCGCAACAGGCTGTCTTTGGCGCGGGCCTCTATCTCCCAGCATCCGGCGGATGGGATGATCATTCTGCTCGATTGAAAATCACCGACATAACCTTCAGATATGTCGGCCCACAGCGGCGCGGCGTCGCCATCCAGGCGGCGTCCTTGCACGGTCAACGTCGAACCTTCCGGCTTGATCCATCCTACCTTTCGGCTCCCCAGCCCCCATACGTCCGTAGCCGTCCAGATTCCCCGATCAGCACTAACAAAATACGCTCCGGTAGGCAGCGGGGAATGATATCGTGAGTCCGGCGGCGTGGCGATGGTGGGCGTGCTGACCGGACAATTCTCACCTTGGTCGGTGCGCGCTCCCGCGTTGACGTCAACCCCTTCTCCCGAAACAGTCTTCGCAGCCGGCAAGCTGCCAGGCGCTACTGCGCAGCCCGCAAGCGCCAATAACAGCAAGAGCAACGGAAAGAGCTTTGCTGACCTTTAGCTGCGCATGACGGTTTCCTCCTCGCTGACCTTCGCAAGAACTATTGCTCGAAGGCAATTCACTCAGGATACACTTTACATCCCATCCCAGAGTCAGTCAATATTATTCCACATTTGCCATCCGTCCCTGGTCTGTATACATGGTGGACGGACTAAGTCTTGCAGCGGCCCAAATGGTTCTCCCCCATAAATGAGAGAATCCAAGTGAAAGATCATCCTCTTGGAAATCCACGACTTCAGCCAGGTTAGCGCGACTGTGCGGCGACAATTGCGCCGTCGGGCAGGCGCAGCCATTTGGGATCAGGTTTCCCACTCGCACCCAGCTTGCCGTCGGGTTGCATATACTGGAAGACAACTGCAACGAGTTGCTTCTGGCCGTTTGGCAGACGCGCATAGTAAGCTACCAGTTGTGATACGGTGCCAGTTACTTGCTGTGCCCTGGCGGGTGTAAGGTACTCGGCGCGCAAGACCTGAGCCAATTCGCCTCTTGCGGCCTTGGCGTCCAATTGCATACTATTGAAGTGAGCGCGAATCTCAGTAGGCGTAACAAAGCGATGCGGCTTCTCAGTGTTCCGGTGTCTGGCAGGAGGTTCTGACATGGATTCGTCCGCAGAGTTGATTGGCCGCGTAAGAGGGTACCTAGATAACCAGCTTTCCCATGGTGAGCTATCGGAATGGCTTCTTGAACATGCGGACTACTTCCTAATGAAACCTGAGAACGCATGCGAAGTGCAACTGTGGTCACGCGCTCTTAATCTGCTTTGTCTCCTAAACGACAAAGCCATCGACGAATTGCTCGTCCGCCAAGAAATCGAGTCGCTCCTTGCTCGTCATCAAGCTGTTGCAGGAAGCGTTTAGGCCGGCCTAAGGGATCTTGTCTTTGGCACCCGCCGAAGTCTGTCTCACAAGCAGGGGTTGCTGTTCTCATTCAGATGGCAGCGCGTAGCAACTGTCGCATGAGCGTGTATGCTGGACACGCAACCTTGACCGCTTCAGTCCCTAAAGAGACTCACGGCGCAAGTGCCTATCCCCCATATTTGGCGCCAAGCGTGTGAATCTCCCTTGAAAGGCTGCGTCAATACTACACCTGCTGACGACTGAGAACGGCAGACCCACGCTATTGCGCCAATCCCACTACGTTGCTGAGAGACGTTCCACGCCCATAGTGTCCATAGCCTCTTGCCCATCGTACGTTGGCATAGATTGCCTTGGACTCTCAGTCCAACGAAGTCACTCAGCCCAAGCAATATCTACCCGACTGATCGGAATCTCGAGACGCCATGTGTCCGTAAGCAACCGGACACAATTTTCCCCTACAATATGGGGTACCATTAAAAGCACGCTCTCGACCAAGAACAACGACATAGGAGCCAGAAACTGATGATTGAAGTAGCAGATCGGGTGTTGCCCGTTTCCGCGGAAGTATCTGATACCGGTGTGCTTGCCATCGGCGGTGTGCCCGTTACGGAGCTAGCCAAAGAATTCGGCACGCCGCTCTATATCTATGATGAAGCGACCCTGCGCGCGAACATGCGCCGCTACGTCGATGCCCTCAATGCCGGCTATCCCGATGCCCTGCCCCTTTACGCCAGCAAGGCCTATTCCGATCCGCACGTGGTCAAGATTGCCGCTGAAGAGGGCATGGGGCTGGACGTAGTCTCGGCGGGCGAGATCGCGGTCGCTCTCGCTGCCGGATTCCCCTTGGAGCGCATTTATTTCCATGGCAACAACAAGCTGCCGGAAGAGCTTGCCTATGCGCTGGAAGTCGGCGTGGGCCGCATTGTGGTGGACAATTTCAACGAAATCGACCTGCTTGATGCCATCGCGGGAGAAGCCGGCAAGCGCGCCAAGATTCTCCTGCGCATCGGTCCCGGTGTCGAAGCGCACACGCATGATTACATCAAGACCGGCGCGCTCGATTCCAAATTCGGCTTTGCCCTGCCCATCGGCCAAGCGGAAGAGGCCGTTAAGCGCGCACAGGCCGCGCCCAACCTGGACCTCATCGGCATTCACGCCCACATCGGCAGTCAGATCTTCGATATCGAGCCTTACGTGGATACCCTTGACCTGCTCATTCAATTTGCGCGAGAGATGACTGACAAGTACGGCCTTGACCTCCAGGAGTTGTCACCCGGCGGCGGTTGGGGCATTCGTTACACAGGCGCCGACGACCCACCGCCCATCGAAGACCTGGCGAATACCGTAACCGCTACTGTGAAAGACCGCATGGCCGCGCTGGGCTGGGACCTCCCCCGCCTGGTGGTGGAACCGGGTCGCTCCATCGTGGGGCAAGCCGGCGTCGGCCTCTACTCGGTCGGATCGAGCAAGACAATCCCGGGCGTGCGCAAGTACGTGGCCGTGGACGGCGGCATGGCGGACAATATCCGTCCGGCGTTGTACGATGCGCTTTACACGGTGCTTGTGGGCAACCGTATGCATGACCCGGCGGAAGAGACGGTGACTATCGCCGGCCGCTACTGCGAAAGCGGCGACGTGCTGTTCAAAGACATCGAGATGCCAAAACTCAACCCGGGCGATCTGATCGCCGTGCCCAGTTCCGGCGCGTATTGCCTCGCCATGTCCAGCAATTACAACCTGGTGCCCCGGCCGGCAGTGGTGCTGGTGAACGACGGCAACGCCCGTCTCATTCGCCGCCGTGAGACGTTGGACGACCTCATCCAGCCGCACCTGGACGTGTAGCGGCGGAGAAAGTGTGCACTCGTCATGGATACACACAGCTTTTTGGGCGGCAGATCAGCGCAGGCTTCCTCGCCTACCGGTGTTGACATTGCTACGGTTGGGCGGCTATAGTTATTCCGATATTGTAAGATGTGTTGTGTTCAAAACTCGCTGCCTTAGCGCAGCGTTCAAGGAGGAATTGTGATGGCAGATGCATTGGTACCCCTGATTGGTTCTTGTGAAGCCGGCCCCCTGGGCGCGGTGCACTTGCCGCGTCTGTGGCTCAAGGTCTCACTCGCGGCGGCCGGCAGGCTGCCCGACGACTACGACGAGTGCGGCGCGGGCTTCGACCAGATGGTGCTGGACGGTCTGGGAATTGACCGCGATGCGGCCCTTGGCTACTTGCGCTCCAACCGGCCAAGCTACCTGGAGTTCGAGAAGTGGGTCGTGGACCAGAATGGCGGCAGCATTTCCGCCGACACCATTGAGGCGAGCAACGCGGCCATTCTCGGCTACAATCATGCCGATGACACCATCGCCGGCATTTGCGACGCCACCGGCCTCGCCAACGACGGCAATGTCACCGATGCCGCTTCCCTCAACGCCCTAGAGGACTGGCAAGAGCTGCACAGTTCGCTGTCCGGCTAACGAACGCATTCGGAACAAATGCAGGTGCCGTTCGGCCTAACCATAGCGGAAGGCCGAACGGCATTTTATTAGTACGAAAGGGAGAGTGTCATGGCAGGAGAGAATACCGTTGGCGTGGTCGGCGTGGGCCGGATGGGCGCGAATATTGCCCGCCACCTGAATGACGAAGGCTATGCCGTCACCGCCGTCTACGACGTGAATGCAGCCATTGCCCAGGAGCTTGCCGGAGAGATTGGCGCCCAGGCGTGCGCCTCGCTGGCGCAGGTCACCGGCCTCGCCGCTACTATCATTACCGTTGTCACCGACGATCAGGCGATGTATGAAATCTTTGCGGAAGAGGGTGACAGCCTGCTGCAAGGCGCGGCCGGCAAACTCTTCGTCAACTGCGCCACCATCACGCCGCAGGTCCACGTGGACGTGGAGCAGCGCGCAGAAGCGGCAGGCGCGCAAAGCCTGGAAGCATGCATGGCGAGCAGCATCACGCAAGCGCGCGACGGCACGCTGTACCTTATGTGCGGCGGCAACGAGGATGCCTTTAACCGCGCGCAGCCAATGCTGGATACGATGAGCATCTCGCTGCGCTACATTGGCTCCGCGGGCAAGGCCGCTCAAGTCAAGGCGCTCGTGAACATGGTGATGAATATTAACACGGCAGGTCTGGCTGAGGGCCTGGGCCTAGGCGAAGCGCTGGGACTCGACAGCGGACTGCTGCGCGAGGTATTTGCGCAAACCGGCGCCAACTCGCGCGTCCTGGAGACCGACGGCGAGGATATGGAAGCCCGCGACCACGAGTGCTACTTCTCCGCCGCCCACGCTTCCAAGGACTCCGGCATTGCGCTGGATCTTGCAGATGCAGCCGGGCTCTCCCTGCCGCTGGCAAACGCAACGAAGGCCCAGTACGACAAGATGATTGACATGGGCTTGGGCGAACTCGACAAGTCCGGCGTGGCGGAGCTCACCTATCCCGGCAGAGGGGGTTCGTAGTTCAAAACTGATAGGTGTTGGCTGTTCGCACCTCGACAAATCCAGGGCGAATGGTGATGTGCGAGCTCTGTGCAACGGCGACCGCCTCGCCTCTTTTCCTTTGACAAGATCCGGATTGGTGAACTCAGGCTAGAACGGACAAGTTGAAGGCAATCGAATACTCAATATCCGTCTGTGCTGGGCCTGTCATAGCACACTCGCAGCGCCTGCCGTTCGTGCTGAGCCTTGTCGAAGCTCGCTCGGAGCGCCTGCCGTTCGTGCTGGGCCTGTCAAAGTACATTCGGAGCGAACCGCTCGTGCTGACCTTGTCGAAGCACACACGCAGCACCTACCGTTCGTGCTGAGCCTGTCGAAGCATGGACGGTCTTGGTGGTCAAGAGTTACTCAAACAGCAACCTAAATTTACGAACTGGCGGCGAGCAAAGTGGGGTACTTGCCCCAAGAATCGCCCTTCTGTAGCCAACTCCCGTGACGGAAGAGCCAATGGTCGCGCAGATCAAGAGCAACTTGCTTATCGTCCTCGGAGGCGTTGTCCTGCTCTGGGCAGTGGGATTTGCGAACCTCCTGACGGGGCATCACCTCAACACCTGGGGCATCCTGCCGCGCACACTATCGGGACTGCGCGGCATCCCGTTGAGCCCGTTTCTCCACGCCAACCTGGGCCATCTGCTGGTGAACACCGTGCCGTTCCTGGTGCTCGGCGGACTTGTCGCCTTGCAGGGCAGGCGGGCGTTTCTTAACGTATCGCTCATCGTCATCGGCTGCGGGGGGATCGCCCTGTGGCTCTTCGGTCGCACAGCCTTTCACATTGGCGCGAGCGGGCTCATCTTCGGATACTTCGGCTACCTCGTCGCCCGCGCCTGGTATGACGCAGTCTCCCATCAATCCTCATTGCGCTGGCAACCCTGTTCTTCTACGGCGGTCTCATCTGGGGCGTGCTGCCCACTACCACCTACATCTCTTGGGAAGGTCATCTGTTCGGCCTGTTGGCCGGCGTTCTCTCCGCACGCATCCAGGGCAGGACGGCAAAAGAGCAACAGTCCTGACCGCATTCACCCAAAGCCACTGCCTGATGAAGGGGCAACCCTCGTGGTGGCCAATCCCCAACGCACTTGCGGCCAGAGACTGTACTTGCGCGAATTCCCGCTTCAGAAGCCCATTCGGTGATCTCGGCAGGAGCGACAGTCCACTCTCTCCGCTTTCCGCGGGGAGCCTTGTCCTTGCCAAGGGCCTGCCTAAGCTCAGGGCAACCACCAGGGTTGCCCCTACGAGACGCGAATGCGGCCAGGGACAATTGTAGGGCGGATCCCGCACTCGAACCCGCAGCCCGCTTTCTCTAGAGATGCTATGGCTGCGTGCACAGTGCCTTGTGCAGCGAAGACTACACCGGCACGCCTTTGCGCTTGCACGCTTCCACCACGTGATCCTTCAGCCACTCGCCCTGGTGCGTTACGAAGTACTCCAGCAGGGCGCGGCCCGCCTCAGCGGTGGCCACGTCCGCCTCGCTCTCCGCATATTTGCCCCAACTGCCATCCGGAGTGATTTTGTCCCACGTAACGTAGTCCATGTAGGCCTGTTCGTCCTCGGATATTGCACTGCCGAATGGACCGGGAAGCACGCTCTCCGGCGCGAGATACAGTGCCAGAGCGCGGGATTCCGCGCCACCGTGGACCTCGCCGCGACCGGCAAGACCGGCGTGTGCCCGCGCCTCATTCCAGACGCGGGTGCCACCCTGATGAGCGTTGACGACCACAATGTCCGCAAACTGCCGGTTGATGTGCTTGATAAAGGCCGTCAGCCAGTACGAGCCGCCGTGCCCGCACGTGAGCACCAGTTTGCGGAAACCCTGCGCCCGCAACCCGGCCACGATCTCCTCCAGCACGAGCATCACGGTGCTGGGGCGGAGCGTGACCGTGCCCTTAAACGTTGCGTGCTCTTCGGCAGTATTGAACGGCAAGGTGGGCAGCACATAGGCGCTGAGCAGTTCGCCAAACGCGCGCGCAAAGTATTCCGCGACAAGCGTATCGATGTGGAGAGGAAGACACGGGCCGCACTGTTCGGTGGACCCGACGCTAATGATCGCAGTATCTACATCGACGTCGGTCAGTTGTTTCGTGGTGTTGCGAAACGAATACATGGCAAGTGTCCTTAGAACCCAAAAGCAATAGTTGGAATTCAGTTTAGGCAGCCTCTCTCATTGCCTTACCCACTAGAAGACAAGTCTTGTAGCGCGGGGCCTTGTGCCCCGCAGAGGGGGGAGGTATGGGCGTGCCTACTACCGGTGAGACGCTGCTTACCTAAGGAGCCAGCAGCATGAGTGTGCTGCACTGGCTACGTCGGGCATGCAATCATCTCACCACTCTGCCCCACTATCTTGAACGACTTTCGCCGGTCGTCCTTGGTCAATGGGATGAGAGGTTGAATTGGAGCGAAGAGGTCTGCTTGGCAAGTAAGCGCACGGTTCTCCACGCCCTGGATTCCGGCTTTCGCCGGAATGACGGACATTTTGGCCTCTCCAATGGAAAGGGGAGTGGCCCTGCGAATTACAAGCGAGTTACCCTAACACAGGATAGAGAAGCTCATCAAACGTTACCGCGCGGTTGTTGTGGTCGATGCTGAGGCGTACGGCCTCGGCGATGGCGGTGCCTACCACGGCCTGTTGCGGCAGGGGGCGGGACTTGGCGAATTCAGCCAGCATTCCGCGCCGCGCCTGGAGGGCCTGCGCCGCGTCCATGCCCTCGGTCTCCTGTAGGATGCGCCGTGCGTCGTGCACGCCCTGCATTACGCTATCGTAGCCATAGCCCACGTATTCGGTGCCCTCGCCGTCCCACGGCTCGTACTGCTTGAAGAAGTTGGGGTTGAAGTGTTCGAAGCCCTTGTCCTGGGTGACGAAATGCAGCTTGCGGTCTTTGTGATCGGCCCAGTATTCGCCCTGCGTGCCCGAAAGCTGCAGCCCCTGGTTCGTGAGCGAGCTATTTGCTTCCGCGCACACCCATGAGGTCTGCACCCAGAGCACGGAGCCGTCGGTCCATTCGATCACGCCTTGCACCGCGTCAAATGCATCCTGGCCCTGCGTGGGCAAGAATTTCTTCTGGCCGAAGCCCCACACGCGCGCGGGCTTGAGTCCCGTGATGTAGTAGTAGGCATCGGCGTAGTGCACGCCGATATATTCAAAAGGTGAGCTTTCCTCGGCCCACAAAGAAAAAATATCCAGCGGCATCTCGCGCCGCTCTTCGATCCACGCGTGGCCGTGTAACATCTCGCCCAAGTGTCCCTGGCGGTAGTAGCGCTGGGCGGCGCGGACAGCGCGGTCATGGCGCTTGTGGTAGTCGGTGTAGACGTAGATGCCCTTGTTCTCAGCCGCCGTGAGGATCGTGTAAGCGTCCGCAACCTTGAGACAGAGCGGCTTCTGCACCACCACGTGGTGGCCGCGTTCGATTGCCTCTAGAATCATCTCGGTGTGCAGGTGGTCGGGTGTCGCCACCATCACCACGCCGTGGGGGTCCAAATCGTCCAGAGCCGCCTTGTAGAAATCTGGGAACGAAGCTTCAGGGTCGCATGTGTCCGGGTCGGGGTAGCCCTGAAACTGGTAGCCGGGAAAGAGTTCGCGTATTTTATGCAGGGTACTTGCCCGCCGTGACGCGATGCTCACGTCACCCACCACGCCCCGGTCTTGTTCTTGAAAGAGCGTCGGCAAGATCACGTCCTGGCTGATCATGCCGCCGCCGATGAGAAGTACGGGTACTCTACCATCCCACGCCATCAGGTTTTCACCTCGGATTCTGTGACTGCAAATTGCACTTGGAAACGACACCTCTTGGGGAGAAATGTCTTTCGCGCGTCGGCCCGATGGGCACGGGGGAAACTGCCACTGCAACGGAAGCGGGAGCACTCAACCAAGCCAAACCCGCATTACGATGGTTCCTACCGCCACGAGCACTGAAATGCCAATACTGATGTATGCAACGATCAGAGCGTATTTTGCGTTCGCAACGTCTTCTTTCGTTGCAAGTGCTTCCAACCTGCCCTCAATATAGGACACACGCGCGAGAACATCGTCCAAGCGTTAAATGTGATATCCCTCAGAGCGTAGCGAACCGTTGGAATCAGACACCTACTTCCCTAGTTTTCTTCAACCAATCCCAAAGGCTCGAATAGTAGTGACCGTAGTATGACCCGTTCAACTTGAACACCACACCCACGTTCGAAGAACCTGCCTCGTCCGAAAGGCCAAACGACGCGCTCAGAGATTTAGGGTCGCTTATGGGTGTTTGCACCAATAGGACGTGGTCTGATAGCTCGAAGATGCCATCAGAAGAGAACGCGGACTTCGCTTGCTCCTTTTCTTCGGATGCTATGGCTTCCTCGAATATCACCAAGAATAAGTTCATGGCGCTGCCTTGCGCACTCCTTTTATTGCGCTACACGTCACAGTGTACCCTCTTACACTCAATCGAATCAATTGAGCTCCAGTGCGATGGGAATCTCCCTAGGTATTCATCAGACTCATGCCTGGCGCCGATACGAACTTTCACGTCGTAGGGGATATCGTGGCCGGTGTCCACGCGACTGTTTCTACCGGCCACCCCCAATCTATTCGCTTGACAGTCTCACCTTTCTAACTCCATACTTGACATCGGTAGTAGTATCGTCAAACCCGTAGGAGGCAGAGCAATGCAAAGTGAACGCGGTCGAATGACACGCCGATTTCTGCTCAAGGGCGCCGCAGGCGGCGCGGGCATGCTGGCATTGGCGGCGTGCGGCACTGTCACAACGATGCCTGAGGAAGGCGAAGCTCCCGCAGAAGAAGAATCCAAGGCGGAAGAAGCGCCCAAGGCGATGGAGCCGACCATCGTCAATGCGCTCATGGTGCTGCAGGGCCAGAACGAGACGTGGATCAACTCGTGGAACACCATCTTTGCCAACTTCGAAGCCGCCAATCCCGAATACAAGCTGGATATCACCGATTCTACGTTTGGTGAAGTCACCACCAAGGCCGGCGCCTCCCTCGCCGCCGGCATATCCTTTGATGACATTTACGGTTATTTCGGCTGGCTCGGACCGTTCGTCGACGGCGGGATCATCCAGCCGGTCACGCCGTTGCTGGCGAAGGACACTGAGGTCTCCCCGGATGACTTCTACGAATCCGGCATCCTCAAGTACAAGGGCGTGGCGTACGGGCTCGCCTGGCTCCTCACCGCGCACCCCATTTGGTCGAACAACGACAAATTTGTCGAGGCCGGCTTGAAGACTCCCGCAGAGTTGGAGGCCGAGGGTAACTGGACCTGGGATGCCGTGCTGGATGCCGCCGTCAGACTCACCAAACGCGAAGGCGATGAAATTTCGTTTGGCGGCTTGCGCATCTATCCCATGTTCACCTCTTATCTACCCTACTACGCCTGGGCATGGGGCGCGGACTTGTGGAACGAAGGCTGCACCCAGGCCACGTTCAACACGCCCGCGTTCGCCGACGCCGTGCAGTTCTGCGTGGACCTCTTTGCCAAGCATAATGTCGTCGGCGGCAACTTCCTCGAGGGCACCATGGGCATGTTCGAGCGCGCCACCGGCGGCGTGCGCCAGTTCGAGGAGCAGATCACGGCCAACGATCTCTTTGAGATCGGCATGGCGGGACGGCCCAAGGGGCCGAACGGCGATAGCGCAACAGTCATGACTCCCATCGGCATCTTCATCGGCGAAGGCGCCAAGAATCCCGATGGTGGCTGGGCCTTCCTCAAGTACACGGTGAGTGCCGACGCCTTGCCGGAGGTCGCTGCCACCGGCCAGGGCCGCTTCACCGCCAATAAGCATTTGGAGCCGTTGACGCTCTTCCCGTATGAAGACCCCGAAGTCTACAAGCAGATGGCGAGCGAGGGCCGCCCGGTGCCGCAACTGCTGAAGCAGGGCGACTTCAACACCGAGTGGCGCGCCACCTGGGATGCCATGGTGGAGGGCTCGCTCACGGTCGCCGAAGGTATGGCAAAGACCCAAGACCAGGTGCAGGGCTGGATCAACGAAGGCGGCTGCCTGCGGTAGAAACGTCTTAGGCAACACAGCAGACCGCTACTGCTGCAACAGACCGTGAACGCCGGTAGGGGCACGACATGTCGTGCCCCTACTTTTGCGTCGATGCGGCGAAACGCCCGCCCATCTTTCCCCTACTACAAGATGAGATCAAGGAAAGATGGATTCCGCGCCTCCGCGCGGGGGCGCGCTTTCGCGCTAATGACGGCCTGTTGACGGGATATGCCGGGGACGATTGTTGCCTTGTTCACTTGACCTTCTCGCTAATCCAGCACCATACTCGATACCGGTTGCAGACTGACCATGCACCGAGGAGGCAGCGCATTGATAGGCAACCGCAGGCGAATGACACGCCGGGGTCTGCTCAGCGGAGCGGCCAGCGTTACGGGCTTGACGGTCTTGGCAGCGTGCGGCACTGATACCAACACGCAAGAAGCCGGTGAAGCGCCGCAGGCAGAGACTACACCTGAAGTATCGCCTAAGACGATGGCGCCAACCACCGTCAGCATGCTCATGGTGTTGCGGGGCCAGAACGAGACGTGGGTCAACTCGTGGAACAGCACCTTCGCGAACTTTGAGGCAAGGCACCCCGAATACAAGCTGGCAGTCAGTGATACTGCGTTCGGCAGTGTTACCTCCAGGGCCTTGACGTTCATGGCTGCCGGTTTCACATTTGATGCAGTCTACGGCTTTATTGACTGGCTGGGGCTGTTTGCCGACGCCAGCATCATTCAGTCGATCAATCCCTTTTTGACGACAGACAAGGATGTCTCTCTCGATGACTTTCATTCATTCGGCATCCTCAAACACAAAGACATTGTCTATGGACTCGCCTGGCAGCTTACTGCGCATCCAATCTGGTTCAATGCCGATAAGTTTCGAGAAGCTGGCTTGAAGACGCCTGCGGCACTGGATGCCGAGGGCAATTGGACCTGGGAGGCCGTGCTGGATGCCGCCGTAAAGCTAACCAAACGCGCAGGCAATGGCATTTCATTTGGCGGCTTGCAGGTTTTCCCCATGTTCACGTCGTTTCTGCCATACTACGCCTGGGCGTGGGGCACGGATCTGTGGAATCCGAACTGCACCCAGGCCATGTTCACTGCCCCTGAATTTGCGGACGCCCTGCAGTATTGCGTTGACCTCTTTGCAAAGCACAAAGTCATCGGCGGAAGCTTCCTGAACGGCACGCAAGGTATGGTAGAGCGTGCACCAGACGTCGCACGCCAATTCAACGAGAGGATTGCGGCGCGTGACCAGTTCAGTATTGGCATGGCGCCGCGGCCGCGGGGCCCAAACGGCGACCGCGGCACGGTCATGACGCCTAGCGCTATCCTCCTCGGCAATGGCGCCAAGAACGCCGACGGCGCGTGGGCCTTCCTCAAATTCACTGTGAGCACCCCGGCCCGATCGGAGTTCGCCGCCTTCGGCCAGGGCCGCTTCTCGGCCAACAGACAGCTCGAGCCATTAACGCTATACCCTTTCGAGGACCTCGCAGTCTACCGGCAGATGACACAAGAGGGAAGGCCTGAACCACAACTGCTGCAGCAGAAAGATTTCTATGTCGCATGGCGCGCCACTTGGGACGCCATGGTGGCGGGCTCACTAACTGTCGCCGAGGGCTTGGCCAAGACCCAGAAGCAGGTGCAGGGCTGGCTGAACAAGGGCGGCTGCCTGGGGTAGCAGCGCACAGCCACCTTGCTTCGTTGCGAGGTTGCCGCGTCATCAAGCGGACGCCGCTAGGGGCACGACATGTCGTGCCCCTACGCATTTACCCTTTCCTGGTCATTTGTACGAGGGTTCTTGCTTTCCTCATATCTCCTGATTCAGGTTAACGGTGACAAATTTCTGCGACATTTCCTCGCTATCGTGAGTGGTAATACAAACACTTCACGATAGGAGTGAAATGATGATTGGCAAGAATCTGACGAAGAAGACATTGCTGATTGGGCCGCTCTTGGCGGCCCTACTCGGCGGGGGGACACTGGTCGGCTGTGGGTCCATGAGCGGGGTCCTCGACGGCCAGGGTACAGGCAGCACAACGGCCAGCCAGGAGGCTTCCGAAGGGAGCGGCGGCGGAGAAGGCAAAGGTGGCGAGAGTGGACCGGATGGTCCCGAAGGCAAAGAGAGCAGCAATGAAGCCGCGATGGAAGCTGCCATGTCCAGCCCCATCACGCCTCTCGATCAGACGTGGGATGGTGTACTTGGCGGGCTAGCTGTTTCCGCGCGGTACGATGCGGCAACCCGAACTATTCACTACACGGTGCAGAACACGCTCCAGCAGGTGCTCTGCTACGTGCAGGCTGAGCCGCACCTGAAGTCGGGGACGCAGACCGTAGGGGAGCTTGGCCCCGACATGCTGGGGCACCTCAGCCCCGGACAGCAAGCAACGTCCAGCATTGCAGTCTCGAGTGAACCGCAGCTCGCAGGAGTTGCCTTCGACGGCTACGTCATTCACATGGAAGTGTTCGACTGTGGCGGTACGGGTCCTGCGCCTCACACCGGCGGCGAAGGCGGTGAAGGCTCTGGCGGCGGTGAAGAAGCCACTGCCAACCAACTGGCGCCGGATGAGACCTTCGACATGGTGCGCAGCGGCGCCCGGCTGATCTTGAGCTACGATGCTTCAAGCAATGCCTTCAAGGGCACCGTGGAAAACACGACCAACAACGTCTTGCGCCAGGTGCGGATTGAAGTGCATCTCTCGAACGGGGCAGAGCTTGGTCCGACCACTCCGGTGGATCTGGCTCCCGGCGAGAAAGTAGCGGTCAATCTGCCCGCGACGGCCGCAGCATTCACCGGCTGGGTGGCCCATGCCGAGGTTGGCAGCGGCGGTGGTGAGAGCAGTGGTGAGCATGGCGGCAGCGGTGGCGGTGGCGAGTCCGGCGGCGAACACGGCTCCGGCGGTGAGCAGAGTGGCGGCGGCTAGGACGAAGTGACATCACTTTATGAAGATGTCGCAACCCCACTGCACGTGAGATAATTGAACCGCACAAAGGGACGCGATGCCTCTCCGGAGGCGTCGCGTCCTGAGGTAGTTTCCGAGAAGGCTGGCAATGCGCGGCACAGTACTGATAGTCGAAGACGATACCAGAATCGCGAATTGGGTCAAGGTGTATTTCGAGCGTGCCGGTTTCTCCGCTGAGGTTACGCACGATGGCGAATCCGGTCTGGCGCTGGCCCGGAATCTGATCCCGGACCTGATAATCCTCGATCTCATGCTTCCCCGGCTCGACGGTGTGGAACTGTGCAAGATCCTACGTCGCGAGTCGGATGTTCCCATCATCATGTTGACCGCCAGAGAAGCTCCTGCCGAGCGCATCGGCGGACTGGATAGCGGCGCTGACGATTACATCGTCAAGCCCTTCGATCCGGAGGAAGTCATTGCGCGCGCCGACGCCGTGCTGCGTCGCGTCAAGGGCAAAGTCCAGCAGGTTCTCACACGCGGCGCTATTACGCTCAATGAGACCGACCGGAGCGTGACGGTCAGTGGAGAACCGGTGACGCTGAGCCAGGCGCAAATCGCTCTCCTCGCCACGTTCATGCGTCATCCCAACCAGGTGCTCAGTCGCGATCAGCTCATCGAGTTGACCTTCAGCGACGAATTCGATGGGTTCGACCGCGCCATCGACAACCAGGTCGCCCGCCTGCGCAAGCAAATCAACCGCAATGGCAGGCAGCCCATTCAGACGGTTTACGGCGCCGGCTATCGGTTCGTGGTGGAGGACGCATAATGCCGCTGCGCTGGCGCATCATGGGCGCGACAGTCCTCGTCGTGGTCCTCACCGTCTTGATCAGTGTAAGTGTGGGCTATTACGCGACGCAGTCCCGCCTGGGTGTGTTCGTAGAAAGGATTGGCGGTGACGAGGCGACCCAGTTAGCCCGGAATCTGAGCCGGGAGTATACCGCTGCCGGTGGGTGGGAAACAGTGGACAGAGTGCTGTCCGAGGCCGGGTACATCTACACTGGAGTCCGGGAGAGTGAGGGACACGGGCAAGAGGAGGAGTCCTCGGAACTCTTCCACAGAGACCGGGTACGAGTGGTCATCGTCGGCAGCGACGGACGTGTGGTGAAGGACAACTTTTCGGAATTGCTATCTGGAGCCGCGGCGCCCGCTCTGAACGGGCATCGCGAGACGGTGTTCGATCTGGCTGCGAACCGGCCGGTAGGCCACGTCTATGTGGACGTGAACCAGGAGTTCCTCGTGACCGAGTCGCATGGGTTTCTCAACACGCTCCTGTACCTCACCCTCATTGGCGGCTTGCTGACGGCCGGCGTCGCCATAGTCCTGGCCGCGTGGTTGTCCAAACGGATCACGGCGCCGGTGACGGCCCTGACCGAGGCAACCCAGGCAATTGCCCAGGGGGATACGACCCAACTGCCTGTCACATCCTCGGACGAGTTAGGCCGGATGAGCACGGCTTTCAACCGGATGATCTCTACTTTAGAAACGCAGCGCGAGCTCCGCCGGCGGCTGATAAACGACGTTTCTCATGAGCTGAATACGCCGCTGAGCGTCATACAATTGGAAGCGCAAGGGCTACGCGACGGTCTGCAGACGTCTGAGAGCGCCTCCGACCACATCATCCAGGAAGTGGACAGGCTGCGCGGTCTCGTAACGGATCTGAACTGGCTTGCGGAGACGGATTATGGTGAGTTGCGGCTCACGCTCGAAGCAAGTTCGGTTAGTGAACTGCTCACCGCAGAGGCGAACCGCTGGCAGCCGCAATGCCAGGAAAAACAGGTTGAATTGTCGCTGCAGGTACCCGCCGACCTCCCGGACGTGAATCTCGACCGGATGCGTATGAGCCAGGCATTGGGAAACGTCATAAGCAACGCCATCAATGCAACCGAGGCCGGTGGGAAAGTCGTGCTGAAGGCTGGGTTGGAGAACGACGAGGTGGTGGGCATCTCGGTCACTGATAGCGGGATCGGCATCCACCTCGCAGACCTTCCCCACGTCTTCGACCGCTTCTACCGCACCGACCGGTCTCGCAGTCGCGGCATAGACGGCACGGGACTGGGACTGGCCATTACCCGGGCAATCGTCGAAGCCCATGGCGGCACAGCGACCGTAGCAAGCGATGGGCCTGGACACGGAGTCACCGTGCTGATTCGCCTTCCCTTGCAAGGACAAGCAGCGTAGCCTTCGGCCAAGAACTCCGCCGCAAGAACTGCGGCCGGAGAGTCTTCAACACACTTTTCTTAGGCGGAAAGAGGATGTGTGAATCGGGATAGAGCTAACATCACCTCGAACCGCCCTCCACGCGCTGACTCTATAGCAGTATTTTCCCTGTGCCTTGCAAATTGGCGGGCAATATGCCTAGAATTACCTTTAGGCATTCTAGGTGAGTTCTGCGCAAGAGCGAAAAAGGAAACCGCCAAGAACAGCGCCGACGTCTCAGTAGGGTGCAGGAAGTTTTCGGTTTTAGTTTCAGCCCAGGAGGGGTGAGTACGATGACAGCACTGTCCAGACGACATTTCCTTGGCACGGCTGCCTTGACGGGCGCCGGTGCGCTGCTTGCAGCGTGCGGCGCGCAAGCAGGCACTGAGGCCATGGAGGAAGCGGCCGCGCCTGAGGGTGACGGCGACGCCGGCGAGGCGATGATGGAGAAGTCGCCGGTCGTATTCTGGTATACCGGCATTGCGCCATGGAATTTCGATACTGAGGAGATTCCCCAGCAGCTCCGCGCGGAGTTCGACGAGACCACCAACTACACGCTGGTGCCGCTCGTACGCGGCAACGGCGGTTTCAATGATCTTCCGACCGTGGTTGCAGCCGGTGTCGCGCCGGACAACTCAAAGACGCAGTCCTACATCCAGCCCCAGTGGGGTCTGATTGAGCTCGTGCGGCCGCTCGATGCCTACATCGCTGCCTCCGCCAACGTGCCACTTGACGACCTCTGGCCGGGAAAATACGAGGCCATGCAGTGGGCCGGTAAGACCTACGGCATCAGCTATAGCATCGACGCCCGCATCATCTATCTGAATGTGGACCACTCGCTGGAAGCCGGTCTCGATCCCGAAACTCCGCCGGCAACCCGGGAAGAGATGGACGAGGCGCTGCTGAAAGTGCACAAGGTCGAGGGCGACAACATCACCCGGCTCGGCTGGGACCCGTTCCGCGGCTCCGGCGGCATCCACACCTGGATGGTTGGCTACTGGCAGCAGGGCGGCGAGATGCTTAGCGCCGACCGGACCAAGATCCAGGTCAACAATGATCTGGCCATCAATACCGTGGAATGGCTTAAGAAGGTCCTGGACGGCCAGGGCGGCTACGATAAGGTCCGCGAGTTCCACGGCACGTTTGAGAACCGCCTGCAAGAGTACGGCAGCGGCGGCAACACCTACATGTACCTCACCAACGCTACCCGCACGTCGATGGCCCCTTACGCGGAAGGCCTCAACTACGACTTTGCGCCCTACCCGCAGGCTAACGCCGAAGGCGGCCTGCCGGCCACCTACTCCGGCGACTGGGCGTTCTGTTTGCCGAACGGTAGCAACAATCCCGACGGCGGCTTTGCCTGGGCCGACTTCATGTATGGCGCCGACGTGAACCTGCGCTGGTCGATTGCCATGGACCGCATCCCGGTGCGCCAAGGTGTCGCACAGAGCGATGCCTACATTGGTGACGACAAGCTCCGCAAGCTCGCCATTGATGAGATGGTTGGCGCGCGCTTTGTCGTGAGTGTGCCCGGCGCGGGCGACATTCTGCCGATCACGAGCAGGAACCTGCAGGCAATCATGCGCAATGAGGTCACGGTTGCCGAAGGTATGCGCAACTTCGAGGAGCAAGCCCAGACGGCGATGGACGAATTCATCGCGGAGTTTGGTGGCTAGTCACAGACAGGTGAACGTGAGGATTGCGCTTCAGTAAGTATGTTGCGCAGATTTTCGCAACGCCGATAGAAGTCTGACGAGAACTAGCGTGTCTACAGGCTACTGGACCTGTAGACACGCTAGTTCCGCTTTTCACTTGAGACTACCTGCTTGGATGCCATGCTTAGCCGCCAAAACGTAGGGGCACGGCATGCCGTGCCCGTGCATGCTATTGAGAGTCCCTTCGACTGAATTAGCTATTACCGCAGGGGGCTCATCCGGGTAAAAGGGATGACTACGCCACAGCCTTCTCCCACCCAGCGTTCATCGCTTAGCGCAACCTGCGCCAAGACGGTATCCTTAAAGCCAAACATGTCGGGAAGTACTAAGGAGACAGGACTATGGAGTATCGCAATCTGGGAACCGCCGGTGTCAAGGTCTCGCCGTTGTGGCTGGGGACCGCCTACTTTAATACGCGTATCGCCGAAGAGGATGGGGCGGCGTTGATTCACACCGCGCTCGACGCAGGCATCAACGTGGTGGACACAGCGAATGCCTACTCGGAACCCCGCGGCTACGCCGAAACGATTGTGGGCAAAGCCATCAAAGACTGCCGCGACAACGTGGTGCTGGCCACGAAAGTCTTCCACCCCATGGGCGACGGTCCCAACGACCGCGGCACCAGCCGCTACCACATCATGGAGCAGGTGCATGCGAGCCTGCGGCGGCTCAACACCGACCGCATCGACCTCTACCAACTTCACCGGCCTGATCCTGAGACTCCGATCGAGGAAACCCTACGGACGTTGGAAGACCTGCGGCGTCAGGGCAAGATACTCTACTACGGCACCTCGAAGTTTGCCGGCTGGCAACTCTGCGAAGCCATGTGGACGGCCGACCGCCTCGGGCTCGCGCCCATCGTCTCGGAACAGCCCCCTTACAGTATCTTTAACCGCGCCATCGAGGCGGAAGTGCTGCCGTTCACCCGCAAGTACGGCATCGGTGTCGTGCCCTTCAGCCCTTTGGCCGGCGGCTGGCTCACCGGCAAGTACCGCCGCGACGAAGCCGCTCCTGCCGATTCGCGCTTCGCCGACCGCAGCATGGATTTTGGCGCTGCAACGTACGCGCCGCACTTCGATGCACTTGAAGCCTTGGAAGCAATGTCCGCGGCGAGAGGCGTCACCTTGAGTCAGTTTGGTCTTGCCTGGCTGCTGGCTCAACCCGGCATCACCGCGCCCATCATCGGCCCGCGTACCTTGGCGCAACTGCAAGACAACCTTGGCGCGCTTGAGATCGAGTTGACCGCCGACGAATGCGCTGCCGTTGACGACATCGTTCCTCCGGCTAGCGAACTCGTAAGCTGACGGCACTGCACGAAGCTATGCAGCTCGCACGAGGACGTTGCGAGGGGAAGCGGGGAAGGACGCTGCCTGTGGGGTCAACTGACAGCGCGAAACGTGCCGCCCAACGGCAGAAGTCTGCGGTGGAGGTCGAAGCGGCAGCGGGCGGTTACATGGACCACGAGCCGGGCGATCCTTCAATTCACGTTACGCGGGAAGGCGTGGCTGCCGCCTTGCGTGCAACCGGCCTGGGCCCAGGCGATACGGTGCTGTTCCATAGCTCCCTGAGCAGCATGGGCACTGTGGTGGGTGGCGCGGACGCCGTCATCGATGGCTTCCTAGAGGCGGTGGGGCCCGCAGGCACCGTCGCTGCGCCGACGTTGAGTACATGGCGCGAACTGCGTGAAAAGCGCCGGGTTTGGGACCTGTGGAGCATCTCGGATACGCCCACCTATTGCGGACTGATTCCGGAGACTTTCCGCCGCCGCCCGGAAGCGCACCGCAGTAACCACTATACCCACTCGGTAAGCGCAATCGGCCCGCGGGCTGAAGAGCTCACCGCAAACCACGGCCAATCAGGTCTGCGCGAGAGTCCCTGGGGCTCAGGCGCATTTGCCGTGCAGAGTCCCTGGCAGCGTTTCTACGATTGGAATGTCTTTTATTGCCTCATTGGTGTCAATTGCCAGCGCCTCACGATGGTGCACTTCGTTGAGACCCACCTGGTACACCGGGCGCTGGCGCGCGCTGCTCCTGACCGCCGCCAGGCGTTGCTCGCGCAGGTGCGCGGCTGGACGAGCAACGGCATCTGGGCCAGTATCGGCACCGATAAGCGCCTGGTTGCGGAAGAGATCTTCAGGGAAAAGGGGTTGCTGCACTTCGGCAGTATCGGCTCCGCCCGCCTGCGCTACATGCGCATTCAGCCGGTCGTGGCTGAATGGATTGCGCTGGCGGAAAGTGATCCGGCCTACTGGTGTTCGGAGGGATTCGTGCGCTGGTTGGAGAGCATCTAACTAATGATAACTCGCAGGGTACTTTCGGCGAGCTGCCGTACAGCGGCAGGCCAGGCCATCAGCGAGTTACTCCGTGCAATCGGAGCACTCTTCCGTCGGCCCAGCTCCGATCCGCACGTAACGCTCTCGCGCCAGGAGGCTCTCCGTTACCGTTTACACAAAGTAGTGATTGGACTGTGTAGGAATCCGAAGATCCTGCCAACTACTGGCTGAGACTTACACTTCATAGTCCAGCGTCATGTCGTGCTCCTCGGCATGCCCAGCAGAAAACCCGCCGGTACCCGAAATCTCGGCGAGCTCGTTGGTACCCGATCCCGGGACGACCTCGTACTCCACATTGGCCTTTTCTCCGTCGTACGTCCCTGTGTGGCGTAGCACGAAGCTGCCGTTCCGCCCATCTAGGGTGCCCACAACCTTCTCAAAACCTGTGAACGATACGATCCCACTGTCGAGATGCGTCATAACGTACATGAGGTTGCCTGTCCCGGACAGATCACCGTGGAAAGACTTCCTTATGTGCGCCCGGGTCAGCTTTGGTCCGTCCTCCGGTTCGTCGAATGACTCCTCGTCCCAGCTAATGTGCTTGAACGTGGCTTTTGTGAGCATCTTCTTCTCCTCAATTGGATGGAAATGAGCGTCACTGCCATGAACGCTACCTTGTGTCTGCATTCGTTGTCACTTGCTAGACGCATACGCTCTGTTTATTCAGGAGTCCGACACAAACGTTCATAAGGCATGGCGGTCAGACGACGGCAGAGTATGCAACAATTTCGCAAAATCATTAGACGTTCAGGCATCGACTAAGGCTTTGCAATGACCACCCGGCACGAACGGCTTCTACTCTCACATGCCCTCAAGGGCAGCCAAGAACGCATCCGACGCAATCGTCCCTGCAATGTCGCGCAATTCAAACTGGTGAATCATCACACTAGTAGCCGCACGTGTCGGATACGTGTCACTCGCCTCCACGCCGGTGGTAGCGTCACGCAATAGCACCAGCGCGTAGCCGCGTTCGCGCATTGCCCGCATCCCGTAATCGCGGTCCGGCACGCAGATGTTGGTGGCAAAGCCAACGTAGAAGAGGTATAGAATGCCGCGCGCACGGCAAAGCCGGTGGAGTTGGTCGCCCGTGGCAATCACATAGTCATCGGTCTGCGGCAAGACTGACGGATGGATGGAGCGGTCGCGGTCGATACGGTCGAGCTGCTCCTGGTGCAGGCCGCTGCGCCGTGCCTGCAAGTGCGCCCACTCCCCTCGTCGTTGCGCAAAATCCGGAGGCGGCCAGTCCGGCGCCGCCGGAGTTGCCGGCTCCTCCTCGTCTGCCGCTTCTTCCGGCCAGAACTCGCGAAACTTCTCCGCCACCGGCGGCGACGGCGCATGCACCACCGTAATGCCAGCCGACCGCGACGCCTCCAGCACCGGACGAATCGTTTCATCGCAGATGCGCTCGGCGCGTTCCTGAAAGCTCTCGACGATGATTTGGTCCCAACAGTCCACGAGCACCAGCGCCGCCTGTTCCGGCCGAATGCTCACGAGTAAATTGACATAGCCAAAATACTCTTCCCGGTAGGGCAAGTGCGGCGGATTGGGCTCGTGAACAATGTGGCGGACTGAAAAGTGTATCGAAGATTCGCCCATGACACGCGCGTCCTTAGAAAGACCTACATACTAATCGGCTAAAGGTGACTTATCCCCTCTCCATTGAAGGAGAGGGCTAGAGCCTGCCCCGTACGTGATACGGGGGTGAGGGTGGGAATCGCAATAAATTCAGCCTGGCTAACTAAGTTGCAGGTTTTCCTTGGGAAAGTCTTCAAGCATAGTACCCCCCCTAAAACGGCGTATGTACCCCTAGTTCTCGACCTAGTCCCTGGAGGGCCTCCGCGTGCTCAGGGCCGATAGGCACACCCTCTTTGCGCCACTGCCGTTCGCGCCGGGCCTCCATGCCGCCGGCGACTTCCGTGTCCGACTGGTTGGTTATCGGCGCAAGTTGGCGCACCTGGCGAATGTAGTCGTCAACCTCGCTCTTGAACTGAGCGAGCGGCAGGTAGTGGGAGACGTCGTGGGCAGTCATGAACGAGCCCTGATTGGCGCCGGGCCATGTCCGTTTGGCCCGCTCCGGGGCGGAAGGAACGCCGCAGAGAAACCCGCCGAGAATCTGGCAGAACGAACCCAGCCCGATGCTGCGGTACGTGGCGCTGGGCGCCAGCATCTCTATCGCTTTCACATGGGGCTCGCCGTCGTAAAGGTCATGAACAGCGCCAAAGTCGGCAATAATCGGCGGTTCTTCACCTGCAGGCGCGGCAAAACTCATGGGCGAACCACCGGCGGCGTGACGATGGGGCGCGTCCGGCCGCATCTGCAATTGCGCGCCGGAGGTCACGTAAGCTATCAGGTCCGCGTTTACAATCACCCGCGACCATAATCCCGCCGCACCAAAGTGCCCGTGGTTGCGCGTAGTCACGTTGGCTACGCCGTGCTCTTTCGCCTTTTGCACCGCTAAGTTAGCCGCCGCGAACGACGGGAAATAACCTAACCCGCCGTCGCCATCGACGGTCGCCGTAACCGCGGTCTCGCTCACCACCCGGACATCCGGCGTTACGTTGAGGTCCTTATTCTGGAAATGCCGCACGTAGGCCACGGTCTGGCGCGTACCGTGGCTAAAGACACCGCGCAGGTCGTTGGCCGTCAGCCACCCGGCCATCTGCTGCGCGTGCGCATCCGACATACCAACCGCGAGAAAGCAGCCCTTTACAAACGCCTCCATCGGCGCGGCTTGGACGCGGATGAAGGTCTCAGGCGGTGTGTTCATGGCAAACTCCTGTTTGCACGTACAACAGAACTAGCGTACGCGAATCCTGGTAAGCCTCTCTCTTACACCTTCACTGCGGCGAGTCGTTCCATGGCCTCCTTCAGCCGGTCGGTGGGGCAGGCCAGCGAGATGCGGAAGTAGCCTTCGCCGGCGTCGCCAAAGCCGACGCCGGGAGTGATCACCAATCCGGCTTCGTCGAGCAGCCGCACCGAAAAGTCGATGGCGGAGATGCCCACCGGTGTGGGCGACCACACGTAGAGGCTGGCTTTTGGCGTCTGCGCATTCAGACCCATGCCTGCCAGGGCGCTGAGGATCAGGTCGCGGCGTTCCTGATAGATGGCATTACGCTCATCGATCCACGACTGCGGCGTTTCGTTCAGGGCCACCACGCCGGCCTCTTGGACCGCGCGGAAGATGCCGGAGTCTATGTTCGTTTTCACGCGGCCCAGCGCCTCGATGATGTCGGTGTTGCCCACGGCCATGCCGATGCGCCAGCCGGTCATGTTGTAGGTCTTGGAGAGCGAGTGGAACTCGATGCCCACGTCCATGGCGCCGTCCACTTCCAGGAAGCTCAGCGGCTTGTAGCCGTCGAAGCAGACCTCGGTGTAGGCCGCATCATGGGCGATGATGAGGTCGTGCTCCTTGCCGAACGCCACGCACTCCTCGAAGAACGAGCGCGGGGCCACCGCCGCCGTGGGGTTATTGGGATAACAAATCCAGAGCAGTTTGGCGCGTTTTATCACATCTTTGGGGATCGCCCCAAGGTCGGGCAAGAAATCGTTCTCCGCCCGCAACGGCACGTAGTAAGTCTCGCCATCGGAAAAGAGCGTGCCGGTGTGGTAGACCGGATAGCCGGGGTCGGTTGCCAGCACCACGTCGCCGGGGTCCACCACCGCCACGGGAAAGTGGGCAATGCCCTCCTTGGAGCCGATCAGCGATACCACCTGGGTCTCAGGGTCGAGCTTTACCCCGAACCGCTGTCCGTACCACGCCGCCACCGCCTCGCGAAAGGCCGGCAGACCCTCGTATTCCGGGTACTGGTGGGTATAGGGCTTGGCCGCGCCGGCAGCCAGCGCGTCGATCACGTGCTGCGGCGTGGGCAAGTCGGGATCGCCGATGCCCAGCGAGATTACGTCTACGCCTTCTTTCCTTTTGGCCGCGATGCGCCGATCGACCTCGGCAAACAGATACGGCGGCAACTTGGCAATCCGATTCGCAAAACGCATGTGTGCATCCTCTTTCGTGTGCGCGCGTGCTCAGCATGACCTCAAAGCAGACTCATGAGTGCCTTTGCGTAACCCGCCGAATTGGCTTACAGTCGGACAGAAGATGCCCTCACCCTAACCCTCTCCCTCGGGGAGAGGGAACTTTCAGAGCTGTGGCGTTGATTCGCTGTCCGCGGGGCTTGGTTCAAGCAAGAGTCTCCTCGAGGAAGATTGGGGTTTTCCCAAGTGCAAAACAGTCGCAGTATACGGTATCACGAAACTGAAGGAGAGGGGTAGTTCCAGTGCTGTGCACGTGCCGTCAAGCTGAAGTGAAGAGTTGAATTTGTCTTTGTGGTGGAAACTTGAGAATTGGCATCCATGCTTCGACAAGCTCAGCACGAACGAACGAGAAATGCTCTCGCACTTGGCGACACTTGCCCCGGCACATGGCAAAGTCTTGCTGGCCCCCGCCCACGAATGCACCGTCCTCTACGGCGACCATGACGGATCGGCGTCGAGGGCCGGATTGTCGGTGAGGCGGGTGACGTTGCCGGTAGCGATGTCCATCACGTAGACTTCGTAATTTAAATTCCTGATGCTGTAGAAAGCCAAGCTCTGGCCGTCCGCCGACCACGCGGCGCCGAAGTCATCGGCCGGGTGCGTCGTCAGCCGGGTCAGGTCAGTGCCGTCGGCGTTTATCACGAAGATTTCCCAGTTGCCGTTACGTTTGCTGGTAAAGGCCAGCCTGCGCCCGTCCGGCGACCACGTCGGCGCGGTGTCCGCGGCGCGGTCGGTAGTAAGCCTCACGTGCTCACTGCCGTCGGCATTCATCACAAAGATATCGAAGTTTCGTTCGCGGTCGCTGGTATACGCAATCTTGACGCCGTCGGGCGACCAGGACGGAGCCAATTCACGCCCGCGGTCAAACGTGAGTCTCGTCTGTGCGCTGCCGTCGGCGTTCATCACGTAGACATCGACGTTGCTGTCACGTTCGCTATAGAACACGAGCTTGCGTCCATCCGGCGACCAGCGGGGAGCGAAGTCGTCACCGCTATCAGTCGTCAGTTGTGTTACCTCGCTGCCGTCGGCATTCATCACGTAAATGTCGAAGTTTCCGGCACGATTACTCGCAAACGCAATGCGCCGCGCGTCCGGTGACCAGGTTGGCGCAACGTCGTTTGCCGGATCGTCCGTCAGGCGCGTCAAACCACTGCCGTCGGCATTCATCACATAGATTTCCCAGTTTTCATCGCGCAAACTGGCAAACGCAATCTGCGCCAGACGTTCCTCTTCGCCGCCGGATACGACGACGAACTGCTTGTTGCCGGCATACGCGCTATTGTCAAAGATCATGCGAAAGGCGACATCCTCGGCGGAGACTTCCGCCACCACCACTTTGAAGAGCAAGCCGAAATTCCCGAACGGCAAGGGCGATGGACCAGTGACCTGCCAGTAGCCCACATCGTCCGGTTGGGAAAGTTCCCAGCCGTCCAGCAGTCCCCCTTCATGGGCCGGGACGAGTGAGACCGTAACCGGCCGGTCAATGTCGAGCGTGAAGCGCAAGTGCTGAATGTTGCGCGGCACGTGGAGCGCGCGCACGAAAGTTGTCGCGGTCTGCTCTTCCAGGTCAATCGTGGGTGGATCTACCGCGATGCGTCCCTGCGTATCGGGACTGTAAATCTCGCCGAACGGCAGCGCCCCAGTGGCGAATTCGCCCGTGACTCCGTCCAGGGTCGACTCGATGCGTATCGCATAGTCCCCATCGCGGCGCAGCGTGGTGTAGCTCAGCTTATATTGACCGGCAAAGTCATTAACCAATGCAACGAACTGGTCTTCAAGGTGCGCCAATTCCGCCGCCGCGTAGTAAGCGCCGTTCGTTGCCGTTGCGAGCGTGCGCAATTCCGATTCTTGGTAGACGTCGCCCAGACCGAGCGGATAAAGCTGCACGCCACTCGCCCGTGCCAGTTGCACCACCTCGTCGCGCGTGCGGATGCTGCTGGTGTCCTTGCCGTCCGAGAGAAAGACCAGCGCGCGGCTGGCGTCGGCAACCATGCTCGCTTGCGCAGAAAACAGGTCGAGACTACGTTCTACGGCATCCCAGAGGCGGCTGGAACCCGAATCAAAACCGGATTCCGCAAAACGAGTGACGTCCGCGCGGATTTGGTCTCTATCCGTTGTGGGAAACGCGATGATCACCGGTTCTGCGGAGCGATCGTGAAAGGCTACGACACCGACACGATGTGCGGCGGGCAAGCGGTCGAGGGCGCTATCAAGCGCATGACGCATGAGCGTACTGCCGGCGGTGCCGTCCGGCAACTGCCAGGTGGTCATGCTGCGCGTGAAGTCAAGCACGAACACCACTTCCAAGGCAAAGCGCTCGGCGGTGTACACGAAGAAATTGGTCTCCGTGTAGTCCACCTCTTCCCAAGCGTCCATGCCGGGGCCGCGCTCGAAAATGCGCGTCGCGGCTTGCAGATCCGCTGCCGGCAGGATGATTGGGTTGCCGTCTTCGTCACGGAGAGAGAAGATCGCCTGCACCTGGCTTGGCTCGCGCAGCAATACGCGCACGCCCGCAAAGTTGACCGCCGATTCCGCGGCCGGCGCGGGAGTACCTACCGGCGTGGGCGAAATCTCAGGGGCAGGCGTTGCCGTAGGTGCGGGAACCGGACTTGGCGTGGGCGTAGGTTCCTGAGTAGGACGCGGACGTGGCGTCGCGGTCGGTGCGGGCGTAACCTCCGGCGTGGCCGTCGGCGGCGTGATAGTGACCGTCGGCGTCGGGGGGACCGGGGTCGCAGTCGGGGGGACTGAAGTCGCGGTCGGCGCGACTGTTCGGGTTACCTGCGGCGATGGGACCGGGCGGGCTTCCTCAACGGTGGCGTCCGCATCCGGCTCATCCCCGCCGCATGCTGCCAATAGCAGGCAGAAACAGCCGAACAATACGGCGACGAAATAGCGTTTCGTCATCTGCGATTACCGTCCTGCATTGGTCGTCTGCCTCCGCCGTAGGCGGCGCTTGGCGTATAATAGGCCAGTGTGAGGATTGATAAGCGAGAGTATCTGTCCACAGTATTTGCGAAACTACATGATTCGTCAAACGCAACGCCGTACACCTTCGTCGGCGCGGTCAGTGAGGGCGTTCGCCGCGCTAATTTGCGCCGCGCTGACAGTGCTACTCTTGGGCGCGCCTATGCTTCGGGCGGTCGAATCCCAGCAATATCTGTACGAATCCGAAGTGACTCGCCACAGCACTATCACCACTATAGCGGGCAACGGCATTGCCAGCGGCAGCGGCGACGACGGCCCGGCCACTGAAGCCACGCTCAACACTCCCGCCGCCCTGGCCGTAGATGCAGCGGGCAACGTGTACATTGCCGATGCCTTCAATCACCGCATTCGGCAGATTGCGCCCGACGGCACAATCACGACCATCGCGGGCACGGGAGAGGCCGGAGACACTGGGGACGGTGGGGAAGCCGGCGTAGCCCGTTTGCGCTCCCCGCTGGGCATCGCGATAGGCGACGACGGATCGATTTACATTGCCGACACCTACAATCACCGCATCCGCAAGGTTTCGCCGGACGGCGTCATCAACACAATAGCAGGCACCGGGGAATCAGGTTTCGGCGGTGACGGCGGTCCGGCAACGCAGGCTGCGTTGGCCTACCCGACCAGCGTTGCGGTGGCGGCTGACGGCGGAATCTACATTGCCGACACACGCAATCATAGAGTGCGCAGACTGGCGGCGGACGGCACCATCACCACCGTGGCGGGTACCGGCGCTCCCGGTTTCAGCGGCGATGGCGGTCCCGCGAAACTGGCGCGGTTGAATAGCCCGCGCGGCGTGGCCGCATCCCCTGAGGGCATGCTCTACATCGTCGATCGGGAGAACCGGCGCATTCGCATGGTGGCGACCGACGGCCTCATCACGACAATCGCGGGTACGGGCAGTTCCGGCTTCAACGGCGATCGCGGCGATGCCACCCACGCCACGTTGCGCGCTCCGTTCGGCGTTGCCGTGGACAGCCGGGGCAACCTCTTCATTGCCGATACCTTCAACCACCGTGTGCGGAAAGTCTCACCTGACGGCAACCTCGATACGGTGGCCGGCAGCGATCGCTTTGGCTTTAGCGGAGACGGCTGGGGAGCCGGTTTCGCCACGCTTCACTACCCGCTCGGCGTGGCGGTGGACATTGCCGGCAACCTCTACGTCGCCGACAGCATCAACCATCGCATTCGTAAAGTGTGGGCCACCGCGAATACGGTGCCCACGCCCAATCTGTTCTTCTAGTCCGCTGCTTCTGCCGGTGCTCTTTGCCCGCAGAGCTGCTCCGGTTCAGTAGCCATCGCCACAGCATGCCTGCCACGCCCTCGGCCGCCTCACTGAAACCAATGTCCATTCCGTACGCTTTTGACCACGATTGGATCGGTCTGGCGTGAACGCGGGGCTAGGCTACTCGCCGGAAAACGTACGCATAGGCACGTCGCGTATACGCCACACCGCGCCGGGTCCGCTCCAGATACTCGCGGGTCACTACGAGCTCTCGCTTCGGCACGAAATAGGAAGCAAGGTCTGACTCAACCAAGCTAAATCGCTCGGCGCGGCGATTGATGGCCCCAACCAGCGCGTAATCTGGGGCCAACCACGCCATGCTTGCGTCGCCATGGCTGTTGTTGGCCAGGAGCACGCCGCCAACTCTGAGGTACTGCTTGCAGTGCTGCGAGACGAATCCCGCGTACTGCGAAATGAGCAGATCGTAGCTCTCCTCAGCTTCCGGGATTTCCTGCACATAGTCAGCGCTGTGAAAGCGGATGCACGGCTCTTGGGAATACACCTTCCGCTCGTTCACATAGTCACGCACAGCCGGATCTGCAAAGAAGCGCGCAGCACGCTTGTCCGTATCCACAAAACACGTGTGCGGATAGACGAAGGCCGGAGTAAGGTGCGCAAAGCTGCCCGGATAGAGCGCGCGTCGGCCCGCAAAACTGGCGGCCATGAGCTTGAACAACTCCAGCCGTTCAAAGCTGTTAGCCACGTAGTGTTTTGTATAGAGAGCCAGCGCGTCCTGGCTCATGACGGTTCCGGACTCTGAAGGACGCTCTGTCGCATAGCGGGCATTTCATCTGTCATGATGCTCCATCCGTCGGTCGCCACCTCGCGCGCTAGCTGGGCTACTCTTGCGGTTTTGTGGTGAGAGGAATGGGAATCCGAATTACGGTCACGGTCTGGGTCTCGGCATCGATGAAGTAGACGGTCTCAACGCCTTCCTGCGTGCAGACGATCTTGATTTGCGTGATAGTGTCACGGAATGACAGGTACTCCTGGTACCCAAGACAGGTCTGCTCCGGTTCCTCCAGTTCATAGAAGAGCACGCCTTCTTGGGGCGGCCATGGCGCCGGGGTCGGTTGTGCAGTCGCGGGCACCGGCGTAGGCGTCGCTGTAGGTGCGGGTGTTGGCGTCGGCTGCCGCAGCGGTCCGCACCCTGCCACTACCATCAAGAGACTGAGTAGTAGGATTCCCCGGCGCAGCAGCTTTTCCATAGGCTTAGGGCATCCCCGGCACCGGCGCCAGCTTGCGGGTAACGGTGATCGTCTGGTTCTGTATGTCTACAAAGTAGACGGTGCCCTTTTCATCGTTCGTGCACACCAAACGGACTTGCCGCACCACCCCCAGAGAGTCATGGGTAATCTGCTCCGGGGATACCTCAATCGGTCCTACGATCTCGGCAAAACCGGGGCACACCTGTTCGCTCTGGGTGAGATCGTGAAAGACAATCCCTTGCTTGCGCACACCAAGGGCGAGAGCAGGAGACGGCGTTGGCTGGGGTGCGGAAGTGGGCACGGGCGACGGTGTTGCTTCAGCTTCCGGCTGTTGACCGCAGCCGCTGAGCATCACCGCACCCACGAGAAAGAAGAGACTGCACAGCAGCTTCACAACACGCACCGTATCGCGATTGCGCCCTCATTCCCAGGCCGTGCCCCGGCAAACTAGGGTATCTCCGGCTCAAGCAACGGGACGCGTATGCCTGTCACTACCAAGTTATCCAAGTCAACGAAATACACGGTTTCCACGCCGGGACCGGTGCACGTAATCTTGACCTGAGAAACAGTCTGCCGAAAACCGGTAAACTCCTGATATCCCGGGCAGGTCTTCTCGATTTCCGTGAGGTCGTAGAAGAAAATACTTTGCGTCTGCGTGGGCGGAACCGGCGTCGCCTCTTCCAGCACTGCGTCAGCCGCAGGCGTCGCAGCGACCGCTACCGGCGTCGGCGTTGTGGTGGGTTCCACTTCGGCAACCGGCTGCGGAGTTGGCGAGGGCTGTGTCGTGGCTGCAACCGTCGGTGTCGTTGCGCCCTCGTCCTCAGATGAATCTCCACAGCCAAGCAGGGCAAGCGAAAGCGCGCAAACCACAAGAGCCTTGTTCCACACTCTCATGTGCGCACTCTCCTCTCTGCCTTTACTCTAGTTTGCAGCACCAACATCTGTGGGGCCCCACCTGCCTATACTGTAGCGAATTGCTCTGAGGCCTGCCATAGCGAGCTGAGGTCACCGCAGATTGCGGCGTCGGTCAACTCACTCCGCGAACTAACATAGCACATGGCGTCTGCCGCTTGTTTGCCAGATTCCGGTCCGAAAATGTCCACATGCCGCCCTTGGGCAGGTCTTTGCTCTTCGCTGCAACGGAACCATGCTTGGAATCTGCCATGATGCCGTAGGGGCACGGCATGCCGTGCCCCTACACCCAATTGCAGCTCTTGTTACGGTAAACTCAATCTTGCGTTCTCATCCATTGCTCCGCCACAAGGCGCTTGCTCTCCAACTCTTGCTGAACTTGGCGCTGCCGAGCGTTGCCAGCCCATTTGAGTCTTAGCCTAGAACTAGCGCTCAGCTTGGTATTGAAGCCTTGCGAGTCTCTTGCGGGAATGCGGGCAGCCCAGCTATTCCTCCGTGTCGGCCAAGGTATTCTTGCGACGATGGGCACGCAGGCCGCGCGTGGCGTTCGCATCCACCACCCACGCTTCCGGGTCAATGGCAACGCCGTATTCCTTGGCCGCAGTAGCGTGGTCATAGTACCCACGCCGCACGTCTTGGAGCACCAGCGCCGGCGGCCGTTCGAAAGGATCGCCGTAGCCGCCGCCTCCGGGTGTCCGCAAGCTGAGCACGTCGCCCGGTTCCATGTGCACGCCCTCGTCTTTGCTGATGTGTTCCGGGCGGTATTCTTCACCCCGCAGCGTAAACACGTGCTCCGCCATGTGCGCTGACTGGCCACCCAATATGCCAAACGGAGCGAACCGGCCGCGTTCTCCCAGCAACGAAGCGCTCGCGTCGCCGCTCCTTATCTGGAATTCAAAGATCACGCCGTAACCGCCGCGCTGTTTGCCGGCGCCCCCGGAACCTTCGCGAATAGCGTAGCGCGTGAAGAGCACGGGATAGCGGAATTCGAATATTTCCAACGCCTGCGTGCGCGCAACGGCAATGGTGGGATTGCCGTTGATCAACCCATCGGTGAGAAAGTTGCCGCCGTAGCCGCCGCCAATGAATGAGTAGAAGACGTAATAGCCCTTGCCCGGATTCTCGCCGCCGACCGAGAGGTTTGTCACCGTGCCCATGGGCGCGGCGTAGGCATTGTCCGGTATTGCCTGGCCCAAAGCGCCCAGCATGACGTCAATCACACGCTGGCACACTTCCGCCGCACAGCCGGCCACGGGACGCGGCGGCTGCGCATGCAAAAACGTCGTCGTCGGTATGTCTACGGTGAACGGCGCAAAGCAACCCGCGTTGATGGGCACGTCGGGGAACGTGTGCTTGAAGGCAATGAACACTCCCGCAAGCGTCGTACTGAAGACGCTGTTGAGCGGCCCCCGGCAGGGAGGGCTGCTTTCCGAAAAGTCAACGTGGACATTACTGCCGCTTACCGTCAACTTCAAGCGGAGCGCGAGCGGCTCCCAGTCTACGCCGTCGCTGTCTATGTAGTCGGTAAACTCGTATGTCCCATCGGGAATAGTCTCAATATGGCTGCGCATAAGCCGCTCTGAACGCGCCTTCATTTCGTCAACCGCCGCGAACACCGTTGCCTCGCCGTAGCGGTCGAGGAGTTTCGTGAGCCGGTCGGCGCCGAGGTTGAGCGCGGTGATCTTAGCAATTATGTCGCCTTGGCGTTCGGCCGACACCCGCACGTTCTGCAGGATGATATCAAGCACGTCTTGGTTCAGCGCGCCCTTGTCCATAATGCGCACCGGCGGCAGGCGCAGGCCCTCCTGATAGATCTCCGTGGCCCGCGTGGAAAATCCGCCCGGCACGCGCCCGCCAATGTCCGGCCAGTGTCCGCTGTTTGCCAGGAATGCCGTGAGCTTACCCCTATAGAAGAACGGCCTCACCATCTTCACGTCCATGAGGTGCGTGCCGCCAAGGTACGGATCGTTGATGATATAGACGTCGCCGTCCGCGATGTTCTTGACCAGCTTAATCACGGAACGCACGGTGAACTCCATCACGCAGATGAAATTCGGGAGGCCGCGCGGCCCCTGCATGATCACTTCACCGTCGCGCACGTGGTAGATGCCGCTGGCGCGGTCGAAACCATCCGAGATGACTGGCGAGAAGGCCATGCGCTCCAGGGTGGCGTCCATTTCGTCGGCGATCTGCTCCAGGCCGCCGCGAATGACCGCGAGGGTGATCGGATCAATAGTCATCTCACGTCACCTCTATCAGCAGGCTGCCGCCCGCAGCGACTGTGGCGCGGCACCACGGCTCCAGCCAGACCGTCGTATCCGGTTGCTCGATGAGGGCCGGGCCGCGCAGCACTGTGCCCCAGGGGAGCTTGGCACGATCAAAGACGGGACAGGAAACGAACTCACCATCGGCGTACACGGCTCGTTCTTCTTTGCACGCCGCCTCTACCGTGGAATCCGGCGCCTTCACGTAGTCTTTCAATGCCACGTCCGCACGGACGCCAATCACTGCGGTCCGCAGATTGAGCAGTCGAATGGGAATCTGCGCCAGCAGTTCTTCCAAGCCGCCGAATCCTTCTTCGACCCGACCGTAATGCTGCAGATACGCCTTGCGAAAGCTCTGGGCGATGGTGTCGTGACTGAGTTCGCCTGCAGGCAAGGAGGTCCGAATTACGTGGGTCTGTCCTTCATAGGATATGTCGGCTTCGCGGATTACGTTGACACGTTCCAAGGGCACGCGTTCGCCGGCCAGCATCTCCTCGCCTGCCGCGAGATGGTCGGCAAAAATGCGCTCCACCTCAGCCAGGTCAAGTGCATCCAGGAGGCAGTTCTGCATTGTGACAAAGTCATGTTGGCGGTCAGCGATCACGCAGCCCCACGCCGACGCAATGCCCGGAAAATAGGGCACAATGCCCTGCCCAATGCTCAGCTCTTTTAGGAGAAATCCTGCATGCAAGGGTCCGCTGCCGCCAAAGGAGAAGAGCGCAAACTCGCGCGGGTCATGGCCTTTGTCGATCGAAACACGTCGAAGGCTGCCGGCAATCCGGTTGTTCGCAACCGTCACGATCGCCTGCGCGGCCTCTTCGGTGGAGAGCCCAAGCGGCCTGCCGATGGTTTCCGCAATCACCGACCGTGCGCCTGCTACGTCGAACGACGCGCCAGCCACGCCGGCTATCGGGTACCCGGGATTAATCCTGCCGAGAATCAAATTGGCATCGGTCAATGTCGGCGCCGTGCCACTCTTGCCGTAGCAGACCGGTCCCGGTTCCGCGCCTGCACTTTGCGGCCCAACTTGCAGCAGACCGCCCTGATCGATACGCGCAATACTACCGCCGCCCGCGCCAATCGTGTGAATGTCGATCATCGAGACCATTAGGGGAATGCCAAATTCCAGGTCCATGCCGCTTGACGGCAGGGGCTTGCCTGCCTGCACGAGCGAAACGTCGAGGCTCGTGCCGCCCATATCGTACGTAATGAGATTGGCGAAACCGTCTTCAGCGGCAATCCTGGTTGCGGCAATCACCCCGGCCGCCGGACCGGAAAGCACCGTGTTGAGCGGCAAATCGCGCACGGCCGCAGAGGACATCATGCCGCCGTTGGACTGCATGATGAAGAGGTCGCTCCCGTACCCACGCGCATGGAGCCGCTCTTCCAACCGTTCCAGGTACTGGCCGACGTTGGGTTGAACGTACGCGTTGACGACTGCGGTACTGGTGCGCTCGAATTCGCGGAATACCGGCAGCGTCTCGCTGGACGTGACCACGTAGAGGTCCGGCCACTCGGCCTGCAGGATTTCCTTCGCGCGCAGTTCGTGCTCGGGATTGGCGTAGGAATTCATGAAACTGACGACAATGGCCTCAGCCCATTGCGCGAGCAACAACCGTCCTGCCTCCAGTACCTCATCCTCGCACAGAGGAGTCAGCACGGCGCCTTCGGCGGAGATGCGCTCGCTCACTTCGAGACGGCGGTCCCGGGGAATGAGCGGTTCGTACGTCCCGGTCAGGCCGTACATATGGGGACGGTCGCGGCGGCGCAATTCCAGAATGTCCCGGAAGCCACGGGTTGCAATGAGACCGCAGCGGCCGCCATCGCGCTCAAGAACGGCGTTGGTCGCTACCGTGGTGCCGTGGGTGACGAGGTCAATGTCGGAGTACGAAACGTGCAGATCGTCCAAAGCGGTGATGAAGCCGCTAGACTGATCATCGGGCGTGGAGGCAACTTTGCCGATGCGAAGCTCACGACGCCCCTCATCGAGCACGACCACATCAGTGAACGTGCCGCCGACATCTACGCCAACGAGGGTTCCCATGCGCTAAGACTCTTACTGTGACGAATATTAAGACGTTTCGTAGAGTGAATGGTTAAGTGATAAGGCCGAGGCGCTTACCGATCTGATAGAAGTTTACGCTCCAGCCCCAGCCGAAAATGTGCGGCGTGAAAACGCGCGAGTCTTCCGCATTCCACAGCCGCGCTTTCAAGCGGTCGATTGTCGGAGGACTAAAGCTATAGGGAATTCCCAGTAGCTCTCCCTCGGTCTCGCGGCGCATAAAGGCAACCAGACCGACTACGGCGGTGGCGAAAGCGGCAATGAAACCGGCTCGTTCGCTGCGGTTGACTCTGCCGAATGGAGCAATCGAGATGATGCCCAGAATGAGCGCAAGGATAATTATGAGTGTGCGTTTTGTACCGTCTGACATTCTTAGTCTCCCTGCAGCCAGGTACCGGCAAAGACGGTCTGGGCCGCGCCCCGCATGAGGACGTTGCCAGTGCCGTCCCACGAGATGGTCAGGTCGCCGCCGGGCAGACCCACGTTGACCGTCTCATCCGTCAAACCGTGTAAACGGGCGGCCACAGCCGTGGCGCAAGCGCCGGTGCCGCACGCCAGCGTCGGGCCGGCGCCGCGTTCCCACACACGCACCTCAATCCGGTCGCGTCCCACTACCTGCGCTATCTCGAAGTTCGTGCGCTTTGGAAACGCCGCATGGTGCTCTACTTCGGGTCCGATAGTGGTTAGGGGAAAGGACTCGATGTCATCGAGGAACGTCACGGCGTGGGGGTTCCCCATAGAGACCGCGGTAATGGCAAGCTCCGTGCCATTGACGTGCAGCGGCATGTCCTTGACAGGCATGGTATCAGCCTGTACTGGAATCTCCGCCGGCGCAAGCAAGGGCGGGCCCATGTCCACGGAAACAGAGAAATTCTGGTTGTCTCCCGGATGAACGTTGACTTTGAGCACTCCCGCCAGCGTATCTACCTCCAGCCAGCCTTCGCGGATTTCGCCGGTATCGTAGAGGTACTTGGCAAAGCAGCGGATGCCGTTGCCGCACATCTCAGCCTCGCTGCCATCGGGATTGAACATGCGGAATTTATAGCCGTGCTGCTGATCTGTATCGATTAGCAAGAGGCCGTCGCTGCCAATGCCGAAGTTGCGGTCACAGAGCTTGTGCGCAAGGTCTTTCCAAGCTCTCTGTCCATGCGCGCGGGCATCCACCACGACAAAGTCATTGCCTGTGCCGTGCATCTTGATGAATTCCAGGTCTTGTGCCATCGTGTGCCTCTACTCTTTGCAAGAGTGCTCTTAATCTACATTACTTTCGCGATAGCAAGCATTCACGGTTTTCACGCCTTGGTGCTCTCTAGCAGGAGTGCCCAACTCTCTACACGCTATTCGGGCACTCCTCTCTCATCCTGGGGCTAACCTAACGCGGTATCAGTTCCAGCGCGGCCAAGACGCCAATGACTACAATTGCCACGGCGTAGAGATGCAGCCGCATACGCAGTTCGAGCTCGCGCGTATCAGTTCTAAGCGCAGTCTCCAATGCCTTTAGGTCCGACTTGGTCTCATTCTCCAGAGCCTTCAGGTCGGCCTTTGATTCATTCTTATTTGCCTCTAGGCGCCCCTCACAGCTTCTATGTCCGCTTTAGTAGCTGCTTCCAGAGCCTTTACGTCGCCCCTCACAGCTTCTATGTCCAATTTGATCGCTGCTTCCAAAGCCTTTACGTCGCCCCGCACAGCTTCTATGTCCAATTTGATCGCTGCTTCCAAAGCCTTTACGTCGCCCCGCACAGCTTCTAAATCCATTTTGGTCGCTGCTTCCAGAGCCTTTACGTCGCCCCGCACAGCTTCATGTCCGCTTTGGTCGCTGCTTCCAGAGCCTTTACGTCGCCCCGCACAGCTTCTATGTCCGCTTTGGTCGCCAGAGTATCCCATGATTCGCTCAAGGTCTCCAGCAAGGCTTCCGCCATCTCCTTGCTGTACCCCGCATCCGTGAGGCGCTCAAACGCCTTATGTGTATCTTTCACGGCCACCGTTCGCTTCTCCTCCACTCGCGGAATCCCTGTCTCGCCGCTCGCACTTCCCATAGAAGCCTTCTATTCGTTCTCGTGCGATTTCCATGGCGTCTGGGCCAATCTTTATCCATTGTATGCCCTTTTGTTTGCGGAACCAAGTCTCCTGGCGTTTAGCGAGTTGGTGGGTCGCGTATTTGGTCTGTTGAGCGGCTTCCGCCAAGGTGCACGTGCCTTGCAGGTACGCGGCAAGCTGCCGATACCCGGCGCTCTGCATGCTTGGTAGTGCGGGCGTCACGCCCATGGCAAGCAGGCCTGCGACCTCCTCCACAAAGCCGGCGGCAATCATGCGGTCCACCCGGGCGTCGATGCGCTGATAGAGCGTTTCGCGCGCAACGCATAAGCCGAGTTGCAGTATTGGATACGGCGGGGGGCGGCGGGTGCGCTGCGCGGAAAACGGCATGCCGGAGACGATACAGACCTCCAAAGCGCGAATGAGTCGCCGGGGATTGCGTTGATCGATTTGCGCGGCCGCTACCGGGTCCAAGCGCTGCAGACGTGCGCTCAAGGCAGCCACACCCTCTGATTCCAGTTGGCTTTGAAGTTCCGCACGCAATTCCGGTTGGGGCTCCACCGAGGGGAAGCCAAGGCCGTCTACGATGGACTGTACGTAAAGTCCGGTCCCGCCCACGAGCCAAGGCCGCTGCTGGCGCACAATTATGTCAACCAGCGCTTTCTTCGCCTGCGCTTGCCACAATGCAACCGAGAAAGACGCGCAGTCCGCGGCAGCCACATCTATCACGTGATGCGGCACCTGCGCGCGTTCCGCCGCAGTAGGTTTGGCCGTGCCGATGTCCAGACTGCAGTAAACCTGGCGCGAATCGGCGCTGACTATTTCCGCGTCGCATTCAGTGGCGAGCGCTACCGCTAAGGCAGTCTTGCCCAAGGCCGTAGGGCCGACGATGGCAACAAGAGATGACGGCGCATCTGACTTTGACATGAAGCTAGTCCCTGAATGCGCTGGGCATGCCTAGCCTTGCTTACAATGAACCGGCAGGATTCATGTCGCGCAAGCACAGTAGTGAAGCGATGCGGCCATGCAATCAACCTACATGAGACTGGCGCCAAGCACGAGTTCCGGCACGTAGGCGCGGGGCGGCAGTGCAGCAATAAAAAGCGCAGCCTCTGCCACGTCTTCCGGTTCCAGCATCTTTGCGAATGCTTCCGGCGGAGGCGGCTCGGGTCTCTTCTCCAACAACGGCGTGTTGCAGGGGCCGGGATAGACCACTGAGACGCGAATGCCATTTTCGCGCTCTTCCATCATCGTGCCGTGCGCTAATCCGCGCACACCGTGTTTGGTAGCTTGGTATGCAATGCCGGAGACGACGTTGGGCTTTTGCACGGCATCCGACGAATAATGGATGATTGTGCCCGCTCCCTGTATTCGCATGACGGGCAGGACCCCGTCCACGAGATTGTAGGCAACGGTAAGGTTGTGGGCGATCATCATGTCCCAGTCTTCAGGCCGCATCTCCGCGAAGGCGCGGTTCTTGATGTTGGTACCCACACTATTGACCAAGACGTCGATTCTGCCAAACTGACTTCGCGTACGCTCGACCATGCCGGCCACGGCGCCACGGTCGTTTGCATCGAGCGGCACAGCCAGCGCCGTGCCGCCGTTCACTCTGATATCCTGCACCAACGTTGAGAGTTTATCTCTACTCCGCGCCGCAACCACAACGGTTGCGCCTTCTTGTCCGAAAAGCCTCGCCGTTGCCGCGCCCATGCCGGTGCTGGCGCCGCCGACAATGGCCACCATGTTATCGAGTTTCCCCACGGGTCTCTCTACTCCTTCCATCCCATGCTCGTGCCGAGTTTGTAACGGATTCCGATTGATTCAAGTGCTGTTCGCTATTCCACATCGGCGCCGAGTTCGTCAAAGAGACCCAGCAGATACTCGCGGCCGCGCACCGCTTCGTGGTGTACCTCCGCAATCGTGTTGCCGCCGAGTTGTTCGATCATACAGGGGCCGGCAAAGTCGTGGTCGCGCAGGATAGTAAAGAGCGCCTTGAAGTCTACGTCTCCGTCGCCGGGGGTCACGTCCACCGAACCGTTGACGCCGCCGGTCTCATCCTTGATGGACATGCCCGCGACGTACGGCGCAAGTTCCTCAAAGTCGTCTTCCGGTCGTTCGCCGGTATAGAAGAGCACGTTGCCGGGGTCGTAGAAAACTTTTAAATTATCTGACTGGATTCGCTGCATCAGCGCCACCAGTCCCCGTGCCGTTGCCGTCACGCCGCCGTGGGGCTTCATCATTACCACAATGCCCTTGCTCTTGGCATACTCGGCGGCCTCTTCCATGAGTTGCAGGAATTGAGCGTAGAGGTCTTCGTCATTGGTGCCGCTATTGTGCATGAAGCGCGCACCCAGCGTATGGCTGTTGTCCACATAGCTGTGCAGCGCCGAGCGCGCTACGCTTTCATCGCCCCAGGGAATGCTCGTATAGTTCTCCAGGTTTTTTAGGTTGTACTTTTCCAGCAAGCGAGCGAGGTTCGCCACCTGGTCTTGGGAGGCGTTCGGCGGCAAAGGCGCGCCATCCCCCGCCGTCATAAAGCCAAAGTTATTGAATCCCGCCTGCGCCGTACCTTCCATGGATACTTCCAGCGCGTACTTGGTCCACGGACGGCTGAAACAGCCTAGCTGAATTTTCATGAGTTTCCTCTCTGATGGGGAGACGTCCAATGTAGCGAGCAACTAACACTAACGGGCAGAACGTAGCATGGGGTTATGGACGCTGTCAACGCGGAGAGTTGTGCTGTTGCAGACAGCGGACACGTTTCGGAGTGGGTTTAGCTCTCGTTCGCACAGCCTGCCCGCACCCGCACACGTTCCGCGCAGGTACCGAATCTGCAGCCACCGGCGGGGCAATAAGACCCTGTATACTTAAGCACATGCAAGAACGCCTTCAAAAGTACCTCGCCAGGTGTGGGGTTGCGTCCCGACGCCGCGCAGAAGCTTTGATTTCTCAGGGCCGCATTTCTGTAAACGGCAATACGATTACCAAGCTCGGCACCAAGGTGGATTCAGAGCACGACACCGTAGCGTTGGACGGCAAGGTAGTTAGGCCGCCTGACGCACTCACGTACCTGGCTCTGCACAAGCCCGCCGGCATTCTGACCACCCGCGACGATCCCCACGGCCGGCCCACTGTCTATGACGTGCTGCCCGCCGCCTACGCGCGCCTGGCGCCGGTGGGGCGCTTGGATGGCCGGAGTGAAGGTCTGCTCTTCTTCTCCAACGACGGCGGCTGGGCAAATCGCGTTACACACCCGCGCTACGGCGGCGAAAAAGAGTATGCAGTGCTGGTGAGCGGCAGCTTGACTTCCCAACAGCTTGCAACGCTGCGCGCGCCCATGGTCTTGGACGGCTACCGGCTCAATCCGGTCGCTGTTCAGGTAGTTGACCGCGAGGACGGGGACACGTGGACCGCTATGACACTCACGGAAGGACGCAAGCGGCAGATACGCCACATGCTGGCCGTAATCGGCAAGCAGGCCATGCGCCTGGTTCGTACCCGCATTGGCCCGGTGGGCTTGGAGAGTCTTGCACCAGGGAAAGTGCGACCGCTCACGGAAGCCGAGGTCGGCCATTGGCAGAAGCCGCCGGAGCGCCCACAGCCTGAAGACGTCGAGGCTCGGCCCATTCACTCGCAACGCAATGTAGAAAGCACAGCCTCACCCGGAGTGGGAGACACTGATACCGCTCTTGCGGGAAGTGCAGCCGAGGCGCGTCGCCGTGACAATGAATGAACCTCGCATTACGATCGCCATCGACGGCACCGCGGGATCGGGCAAGAGCGCGTTGGGCAGCCACCTCGCCGCGAAACTCGGCTATCTCTTTGTGGACACCGGCGCTTTCTACCGAGCCCTGACCCTAGCCGCCCTGCGTGCGGATATTTCCGTGGACAATGGGCCGGCGCTGGCTGCGCTCGCGCAGACACTGGACATAACTATAGCGCCCCCTGCGGTGGCCGACGGCCGTCAGTTTACGCTCATGCTTGGTGAGGAAGACGTGACCTGGGACATTCGCAGTCCCGCGGTGGACGCGGGCGTCTCGCCAGTTGCAGCCCAACCGGAGGCGCGCGCCGCGCTGCTGCCCCTGCAAAAGGACCTCGCTGCGCGGAGAGCCGTGGTAATGGTGGGGCGGGACGTTGGTACCGTGGTCTGTCCGGATGCCGAGGTAAAGGTCTTTCTGGTCGCCGACTTGGAGACCCGCGCGCAGCGGCGCCGGCAGGAACTCGCAGCCAGGGGCACTGACGTTTCATCCATCCACATCGCGCAGAACCTCGCGGACCGTGACCGCATTGATAGTAGCCGCGCCACCGCGCCCCTCGCGCAGGTCCCTGAAGCCATCGTTTTGGATACGAGCAAACTTACGCTTGCGCAAGAAGCAGCCATTGTTCTCACCAAAGTTAAAGCAATCAAGAGCACTCTTTCCAAAGAGTAGGTGGTGTTTTCAAGGTTACTGGGGTTTCAGATGCATTTCTTTAAAGAATATCTTTGAAATCTCTTGCAACATTTTACGAGATATGTTTATAATTGAAATCAGAGATTCGATAAATAGTTGCTGACGGGGAGCTGCGCGACCAAGACTGCCGAGGCATCACCGGCGCCTCCGCCACCTAAGGCGCAGGGCCCCCGCAAACAGCGGCATGAAAGGAAAACATCATCATGGAGAATACACCTAACAGGGGTAACGGCGATGCCCGTAAGGCCCAAACGGAGCAGCCGTTCTTCCGCGTTACCATCGAAGTGCGCAACTCGCCCGGCGATGCGTTTGAAAACTTGCAAGAGAAGCTGAGCGAAAAGGCGAACGCGATCCTCGACTTCATCCGCCGCGGCGTGGAAATCCGCGTCGAGACCGGCGCCAAAGGCAAGGAGAATAAAGCCGAACGCATCACCATCGAGTAGTCTTCAGCCACTACCCTGTAGCGCGGGGAACTGTCCTAGTAGTGACGAACGCGCGCATCGGTACACAGCCAGTGTGAATACAGAGCAGGCTTCCGCCATTGGAGGCCTGCTCTGTGTCTAAGCCCAATTCGCTGTCCATACTCGCAGAGAGTCAACCCACGCTTGCTACCAGTTTGTGGCTTCGCGGCCACTCTTAACGCTGAGCAGAGGAAGAGTTAAGGGAAACAATGCGGCCTTCACCACCCTCTGGATAACGCGCAGCCGTCACCACGCCGCCAAGTCCCTCGGCAATGTAGTTGGCAATCGCCTGCTGGTAGGTGACGCCCAGCGCGACGAATGGTGCGCCGCGGAAGGGGTATTCATCGCCGCCGCGCGCAAGGAAATCGAGCGTCGCGACGTGCACCGGCCCGGCGCCGGTCACCACCTCGCCGTTGCGCACCAGCCACGTGCCGTCGGCAAGCCGCACGTCGCGCACGCGCGTGCCGGGCGTAACCACCTGCCCTTCATCATCGAGCGCTTGCGCGGCGCCGTTGGGATCCCAGGTCATGGTGAACCCGGCAATTTGCGGAAAGCGGCCGTCACCGCGCTCGGCGCGCGAGACGGCGTTTTCGAGGATTTCTTTGAACTGCTCCACAGACATGTCCGGGACAATGGCTAAGAGATTTGAAAACGGCGCCATGTTAAAGATGTCCAGCTCGTACAGCGCGCCCGCCGGTATTATGTTGTCGTTGCGAATTCCCCCGCCATTCTGCAGAGCCACGTGCGGCGGTGGCGCATTGAAGCGCTCCGCCAGTGCGTGCGCCTGCCAGAGCAGCGCGTCGGCAATGAGATTGCCCTGATTGGTCTCGCGCGCGCGGACCGCACGCCGTTCTCCGTTTAAGGGGACTTCCGTCGAGCCGACTACGGTACGCGCGAGCGTTTCGATGAAGTCCGCTACCGGCGCGACGACCTGCTCTTGGACCGCCGGATTGGGCGCCACGGCATCCGGCCGGTCCCCGCCGACCACCCGCACCGGCCCGCTCTCGGGATCGATTGCCGTTACCGTTCCACTGGCATCGAATTCAACGATCAAGCGACCCACGTACGTGTACCGGCCGGGCGCAACCACCACCGGCACGTCAATGCCGTCGGCATCCGGGGCGAGCAGCGGGTAGGGGCCGAATATATTTGCTTCATCACCGGGCAGCAGCAGGTCGCCCTCGTTTGCCAGCAACTCGTCGCCGCCCCCGGCGATCATTACGTCAACACCGCGCAGCGCGGCGACTAGCGCGAGATCGCCCACCACACCTTGCAGATGACTGACGACGATGATTTTGTTTACACCCGCAGCCAGGAGCGCGTCAATCTCCTGCTGGACCATCGCCGCCACGTCCTGCAACACTCGCACGTTGCGCGGGCTGGAAAGATAGGGCAGCCCTGGCGTCGTGGCGCCGATCACGCCCACGCGCTCGCCATTGACCTCAAGGACGGCGCTGCGGGCGATACGTCTCGCCGCTGCGAGCGCAGCCAGCCGCGGCTCGCCGCTGAAGTCAAGATTAGCGCTTAAGAATGGAGCCGTTGACGTGGAACCGCCGATGGCGTCCGCCAGTACGTCCGGGCCAAAATCGAACTCATGGTTGCCCAGGACAATTGCGTCGTAGCCGATGAGGTCGAGCGCAATTATGTCGAAGAAGGGCGCAGGCCGGCGGGTCAGGCTGGCGCTGAACTCCGGTCCCGCCCGGTAGTTGTCGCCGGCAGAAAGCACCAGCACACCGCTGCCGCGGTTGCGCGCCTCTTGCCGCAGCTTGGCGACGAGCGCCGCGAAGCGCGCCGCGCCGCCGACATCCTCTCGCTCTCTCCCGGCATGGATCAACTGCGATTCACCGTCATTGTTGTGCAGAATCGTAAGGCGAAACGCTTGGAGCGCGGCAGTGGCCGCCGGTGTCGCGGTCGCGGCGACTACGGCGGTTGGCTCGGTTGGTTGGACTGGCGCGGGCGGCGACTCGACAGTTGCGCAGGCGGACAGCGCAAATGCGAGCGCCAAGAAAATCGCGGGTAAAGAAACACGAGCGCGTCCGGATTGCAGCAGGGTCATTGGGAAACCTCAATAGTGTGAAAGCGCCAGTTCCACATCATATGATACTACCGCACGCTGCGACCGGCTCTGCGGGGACACAATCATTGGGTTGCCGCGACGCGCCCATGCTGCACGTCTGCCCGGGACTATGCTTGTTCCCTACAGTTCTCGGCTCTTTCCAGTGTGCGGCATTGTGCGAAATGCGTCACGGCTGCAGCCGGCGGAACGCAAGACGATTGAGCAGGACCTCGTGCCGCGCATACCATCGCAAAAGTGCGTGCATGCGGATGAGCGACCGACACCTATCCAAAATGCAGACAGACGCTACTGCGGGGACGGCTGCGACACCTCAGCCTGCGCAGCCGCGGGCCGGTCAATGCCGGACACACGCCGGATATCGCGCACGCGCAGCGCCAGCGCAGCGACCATCAGGACAATCGAAGCAACGGAAAAGAATGGCTGAATTGGCTCGAAATACGTTAGCGCGCCGCTCGCGCCCACCACAGCCAGCACCACCTTATTGCACACCGGACAGCCAATGCCAATGAAGAGCAGCAGGCCGCTGCCGAGCGCCTTGGAGTCCTGGGTGGAGCACGTGGCCGGCACGCCGTAGGTCGCTCCAAGCACAACCGCCAAGACCGTAATGATCCCTAAGAAGACAAAGTCGGTTGGCCGTGCGTCAAGCGGGCGCACGAAGAACGGGTTCGGGATCACGCCGCTGGGGATGCCCACGAGCAGCAAGACCGCCAGCCCCATGCCGCCGCCGCTTGCGAGTGCTTTCCATGTCATTGCCCGCTGCATTTTCTATCTCCCGCTCGCCGCCATGTTTCTTTTATAGTTTTGCCGTCTCATTCAATCAAGACTGTCGCAAAAACCGCACCCGGCAACGGCACATCACCGAGGCCGTCGCATCGACGCGGATTGCCGCTCCAGCACGAACCATTCCGCCGCCACTACACTCTCCGTCTGGCGGTGAGGATCAGACGGCTACTCTCCGGCGCCAGCCGCTCACCCGCCAGGCTGCCAAAGAAATCGAGCCGTTCCATTCCCGCGAGGTTGAGCATGCGTTCCAATTCATGGGGCAGGTAGACCCGCATTTTCAATTCCCGCTCGATGCGCTCGCCCTCCGGCGTGATGATGACGCGGCTGGTGTGTTGGCTGCCCGTCTCGTAGTTCATGTAGTTTCTATTCACCATGGCGTAACCGGTGGACGCCAGCTCCGAGTCCTCCCAGGCCTGCTTCTGATAGGTCTGGATGGGATTTGGCATCTCCATGACAAAGCGGCCGCCGGGACGCAGCACCGCCGCCACGTCGTTCAGCACCTTCTGGTCTTCCTCATCGCTTTCCAGGTAGCCGAGGGCCGTAAACCAGTTGACTACGCCATCAAACGCGCAATCGAACGGCAGGGCGCGCATGTCGCCCTGCACCAGGTTTACGTCGAGCCCGCGTATCTGCCCGTCCTTGTACGCCTGGCGCATGAGCACGTCCGAGCGGTCGAGCCCGATCACCGTGTAGCCTTGGATTGCGAGCTGCACGAGATGGCGGCCTTGGCCGCAGGCCAGGTCGAGCAACGACGACCCCGGCCGCAACTCCAGCAACCGCTCGATAGCCTCCACCTCCGGTACCGTATAGCGATCACTGGTCAAGTCGGCATACGTCGCCAGATAGAGTTCATCAAAACGGTCGCGAGACGACGGGCCCTGAACTGGCATGCAGACTTTCCTCTTTTCGTCCAAGCGAGCAATTTTAACTGTATTCAGGCTCTTGCGTACCCTGGCGATGCCCCCGTGAATTGGGAATTCAATTGAGCAACCCCAATCTTTGCTCCCGCCCACACTCGCGGAGGCGACCTCTGTCCGCGCTCTTAAACTGGCTGGTGTGAACGCCGCACTTTTAGGATACTACGCCGCCGCCACGCAAGTCTCTCGCTTGCCGGCTTGCAGACGATTGGACAAGCTTAGTCCTCATCCACCGCAAACCCGCACTTCGCCTTGCCATTAAACGTATTCCAACGCCACGCCGAGAGCTTCCGCGGGCAGGTTGATGGCGACCTCTGCCGCCTCCGGGGCTTGGTCGAAGGGGAAGCGGTGGGTGAGCAGCGGGGCGACGCGCACGTTGCCGGCTACTTGCAGGGCGAGCAAGGCTTCCAGATTGCGCTCCTGGTCCCAGCGCACAAAGCGGGTGGGGTAATCCGCCCCGTCGCGCAGGTAGTCGCGTTCGCGGCTGCCGGGACCGCGGCCGTTCACCCAATGGATGTTGATCTCCTTGGTGTGGGGGTCGGCGTCCGGATGAGTGGGCGTAAGGTCCCAAATTACGCGTCCGATGAACAGCACGCGCCCACTCTCCCGCACGAGCCGCACGGCCAGCGACGCCGGGCCGCGCACACGGGCCGAGGTCGCCACGAAGACCGCATCTGCGCCTTCACCGTCCGTGAACTCGTCCACGGCGGCGGCTATCTCGTCTTCCGTGCCGCCCGCCGTTGCAGCAGCGCCGAGTTCGCGGGCCTTATCCAGTCGAAACTGATGCAGGTCTACGCCCAGCGCGCGGCCTCCAAGCGACTGCACGAGTTGAGCCGCAATCTGCCCCACCATGCCGAGGCCGAGCACCACCGCCGTTTCGCCCGGCTGCAGCACCGCCCGGCGCATGGCATGAAACGCCGTAAGCCCAACGTTGGTCGTCGCAGCCTCGAGCGGCGATAGACCCGGCGGAATCTTGGCAAACGAATGCTTGTGCACGAACCCCTGCTCGGCGTGAAACCCAAACCCGCCGCCTGCCGCGGCCACCAGGTCGCCCGGCTGGAAGCGGTCTTGCAAGTCTTCCGAAACATGTAGGACTTCGCCCGCGGACTGGTAGCTATGGGCCTTCTCTGAGAACGGGCCGGGGTCTTTGCCGTCTGCCAACGCCTGGCGCCGGCGCCCGACGCCCGCCATTTCGGAACCGGCCCCAAAGACTGAGGCCAGCGTGCGAATCACCACACCAGACCCCTGCAACGTGGGTTCCGGCACCTCTTTGATGTACATTTCACCGCGATTGTTGCTGTAGAGGGCGCGCATTGTTTGATGTGCCTCCGCTTTCACTTCTAAATTATAGGTTGGATGTCTGCCGAGACGACTGAATTGTACTTTTTCCGTTCACCCTTCGTCAGGTTCAGGGCGAACGGATTCCCTTACGGCTTGCCTTTGCCGTTCGTGCTGAGCTTGTCGAAGCATGAGCGGCAAAGGCGGGTTCACCATGCGAGGCTCATTCAAAATCTACGAAACACCCTCTCAGGGTATCACCGGCAGCGTCACGTGGGACGGCCCTGAATGGTCGTGGAAGACGGTTTGCCGGGCGGTGATCAGAGTAGCGTCTGCGTAGTCGTTCAGGCCGGTGTTGTGGTTCCGGTCGAAATTGGGAAAGTCGCTACTGGAAACATCCACGCGGATTTGGTGGCCTTCCCTAAAGAGATTGCTCGTCGGATTCACCTGGATCGTGTACTGGTACACTGCATCCGGTTCGATGAGCGTGGGTTCCGTATAGGAATCCCGGTAGCGGGCGCGCACAATGCCGTGGCACAGCTCTTGCGTGAAGCCGTTCGGCCACACGTCCATCAGCTTGACCACAAAGTCCGTATCGCGGGCCGATGACGCCGCCCAGAGCGTAACCGTGATCGGACCGGTGACCTCCAGCGATGTCTCCAAGGGCGGCGTGGCGTAAGACAGAATGTCCTGCCGGTGCGCCAGCGCGCTCTGGTCGTGAGGCTCCTGCTGACCGGGGCCAGTATACAGGGTCATCACGGGATCGCGGGGATCGTAGGAGTATTCATCCGGCGGCTCGTCCGTGGGCGCTTCCCGCGAGAGCAGACCATCGCCAAACGGCGTATTCGCCTCGCCGCCGCTGTGGAAATAGAAGTCCGTGTACTGCGTGCGCGCCAGCGGCCACTCGTTCTCGCCACGCCACACATTCGCACCCATCACGAAAAGCTGGATCGGCGGCCATTCGGCGATGCCGCTGGGGTCGTCCTTGAGCCAGGCGCGGAACCAGGCGTCGGCAATTGCATAGTAGTCGCGCACCGCCTTCGGGCCGAAGTCTACCGAACCCACCGTACGGTGAAGATCCACGGCGGTGTGCGTCCACGGGCCGACGATGAGCTTTTGGTTCTCGCGCGCAGGTTGGGTCATGCCGTTCGCGGTCATGCCGGTGAAGTGCTTGATGGTGCCAATTTGCTGGTCGTACCAGCCGGTAACGCTCAGCACCGGCACATTCACCTCTTGGTGCTTCTGCAGGAAGCCAAAGTGGTCGAGCGTGTGATCTTCCAGCCAGTAACGAAAGTGCGGCGCGACATCTGACAGAACGTGGTCGGGAATATCCAACAACGGCAGGAACCACAGCCACTTGGAGCGGTCCTGTTCTTCCCAGATGCGCTGGCCCTCCTCAGTGGTGATGGGCCCATCGGTTTTTCCTGCGCGCAGTCGCAAGTCCGGCGCCAGCGTGTTGACGGACCACCACAGCACGCGCCCGAGTCGCAGCACAGCGGAGAGCTCGCGGTCAAGCAAGTTGGCGGCAATACCGCTGGCGTACATTGTCTTGAGACTTGGCGGCCGGGTGGGGGCAAGTTCCCACTGCGTCCAGCCATTGTACGAGTTGCCAAAGGTGCCGACCTTGCCGGTGGCACCCGGCAGCCGCGCCGACCACTCCACGGTATCGTAGCCGTCCGCAGCGTCATAGGTGTCGCCGCGATAGAAACCGGGGCGAAACTCGCCGTCGGACGCGTACCGCCCCCGCACGTCCTGCACCACGGCGATATACCCACGCGCGGCAAGCCCTTCGCCGAGACCGTGAGGGCTCTTATTGTACGGCGTGCGGCACAGCAGCACGGGAAATTCGCCCGGTGTGTCGGGACGATACACATCGGCACGGAGAATGGTGCCGTCCCGCATGGGTACGGGGAGGTTTTCTTCCACTGTTACGTCGAGAGTGCTGTCAGTTTGCGCCAATGGGACACCTCATTTTCCAGCGAGCCCTGCCGCTTGCCCTGCTCCGAAAAAGGAGTTCGCGACACCCTCTCCGGTAGCGCAGGTTTGCAACCTGCGCCCTCTAAAGTCATTCCGGCTTCCACCAGTATCCAGCCCCTTTATGGGCGGCCTTCTGTGCAATGGCGGGAGAGATTTGACCGATTTCAAGAATTAGAAACGGCGCCGACTTTCCACCTATTGTCATTCCGAGCGCAGCGAGGAATCTAGATAGCCATGCATACAAGATTGAATCCTCAGGTCTCCAACCCTGTCACCCACCTAGCCAACCGCGCTAGGCATCAATTCTGAAACTGACTTACCGGTTAGCTGCAGATAGAGCGCATCAGGGCAAAGCTCAATCTCTTGCCCCCAAGCCACTCCACCATCTGGCGCGATATGCACCGACTCGAAGTAAGAGCGACTCAACCACGCAGCGAACACACCGCGACCTGCCAAATGTGAGAGATCGACCACTCCGGCAGTCCCATCCGAGAACTGTATCCAAAGCCGATAGCCCTCGCGTGGCTCAACTATCGTTGGTCGAATCATGTCATTTCACCAAGTCATTCCCTCGCATGCTGTGCCACCGGTCCGATACCCATACCGGTCAGTTGAAGCGCAACTTAAACTGCACCGGGTCCTGTCCGACGTGCTTGATAACAATGCGAGCATTCTCAGTATGATCGTGCGCGCTGTAATTCCCTTCAGCAAAGACATTTCCAGCTAGTTGAGGGTTCTTGAACGGCTTGCCAGATGGATGTGTGGGGTTCTTGGCAACGAGATAACGGCTGTTTCGTTGAATCGGTAAAGAGTCTTCGTGAAGAAGGTTGTTCTGCATGAGCCAGCCTGTGACTTCGACCATGACATGACTCCAGCTCTTGATGGGACGATGGGATTCGTCCGGGAACCGTATCTCCACAGGCTTGGGCGAAACCCCGTTCACGGCTACCGGTTTCAGGGCGGCGAGCGATTTCCAACTGCTCGAATGCAGAGCGGTAGGCTCGGGACTAGCAATGACAGGTTTCTTCTGTGGCGGAGCATCTTTTGGTGGGGCCATCTGCTGAGGACGGACTTCCTGTGCAAAGGGCGACTGCTGATGTACAAACTGTGAGAATGCGCGCCGAACGTGAGCACGAAACTGTTCTTGGGCATCTTGTGTTGCGCGGCCCTTATAGAAGCGTCCCATAATGAACTGAACGAAATCGTCAGTGGGCCTCTCGAACTCCTGGGCAAGCATATCCTTGATTGACTTCGTGTATTTGAGATCTCTTGCGAAGCTAACGTTCTTCTCATCGTTGAAGTTTGCCTTCGAAAACCGTTCTAGCACCTGGACCTGTGCCTCAGTAGGGTCAAGCATGTTGACTTCAAAGAAAGGCTCTTCATCCATTTTGGCAGTGCCATTTAGGTTTGTGAAGAACCGGTACAAGGTGCCGTCCGTAAGAACTCCAAAGCTAACTTCCGTAGTAAGGAAATAGCGCCATAGTTGCATCACCGCCTTTTCGTTGAGGTTCGTGCCAAAGGACTTGCACTCAATTAGAATTACGGGATTGCCGTCTTGAATCAGGGCGTAGTCGACTTTCTCGTCTCTCTTCATGCCCACGTCAGCGACGTATTCTGGCCTGACCTCGGTTGGATTGTGGGTATCGTAACCTAACATATCGATGAACGGCAGAACGAGGGCATGCTTGGTAGCTTCTTCGGAATTGAGATACTTAGTTCGCTCAGCGAACTTGCACGACAGGGCATGCACTTCATCGAAAAAGGCCATTAGTCCAGCCACCTCTTTGTCAAGATCTCTGACGGTCTCATGTTGACAATTCAAGAAATCGAGCCATGCGAGCCGCAAGGGCATGATGTGTAGGTTACATACTAGGCAATCTAGATTTAAGCGTCAAAGCGCTGTGGCCACTGCATAGCGCCACTGCTAGTGGAGAGGCTGGAGAGTGAGACAACTCGCGCCGGAGAGTAGCGCTGCCCGGATGTACTCCGCTACTCCGCCAATTCCACCACCGGTGGGGTGATGAAGTCGTGGTAACGCTCTCTTACCCCTGCTTCCTGGGCGTTGCCGGTGTGGAGGTAGACGCGAAACTTGCAGCGCAGGCGCGCGCCTTCGGGCAGGACGTAACTGCCGTCCACGCCGGGGTGGCCGAGGAATTCGCGCCAGGCAAAGCAATTCGCGTGCATCAGGCCGTAGTTGCGCACGTGCCAGTAGGTGGGATAGCGGAAGCTGGAGGGGTGGTCGAACACCGCAAGGCCCACGGTGGCGCCGTCCACCGGCCCCACGTAGTCCATCCACTGGGCACGGCCGCCGAAGCATTCGTCCTCGCCCTTGCCGCCGTAGGCGTTCTCGATGTGCCCGGCGGTGTCCGCATCCATGCTGCTCGCGACCCGCACGGAGAGCATGGCGCCTTCCTTCGTATCGCCAAAGCGCACAGGGCCTTCCGTGGCGTGCAGGGTCACGGAGATATCCAAGATGCGCGCGTCCGGCGCGGGAGCATACACCACGACGTGTTTCTCCTCCGCCACCACGGGCTGCTCGCTGCGGCTCACCCAATAGCTCCGTGAGCGAAACGCGCCGCAGACCGGCCCACTAACATAGGCACTGCCTACGCCGAAAGCAGAGAGAAAAGAATTGTGGCGCTGGTAGCCGTGGTCGTCGAGCTCGCTCCAAAGGTCCACGCCGTTCACGTCGCCATGGGCCACGTGAATCGACTTGTGATGCGGGTGGTCGTGCTTCTCGCCGGGTATGTCCGACACCATCGGATACCCGCGCGTCATGCCCTTGCCGGTGGGACCGATCACGGGATAGAGAAACTGCTTGTTGTGTTTGGCGTCATGGTGATAGGTGGTGAAGATTTCGCCGTTGAGGTGTATATCCAGGCCGTGTGTGCCGTCCGCGACGGTCACGACTTCGTCATTCCCGCTTTCGCGGGAATCCAGACTGCGTTTCGCGCCTTCCTCCAACGTAAACAGTCGACTGGAGTTCACAGCCAGATTGGGCACAATCCAGACCAGACGCACGCCGTCAGCAGTCTGCACCGCCTGCGCGGGCAGGGCCTCGTTGCTCCCGTCGGGCGTCACCACGTAGTCCCGGCTCGGGTCCAGCCCGTCGCCATCGAGCCACACCGGACAATGCCGCCGTGCGTGATTGCCGGCGTGCACGATAAACCGCTTGCGTGCCATTAGGCTATCTTTCTGTTGGTAGGGAGAGTAGTTCAACCTAGCGGTAACATTTGGACGAAACTTTTCCTCGTGGTGCTAGCAAAGAACATAGGCGCTGAGGGCAGCCTTGTCAACTACGGGCTGCCCGCGATCAATTCTCTCTTTGCCACAAGAGCGAGTGTAGCCATTGTTCCATTCTCCCGTCATTTGACCCACCCAAGGGGAACTCCTGTCCAAAGACAATTCACTACGAAAATATGCTATTAGCATAGACAACTCCGTATTTTCGTGCTACAATCCTGCATTGATAGGACAGTTTCTAGGAGCTTGGTCGAGAGAGGGGGGGTTTCACTTACCGCGCTTTCAAAAGGGCTGTGACGTCCAAGCCGATTCTCATCTCTTTCTTCACCGGTGGTTGTGCGGCGCACAGTACCAATATATAAAGTACATTGACCGAAGGAGGTCATTTGGGATGAAAGCACGAACGAATGCGCTTACGCGACGTCGCCTCTTCATTGGCGCCGGCGGCATGGCAAGTATGCTGGCGCTCGCCGCCTGCGGGGCGGTGCCGGCTACTACGACTGCACCTGCAGAGGAGCAAGCCGAGGCCAAGGCCGAAGAGAAAACGGAGATGATGGAGACTCCGGTCATCAACATCGATGAGTACTTCACCGAGACCGACGGCCGTCATGCGCCCTACCTGGCCACGTTAGAGATGGCTGAAGAGGCCTTGAACGTCAAGTTCAACGTCATCCCCGGTGAGTACAGCGGTATCTGGGACCGCCGCAAGACCGCGTTTGCCGCCGGCGAGGCCGACGTGGACATCTCGATGAACCAGGTAAACTGGGTCTTCTTCGGCGGGTTCAACGGCATGTTTGTCGACCACATCCCGTTGATGCAGCGAGACAACGTCGACATCGCCCGCTACTATCCCGCGGATATCAAAGCCTGGAGTTGGGCCGGCAAGCTGTACGCCATCCCCACCCAGTCCGGCGGCGAGTTGGTGCTTTTCAACAAGCAATTCTTCGATGAAGCCGGTCTAAATTACCCCGGCGGCGACTGGACCTACGACGACATGATCGACATGTGCCAGAAGGTCAATAAACCCGAGGACAACCGCTGGGCGGTGCAGGTCGGACAGAATAGTCTTTTCTATATGGCCAGCACTTTCATGCTCAATTTTGGCGGCTCGGAACTGACCGAGGACGGCAACAGGGTGCTCTACGGCGAGGATCCCAAGTCGCATGCCGGTGCCCAGTTCAACGTGGACCTGCACCTGAAGCACGAGTTCACGCCGCCAAGGGAGGTTGTCAGTGAATTGCTGGCCGGGCGTTCCGGCATTGGCATTCTGGAGCTGGGGCACATCGCCATCGAGTTTAATGGCGTCTTTCGCTACAATGCCTCCCAGCAGCACTTGGGCGAAAAGCTCAGCGTGACCCGACCGCCGCGTGGCGAACGCGGCACGGCAACCGTGGTCGGCAACGCCCACTCCATCATGGGTCTCTCTAAAGTGCAGGACTCGGTCTGGGACTTGCTGAAGTGGCTCGGCTCGGATGAGGGCGCTACCCAATCCGAGTACTTCGGCTGGACGTCCTGGCCGTCCATCATCGAGCACGCTTCCCACCCCGGGTGGGCATCGCGCTTCGAAGGGACAAACGTGGATGACGCAATTCAAGCATGGGCTGAGGAAGGCCACAACTTCCTGCGCCTGCCTGAGTTCAACGAGGCCTGGGGTCCGCTGCAGCAGCCGTGGTACAGCGCGCTCCGAGGCGAAATTACGGTGCCCGAGGGCCTGCGCGAGTCGGCACAGATTCTCCAAGAGATCATCGACCGGCGACCGGACGAGCACCGGGAGTAACTCTCGGTTGAAGGCCTGACACCTTCCCATTGGATTTGATAGAAGGTGTGAGTAAAGAGTATCCGTTCGTCCTTCGACAGACTCAGGACGAACGGATACTCGACTCTCCAATAGCTTGTTTGTTTTTCCGCTCATGGCTAAGCCTCCTCAAATCTGCTGATTGCCACAGACTCGGGGCATTCTGAAATACCGTCTAAGGAACATCTGCGCATACTCTGAATTAGGAGTAGCTTTCACCGTCAATCGGTTTAGGAGACTCTCTGTTTTCCCTTCCACACTGTCCTCGAATTGCAGCCATTCCTGTGTGCGATATATTCCCCCTCACGCAGTGTTCTCGCTCTCACCAATAGGATAGTTTCTAAGCCAGAGTGATAGAGTCAGGTTGCAAAGTCTCAATCCCGATACGGTAGTTTGTATGTCTCAAGCAGGAAGCGAGGCAAACGGTAGCGCTATGGACGCAGCTAATTCCGGCCGGTTGGTGAGTATGCTGGTTGAGGATTTTAGCCAGCAGCGGTTTGATCTCTCGGCGCGAGACGTAGTGACGGACGAGCCCGCGCCGGGTGTAGAAGAAGTAGAAGACATGCGGGAGCACGGTGTTTCAGACCGAACCGTGCGGCTGTTTTCAACCTTCATTATGGCTATGAACTATCAGCGAAAGTCAGCGCCCCTGTGGCGCAATGGGCACGTGCTCTTCAAGGCGCGTCCAGAGTTCTATGATCCAGGTTACATCTCAACTCTCTCGCATGGCTCGCTGCGCCGGACACTTGCCGATTTCAGAGTCAGCCAGAAACACGAGCGAGATACACGCGCCTGGAATGGCATTGCCCAAAGCCTAAGAGAAGAGGGGCCGGTACGGCGCCTCATCGATGAAGGGGCGGGTGACGCCACGGAGTTGCTTGGCGATCTCCGCAGCAGAGGGAAGGGGCGAAACCGTTTTCCACACCTTAGGGGAGCCAAACTCGCGCCGATGTGGATACGTGTAGTTGCGGAGTTTGGCCGAGTTGAGATTGCAGGCATCAATACGGTTCTTCCAGTCGCGGTGGACGTTCACGTGCGCCGCGCTACGGAAAACCTAGGCGTAACGGAGACACGCAGTCTTTCGCTCGACAAGGCTACTCCAGAGATCCAGGACGCTTGGCGCGAAGCCGTTATGGCTGCAAGGGAGTCGGGAACACACGTGACCTGCTCAATGCTAGACCCAATTTTGTGGTACTTTGGCAAATACGGTTGTAGTCATTGTGAAGTGGTGAGCCGACGCATCCCCATAAGCCTAGGCCGAGCGTGCGCAGGCTGCCGGCTGCCAGTCAATGAGGAGAAGCAATAATGGAGCGACTTGCCCTGCATGGCGGAACGCCCGTACGAGACGGCGCCAAGCGCTGGCCCAAGTGGCCGCAGTTCGATGAGACGGAACTAAAGAACGTGCGCGAGGTATTTGAAAGCAACCTCTGGGGCGGCACGTCGCATGGTCCAATGAAGATGGCGGCGCAGGAGAAATTCGCTGCCTACCACGACGCAAAGTTTGGCATCGGCCTCATCAGTTGCACCGCCGGTCTGGAAATCGGACTCAAGGCGTTCGGCGTTGGCGCGGGCGACGAGGTGATTGTGCCCTCATTCACGTTCATCGCCACCGCCTTCGCGCCCATGTATCTCGGCGCGACGCCGGTGATGGCGGACATCAACCCGGATTCGCTCTGCCTCGATCCCGACCGCACCGAGGAAGCCATCACGCCGCGCACGCGGGCCATCAGCCCCGTGCACTACGGCGGCTATCCGGCGGATATGGAGCGCTTTGCGGAGATCGCGCGCAAGCACGATCTGGCCATCATCGTGGATGCCGCCCACGCCCACGGCGCGGAGTGGAAGGGCACAAAACTCGGCGGCATGGGCGACGCCAGTTCCTACAGTCTGGGCGGCGGCAAGAACATGAGCACAGGCGAGGGCGGCATGCTCACCACCGACAACGAGGAGCTTGCCGAACGCTGGCTCTATACGCTTTCCAGCTTCGGCCGCGCCAAAGGCGAGCCGGGCTACGTCCACTACGAGTTGGGCGGTCATTACCCCATGAACGAGTTCCAGGCGGCGATTCTGCTGGGGCAACTGGAACGCTTCGACGAGCAGACCAAGAAGCGCAACCGCAACGCGAAATACCTCTCCAGCCTGTTGGCGCAGATAGACGGCATCGAGCCGCCGCATTTTCCGCCGGAAGTGACCCAGCACGGCATGCACATCTATACATTTCGCATCAAGCCGGAACAGTTCGGCACCGACAAACGGACGTTTCTGAACGCCGCGCACGCCGAGGGTGTGCCCGTCTCCGGCGGGCACCCGCGACCGATCTATGACAACCCCATGCTCGACCTGGACTCCGGCGACATCGTGGGCGGCGCGGGCAAGTTCCGCATCATGGACTGCCCGGAGGCCGAGCTACTCACCCGCGACGAGGGTATTGCCATGGGCCACGTGACGCTGCTGGCGGAAGAATCGGACATGGACGACGTTGCCGAGGGCATCGCCAAAGTGCGCCGCAACGTGGACCAACTGCAGCAGGTGGCGGTGTAAGGAACGTTTGCGCCCTCAGGCGGAACATCCCACGCGCCATAATTCATGGCGCACGCCGGCACGCGCACTACAGAGAAAGAGCGAAGATTGTGTCCTGCTTGCGCGGGAGTGACGGTAAGCCGGCTCCGCCGCGTGATTCGCCCTTCGATAGTCCCCGGTAGTTGAGCTGGTCAAGACCTTAACCACATTTTCATTCCCTCTCCCGCTGGAGACTTTTTCGGAACAACGGCCGAGTGAGAAAGTCCCCTCTTCCTCGACGGGTGTATAAACTGGGTACAAGGGTTACACATGTTCGGGGACATGGGTTACAAGATGTTGGGCGACTAGCGTCTGCCGGAGTCCTCGTCTTCGATCAGTGCGCTCAGCGACGTGTCGAGGGCGGCAGCGATTCTTGCGGCTGCCGCGATAGTGATGTTCTGCTTGCCTTTTTCCACAGTGCTGAGGTAGGCGCGGTCGAGGCCGGCCTTCGCAGCCAGCGCTTGCTGGCTCCAGCCACGCTCTTTGCGCAGTTGCTGCACGCGCTGCCCCAGGGCACTAAGGTAGTCTGACGCTGTCCTCTGCTCGGGGCCCACATCGAGCAGACGATTCGCGACGCGAATTGCTTCCAAGGGATCAGCAGAAATGAGATCTGCGGGGATTTCGCCTTGCAGCGCAGGATCGGAGAGTCCCACACCGCCAACGAACACTACCGGCGGCTCTTCAAGAGACTTGAGGATTTTGGCAGCATCTCTCGCGACAGGAATGCGATCGGGCTGAGAGAGCGACAGCAATACGAGGTCCGGCTGTCGCTGCCGCACCCACTCTATGAGATCCTTGGTGGGAGTGTTCTGTCCCAGGAACGCGACGTCCCATCCTTCCAAGAAGAAGAGATCGGCGATCAGGCGCGCGCCCACCGCGTGCATCTCCCCTTCTACCGCCGTTATCGCTGCCTCGGCCCCAATGCGCCGGCGCCGCCGCGCGCGACCCCGTATGTACGCACTCTGCTGGAGCGTGATCTGAATGGCAAGATGCTCGGCGGCAATGTTCAGGTCGCCACGATGCCAGGCATTGCCTACCTCAGCCAAGGCCGGCGTGATCACAGCCACGTAGACCAACAGTGGATTAATGCCGCGTTCCATGGCGTCCTTGATCGCGCGGAACGCCTCCTCTTGATCGCCGGACAGCAAGGCGGCAGTGTACCGCTCCCGCAGAGACCCTAGCGCTCGATCGATTTCCATTGGTACTTCACCGACATTCTAAAGAGAATTGTTGGATATAGTTGACACAGTATTGTGTATATTATATACTACATTTGTTGGACATATGCCGCACCCGGGTAAGCATATGCTAGGCATATCCAGCAGTTTCGTCAAGACGCCTAAGCAAAAGGAGACAATAATGCGTAGGAATGTAGGGAATTCGACCGTGAGGAGCGCAGGACGCTGGGGGCAACACCTCCGGCAGATAGGCGTGGTAGCAATGCTCGGCTTCGCACTCATGCTGCTGGCAGCCTGTGGGGCCGACGCCGAATCGACGCCAGCGGCGGAGCCGGAGGCCCAGCCGGGCACCATAGTTGACATCGCAGTCGGCGACGGTAGGTTTGAGACTCTCGTAGCCGCCTTGCAGGCAGCCGGCCTGGTAGAGACCTTGCAAGGTGAAGGTCCCTTCACCGTCTTCGCGCCCACGGACGACGCCTTTGCCAAGCTTCCTAAAGGCACCGTGGCTGCGCTCTTGGAGGACATCCCCACTCTCAGTAACATCCTGCTCTACCACGTGGTTGCCGGTAACGTGATGGCGGCTGACGTCGTCAAGCTCGACGCCGCCACCACGGTGCAGGGCAGCGATGTCACGGTTACGGTCGACGGTGACACGGTGCGTATCAATGACGCACAAGTCATCATCACCGATATCGAAGCATCCAACGGCACTATCCACGTCATCGACACCGTCCTGCTGCCGCCGGAGCCGGAAGCTGAGCCGGGCACCATTGTCGATATTGCCGTCGGCGACGATAGATTCGAGACTCTCGTAGCCGCGCTGCAGGCAGCCGGCCTGGTAGAGACTCTGCAAGGTGACGGTCCCTTCACTGTCTTCGCGCCCACGGACGACGCTTTTGCCAAGCTTCCTGAAGGCACCGTGGCTGCACTTTTGGAGGACATTCCCGCCTTGACGGACATCCTGCTCTACCACGTGGTTGCCGGTAACGTGATGGCGGCTGACGTCGTCAAGCTCGACGCCGCCACCACGGTGCAAGGCAGCGATGTCACGGTTACGGTCGACGGTGACACGGTGCGTATCAATGACGCACAAGTCATCATCACCGATATCGAAGCATCCAACGGCACTATCCACGTCATCGACACCGTCCTGTTGCCGCCGGAGAAATAGAGAGTGAGGTAACGCAGGTACTACCGATCTCTTGCGGAGCGTGATTCTTGATCGGTCACCGTGCACGCGCAGACGAGGGCTATTCACAGTCTTCATTCATCGAAAGCTCTCGTCTGGGCGGGGTATGGGCCCGTTGGTAGGTATTGACTCGACAGTCAATACCCTTTAGTCGACGCAAAGAGGAAAGCATATGCTATTTCTCAAGAAGTCCATCAGTATGGGACGCTTTCTGTATCGCCGGAGTAACCAAAGCAATTGCTAAGGCAACGTGGCTAATTGGTTGGCGACGGGCAGTTCTCACGAGCCGACCGCGTCGGTGGAAGGAGGATGAATGCGTTCGCAGAGTAGGTGTCAAGCAGGACTTGAAGGAGAAAACTTGTGGAAACACTACAGCTAATAGCTCTCATCGTAGCAGGTATCGGCGCCATTAACTGGGGTCTCGTCGGTTTGGCAAAGATCGACCTCGTCGCCCTCATTGCCGGCGGCCTCAAGTTTGGTGAAGTAAACTCCATGTCTCGCATACTCTACATCGTAGTAGGTATTGCCGGAGTGCTCGCAATAGTCTTGGAATTTTCAGGCGGCAACGGCGCGTAATACAACTGCGGGGCGCGCGGGGCCGCAGGCGGTCTCGTTTCAGTGTGGACGCCCTGTGCTTTGTGTCAGCCAATTCAAGAAACAAAGTCGAGGACACATGGGATCCCACGTGTCCTCGATTTCTCTTTTGTTCAAGGGTAATTGACGTTTCGCGCCATGCCTGCATTGTGCGTGACCGGTCACCTGCGAGTATGGCACGCCGTCACGCGCATCTCATGCCGCAGCCGCGGCGTGGACGGGCTCTCAGATCGCAGCCGCGGGCAAGCCCTGTCTTACGTACACTGCCAGGCCGGTTCGATATTCACGACGCCAATATTCCAATTCTGCATCACCCAGGCATCGTCCTGGAGGACAAATGAATACTCCTGGCCGGGGTAGGTCACGAGTTCGCGCGACGTCTGTTCATCAGCGGCTGCCGTGCAGCTTAGAACCGCATCGTACGTCCACACCTCTTGGGTTTGGACCACCACTTCGTTCCCATCGTCGGAAACGCTTTGCACCGTGCAGGTATTCAACTGAGGCACTATCGCCGTAATGCGTTCGACGCTGTAAGTATCAGTGGTCTTAGCGAGCAGGGATTCAGCGGATTCTTGGGCGCGGGCGGCCATAGCGCCCCAAGTTGCACTGAGTTGGGCTGCGTCAATCTCGCCCCGCATAAACGCAGACTGGCTCTCATTGGCTGCAGCAATCGCCGCGCTGAGATCAGGCGTGCAGGGATCGCCCGCCGCAAGTTCGGGATCCGCCGTAGGTTGTGGTGCAGGCGTTGCCGTTGGCAGCGGCCTTGGCGCTGGCGTAATCACCGGTGTCGGCAATTGTGCCGCAGGCGCGGCAGTTGTCGTCGCTGGCATCTCCGCAGCCTCCTGTGCCGTTGGCGTCGCTTCTTCAGCCTCTTCGCTGCCGGGGTCTGTCAGCCGCAGCGCTACCACCGTACCAGCGACGACAACCAAAACTACAACAAGAATGACGAGCATTCGGATGACCCACGTCCAACTCATTCTTCTCACTCCTTTGCTCTACAGCCTGTCTACATACTACCCTCATTTGCCGCATCATGCACCCATCGGAACCAACAGGCGGGGCACAAGGTGCTATAATGGGATTGTTTGCAGAAGTGGGGGTAGCCCACTTTTTCTTAACTGGTGGCTGCCCAGTAAGATTTAGGCAGCGGGGGGAAGGTATCGCAGATGAAGAAAGATTTTGGTTCGGCAATTGCGCAGATTGCCAGTGAAAAAGGCTTGAATCAAGAAGACGTCATTAGCGCGCTAGAGACTGCGATCCTCTCTGCATACCGAAAAGTCAGCGGCGACCCGGCGCCGAACGCTATTGCCTACTTCGATCCGCAGTCCGGTGAATCAAAGATCTACATACCCAAATTGGTTGTAGAAGACGTGGCGGACGCAGAAGCAGAAATCAGCCTCGCCGAAGCGCGAAAAATCGATACTGAGTCGGAACTCGGCGACGAAGTTGAAGTGGAGATTACGCCGCCTAACGTGGGGCGTATTGCCGCGCAAGCCGCGCGTCAGGTTTTGCTCCAATCGTTGCGTGAAAAAGAACGCGACCACGTCTACGATGACTTCATCGACCGTGTCGGTGAGATTGTGAGCGGACGGGTGCAGCGGGTGGATAGCAGGGGTGTAGTGTTGGACTTTGGCCGTGCGGAAGCGCTGATGTCGTCAGCAGACATGGTGCCCGGCGAACGTGATCGCTACCGCTTGGGTCAACGTCTCCGTGCGTACATTTCCGACGTCCGCAAGGACCTCAAGGGTCCCGTGGTGCGGGTTTCACGCGCCCACAAGGACTTCATCCGTCGTCTCGTGGAGCAGGAAGTCCCCGAAGTGCAGACCGGGACTGTCGAGATCAAGGCGATTGCCCGCGACCCGGGATCGCGCACAAAAGTGGCCGTTGCCGCCGCGCAGGAAGGACTTGACCCCGTGGGGTCATGCGTCGGCATGCGGGGCACGCGCATTCAGAACGTGCTGCGGGAGTTGGGTAACGAGAAGGTTGAGATCATCGAGTGGAGCGATGACACTGCCACCTTCATCAAGAATGCTTTGTCACCAGCGGAAGTTCAGCAGGTGGAACTCATCGAGGTGGACGACCAGCAAATTGCATCCGTCCACGTCGATGCGGATATGGTCTCATTGGCCATAGGTCGTGAGGGTCAGAACACCCGGCTCGCCAACAGACTTACCGGGTGGAAGATTAACATTCGTTCGCTGCAAGAAGAGGAAGCCGGCGACGGGGAGGCCGCCGCAAAGGTCTCGGCCGCTAGCGCGAAAGCACCGGCAGAAGAAGAGCCTGCGCAAGAGGATGCGGCGCATGAGGATGCGACGCAATCTCTGTCTACGGAGGAGTCGACGCCCAGCACCGGCTAGGCGTTACAGCTCGTTCTTGGCAAGGAGCCGCCTTGCCCACACCAATGGCCGCATGCGCGGCCGGCACGATGGGCACACAGAGGCTCCCCTGGGCAGTATAGGAGACAAACGTAACTATAGGAGGGTGTGGTGACTCGAACTGCCACGCCACACGGAAAGCACATACCGCTGCGCACGTGCGTAGGGTGCCGGGCAACGAAGCCGAAGCGGACCCTGGCGCGCATAGTGCGCACAGAGGAAGGGCGCATCGCAATCGACACGACTGGCAAAGCACGAGGCCGTGGGGCATACATTTGCCCCGAATCGGCTTGTGCACGACGGGCCCTCAAAGCGGGTACACTCAACCGGGCATTGCGCATCAACGTAGATGATGCGGCGCTCGCAGAACTACGAGCATGGGCCGAGCAACTGCCCGCTGTTCCACCTACAGCCAATCTTGCTTTCCCAGTTCACCGCGATGGGGCACACCCCCGCGAGAGGAGGGACTAAAGTGAGATCACGTTCTAGATCAGGCGGTGGCCCGCGCCCGCGTCGACGATCCTCGGGTCGTAACCGGTCGGACCAGCAGGACCGCACTGCGAGCGCGGCACGTGGACTGGCCACCAGCATGGCAGCGCCCGCCCGCAAGATTAAGCTTCCACAGGACATAACTGTCGCGCAACTCGCGGAGCGTCTTGAAGAGAGCCCCGCTGCCGTCATCAAAGAGCTCTTTACGCGCGGTACTGCCGTTACCATCAACCAAACACTGGACTATGCCACCGCGTCGCAGGTAGTCGAAGCCTTGGGCCATACCGTTGCCAAAGAGGAGACCAAGCCTGCGGCGGCGAAGCCAAAGGAAGACGTGGTGCTGGAGGTTGCCAAGCAAACGGGCACCACCGAACGGCGACGGCGGCGCTTTGAGAAGAGGTCACCGGTTGTCACCGTCATGGGCCACGTCGACCACGGCAAGACGTCACTCCTTGACGCTCTCCGCGAAACAAGCGTGGCGGCGGGTGAATCCGGCGGCATTACCCAACGCATTGGCGCCTATCAAGTAGCCCGTAACGGTGACACCCTCACCTTCATAGACACGCCGGGTCATGAGGCGTTCACGGCCATGCGCGCTCGCGGGGCGAAAGTAACCGACTTGGCAGTAATTGTGGTAGCTGCGGATGACGGCGTGATGCCCCAAACCGTCGAGGCGATTAATCACGCGCGGGCGGCGAAAGTGCCGTTCCTGATTGCGCTCAATAAAGTCGACCTGCCGAGCGCCAATCCCGATCGTGTCAAGCAACAGCTCACGGAACATGAAATCCTCATCGAAGAGTATGGCGGCGAAACGGTGCTGGTGCCGGTTTCTGCCGAGACGAAAGAGGGACTGGACGATCTCTTGGAAATGATAGCGCTCCTCTCGGAATTGGAGGGCGTACGCGCAGACCCCCGCATCCCAGCGCGGGGCGTTGTCATCGAAAGCAACATCGACAAGAGTCGCGGCCCCGTGGCCACCATCCTCGTGCAGGAAGGTACGCTGCGTGTGGGCGAAACTGTGGTCTGCGGCAAGACTTCCGGTCGTGTGCGCGCCCTCTTCAATGAGTTTGGCGCCCCCATGGCCGAGGCCGGACCCTCCGTGCCTGCCGAAATTCTCGGTCTTAGCGCCTTGCCTGCTCCCGGCGATACCCTCGTGGTCGTCGTCGACGAAAAGGCGGCGAAAGTCCTGCTCCAGGGGCTAATCGACCGGGAACGCGATGAGACGGAGCGTGTGTCGCTGGATACGCTTAGCGCTACCGCCGGGGAAGGCGTGGAAGAACTGGACATTGTCGTCAAGGCGGACAACCGGGGTTCGGTTGAGGCGATTCAACAAGCGTTGGAGCAACTTTCCACCGATGAAACTCGCGTGCGCGTAATCTATAGCGGCGTGGGCCCCGTGAGCGAGTCTGATGTGCAGTTGGCCATTGCCGGCAACGCGCTGATTACGGCATTCAACGTGCGCCCCGATGTCGCCGCGCGTTCATTGGCGGATTCGGAGAATGTCGAGATCCGCTATTACAACGTGATCTACACCCTCATCGAGGAGATGCAGAAGGCCCTGCTTGGCTTGCTAGACCCCGAGATCGTGGAGGTCGTGGACGGACAGGCAGAGGTCCGGGAGATCTACAATCAGGTTCGCGGGCAGAGCGTACTCGGCACTATCGTGCGCGAGGGCACGTTGCGGCGCGGCGCACAGGCACGCATACTACGCGATAGGCGGCAGGTACTCAAGACTACTATCACCAGTTTGCGCCGCTTCAAAGACGCCGTGCGCGAAGTAGCAAGCGGCTATGAGTGCGGTATCGCCATCGGCGAAGTGTACGAAGCCCGCGAGGGCGACATCTTAGAGACCTTCCATATAGAAGAAAAGGCACGCGTTTAGCGCACGTGTTGCAACGCTTGCCCTCCCTGCGAGAGGAGCAAGCAAAGGGCTGCGAGCCGCTGGGCTCGCAGCTTTACGTTACTTAGCGGCAGAAGGCTCACCAAAGCACTTTCACTCCGCGTGAGGGTGGCCAGCGGCACCGCGAAACGTGAACGTCGTGTGAGGGCGACTGCGACTGAACTGCATTGGGAAAACATGAAGGGAGCAGCACATGGATCTACGAAAGCTGGAGCGCTCTACCGCATTGCTGCGGGAGGAGCTGGCCGACATCCTGCGCTCGGAAATTCGCGATCCCCGTCTGAATACGGTAACAGTGTCGGCCGTGCGTCTCTCCCGCGACCGGCGCCACGCCCGCGTCTACGTGAACCTGGCGGAGCAAGCGCAAGACGAGGATCAGGTACTTCTCGCTGCCCTGGGCCGCGCTGCTGGCTTTGTGCGGCGCTGTCTTGCGCGACGGCTCACATGGTACAAGGCGCCGGAGATTTCGTTTCAACTGGACGAAGGTATGAAACAGGGCGACCGCGTGCTTGCCATATTCCGCGACCTCGAATCGGATGAGCAGACCGAGGCGGACCATGCGGAACCTGACACTCGGCAGACGAACACCGGACACACTGAAGAGTCTTCCTGCCAGTAATGGATTCACGCATGGTAGTGACGCCTCCTTCCACCACCCAAGAATACCGCCATACCGCAATCACAACCGGTGAGTGGGAAGAGGCCTGTACGCTTGTGCTCCAGGCACAACGCATCGTTCTCACAACGCATGCCGGTCCTGACGGCGACGGCATCGGCAGCATGGTTAGCCTCTACATCGCGTTACGCGCCATGGACAAGCTGGTGGCGATGGTCTGCAGCGATCCCGTCCCGCAGGACCTAACCTACCTGCCATACGCGGGTCATGTCCAAGACATTCACCAGCTTGCGACGCTTCCCTTTTCGCCCGATCTCATTGTCGTATGCGATTCAGCCAGTTTGCCGCGGCTGGGCGCAGTGTACACTGAGAGCCAGTCCAGCTTTGCGGCGATTCCACTCCTCAACCTGGACCACCATCAGACAAATACGCGGTTCGGCCTCGTCAACCTGGTCGACACCACGGCCTCTGCGACCGCCGAGATCGCCCACGCACTGATGGAACGCCTGCGCGTAGCACCTACGCCGGAGGCGGCCACGGCTTTGATGACCGGTCTCGTCACTGACACGTTGGGCTTCCGCACGGATAGCGTCACGCCGCGCACCCTCGCCCTTGCCGCTGAGCTGCTGGCAGCAGGCGCGCCGCTCACCGAGATTTGTTACCGAACGTTTCACGCCACACGCTACGAAAAGCTGAAACTCTGGGGGTACGCCCTCTCCAACCTGCAACGGAGTGAGGATGGACGCATTGCGTGGGTGCAGCTCCCGCGTGAAGTCCGCGCGGAGCTAGGGGCCAAGGAGACCGACCTGATGGGACTGTCCTCCTTAGTCGAGGGTATTGAAGGCGCGGACATCGTCATCCTCGCTTGGGACAAAAGGAAGGACCCACTGCGTACGGGTATTTCTCTGCGGTCGCGCACCGTGAACGTTGCCACTATTGCGCAGACACTGGGCGGCGGCGGTCACGCCAATGCTGCCGGCGCGTTGCTTGCAGAACCACTGGCCGTAGGGTTGCGCAAAGCAATAGCGGCGGCAGAGGCGCATCTCGACTGATTCGTTCGTGGCAAACCTTGACCTGCGCGAGGCGAATACCTGCCTGCTCCACGCCCGATTCATGTCTCTTCCATGGGGTTTTCTTGCATGATTAGTCCTGTTGTGGCGGTGTCGTAGGGGCGCGACATGTCGTGCCCCTACGTAGAGTACGCTGACCCGGCTCCAATGGAATTCTGAACGTGTTGCACGGCTTCCTCAACATCGCGAAACCTGCCGACGTCACTTCCCATGACGTCGTCAACGTCATTCGCCGCCACGCGGGACAGCGGCGTGTGGGGCATGCCGGAACGCTGGACCCACTTGCCAGCGGCGTGCTGGTCGCCGGCCTGGGGCACGCAACGCGCCTTATCGAATACCTTGCCGATACACGGAAAACGTACCGCGCCGGCATTCTGCTAGGACGCACGACGACAACCGACGACAGCGCGGGCGAGTTGTTGGCAGAACACCCCGTTAACACGGATGACGCGGGGGTCCGTGCCGCTTTGACGCACTTTTCCGGCGCAATCGCGCAAGTGCCACCCGCCTATGCTGCAGTCCACGTGGCAGGCACACGCGCCTACGTGCGGGCGCGGCGCGGCGAGACCGTGACTCTGGCGCCGCGACAGGTGATAATCCATCGCCTCAAGGTCCTGGAAATGGACATTCCGCGGCTCACCCTCGAGGTTGAGTGCTCCACCGGCACATATGTTCGTGCCTTGGCGCGTGATCTGGGCGAGGCGCTTGGCTGTGGCGCTCATCTGGAAGCCCTGACGCGCACTCAGGTGGGTCCGTTTGCGCTTGCAGACGCCATCCCGCTGCACGAGTTGGCAGACCGTGTCGCAGAAGTTGGCTGGGAAGCGGTATTGCTGCCAATGGAATACCCACTTCGCCATTGGGCTGCTCGCCACCTCAGTGCGGAGGAGACAGCGCAGGTGCTAAACGGCATGCGCGTCGCGGCGCCGGGCGCCGCGCGTGAGGCAGAATTCGCTCGTGCCTACGATCCGGCGGGACAACTGATTGCGGTTTTGCAGACAGTGCAAGCTGCCGGACCACTCTGGCAGCCGGTCAAAGTGTTTCGCTATAATCCATGATGTGCACGCAGTGACGGCCTGCCGTGTGTGGAATCAGACAGGGCAAGGATAGGCATCCGCAGTGCAGGTGTATTCCAGGGACCCAGAGTCCCTCATTCCAGACCGTCCCACCGTGCTCACCATCGGTAAGTTCGACGGCATCCACCGTGGACACCGGCACGTGTTGACGGCCGTCGCGGCGCGCGCACGCGCCAGTGACTGGCAATCCGCTGTAATTGTCCTCTGGCCGCCGCCGCCGGAGGTGCTGCGACCGGGCGCGCAGATACCCCGGCTCTCCACGCTGGCCGACAGAGAATCAGCTATCGCCGCCAGCGGCATTGATCTCTTCATCCTCTGGCCGTTTACCTTGGAGCTCTCTCGCCTTGCCCCGCGCGAGTTCATGCAGGTGCTGCGTGACCGCCTCGATCTGCGCGTGCTTGTCATTGGCAGCGACTTTGCCCTCGGCCACCGGCGCAGCGGCACGCCTGACGTGCTGCAGGCCATAGGGAGAGAATTGGGCTTTGAGGTCGTCGTTTCGCCGCCCTATGTGCACGAGGGGCAGGTAGTCAGCAGTTCCCGGATACGCGAGCACCTCGCCGTGGGCGAAGTGGCGCAGGCGGCGCAACTCCTCGGACGCTGGCCGACGCTTTCCGGTACCGTGGTGCGCGGCGCCGGACGGGGGAGGCTCTTGGGCTTCCCGACGGCAAACCTGCACCTTGCCGAGCCGCTGGCCGTGCCCGGCCACGGCATTTACGCCACCATCGCGACGATTCCAGCGGCGAGCGACGCCATTGCGCACCCGGCAGTCACCAGCATAGGCGTGCGCCCTACCTTTGACGATACGAACGAGCGGACCATCGAGACCTTTCTGCTGGACTACAGCGGCGACCTGTATGACCAAGTCCTCCACCTGCACTTTGTAGAGAAGCTCCGCGACGAACTGAAGTTTTCATCTGTCGAGAACCTGATCGAACAGATGGAACAGGACGTGACCCACGCCGCCGCTGTGCTCGCGCCACACGCGCTGAAGGAGCAAGGTTAGCTTTGCTCCTTCAGCCTCTGCCGTGCAATCGGCAACAGGATTTGGGCAAGGTACGAAGCCTTTTGACTTTCGACTAGCTCAGCACGAACGGTTTCGTTTCCAGACAAGCCGTCCTACCGCCAGCCATTGGCATCACTCAATGACGAGCGGATTGGCCCGCTGCTGAGGGAGCACCACTCTCTCAAAAGGTAGTTGCGCAGTCTCTAGACGAGAGTTACTCCCACGAGCGGTCCCGTTCTCAGGCAATCGGCACTGTGCCGTTCGCTGAGCCTGTCGAAGCGCACTCGAATAAGGGATTCCGACGCGCACGTCGCCAATGCACTTGGCCTCAGTCCCGGTCGCTGCCAGGAGACTGCCCTGGGCCTTCAAAGCCGGGCATTCTCCCGCCGCCCGGTCTGCGACGGCCAAACGGCGGCATAGGACCAACGGACTCGGCTTCAGGCGCGGATGGCGGCTCCGGCTCGGTGCGGAACTGGATGCTGTGCAGCTTGGCGTAGAGGCCGCCCTGCGCCAGCAATTCCTCGTGTGTGCCGGACTCGGCGGCGCGGCCCTCCTCGAGCACCAGGATGCGATCGGCAGCGCGGACGGTGGAGAGACGGTGGGCGATGACAAAACTGGTGCGGCCTTGGCGCAGCGTGTTTAGTGCCTGCTGAATTAGCTCTTCGGACTGCGAATCGAGCGAGGACGTGGCTTCATCCAGGATGATGATGCGTGGGTTCTTGAGGAAGACGCGGGCGATGGCCACGCGTTGCTTCTCGCCGCCGGAGAGCCGGAAGCCCCGCTCGCCCACCACCGTCTCATACTTTTCCGGCAGGCCCTCAATGAAGTCGTGAATCTGCGCTGCCTTGGCGGCCTCAACTACATCCGCTTCCGTTGCTTCCGGATTCGCGTAGAGCAAATTTTCCCGCAGCGACGTATGGAACAAGAACGGTTCTTGCGTTACCACGCCGACGTGCCGCATGAGCGACAGGTATTGCAGGTCGCGCAGGTCGAAGTCATCCAGCCGCACTTGCCCGTTCACCGGATCGTAGAGGCGCGGGATGAGATACGTCAGCGTCGTCTTGCCCGCGCCGCTGGGGCCAACGAGAGCAATCATCTCGCCTGGTTCGGCCGTAAACGTAATGCCTTGAAGCGCCCAGGCTGCCTCGTCGTTGTAGCGGAACCAGACATCATCGAAGGAGATCCGCCCCTGCACAGTGGAGACCTCACGCGCGCCCGGCGTATCGAAAATCTCCGGCTCCATGTCCAAGTAACCAAAGATCCGGTCGAACAACGCCATCGCGCCCTGCACGTCCACGTAGACATTCGCCAGTTGGGACGACGGACCGTAAAGATTCCGCAGAAACGCGACAAAGGCGACAATGGTGCCAAGGGTTAGTTCCTCTTGCATCACCTGGCGGCCGCCGAACCAGTAGATCGCCGCGGGGCCGATGGAGGCGAACAGGCCCAAGAACATGAAGAACCAGCGGCCCACCATGGCCTGCTTGATGTTGAGGCGCAGCAGATCCTGGCCGATACCGCGAAAACGCGTGTCCGCGCGCTGTTCGCCGGAGAACGTGCGCATGAGCAGGTAGCCGCTGATATTCATCATCTCGTGGAGGAAGGCGCTGAGATCGGCCTGCTTCTCCTGGGTCTCGCGGGAAACCTGACGCCGGTAGCGCCCTACACGCCGCGTCGGCAGCACAAAGGCCGGTGTAACAATGAGGGCAATAATTGCTAGTTGCCAGTTCATGAGAAAGAGCACGACGATCGTAAACAGCACCGTAAAGATGTTCGTGATGATCGAGATGATGGTGCCGGCGATGACGCTCTGCACGCCGGCGACGTCGTTGTTGATGCGGGAGATGATCTCGCCGCTGCGAGTCTTGGTGAAGAAGCGCAGCGACATGCGCTGCATGTGCCGGAAGAGTTGCTTGCGCAGGTCGTAGACGATTCCCTGGCCGACCAGTGCGTTCAGGTAGCTCTGCAACACGCTGATCAGGCCGGAGAGGAACGGCAAGGCAACCATGCCGAAGACGAGCAGGTTGAGCAGGCCGAAGTCTTTACCCGGTAAGGCGGTGTCGATAACGCTACGTATGAGGAGCGGCGGGATCAAGCCAAGGCCGGTGACGGCAAGCACGCAGATGAGGATGACGATTTCGTGCGGCCAGTACGGCGCCAGGTAGCCGAAAACACGGCGCACGCCGGCAGCCGTGAGCGCCACCTTGGGCTGGTCTTCGTCTGATCGGTACGGGCGGTTCATGTGCCACCCGCCGCCATACATCATGCGCGCCGCTCCGTATTGGTTACGTGCTTACGTCTTGTCATGTGAAGCCACAAGCCTCTCGCCGAAGGCAGCTTGGGCATTCGCACAATCCACGTCCTCCGGTAGCGCAGGTTTATAACCTGCGTCCCATCTGGTTGATACATGACCTGAAAGGCCCGCAGCCACACCTACCTCGCAGCGCATGGCTACCCGTGCACCCGGCTTGGATTCACGCGGACTCCTATGGCCGTGCAAACTCGCAATCCTCTCCGTAATCCAACTGAGCGGACGAGCAACCATGCAAGCGCCTGCTACGTCTATATTAACCATTACGTGAATGTTGCACAATGATAACGCAGAGGTAAGGAGCAAGGCATGCATGGCAGCGCCGCGCCAAGCGATATGGGGCAACACGGCAGAGCCAGGGGAAAAAATAGAGAATACAGTCACCCCGTCGCTGGTGAATCCGGCGGATGCGGGAACCGGGAACGCGGTGGAACTGAATTGCGTCGCTAAGCGTGCGGAACAGGCACTCTCCCGCATTAACGGCGTAGGGGCACGACATATCGTGCCCCTACTACGCCATCAATCGTCATTGGGGGAAGAGACGGCCTATGGGTGTTCTTCTTTGCTCGCTTCCCCGCGCCTAAGCAAATCCCGCAAGCCCTCAAACAACCCCTCCAGGCGGGCCACGCGCTGCTCAAGATTGGAAACGCGAATGCCCAGTTCGTGTACGCGCGTACTTATCTCGCGTATTTCTGCGCGGAGCTCGTTGCGCAGGTTATTCTGGCCATGCGTAACGAACGTGGCAACCGCAATAGCTGCCAGCACGACGGTGGCGATCGTGGCCCAGAACTCGTAGTTTTCCATTTGCTAATCCGCATGCGATTAGTACCGCAACAATGCCGGAAACGGTCAGAAGATATCGCTGATCTTCTTGCCGGAGTAGAAGACGTTGATGATGACGATCGCTGCCCAAACGAGACCAACTCCCAGAATTCCCGCACCGTACTCAAACATGATCGCGGTCGCCGGAATTGCGAAGACGAGCGAGCAAATGGGGACGGCGGGCGACACGCTCTTCGGTTTGAGGTTCTGCAAGCGTGCTTCCACGCGGCGGTCGATCACGGTATCCAGACGCTCGATGAGCATGTCGGTCAGTTCCTCGTTGTATTCCGCGCCGAGTTCCTGCCGCGCCGAGAGGATAGCGTCCAGTTCCTCCCGGGCGCCGTCCGCTTTTGCGCGCTCATCTTTGTTTTTTCCGGCCACGCTGCTGCTCATGTTGATAGTCCTTTTGTTCGACACCGTAGTGCTTGTCATGGCACCAACTTTGTTTTCTGTCCCAAGTGCCCTACTTACAGACGTGACACGGAACTAGCTTGGGGATTGCCTCGCTTGTGCCGGAACCGCTAGAAGATATCGCCAAGCTTCTTACCCGAATACAGAACATTGACAATGATCAACGCGGCCCAGACGATGAGAACTCCCCTAATGCCAAGCATAGCGGCCGCAATCGCGGTCAAGGGAATTGCAAGAGCAAGAGTCGTAATCGGCACGGCGGGCGAAAGAGAACTCTTTGGGGATTTATCCAGACGCGCTTCCACGCGCCGGTCGATCACGTCGTCCAGCCGCTCCATCAGCATGTCCGCGAGTTCTTCGTTGTACTCGGTGCCGAGTTCTTGCCGCGCGGAAAGGATGGCGTCCAACTCCTCGCGGGTGCTCTTAGCCTCTTTGCGCTCCTTCTTGCCCCGGTCGTCCTTTTTCTTGCTCATGATCTGTTTCTTTCTACCTGGATACGTGTGGTTCGCGTTGGTACGCCCAGGCCTGCGTCTCTGATGCGCTTACGCGCGCTCTTGTCGTCAGGCCGCGTGACAGCCACAGGTACATCCGGTCATTGCCCAGTTCAGTCCCGTCTGCCTACGGCCCAGATGATGTTCAGTATGATGATGGCGATCCAGGGAGACAGGATAACTGTGGGAGATACAAAGGGACCCGCAATGGCACCGGCGATTGCCATGGCCGGGAGACCGGCAATTAGTGAAAGTACCGGCAGGACCAAGGGAGACGCGCTGCCCTTGCGGTGCTTGATGCGCGCCTCAATGCGCTGATCAATGGTGGCATGCAGGCGCTCGACAAAGGAATCGGCCAATTCGGTGCCGAAGCGCTCCCCCAACTCCTGATGCGCCGCCACCATGGCCTGCAACTCCCGCCGCAACTGTGCGTCGGTCGCCGCGCCTTCCTTTTCTTGCTTCGCCTCAGCCATAGATCGCCCTTAGAATTCTTTAACCCAATTGCTTCATTTGTGCTAAATTGCCCGCATGTTTATTAGAAAGTTAGAAATGCAATGCAATGCTCTTAATTTAATGGATATACCACACAGGACCGAGCAGTGCAACTCGAAGGCAGGGCTCGCGACCGCAGGAGGCACCAATGCCAAGCCGCTGCACCAACGGAGACTTCAGGCAACATGCAAAGCCAAGCCTTCAGGTCACGCATGAGCCCTTGCGTAGCGCGTGGGTCTGGGTGACCGCATGGAGTGCCGCTGGCAATTGGGATGGAGCAACCGCGCGTTTGGCCCGACACGGGCCAAATTCTGCAACACCGTCTTTTTCAGGTCGCGAACCTGAGCTACCTGCGCAACGCGTCAGCGAGCTCAGAGCTTTATGACGCTGCCGGTGCGACTGGCTTCGTAGGCGGCGAGGATGATGCGCAGGTTCATCAGGCCATCCTCGGCGGGCGTCGGCACCGGACCCTTGCCGTCCAACGCGTCGCAATACGCGCTGAAGATTTGCGCGTAATCGCTTGGCTCAGCAGGCATAGGCGCGGGATATGCACATTGGTCGCCCTTCCAAAGCTCGATAGGGTGTTCCGTATTGCCCCTGAGCAGAATTGACCCCTCTGATCCCTGGACTTCACGGGCCGGCATACTCTTATCCGCGCCCCAGCCGTTCTGTATCGAGGTGATGGCGCCGCTTTCGTGGCGCAGGAGCGCGAGGGCGGTGTCTTCCACCTCAAAGTCGCGGGCAAACGTGCCCACCGCACCAAAGACCTCACGGACCTCGGACTGCATTACGTACCGCGCCAGGTAGATGCTGTGGTAGCCGTTGTCGAGCAATGCGCCGCCCCCGCCGCGACCGGCATCGGCCCGCCAGCTTGGATCATACGCCGCGGTGCCCAGGTAATGATAGTCGCCGAAACCTTCATACCGCACCAGGTAGGGTGTGCCGATCGCGCCTGCGTGCACGAGCTCCAGAATGCGGGCAGGCACAGACTGCCGCGAATAGTTGTGGATCAGCGAGAAAACGATGCCGGCCTTTTCCACGGCCGCAATCATCTCCAAAGCCTCATTCTCGCGGGCGGCGATAGGTTTCTCCAAGAGGATGTTGTGCCCCGCCGCGGCAGCGGCAAGCGTGGCCGGATGGTGCAGGTGGTGGGGCAGACAGATATCCACGAAGTCCAGATCGCCACGGGCGAGTAATCTATGATAGTCGTCGTAGCGTGCTTCGGCTGGAATCTGAAAATGGTCGCCCAACAGGTCGCGCCGCTCCGCCGCAGGGTCCGCCACCGCGACGACGCTGATACGGTCCGCCAGTGCTGTATACCCCTCCAAGTGCCCTCGTGCGGCGATCTGCCCACAACCGATGATGCCAACGCGTTTCATAATGCAGGTTCCTTCATTGTTCCACTTGTTTCGCCGACCACCACGCACATTGCGATTGCGATTTTGTGACGATGCGAATACTCCAACTACACTCTCTGCAACTCTCTATCTGCGCCGCTCAAGGAGCAGATGCCACACTCAGTAACACTCAGTAGCGCGGGGGCTTGTCCCCCGCCTCTTCACTGGAGAGGCGACTCTCGTGAGGTTCGATTCGGCATCCAAATGGGTGATGCGAAACGCAGGCAATCAGCAATTCTCTCACTGTTTCCTTTTGCCCTGGGGCAAAGAACGCGCATTCTTGGCAGCCGGGGGCTAGTCCCCCCCACTTTGCTCCGATAGGGTCAAACCCTCAAGCCGACTTCCCATGTTACGCCTCAACACCTTCGACAGGCTCAAGGATTGCGGTTATCACTATCCTGCTGTAGCGCGGGGGCTTGGCCCCCGCCCCTTCGATCGAAAGGCCGATTTCAGAGTTCTTCACCCAAATCGTATACCAGTGACCCAGAGAATTCATAGTCTTGCCACTTCTCAGCGAGACCCTTTCGCACTGGATTATGGAGCACATACCTTACTACCTCATCAAGGCTCTCTTCTTTTCGCAAGAACCGATCCCAGAAGCTCGCTTGCCAGATTCTGCCGGTCACTCCCTTACTCCAGACAGCACGCTGCGCCATATTCTTGAATTGACCAACGAACACGATGATGTCGTGTGTCGGAGACGGCCCGAGCACAAGATGAACATGGTTTGGCATCAAGCAATAGGCATAGACCCGAACGCCGGTCTTGCAGGCATGTCCATATAGGATTTCTTGGGCAGCTTGAGCATTCCCTGGCTCTGCGAAGACTGAGCGCCGCGCTCGCGTGCCAATAGTTACAGAACAGATGGTTCCCAGTTGGCCATAAAGTCTGCGGTCAAGGCGAATACGTTTATGGTGGCGTTGCCTTGAGAGAGAATTCGATGACATGATCCTTCTCACGCGGGTTTGCGAGGGATGACCCCTGCGCCACACCAGACATCAGACCCGATACGGCTTCGGGAGTTTCCCCCCTTACGCGAGGCAAAGAGCGGGGGGCAAGCCCCCGCGCTACTGAGGAGCTAAATCAACGGCAACTCTCTCGTTTCATCGTGGAAAACCTTTTTTCGTGTCAATAGTTTCATTGCGTCGAGTGATAGTACCAACATCGTGTCGATAGGAGCCCAACGGTTTTCCCGTCACCGTTCGTGCTGAGTGGGCTTCGCGAAGCCCTTGTCGAAGCATGGACGGTAACCACCTATTGCATAGGCTCTTCGCTACCCCACCGGCAGGTTCAACTCCTGCTCGACGAAGGCTTTATTCGTCGCGGCGCTGTCCTTGGGCGTGGTGCGGGAGCGGTCGAGCTCGATCATGAGCCAGCCCGCGTAACCGCTCTCCTGCAGCACCTGCACGCTCTCTTTCACGTGCACTACGCCGGTACCGAGCTCTACAAAGTCAGGCAGAATGGCGGTTGCCGCATCGGCGCCTTGCGCCTGCACCGTTTGGGAGTCTGAGAAAGCTTGCGGGTCCCAATCTTTCAAGTGGACGTACTTCACGCGGTCGGCGTACGTGCGCACTACCTTCAGTTCATCGCCGCCGCCTTTGCGCAGGTGCGCCGTGTCGGGACAGAGGAAGACATAACGCGGGTCGGTGTAGTCCATCATGATCTCAATCTCTTCTTCATTCTCCACAGTGGTCGCGTAGTGCGGGTGGTAGCAGGCGAGGACGCCAAAGTCCAGGCAGCGGCGGCCGATTTCATCCATGCAGTGGGCCTGATTAAGCAGTTCTTCGTCGGTTGGGCCGTCCGGCGCGCGTGAACCACCGCCCAAGACCAGCCGGTCGGCACCGTGAGCAGCCAAGAACTTGGCAAAGCCCACGTTGCGGGCAACCATTTCATCCATGCGGTGGGCCTCATTCATGGGCCCGCCGCCATAGACGGTGACAAGCTCCAAATCCCGCTGCGCGATGATGTCCTGAAACTCGCTGACCTTATCGCCGTAGGTGTCCACCACCGCCGCGAAGGTCTCAAAGCCCTTGAAGCCCAGCGCGGCAATCTCGTCCAGCGCTTGCTCAAATCCATCCATGCCCCACGTAATTGTGTGGTATCCGACCCGAATGTCTGCCACGGTTGAAATCTCCCTTTGGGTAGCTATCCCGCCAAACGACGGCCTGCATTTGTGTATCGAACTTCGAGTCCTGACGACTACGCATTATTATAGTAGGTGCGGTCCGATTCAGGAGCGCGCAAAGGGTATGAGATTTGCCGACCGGGTGATTACCGGCGTGCAACGGAACCACGAAACGTCGCGTGACGCCGTTAGGACACTGTCGACCCTGCCAAATTCAACTTTCAATGGCACTTGTATGCCTCCCGCTTAAAATTGGGGCTTGGCTGCATAGGTACCAAATCACCTCATCCCTGCCTTCTCCCCAGGGAGAAGGGGGCTTCTCGCCTGAAGGCTCAGGGAACGCAAGGGTCTCGTCTAGTGACAGCAAGCTGCAGACGGTCACGTAACCTCACGCTTTGGCCGCCTTATAGGCATCTTCTACCGAGTAGGCTTCTTCCAACTTGGTGCGGAAGGCTTCTTGTGGGCGCGAGACGGCGGCGCTCTGGTAGGCATGGTTTTGCAGGTTGTGCTCGCAAAGCAAGCCGCGCATCCGGGCAGCAACCTCCGCGTGTTCACGGCTCAGCGCAAGATTGTTGACTTCGTCGGGGTCGGATTCCAGGTCGTAGAGCTCGCTCTCGCCCGTGGCGTAGTGCGCGTATTTGTAGCGCGCGTCACGCACCATCTGGCTGCCCATGTTCTCGCTGAAGACCGTGTCGCGGTGGGGGAGCGTCGGTTCGCTCAGCAGAGGCGCGAGGCTCTTGCCTTGTAAGGTGTCCGGCGGCTCTATGCCGCAGGTGGTGTAGAAGAGCGGAACATAGTCGAGGGAGCTCACGAGCGCTGGGCTCCGCGCACCTGCGCGAACTTCCGGTCCCCGGATTATGAGCGGCACGTGCGCCATCGACTCGTAGAAGAAGCCCTTGTAAGGCAGGCCGTGATCGCCAAGCGCGTCACCGTGGTCCGCGGTGTAGATAATGAGCGTTTCGTCGAGCACGCCGTTCGCTTCCAGCGCAGCCAGCATCTTGCCGACTTCCTCATCAATGAGCGATATGTTGGCGTAGTAGTGGGCGCGCCACATGCGGTGCTGCTCCGGCGTTGCCTCCGCAGGGCTCATGCGATACATAGAGTTCGTAATATTCTCTTTGCCCGCCTGCTGTTGCGCGCGGGGCTTGTTGACCAGCTCCGCCCGCGAGCCGACAGGCGCGGGAATCGGCGCGCCGTAGTACATGTCCGCCATCTCTTCCGGCGGGTCGTACGGGTCATGGGGTCCGGCGAAACTCACCCACGCGGCGAAAGGCTCTTTACTGTTCTGCGCCAGCCAATCAGCGGCCTGATCGCCGATGAAGCCGTCCACGTGAAAGCGCTTGGGCAGCGGCGTGACCGAGGCGTTCAGCGTGTCAAAGTAGCCGGGGTTTTGGGTAGGGTGCGCGCGCTTGTGGCCGTGGGCGCGCAGAAACTTGCTATGGTCGTCAGGTAGGTAGGTATGCCGCTTGTCTTCGGCGCTGATGCGCTCCCCAAAGCCATTACGCGCGTCCCAGGGAAAGAAGTGCATCTTGCCGATGGCGGCGGTGTTATACCCCGCGTCGGTCAGCACTTGGGGCCAGACTGGCAACCTGCCCTCGTCGAGCCAGTGCGAGTTGCCGAGAACGCCGATGGCGGACGGCCATTGACCACCCAGCAACGCCGCGCGCGTAGGCACGCAGAGCGGCGCGGGCACGTAGCAGCGCTCGAACACCGTGCCCTCGCGCGCGAGCCGGTCAAGGTTTGGCGTTTGCATAAAGTCCCGACCGTAGCACGGCAAGCTGTCCCAGCGCTGCTGGTCTGCGGTGATGAAGAGAAGATTCATAGATTACGCCTCGGCTCTATTTGGTTTTTCTTGGTTGAGATGACTATTCCATGCAACGGCCTGTGCTTGCCATCATAGCTGTTACCGTTCTCCCGGGTAGGTAACCGGACAGAGAGAGGAAAGAATTGAGTCTAAGAGCAGGTCAGGCAGGATTCCCCCGAGGGGAATCCTGCAAGAGTCCGCCAATCCGGCAAGAGCCGGCCTCCGGAAGGGTGTGGCTGCCCTGGCATTGTTAGCTTTGAAGCAATTTTACTCCCCCACCTCAACCATCCCACTAGATGGGGATAAAGCCAATCTTCGTAGTCTAGGTGCGGAAGTTGGGTTCCAGGGCTTCGCAAGCATACCTAAAGGGAGAGACTACTCCCTGTGCGCGCGGCTTCTCTGGCGCTGAGCACCGCGCGGGTCGAATCAATCGCATCCCGCGCGGTTGCGATTATTGGTGATTGACCCCTAATGCGGCGCACGAGGTCCTGGCCGCTGGAATCCGGACGGTCGCGGCCAAACTGCACGTGGACGCGCGGTTCCTCGTGCCGCCAGTAGAGCAGGTCGCTGAAGTGCAGGCTACGGACCTCGGCAGCGCCCTCGGTGCCCGTGAGGAAAAAGCGGCAGTCCCACGGCGTTGTGCGGGGCGTCAGCCAGTCGGCCTCGATGGTGGCGACGATGCCCGAATCCATGAGGAACATGGCGTGGGCGACGTCGTTGAAGCCAGGATACTGAAGCCAGCGGCGCTGCGCGTGGTGGGCCGTCACCGACTGCACACTCGCGCCGGAATACCAGCGCGCCAGGTCGATGTCGTGGATCATGAGGTCAACGATGGGGCCGCCTTCTTTGCTTTCTTCCAGCATCCAGGGCTCGCGCTCGGCCAGGGCGAATTCATGGGGCCGCGTGGCGACGCACCCGGCAATCTCGCCCAGAAACCCGGAATCCACCAACTCCTTAAGGCGCGCGAACGGCGGAGCGAAGCGCTCGGTCACCATCATCTGCAACTCGGAAGTGCTCGTCGCCAGGGCCTGCTCGACCCTTGCTAAATCCTCCAATTCAATGACCATCGGCTTATCGACGAGGACGTGCACGTTGCGCGCCAGACAGGCCAAAATTGCTTCCGCTTTTTCATGGTGCGCATTGCAAATTGTGGCGAGGTCCGGTTTCAGCGCATCCAGCATCTCCTCATGGCCGGCGTAAATCGGCACGTCGTACTGAAGGGAAATTTCGGCGCGCCGCTCAGGGTCGCTCTCGGCGATGGCGACGAGTTCCGTGTCCCCCGCAGCGAGGATTTCCTTGATCGAACCGGGACCGTGAATGTGAATGCCGATGGCGGCAAAGCGCAGTCGCATGTCTTTTCTCCAAGTCTACTTCTGGCGTGTGGGCACTAAATTTTCAATGCGGGGGAAGGGCCCCACATGCTACGGTGTCGCAATTTCCCGCGGAGAGTTGCCTCTCCTGCGGGCGGGGGACAAGCCCCCGCGCTACACCGATATGAGCCACTCTGTCCGTCATTCCTACAAGTGTGGGAACCTGTCTTTGCCTTCTTCCCGCGGAGAATTGCTTCTCCTGCGGGCGGGGGACAAGCCCCCGCGCTACGTCAGGAGGTGCGGCACTATCCGTCATTTCCACAATTGCCAAGAGAGCCACTCTGTCCGTCATTCCCGCGAAAACGGGAATCCATCTTCTCCTCGTTTGACCAGTGACCACTTTCAATCCCTCAACTCTCTATCCCTTTCCCTCCAGGGCGAGGGAAGAAGCAGCGGTCGCTGGTGTGAAATCAACTACTTGGCACTCCGGACTGCTGTTGCGCAAAACGTCATTGGCCCTGCAGTGTGCGCGGGCGCACCGCTCGTCCCTCGGAGATCGAATCATAGGCTGCTTCTACCAAATACAGAGTACGCAGGTTGTCGGCGCCGCTGTTCATGGGCTCGCGGTCTTCTTGGATTGCGGTGAATAATTCGGCCATTGGGCCCACCAGCGCATCCGGAATCCACTTGCCTTGAAGTTCCGGCGCAATCCACGCAGCGCCGTACCGCTCGCTGCGGTATGCAAGCGTATCCTCACGGCCGTAAGGAAAGTTGTAAAAGACCCCAAGCTCGCCTTTGGCTACGCCCACCGTGCCTTCGAAGCGGTACGTGGCGTGCGTATCGTCGTCCCAGATGCCCGCGTGGTTGAGCAGTAAACCGTGCGCGCCGTCGGGCCAGGCCAGCGTGATCACCGCCGAGGTCTCGCCCTTGATGCGTTCGTCACCCGCGTGAAAACCGGCGGCAAAAAGCCATTCCGGCTCCCCCAAGATGAAACGCACGACGTCGAGGAAGTGGATCGCGTCTTCGACGATCAGCACACGCGGGCGGTTCCACAGCCACGGCCACAATTCCCAACGCAAAGGACCGACCCGATCGATCTGCACGTACGTCAGATCGCCCAAGTCGCCGCGTTGCTTGAGGGCGTAGACCGAACGGAAGGCTTGATCCCAGCGGCCGTTCTGGTTGACCGCGAGGCGCACCCCGGCGTCGGCTGCTGCGCGCACCATAGATTCCGCTTTGGCAATGTCATAGGTGAGGGGTTTCTGGCAAAGCACGTGCTTACCGGCGGCAACGGCCGCCTCGACGAGCGGCGGATGGCTGATCGTGGGCGTGGCAATATCCACCACTGCCACGTCCGGTGATTCCAAGAGCGCCTCCAGCGTAGGAAAGGAATCCGTGCTAAACTCTGCCGCCAGCGCCTCTGACTTAGCCGTATCGGCATCGAAGATGCCTACCACGTTGAATCCGGCGCTGCGGTAGGCCGGCAGGTGACCGGCCTGCGCAATACTGCCCGCGCCGACCACGCCGATGCCATAGTCGCATTTCGGCGGGAGATGCGGCAGGTAGTCAAGCGGCTGGGGTGAGGGAGGCATGGTGTTGTCCTTTGGCACGTATCATGGCAGCGGCGTCACGCTGTGCACGTAGCCGCCGTCGACGCAGAGAATCTGTCCGGTGATATAGTCTGCCTGGGGTGAGGCAAGAAACACGACCGCATCGGCAATATCTTCCGCCCTGCCCATGCGGGCGCGGGGCGCGCGGCGCATCCATGCGTCTCTGCCCTTTGGTGAAGCGGGCCACCCCGGGGTCGAGACTGCACCGGCGGCAATGCAATTGACCGTAATCCCCTGCGGCCCGAACTCGACCGCCAAGGCCTGCGTCAACGTGTTGAGCGCGCCCTTGGCAACGGTATAGGGGGTTGTGTGCCGCTGAAAGACGAGGCTGTGCGATGAGCTTATATTGACGATCCGGCCTCCCGTTTCCTGCAATAGCATGGTCTGCAACGCTGCCTGTGTGCAGTGTACGACGCCATCCAGATTCACCGCAAAGACTCGCTGCCAGGCGCTGAAGGGGTAATCGGCAAACGACCCTGCGTGGCGGCTGCCGATAGCGGCGTTATTGACGAGTATATCCAGCCTGCCGAAGTGAGCCTGCAGCTCGCCAAACATCTGTGCCACGGCAACGGGGTCGCTCACGTCGGCGTGGAGCGGCTGCCCCTCGCGACCGGTCGCCGCGACGGCCTCGCAGGTGGCCTCAGCCCCTGCTCGGTCGGTGAGATAATTGACACCCACGTGCGCTCCAGCGGCTGCCAGCGCGACGGCGATCGCTTGGCCGATGCCTTTGGAAGCCCCGGTCACTAAGGCAACGGTACCGTCCAGCGCTATCATCCCCTTGCTTCTCTCCAGCCGTGTCGCATTCACCCGCGATGCAGCGTGCGACTCTGCAGACGGGCGCGGGTTCTGTAGTCTTTCGCGCGGTTGATGTGCACTTTTCGCTGGTGCCACGCAGGTTACAAACTGCGCTACCCGTCTACTCTCTTCAGGTCTGTTCTGCCGTCGCTGGGTGCTTGCCGCTGGTGCCACGCAGGTCACAGACCTGCGCTACCGGTCATCAAGCCGCTGCTTGGCTTACTACCATTGGGCCTCTTCCGCTGCCGCAACGCAGGTTGCAAACCTGCGCTACCAGACGTGACGCGGGCTGCAAACCTGCGCTACCGGTCAGCGGGCTGCTGCTTGGCCTATAGCCAGTGGGTGACCGGCCATAGGGTTGCCGACCGCGTAAACGGCGCGTCAAGCAGGGCATCTGTCTCCGCAATTGGATCGTGGCCGTAGCGCCGCAGAAACTCTGCCTCGATCTGTTCCTCCACTGCCGTTGGCGGGCCCAGCGGCAAATCGACCCACGTGTTGCCGCGGTCGGCGCTCTCGCGCACCGCCAGGCAGAGCTCGTAGTCCCGCAATCCGCCGGCCACGCCGTATTGGGGCTGCGAACCTTCCGTGATCGCAGTGTGGAAGCTGGTTAAGATGTCCGCCTTGGAAGCGTCATCTTGCGAGCCGATCCCGTATTGTGCGTAAGGATTCCGCCACACTACGGGCGGATCGGTGGCGACGGACAGGGAATGAACCACCGTCTCACCGTTGTTTTCTGAGTAGTGCTCCTCAAACGGGTACGTGAGCGACTGCCCCTCTGTGTACTGCACCAACACCTCGCGGTTCAGGTAGCCCTTAGTCCCCTCGATCTCCCAGCCGGTGGGGAATGTGATGTGCGTGGAAGGAAACACACGCGGCGGCTTTTCAAAAAGGCATGCGACACCATTAGCAAACTCGATCACTCCCGAATCCCATTTCAAGGAACGTTCCGGCTCGCCGCCATAGGCCGTATAGGGCTCGGTCGGCACCTCGCCGCAGTAGCCGAGCACGCGCGCGGCCGGGGCGCCGATCAGAGCGCGAATGCCGCTAAAGCCGTGGTATTGTCCCGTCTGGTACCAGAGCCGGGCGTGGGTCACGTCGCCAATCAGGCCGGCGTCGATAATCTGCCGCTTCAGCCGCTCTTTAGGCCAGAGCCACACCTGTTCCGCCACCTCCCACAGGACGCCGTGCTCCCGGCAGGTCTCCGCGATGGCATGGGCATGCCGACGCGTGAGCGCGACCGGTATCTCGGTAAGAACGTGGCAGCCGTGGCGGGCCGCGGTGAGCGCCATGACGACGTGGGAGTCTTTCGGGGTCAGACTGAGAACCACATCCGGCCGCTCGTTCGCGAACAGCGTGCGCACATCGGTATAGCGGGCCTCAGCTCCGTAGAGCGCACCCACCTGGTCGAGGATGTCAGCGTTGCGGTCGCAGATCGCGGCCAACACATAGTGGTCGGTGAGGCGGGCGATGGTCGCCAAGAACTGCCGTGCCCGCGAACCGGGGGCCGCCCCGACGCCCAGCACGGCAATGCGAAGTTTACCCTCTCTGCCCGAAGTTGCACGCACTGTCATTCGCCGCCCGTCTCAGCCAGAAATGCCGCGTAGTGCTCCAAGGGTTGCGAGAACGTCTCGTCAAGCTCGGTGACCACCAGCCGCGCCCGCGCCGTGCGTTTCTCGCCTGGTTCCAGCTTGCCGCCGAAGAGCGACAGATAGAGCGGGTTGTGCTTATGGAAACGGTCCCGCGCGTCGGGACTATCGTAGCCGCTCGACACCGCAAAGCAATCATCAGGCCGGGACATGAGCACGGCGGCCACGCGCTGCTGGCGGTCGGCCTGGAAGCACACCGGCAGCTTGTACCGTCGCATCGGCGAGAAGCGGGCAATATCCCGCCAACGGCCGTCCACACTGATGCCCACGGCGTCTTCATCGCGCGGATAGGCCAGCACGCCGCCGCGAAAGACCGGATTCACGTTAACGGGCGCAAGCTCGGGCTCGTCGGCATAGAGGCCCGGCTCATCCTCAAGCTCGAATCTATCGCGGGCCAAGTAGACGTGGGGTACGTGCACGGGATCGAAGTAGCACGCCAGCAAGGCCTCGAAATCATGAGCGATTGCGTTAGGCGTAACAGTCACGGTCATGTCAATCGTGGCCGGCTCCACGATCTCGTAGCGAATGGCCATCTCAGGGTGCGTCGGCGCTTGCAGTGCCCAGCGCAGCGTCACACTGGTTGCGTCCGCCTCAACGTGGCGCTCGCCCTGGCGCGGATTGCCAAGGTCGCTATCCATGCCGGTCGCGGCCCCGCCCGCCGGATCGCGGTGCATGAAGCGGTACAGGTTCAGTATGGCGTACAACGGGTGCACGAATTCAATGCCGGTGGCCCTGTGCACCAAGTGCGTCAGGCCGTGATGCGGGAATTCATTGCCGGGGCGCAAGGCGCCCTGAATCTCGTCCGTCTCAAAGGCATATACCTTCTCTTCAGTGCGGTAGTCCAGAGTGGCCATCTGCCAGTTTTCCTTTCGCAGTCAGGCATGCCGGCGAGCGCGCTCGTCTGGCAGCACGCTGCGGTTCAACAGTAGCACATCCCTGTGGCGCCACTCCCAAGGCGCAACCTGGGCGTGCCACAAGGTAAGGGCAAGAAATCCTCCAACTCAAGCGCTCACCTAGGGGACGCTCTAAGCCTACACAAGCAACCTCTCAGTCGAGATTGGCGCCCCAAATGCCGTCCCGGAGCTACGGGGCATTTTCCCGTAGCTCCGGTAACTCGCCCCTACAGCAGTGGATTACGGGATGAACCTTGGGGAAGAGTTCTGCGCTGCCGGTCTATGACGTTGCGGAGTCGAAGAGCGCATTCGTCTCCGCCGCCATGTTTTTCAGGCCTTCCTCCACGCCAACGGTTCCGGCAAAGATCTCAGGCGCCCACACGCCCATGGGACCAAGCATCTCGCCCCACGAGACGACGTCGTGCGTGGGCAAGTTGGTAGTCCACTGGAACATCTCGAACGCGGCTATCCGGTTCGCGGGCCCGTCGGTGACCTCGGGATCGTAGTAGAGTTGCGCGGAGTCATCGCGCGCCGGCCGCAACACGTCCGCCCGCGCCAGAATGTCCTGGGAATCCTTGGTCATCATATTGGCGAAAACGCCCCACGCCTGGTCGGGGGACTTGGAGTTGGTGTTCATACACCAGCCGACGATGTTGGTGGTGCCGCCCGGGTTGCCCGTATTGGGCGAAGCAGCCACGTAGCCGTAGTCCCAGGTGAAGCCGGAGCCGGGCCAGGCCTCGTTCAGGAACTTGACGTTGTTGGAAGCCGCCGTCCAAAGGACGACTTGGCCGCTGCCAAAGAGGGCAAAACGACCGCCGCGGCCCGCCATGCCTTGGCTCAGGTCAGCAATCTGGTCGCGGGACGGCGAAACGCGATGCTTGAGCGCCAAGTCTACGCAGAAGTGCCACGCCTCCGCCGATTCCGGGCTGTCGATGACGCAGCGCAAATCGTCGCTCAAGAAGTCGCCGCCGTTGGCGCGCACGTAGTTCAGCCAGCCTTGTTCGAGGGCATCGGCCGCGAACATGCCGTAGCGCGTGACGTTGTCGCCCTCCCGCTCCGTGAGCTTGATGGCGTACTCCTGCAGCAAGTCCCAATTCCAGTCCGTGCCCAGCTCGGACGGCACCGCGAAGCCGCCTTCGTTTACGGCGTCCTCGTTGAAGAGCGTGATGATGCTCGTCATCATGCCTGGCACGCCGTACATCTTCTCACCCTTGTAGGTGTAGAAGTCGATGCCGGTCTTCCAGGCGTTGGCGGCAAAATCCTGGGCGATGGGGTCGGCCTTGAATTGCGCGGTAATGTCGGCAGGAATCTCCTTGTTGGACCACGCGAAGTAGTTCACGCTGTTCATCAAGTAGATGTCCGGGCCCGTGCCACCAACGAAGGCCGCCTGCAAATTGTCCCAGTAACCGGAAACCGCTTCCGCAGTCACGCTGACGTTGGGATTGGCTTCCGAGTAATTCGCGCCCATCTGCTCCACGGATGCCACCGGATCGGGCCACCAGACCCAGATGTTGATGTCGGCGGCCTCAGCTTGCGGCTGCTCCGCTGGTTTCTCCGCTTCCTGCTCGGCAGGCGCGTCATCTGCCGGCATCGCCGTGCCGGCTTGTCCGCACGCGGCGAGCAAGCCTACGGTTAGTGCGGCGCCGCCGCCCGCGAGGATCTGACGGCGTGTCGGTTGAAGTCGAACGAAACGATCATTTGTAGCCACGATACAGCTCTCTCCTCTTGCTAAAGAGTCATCTCTGCGCGGGGAATTTGCGCGTTCGCGACACCACGGTACCGCACCGGATGCCTGTCCTCGGTGCCCGGCCTCCTTTCCTCCACTCAATAACGCCAGCCTTGTGGACGAAACCTTGCCTTCTCGGCGTCGCCCCATCAAGGCGCGAGCTTGCAGGTTTCGCGTCAGAATCCCGCAAGGTGTTGCCAAACCAGCAGACTACGGTAATAGTATTGCGCAACTCTGCGACTGTCAACCACTTCACTCGCGATTGACAAAATTCTTCGCTGCTTAAGGGACGCGAGAGATGCCGTGGGGAAGGGCGTGGCTACGCCAGAATCAAACTCAGGGCATAGTGGAACGACTCTGTTACCCGCTCACGGCAAACGACGGCAGAGGCTTTCGAGCCAATGGGCAAGGAGCTCTGTATAACGGAGGTACGTCAGAAAGCGCGGGACTACGTGCGCGGCCAGCGCGCCGACAGCGGCGGCATGGCGGGGAACGGCGCGTGCGGCGCGGTCTGGTACCAGTACGCAACGGACGCTATGTCATCCGTAAGCGGCTCGAACTTGCGGTTCAGCCACCAGCCGAGGGCTTGCACGGTTACTTTCAGGTCCTGCTTGAACCGGATCGGATCCATGATATGCCAGCGGTACATGCCGTGCAGCGGCACTTCCACCGGCTCCTGGCGATAGAGCGGATAGCCGAGAAAGGGCGTTGAGAACGTCCGATCGCCGAAATTCCACGCTCCGCCAAAATAGTCCTCCGTGCCCGTGCCGCAGATCGTGGGATAGTCGGTGTCGCCATCCATGTAGAACTTGACCTCGCCCTCGCCCCACCAGCCATTGGAAAACTGCGACCACGCGATGAACGTGCCTACGTACTGCCCCTGTCCGCTGACCCCATCCAGGAGGACATGCTCGGGATACTCACGGGTGGTCATAGACCGCCGCCATTGCGCATGGAAGTATGCCGCGTTTTCCGGCACCGGCGCCAGCGCGTAGGTGATCTGGTAATAGAAACCCGGTATCTCTTCCCAGTATTCGTTTTCTATCGTTATGCGCGCGCTGCGGCGGAAAGGCATCGGCCAATAGGAGTTAAAGCCGCCGGTGGGGTTCACCGTAATCGGCAGGGAGTTTACGTCGTAGCGCAGAGCGTGACCGTTACAGAAGAAATCACCCAGCGGCACCTCGACGGAGGGGGTCTCTTCACCGTCCCAATAGCAGCGCAAGACCGTGCTGCGGTACGCTTGCGGCCGCACGGTGAGCCAGATGTGCTGGATCGTCCCCGGTCCCTCTATCTCTGCCAACGTGGTGGTCGATTGCGGCGGCAGCTCGATCTTGGGCCGCACCTTCCAGCCGGGACCCAGCAGCGAGGCCGCGCTGTTTTCATTGGGTTCGGCTTTCGCGCCGCCGCCCCGTTCGCCGTTGGGGTTTTCAGCCGAAATCGAACGTGTCTCGGCATCTGAGAGCAGCGCAATGCTGTGTAGGCCCATTTGCAGTCCGTCGAACATGATTTGTGGTCTCCCTCTATGCGCAGGCCGTTTATTGAGACTGTGTGCCCACCAAGGCATTGACAGAAGAATTGCAAGTTAGTCCGTCATTCCCGCGCACCCGGGAACCCATCCTATCAGCGCCGATGGACTCCCGCCTTCGCGGGAGTGACGAGATGAGCACCGCAAGTTCTCGATTATCTTGAGCGCCGCAGGTTCTCGATTGTCGCAACCTTGATCCTACTCACACAACTAGCGATTTGCTCGATGGAGGTCCTTAGGCGACGGTTGCCAAGATTCCTATCAGTCTGTCAGCGACTCTAGCAATGATAGCGCCGTGCTTTCCATAGCTTGCGCGGTGCCGCGGCCGCCGATGGCCGAACGTGAGGGCCACGTTTCGTACGCGCCCAGCGCAAGCTGCTCGTCGGTCGCAACATACCCAAGATAGTCGTTCGCAAGGCTCATGACGAACTGCGGCGCGAAAGGAGAGCCTGCTTTCACGGCGAGGCCGATTTCCACGAAGATTTCGCCCGGCAACGCGGCGAAGCCGGCCGGCCCGACCCGCAGCGCCTGAATTGTCGAGGTGAGAATCTGCGGCATGGTGTGCAATACCTTGATTTCACGGGCATACGCGGGCGCCCAACCCGGATAGATCGGCTGGCCGGTGACTGCCGAAAACGGCCCCGCGGTATAGGCGTAGTCGCCGCTCAGCACCCTATCCGCGATTGCCACGTCTTCAGCGGTGGTCTGCTTGCGCGGGAATGTAAACTTCCCAACCGCAGCGCCCAGGCTCACGTGGTCGTGCATTTCCGCCAATTGGATTTCCGTAAGCACGTGGCCTGCAAGTACGTTTGCCATGCGCTTTGCCTGGGCATGGCCTCGGTGTGGCCAAGGCTTGGTGACATTTACGTTATTGATATTGCCGGAAGCGCCGTTGAACAACAGTCCCACCGCTTGCGGTCCAAGCAGGCGCTGGATCGCGCGGAAGAAGTGTCCAAAATAGTCGGCGGAGATTTCCGCACCCGTATTCGTGCCCACATAATGCAGGGCGTAGTTCCCCAACACGGCGAGCGGTTCGCCAGCGCTGCTCTCGACGTAGCAGAGCGTAAACTCAGGATCGGTCGCCCCGGCAGGCCGCAAGACGTCCGGATTTTCGACACCGGGGTTGAAGTGCACCTGGCCGTTGCGCATGTGATAGCGGCGGTTGAAGACGATGCGCGGCTCCTGCACGCTGGCAAAGCCAATGCGGGCGGGCTGCAACCGCTGCACGGCGATTTCAACCGCATCCGCAATCTTGCGCGTCGCCCACGTGGTGTATTCTTGCTGCTCCTCCATGAACCCGACGGTCACCATGGCTGGCGCGGAGTGAGTATGCGTCGACGCAATCAGCACGTGGTCCGGCAGGATGCTGCTACGCTCGGCAATGCGCTCCTTAACCGCAGCCATCATATGGCGCGGCATCATAGTAAAGTCGCAGAGCACGAACGCGATTTGGCGCGCGCCGTCGTCCAGCACCAGCGCCTTGGCCAGGAGTTCGTCATGGACGGCATCGGCATGGTGCACGTCGCGAAACGCGCCGCGCATGGCGATGCCCAGCCAGGGCGTAATATTGGCCGTAGCCGCGCCTGCACTCAGTTGCTCGCTCATTTCAGCTCTTCTCCACCAGCGCTACACGATTACACTGTGATGTTCCCAACGAGGCGACTCTTGACTTTGTAGCGCGGGGGCTTGTCCCCCGCTCTTAAGAATCAGCGAAACCCAAACCCAAACGCCCACCATTAACGCCGGCGACAGTCACAACCTCTCTCCCCTTACCGCGAGGGCGCAGGTTGCAAACCTGCGCTACGAGAGCAAGAGAAGGTGTGAACACCACTCACCGGACCGCGGCAGTCGACGGGACACCATGAAATTACGCCTTGAAATGGGCTTCATTCGCTCGCCGCTCACGGCAAGGAGTAGGATACCATGAACGCCGTTTGTCACGGCCGGACTAAGGAATAGTCTCGCAATCCACCGTTCCGTGTATAGCGGCAGGTTGGTGGGTTTGGTACTCTGAAAGAGGAGGGTCCCGCACGGCGGTGTGCCCTGCAATACACAGAATAAAACCGTCAAGTACGCAAAGATGCGCGGCCTGCGCGACGAGTACGCGTCACACGCGACGAGTACGCGTCACACGCGACGACTACGCGTCACACGCGACGACTACGCATCACTCGCGATGCGTTCGCGTCACGGGCCGAATGTACGACTGAAAGGAATAACGAGACGCATGGCAGTTTCATACCACGATGTCATCGTAATCGGCGCCGGCCCGGCCGGATTGTGCGCCGGGCTCTACACGGCGCGGGCGATGCTCGATACCGTAATCCTTGAAAAGATGGCGCCCGGCGGCCAACTCATCAATACCTCGTTGATCGAAGACTACCCCGGCTTTGAGTCCATAGACGCCGCCGACCTCATCGAAAAAATGGTGTCCCACACCCAGGCCTTTGGCGCGCAAATCCTCACTGCGGAGGTCGAGGAAGTGACCTCAGACGGCTGGCAGAAGGTTGTGCGCACGACCGACGGTGACGAGTATCGCGCCGGCGCCGTCATCATTTCGTCCGGCGGCTCGCCGACTCCATTGAACATTCCCGGCGAATTCGAGTTTGCCGGTCGGGGCGTTTCGTACTGCGCCGTATGCGACGGGGCGTTCTTCCGCGACCGTGTCATTACCGTGGTTGGCGGCGGCGACTCGGCAGTGGAGGAAGGGCTCTTTCTCACCCGCTTTGCCAGCAAACTCTACCTGGTGCACCGGCGCGACAAACTGCGCGCCCAGCAGATTATTCAAGACCGCTTCATGGCTGCGCCAAATACCGAGATCATCTGGGACACGGTGGCTGACGAGATTGTAGGCGAGGACGGCGGCGTCACCGGCATGCGCCTGCGCAATGTGAAGACGGGCGAAGAGTGGGTGCATGAGACCGACGGCGTCTTCATCTTCATCGGGTTTGATCCTAACACCGAGTTCATCAAGGAAGAGGTGGAGCGCGACGAGAACGGCTACTTGATTGCCGGCTTGCACATGGAGACCGGCGTGCCGGGCCTCTTCATTGCCGGGGACGTGCGCACACAGTTGACGAAACAGATCACCACCGCCGTGGGCGATGCGACCACGGCAGCCGTGGCTGCGACCCACTATCTGGAAGACCTCTACGCCACCGTGGAACGCCCGCAGACGGCAGCGACGGAAGTCACTGCGTAGGTTTTGCACTGGCTTTGGAGTCGAGGAAAGCTGCACGTCACGCGCAGCCAGGCAGTTGCCGTTGGCGGCTGTGAGGCATGGGCGAAGTGACTGAGGCGTGGAGAGCGGTCTATAATAATGGAGTAAGTTGCCGTAAGTATCGTGATACGTCCCAAGCCGTTCGGCACGTGAGTGCAGCGGACACAGGGCCGTGAAAGCAGAGTGAAGGCTTAGGCCAGCACTAACAACGCTGTCTTACGTATACCAGACAACGCAATCTCATTTACACACTAAGATTCTAGACAACAAGAAGGGATCAGAATGCTCATTCCGTACGTCATCGAGACGACGAACCGCGGCGAACGCGGCATGGATATTTTCTCACGGCTCCTGCGCGATCGCATCATTTTTCTGGGCACACCGGTTGACGACAACGTGGCAAACATCATCATCGCGCAGATGCTCTTGCTTTCCAGCGAGGACGGCGACGCCGACATCGGCCTTTACATCAACTCGCCCGGCGGCAGCGTGCACTCAGGCTTGGCAATCTATGACGCTATGCGGTACATCAAGAATGACGTGGCGACCTATTGCATGGGCCTTTCGGCAAGCATTGCCGCCCTGCTTCTTGCCGGCGGCGAATCGGGCAAGCGCTACTCACTGCCCAACTCACGCATGCTCATTCATCAACCGTGGACGCAGTCCTCGCGGCCTTTGCAGGCGTCCGATCTCGAGATCGAGGCGCGTGAAATCCTGCGCACCAAGAACCAGGTGAACTCGATTATTGCGCAGCACACGGGGCAGGACATTGCCAAGGTCGAACGCGACAGCGAGCGTGACTACTGGATGGATGCCACCGAGGCCAAGGAGTACGGGCTGATCGATGATGTCTTGCCGTCCACTTTAAAGACACCGCAAACGGATGGGGTGCAGGCCTAGCAGGTCGACCCTAGCGTCCTACTCACAAGGAGTTTAGCATTGCCAAGTCGCCGCGACTCACGGGGTCAGTACCGCTGCTCTTTCTGCAATAAAGCGCAGGAGGAAGTGCGTCGGCTGATTTCCGGGCAAAACGGAGTGTACATCTGCGACGAGTGCGTTGAACTCTGTCGAGAGCTCATCCAGGAAGAGCAGGAACCCGCGCCCCAGCGCAAGGGCAGCGCCGGGCCCGCGCGGCTACTGAGCCCCAAAGAAATCCACGAGTTTCTAAACCAATATGTGGTGGGCCAAGAGCACGCCAAGAAGGTGCTCGCGGTAGCGGTCTACAACCACTATAAGCGCGTTGCCAGCGGCGAGACCAATAACGACGTGGAGTTGGGCAAGAGCAATGTGCTCCTGATCGGACCCACCGGCTGCGGCAAAACGCTGCTGGCGCGCACTCTGGCGCGTATTCTTGGTGTGCCCTTCTGCATTGCCGACGCCACGTCTCTGACGGAAGCCGGCTATGTCGGCGAGGATGTGGAGAACATCCTCCTCCGTTTAATCCAGGCGGCGGACTACGATACTGCCGCGGCTGAGCGGGGCATCGTCTTCATCGACGAGATCGACAAGATAGCGCGCAAGGCGGATAACCCGTCAATCACGCGGGATGTCTCGGGCGAGGGCGTGCAGCAGGCCCTATTGAAAATCATCGAGGGCACGGTGGCCAACGTGCCGCCCCAGGGCGGTCGCAAGCATCCGCACCAGGAGTTCATCCAGATCGATACCACCGACATTCTCTTTGTCTGCGGCGGCGCCTTCGAGGGGTTGGACGAAGTCATCGCGAAGCGTGTGGGCAGCAACCAGCGCATTGGTTTTGGCGCCATGGACGCCGCGGCGCGGGCCGAAGAGGAAAAGAACCTGCTCCGTCAGATTTCACCGGACGATCTTCTCAAGTACGGCCTCATTCCCGAATTCGTCGGCCGTCTGCCGGCAACTGTTGCCCTGGATGCGCTCTCACATGATGAGTTGATCCAGGTACTTACCGAGCCGCGCGATGCGCCCGTCCGTCAGTACCAACGCCTATTTGCCATCGATGACGTTGATCTCGTGTTCCAGGACGACGCCCTGGAGGAAGCGGCGCAGATGGCGCAGAATCTCAAGACCGGCGCCCGTGCACTGCAGACGATTATGGAAGAGGCGCTCTTGGACGTCATGTACGACCTGCCCTCGCGCAACGACATCAGCGAGGTGATCGTGACCGCCGACGTTGTAGCCAAACGTGCCCAGCCAATGCTGGTGGCCTCTGACAATAAACGCTCTGCGCCGTCCGGCGAGCACGACGCGACGCTCCTCGATGAGGATACCTCGGCGACGGCCTAGTCGGTGGATCTCACTTGTGCCGCGTCTCAGCGTAGACTCGGTTCCTGGCTGAAGAATAGCGAGCGGCCGTTTAGCGGCTGCGTTGGTCTGGCATTATCCGCGTAGAGTACGGCAAACTGCGCAAGCTGCTCCGCCGAGACTTCCACCGGCTTTCTCAACACGAACCAGCTCACGCCTTCAGTGCACGGGGGCGTCGTCAGCGAACCCTCGTAGCTATAATAGGCGAGGTCCGCTGGTAGCAAGTCCGTGGCATCCACTGTGGTCCCTTCCACCAGCCGCTTCTCGCCTTTCTGCGTAGGCATATTGTCCCAGACTCTCTGCAAAGCCTCGTTGTGCCGCCCTTCCGTAACAAAAACGCCAACTACTGCAAGACTTCCGTCGGCGCCTTGATGCACGAGGTGCATTTCCATTGCGGCGGGCCGGCCGTCAACCGTGTGCTCGCTCAAGTGGTGAAAGTGAACCTGCAACAAGACATGCTGCTTGCCTTCAGTGATCAGCTTGCTGCCAGGCGCGAAGTTCACCTGAATCGTATGTCCGTTGTTGACGATCTCCAGCGGCGAAGAAACGTACTGGAATGCTAGGTCGTGCGGTCTTGGCTCCGTGTCACCAGTAAGGTCTACTGGCGACTGAGAAACTCCATCTTTGCATTTCGCAAAGGCAGGGGAGAGGTCACCCCAGTGTTCTGGACCTGTGTCGCCGGCGTAGCTCCACTGCGTCGCATCCAGCCGCGTTTGAGCGGGGCCTTTTTCTTGGCTAAACTCACGCCACAGAATGAAACCGGCGATGATGCCAACCAGCATCACGAATACTATTCCTGCGACTGCGAGCCCTGTAGAAACCTCTATTTGCACTATAGTTTGTCCAATTTGACCGTACGACACATCGGAGCCGTTTTGCCGCGCCGTATGCGCGAGGTTGAGCCAAGACTACGAGGAAGCAGGTATCAGTATACTGAAGAGTGTGTTGCAGATTAAGTCCTAAACTCACAGCGCAGCGGGCTTCTTACTTGGCGGGGCGGCCTGTTGCTCTCCCTCATCCCGCTGGCGCAGGGCGGGCACTGCCAACGACATCCCCAGTATGAAGAGCAGCAGGACTGCGCCCGCCACGGTGAAGACTTGAGGCGCTCCCCAGCGATCTACCAGCATGCCCATAGGAAATCCTGCAAACATCATAAGCGAAAACGTCATCATGTAAATGCTCATCACCCGGCCGTAATAGGCCTGGTCCGTATGCAGCATCACCAACGTGTTGTTTAGAGACATATAGGCATTTGCCGTAAGTCCGACGAACCCGACCAGCACGAGGCTCAAGGGCAGCCAAGAGGTGTTGGCAAAGAGAACCAGCGAGATACCAAATAACCCGCCGAAGACGGTCTGCAGCAACTTTGCGCGCTGGCCTGCCGAAAAGAAGGCCACGACCAGCGAACCCAGCAGACCGCCCACGCCGGAGGCGGCATTCAGGAATCCGAGCCAGCGCGCGTCAACGCCCAATACGTCGGCCTGGAAGACGGGGAGCAGCGCCTGATAGGGTCGGCCCAGCAGAATCGGCACGAAGGCCAACACCAAGAGCAAGAGCAATGTACGCTCGGAGAACAAGTACCTGAAACCGGCAAACATCTGTGAGGAGAATTTGCCGGGCGCTGCTTTGTTATCGCCGCCCGCTTCCTTGGGCAGTCGCAAAAGGAAGAGCGTCGCCGCACCATAGCACAGCGCCGTAATGTCAAAAGCTCCGGCTGTACCCAATCCCGGGGTGACGATGACAATTCCCGCCAGGGCAGGCCCGACAATGGTCATCAGATTCCGGCCGGAGTTATGTAAAGCAATGGCGTTGCCGAGCCGCTCGCGCCCCACTAATGACGGAATCAGCGAGGACCGCGTGGGCATGCCGAGTGTAAACGCAATTCCCTGCAAGAAGCCGAACACAATCAGCTGCCAGACGGCAATCAGGCCCGTGTGGATGAGCAGCGCCAGCAGACCGGCCACCATGAGCATGAAGAGCTGCGAGCCGATCAAGAGACGGCGCTTGTCGACGCGGTCGGCCAGTACGCCGGCAAAAGGTGAAAAGAAGAGCATGGGCAGGCCCGTCGCCAAACCGACCAGCCCAAGCATGCCGGCGGACCCGCTGAGGTCGTATGCCAGGAATCCGCGCGAGACCAGCGCAATTTGCAGGCCGCCAAAGGAGACCACCATGCCCAGCCACATGTCGCGGTAGGCAGGGACCGCCATGGCTTCAAACGTGCGACTGATGAACCCGAGCTTCGTGTCCGAGCTGCCGCCGGCTTCCTCAGGATCCGTCACCCCAGAGTCTGCTTGTTCCGTCTGAGGCGTATTGGCGCTCACGCGGGCAGGGCCTTTCCAGCTATGATTCCACGCTCAGGAGCAATGCCCGCCGGCTGGCAGCCACCTCTCTCGTTCACGTCCCCCAAACCGGGAGCTTCCCGCATGAGAGCAAGAAGCGCAGTCCACATTCGTCTGAACACGCGCTGCGCTGCGCTCTTTTGACGTGCACGTTAAGGTGCATTCTACGCTCTTGCAGCTATCCTTACAAGATTCACGAACTTTTCGCGAATGCGAAAATGCGCTGCAGGCTGGAGAAGATTGCGTGCGCCAAGCGCGCCGCTACCAGGTAGGGGAGCCAGAGATGCACACCGGCGGGGTCCAGGTCAACCCCCGGTGCGGTCGTGCTCCCCACTGCCGCTTTCACGCTTTGGAGGTGTGGCTTTGCCGCCCAACTCGCGCGAAAGCTCGAGGAAGCGCGTAATGTCACTCCGGCTGAGGACACCGCGCAGCGCGCGCCCTTCCATCACGAGCACCTGATGGATGGCGTGTTCGTCGAACAGTTGCAGAACGTCAAGGATGGGTTCGCCGGGAAGCACAGTGATGAGGGGCGAGGGTGTCATCACATCGCGCACGGTTGTCACGGGCCAAGCGGCCTGCGGTACTCCCCGCGCGTCGTTGATGGTGACGATGCCCACTACTTGGCCGTCCTGCTCAACCGGCAAGGCACGGACCCCGTCGCCCATGAGCATCGTCAATACGACACGGTCGATAGTTTCGTCGGGAATGACAACGGTGGGGTTGGCGCGCATGAGGCTGGAGGCGGGAATCTTGCGGAGGGTCTCATCCAGCGTCACTTGACGGCGGTTGGCCGACGCGGCCCCATTCAGAAACCAGCCGATGAAGACGAGCCAGATACCCGAGAAGAAACCGCCGTTGAAGAGTAGGAATATGCCCAATGCGATGAGGCCGAAGGCGAAGACCTGCCCGACAATCGTGGCAACGATAGTCCCCTTGCGCATGCTGCCGGTGATAGCCCAGACGATGGCGCGGAAAACCCTGCCGCCGTCCAGCGGAAAGCCGGGCAGCAGATTGAAGATGGCAAGGACGGCATTGATGAGCGCCAATTGGGTCACAAGGGCGCGCGCCGGTAGCTCCCACGGTATCAGGCTGCTCGCTATCAAGAAGATGACGGCAAGGAGTAGGCTGCTCGCCGGTCCCACAATCGCGATGAGGAACTCATCGCTGGGCCGACGCGGTTCGGACTTCAACGCGGCGGCGCCCCCAAAGACGAAGAGCGTGATGTTGTCAACCTTCAAACCGCGCGCGAGCGCCATGAAGGAGTGCGCAAACTCGTGAACCAGCACTGACCCAAAGACCAGGAGCGCGGCCACGCTGCCCGCGATCAAATAGGTGGTGTTGTTCCACCCGGGGTACTCCACTGGAAAGAGGCCGCGTCCCAGCGACCATGCAATCAAGAAGAACGCCAGAAACCACGTGTAGTGGATGCGCACGGAAATGCCCGCCAACCGAAAGAGCGGTAGTGCCCCTTGGTTCATCTGCTTCCTGCTTCTCTTGCGCCGTATTCCTTAACTCCACTGTACCGCAGTCTTAGCAGAGGCGGAGCAGATCAGCACGCAATCGCCAGCGTTAGAGGGATGAATGAGCCCCAGACTCGAAAGGAAGACCCACAGGATACCGCGGCCGGGAGGATGAATCCACTACACGCGCGGGACGAGAGAATAAACCAGCGTTACGCCTAGAGCTGCTGGAGCAGATTCGCCATCTCGATTGCGGCCATGGCGGCGTCGAAGCCCTTGTTGCCAAGTTTCGTGCCGGCGCGTTCCATGGCCTGTTCGAGAGATTCGGCTGCGATCAGGCCGTTGATGACGGGAATGTCATGGGCTAAGGCTACCTGGGCGATGCCGCTGGCAGCGCCGTCGGCAACGTGCTCAAAGTGCACCGTCGCGCCGCGGATCACAACGCCCAGACAGATGATGGCGCTGTATTCTTGCTTTGCGGCCAGACGCTGGGCCACGATGGGGATTTCAAGCGAGCCGGGCACGCGCACCACGTCGATGGCATCGTCACTCACGCCATGGCGGCTGAGACCGTCCACTGCGCCCTGAACCAGTTGGTCGACGAAGAGGGCGTTGAAACGCGCGGCGACAATGGCAAAGCGGTGGTCGCCGCCTGCAAGAGTGCCTGCCAAAGTCCGTGCCACTGCTACGCTTACTCCGTTTCCTTGGTCACTAACGAAAGATCGTGACCCAGTCTATCACGTTTCGTCTGCAAGTAACGCAGATTCTCGCTGTTTGGCGCCACGCTCAATGGCACACGCTCGACCATTTCCAGACCGTAGACGCTCAGCGCCGCCTCCTTGATGGGACTGTTGGTAAGCAACCGCACCTTGTAAGCGCCGAGGTCCTTGAGCACCTGGCAGCCAAAGCCGTAGTTTCGCTGGTCCGCCCCCAGTCCGAGCCGATGGTTTGCTTCCACGGTGTCCAACCCACCATCCTGCAGTTCATAGGCCCGCATCTTATTCATGAGCCCGATGCCGCGGCCTTCCTGATTCAGGTAGAGGATTACGCCTGCGCCCTCCTCTTGCACCATCTGCATGGCCAAGCGCAGTTGCATACCGCAATCGCAGCGTAGTGAGCCGAGCGCGTCGCCTGTGGCGCATTGGGAGTGGACGCGGACAAGCACCGGCTCGTCCGGTGTGATGGTGCCCACGACAAGCGCGATCCCCTCCTGCCAGTCGGCGGTGCTCTCGTAGGCAAGCGCCGTGAACTCGCCATAATCCGTCGGGATGCGGCTGCGGGCCACGCGGCGGGCAATCGTTTCCATACGATAGCGGTACTCGATGAGGTCGGCGATGCTGATGAGTCTTATACCGTGCCTGACGGCAAACTCTTCGAGTTGCGGCAGACGCATCATCGTGCCGTCTTCGTCCATAATCTCGCAGACTACCGCGCCGGGATAGAGACCGGCCAACTTGGCAAGATCGATGCTCGCCTCAGTATGACCCGCCCGCACGAGCACGCCGCCGTCGCAGGCGCGCAACGGGAACGTATGTCCCGGCATGATGAGGTCGCTCGGCGTAGTACTGGGGTCCACCAACGCCTTGATCGTCGTCGCCCGGTCGGAGGCCGAGATGCCGCTGGCGACGCCATGGCGCGATTCTACGGAAACCGTGAAGGCCGTGCCGTACATGGTGTCGTTATTTGACACCATGAGCGGGATGCGCAATTCGTCCAGACGTTGGCCCGTAAGCGGCGCGCAAATGAGGCCGCGCCCAAACTTCGCCATGAAGTTGATTTTTTCGGAGGTGATCTTCTCCGCCGCAATGCAGAGATCGCCCTCATTCTCCCGGTCTTTGTCATCGATGATGATGACGAAGTTCCCGCGGCGGTACTCTTCAATGGCCTCTTCAACCGTTGCCAGTGGCATATGTATGCTCTTTCGGCTAATTTCGCCCGCTACTTGGAAGACGGCAACAAGCGCTCAACGTACTTTGCAAAGAGGTCTACCTCCAGATTCACGCGGGCGCCACGCGGCTTCTGCATGAGATTGGTATGCGTCTGTGTATATTGTACCAGGGAGACGGCAAATTCCCGCGAGTCTACCTCGGTAATGGTAAGGCTCACGCCATCTACGGCGACTGAGCCTTTCACGATCGCATAGCGAATCACCTCCGGCGGTGCGCTGAAGCGCATCACCACCGAATCGCCGACCGCAGTCTGCGCGAGTACCGAACCGGTTGCGTCCACGTGTCCCTGCACCACATGACCGCCCAGGCTATCGCCTACGCGCAACGCAGGTTCGAGATTGACGCGGTCACCCACCGCAAGGTCGCCGAGGGAAGTGCGGGAGAGAGTTTCCGGCGTGAGTTGAAAGTTGAAAGTGGGCGGATTGACTGTCGCCACAGTAAGGCACGTGCCATTCACGGCAACGCTCTCGCCAAGGCTCAGGGAAGCAGCGATCTCCGGGGACGAAATGTTGAGGTCTGCGCCATCAGCCGTTACCGCAATGTCGACGACGGCGCCAAGCGCTTTGATGATACCGGTAAACATGGTGGTCCCCTTGCCTTTCCTTGAATTATAGCGGCTTGGGGCCACCTTGGGACCAGTACGTTATTCGTGCTCTGCTTCTCCCACGTAAGCGGTCAAGAGCACGTCAGCGCCGATTTGTTGCACAGACGAGAAACGAAATCGTCGCATGGCGGCACGTCCGGCGCTGTCATGACCTGAAATCAGCGAGGGCGCATCGTCGCTCCCAACGAGGAGAGGGGCTATAAAGAGCATTAGCTTTTGCACGCTATTGGTGTTCAGGAAGGTTCCCGCGAGCGTGGGACCGCCTTCCAGCAACAGGGATCGGACACCCTCTGCCCCTAGCTGCTGTAAGAAGCGTGCTACGTCAACACGCCCGTATGCGGACGGCAGCATCCATACGTTCGCGCCGCGTTCGCGATACTGCTGCAACCGGTCTGCCGTTGCGTCTTCTGTGGTGACGATGGTGGTCTGGCCGGGGAGGTCCGCGCTGAGGATCCGCGCACCCAGGGGCGTCCTACCCCGGCTGTCGAGCACAAAGCGCCGGGGATGATGTACTTCCGATTGCGGGAGGCGCGTTGTCAGGAGCGGGTCATCGGCGCTAACGGTGCCCACGCCAACAACAATCGCGTCACTGCGGTCACGCAGTTCATGTACGCTGGTGCGCGCTGCATCTCCGGTCAGGTAGGGTGACTCTCCCTCAAGCGCCGCCACCTTGCCGTCAATGCTCATGGCCATCTTTAGGGTAACGAACGGGAGGCCGGTCTTGATGCTGTGGAGATATGCCTCGTGGCAGCGCCGCGCCTGTGCTTCCTCCACACCAACGCTCACCCGGATGCCGGCGTCCCGGAGTCGGGCCACGCCCTTCCCGTTGACTTGCGGGTGCGGGTCCAGCACTCCAATGCTGACCTGCCGAATGCCCGCGGCAATGATGGCGTCCGTACAGGGCGGCATGCGGCCCTGGAAAGCACAGGGCTCAAGGGTCACGTAGAGGTCAGCGCCTTGAGCGGCGGCGGCGGCCTGCGTGAGCGCCACGACTTCAGCATGGGCCTGGCCGGGAGGCTGTGTGGCTCCCTCGCCAACTACCGCACCATCGCGCGCAATAACGGCGCCCACGGCGGGATTCGGCGACGTGCGGCCTTGCGCCCGCTCGGCCAATGCGAGGGCGCGTGTCATGAAGCGCGTAGACATGCTCTCACGCTACGGACGCTCAGGGGCAGGTATGGGCGCCACTGCGTCGTCCGGTATCAGGCCGGATTCCTTATAGACATCGCCACCCAGCACCTTGGTCACCTGGCCCGCCGCGGCCCACGGCACGTTTTCCCTCCAGTACTGGAATGCGGCCCGCTGCCCGCGTACGACAATCACGTTGCCATACTCTTTGATGCCCATCGGCAAGCCGTATTGCAGGAGCCATTGGGGATTCGCCAGATAGGTTGCGCGCAATGCCGGCCGCGCGGCGCGCATGACTTCGCTGTCGTCGGACCGCGGGTTGAAGATGACGTTGAAGTGATTCTCAACAATGCCGTCGGTACCCTCGAACGGCCTGCCGTCGTCGCTCGACCAATCGAAGCTCCGAGGAATCTGACTCTTCACTTCCAAGTGGTCGTCAAAACCGTTTGCCGAGAGAATGTCAAAGACATTGGCAATATTCATCACGCCGGCTGCCGGATTCCACTGCAGCAGAACGCCCTGGGTAGCCTGGTAGACGAACGCGCCCTCCCTATAGGGCTGCGAGGCGGGATAGCCCAATGCCCCGACACCGCCCAACGCAACGAACTGTGTGTAGCACGGACAGAGATCGTCATCGAGAATGGTGTAGCCGAAACTCAGCGGGCGGTCGCCCCGGGCTTGGGGATAGAAGTGCCCGTTGGCAATGCTGAAGTCATCACCTTGGCTGGGGACACTAACCTCAGGGGCCGGCGCGGCGACTTCTGCTGCAATGTCGGTGTCGGTAGCCAGCTTGGGAGCAATCGGTTCGGCGTCCGTCGGGCCGTACTCAATCAAGAAAACCGGCGCGCCGCCAATGTAGAAGTAATCGGCCGGGTCGCCGCCAAATAGCGAAAAGTGTCGCGTAGCTTTGCCCAAGTTCACCAACCAGTAAGCGCCGGACTGCGTAAGCGGAAGTTCATTGCCAAACATGTCGAGCAAGCGAGCTGATGCCGCGCTACGCTGCACCGCTACCAAAACGTCCTCCGGACCGGAATTCCACAGCACGAAGGTGCGTTCGCCATCGCGATCAAACGTCACCTGCTGCACGTGCCACTCGAAGCGTGGGGCAAACTGGCGGGGATTCGGATTGTACGTGCCGTTCGGGTCGGTGGTCTGGTTGGGCCGGTCGAGCGTGTGCAGCCGAGTGTTCGTGGCGTGAGCCATGTAGCGGGCCGCCATGAGGTAGGCGCAGGCAGCCGGCCGCAGGCGACCGGTATCCGCGTTCTCAAGATGCGGGTTGAAGCGCGCCATGCCCCAGAGTTCATCCGGCGGCGGCGGCGGGTCGTCGCTCATGGCGTGCCAGAAGACCTTATCCCAGCCGGCGGCAAAGGCCAGCGCATACGCCTGCACCAAGGCTGCCGCTTGTTCCTGCATGGTGATGCGAAAACCGTCGTTGCGTGCCTCGGGATCCCAGCCCTCCGCCTGTGCGTCATCGTAGGCCATGAAGTTCATTTCCGTGATCCACCACTCGAAGCGATTGGGGTCGATGCCCGCAGCTTCAAGCCGGCTCTTGATGCTCGTGCGGTCCGGCGGGCGCACCGACCACGGAATGCTGCCGGCAATCCTATCGTAAATGTCGTGGGGATTGCGGTAGATATTCATGGCAAAGACGTCAAAGTAGTAGTTGTTTGCTTCAGCCTCCGGATCGGCCAGGAGAGCCGCGATAAAGGCGTCGAGCCAAGGCAGAGATTGCTCGCCGCCCTCCTGCAGATCGAAGTGATAGCTATAGGGCGCAACAATGATCTTGGCATCAGGATTGGCAGACTTGGCTACTCTGTACGCTACCTTCAGTATCTCCAGGTAATCGGCCGCAGTGCCAACGAGGGTGTTGTACCTTGCATTTGGGCCCCCGGGAGAGATTTCAACTTCATTCCAGATTGCCCAATAGTCGATGTCGCCTTTGAAATGACTGACCATCACGCGGACGAAGTGTCCCCACTTGTCAAGGTCCGGTTTGCTGCGCACACCATGCGTGGGCTCAAGCTGGGCAAAGGGCGGGGTGTTCTTGATGAGTCCGTACGTCCTGAAGCCGTTGCCGAGCTCGCGGTTTAGTGTGCCGGGGCCAAGATAGAATTGATGCGAGAGCTTTTGATAGTTGCCCTCTTCCTCTTCCACCTGGCTCCACTCGAAAACAAAGCGCGACCACTTCGCGCCGATGTTTTTCGCGATTTCGGTCGCGCGGAAGGACTCGTTCACACCGAATTTCTCGTCTGCAAAGGCGGCGGGGTTCCAAGGCGCCTTGCAGACTGCCCACTGCCACGAATCGGCAGGAGCGCTCTGAGCGGGAGTTGCCGCCGCAATCTGTCCCGGCAGCGCGGCAAACAAGACCAACCACACCACCGCAGCGGCCGCTAGACGCTGCGATCTCCGAAACCACGCCACCGGCAATCGCTCTCTCGTCATGAAATGCTCGCCATGGGCATGCCCACTTCCTTGTACTCTCAACGCGTCTTGATACAGAAATCTCACAAGAGCAACCGCTCTGTGAGCGAAGACATAATACGGTACCGCCTTCACAGGCGTCAAGTGAGCCGCTCGCTGGCAAAAGGAATCGCGTCGTGCCTGTGGATGCACGGCCGGCGCCCAACTGGACGCAAGGCAGAGAAATAGCACGGCACGACGCGCGTTATGGGACACCGGAGCGCGGAACCACAGCTATGCGAGACGCGAGGCCCTGTCGCAAGGACTAGACAACAGCCATTGCACGCAACTGGTTCACGATGCCGGGCAGTATCTCCAGCACATGCTCCACCTGAGCCGCCGTGGTGCCGTGGCCGACGCTCAAGCGCAGCGCGCCCCTAGCCCGATGCGGGGGAATTCCCATCGCCTGCAGCACGTGCGAGGGTTCCAGCGAGGTGGCCGAACATGCAGAGCCGGCGGACGCGCAGACGTTGTGCATATCGAGATTGAGGAGAATGCTCTCGCCTTCGATGTTGGCGAAGGTGACGCTGGCGACGTGCGGGAGCCGGTTAACGGGATGACCGGTGCGTTCCGCAATCTCGATTTTCCCGCAGATGCCGTCACTGAGACGGTCACGCAGCGCCGCGCAATGGGCACTGCGCGCATCGCGGTAGGTTTGGGACAGCGTCAAGGCTTTCGCCATGCCGATGGCATACGGGACGTTCTCCGTGCCGGAGCGCCGGTTGCGTTCCTGTCCGCCCCCTTGCACCAAGGGAATCATCGGTGTGCCGCGCCGCATGAAGAGCGCGCCGATGCCTTTGGGGCCATAGAACTTGTGGGCGGCAATAGAGATGAGGTCTATGTCCAGTGCTTCCACGTCCAGTTCCATGCAACCGGCGGCCTGCACCGCATCGGTGTGTACGACGATGTCCTCATTCTGCTCCCGAGCGAGGACTATTGCCTCCCGCAGCGGCTGGATGGTGCCGACCTCATTATTGGCCGCCATGATACTGAGCAGGATCGTGTCCGGTCGCACTGCCTCACGCAATGCATCCAAGTCCAGGCTGCCAAACTCGTCAACCGGTAGATACGTGACGTCGAACCCTTCCTTCTCCAGCCGGTGGCACGTGTGCAGCACCGCGTGATGCTCGATCTGGGTGGTGATGATGTGCCTGCCCTCATCACGCCGGGCATACGCCACGCCCTTCAAGGCGAGATTCGCCCCCTCGCTGCCGCTGCCGGTGAAGATGATTTCGTTGGGGCTGCACAAGAAAACGTCCGCGATGTCCTCCCGCGCCTCTTCCAATGCCTGCTTCGCCTGGCGCGCAATGCTGTAGATGCCGGAAGGATTGCCCCACTGCTCCGTGAGATAGGGCAGCATGGCATCCAGCACAGCCGGATCAACCGGAGTGGTGGCGGCATGGTCGAGATAGATCAAGTCGCTCATTTGGGGAAGAGCCTACAAAACTTTCAGCAGTCTACGCTGTACATACTCAGAATTCGACTGCCCTGGCCGTACGTTTCATGCTTACAACTATTGCCAGCACAAGTCGCAATAGTATTACTCACTACTGTTCAAGTATAATACTGCGAAATACCGCTGCCAAGCTGATTACGACCTGCTTTCTATCATGTTGCAGTAGTGTTCATGCCCGGTGGGAACAGAACGCGCCGAGGCAGCGATGGGGTCTTCAACTGTTTCCGATGCAACACGGACCCGATTGACGGAGAGTAGAAACGGACAGAGCAAGTACTGCTTCTTTGTCAGCGGTTGGTGCAATCAAGTGATACTGGCTAGCGCCCCGCTGATCTACAAACCGCAATCCAAAGAAAATGTAATTTGTCAGAACAACTGGGGTGACTTCGGTTCACGTCGCTTGACGGTCGTCGTGCGGTACTTCCCATCCTTCCACTCCTGGTAGGTTTCCGATTGACCGAATTGATCTGCCAGTTTCGCCAGCTTCCGTCCTTTCGATTGATCGCCAACTAGAAAGGCGCAGTAGGCGGCGATGTTCAGAGCAAGGGCATGATTCGGTTCTGCTTCGATTGCCTTCTCCAGAACGTCCAAGGCTCTGTCCGCGTCACCGGACCGTAGGCGAGCAACACCCAGGCTGTACGCCAAGTTTGCTGAAGGACTATCTTGACTACAAGCCACGCTCTCCAGGAGTTCACGCGCCTCTTGACTGCGCCCCGCGTTCAGCAGAATAATCCCTACCTCGACACGCGGCAACTCCCACGTGGGGGCAAGTTGCGCAGCTAGCCAGCACTCTTGGATTCCCTCTTCAATCTTGCCGGTCATGCCGAGGTTCGCTCCAAGATGGAAGTGGTAATCCGCATTCTCGGGCCAGAGTTCTACTGCCCGCCTGACATGAAGAATGGCTGTTTCAAGATCGCCCTCGGACCTGGCTTGGGCGAACTGTGTCATCCGGTTTCTGGCGCTGAACTTCGCATCTCCCTTGACCCTCAAGAACGTCATACTATCCAACTCGGATGAATCCGCAATCCCCGGCCGCGTCAAATCGGCTTGAACGCCGCGTAGCGCCTCGTCCATTTGCTCTTTTATGGCTTCTATTGGAATGTCATACTCCTCGTGAATAAGCTGAATGGCTTTATCGAGCCCTCTTAAGTGCTGGGCAACATGCGTCAGGCGCAAATGCCACGGTTTCGATGCTGCCATCAAGTCTGCCTGCCAAACCCGATCTCGCTCTTGGCGCCAGAGCGCCCGCAGCAGGTGCTCGCTGGAAACGAACCGGGTTCCGAGCAGTAGGATGAGGAGTTGGACCTTTGCGGCATCGTCAGAGGCCAGCTTGCTGTATTGCCTGAGGCCGGCGAGATTGCGGCTTGTGAACCGGACCAACGCCGTCGCAAGGTCTATCACGGCATCGCGACCTACGTGCTCTGCGAGAAGGTCGCAGAGAGCGCACAGGGCGTAATGGCGGTGTAGTTGGCCCTTTAGGGTTTCTGCGTCGAGGGCGGTGATACAAGGCGCGAGTTCCTCAGCAATCCTGTCGATGTTGGACCGCGAGGGCCGGGTGTTCGTATCCAGCCAATTGTCGACGGTATTATAGGAGACATCCAGTCGGTCCGCCAGTTCATCGCGGGTCGGTCGAGACTCTCCACACTTCTCTAGGAGTTGTCGCAGGTATGTTGCTGCGCCTTTCTCCTTAGCCCATAGCGGCGTTCCTTCATCAGGAGTAGCCGCCTCTGTCAGCCACAGGACAGCGGAGGTGCGGAGAGCCAGATCGATCACTGCGAGTCGGAGATATGAGATGGCGGCGAGGTCCGGTCTGTCCACTGGCGCAGAGGTGCTTCGCATGTAGCCTACGAGTTGGTCCCACTGGTCGGCGTACCACGCAATTGTGGGCAAAATAACCTGCTCCAGGGTAAAGCCCTCCCGCTCCAGCAAGAAAGATGACGGCATGATACCGTGCGCTACGAGCGCCTTGCCGACAGCAGCGCAGATCTCATGTCTGCTTTCATCCTTGATACGCTTACCGCTAAAATAGCGCTTGGCGGTCTTGTGCTGCAGAATGTCGTCCTGGAGATCGAACGCCTTGACTATCACCCCGATGACGGGTCCGCTGAACGGCGTTTTGTAGGATTTTGCGGCTGCCATTGCGTTTCTCTGCCTAGTTCTCCTTACGGCAAGAGCCCAGTATGGGGCCGCTTCTGACCAAGCTCTTGCCGCACTCACAGAAGCTTAATACTTGGACTGTTCCTTCACTCGCTGCCTTCGTCGGGCATGTCTTCGCCCTCAGCGGTACGCTCTTCCCAGTCGTCAGGCCGCTCGTCCCAACCCCTCGATTCCCAGTACGCATCGTTGTTGGGGTTGATCTGATCGGCGTGGTTGTCGAGATCGCTCTGTTTGCTCATGTTTCATCCTCCCATATCTTGGTTAGGGTTTCACCCAAAATCTGATTGTAGCGGCCCTGTTCTCAGAATATGCCACTTAAGTGAAGCAGTCAGCCCAAGTTCTCTGGACAAATCTGCGATCTCTGTGATCTTCGCTCAATCATGCTGCAACCTGGTAGAGTATTGACCAAGTAGGCTGGTTGTTTGGAGGTATGCAATGTCGAGAGCGAGCACACCCGCGCAGTACGCGCCGCTTGAGCACGTGCGCCAGGTGTACGCGCAGACCGTTCCTAGGTACGATTACGCCGCCATGGGACGGTCCGGCTTCACGCAATGGCAGGCCGAATTACGGGCCAAGGTAGCAACCCTGCTGGGCGGGTTCAGCTCGCCCCGGGGCGAGCTTGCGCCCCAGGTGCTCGCAACTGTGCAGAAGGATGGCTATACCCAGCAGAAGGTTGAAATTACCAGCGAACCCGGTGTGCGCTTTCCTGTATACGTGCTGGCGCCAAGCACGGGAGAGCCGCCCTATCCCGTCGTAATTGCGCTGCACGGCCACGGCTCCGGCGTGCAAGAAGTCATTGGCGAGCCTCAGGACGCCCAGGTCGCCGAGCACATGCGGCGCTGCAACCATGACTACGGCCGCCAGCTCGCGCAGCAGGGCTTCCTAGTGTTTGCGCCGGAGCAGCGCGCCTTCGGTGAACGCCGCGAGCCGGAGGATATTGCGCAGGCCCCCGGCCAGTCCTCCTGCCGCCAAGCAAGCATGAACGCGCTGCTGCTGGGACGAACCATGGTCGGTATGCGCGTGTGGGACGTAATGCGCGTGATCGACTACGCGCAACAATGCGCCGACCAATCCGGCCTTGTGGACTTAGGCACGCTCGCGTGTATCGGTCTCTCAGGCGGCGGCACGGTGACGACGTTCGCTACGGCGATGGACCTCCGCATCACTACCGCAGTCATCAGCGGCTACTTCTGTACGTGGCAGTGGTCGATCATGGCCATGCGCCACTGTGAGGACAACTACATCCCAGGCATTCTGCAACACGCGGAAATGGCCGATATCGGCGCTTTGATTGCGCCCCGCCCGCTGCTCGTCGAAGCGGGCACGGAGGACCCGATCTTCCCGCTGCCCGGAGTGCACGATGCGTACGACAAGCTCACGGAAGTATACGCCCTGCTCGAGACGCCGGAACGGCTGGCCCTAGACGTATTCGAGGGTGAGCACCAGTGGCACGGCACCGTGGCCGTGGATTGGCTCAAGCGCTGGCTGTAAGGCGCAATTGCATGGCCGAGGGTCACTGCATGGGTGTGGAGCAAGGCATGCAATGAGGTTTCCGGCCTGTACGCGCTTCGGTCCGTTCATGCTTTGCCAGGCTCAGCACGAACGGCTCCGTACACGCGCAATACGCGCCGAAATACTAGCGCCATTTCTACACTGCGCGGTGCCGCCCAGCCCGGAGGCCGCAACCGGCTGCAATGCACAGCTAGCAGTTGGCCGGTCCCGCCCTAATCGGATTTGCCCGCATCCGGCGCGGCGAGTTCCTGCGAACGGCGGTAGGCAGCCATGACGGCAGCTTGCACGGCGGCGCGGACACTGCCTTCTTCAAGCGCCTGCAGTCCTGCAGCCGTGGTGCCGCCGGGAGAGGTCACCAGGTTGCGGAGTTCCGCGGGGTGCTTATCCTCGTTCTGTGCCATGAGCGCAGACCCTTTGACGGTCTGCACGATGAGGGCTGCCGCCGTATCCCGGGGCAGGCCGACGCGCACGGCGCCATCGATGAGGGCCTCTAAGAGCAAGAACACGAACCCCGGGCCGCTCCCATTCACTGCTGTTGCCATATCCAGATAATGCTCGTCCGGCACAAAGAGCTCAAGGCCCGCCGCCTGAAAGAGCGCCTGCGCCTGAGCGCGTTGCTCGGCGGCGGTCTCTCCGGTCGCGGTCCAAACAGTCGCGGCTTCACCGATAGTAGCCAGGATACTGGGCATGGCGCGTACCAGCCGCCGGTGATCAAGCAGCGAACCGATGGCTCCCAGCGGCACGCCGGCCATAATTGAGATTACGAGTGCATCCTGAGATAGCGCGCTTTGCAGGGGTGGCAACGCCGCCTGAATTTGCTGCGGTTTTACCGCAAGGATGACAACATCGGCTGCCGCAACTACTGCAGAATTGTCGGCATCAACCCCGATACCGTGCGCTTCCGCCAAGTGCGCGCGGCGGCTTGCCACGGGCTCACCGACCACAATCGCGTCGGCGCGGCAGACGTCTTGTGCAATTGCCGCGGCCAAAAGCGCCTCGCCCATCGCGCCGCCGCCGACAATTGCTAGCTTCCGGATCATAGCGCTTCCCTTTCAGATGGATCTACTTGCCACGCCGCGCCGTCCCAGCGTAGCGTCACGTAGCCGCTCGTCGGCGGCCGGATTACGGTCACTCCCTGCGCCCGCCACCGGCTGTCGCTTTCATCCAACCAGGGTTCGTCCAGCAGCAGCAGCCGGGGCTGGAGCATTGCGACAAAGTACGCCAATCGCGCCAGCGTGACTGCTCCTTGCACAATGAGCACCTCGACCGGTTGCGCCTGCCGCAAGACTGCATTTGCTTGTATGATAGCAAGTTGCCGTCCCCCAAGCCTGGCGAGCATGAGTTCCGATGTGCCGTCAGCGCGAATCTCAAGGACGTCAGACGCGCTCAATGCAATGCGATACCGGTCGCCGCTTGGCAAGGCCTCACTCCCTGCGGGCCCACGCATTGTCCAGCGCTCGCTGTTACCTTGCAGCGCACTCCCAACATGCTCCCGCGGCAGCAGCGTCTCGCTGCCGCCGATCCAGAATGTGTTATCACGTTGCCAGAGCGGCAGCAGGCGGTCCAAGTCATGCTGGCTTGGCGGCTCGCGATAGCCGAGCAGCAGCGGCGGCTGGTTTCCCGCCGCAATCAATACCGTGCTGCCGAGCGACCGTTCCAGGAGCGTTATACTGGGTTGCCGGTTGAACTCAGACGCCACGCTGCCTGCGAGCACGATGAGAATGCTGCCCACCGTGCCCAGGCTGAAGATGGTTGTCCACGAGAGCTTCTGGCTCGCGAATTGGTCGCCGCCACGTGGTAAAAGTGCCCTGCGCCGCGTCCACACAACAATCAACAACGTCAGCACGCCGGCCAGTGCGGCCGGCAAAAAACTGCCGGTGGAAATAGTGAGCGACGGCCAGCGGCTTACCTCCGTGGCGATGCGGATGAACGCCTCCAGCGGCAGGTAGGCGCTCCAAGCCAAGACCTGCCCGATGCCGGTGTGGACGAGGCTTGCAGCCGTAGCCACGGCCCCGCTCAACATGATCCACGGGATAAGCGGCATCGCCAGGACATTGCTGATCAGGAAGAATGGTGACACCCGACCGAAAACATATATCAACAACGGCAGCACAAAGAGCTGGGCAGCGAGGGTCGGCGCGACAATTGCCGCCAGTGGGTGCGGCAACCAGCGCAACCGGGCGTGCAAGGGGTCAGAGAGTACGAGCAATCCCGCTGTGGCAGCTACTGAAAGCTGGAAGCCCACGTCCCACAAGAACCTCGGGTCCCAAGCGCACATGGCCACCGCCGCCAACGCGAGCGCCGACCAGGGATCGCGGTCGCGCCCCAGCGTGGCGGCGAAAAGCAACAGTATTGCCATGATCGCCGCGCGCACCACAGCCGGGTTCGCGCCAACCAGAATTGTGTACAGCACCACACCGCCCATGCTCAACCAGAGCGAGCGCCTGCCAAAGAACTGGCGCGTGATGCTCTGCAGCATGATGGCAACGATGGTCATGTTGAAGCCGGAGATGGCGATGAGGTGCGTGGTGCCGGAGAGATCGAACGCCTGGCGCAACGTAGCCGGAATGCCCGCGCGGGCGCCGAGCAAGATGCCTTGGAGCAACGGGGCATGGGGACGCGGCAGGATTTCTTCCATAGCGGCGAGAAGCCGCTCTTTCACCCCATAGAGCACGCGCAGGAGCGGAAGGCCGCGCTCGCCCGGCAGGAATTCCACCTGCGGAAAGGCCAGCAATGCCTGCGCGCCCAGACGCTCCAGGTAGCGTTGGTAGCCTGCGCTGTTCACGCTCGCCACCGCCTCCAAGCGCCCGTTCACCTCCCACGCCATGCCGTAGCGCGCGGGAAACCTGGGAGAAAGCGTGACCCACACCTGCCCGGCAACCGGCTGCCAGGCGTCGTCTATTCGCAGGGCCTCGGCACGAAACCTCACCCGCGTGCTGCGCTCTGAGCGGACCGGCTCCGATGCCACCCGGCCGCGCAGCGTGACGCTCTGCTCAAGATAGGGTTCAAGAGGATTCACAGCCGCCACTGTGGCCTGCCCATGATAGCGGCTCATGCCCAGGGCGGCGGCAACGAGGATCAGCGCGCCCAGCGCTACCGGCCGCGTCCCCACCGCCGCCAAGCCTAGGCCGCTCAGAAACAAGAGAGCAAGCGCCACCAGCGGGAACGGCGGCAGAAGAGTGCCCAATACGATGCCGACGAGAAATGCCGGCCCAAGGATGCGAGTCACGAACTGGTCAACTCAGAATAAGTACTCATTCTTTACAAGGAACAGTCGATCGCTAGGAACTTAGGGATATGGCAGACGCGAACTGAGATTCGGTCTCTAGTGAAGAGGCAGTCGCTGGCTCTATTGCGGTCCGGATCCCTTTGCCATAATACCAGCGATGGACGATGGGTCTGGCAATCGCAATAGCTTCCAGGCAAACGCCTTTCACTAAGGCAGTTCCCGCGAAACAGATTACCGCCAGCGGCCTTCACGCGCTTCACTGTACGTGCCGTCACATTGCTGAAGGAATCCTGACCCAGCGTTCCACGCCGACGGGCTCAAGCCACAATTGGCTATACTGAAAGGCATGTACGACGCGCTCACGGCTTTTCTGCAAGAATTCAGCAGCCGGTCACCTCTGCTGTGGTCCCTGTTGGTCATGGCGGTGGTGGCGGGTACGGCACTGGGACTCTACACCCTCTGGGAACTGGTCCTGCGGTGGGCCGTATCTACCTTTGCCAGGGGTCGTGCCCGGGCCAGCGGGCGAGGGTAAGCATGTTCTTCCCAAACGCCGGCGTGGTAGTCGACCCCGTGCTCCTCGTGATGCTGGGGCTGATTGTGGGCACCCTGGGCGGCTTCTTCGGCGTGGGCGGCGGGTTCCTGATTACGGGTGGACTGTTGGTCTTTGGCGTGCCGCCCATCTTCGCTGTGGGCACCGGCCTCACCCTGGTTATGGGTTCCTCCATAATCAACATGCTCAAACACAAGGGCCTGGGCAACGTGGACTTCAGGTTGGGGCTGCTGATGGTCTGCGGCACCGTGCCCGGGGAGATTCTGGCGGAGCGACTGAACGTGGCCTTGCATGAGGCGGGCATCATCGGCCCGGTGATCAGGTACGTGTACGTCGTCTTCCTGGGAATCCTGGGATCGTTCATCGTCTACGACTACTTCAAGGTGCGCCGCCTCACCGGGACGACCGGCGACGCAGTCTCCACCGAAAACCTGGCTTGGAAAGTGCAAGCGCTGCGCATACCGCCTCATGCCATCTGGCTGCCGGGCCGGGGGGTCACGCCAACACGGGTGACGCTGCCCCTGTCGAACATTCAAAGCATCTCTGTATTTGTGCCTTTCAGCGTGGGTTTGGGCGTGGGTTTCATGGCCGGGCTGTTGGGAGCGGGCGGCGGTTTCATCCTGATGCCCCTGCTCGTTTACGTGATAGGTGTCCCTACCATAATCGCCATCGGCACCGACCTGTTTCAGATAATCATCACCGGCTCGGTGGGGACCTTCATCTACGCCCTGGGCAACCACGTGGACCTGCTCATGGCGATCATCATGCTGGCCGCCGCCTCGGTGGGATCGCAAGTTGGGGCCACGGCAACCCGCTTTGTAGAACCCGGTCGGATACGCGGGTTGTTCGGCGTAACCGTGCTCAGCGGCGGCGTGGCCGTGGCGTTGAAAGAGGTATCCGAAAGCGTGAGCCAACTGCACTTCCTGGACACAGTGGCATCAGTGCTGCTGCTGGGAGTGTCCGGTGCCATTTGTCTGGTGATTGCGGGACTGCTGCTGCGGGCGGCCCTACGCAAACCGGTTCCCGATGAGGTGAGCGCGTGACGCGACAGAATTCCGACCCCACTTGCATGTACAGGTTTAGGGCTCGTCGTGCGCTGTCCTCCATGTATCTCTCGGCCGGGAGGGTCGGTTGGATTGTTTCGGGACGTTGCGCCGCCACCCCACCGCTATCCGGGAAGTCGTGCCCAGCCTCGCCGCCACTGACGATTTCGTTGCAAGAGCCGCGCACAGCCGCGCTCACGTCGTGCAGCGGAAAGGAGTGCTATACTAGCAAGGCAGTGTGTTTCCCTGCCTGCGCTCCTTGGTAGATACGCACTTGCCAAGAGAATAGAACCGTTAGTCACTGTCTTTTTGCGCTGCCGTGTGATCTCTGTCAGAGCCCTCGTACTTTTCGTCTCGCTGCTATGCCTAACCGCGTGCGGGGTGGGCGTTCGCAGTGTTGAACGTGCGCCTTTAGACCGGACCCAGGCCTGCACGGAACCGGGTCACGTCCTCAAAGTAGGCTTCTACGCATACTTTGCGCCCGTCAGCTACAGCGCCGATGGAAATCCGAATGCCGCAGGTTTCAACTCGCATCGCGGCTATGAAGCTGACCTGCTCAGCGCGCTGGAGGCGATGGCAGGCGCGGGGCTGGTCTTCTCCCGCCGGGGCATCGCGCAGTGGGACGGTATTTGGTTGCGGTCTGCCGGGCCGGAGTACGACATCATTGGCGGCGGCATCACGATACTGGAATCGCGCACCCGCGACGCGGCGGGCAATCAGGCGGTTGTCTTTACCGATGGGCACATCACGTTTCGCCAGTCGCTGCTGGTGCGCGCTCCGGACGCGGCGCGCCTTGCCGGCCACGCCGCCCTGACGAATGACGTGCGCGTGGGCGCGCTGGCCGGCACCACGGGCGAGTTCCGTCTGCTGGAGTTGACGGGCCTGGTGGACGCCAACGGCGTGCTGGTTGCAGGCGCGCGAGTCGAAACGCCGCAAGGTGCGGTGGTCGCCGACGGCAGCGCGGATTATTCAATCACCCCCGCGGGCGCAACGGAGAACCTGATCGGCAGGCAGCTCATCTACCCGCCTGACGAGACCAAGCCGCAGGTGGTCTATCTGGGAGATGAATCGGGCGAGGTTGAGCTTATTGCGGCCCTCCGCGACGGCGCAATCGACGCTTTGGCCCGGGGCGAAGTCGGCAACCGCGACGCCGCCAGCGACGCCGACGGCGCTCTGGTGGTAACGGCGCTCGACGAGGCCGTTGAATACGGCGGCTTTACACTCGCCGTAGCAGATACCGCGCTCGCCGCCTGCATCGATGAAAAGATCAACTGGCTGACAAATAACCGGCGCATCGGTTATGCGGAATGGGTGGAAAATCCGCTGGTCTTCAGGGAACGCGCCGAGATGTGGAATGACGGCGCGCGCTGACCCGATCCGCGCGTGCAATTGAGGTTGGGCTATTGCTTTGATCGTAAGTTGAAGGAGACCCATTCATGTCCGTTGAAGCTGGAATTGTCCGCGTGCCGGCCACAACTATGGAAGAGTTCGACACGGAAGCATTCTGCAAAGTCGGCATGCTGCCGGGGGAAGCATCGCTGGTGGCGCAGTCGCTGGTGCACGCCGATCTCACCGGCGTTTTCACCCACGGCAGCAACTTTCTTCCGCTGTACACCAACTGGATACAGGTTGGATCCATTGATCCCACTGCCACGCCGGAAATGATTTCAGACAGCGGCGCCACGGCGATCATCAGCGCCCGCAACGCCATGGGGCAAGTGGCGGGCGTGCAAGCCATGGATATGGCAATCGCGAAAGCCAAGGAGTTTGGCATTGGCGCCGTGGGTGTGCGCGAGAGCAACCACTTTGGCGCGGCGGCCTACTACACCATGCGCGCCCTTGATCACGACGCCATCGGCTTCTGTTCAACCAACGGCATCCAAGTCATGGCGCCCTATGGCGGTGTCACGCCTAGCTTGAGCAATACGCCCATTGCCTACGCGATCCCGGCGCACGAAGAGCGACCGCTCATGCTCGACATGGCGGTGAGCGTCGTGGCAGCAGGCAAGGTGGCGCTGGCGAAGCGCAAGGGTGAGTCCATTCCGCGCGACTGGGCCCTGACCGACGAAGGCGTACCCACGGATGATCCCAGCATTGCCACGCTCATGGCGCCGGTGGGCGGACCCAAAGGCTACGGCCTGGCCGTGGTGCTCGACGCGCTCTGCGGCGTGCTCACGGGCGCGCTCTTCGGGCAGGACGTACGCCGGGGCGGCATTCCCAATACGCCGCAGGCCATGGGCCAGCTCTTCATGGCGCTGGACATCGGCCACATGCTGCCGGTGGACGAATTCAAGCAGCGCATGGATGTGCAAATCCGCCAGATGCGCAACTCCGATAAAGCCAAAGGGGTCGAGCGCATCTACCTGCCGGGCGAAATTGAACTTGAGCGGAAGGAAAACTTCCTGCGCGACGGCATCGCCTTCGCGACCGAAATCGTAGAAGACCTGGACGGCGTGGCAGAGACATTGGGCATGCCATTGCTTTCGGGTCGGCTCTAGGCCCAGTGATTGCTGGACCCTTCGCGTCTGCCATGCTAGGGCGCGGTCAAGCGCGCCGAGACTCGCTCCGCACAGAATCTCACTGCCCTTAAATGAAGCTTCTGGGTCACAGTGATGGTGTAACCCAGAAGCTACCTCGAAAAAGCGTGCAACTCTTAGAGTAGGGACCTCTCAGTGGTGAGCAGTCGTTCAAGCGCGCACGCCTCTTCTCCATGAGTGAGGGCGCCGCCCTGGCGGTAGCCAGGGACGCCGGCGGTTGAAGTCAACGTGCTGCCATATTAATTCTGCCCGTCGCTAATGCCGCTGATGCGCGAACTAATGGTGTGCCAGCCGGAAGCGCCATTGGGCGCGGGCTCCAGCTCCGTTTCATCCTGTAGCTCGCCGGTGCCGTCGGTGGCGCGCACCCGAATTGTATAGCCAGCCGAAACCGGCGGTTCCCACGTGGTCTTCCACTGCACCCACGAGAGCAGGCTGAGCACCTTGCCAAGCTCCGCTTCTTTCCACTCGCCCTCGTCGATGCGGACTTCCACCTTGCTAATGCCGCGGTTGCCGGCAAAGGCGATGCCGCCGATTAACACTTCTCGGTCCACTTTGGCGCTTACTGTTGCGCCGTTACGCGGCGCATCGATGCGAGACATTGTCTTGTAAATGGCTTCATCGCTCCAGCCCCGCTGCTGCCAGAAGCCCTTGAAGTCGTGGTCCACCGGTTCGATCCGCGTCAGCCACTTCACGTTCTTCATGCCGTAGATGTTGGGCACAATCAAGCGCGCCGGAAAACCGTGGTTGTTCGGCAGTATCGCGCCGTTCATGCGGTACGCCAGAAGTACTTGCGGGTCCTGCGCCTTCTCCAGCGGGATGCTCTCCTGGTACCCGTCTGCCGCGTGCAAGACGATGTCCTTCACGCCTGGCTGTATGCCCGCCTGGACTAGCAGATTCCACAGCGGCACGCCTTCCCACAGCGCACAGCCGATGAGGTCTCCCCCAACCGCGTTGCTGATGCACTGCAACGTCGCGTATTGCTGCTGGGCGGGCATGGCCGTCAGCGCATCGTAATTCAGAGTCATCTTGTTATCCACCATGCCGGTGATGGTGAGACTCCAGTCGTCTACGTTAACGGTAGGATCGATGTTGTTCTTCGAGATCACATAGAACTCGTCATTGGGCGTGACCAATGGCTCCAGTCCCTCAAAGCCTTCCTGAAAAATGGGGAGCGATTCGCCGCTGGCGGTGACGGTAGTGTCTTTCACCGGTTGATTGAAGATTGCCTGCGCCTCCGCGGCCATCGAACGTTTGACCATGTAGGCGCCGCCCAAAGCCAGCCCGGAAGCTGCCAATGGCGCCAGCGACCGCCGGGACAACACGCCCTCAGAGGCCGTGTCGGTCGTCGCGACGGCGAAGGGCTGCCGGACGTACGCAAGCACAAACCCAAATGTCAAGTAGGCGATGATGTCGATGGCAACGGCAGCAAACACCGGTGAAGAGGCATCCATGCCGAAGAAGCCGCGTTCCACAAACGGCGAAATCGTCACTGAGTGGACTAGCCACAACAACCCGCCGATGCCGAGGCCGTACAGCAGTGCCGTCGGCGTCCCGCCACTGCTGTCCTTTGCACCAAGTAGAGCCAGCAGCCGGCCATACAGCAGCCCAAATGCGCCGCCCACGCCAACCATGCCAATGAGAATCGCGTAGAAATTCAGGGTCTTGGCTAATGAGCCAAACGTCTGAATCACCGCCTCAAAAAGTGCAGGCGGAATAAAGCTAAGAATGCTTTCAATCACCGCTTCCGGCAAGGCGGGAATTTGCCAAATGAAGCGCGCCGCAAAGTAGACGGAGAGAAGTGCCACAGCGGCAATTGCGCCGGACAGAAATTCTCTACGCCAAGGTACCGTGGACTGCATGTATGTCCTCTCCTCACTGCTTTCATTCGATTGCGTTGACTTCATCAACCGTTGGTTGGATTCATCAACTGCTGGTTGACTCCAACAACTCATATAAGTTGACTTCATCGTAACATAGCGTTATTGAGCGTACACAGCCACCAGTTAAGAACTTCATAAGAAAAGAACTCTAGGAATGCGGCCGCCGGGTGGCAAATCTGCGGCAAACAGCGTAGACTTGTTAGGAATAGTTAGAGTAAGCTATTCGCTTAAGTTATTATCGCCATTTGTAACGCTTGCAAGGTATGCACTACGCTTGAAAATTCCTGCAGGACGGAGGGACGCTCCCCATGAAAACTGAATCTCGCAAACCTGAGTTCTCACGTCGGGGTGTGCTCCGCACCCTGGGCACTGTGGGTCTGGGCGCCGCGGCAACTTCGCTCTTTACTGCGTGCGCCGGCCTTAACCGCCGTCGTTGCGACGGCCCGTGCGTTCCCACGCCCACGCCGATAATTCCAATTACGCCAACGCCGGTTGAAGGACCAAAGCCGATAATTCGCAGTCCCGGGCTTGTCACGTTTTGGACATGGGCATCCGGCCCCACCCAGCAGTGGCTTACCGACGTCCATGACCTTTTTGCCGCTCGCACCGGCAACACGCTACAGCCGGTCTTCTTGGGAAGCCAGCGCGAGGTTGAAAACCGCCTGGCGCAAACCACCGCCGCCGGTGATGGCGGCCCCGATGCGGTACATGTGCCGATGGGCGCGCTGCCGAGCTGGGCAGAAGCATCATTGGTGCGAGACCTTACCACCTATCTGGGGTGGCCGCGCACGGTCAACTTGCAGCAATTCGTCAAGGGAGTGCTGCCGTACGGGACTATCGATGAAAAGATCTACGCCATCCCGTACGACGATCCGCAAGCCATTGGCTTGGCGCTCAATGCGAAGCACATGGAAGATGCAGGCATCAACGTAGATGTTGAAGCGTTCAAGAATTGGGGCTGGGAGAACCTGCAAGAAGCAGCGCTCCAACTCACCCAGCGCAACGGCGATACCATTACGCGCTCGGGAATGCACGTGAGTTCCAATTGGCTCCAGGTTCTGACGTGGCTCTACAGCAACAACTCCGGATTTTTCCAGGGCAACGCCGATGGCGGCTCGGTGGTGGTGAACAACGCCGAAACCCAGGCGGCGCTGCAATTCCTGGCGGACCTGGTCACCAAAGACAATGTAAGCGGCGACCCGTCGCCATTCGTTGACTCCGCCAATTTGTTCGTGAGCGGGCGCACCTCGATGGCAGTCGTAGACGCTGATGCCATCAACTACGCCGTGCGCGTGCACACGGCGGAACAATCAGAAGATCCGGACTTGCGGTTCCATTGGCTGCCGGTGCCGAAAGGGCCGAGCGGCAGCGCCGGCGCGACACAGGTCTGGTCGCATCACATTGCTATTCCCGAAGTTGCGGCCAATCCGACCTCCGGTTGGGACTTGCTCACGTTCCTTTACACCCGGGAAACGCTGCAGGACTACCTGGGCAACACCAGCATGACGCTGCCCTTCAAGCCGCAGTGGAAGTATCCAATGGCAAAACTGGTGACGAACTTTACCCCAACCTATTTGGAATATTTGGACTTGCTCGATCAAGAGAGTCCGTCGCCGGTGCTGGGTCGCCAGGCACTTGGGCGCAATCTGGCACAGCCTCTGCGCCAGGCTGTCTCCGGACAAGTGCCCGTGGCAGACGCGATGCCCGCCATCGAGCGCGCCGTGCGCACGGCGGTATCGTAGGCAGGGCTCCGGCGTTCAGCGCCACGCCCACGCTGCCGCACAGTGAGCGCCTACCATCCGGCCGGTTGCACTAGTCGGTGCAATGAAGATAAAGAGAGAACGGCGTCAACCCTCTGGTTGACGCCGTTCTCTCTTGCATATCAGGTGGCGGAGGGGGAGGGATTCGAACCCTCGGTGGAGCTATTAACCCCACAATCGCTTAGCAGGCGACCGCACTAGACCAACTATGCGACCCCTCCCTGCGCTCCGGTGCGCTCTCCGAATTCCTAATGAAGGGCGTCGGAAAGCCACGCGGAGACATTTTCATTATAGCCTATCCCGCAAGCAATTCTGCGCGCGTGCAGGCAAACACTCACGAATGCTCGGCGTCACAGGCAGACTACCGGGGTTGTGGCTTTGGATTTCTAATCGCTCCGCTCATCCGCGGCGGCATGGTGCTGCACCGGGCGTTTCCGCCACATGATAGAGCCACAGAACTTTGCTACAGGAGAACCCCTGCAGCGCCTCTTCCCTCCCGGTGGCAGAAGATCGGGGCGGGGATGAAAGACCGCCTAGCATCCAGCAACTAAGCGACACCCAGGCACCTCTGGATTCCGGCGTTCGCCGGAATGACGAAATTATGCCAAGGTCTCGTCGCTGGTGAGAAAAAGACGCGCCCCCGCCTTAGACTATACAAGGGTCTCAACCCGCAAGGGGAGTTTGCGCCTGCGCCACCCCGCAGTAGTTTCTCGGCATCATTGGCGGAGGGGGAGGGATTCGAACCCCCGGACCTTTCGGTCAATGGTTTTCAAGACCATCTCCATAAACCACTCGGACACCCCTCCGAAGGGCGCACACCTTAAAGTATACCGCAGCGCTGAGTGTCTGAGAGAGCTCAGTTAGGCAGATTGTCTTGCCGAACAGAATAGGTCGCAGCGGGCGCTACCTCCCTACATCCAACGCCCTTCCGCGCTAATGCAACCAGCGATTCCACCAGTTCACCCATCACGTCAGAATCTTTCCCAAAGGGTCGCACCGTGTAGGCTGTGGCCCCTCAATCGTCACGGGTTGCGGCTTCGACAGACCCTCCTGGCGCTAGACATCCATCACTGCGCCGGTGTCGTCGCGGAGGTTCTTGAAATACGCGAAGCTGCGGGGCGGATTGGCGACGATGACGTCTTCATCCAAGTCTACGCCCAGGCCCGGCCGTTCCGGCACGTGCAGGTAGCCGTCCTTAATTTGCCACGGCTCCTTTACCACCTTATCGCGGTAAGGCTGGCTGGGCACGTATTCCAGCATGAGGTAGTTGGGGACGCTCATGCCGATGTGGGCCGCGGCGGCCGTAGAGAGCGGACCCTGGGGGTTGTGGGGCGCCACGAGCACATGATGCACTTCGGCCAGTGCGGCGATCTTCTTGACCTCGGTGATGCCGCCCGCGTGGCAAAGGTCCGGCTGGATTACGTCCACGTACTGGCCCGCAAGCAGCGGCGCGTACTGCCACTTGGTGAAGTACCGCTCGCCGGTGGCCAGGTCGATGCCCAGCTCGCGGGCGGTCTCGCGCACGGGTCGAAAGGCCTCGATGTTGTCCGGTGGCACCGGCTCCTCGAAGAAGGTGATGCGGCTATCCTTGACGGCGTGCAGTTGGCGGATGGCTTGCGCCGGTCGGCTCTTACCGTGGTTGTCTATCATGAGGTCCACGTCTTGACCGACGGCTTGTCGCAAGACGGCGATGCGTTCGCCCAAGAGCGCCGCGTGCTGATAGTCGCCCAAATGCTCATCCGTTGCCCACGCGCCGGTTTTCAAGGCAGTGAAGCCGGCCGCCACATGTCGCTGCGCCTCCGTTGCAATGCGGTGCGCCTCGTAGATGCCAACGTGCGTGTAGAGCCGAATGCGGTCGCGGGCGGGCCCGCCGAGCAGTTGGTAGACCGGCGCGCCGTAATGCTTGCCCTTAATGTCCCACAGAGCTTGGTCTATGCCCGCGATGGCAGTGTTTATGACCACCCCGCCCTTCCAGAAGCCGTCCTTATAGAGCGACTGCCAAAGGCGCTCGGTCTCCAACGGGTCCTTGCCGATCAGCGCCTCGCCAAGCTGCCCGACTGCCGTGCGCACCGTGGCATCTTTGCCTTCCAGCGTGGCCTCGCCCCAGCCGTAGATTTCCGGCTCGTCGGTGGAGATCTTTACAAACACCCAATTACGCGGATTGCCCCACATGATGGAAGTTTCTACTGCGGTAATACGCATTTGCACCTCTCACTTGTCAGGTTTGAGTTGTGTTGGCTAGTCATTGATCCGAAGCGAACTAGGTGGAATATTCGTCATTCCCGTGAAAACGGGAATCCATCTTTGGGCGGTCCAAGAGCGAGTTGCACCGTGGGGGTAGCAGCCGACAACGACCGCGATACGTCCATTCTCAACTGCTCTGCCAATCACGCTGCGAAGCTGAGTGAGAGAGAAGCCCCTACACACAATTAATATTCCTCGCATTCGCTCGGAGTCGACGCGCCCCCCGCGCTTCCCTCTCACCTTCGCCTATTTGCCTGCCTCTTACAACATACAAATGACATGGCTTCAACGCCCACCGCTTACACTCCCGCCAGCGCCCGCGCGGCTTGGATGAGGGCCTGCACCTGTTCGGAACTGCCGGCCTCGGCGTAGATGCGCATGATCGGTTCCGTGCCGGAGAAGCGCACGCACACCCAGGCGCCGTCCTGCACAGTGTAATGAAACCCGTCCTGCGTGCGGCTCTCAACAACCTCGCTAGCAGCGAGGTTGGTCGGCGCGTGCGCGTGCATACGCGCCGTGATGGGCTCACGCTCTTCAGGCGGGAAGTCCAGGTCAAGGCGGTCGTAATAGTGCGGCCCCACTTTGTCGAACAAGCGCTCCACCAGTTCCGTGGGCGTGCGGCCGGACTGCACCACGTAGTCCAGCAGGAAGAGCCCTGCCAGAATGCCGTCGCGCTCCGGCACATGGCCGCGAAAGGCGTAGCCGCCGCTTTCCTCGCCGCCGAGCAAGGCGTCGGTTTCCAGCATCTTTGGCGCGACGTATTTGAAGCCCACCGGCGTTTCGTGCACGGGCACGTCGAAGATTTCGCCAAGGCGGTTGAGCATGGTGCTGGAGGTGAAGGTTTTGACTAGCGGTCCGCGCTGGCCGCGCACCTCCAGCAGATAGAGCGCCAGCAGCGAAATGACAGTGAGTTGATTGAGAAATTCACCGTTCTCGTCACACGCGCCCAGGCGGTCGGCGTCGCCGTCGTTGGCCAGGCCCAACTGCGCCCCCGTGTGACGCACCATTCTGAATAGGTCGTGGAGGTTGCCCGGAATCGGCTCCGGATTATGCAGGCCGGGGAACATGGGATTGCGCTCGTTGTGAATATCGTAGACGAGCAGGGAGCCGCCCTGGAGAATGTTGCTGAACCAATCCCGGCCGGCGCCGTACATCGCATCCACCACCAGCGTGCCGTCCCAGGCGCGCAGCCCCTCGAGATCGAGCAACCCGCCGATGTGTGCCAGATACGCCGGTGCGGGATCGAACTGCTCGCACAGCCCCTGCTGCTGCGCCTGCGCGAGGGAAAGGGCGCGCACGTCGCGGGAATGCAAGCCGTCGAGAATCGTCTCTATCTCTGCCAGTTCTTCAGGCGGCGTCGCGCCGCCGTAGCCGGACCGTACCTTATACCCCTGGTAGTCGAAGGGGTTATGGCTCGCCGTCAGCGTGATGCCGCCGCCGGCCTGCCGGTTTACGATGGCATGGGAGAAGACCGGCGTGGGCGTGGGCGCGAGGGTAAGCGCGACGGGAATGCCGTTGCCGGCCAGCACCTCGGCCGTCGCTGCGGCAAACATCTCGGCGTTGTAGCGGGTGTCGTAGGCGACGACAAAGCCGCGTTCCGCCTCTGCCGGGTGTGCTGCCAGCCAGTATTGCGCTACCGCCTGGGTGAGCAGGCGTACGTTGGCGACAGTGTAGTCGGCGCCGACAATCGCGCGCCAACCGTCGGTGCCAAATCTGATCGGGGAAGGCTCCATGCTGGTGTGATCGCTCCTCATCAGTAGCGGTTGTGTATGTCTTGGGAAGCGGCGGTAGTTGGAGTTCTAGGAACCGGCCTGCACCTGGCCCCGCCAAAAGTCCAGGGTATCCTCTAGGGTCTGCTCCAAGGGAATGTCAGCACGCCAACCGGTCTGCGCGTGGATGGTACTTGGGTCCGCTTGGAGGACCGGCAGGTCGCCTGGACGCAGAAGCGCCGGATCGGTTTCGACTGTTATGTCCACTTGAGTAAGACTCAACATTATCTGCAGCATCTCGTCAATGGAGCGGGCGGCACCGGAACCGATAGTATACACCGCGCCGGGCGTCCCTTTTTCCAACGCGAGCCAATAAGCTCGCGCCACGTCGCGCACGTCGGTGAAGTCGCGCTTCGCGCTCATATTGCCCACCTTCATCGTAGGTGGAATTAAGCCTGCCTCCATCTGCGCCAATTCCCGCGCAAAGCGGGCAATCACGAAGTCCGGTGTTTGGCGCGGCCCAATGTGGTTGAACGGCCGCGCCCGCACGATGTGGAGGCCGTGACTCTGCCAATACTGCAACGCCAGCATGTCCTGCCCGACTTTGCTCACCGCGTATGGGTCGGCGGGACGGAACGGCGCCGTTTCGTTTACCGGCAGGTCTTTCTCCTCCACCATACCGTAGACGTTGCTCGAACTCACTGCGAGCAACCGCGCCTCCGGCACGTGCTGCTGCAGCGCCAAGATTACGTTCAATTGACCCAGGATATTGGTGGTGAGGGTCCCGGCCGGATTGCTCCACGCGGTCGGCACATGCGCCTGGGCCGCGAGATGAAAGATGCGATCGGGTTTTATCGTCTCAAGCGCGGCATGTATGCCGGCTTCATCGGTGATATTCGCGGTAAAGAGACTGATGCGCTCGCCGAGATGCGCGAGATTTGGCTGCGGCCCCGGCGTCTGCGTCAAACCCCACACCTCAGCGCCCTGTGCCACACACGTATCCGCCAAGTGGCTGCCCGCAAAGCCGGTGATGCCGGTAATGAGTACGCGCATGGGGAGGGGCTTCTCGAATCATGCGAAGCGGTGGATTCCTGTGGCGATTATACGCGGCGTCTATTGGCCCTGGCAAACACGCTATATTCTACTCTTGAGGTGCTGAGCGCAAGGCGCTCTGGTCGGTAGAGCTTGAATCGCGAGCGCGATCGAAGTACAGTACCTTAACCGCGAACAGTGTGGTCAGTATCGAGTCGACGAGGATGCCAAGGCCGAATAGCAGCATCACGCTTAAGAAGTCCGGCTCCCACAACCCTGAGACGTAGAGCAGAAAGGCAACGACGTAAATCGTTCCGTTTGTGAGTATTGACTGATAGGCCATGTATCGGGTCTTACCGAGTCCGAAGAACAGGCTGTCCGTCACGGTGTTGAACGAGAACAAGACATACGGGACGAATAGCACTGCGAAGGCTGTCGTAGCGAATGCTATTGTGGTCTCGTCCGGATTCAGCGCTCTGGCAGCCATGGCCCAAAATGGCACGAAGACTAGCCACGCGACCATCATCACAGCGACAACGATCATCGACGTGCGCCAAAGTTGCCGCACACGCACTATCTGACCGCTGTTGTTTGCGAATAGTGCCTTTGCCGAATCCGCAAATGCCAGCACTGGCACTAGCATGAAGCTCCAAAAGATCTGGATTGAAAGATAGTAGCCACCAATCTCTTCCGTGCCGATTGAGTTGACGATTCGGATGATCATTACGAAGTAGGCAACATTCCGGACGAGGCTATCCAGCCCACTGCCCGCACCTACCCCGACGTAGGTTCGCAAATCCTGGAACGTCGGCATAGCCAACAGCGCCGACGCAGAAACTCTCATAGTAGCCAGCAGCGCGTACATCGCAACCGTAAACAGAAGTATGCTGGCCAAGATAGACGACCAGGCGACTCCGATCACGCCGGCATCCAAGGAAAAGCCGTACCCACCAAAGAGCAGGCTATCGAAGGCGAATCTGACCAGAAGGTTGAGGAAGGCCATCCCCAGTATCAACGCTCTCTTGTTCAGCGCTTGCAAGATGACGATTGATGCCGCGTAGAGCAGGACGAACGGAGTGCCAAGTACGGTAAGACCCAAGAAGTCTCTCGTCTCTGCTTGGATTGCCTCGGGCGTGGCAACGATCTCGACAAAACTGCCGCGTAAAGCAAACACGGCCGCGGCAAAGACGACGGAGACGATGAATATGAAGACAAGGACACTCTTCAGGCGATCCAACTGCACCAAGGAGCTGCTCGCTATGCGACTACCGACAAAGAAGTAGATAGCGAGCACCGTCGCTTCCTGGAAGACTTCGATGACGAGATTGACGAACTGCCACTGGGCCACGATTGCAAGGGCGCTGGGGTCTGGGATGGCATTGCCGATCAGGTGGACGCGATAGAGCTGATAGACGCCCGGTAGCGCGAGAAAAAGGAAAATGAACGTGAAGAGTCGCCAGTCCCAGAGCGCCAAGTGCGCACGTATTTGGCGAAACATACTAATTTGCGTTGACATACGTTTAGTATAGTGGAAGCGCCAACATTGTCTAGAGCTTGTCTCATAAATATATCGCTCCGTAGACTTGCCCTTCGACAGGCTCAGGGCGAACGGAAATGGTAAATCTCGTTCGTGCTGAGCCTGTCTGTCCTGAGCACTTCGACAAGCTCGGCACAGGCTTGCCGAAGGGTCGAAGCACGATTTGGCTCATCGAGTCGATTTATGAGTCAGCCCTTAGTTAAATGCCGGGCGATCTGAGAGATAGCAGGGCAGAATTACGAGGTAATCCGCCACTGCGGGCGTTTACAGCTTCTGCGCCTCGTAGAGATCGCGAAAGAGGCCCGGCTGCGCGAGCAGCGCTTGGGGACTGCCTTCTTGCACCAATCTTCCCTGATCGAGCACCAGTATTGTGTCGGCATGCAACACCGTGATCAGTCTGTGCGCCACCACCATTGTGGTACGTCCGCGCCGAGCCGTCTCAAGGGCGGCTCGTACTTTCTGATCGGTGAGCGCGTCCAGGGCGGACGTTGCCTCGTCCAGCAAGAGGATGCGGGGCTGTTCCAGGATGGCGCGACAGAGGGCCAGCCGTTGGCGTTCTCCACCCGAAAGCGCCACGCCGCGCTCGCCGACACGCGTGTCGTAGCCCTCCGGCAGCGATTCCACAAAGTCGTGAAGCTGCGCCGCTGTGGCTGCCTCGGTAACTGCTTCTCGCGGTAACTCACGGTCGGGGTACACGAGATTTGCATAGATGCTGTCGTTCCAAAGGAAAGCGTCCTGCGGCACAAGCCCGATCATCCCGCGCAGGTGTGGGAGCGGCAGCGACGTAATGTCCCCACCGTCAACGTGGATCGCGCCGGAGTGAGGTTCGTAGAAGCGGAGCAGGAGATCGATAATGGTACTCTTGCCGCCGCCGCTCGGCCCCACGATGCCGATGAATGAACCGGGCTCGACCCGGAATGACACTCTGTCCAGACCAAATCCCTCGCGGCCATAGTCAAACGAGACATCTGCGAATTCGATGGCAGCGCCGCCGGGTTCGGCTGGACTGTGGACTGATTGGGAAACCCCAGAGTCCGTTCGTGCTGAGCCTGTCGAAGTAGGTACGGACCCGCCGATGTCCCATGAAGAATTCGATAGGGGCTCCAAAATCGACTCGGCTTGCCCAGAGTCGCTCGCACCGTCCGCAGTCTCTTGCGCCGCCTGTTCCGCATTGGCAGCCAGACCGCGAACGGAGTCTTGGGCTGCAAGTGGAGAGTCTTCTTGCGGCAGACCGAGCAGCGAGTCAATGCGCTCGGCTGCAGCCTTTGCCTGGCCGGTACTGATGTGGCCGTCCAAGATGCCTTCCAGAGCTTTGTAGGCGCGTGGTACATAGATGATGAAGGCCACCAAGCCGCCGATGCTCAACCGTCCATTAATCACCTCGTATGCGCCGTAACCGTACACCAGTCCAACCGCGATGCTCTGGATGAGGTCCATTGGCAGCGTTCGCACAAGGTTGTGGAAGGTTATGCTCTTTGCCTTGATGCGCCAGCGGACATTAAGCCATTCCAGCCACCGCCTTGCCTCATAGGGCTCGGCAGTGTGAGCGCGGACGGTGCGCATGCCCGGTATTGCATCTTGCAGGTAATTCATGCCCTTTTCCAGGACCTGAATGAACTCCCGATCGAGACTCTCCGCATAGTTCCGCATCCAATGTGCAAAGAGGTAAGAGAGCGGAAATACCACCAGACTGACCAGCAACAGGCGGCTGTTGAGATAGAACATTGCGCCCAATGTCCCCAGCAATAGCACCGCGTTTGTGAACATGGGCAGCAATTCATTGCTCACGTAGACTTCGCCAATTTCACCGCAAATCTTGGTGACTGTGCGGATGATCCTGCCGCTGGCAACCCGCTCCAGGTCTTGAATCCGTACGTGTAGCATGTGGTTGAAGAGCGCCTGCCGCAGCGATTGCGAGATTGCTGCGCCGATGCTGGCGCGCAGATAGTTCTGCACTGCCCCCAGCGCCATGGCGAACAGTGGGAAGGCAATGATGCCGACCAGCAGCAGCGCGATGAGCAGAGTGTCCTGCGCAGGGATGGCGTCGTCTATCAGACGCTTGACCAGCAGTGGCGACACCAGGCTCACGCCGGTGCTCACAATAACGAGCGCGATGATGCCCGCGATGAGATGCAGGTGCGCGCGCAGTTGCCGCTTAACGACGCGGTAGGTCGTGTGATTTCGCTCGATAGTAATACCTCCTGAAATTGGTTTGCTACTCCTCCGTATGTCAGCCCTCCTTCCTCGGTACACCAGCGGTGGCATCGGATTGACGACGCCGACCGCTGCGATCAGAGTGTGTCAAGGTGGTCGCGGCTCGACTAACCTGTGCAGTTTTGGATGTTCACTCGGCTCCGCCCTTATACACCCTCTCCCTTGATTGAGACCTTTGCACAACTAACGCCGGTAAGTGAGAAGATCCCCTCACCCTAACCCTCTCCCCCAGGAGAGGGAACCGAAACCGCTCCATGTTCACTCGGTTTCGTACTCTGCACCCTCTCCCAATCAAGGGAGAGGGCTGGGGTGAGGGTGATCTGCGTCACCACACGCCTCACGGCCGCCCGTCTTCAACATACGATTGGAGCCTTACACGTGAATTCAGGCCACAAAACGCCCAGTATACGCGGCAGGGGAATTTCGTAAAGAAATCGTCGGAAACACCCTGAATAGGGGGCAAAAGTGCGTGTGTACCGTCAAGGTGGTATACTATTAACGTGGATGAAGCAGGCTGCGGATTGGTTATTGCCTAGAAAAATGTAGACACCCGGGCTCATAACCCGGGTGTCCTTTAGTTAAGCGCGAGACGGAGTCTCTGGTATTCAGTTCGCCATCAAGTATCGGAGCTTGCCGGCACCTCTTCCTGCAATTCGAGATACTTCGCCTCGGCCAACACGCGCTCTCTCATGTGGGGTTTGATGCTGCGGAAGGTCGTGACGTCCACTCGTCGCCCGAATAGCTCCTCCAAGAAAAAGCAGACGTCCATGTAGCCGGTCAAAGTCAGGAATTCATCGGCAAGTTCAACGAGCACGTCCACATCGCTTTGCGCCGTCGCTTCATTGCGCGCCACCGAACCATACAGCGCAATCTTCTCTACCCCAAGAGACATGAGCTGCGCGCGATTTTCTTCGAGTATGTTCAGGGCGTGTGTTCTTGTCAGCGTTTGTGTCGGCGTCATGGCTTTTCCTCTCGCATCATAGTCTTCACTGCGGCGGCCAATTCCGGCACGCTGACTGTTGCTGCTCGCCAAACAATCTCAACATCAACCGTAGCATATTCATGTACCAAACGGTCACGCATGCCTGCAATTTGCTTCCACGGAATGTTAGGGTGTTGGTCTGTTAACTTCGCTGGCAACCGCTTTACTGCTTCACCAATGTGAGCGAGTGCAAGACGAATCGCATATTGAGTCTCTATATCACTAAGAAACTCAGGAGAAGCCTTGTCTTGGACAAATGCTTGAATCTGCTCCGCTTCTCTGCGAATGTCCGCAAGATAGACATCAGGCCGTGCAGCCATCGTGCGTTACCTTCCCGATCCCACGAGCACCTTAGATTCCAACAGCATTTCTAAGAGCGTCTCCAGGCCGTCGCGCCACTTCTCTTCCTGACGGCCCACGCGCCAGCGCACCACGTTGCGGGTCAGGCGTACGTCGGAACCGAACTCCTTGAAGATGCGCATGCGGTCGAACACGCGTTCGTCGCGGAAGCGGATTACCAGGAATTCGTCTTCAAAGGCGAGCGAGAGGATGCCGTTTTCCGCGGCGCGGGCGCGCAGCCGCAGCAGCGCAAGCAAATTCTTCACCGACGGCGGCGGCGGGCCGAAACGGTCGCGGAGCTCTTCGGCAAAGGCCTCCGTATCATCCCTGCCCTTCAGCGCGGCCGCCCGTTGGTAGAGCTTCATCTTGGTGCCGACGCCGCCCACGTATTCGTCGGGTATGTAGGCGGCAAGCGGCAGGTCCACCACGGTCTCCAGGGCCTGCTCCGGCGGCAGGTCCTCTTCGGGTTGTTGGCCGAGCATGGACTGCACCGTTTGCTGGAGCATCTTGGTGTAGAGGTTGAGGCCCACGGCGTTCACGTAGCCGTGCTGCTCTGAACCCAGCAGGTTGCCCGCGCCGCGAATTTCCAGGTCGCGCAACGCGATCTTGAAGCCCGCGCCCAACTCCGTGGCTTCCATGATGGCGTCCAGCCGCTTCTCGGCTTCTTCCGAAAGCTGCTTTACCGGGTTGTAGAGAAAATACGAATAGGCCTGCACGTCGGCGCGACCGACCCTGCCGCGCAGTTGGTAGAGTTGCGCCAGCCCGAAGCGCCAGGCGTCGTTGACGATGAGCGTATTCACCCGCGGGATATCCAAACCGTTCTCGATGATGGTCGTGCTCACCAGAATGTCATACTCGCCCTGCACGAATGAGTGCATCACCTTCTCCAGGCGGTCAGACTCCATCTGGCCGTGGCCCACGGTGACGCGCGCCGTCGGCGCCAACTCGCGGACGTGATACGCCAACGAGTAAATTGTCTCGATGTCGTTGTGCACCATGAAAATCTGCCCGCCGCGATTGAGTTCGCGCTGGATGGCGTCCCGCACGAGGTCGTCGTGAAACGCGGTGACGTAGGTCTTCACGGCCAGGCGGTTGGGCGGCGGCGTCTCGATGACGCTGAGGTCGCGGATGCCTGCCAGCGCCATGTGCAGCGTGCGCGGAATGGGCGTAGCGGAAAGCGCGAGCACGTCCACCTGCTTGCGCAGTTGCTTGAAGTGCTCCTTCTGGGCCACGCCGAAGCGTTGCTCCTCGTCGACAATCACGAGCCCCAGGTCTTTGAACTCCACGTCTTTGGAAAGCAGGCGGTGGGTGCCGACGGCAATGTCGAGCCTGCCTGTGCTGAGGTCTGCCAGATGCTTTTGGATCTCCTTTGGCGTGCGAAAGCGGCTGATCAGACCCACGCGCACCGGATATGGCCGCAGGCGGCTGCTCAGTGTCTCGTAGTGCTGCAGCGCGAGCACGGTTGTGGGCACCAGCACGGCGACTTGCTTGCCGTCCATCACCGCTTTGAATGCGGCGCGGATCGCCACCTCGGTCTTGCCGAAACCCACATCGCCGCAGATGAGGCGGTCCGTTGGCTTCGACTGCTCCATGTCTGCCTTCACGTCGGTAATCGCTTTATCTTGATCAGGCGTTTCCGCGTAAGGGAAGGCCTGTTCGAGTTGCCGCTGCCAGTCGGTATCGGCGGCAAAGGCGTGGCCGGGTTCGGACTCGCGGGCAACGGCGACGTCCACCAGGTCTTGCGACATGTCCACCACCGACTGTTGCGCCCGCTGCTTGGCGCGCTGCCATTCCTGGGTTCCCAGGCGTGAGAGGTTCGGCACCCGCTCGCCCATGCCGACGTACTTTTCCACCCGGTCCATGTGGTCGGTAGGCACGTAGATGCGGTCGTCGCGGGCGAACTCCAGCACCAGGTACTCGCGCTCGCCGGAGGGGCCGGGCATGCGACTGATGCCGGCAAATCTCCCGATGCCGTGGTCTACGTGGACAACGTGATCGCCGACTTGGAGTTCGTCCAAGAGGCGCTGGCCGCGCACGGAGGGCCGCAAGCGCGCGGCCGTTGGCGGCCGCTTCCAGCCGAAGATCTCGGCATCCGAGAGCACCAGCAAACCCGCTTGCTCGCAGCGGAGACCTTCCGCCAATGAAAGCGAGACCACGCTAACGCTGCCAGGTGGCGGCGCGCTTGTGAGAGTCTCGAGCACAGTGGGCGCTAGGTCGTATTCCAGGAGAATCTCGGTGACACGCTCAACCTGGGTGGTTGCCAACACCACGCGCATGCCCTGCGCGCTGAAGCCGCCAATGCCTTTCGCCAGCCGTCCCGGCCGGCCGGCATAGACCGGCAGCACGTCGAGACCGTCGCTTTCTTCTTCGCTGTGGTCGCGCACGTCCAGCACGGCGTACGTGTCCACCTGCTTTTGCACTGCAGCCGCGGCATGGTAGGCCTCCGGCCAAGCGGCGGAGAGTTCGCCGCCCGCAATCAGACGCCGTTTGCGCTCGGCGGTCTGTGCCTCAAGGCCGTAAGCCGCGTCCTGCAAATTCGCGGCGTCTTCCGCCAGCAGCAGGCCGCCCGGCAGGTAGTGAAGCAGGTTGTGATCGAGAAAAGGCATGGTGTAGAACGACGCGTGCTCAAAGTACACGCCCTCTTCCAGCAAGCGCATGTGCCGCTGCCACTGCTCGCGCACTTCCGGACGCAGGCCGCTGGGGTCGAGCGCACGGACGGCGGCGGCAAACTCCTCGCTGCGCCAGGTCGGCACTTCATTGGCGGGCAGAATCGAGAGCGCGGTGTGCTGGGCCGTGCTCCGTTGGGTTGAGACGTTGAAGGGGCGCACCGAATCGATCTCGTCACCAAAGAACTCGACGCGAATGGGTTGGTCCTGCGACGGCGGGAAAATGTCCACAATGCCGCCGCGACCGGTAAAGGTGCCGGGGTCTTCCACCTGCGGCATAGGCTCGTACCCGAAGCGAATAAGACGGTTCTTGAGCGCCGCCGGATCAGTCCGCTGGCCCGGCGCGAGCACAAGCACGTGTTCGCTAAGTTCCGCCGGCGACGGCAGCCGCTCGAACAAGGCGCGTACCGAGGTAACAACCACGGGGTACTGACCGGCCGGCAGGTTTGCGCTCTGCCCGGCCAGCAACGCCCCGAGCACCGCAATGCGCGCGCTGAGCGTGCTGGAGAAGTGGGGCAGGTTTTCGTAAGGCAGGTAGTCGAGCTCCGGGTAGAAGAGTACGCTCGCTGCCTGCGGCGACCACGAGCGAAGCTCCTGGTAGAAGCGGTGGGCGCGATCGCGGTCGTTGCAGAGGATGAGCAGCGGCCTTGTGGCGTGCTGCTGGGCAAGCGCCACCAGCACCGGGCGCGCTCCCGCGCGCACCGCTACCCGCTGCATGCCCTGCGTTTTCAGCCAGTGCCTCGTCGCCTCCGCCCAAGGTAGTGTGCCGACGAGCGCGCGAATGCCGTCAAGATTCATGTACTACGTTTCCTTGTAATCACGAGCCAATGTTTCGCAGGTCTCAGGTCTTGTCCTCAATTGAGAAGCCCCGGGATGGCTACTGCGTATCATTTCGAGCGAAGCGAGAAATCTAGACTTTTCAGGGAAAGAGATTCTTCGCCGCAGAGTCTATCCTGTACTTGCCGAAGCACTCCTCAGAATGAAAGGCCGAAAGGACGGCCTACGCAAGAAGTCGCGCCTAGAATCTTGTGTAGGTACGAAATTCGTCCATATTAACAGAATTGACGTAGAGAGTGCTGTCCAAAGCCCGAAATTAGGCGGTTGTCTAAGCCTCCGGCGGTGCGACCGGCTGTGGCTCCTTGCATGAACTCGGCTCCCTGGCCGCCGGCGCGCGGCTGTTGAAGCGGGTCATTGTCTTGTCCAACCCAAACGTAACCAGGCTGAGCGCCGCCGCCACGGCCTGTTCAATGGTCCTTTCAATATCAGGCTGCTCTTCCGGCAAGAAGTCACTGAGCACGTGGGCAATAGGGTCAATGCCCGCCGGCGGCCGTCCCACACCGATGCGCACGCGCGGGAACCCACGGGTGCCAAGCGCGTCGATGACCGATTCTACCCCGCGATGTCCGCCGTGGCTACCCCCTGCCCGGAGACGGAGCCGAGCAAACTCCAGGTCAATGTCGTCGTAAACCACTGCGATATTTTCAGGCGCGATCTTATAGAAGCGCGCCGCTTGGGCCACGGCATCGCCGCTGGCGTTCATAAACGTGGTCGGCTTAAGGAGCAGCATTGTGTGCTGGTCCACCGTGGCCTTGCCAAACCAACCCTGGAAGCGTCGGTCCGTGATGGACACGCCGGCCTTCGCCGCGAGCCGGTCGAGCACGTGAAAGCCGACGTTGTGGCGGTTCGCGGCGTACTTCCTCTCTGGATTGCCCAACCCGACAATCAGCCAGCGGGAGGGTTCTTCTGAATTCAGTATCATCTGAGCACCTGGACTAAGTTAATGTCCTCTTGCCGGAGCATCATCATTTCTCGTCTACCGGCCGTAGCGCGGGGGCTTGTCCCCCGCTCCGGTGGCGTGGCCCAATGCCAAGGAAGATGGATTCCCGCGAACGCGGGAATGACGGCCCCGGGGCCAGCCAAAAGTTTTGTACCTGGAAATTGGTTGGAGCCTATCCCCACTTCGTTTGCGTATTCTCCTGTCGTAGCGCGGGGGCTTGTCCCCCGCTCCGGTGGCGTGGCCCAATGCCAAGGAAGATGGATTCCCGCGAACGCGGGAATGACGGCCCCGGGGCCAGCCAAAAGTTTTGTACCTGGAAATTGGTTGGAGTCTATCTCCACTTGGTTTGCATTTGTTCCTGTTGTAGCGCGGGGGCTTGTCCCCCGCTCCGGTGGCGTGGCCCAATGCCAAGGAAGATGGAATCCCGCGAAGGCGGGAATGACGGCCACGGGGTCAGCCATGGGTCTTATTCCTGGTAAATGGTTGGAGCCAGTCTCCACTTGGTTTGCGTATTCTCCTGTCGTAGCGCGGGGGCTTTGTCCCCCGCTCCTAAGCGGCAAGGGGCAACAACCTTCCCGGCGACGATTCAGCCTCCAATGAGCAGGCCGTCTGCCTGCACGACTTGATACAGCGCAAGCCATTCATCGAGCGAAAGCTCTTGTGGGCGGCACTGCGGCGCGATGCCTGCTTCTGCCAGGAGCCAGCGCATGTGATCGTCGTCAATCCGCAGGAGCGAGCGCACGGAATTATGCACCTGCTTCCGGCGCTGGGAAAAGCCCGCCCGGGCCAAGCGGAGTACGTCATCAACTGCTTCCGCGGGAAAGTACGGCTGCGGGCGCTTGACCACCTCCACCACGGCGGAGTCCACCTTTGGCGGTGGAAAGAACGCCTGGGCCGGTATGCTGAAGAGGTGCTGGGGTTCCGCATAAGCCTGGATGAGCAACGACAAATAGCTCATGTCGCCGGGCGCGGCGCAGATGCGTTCAGCCACCTCGCGTTGTAGCATCACCACCATGCGCTGCGGGCCGGCGGGATGCGCCGCAAGACGCCGCAGCACCGGGGTCGCGACGCTGTAGGGCAAGTTCGCCGCCAGCAGGTACGGCTCCTCGCCAAAGTACGGGTAGGGATCAAACGCCACGGCATCCTCGTGGACCGTCTCAACGTTCGTATTGAACGCGAGCGTGGCATCCAACACGGCCAGCATACGGGCATCGATCTCGACAGTTACGACGCGCTGCGCCACCGCCGCCAGACAGACGGTCAAGCTACCGAGGCCGGGTCCAATCTCCAGGATTAGGTCGTGGTCGGCCCGTTGTACGTGGCGCATAATTGCGCGCAGCACGCCGGGATCGGCTAACAAGTGCTGGCCGAGCTTGCGGCTCAGGCGCAAGTCCACCTGGCGCAGCAGCGTGCGCATGGTGCGCGGCCGGCACAGATCACGCGCTTGCCTAGGGATGGTTTCAACTTTGGAATCAAACATCTCTCGACTCTACGTGGAAAGCCGCGCCCGGTAGCGCAGGTTACAAACCTGCGTCGCACTGGTTAACATGTGGCGTGTGGCGCCTATAGTGCAGAACGCCTCTAGTTCTTATAATACCGTAGAGAGCGATACTCCATGAAAGACAGATAAGGAGCGAAACTATGCGGGTGCAGGCAATCGGCGCGCATCCTGACGACATCGAGCTGCTTTGCGCGGGCACGTTGGCGAAGTATGCGCAGCAGGGACACCACGTAACGATGTGCTACGTGTGCAACGGCGGGCTGGGACACGTGGAGATCATGCCGCCCGAACTCAAAGAGGTACGCAAGCAGGAGTCGCAGAACAGCGCCGACGTTATTGGCGCGGACTTTCAGTGGCTCGACATCGATGACGCCGACGTGCGCCAGAGTACGAACGAGGCGCTGGGGCGCTTGGTCGACGCGGTGCGGGAAGCCCAACCGGACGTGATCATCACCCACTCGCCCAACGACTACATGGACGACCACCGCCTGGTGGGCGAACTGGTGCTGAAGGCGAGCTTTGATGCCACGATTCCGCATCTGGTTTCCAAGCAGGATAACCCGGCGCAGCTCGTGCCCATATTTCACATGGATACCCTGATGGGCGTGGACTTTCTGCCGGAAATGTGGGTAGACATCAGCGAAACGATCGAGACCAAACGGCAGATGCTCGCGTGCCACGAGAGCCAGTACGCCTGGCTCAAAGAACACGACAACATCGACTATATCGATTCCATGGTGACGGTCGCGAAGTACCGCGGCCTGCAGGTCGGCACGCCCTACGCGGAAGGATTCCGCCAAGTGCGCGTCTGGGGCCGCACCACCACCGTGCCGCTGCTGCCGACCGATATCGCCCGCGGGTAGAATTGGGCTAGGTCCTAGCTACAAATGACGTAGCTAGGACTATCTTAGAACTTGAATTGCAGTTCCTATCACAAGCGAAACTGAAGATTCGAATGCTACCAGTGATTGGTGGTCAAGATGAGCTGTCTCGTATGTGGTCAGGATTATTGCGCTTACAGCACTATTGCAGTTGTAGCCGGGGGGGGGTCATCACGGTTCGACAGGACTAGCCAAGGCCTCCACCCTGTTTGCAATGTCAAAACCGGACGTAGCTGGCGGGAGTGGCTTGCCATCAACCTGATAGAGGTGAATCACTTCGTCTACGATATTGCAAAGCTCTGCAAACACTTGCAGTTCGTCGTCGCCGTGGCACCCGCCGTAAACTAGGCCCGGCGCGCTCCCTACGTAGCACTGATCGCCCTCCGACCACTCGACGACTTTGGCGTACCGAGCACTATCTTTCATTCATCGATTCCTTGATAGCTTCTCTAACGGCGCGGACTTGGTAGCTCTTCGCATCACTGCTTGGACTGCCATGACGTCAGACCAACTCCCGGTTTACGAAGTAGCACCCACCCTCATTACACTTGTTCGGATAGAAACACTCTCGTTCTGGCTTGTTCGGGCACATTGCCCTTTCCGCTTCTGCCACGCAGTGTGGGCATTCCCTATCACCGTCGTAGTCATAGAATTCACCGTGAGTCAAGCAAATCCGCGTTGCGCATTTGTCGCAGGGACCGTAAGATTCCTTTTCCGCCTGGGGTAGGTTAAATCTGTCGTGGTATGGATCCTGGTATAGAAACCAATTCCCCTGGATTTGGTCACAATTGGTACAGACGTTGGCCAGATATCTTGTTCCGGCAGTGCCACTGAATCTTCGTTCCAGGGTAACGCCACCTTCTCGAATGAATTCTAGCTCCTCTTTGGTGAATTCATCCTGCTCTAGGGCTTGGCCGTCTTTGTCGCCCGTAGCAACACTGACGTTCTGACCACACTTCCAACAGTCCTTGATACTTATGGTCACCGTTCGCAGTGGTAGCGGTGTTGAGCAGTCTTGGCACTTAGGTCTCGGGCAAAGCAGGTTGTGTGCATCTATATCCAGACGTTTTGCGGTGAGGTCTTCAAGTCTCGCTTTTACCGTTAGCGAAGGGTCAAGGGCACGGTTGCGTCTATCTCCTACGAATTCTCGTGGTGCATTCAAGTGGAACTCCACCACTTCAATACGGTTTTCCACTGCGTATTCGTGAACGTTACTTCCGGGAGTGTGCTTGTCAACTATTTCTATGAATCTGATTGGTTTCCCTTCTACATCAAACATGGACAGATCGGGGCGAACTGTTCCTACACTTTTGTTTATTTCGACAGTTGCTACGTTCTCAACTAGGTTGATGATAAGTTCTTCCCTACACTGGTTGCACATTGCGGTAGCTGGCAGGCTTCTGCCCAAGTTCTCTCTGATGTGGGTCTCAAGAATGGAGACCGCACGCTCGTGCGGTGTCTCATTTGTTTGACTTCTCTTGACCACCAGCCCGTCTCCAACGGTTCAGTCGCTTCTCGAACTGCTGTTTTTGGATTGCCTGCAAGTGTTTCCCATGACCCCACAAATTGCTAACCCAGGCACTATCAATATGGAAACCGGTCCACGAATGCTTGGCAACAAGCCTGGATTCCAGATAGACGGCAAGCCCAATGTAGTGAAAGACAGAGGTAAGTGCGACAACCGCCCCGGTGCTGAACGAGGCGGGAACCGTAAGCATTCCGATTTTGGCTGGGGAACCAGGATTCGAACCTGGACTTATGGATCCAGAATCCACTGTCCTACCATTAGACGATTCCCCAAAGCGGCCGCCGCATGTGCGACCAATTTCATGGTACTAAGCGGCTTTGGCTCGCGTCAACAGACAAAGGGGTGCTTTATACTCCACCGGCCAAACTAGAGCGAAATGAGGTATGGCCCGTCATTCCCGCGCAAGCGGGAATCCATCTACCTCTTGAATGGACGTGTGCAACCTATTACACGTTTTCGCGACACTTCGCCTGCGCCATCCCTGGACTCCGGCTTCCGCCGGAGTGACGGAGCGGCAACATCCAATGAGTAGGGGCACCGGACGCGTCGCACCTCTCGCCGTGTCCGGTCCTTCCGGTAGCGCAGGTTTGCAACCTGCGCCCGTGGCAGGCAGCAGCAGACGACGGCTCATGCGATGGCTCGCACAGTGTGCTCCGGTTGCAGGTTCGGCGCCGCGTCACACGTTCCACGGATGCGGCGCGCGTACAATGCCGTCCGTTCATGCTTCGACGGGCTCAGCACGAACGGACTAGCGGTAACATGGTGAATAGACGTCCCATTGGCCTATCATGATTCTTAGTCAAAAACGTTGCCGGGAATTGGAATGCTGTGCTCGCCTTCTTTACAGTGTTGGACGGGAGCGACTGCACAAAAGGGGAGTGGCGAATCGGGCGGATTGTGGCGAAGTCAAAGTAGGGGTTTACAGGAAGGAAGAAGCACGTGGGGCGATTTGAGCGGCAAGTAGCGATTGTGACCGGCGCGGGCAGCGGCATTGGTCTGGGCATTGCCGAGCGGCTGGGGAGTGAAGGCGCGCGGGTGCTCATCACCGATTTAGACGGAGCGGTTGCCGACCAAGCCGTGGCGGGACTTGCGGCGCAAGGCATTACCGCGCTGGCGGTGAGCGGCGACACGGCTGAAGAGGCGACGGCTCAGCGCGCCGTGGCGCAGGCCATGGCAGCGTGGGGTCGCATCGACATACTCGTAAACAATACCGGCATCATCGGCGCCACCGCGCCGCTGTGGGAACTGCCGGTGAGCGAGTTGGACCGCGTGTATGCGGTGAATCTGCGCGGCACTTTCCTCTTCTGCCAGCAGGCGATCCCCCACATGCTCGCGAGCGATTACGGCCGCATCGTGAACATGGCCTCGATTGCCGGCAAAGAGGGCAACCCGAACATGGTGCCCTACTCCGCCACCAAAGCCGCCATTATCGGTCTCACCAAGTCGCTGGGCAAAGAACTGGCGGAGACCGGCATCCGTGTGAACTGCCTCACGCCCGCGGTGGTGCGTACGCCAATCTGGGAGCAAACCACGGCGGCGCAGATGGAGATGCTCCTTGCCCGCATTCCCATGAAGCGCAGCGGCGAGATTAGCGAGGTAGCGGCGCTCGTTGCCTGGCTGGCGTCGGCTGAGTGCTCCTTCAGCACCGGCGCCGTCTTCGACCTCAGCGGCGGCAGGGCGACGTACTAGCGGGTGGTCTTGCTACCGTACTCACGAACACGGAATGCGGGTGCATTGCATAGGTAAACGATACCCCTTAGGTGGGGCACTAATCTAAGCGGTCGAACGGACACTTCACGGAGACTCCGTTGCCGCAATAATCGTGCCGTCGGGAAGCCGCAGCCATTTCGGGTCCGGTCGGCCACTACCGCCGATTTTCCCATCCGGCTGCAAGTACTGATGGACGAGCGCAACCGGACGAAGACTTTCACTTTGTCGGTCGTCGTAGTAGATTACCATCTGAGCAACAGTGCCAGCAGGTTGACGAGCGGCACTTGGCGCCAGATACTCATCTCGCACTATCGCGACCAATTCACCTGTTGCGGATTTCTGGTACAAAAGCATAGAATTAAAGTGATGTCGGATTTCAGCCTTTGACACGAAACAGTCGGGTTCATCCAGGCGGGTAGAAGGCATGAATGCAAATTCACTTGAGACAATTGGCGAACGGGTAGAAGCCTATCTTGACGAGGCGCTCTCATTGCAGGCGTTGTCTGCGTGGCTGCTATCCAAGACTGCGTACTTCGCCGATGCGCCGCGCCAGTCCCATGATGCCAGACTGTGGGCACGAGCGTGTAACCTAATCGCGCTCTTTGGTGACAGTGCTCTGTCGGAAGATGAGGTCAGGACCGCGCTTCGCGACTGGCTTGCAGAACATCCACGTGTACTCGCCCACGCATCAACCCCGCGCTAGGTTTCCTTTCCCGATTGGGTGCTGACCTCTCCCCGCACAGTGTTCGCAAGCCCAACTAGATAAACGCCGCTGAACCGTCGGGGTTTACGTCGAACGGCCGGTGCCAGGAGCGGATGGGCTGATTGCGGACATAGTCCTCGTTGAGCTCTATGCCCCAGCCGGGCTTCTCGGGAATCTCCAGGTAGCCGTCCTTTAGTTTAACCGGCTCCTCTAGCATGTCGCGGCGCGGCGATTCGTCGTCGGTGTGGTACTCCAGGATGATGAAGTTATGGGTGGCCGCGGCAAAGTGGACGTTCACCGCCGTCGCCACCGGTCCCAGCGGATTGTGCGGCGCAACCTTGACGTAGTGCGCTTCGGCTAACGCAGCGATCTTGCGCATCTCGGTCAGGCCGCCGCAGACGCAAATGTCCGGCTGGATGATGGTCGCGGCCTGCTTTTCCAGCAGCTCGCGGAAGCCGAACGACATGTAGAGCATCTCGCCGGTGGCGACGGGAACCGGCGACTTCCGCGCGAACCACGCCAGGGCATCGATGTTCTCCGGGCGCAGCGGCTCCTCGAAGAAGAACGGCTGGGAGGGCGCGACCGCTGCCGCCATCTCCAGGGCCCGCGCGGGCTCGAAAATGCGGGCATGAGGATCGAGCCCAATGTCTACGTCCGGGCCGACGGCCTCCCGCACCGCCGCGATGCGCTCACCGGCCGCGGCCACGACGGCATTCCACGACATCTGGCTGGCGTTCGGCGGATGCGGCGACATTTTAAGGGCGGTGTAGCCGTACTTCTCGACGAGAGCTTTGGCGCTCTCCGCACAATCCTCCGGCGTAGCGCCGCCACAGCCTTGGTACACGCGAATGCGGTCGCGGCACTTGCCGCCGAGCATGCGGTACACGGGCTGTCCGGCCGCCTTGCCGCTGATGTCCCACAGGGCATGGTCGATACCGCTGATGGCGGCGTTAATCACCGACCCGCCGGGAAAGCGCGAATGCACGTACATGTGATACCAGATTGCGTTGATGTCGCGCGGGTCTTTGCCCACGATCCAATCGGCAAAGTCTTCTATAGCGGCTGCCACCGCTCGGTTCGGCCCCACGGGATATGCCTCACCGATCCCGCTGATGCCTTCGGACGTGTTGATCTTAACAATCAGTACATCGCGCGAAGTAATCGGCGCGGCAAAGGTCTCGACAGACGTGATCTTCATGGTGGCTTACTCCTATGATATGGAAGATTTTCTCAAGGGAGCCCCGTATCGGGGTACAGGGCATGCTTTGCTTAACTCTACCAAGCAAGATCGGGCTAAAGCGACGAAGATTCACCCTCACCCCAACCCTCTCCCTCGGGGAGAGGGAGTCTTTTTCGGCTGCCGCTCCGGGTTGTGCAAGGTTCTCCTTAGGGAGAGGGAACTTCCCACTCTTTAACAGGGTTGTGCAAGAGCTTCGAACGGGGGTATCAATGCGTTTTAGGCGCGGTATGCCATGTCCCTACGGTAATAGGATACCTGTGCCGCTACGAATGCTGCCATGAGGCGGCAAGAGTAGTGGCGCAAGTTTGCCAAATTCTACTCGCCAGAATGGTTCGGGCCGCTTAGGCTTCGTTGCGCCAGTCGATGCCAACATGCCGGCTGCTTCTCGGAGCGTGGGTTTCGATAACGGCCGGCACGCGCAATGCTGCGCTGCATTCATACAATTCCCGTCGTGCGTCGAAGGCTTCATCCGTCGTTGCCAGCGCGGCGGCGCGGTCAAGCAGAGCAGTATCGTCCTTCGCCACATCCTTGTTGTTCTTCAAGTGCATTCCCCACCAGTCATCGGAAAGCATTTCAAAGCCATTGAGAGCCGCAAAGTCGCTCACGAGAATTCCACGGACTTTGGACAACCCTTGCCCGCGCGGATGACGGCCAAAGCCAAAAAGAGCGCCGTTGTTTCGATCCTCGCGGCACATCTGCCAGGCTCGTCCTGCTAAAATAAACTGCTCCGGCGCAACGTCGTGCATCCGTAAGTCGGGGTCTTCCAACACCCAGCGACCCTCTTTGGCGCTCCAGTATTCGCAGAGACAGTGGTTTTGATAGTGCGTCTTTTCAAGATAGGTGGCAAACCCCCACCGACTGCGTGCCAGTATCCCTCTCTGGCGCAAGACTGCGCACAGCAGCGTGGCAAAGTGGCGGCAATCGACGATTAGGCGGCGCGACTCATCGCGAGCAACGTTGAGAGGGCGATCATCAAGGGCGAGCAACGCCTCAAGCGAGCGGCGGATATGGCGGGTTTTGATCTCTTCAGACCTTTCCAATACTAGATCAGGATGGTGCTTTTGTACCTTCCAGATGTGTATCATCAGTCCGCCAAGCGCAGAGTGCAGTACGTCCATGTCCACCGGCAGAGCCTTGAGATGATTGGCGTACTCACTGGGGTCGGTGAAGCGAGTATGCCTTGCATAGTATTGCAGATCGTCCGTCTTCACACGGTGAGCCTTTATTGCGGGGAACCACCCGGAGAGGAAGGAATTTTGGACGTTTTCATTTCCGCAGCAAACTACCTTGTATCAAGTACGGGGAGCGAATGCCTCTTCGTGTGCGAGGCAGACAGTCAACGGAGCGGGGGACAAGCCCCCGCGCTACGGGTAGAGAGAGTGCCTGCCCTTTTGATTTAGGGGGCAACTGCCAAACTGTCGAATAGCTCGGCTCGTTAAGCAGAAACTGTTCGTTAGGCGCAAACTGGATGGTCGGCGGACCAGCGGTTGAAGTTCTTGGTGGTGGAGGCCGCCAGTTTGGGGCGGGCATCTTCCCACATTTGGGTCCACGTTGTGGAATCGCGGAGTTCTGATTCAGAATTGGCGCGGCTGCGGGCCACAAAATCAGGGAAGACTGGACGGCCGGTGGGCTGACCAATCGGCTGGTAGCGCAGGTCGAAACTCCAGCGCACCTCGTCCTGGGTCTTGTTGTCGTACGAGCAGTGCATGGTCTTGCTGTGCAAGAGCAGAATGCTTCCTGCCTGCATGGGCAGCGGCACAGCGTTCCCAAGGTCCACAAGCTTCTCCGGAATCCAGACGCCGCCAACGCCCGGGCAGTGTACGGCGAGTTCCTCTTCCCGGTGCGAGTAGGGCACGACGTTCATGCAGCTATTCTCGATAGTGGCATCGTTCAAGGGCAGCCATACTGTCAGCATCTGGGTCTCGTCCGCCTCTTCCACCACCACGCCGTTGTCTTGGTGCCAGGGCACGGCTACGGCGAGGTTAGAAGGATTCTCCACGTGGACGACGTGCCGCGGCAGCTTCATGCGGACGTGCTGTACGGGGTTGGAGAGAATTTCCGGCCCCAGAATGCTCTCTGCGCAATCGAGCAGACGTTGATTGACGAGTAGATTGAAGACCGCCGGGCCGGTGTGCATGGGCGCGCCGGCTCCCTCGGCTTTCTGCGGCAGAGAAATATCGAATGGCTGGGTGAAGATTTGGCCGCTCTCATCACATACTCTAATCAGGCGTTGATCAAACGGCAGGTCGGCATAGGTCGAGGAAAGGACGCCTTCTGCATGGAGGTCACGAGCGATGCCGTCCAGCACTTCGCCATATTCCGCCATCACCGGCGCCAGGTCTTCCTCGGGATCGAGGACGTTGTCTACGACCACGTAGCCTTGGTCATCGAGATGATCGATTTGCGCTTGCGTCAAGCCTGCCATTTTTGCTGCTCCTAATCTTCCAATGTGAACCGTATGCACTTGCGATAACGATAGATGCCAATTCCGATTCTCTTTGCACACTTCTCCCTGTCATGCACCAAAATAATACAATCGGTGCACTCTAGGCAAGCCTCTAAGGGAATATTGCGAGCGGAGAAATAGCTCCCGCGCTACGGAACGTGCACTTGCAATTGGTCGCAGCGACACTCATGGCGCGGATCGCACTAACGCGAGCGTCATTCCCGTGCAAACGGGAATCCATCTTTAGAGTCCTATTCGGTCCCGGTTGAGAGCGGGTGACAAGCCTCCCTCTCCATCCAGATAAAGGCACAGAAACCGCCGACTAATACGTCTGCACGGACGTCAAATTATCTAAGCGCACACGGGATGATCGGCGGACCAGCGGTTGAACTTCTGTTTAGCGGAAGCGGCCAGACGAGTCCGTGTCTCTTCCCAGAGCTGTGCCCACGCGGCTGCGTCTCGGAGCTCCGAATCGGGATTGGCGCGGCTACGCGCCACAAAGTCGGGGAAGAGCGGCCGGCCGCTGGTTTGTCCGACCGGGTGGTAGCGCAGGTCGAAACTCCAACGCACCTCGTTTCTAGTCTTATTTTCGTACGAGCAGTGCATGGTCCGGCGGTGCATGAAGAGCACGCTGCCGGCCTGCATGGGCAGCGGCACGGCCTTTGCCTCATCCATCAGCTTTTCCGGAATGCTCAGGCCGCCCACGCCCGGGCAGTGGACGGCGAGGCCGTCCCGGTGCGAGTAGGGCACTACGTTCAAGCAGCTATTCTCAATGGTGGCGTCGTTCAAGGGCAGCCACACCGTGAGCATCTCAGTGTCGTCCGCCTCTTGCACCACCACGCCGTTGTCCTGGTGCCAGGGCGTTGGTTGGGCGAGGCCGTTCCGCCCCTCCGTGTGCACCGCGTGGCGCGGTAACTTCATCCGCACGTGCTGTATCGGATTGTTGAGGATTTCCGGGCCCATAATGCTCTCGACGCAGTCGAGCAGGCGCGCATTAATGAGCAAATTGAAGACGGCCGGACCGGTGTGCATGGGCGCATCGGCGCGCTCGGCGCTTTGTGGCAGCGAGATGTCGAAAGGCTGGGTGAAGAGTTGGCGGCTTTCGTCACAGATGTGAATGAGTCGCTGGTCGAACGGCAGTTCGGCGTACGTTGAGGAAATGACACCTTCGGCGTAGAGTCCTTGAGCGATGCCGTTCAGCACCTCACCGTATTCCGCCATTACCGGCGCCAAGTCTTCCTCAGGATCGAGCACGTTGTTTGCGACCACGTACCCTTGTTCAGCGAATTGATCGAGCTGCGCTTGCGTGAGACCGGCCATTATGAGCGTATCCTTTTGCTTCCATGACAACTCGCTTGCTTATCAGAATAGACTGCACGAGCAATTGAGAGTACGTGGGTTTACCGCCTGTGCGCTGCTTGATTAGTGTATTTCGCGCTTGGCGAAACCGCTATTGCCCCCGACATTGCGATGAACAAGCCGCGCCGCCGCAATCTCTTCGGGTTTGCTCTGACACTGCGCCATGCTCAGGCCGTACAGCGAGCCCAGCTTGCAATGTGAGCGACTCACGAGTACAGGGCTCTTGCGCACACCCAAAATCATACCACCATTGCGCAAGGTTGTCTGGCGCTTTGATTACGGTTGGTTCAAAGCGATGTGCTATTTCACTTGCAGGTATGAATGCTTCCTGTGCATCCGGCAGGGCGCGCGCGGGCTTAGTTGTGCCGGTCTACAATGGAGGAGTGAGTAGTGGGAGGAATGCTGTGCAAAGTGCAGGCCGTTCTATGACCCGCGTCCTTGGCTGCCTATTGGCTCTCATGCTAATCGTTGCGTGCGGGAATGCGGTGAACGCTCCGGCATCCGGGGCTGGTAGCGACTATGCCGCGCGCTACGGAACCGGTAGTTCAGTTGAAACGGAATCATCGGCAATTGCGGCGGTGCGGGAACACCTCTTTCTCATCACCTCATGCCAGTCAGCCCGCGATCGCATAGAGCAGGACCTTGCCGAGGACAGGTTTACTGCGCGGCAGGTCTTTGCCTATCAGGCGCAGAATCCCGTATGGGAGGTGGAAGTGGCGGGCAACATGCACCTCCCATTCGTAATCTGGTTCGTCGAACAGAGCGACGGCACGGTTATGCCAAGCATCAGCGCGGCGACGTATTACGAATCGCCGCTCCTGCACATGTGCGGCCAAATCTATGCCGCAGCCGGCGGTAGAGTCTTGCTCGCTTCGCACTCTTGAGGCGGGCTGCTGGGCCTCGGCTCGCGCCTGATGCCTGCATGGGGCGCCAACTGGACCACGATCGTACCCCCAATCAGGCAGCGGCCGACCCCGCCTGCGTACAATCAAATGCGAGACCACTGCGAAGAGGCGCACGAGCTGAGATGGCACGATAATTCGGCATAGCGAAGAGCGAGTACATTTCGTGTGCAGTATGCTGTGAGTGACAAAGTCTGTAGTGAATGGTGTGAGGAAAACACTCAATGGAGAAACCGACTGTTACAGAACATCCAATTCATGATCTAATCCGGCGGCGGTGGAGTCCGCGCGCTTTTGCGCCAACCCCGGTGGAAATGGAGAAGCTTGCCAGTCTGTTTGAGGCCGCGCGCTGGGCGCCTTCGTCGTTCAACGGGCAACCCTGGCACTACATCGTGGCTACCAAAGACGATCAGGCGGCGTTCGGGCGGCTGCTGAACTGTTTACGCCCACAGAATATCCAGTGGGCCCAGCACGCGCCGGTACTCATCATTGCGGTTGCGCAGCTTGCCATGTCGCCGGAGCGCGGGCCCAACCGCCATGCGTTCCACGACGTGGGACTGGCAAACGAAAACCTCGTGCTCCAGGCGGTGGCATTGGGGCTTGCGGCGCACCAGATGGCGGGTTTCTTTCCAGACAAAGCGCGAGCAACGTTCAACATCCCGGAGGGCTATGAAGCGCTCACCGCGATTGCGGTGGGCTATCCGGGCGACCCCGAAGACCTGCCGCCTGAGGCCAAGGCCCGGGAACTCGCGCCCCGCGAGCGCAGGCCGCTTGGTGAATTCGTGTTTGCCGACGGCTGGGGCCGGGATTGGATGGGAACGAGGGACGACGAGTGACTGCGAATGGTCACTGGACTTCTGGGCATGCAATGGCTGGGTGTCTTTATGCAGGGCCGAGTTTTGCATGCGGCACTTAGCTGAGGGAGCGGGGGACAAGCCCCCGCGCTACGACACTGCCAACTGCGGTAGCGCAAGTTTGCAACCTGCGACTGGGACTCTGGGGATGCAATGGCGGGGTGTCTACACGCCAGGCCGAGTTTGCTTGCGGTTATTGGGTAAGGGAGCGGGGGACAAGCCCCCGCGCTACGACACTGCCAACTGCGGAAGCGCAGGTTTGCAACCTGCGACTGTGACTTTGGGCATGCAATGGCGGGGTGTTTTCACGCCGGGTCGAGATTGCATGCGGCACTTAGCTGAGGGAGCGGGTGACAAGCCCCCGCGCTACGACACTCCCATGTGCGGTAGCGCAGATTTGCAGCCTGCGACTGGGACTCTGGGGTTCCAATGGCGGGGTGTCTTCACGCCGGGTCGAGATTGCATGCGGCTCCTAGATGAGGGCGCGGGGGACAAGCCCCCGCGCTACGACACTGCCAACTGCGGTAGCGCAAGTTTGCAACCTGCGTCCAGTTGATGCGTTTCGGTATTTCGCTTTTCCGCCGGCGCTTCCTTGAGTATTCTGGTCTGAGTCATGCTTCCCTTAGGCGTGATTGAGTCTGGCAATGCCGCCTATCAAGTGACCAAAGAAGTGTGGCACCATCAAGGGTATGAAGTCGAGACACCGGAGGATGGTTAATGAAAACGAAAAAGGGACAGGGCTTTACAATGCCAAGGCGCGACCGTCTCTATCCAACAAAGAAAGAGTCAGACCAGCTCCGGGAACTAAAGAAAGAGTACGGAATCCGGGATGAGGTGGTGACAGAGAATCGCAAGGCGTCTAGCCAAAAGACGATAAATAAGAAGAGTTGACTGAATTCATTGCCTGTGGCACGCCACAGTCTCTGGGGTAGCTAGGCGAATTCTCACCCAAGACGCCGCTCAATGATGGAACAGACGCAGATTGGCGAACGCCATCACCATGCCGTAGTCGTCAGCCGCCTGGATTACTTCGTCATCGCGGTTGGACCCACCGGCCTGTGCCACGTAGCGCACGCCGCTGCGCGACGCGCGATCGACGTTGTCGCGGAACGGGAAGTACGCATCGGAGCTGAGCGCGACGTCGTCTAGCGTATCCAGCCACTCGCGCTTTTCGTCAGCCGTAAGACGAACAGGCGGCGCCGTGAACGCCTGGAGCCAAGCCTGCGTCTCGGCAGGAGTGAGCTCTTCCAATAGAAAGCGGTCGATAGCGTTGTTTCTTTCGGCGCGTGACAACTTTGGTTGCAGGGCAAGCCCCAGCACAGTCGGATGCTGGCGCAGGCGCCACAGGTCCGCTTTGGCGGCGGCGAGCCGCGTGCAGTGAATGCGGGACTGCTGGCCGGCGCCCAAGCCGATCACCTGGCCGCCGGCTGCAAGGCAGACGGAATTCGATTGGGTGTATTTCACCGCCAGGGTTGCCACCAGCAGGTCGCGCACCGCCGCATCGGGTAGCTCTGTCTCGGCGGTGACAATCTCTTGGAAGAGTTCGCGTCCCGGAATCCGGTCATTGCGGCGCTGCTCGAATGTGATGCCGAATACCTCCCGCCGTTCGAGCAGTGGCGGCGCATAGTCCGGATCGATTTGCAGCACTAAGTAGCCGCCGTTCTTCTTGCGGCGGAGCATCTCCAGCGCCTCCGGCTCGTAGCCGGGAGCAATCACCCCGTCGGAGACCTCCCGCCGGAGCAATTGCGCAGTCGGCACGTCCACCACGTCGCTGAGCGCGGCCATGTCGCCAAACGAGGAAACGCTATCGCCGCCGCGCGCGCGCGCATACGCCGTGGCGAGAGGAGACAGCGCAACCTTGCCCACCGCATAGGCCTGATGCAAAGAGTCGTCCAGCGGGACGCCTACGGCGGCGCCCGCCGGGCTGACGTGCTTGAAGGAGGCAGCCGCCGGCAGTCCCAGGGCTTCGCGGAGCTCCTTAACGAGTTGCCACGCATTGAGGGCATCGAGGAGATTGATATAGCCGGGCGCGCCATTCAGCACGGTGAAGGGCAGCGGATTGCTGCCTTCGCCGCGCAAGACGCGCGCCGGAGTCTGATGTGGATTTACGCCATAGCGTAGCGGCAAATCGTTGCTGCGCATTTCATGCCGGTCCTTCCGCAAGAGTGTGCTTTCTGCTTCGTATGTGATTTCAGCCCGTGCTCCGACACCTGTCATCCTCACTGCTGTGAGGTGGTTGTCTGATGTTACATTAGCAACAGAATCACAAGTCAGTCTCGAACTTGCATGTGCCGAGCGCTAGCTTTTGGTCTCTCCAGCGTCGTTACTGTCGTAGATCACGCCTTTCCCGGTCTATTGCAGTGTCAGGTTCAATTGCGGGGTGGTGGTCTGATTCCCTGCCTGATCGAATGCAACGACAAACAGAGTGTGCGTGCCGCCTTCGCCGCGGGGATCCCAACTCACCTCGAACGGCGGTTGGCGGCGTTGGGCAATTGGCTGGCCGTCGATGAAGAACACCACCGCGCTTAGCGCTTGGTCGTCAGATGCGTTGGCCTGAATCAACATACGCTCAATGGGGAAGGTGCCGTCCGCCCGCGGCGCAAGGAGCTCCACACTAGGCGCGGTGTTGTCAATCGTTACTGTCACGCGGACTTCTTGCTCTTGGTTCCCCGTGTCCCGGGCAATCACACGAATAGTATAGATTCCGTTGAAGGGAACGGTTTCCCACCCAATGAGCACGCCATTGACGACCGGCGTTGTCTGTTGCCCGATCTGCGACCAACGCGTTGGCTCAAGACCGGCGCCGTACTCCACCCGGTACCAGGTGAGGTTTGGGATATTTACGTTTCCCCTAACCTCCACGATGCTGCGCACGTGGTCTCCCGGTTGCGGCCAGGATATCGCGAGGGGGGCCACCGGCGCCGGGATATGCACCTCGGTGGGCGGCTGCGGTATCCCTTCCTGCTGAGCCCAGTCTTGGGCTTCCAACGGCACCTCAAAGAATACTTTCTCTTCTATTTGGTCCCGTGGTGTTTGGGCGGAGGCGCGGCGTCCCGTCTCGCGATGGACTTCGTAAGGGACGAAGAAGGTGTCTTCCTCTGTGGGTTCAGTGCCGCGAATGAAGAATTCGAAATAGGTCCCGCCGCAGTAAGGAGCGTTTTGGTAGCCGGAGACCAACGAACAGAGCTCGGCCAACGCTTCCTGTTCGCGTGTTTCGTCGCAGTACGGTGTTGCAACCAGGCCTGTCGCCCGGCACACTTCAACTTGAACGAGTCCGGGCGGTTGCACAAACTCCTCTACAGGAAGCGACTTCAGTGCCTCCTCCATGAACGCTTGCCAAATAGGCGCCGCGCCGGAGAGACCGCTGGTCTTCTTCATGGGGCGACCGTCCGAATTTCCCACCCACACGCCCGCGACTAGGTTGGGCGTGTAGCCAAGTGTCCAGTTGTCCTTGGAATTATCCGTGGTGCCGGTTTTTGCGGCGGCTGCGCGCGTGAGCTTTAGTGCGCTATCCGGCCCAAACATAGGCAGGCGCGCGTCATTATCGGAGAGTATGCTCGTGATGAGGAAGGCGATCTGCGAGGTGAGCGATTTGACGCCATTTGGCGGTTCGTACTCATAGAGCACGTTGCCGGCAGAGTCGGTTACTCGCAGAATTGCCTCCGGCGGACGGTAAGTGCCACCGGTGGCGAAGACGCTATATGCGCTCGCGAGTTCCAGCAGTTGCACCTCGGCGCCGCCAAGCACGACCGCGGGACCATAGTAGGTCTCATCGGCAAAGGACGAAATTCCCAAGCGCCGCGCCATGGCAACGCCGTCGTCCACGCCCACGAATTGTACCGTCTGCACTGCCGGAATGTTGTAAGAGTTCGCCAAGGCCGCGCGCACCGGCGCCGGGCCGTGAAACTTGCTGTCGTAGTTCTTTGGCGCGTAGACCGGGGATCCCGGAATAGTGATGGCGATAGGTATGTCCCAAATCAGAGTGGCCGGCGTCCAGCCTTTTTCAAACGCTGCCGCGTAGAAGATGGGCTTGATGGCCGAACCGGGCTGACGCAAGGAAGTCGCAACGTTCACCTCGCCATCGATGGACTGATCGCCGTAGTCCACGCTCCCAAGCATGGTCAAGATTTCACCTTTTTTTGGGTCCAGCGCAATGAGCGCGGCATTGCTGGCGTCGTTCGCGGCGAGTTTGGTGATCTGTTCCCGCGCCACCCGCTCAGCAACTGATTGCAACGTCAGGTCGAGGGTCGTGGTGACATTGAGGCCGCCGCGATAGAGCCGTTCGGCCCCGTACCGTTCTTCCAGCAGCTTGCGCACGTAGAAAACGAAGTGGGGTGCGAGCAGGGGTTGGCTGCGCTGGTTATATATGGGCTCGTTCGCGTAGGCATTGGCGGCTTCCTGCGGGGTAATGAAGTCGTTGTCCACCATCTGATCCAGTACGTAGAGTTGCCGCTCGCGGGCGCCGGCTTTATTCACGAATGGGTTCAGTCGGCTCGGCGCCTGCACGATGCCGGCCAGCATCGAGGCTTCCGACAAGGTGAGTTCCTGCGCCGACTTATCGAAGTAGACAACCGAGGCGGCTTCGATGCCGTAGGCGAGGTTGCCAAAGGCAATTTGGTTCAAGTAGAGGGCGAGGATTTCGTCTTTGCTGAACCTCTCCGAGATTTGGACCGCCAAGAGGATTTCCCTGAGTTTTCGTTCCACGCTGAATTCGGGGGTGAGAAAGACGGCGCGCGCGAGTTGTTGCGTTATGGTGCTGCCGCCGCCCGCATAGCGGCCCGTGACCACGCCAAGCACCGCGCGGGCGATACCGCGTAGGTCGAAACCGGGATTGGAGTAGAAGTTTCTGTCTTCGGCGGCGATGATAGCCTGTTTCATGACAGGCGCGATTTCGTCGAAGGAAAGCATGGTGCGCTGACCCTCGGTCGGATCATTTACCGTGTAGAGCAGAGTGCCGTGCCGATCGTAAATCTTGGTGCTCTGGGCCAGCGAGTAGTCCTGGAGCACTGCCGGATCAGGCAAGTCCTGCGACAAGTATGCATACACGCCTCCGGCGGCAGCGCCAACGCCAACGAATGCAATGAAAATGAGGCCGAAAAATGCCGCCACGGCGAAGAAAAATGCGCGAGATGCGGAAGACGGTTCGGTGCGACGCCGGAGTCGCCGGCGGCGTCGCGCGGAAGCCGGTGTAGCCAAGGGAGCGTATCCTCATGTGTGTGCGCGATTTTCGTTCTTTAACTGTACCACCAAGCCCTTGCGCATGCGGTTGGTGATGAACGCAAAAATGCGCGGAGCCCTATAGCTACCGCGCATTGCCTGTGTATGTCCTGGGTCTAACGCAAAAGGTCCTGGATCGCTAGTCCAACCATCTTGCAGGATTGTCGGTCAAGCCATCGACACGAATCTCAAAATGGGTATGGGGACCGCTGGTGAAGCCGGTCATGCCTACAAAACCGATCAACTCACCTCTTTCTACGGCATCGCCCACCTGTACCACCGGCGCGCTGTGGCCGTCATCCAAGTGGGCGTAGAGCGATGTCTCGTGCAGGCTGTGGGCCACGATCACCATCATGCCGTAAGAGCTCCACGGGTTGCCTGGAATCGCATAATCAACGTGGACAACCTGCCCTTTCTGGCTCGCCACTACCGGTGAAAACTGGGCAACTGCATAGTCAATGCCCGTATGAAAGGGTTGCAGCCACGTGCGCACGCCGTACGCCGCGCTGACATAGCCGGCGGCCGGGCGGAGCCAACCGGAATCCGGCGCGTATTCCGGCAACGAGAAGTTCCTACCCTCTCGCCTTAAGCGTTCGATTTCCGCCTTGATTAGCGCCTGGGAACGTTGGATAAGGGCTGTGACCGCCCGCTGCTCTTCCTCCCTGCGCCATACCTCCGCTTGCAAGGACTGCGTTTGTTGCGTTCTTTGCGTCAGGATTGCTTCCGCCTGGGCCTTTAGCTCCTCGATTTCGGCTCTTTCCCCGGCAAGCCGGCGGTTGAGATTCTCCATCTGCGCCTGTTTTTGGGCAAGCACGGCATACTTCTCATTCAAATCAACTTGCCGTGATTGCGTCGCGCGGATGTGACGAACGTCGTCGCCCAGAATCCGTTGGAACACCGTGATTCGGTTGAGGGCATCGGAGAAATTGGATGCGGTGAGGATGATTTCCAGAGGGGAGACACGGCTCAGCTTGTACAGCACGCGCAACCGGCCGCTCGCGATCTCTCGCTCATCTGTGAGGATAGTCTCCTGGCGGGTGATCTCCTGGGTAAGGCTGTGGATTTCGACCTGCAAGCGGTTTATCTGGAATTGCGTGGTGTTGACTTCGTCTATCTTCGCGTAGAGCGTATCCTCAACCTGTTGCAGTTCAGCAGAAGCCGCAGCCCGCACTTCTCGTGCCCGGACCAATTCCTGGCGCGCTTGCTCGGTGAGATTTTCAATGCTGCCAAGCTGTTGTTCGCTCTGCTCTTGCTGCTCCCGCAGCTTGCGCAGGAGGTCGCTATCAAAGCTAACGTCTGAGTCTTCTGCGGCGAAAATAGCCTTAGGCGCCGCTGCAAGTAAGGCAAGCAGTGAGCCAAGTACACTACGCCGTCGCATTGCTAAAGTTCTCCTGGAACTTGCCGATCTGCACGTCCCGCACGATCCGACCGCTATCCAAAGCTACCACACGCCGTGAGAAGCCATCAACCACATCTCTATCATGGGTCGAGACGATGGTAGTAATGCCAAGTTGATTGATTTGCATCAGGAGCGAGGTTATCTCCCAGGACACATCGGGTGAAAGGCTGGCGGTAGGCTCATCGGCAATGAAGATTTCAGGTTGATGAACGATGGCGCGCGCAATGGCCGCCTTGCGCCGCTCTCCGCCGGAGATTTTTCCAGGGAGGAAGGTTGCTCTGTGTTCGAGGCCAACCAACGCCAACGCCTCTGCCGCGTGGCTGCGCGCGCGCTTGCCTGTGCAGCCCTGAACCTGCATCGCCAATTCGACGTTTTCCGCTACCGTCTTGCTGGGAAAGAGCTTCAAGTCCTGAAATACAATGCCAAAACGGCGCCGCAGTAAGGGTATCTCAGAACCCTTCAGCAGCGCAAGGTCTTGGCCGCCTATGAGCACCACGCCGGAAGTGGCTTGATCGGCGCGTACGAGCAGGCTGAGCAAAGTGGTCTTGCCCGCCCCATTGTGCCCGACGAGAAAGATGAAATCACCCTGCGGGATGCTTAGCGTGACATCGTCGAGGGCGGTTATGTGCGAGTCGAAGACTTTGGAGACGTTGCGGAGAACAATCATGCGAATTTGACGAGCCCAAGAGCAAGGCGTGAATACATTAGCGATGCTTATGTGAGGAAAACAGCCAGCGGAATTAAATCGTCAGGAACCTGCGAACAGAGAGGTAACTCCCCAGGCTGCCAATTGCGATACCAAAGAGAGTCAAGGTTAAGAATAGACGAAGAATGTAGGTCGTGTCAAGGGAGACAGGGAAGAAACTAAGCGTCTGCTGAAGGAGCTCATGGACCCAAATGTACGACGCGCCAACCAATACAAAAGATACAAGCGCACCGACCAGGCCAAAAAAGATGCCTTCCAAGAGGAACGGCAAGCGAATGAAGTGATCGGAAGCGCCCATGAGCCGCAAGACCTCAATCTCTCCGCGTCGCGCGTAGACAGTCAATCGGATGGCGCTGCCAATGACAAAGAGGGCCACAAGGCCCAGGCCGCCGCCAAGCGAAAAGCCAAGGAAGCGTACTATCTGAATCACTCGCAAGAGGTTCTGGACCAGGTCCTGAGGCAGGTCCACGTCTTCTACGATTCGTTTGGCCGCGAGGTAGTCCACCTGCGTGAGGAGGTAGTCCGGGTCGTCTGAGCGCACTTCTAGGCTGGCTTGCAGGGGGTTGTCCAGCAAGGGCTGCAAGAGGTCCGGCTCATCTTGGAAATACGACCGCAAGCGTTCCAAGGCCTCTTCTTTCGTGATGTATTCCACCGTGTTGACACGAGGATCGGCCAGCAATTCCTCTCGCAATGCCAAGACGTCTGTCGGCGGTGCGTCGTCTTCCAGGTAGATTATGAGGTTGACGCGTTTGCCGACACTGGCGATCATGAGCGACAGTTCATTTTCAATGACCAGAAACATGCCAAAGGTGGTCATCATGAGCGAGACGATCAAAACAGTGATCACCGTCATCGTGCGGTGACGCCAAGCGTTCACGATCGCACTGCTGACCAAGGTTGCGGTGTAGCTAAGTGCGGCCATATTGGTAGGTGCCTCGTGCTTCGTCTCGCACTATTTCGCCCCTGACGAGCTCGACCACCCGGCGGCGCGTCCGGTTCACCATTTCCTTGTCATGGGTAGCCATGATTACGGTGGTGCCAAGATCATTGATGCGCACCAGCAAGTCCACAATTTCCGCTGAGGTCACGGGGTCCAGGTTGCCGGTCGGTTCATCGGCAATGAGCACTTCAGGTTTGCGCACTACCGCGCGAGCAATGGCAACGCGTTGCTGCTCCCCGCCGGAGAGTGTGAGTGGAAACGTGTCGGCGAACTGTGCGAGACCCACCAATGCCAGGGTTTCCGGCACCAGCTTCTCGATGTCGTTGCGGGAGCGATTTGCCACGCGCAGCGCCATGGCAACGTTTTCTGTCACAGTCTTGTTGGGGAGCAGCCGAAAGTCTTGAAAGATCATGCTCACTTTGCGCCGGTAGAGATGCAGGTGGCGTTTGGACAACTGCAGCACGTTGTGCCCGGCAACCATGATGTTGCCCGTTGATGGCAGCTCTTCGCGAATCAACAAGCGGATGAGGGTTGATTTGCCGGCGCCGCTCACGCCGACGAGAAACACGAACTCTTGACGCGCGATCTCTAGGTTTATATCTCTGAGCGCATAGATGCCGTTTGCATAGACCTTGGAGACATCCTGCAAGAGAATCATGGTGGGTCTAGTTTGCCGCGTGTGTGCAAGGCGCTAACGCTTGCGGGGTGAAGGGTGCATGCCACCGCGCGTGCACCCGGGGTTAACTCCCATTATACGAAGTGAATCGCACGTAGTCACTAGGCGGGTTACCGATTCATGCGATTTTGCGCATGATAGAGCCTCGGCACAATGCGATGATCACGTCTGATGCAGCCATTTGAGGCTGCCCCCTCGCGACAGGCGACTGACGTATGTTCCACAACTAGCCTTGCACTCTAAAGGGGCTCGGACTACGGCATTCTTGCTTCTATCGACTCTTGCCGGCAAGAGCCATGCTCACCTAAACGGTTGGCGATGAGCGCACCGCCATACGGGCGCGGTACTTGCCGTCTCTCCGCATGAGCCGCATGTAGAGAAGAGTGAGGGCGAGCGGCAGCAGCGGCGCCAGCATGAGCACGTTGAATGCCGCGGGCAGACCGAAGTTGTCTGCGAAGATCCCCACGAACGGTGTCCCCATGCCGCTGATTCCCCACGCAAAGCCAACCATCATTCCCGATGCCATCGCGCGCTGCTTTGGCAAGAGTTCGTGGCTCATCACCACGGTAACGGCGAACGTTGAAACGGTGAATGCGCCGATAAGAACCAGCATAAGAGGCAGCCACAGGCCGCCGGTGTTTAAGAAGACGTAAACGAACAGCGGTACCGGCGCCAGCGACCAGAGCAGCAGACCCTCTTTGCTCGTGCGGTCGGCCACATAGCCGCCAATGAGCGTGCCGATTGCGCCGCTAAAGAGCAGGAAAGGGAGCAGGCCCGCCGCCGCTTCCGGTACGGTCATATCCAGTTCTGCCACGGCATAGAGCGGAATGAAGGTCCCCAAACTGACCCAGAAGAAGGAACGCAATATGACTATAACCAGCAGGAGGACAAAGGGTTTTAGCACCGGCCGGATATCGAGAATAGCCGCCTTGAAGTCCGGCGGCGCTATCTCGGTGCCCGTCTCGATGCGGGGCAAGAGCCGCCAAAGCACCAGCGCCATGAGGATGCCCGGTATCAACATGAGGATGAGTCCGCGTTGCGCTTGCCAGGCATAGAGCACCGCGACCACCACCGGTCCCACGGCGACGCCGATGTTGCCGCCGACGGAGAATATCGAGGTGCCGGTGTTTTGTTGGTCGCCGCTGTAATAGCCGGCCGCCTTATAGCCTTCAGGATGGTAGGCGGCGATGCCCAAACCGCCGATTGCGACCGCGATAAGTACCAGTCCGTAGACCGGTGCTTGGGTGGCAACCGTAACGCCCACGGCGGCTACGAGCGGCGCGAGCGGCAGCACCAACTTCCCGTTGATGCGGTCGCTCACGTAGCCGAGAATTGGCTGAATGGCGCTGGCGGAAAAACTGTGCGACGCGGACACAAGCGCCACGGCGAAATAGGAGAGTCCGAATGTGCTCACAAAGATTGGGAGCATGGCGGGCAACATGCCGCCATAGACATCGGCGATGACGTGCCCCAGGCTCAGCGTCAGGAGCATCGGCTTGTTCATTGGCCGCGTAGTATTCACTGCGGCACAGGCCTTTTGGCGTTACATGTTTGGATGATCGACTCTTCTCAAATTCTGCCTGAGTGAGGCGAAGGCCGGGTATTCTCGGGAAGGTTCAATCCGCAAGCGGGCACAGCACTAAAGGAGCGATTTGGCTCTCGGTTCGGCGTGGCACACACCAATCAAACGAAAAGCCACACCAGCAAGACAGGTGTGGCTCGGCTCGTTCTTTGCCAGGATCGAGGCCGTCGTTACTCGCGGTAGTCCGTTTCCGTCAGTTCGTCAACCAAGACGATCTTGTCTACCTTGGCGTTCACGGCGTCGCGCGCCTCGAGCACCGCCTCTTCGCTCTCAGCCTCGTATAGACAGTAGCACTTGCTCATATCGTCGGAAAGGTAGGTGCTGATCCACTCGCAGTTTGGCAACTGTGCGTATATGTCCAGCGACTTCTTCTTGTTGTTGTCATACTTGTCGCGCGTCAACTCCGGCGGCAGGTTCCACTCAACGAGAAACTTGGGCATTCTCAGTTCTCCGTGTACATTGTTGACTTTTCAGCTAGTCTATTTTTAGCAGGTGAGACGCGTGTTTGTCAAACGAGGTCTAACCAATATTTGGTGAATTCTGACTCTTTGGGTGTGCGAATCGCCCCGGTCTAATAGGACCTGGACTCACAGTTCTTCTTCCAAGCGGGAACTGCTTCGGGATTCTCAGCGCGATCCAAAAGGTACTGCCACTTGCCCAAGACATTGCCATAGTACTCATTTATCCACTTGATCTGCCAGCGCACGGCGTCAGATTCGCCAGCGAAACAGTCTGCGAGCGATCTCCTTTGTAGATGCGACCAGATGGCGTGATTGAACTCGTGCACGAGCAAGACGGCTATTGATACCGAATCGGTTCCCTCAAAATACGCCCTTCTGACAATCACCGCATGCTTCGCATGGGAGTAGATTCCAGCGGCCCCACCGGTGCCGACAATGCGGTGAATGCTCTCAAAGCAGCTATCGTCACAAATGTACACGCTCTTGCCGGATTCGAGAAACTGTTGCCACACTTGTCTGCCGAATTCTGTTGAGCGCATCGTATCAATGGCCGGCCCAAGTTCGGGGTCTATGGTTGGTGTGGGCACCGGGGTTGGTTGGGGCGTGGGTACAGGTGTTGGCGATGGCGCCAAGCTCCCCTCGAAGCGCATGTTGCACCATTCTCTCGCGCGGGTACTTGAACGCAGTCCGTCACTTAGAGTGCCGGCAACGTATGAGTCCAGATTGCTGTTCAGTCGGGCTTGCACTGCATTGGGATTCGATTTGCCGCCGGAGCCAAACCGTTCCCACCACCACTGCACTCCTGCGAGCTGGCTTTGCACTAGCTTCTCTAAGCACTCATTCGCCGTGCTCGGATGAGCTCCTCCCAGCCAATATGTATCTGTAACAATCTTGGCCGCAAGAACATCCTGGTCGTACTCACCAAAGGTGTGGGTATCGAGGACGAGACTACGGTCAGAGAATTTAGACTCGACACCGTCATCTAACTCACCAAAGGCTATGGTTATGTCGTTGTCCACAAACCACTGATATACCCTGTCCCCAGTCGCCGTGGTACGCATTACCTGGAGGGCAGAAGCAAGCAGGGGGTCTGCGGAGGGGCCGGCAATGCCGCCGCCCGGCGCGTAGTCGGGTTCCCACGGGAAGCGTTCGGAATTCAGGCGCTGTTCCAGACCGTCCGGCCCGTTGATCCAGGTGCGGTAGCCGTCCGTAAAGGCGGTCCAATTGTCGGCCTTGCGCCACACAAGCAGGCCGCCGGTAGCCTGTTGTTCGCTGTCGCCAATGGCGTTATAGTGTTCGTTCTCCAGGCAGTCCCCTACGGTCTCGTGGCCGATAAGATCCCGGAGGGTCATGAACCCAAGCACGAATTGACAGCCTGTCCCGAGCGGAGACGCTGGTTTTGCGGCGTGCGCGGGCGAGGCAAAGAAAGCCGCAAGGAGCAGCAGAATGAGAGATGAGAACAGTGGTCGCAAAGCGGAGCTCTTCCCTCCAAGAATGGAAGTTGAACTGTGCCTCGCAGTCTCTAATGACTGTCAACCGGAGAGGGCTGCGTTCCGCTACGCCGCCGCTGCCAGCAACTGCTGCATCTGAGCCGGGTCAAGCTTTATTGAAGGCCCCATGGTGGCACATATGTGGATGGACTGAATGTACGTGCCTTTGTTGCTCTCCGGTTTGGCTTGCATGACGGCGGAATAGAGCGCGGTAAGATTTGTCAGCAGGTTTTCCACGGTGAATGAGGCCTTGCCGATGGGGACGTGCAGATTGGCGGTGCGGTCCACCCGAAACTCCACGCGACCGGCTTTCGCTTCGCTCACCGCGCGGCCGACCTCAAACGTGACAGTGCCGGTCCGGTTATTGGGCATAAGGCCGCGGGGGCCCAGGATGCGGCCCAGGCGTCCCACTGCGCTCATCATGTCCGGTGAGGCGATAGCCACGTCGAAATCCAGCCAGCCGCCCTCGATCTTCTTGGCAAGCTCGGCGCCGCCGACGAAGTCCGCGCCGGCCTCTTCCGCTTCGCGTACCTTCTCCCCTTGGGCAAAGACGAGCACACGCTGCGCCTTGCCAAGTCCGGCCGGCAGCACCACAGACCCGCGTACTGCTTGGTCCGCTTGGCGCGGGTCCACACCCAGGCGCATGTGCAGCTCGATTGAAGCGTCGAAATTGGTGGTAGCGGTCTCTTTGACGATCTCGGACGCGGCCTGGGGATCGTAGAGCCGCCCTTCCTCGATGCGTTCCAGTGCCTGGCGATATTTCTTGCTGCGCTTTGCCATCTTAGGTGACTACCTCCAAGCCCATGCTGCGGGCGGTGCCCGCAACGATCTTCATTGCCGCCTCCACGTCGTTAGCGTTGAGGTCCGGCATTTTCATTTCTGCAATCTCGCGCACTTGCTCTTGGGTGACCCTGCCAACCTTTTCGGTATTTGGGGTACCGGAGCCTTTGTCAACCTTGGCGGCCCGGCGTAAGAGGTCGGCGGCCGGCGGAGTCTTGGTGATGAAGGTAAACGACCGATCTTCGAAGATGGTCATGTCTACCGGCACAATGTACCCGGCCTGGCTCCCCGTGCGCTCATTAAATTCCTTGACGAAGGCCATGATGTTCACGCCATGTTGACCCAATGCGGGGCCAACCGGCGGCGCCGGCGTGGCTTTTCCACCCGGCACCTGAAGTTTGATGACTGCCCGTACTTTCTTTGCCACGCTAGTTCTTCATCCTTGCACAGTTCGCACTACAACACTGTCGATTGAGCTAAATCCGTTCCACCTGCAGAAAATCGAGTTCCACCGGTGTCTCGCGTCCGAAGAACGAGACCATGACGCGCACGCGGCCGCGCTCTTGGTTGGCATCGTCCACGGTGCCGTAAAACTCGGCAAACGGTCCGTCGATAATCTTGACGCGGTCGCCCTTGCGCAGCACCATCCTGGTTTGCGGGGTCTCTTCCTTGCCGCGCTTGAGAACCTTATCTACTTCCTCGTCGGCAAGCGGCACCGGCTGATGGTCGTCCCGGCCGGAGCTCACGAAGCCGGTCACCCCCGGCGTGTTGCGGACGATAAACCAGGACTGGTCGGTCTGCTGCATGCGTACCAGCACGTAGCCGGGAAAGAGCTTGCGCTCCACGTCGCGGCGCTGGCCCTGCTTGATCTCCACCTCTTTCTGCGTCGGCACCACCACGTCGAAGATCATGTCTTTCGCGTCCATCGACTCGATGCGCTTCAGCAGGTTCTCACGAACTTTGTTTTCATAACCGGAGTAAGTGTGCACCACGTACCAGCGGGGCGGTTGCTCTGCCTGCGGTTGCGTGTCTTCGCCTTCGGCGTAGGTTCCGGCTTCCAATGCCATAATGTCGTAGTCCTTTTAGAGGCCCTGTTGGACGAGCAGAGCAAAGAGCTTTGCAAAGATATAGTCTACACCACTGAGAAACATGCCGGTCACAATACTCACCGCAATTACTACCAGGGTGAGATTGAGTGCAGTCTCGCGGGTGGGCCAGTGGGCTTTCTTAAGCTCGCCCCATGCTTCCTGCAGGAATGTAACCGGCGGCTGTAGAAAGCGAGGCAACCGGCTTTGCGGTGTTTGCTTGCGACTGCGCGTATGCTGCCGCGTGGCGGCGCGAGCGCGTCCCCGGCTGGGTCCCGACCAGGGAATTCTCATCTTGTTTCCCGGTGTGCGAGGTGCTTCTGGCAATAGCGGCAGTACTTGCGCAACTCCAAGCGGTCGGTATTCGTCCGCCGGTTCTTGCTTGTTGCGTAGTTGCGCCGCCGGCACTCCACGCATGCCAGTGCAATCACACTGCGGTCTTCTCGTCCTTTGCGTGCCATGACCCTATGCTACTCCTAATTTCGCGACGGATGCTTATTCCAAGATTTTAGTAACGACGCCGGCGCCGACGGTACGGCCGCCTTCGCGGATAGCGAAGCGGACGCCTTCTTCGAGGGCGACGGGGTTGATGAGGTGGATAGTCATAGTGATGTTATCGCCGGGCATGACCATTTCCACGCCTTCGGGGAGGGCGATCGCGCCGGTGACGTCGGTAGTGCGGACGTAGAACTGGGGGCGGTAGCCAGGGAAGAAGGGTGTATGTCTGCCGCCCTCATCGCGGCCGAGGACGTAGACCTCGGCTTCGAAGCGGGTATGAGGCGTAATGGACTTGGGCGCGGCGAGGACCTGGCCGCGTTCGACGTTATCTTTTTCGATACCGCGCAGGAGGCAGCCGACGTTATCGCCGGCCTCGCCGGAGTCCAGGATCTTGCGGAACATTTCGACGCCGGTGACGACGCAGGTCTGGGTATCGCGCTGGATGCCGACGATTTCGATTTCCTCGCCGGTTTTGACCTGGCCGCGCTCGATGCGGCCGGTGACGACGGTACCGCGGCCCTTGATGTTGAAGACGTCTTCGATAGGCATGAGGAAGGGCTGGTCGATGGCGCGGGTAGGCGTGGGGATATATTCGTCGACGGCTTCCATGAGTTCGAGGATGGAAGCGTAGGCGTCATCGCTGGCGTCGTCGCTGTCGCTCTCCAAAGCCTGGAGGGCGCTGCCGCGGATGACGGGGATATCGTCGCCGGGGAATTCATACTTTTCGAGGAGCTCGCGGACTTCCAGTTCGACGAGTTCGAGGAGTTCCTCATCGTCGAGCATATCGCACTTATTGAGATAGACGACCATAGCCGGTACCTCGACCTGGCGCGCCAAGAGGACGTGCTCGCGGGTCTGGGGCATGGGGCCGTCGGGAGCGGAGACGACGAGGATGGCGCCGTCCATCTGGGCAGCGCCGGTGATCATGTTCTTGATGTAGTCGGCGTGGCCCGGGCAGTCGACGTGGGCGTAATGGCGGTTGTCGGTCTGATACTCGACGTGAGCGATGGCGATCGTGATACCGCGCTCGCGTTCTTCGGGAGCGTTATCGATGCTATCGAAAGGTGCAAAGTCGGCGCCGCCCTGGAGGGCGAGCACCTTGGTGATCGCAGCGGTGAGGGTGGTCTTGCCATGATCGATATGCCCAATCGTGCCAATATTCACGTGCGGCTTGGTTCGTTCAAATCGCTCCTTCGCCATCGTTTCCTTCCTCAAACCTTATGAAACTTCACTCTATGCTACGTTTTGTTGCCAAGGATCGGGGGCTGCGTCCGCTGATTGTCTTGAACATTCCGGCGTATGGCGATCCAACCACTGGGATGGACACGTCCCCAACCCTGCAACCGCATTCATGCGGGGGACCTCCGCATTCATGCGGGAGCCCACAACCGGATTTGAACCGGTGACCTCGATCTTACCAAGATCGCGCTCTACCGACTGAGCTATGTGGGCAATTCGCTACACGCAAACCTTGGTCAACTATTATTCGCCTGCCGTAACAGTACAGATTCACCTGCGCTGCTGAATGCGGACACTCCGGCCCCGCTCGCACCGACTGTTCAATTCGGCGCCGCGAGCAAAGGCTGTGAGATAGAGAAGGCACGGTAACAGTCATCCGTGCCGTTTACCGCAATCCCTGCCTGTCTGCCGCTTATCCACATTCGCTGCGATTCGCAGACTAGTCCCACCTGCTCGCCTACGTCAATCCGGTGGACGTTGCCAACTCCGTGCCGGCACAAATCGCAACAGTTACTTACTATGCGGATGGGGACTTACCGTGAATCCCACACCTCTCTAAGCCTAATACTGACGGCAAAGGCAAAATCAATAGTAACAGAACTACGCCTGCCTGTCACGCATTTCACAGTTGAGAGTCGCGAACGGCGGGAGAATGAGGCCGCGATCGACTCATTGCGGAGTACGGTTCAGACCGTCGCTACTGCCTGGCAAGGACACTAGCCGGTTTCCACATGACACCCTCTGGACTCCCAACACAGTTACTCTCGCGCAAGCGGGAATCCAGATTCTCTTCACCGCTGATAGAAATGCCAAAGAATGACGGTCAAGGCAAGTTTTCAGCCCCGCGTCTACCCGCGGCGAAACTATCGCCGCACTTCAACTGCGAGCGGGTGGCCGGTTAAGGAATTCTCCTCGCCCTACGGAGGCGCAGGGCGAGGAGGACTCTTGTGCGTAGTCAAATGAACTACGGAAATGCGAATTCCGCTTACAGCTCACCGTCTACGATGGTATCCATCGCGGCCGTGGCCTCTTCGACGCTCGTTTCACCCGACCAGATTTGGCCGAGATACGTACCGTAGGCCGGACCATAGATGGCGATCATGTTCGGATTCTTCGGCAAAGCGCGCAGATAGGTGAGGAAGTTGAGCACGTTGTCGATGCCGTCGGGCTGGCCGTCGGCATTGCGATACTCATTCGCCGCGACCGGTTGGTACACCGGCACAGAGAGAGAAGCACTCAGCATGGCGAGGGCGCCAGGACGACCCGTAGCGTGCTTGAGCAAACCCCATGCCGCATCCTTCGTGCTGCTTTCGCTATAGAGCGCTTGGGCATAACTGCCGGCAAAGGTGGTCCTGCCGTTCGGCCCCGCCGGAATGCCGATCACGTCCCAGGCGAAGGACACCCGGTCGCCGCGATAGCGGGACATGGCCGCGCCGGTAGTAACGATGAGCGGAGCGACCCCACCGCTGAAGAGATCGCCTTCCACCTCGCCGGGTCTCGGGGTTACTTGATGCTTGTGGTAGAGGTCGGCTCGCCATTGCAGTCCCGCCCGCGTCTCAATGGACGACATGGTGGACTTGGTTGGATTCTCTTCGTCGTCGTAGGTGCTGCCGCCGGCCATCCAGATCCACGGTGTATTGGGGTTGAAGCCCCGCGGCACCGTGGCGACGCCGAATTGTTTTTGCGCGCCCGCGCCCGTGGTCAGCCTGCGTGCGAGCGTCAGGAAGTCGTCCCACGTCCACGAGTCTACAGGCAGCTCCTCGCCGAGCGTGTTCATCAAGTCTTTGTTGTAAACGACGATGAGGCTGTTGACGTAGTGGGGAAGTGCCACGAGATTGCCCTGCAAGCGGTGGGCATTTATAGCCAATTCGGCATATTCAGTTAAGTCCACTTGGTCGCGGGCGATCAGGCTGTCGAGTTCCGCTGCCAAGCCGGCGGCGCCAATGTTCGCCAGCCAGATTGGGCTGCAGTTGAAAATGCCGATGTCGCGCTCGCCGGCCGCCAAGCCGGTGCGCACTTTCTCGATGCAGGCCTGCTGGTTGCCGGGCACGATGACGTACTCGGCCTGCAACGTTTCGTCCAACTCGTTGAAGCTGTCTACGATCCCTTGCTGCACTGGGTCAAAGCTGCCGCCGCCATACGAGGCTGAGAACCACTTTGCCACCTGCACTTCGGGCGCTTGCGTTGCTTCCGCAGCGGGCGCGGCTTTCTCTTCCATCTCTTCTTCCGGCTCTGCGGCGGGGGTTGCTACTGTGCCGCAGGCAGCCAGCGGCAGCAGGGCACCGGCGCCGGCCAACCCGGCCAGTATGCGCCGTCGGCTGAATGTGATCGCTGTTGCTTTCATCCAAAGTCTCCCTTATTTGTCTTTACAGATTCACGGAGTACGTGCCAGGAATACTCACTTGCCAGGCATGCGTGGGGAAGCGCATTCTTGAGACTCTGTCGTTCGGAATGGAGTAGCAGATTGGGGAGCAAGTTCGGGAATGCGTGGGCCGAGCGCGCGCTGACCCACTCACGCTGCACAAGCCATCAAGCTGAACCTGCTTGCCATGCCTCCTTCCTGCAAGTATGCGGTACGCTTCAGTTGTACTCACTAACACAGAGAGGCAATACGATTGTCTGGAGTCTAACGCGAGTCTAGGGTCTTGTCTAGCCTTTTGTGAACGAATTGTCGAAGATTCTTCAGAGAGTCGCTCGTTTTCACCAACTGCGGGGTTGAGCCCGTGTGGCGCGCTATGTGCGGTGCTATCATAGCTCCGAATGCGGCGATTTGCGGTGGCTGCATTGATGGCTGTGTTCACTCGATGCGCGCACTTTAGGAAGGACACAACTTTCCTGTTTATTGGCTATGTGATCGGCAAGCTATTGTGAACGGTGCAGTACCCATTGATTTCGTGCAGAGTGGCGCGGAGTTCTCGGCGTGCGGGCGCTACCGCTATAAGCTCTGGCGCACGTGGGACGACTCCTGCCCGCCGGTCATGTTCATCATGCTCAATCCGTCCACTGCGGACGCCACGCAGAATGATCCGACGATCCGGCGCTGCATCGGCTTTGCCCGGGACTGGGGTTACGGTGGGGTAAGGGTCGGAAACCTGTTTGCCTGGCGCACTCCCTACCCCGGCGCACTGCGCTCCGCTCCTGATCCTATAGGTGAAGACAACGACACCGCCCTGCGCGATTTGGCTGAGGGCGCGGCACTCGTGGTCGCGGCCTGGGGTGTGCACGGTGCGTGGCAGGAACGCGCTCAGGCATTTTGCCAAGAGTTTTCGCGACCCCTCCACGCGCTCGGCATTACGAAGTCCGGCGAACCGGCCCATCCGCTCCGGCTGCGGCGCACGTGCTCGCCTTTTCCGCTAGAGAGCTGAGGCCCCGAGCCCAAACTACTGCCGGATCCTGCTGGTTGACTGAAGTTTCTCTTTTGGTTACACGAGCAGCGCGGTCGCGCTGCTGCGCTACAATTACTAAGGTGAGAGGCAATTGGTAGCGTGAGGTGCGCGAGCGGAGAAATCCATTCGTGCCGAACCTGCCGGTCCAGAGCTTGACCAAGGGCAGGAGCACAAGAAACACTGACCCGTGAGGGCAGACGATGAGAAATTCGTTCGTGCCGAACCTGCCGGTCCTGAACCCTTCGACAAGCTCAGCACAGGCCTGTCGAAGGGTCGAAGCACAAGAACCATCCCAGATCATGCGAATAGAGGCGAATGCAACTCTCTGAACTCCTTGCCGCCACGCCGGATGCGCAGATAGTTTCGGGTGCGAGAGACCACACCATTTCGCAGCTTTGCTATGATTCGCGCGCGGCGCAGGCAGGAGCGCTCTTTGTCGCACTGCAAGGATTGCACCGCGACGGACACGACTTTACCGCCGACGCCGTGGCAAACGGCGCCGCGGCTGTGCTTGTCACGCGACCCTTATCTCTGCCGGAGCAAGTTACCCAGGTACTGGTGGCGGATACGTGGACTGCGCTGGGGCAGGTGGCTGCGGAATTTTATGGCGATCCTTCTCGGGAGCTCTGCATCATCGGCGTCACCGGCACTGATGGCAAGAGCACGACGACGACCTTGATCGGTCACATTTTACGTGCGTGCGGGCATCCCACCGGCGTTATCACCACCGTTGCCTTTCACGACAGCCGGCGGGAGCATCCTAACGAGACGCGCCTCACCACCCAGCACGCGTCCGACCTCCAGCGCATGCTGCGCAGGATCCGGTCGCAAGGCGGCACCCATGCGGTGGTAGAAGCGAGCTCCCACGGCTTGGCGCTCCACAAGCTCGATGCCGTGCAAATCGATGCCGCCGTGCTCACGAACCTTACCCACGAACACTTGGATTTTCATAGGACGCTAGAAGCGTATCGAGAGGCCAAGGGAAGACTTCTTCAGCGTGTGAAAGCGCGTGCGCTGAAGCCCTTTCCCCACGTAAGTGTGCTCAACGCCGATGATGAGCATTTTTCATATTTCGCCTCAATCGAACCGCCCGGCCTCCGATCGTTCGGCTTTGCCGAGCAGGCCGACGTGCGTGCAATAGACATTGCACTTGGCGCGGACCACACCGCCTTTACGGTGATTGCGCCTGAAGGAAAAGCGCACGTGCGCTCGCCGCTGGTCTGTCACTTCAACGTGGCGAATACGCTGGCGGCGCTGGCTGTCGTCACCGGGCTCGGCGTGCCGCTCGCCGCCGCTGCGGCGGCAGTGGGTTCGTTTCCGGGCGTGCCGGGCCGCATGCAGGTTGTCGCTGCCGGCCAGCCGTTTGCGGTGATCGTGGACTACGCGCATACGCCCAATAGCCTGCGCCTGGTGCTCGACGCGCTGCGCGGCGTGACGCCGGGGCGGCTCATCGTTGTCTTTGGCAGCGCGGGCGAGCGCGACGTGGAGAAACGGGCGCTCATGGGCAAAGTCGCGGCGCAGCACGCCGACTACTTCGTGATCACCAGCGAAGACCCCCGCAGCGAAGACCCCGACGAGATCTGCCGCGCCATCGAGGAGGGCGCGCTGCAGGCCGGCTGCGTCTATGGCCGGGACTACAGCCTGAGCATCGACCGCACCCAAGCTTTTCGCATCGCGTTCAAGCAGGCCCGGCCGGGTGACACCGTGCTCCTGGCCGGCAAGGGCCACGAACACTCCATGATATGGGGAGAGGAATCCCTGCCGTGGGACGAGGCACGCATCGCCGCGGAGACGCTGGCGGACATGTTCGGCTAGCCCAAGAATTGGGCGGACTTCCTGAGTGTCCGCAGTCTCAATTGCCCTCACACCAACAGCCTCGAACGGGCTGGAATCTAGGGCGACAAGCTGTCTGAATTGTGAGAATGCCAAGGCCTTAGCCCGTCATTTCCGCGTACGCTCGCCCCTGCAAGGGGCGCGAAATCCATCTTCTCTGTGCGGTGTGAGTGGAACTCGGAGCGTGGGACTAGCCCCCACGCCACCTAGATCTTTCCGACTCACGGCCGCAGTGGCCGGCCAGCAATTCACCTACATTCCACTGCCACCTACCAGAACTCGACACTTCCCGGTTCGGTACGGCGCTCCGTTGTGCCACCGGCTTGAATGTGCACGATGTCGTTGGCAACGTCATAGCGGATATCGGCATTCATGATTTCACCCTTGAGCGCAGCGTATCCGGTGCGGCCCCAGTGCGCTTTCACCCCGTCGCCGACCGGCCGCTGGATGGAGACGCGCCATGTCGGAATGTCGATTGGCCTCATCTGCGATCCGGATATCCCCCCGTATATCTCCATGGTGCTGTACACGGGAGTCTCTATCACGGCTTTGCCGACCTGGAGCGGAAACTTGAGTGAGCCAATCCACGTGGTTTCATCCGTGCTGAGGTCCGTGATCAAAGGCCGAACCACACGCCGTCAGGTTCCTGCGGCGCAGACTCATCGGGCGCCAGCCGCACGCGATAGTCGCCCGGTCCCCAGGCATAGGAGCGCCGCACGCCAATGAAGTCTCCCTCGTGACCGGATGACTCTGTCCAGCCGTCTTCCGGCGCGGTGCGTGCGTTGGCGAGGTCGCGGGTCTCCCAGCGCGAGAAGATCAGACCTTTGCCGTACGATAGCGCAACATCAGGGTATTTCACGTCAGTCTGCACGCCAAAATAGAAAGGCACACCGGAGATTCTGCTATAGCCAAGCATTAAGTAGTAGCCGAAGCCACCGCCCATCGGCTCTACGTCGTTGTGGATCGTGAACTCAATGACAATCTCCGCGACCTCGTCGTACCTTTTGCCTTCTGCATCCTGGGCGCGTATCCAACCCCACCGGATATATGCCAGATGTTCCGGCAGGTCATGTAATTGATAGAGATCGGCGCGTCCCGGTATCTGCGTCGGCGTGTGCACGGGAGTGGCGGGTGGCAGCATGGAAGCAGGCCCAGTCTGAGCACACGATGCAACCAGCAAAAGAACCAGGAACCGGCTCAGGTGACCTAATTGCTTCATACCTTGATGCCCTCACGGTTGGATTTCTTTGCACGCACATTGCCATGTGGCGTCTTTGTACACCAATGGCAAAGTGGACAGCGCTGACGTACCTATAGTATGCTGGTTTGCAAGAGAAAGGAGGTGATGCCCATGGATGTTAGTTGTAAATCCAGGGCCGCCTCCGTTAGGTCTCGGTAACGAGACCACGGAGCGGCCTTAGGGAAATAAAGGAGCGCCAGCGGTGCACAGGCACCGGGCGCTCCTTTTGTTTTTCATTCCACTCTCTTTACGAGCTTGCAGACTGTGCGCTAAATTCCAATTCGCTCACTTGAACGCTGGCAGAGCCTTGACGTGATCATTTAACCAGGTCTCTAATGCCGCGTAACGGAACGAGCTTGCCTCAAACAACGCCATGAAGTACTCGTAAGCAGTTTCCCCCTCGCAGTCAATGAAGTGTCCATTCATGCGAAGAAAAGTGTCGGTTACGTAGAAGGCGGCGCGTTTGTTGCCGTCGATAAAAGGGTGATTGTTGGCAAGACTTTCCATCAATGCTGCTGCCTCCTGAACTACGCCAGTGTAATAGCCCAGTTGTGGGCGCATGAGCGCAGATGCCAATGCAGCTTCGTCGCGAATGCCGGGGATCCCGCCGAATTCCAGTATAGACTGAGCATGAATAGCGATGACCTCCCCCGGTGTTGGAAACTCACTCTTCACTTGGCCAGCAACTCACCTAGACGGCGATTCTTCTCGAGGCTAGCTCGGAAGTGCGCCATGACAGCGGCGCGGGGCCTGTCTTGTTTGCGCGCTTCTATGTAGTCACGCATGGCATCTTCCAGAATTGCTTGAAAGTGTCGCCCATCCTGTTTGGCTATTGCGCGAAGAGCAGCCAGAAGCTCCGGGTCAGCTTGGCTGGAGAATTTCTGCATTTTTGTCGACATGGTTGGTTCCCTCATGAGTTAAAATTGTAGCTTTCACTACGTCATCAAGCAATGTCTTGATGAACCTTGATTAATGGTTGAGCGATTAAGAGGGTCTTGGCTGAACCTCGGAGAGTGGGTTGCTCGCCACGCGAACCTTACGCGAGAATCCTATTTGCTGCTCTATTGAGAACTGCGATAGAGCCTTGAATGACATCGCGAGGCGCTGTACACATGTCTATGCAAAGGCCGTAGCCCGGACTGTCTAGATTAATGCGTTACGTCGCAGCTACCTGGCTATAGGGGTTTTACCTTGCCGGCGGCGGATAGGTCGGTTTGCTCTCATACGGTTCGCCGCCGGTGCGGGTGAAGAAGCCGGTGGTCTGGCTGAAACCGGAGTCCTTAGCGTAGATTTCCATTTCGGGCGCGCGCAGGTTACCCAAGTTGTCGCGTACGGCGGCAATGCTGGGGTACGTGGCGGCGACGGTCTGTTCGTCGATGCGGAAGGCATTTGCCACTGTGCTCATGGCGTCGGTGGCGCGTTCGGCAAAAGTGTACTTGACCTTGAGCGTTACCGGTCCTTCCAGCTTGAGGGGCTTGACCGTACCGATTTTGCCCAGCGCCCGCACCGCGCCCTCAGCCGCCGCGTCAGCCGCCGCCTGGGGCGTCATGGAGATGGCGCTGAAGTGGCTGGTGCCTTTCTTCACTGCCACCGTCTCGATGCCGGGCACCAGGTCTTCCGCTTCCAAGCAGGCCCAGTAGTCGCCGGTATTGAGCACTGCGGGCACGTTGTGAATGCCGGCGAACGCCACGAAGATGCCGATCTCGCCGACGAGCAGGTCGTTCAGCCAGATGCCTTCCACCGCGCTATACGCGCGCGTGATTGGGTGGGGCAGAATAGAGTGCCGCCAGCAGCCCTTCTCGCGGTTGCCGGCCATTTCATGAAAGCCGACGAGCATGCCGGCGTCGAAGCTCTCATCGAGGAGTTCGGTGAAGATGTCGTGGCGGGGCAGGCCGTGAATGACTTGCACCGGTTTCGGCAGCTTGTGGTACTCCATGATATGGATGGTGTTCAGGACAATTTCCTTGACGCCGTTGTCCAAAAGCGCCTCGCAGATCGCCGCCAGTTCCATGGTGGCGTACTCGCTGGCGTTGAGATAGCCTTCGCGGCGGTTGAAGACCCCGGCTACGCCCTCCTGGTCGGCAAAGATGTAGATTTTCATGGCAAATTCGCCTCATTTCTTCTGCATACAGTCACGGTCTGCCAGCGGCTTCTGTCACCACTGGAGACATTCGCGCGATTCAGCAAAGTGTGCGGCAAGGGGTTCTTGAACGAGGAGACACCCTCACCCTAGCCCTCTCCCATGAGGGAGAGGGAACCCCCGGAAGGCCGAAATTGGCCATGCAAGGGTCTCTAGCGGGGTTTTGGATGTAATCTGACGCCGTTGCGCTTACTTCGCGTAGTGGGTGAACACCTTGCGGATGGCTTTCGCCATGTCGTGGACCATTTCTTCGGTGCACTTTTCGTTGATGTGCCGCACGAGCATGCGCTTGAGGATGCCCTCGGCGTTCGGGCACATGCCGGTGTAGTAGCGCACGTCGCGGCCATTCGCCGGATCGTGGAGCGGGTAGCCCGATTCGCCAAAGAAGCGGCGGTTCTTCAGCACTTCGTACTCGTAAATGGGCGTACGCGTGTAGCCTGCGCCAAAGCCGACGCCCTCATGGGCAAAAGCTTTTGATAAGTCATCCAGCCCGACGGAGAGTTCTTCCAGCTTGGCCAGCGGGCACCAATTCCAGAAGACGTGCGTGCTCTCCGGCGTCGGCGCGCGGGGCGGGATGATGCCGGGCACGTCCTCCACCAGATCGCTCAACAGATTGCCCCACTTCGTGCGCAGGCCCGTAATCGTCGGCAGCTTGCGCAACTGTGCCAGTCCCACCGCGCCTTGCAATTCCGTCATGCGGTAGTTGGGCGCCAGGAAGGGCGGCTGGCTTTCGCGGCCGCTGCGCCCGCGACCCTTATTGTGCGCCAGCATGATGCGCTCGCCCAGGTAGTCGTTATTTGTGACGGTCATGCCGCCGTCGCCGGTGGTCATGTGCTTGCTCTGCTGGAAGGAGTAGCAGCCAATGTCGCCGATGGTGCCGGCGTAACGTCCGTTGTACGCTGCCATGTGCGCCTGGGAGCAGTCCTCGATCACGAGCAGGTTGTGCTTGCGGGCCAGCTCCACGATGGGGTCCATAACCGCCGCGTTGCCCTGCAGGTGCACCACCATAATGGCGACGGTGCGCTCGGTAATGCACGGCTCGATGGTCTCGGCGGTAATGATGCCCGAGATTGGGTCCACGTCGGCGAAGACCGGTACGGCAAGCTGGTAGAGAATGGCAATGATGCTGCCGATGTCCGTGATCGGCGCGACGATGATTTCGTCTCCCGGATTGGGGCCCACCGCCAGCACACCCACGTGCAGCGCAGAGGTGCCGGAGGTGCTGGTGACGGCGTGCTTGACGCCAAACGTCTTCTTCCACTCTTCTTCGAATTGCTGCACCTTGGGGCCGCCAAGTACATTGAGATTGCCGGACCGGATCACGTCGGTAAGTTCCGCAATCTCTTCATCGCCAAACATACGCCCGCTGATGTCGCTGTTGGTGGGGAACTTATAGTCAACGGTTCGCGGGCCGCCCTCGATGGCAAGTTGCTCTTGCTCTACGGTCTGCATGGGTTCTCTCTCCTCCGGTTGCTGCAGGGGGTTAGCCTGAAAAGGATACGTGGGCACTTTGCGATACGTGTATTGCCGCTTTCATTGTGGACAAACGCCAAGAGGAGCGCAAGTAAACTTGCTGAAGAGCGGTCGCTAGGTTGACTCTTCGGTGCATCTGTGAAGCAGGCGCGCTAGACTGGAGTCGCCCAAGAGGTCCCCTCACTGACTATCTCCCCGGGAAGAGGGAGCAATTCTCCAGCTCCCCGTATGACTACGCAAGTGTCTCCTGCTAAGAGAGAGGGAATAGGGGCAGAACAAGGGTATCTATCGCGTCCAATTGGATTCGGTACTAACGAGTTAGAAACACAATGCCCAAAACTGCAAAGAGAATCCCCAACGCTCGCGTAAACGATATCTGTTCACCGAGAAATATCACCGCTAGTATCGCCGTCAGGACCGGATAGGTGCCGCTGGCGGGCGTCACGAGCGAAGCGTCGCCGAGGCGCAGGCCGTTGTAGAAGCCGATGACGGCGCTGGCTGTGAACGCCGTAACAAGGACGACGAGCACCCAGGTTTGCCAGGTTGGCGTTATCGAGATCGAGTTGTGGCGCTGGGCCCACACCAGCGGCAAGAGCATGAAGACGGTGATGATGCTCCGTACCCAGACCAGATAGGGCGCGCCGAAATAGGGCGCAACTAACTTACCGAAAAACGAGGCCAGACCCCACGAAACAAACGCTACGCCTATCCAAAACCACAGCGCCATAGCCGCTCCTACGTAACTTGCTGTAATCTTCACAATACATGCTGGTGGCTATGTGCGCCGCTCTCCCCGCAGAAGCTACCGCGGGGTTTGCGTTGCCACCAGCGGTGGGTTGCTCCAAGCCGGAATCACCCTCACCCCTGCCGTCTCCCGTCAAGGGAGAGGGAGTATCACCGCTGCGACGTCGAGTCGCCGCCACCGAAACATGACGGCCAATTCATACCCGAATTCAGAAAGTGAAAACTCCTAAATGATGAGGCGTTCCCATGTCCGCATTGGGCCATGCATTGGTCTCTACCGGCAGATCTCGAGTGACCGACAAGCTTCCCCTGCAACTATAGCAAACCTGTCCTTGTGCTGCGGGTGCCGGCTACGCCGCAGCACACTTTGCCAATCCGCTTCTTCGCTATACTAAAGGCACGCAAGAGCAGGAACTACGCCACAGGGACAACGCGCTGCGGCGCGCACGCATTAGCGGCCCGCACACTACGTCAAAATCTACTTAGGATTTGGAGGCACGTACAGCAATGGACCTAACCGTCGGCATATTGGGCACCGGACGCATGGCGCAACTGCACAGCACGGCGCTGCGTTCGATACAAGAGAAGGGCCTCGTCGTCGCTGGCGAACGGCACAACGTTGCCGTAGCCCTCTACGGGCGCGACCCGGCGAAAGTCGCGCCTCTCGCGGAGGCGTGCGGCGCGGCCAAGACCAGTACGGACTTGGAGAGCTTCATCGACGATCCTGACCTACACGTGATCGATAACTGCCTTGTCAACCGCTTGCACTTCACACCGCTGTTGCAAGCAATCCAGAAGGGCAAGCACGTGTACACCGATAAGCCCTTGACAAACACCGCCGCGGAAGGCCGCTACCTCCTGCGCGCGGCGCGGCAGGCCGGCGTATGCCATGGCATCGTGCAGAACATGCGCTTCCAAGGGGGACCGGCCAAAGCCAAGGAGATCATCGCCTCCGGCGCGCTCGGCCGCATCATCCACGTGCGCGGAGTGTTCGGCTATTTTGTGCCGCAGCGGGTGGAGAACCGCCCCGCATGGTTCTACCAGAAAGCCGAGGCCGGCGGCGGCATCGTGCACGACATGATGGCGCATTTTTTCGATCTGCTAGGGTGGATGATCGGTCCTATCGAGCGCGTGTCGTGCGATATGACCACGGTCTACGCGGAACGCGAAACGCCGGACGGCGAGCGCTTTTCCGCAGAGGTGGAAGACGCGGCCACGGTGCAGATGCGCTTTCAAAACGGTGCGCTGGGCGACGTGTTCGTCTCCTGGGCGCGGCGCAAACACGAAGAGGTGCCGTATTTCGAGATCGACGGCGAAGACGGCAGCCTGATCTTCAGCTTCAATGCCATGCACCAGCAACTCCAGGCCGACACGCCCGGCTTCCGCTACGATCCCACCCAACTCCAGACCGACCCCATGACCGGCTGGGAGCCGGTGGCACTGGCGGGCGGCGACCCGTTTGAGATTCAGTTGCGGGCGTTCTTGGAAGGGATAGTTACGGGAGCGCCCGCCAAGCCCGATTGGGAAGACGGTGTGCGGGCGCTGGAACTGGTGGAAGCGGCGTACGAGTCCGCGGAGCACGGCAGGAGAGTGATCGCATGAGTGCTCTTGTCAGATCAGAGTAGTGGCCAATGACCCTGCGGAAGGCGCTAGGCGACTCATCCATAGGCTTGTCGGCCAGTCGGTACAATGGATCGAATGTAGCAATAATCAGCCGCTCATAGGATTGGCGAGCAAGGGCTCAACCAAGATGCATCACTATGTCTCGACAGCTGAAACTGGTGTCCAGATGCACGGTCAAATGGAACACCAGAATAATTCTGTTTGTTGGCTGGAGGGAGATTGTGAGCCAGGGGGAAGTCTACCCTAAGAGCCATTCTAGCTATTTAGGACACTGAGAGGTAACACATGCCTGCGAAAATAACAGCAACCGAGAAAAACTTGGTTAAGGTATTTAGTGATGACTATTTCTTTGAAATCCCTCTATACCAGCGTCCCTATGCTTGGACCAATGAACATGTCGAAGAGTTGCTGGACGATCTGATAGATGCTATGAGGCGAGACAGTGAGGCACCTTATTTCTTGGGAAGCATCGTCATAATCAAAAGGGACAACAACCCAAAGAGCGAAGTCGTCGATGGGCAGCAACGATTGACAACGCTCACAATGTTGCTTTGTGTGTTGCGCGACATTTCAAAGGACGACAATCTCGACGATTTTGTTCGTCAAGCTGGCAATGAGTTCAAGGGTACTGAGGACAGATTCCGTCTCAATGCCAGACAACGCGACCGGAGCTTTTTTGAAGAGAGGGTCCAGAGGATGCACAGCCTCGACGATTTTCTCCAGCTCGATCCTGTGGAATTTTCAGACAGTCAAACACACATGTTCGAAAATGTAGGATACTTGAATCGGGAGCTTCTCAAGCTTGATGACAGGGAGCGGCGCGCGCTTGCCACTTACGTTGCCCAAAAGTGCTTCATAGTCGTCGTTTCAGCGTCTGATGGGGACTCTGCACGCCGAATTTTCTCGGTAATGAACAATAGGGGCCTCGACTTGTCTCCTACTGACGTCCTTAAGGCCGTAGTCCTAGACAATATCGCAGATTCTCAGTCCCAGGATGAATACGCTTCCAAGTGGGAAATAATCGAGGAGGAGCTTGGCCGGGAAAACTTTAGGGACCTCTTTGCGCACATACGGATGATTTACCGAAAAGACAAGCTGCGTGAAACGTTGGAGAACGAATTCCAGACTTACGTTCTGAGCGGTTTGTCCCACAAGAAGGCCATTGACTTTGTTGATGACGAACTAGAACCCTATGCTGATGCTTACGAGGTTGTGTTGAGGGCGTCGTATGAAAGCACTGAGTACGCCGAATCGGTCAATGCTCTCTTGCGTCACTTGAACAGGCTTGACAACTTTGATTGGATACCTCCAGCGATAGCCTACTTTCGCCAGAGAGAGGGGCAAACTGTTCAACTCTTGGCATTTACTCGTGAGCTAGAACGGCTCGCCTATGGGTTGTTCATTCGACGTGCAAACATTAACGAACGCATTGACCGGTATGCACAGGTGATCAGTGCCATTGAAAGTGAGGACGGGCTATTTGAGGACAACAGCCCTCTCCAGCTTTCGGCTGGTGAAAAGTCTGAAATCTTGGAGAGACTAAATGGAGACATCTATACCCAAGTCCGCCTCCGTACTCCCCTATTACTACGGTTGGATAGCGTTGTAGCGGAAGAAGGGGCCAGTTATCAGCATTCGATAGTCAGCATTGAGCACGTCTTGCCACAAAGTCCAGAGAAAGACTCTCAGTGGGTACAATGGTTCCCCGATGAAGAAGTGCGTAGTCGTTGGACACATCGGCTCGCGAATCTAGTCTTGCTGTCGCGCCGGAAGAATTCACGGGCGTCAAACTACGAGTTTGAGCGCAAAAAGAGAGAATACTTTCAAAAGCACGGGACGACCACCTTCGCACTGACTACGAAGGTCGTAGACCAGTCTGAATGGACGCCGGCAGTCCTAGAGTGTCGTCAGCAGGAGCTGATCGGCGCACTCCGGAAACTATGGCGGCTATAGATTGCTGGGACCGCTAGTCTTCAACTACTGCTGGACAATAGCCGTTCGACTCATGAAGTATGGGGCAGGCGCATGAGGTGATGCGCGAGGAGTGCCGCACCATTAGCGAACTAATCCGCGAGGCTCTCCTCAACTACAGGAAAGAGCGCGAGTGACAGCGTACCATACGGTACGAGAGGCTTTGTGGTCGCCATTCCGAACGGGAAGATTCGCGAAGAGATTGAAGTCTGTATGTAGATGCACCTAGAGCCGCTTACACCGGCGGCCCTGCTCCCCAGGGTATCCAGCGACTGGCACAACGTGGGCCTGGCTGTGTCCGCCCAGTTGACGGCGCTCAAGGACTACGCGAGGGCCAGCGGCTACTCCGTGGCCCGAGAGTACATGGATGAGGCAGAGGGCGGCTGGGTCGGCGACAGGCCTCAATGCAGGGAGATGAACGCCGTCGGTTCTGGGATCTTGGCGCCCCCTCAGCCATCAAGCGAGCACAAGGAAACGCCATGACTACGTCTGACCGCGCATCCCGCGCTCCCAGGTATAACTTCGCCGACACTCTCCACGCACAGGAAGCCCAGCTTCGCGACAACCCCCTGGTGCGGCGGATGGCCGCATCGCGCCAGGCGCTGGCGGGCGACCCCCACCGCCCGCTGTACCATTTTGTCAGTCCCGAGAATAGGCTCAACGACCCCAACGGGCTCTGCTTCTGGCAGGGACGCTGGCACCTCTTCTACCAGGGCTACCCACCGGAAGACCCCCGGCCCCACTGGGGGCACGCCGTCAGCGACGACCTCATCCACTGGCGCGACCTGCCGTATGCAATCTACCCCGACCCGGAAGAGAGCTGCTTCTCCGGTGGAACCCTCGTCGAGGACGACCGTGTCATAGCCATCTACCACGGGACGCAGGTTGGCAACATAGTCGCCGTCTCCAGCGACCCGCTCCTTCTCAACTGGGAAAAGATCACGGGCCAGGCGATCATCCCCATTCCGGAACACGATGGCTCACCCAGGGAGTACACGGTCTACGACCCCTGTATCTGGAAGCGCGACGGCGTTTACTACTCCCTCTCCGGCGGCGCTCTGACCGACGGCCCCGGCGGCCGGCGCATTGCCGCCGACTTCCTATTCCGCTCGCAGGACTTGGAAACCTGGGAGTACCTGCACCCCCTCGCCGAAGGCGACAGGTTCACGTTGGTGGACGACGACGGCGCCTGCCCCTACTTCTGGCCCATCGGCGACCGCCATATGCTCCTCTTCTTCAGCCACATGAGCGGCGGCCAGTACTTGCTCGGCGATTACGACGAAGACCGCGATAAGCTGGTCGTCACCTCCCACGGCCTCTTCAACTTCGGTCCGGCTGTCCCGTCAGGCGTCCACGCCCCATCCGCAACGCCCGACGGACAGGGCGGCATCATCGTGCTGTTCAACATGAATCCCGGGTTCCCCACCGCGGGCTGGAACCAGATCATGACCCTCCCCAGGCGTCTCACCCTGGCGGGAGACGACGACGTGCGTGTCGAGCCCGCCGGCGACATCGAGTCCCTCAGGCATGACCACAGGCACGTCGGACCGACGGCGCTCCCCGCCAACGAGGAAGTGGTGCTGGCAGGCATCGCGGGCAGCGCGCTGGAACTGGCGATAGAACTCGACCCCGGCGCGGCGCCTATGGTCGAGCTGAACGTCCTCCGGTCCCCGGGCCGGGAGGAATACACGCGCATCGCCTTCTACAAGGACCGCGGCTTCAAGGTACAGAACCCCTCCGTCCAGCCCGGCGCGGTCCACCACACCGGCCAAGTCGCCATCGGCGGCAACAAGCGCCCGCGGCCCGTCGACCGCTTCGCAAGCCTGCTGACCCTCGACTCTTCCTACTCGTCAGCCCTGCCGGGCGCACTCTCCCGCGCTCCCGAGACGGCCCCAATCCGGCTCGACCCGGACGAGCCGCTCAGACTGCGGGTATTCGTCGACCGCAGCGTGGTAGAGGTCTTCGCGAACGGCAAGCAATGCGTCGCAGTCCGCGTCTACCCCGGACGGGACGACAGCACCGGCGTCTCCCTGCGCGCCCAGGGCAGCCCCGCCCAACTCCGGTCCCTCGACGCCTGGCAGATGCGGAGCATTTACACGCAGCATTAGGGCGGCCCATCTTGCGGGTCGTCGCTTGCGGCTTGCCAAGTCCTGACCCAGCCTTAGCCGGATTATCCACTTCCCAGCAAGCACGCGCGGAGCACCACTGGGAACATGTGTCTAGTCCTGCGCGTGACCTTTTGCCAGTCGGCGCTTGGCTCCGGACCACCGGCTTGGTGAGCGGCTAGTTGAGCCGAACACGGTGTAATTACCGATACGGGCGCTTAGCGGGCCCTCGTGTCTCACTCTTCGGGGTGGGGCTCAGGCGCTCGCGCTGCTGTTTTTTATCGTTTGCCGATCGGGCGACACACGTACAGTAGCCTTCTCTGACCTGCCTGTACCCAGTCTCAACACCATCGAACTATGCATCGGCATGGGATCTTGCATTCTCCACCGCATTTGCGCAAGAGCAGTTTCCGTTCCAAACTAGCGGCACTTTAGCCGCCAGCGTGCCGCGCACACGCTATCCGCGAATCTGGTCGCTGCCGGCAAGGGTTGTGTTTATCAAACTCCAATTGAATGTCGGTATATGGATAGCGGAAACCATGCAGCGAAAGGAGCCGGAGAGCACCGTGCCAACACAGTGTTGTTGCCTAGATACACCTGGCAACGTCAACACCAAGGTTGGTAAATGAGAAACCGACGTCGCTCGGTTAGATCTTGAAGCACCGTACGCACGCACATTGGAGGAAAGACAGATAACAACGCAGACACCGGAAACAAACTCCGGTCAATATCTTGAAGCAGCAGTTGATTTTGGTGACGGCAGCGATGGCGCACATAGCAGCGGCGCTTCGGTAGTTGCCACCACTGCAACCAAGCAGTTTACAATGTTCAATCAGTCCGGTGGGACATATACTCTTGGCGGCTCGCCATCCGTAATCCGGTGTGAACAATCATTCACCTTGACTGGTACCATCGGTGGTAGAGGGCTCGGGAATAATCCGTCTTTGGCAGGACACCCGGGGCAGATTGACAATGGGGGTAATAGCCTAGGCAACAGAGATGCCCCCGGCAGCAACGGCGTGGATATGGGGCTGCTGGGACTGGATAAGGTTGTTGCTGGCGCGTATAGCGACATTCCTGGTGGTGGCGGTGACGGCGGGTTTGGGCAGGTTTCGACGTTTGTTCGGCACCCACACGGTGATGCCCCAAGACTAACGAAAGGTGGCGCTGCAGGTCGTGGGGGCGCTTCCTTGTGTATCGCTGCTCCGACTGTTCAAATTGGCGCAGACGGAGAGATAGACTTGCGCGGTACCGATGGGGAAGTCTATGAGTTTAGCGCTACCACTCCTGATGGTACATTTTCCAACGACGTTCAAAATGGAAACGGTGGCGCGGGAACCCTCTTCATCATAGCCGACGACGTTACTATTGATGCTGCTGCTGTCCTTCGAGTATCGGCATTGGTAGTGCTTTACACCAATAGCTTTACCAAGACGGGCGCTACACTGCCGAACGTGTTCGAGAAGCAGTTGCGGCTCGTTGGCCCAGCAACCGATGTGCCATCGCCGGTCGTTGTTGCATTCCAGGACAAGGTGCGTGATTGGCTGCTTGCCGAGATGACCTCCCCCGCGTATGGCGTTTTCGGCGATGCCAGTTACCCGCGCGGCAAGATAGTGCACACGCGTAACATGATGATCGCGCGTGCCGTCCTTGTCAATGACGGCGCGCATCTGGCTACCGCGGCCACACGCTCTTTGATCGAAGCTGAGCTTGAGAAGCGCTCCGGCGCGTTCTACGACCGCATGAATGTTACCCCTTGGAACAATCTGTTGACAGGGAACGTGAGCATTAACAAGCGGTTCTACTCCAGCCAGGACAGCGCCACTGCTACCCATGCCGACGGTAGCGCCCTGTGGGAGCCGTCAACCGTGGTCGCGACTACGGTCATCCCCGAATTCAACAGCGTGAAGTTCCACGACGTGTACCGCTGGCTAGGCTTTACGGCCTAGACGAGACAGCAGAGTCCAGTGGTGCTTCCAGGTCGAAAGCTCACCTAGTGTTGACAGCGTGGTGGCTAAAGCTGAGGCACCGTTTGCAGAAGGGCAAATGCCGTCCTATTCAGGCCGCATAAGTACGATCTGCAATTCCGGAAACTGCCAGACAAAACGCAATCTGCAGCGTCCGGTGACAAGATGAGACCCCCACTCTCCAAACGTAGAGTGGGGGTCTTCTCGTCTCAATGCATGCCCTGATCGGGTATGTCATTGGCTCGCTTGCGATCTGTGTGGGGGATTTAGGAGGTCGGCAAACCCTACACGCTGATGTGGCTGCGGATCAATTGGTGGTCAGGGCGTCTAGTCTTGCGTGACCTTTTGCCAGTCGGCGCTGGGTTCCAGGCCGCCGACGTTGGTGATCTGCTGGCTGAGCCGGTACACTGTGTGGTCGCCGATGCGGGCCTGCAGCGGGTTTTCGCCTTGGAGCCAGATGGGCCACACCTTGTGCAGGTTGCCGCCCAATTGGATGCTGTCACCGGCGGCGATCTGGTACACCAGACCGCGCCGCGGCGTGTCGCTGTGATTCGGGTAAGAAGCATGCAGCATGCAGCAGTGGTGGATGGTCATGGAACCGGCCGGTACCACGAGATCAACCACGTTGCCGCGCGCCACATCGTCCTCGTATTCGCGGGGTTCGGTGCAACGGCCGGTGAACTTGCCGTCTGCGTCATAGTGGTCAACCGGGCCCCGCAGATGGCTCCCGGGAATCATGCGCATGCAGCCGTTCTCCGGCACGGCGTCGTCCAACAGAAACATGCATGCCAGCAGATCGTAGTTCGTGTGGGGAAAGAATGGGAAGTCCTGGTGCCAACCCACCTCGCCTTTGCCCTTGGCCGGCGGTTTCCAGTTCAGCTTGCAGTGCTGGAGGCGCAAATTCTCGCCAATAAGCTGCGTGACCGCGCCCAACATCACCGGATGTTTCGCGGCCATCATGAAAGCGTCGTCGAAGAGTGCCACGTTTTGAATAACGGCCAGGCGGTCGTCCCCGGCCAAGCGGGAGCGTTCGTCACGTAGCCGCTCGGAAGCGGCTTGCAATTGCTGTAGCTCAGTCGCCGACAGTACATTCTCCAGAATCAGAAAACCATGCCGCTGATAGAAGGCGACCTGGTCGTCGCTTAGGACCTTTTCCTGGGTTGCGGGAGACGTCGCCATGGGTCTTCTGCTCCTTTAATCTCTTTGGTAGAAGCGATTGGTGAATTTGCGGTTTCTGGGTTTGATTGTGTTGATACTGTATCACGTTCAATTCGGTTTGCCGCATGTCACAGACAGCAAAGGGCCAAGTCCTAGTTTGCAGTACCAAGATCAGCTTGCCGGAACCCAAATTCGGGAGAGAATTGAACCGCACTGTGCCTTGGACCTACCGTACCAAGAGCGGGGGACAAGCCCCCGCGCTACAGTATTGACCCAAGGAGCGGGCGACAAGCCCTTGACCCGGTTCCGTCATCACCATGAATATATCACGACGGACCTCCGTCATTTGTATGTTGGAAGAAGCAGGCAATTGCGGAATGCAACAGGGTTACACGAGGGGCGCATCGTCCGTCATTCCCGCGAAAGTTCGCCCCCGCGCGGGGGCACGAAATCCATCTTCGTCGCGCGCGCCCTGGATTCCGGCGTTCGCCGGAATGACTGTTAAGAATCCATCTTCTCCTGAATCAGCGGAACCCAACTCAAACGGGTGATAGACGCTTTCGCAACACCTTTTCTCTCTTCTGGCTCAGCAATCTGGATAACTAGCCGAACCTACGCACTAGATTCCGCGAACCATGTTCGCGGAATGACACGGAGAGACCACACAGCCTATTCGTCGCTCGGTTCCAGTCCGCCGACGTTCGTGAGCGGTTTGCTTAGGCGATGTACTGTGCCGTCCTCCATGCGGGCGCGCAGTGGGTCCTCACCTTGGAGCCACAGCGGCCAGACCTTATACAGGTGGCCGCCGAGTTGGATGCTGTCACCGGCAGCAATTTGGTAGATCAAACCCCGCCGGGGCGTGTCGCTGTTATTGGGATAGGAAGAATGCACGATGCAGCAATGGTGGATGGTTATCGAACCGGCGGGCGCGACGAGATCAACCACATTGCCGCGCGCCAGATCGTCTGCGTAGTCCGCCGGATCGGTGCAATGTCTTACAAAAGCTCCGTCTGCGTCGAAGTGGTCCACCGGACCCCGCAGGTGACTGCCGGGAATCACCCGCATGCAACCGTTTTCCGGCACAGAGTCGTCCAGCAGAACCATGCACGCCAGCAGATCGTAATTGGTGTGGGGCAGGAAGGGAAAGTCCTGGTGCCAGTCCACTTCGCCGGTACCCTTGGTGGGCGGCTTCCAGTTGAGCTTGCAGTGCTGCAGGCGCAGGTTCGCGCCAATGAGTTGCGTGACCGCCGCCAGCATATGCGGCTGATGCGCGGCTTGCATGAAAGCATCGTCAAGCAGGACAAAGTCCATGATAGCAACGATGCTATCGCTTCCACCCCGACGGATGCGCTCCTCCTGCAAGCTCTCCGTTGCCGCACGCAATTCCCGGAGCTCAGCCGCCGACAGGACGTTTTCAAGAATCAGGTAACCATGCCGTTGATAGAAAGCGATCTGATCGTCAGTCAAGACCATGTGTTGTGTCAGAGAAGAGGCAGCTATTGCTCACTCCTTCAAGTTGGTAGTACCTATCTAGTACAAATGCCCCCAGAAAAGGGGTAGTGAATCGCTCAAGTTGGGCCTTACTTCCCAAGGGAAAACTGTGAAATTCACCACATCCGTGCGTGCTGAGCGGGTTTTGCAAAGCCCATGTCAAAGCATGAACGGACGTACGCGCGTGCGCCGTGTCTCGCCTACTATTATGCTGAATTCGCCCTTCGAAAAGCTCAGGACGATCGGAAAGCGCTGCCCAATGGATAGAATCGGCCAATTGTGTCGGTGAAAATGGCCTCTCCTGCGACTGCGACACGCGGTCGGTTCGCGTTATTCTTGCAGCCAGCGGTCCAGAAAAGCAAACGATTCCACACCGTGAATCACGTGCGGCCCCTCGAATATGCCGAGTTCTACGCGCTCCGATATGCCAAGCTCCGCATAGATTGCTTGGAGTTGCGAGAATTCTTCCTTTACGTGCTCCAGCCAAAAGACGCGGTCCTCCGTGCCCGCTTCCACGAAGAAAGGGCGCGGACAGATGAGCGAGGCAATATCGGAATCAGAGAACTCGTTCAACTGGCCCCAGAAGAATTTGTCGTCATCGCCGGTTTGAATGAAGGAGGTGTAGTGGGGCGAAAGGTCGATCATCTTGGGTGTGCGGTTGGTGAAGTAGCCGGAGCAGACACAGGCGGCGATGCGCTCATCCGCTGCTGCGGCCCAGAGTGCCATCATGCCGCCCTGCGAGATGCCCATGTAGCCGATGCGGTCGTTGTCTACCTCCGGCAAGGTCTGGAGGTAGTCCACCACGCGCAGCATCTTGCCCACTTCCAAGCCCATGAGTTGTTGGGCAATGAGCGTGGCCTTGCGGTTCGTGCGCGACCGGTCGGGCGTATTGTTCAGCACCAACGGGGCGAAGACCACGTAGCCTTTCTCGGCCAGCCGCAGACCGAAAGAGCGCAAGTAGGCAGTCTCATCCAACTCATAGTAGCCGCACGTTGCTTCCGGGGAGCCGGAAAAACCGTGCTGGGCGACTACGGCCGGTTTCGGGCCGACTGGACTCGCGGGCACGAGCAATACACCGTAAACGTGGACACCTTCATCCACGGGAATCCACACGCGCCGCGCTGAAATCTCCGGGTGTTCCGGCAAGTCCTCTTCACGGGGATTCAGCGGCACGGCATTGCGCGGGACACCACCCATGAGCTGCCAGAATCGCTCACGATTCGCTGCTATCGACTTTCGATATGCAGCGGGCGAGCTTGTATCTCGCTGCCAAGCACTCCCGCGGGCCTCCGCCGCCGCGTACACGAGGCCAGAATAGTAGCGGTCTATTTCCGCAACCTGTTCCTGACGAATGGCTTCGGCATCGTCGGGAGATACACCGAGTGTGCTCATGTTACGAGACTTTCAAGTGGATCTTGCCTGGTGCCTTACCCACACTCTTTGGAGATCTTTGCACAGCCCCAATCAGAGCGAGAAATCCCCTCTCCCTCGAGGAGAACTTTGAATAACCCTTGCCGAGGCGAGAAAGTCCCCTCTCCCGGTGGGAGAGGGTTAGGGTGAGGGGGACTCCCTTGCGTTTGTGGTAGTCTTGACGATTTTGGAACCATTGCGAGTCGCTTCTTCCAATTGAGTGGATAAAACACGCGGAAGACCCCTCACCCCGACCCTCTCCCCAGGGAGAGGGAGATTCTCTTGCCACCCATGTCTTAGTTTCGCAAAAGTTCTCCCCCAAATGAGGGACAAGGCTAGGGCCTCGCAGTCCAGCGGACTCATTTAATCGCAGCGCCAAGCTCCTACTTACCGGGCATTTCGTGTAGGGGCACGACATGTCGTGCCCCTACCGTGCAATAGCTTGTCTACTGCCTGCTGGCGTTGTACTCGTCCAAGATGGCTTGAGCCTCACCCTGGGCCGTGCGGGTAGCCTCCTCTGGCGTCAGCTCCGGATTCGCTTGCGTCGCCAGGCCGGCGTTCTTCCACAGAGGTCCTGCGAGATCGCCGCCGATAGGATGGAGCAAGAACGGAATGGCGGTTTCCATCGCGCGCAGGTACTCGACGATTTTCTCTCCGGGCGGCAAGTCCAGATTGATGAAAGCGTCGCTCTCGGCAATGGACTTGATCGTCGGCGTGGTATCGCCGTTGCGGGCGGCCGTATCCAGTTGCTCCGGCCCGCAGATCCACGAGGTGAAGTCCCACCCGTGGTCGAGCACTTTGCTGCCTTCCACGAGGGCGATTTCCTCAGTGTAGAGCGCGCCATTGCGCGTCGGTTCACCTTCGAAGTCGATGAACGGGATGGGATGCAACGTCCAGTTGAACTGCGCGTCGGTACGGAAGCTGGGCACCAGCCAGTTGTAGCCCGAGTAGATGGCAACCTTCTGGTTCTTGAAGTGATCGAAGATTGTCTCTTCCGCGGCATCGTCGCCATAGGCTTCGACTTGGTGCTTGTGGAACAGGTCTCCCCGCGTCCTAATCAGCTCGGTGCGCACCGCCGCGTCCCAGCTCATGGTCTGCCACTCATTGTTCACGGAACCCTGATCGCGGCCATAGGAGACGTACCAGGTCGACCAATACCAGAAGCGCGTCGACACGCCCCACTTGCCGTTGGGGGCATCGGTGAGCTTGGCGCCAATATCAATCATATCCCCGAAGGTCCAGTCATCGGCCGGCACCTCGATGCCCGCCGTCGCGAACGCATCGAGGTTAAGCGCCATCACCGGTGTCAGGATGCCCAGGGGCAACGCATGCAGCGTGCCGGCCCAGGTGACACCGTCGATGGCGGCCTTATAGTAGTCGTCTAGGTTTAGGCCCGATGCCTTGACGTACGGCTCCAGCGGCAGGAAGACTCCCTCTTCGCCCCACCGTGCCCAACCCCAGCCGTGCCAGGTCACGTCGAGCAAGCCGCCGCCGGCGGCGGCGTTCGTGCCGATGCGGTCATTGAGCGCCGTATCGAGAATGGTGGAGATGGTTACGTTGGGGTTTTTTTCCTCGTAGGCGTTCACCAAGCGCTCGTACCAGCGCTCTTTGGCCGGTGAATAGGGCGGCCACATGAACTGAATGGTCACTTGCTCGGCTACCGGCTCCTCGACAGCCTTTGCCTCTTCTTCCGGTTCAGCCGGTTTTTCTTCCATAGTCTCGGTCGTCGTTGCTACCTGGCCGCACGCTGCCAGGACAACTCCCCCGATCGTCGTTGCCGTTCCGGCAAGAAATGCGCGTCTGCTCGTCTGGAAACTCATGCTTCTCACTCCTTTGCAGTGCCGTATTTTACGTCACCACTTCAACGAAGAGTCTGCGCGTAGACCACAATCAGTATAGACAACACCGCGTTGCTACCTGAGCTTGTGAATACCCCCTTTTCATTTAAATGCTAGTCTTGCCAACAATCCTATCCTACTTTAAATGTGTTGGCAATAGTGCTGTCTTGCAAAATGGACGAATACAACAAATCCATTGGCGTCACAACCAAACGACTTGATGGCAGCCCTCAAGCAGGTGCTGGAGCAACCGGTGTCCACCGTTTCCGACTCAAGAGCAGAGCGGTTTCGCGAGTGTTGGAACTCTAGCGTGCGCCTTTCCCAAACTTACCCGATCGGCTCGCTAGATTCCCGGCAAACGTTCCGCAATGATCTTAGGTGTTGCGGACAGTTTGGTTGAGAAATAACTCCTAGCTCAGTAAGTTGCGCAGCGTATCGCCCTGGTCGCGGAGCCAGTCATGGATGATGTTGATGTCGGTGCCCATGCAGAAGTGGGTTACGCCCATGTCGAGGAAGCGCTGGGCCTGGTCAACCGAATTGATCTCGGCGCGGGGCGGAATACCTTTTGCCAAGCAGGTCTCAAACACCTTCTTCTCCGCGGCTTTCACGTCTGGGTGCTGGAATTCACCGGCCCGGCCGATGTTCATGGCGTAGTCAGCGGGACCCCACTGCACCATGTCGACACCCTTGACCTCCAGAAACTCGTCCAGATGGTCGACCGCCGACTTTCGTTCGATCATCAGCGCCACCACGATGTCGTCCAGCGCTTGGGGATAGTCCGGCCCGGCGCCGTAGGACATGTACCACGCCCGGCGCATGGCCACGCCGTGAATGCCGCGGGCCTCCGGCGTATCCGCCCGCACCGCGCGCACGCATTCCTCGGCGTCCGCCACCGTACGGCTGTCGGCAAAGAGCACGCTTTGAAAGCCGGCGCCGATGGCGCGCTGCGCAAGAAAGCTCCGGGGCGCTTGGTCGACCTTAATCATGGTCGAGAGGTTGTGCAATTCCGCCGCCCGGCAGAAGTTTTCCAAGTCGTGCATATTGAATGGCGCGTACTCGGCAACGAACTCCACGTAGTCGTAGATCCCGGTCAAGCCGATGACCTCGATCATGCCGGGCCACGTCGTGTGCACGTGCGTCGCCAAGGTGGGTTCACCGGCGTTGAGTTTCTCGCGAATCCTATTGGGTTGCATGGGCATCCTCCGGGGTGAAAGTATGCGCAGGCAACACGAAAAGGTCCCGCGCTCGTGTCAGTATACTGCACAAGTGCGGGACTGCCAAAGGTTAGCTGGATTAAGTGTTTAGAGGTGAGCGGCGGCGCTTAGGCGCTGAGGAATAGCGCGAAGAGGAATCCTTGAATTGTCACGATCAAGGCGACTGCGGCAATCAGCATGGCGCCCAGGCGAATCGTCATGCGTTGTTCCAATGCAATGAACCGCGCATCTACCGAATCGAACCGCGCATCTACGCGCAATTCTAATTCGTGCAGGTCTGCTTTGGTGGCCACCCGCAACGCTTCCAAGTCTGCTTTGGTGGCCACCCGCAGCGCTTCCAGGTCTGCCTTGGTGGCTAGGGCGTCGCGGGATTCGCTCAGGGTCTCAATCAGGGTTTGCGCCTGCGTCTCCGTGAAGCCCCCGGCCGCGAGCGCAGTATACACCTTGTGGGTGTCAAAAATTGCCATCAGTCATTGCTCCTTGTAGTTTCTTTGCGCCGGAGAGCTTCGCTTTTCCGGAGAAGAGCGCCGGACGCGGGCGCAATCCGACCAAGGCGCTGCCTAATGCCCTAATGCACCGTGAGCATGCGCTCGAGGGAAACCACCGCCCAATGCGCCACGTCGGGATCGACGCTTACCTGGTTCGTGACCTTGTCTTCCAGGAGGTCTTCCATCACCCACGCCACATAGGCGGGATGAATGCGGTACATGGTGGAGCAGGGGCAGACGATGGGGTCGAGGCAAAAGATCTGCTTGTCGGGGTTTTCGGCGGCCATGCGGTTGACCATGTTGATTTCGGTGCCGACCGACCAGGCGGTACCGGCAGGAGCTTCGGTAATGGTCTTGAGGATGAACTCGGTAGAGCCGTTGTAATCGGCGGCCTGCACGACTTCCATTGGGCATTCAGGATGGACGATGACGTTTACGTCCGGATGCTGCCGGCGGGCGAACTCCACCTGCTTCACCGTGAAGCGCGTGTGCACCGAGCACCAGCCCTTCCAAAGAATTACTTTGGAGTTTTGCACGTCGGCCTCTGAATTGCCGCCCAGCACCGGCTCTGCCGGGTCCCAGACGACCATTTCATCGAGCGGGATGCCGAACTTCAGACCCGTGTTGCGCCCGAGATGCTGGTCCGGGAAGAAGAGAATCTTCTCGCCGCGCGCCATCGCCCACTCGAAAACCGCGGCAGCATTCGAGGAGGTGCACACGATGCCGCCATGGGCGCCGCAGAACGCCTTGAGCGCCGCCGTGGAGTTCATGTATGTAACCGGCACGATCGACTCGCCCACCGCGTCGGTGAGTTGCTCCCAGCACTCCACAATGTCGTCGATATCGGCCATATCGGCCATGGAACAACCGGCCGTGGGGTTGGGCAAGATGACGGATTGGTGGGACGCCGTGAGAATATCGGCGCTCTCCGCCATGAAATGCACGCCGCAGAAGATGATGAATTCGGAATCACGGCGGTTGGCGGCAAAGGTGGCAAGCTTATATGAATCGCCGCGCAGATCGGCGTACTTGATGACCTCGTCGCGTTGATAGTGGTGCCCAAGAATGAGCACCCGCTCGCCGAGTTGCTGCCGGACGGCGGCTATGCGCTCGTCCAACTCCTCGGCCGGCAATTGCAGGTAGTGCTTTGGAATCTGCTCGTGCTCGCGGCCGGCAGTGCGCCGACTGCGCAGCAGAAGCCGATGTATCCGCCGGTACTCGCGCGGCGATAGCGCGTCCGCCGTGGCTGCCATTCGTGCCTTTCCCCTTGTCCTCCTTGGCAGCCGCATACGCTTACACCATTGTGCAAGCCTACACTACTGCTTAGTTAGCATTATATACTACCGCGACGGCAATTCGACTACAATTGCCGCTGTTACGAGTAATCCCGTGCACGGGAAGTGGGCGTTCACCTGCCAGCCGCCAAGGCGCTGGCGTTGATAGGCGGCCATTAATTACGAGCTAGACGGGGTGTTTGCATTCGTCGCGTATTCCTCTCGCGGTGATCGCACCCCCGTAATCCGGGTGGAACACTTGAATTCGACCACCAAGGTGATGATGCGCTTAGTTTGGAGTGTTGCGTCACTGCCTCAAGCTTAGAGGGTGGGCCGAATCGCCGCCAACGTAAGGCGCGCTTGGGGTCAGGAGGACTACCCCCAGGCGGCGAGGCGTGCGGTCGCCGCGCATACGGGCGGCTATGGCCTGGGATTCTGGGGGGGAGGGGACAGAGTGGGCAGAAAGAGGCTTACACCCAAGAAACTGAATAATATTCCAAATCAACGCCTGTCCGAAAGCTTGCTAGGAAGCAGAAGAAGCCTGTTAAGAAACAGAAGAAGCCTGCATTTGCCTATCCGCCGCGCGCATCAATTCCAGTCCCTGCACCACGGTCTCCAACTGCTCCGCGCCAAGCGTGTCCGCCATCAAATGCAATCGTTCCCGGCGAATGCGCCAGAACCTATCCATCGCCTGCGTTCCCCCCTCAGTCAACTGGCAGATCACCACTCTCCGGTCACTTGGATCCCAGGCCCGGTCCACCAGTCCCTTCTCAACCAAGCGATCTACAACCGTGGTCGTGGCGGAGAGCGCCCTGCCGAGAAAAGTAGCGATATTGCCCATGCGCAAGGGGCCCGACCGTTCCAACAAGACCAACGTCTTTATCTGGGGGATGGTCATTTCAAGCCCTTCCCATTGGTCGAGGCCGCACGTATGCATCTGACGGTTCAGGTAGTCCACTGCCATTATGAACCTATTAGTCATTTCTTCCTTGTATTCGTCTTGCATGGTTCATTACCTACCTTTACAACTTCATTGTTGTCCGACACTTGCATCATACCAAATACTACACTATTTTAGCGTGAAAGTTCCTGGAAACTCGTGTAGTCAATCGTTTTTCTGGGAATGACTCAGCTTACGCAACCCAATGGCACGGGATACGGGAGTGGCACGCCGGCGCACTAATCCCCTGTGTATCCCGGAGCAACGTTGTGTCTCATAGAGGTAGCAGTGGCCAAACCAGCGCAAGAGCAAAGCTGGGGGTTGGTTCTGAGGTGCTATCGCCTCGCCAGATAGGCGCCGCGGGTGCAGAGTCTTGACTCAACGCAATGCACTGTCCGGAGCCACACGCACGCAGGGCTTGCAGGAGCGCCACCTAAGTGCTACGCTTCCGGGTCAAGCGAAGATACAATGCAGAGGGCGGGCTCGGCATGACTTTCCAGAGTTGAGGCGCGCAGAGCGACGCTCCCGTCGTACCCCGTTGCGCTGGGTCACCGCTAATTTCGTTTGGCAGGGAGCGAAGCGAGACTCATTCTCAACATAGACGCGTGCCAGCCGGAAACCCGCCAGTCTACGCCCGCCCCACCAAACACAGAAGCGAATACGCGTAATGAGCATTGAATTTGTCGCCGCAATCCGCCAGGGGCTCGCCGACAATGTGAATCCGGAGAAGGCCGCGGGCATGCAGGCCTATATGAAGTCGGCGATGCCGTTCCGGGGTGTGCAGACTCCTATTCGCCGCAAGCTTGTGCGCGCCGCTTTGCATGCGCATCCGCTCGCGAGCAAGAAAGATTGGCTCGCCGCCATCCATGCGCTCTGGCGCAATGCCGCCTACCGCGAGGAACGCTACGTCGCCCAGGACGTGACCGGCGCGCCGGAATTCCGCGCCTTTCGCACCCTCGACGCCCTGCCGCTCTATGAAGAAATGGTCGTCAGCGGCGCGTGGTGGGACCTAGTGGACGACGTCGCCACCCACAAACTCCGGGAACTCGTGGATAACCACCCGCAGGAGATGGCGGACTTCATGCGCACATGGAGCACTGATCCGGACCTGTGGAAACGCCGCTCGTCCATCATTTGCCAGGTGAAGCGTAAGGAGGCAACCGACCTCTCCCTGCTCTTCGACTGCATCGAACCCAATCTCGCCGACCCCGACTTCTTCATTCGCAAGGCCATCGGCTGGGCGCTGCGCGACCTGGCCTGGACCGATCTGCCAACAGTCGAGGACTACGTTTCTCAAAACGCCGACAGGCTCAGCACCCTATCAAAGCGGGAAGCCCTCAAGAACGCCGCGACCATCCGCGCCGGGAAAGTCCGCTGACCGCTCGCGCGCGATTCCGGCCTAGCTTTTCGATCGCCAATTCCTCAATCGAGCGTGGCACGGTAGTGATTTGGAGAGATCTTGCGAGTCTCCGGCAAACCTTGAAGTAGAGCTCTCCACTTGTTCCATTGCAATTAAATTCATTTCTGTCTATAAACTTTATCAACTTAGTTGACTTAATTGACTGGTGAAGTTAATATAGGCGTGTTTGACCATTGTCTATGCTGTTATTCATGGACATAGCTATCGCAGGAGGAGAATACCAATGCGAAACGGACTATCACGCCGGGGCTTGCTCCAAATCACCGCCCTTACCGCCGGGGGCGCGCTGCTTGCCAGCGCCTGCGGTCAGGTTGTTACGCAAGAGGCAGAGGAGCCGGAAGGTCCGCTCGGCTATGCCAACCCCGATCTCCTGGTGGAGACCGACTGGCTGGCGGAGAACCTCGGCAAAGAGGGATTGCGCATCATTGACGTGCGCTCGGCGGAAGACTACGCCGCCGGTCACGTGCCCAATGCCATCAATATCCACTCGCGAACCTTCATCGATCCCGACAATGAAGTAAGCGGCATGCTGATCCCGCCGGACACGTTCGCACAGCTCGTGGGCAGCGCTGGCATCGGCAATGATTCGGAGGTCGTAGTCTACGGCAGCGGCAATATCCTCTGGGCGACCCGCGTCTTCTGGGCCCTGGAACTCTACGGCAATAGGAATGCCAAAGTGCTCAACGGCGGCTTTGCCAAGTGGGCCGAGGAAGAACGAGAGTTGACCACAGAGGTGCCGTCGTTCCCCGCGGCCACTTTTACCATCAGCTTTGATCCGCTCCTGTTCGGCACATTTGAAGAGGTGCAGGCGGCTATCGATGATGGCAATGCAGTCATCTTGGACAACCGCTCCGCAGGCGAGTACTCCGGACGGGACGTGCGCGCTGACCGCGGCGGTCACATCCCGGGCGCCATCAACCAGGACTGGGTGGTGTACCTTACCGGCGGCGACGTGCGCACCCTAAAGTCGGCTGAAGAGCTCACCGAACTCTTCGATTCTGCCGGCATCACTGAAGATACCGTGGTCTACGCCCACTGCCAGACCGCGGTGCGGTCGTCAGTGGCCTATTTCGTCGCGCGCCTGTTGGGCTACAACAACGTCCAGAACTACGACGGCGCGTGGGCTGAGTGGGGCAACCGCGAAGACACAACGATCAACACCGGCTCAAACCCGTAGGCCCTAGCTCAAGAAGCCGCTTAAACAGGAGGGACGCACCCGCCAATGTGCATCCCTCCTGTTTCATGGTGGGTGCAACTGATGCCACAACACCGACGTCTATAGCATTCAACTTTGGCCGCGTGCGGCACTTGAAACATAGAAAGGGGGGTGCAATCTCCCTTGCAATGTCGAAAAGATAGATTCCTGCTTACGGGGGAGTATCTGTGTTGAGGGTCAAGTGAAATCAGGCTGATGTGGGTAGTGTTGTTGCCAGGGTAAACACGGTACCGAACCGTGACCATACCTGTGCGTCCAGACGAGCCGTGTTTGCTTCCTCGCCACAGGCCCGCACCTTGGGCAGGGAGCACCTGGCGTTCATACCCGCCGGTCGATGCGCACACCGCCAAGGTGACGTACTCACCTGCCAACAGTGCACCAGGGCCGTGATGCCCGGCGCACTGTTGGCAAAGCGCCGCACGGAACCAACCGCTACCGACACGTCGAGCGGGACTTTTCCCACGTCAATACCTGCTACCACTTTCAATCCCCTCACCTTCCTGGCATACTGGTGCTGCTCTCTGGCCTGCCCAGGTAGCTGTGCGGCGCGACGTACTGGCGCGCGGGGTGTCGTACACCCGCACGCTGCAGCCACCACTGCCGGGCTGGCTCACCTAACGACGGACGACGCGCCCCTCGTGTTACCCGCTCACATTCGCTCATCTGCAGGCCTTCTTCAACATATAAATGACAAGAACTGCTTTCCCGTTTCACTCGGTAGAAAGACACGCAACACGAAAGGTACCGCCAGCTATGGCTAGGCGTGGAAAGAAGAGTGAAGAGGAGCAATCTCCTCGCATCCATCTCTACCGTCGCAGCGGCTGGGCGCTGATGCTCCTCTGGACGTTCGTTTGGGGCATTGTGGGGGTCGGACCTTGGGTGGGCATCCCCGAGCTGCCCCAGGATAGTCTCGTGGTGCACTTCATACCGGTAGGCATTGGGATCGCCGGCGGCATTGCCACCCGGCGGCACCCACTAGCGGGAGGTGTGTACTGGTTAATTGCCGGTTTCTTGCTCTCATCGCTGCTCGTTGTGCGCATGCAGAGCGTTGCCGACATGGCCATCTGGTGCATCGCGGCATTACCCGCGCTGGTTACGGGCGTAATCTTCATCGTCAACCTCACTCCGGCAGAACGCGCCGAAGTGCAGAAGCGCAAACGCTGAGTAGAAAGAGTGGCGATGGGTGCAACCTTAGGCTTCCCCCGTCATTGTACGCTTCCTAGTGAAACGGGACCTGGGTCGCCCTGACCACCCCCAATTGTTAAGCGCTTGCCTCAATCTGGGCGGGAGACTAGCTCTAACGCCGTCGCATCAAACAACGCGGCACTCACAAGAATGTTTTTACACGGTTTGTCAAGCGTGGTAGGGGCACGACATGTCGTGCCCCTACGTCAGTACAATGGGGTTTCAAGTCTCCCTTTGCGGCTGTCAGCCTTGCGGTTTGCCTAGGGCAGAAGTTTAAGTGACTGCATTGGGGACAAGCCCCAACGCTAAAATATTCTCCAACGGCGCAATGTTGGCTTGATCCAAAACTAGGAAGTAACTCAGGGCAATTCTGTCGCAGCCTGTCTCCCGTTGCCACCCTGGTGGATCCCAAAGTCTGCGATGCGCCCGGTCCGGGTCGCGGATCCGCAAGGGGCGCTTGGGCACAAGAGCCCCAGCACAAGGCAATAGAAGGGCGAGTCTTCTCTATTCGGGCGGTGTCTCCTGCAAGGGAAGGGTCTCCGCAGCCGGCGCCGGCTCGATCACACCCAAGCGTTTGAGGCGTTTGCCGGCCGCGGTCATTGCGTCTTGCAGGCGAGATGGATCGATGGGAATGACTGCGGGGTCATCGCGGTGCTGGTACACCCACTGCAGCACAAAGTGGCGAATCGTATCCGCAGACGCCGCGGAATCGGGCAAGGCGAGGTAGTGGGCAAAGAATGCCTGGAGCTTCTCATCGCATACCGCCGCCGCTGCCGGCCCCAGCGTCTCCTGCCCTAGGATCTGACCGTTGCGGACGAAGAAGAGGAGAACTTTGCCCGGCGGGTCGGCAGGATAGATCAGCACAATGGTGTGACCGGCAAAGCCGCCGGAGAGCGGGCGATGGTGCGCGCGGAGGCGGCGCAGTATGCGCAGCGCCGCCTCTACCTCAGCCGTACTGCGTTCTTGCCAATTGGTTACAACCGCGTCCGGCCCCTCTGCGAGAAACTGGAACACTAGATTCGCCTGGTCCTGGGCCGAAAGACCGGCAGTTGCGTCTAATACGCGACGGGCCACGCGCGCATTCCAACTTGCTGCCGCGCGGTTTTGGTAGGGTCCAAAGTACGCCGAGTCGTCCAGTCGCAGCCGACTGCTCGTGCGCACCTTTATGCCCTCCGTCTGGCTGCGCCACACGCGTACATACGGCTGCATGGGACGATACTGCTGTTGCACGTTGTAGACCGGTTGCAGTTCCTGGATCACTTGGGCTTCCCGCAGGAGCGCTTCGAACTCCGAGCCGGTGACTTCGACATCGATCCGGTCAAGCCGCTCAATCATGCCGTCGAAGAGCCGGTCAGGGTTTGAAAGGTGGCTGCGCACTCTGCGCTGGAGCGACTTTGACTTGCCCACATAAAGCACGGCGCCTTCGCTATCCCGAAAAGTGTAAATGCCAGGGAGCGAGGGCAGCAGCCGAATTTGCTTTTGCAGCGCGGCGCGGGGGGCAGGCACGCGGGCGCCTTGACCGCTTTCCAGCCATGCCAAGAACGTCTGCAAGCTCGCCCCATGCTCAGCAGGAATCTCCTTGAGCAGGCGTGCAAAGCACTGGGCGGTCACGTGGGCATCGATGAGAGCGCGGTGCTTTGGCGCGTCGTTCAAACCGAAGTGACGGGCCAGGCGCTCCAAACTGGGCCGCTTGAGATCCGGGAATAGCCGTGCGCTCAGCGTCACTGTGTCAATAGTGGGATTGGTGAGCGGGCGCCGCTTTGTCCAGAGCGCTTCGTTGCGCAGGAAGCTGAAGTCGGAGGCGATGTTGTGCCCGACAACCGGCACGTGGGCGACAAAGGCATAGAGTTCGTCGAGGACCGGTCCCGCAGATGGCGCATCGCTCAGCATGTCATCGCTGATGCCGGTAAGTTGCCAGATTCGCTGGCTGACCCGCTGTCCGGGATGTACAAGCGATTGGAAGCGCGCGATCTCTTCACCGTTGCAGATTCGCACCGCGCCCAGCTCAATGATGCGGTGGCGCCCGGCAATACCCCCCGTGGTTTCAACGTCCAGCACAACAAACACCTGAGCGTCAAGCGCGTCGTCAGCAGGGCTTTGCCACTCTATCAGTCCCCACTGGCCTGCAGCGTTCCGAGTAAAGCGGCCGTCGGCGACAAGCCTATCTTCGACGAGACGCAGCAAGGAGTTGGGGAGATCGCCATCCATCTGCATGGCAGCGCGGGCGAGGGCTGTGACGTGCATTTCATTCCCGCCCTGCGCCAAGATGCCATACGCGCGCTCGACGAGAACCTGGCGGCCAAATACGGGGAGCGCCATTATGGATAATCCAAGAATGAATGCGACTCAGAGTTGAGTGAGCGTATGGCGTTCATACTGTCAGAGGCACTCCCGTCTGTGCGGAGAGTTGCTGCAAGTCCGCGAGCACCGCCGGGTCGATCGGAATACCGTTAGCTGTGCGCTCACTCATGTGCTCTGCTTCGATCTCACCGGGCAGCGTGACGCGGTCGAACCCAGGCGCCAGCGGGAGTTCCCGCATCTCCGTGAGCAGCGCAGCCAGCCTATCCTTGAACGATTGGAGATCCAAAAAGGCCGCAATATCGATTGCAAGGAAAAGGTGTGCCACGTCGGCGGGTCGGCTCATGTCGCTGAAGAAGCCGGCGGAATGGACGCCTAAGGTTGCGCCGGTAAGAAGCGAGGTGAAGATCTCAATCATCAATGCGAGTCCGGAGCCCTTGTAGTCGGCCAGCGGACGCGCCCCGCCCTGCCTGGCTAGGGTCGGGTCGGTGGTGGGCAGGCCGTCGGGTCCTACCGCCCATGAGTCCGGGATGGGTTGACCGCGCTTCTCAGCGAGAACCACGTGTCCCATGGCCACGACGCTCGTCGCCATGTCGAGGATGAGCGGCGCCTCGTGGGTAGGCGCGCCAAAGCAAATGGGATTGGTCCCCAAGAACTTCTTGGCTGCGCCCCAGGGCACCATGGCCGGACTTGAATTGGTCGTCACAATGCCGAGGCAACCGGCAGCCGCCATCTGCAACGCATAATCGGCCGCCATGCCAAAGTGGTTGCTATTGCGAACGCCCACCGTGCCAATGCCCTGTTCTCGGGCGAATTGAATCGCCAGTTGTGTCGCATATGTGCTGACCGGCACGCCCAGCCCGTTATCACCATCGACCAGGGCGGAAGCGGCGCGTTGCCGCTCGACGTGAATGTTCGCGTTGGCGTTGACGACGCCGTTGCGAATGCGCTGTGCCAGCGCGGAGAGTCGCGTGATGCCGTGAGTTTCGACGCCGCGTAGGTCGCAGAGCACGAGATGCCGCGCCGATTGCGAAGCATGCTTTGGTGGAATGCCCTCATGCACGAGCACGTCCCGGGAAAATTGCTCTAAGTGCGCTGCGGGAATTCGAGTCGTGTCGGCAGGTGCGGCATCCGTTGGGCTCACGCCTTGGCAACCTCCACCTTGGCGAGCGTTTCCAGCGGCTTGACTACCGCCGTCTGATCTTCATCAGCCAGCCCTTGGGAGATAGCTTCTTCATAGACGAGCTGCGTGAGATTGCTAAGCAGCAGCCGCACGCTGGCCTGCTGGCCGAGTTGCGTGGCCAACCGGAGGTCTTTCACGAGGAGTTTGATGGCGAATGCCGGATCGAAATTGCGCTTCAGAATGTAGTCCGGCATGGCGCGGTGCAGCATGCGGCTGTCGCCCATGGCGGTGCCCAGCACCTGGTAGGATGTTTCGGGGTCGACGCCGTTCTTGGCCCCAAGCACCATTGCTTCTGCGATGCCGGCCAGGTTAATGCCAACGAGCAGTTGATTTTGAAGTTTTACCACTGAACCCGCGCCAAGGGGGCCGACGTGAAAGATATTCTCACCCATGGCCTGGAAGAGCGGCTCTGCTTTGGCGAAGGCGTCATCGTCTCCCCCGGCCATGATGGCGAGGGTGCCGGCTTCGGCGCCCATGGGGCCGCCGCTGATGGGGGCATCGATGAACTGAATGTGCTTTTCCGCGAGGGCGGCGCCAACCTTGCGAGCCGTCGCCGGGTCAATAGTACTGTGATCCACGAACACCTGGCCCGGGCGCGATCCGTGTATTGCGCCGGCATCTCCCAGGAAGACCTCTTCCACGTCTTCCGGCATCGAGACGCAGGACAGCACGAAGTCGGCTTGCGCTGCCGCTGCGCGGGGGCTCTCCACCAGCGTCCCGCCGTCGGTAACAAATGCCTCCGCTTTGCTCCGCGTACGGTTAAAGGCATAGACATCATGGCCGGCGTCGCGGAGATTCACTGCCATGTGCATTCCCATGGTGCCGAGACCGATAAAGGCTACCTTCATTCTGCACGTACCTCCTTATTGGACGATTGGGGTTGCGATTGCAGAGGCTGACTGTCGCTTGCGTCTCGCATCTTGCGAATGCCGATGTAAAGGTATTCAATGCCGGAGTACACCGTCAGTATGAGGGCAAGCCAGAGCAGGACATCGCTCACGATGCTCTGCCAGAGGATGAGGACGATCAAGGCGAGAAAAGTAACGGCCGTCTTGAGTTTTCCCGCGTGGCCTGCCGGAATCGCGATGCCGCGCTCGGCGGCCTGTGTGCGGAGGCCGGTCACTGCCATTTCGCGACAGACTATGACTGCTGCCCACCAGCCAGGCAATAAGCCTACTTGCACCAGGGCAATCAAGACCACGGCAACCAGGATCTTATCCGCCACCAGGTCTAGCGTTGCCCCGACTGCCGAGACCGTGTCGCTGCGACGCGCAACAAATCCGTCGAGCCAATCTGTTCCCGCTGCAAGTGCGAACAAGGCTGTTGCCAGCCAATACCATTGGGGCGTGTCCTTACCCCAAATGAGGAGAAACATAATGACAGGGGCGAGCGCAATGCGTGCAAGCGTCAACTGCGTGGCAATGCCAACCGGCATATAGAATTCCTCTCGCAGCAGGACACCGTGCTGCCCGCCATCTAATCCTGTCCTGGTCTCTCACGATACCGTTATTGCGGCGGCGCGGCAACTCCGCTCGTGTGCGCAGGCGAGACTAGGCCGCCGCGGCGGCGAATGTGAAACCGCAAAGACTCAGCGTGCACGAGCACTCGCGTGAACTCTCCAACCGTGTAGACGTATATCGCAGGTTTCCAAAAAAACTCCGGCCGGGCGGTCAAGTCGTGGCAAGGCGGGAGAAGAAACTCAGCGAATCTCTAATAACACGAAAAGCTCCGCTTGGCGTCCCTTGGAGAGTGTGCTGCGCTAACTCAGGCCAAGAGCGTCCCATCGAGCCAAGACTAGTGGCGCGCCGGGTCAGGAGCCGCGTCCATTTACGGAGATGGAAGTCAGGGCGAGCGAAAGTTGGTGAGGCAGGTCCGATATCGTGGGACCGCCTGCCATGTGCAGTCCAGCGTGGAGCAAGCGAGAATTCGAAATCCGTATAAGCCGGACATTGGTGTTGCTGGGGTCAGGGACAGGATGCCCTTGGCTACTCGAGTCAAGCAATCACGGCGATGGTAACGGCGTGCCGTTGACCGAGATATCAACGTCCCCCTCGTCCGTCTCAATTGCCGCGAACGTCAGTGGGACTCCGGTTTCAACCAGGGGATCGAGTTCACGCCCATTTACGGTTATCTCAACGCCGCCGGTGCGACCAAAGAGGATGGATATACTCTCCTCAGCCTCCCACGTCAGCGGTTCAGTGCCCTGGTCGGTTTCCGGGCCAATAGTCCCTAGATAGACAGTTTCGCCGTCAGCCGTAACTTGGAGCCAGACCTCTTGGGTAGTGGACCGCAGCGTTAGGTTTACGCCGGTGACCGGCGTGGGCGTCGGCGAGGGAGCAGGTGAGGGCGTTGGAATTGGCGTTGGCGTGCGCAGTGGCGGGAGTTCGACCAGCGGCGTCGGTACGCTGGTTGGCGTTGCTTCGGCTTCGGGCTCCAGGGGCGCGGGTCCTGCCGACAAGAATTCCTGGTAGAGGAAGTTTAGAATTACGCCAATTGCGATCACGAGCACGACGGTGAGCAGGAGCTTAGAGCCAAATGACGATGACCGCCTAAGCTTTTCGTCCTGGGGTTCCGGCTCTGAAGGCTCATCGCCTTCGCGCTGCTGACGGTCATACGCTTCCATCACCTCTTCCGGAACTAGACCCAGGTAGCGGGCGTAGTTGAGCAAAAAGCCCCGCGTGTAGACCGGTGGTGGCAGCGAGCTAAAATCGTCAGACTCGAGCGCCTGCAACGAGGATCTGCGAATGCGCGTGGCGGCCGCGGCCTCTTCGAGCGAGACGCCTTTTGCTAAGCGCGCCGCGCGCAGCCTCTCTCCCATTCGTTGCGGCTCTTGCATGGACCCACTCCAAGACGGACCTGAAGCTCGCAATCTCGTTAACTAGCAGCGCTGCCCTGCCAATACTGGTGGCTAACCATACCCCTAGTCGAACCGTAGTGTACCTGCCTATATTTTAGGCAGAATACCGTGCTCTTTGCATCGGTCAGTAGGCCGTTGCTATTGCTCGAAGTCAGCCAAAGGCACAGGCCCGTATGGCGCGTTGAAGGGAGATTAGACGGTGTACTCTCCAACGCAAACGGACGCGTCTTTGGACCTGAGCAGCGATTCCTGTGACGGTTTTCTACTACCACAAAGGGCTCAAGAGGGTATAATCCCCGATGAGCGAGAGAAGTCTGGAGGCGAGAATCTGCCTTACACCCACCGCCTCTACCATCCTCTACCAGGCACATTACGCCGAAAGGAATGGGCATCGCTTATCCCACCAAAAGGATAACAGAATTGGCAGCCTGTCGCGACGGAATCACTCTATTTTTCCTGAAATGTCACCATTCACGTGCAGATTACCATTCAATAGGAGCTCTTGAACTGTTTGGGCATCGTTACGTTTGATACGAGTATGCTACCTGCCGGTTGCTGCCATTTGGGCAGAGCGAGGAGTGAGTTGCGAGTAGGTGCAATTGAGTGCTGATTGGCAGGGGATGTCGACAAAGATGATTGCGCATTTTTGGATGGTCGGACACAAGTAACGTCTATAGAGCATATTGCAAAAGGAGCGCAAAATATGGGGCCAGAGATTGATGCGTGGCTGCAATTGCCAGTAGAGAATCTGCGACGTGAGGCGAAAACCCCGGTGTATGTTGTGCCGGATCGGGCGGCGCTCTACGCAGCGTTTGCCCGCGAAATCGCCGATGAGATCAGAGCGCACAACGCCGCCGGCGAACCGACGCGGCTCATTCTGCCTGTGGGTCCGATCGGCCAGTTCCCGGTGCTTGCCGAGATCTGCAACCGCGAGCGCATCTCGTGGCAAAACGTGTGGACGTTCAACATGGACGAGTATTGCGACTGGGAAGGCCGCTCGATCCCGCTCGACCATCCGCTGAGCTTCGAGGGCTACATGCGCCGTGAGTTTTTTGCGCGGCTCGACGCGGACCTGCGCATACCGGAGGACCAGGTCTTCTTTCCACGCATCGAGCGCATCGATGAGGTCAGCGAGACCATCGCCGGGCTCGGCGGCATCGATTCCTGCTACGGCGGCATTGGCATCCACGGACACGTGGCTTTCAACGAACCGCCCATCAGCCGCTTCTATCAAGTGACGCTAGAGGAATTCCGCAATTCTCGCACCCGCGTCCTGCCGCTGGCCCCGGAGACAATGGTAATGAATTCCATCCGCCGCGTGGGCGGCAATTTCTATACCTTCCCGCCCATGGCGATCACGCTCGGCATGAAGGACATCCTGGAGTCCCGCCGCATTCGCCTCTACTGCGACGGCGGCGATTGGCAAAAAGCCATCCTGCGCATCACCTTGCTCGGCGACGTCTCCACCCACTACCCGGCCACCCTGCTCCAAGAACACCCGGATGCAATGATCACAGCCGACGCCGAGACAGCCGCGCCGCTAGGTGGTTAGCGAGTTGCATCCTAGAAGTTGCACTCCATTCTTTGTCCAATGTAATCAACCATCTGCTAGCCTAAATCAGTGCAATCTACGGTCGGCAATACTTCTCAAGCGTGGAGAGAAAGCGTTCCGCATAGGGAGACTTCTCCCTGACCTTGGCTGGGTCTAGCTCTCCGAGTATTTCGAAACTGTGTTTGCCCTCGGAATACGTGCCCTTGCTTGTATTGCGCGTAGCCTGCCTGAGACCTCTTTCAACATCTTGCTTGGGGATTTCCTCAACTCTTGGGTTCTTTGGAAGCGATTTCTCTTGGAATCCTTGGCGGAAATAAGACTTGAGGGTGGTGATATCGGCTAGGAACCACGTCTCCATCACCTGCACCATAAGATGGCATTGTTCGTCGGTCGCTTTCTCAGGTCTATTCCAATTCCCACATGCTTTGAGATGTTGCCATGGCCCTTGCGACTTGACTGGCTCTTCAGCATCTACAAGTAGCAGGGCAGCCTCTCCCCTTGTGACCGCTTTCTTGAAATCTCTGAATGCCACCTGCCGGTTGCCACAAGGCACGAAACGAGGCATTCTTCCGGCCAATCCTGCCTTCTTGACAAATTTGCTAAAGCCTTCGCGGAATCTGCTGCTCTGCTCTGAGCGGCCCCCTTTTCTTCCCTCTCGATCTGAGCTACTGCCGCCTCCTTCCACGTACACCTTGACGCTCACCATACGTTCCCCCCCAAGTCTCCGCGTGTCCATAGTTCTCCAAGGCGATAGTCGTCCAGCCAGACTTTGAGATCGTCTGCATCAAGGCGTCGTAGTTGCGTCGCCCCGTCGACTTTTTCACATATGACCACTGCCTCCGGGGTATCGGAGAGTGCGTCTATAAGAATGTCGGAGTGCGTCGTGACGATGATTTGGCTGCGCTTGGAAGCTTCGACCAGGAGCTTCGCCAACTTTGGAATCACATCGGGGTGCAGACCCGTCTCCGGCTCCTCGATGCAGATGATTGGCGTGATTGGCGGCGGCTCGAGGCTGCAAAGAGCTGCAAGCAAGAATAGGTAGCGCAGGCTGCCATCGGACAGCCGGGTGGCTGGCACAGGATGCCCCAAGCCTTCTTCATGAAATGACACTTGCACGCTGCCGCCGAGAACAACAGCTTGGATATCCCTGACCGACGGATAGAAGTCTTGCAAGTTATGAAGCAGCCACTCTTTGGTGCGCGGTTGGTTTAGGAGAAAGCTCAAAACCACCGCAAAATTGGAGCCATCCTCCCAGAGGTAGTCTTGTGGAAGATCAGCTTGTTGCGGTCGACGAATCGGCGCTTCTTGCCAAAGCGGTAACTCACGGTAGAGGCGCATTTGGGCGCACGTTCCTGCAAGTAAGAACACACCAGTTGCAGTCCCGGTAGACAAACCAGGGAGTCGCATTTGCGACAGAATTGACTGGTCAGATTTCAGGTCTTCCCGCTTCAGATGTACTTCGGAGGTAAATTCCCCATCTGTTCGTTCTACTGGTTGTCCGTCCCGGTACTGGTAATAGAACTTCAGCTTACTATCCTGACCGCTGTAAGGTTCCCCCTCAACCATTTCGCCGTGGAGAGCAAAGCGAGAGAACAGGCTGCCGAATGATAGCCGGTACCTGAGTAGCCTCTGAGCCCAATGGAGGTCGACGAGAATTTCCATGCTTGCTGTGCGAAGAGGGTCCTGAGACCCTTTCCAAAGCCACTCTTCCACGCCGCCTCCTCCACGGAGTGGTTCTTGAATATCCCGGGGTGCAGCAGCAAGAATCGACAAAGCCTCAATCAGGTTTGACTTCCCGGAAGCGTTTGGGCCAATGAGTACATTAAGCGGTTCCAGGGGAAATGCTGGTGTATTGGGCCCATAGGAGAGGATGTTCTGCAGGCGAATCGAGTTAATGATCCGCGCGCCTTCCATACGAATTCTCCTTGCTTCTCTGTAGTGTACTTCCAAAGATGCCGGTTTCTTCGGTTTGTGCGTTTGTACTACAGAGCGATTCTAGATTCTTGGTGGCAATTTTTCACTCTGCATTCTTGCAGAAATGAAGGATGAGATGTCTGCCTTCTTATGGAAACGCTCTCTACAACGAATGTCAAGAAATGCTGTTCCCCTGGAAGAAGCCGAGAATCTCACGATCCTTACTGCGGCTTTCGTCGCCTGACAGTTGGAATGGCCTTTTGACCGACACTTCTCTCCTGCGCGCGGCCTCTTCCAGTGTCACTGTTGCGATAGAGCGCAACCGGTGAGAGCGATCAGCGCCGCTATGGTGGTACTATTCCTGTGTGACGGAAAGCGTGTCCTAGAACGATCGGCCAAATGGACGATATTTGGTACATGGCGAATAATATCAACTATTGAGGAGAACGAATTCCTATGACATTGCAACAAGATCCGGTTCGGTTTGGCATTATCGGTCTTGGCGTCGGCAGGTCGCGGGTGAAGCAGGCGGCGACCACGGCGGGGGCGCAGTTGGTGGCGGTGTGCGACCTGCAGGAGGAACTGGCGCAGGCGCAGGCGGCGGAGTATGGCTGCGATTGGCACACCGACCATCGCGCCCTGCTGGAGCGGCAGGACATCGACGCGGTGGGCATCTTCACGCCCAGCGGCACTCATGGCGACCTGGCTATCGAGAGCCTGCAGGCCGGCAAGCATACCTTTACCACCAAGCCGATGGACGTCACCACGGCGAAGATCGACCAGGTGCTGGCTGCCGCGGAGGGGAGCGGCCAATTGCTGGCCGTGGACTTCCAACGCCGCTACGAACTGAGCACGCGCCTGATCAAGCAGGCGCTGGACGCGGGCAGGATCGGCCGCCCGATCTTTGGCGACTTCCGGTTGAAGTGGTTCCGCGCCGACAGTTACTTTGCCGGCGGCAACCCGCCGGGGTGGCGCGGCACCTGGCAGTACGACGGCGGCGGCTCGGCGGCAAACCAGGGCATTCACGGCATTGACCAGACCCTCTGGTTCATGGGGCCGGTGCAGAGCGTGCGCGCGCGCATCAACGTCTTCAATCACGACATCGAGACCGAAGACGCCTTGGAGGCGCTGGTTACCTATGCGTCGGGCGCGTGGGGCATCATTCAGACCACGACAACCGTCTTCGGCGGCTTGGGGCACGAGCATGAGATCCACGGCACCGACGGCACCATCCAGATGCGGCAAGAGGACATCACAACGTGGGCCTTTGCCGACGACCCCGACGGCGGCATGCCGGATCCGGCCGAGCTCCCACCCGGCCCCAAGAACATCATCGAGGACATGATCGGCGCGTTACGGGACGGCAAGCCGGTCGCGTGCACCGGGCCGGAGGGCCGCAGGTCCGTGGAGTTGCTGGAGGCCATGTACACGTCGGCGCGCGAGGACCGTGAGGTGACCATCTAGAGCAATCTGATGGCTTGCTGCCACCGGCAGCGTCACGCAGGCTGACTGCGAATTACGGTAGTGCCTTTCCCTGTGGCTTGGCTGCTATCGTGGTACTATTGCCGCCAAGAAAAACACGACCTCAAGCAAGGATGAATATGCTATGGCATTCCGGTATGCGTTCTGCAATGAAGCCTTTGAGAATTGGGAATTTGGGCGGATTTGCGATTACTTGGCGGGACTAGGCTATGAGGGTGTCGAGGCAGCGCCGTTCACCTTTGAACAGTCGGTCTTTGACATAAGCGCCGAACAGCGCGCAGGCGCCCGCCAGTCGGCAGCGAACGCCGGACTCGAGATCGTGGGGCTGCACTGGCTCTTGGTCGGACCCGATGGGCTCCATCTTACCGACCCCGATCCGGCAGTGCGGCAGCGGACTGCCGACTACATGCGGGGATTGATCGCGCTCGGCCACGACATGAACGCGCCGTATCTCGTTTTCGGATCACCGAACCAGCGTAACCTGCCGGAAGGCGTGAGCTACGAGCAGGGCAGGGCATACGCGACTGAGGTATTTCAAAGTGTGTGCGATGAAGCGCAGCAGGCCGGGACCATCATAGCCATCGAACCGCTGGCGCCGCCGCTGTGCCAGTTCATCACCAACGCGGCTGAGGGGGCCGATCTCGTGCGCCGGGTGAATCACCCCGCTTTCAAGCTGCACCTCGACGTGAAGGCTATGGAGAGCGGGGAAGCCGCGCCGCCTGCCGACATCATCCGGGCACATGCCGGCACTTTTCCGCACTTTCACGCCAACGATGAAAACATGAAAGGGCCGGGCTACGGGGATACCGATTTTGTTCCCATCATGCAGGCTCTGCACGATACCGGCTACGACGGCTATGTCTCCATCGAAATCTTCGAGTTCGAGCCGCACGCGGAAGTACAGGCACGCGAGGGCATACGCTACTTGCGTGAGTGCGCGGCGCAGGTGGTGAGCGACTGACCGGTTACGCCGCCGTCCCTGGATTGCGCTATGCCGCAAAGAACGCTGGCTCGTTGGACGAATGCGCAGGTTGCAAGCCTGCGCTACCGGATGCAGGGCTCACTCTCCCATAGGCAAGCCGGCCATCAGCGTAGACTGATCGCCAGCACTTGGCTTTGTTGCCAAACCTACGCTCGCAGAGCCCCTTCAAGGTAGCTGCGGAAGGCTTCCGGCTCAAAGACTAGCGCATTGATTTCCATTGAAGGTAGGCGGTAAGGGTCGGAGTCGCGGGTGATGTAGCGGGCAGCGTGAGGCGGGCCGCCGTCAGCCTCGTCCTCTCCAGGCACGCCGACCAGGTCCGCGTAACGAGTTTTCTTGCCGTCTACCTGGTACTCCGCACCAACGATCCACAAACGCCCAAAGCGATAGCGCGCCTTTACTTCGCGCTCCGCGGCACTGCTCCAACTCGTGCCGGTAAAGGCAAAGTCCCGCGGTGTGACGCCGAGATGACGCTCAATCGTCGCGTCACACTGCGCGAGTTCGGCACGTAACTTCTCGCCGCTGGGGTCTTCCAAACTGAGTTCGGACAGGTTGGGGTGGGTAACCGTGTGCGCGCCAATCTGCCAACCGGCCGCCGCCAGCTCGCCGGCTTCCTCCCAGAGCAGATACCGGCGCTCGGCAAAGTCGGGCACGCCCGCGCGGTACATGTCGTCCAGCAGCCCCGTGTTGATGAAGAGGTTCGCCGTGTAGCCGTGGCGTTCCAACACAGGCAAGACCTCGTGGCGCATGGACTTCATGGGATGATCGAAGTCGAACATTATCGGCCGTGCCGGCAGGGCGCCGCCGTGCCATAGCCATGCGGCCAGGTCGTCGTAGCTGATGGACTGGAAGCCCAGTTCGTGCGCAATCGCGACAAGTTGGGCGAAGTGTTCCAGCGTGAGACGATTGCTGTGACCTGGGAACTGATCTGTACCGTGGGACATAGTAATCGGTATCTTCACGGGTACGGTCTCCTAGGACTTTCATGTTTACGTCTCCGTTCAGTGTACCGGAGAAGACGGCGCCGTCGTGCCTCCTTGCCGACGACCCCCAGAATTTTTGCGGCAGCATAAGTTCCCGATACCGTCTTTTGCTTTTTCTTGCCAATGGGCCCTAGCGCCGCAGGGTGTATAATCACTTCTAATTGAGCAGAGGCAGCGTTCATTAAAAGAAGGATCACGTTATGCCAAATAAGAAACTCATAGTGCATGCCGGTAACCACGACCGCAATGAGTGTCCCGTATGGGCTGGCGCTGACGGGCTAGACCCCGCCGGAAGTTACGTCGCGCGCGACGACGAAACCGGCGCTGAGTTGCCCACGCAGGTTGTGGCTTGCGCCACCGGCGCAAGGCTGGTGTGGGTAGTGCCTGAACTGGCGGCGGGAGCGTCGCGCACCTACAGCGTGCAAGAAGGGTCGGCACAAGGCGGCGTAACGGTTTCTGAAGGCGAGCACGGCGTGGACGTTGCTTGCGGCGGCGCGCTCTTCACCACCTATCGTTATGCCGAGCCGGTGGTGAAGCCCTATCTGTACCCGGTTATCGGGCCTACCGGTGAGGGCATGACCCGCAACTACCCTATGATCCCGGATGTGCCGGGCGAGAAGCACGATCACCCGCACCATAAGTCCATCTATGTCTCCCACGGCGAGGTGAGCGGCGCCGACGTGTGGAGCGAAGTGGAAGGCCACGGCTACCAGCGGCACACCGGGTTCTTGCCGGCGTATGGGGACTGCGGCACCCATGTCAGCGGCCCGGTATTAGGAGCGATTCGCTCAACGAACAACTGGGTCGGCGCGGACGAGGGGAAAGTAGTGGAAGACGAACGACGCTTCACGTTCTATCCCTTGCTATCCGGCGCGCGCTTGATCGACGTTGAAATCACGTTCCGCGCCACGGCGGGGCCGGTCCACTTTGGCGATACAAAAGAGGGCGGCATCATCTCCCTGCGTGTGGCAACCAGCATGGACGCCTCCGACGACGGCCGCATGGAGAACGCCATCGGCGGCATCGGCGAAGCGGAGTGTTGGGGCAAGCGGGCACAGTGGCTCGACTATACCGGTCCGGTAAAGGGAGAGACGTTGGGCTTTGCCGTCTACGACCATCCCACCAGTTTTCGCCACCCCACCTACTGGCACGCGCGCAACTACGGTCTCTTTACGGCTAATCCCTTCGGATTGAGCGATTTCTACGCCGACCCTGGCGTCGACGGCAGCCACGTGCTGCCTGAAGGCGGCTTGCTGCGCTTCAAATACCGCATCTACGTCCACGCCGGCGACACGGCTACAGCCCAGGTGGCGCAGCGGTACCACGATTACATCACGCCGCCTGAGGTTACGGCGGCCGAGTAAGGTGGACCGAGTCCGGTATTCTGCGAAGGGACGTTGCAGGTATTTCTCTCCCAAGGGAGCGCACTACCGTAATCATCCGTTGGCGTTGCGCCCGAGCGCTTTCTGAACTACAGAAGAATTGACTGTGGGTGAGCTGAAAGTCGGCCCCAGGCGGGGCCGTCGAGCACACGCACCCTTCGATTTAAGGGAGTGATCCGCGGACGCGGGTGTAGAGCTTGAACGCCACGCCAAGCTGGAGCGGGCCTATGAGTTTGCCTGTCCTCAGATTCTTCCAGCGGTCCGATTTCGCTGCAGTCCTCGCACGCCGCAACTTTCGCTACCTTCTTGCCGCGTACATCGCCAGCGGTGTGGGCAACGGCGCCCTTTTCTATGGACTGCTGCTGCATTTGCTCAGAGAGGAAGCGCGCATAGCGCCCGCAGATCTGCTCATTGCCGCCTCCATCTATCCGATACTCGTTGTGAGACCCCTGGCCGGTCTGCTGGCGGACCGCGTGGACCGCAAGTTGCTCATGCTCTACGCGCAGGTAGCGCGGGTGTTTGTGCTGGTGGTGCTGATGATAGTGGGCCACTTGGGGCTATTGAACGGGATTTCTTTAGCTGTTGGCGCGTTCTTGCTGGTTACGGCGGGGGAGTTCTTCTCCGTGGCCCGGAGCGCCATGCTGCCGAGTCTCGTGGCGCGGCATGAGTTGGTGGCCGGGAACACTGCACTGTCAGCGCACTTGATAAACCGGCCAATCCAAATGGCCGGAGGTACTGTGGCGGGATTCTTGATCACCGCTTTCGGAGGGCTCAACGCCATTGGCGCTGCAATTTTCTTGTACGGACTCGCGGCGTTCTTGATTAGCGCCATTGACGCGCCGGAGCACGCAGGTGTCTGCCGTGGGGTGGTCTCCGATGTCCGGCCGCATGTGAGGCTGGTGGCGATGGCGCTAACGGCGCTGCGGGATCTGGCGAATTCGTTGACTTTTGTAGTTAAGGCGCCTTTGCTGCGGGCGGCCGCCGTCGCTTGGGTGATACTCGATGTGCTAATGATTTCAGCCTTACCCGTAGTGGTAGTAAGGTTTATGGACGATACGCTAAGGGGGATTTCGGTGTCGATCTGGGTGGGTCAGTCTGCCATAGCGGTTGGGACGGTGATTTGCCTCCTGGCGATTCCCTGGGTGTCCAGGAGAATTGGCGACGGCAAGACTGGCTTGCTGGCGCTCTTGGCTCTTGGCGCTTTGTTCGCAGTGATGGCTGCTCTGGGAGGGCTGTGGCAGGGCGTGGCAATCTTAGTCGCCCTAAGTGTGAGTGGAGCGGCGACACTGCCCCTATGGAGTATCGTGCAGGCGGAATGCCCCGATAACCTACGTGGCCGCGTGTTGGCGAATATTGGCACCGTCGGCCTGATTCTTGCGGTACTTGGGTCATTCGCGTTCACGGCATTCATCGATTTGACAAGCCTTCGCACCGGTCTCATGGCTGCGGGCGTGGTAGCAATCACTTTGAGTCTCGCGCTTCTGAGAGTGGACGAAGTCCGTCAGGCGCGGCTTGCCGCAAACCCGCCGGCGCACCGTGAAGCCTAGCCGGTAGTACTCGCTGTAGGTGCGGGAGACTGGCTAAGATGGGAGAGCCGAGAGGTGTAGGCCCGGCAAGCCTTTCTAGCAGATGGATCTCTGTGTAATGCTGCTCCTCGCCAGCCGTTGGCATCCGGGCGCGCGTAAGAGTGGTAACGCCCTTGCGCAACCTAGTTGGTCGCCCAATCCCGCGCACGTTCGACCGCCCGTTGCCAGGCAGCGTAGCGGGATTCGCGTTCGTCGGCGCTGATTTGGGGCTCGTAGCGGTGAGCCACACGCCACTGCGTCTTCACAGTGTCGGTGTCCGGCCAGAAGCCCACGCCCAGCCCAGCCAGATAGGCCGCGCCGAGGGCTGTTGTCTCGGTAATCGCGGACACGACTACTGGAATACCGAGTAGGTCGGCCTGTGTCTGCATGAGCAGGGCGTTGGCGACCGCGCCGCCGTCTGCCCGCAGTTCCTGCAGCGCGGCACCCGACTCCAGTTGCATGGTTTGCACGACGTCGCGTGTTTGGAACGCGATTGATTCCAGAGTGGCGCGCACGATGTGCGCTTTGGTGGAGCCTAACGTTAGTCCCAGGATTGTCCCACGGGCGTCTGGGTCCCAATAGGGCGTGCCCAGGCCCGTGAAGGCGGGCACCACGAACACACCACCGGAGTCGGGAACCTGCCGTGCCAACTCCTCGCTCTCTGCTGCGGTGGCAATGACGCCCAGTTTGTCGCGCAGCCACTGAATTGCGGCGCCCGCCACGAAGACCGACCCTTCCAGCGCGTAGGCGGGGCGGTGCGACGAGGCAGCCACTGTTGTCAAGAGACCGGTTTCCGATGGCGTCGCCTGGCTACCGGTGTGCGAGAGCAAGAAGCAGCCGGTGCCGTAGGTGTTCTTGGCGTGTCCGGGCTGCCAGCACGTCTGGCCGAAGAGCGCCGCCTGCTGGTCGCCGGCGATGCCCGCGATCGGAACCGCAGCGCCGAACACCGCCGGATCGGTGTTTTCTATAACTCCTGACGACGGTACCACGCGCGGTAACGCCGCCCGTGGAATGCCAAAGAGCGCGAGCATGTCCTCGTCCCATTCGCGCGCATGGATGTCGTAGAGCATGGTGCGGGATGCATTAGTGGGATCGGTTACGTGCCGGACATTCCCGGTGAGCTTCGCAATTAGCCATGAGTCAACGGTGCCCAGACAGAGGTCGTTCCGCGCCGCCAACTCGCGGGCACGCGGCACGTTTTGCAGAATCCACTCGAACTTGGGGCCTGAGAAGTAGGCGTCCAACACCAAGCCGGTCTTCTGCCTGACCATCTCGGCCAAGCCCTGCGCTTCCAGCTCCTGGCAGTGGGACGCCGTGCGGCGGCACTGCCAGACGATGGCGTTGCACAGGGGTTCACCGGTGGAGCGTTGCCAGGCGAGGCTGGTTTCCCGCTGATTGGCGATTCCGATTGCCGCAATCTGCTCCGGCGCGACCGCCGCCTGGCGCAGCACCGCTTGAATGCATTCATGCTGCGATTGCCAGATAGCGTTGGGATCGTGTTCCACCCACCCTGCCTGTGGGTAAATCTGCGGCAGTTCCTGTCCGGCGCTGGCGACGATCTGACCGGCGGCGGCGAAGAGAATGGCCCGCGAGGAGGTGGTGCCTTGGTCGAGGGCGAGAATATAGATGCTCACGCTATTGCTACTTCTAACTTAGACTCCGGGGCGCCTGTTGCCGTCACTCCCGCGAAAACCGGAGTCCAAGGTGTCTGTTGGGCCGAAGAATGCAAGTCAATTGGAGAATTTCGAGTCCTCACACGGTAGCCGTATTCTCAATCCGAAATTGCTGGCCGTCGTGCACAGGCAACGTAAACCGAATTCGTCCTGCTTTTATTGCCGTTACGTCGTTCACCGGCGCGCCATCGCTCGCAACCACCGAATTCTGCCATGTGGCCGGCACATCCAGCGTGAAGGTGAGTTCCCGATTCTGCACGCGCTCCGGAATTCTGGGCGCTTCCATGGTGAACGCAATAGCATCGCCCGTGGCGCGGTACCCGCGTGGATGAGCGGCGCGGCGCACCAGGATGTAGTCAATCACCTCGTCCGGCGTCGCAAGCCACACGTCGCCGACTTCTGCAACTTTCGCAAAGCGCTCGCCGAGCAGCGCGGGCGTAATGTCGCGTTCCGAGTCCTCCGGATCTGCGGAGACTACGCGAGCGCTATCGACCAGCCACCCCTCAGAATCCCATGCTTGGTGCAGCCGCCAGTAAGGATCGTAGGTCCGCGCGGGCAGGGGGACGCCTTCTACCGTGTAGAGCGCTGAGCGACCCAGCGCATACAGGTCCTCGTCGACGTGATTGTAGTTCAGGCGGTCTTCCAGCGTTAAAACTGCCTGGTAGCCGGCGGCTTGCACCTCTGCCGGCAGAATCCCATGGTGATGGTCTATAGTCGATACCACGAGCATCGTAACCGGCGCATCCACAAGTTTCTCGAGAGCTTCCCGCGATTCCCGCGTAGGGGCGTCCCTTGTGGGCGCCCGATCGTCGTTGCGAGACAGCTTGCGCGTTGGGCCGCTGCCGGCAACGCTCCAGCCCTCCCGCTGGAGTTCCTGCAATTCGTCACTACTCAGAGCAGGTGCGAATTTCCTGCTGTCAGAATCACGCTGGCCGCTGCCGCTTGCTTGTCCTTCCGGGTCAATGGCTACCGCACCGGGTATGGCATGCCGGCGGTGCAACGGTAGGGCGAACTCCAACAGAGAGTGCACCGCTTCGTCATAGGTGATGGAATAGACCCAGCGCCAATCGTGCTTCCAAGTATCTACGCGCAGCATGCGGCTTCTCCTCAATGACTAGTGGCGCGATCTTGCTACAAGACTAAACGGCATTCAAGTCCCTCATTCCCAAAAAATCCGGAAGCCATCTCTTGCGTGACACGTGGACTCCCGCATTCGCGGAAGTGACCATTGCGACCACATGCCACACAAAAACGTTGACCTTAACTATAAAGGAATGTCCTGCTTTTTTCGCACCACCTAGAATAGAGAAAAGTCACGATCCTCTAAACTGAAGGAGATCCTGGATGCCGAGCCTAGAATTGAATACTCGTTTTCTCATCCACGAACCGCACTCTATCGACTTACCTTACCGGGAGGAGCATTTTGGGTTCAAGTACGCGTCGGTGAGCATACCGCCACCGGAAGCCGCCATCGTACTGGTGGACTGCTGGGACGAGCCGACCATCGCGAGTCACGGCGAGCGCTCCGCTCAGATCTGTCGAGACCTCATGCGGCCCTTGCTGGACGTGTGCCGGGCGCTGGGCGTAACCGTAGTGCATGCGCCGTCGCCGCCCGTAGCGCAGAAGTTCCCGCAGTGGCTGCGCTACGCCGGCGATAGCGAACTCTCTCCCCCGCAGCAGCCACTGCCGGACTGGCCGCCGCCCGACTTTGCACAACGCAAAGGGGAGTGGGATAACTTGGAAGCGCGCTATAGTGACGAATGGCTGCCGCTCCGGCAACAGCACGAGGCAGTGCGTTCAATCGACCGGTCGGTATGGCCGGCGGACGAGGACTTTGTGATCGCGACCGGCGCGCAACTGCATCGCCTGTGCCGAGCCAAAAAGCTCCGCTACCTCTTCTACGCCGGCTTTGCTACCAACTACTGCGTGCCCCACCGCGACTATGGCGTCTTCGCCATGCGCGAACGCGGCTATTGCATCATTGTATTGCGGGACTGCACGACCAGCATCGGCGCGCCCGGACTGCCGCACAACTTCTGCACGGATGAGGTATTACATCACCTGGAGTCGCGCAGCCTGGCGGGTTCGATCACGGCGGAGGAGTTCACGGCGGCGGCACAACTTGTGATGGCAGCAGCCGAAACAGATTAGGAAAAAGAGGGAGGCAACGCCCCCGTGCCTCCCTCTTCGGTGGTTTACTAGCCTGCGTGTCCTTGGGTACCTCATGTGTAGGGGCGGTTCGCGAACCGCCCCTACGTAGTTCCCAGCAGTTACTTGCCCCCACGCATCGCTCGGACGCCATAGACTGCGAACAGAGCCTCGTCCGAAGCCTATGCGTTCTCCTTCTTCCAGTCCTCAATCGCCTGCTCGAGCGCCGCGAATGAGTTATCCACCGCCTCTTCCGACGTTAGGTTGTCCTCTTCCCGGAAGTGCGGCCGCAGGTGGGTATTGAGGGCGCCGGTGAAGTTCCGGTACGCCGGGTGCGGCCAGAACGGCGTGGCATAGCCCGCGCTGCGGGCGAATGACAACTGGTTGGCCGGGTGCGGATTGTCTTCCGGCGGGCCGAAGGCATGTTGTGACGGGATGTGTACCGGAATCGCATGACCGCGCTGGCCCATCCACTCTTGATGGGTGGACTTGGCGAACCAGACGACGAGCGTCTCCGCATCCGGGTTGGTGCTGCTGTCCAGCACGAAGTGCTCTTCCTGGCCCATGAACGCGCCGCGCGTGCGGCCGCCGCCGATTTGGAGGTAGGGCGGCTCGATGGAATCGAATCCGAATTGGGCTTGCTCGCGTGTTGGCGTAATGCCCCAGGTGCCGAAGATCACCTGGCTGAGTTGCTGATTGTTGAACGCGTTAATGGCAAAGCCGCTCAGGTCGATGTCTTCGTTGTTCGGACCCGGAGCCGCGCCGCGCCTGGTCCACGCATCCTTGATCATGCGCACCATGTGCAGCGCGATTTCGCGGTCGGCAGCCAACTCGCCGTCTTCGTCGAGCATGCCCGCATAGACGAACGGCAAATACTGGGGGATATAAGAACTGGTGCTGATACCCCAAGCAGTCGTCTTCTCCTGCCCCTGGTTGAGGTGCGCCGTCAGGTCTTCGGCATCGCTTAGCACTTGCTCCCACGTGGTGTCGTCCGTTGGAGGATTGAGGCCGGCGGCAGCGAATTGATCTTTGTTGTAGAAGATGCTTGTGGTGTTGAGACCGTACGGTACACCGAGCAGTTTGCCCTGCCAGGTATTGCCCTTGATCACCGGTTCCACGATCTCGTCAATATCTACGCCGTGTGCCGCGAGTATCGGACGGTGGTCCCGGACGATGTCGGCCACTTGATGCGGCGCCACGCCCCACCAGCAGACATCGGGTGGCGAACCGGCTGCCAAGAGCGCCGGCAGCTCTCCCGGCGGGTAGCCCAGCTTCCAGGCAATATCGACTTCGGGATGTTCCGTATCGAAGAGTTCCAGCGTGGCCGCCGTCTTGGCGATCGTATCCTCGCGCTGGCTGATGAGCAACGCCACCACAGGCGCATGCTCCATCATCTGCGGCTGCTCCGCCTCTTCTTTTGGTGCTTCAGCATCCTGCTCCATGGGCGCTTCCGCCATCTGCACCTGGCCGCAGGCAGCCAGGAAGAGCCCGGCAGAGCCGATAGCCGACGCGCCAAGTAGGTTACGTCGTGAAAAACGGTTGGCTTCTTTCATCGGTGTTCTCCTTTGTGTCGATACTCACTCCACGGGAATAGCAGCGGACGAATTCTAGCCCATTCTCGCTTTGTCAAGAAGTGTACTTTTCAGTATTGCGCACTGTCAAGTCAGCACGAGAGTTTAGGGTAAACCCGGTCTTGTTTCTACCAGGGAGTCACCTACAAATCCTGCGGCAAGTGCATGAGAGAAGAGACAAGTGAGTGAAGAGCCAAATGGACCCGAGGAAACTTAGATTCGATCCCTCTGAAAGGTAAATCTGCATGTAATTTCGAGCGAAGCGTCGAGAAGGGTTTGCGGATTCCAGAGCCCTATAAACATGAGATTCTTCGTCATGGAGTCTAGCCGAAGCTTTCCAAAGAACTCTTCAGAGTGACGGGCCCTACGGCCAGGCTGTGCACCGGTGAGCAAATTGCCGCCAATCTTGGGACCGGTTAAGACTGGAACCACTAGTTGCGGTGAATACAGCTTGGTCGGCACTTCACACGGCGGCGGAGCCGGGCCACAAGAATCGCGGGACTCCTTTGACTAAGCCTTGCGCATCGCCAACAAGCGCGCCATGTTACCGCCCATGATGAGCGCGGTTTGCGCATCGGTGAGGTTCGCCGCCCGTATCTTCCCTATGCCGGCGGTAAACGATGTATCACAGCCAAAGAGCACGCGTTCGGCCCCGACGACGCGCACGGCCATCGCGACCATGCCGCTATCGAAGACGCTGCCGCTGGTGTCCAGGTAGAGGTTTGGCGTGGCGCGCGCGGCTTTGATCGTCCACTCCCAGTCACCGCCGCCGCCGATGTGAGCAACTATCAGCACCGCCTCAGGATAGCGGATGGCAAGCGCGGCAAGGTCGCCGCTGTCTGAGATGTTGGGCTGCTGGGGTATCGGCCGGTGCGGATGTCCGGCGTGATGCAAAATAGGCACGCCGAGCTCGATAGCCAGTTCGACGATGGGATAGAGGATGGGATCGGTGCACTTGTATTCGTTGTAGAGCTTTACACCCATGAAACCGTGCTCTTCCACGTAGTGCCGGATTTCCCACAGAGCTTCACGCGTGTAGCCGGGGTTGACGTAACAGTAGCCGCGCACCTTGCCAGGAAACTGCCGGGTCGCGGCAGCCATTTGGCGGTTGCACTCTTGGAAGTCCGCGAGGGGCGCGGGCATTGCAGTGGTCAGAATTGAAGCGCAACTCACGTCGATACCGACACGCTCTGCGGCAGCGATGAGCGCACCATCATTCCTGCCCCAGATGCGCGTAATGCCGGTATGTTCGCCAGTTAGGTGCGCGTGACAGTCGATTACCATTGGCATTTCCCTTACTCTTGCTTCAGGCGTAGGCCAAGCTTTGTGCCGCTGGCAGCACGGCTAGTGACTGCCGAAATCCCATGCGCCACACTTGGCCCAAGTCTCCCCATCGCCCTACCTCCACCCCTGCAACTGTGGAATACTCGGGTTTCCGGAAAAGACAGATCCCGGCTTACGAGGGGATGACGGAGAGAAGAAGCTCTCTGCAGCGACACAGGCATGTCTCCCCTCCACTTACTGTAACGCAGCGGCTTGTACCTCGAATCCTCAAGCTAACGGGATCGGAATGTCGTTTCAAGATAAAGAACTGTGCCGTTCACTCAGAGAGTTTTCCCGGGTGAACGGCACAGTAGCCCCTTCTTCGCTTGTATGGAACAGTGAAGTTCCCTGAGCGCAGCCTATGAACGCAGGCGCTTAGCGCGTTGCGCGCAAGAGCTCAATTACAGTTGGTCGGCATACGTATTGAGGACCTCTTGCACACGGTCAGCGTGCTCTTTATTGGCCTCTTCGGGCGTGATCTCCTTGGCGTAGGCCCTGAACCAAATGTCAATGTTGATGCCGATGATCTCATCGTTACCGGGGATAACCGGCACCCACTTGGCGAGCTCCAACTCTGCCAGGTAGGCCTCAGCCTCAGGCACCTGCTCCAGGTAGCCACCGTATGATGCTGACTGCAGCGCGGGGATGTAGTCGCCAGCGCCAACCGACCAGCGCAGGTTGACGTCTCCGCCCAGGAAGAACTCGATGAGGGAGAAGCCGCCTTCGGCATTAGAAGCGCCCTGCGGCTGTGCCAGTGCCCAGCCACCCTGGTAGTTGGTCGCCACGCCCTCCGGCGGCAGCGGCATGGCCGCAGACTTGAAATTGACTGCCGATTCCCACGCCTTGCGATACGTGGCGGCATACCAGTGGCCGCCGATCATCTGCGAGACGCCGCCGGTGGTGAAGGCATCGTTGCGATCGGGCCGCTGCTGGCCCAGGAACTCATCGATCCGCACGTTGCCGCCGCAAAGGTCGACCATGTTGATCATGAATTTGAGCGCGGTCACGCCCTTATCATTGTCAAAGTTGACCATCTTGTTGTCGGGCGTGAGGTATTCGCCGCCCTGCTGCCAGAAGTGGATATACCACTGCAAGCCGACCGGCGGATTGCCTGGAGGGCCGGTGGAATAGCCCAGCCGCTCGATCACGCCGTCCTGCCCCGCTTTGTGGAGCTTGAGCGTCGCCGATTCCAGCTCGTCCCAGGTGGTGGGCGGACGTTCCGGATCGAGGCCCACTTCTAGGAAGTGGTCCACGTTATACATGTACGTGCGGGCGTCGGTATGCAGACCAACCCCATAGATATTGCCCTTCCACGTGCAGTCGTCCCGCAGCTTGGGCCAGATGTCGTCCCAGCTAAACGCTGAAGTCGCCTTGATGTGGTCGTTCAGGTTCAAGAGGAACCCCGGCGCGGAGAGCTGGCCCGCCAGATAGCGGTCCATGTAGAAGACGTCCGGTGGGGCGCCGGCCGCCGCGGCGGTAATGAGCTTCTCTTTGCTGCCGCTGCCGATGTGAGTCGGCGTGAGCGCCAGGTCGACGTTGGGATTCGCCTCTTGGAACTCGATAAGGAGGTCGTTGCCAATATGGCCTTCCAGCAAGAAGTCCTGGTACGTCCAGAACCTCACTTCGGAGGGGCCCATCATCTCTTCGGCTTTGGCCTCGCCCATGTCATCATCGGCCGGAGCATCAGCCGCCGGGGCCATTGCGCCGCCTGTGGCGCAGGCGGCAAACAGGGCTGCGCCGCTAAACGCGCCCGCCGTGCCAATGAGCATTCTGCGTGTAAATCGGGTCTCCATTGGTCTCCTCCTGTGTATGAAACCGTAGTAGGAATACAATCACTGCACTGCAATGCCAATTCAGTGTATCAAACGCCCTCACGTGTCATACCTGACTTGGCGCAGGTAGTATAGCACGGGCTAGGCCAATTGCCAAGACGTTTTGGTGTACACAAGTCACATCAAATGAAAGTCACCCATGTCACCCCGAGCGCCGATAGGTGTCTAGAGTGCATCCTAGCGAACACTGCCCGCCAGGAATGGAATGACAGACTGCCCTGTTTCGCTTGAAGTGAGGTTCGGCCGTGTGATTGCTTAGCGGTGAAACGACGGAGCGGCAAAACCGCTTGTGGTTCGTAGGGGCACGATATATCGTGCCCCTACGAGTTCGCACTTGAGCTCTGAAGCTCAAGTGCGAACTCGCTTGCAAGCGCAGAAAGGGCTACGCGCGCCCTGTATGCCTGCGCTCTACAGCGGGTCGGCGAACTCGCGCGTTTCCATGTCCGGTCCGTCGTAGTCGTCCAGGTAGTTCATCTCGCCGGTGAGCGGCCAATGGTAAGGCTCCGGCGGCCGCACGTGGCGGGTCCAGTGCACCATAAGTTCCAGGTCGGCCGCTTTCTGCTCCAGGCGGCGGGCGATGCGGTCGGGATTCCAGTCCGCGTACACCTCTGAGAGCAGTTGCTCTTGGATGTACCGGTACTGGGGGTCACCGGCCAGGTCTGTTGTCTCGAGGGGGTCGTCCTGCAGATTGAAGAGCTGGGTTGGCTCGCCCAGGTAGAAATTCAGCTTCCAGGGACCGCGCCGCACCATGCGTTGGAAGCGCCCGTGGGGGGCGTATTCCGCCAGGGCAAGGTCCTTCCAGTCGGCGCTCTCGCCGCGCAGGACGGGCAGCAGCGAGTCGCCCCGCCCCTGCGGCAGCGGTTCTGCGCCCAGCGCGTCCAGCATGGTGGCGACCACGTCCACCGTGCTTGTCGCCTGCGAGAAACGCGTGCCCTCAGGCAGCTTGCCGGGCCAGGAGAATATGGCCGGCACCCGGATCGAACCCTCATAGAAGGTCTGCTTAAACCAGAGGCCGTGCTCGCCTACCTGGTCGCCGTGGTCGGAGGTGTAAACGACCAGCGTGTCGTCCGCCAGGCCGTTCGCCTCCAAAGCATCAAGGATTTGCCCGATCATCGCGTCCATGCGGTCCACCAGCGCCCAGTAGGCCGTGCGCGAGCGCATGATCTCATCATCGGTAGCCTTGTCCAGCCCGCATTGGTCGCGCCACCAGCCGATGTAAGGATGCGGATCGCTGGGCGGATTGGGATGGGTCGGCGGCGGCACCTTGCCCCAGTAGCGGTCGTAGTCTTGCTTGCGCGCCACGTAGGGCTGGTGCGGCAGCAAGTAACCGACCGTCAAACAGAACGGCTCATCGAGCACGCCGGCGCGCCTTTGCCAGCCGAGGCGGTTGAGCACGTCCACCGTCGCGGCGGTGGTATCCTCGTCGATCACCTCGTAGCCGCTCTGGCCGGCGCCGGAGCGCTCCAGCGCCACGTGGTAGGGGCCGGCGGTGCCGCTACCCAGCATACCCAAGTCAATCCCCGTACCGCCAGGATAGTTGGGCGTGGCATCGCCGCCAAGGCGTTCGGCAAAACCGTGGTGCTGGTCCGCGCCCACGAAGTGCATGCGCCCAATGAGCGTTGGACGGTAGCCGGTGGCGCCCAGGGCATGGGCGAACGTGGGAATGCCGTGATCGAGGATGTGCCGGTTGTCCCAGGTCTCGATGTCGGTGGGGTACTGCCCGGTCATGTACGACATGCGCGCAGGCACGCAAAGCGGCGCAGTGCAATAGAGGCTCTCCAGCGTCACTCCGCGTGCGGCGAGCCGGTCCAGGTGCGGCGTCTGCACCACCGGGTCGCCGTAGCAGCCCGTCACCATGGGATTGTGTTGATCGGAGATGATGAAGAGCAGATTGGGACGTTGGGGAGATGATTCTGCGGACATACGCACACTCCTTGGGGGATTCACCTTTGCATCTCACGCGGGACTGTCGATGCGCCGCTACCATCCGGGCGCTCCCGCCGGTACCGCACATCCGGCTCGATAGTAGCATAGCCAGCGCGGCGGGCAGGCGGCGGCTCGTAGCCAAGCACTGCGCCCGCCCGCCGCACTCCGGCGGTTTGCCTTTGCTTCTTAGCAATCAGCCCGCATCCAAAATCCAGTCTAAGCGTAACGTGTACGCATGCCCAGCCAGCAGCCCTCACCGACCGCAAGGCCGGCAGTCACCCGCCGCTAGCCGCCCAGATTGCTCAGGAACGTATCCATGATTGTCTGGAGTTCCACCTCGGTATCCCGCAGGGTTTCCTCGATGGTCTTCTCGCCGCCGAGCGCGGTGGGAACCACTCGCAGCGTCGCCCCAAGCATTTCCGGCGCGCCGGGTGCGGGGATCACGAACCGCCGGTTTTCCATCATTTCAGCGGTGATCAGCAGGAAGGGGTCGTTCTGGTGATACTCCTCTTGGCGGGAAACGTCCGGCCGGATGGGGAGCGTGTTGAAGTTGTGCGACCAGCGCACGTTCACGTCGCCGCTGCCGAAGTGTTCGAGGAACTTCCAGGCGTTCTCCGGCTGTTCGCTCTGGGTGGTCAGAATCCAGGTATGGCAGCCGCCGTACGTCATGTGGCGGCCGCCGGGCGGCGTGGGCCAATGGGCGACGTGGTACTGCAAGTCCGGCACATCATTTTGCATGATGCTATTGAGCGTGCTCGGCCAGTAGAGATTGGCCACGTGGCCGTCGTAGAAGAGCAAGTGTGGACGCGAATCCTTACGGAAGTCCTCAAGCGCCTGCCAGCCGCCCTGCATCTCGTAGATCTTCATGAGCCAACGCAGGCCCTCGATGCCCTCCGGTGTATTGATGGTTACCTTGCTTCCGTCATCGCTGAGCGTCTCGCCGCCCAACTGCCACATGGGCACCATCCAGATGCTGTTGATCTGCCAGAGCGGCGCGAACGCTACCTGTTCGGTGGTTTCGCCGCTGATGCGGGTAAGCTTGGGGATCGCCTCCTCCAGCTCTTCCCAGCTTGCCGGCGGGTTTTCCACGTCCAGGCCGTTTTCCAGATAGATGGTGTCGTTCATGTAGACCGGGCGCACGTCCGGGCCGAACGGCATGCCCTGGATTTGCCCCTGCCACGTGAGGTCGCGCTGCAGCGAAGGCCAAATGTCCTCCCGGCGCACGATGTTCGAGGCGGCCATGAAGGGACTGAGCGGCTGCCCGATCTCCAAGGCGGCGAGAGTCTGGGCCTGCCACGAGCCGGACTGGCCGATGTCCGGGCCGCTGCCGGCAGCCATAGCGGCCTGCAGTTGGGTAACGCGGTTCCCCTGAGGAATGGTGGGATCGATGGTGATGCCGGGGTTCTGCTCTTCGAACTCCGCCACCACCTCAGCGCCCAGTCCCTCGCTGAGCGTCCAGAAGGGCACGGTGAAGATCGTGACCGTGTAGGGTTCTGGCGCAGGCGCTTCCGTGGGAGCCGGCTCCGCCGCGGGTTTTTCTTCCATCGTTTCCGAGGGCACCACGGCGGTCCCACAGGCGGCTAGGAGGCTTGCCGCTCCGGTTAACACTGCACTACGGAGTACTGTTCTACGACTGGCTTTGCCGTTCATCAAAATCCCCTTTCATGCTTCTAAGGAGCATCCGGTGTGACACCAGGCACAAGTACTGCCTCTCTCCACAACGAAACTCATGCTTCTGGTGCGTTGGATCGATAACACACTACCGGTCGGTAACCTGTCGATTTTCTTCCTTTCCCTGTGTGTCACTTGCGCCAATATAGCATAGCTGTCACGACATGTGCCAGGTTCCTACACAAGCCTTTCTGCTATGCTTCCTCATTCATTCGCAACCTTGTGGACGTAGCGCAGGATCTCCAATTCCAAGGCATCTCCCACTTCGCGATGCGCGTCAAGCACATTATTCTGATCGTAGGGATCATCGGGCCGGTGGTAGAGTTCCGGCGCGGTGCGCTCCTGTCCGTTGAGAAAGTAGAGGTACCGCCACTCATGGTTTTGAATCGACCAGCAGCCCTGGTAGTGTCCTGAATACGCGTAGTCGCGAATGCTGTCCGCCTCGCCGCGCAGCAGCGGCAGCACACTGGAGCCGTGCATGGGGATGTCTTTCCGCCCGATGGACAGATCTTGCGGAAAAGTGCCGGCAGTGCGGGGCCCGATGTACTCCAGCGGGAGCGGCGTAGGAATATCGAGCGCGTCCAGCACCGTCGGCATGAGGTCGGTGTGCTGCACGAGCGCCTCTACACGCGGCGGTGGCTCCGGGATGGACTCGCGCAGTTCCGCCGGGAGCTTGAGCACCCAGGGCACACGCACCAGTTCCTCGTAATTCCACGGGCGCGCTTTGCGCACGATGCCGTGCTCGCCGAACGGCTCGCCATGGTCGCTCGTCCACATGATCAAGGTGTCGTCGTAGATGCCCAGGTCGCGAATGTGGTCGAGCAGAATGCCCACCCACTTATCCACGAACGTCACTTCGCCCGCGTAGAGTTCGAGGGTGCGCTGGAGTTCCGCCGGCGTAATGTAGCCCTCCACCGGACCCGGCACCGGATCGATAAGCTCTTGGCCGCTATAGCCGGGGGTCTTGTACATGGACCAGAAAGGCTCCGGCGGGTCCCACGGCTCATGGGGATCGAAGTAGTCCACCCACAGGAAGATCTTGTCGCGCACGCCTTTCTCTTTGACCGCGCCGTCCAGCCACTGCATGGCGGCTTTCGTTACCTGCGGCGCGAAGAAGTCTTCCTCTTCCTTGAAGTGCGCACGGTTGCGTAGGTATTGGACGTAATACTCTTCCCAGAGGGCGTCGCCCTGGTCGCCCCGCAGCCGGTGCCAAAGGCTCAGGTCAACGGGTACATCTTCCGTCACCCAGGGGTCGATAGAATTGCCGCGCACGAACTCGACCGTGCTGAAGCCCCGCCCGCAGTTGAAGACCGGCTTGTGCAGGTGGTAGGTATCGGTAACGAGCGCGGAGGTGTAGCCCTTGTCCCAAAGCACTTCGGCCAGCAGGTAGTCGTCCAGCTTGAAGGGCTGCCAGGGACGAAACGGAAAGTGCGTGCGGCCCGTCCAGAAGACGGTACGCGCCGGCACCGTGGGCATGCTGTCGGCATAGGCGTGCAGGAAAGCCGTGCCGTCGGCGGCGAGACGCTCCAGGTTGGGCGTTGCCACCTTTGTGCCGTGGTAGCTGTAACAGAGCGGGTCCAGGCTGGTGTGGTCGGCGCGGAGACTATCGGTGCAGATGACGATGATGTTCATGGAAGGACATTATCCTTTACGTAAACCACCTACCGTTCTTCGTCCCAAGGCCGCCCCACAGCTTCCTTCACAACGCTTGCGTCAGCCCCTATCTTCTAGAGATGTAGGGGCACGATATATCGTGCCCCTACGTTATGGGGTCAAAGGAATGGGTCCTTTCGACTTCAACGGGAAGACTGCTCTTTCCATTAACTCCACTGCATTGACGGGCACACGTCTGCGCTGCGCGGAAACCACGCAGGGCGCAAACCTACGTTACCCATCGACACAAACCTGCTTTGACCGCTACAGGAACTCCGCCCACTTGTCCAGGATGACCTGGACTTCCACTTCCTTCTGCGCGATCGCCTCTTCCGGCGTCACGGCGCGCGTGGAGGCGTTCACCCACATGGTGCGGTCGACGCCGATGATCTCATCGTTACCGGGGATCACCGGCACCCACTTGGCCACCTTGAGTTCTTCCATGATGGGAATTGCGTGGGGCGAAGCGCTGCGAAACTCGTCGGATTGCGCGATAGATTCCAGCGCCGGAATGAGGCCGAGCCCCGCCGCCCACTCGAGCTGGCTCTCTTTACCCATGAGGTGCTCGATGAAGCGGAACGCTTGGTCTTGGTGCCCGCCGACTTGCGGCATGGCGAGCGTCCAGCCGCCCTGGTAGTTCGTCCGCAGTCCTCCTTCAGGAATCGGCAGACCGCCCACGCCCCACTCCACAGGCACGCCCCAGTTCTGGTAGCGCCGCGTGGTGCCGCCAGTATGGATCATCATCGAGACACGTCCGACGGTGAAGTGGTCGTTGCGCGCCGGATTCGCGTTGCCCAGCGCCTCGGTGATACCCTCCAGGCCACCCTGCAGATCGAGCAAGCCCAGCATGAACTTGAGGGCCTCGATGCCCGCTTCGTTGTTGAAGTTCGGCTTGCGGTTATCGGGCGTCAAGTACTCGCCGCCGAGTTGCCAGAAGTAGATGTACCACTGCAGGAAATGCGGCGGATTGCCGAACGTGGGGGTGAACCCAATGCGTTCCACCGCGTCGCCGCTGGTCTTGTAGAGCCGCGTAATCGCGGACTCTAGCTCATCCCAGGTACCCACCGGCTCCTCAGGGTCCAGGCCAATCTCGATGAAGTGCTCCTCATTCCAATGGAAGGCGCGGCCGTCCGTATGCAAGGGCACGGCGTAGACCTTGCCCTTCCACGTCACGTCCTCACGGAGCTTGGGCCAAAAGTCTTCCCACACGAATACGCTGGACGTATTCACGCGCGGGGTGAGGTCAGCCAAAAAGCCCGGCGCGGAGAGCTGACCGGCCAAGTAGCGGTCCATGTAGAAGACCTCAGGCGGTGAACCGGCAGCCGCCGCGGTGATGAACTTTTCCTTAGCCGCCAAGCCGATGGGGATGGGCAGGACCTCGACGTTGACGTCTTCGTTCTGTTCCCGGAACCGATCCACGATGTTGTAGCCGAGCCCGTCCGGCGTGGCAAAGCCGCTGTAGGCCCAGAAGCTAATGGTCACCGGCTCCGCTGGGGCCGGCGCGGACTCTTCCGCAGCCGGGGCATCGCCTTCGCTCGAGGGCGCGGCCGCGGGCACCGCGCCGCACGCGGCCAGCGCGATCCCGCCACTCATCACGCCAGTGGCTGCAAACAACCTTCTGCGAGAAACAAGAGCCGCCATGGTGATCCTCCTAGTCTAGAGGCACAAAACACCTGCCGAGTATCTTGAAATTATATACGCACTCGGTATGTTTGTCTACACTTTTAGAAGTGATTCTGTAGTTACAGGGGAAGGAAGATTGGCCCTCTGGCAAGCGGCTCTGCATTCTGGTCGGAGGCACTAGGTTTACGTGTCGACGCGAGCTCTAGGCGTAAGGAAGACCCCATATCCGGTGCCGCCCAAACACAGTCGATTGGCCTGAGACCGGACTGTGTCCACTTTGAACTCGCTGCTCAAAAGGGCAGGCTGAATGCGAAGAGTTCCCCCAGAATCGCCCAGATGCTGCTGTAGATTGCGCCTACCCAGAAGATGCCGTTCAGGGTGGTGCCGATGACCACTAGGGAATAGGCCCGCCTGCCTGTGATTCCCATGAGCCAGATGAGCGGCACTCCTGCCATAGTGGGACCGGAGAAGGTGTACACCAGCAGGATGAGGAGGTCGCGCCGCCTATCCGTCGCGTGCACGAATCTCCGAATCTTCTGCAGGCGCTCGGTCTTGGCGCGGATCCAGTCGGAAAAATCGAGCTCGAGCATGAGCAGGTAGAGAAGCGCACCGTTGAGGACAATCATCAACAGGATGGTAGCTGCCGTGGCAACAAACCCATTGAATCGCAAGATCAGGTAGTTGGAAAGAACCGTCACGACTATGTCGATTGAAGGCCAGAGGACAAGCGTGACCAGCCGCCGCAGATACTTGCGCAATACCAGCCGATCGATCCTGCGCCGCGACACGCTGCTTACGACCGGCGTAATGCGGTCAACGGATTCCTGGCGATTGGGGGGCGGCTCTACTGCTGTAGCTGCCAAGAGTTTCTTCCATCTACATTATGTCGTGCAATGCGCAAACATTGCGCCGCAGCCGTGTCTTGAATCCAGTGTAAAGCATATCTTTAATAGATTCAAACTATAGACTTCAAGACAATGACTGCGAGCCCGATTGCGCCCACAATCATAACATGAACTCTTAAGCTCAGATTGTGTCAGCGCCCAACCACGGTTTCCATGCCCACCAGCGGGACGTTGGTGATCAATGAGGCCTCAAGGCTAAGCGCACGCAGGTCTTCGGCTTCGAGGTCATGCACGTTGGCTTTGCCGCACGCCCGCGCCAGCAGTTGAATTTCCTGCGTTAGAGAGGTGATGAAGTTCGCCAGGCGGTACGCGGCATCATCGAATCCCGGCAAGTCTGCAGCCAAATCCGGCGGTTGTGTAGTGCCCACATCTGCGCCCGCAGCGGCGTTGTCTGCACAGTGCGCCGCACCATCGCCCTCGTCTTGCGCAGTTACATGCCCGGCCCAGGGCTCCAAGGAAACCAGCGCCGCAGTGCCGATGGAGACGGCGTCCGCACCCAGCGCGAGCGCTTTGGCGATGTCGGCACCGCTGCGGATGCCGCCGCAGAGTATCAGATTGACTTCGTCCTCAAGCCCTAGCACCTCTAACGCGCGCCGCGCCTGGCAGACCGCCGCAATCCCGGGCACGCCGGTATGCTCGTTGAGGATCGCCGGTCCGGTTGAGGCGCCGGCCTCCATCCCTTCCACGGTTACAATGTCCGCACCCGCCTTGGCCGCGATCTGGACGTCATCGAACACATGCGCCGCACTAATCTTGACGATGATTGGCACCTGCCAGTTGGTGGCTTCCCGCAACTCCTCCACCTTCTTGGGAAGATCGTCCGGTCCCACCCAATCGGGGTGGCGCGTCGGTGAATGCGAGAGCCGCGAATAAGCCGTTTCTTGAGGTGAACCCGGCGGCTGCCCTGTTCCCGGGCTATTTTGTTCCGGCATGCCGATACTTGGGCTCACGCCGCGTACGCTGACCAGCTCGATGACATCGGCCTGAAGGAGGTGCCGCGGCTTGAAACCGATGCGGCTGGGAAGCACCTCATAGGACAAGAGATTGGCATATTTCCGCTCTGCGGCCAGCATGCCGCCGTGGCCGGTGGTGTAGAGTATTCCCGCCTGTGCCGCCCCGTACGCCAGCGCGGCCCGCACCGCCTGCGGCAGCAGTTTCGCGCCCATGCCGGCAATAGTTACCGGCGTGCTCAGTTCCAGCGGTTGCGCGGCAAAGCGGGTGCCCAGGGTAGTAGTGGTCGTGCACTGCTCGTAGAATGACTCCAACGGCACCCGGCTCAGGGAGCAGGGGATAAGCGAAAGGTCATCAAACGTTGGGAGAATGCGCGACCTGCCGGTGCCCCCCACACGAAAGTGACCGGTCTCAGCCTTTTCTTGAATTTCAGCATAGACCTGTGGCGTATACTGAGTGCTCTCAGTCTTCTCGAGCGAATCCATGACTGGTATCAGCCTCCCGTACGTAGGGAATCTTCTACGCTACCGGCGCAGAACTTGCGGAACGGACGCGCGTGGGACAGGCCGGCAGTTGTGACGACTCCTTCCACGTGGTCCCGTTCTTCCCCCGTCAATTCGGATTCGACGACGCCTTCGCCGAGCTGCTTCACCGCTCCCGCGACAAAGATGCGGCCGCCGTTCATGCCATGGCCAAGCCGCTCGCTCGCGTTGCCGCAGACAATGAGGTCTCCGTGATGCATCATGAAGCCGCTCATGTACCCCACATTTCCCCCTATAACCACCATACCACCGTTCATTGCGATTCCAGTGCGGGCGGCGGCGCTGCCATGTACGCAAACGCTGCCCCCGTGAATGGCGGCGCCTGTGGCGTTCCCCGCGTTGCCGCGTACGACAACGCTCCCGCTCTGGAGCCCTTCTCCCGTGCTCCAGCCCGCGCTGCCGTGGATTTCGACCGTAGGCCCGTCGCCCATGGCGCCGCAATAGAAGCCCACGCTCCCGGCAAAGATGAGATGCACCTGCTGGAACAACGCCACCCCGAGACTGTGCCGGCCCCGCGGGTCGTATACGTGGATGTCGTGCTGCCCCTGCTCGATCGCGTGGCGAATGAGCTGGTTTACTTCACGAGTAGTACGATCAACGGCTTCAATGAAGAACATCAATTTGACTAAAGTATTGTCGCTTGCTCATGCGCGTCAGCCGCGCTCGGCGTCCGCGTGGCCCACACATGCACTTCCTTTGCGTCAGGCTCCCACGTCACCAACTCCTGCTCCAGCCCATCGCAAATGGCGGCGGCTTCAGTGCTTACCACCACAAATTCATCGGTTTCGGCAATGACAAGCGGGCGCGCGCCCATGAAGTCCTTCGCTGCGCCAAGTTCGTTTTCAGTAGCCGCCACATAGGCATAGGTGCCGTCGAGCACGTCAAGCGAAGCTCGCATTGCGTCTTCAAGCGTTGCGCCTCGTTCCATTTCCATAGCCAGGAAAGCGCCGATGACTTCCGCATCATTCGTGGTGAAGAAACGTTGGCCCTGCGCCTCATACTTGCGGCGGAGCTTATGGTAGTTGGTAATCTGTCCGGTGTGCGCCACGGCCATGTCGGGTCGCGGCCGCGCCCAAAAAGGCTGCGAGTGACTCGCGTCCACACGACTCTCCGTAGCCATGCGGGCCTGGCCAATCATGTGCGTACCGCGAATATCTGAGAGCGTGTACTCTTCTTCAAGATGATCGATGGGGCCTACGTCCTTGATGATGCTGAGGCGGCGGCCGACGCTGAAACACTCGACGCCCCCGATCTCGCACACGCTTTCGGCGACGGTTACAACCCCATACACATCCTCTACCGTATCGAGTACGAGTTGCAGCGTGTGACCAACCATGCGCGACTTCAGGACGTTTGCCATGCGGCCCACCCGCCGCACCACGCGCCCGCTCAGCGTGCGCACGTCGTCGCCTTCTATCTTCACGGCTACGAGGACCTGACCGTGCGTCTGCGGTACAAAGAACGCGGCCCCGGTTGAGTCTGGAGCGTAAGGCGAGAGCGACCGCAGCATTTTCAAAGCGATGCTGCCGATTGGCGCAAAGCCATCACCCGCGCGATTAAGATAGCCGACAACCCCGTACACGTGTCAACCCTCCCTCTCTATCATACGCCTTCAGACTCCAGCCAACACCCTTGGGAGTCTTGCCGCTGCTCTTCCGATGGCGCTTATTGCCGACTAAGCCGTCTCCGACACAGCGCGCGCCTCGTAGAACACGCCTTCTCCGCGGGATGCGCCCACTGGTGGAGTTTGACACAGGGCGCGCACTGAAGCAATGGCAAAGCTGCGTGCTTGACCCTCTTTCCGCGCCACTCCTATAATTCAAGTGTGTCCACAGGAGCATTTTCACGTCGCGCACTCGGCCCTTGCCGAGCATCGTGGTTGTCAATCGAAGTACGCGGCCTTGATCTATAGTACACGCCGACGTAGCTCAATGGCAGAGCAGCGGTTTTGTAAACCGCAGGTTATGGGTTCGAATCCCTTCGTCGGCTCCAGTTGTTAGTGGCGCAAATGAAATAGAGGGCAGGTGGTTATGAAGAGGGCGCACCTGCCTCCGTGTAATGTCCTCGCAAGAATAGCGGCGAGCGGATTCGATGCGGCTCGCGACGCCGGCGTTCTGATCTTGGTTCAACTCCTCTAACCCATAGGGAGGCGATCCGTGGCGCGTACTAACCCCCAGCGGGTGTCAATCGAAATCCAGTCCATGCCCGCCGCCGAGCCAGACCGGTGCGACGTTGCCTTCTGCGGCAGCGATGGCGTGGCAGACCGCGGCTTGGCGCTCACTCTCCCGGCGGGTCGCGTCGGCACCTGGGAGCTTACGGTCACCGTCCGCGAAACCGTGCAGGCCGGTGGCGGCTTCCTCTTTCAGCGATATGGCTTTCTGCTCGGGCACCGTGTGCAGGACTACAATCCGCCGGGACGTGACTTCGTCACCCTTGAATCCAATGCGGCGGCAAACCTGCGCCTGATCGTGAATTCGCTCAACCAGTCCCACCGGCCGAGCTTTGCCCAAGTGGTGGTGACGGATGGTGCGCTCGCACCGGGCGACCGCTTCACCCTGCGGGTGGGAGACCGCCGCCAGGGCGGCGTCGGCAGCGAGGTCTACGACGCCACGACCCTTGGGAGTTTCGTATTCGCGGTAGACCGCACCGGCAGCGGGACTTACCGCACGCTCGCCTGCAGTCCCGCAACCATTCGGATTACGCCGGAGCCTCACGCCGACATGCTGCGCGTGCTTGGCCCCTCGATAGTCGCGCCAAATGAGCCGTTCGCCCTCCATCTCATTGCCTTCGACCGGCATCGCAACGTGTGCGACCAGTACCGGGGCACGGTGACCTTGACCGGCTCCGCTGGTTCACACGACATCCTCCCGCCAAGTGTCTCGTTCACGACGCAGGAACAGGGCATCCTGATTGTCGACGACGTGCGCCTCACGTCACCTGGGCTCTACCGTTTCACTGCCACGGACGAGCGAAACGGCCTGCAGGCGCTGAGCAATCCCACGCGCTGCGAGCCGGAGCCAAGCAGACGCCTGTATTGGGGCGAGTTGCATTGCCATAGCTGGGGCGACACCACGCTCGCGCTGATGAGCGAGCCGAATTTCAAGGTGCACCCCGCCAGACGACATGACCAGGCGCGGCAAGTGGGCCGCCTGGACTTCTGTGCACCGGGTCCGATGTCCGCGCCCAATGACGAGGACCGTCCCGAGGTCTGGCAGGCCCACCAGGAAGCCTTTCGCGCTAACGACGAGCCTGGGACGTATGTGCCGTTTCTCGCTTACGAGGCGCATCCCGGCACAGGCGGCGACCGCAACGTGGTGTTTCTCGGACATGAAGCAACCCACTTGCCAATGAAGTCTGCCATGGACGACGTGATGGCGGCCTACGGCGCGCGTGACGACGTGCTCTTGGAAGCCCACATCGGCGGCGGGCCGCCCAACTGGACGGCATATCCCACCAAAGAAGCGCCGCTGCTGGAAGTAACCAGCGGTCACGGCGCGTTCGAATGGGTACTGCAACGGGCGCTCCGCCACGGCTACCATCCGGCGGTGATTGGCTCCAGCGACGTGCACCTGCCCACGCTCGGCGCGCCCATGGCAGCGCATTGTTTCCGGGGACGCTTCAACCACGAACTCAACATCCGGGATACGGCGTTTGGCAGCGGGCAGGTAGCCGGAGTTTTCGCCGCCGCCTGCGAGCGGGAGGAAATTTGGCAGGCTATCCGTAAACGCCGCACCTTCGCCACGACCGGCGCGCGCATCATCCTGGACGTGAGCGCAAACGGCGAACCTGCCGGGAGTATCATCGAGTCTGACGGAGCAGTAGACGTGCACATTCGCGCCCACGCCTGCGCGCCGATCGACCGGGTGGATCTAATCCGTGGCGACCGCTGCCTGGCATCCTGGTTTCCCGGTACGCTGGATGCCACGCTGGACCACACCGACGAGCAGCCCCTGGGTGAAGGGGCATACTACGTGCGCCTGCGCCAGACCGACGGCGAATACGCGTGGAGCACGCCGGTGTGGGTATCGTGCGAAGGGGGTAGCAACGCACCCGATCCCAGCCTGCCGCTTTGGAATGCCCACGAGCCGATTGACCTGGACAGCCTAAGGCCGAATGCGGCCGAGCAATTTGAAGGCGCTCTCCTTGAGTACCTGAAAACTGAGGAGGATCCGGCACTATTTCGAGACATTACCCCGGTAACGGTCCTGGCTGAAGCCCCCGGCCGCGCGGCGTTGTTCTACGCGTTCTACGCTCCCGACGGCTGGCCGGTGAGCATCCGCTGGTACTACGAATTCGACTTGCCCCGACTGCACGTGGACTGGGGCTGGCGCGACTTTGGCGCGCGACCCACTCCCACCAACAGCGCCGAACCGGCGGAGACTAAAGAGCCTTTGGCCTAATTGGTCATGAGCGGCGCGCAGACCCGCCAAACTGATCGTCATTCCGGCGAACGCCGGAATTCAGGTCTGTGGGGTTCCTCCCAGAGCAGTTTCCGTCAATCTCCTGTGTGTCAAGAAATTCACTGGCAAGCGTGTTGGCAAAGGAACTAAAGTTGAGCGCCGCACATGCCATATGCGCATGTCATTTCGAACAGAGCGCAGCGAAGTGAGGAATCCAAGGGTCTAATCCTATTGGATTTCTTTTTGGACTTCATCCGGCATGTACTCTAGATTCCTCGCTGCACTCGGAATGACCTGAGTGCGAAACAGCGCACGGTAGTTTGCGAATTCTGTCAATGAAGTCGCCAATCCTCAAGTTCCCCGAACCAGCGGGCATCTATACTTAAGTGTACACACCCGAATATTGACCGTCCTTCCCACACAAGGAGGCATCCACTATGCGCCCGCTCGCGTTTGAATACGACCTTTCCCAGCACGTTGACGAAGCGGAACCCACCATGCTCTTCAACGGCGCCACCACTGAGGAGCTCCGCGACTGGCAAGAACGATTTCGCGCCAAGGTGCTGAGCCTGCTGGGCATCCTGCCGGAGCGCGCCGCGCTCAAGGTAGAGTATGAAGAAGAAGCCGACTGCGGCTCATACGTCCGCCACAAGATTCGTTACCAGACCGAGCGGGACGTCTGGGTCCCGGCCTATCTCCTGGTGCCAAAAGGTGTATCTGCAGCGCAGAAGTCAGCCGCGATCCTGTGTCTGCACGGGCACGGCCAGTTCGGAAAAGACAGTGTCGTCGGCATCGCGGATACGCCGGAGCGCGTAGCGGACATAAAGCGCGCGCAATACGACTTCGGCCATCGCTTTGCCGAACAAGGTTACGTGGTGCTTGCGCCCGACCAGCGCGGCTTCGGCGAGCGCCAGCCGCACTATCCCGACCCCAAGCCCGACTACTGCTGCCGCAACTACATGGCCGCCACCCTGCTGGGCCGCACGGTAGTGGGCTACCAACTCTGCGACCTGCACGCGGCGCTGGATGTGCTGCAATCGCTGCCGTACGTGGAGTCCGAAATGCTCGCGGCGGCGGGCCTCTCCTATGGTGGGCGCATGACGATGATTATCAGCGCCATGGACCCACGCATCAAGGTCTGCGTGCCTTCCGGCTGTCTGAACATGTACCAGGAACGCTTCCAGAACCTAAAACAGTGCGGCTCGCAGCTCATTCCCAGCCTGTTGCTCTACGGGGATACTCCTGAAATCTTCTCGCTCATTGCGCCGCGGCCTATGGTCATCGAGTGGGGCCTGCAGGATAAGCTCATCCCCCACGAGTGGGCCGAACGGGGCCTCACCCGCATCCGCAAAGCTTACGCAGCTTCCGGCCAACCGGACAACCTCACAGTGCACCAATTCGACAAAGGCCACGTCTTCGAAGGCACGGTGGGCGCGGAAATGCTATACAATTGGCGGCAAGGCATAGTCTAGAAGTAAAGCCGAACAAATCGGCAAACACAGTGGTGTGCCAATCAGAATTTCTGCACTTAGGAGAGTTTGCCCAAGATGTGGAACCACGAGGACGTAGAAGCCGCGGCTCGCATAGCGGAGAGAATCGCCAACGAATTCTACTGTGGCCGCTCGAGCGGGTGGGCGAAAATGCCAGAAGTAATCGCCGCAGACTGCCTGCGCAGTTCTGGTGCCTCCGATAGAGAGGTGCGACTGTTCCTGACTTTCATTGGAGCAGTTGACCTAATGTGTGATGCCAGGAAGCTGTGGCGAAACGGTGTCGCTCTCTTGGACGCACATCCAGAAGCTTTTGATCCTTCCAGCGTATCAATCATGCCTACCGAAGTACTTTCTTCAGTGTTGTCTGATAAGAACTGCAAGGTAAGCGGTAGATTTCCAAGCAAGAACGTCAAAGCTTGGAAGAACATTGCGCACATGCTGGCACACGATGATGGTCCGGTGCGTCGGGTGATTGACGAAGGAGTTGGCGACGCAAAGCAACTGCGATACGAATTGCACTCTACAACGGACAGCGGTTACTGTTTCTTTCTACTGAAGGGTCCGAAAATTGGGCCGATGTGGGTTCGCTTGATGGCAGCGCCAGGCAACGCAAAGATCGAAAAGATGAACACCATCCCGGTTGCAGTCGATACGTGTGTACGCCGCGCAACTGAGTCCTTGGGGGTCACGAAAACACAAGGCCTTTCAGATGCCAATGCTAGACGGCAAATCCAAGCCGCCTGGTTCAAGGCAGTTGAACAGGCAAATTTCGGTGGCCCTCCGGGTATTGAAGGGACATGTGCAGCCCTGGATCCTGCGCTGTGGTCGTTCAAAGAAGACGCGTGATCGTCTCGTAGGTACCGCAGAAACGCTGTTTTGCGATTGCCCTTCTGCTATAGCCAAGCCGCCAGCCAGTGAGCGATTTCCGCGGCCAGTTCTTCCAGGCTCTCGCCGCGGCTGGTCTTACTGACCTCCATCGTCCATGGACCTTGGTAGCCAATTTCGTCAAACGTGCGGCGGATGGCAGCCCAGTCGAAATAGCCCAAGGCAGGCGAGTGGTGGTCCACCAGACCGTCGCGGGAATCGATGTCGTGCATGTGGGTACCGCAGAGGCGCTCTCCCGCGGCGCGCAGCTCGTCCGACGGATCGCGTCCGACCCGGCCGGCATGCCCGAAGTCTAAGATCAGCCCCACGGAAGCGCTGGGATAGGGCTCAATCACCGACCGCAAGTCACCCATGTTATTGAGCGGATAATCCGGATACGGCAGGTTTTCCAGCGTCACCCGGACGCCGGCCTCCTCGATAGAGGGCAGCAGCGCGTCGAGCGAACGTCGAATGCCATCCTCCATCCGCCGGCGCAGCGTGGGATCCGCGTCATCGGGCACCAGAGTACGGCTGGGGATAGGATGAATCACCACTTCAGTGAGACCGAGATTGCCGGCCATGCGTATGTGTGGAGCCAGGATGTCTACGCTTTCCTGGTGCCACTCCTGGTCCAGAGTCCCCAGAATTGAGCGGCCCGACGGCGCGTGCATCGTTCTTGCCTGAACAGTGTGCGAAGCAAATAGGTCTATGAGGCGCTGCTGCTCTTGCGCGTCCGCCCCATAGACATGCGGCTCTCGCACGTTTAACTCGGCTTGGGGAAAGCCGACTTCCGCGATAGCATCGAGAGCGGCAGTCAGTTCGCGGTCCTTGAAGAGTGCCGTCGAGCAGCTTGTGTTCGTCAAGACAACCTCCCACTGGGTAGCTGCATCTCTGTTGTAACTACTGAATTGCCCATGCGCAGGGCAGGTCTGTGTACCAATTGCCTATCCAAGTTTGCCCGGGCCTACTCTTCAGTAGCGCGGGGACTTAATCCCCCGCCTCCTGGGCAGCGCATGGCTGCAAGGCTTCGAATAGACGAGCGTCCTTGCTGCTTTAGTCTACGGGTCAGAGCGAGAACGCCGCCTATTTTGGCGTAGCGGCACGACATGTCGTGCCCCTGCCTTTCTCTCCACTGTCGGCAGATCACGCTTCTCCACGAAGTCTCTCGAGGAGATTCTCGCTCTCACGATCGGCCCTCACCCTGACCCTCTCCCACCTGGAGAGGGGATACTCTGCGGGCGGCGGACGCAAGTTGCAAACCTGCGCTACCGAAAACTGACGCCCGTCGGCATAGACACCGCACCATTTCACCAGCGGCCGCCGTGCCGGCGCCCTTACCCGTAGCGCTCCTCCGTCCAGGGGTCGCCGCGCATGTGATAGCCGCGCTGTTCCCAAAAGCCGGGTGCATCGGCGTTCACGAACTCCAAGCCCCGCAGCCACTTGGCGCTCTTCCAGAAGTAAAGGTGGGGCACCATGAGGCGCAACGGCCAGCCGTGGTCGTGGGCCAGGTTTTCGCCATTGTGCTTGTACGCCAGCAGCACGTCGTCGCGCAGGAAGTCGGCCAGCGGCAGGTTGGCGGTGTAGCCCTGCTCGGCGTGGGCGATCACGTGGGTTGCGTCGGGCCTGATCTGGGCCTGTTCCGCAACGTAGAGGGCCGGCACGCCCTCAAACACGCTGTCGAGCAAACTCCACGTGGTGACGCAGTGGATGTCGCAGAGCACCTTTTTCGTGGAGAGGCCCATGAAAGTCTCGTAGTCCCAGGTGATTGGATTTTCCACCAATCCGACAATGCGGAGGTCCCACCTAGCGGGATCGAAGCGCGGCGTTGACCCGTACGTAAGCACCGGCCAGCCGCGCGTTACCCACTGTCCCGGCGGCACCCGCGACCGGTCTGAGGGCCGGGCATCCAGTGCATCGGTCGCCTCTTCGCGTACGCTCTCCGGCATCGTCGGGTCGTCATCTCTTTGTCTGCCAAATCCTGAAAGGAATCGTCCGAGTTCCATTGCGTTTATCCTCTACATGCACAATCGCCGCAATTGCTGTTCAAGTGTGCCCGAGCCACATCTCGTCACTGTTCGTGTGGATAGCAGAACTCCACGCCTCCAGATTAGCACAGCCGCTGCGGCAATTCTCTATGCTTACCCACACACTTGGCGGAAGACGCGCAAGTGGTTGAGGCCCAGCATTTTGCGCAGATCGTCTTCCTGCCAGCCGCGGGCCAGTAAGCCCTCGGTAATCTGCGGCACCACGGTGGCGTCTTTCAGCACGTCGCCGCCGCCGTCGAAGTCCGATCCCAGACCGATGCAGTCCGTGCCGCCGACCTGAGCGATGTGATCGAAGTGGTCGAGCAGCCGTTCCAGAGTGCGCTTGCTTTCGTCCTCATCCACGAACGCGGGCACATAGGTCACGCCAATCACGCCGCCGTTGGCGGCTACGGCGCGAATCTGATCGTCGGTCAGGTTGCGCGGATGGTCGCAGAGGGCACGGCAGGCGTTGTGGGAGCCGATGATGGGCGCGGTTATGACCTCCATCACGTCCCAAAAACCCCGGTCGCTGATGTGCGAAATATCCACGATCATGCCGTGTTCGTTCATCAGGCGCACCAGATCACGCCCAAAGTGCGTCAGGCCGCCGCCGCTCACGTTTTCGAACGCGCCATCGGCGGCGTGGGCGCGGTAGCTCCAGGTCAGCGTCATGGAACGCACGCCGAGACGATGGAGCATGGGCAGCACCCAGAGGCTGCGTTCCAGTACCTCGGAATTCTCGATGGTGAGCACGGCGGCGATCCGACCGCTCGCCGCAATGGATTCAATCTCATCTGCTGTGGTCGCCACGGCAATCTGGTCGGCATGGGCGTCCACCTCCGCCAGAAACCAGCCAAAGGCATCCATGGCGTAGAGCAGGTGATTGCCCCAGACGCGGGTGACGTCCACCGCGCAGTAAACCACGTCGATGCCGCCTGTACGCAACTTAGGCAGGTTGACCTGCATCTCGCGCCCGGGGGGCATCATCGATCCCCGTAAAAACGTCACTGCGCTCTCCGGCTCCGAGCGGGCCGGTGCATCCGGTCCCGCGATGCTTTCGCCTTTGCGGATCAGGTAGGCCACAATTGCATCATTGTGGGAGTCGACAACAAGGGACGACGCGTGCAACTGAGCGCCAGTAGATTCCGTGGTCATATTGTCTCCTTATCCGATGAGTTGGCTGACAAACACTTCATAGAAACCACTAGGAACTCGCACTAGAGCAGGTCTCTCCTGCGCTGCGTACACTCGAATCTTGTTGGCAGGTCGTAATGTGCCTACGATTCCACGTGTCAACTATGAGTTTACGGTGCCCTCGCAATTGATGGAGCCCCCATCCATTGATGGAACTAGGTAAAGTCTAGGAGGTAGTACCACTTCGTAAACTATTTACATTATTTGAAAGTATGACATAGTACAACCATAAGAACCCATCGGCGGCGCTAAAGTAGCCCGTTCGGGCAGTTGCCGATCATCACAATTCTAGGTTAGTGCACATTAGACGTCTATTTGGGTAGAGTCGTCATTGCCACGTGTTTCCTGTTACGCAAGACCCCGTCAATGTGCCGAGGGGATTAGTGTGGGCACATCGCTGTAGTCATAGACAGTGGCGTCCGTAAAGGCCGCGAGGCAGATGGTCAATGAACTTCGAGTTTCTGACAACACTAGCGACGGTGGTCATTGCGGCGGTAGCCGTTGGCGGTCTCGTTCTGCGCTTACAAGGGCAAGTGACTGACCTGGGGCAGCGCGTAGCCCGCATCGAAGGATTGCTCGAGGGTTACTTCATGCGTGACCGGTCAGAGGCCGATACACCACCTTCGCGACGGTAGAACGCGCAACGAACACCTTTCGAAGTCCCGTTGGCAGTTGCCTCCAATCCGCTAGTTCCCCTCTTTCGTCACCACGTCGATGAGCGCTTGGATGTAGCCGTTGGCGAAGGCGCGACCGCGGTGGCCCCAGGCGGAATCGCCGTCGGTCTGCGGCACGTGGTCGTCGATGAAGAAGCCGTCGAAGCCGACCTCGTGGTAAATCTGCATCGTCTTGTGCATGTCCACGTAGCCTGTATTGATGAATTCTTCTTGGAACTTCGGTACGGGACTTGAGACGTTGCGGAAGTGGACGTAGAGAATCTTCTTGCGCTCGCCAAAGTAGCGGATCATCTCGTAGATATCCTCGCCTTGCATCTCGGCAAACGTCCCTTGGCAGAACTCGATTGCGTTGCAATCGGATGGGTAGATTTCGATGAGGCGCTTGTAGGAGGCAAAATTGCGGAAGAGCAGCGGAATGCCGCCCAGCCGCTCCATCGGCGGGTCGCAAGGGTGGATGCCCAAGCGAATGCCTTCTTCCTCGGCAATGGGCGTGATGAGCTTGATCCAATACTCCAGGTTTTCCCAGACCTCTTCTTCGCTATACTCGCGGCCGTGGCTGATCGCCCTTTGCTCGGCCTCGGCGTAGTCGAAGGCGGTGGCCACCGCGCCGCAGCGAATCTCCGCGGGTGTGGTGCGCCAGACACTGGACGGCATCCAATGATAGCCAAAGATTGGTATGCCCGCCCGCGCCATATTGCGAATGGTGGCGACCATGTTTTCGATTTGTTCGTCGCGGCGCGGTCCACCCAGCATTACGTGGTCATAGAATTCGACCGGCACGTTTTCCAAGGCCGTGAGCTTGAGGCCGTACTGCTCGATGTTCTTGCGCAGCTTTACAAGGTCGTCGAGTTCCCAGCGCCCGTTGTCGCCGGGCAAGTTCGCCGTGTTCAGCAACACATCCGTTGCGCCATACTGCGCAGCAAAGTGCAGATACTCCGGCGACGGGTCCTTAAACTGACCAAACCCTACTCTCATTAATACCCCTCCTTGCATTCATTGAATCGCAACAGCAGAAAGTCTTAGTACCTTAACGATGCACGGCATTAAGTCCAGCAACTTATCTCGGTGGTATGCGCGCCATTGCCTCTAGGATGCCTCCTTGTCTGATTCTGTCAGAGCCATAGGGATACGGCCTGGATTAGCGATGATCCCCCCTCACCCTAGCCCTCTCCCTCAATGGAGAGGGGATTTGAAGCGCCGAACTATGTCATGCAAAGTTCTTTGTGTGAATAGGAAACTCTTTGTTCACGTTCAGGGAATTACAAGAGTGTCCATGCGAAGCGAGAGTTTGCAGTATGCTGCGCTACGTCATGCAGCTCTTCAAGTAGGCCGCCGTGGCAGGTAAAGACTCTTCCGGATCGCCGGTGATGCCGCACTCCAGCGCCATGAACCCTTCGAAGCCGATCTCCTGCAGGGCGGCAAAGCCGGAATTGAATTCCGTATGGCCCGTGCCCGGTTGGGTGCGGTTGCTGTCGGCGAGGTGGACGTGCTTGACGTATTGCGCCGCCTCGCGAATGCTGGCCGCGATGTCCGCCTCCTCGATGCTCATATGGAAGAAGTCGGCCATGATATTGACGTTGGGATGGTCTGCCGCCGCGCAGATGGCCGCGCCGTCCGCGAGCGTATTGGCCAAGTGCGTTTCATAGCGATTGAGCGGTTCCACGAGGATATTCGTGCCCTCACGCGCGGCGCTCTCGCCCGCCTCCCGCAGCAATTCGACATAGAGATTGCGCTCCAAGTCCGCGCCGGACTGGTAGGGGGAAAGATCGGGGAAGATCGGCGTGCGCCCCCGCACTGGCACGGCGATCACGCCCACCAGTCCTAATTCACCCGCCAGCGCCAGCAAACCCTTAAAGCGCTCCATGCGCGCGGCGCGGTCGTCTTGGGTCACACCCAGCAGATCGTGTTCTGAGCCGGTGCAAATGGTACTGGCCTGCACGCTGCTATTACTCAGCGCTTGCTTGACCTCCGGCAACCGCTCCGCCAAATGGCCGTGCATCAACTCTACGCCTGCAAAGCCGAACCGTTCCAGATTGTCAACCTTCTCCTGGAAGGTGTCTCCCGGTACTTTGTTTTCTTGACAGGCGATCTTCATAGGACAAATACTCCTTTTCTTCTGCAGATGTTTCTCTCTGACCGAAAGTCATCTCCTGATTGGTGACCTCAAGACAGTGGGCGACTCCACAAACCGGAGAGATTTACATGGTTTCGACCCTCACCAACTGGAGACGCCGCATGATGGAGACCTTCACATTACTTCGAACTGTGTACCTAATCTTACTCTCTCTCCCTCGGGAAAGAGCCGGGGTGAGGGGAATTCTTCACATTCTCGGCCCGGTTTGCCGAGTTGTCGAAGGTGCACACGGGTCTTCGAGTGGAGGATTCTATTGCTCTCTACTAGTGAGTCTTCCATCCAAGAGCGGGGGGGCAAGTCCCCCGCTCTACATTTATGCTCGTCGCACGGGCTCAATATCCGTTTACGAGCCGCAATTGCTCGCTGTCTTGGGCAATTGCTAACCCGGCCGGCCTATTGATTAGTACGCTCAGCTCTGCCGTTTAGGGAACCAGCATCACCTTCATGCAAGTGAGCTCTCCATCCAAGAGCGGGGGACAAGCCCCCGCGCTACTCAGATTCCATACATTGCGAAGAGGCAATAGGACTCATCTTGTTTCTATTCGGGAACCAGCATCACTTTCATGCCCTCGGCCCCATTGTGCGCTGCTTCGATTGCGTCCGGAAAGGCGCCAATGGGAAACGTGTGACTGATGAGCGGGTCCACGGTGACCTGCTCCTGCAGTAGCAGGTCCATTGCCAGCGGATAGGTATAGGGACTGAGATGCGCGCCGTGGATGTTCAGCTCTTTGCGGTCGCCGATGATGGTCCAGTCCGCTTTCACGTCCTCCCCAAACACGCTGAACTCGACAAACGTGCCGAGTTTGCGGACCATGTCCAGGCCTTGCGTCACCCCGGAGGGATGGCCGGTGGCTTCGATGTACACGTCACAGCCGTAACCGTCGGTAAGGTCGAGAACCGCCTCCATCGCGTCGGGGCCGGCAGGGTCCAGCACCACGTCGGCGCCAAATTCGGTGGCCAAGGCGCGGCGCCGTGGATGCAGGTCTATGCCGATGAGTTTACCCGGTGAATAGAGCCGCGCGGCCTGTAGCATGCAGAGGCCGATGTTGCCGAGCCCGGCAACCACCACAGTATCTCCGACGGTGATCTCGCCGCGTTCCACCGCGTGGAGCGCGCAGCCAAGCGGCTCCACGTAGGCGGCCTGTTCCACCGTGAGTCCCGCGGGCACCTTGTGGACGAGGGCCCCGCGCGGCACGCGCACGTGGGTGGCCATGCCGCCATCGCAAATTCCACCCTTGAAACCGAAAATATGGTTGACCTGGCACATCCAATAGTTGCCGCGGGCGCAGAAGCGGCATTGCCAGCAGGGCACGATCTGCTCTACCACCACGAGATCGCCTACTTGGAGTCCCTGCTGTTCCGCTACAGCCGGATCTATTGACTCCACGTAACCACTGAATTCATGGCCTGGAACCACGGGCGTAATCACGTACGGCCGGCGGGTCTCGCTGCCCCAGAAGTGGCCGGCGCCGTCGAAGCACTTGATGTCGCTGGCGCAGATGCCGCAGGCGGCTATGCGCAGCACCATGGATGCATCCGTCATGACCGGCATCGGGGCCTGCTCCACCCGATAGTCCTGAGGCCCGTAACAGACCACCGCTTCCATTGTGTCAGCCATGAACCTGCCTTCTCCGAGAATGGTTATGCGATACTTGCCGAGCCTGCGTACAGGTCATCGTCCCCAACAGGAAAGACGCTCTCAGTATGGTAAGGGCCTCGCTGCGGTGTCAAGGCAACTGACGCCATGGCGGAAGAAACCACATCCTGGCGAGATAGAGTTAGGGAAATACCACGGTTTACGCCACACTCCGCGATTGGAGAGCATATCAAATTTGGCAGCTTCAGAGTCTTTGCCGGCTCAACCTATCTACCCAGACTCGGCGCGGACACTCGTGTACTGACAGCCCTGGGGAAAGTGCCGCACGGGAACGCCGGGGAACTGAACCTTGAGGTACTCCGCCAGGGACTGCATGCCCCACTCTTCGGCGGTGGCGTGGTTCACGACCAGCAGCGGCAGGTCGCGGTCCTGCGCCCAACTCCCGTCTCGCCAGAAGCTCATGCCGTCATCGGTCACCAGCAGCGCATCGGGGCGCCTACCGTCTTTGTCCTGTAATTGCGCCATGTGGGGCACGCGGCAGGCAGCACCCGTCCCGATCGCCAGGCGTTCCGCCGTGCGCGTGAGGTCGCCAACCACCTGTACCTGGTCCTGTCCGATGGCGCTGAGCCGCGCAGCGAAGTCTTGCGCCAGTTCATGCACCGTCTGGTGCGGGACCGCATATAGTCCGTACCAGCGGCGCTCGTCCTCGGCCAGCGGCGGCCCTTTCAGGGCAAGACCCCGCGCCCAGCTATCGCGAATGCCGTGCGTCGGCATCACGTCCCACACGTCGTGGCAGCGATAGATGATCAGGCCGGTCTCTGTCAGCCAGGCCCGTTTCGCCTCTGCATGGACTTTGGGGAATTCCCCCGGAACGGAATCCAAGTGGGTGTAAAACGTAGGTTCGTGGGTCACGAAGAGGTTGCATCCCAGCGCATGCGCAGCCTTTAGGGTGGACAATTGACTCTGCCACGCCACGGCAATGCCCTGCACTTCCATGCTGGGCTCGCCCAGTTTAAACGTATCGACGGTCTTGCTCCAATCGACCCAGGCGCCGACTTGCCGCATGTGTTGATCGATTTCGAGCGCGCGCATCTAAGCTCCCTCTCATAGAATTGACAATGGATAATCGTCGAAGGCAACGACGCTCTCAGTAAGGTTAGGGTCTTGCTGCGGGGTCAAGGTGGAGCAATTAGCGAAAGCGACGGACGGGCGCCTATTGCCATGCGCTAACTGCCGCGATGAGACACGTTATGCAATATGGTCGCCACTTCTACTGAGGGGTACCTAGGTGTCAATTACTGTCGCGACCATCGCTCCCGTTCTGCAACCGCTCTTCGTCTACCACCATTTCCGATTCCAAGGACTTTGCCTGGTCCAGGTCTGCCGTACCATCTATGCCTAGCTCATTCTTAGCTAGACCTCGGTATCTAAAGGATTCAGCCTGGATTGGATTGAGCTTTATGGCAACATTGAAGTCTTCTATGGCGAACCTGTATTCCCTTCGCTTCATATAGCAATAGCCGCGACGTATGTATGCACGACCATGCCTATTGTTGTTTGAAATGGCTTTGCTATAGTCTACGATGGATTCCCAGTATTCTCCTAAACTTTGATAGGCTAGCCCTCGGTTAAAGTAGGCACGATCATCCTCTGGCTTTAGTGCAATGGCTTGGCTAAAGTCTGCTACGGCCTTTCTGTGCTCTCCTATGCGCCCGTGAGCTAGACCTCGGTAGAAAAATGCAACAACAAGCTTTGGGTTGAATGCGATAGCTCGGCTAAAGTCTGCCTTGCTTCCACAATCTCCCCTAGCTTCCAGTAGGAGAGCCCACGACCGGAGTAAGCGCCATCATGTACCGGGTTGAGTACAATCGCATGGTTGAAGTCCAAGATGGCTTTCTCATATGCATTTGAGAACATGTAGGCGAGGCCACGGCGGTAGTAAGCGCTATCACTTTCCGGATTGAATACAATCGCTTGGTCGTAGTCAGCTATGGCTTTCTCAAATTCCCTCGAGCCCATGTAAGCAAGGCCACGGTTGAAGTAAGCGCCATCATTTCTTGGGTTGAGTACAATCGCCTGGCTGAAGTCCGTTACGGCTTTCTCGAGTTCCTTTGAACGCATGTAGGCAAGGCCACGGTTGAAAAATGCTCCAACATACTGTGGGTTAAGCGCAATAGCCCGGCTGTAGTCCTCTATGGCTGCACTGTGATCGCTCATGTTCCAATAAACCAACCCACGGCAGAGATAACCACGTTCATGCTCTGGATTGAGTTCAATGGCCTGGCTATAGTCTGCTAGGGCCTTTCCGAATTCCCCTAAGTTCACGTAGGCAAGCCCTCGGCTGAAGTAGTTGTCGACCTTTTCTGGATGGAGTGCTATGTCCCGATTGTAGTCTCCAATGGACTGCCAGTGTTCCCCTAGTTTCTCGTAAGTGGTACCAAAGTGAGTAACGACATCAGCATCTGGTCGGTTCGGCAAAGCAACCCAGTCAAAATCTGCCATGGCATTGCCATAGTCCCCTAATACCCCATATGCCAATCCACGGTAGAAGTGGGCACGATCATTATGCTTTGGGTCGAGTACAATGGCCTGACTGTAGTCTGATACAGCAGTCCTGAATTCACCTAGTACTCCGTATGCGAACCCACGGTTAGAGAAGGCACGATGATGAGTTGGATTGAGTGCAATGACCTGAGTGTAATCCGCTATGGCTTTATCGAAATCCCCCAATGCTCCATAGGCAAACCCACGGTTGAAGAAGGAGCGATAGTGTGCTGGGTTGATTGAAATGACTTGCGTGTGGTCTGCTACGGCCTGTTGGTAGTCCCCTAGTCGGCCATAGGCAACGCCACGGTAGAAGTAGGCACAAACATGCTGTGGATTGATATTGGTGACCTGATCAAAATCTGCTATGGCCATCGAGTATTGCCCAAGTCTCCCATAGGCAATTCCACGGAAGAAGTACGCTAAACCGTCCTGCGTTGGTTTGAGCGCAATGGCCTGTTCGAAATTGGCTAAGGCTTTTTCGTATTCTTCAAGTAACCCAAGGGTAAGACCGCGCTTAAGGTAAGCGTCAACATTCTCTGGATTGTATTCAATAGTCCGGTGGTAGTCTGCCAAAGACTTACCATGTTCCAATTGGTTTCTGAAGGCCCTCTCACGGAAGTCATAGGCACGATCATGCTCTTGGCTAAGGGCAGCAGCCTGGTTGTAGTCTACAATAGCCTTCCGGTATTCCCCTCCTATCTCGTAGGCCAACCCACGGTTGATGTAGGCACCAACATGCTCTGGATTTAAACAAATGGCTCGATCCAAATCCGCTGTAGCCTTCTCTTGCTCCCCTAGGTTTCTGAAGGCCCGCCCGCGCTCCAAGTAGGCAGCACAATCAGCAGAATTGAGCGCAATAGCTGCACTGTATTCCTCTATCGCTTCGGACATGCGGCCTTGGCGAAAGAACTCAGTACCGTCAGCGTGGTGTTTTTCGGGGCTTTCTTCCATCTTTGTGGCTTGGTGATACGGCTGCGGCCAAACGTCGCTGTATGGTGGTCAATCAGCGCGGTCATCTTCGCTCCCCAAGATGACTTAGCCATTCAACTCATATATCCTTCAACGGCTCCACTGTCCACTGAGCGAACGCGGTACTTTCCAGATAGTCCCTAATATAGCACTTTGCACGACTGTACCCCTTGTCACACCGAGGTCATGCGCTACTGAGCAATGGCACGTGCTGCCTCTCGGTATAATGGAAAGACCGTCTCAACTTCCCGAAGTCGAGCTAGCAATGGATTCGGTTCCCCAAAGCGAAGCTTTCCGTTTCTCGCCGCGCCCGCACAGCGCCCACCTAATTCCCTGGCGCGCGTGGTCGGCCGAGGCGTTTGCCGAGGCGCAGGCACGCAACCGGCCCATTCTATTGTGCATCACGACGGCGTGGAGCCAGTGGTCCCACCTGATGGATGAGCAGGCCTATTCCGACGATACGGTGCAGTACCTTATCAAGACCGATTTCGTGCCGGTCCGCGTGGACGCTGCGGAACGTCCCGACATCGACCGGCGCTACAATCGCGGCGGCTGGCCCACCACGGCATTTCTCACGCCGGAAGGCGAACTCATGGCGGGCGCAACCTACATTCCCGTGCAGGAGACGCGCGACTTTCTGGTGGAACTGGCGGAAGAGTATCGCAAGAATCGTGACATGATTCGTGAGAAGCTGAGCGCGCTGGAAGAGAAACGGCGCGCAGCGGAAGCGGATGAAAGAGCCGCAGACGGCGTGCTGACCCCAGCAATACCCGCTGAGACCATGGCCTTCATTACGGACGCGTTCGACCGCGTGAACGGCGGCCTGGGTGACGCGCCCAAATTCACGCACACGGAGGCTCTGCACTTCGCGCTGGAATGGTGCCAACACGCGCTCGATTACAATCTGGCCGCCCTGGTCAAGCATTCCCTCGACATGATGGCGTTGAGCAACCTCTTCGATCGAGAGGACGGCGTGTTCTTCCGCTTTGCCAACGACGCCCAATGGGAGAAGCCGGAGCGCGAGTGCACTTTGGAAGAGAACGCCGCGCTGGTCACGCTTTACGTGGAAGCCGCGCATGTCTTTCGCGAGGAGGCCTTTGCGCAAACCGGCGCCCGTGTGCTGCAGTTCTTGGTCGACAAGCTGCGGGACCCTGGCTCCGGTGCGTTTTATGGCGGATTCTTCGCCCCGAAAGAATACTATGACTTGCCTGCAGCGCAACGACGCGCTTTCGGCGAAACGTGCGTTGACCCGGTTATTCACGCGAGGGAAAACGCGCTGACAGCGCAAGCTTTCCTGGACGCCTTTCGCACGACAGAGAACTCAGCATACCGCAGCCACGCGACCGCGATACTGGACCATCTATGGCAAGCCATGTGGGATGCCGAGCGCGGTGTCGCCCGCAATTGGGATGGCAAGGCATACGGCTGGGGTTGGCTGCCGGACCAGACTGCTACGGCCCGCGCCTTCCTCCACGCGTACGAATGTACGGGCGTCCGCAAATACCTCGATCATGCCCAGGCGATTGCCGCGCACATCCTCCGTCACCATCACGACCCTGCGACCGGCGGCTTTTGGGATAGCGTTCCAGGTCTCGGCGAAGCGACGCTGGGGCTACTTGCCCACCGGCAGGAAGTCATGGCGGATTCGGCCGCCGCGGCTGAACTCTTGGTTCGCCTGTGGCGTCTCACCAAGATCGAGCACTACCGCGCGATCGCCCAGACCGCGCTCGCCAACTACGCCGAGACATTTCGGCACTTCGCGTATTTCGGGGCACCCTACGGCCAGGCGGTTGCGCGGCTCTTGCGCGCGCCAACGCACATCATCGTGACCGGCTCCCGCGCTGCGCCGGCAGCACAAAGTCTCTTCCAGCAAGCGCTGCGTATCCATACGCCCGCGCAGATAGTGCAGTGGCTGGATCCGGAACGCGACTCGGACTTGCTGGCCGCCCACGGTTTGGCGCTGGATGACTCCATGCCCACGGCAAGGGTCTATAGCGGCAGTGAAGAGGAGGCGAGCGCTGCCACACCGGCAGAACTTGCGGCGATTTTCGAGCAGGTAGAGCCGGCAGGTGACGGGGAATAGGCAACGCCTGCCTGCAGAAAACCCAGGGGTAACAACCCAGCATGTATCCTAGCCGGGATACGGCGACTCCGCTTAGTTATCCTCATGCACCTGCTGGATTGCGGTGCTTCCCTCTTTGCGGAGGACCATCGTCGCCGTTTCAAGGTTCGCGCCTTGAACGATCACCAACACTTGCACACTGGAATCTTCCACTTCCATCGGCAGCTCTGGCGGGCGGGTCAAACGCACATTGAAGACCGCGCCGGCCGCGCCGCCAATGACCATAATCGGCAACAGAAATTCGCTCGGCACCACGAAGACGGTTACGAGAGCGACCGCCGCGCCAATGACACCGCCTTGCGCGACACGCAGAATTAGGCGGATCAGGGCGGCCCGCGAGCCCTGGTGCTCGACCTTCATCATCTCCACGTCGCAGCCCAGCGCTGCCAGTTCCTCCACGGCATGCAGCGCCGCCGTCCGCGTGTGAAATGATGCAACGAGTTGGCCCGCCACCTGACACTCCTTTCGGCTAGGGCATGAGCCCGGCACCCTGCTTGAACGCTGGTTGCTTTGAGCGGCCGACGAGGCCAGCCGACAAAAATCAATGATACGCCAAGCCGCATCGCAAGTTTTCCGAACAAGATCGCGAGTGGCCAGCGCCGTACACAATTGGCCTAATCGGCGCGGCGGGTAACCAATGCCAGCGTGTAGGCCAACCCAATGAGCGGGACTACGGAAAAGACGAGCGCCAGCCACCAGTCTCCTCGGATGGTCCCTGCGGAGATGGCCAGCGCCAGCGCTACATCGGCAAGCACGTTAACTACAATGACTGCAGATCCAATCATGAGCAGTCTGCGGGAGGGCGTGGGCAGCGCGGCTATGATCAAGAGTAGAATGGCGGTCACCGGATGTACCAGCATAAGTGCAAGACGTTCCCAGAGGCTGCCTCCATCGGCAAATCCGCCGACAGCGGCTGTCAAGCCCACCGGGAGTAAGTGTATAACTGCCAGCACAAGTACCACTACACGAAAGATCTTCATGGTGCTTCCTCACTTCCTGGCCTTGCTTGCCTCAGAAATGCTACTGCTGGATTTCGCAGCGACCTCTCCCGCGCGGCAACGGTCACCCTAACCGCAATCAGAATACCCATACGGACAATTGCTGCAACGCGTTTTAGAGTGTTAACCGACACTCGTAGGGCACAGAATTCGGTCTCTGAACAACGCGCTCGATCAGGCGGGATGCGCAGACGCAATGCCCAAAGAATGCAAGCCATGTCACCATAGTGGCAGAGCAGTTTTGGTGCGATGCTGCGCTCTGGTATATAATGCCAATCTTAAGTGCACTATACCTCTTTCTCCACTAAGGGTACAAACCGTATGAAGGCGTATGCAACGGACGCAATTCGTAATGTTGGGCTATTCTCCCACGTGGGCGCAGGCAAGACCTCTCTTGCAGAAGCGATGTTGTTCGCTACGGGCGCCATCGGGCGCCTTGGCTCCGTGGACAATGGCAGCACGGTTTCAGACTACGATCCGGATGAGGTCAAACGCCAGATTTCCCTTAATCTCTCCCTCGTTCCGGTAGAATCGAACGACACCAAGATAAACCTGCTTGATACGCCGGGCTATGCCGATTTCACGGGAGAGGTAGCCAGCGCCCTGCATGTTTCGGATGGCGCGGTGCTGGTGGTGGACGTGTCAAGCGGTGTGCAGGTTGGCACGGAGGAGTCATGGGAACGCATCACCGCCCACGAACTCCCGCGCTTGATTTTTGTCAATCGTATGGACCGCGAGAATGCCGACTACTTTGCCACGCTGGACAGCCTGCGCGAGTTCTTTGGCAACAGTGTGGCGCCGCTGCATGTTCCCATTGGGTCCCAGGACGACTTTAGAGGCGTGGTCGACATATTGGCGAATGCGGCTTACCTCTATGCCGATAATGAGGTGACTGAGGCGGAGGTACCCGCAGACCTCGAAGATACCGTTGAGGAGTATCGGCAGACCCTTATCGAGAGCGTCGTGGAACTCGACGACGACCTGACGGAGAAATACCTGGAAGGCGAAGACATTTCTGCCAAAGAGCTGCAGACCGCCCTCCACGAGGGAGTGCTTACCGGCCAACTCACGCCGGTGCTGTGCGGTTCAGCGACGCGAAGCGTCGGCGTGCAGGCGCTCATCGAAGCGATCATTCGTTACCTACCCTCGCCGGCCGAGGTTGATTCCGCTACCGCCACGCAAGGTGGTGAAGAAGTGGAGCTTACTGCGGACTCTGAAGGCCCGCTCGCTGCCTTTGTTTATAAGACTCTTGGCGATCCCTACGTGGGCAAGCTGACTTTCGTCCGCGTCTATTCCGGCACATTGCGTTCGGATTCCCGCGTGTGGAACGCGATCACGGAATCTGAAGAGCGTGTCGGTCAGTTGCTTTTCATGCGCGGTCGCGAACAAGAAACTACAGACCACATCGCCGCGGGCGACCTGGGCGCCGTTGCCAAGTTGGCGGACACGGTAACTAGCCACACCCTGAGCGACCGGAAGCAAGCGTTTACGTTACCGGCGGTGACATTCCCGCAGTGGCTCTTTACCGCCGCGATCGAACCTACGTCGAAAGAAGACCTGGAAAAGCTCAGCAGCGCGCTGGCGCGGGTTACGGAAGAAGACCCCAGCCTGCACGTTGAGCGGCAACCCATAACCGGCCAGACACTGTTGTCGGGCATTGGAGAAACGCATATCAACGTCGCGCTCGAGCGCATGAAGCGCAAGTTCGGCGCCGATGTAAAGACTGTGCCAGCCAAAGTGCCCTATAAGGAGACAATCACCGGCAAGGCAGCGGCGGAGGGTCGCTTTGTGCGCCAAACCGGCGGCCATGGGCAGTATGCGGTCTGCAATATCGAGGTCGAACCGGCAGAGAGAGGCGAGGGTTTCGAATTTGTCGATAAGATCTTCGGCGGCGCAATCTCCGCACCATTTCGCGAGGCGGTGCACAAGGGTGTCCGCGAAGCCATGAAAGAGGGTACGCTTGCCGGTGGCGAGGTGGTCGACCTGCGCGTAACGCTCGTCGACGGCAAGGAGCACACCGTCGATTCTTCCGACCTTGCCTTTCAGATTGCCGGCACCATGGCCCTAGGGGAAGCCATGGGCAGGGCTAAGCCCGTCCTCCTGGAACCGGTCTTGCAGATGAACGTACGTGTGCCGGAAGACCGCATGGGTGACGTAATCGGCGACCTCACCAGCCGCCGCGCTAAAGTGCATAACATGGACATGGTTTCCCCGGGCACGATGGAGGTCCAAGCGGAAGTGCCCCAAGCGGAGGTGCTGCGCTACGCAACCGACTTGCGCTCGCTCACCCAGGGCCGTGCGACGTTCTCCAGTGAGTTCATCGGCTATGAGCAAGTGCCCGCCAGCACCCAGGTGCAGGTGGTGGAAGCGCATAAGAAGGGGAAGGAAGAAGCCTCAGCCTAAGTGCATTCGCAAGCTGCGCGTGCTGCGCATACGGGGTAATCCGGCATTCAGTTCCCTCAGGAAGCCTTTGAATAAGTCCGTCATTCCGGCGAAAAGCCTGCCCCGTACCTGATACAGGGCTCGGATCCAGAGGGAGCGTGGCTAGCTAGGGGTCTCTAGCCGTAAAGCCGTTCTTCACACCCCAGGCCGATCTTCCCCCAGCAAAGGGGGAAGGGGTTTCGCAAAGCTCCCCCAAGGGTCCCAATCACACACGAGCGTGCTGCTTACAACCAAGGCTGCCAAGGTGACTCTCTCTTTGGCTGACACTCAAATGACTCTGGTAGGCACTTCCCAGACCCTCGTCAAAAGCACAGGAGCAACGTCCTGTCATAAGGGATAGTGCCGGGATGTGAGGGTCTTTGGCTATCCGGTTCCCGCTCGTTGGGGAGAGGGTTAGGGTGAGGGGGGAGTCTTCACCGCTCCAGCACAATTCCATCCGATCGTTTAGAGAATCATAAAGAGCTTTGTAGAGAGTGTCACTCTTGTGGAGGCACGGTTATGAAAACGGTTAACGTCACGCCAGTTCTCGCGGAAGATTCACTCTTTCGCATTGTTGCTGGCACAGCACAAAGCCAGGTTGGCATCCTGATACTCGGTCCCGGCGAGAAGACCGGCGGCCTGCATGCCAGCGACCATCCGCAGTCCGATCAGGTGGTCTACGTCGTCTCCGGCCATGGCGAGGCCACTGTGCGCGACGAGACCGCGCCGCTTGCCCCAGGCGACGTGCTCATCATCGAGGCAGGCGACCCCCACGAACTCCGCTGCACCGGCGACGAACCCCTCCGCACGCTGAACGTCTACGCTCCGGCTGCGTACTAGCAAGAACGCGTTTACAGTCTGCTCGGCGGCAGGTATTCTAAACCATGCCAACGACCGTGGTATTCGGCTTTCCGGTCCGCCACCGACAAGCGCATCGCGTGCCTGGCTGAAGTAGCACAATCAGGCTGGCTGTTCGTTTATTATAGAATCGCAACGAGTGGATCTTTGCACATGTGCGACTACCGTGAATTCTGGTTCGATGAATGGGAGCGCTATGCGAGATACCTCAGCGATTATGCGAAAGGTGAAGTCGCGCGACACTGTCCCTGAAATGGCCATCAGACGAGCGCTCTGGGAACAAGGGATACGGTACCGTCTCCATGTCCACGACCTGCCCGGCAAACCGGACTTAGCACTGCTCAAAAAGCGAATTGCTATCTTCATTGACGGTGACTTCTGGCATGGTGGACAATGGCGGAAACGTAATCTTACGGGACTGCAAGAGCAATTTCGCGCCACTCCATCGAAAGACTATTGGATAGGCAAAATCCGGCGCAATATGGAGCGGGACGCCAAGAATACAGCTTCTCTGTTGGATGAGGGGTGGAGCGTTTTGCGACTATGGGAGAGCGACATCAAGAACGATCTAGCGCAATCAGTCCAGACAACCGTAGATCTCTCCCGGAACGGCGTTGAGCCGTCGAGCTTGGCGCTACTGCCGCAACGAACGGTCGCTGAGTTCTTTGCGGGCATCGGGTTGGTACGCTTGGGTCTTGAGCGTCAAGGATGGTCCGTCAAGTACGCAAATGATATTGACCCTGGCAAGGTTGAGATGTATACTACGCACTTTGCAGGCGATGCTGACTGTCTACACATGGGCGATGTCCATGAGGTTGATTCTGAGACTCTACCATCGGTAACACTCGCCACCGCCTCATTCCCATGCAACGATCTGTCACTAGCGGGAGCGAGGAAAGGACTAGGCGGCAAACAATCATCAGCCTTTTGGGGGTTCATGCGTGTCCTGGAACAGATGGGGAATAGGAAGCCGCCGTTGGTTTTGATTGAGAATGTGCCCGGTTTCCTCACGTCGCGGCAAGGCGAGGACTTTAGGCAGGCGCTCACGTCGCTCAACAAACTAGGCTACGCTGTAGACCCGTTCATCATAGACGCCGCGCATTTTGTGCCTCAGAGCCGCGCGCGGCTCTTTGTGGTCGGTCAGTTGTGGGATGAAGAGCAGACACAGGAACCCGATGTGTTTCAGGAAGGCGCTATTGCCGCTACGCGGTCGAGACGGTTGCTCTCTTTTATCGCAGCGCATCCTGAAATCACGTGGAGTCTTCGTCCTCTGCCGCCGTTGCCTCAACGGACTCAAAACCTTGATGCGATTTTAGAGGATTTGCCCGATGACGCGCCGGAGTGGTGGATCGAGGAGAGAGCGACGTACTTGCTCAACCAGATGAGCGAGCGTCACCGCGCATTAGCAGAGCGTATGATTGGTGCGTCTAGTTGGTCGTACGGAACGGTGTTTCGCCGTGTGCGCTATGGCCGATCAATGGCGGAACTACGCGCCGATGGGATCGCTGGCTGTTTGCGCACGCCACTAGGCGGCAGTGGTCGGCAGATTCTCTTCAAGGCTGGCTACGGGCGCTACCTCACGCGGCTGTTGACACCGCGGGAGTGCGCTCGCCTCATGGGAGCGGATGGTTTCACCATCGATGCGCCGCTTAACCAAGCGCTCTACGCCTTTGGGGACGCGGTGTGTGTGCCGGTGATTGACTGGATTACGGAACACTACCTTAATCCACTGGTGAATGAGCGCATTCGCGGCTATCCGTTGCGGCTTACTCCGGAGCCGCAATGAGCGCCAGCGATGAGCGAGCGGCCCTCACCGCGATCAAAGCATGGCACGACGCATTGCCCAATTATCAGGGCGGCAAAGCGCGGGGCAGCATCGCCGCCGCGCTGGTTGTGCTTGAGCGATTGAAAGAAATTCTTGACCTTGACGTAGATTCCCATACCGCAAAAGGCGGAGCGCAAGTCAGTGGCCTTACGCCGGGACGAGTTGCGTCCATTCTTGCACGGTTCGGTGAAGAAAGACCTTTCTTGCGCGAAGGGGGAAGAACTAATCGTGGGGCGCGCGGCGCCGTGGCGAGTCTCCTTGATGCGCTGCGGCCCTTAGCTCTGGAGAGCCTGCCCAAAGCGGAGCGTGATCGCGTATTGGAGGCTCTGCAAGGGTTCTTGGCAGACCGCGTTGTGGAGTATTTCAACCGCCAGCGCTTAGACCCTTCTTACGACCCGGCGGCGAGCACTTGGCATGCTGTCCACCAGATACTGCAGAAGGCCGCTGAAGCGGGAAAGTCCGGACCGGTGGCGCAGCATCTTGTCGGGGCAAAACTGCAACTGCGGTTTCCGAAGATTGAGATACCTAATAATCCCGCCAGCGCAGCCGACCGGCAAACGGGGCGGGCCGGTGACTTTCAGATCGGGGACACCGCGTTCCACGTTACCGTTGTTCCGACAAGGGACAATCTCTTCGAGAGGGTGAAGGAGAATATCCGACAAGGGCTTCGTGTCTATGTCCTGGTTCCTGACGAGAAAGTGACGACCGCGCGGGGATACGCGGAAGAGCAACTTCTCGGCCAAGCGTCTCAGATCGCGGTGAGCGCGATCGAATCGTTTGTGGCGCACAACGTCGATGAACTCTCCACATTTGCCAAAGGCCAGCTTCTACAAGGGTTTCGGGCACTCCTTGAAACGTATAATCGGCGCGCAGACGCGGTGGAAACGGACAAATCCGTACTCATCGACATCCCGGCCACGCTGCTCTGACAGTTAGACGATAAATCAGCGTCAATCCATTCCAATGAGCGGGCGAGCAATGTCATCTGAGAAAAAAAGAGTCACAGAGAATACGCCGACGCAAGACCGGAACGACATCCCTTTTGAAAAAGGTTATCAGCCGGAGAGGGGAAGTCTAGATCCCCGGAATCCTCCGCAGGGAGGGTCCGGCGTTCCTCCTAAGTCACAGACCGGTACGAGCCAAGCTGAGAAAGACGATTAGGATATTGTTACCTGCACAGGGATTGTAAAGGTCTTGAGGATGTCGGGACTGTTAAACCGACTAAGACAAGGGTAGTTTGCTGGGGTGAACTCACTTGCCGGAGCAGGACTATGGCATCGACCGCCACTGTTAAGCGTATCGTCTGCCTGGCCAACTCGCGCAAGAAGGGTGACCGCTGCATTGCCGGCAAGGAAATACTAGAGGGTGGACGCATCGGCGGCTGGGTGCGGCCCGTGAGTGACCGCGGAGATGAAGCGGTAAACGTATTCGAGCGGCAGTACAAGGACCGCAGCGAGCCGCGCGTGCTCGACGTTATGGACGTATCGTTGCTCGAAGCGCGGCCAAACACGTACCAATCGGAAAACTGGTTGCTAGATCCGCATCCTTCCCACCCTCCAGTCTATTGGAGTAACGTGCGTCGAGTCACTGTGGATGACTTACCACAATTCACCGACCCAGTGGGGCCGCTCTGGATTGACGGCCACAGCAGCGACAAAGGACGGAACGATAGAGTCCCGCTCTACCTTGCAAATTCCCTCGATAGTTCGCTGCTTCTCATCCAAGTTGACCGGCTGGAACTGTCCACGTCTAATGCTAAGAACAAACAGAAGACACCGGGGGTCTCACCGTACAAAGTGCAGGGGCGTTTCCGGTATGATGAAGTAGAGTACCGGCTAAACGTTACCGATCCCGTCTACGAGCAAGTGTACGGGGAGCAGCCCAATAGCAAATATGTGCTCGACGCCTGTTTCCTTACCATTAGCCTCGGCGGACCGTACAAAGGCAACACCTACAAGCTCATAGCCGCCATAATTTCGCCTTCAGAGCCGTCTGTAACGGACGCTCTCAGTGAAAGCACAGCGCAGATTCCTTTGTTCACCCTCTAGCACATCGAAACTTGCAGAGCAGCGAGAGAACCAAGAATAGGGCAAAAACATGGCAGACATCGCTGCAAAGCGCATCGTGTGCCTCGCCAACTCGCGCAAGAAGGGTGGACGCTGCATCGCCGGCAAGGAACTCTTGGCGGACGGACGCCCTGGCGGGTGGGTAAGGCCGGTGAGCGACCGTGAGAATGAGGCAGTTAATGAAATCGAACGGCGGTATAGAGACAGGAGCGAGCCAGCCATCCTCGATTTAATCGATGTACCCTTACTCGAAGCGCGGCCAAGAGGCCATCAGCAGGAAAACTGGCTATTGAATCCCGAATACTACTGGACCCGGGAGAAACGTGTTTCCATAGAGGACCTGCACCGGCTTGTCGATCCTGTTGAGCAACTTTGGGTAAACGGATATCCGTATAGAGGAGGGCTTAACAATAGAGTACCCGGATCGAAGGCTAAGAGCCTAAAGTGTTCCTTGTGTCTTATAAAGGTTGACGAGCTAGTGCTCCAAGTGTATAGCCCCTTTCCCAATGCGGCCCGCACGAGAGTCAACGGGAGATTTTCTTACGGCGGGACAGACTATATCATGCGGGTAACCGATCCTGCCTGCGAACATGAATTCCAGTCAATAGGAATGTACCCAATTGGTAAGTGCTTCCTGACCATCAGTCTCGGCGAGGCATTTGAAGACGGCTACTGCTACAAGCTAATTGCCACTGTAATCAAATAGTATACCCAAGAGGGCGTTTGCAAAATCTCAGCGATGTATTAGAGGGCGTTTTCGATCTCGTAGGAGCCGTTCGTGGTGAGCCTGTCGAATCATGAACGGCCCTTCGACATGCTCAGGGCGAACGCATGACGATGCCTTACACCTCTTTGCAAGCTCCCCCTTAAGAGTCAAAGCATGGGCAAGATTTCTCATCCGGTCATCACCATCGGTCACTCCAATCACGAGTCCGACGCATTCGTGGCGTTGCTGCGCAAGCACGGCGTGAACGTGGTGGTGGACGTGCGCTCCGCGCCGTACAGCCGCTACCTACCTCATTTCAATAGGGAGTACTTGGAAGAGTCCCTGAAGAAAGCTGGCATCCGCTACGTCTTCCGCGGCAAAGAGCTTGGCGGCCAACCGGCGAATCGCACGTGCTATGACGCCGACGGGCGTGTCGTGTATGGCAAGTTGGCGGCAACTGCCGCATTCAAGAGAGGCATTGAGTACGTCCTGGACACCGCAGCCGTTCATCCTTCGACAGGCTCAGGACGAACGGATTCTTCCTCGGTGCGCTGTCTGGCTCTAATGTGCAGCGAGAAGGAGCCGTTGGACTGTCACCGCACGCTGGCGATCGCTCAGACTCTCACAGAGCATGGCCTTAGCGTGGCTCATATCCACGCCGACGGAATTCTTAAGAGTCACGAGGACGTTATGAACCGGCTGCTGGATGAATCTGAGCTTTATTATGATGGCGACCTTTTACGCTCACGTCAGGAGATGATAGCGGACGCTGTGAAGCGTCAAGCGAAGCGCGTGGGTGCCCGCTGGCAGGAACCCTCCGAAGATTGACACTCTCCGTCTTGATAGCAAGAGTCTTGCCCTGAACTTGATAGAGGGCGGGTACCCAGACCGCCCACACCTCTCGTCAAAAGGTACCGACTTGGAGTACACGCCTTGAAAATATACACAATCGGCTTTACCAAGAAGTCGGCCGCGGAATTCTTTGGCTTACTGCGGGATTCTGGTGCGAAACGCCTAATAGATGTGCGGTTGAATAACACATCGCAATTGGCGCGTTTTGCGCATGGCGATGACTTGCCGTACCTTCTCCAAAGAATTTGTCGGATGTCGTATATCCACGCACCCGATCTTGCGCCCACCAAGTCGCTGTTGCATGGCTACCGCAACGGCGACATTGACTGGGAAACCTACGAACGCGACTTCCTCGCCCTGTTGGACGAACGGCGCATCCTTGCAGACGGAATCCGACCCACTGGTGGAATACGCATCACGAAGAGACTAAGAGCGACCATTGAAAACAGTTGCCTGCTGTGCAGCGAGCACGAACCGGACCATTGCCACCGCCGGCTGGTGGCGGAGTACTTCAACGGGCAATGGGGCGCTGTTGAAGTTGAGCATCTCACTTGAGTAAGAGGATTTAGACTTTGTTTGACCTTCTGCATGACCTGGTTGATTGGGTACTCGCCTGGGCGGATTCGCCGTATGGCGGGTTGGCGCTTTTTGTGCTGTCGGCGGCGGAGTCGATTATCTTTCCCGTGCCGCCGGACCCGCTCTTAATTGCGTTGGGAGTCGGCAAACCGAGCTTTGCCCTGGTCTTTGCCGCCATCTGTCTCCTCGGTTCCCTCATCGGCGCCGGCATCGGCTACATGATCGGCATGTGGGGCGGACGCCCGGTGGTGGACCGCCTCTTCTCGCAGGACAAAATCCAGTTCGTCGAGCAAAAGTATCAGCGCTATGACGTCTGGGCAATCCTCATTGCCGCGCTCACGCCGATTCCCTATAAGGTGTTTACCGTCACGGCCGGTATGTTCCGCTTGCACTTCGGCCGCTTCATGCTGGCGTCGCTCATAGGACGGGGCGCACGCTTCTTCGCCGTCGGTCTGCTAATAGCCTTCTTTGGCGAACCGATTGCGGAGTTCATCGATCAATATCTTGACATTCTGTTCGTTGTCTTTATGATATTGCTTATCGGCGGCTTTTTCGTGATTAGGCTCTTGGCGCGGTCGGGAAGGAATTCGAAGCCCGAAGGTACGTCAGCGGCGGATGAAGCAGTGCCATAGGTGATTTAGATTAGAAACGTGCATCAATTGGAACCGGGAAAACAACTGCAATTTAACCTGACAGCCGTATGCTGGAACCGTACGGAGAGTGTGTAGGCCATCTCACCGTCACTCCGGCGAAAGCCGGAGTCCAGAGACAGCGCGGGTGAAGTGTCTGGTCAACGTGTGTTTGGGCATAGACCTGTGAGCAAGAGGCGCTGGATTCCCTAGACTCACAAACGAAGTGCAACACCATGCTAAGGTGTTGCCATGGGAAAAAGTTACACGCATTTTACCATTGAAGAGCGGTGTGAAGTGGCCAGACTTCTCGCCGCGGGGCAGTCGCAGCGGAAAATTGCTACAGCTCTGGATCGCGCGCCAGGACCATTACGCGGGAGGGTAATACGCAATGGGTCCGGGAAGCGAGGGTATCAGGCGAGATATGCCCAGGAACAGGCGTTGGCGCGGCGGCAAGCTGGAGCGGGATGCGGCGTTGCGGGAGAGCGTGCTGGGGTACCTGCAATGCGGCTGGTCGCCGACGCAGGTTTCCGGTCGCCTGGCGCAAGCAGCCGGCAAGCCGGTCATTGCCTATGAGACCGGCTATCGCTTCATCTACGCGCAAATGGCACGCACCAAGGACTATAGTTGGCGCCATTACCTGCCGCGGGGCAAGTCCAAATGCGGCTGGCGGGGGCGTAGAGGCGGCAGTCCGGCTGCGTTCATTGCCCAGCGCCGTTCCCTGGCAGAACGGCCCCAGACGGCGGCAGACCGCCAAACGCCCGGTCACTGGGAGGTTGATCTGATGCTCTTTCGCACCTACGGCCAAGCGGTGCTGACCCTGCACGAGCGCCACTCGCGCTTGCTCATCGCCACGCGACCGCCCGGCAAGGCCGCCGAACCTATCGCCACTGCCATGCATGACCTGTTCGCTTCCTTGCCTCCAGAGTGGCGTCAAACCGCCACCTTCGACAACGGCACCGAGTTCGCCGACTTCGTCGCAGACGCCCGCCACTACCGCCTCCATGACCTGGGGGGATGCAGACCTTCTTCTGCGATACCCACTCTCCGTGGCAGAAAGGCGGCATCGAAAATGTCTTCTGCGAAGAAGCCGCCATCGGGCGCCTGCGGCGCGGGCTGCCACGCAAGACCGATCTGGCGACCGTAACCGAGGAACGCTTTGCGCAACTCGTGCAGGCCTACAACCACACCCCGCGCAAGTGCCTCGGCTACCAAACGCCAGCAGAAGTATTCATCAATCAGGTGTTGCACTTGAAATGTGAGCCCACCTTCCCGTTTTCACGGGAATTGTAGATGTCAGGTAATTCGTTGACAGATTTAGGAGAATGAGCATACGTGTCAATCACCAAATCTGGAGGCATCTGATGCGGGACAATCGCAGTGACAAGACCATCGAACGCAACTTCATGCAGAAGTGGCGCTTCCTCAGCGCTGAATACGAACTGGTCAAGTCAAGTGTCTATGGTTGATATGAGTGCGGACAACTAGCCGGGCGCGGCAAGTGCGGGAATTCAGTGTCTCCCAGGCATGGCACATTGCCCCGCCCGCCAAGCCCTGGACGACGGCCTCACCCAAATCCTCGACCTCCCCGACCTCAGCACCCTTCGCGACTTCCGTAATTGCTACTAATTGTGAATATCCGCTTTGAAGTGATTCGTGTGGGAAAAGAAAGGAGGTCAATAATTATGGCAAAGCCGTACTGCAAGCGGTTTCCTAATGAACCGCATGCGGTGAGCATCAGAATTGACAACCATGAGTTCAAATACAATGTTCCAGACTCAAAGGGAGGAGATGGAAAATGGGAGGGTGGATGGAAAGCACTAGTCAGATTCATCAACGACGTTGATTACATGATTGAGCACGGTGATATGGATACCCGGCTAGACGATAGCGATACTCGCCAACCAGTAGAAGAAGAGGCCCTTGGACAGCATTCTCAAGTTATTCCTGAGAAAGAAGACCTGTCATTCTAGGCATCCCAAATTGCCTGCCCGAACTGCGCCACATAAGAGAATAAGGCGAAAGTCCTCCATAAGGATTGTTTGGCAGTAAGTGTCTCGGATAACCGATAACCTAAACGATTGAGCGTGAAACTGCGCAAGCACAGAGGTAACAGGGAAACTCAAGCGTCCCTTCTCTCTCGCGTAGAAGTCTAAGGCACTCTGTTCGCGCGAAAGTAGTTTGCGCTTACACTCAAACTCGAATTGACGAGGTGACGATATGAAAGACGTAACCCTATCTGAAGATCAAAAAGAATGTCCGGTCAAAGAGAAGATGGATTCCGGCCCCGTATCGCGGTGCGGGGCCGGCCTTTCGCTGGAATGACGGAAGACGGGATCCTCGCGTCAGCCTCTCGCAGTCACTCATTTGCGAGTCTACTTCAATAACCAAACGAAGGCATTGGTCCCGCCTCCTTTACCTGCCGTGCTTCGAGCGTCTATTGTGATTAAAGGTGTCGTTACCAATAACAGCTTTCAATGGGAGCATTTCATGGAACTCGGGGCGTTTTCGGTTAGTTTGGCGGTGAAGGACATCGCGGCTTCGCAGGACTTTTATGCGAAGTTTGGGTTTGAGGTGGTGGGGGGTGACGCGGCGCAAAATTGGCTGATCCTCAGGAATGGCACGACCACCATTGGGCTCTTTCAGGGGATGTTCGAGCAGAACATTCTCACCTTCAATCCGGGGTGGGATTGGCAGGCACAGCCTCTCGAAAGCTTCACGGACGTACGCGAGGTGCAGCAACAGCTCAAGGCGCAGGGCGTGACCCTGGTGAATGAAGCTGATGAGGACACCACCGGCCCGGCAAGTTTCGTGGCGGTAGACCCGGACGGCAATGCCATCCTGGTAGACCAGCATGTGTGAGGGCATCTGCGCCGTTGACAGTCCTCCGGAGCCGCTCCGCTTTTACTTGGTTCCGCATTCTGCACTCTCTCCCTGAGGAGACCTTTGCATAACCCCGGTGTCGTTCTTGGAGTAGCCCTTTTGGTGAACAACGGCAGTTCTTGCTTGCTGCCAGCGGCTTCACATTGCTGGCTGGGCAGTCTTGATCAAGCTCGACGCGGTCTTTATGACCTCGTTCCCGCTGCGTTTACCCTAGCTTTACGCTCTATCCTGCTTATGCCGTCAGTGCCACCACCTTCCGCAGGTTGTACGCCAGCAATTTCATCCATATCTCTACGCCGTTCCGTGCCAGTCCGCAGTAGCCTACCCCCGGTAGCCGTAACTCCGTTTCAGCGTCCCAAACACTTTCTCCACCAGTGCCCGCACCGGCCAGATCGCTGCATTGCGTTCCTGCTGCCACGCCGGTAAACCCGCTTTGGTTCTTGTGCGAGCGGTGCAGGATACAATCGTCACTCCCCTGTGCCTGCAGCCAGGCTCGTCGCCGCTTCAACTCGTACGCTCGGTCCCCATACACGGCCAGTTCGTCACCACACACCAGCCGGTCTGCTACCTCACTCTCCGCTACCTTCGCCGGCGTCAACACTGCCCGCCGCACCAGCAGCGTTCCTTGGTCTACCCCCACGTGCACTTTGTAGCCAAAGTGCGACTGCCGTTGCCTGCCACTGCGTGTCCAGTCCGCATCCGGGTCGCGCTCACTCTTCGTGCCCAACCCACACTCCGCCAACTCCGTCCGAAACCGGCTGATCGTCGCATGATCCGGCGTGCCGTCCTGCAGACCCAACCCCACGAAACGCCGGAACGAGAGCCGATCCCCCAACGCTTCTTCCATCTGCACGTCCGACAGGTTGTACCATTGCTCCAGCAACAGCACCTTTACCAGCAGCAACGGCGGATAGCTCGGTCTGCTTTCACCGGACGCATAGATGCCCGCTACCACCTGTCCCAACCGCTCCCAGTCCACCGCCTCCGCAATCCGCTCCAGTCGCTCATTGTGCCCCAGCTTCTCCGGCAACAAGTACTCCGCCAATGACGGTCCGCCCATTTCCCGCTGCAGCGCGCCCTCCTCATTGCTTGCGGTTGTTTTACCCTATTTTCACCCCTACACTAGAAGTTACGCAAAGGTCTCCATCAAGGGAGAGGGCCGGGGTGAGGGTGAAGCTTTACAGTCTAACCCGGCTCTGCCCAACTTTCGTGCAGGCGAGTAATGGCCTCATCGGCGCGGGAAGAATGACGTGTCAACACCTTGCAAGACTACGCCCTTCCTCCAAGCAGTTTCAAGATATTCTCGCCCATGATTTGTGCATAGTCGTCCTCGGGAAACTCCCAGACTTTCACTTTCGCCATTTCGGGCAGGGGCGGATTGTAGTCGCCGCCGCCGTCCGAGCCCCAGATGAGCTTGGCCGCGCCGAGGGCGTGATAGGCCTCGCGGATCATCCACGGGCCGCTGGTGAACGACGTGTCGAGCCAGATGTTGTCGTGGCGCTTGGCCACGTCGAAGAAGCGCCAGTTCATGTCCTGATCGCGGCTTGAGCCCAGGTGGGGAATGATGATCTTCGCCTCCGGCACGGCGTCCGCCCAGCGGTCGGGAAACTCCGGCCTATGGGCGCAGCAGAGCAGGATGGGAAGTCCGTAGCCGGCTCCCAGTTCCAGAATAGGGAGGAAGAGGTCGTCGGTGATCTCGCCTTTCACCTCGCCAAAGTGCAGCTTGATACCGGGAAAGCCCCAGTCCTCGATGGCGCGGCGCAGGGCCTCCATGCCCACCGATCCTTCCTCCGGCACCATGTGGGCAAACGGTATCAGACGATCCTCGCGGCCCATGACGGCCTTGCGCGTCATCTCATTCGATTCGCGGCTGGGGAGGCAGATGCTGAACACACATGACTTGTCCACACCTGCCTGGTCCATGTACCGAATAGTATCGTCCGGGTCCAACTCGCGCCGGTACGCGTCGCCGCCTTTGATATGGACGTGGGCATCGATGATCATTGTGCAATTCCTCAACTAACGTCATGTGTCCCTGCGGCTAGCCGGCGCGCGCCACTAGCCGCAGGCGCTTGCCGGTCCCAATAGATATGCGATGTACAGTCATCTCAATGCCTAGTATAGCCCTACCCGCGGGATGCGCGTACTTGCGAGAATTGGGGCAGAAAAAACGCGGTAATGCTATAATGAAATCAGCCCCCCGCATAAGGCAATGAGGCGATTCTGGCAGTGGCGCTTACTCACTTCAATCAGTCCGGTTTGCCGCGCATGGTAGACGTGGGGCACAAGCCTGACACGGCGCGTGCGGCAACCGCGCAGGGCGCGGTCGTGATGCTGCCGGAGACGCTTGCGCTGATCCGGCAACAGCAGGAAACGCCGCCGCATGAGGCCGGCCCGCTCAAGAAGGGAAATGTGCTGGCGGTCGCGCAAGTAGCGGGCATTATGGCAGCCAAGTCCACCTGGCAACTGGTGCCAATGTGTCATCCACTGCCGCTTAGCGGCGTGGATATGGACTTCAGCTTGGACGAGGCCCAGAGTTGTGTCCGCATTCAAGCCACTGTACGCACTACCGGCAAGACCGGCGTGGAGATGGAAGCGCTGACTGCGGTGAGTGTGGCCGCGCTCACCATCTACGACATGTGCAAAGCTAAGGACAAGGGCATGCGCATTGAAAGTGTGCAGTTGCGCCATAAGAGCGGCGGGCAGAGCGGTGATTACGTGGCAGCGGATGCCGCTGGGGCTGCGAGCGATGGCTGAGGGTTTTTAAGACTTGCCTCAAGAGTACATCGCCCGGTGTAGACCTGCCCTTCGACAGGCTCAGAGCCTGCCCCGTACTCGATACAGCGTATCGAGTCGATACGGGGGCGAACGGAAACGGGAAGAGTCCGTACGTGCTGAGTGCTGTACGCAGCACTTGTCGAAGCACAAATTGCCTGTCGAAGCGATTTGTTGAGATTGTTTCCAGTCTAGTAAGCACCACGAAACGTAGCATACTGACTCCGGCTTTCCGGCGTCTACTTACCCGGCAGCGGGCGCAGGTTTGAAACCCGCGCTACCAGAGCAGAATCAGGACGCAGGTTACAAACTTGCGCTACCGGAGCAGAATCAGGACGCAGATTTAAAGTCTACGCTACCGGAGCGAAATTAGGAGGCAGGTTTCAAACCTGCCCTACCGGAGCGAGACCGGGTCATCTACGAAGTCAGCCGATAGGACCTGCTTGCACAACAGTAACGGAGCGGTCCTCGCATTACGGAAAATCAGAATCTCGAGCGCCCTTCCTGACCCCAAGGAGAGAGTATGGCAGATACCCTTGACCCCAATCTGGAAGCCGTGAATCCGGTAAACATCGAAGACCAGATGCAGTCGGCGTATTTGGACTACGCCATGAGCGTCATCGTCTCACGCGCGTTGCCGGACGTGCGCGACGGCCTCAAGCCAGTGCAGCGGCGCATTCTCACCTCCATGCAGGAGCTCAATGCCCGCCCCGGCACCGCCTACAAAAAGAGCGCGCGTATCGTCGGCGATACGATGGGGCGCTATCATCCCCACAGCAACGAGCCGATCTACGACGCGATGGTGCGCATGGCGCAGCCGTTCAGCATGCGCTACCTCCTGATTGACGGCCAGGGAAACTACGGTTCGGTGGACGGCGATCCACCGGCGGCCATGCGCTACACAGAAGCGCGCCTGACTCCCTTGGCAATGGAAATGCTGGCCGACATCGACAAGAATACGGTCGAATTTGCTCCCAACTTTGACGACACGCTGAAAGAGCCGACGGTCCTGCCGAGCAAAGTCCCCAACCTGCTCATCAACGGCGCCGCCGGCATTGCCGTGGGCATGGCCACCAGCATCCCGCCGCACAATCTGGTCGAAGTGGTGGATGCGCTCACCTTCCTTTCCGGCAAAATGGCTGCGGGCCAAGAGGATGACGTCGGTGTGGAAGACCTGATGCAATTCGTCAAGGGGCCGGACTTCCCCACCGCCGGCACCATCGTCGGCACTGAGGGCATTCGTGAAGCCTACGCAACCGGACGCGGCCGCGTCATCGTGCGGGCGCGGGCCCGCATCGAAGAGATGCGGGGCAACCGCTTCCGCATTGTCGTTACGGAGTTGCCGTTTCAGGTCAACAAAGCCGCGATGCTGGAACGCATGGCGCAACTCGTGCGCGAAAAAAAGATCGAAGGTATCAGCGAGTTGCGGGATGAATCCGACCGCTCCGGCATGCGCGTTGTGATCGAACTGCGGCGCGACGCGTTCCCGCAGCAGGTGCTCAACCACCTTTACCAGCACACCGCAATGCAGTCGTCGTTTTACTCCAACATGCTGGCGCTGGTAGACCAGCAACCGCGGGTGCTTAGTCTCAAGGCGCTCCTGCGCGAGTACATTCGCTTCCGGCAAGAGGTTGTCACGCGGCGCACGCAATACGAACTGGAACGCGCCCGCGAGCGCGCCCACATCTTGATGGGCCTGATAATTGCACTGGACAACCTGGACGAGGTGATTGCGACAATTCGCAGGTCACGCAACGCGCAGACTGCGCGCAATAACCTGCAACGGGACTTTGGCCTCAGCGAAAGACAGGCTAATGCCGTGCTTTCGATGGAATTGCGCCGGCTGGCCGCCATGGAACGCAGGGCTATTCTCGACGAGTATGAGGAGATCAAGCAGACGATTGCGCGCCTGGAAACGATCCTCGGCGACGTAGGCGAAATCTTTGCCATCATCACGCAGGAACTCGCTGCGCTCAAGGACAAGTTTGGTGACGAGCGGCGCACGGTCATTGCGGAAGACGGCAATGCCAGTTTCTCGCAGGAAGACTTGGTACCCAAAGAGGACGTGCTGCTCACGCTCACCGAGCGCGGCTACATCAAGCGTCAGCCTGCGGGTGAATTTCAGGCCCAGCGCCGCGGCGGGAAGGGCATTATCGGCATCTCGACCCGCGCGACCGACGCCGTGCAGACGATCCTCCTCGTCGATTCCCATGATTGGATGCTTATCGTCAGCGACCGCGGGCGTGCCTATACCCTGCGCGCCTACGAAATCCCCGAGGGCACCCGCACCTCGCGCGGCCAGAATATGGTGAATTTGCTGCAAGGAATTACCCGCAACGAGCGTATCACGGCCATTGTGCCGGTGCCTTCGTTTGAAAAAGCCGACGGCGCCTTCATCACCATGGTGTCCGTGGCAGGGCAGATCAAGCGGACGCGGCTGAGCGCCTTTGCCAACGCGCGGACGAACGGCGTCATCGCCATGAACGTGGCTGACGACGATGCCCTGTACTCTGCGATTCTCACCGACGGCAAGCAGGAATTGATCCTGTTTTCGATGCAAGGGCAGAGTATCCGCTTCCCAGAGGCCAACATAACCGCCCATTCGCGCACAGCCGGCGGGGTGAACGGCATCTCGCTCGGAGAAGGCGATCGGTTAGTGGGCATGGCGTTGGTAGAACCCAGCAGCGACGCGCTGCTGATCACTGAGCACGGCTACGGCAAGCAGGTGGACATGGAGGACTTTCGTGTCCAATCCCGGGGCGGCAAAGGCCTCATTGCCCTGAAGGTGGATGAGAAGAGCGGCCCCGTGGTCGGCGGCCGCATCGTCACGGAAGACGATGACGAGATTTGCCTCATAACCCGCAAGGGCCAGATTACGCGCGTGCCGCTCACCGAGATTAAGCGACTTGGCCGGACTGCCCGGGGCGTGATCGTCATGCGCATGCGCGCGGAGGGTGACACCGTGGCCGGAGTGACCCTCATTCCCAAACCCGGCAACCGGCAACGCGCTCTCTTTACCTAAAGGCCGCCATTAGGGTTGTTGTCCCGAGGCGGACGAACGGCGACATCAACTGCCGCTGCATTCCTGTTATCTCTCTTGGCATCGCAGGCACACCGTCGCACTGTTTTCGATTGACAGAGTCTTGCCTTCTACGGCAGTATGCGGATAAGGATGGTCTTTCAAGAGAGCTGGCGGCGCGTGAAGACGTCGCCAATGGCGTAGGGTACATTCGGCTCATTACCCAATGAAGCCAATTACATTGCCAGCCGAGAGAGCAAGCAAATGAGCATAGACACCCACAAGGCGGTAAAGACCCTCACGGGCGCAGGTTTCAGTGAGACTCAAGCAGAAGCCTTGATTGAAACGATGGGCGATTCGCGTGATGTGCTGGCAACCAAAGCCGACATGCAAGAACTAGCACACATGACCTCGGCCGACATGCAGGAATTGGCGCGCGCAACCAAAGCCGACATGCAGGAACTGGCGCAAACGACCAAAGCCGACATGCAGGAGTTGGCGCAAACGACCAAAGCCGACATGCAGGAGCTGGCGCAAACGACCAAAGCCGACATCGCCGCCGTGCGTGCCGACTTCAAGACCGAGCTGAAGGACTTGGAGTTGCGGCTTGAACAACGGCTGAATCGCCAGACGATACAACTGGCAGGGTTAGCGATCGCGGCAGGAGGTGTGGTGGTGGCAATCCTGAAATGGTTCCCGTAGCGCACAAATGGACTTCTAGACTTCCCAGAAACCACGAGGTGAGAGAGAAGCACTATGGCGCGAGCAAGAGCAAAGAAACGCAAAACACAGCGTAGCAGGTCCTCGGCCCGGGCGTGGCGGAAGTGGGTCATTCCCGCGGTAGTGGTGTTTTTCATCCTCGCGCTCGTGGTACCCACCGTCCTGCCCGGCCTCATTGGGAATCCCGCGCCGGCGAGCAGCAGTGATCTGCCTGTAGGGGGTGGTGGCGAATCGCAAGATTCTACTATTGCAGAAGGTCAAGGCGAGCCGGAACAACGCAGTGTGCTGGAGGTAGGCGCGGCTGCCCCTGACTTCTCGTTGGAGAACACGGAAGGGGAGACGGTGAGCCTCGAGTCGCTCGCGGGCAAGCCGGTGGTCGTCGCCTTCTTTGCCCCGTGGTGCCCGCACTGCCAGGACGAAGCGCCGCGGCTCAACGAAATCCATGCCCAGTACGGCGATCGTGTGCACATCGTCTCCATCAGCGCGACACCGTATGGGAAGGACTATCCGACTGACAGGCGGCACATCACGGCGGGCGATATAGAGTGGTTCCAAAAGGAGTACGATGTCACCTACCCGCTCCTTTTCGACCCCAGCCTTCAAGTGGCCAGCGCTTATCAAATCGCCTCGTTCCCGACGACGTACCTGCTGGATTCAGACCACAAGGTAGTCGAAGTGTTCGAGGGCGGCAGACCGGTTGCCGATTTCCAGCAAGTCTTGGATAGGATACTCGGCGAATAGCAATGCTTTTCTTGCTGTGTTCAGGCGCTTGACGCCTCGAGTATTTCCGGCTCACCGTAAAGAGTTGGAATTAGCAAGAACAGGCAGTCAAGGTACCGCAAATCCAAGGCGCAGCAATACTGCATTGCGAGGACGGCAGTATTCGCGCTGTTTGGCGACAAGCGTCACTGAGCGTGTCGAAAAAGCTTCAAGACCGTTCGTGCTGAGTTGGCCTGTGCTGAGCTTGCCGCAGGATCGCAGGGTCGAAGCATGATCGGTAATCGCAAGTCCGCCTGACTTTGCACAAACGGCCGGGAAGTACGGAGCACTTGCTTGCCATTAGCCCTTTGGCGCTGGCTATCCCGCTTCGCTTGAATTCTTGGCGCCCACTTCCGCTCGGCTGCGGACAATCTCCACGCCCGGCATACCCGATCGTCCCGTGGAGGGAAAAAGTGCCGGCTTGCCGATGTGCACACGCACCTCGTCACACGCAGGAAAGGCTGTGAGCAGCGCGGCGGCAATGCGGGCCGCCAAGTGTTCCAGGAGCTTGCACGAAGTTTCTTCCACCACCATGGCGACCTGTTGGTAGACTGCGCCATAGTCGATGGTGTCCCGCACGCTGTCGCTCGCGCCCGCCCGGCGCAGGTCGCACCGTAGGTGTAAGTCGAAGCGGAGCACCTGGGGGGTGTCGCGCTCCTCGTCCGATACCCCAATGTGCGCGGGCAAGCGCATGCCCTCTATGAAGACGGAGTCCGGTGTCACTGGCGTTTGTCCATGCAGTCCATGTCTGTCGGCGAACACGGCTAGTTTTGCTCGCCCTGGCGCGCTTCTCTTTTCTCGGCGGCAATTTCCGGATTAACCCCGGAATCGGCTAATGCGCGGCGTCGGGTGACCGTTGGCGGACCGCTTCGAACAGCAAAACGCCCGCAGCCATTGCCACGTTGAGGGACTCCACGCCGCGCGCAAGCGGGACCGACGCGGCGGCGGTCTGCAAACTGACGCCCAGATCGCTGGCGCCGTGGGCCTCCGCGCCCACGATAAGCAACGTCGGCTGCGTCCAATCAACTGAATCGTAACGCGCCCCGTCCTGGGCCGCCGCCATGACGCGCTGCGGCAACAGACCTGCGCACGCGCGCACTGCGCTCTCACTGCGGAGATTGAGCAGCGCGGTACGAAAGTGAGCGCCCATGGCGCCGCGCAGCACCTTTGGATTGTACGGGTCGACGCTGCCGGGGCCGAAGATCACGCCGTCGGCGTTCGCGGCCGCGGCGGCACGGAGGATCATGCCCGCATTCCCCGGATCCTGCACGCCGTCCAGGAGCACCGCCAGAGTAGCAGTGGGGCCCAACGCAGCTTCTTCCGGCATCAAGCACACCGCCACAACGCCCTGGGGGGAATCCGTGTCGGCTACAGCGGCAAAAACGTCGGGCGTCACGTGCATGAGGGCGTAGTCGCCGTCGTCGCGAAGGTCGTCGAGGAACGCGCGGCTGCGCGCATGCGCGGCAAGCAGCTCCGGGCACACAAAGAGCGTGGCGACCCTCTTTGCAGCCAGCGCCTCTTCCACCAAGCGTACGCCTTCCACCACAAACGCTCCGGCTTCCCGCCGCTGCCGCGACGATTGCAGCAGCGCCCGCACTCGCTTGATCTGCGGGTTGTCCTTGCTCATGATGTAGTGCGGGACTGTACTCATACAGCACTCACGGGTAACTGGATTTCGTCTGTTTTCACGTTACTCCTTATACACCGATGGACCGCGCAAGCGCGAATGTCCAGGGTGTGGCCTTACTTTCTTGCTCTCGTGATCCTCAACGCCGACGGGCAAAGCCCCTCGCGCAGCACTGCACAGTTCCGGCGCAGAAGAGGTGGATTCCCGCGCAAGCGGGAATAACGGCTGCAGTGCCTCCTCAACCCAGTATACCGTGCCCGCACGCGCGGCACGGGCGCACGCGCGGCAACGGGCGCTCGCACGGCATCCCGGAGAGCGCTACGCTTCCGACCCAACCAACAACGTACGGAGTTCCGTACACTGGGTCAAGAATGCCGGCGCCGCGCGGTAGGTATGGGGGTCGTCGTGCCGGTTCTCAAAAATTGTTGTCGCGGCGGAAGGGGGCTGGTTGAGCACCAGCACGCGCTGGCCGAGAAACACCGCTTCCTCGATGTTGTGGGTTACGAGCACGGTGGTAAGGCCGTGTTCCAGAATCAGCTCCAAGACAACGTTCTGCAAGCGCTCGCGAGTGAGGGCATCGAGAGAGTTGAACGGCTCGTCCATGAGCAGCAGGTTCGGCTGAAAAACAAGCGTCCGGGCGATGGCAGTGCGCTGGCGCTGGCCGCCGGAGAGTTGGGCGGGATAGTGGTCGCGAAGCGCCGTGATGCCAAGGCGCTCCAGCCAGTTGGCGACCTGCTCAGCTTGCTCTGCTTTCGGCACGCCGCGCAACTGCAAGCCGAGCCGCACATTGTCCCACACCGTCGCCCATGGCAACAGGCCGTAGTCCTGTAGAATCAGGCCGGTGGTACTGCTCGGGCGCGGTCTCTCCACCGGCATGCCGTCTACGCGGACGCTCCCTGACTGGGGTTGGCGCAGGCCGGTGAGCAGGTAGAGCAGCGTCGATTTGCCGCAGCCGGAAGGGCCGATCACGGCCCAGGCATCGCCGGGAGCTATCTGCCAAGAAAAGCCATTGAAGATCGGTTGGCCTTCTTGATACGCAAAGGTAACGCCCTTGAGTTCGGCGCGAGGGACATCCGTGGCAGCGTTAGTGGCACTTTTCACTTATTGCATGTCCTCACGCTGCACGCGCATTGACTTGCATCCGGCCGCAAGACGCGGTGTGGGCAGTTCATCAAAGAAATCAGGCACTTGCCCGCAGATACACCACACCGGGTTGCGCGCTTCGACAAGCTCAGCGCGAACGGCTACAGCGAGCGCAACTGCTATTCGCTGGACCGCAATACTACCACCTACGTTAAAGAGAGCTACCCAGGCAAGAAACGTGTGTCTACCAGGTCCTCATAAGGAATCGCCTCTTGTAGGAGGCCGCGTTCCACTGCCCACTCGCCAACCGCCTCGAATTCTGCCTGCGGCACTACTGCGGCTGCAGGGAATTGAGGTACGGAAAACTTGCCAAACAGCGGGGGCGGAATGCGACCGCGCGCTTCCATCAGGTCCTGATAGTTCCCCGGATTGCTATTGATGCGGTTGACGCCGGCTTCAAATCCATCCATGAAGCCGCGTACGGTATCTTCCTGGCTCGCAATGACATCGCTGCGGAATGAGAGCAGCGAAGCGCCGAACTGGGTCTCGGCATCATCCCTAATCAGGCGCGAGCCAGCCGTCGCAATGCTCAGGCTGACGAGCGGCTCCGGCAGCACGGCAGCGGTCACGTTGCCCTGGCCGAGCATCTCCAAACGCAGGGGAATGCTGGGCACGGCCAATTTCTCAACATCGTCGTGGCCAAGTCCCACGGTGCCAAGCATGCGGTCGAGCACGTACTCGATGATGGTGTTGGGCGAGATGGCGATCTGCTGGCCCTTCACGTCCTCGATCTTCTCGATGTCGGAATCCTTGCTTGCCAAGAGGGCAAACAACGAGAGCTGCGGTGTGGAGCGCAGAATTACCCGCACGTTGCGGGTGAAGTCCTGGTCGCGATTCAGGGCCGTCGCGGAGACAAAGTCGTTGAGCACGCCGTCGACTTGCTTCGACGTGTAGGCGGTGTCGCGCTCCAGCGCGCTGGAAAACGGGACCAGTTCAACCTCGAGATTCTCGGGAAACAAGCCTTCCTGTTCCGCCACGTAGACCGGCAGCATATCGATAAGCGGCAGATCGCCGATGCGGAGCTTCGTCGGTGCCGCCGCTGCTTCCGGTGCCGCCGCTTCGTCAGTAGTAACGGTAACGCTGCCGCAGGCTGCAAGAATCGGGAACGCCAGCGCACCGGCTACCGTTCCGCGGAGTAGTGTCCGTCGTGTCAGAGCCAAAACCTCAACCTCCTTATTGCACAAGTATGCGTGCAGGATACCGCACTTGTGAACATAAGTACAAATGCTGGAAGCGCGGAATTGGCAATTGGTGTTGCGCTGAGGAACGCAGGCATCGGGCGGTGTCTTCACCCCTTATCCGGGGCAGATGCATGCCTCGGACTAGCGGTGGTAACGCAAGTGCTCGGGCAGGGCTTCCGGGAAGCCCAGCAAGGTGAGGGCGCGGCCCACGCTGAAATCCACCATGTCCTGTATGTCTTTGGGGTGGTTGTAAAATGTGAGCATGGGCGGCACAATGGTGACCCCCAAACGCGCGAGCTTCAGCCAGGATTCGAGGTGAATTGCCGAAAGAGGTGTTTCGCGAGGCATGAGCACGAGCGGACGCCCTTCCTTGATGGTCACTTCCGCCGCCCGGTGCAGCACGTTCATGCAGACGCCGTTGGCGATCGCTGCCGCCGAGCCGGTGCTGCACGGGACAATGATCATCCCCGCCGTGAGCAGGCTGCCACTGGCAATCAGCGCCGCCTCGTCGTGCACGTCTACCAGCGTTACGTCGCCGTTCTGTGACCAGCGGGCGGCGGCTGCATCCAGCGATTCGTCGAGTTCTTGCTGCCACACCAGCCGGCCGTTATTGCTGCACGTTACGTAGACCGGCACGCCGTGCGCCGCCAGCCACGTGATGCAACGCTCCGTCAGCGCCGCGCCGCTGGCCGCCGTAATGCCGACGACAACGGGAAGGTGCCGTGCTTGGCTCATCGCTTATGTAGCCTTACAAAACATGCTTGCGCGCTTGCCATACTGCCACTCTCAAGACTTGAAGGCCAGTCCGCAAATGCTGCACGCAGCGTAGCATATTCTGCCGCTTTGTTGCAGGCCTCTCCGCGTCGGCGCGCTAGGTCGGCTGGATAGGCCCTTGTGGCAACCCTTTGGTTGCGCCACCGGGCGCGCAGGTTTGAACTCTCAGTGCGAAGCTTCACCTTCACCCCGGCTCTCTCCCTCGAGGAGACCTTTGCGTAACTCTGACGAGCACGCGAAATTAGGCTGGTACGGTAAAGCTTCACCCTCACCCTCTCCCTTGATGGAGACCTTTGCGTAACTCCTAGTGTAGGGGGTGAAAATAGGGTAAAACAACCCCGAGCAGTGAGGAGGGCGCGCTGCAGCGGGAGATGGACGGACCGTCATTGGCGGAGTACTTGTTGCTGGAGAAGCTGGGGCACAACGAGCGACTGGAACGGATCGATGCGGCGGTGGACTGGGAGCGATTGGGACAGGTGGTAGCGGGCATCTATGCGTCTGGTGAAGGCAGGCCGAGCTATCCGCCGTTGCTGCTGGTGAAGGTGCTGTTGCTGGAGCAGTGGTACAACCTGTCGGACGTGCAGATGGAAGAAGCGTTGGGGGATCGGCTCTCGTTCCGGCGTTTCGTGGGTTGCGCGAGCAGTTGTTTGGGGAGTTGGCGGCGCAACTGGAGGAGCAGGGACTGCTGGTAAAGGCTGACTTCGTCAAAGACGCGGGGACGTTGAAACGGAGCTATGGCTACCGGCGGGTGCGCTACTGCGGACTGGCACGGAACGCCGTAGAGATGTGGCTGAAACTGCTGGCCTACAACCTGCGGAAGGTGGTGGCACTGACGGCATAAGCAGGATAGAGCGTAAAGCTAGGGTAAACGCAGCGGGAACGAGGTCGCCAAGACAGCACAGTACCTGATCAAGATCGCTCTAGCGGCGACCTGAGGCCGCTAAAAGTCACCAAAAATGTCTTTCCCTCACCCAAATGCCGCGCCGACAGCCAGACGAGAGTTATGCAAAGGTCTCCAGGAGGGAGAGGGGATTCCGTGGCACTCCTCCGAGATCTGCAGACTGAATTTCCCAACAAGACAGCGACCCTAGCGCCCCCAGTCGCGCGGGTAGCGAAAGTCTCGCTCTATCGTGCGCTGTGAGAGCTTGGCGATGATGGGCGGGCGCCGCTTGTACTGCATGCCCTGTACCACGCGCACTACCTCCTCGACGAATTCACTCGCGAACCCAGCGGCAATCAGTTCTTCAGGGCGGTAACGTTCGTCAACAAGCAGGTACAGCAGGTGATCGACGTCTTCGTACGCAAACCCCAGTTCGCTCTCATCCGACTGTCCCGGCCAGAGATCGGCGCTCGGCGGTTTTTCTATGATAGGCTGCGGAATTCCCAGATGGCGGGAGAGTTGCCGCACCTGAGTCTTGTAGAGATCGCCAATCGGATTCACGGCGCTCGCCATGTCACCGTGGAGGGTGCTATACCCTAGAAGCAACTCAGTCTTATTGCTTGTCCCCAGCGGCAGGCTGTCGAATGCGACCGATTGGTCGTAGAGGACGATCATGCGCGCCCGCGCCAACACGTTGCCGCGCCGCTTTACGTCCATATCGGCGAACTCGGCAAAATAGGAATCCACTAGGGGCGTAATCTCGACGAGTTTGGATGATATGCCCAGCGCCGCCACCACGGCTTCGGCATCGCTTCGGCTGTCGGGGTTTGACTCCCGGTAGGGCAGCAACAGCGCCAGCACATTTTCCGGCCCCAGCGCTCCGGCGGCCAAATAGGCGGAGAGCGCGGAGTCGATGCCGCCTGACAGGTTCAAGACGGCGCGCGTAAAGCCGAATTTGTGCACCTCATTACGAATGAAGCTATGGAGAATGCGCTCGGTAAGCGGCAGGTTGAGGTCCAGCGCATTCCGCGCTTTCGCGATGAGGTCTGTCTTGGCGCTCGCACTCATCGATACCGCTCGCGGTAAATGCGACGTAACTCACGGTATGTGAGGTCAAGCCGTTCGTCGCGCAACAACGGCAAGAGCGACCGCTGGCGGCGCACGGCCGCGGCGGAGATATCCGCCGTGACCAGGGTTTCTTCAAAGTACGGCGCCCGCACGACCACGGCGCCGTCAGGGCCAACCACTTCCGATCCGCCCCAGAAGTTAACACCGTCCTCGTAGCCGACGCGGTTGCAGTACACGACGTAATTGGTGAACATGCGGGCGTACAGGTTATTGAGATTGTGCCAGGTTTGGGCGCTGCGCAAGTCTTGGGACTCGCCGGACACGCCGCGTCCCGGGCCGCTGGAGATTCCGAGGATGAGGTCCGCGCCGTCGGCATGAACAACACTCACGGCCGATGGGTGCCAGAAGTCTTCGCAGATCAGTGCCCCGATCCGGCCATACCGCGTGTCAAAGGCGCGCAAGTGCTCCCCGGCTGCCAAATACCGGCCTTCATCAAACATGCCGTAAGTGGCCAGGTATACCTTGCGGTGTACATGATGCGCCTGTCCGGCCTCAAGGTACACGCCGCTATTGTAGAAGCGCTGATCGGCAGACTCTTCCACCATGCCGAAGAGCAGGCTCATGTGGTGACTGGCGGCAAAGAGCGGTTCCAACCGGGAGTCATCCAAACGCATGGCCGTCTCCGAAACCAGGTCTTCCAAAAAATACCCGTTGAGGGAGAGTTCAGGAAAAACGAGCAGGTCTACGGCTTGCGTTTCCGCCTGCGCGATTAGGTCCACGTGCTTTTGGATGTTCCGGGAGACATCGCCCAAGTGCGGGTTAATTTGCGCAAGGCCGATGCGGAATGACTTCAGCGAGTTCTTTGTCCGTTCAGAGAGCATTTGTTTCGCCAAGACGTCGCCACCAAGAGAGGTGGCTCATTGAGAAGATACGAGCAAAGTTTGCCATTATTGTAGCCGTCTGCAATCCACGGGGCTAGTGCTTTCGTAATAGTGATTTCGAGGCCACCTACAATTCTCTTCGTGAGGGTTTGCCGTCCGATCACTCAAATTGTCGTTCGGACCCTAGGTTCCTAGTCCTCCAGATCGTAGAAACTAGCACAATCCAGCTCACCGAATGCCATCAGCGAATTACAATCGAAATCACACGCCTGCGCTAACAGGCACGGTTTTGTTTGTTCATTGCGCCCTTGCTGTAAACTAAGATTGTAAGAAAGCGAGCAAAGGAGAGTGCCATGGGTGTTCTTGACAGAGAAATCGCTGCCTACGAGAATATGCGCGATATTTTGGAGCGTGAGCACCATTCCAAGTGGGTCGTCATTTACGGTGAGGAAATAGTGGGCACATATGATGATTTTCAGGATGCTGCTGCCGATGCGACCCTGCGCTATGGTCGGGGACCTTACCTCATTAGGCAAGTAGGCGCCTCTCCTGCGACTTTACCCGCGTCTCTTCTGTATCGGCCAGTGAACTATGCCGACAACTAGAATAGGGTTCCACGATTCCGATTCTTCGTCTGGCCAAGACCAACTGGTTCGTTTTGGTCCAACTTTGTTTGTCCAGATTGGGTTCGATCCAAGTTTGCGACCTGAAGTCCCACCTCATCCGAACTTACCTCAACTTGAGCTACCCGCGTTGGTGGACACAGGTGCAAGTGAGAGTTGCATTGACTCTGCCTTAGCCCAAGACCTGCAGTTGCCCGCAGTCGATACAGGACGGATTTCCGGGGTGCAGGGAACAAGTGAAACCGTATTCTTCTTGGCCCGGATTTATGTTCCAGCTCTGGATGTCTCTATTTTCGGTAAGTTTGCTGGCGTTCATCTTATTTCGGGCGGCCAGCCTCACTCCGCTCTCCTTGGTAGAGCTTTCCTTCGAAACTTCGTCCTGACGTACGAGGGAAGGACAGGGGAAGTGATAATTGGAAATGACCTAGAACCGCTACCTCGTGCTGATTAGAATCGCTTTCTATCACCCCAGGCTCAAAGCCGGCATCACCCTAATACCAAAACATCGAAAAAGCTTGTATTGACTGTGTGTTTCTATCAGATATCTCTAGTTACAGAGTGAATAGTTGTGAAGGGAATAAGCGGCAAATGGCAGCGACGTATCGCGTAGGAATCGTCGGTTTGGGGCGCGTAGCCAACACCATTCAGGAGGAAGTGCTGAGCTATGCGGGTCGTATGCTGCTGCCCTACTCCCATACACACGCATACGCTGCCGTACCGCGCACGCGCGTCTGCGCCGTTGCCGACATCGATGCGCAGAAGACCGCAGCCTACGTCGCGCAATGGCAGTCGGAATTCGGTGAGATTGCTGCCTATACTTCCTACGATGAGATGCTGCAGAACGAGCAACTCGACATCGTGAGCGTCTGCACCCACGCGCCGCTGCACGCGCCGGTAACGCAGGCAGCGGCCCAAGCTGGGGTCAAGGCGGTCTTCTGCGAAAAAGCCATCGCGACAAGCTTGGCCGAGGCCGATGCGATGATCGGCACCTGTGACGAGCACAACGTCAAGCTCGTGATCAATCACACGCGCCGCTGGGATCCTTACTACGAAACGGCACTCGCGCTCCTGCAAGAAGGCCGGATTGGCAGTGTCCGCACGGTTTCAGCTCACTTCGCCGGCGAGCTTGTGCATACGGGCACCCACTGGCTCGACGCAATGCTGCTCTTCAGCCAGAGTTCGGCTGCATGGGTTTCCGGCGCACTTGCCCCCGGCGCCGACGTGGCCCGGGATGCCGGAGGCTCGGCCCAGGTGGGATTTCACAACGGGGCAATCGGTTTCATCGACGGTCAGAGCGGACCGCAATTCGAGATAGACGTGCTCGGCACCGCCGGCCGCCTGCGCCTCAGCAACAGCGATGCGGAGTTCTTCACGTTCGACATTGCGACGCGCACCATGGTAAAGCGGCCATTCCCGTTGGTCGCCTACCCGCGCAGCGGCATGCAGGGAGCCGTGGAAGAGATCATCCAGTGCATCGAGGAAGATCGGCGCAGCCGCTCCGACGGCCACGCCGGCCGCGCCGCGCTGGAGCTTGCGCTCGCGGTGTACGCCTCGGATGCCTCCAATGGCGCGCGCATACACCTGCCGTTGGCGGAACGCGACCGGGTAGTGCTCTCCCGCTGATGTGCTGCAACAGTCCATAGTCCGCCGGGCAAGCCCCTAATCCGCGCTGTCCCGCAGCAAATCGTGCCGGTGTGAGAACGCCGATTCCGCTATCATAGTGCTACACGACTCGTCGATTCATTGAAGAAGATTCTATCCAAGGTAAGTCTCGCCGCAGGGCTCAATACTAAAAGAGGATTGTGTGATGGTACGAACTGAGCAGAGTGCGTCACTCTTCGCCGAAGCCGAGGCCTACGCGCCGGGCGGCGTGCATACGTCTATCCGCAACGTGGAACCGCGCCTGGTCTTCAATCGCGCCGAGGGCGCCCGCATTTGGGACGTTGACGGCAATGAGTTCCTAGACTACCATGCCGCATTCGGTCCCTTCATCTTAGGTCACGTGCATCCCTTAGTCGTTCAACGTGTTGAAGAAGCACTGTGGGAGACCGACCTCTACGGTGTCGGCGCGACGCCGCAAGAAATAGCGCTCGCCAAGAAAGTCGTCGAGCACGTCCATTCAATCGAGCAAGTGCTGTTTACAAACGCCGGTTCGGAGGCAACGTTCCACGCTCTGCGCGCGGCCCGCGCCTATACCGGGCGCAAGAAGATAGTCAAGTTTCAGGGCTGCTACCACGGCTGGCATGATGCCGTGCTGCGCAACGTCATCAGCACGCAGGACATGGTCGGCAAACGCGACCTGCTCTCGGCAGGGATGATGGATGAGACCGCCGATGCCACCCTCATATGCACGTTCAATGACGCGGATGACGTGGAAGACACCATCATGGCGCACGCGGGCGAGATTGCGGCCATCATTGTAGAGCCAATTCCCCATAACATCGGGTGTGTGCGACCGGTCCCGGGTTTCTTGGAGGCCTTGCGCGAGCTGAGCGACGCCCACGGCATCGTGTTGATCTTCGATGAAGTTATCACCGGCTTCCGGCACGGTCTCGGCGGCTTCCAGGAAGTTGCGGGCGTCACGCCGGACGTCACGACCTTGGGCAAAGCCATCGCAAACGGATTTCCGATTGCCGCAGTTGGCGGTAAGAAAGAAATTATGTCGCGCTTCAACACGGCACCCGGCGGCGATACGTTCTTTGCGGGTACGTATAACGGTCACGCGGTGGGCACCGTGGCCGCCCTTGCTACCATCGAAGTCATGGAAACGCAAGGCGTGCACAAGGAAGTCTACCGCCTGGGCGAGCGCGTGCGCGCGGGTCTGTCTGAGATTATGGCAGATGCCGGCATTCCCGCTCTGGTCGAAGGTTTCGGCTCCGTTTTCGTGACCTATTTCATGGAGGGCCCGGCGCGCAACTTCACCGATCTCCTGCAGAACGATGCCGACTTCTTCGTGCGCTACCGCCAAGAGTGCATCAGACGCGGCGTCTTCAAACTGCCCATGAATATCAAACGCAACCACGTCAGCTTTGCTCACACGGACGCAGACATCGACCGGACGCTGCAGGTGGCGGAAGATGCCATTCACACACTGCTGCGCCAAGGCGTGAGACCGGAATCGAGTAAGGTGATGGCAATGACGTAAGGCGCTAGCGCCTTACGTCCCCGCGACGCGTGGCTATAGAGTCGCGACTCATCGGAACCTTGCGCGTCCGAGATTGACCGCTTCACCCTAATCCAGCGGTTACGAACAGTGGCGGCGCCGGAATGGTATGTGGGGGCTGGGGCTTTCTGCCACGCGCCCAAGCCACCGCACGCAGGAAGTATCCGCGGCATCAGGAGTAAGAACTACAGGAGAATCATCGTGCAGAGCACATCCGACACGTACATACCCCAACCCATTACCGCAATCGCAGGCCGTCTTGATCTCCAGGCCGACGAATTCAGCAGCTACGGACCGCTGATGGGCAAGGTACGCACACAAGTCTTGGAAAGGCTTGCGGACAAGCCGGATGGCAAACTCATCCTCGTGACGGCAATTTCCCCCACGTCGGCGGGCGAAGGCAAGACCACCGTCACCGTGGGGCTGGCGCAGACGCTCTTCAGCCTGGGTCTGAATGCCCTCTCGTGCACACGCGAGCCGTCATTGGGGCCGGTCTTTGGCATCAAGGGCGGCGCCACCGGCGGCGGCAAAGCAACTCTAGAGCCATCGCTAGAGATCAATCTCCACTTTACCGGTGACTTTCACGCCATTACTGCCGCGCACAACCTTCTCGCCGCAATCCTTGATAACCACCTGCATCAGGGCAATGCGCTCGGCATCGATCCCCGGCGCGTAACCTGGCGGCGGACGATCGACATGAACGACCGCGCGTTGCGGAATATCGTCATCGGCCTCGGCGGTAGAAACGAAGGTGTACCGCGGGAAAGCGGCTTCGACATCACCCCCGCCTCCGAGATCATGGCGATCCTCTGTCTCTCCAGCGATCTTGCTGACTTGAAAGACCGCCTTGGCCGCATCGTTGTCGGCGAGACTTTCGCGCGCAAGCCGGTCACTGCGGCCGACCTGAACGCCCACACCGCCATGACGATACTGCTGCGTGAGGCCATTCACCCCAACCTGGTGCAGAACATGGCCGGTGGGCCCGCCCTTGTTCACGGTGGGCCGTTTGGCAACATCGCCCATGGCTGCAACTCCATCATCGCAACTCGGGTTGGGCTGAAACTCGCTGATTACGTGGTGACGGAGGCGGGATTTGGCACCGACCTTGGCGCGGAGAAATTCTTCAATATCAAGTGCCGGCGCGCTGGCCTCACGCCTGCTGCCGTCGTGCTGGTTGCCACGGTGCGGGCGCTCAAACTGCACGGCGGCGTGCGCCCGGCCGATTTGGAGATTGAGAATCCGGCCGCGCTGGCAGCCGGTCTCGCCAACCTGCAGAAGCACATTGAAAACATCAAGAAGTTTGGCCTCGACGTGGTCGTGGCCGTCAATCGTTTCCCTTCGGACACAGCCAACGACCTGCGCACGGTTGCGGAGTCCTGTGCTGCTGAAGGTGTGCCCGCCGCTGAGACGGATGTCTTTGCCGGCGGTATCGACGGCGGCAAGGCGCTCGCACAAGAGGTGCTTCACCTCCTCGAAAGGGATGCGTCAAGCAACTTTGCGCTTCTCTATCCCGACGACATGACACTGAAGGACAAAATCGCAACTGTTGCCCGGGAGATATATGGCGCCGTGAAGGTCAACTATGCGCCCGCCGCCAACCGCACGCTGCGGCAACTGCAGCGCAGCGAGCACAAGCTTTTGCCGATCTGTATGGCAAAGACCCAGTCATCGTTCTCCGACAATCCCCGCTTGCTGGGCCGACCTCAGGACTTCAGCATTACGGTGCGCGAAGTGAAGCTTGCGGCCGGCGCGGGATTCGTGATTCCGTTGACGGGCGACATTCTCACGCTGCCGGGCTTGCCCGCGGTTCCCGCCGCTGATGGCATGACCATTGACGACGACGGCAATGTCGGTGGCCTTACCTAGGCTTGGTCTCGCTCAGGTGGAACGTAGGTTGGCCGCCAGCGCCGGGGTAAAGCTTGCCGGCTTAACTGCCGTCAGCCAATGTCTCCCGCCTGAGGCAGCGCATTAGAACCACCCTACAGGCGTCGTGGACCTCGCCGCATCAGTCTTGGCAGAAGCAGCCCCAGCACAACGAGCCAGCCGATGAGGCTGACGACTGCGCCGATCTGAAGCCAACGCGGCTGATACTGAAACACGACGGTATGGTCGCCCGACGGCAGCAGCACACCGCGCAATGCCAGGTCCACGCGATACACCTCTGTAGGAGTGCCGTCTATAGTTGCCGTCCAACCCGGGTAGTAGGCGTCAGAAAGTACGAGCAGTCCCGGCTGGGACGTTGACGCCTGGATTTCCACGCGCCGCGGGGACTCTGCTTCCACTGTGGCTGGGACGGGATTACCGGTTGCGCCCACAAGCTCGGGGATGGGCCGCTCCACGAGTGCCTGGCGCGCTACGTCAATTTCCCGCAGCCGTAACGGATCATCATCTACCACCGTCTCATAGACTACGAAGGCCCGCGGCAAGAGCGCCTCATTTTCAAAGACAAACGGCCCTTCCTCCCGCAATTGGCCGACCAGCTCCCACCCAGGTCCGGGTTCCCGTCGCTGAAAGTCAGTGACAAGAAAGCGCACATTGAGCAGACCCCAAAGGGTGGCGTCCAGTTCTCTTTGATCTGTGTCCGGCAAGGCGAAGTGCGGTGGCACCTCTAAGTTGTCAAAGAGCGCCCTGCGCAGCTCCGTATAGCTCTGCGTAGGCAGAATGCCGCCATCATACCCGTCCGCGCTCGCTATGCCTAGCGGAAGATTGAGATTTGCGCGAAGCTCTTCTTTGTACCTCTGGTACTGCATTGCGAGCAGAGCCCACTGCTCCGGCAGAGTCGTCAAGAGTTCCTCTCTCCGTGCCTCCTCATCCTGCAGAGCGAATTGCTCTTTCGCGAGACTAATGTGCCGAGCGTCACTCCAGTGTACCGACAGCTGTTCTGTTTCGGCCGCCGGCGCGTAGATGTCCGCTGGCATTGCCTGGTTGAATTCCAGTGGACGGGAAGCAAAGAAGAGTTCGCCTGCTACAAGTGCACCAAGCAGCCCATAGGCAAGCGTATTGGCCAAACCATGGTTGAGCACCAGCAGGATTGTCGCATAGGTTATGAACGCAATAATCAGCCAAAACACCACCATCTTGGGCTCCGGCAATGACTGGTGCGAGCGGACCAGATACATGCGCCCGATAAAGGCGACCAAGACAACCATCGCGGCGAGCGTACTCGAAAGAACCAGCAGCGAAAGATGGCGACGTTCGCCGGGACGAAGGTCGTCGCGAAGCCGGTCTGCCCCCAGTGCGGCCAGTACCGAAAGACTGAAACTCACCAGGAAGAGCCACCGTCCGGCAACACGGAATGAGGAGAAGCCCGGCATTATCTGGTGCAAGAGCGAGAAGATTGGCGTGTACGTGCCCAATGCCAGCACAAATGCAAACGCGGCGAGCAGCAAGAAGAACGGCACCCAACGCTGCCTCGCGAACTGCAAAACGCCGAAGAATGCGAGCATGGCGCCGCTTACGCCAATATATCCCGCGGTCTCCACATCCGGTGGCGCCTGCCAAAAGTTTGGCAGCAAATGGAGCAAGACATCGTTGCGATTGAGCGCTTGTTGTCCTGCCTCTTGCAACGAAACGCCGCCAAGCCGATAGGACTGCCCAACCGCCTCCAGAGTCGGGAAGAGTTGCGCCGCGCTCAAGACCCCCCCAATGAGAATGAAAAGCGGCGGCACTACCAACGGCCACCAGCGTGAGGTAAGTTCCGTCGGCGTTGCAATCGCCAGGTACGCGCAGAATAGTCCTACGGCCACAAAGGAGTAATAGAACTCTTGTGTATGTCCCGCCGTGAAACTCAGCGCCGTCACAATGCCGCCCAGAAGTACCCAGGTAGTCGATGGGCCGCACGCACGCCGCGCGCACAGCAAGAGCCAGGGAAGCCAAACGGCGGTGTGAATCTGATTGAGATGTCCGATGTGCGGCAGCAAGAATCCGCCCACACCAAAGCATAAGGCGCCAATCCACGCGGCAAAGACCGTCGTGTCGAGACCATACCGTAAGAAGAGGTACATCCCAGCCAGCGCCAGCCATATGTGGAGGACGACGCTCCATGTCAGCGCTCCCGGAAACGAGAAAATCACAAATAGCGCGTCCAGCGGATAGAGCACGCTCGTCTGGATATTCGCAAGCAGCGGCACGCCAAGTTGGATGAGAGGATTCCACAGGGGGAGCTCTCCTTGGCTAATCAAATCGCGAATGTAAGTCTTGTAAGGGTAGAAGAGCGTGACTAAGTCGAAGCTACCGATTACTCCCCGGCCCAGCACCGACTTCCAAAAGAAGACGAGCACTAGAACCAAGAAGCTCACCAGTGCGACTAAGTCAATTATGAAAGGCTGTCGTTGCCGTACTGTCATTTGTGTCAATACTACATAGCGGGTCTGTGCGCTACGGGGATTGTATACGCTTCCCAGTCACCAAGTACAGTCCTGCAATTCTTCGAGCCGCCGCAACCGCGCCGTATGCCAGGTGCCGGTGTCTCCAGGCAGCGGCCTCTTGAAAACTGCAGCCAACGAGTACTTGCTCGCGCAGTCCGCAACAGCTTTGGGGCTATGCGCTCCCGATAGAAACGGCGCGGACAATTGGTGTTTGTACAGAACCTCTTGCAGGCCGGCCCCGTCCCACCGTCTCATGAGAGTCGCAGGCCGGGCGGCAATTCACGGCAACTAGGAAGGTTACCATGCTGCTTGATAGAGCGCTACAATGTCCCGCAGGCTAAACTCTCGCGCATTGTTATCCAGCAATCTGCGGATAGTGTACGCTTCTTCCGCGAGCGAAGGTATTGTGCCTGCTTCCACGCCGAACTCTCTCAGGCCTGTTGGCGTCCTCAAAATGCCGAGCAGTTGCTGCACCGCCTCAACCACGGCAGCACACTGTTCTTGAACGCTGCATGCGTCGTTCTCTCGGGCAAGGTCTGCGTAAGCCTCCGGACACGCAGCCGCATTCTGTTTCAGCACGTGCGGCAGCAGCATCGCGTTTGCAATGCCATGGGGCACGCTGATCTTGCCTCCCAATGGATAGGCAAGCGCGTGCACTGCACCGGCGCCGGCATTGGCAACGGCAATTCCCGCATATAAGGCTGCTTCCGCCATCTTGCTGCGCGCATTCATGTCGTCTGCATTCGCTACCATCGGCGGCAGCCACGCCATGATGAGGCGAAAGGCTTCCCTAGAGTAAAGCCGGCTCATTGGACTCGCCCGACGTCCAGCTTGAGACTCTAGCGCATGGGTGAGTGCGTCCACGCCACAGGCAATCGCGATGTGCGGTGGTAGGGTGCGGGTGAATGTGGGATCGATGACGGCGACCACCGGCTGCACAGGACATCCCGTGAGACGACGCTTGCGTTCCTGATGCGTGACAATCGCGCCCGCCGTTGCCTCGGCTCCCGAGCCTGCCGTGGTAGGCAATAGGAAGATGGGCAACCCCGGAGGCAACCCCTCGTCTTCGCGATCGAGCTGGGCATCTAGAGGCCCGCAAAAGCCGGCGAAACCGCCCACGATCTTTGCGCTATCGAGCACACTCCCGCCACCTACTCCCACCACGACCGCCACATCGTGTTGGGCAGCAAATGAACGACAGCGCTCTACATCCGCGAGATGGGGTTCCGCTGGAATGTCCTGATACGTGACAACTTCGCTGCCAGCGGCAGTCAAGACATCCACCACGGCTGGAGCGACGCCGGCCGCCACCAGCCCGGGATCGGTAATCAAGAGCACACGCTGACCCGAGTACGCCCGCATTAGCTCAGGAAGTCGCTGAGAAACTCCGGGGCCGAAGTGAATGGCTTCAGGAATTCGAAAGGAGAATGCCTGCGACACGCGTGAATCCCCTTCGCTGCGCACCCCAGACCGACAGGGCTGTGCCCCGTATTGTAGCACAAGCCTTACCCGATAAGCCGCACGATGTCACGGTAGGTAATCAGGACTGTGAGCGTGAGGAGTATTACGATCCCGGCGAAATTGATGGCAGCTTCCCGCTTCGGATGTATCGGGCGACCGCGCACCATCTCCACCACAGTGAACAAGAAGCGCGCGCCGTCAAGCCCGGGAAAGGGCACAAGATTGATGATTGCCAGGTTTATACTCAAGAAGCCCGTGAATGTCAGGAGTCGGGAAAGGCCGGAACGGGCAACCTGCCCCGTCAATGACGCGATGCCCACAGGGCCAAGCACGTCCGCGTCTTCACTGCCCTGAATGAGACTTGCAACGCCGGTGCCGATGAGCACGAACACTTCGCCCGTCCGCTGAATGCCCCGCCATGCCGCTTCCCACGGCCAGTAGCGCTTGATAGTGTGTTCGGGCAGCAAGACAACGCCAATCGCCAGGCGTTCGATTTGCGGATTGTACTCAGGAACCACGCGCAGCGACACTTGCCGGCTCTCCCGTTCGACTGTCATCCGAATGGGCGTATCCTCTTGCACATTGCCAATCTGTTCGCGCACCTGCGGCATCGAAGTAATCGCAACGTCGTTGATGGTGAGGATGCGGTCGCCCGCTTGCAGGCCAACCGCGGCGGCCGGACTCTCCGGCACCACCTCCTGGACGAGTATACGGTCGGTGTACACCGGTTCCCCAATCATGAACGCAGCCGTGAAGAGCACCGGCGCCAAGAGGAAGTTCATGGCAACGCCCGCCAAGATCACTATCGACCGCTCCACCGGCCGCTTGCTCATAAAACTGCCGGGCTCTTTGCCGCCGAATTCCCCAAACATGCGCACAAAACCGCCCAGCGGGAGCAGATTAAGCGAATATAAGGTATCGCCGAAACGCCGCGAGACCAGTCGCGGCGGCCAACCAATACCGAATTCAACCACGCGGATGCCCACGCGCCGGGCCGCGACAAAGTGCCCGATCTCGTGGACGAGTATGAGGAGCGAGAGGACAGAAACGAACGCAACTATCGTCGTCAACATAGCGTGACCTGATTCTGATTCTTTAGAGCTTCGTATACCTGCATTACGCTGTACGCCATGCGCGCAACCACTTCAGTCATCCCACACCTGCCCGTCATTCCCGTGCCTCTTCGTCATTCCCGCGAAAGCGGGAATCCATCCCTCACCTTGCCCTGACTCACCACTCTCGCCGAGGAAGAGGAGGACTCTGCACTCGCTTCAAAGACCCGTTGCCGCGTCTCGGCAGCGACGCTAAGCACGTGATCCAGGGACTCTACGGGTGTGCTGGCATGGCCGTCCAATGCCCCGGCAATTAGGCGAGGAATTTCAACAAAACTGATCTTGCCGTGCAAGAACAGTTCAACGGCAACCTCATCGGCAGCGCACAAGACCGTCGGTGCGGTGCCGCCGGTTTCCGCCGCTTGCCGGGCCAGCGCGAGGCAGGGAAAATTCTCGGTTTCCGGCTCGGAAAACTCCAGCACCGGTGCTTTCGCGAAGTCTAGCCCGCCCCAATTCGCTGGCAGCCGCTGCGGATAGCTCAGCGCGTGTTGGATTGGCAAGCGCATATCAGGGTGGCTCAACTGCGCCATCACCGCCCCATCTACGAATTCGACCAGGGCATGCACAATGCTCTGCGGGTGGATCACGACCTCGATCTTCTCATAGGGCAACCCGAACAACCAGTGCGCTTCGATGATCTCCAGACCCTTGTTGAGCAACGTGGCGGAATCAATGGTAATTTTGGCGCCCATGGACCAGGTGGGATGTTGCAGGGCTTGCGCCGGCGTAACGTCCGCGAGCTCCTGCGCCGTCGCTGTGCGAAACGGGCCGCCCGAGGCGGCAAGAATGAGTCTTCGTATGGCGGTTTCGTCCTCGCCGCGCAAACACTGCCAGATGGCGCTGTGCTCGCTATCGGTCGGCAAGACTGAAGCGCCGTTGGCAGCGGCCGCGCGCATGACCAGATCGCCGGCCATGATGAGGGTCTCTTTATTCGCCAGCGCCACGTCCTGGCCCCGCTCCAGTGCAGCCATGGTCGCGGGTGCGCCGACCATCCCCGGCGTACCCACCACCGTCACATCTGCCTCGACTGCCTCGATTAGCCTGATGATACCGTCATTTCCGGCGAGAATTCGCGTATCTCCGCCTACGTGGCGCTCCACAGTGCCGGCAGCGCAATACGCCGCCTGCGGCTTGAATTCGGCAATCTGCTTAGCCAGTGTTTGCGCGTCGCGACCTGCCGCCAATCCGACGACGGTAAAGGCATCAGGGTTCGCCCGAATCACGTCGAGCGTCTGCCGGCCGATGGAGCCGGTGGAGCCCAACACCACTACGCGCTTCTTCACAAGCTGCCGTTCCTCGTGCGATTGGCGGAGATCTCTACTCTTCCATTATAAGCGAGCGGATGATCGCAATTTGCGTGAGGGCTGCCGACAGTTAGAGTCCATGCAAATTGACGAATAACCGGTCTTGCGTGAAACACCCGTCTTTTCGCCCAATTTTGGTTCCACTCCCAAAGAAGCTCGCAGTAAGCCAAGAGCGGTGCGCTAAAACTACAAGAAAACCTCGCGTTACTTTTCTAATTGCGCAGCCACGAGTATCATGATAGGCGTACGCAACCGTACCGGAGAGGAGAGCATCCATGCAAAATGGACTTCACGCTGCGTTTACTAACGTAGACATTACCCCCGATCAGGACCGACGCGCCGCCAACGGCAAACGGAATGACCGGAGCTACCCTATCTACGACCCCCTCAAGGCGCGGATATTGTTGCTCCAGGACGGCGATAATACGGCTGCCATCGTCGCCGTGGATGGCTTCGAACTGGGAATCGGTTTCGATGAGAAAGTAGCTGCAGCCTTGACGGCACGCGGCATCGCACCCTTTCCCACCCTCTTCTGTCCCTCGCACATTGGTTCTACGCCCATCTCCAACTACGGCGCGTACATCATGATCTTCGCGCAAGACCTCATCATCGAGAATTACGAGGATGAGATCAGCAACCGTATCGCCGAGGGAATTCAGAAAGCCTTGGAGACGCTGGCGCCGGTGCGGATGGCATCACGGGGCGGACATGCCCCCGACGTGTGCTACAACCGGCGCTTCATAAAGCCGGACGGCTCGGTGCACATGGTCTTCAACCGCCAGGAGTCCCCGCCCGATCCGGGCTGGATCGAGCAAGGCATCGACGATGAAGTGAGCGTGCTCCGTTTTGACTCTTTGGCGGGCGAGGCCATCGGCGCGTTCATCAACTTTGGCTGCCATGCGCTTTGCTCCACCGACAAGTACGGCGGCATTTCCGCCGACTACCCGCGCTACGTGGCGGATGTCTTTGGCGAGGTGGCGGGGCTGCCAATAGTCTTTGCCCAAGGCGGATTGGGCGACGTGGTGCCCATCGAGCGCGAAGGCTGGGCGGCGCGCCGGATCGGGCGCTCCGTCGGCGCCCAAGCGCTCTACGTCTTCGAGCAGATCAAGCCGGAAGACACCCCGGCCCTGGAGACGCATCAACGCGAAGTAGAGATTCCGGCGCGGGTGTGGCCCGAAGAGCCGGAAGAAATGCGCTTCAATTTCAGGGCGATGCACAATCGCTACCATCGCTTCCTCTATGAGTGGTATGAGCAGAATCCTACTATCCGGTACCCGATCAAGGTGATTACGCTCGGCGATACCGCGCTCGTCCACATGCCGGGCGAACTGTTCCACGAGACAGCGCTGGCCATTAAAGAGGCTTCGCCGTTCAGGCACACGGTTGTCATCAGTCGTCCCACGCGCGAGGTCGCGTACGTGCCCACCCCAGCAGCATTCGAGCAGGGCGGCATGGAGCCTAACCTCGCTGCCATCGCGCCTTCCAGTGAACCATTGATCCGCCAGGCTGCCATCGACGCGCTTACCGGAATCCGCGAACCGGTGGCAGTCTGAAGCAACGCACACCCTGCTTGCGCTAGGGCCCTTGCGTGGCCCGTACGGACACAAGATAAACTCCCTCTCCCTTGACGGAGACCTCTGCATAACCCTTGCCGAGGCGAGAAAGTCCCCTCTCCCGGCGGGAGAGGGTTAGGGTGAAGGGGAATCCCCGCAATTTGGGCCGTTTTCACCGATTTTGTACACTTTCGTATAGGTCTTAGAGGTAGATAGGGACAGTACAAGCAGTAAGTCGATCTTGCAAATTGGAGCGGAATCTAAAGTGACACAAAGGAATAGAACAGTAGCGGATCGTCAGAAATCTTTAGAGCCGAGTCCGCCGGATCAGACGTTTACGCTAGCCGCAGTTCGTTTCCTGTTTGACAGAGGAGGGGGCAGAGAGATCTCTTGCACTATCAGCGGTTATTGTCGAACACAGATTTTTGAGTTTCCGGAGATAGCCTACCACCCAGACGGCGATGAGCCTCACGAGACGATTTATGCGTCTCCAGCCATTCGGGCGACTGTCGTCTCTAAGCTAGTGGACTATTTCGAGTCAACGGGAAGTAAGCATTTTGCCATAAGCCCTAGTTTGCGGCATGTGGTTCGGGAGACTGAAGAGAAAACCAATTCTCAACACAAAGGAAATACGCCGGTCTACTTGGTGATTGAAGAAACCTGCCAGTTGCCGCCGGTTGAGATGAAGAATGGTGAATGCTATGCGTTGAGCGAAATACTCGTGCACGATGGCAAAGTGACACCCTTGCTAACTGGCGGCAGGGAGGGCGAGGAGTTTATTATTGCCACGGCCACTGACGATGGAGTGTGGCCCGAACTTCCCAACAATCAATTGCCTGTAAACATGATTCTGGCCAGTGTCCGTGTCGGCCAGCAGACGACGGATCCGATTCCCAAATGTGTGGGCCAAGAATGCCTTGTGACGGACGACGAACGATTCGTAGTGATGATGCAACCCGCAGCATCGGCCAGATTGAGCAAGGCGACACCGATGGATTCCGCGGCTCTTAGAGTCAGGACATCTGAGATTAGCAATGCCATCACTGATATGGAAAGAGACCTGTGTTCGCCTCATCTGGCGCTGCTCGTAAATGCCATGTACAGGGACCACCACGAGGACGATGCCTACCAGCGACTTCAGTATCTGAGGCTGTGGCAATCGTTGGAAGAAGTGAAATCGCAGTTGTTGAAATGCCAGGGAAATAAGATGGACGACAATGTGGTTGTCGCTGGCAACAAGACTTTAGGGGAGCTGAAAAAGTACAGAAATGACATCGCTCATTGGTGGACGGACACGATAGATGGGAACTTCATGGCAGACCTCCAGCGAACAATTAACGAACTCATCCGAAGTAAGTACTTCTGAGGAAAAGATGGACTCCCGCTTTCGCGGGAGTGACGGATTTTGCCGCCCTACTTTCTTAAAAATGACGACAACGAAGGAGCATGCCTGAATGGGAAACCTGGCACTCACTGGTGCACCTCCGGCGATTGCGGCGCCCTTGGGAGTCTCCTGGCCGGTTTTTGGTGAAGAGGAACAAGACCTCCTGCAAGGCGTGCTGCAGAGCGGTATCTGGTGGCGGGGCGGACACGCCGATCAGGATGAGTCCCAGGTGGGACGCTTCGAGGGCGACTTTGCCGCATTTCAGGACGCAAAGTACGGCATCGCTGTGGCCAACGGCACTGTCGCCCTCGAGGCGGCGCTGCGCGCAGTGGGCGTGGAGGCGGGAGACGAGGTCATTGTCCCTGCGGTCACATTTGTAGCTACGGCGACGGCGGTCTTGCAGGCCAACGCTATTCCCATCTTCGTGGACTGCGATCCGCGCAACTACACCATCGACCCGCACGCCGTCGCAGCCGCGATTACGCCCAAGACCCGCGCCATCATGCCGGTTGACTACGGCGGCATGCCGTGCGACATGGATGCGCTGCAAGCGGTCGCGGCCAAACACGATGTTGCCATCGTCTCCGACTGTGCGCACTCCCACGGTTCCCAGTGGAAAGGCGTGGGCACAGGGGCCATCGGCGCTTGCGGCGGTTTCAGCTTTCAGATGGGTAAGACACTCACCACGGGCGAGGGCGGTATGATTCTCACCAACCGCGAAGAGGTCGCGGCGCGAGCCTCGTCTTACCACAACATCGGGCGCTATCCGGGCCGCCCGTTCTATGAGCATCACATTCCCAGCACGAACATTCGCATGACGGAGTGGCAGGGCGCCATCGGCAACGCGCAACTGGCGCGTTTGGCAGGGCAGACCGCCACCCGTGAACGCAATGTCACGTACTTGTCAGAGAAACTTGAGCAAATTGAAGGGTTTTCTCCCATCTACCGCGATCCTCGAGTCACCCGCTGGGGGTTTTATTTCTGGCACTTCAAATATCACGGCGCTGAATTCGGTGACCTCAAACGCGACACCATAATCGAGGCCTGCAACGCGGAGGGACTGCGCGTCCACACCGGCCATACGCACCCGGTCTACCGCAATCCGATCTTCCAAGAGATGAACTTCGGCCGCACTGGGCATCCCTTCACCTGTTCCCTCTACGGCAAGGAAGTCAACTATCAGCAGGTCTACTGTCCCGAGTCGGAACGGATCTATGCGGAAGAAGCGCTCTGCATGCCACATGCGACATTTCTGGGCCCACAGAGCGACATGGACCGCATCCTCGACGTTTTCCACAAGCTAGCGCGCAACCAGGATGCACTGCGCGCCTGGGAGCGCGAGAATCAGACCGATGACGCATCCTAAACTGCTGGGAAATTGGGAAGATGCGCCAGACTCACAGAGGCGGCGCAGCCGGAGAGAAACCGCATGGCCTCACAGCCGTTAGCCATAGACGTGGAGACTGTCGGCTTGCCGTGGGCAGGCTTCATGCCCGCGATTCAGGAATACCTGCTGGAGCGGGCGCGGGATGATGAGGAACGTGCGGCGTTCCCGGACCAATTGGCGCTCTATCCAGGCACTGCGCGGGTCGTGGCCATCGGCATGTGGATGCCCGGCGAGCAACGCGGCGGCGTGCTTGTCAATAATAGCACCGGTGAGCGGGCATGGTCGGAGCTATTCGATGGCGCCCGTGTCTTTCACGGCGACGAGGCGGAGATACTCACAGAGTTCTGGCGGCTTATACAGCACTCCGACACCATCATCACCTTTAATGGCCGCACGTTTGATTGCCCCATTCTCATGCTGCGCTCGGCCGTGCTCGGCGTCCGCCCCTCGCGCAACCTGATGCCGTACCGCTATAGCTTTCAGCAGCACTGCGACTTGTTGGAAGTACTGAGCTTCCACCGCGCTATCACGCCCTACACGCTGCAATTCTGGTGCCATCAGTTTGGCATCGAAGACCCCAAAGCCGGCCTCACGGGCAGCGCCGTCCCCAAAGCCTTTGAGGCAGGAGATTGGGATTCAATTGCCCGCTACTGCCTCCAAGACGCCCGCGCCACCGCAGAGCTGTATGAGCGTCTGCTGCCGACTATTGAAGTCCAGGAAGGCAATCGCCGCGACTAGCGGCGAATGACTGAGAACCCGAATTATCAACAGACCGCTAGGCTTCTCTCGCCTTGCCCGCGCTTGCCCTCAGGTTTTCTAGCTCAATAACAGGTACTTGGCCTTCACCAAGGACCTGCGCTGCGTCGAGAATCTCAATGCCGACGAGCGCCTCGCCAGGACCAACATTCAGAGCGATTTCTTCGTTAAGCCGTAGCGTGCGGCACTCTTGCGTGCCCTCGATAATCCGTATGTAAAGGGCGTTAGCTTCTGAGTCGTAGGTGAGTTTCATAGCGGCAATCGCAGTGACTTCATTCTCGTCGCTCTATACGGGCAACGTGTCCTTCTTCTGCTTAGCAGCGGAATGCTTTTCTCCCTGCCCGTACTCCACCACTTCCGCTTCCGCTATGCCTTGCTGCACCAGAGATTCCACGTCCAAGGCCGATTCTGCGGCGCGAATGCCGTTGAGGTCGGTGTGGATGGAGGGGTTGGACGGCACGAAGAGCGCGCAGCAGTCCTGATCGGGTTGGATGGAGAGCGCGTACGTGCCGATACGCTCAGCCTCATCGGCGATTTCCTGCTTGTCCATGCCGATGAGCGGGCGCAGGATGATTTGCGTGGCAACGTCATCGATGGCGGTGAGATTCTCGATGGTCTGCGAAGCCACCTGTCCCAGGCTGTCGCCGGTGACAAGCGCTTGCGCGCCGTGCCTCTCGCCCAGCGCCTCGGCAATGCGCACCATGAAGCGGCGGTACAACACGACGCGATACGGCGCGGGACAGGCAACGACTACCTTGCGCTGGATTTCCCCCAGCGGCACCAGATAAAGCACGGTGTCGCCCTGGTACCCACGTATGATTTGCGCCAATTCGCGCGCTTTCTCTTGAGAAGCGCGATTCAGAAACGGAAAAGAGTGAAAGTGTACGAGGGTTGCGCGCGACCCGCGCTTCAGCATCCGGCAAGCGGCAACGGGTGAGTCGATACCGCCGGACAGAAGCACGGTTACCGGCGCGCTGCACCCCACCGGCAGGCCGCCGGGACCGCGAATCTTGTCAAAGAAAAAGAGGGCGCCCTGGGGCAGCACTTCAACGTAAACCGTCATGTCCGGCGCGCTAAGGTCTACCCCCGCGCCGCTCGCTTGCTGGACGGCGGCGCCTAATTCTACCGCGATTTCCCGCGACGAGAGCGGCAGATCCTTGAATGCCCGCCGCGCGCGCACGGCAAACGTGGCGAATGCGCCTGCTTCAGGCAAACGCGCCAATACGCCTTGGATTATGGCGGCGAGACCGGGTTGCACCGCATACCCACGGGAGAAATTCACCACACCATAGACACGCGCGATGCGCTCGCGCAGCGGCTCCCAAGCAGCGTCCGGCTCCAGCCAGAGCAGTATGCGGCCGCTGGCCCGCTCGACGCGCTTTACACCCAAGCCGGTGGTGGCCCGGCGCAGGTTCTGCTCAAGCGTTTGCAAAAAGAAAGGCCGGTTGCGGCCCTTCAAGCCCACTTCGTGATAATGCACTACGACACATGGCCGCGAGCGCGGGTTGCCTTCCGGCACGGTAAACAGTTCTCCCTCTCAACGGTCGGTTGAGGCTTCCCATTCAGGCATGTCGCCAAACGTGCGGCAGGTTGGCGCAGCCAACGCAACCCGCTCTCCAGTCCCCGGCAGTTTGTCCGGGACGCTTGGCAATGAATTCACGATACCACAACGCCTCCGGGCTCCCACACTGCCGCTGCTGTCGCCTCAAACTACCTGATTTACAACTTTACAAAAGAAGCAACGCTCCGCGGCTGCGGGAAGTTTTGACTGAGCAGATCTGCATGGAATCTTGCTCGCTAAGGATATTGGATCACTGCGATGCCAGGCACGGGCCGCGCGGCGCTTGCACGTTCGCATTCCGGCTCCTGCCCTGTGCTACCCTTAATCGCGAGAGTATCAAGATTCGCGGAGGCATGAAAAACCTGAGCGTTATGGATGACATCTTGCCCGCGTGGCGTACCGCAACGCACTACTTCACGCGCGGCGTCTCCTTGGTGCACCGCTACCGGAGCACATACCTCGCCTTGACCGCGCTCTACGTTACGCCGGCCCTCCTCGCCGCGGCGTTGACGGCGCTCATCTCAGAGCCAAATCTATGGGAGCAGGCGCTGCTCTATATGCTGCGTTCCATCACCGTCGTGCTTGGCACGCTGGCGGTCATGGTGATGGTGGCGTATCACGTCCAAGGTCGCGCCCTCAGCCTCGCGCAGGCCAGCCGGATTGGGCTGCGCTGGGTGTTTCGCTATCTTTGGACGAATGCCCATACGAGCCTGATCTTCTGGATACCGTTCACGGCGCTCGTTTGGCTGCACGCGCGGCAGCAGGATTTCATACCGCTTGGGGATGGTCTCCAGCCGCTAGGAGACGTAGTCTGGTGGGCAGCCACGGGCGCCGTTGCCCTGGCAATTCACACACGCACCATGCTGGCGCCGTTTCTTGCCGTGCACGGTGATCTGCCCGGCACATTGGCGACTTTCGAATCTTGGCGGATGAGCGGACGCAAGTTTTGGCTCTGTGTGAGCACCCTCGTGCTCGCGAGCGCACCGGTCGCGCTCCCGCTTGGCGTAGTGGGCGGTGGGTTGCTGCTCGCGCTGCCAACCGGGCCGCGGGCACTGCTGCTGCTCGCATTGCCCGACCTCACCTGGGCTACCATCCAGCTTATCCGGCCCTTCCTCATCCCCGCCGTCTACGCGCTCTACAAAGACTTTTGGGGAATAGACCACAACAGCCAGGCGCTCACTGCCTTGGCATCAGATCCCCCGCTACTCACGCGCCCGCTCTTGGCCGTCACCAAGCCGCTCCCGCACCTGGGACGCTGGGAGTGAGCCGCTGCCTCGCGCAACCGCGCCGGTTCGCACTCAGTTTCCTATGGATTCGACAATGTGCCCGAAGAGTTTCTGCAAGCGCGCATGATCGGCCTCCGGGAGCGTGGGCTCCTCAAGCGCACGCAGATTGTGCTCGAAGTGCGTTAAATTTGCGGTTCCGCTCAACACCGAGCTCACCGCCGGGTGCATTGCCGTGAATTTATACGCGGCGCTCGGGACGGAGTCCACATTCCCACGTATCAGCCAGTCAAGAGGCTGCCGGTCCGGCAGGGCATCCGGTGCGACCAAACCACGCTTTTGTAGATCAGCGATGGTCTGCTCCAAACGATCGGTCGTCGCAAGCACGCGCCGCACGGCAAACATGATGAATACCCCTACGTTGTGCTCGAGACACTGCGGATACACCAGGTGGTCGGCGCTTTGATTAAGCATGTTATAGCCGACCATGGCGGTAGCAAAGTGGTTGTCCGCCAGCGCCATCTGCAGCATTTCATGCGCCCCGTCTTCGCCGTACTGTTCGGTGATCCCAATCCAGCGGCACTTGCCTTGATCGCGCAACTTCAGCACCGTCGGCAGGAGGCGCTCCATGACGGCGTGATACCGTTGTGGGCGTACACCGTGGAACTGGAGCACCTCAACAAAGTCCGTCTGCAGGCGGGTGAGACTGCGCTCCACAGATTCCACCACGTCCGCCGGCGAAACGACGTCATCATCACGCTCCGGGGTGAACTTTGTGGCCAAGTAGTAACGATCCCGCGGCACGCCCTGGAGCGCCCGCCCCAGGATAGCCTCGCTGTCACGGTACCCCGCTGCAGTATCGAAGATGTTTACCCCAACCTCGAGCGCCCGATGGACGAGGCGGTGAATGTCCGCCTCCGGTACTCCGGACCGTTGCCCAAAGTTACTCGGTCCGCCAGTGCCGACGCCCAATAACGAAACTTTGAGTCCCGTACGACCCAACGTGCGGTATAGCATTAGCAGTCTCCCCTCTCGACAGCGTAGGTTGTCTGGGCATATTATACGAGAGGGTACGATAGCCGGGCGCGTGAGACAAGATTTGGCTGCAGGCGGGGCGGAGGCCGCTCCGCAAGAGTGACGAGCGCGCAGCTTGCGCACGTTTCGCGAGGCTAATTTCGCAGTTGCGAGGGCGATTACGGCGCTTGCGCTCGGCGGGGATGCGAGACTTTGGCTATGAAACGAGAGGCCCGCCTCACCTCGCATTCGCATAAATGCGTGATCTTGCGGGTGCGGAGGACAATTGTCTGCAAGTCCACGTCTTGCAGGCAGGCGAGTGATGACCATGGATTGTGGAAAGCCGAGCACGTTTACGCCCGCCATGAGTGGACCGCCGACGTTGCCCGGCTGCAGCCCTTCAGCACGGCTCGCGCTTAACACACTTGCGAGGAGACTCTTCGGGTGAATCGTCGAACTCTACTCACATACTCGCTCGCAGGTCTATTGGCGCCATTGCTTGTGGCATGTGGCGATAAGCGTACCGGCGGGACTGTGCGCATTCAGATGCCCCTGCCCGAAAATCTCGAACCGGCAACGTTGCAGACCGACCTCGACGCGCAGTTAGCCGCCCACGCATATAGCGGGCTGGTAATGTTGAACGCCGAGGGCGAACCCATTCCCGATCTGGCCCAACGTTGGGCGATTTCCCCCGACGGCCGCACCTATCAGTTTCCCCTGCGCCCGGGCCTGCGCTTCCATAGCGGAGAGCAGATCGCCGCCGAACACGTCAAAGACTCGTGGGAGCGTGCGCTGGATCCGGAGGTCGAGTTGCCGGGTGCGCTCCGGTTTCTAGGCAAGATTGCGGGCGTAGCCCGTTATCGCAATGGTCTCGCACAAGACATTAGTGGAATCCGCGCCGTCAGTAATCGTAACCTTGAAGTAGAGTTGAATGAGGCCGATCTCACGTTCCCGGCCAAATTGACGCATCCCCACACGTACGCGCGGTCGCCCGCCCAGAGCGCGGCCAACGGGCTCCCGGCGGGCAGCGGTCCCTTTTCCATAACCGAGTGGATTCCCGGCGAGTTGCTGAACCTCGCCCGGAGCGAAGACTTCTACGGTTTTGAGCCCATGCTCGATCGCATCGAAATCACCGGCGGCGTTGACGCCGAATCTCTTGATCGCTATGCCCGAGATGAGCTTGACATACTGTATGTCGGCGTGAATGATCTGCCGCTGGTGCTCGACAGGAACAATCCCCTGAACAAGGACCTACATTCATATGCAGGCCTTGACATGACATACTTGGCGATGAATAACCGCCTTGCACCCTTTAATGATGAGGGAGTGCGGCAGGCTTTTGCTTTCGCAATTGACCGCGCCGCAATTGTCGAGCAAGTGTTTTCAAACACCGTGGGCAAGGCAACCTCGCTGCTGCCGCCTGCACTGGCACGTACCGATGACGCTGCCATGGCAGACTTTGATGTCTTCAAGGCCCGGCAGGCGTTGTCTGATTCCCGCTATCGCGATGCGAGTAACCTGCCGGAGATCACGTTCACCGTGCCCGGTACCCGCGGCCCTGCGCCCGCGACGGTCTTGGCCATGGTCAACATGGTGCAGCAGCATCTTGGGGTAAGCATTCAGATCCAGCGAGAGCCCTGGGCCACGTTTCTCTCGAATCTTGAAAGGCGAGACAATCCGCATCAACTCTTCCTCTTTACCTGGCATGCCGACTATCCCGATCCACAGGCAGTGCTCGATCCGCTCTTCAGGTCAAACAGCTTGTCGAACAACAGTGGCTATGTCAATCCGGAAGTGGACAATCTCCTGCTTGAGGTCCGGGGCGATCGCAGCAGCAGCGAGCGCCAGACAAGGGTAGCGGAAATTGAGCGGCGCGTTACCCTTGATTCTCCGGTAACGCCACTGTGGCACAGCATGACATACTTGCTCATCAAGCCCAGCCTGCAAGATGTCCAGCTCTCTCCGTCTGCCCGCCCCTGGCTCAACCGCGTGTATCTTGAGTCCTAGTCTTATTTGTGTTGACGTAGTTTCTATTCGACTGTATAGACTCTCGATACGCCCACAGTTCGAGTTGGTAGTATGCGTGCGCGACAAAAACTGACAAAAACCGCGGATTTTGCGTCTCGTAACCCCTTGCATGCGCGCGGTAGCTATGGTACTCTAGCTGCAACGTAGTAGTGCGCCAAATCCAATTTTGGAGCGGGGGACCCGCCAAGCGGGGTGAACCGCGATTGCGCGGAGGGTGACTCTTTCCACCCTAACCCGACAGCTAACCTCGTAGGCGATAGAAAGAGCTTTTGGCTGACAACGCCAAGGAAGCTCTTTTTGTTCTTAAATGGACGTATTCGCTCTCCAAATCTTCCCCTTTGTTTCGGCGATTTCTTCCCATGTTTGCCCACGCTTGCGCGGGAGCAGCGCCTTAGAGGATTCCCATTACAGATCCGACAAGAGCGTCCTATGATTTTGCAATTTTCCTGAATACTCCTCCTGTTCGCACCACCCCATGCCGGCCCTTCCCCCCAAGGGCCGGTGTGGGTTTAAACGCCTAAGGCTGTCACCAACCTCGGCATGACTATTGCTTTTCGCTTTGCCTCGGGGCCGTGCCACAGCCTGGAATTCACGCCCTCTCCGCGCGCTGTCGCCTAAGCCGCATTGGGCGGCCAATTCTCGCGGCTTAACGCTACAATACAGGGCATGCCAAAGGTTCTTCACATAGTCACGTCGCTTGCGGTTGGCGGCGCGCAGAATCACCTAAAGACCCTGGTGGCGGGACTTGCGGCGCACGGCTGGCACAGCGACATCGTCTTCTTCAAAGACCCGGCGCTGCTGCCGGAACTCACGCCGCTCGCGGGCACCGTGCGCCAGGTGCCGCTGGGAAGAGCGTCGCTGCCCTACGCGCTCTGGCAGCTCCATCACATCATCAAAGCCGGCAACTACGCCATTGTCCACACACACCTCCTCAAGGCCGACGCTCTGGGAGCGCTGGCAGCGGCGCCCATCTCCATTCCTGTGATAAGCACGAAGCATAACGACGAACGCGCACTGCTCAACCCGTTTGTCAGCGTCATCCACGGCCTGTTGGCTCGTCTCAACACCCGGACCATCGTCATCTCGCAGCACGTGGGCAGCTTCATGCGCAGCCAAGGCCGCGTGCCCCCGGACAAACTCACGCACATACCCTACGGCCTGTCATGGCCCGAGCAACTCTCCGCCGCCGCGCCTGCAACAAATCAGAAGCGGCAACAACCCCGCTTTGTGAGCATCGGCCGTCTCGATCCGCAAAAGGGCTATGAAACCCTCCTGCGCGCCACGGCCCTTGTGCTACAGCAAGTTCCCGGGTTCGAGCTGTGGATCGTGGGGGATACGCAACACGGCGGCGCGGCCTATCTCGCCTCGCTGCATGCCCTCAGCGCGGAGCTCCGCGTCTCCGCGAATGTCAAGTTTCTTGGAGTCCGTGCGGATGTCCATCATCTTCTCGCACAAGCTGACGGCATGGTGCTGGCTTCGCGCTGGGAAGGCTTTGGGCTGGTCTTCTTGGAAGCTATGGCCGCAGGTAAGCCGGTTGTCGCGACCCGGGTGAGCGCAATTCCGGAAGTTGTGGTAGACAACGAGACGGGCCTGCTCGTCCCGCCTGATGACCCTGTCGCCTTGGCAAGTGCCCTGCTCGATCTCATTCAAGATCCGCAAAGAGCCCAACAGATGGGTGCAGCCGGTCAAGCGCGTGTTCGCGCGCACTTCACCGCAGCAACGATGGTTGAAAGGACTCTGGCGGTCTATGACGCCTGCCGCGGAGCAACTCCAGCAGCTTCCCGCTAAGGGTCAAGACACAGTTGGCGCCGTACTCTGGTGTTGCAATCCGGGCCGACAATGCCGCCGGCACGTGCGGCCCGCGTCAACTGCTCTCGCCGCCCTTCTCCTATCGTTTCGAGCGCCGCCGTGTGGTAAGCTAAGGGCTGAAATCGCCGGTTTCCTGTCCAGACGGCCAAGATAGAATCCCGCCCCGAGCAACGACGAACACCCCTTCAGCACAATATGCTGCTTTCGCAGAAGATTACCGCGCAGAATATTACTGCAACCGCAGACCAGTCACCATGAATCAGCAGCGCGTGCGTGTACTCCACGTCCTGGAGGCCACTATCGGGGGCACCAAACGCCACGGCTACACGCTGGCAACCGGTCTCGACAGCACGAAATTCGACGTGACGGTTGCCTGCCCGCTCGTTCGCTCCGAGGCGCAAGGCGACACCTCTTTCGTTTCGGATTTGAAGAGTGCGGGAATTCGGGTGCTGCCGGTGCCCATGATTCGCGCCGTGCGACCATGGGAGGACGCGCGCGCCGCCGGCATCCTCTATCGTCTAATGCGACGAGAGCGTTTCGACATCATCCATACCCATAGCTCGAAAGCCGGCATTCTCGGTCGAGTCGTGGGAGGCGTGGCGACGCAGGCGAAGATAATTCACTCCCCACAAGGATTCTATTTTCTCGGCAGCGCCGGCATCGCGCGGCAGTTTTACCTCAGCCTGGAACGCTTCGCCGGCCGGTTCACCAATCAACTGGTGGCGTTGTCGGCCTCCGAACGCGACGTGGCGATTGCCTACGGCGTGGCTCCCCAGAACCGTGTGACCCTCATCGAGAATGGCGTCGATATCGCCGAAACACAACAACGGGCGCAGGGGACACAGGACCGCGCAGCGCTTGGGATCCCGCCGGACGCGCCTTTGGTGAGCACGCTTGCGCGCTTCATTCCCCAGAAGGCGCCTGCAGACACATTGGCGGTCATTCAGCGCCTGAGCGCTAAGCTTCCCAATATGCACTTCCTTTGGATCGGTCACGGCGGACCGGCGGAAAGCACCATCCGCGCGCAGGTCGTGGAACTGGGTCTAGAGAAGCGGGTGCATTTCCTGGGCTACCGCACCGACGCACTTGGCTTGGTGCGCCTGTCGGACGTGTTCCTCCTCACCTCGCGCTGGGAAGGCATGCCGTACAGCATTCTCGAGGCAATGGCATTGGCAAAGCCTATCGTCGCTACCGCCGCAGTAGGCACCAATGACATTCTGGAGCATAATAGAACAGGTATGCTCGCGCCCGTGGGAGACGTGGATGCACTGGCAGCGCATGTGCATGCGCTTCTTCTCAATCCAACGCGCGCGCACCAGTTAGGTACGTTTGCCTTGCACACTGTAGAAACACGATTCTCCCAGCAACGGATGCTGGACCTGACCGGGGAACTCTACATGAACGTGCTTCACGGCGAGCCAGTGTCGGATCGGGAACAGTCCCGGTGATCGGAAGAGAGATGTATCGTGCTTAGACGCATGCGCTTCAAGTTCACCGCTACGATCTTTGCCCTAGACCTGCTCCTTACGCTGGGCGCGCTCTGGTTGGCGAATTGGCTGCGCCATGAGTACCCGATGGTTCCCTTCGGCAATCCGGGTTTTGCTTCCAGCCAGGTCTTCCTTGCTCCCAGCGTCTTTGTGGGAACACTGGCAATTTGGGCGTTCTTCCTCTGGTATTTCGGAGTCTATGACGAACGGCGCACCCACAGCTTCTTCCTTGAGGTACAGTCGCTGCTCATTGCCGTAACCGTGGCCACCGTTGTCTTCAGCGCCTTCCTCTTCTTCTACGTTGAGTTCTTCTCCCGCTTGATCGCAGTGTACTTTTACGTCATAAACTTGGCGTTGCTCATAAACCTGCGGTGGATCGTGCGCCTCGTCCTGCGCACTGTGCTAGCCGACTGGGAGGCCCAGCGGCCCGTGCTGGTTATTGGCACAGGGGACATTGCGAGGGAAATCATCAGGTTACTGCGTGAACGGCATTGGATGTTCCTGCATCCTCTCGGCGTCGTCGGCCTGGATGCAGGCGACAAGCCGGCAGACGACAGTGTGCGTCTCCTGGGTACGATGGCCGATCTGCCGCGGCTTGTGGCCGAACACCGTGTGGAAGAGGTGATTATTGCCCTCTCGGTGAAGGAACACGAACACATGGTGGCCGCGGTGGAGCAACTCGCCGCCCTGCCGGTGCGGGTGCGCATTGTGCCCGACCTCTTGGAACTGGTAACGGCGCGGGCGCAAGTTGAAGACCTGAACGGCATCCCGCTCATTGGCATTCGCGACCCGGCCATCACGGGCTTCGATCGCATGGTAAAACGTGTCTTCGATCTTGTGCTCGCAACCTTGGCCATTGTTCTGCTTGCACCGCTAATGGCCGTGATTGCGCTGGCTACAAAGTTGGATTCTCCGGGAGAAATCATCTTCAAGCAGCGGCGCGTCGGCGAAAATGGGAGAAGCTTTATGATGTGCAAGTTTCGCACCATGGTTGCGGATGCCGAACGCCAAATTGAGGAGAGAATTGCCCGCGGCGCGCGCTTAGAAGAGGTCTACAAACCCCGGCAGGATGCGCGGGTGACGCGGGTTGGCCGCATCTTGCGGCGGACAAGCTTGGACGAATTGCCCAATCTCATCAATGTCGTCAAGGGAGAGATGAGCCTGGTGGGACCGCGGCCGGAGCTACCGTGGATGGTGGAACGTTACGAGCCGTGGCAGCGCAAGCGCCTTGCCGTAGCGCCGGGCATGACGGGCTGGTGGCAAATCAACGGCAGAAGTGATCTCCCGCTGCATCACAACGTGCAGTACGACCTGTACTATATTCAAAATTATTCGCCGCTGCTCGATCTGATCATTCTCTGGCGAACGATCTGGATTGTCTTGCGTGGCAAAGGGGCGTATTAGGGGAGCGTGATCTAAATTGGCCGAAAAGGACTAGGCGAGCGGCACTATCAGCGAAACAAGCAAGGCCCTGCTACGGCTCATGGGCGTAAATCGAAACAACCGACAATGGATGATACACTCTTATCGGGCTCCTATTCGGACACAATGTCCATTTTCACATTTCGTTCGTTGGTCAAGTCAATAGAAGGAAACGTAGTCTAGCTAGCTAATGTCAATGCAATCGCCGGCATCGCCGCCACTGACAATCTCGCTCGTGCTGCCTGCCCTCAACGAGGCTGACAACATCGCGTCAACCGTAGAAGACTGCGTGCACACTCTGGAGCGTGTGGCGAGCGACTATGAGATCATCGTCGTAGACAACGATAGCACCGACAACACGGCGGACATTGTTCGTCAGATCCAGTCTGAGAATGGACGCGTAAAGCTAATCCATCAGCCGATCCGCGGCTATGGTTCTGCCATTTGGACCGGGCTAAAGGCAGCCAATATGGAGATCGTCGGCTGGCGCGACTCTGATACGCAGTACCGCACTGCCGACATTGTGCCCATGCTCAAGTCCCTGGATACATGTGACGTGGTTGTAGGCCATCGCATCAAGCGCCAAGATCCCTCACATCGCCTCCTCTTTGCATTCCTTTGGAATCTTCTCAACCGCACGCTCTTTGGTTTCGTGGCACATGACATGGACTGCGGCTGCAAGATCTTTCTCCGCGAGGTAGTCGATGCCCTCGACATCAAAGCTACGGGCGCTGTCTTTAACATTGAGTTCCTCGTTCAGGCCAAGCGGGCCGGGTTCCGTGTCGGCGAGGTCTCAATCAGCCATCAACCGCGCCACGCGGGCGAAAACACCGGAGGCAGCCCGGCAGTGATCCTGCGCGCCATGCGCGAGGTGTTGCGGTTGCGGTTGCGCCTCTTGCGCGAACGTCGACCAAGTCGAAAACCGCGCCCGACGCGGAGCTGAAGTGTGGGCTACCACATACTGAAGATCGCTCCCACGTCGTTCTTTGCCGATTATGGCTGTCACGTGCGCATCCTGGAGGAAGCGCGCGGACTGCAGGCCCGCGGCCACCACCTCACCGTCGCTACCTACCATACGGGTGCGACCCCACCCGCTCTGCCCGTCGTCCGGATTCCCCGAATTCCGTGGCATAGTGAGGTGCGTGTCGGTTCGCACTGGCACAAATTCTACTTCGACGCCTTGCTCACCGCCCGGGCGCTCGCCTGGGCCCGTCGGCAGCGTGTGGACATCGTGCACGGCCACCTGCACGAAGGTGCGCTCATCGGCAGCATCGTCAGTAAAGCCGTTCGCGTGCCCCTCGTCTTTGACTTTCAAGGCAGCCTGACCCGCGAGATGATCGACCACAAATTCTTGAAAGCAAACAGCCCCTTCCTGCCGCTGTTCGACCGCGCCGAACGGACTATCAATCACTTTGCCGACCACATTATCACAAGTTCAGCCAGTGCTACGGAGCTTCTCATTGACGACTTTGCCATTTCCCAGGAACGCGTAACTACCGTTGCAGACTGTGTGGACACGTCGCAATTCAGGCCCAACTGGTCGGATAGCGCCGTGGCGGAGAGGGCAGCAGCGCTGCGGCATAAACTTGAGATTCCGCCGGAGCGCGACGTAGTGGTGTTCTTGGGCCTGCTTGCCGAATATCAAGGGATATCGCATTTACTGCAGGCCGCGGCGGAGATAGTGGCAGTGCGCCCACAAACCCACTTCCTCATCATGGGGTACCCAGGTCATCATTACTATCAGAGCATTGCGCAGCGGATGGGCATCGCCGGCCACACGACGTTCCCGGGCCGCATTCCTTACGCTGACGCACCTTACTATCTGACAATTGGCGACGTGGCCGTCTCCCCCAAACTCTCCGAAACCGAAGGCAACGGCAAATTACTCAACTACATGGCCTGCGGTCTGCCCACGGTGACGTTTGCAACACCGGTGGCACAGGAAATCTTGGGCGAGCACGGTGTCTACGCGGCTGTGGGCGATTCGACATCCCTCGCGGAAAAGCTGCGCGCGCTATTGGATGAACCAATTCACCGTCGTCACTTGGGGCAAGTGTTGCGCGACCAAGCTGAGCAGGAGCGCTCCTGGACGGACGCAACGGCGAAACTGCTGGAGGTCTACCGGCAGGCCTGGCGCCGGCGCGGCGGCGCGCAGACAGACGCGGCATGCTGACCATCCTTTGGGAAGACGTGGCTGAACTTGCGGCCCAGGCCGCGCTGCTCGAGCGTGTGTTTTCTGAGGTTTGCTTGGTTACGGGCACACCGGCGTCCGTTGAGGTTACCGTATTGCTTGCCGGCGACGCGCGCCTCCAAGCGCTAAACCGCTCTTACCGCGGCGTAGATACCCCCACGGACGTGCTCTCATTCGCCCTGCGTGATGGCCCGCGAGAGGACGCAGGTTACAAACCTGCGCTACCGGCGGAACATGCCGAGATTCTAGGAGACATCGCTATCTCATTGGACCGCGTCCAAGCGCAGGCAGCGGCCTCCGGCCATAGCGTGGAGCGGGAACTCGCCTACCTGTTCGTCCACGGCTTCCTGCACTTGTTGGGTCACACGCACGCAGAAGATATAGCCTACAAGCGCATGCGCGCGCAGGAAGAGGCGATTCTCAGCGAGGCCGGTCTTTCACATTGCCCAAAGACGACATAGACCGCAAGTGCAGGCTCGCGCCCCTTACTGCGGATACCAGTCCGGATTGTACCGCCGGGCGTAGAAGCGCGTTGCCTTGGACACGTCGAGGTCGGCGATAAGGAGGTCTTCCTTGCCGTAGGGGACGTGCGCCATGAGGTTGCCCTGGGGATCGATGAGGCTTGTGGCTGAGTTCTGGTAGCGCATGGCCTGGTTCACGCTGGCAAAGTAGATACCGTTCTCGCCGGCGCGGCACTGCATGGCCTTTTCGTAAAAGGACTCTCCCCAAGTGGTGAGCGTTTTGCCTTGCGTGTCGCTGCCGGTGACCTGTGGCTGGAACACGACGCGCGCGCCCCGCACCGCCGGCCAGCGTACCGTTTCCGGGTACCGCCACCCCTCGTGACAGATAGTGATGCCGAATACCACTCCCGCGGTACGGAAAACCCGTCGTTTGCCGTCCGGCACGTAATTCCGCGACTCGCCGCCTGGCGTAATCTGGTTCTTCGTCTGGTGGCCAAGCACGCGACCGGCGGCGGAGATTACTACAGCCCGGTTTTCCAAGCCCAGATCGCTCACCCACTCCAGCCCGACAATGGCAGCCACGCCGTGGGCACGGCAGGAAACGCGCAGACGCTGCAGCGCCTCCTCCATAGCGGTTTGGTCTACGGCGGGCAGATCAAAGCTCGCGCCCCGCAGACCGGGCAAGTAGGCCTCTGGAAAGCAGACAAGAGCAACCTGTTCCACAGCACACGCAGCGAGCACGCCGTCGATCTTCTCGACGCCGTGAAACACGGAATCCGGCTGTCGCAGGGGCGCGAGCCCGATGCGAATTGTCTTCATGGGAATGAGACCTGCTACTCTCTATTGCAGTCGGATGACGGCTACACATCATTATCGAGAAGACGTGCAAGAGCAACTCGAACGAGTTGCTGCCATGTGGTGAAAGTCAATTTTCATATGAATCCCTTGCCCTTCACCAGATGCAATCGCCAATCCCATGCCTTTAGAAAGGCGCGCCGTTGGTCTTCTGCGACTCCGGCTTATCTTCAAACGCGAAATACTGGTTCAGGAAGTTTAACGTGATCGTGCCCGTGGGTCCGTTCCGGTGCTTGGCCACAATGATGTCGGCCTCACCCTTGCGCGGGGAGTCCTCGTCGTAGAGTTCATCACGATACACGAACATCACCAGGTCTGCGTCCTGTTCCAAGGCGCCGGATTCGCGCAGGTCAGAGAGCATGGGCCGGTGATTTTCCCGCTGTTCCACCGCGCGAGAGAGCTGTGAGATCGCGATTATGGGGATATTGAGCTCACGTGCGAGGGCTTTGAGCGAGCGAGAAATCTCGGATATTTCCTGCACGCGGTTCTCGCCGCCGCGTCGGCCCTGGATAAGCTGCAAGTAGTCCACGATAAGCAAGCCGATGTTTGCCCTTGCCTGCAGCCGCCGCGCCTTCGTGCGCAATTCCATGGAATTGAGGAAACCGCTATCGTCCACGAAGATCGGCGCGTCGGTCAAAGCGCCAACCATTCCGGTAAGGTTTTCCCACTCACGTTCGGTCAGTTCGCCCAAACGCAGGCGATGGGAATCGACACGCGCGAGCATGCAGAGAAACCGCTGCGCGAGCTGCTCTGACGACATTTCCAAACTAAAGATGCCCACCGGCACGTGCGGGTCCAAGATTGCGAGACTGCTCGCGACGTTCAGCGCCAGGGTCGTCTTACCGGTAGAGGGTCGACCCGCAATGATAATGAGGTCCGAGCGCTGCAGCCCAGCCGTGAGGCGGTCGAGACCCTTAAAGCCCGAGCGAATGCCGGGCGCTTCCTGCTCACCCTGGCGCGCGCCTATCAGCTTCTCCCAATACTCGTCCACAATAGGGCGAATGTGCACGAAGTCCTGGTCTGCGGCGTGACGAGCCAGACTGAAAAGCACCTGTTCCGCTCGGTCCAATGCCTCGTCTACTTCAAGCTGGGTGTCATAGCCAATCCCCGCGATTTCGCTCGCGGCGCTGATGATGCGCCGCATCACCGCACACCGCTCGACGATATGGCCGTAATATTCCGCGTGCACCGAGGTTGGCGTAACATTGGCGAGCGATGCGACGTACGTTTCGTTGCCAATGTCATCGAGCATCGACATGCGCCGCAATTCATCGCAGATGGTTACAAAGTCCGTCGGCTCGCGGCGTTCGTAGAGTGTGAGGGACGCCCTGAATATATGTTGGTGCGCTTCGCGGTAAAAGTCCTCCGGTTGGAGAAACTGCGCCACACGCTCGATGGCTTCGGGATCGATGAGCATGCTGCCCAATACCGCTTGCTCCGCCTCGATATTCTGCGGCGGCAGGCGCTCCATACCGGTGTTTGCGGCGAATTCGGCCGCCACTTACGCTTCCTCTTTTTGCACTTCAACCGAAATTGCCGCTTCCACGGCATGTCCAAGCTTGATCGAGACGGTAAAAGTACCCAGATCGCGGATCGGCTGTTCCAACTCAAGGGCGTGCCGGTCGATTTCAATGTTGGTCTGCTCCTTGATCGCCTCAGCGATCTGCTGACCGGTCACCGAGCCGTACAAACGGTCCTGTTCACCCACACGGGCGGAGACAACGACGGTGGCGCCGCTCAGCTTCGCGGCGGTTTCTGCGGCTTCCTGTCGCTCCGATGCCGTGCGCCGCGCCATGGACGTCTTTTGTTCCTCCCACAAACGCTCCGCACCCTTGGTCGCCTTTTGTGCAAAGCCGCGAGGGATAAGAAAGTTGCGCGCATGACCGTCGGCAACATCCTTTACCTCACCTGCCTGGCCGAGGTCCGGCACTTCCTTAAGCAAGACGACACGCATAAACTGCACTCCTTAGATTCCTAAACGCTGTAGGGCTATACTACTGACTTGCGCACCATGTCTCAAGTGCCTCCAGCACAGTCTCTCCAGTTGACAAGGGGCAATCTGACGCGCAAGCTAAAGAAAATCCTGAACCTTTCTTACGCACCAATTCGCATACTCTGATGTCTGCAAACCCACAGGCTCCCGACCTCACCGTCGCAGCATATATTGCAAGATTTCTCCGTCAGCAGGGCATCCAACGCTTTTGGGGTATGACGGGTGGAGAGAACGTAGATCTCATCAACGCCTGTTACGCTGAGGGGGTTGAATTTCAACTCGTCCATCACGAGAATACCGCTGCCTTCTTGGCCCAGAATACGGCCACACTCACCGGAACTCCGGCGGTATTCCTTACCACACTGGGCCCAGGGGCAACGAACATCATCAATGCGGTAGCCGACGCGTATCTGGCGCGGCTGCCACTCGTTGCTATTACTGCCGACTTCGAAGACCCTACAGTGGAGTTTGCTACCCACCAGAACGCGCCGCTCCTGGAGCTAATGCGCCCAATCACGAAGTGGAACGTGCGCCTGACACCCGCCAATGTGGCGGACGCCCTCGCCTACGCCTGGGCGGTGGCGGCGGAAGGACGTCCCGGGCCGGTGCATCTGGCATTGCCGGCAGCGGTTGCCCGACAAACACTTGCCGCCGCGCCATTGCAGGCCTCAGCCCGGCCGCTCGGCATTCTGGATGCCGCGCCGTTGTCCCGCACAGCCCTCGCGCGACTGACAACCTGCGACGCGCCGGTCATCGTCCTCGGGCTGGAAACCAATCACCGGCTCGCACAAGAGTCAATTGTCGCGCTGGCCGAACAGTGGGGCGCGCCAGTGGTCAACATGCCCATGAGCAAGGGCATCTTTCCTGAAGACCATGAACTCTTTGCCGGAATTCACAGTGTGTACGGCTACGCGATCGTGGACGAGTTTCTCGATCAAGCCGATTGCATTCTGGCTGTCGGCCTGGACGGCTCCGACTTTATTCATCCCTGGCAGACGGAAGCTACCACCATCGCCATTCACGCGCACACCGAGGTTGATTCTGCCTTCAGCGCCGATTACGTCTTGGTCGGCGACCTGGACGCAACCGTACGCAGGTTGACGCCGGAACTCTCCGATCACGGCGACTGGGGCCCGCGCGCGGCTGCCGCCTGCCGCGCGAAGATTCAGCAACGTTTGGCCCCCAGGCAGGCGGATCGCGACACCCTAGTCGCTCCCCAGCGTGTACTCTCCGCGCTGCGCGAACTCACACCGCCGGAGACGATTTTCGCGTGCGACGTGGGCTCGCACAAACTGCTCTCATGCCAGCAGTGGCCGAGCACGCAGCCGCAGACGTTTCTCGTCTCCAACGGCCTTTCAACCATGGGGTTTGGCTTGCCGGCGGCCTTGGCTGCCAAACTCTGGGAACCCGAACGCCCCGTAGTGTGTTTCACCGGTGACGGCGGCCTGTTGATGTACGCCGGGGAACTGGAAACCGTGAAACGTCTCGCGCCCCAGAGCTCCGCGCCGTTTGTGATTGTCGTCTTGGTAGACTCTACCTTGGCCCTGATCCGCACAAAGTCGGAAGAACGCGGCTATGACGGCAGAGAGAACGACTTCGGACACACTGACTATACGGCGCTGGCGGCCGCCTTTGGGTTGCCTGCATTCCACGTGAGTAGGGAAGACGAATGCGCCGCCAAGTTGCAGGAAGCGCTTGCGCTAAACCGGCCGGTGCTGGTTGCTATTGAAATCGACGTAGACGAATACCGCCACGTGGGCGGCTGATCCACCTCCAAAGAGAAAGGTACGTTGCCATGGCTACCGTACATCGACACGAACCCAGCATCTACTACTATACGTTCGGCCCCCACGATCCTGCGTTGCGCATCAACTCCGGCGACCGGGTGATTGCGAGAACCGTGGATGCCGGCCACTGGGATAGCAACGGCGACCCGTTGGCGGAGGAATTGCGCCACTCCCGTCCCGATACCGAGTTTCGCCAATCCAATCCGCAGGTCGGCCCCTACTACGTGGAAGAGGCCGAGGTAGGCGACGTCCTGCGCGTCCGCATACTGCGCGTAGACCTTAATCGCAGTTGGGCATTCTCGCGCTTCAATCCCGGCTTCGGCAACTTGGGCGTGGAGGACTTCCCCGCCGGACCCACCGGTCTCAACGAGCCCCTCCCGCAAAAGTACTATCATTGGGAGCTCGACCACGAAAACCACACAGCGACCTTGGAATTGCCGGAGAGCAAACTCGGCAGCATAACCATCCCTTGTCAACCCTTTCTCGGCTGCATTGGGGTCGCGCCGCGCTTCGGCGAACATATTAGCACGCTCTCTTCCGCTAACCACGGCGGCAATATGGACTGCGTCGAGACTCAGCCCGGCACAACGGTTTACCTACCGGTTTTTGTCAAAGGCGCTTATCTGCAATTCGCCGACGTGCACGCCGCCCAAGGCGACGGCGAACTCTGCGGCGTGGCCTTGGAGACAACGGCGGAGGTAGAAGTGGAAGTGGAGGTCTGCAAGGCGAGCGAGCCCATCAACTGGCCGCGCTTCGAGGACAACGAGTGGATTATGACCGCCGCCAACGCCCGACCGCTCATGGATGCCTACCGGATCGCCCACGTGGAACTGATCCGCTGGCTCGCCAGCGACTACGGCTTCGATCTCTGGGAGGCCTTTCAGGTCGTCTCCCAGGTGGGCCGCACCCGCGTCGGCAACGTGGTCGATCCGAATTATACCGTTGTTGCCAAGTTTCCCAGGCGGTACTTGCCGTAGCAGTTCTCGGCAATTACAGTGCACGGCACTTCCTGAATGGTATGCTAGGAAAGAGAGAGTTGCTGTCCCTAGTGACATGGCTAGGCCGGGCACTAGACATGACGGATGAGGATCGTGCGCGCTTGCGCCACATGGTGGACGCTGCGAAAAAGGCCGTAGCCCTGACTGCCGGGACTACATTGGGACAATACACCGCAACGGACAACTTTCCGCTGCGTTTGGCCACGGAGCGGTCGATAGCGTTGATCGGCGAGGCATGTTTCCAACAAACTCAAATCGCAGCATCCAGATGTGCCGTGGCGGCAAGTGATAGGCATGCGCAACCACATTGTTCACGCGTATATGACCACTGAAGACGAAATCGTTTGGAGAGCGGCAGCAGAATTTGCGCCGCGTCTACTAGAGCAGCTAGAGGAAATACTGGGTAGCTTGCCATGATTCCCACACGAGAATACGTCTTGGAGGAACTCTTCAAGGTCCGCGCAGCACTGCGCAGTTTCGGCGTGCGGCGCATCGCGGTTTTTGGTTCGGTTTCCCGCAACTCTGCGCGCGCCGACAGCGATATTGATATAGTTGTGGACATCCCGCGTGGGCAAATCACGCTTGACAGCTTCTTCGGACTCCAAGACTCTCTGCATGATCATTTTCAGCGAAAAGTAGACGTAATAACTGAGAGTAGCCTCAAGCCCTTTGCACGCGACTTGGTCATGCGGGACGCGGTGTTTCTCGAGGGTCTGCATGAAGGCGAGCCGGCACCGGCAGAGACACTCACTCGCACGTAGTGCGGCTGACTTGCGTGAGTACGCCTGTTCCAACCAAAGTTGGTTCACAGCAATCGTCTCTTGATGGTAGAGCATAGGCCATGACATTCGATCTAATCATTCGCAACGGCCGTGTGATAGACGGCATGGGCAACCCGTGGTTTTCCGCCGACGTTGGCATAACTCAGGGCCGCATTGCCGCCGTTGGACGCTTGGATTCGAGCAACGCGGAGGCCGTGATCGATGCCAAAGGGAAAGTAATCTGCCCCGGCTTCATCGACGTGCACAATCACTCCGACCTGATCCTCCTGCGCGAACCCGACCACACTCCCAAAGTTGCGCAAGGCATTACCACCGAGATTCTCGGCTCCGACGGCATTGGCTACGCCCCCATGTCGCCCCGGCACTTGCGGGAAACCGTGCAGCTCTACAGGGCCATCAACGGCGGCCTGCCGCAGGACGTCGAGCCCTGGCAGACTATCCCGGAGTATTTGGACCGCTTCGATGGCAAGGTCGCCGTCAACGTCGCCTATCAGGTGCCCCACAACGCGCTGCGGCTGGCCGTAATCGGTTGGGAAAACCGCGCCGCCACCGAGGAAGACCTGGCGCGGATGGCGCGGCTGGCTGCGGAAGCCATGGAACAGGGCTGTGTGGGCTTTGCTACCGGCCTTTCGTACCACCCTCACGTATTCTGCGGACTGGAAGAACTCGTCGCAATCAGCAAAGCGGTCGCGTCCTATGGCGGGGTCTACAACACTCACATGCGCTACCACCTCGGCGACCAATTTCTGGACCCCGTGCATGAAACGCTGGACGTGGCGCGGCAAGCCGACATTCCGGTGCACATTGCGCACTACCTGATCTCCGGCATACACACCTGGGGACTGAGCAGCCAACGCCTGGCGCTGGTCGACTCGGCGCGCGCCGAGGGCTTGGACGTTTCGTTTGACGCGTACTGCTACCCGGCCGGTTCAACTACGGGTATGTTCGTGCTGCCGCTCTGGATGGGCGCCGATGGGCCAAACGCGCTGATCAAACGCGTACGGTCGCCCAACGTCATGGCGCAGATTCTCGACGAAATCGAGGGCCGGGAACGAGATTTCTACGCCCGCATGCAGATTACCCACATTGGCCTGGAGCGGTACCGAGAATGGGAAGGCCGCCGGCTGGCGGACGTGGCCGATGAGGTGGGTGAAGCGCCTGACGAACTGCTGCTCCGGCTCCTGGATGAGACCGCATTGGAGATCGGCTTTAACTTCCACTTTGGCAACGAGGCTGACGTGCAGGCCGTGATCCAGCACCCTGCCCACATGGGGTCCACGGATGCCATCATGATGGGCAGTTCACCGCATCCCCGCGCTTACGGCACCTATCCGCGATTCTTGGGACACTACACCCGCGAGCTCGGCCTCTTTACGCTGGAAGACGCGATCCGGCGTTTCACCGGCTTCCCGGCGCAGCGCTTTGGGCTGAGCGACCGCGGCATCATCCGCAACGGCATGGCCGCCGACATCGTGGTCTTCGATCCTGCGACCGTCATAGACCGGTCCACGTTCGACGACCCGCGGCAATACCCCGACGGCATCGAGCACGTGCTCGTCAACGGCACACCCGTCATCGCAGACGGCGCCCCCACCGGCGCGCGTCCGGGCCGGGCGCTGCGACGAGGGTAATTCTAATTCCGACTGATTTCTTCTGTGTGCCGCCTCGCCTCGCTGACGAAATCCCTCGCAATCCGTGCCGCGAGCTTCTCGCCCCATTCCCATTCCCCTCCCTCGTGTGCACTCCGCAGTGCTGACGCATACCGGCGACACCCGCGTGGCACACGTGCGGAAAACGCTAACCACGCGGTCCCACACAAGCCCGTGCATGAAGTTCTGATTTGAGCGTAGTGAAACAATAATCTCAGTTAATTGCCTATTTTTCTCAAAAATAGTGATAGTTACTAAAATATAAGTTGCATTCTTCAAAAAGGTGCGCTATACTCTCCAGAAGGTATAGAATTCTAAACATGCGGTTAGGAGGGTAGCAAAACCGCTACAGTCTGGATCGGACGTAAGTCCAGTCAAGTGCGTTCTCGCATTTACGCAAACACGAGTGGAGGGAAACCCAAATGGACTCTAACCCCGTCGTTCAGACGGAGGGTCTCACGAAGAGGTACGGCAGCATCCTTGCCGTGGACGATCTTTCGCTGACGGTTCCGCGCGGGCATGTCTTCGGTCTGCTAGGCCCCAATGGCTCCGGCAAGACCACCACCATGGGCATGCTGCTGGGTCTCACGCGGCCGACCGCCGGCAGCTTCAGCCTATTTGGCGAGCAGGGCAATAACCTGGACGCCCTGCGCCGCGTCGGCGCTATCGTCGAGACCCCGACGTTCTATCCGTACCTCACGGGCCGCCAGAACCTCGCCTATTTCCAGGGTATCTTGGGGCGAGGGACGGCGTCGGAACTCGATGATCTGCTAGAGCAAGTTAGCCTGGCCGACCGCGCCAACGATCGTTTCCACACCTATTCCCTGGGCATGAAGCAGCGACTTGGTTTGGCATACGCGCTGCTTGGCGATCCGGAACTACTCTTCCTGGATGAGCCCACCAACGGCATGGACCCCGCCGGTATGGCCGAGATGCGTGGACTAATCCGCAGCCTGGGGACTAAGGACCGCACGGTCTTTCTTTCGAGTCACCTGCTCAACGAGGTTGAACAGGTGTGCGATAGCGTGGTGATTCTCTCCAAGGGCAAGCTGATCGCGCAGGGGTCGGTGGCCGAACTGTTGAAAGGACGCGGGCAAATCCGTTTGCGCACCACCGACAATAATGAGGCGGTCTTCGTGCTGACGGCTTTGGATTGGGTCGAGGAGGCAAGAATCGAAAATGGCTTCGTGCTTGTCTCCGCGCCGCCGGAGCGCGCGGCTGACGTGAGTGCTGCCCTGAGCCGGGCCGACATCTACCTCACTGAAATGACCTCCGGCCAAGACTCGCTGGAGAACTACTTCCTTGAGATCACCGCGGAGGAAGGGGAAGCGCAATGATCACTCACGTTTTACGTCTTTCCGTATGGGAATGGCACAAGCTGCGCCGCCGCCTGTTGCCGTGGACTCTCTTGGCAATTGTCGTGATCCTGATGCAGGTTGCGGTTTGGGGCGCTTACGTCGTGCACCGCACCGAACCCTTCTCGCCGCGGCATGGCATCGGCATAGGCGAGACCGCAGTCGAGACTGCAAGCGAAAACGCAAGCGAGAAAAAGGAAACGATCTTCGAAGCGGAATGGACGTGCAAGGACGTGCGGGGCGACCGCATCCCACCGGGAGTCGAAGAGCTCGCTGACGAGCATCGCGAGAGTGCGCTGGCGAGTGTGGAGGAATTCCGCGAATCATGCGCAGGCTATGAGGAGTTCCGCACGTTCACCAGCAACGCCGTTTTGCTGCCGAATAGCATCCTCTTGGGCTTCACGCTGTTGCAGGGAACTCTGTTTATCCTCGTCAGCATCTTAGGTGCGGCGGCGCTGGGTGCCGAATACGGCTGGGGCACGCTACGCACGGTGCTTACGAAAGGCACCGGCCGCTGGCAGTTCCTGACGGCAAAGTTCGTCGCGCTCATGCTGGCCACACTGGCCGGCTTGATTGTGGCCGCCGCCACCGTGGCGCTGAGCAGCGTCTTGATCGGGTTTTTCGGTCTGGAAGGCGACTCGCTGCAGGGCTCGGCAGAATGGCTGGACGTGCCCATCAAGATGGGGACTCTGCTCTACAGCTTCCTCCCCTACGTCATGCTGGCGCTGCTCGCTACGGCGGTGACTTCCTCGACGGCGCTCGGCATCGTCGCATTTGTGGTCTACTACCTGATTGAAACGACGCTGATTCCAGTATTCAGCAACTTTGACTGGTTCCAGCGGATCTCCGAGTACTTGCTCAGCACTAACGCTACGACCGTGCTCCAAGCGAGTTACGGCGAGGTAAGTATAAATATCGGAGATAACGGCGACGCGGCGCAGCCGGAACTCCTCCACGCCTTTCTCGTCCTGGCAGGGTATACGCTCGTATTCGGCGTACTGACGTTCTGGCTCTTCCAGCGGCGGGACATCACCGGCGCCAAAGGCGGCTGACCGGCGACAGTGATAAAGCGTTCTGGAGCGCTCAAGAGTTGCCGATGGGTAGGGTCACGACGTGTCGTGACCCTACGAGTTTAACAGTATAATTTCTAGGCCAGACAGTACCGTACCGGTATGGTAGTATGCGACGTACAGAGGCGTGCGCACGCGGCCAGCACAGAGGCGGTGGCGGCAGTCGTTGGCAAGCACCCAGAGCACAGTGGGCAGGACGTGTGGCAGTGGTCGGTCTGCTTGTCAGCGTGGATGCCAAGAGATCGTGGTCCAGCAAGGCCTTTGTGGCTCAGTTATTCCGTGCGCGCCATCGTTAGTATGTTATAGGTACAAGAATCTTGCGCCATGCGCAATTGACGTGTGGAAGGAGAGGCACCGTGAGTACCAACCAAGACTGGTGGCCGAATCAGTTGAACCTGAAGGCCCTCCGCCAGGATTCTCCCCATTCCGATCCGATGGACGATGATTTCAATTACGCGGAGGCGTTCAGCAGCCTCGACGTAGCTGCATTGAAGCAGGACATCGAAGCGGTGATGACGACCTCGCAAGACTGGTGGCCGGCCGACTACGGCCACTACGGGCCGCTCTTCATCCGCATGACCTGGCACGCGGCGGGCACGTACCGCATCAGCGACGGCCGGGGCGGCGGCGGCGCCGGCTACCAACGCTTTGCGCCCCTGAATAGCTGGCCCGACAACGCGAACCTGGACAAAGCGCGCCGCTTGCTGTGGCCGATCAAGCAGAAGTACGGCCGCAGTATCTCATGGGCGGACCTCATCATCTATGCCGGCAATTGCGCGCTTGAATCCATGGGATTCAAGACGTTTGGTTTCGCCTTCGGACGCCCGGACGTCTGGGAGGCTGACGAGACGTATTGGGGTTCTGAGAAGATTTGGCTCGACGACGAGCGCCACGACGGCGACGGCGAACTCCAAGGGCCCCTGGCCGCCGACCACATGGGCCTGATCTACGTGAACCCGGAGGGGCCGAACGGCAACCCGGACCCGCTGGCTGCGGCAAAGTTCATTCGCCAGACGTTCAGCCGCATGGCGATGAATGACGAGGAAACGGTGGCGCTCATTGCCGGCGGTCACACGTTTGGCAAGGCGCATGGCGCGATGGCTGACGACAACGTCGGCCCCGATCCGGAGGGAGCCAGCATTGAGGAGCAAGGCCTCGGCTGGAAGAACGACGCCGGCAGCGGCAAAGGTGAGGATACGTTCACCAGCGGCCTGGAAGGCGCATGGACGGACAATCCGGTGAAGTGGGACAACAATTTCTTCGAGAACCTGTACGAACACGACTGGGAGTTGACCAAGAGCCCGGCGGGTAAGTGGCAATACACACCTAAAAATGCGTCGGCGGTGGCCACCGTGCCGGATGCGCACGATCCCGCCAAGATGCACGCTCCCATGATGCTTACCACGGACCTCTCGCTGCGGATGGACCCGGATTATGGTCCGATTGCGCAGCGCTTCCTTGAGAATAAAGAGGAGCTTGAAGACGCTTTCGCGCGGGCGTGGTTCAAGCTGATCCACCGCGACATGGGGCCGCGCAGCCGCTATCTCGGGCCGCTGGTGCCTACCGAGCCATTGCTGTGGCAGGACCCTGTGCCCGACGTGGACCACGCAGTGATCGACGACCAGGATATCGCGGACCTCAAAGCGCAGGTACTCGCCTCGGGCTTGTCAATCTCCCAAGTGGTCTCCACCGCGTGGGCGTCGGCGTCATCGTTCCGCGGCACCGACAAGCGCGGTGGCGCCAACGGGGCGCGCATCCGCCTGGCGCCGCAGAAGGATTGGGCAGTAAACAACCCAGCCGAGCTTCATGAAGTGCTCCAGACGCTGGAGCAGATCCAAGCGCAGTTCAACAGCGCGCAGACCGGGGGGAAGCAAGTTTCCCTCGCCGACCTAATCGTCCTGGCCGGGTGCGCCGGTGTAGAACAGGCCGCCAAGAACGCGGGGCACGACGTGCAGGTCCCCTTTGCGCCGGGCCGCACGGACGCGACGCAGGAGTGGACCGACGTCGAGTCGTTCGCCGTGCTCGAACCCACCGCGGACGGCTTCCGCAACTACCTGCGGGACGGACAGAGCGAACCGGCCGAGGAACTGCTGGTAGAGCGGGCCTGCCTGCTCACGCTCACTGCCCCTGAGATGGCAGTGCTCGTCGGCGGCCTACGCGTGCTGGATACGAATACCGGCCAATGTCAACACGGCGTCTTCACCAACCGGCCGGGATCGTTGACCAATGACTTCTTCGTGAACCTGCTCGACATGGACACCGCGTGGCACGTGTCGGCGGCGTCTGAGGAAGTCTTCGAGGGACACGACCGCCAGACTGGTGAGCTCAAGTGGACCGGCACCCGGGCAGACCTAGTTTTCGGCTCAAACTCCGAACTGCGCGCCTATGCCGAAGTCTACGGCTGCGACGACGCGCAGGAAATGTTCGTGCGCGACTTCGTGAGCGCGTGGGACAAGGTCATGAACCTCGATCGCTTCGACTTGGCGTGATCACATTCTGGCGCTCGTAACGGTAGCCTCCACCGCGTCTGTGGGCAGTGGCATTGGTTTGGACCTTGGGGTACCAGCGGCCCCCTACTGCTCTGGAACGCTCTCAGAGTAGCAGTAGGCAGTTGATCAGTCTGCCCACCGACCCGGACGCGAGAAGTTCGGAGCTAGTTGTATGTAGTCGCCTTGGCGACTTGAGGGGCGGCCATAGCCGAAGAACTTGAGCGTCGCATCGCTGTCGAAGAGTTGCGTGAAGAGACAGCGAACACTACGCGCGCATTCCAGTTTAGCCACTGATGAGCCATCGCCCTGCCGGCGTTCTTGCTGCTCAATTCCTAACCGAGCATTTTCGGATACGTGCCTTGGCTATCAGGCAAAACCTGCACATTCTACTTGCAGCCATTGCCAAGAGCCGTCTCACACGTGGCGGCTTGGCGCTTGCTATTGTCTTTCTGGTTGGCTCCACCGGCTTCGTGCTCATCGAGGGTTGGAGCTACTTCGACGCCGTCTACATGACGGTAGTCACCATGACGACCGTGGGGTATGAAGAGCTGCCACCCCTCTCGCCGCTCGGTCGCTTTTTCAACCTCTTCGTCATGCTGGCCGGCGTGGGAATGATGCTGTATATCCTCACGGTCACCGTGCAGACTGTGGTGGAAGATGAAGTACTCAGTTTATTCGTGCGGAGGCGACGAATGAGAAAGAAGATCGATGCTATCAAGGACCACTTCATACTCTGCGGCTACGGCAGAGTGGGCCGCGAAGCCGCCTCTGCGTTTCACGGGGAGGACATGGACGTGGTCGTAGTGGATATTGCGGAGGCCGCCGGGGAAACTGCGGAAGCAGACGGGCACCTAACTCTCTGCAGGGATGCTGCCCAGAACGAAACCCTTATCCAGGCAGGTATTGCACGCGCCCGCGGTCTCATTGTTGCGACCGGCAGCGACAGCAGCAACGTGCTCATCACGCTCACCGCCAAGGCCATCAACTCCGACCTCACCATCGTCGCCCGCGCCGATGCCATCGAAACCGGAGAGAAGCTCAGATTGGCGGGCGCAGACCGGGTTGTCACACCGTACAGCATCGGTGGACGGCGCATGGCCCTATCCGCCGTGAGACCGCTCACTGCCGATTTTTTCGACAACATTGTTGATCTCTCTACCGGCCCGCGGATCGCGGAGATAGCCGTGGTCGAAGAATCGAATGGCGCCGGCACAACTCTCGCCGAATTTTCGGCGGCGCACCAGGTCCAGGTGCTGGCGGTGAGCAAGCATGACTGCCACCTGCTGCTCACGCCGGCCGGGGGAACAGTCGTTGAACCGGGCGACAGGCTAGTCCTGGCAGGGAATGACGAGCAACTGCAACGACTGGAAGGCCGCGCCTGAGGCGGGTAGCGACATAGCCACCTTCACGTCCCGCACTCGGTAACGGTGGCACGCAGAATACTCATCTTTCTTTACCGGCGGGGCAGACGAATTTCACGCGGCGAGCGGCGGGACTCTATCCTCTACTTAGTACAGTCAATCTGGTTGGAATCCTCTTTTCAGGACCACGGAGTGGACTCATATTTCGAGCGACTCCTGCCCGCGCACACGACCTGACGCGCCGGTTCCGGTGTGATAGCATTTTACTCGCTATGGAATGTTCAGGAAGCTCTGAGTATCCTTGGTCGGCAATTTGAGCGGCTGCCGAGCGCAATGCTTGCAAATACTCATGCGCACGGTTCCGCGGCAAGGGGCTCTGCCGCCCCTCATTGGGCTTGCAGACAACCGGAGTTCCTGGCGACAGGCCGCCCAGCAGAGGGCGTCACCTGGGTTCAGTGCAGTACTGCTTCGCATGAGAATTGCTGACAGGCTAGCGTGAGCTACAATTTCCAAACACTGCGTGGGGACATCTTTGGCGGCATCACGGCGGCCGTGGTGGGTTTGCCGGTGGCGCTGGCCTTTGGCGTCGCGTCCGGTCTAGGCGCCCTCGCCGGCATATACGGCGCAATTGCCGTGGGTTTCTTCGCGGCGGTTTTCGGGGGCACGAAGTCGCAGATTTCCGGACCCACCGGCCCCATGGCCGTGGCCATGGCCGTCATCGTCACGACCCACGCCGACACGCTTGCCGAAGCCTTCACCATCGTCGTGATGGCAGGTCTCATTCAGATCCTGCTGGGCGTCATGCGCATCGGCCGCTTCGTGGCCTTCACGCCGTACTCGGTGATATCCGGCTTCATGTCCGGCATTGGCGTAATCATCATACTCTTGCAGACTCTGCCATTTCTAGGAGCGGCAGGAGCCACTGGTGGGCCGGTGGGAGTCGTCCGCGCGTGGCCGAACGCGTTAGGCAACATAAACTTCAACGCTCTCACTATCGCCGCGGTGACTTTGATCGTGGGCGTACTCTGGCCTCGGCAATTTCGGAAGTACTTTCCGCCTACGTTGGCAGCGCTAGCCGCCGGTACGCTGCTGGGCGTGCTGTGGTTGACCAATGTGCCCGTCATCGGCGAAGTGCCTACCGGCCTGCCGCAGATCGAGATGCCGGCTCTGTCCGCCGGTATACTCGTCAGAGCCATCGAGCCTGCTCTGATTCTTGCCCTGCTCGGTTCCATTGACAGTCTGCTTACTTCCCTGATAGCCGACGCCATGACCCGCACCCGCCACAACCCGAACCGCGAGTTAGTCGGCCAAGGCATCGGCAATTTGGTGGCGGGCTTCATTGGCGGCCTGCCCGGCGCCGGAGCTACCATGGGCACGGTTGTGAATATTCGCGCCGGCGGACAGACGCAAGTTTCCGGCGCCCTGCGCGCGGCAATCCTGCTGGCGCTCGTGCTCGGACTTGGCAAATACGTGGAGGCGATCCCACACGCCGTGCTTGCCGGCATTCTGATGAAGGTCGGCTGGGACATCATCGACTGGCGCTTTGTTATGCGCATCCACCGCGTGCAGCGGGAGCACCTGCTGGTCATGCTGATCACGCTCGGGCTCACCGTCTTTGTAGACCTGGTTACGGCCGTTGCTATCGGTTTGATTGCCGCCGGTATGGCGAGCGCGCGGCAGTTCGAGCGCCTCGAGCTCGACCGGGTGGTCTCCGTGCCGCTACTCGACCAGAGCTTCTTTGGTAGCGATGAAACGGTTTACGACGCTGAAGAAGCGGATGAGTATTCGGCCCGCGTGGGGCTGGTGGCCTTACGGGGCAGTTTCTCTGTCGCTTCCTCCAATAAGTTGATAAACACGATTAGCGTGGACATTCGCGATCATGAGGTCGTCATTCTCGATTTCACTGAGACTATCTACATCGATGACAGCGCCGCGCTGGTCGTGGAGCAGATGATAGATAGCGCCATTGCCGAGGACACCGACTGCATCATCATGGGCCTCACTGGTTCGCCTGCCTTTGCCCTGCGGGCGCTCAACGTCCTGCAGCGTGTACCTGCCGATCAATTCGCTAAGAACCTCGACGAGGCAAAGGAAATCGCGCAACAGCTCTTGGACGGGTAGCACCTCGATTTGCTGCCCAGGGCGCCGGTTTTTTGCGAACTTGGTGTTTCGAGCGGGCGTTCAAGCGTGCCGGCGAAAGACGCCAACGGCGCCCTCTACTTGGGCAGCAGCACGGGTACGGCAGCACCGCTATCGAGACCACCGGCTACGACTTCACGCAAGACACAGTTGTCAATCTCCAGGGTCCGACATCCTTCTCCACAAAGTTCAGCACGAACGACGGTATGATGGTGGTGCTTGCAGGCGGCGAATGACGCAAGGTTGGCACTTAGTGTCATGCCGGGCAATAGCGTGGAACTGCGAACCCTTGCGCGGAATTCTCCATAACTGCCCTCCTCAGCGAGAGCGAGTTAGAACGATCCATTCCCACGTACAACCTCTTCGCACGCGACCGCTAGTTTCCCTACAGAGCAACAGACACTGGCGCCGTGTGAGGATTGATTCCCGCGCGCGGGGTAAGGACGAAACAGTGTCAACAGACCCTCGTGGAAAAACTGGGGCCACGAAACAGCAGTCTAGCCATAGCGCGGACTGCTGCGTTGCGGAGCTCGCTCATTGGAGTCGCTACCATGCCAAGAGGCATCCACTGCTATACTAATTCCGTCGCGAGGCGGCTTGGGTATGGCGGCCGGACACTTCCCAGGGCACCTACGCCACGCCGCGCACTGAGGATCGCTGCCCTTCCTGGCATTGGATGGCGTCGCGTCGCATTCTAGACAAGAATTTATGCGATTTTCTACCTGAAAATTGAAGAGCAAGAGAGACCAAGCGATCCGCCCCGGTCGCGCGAATTCGAGCGAATAAGTGAAAACAGGCGTGACAGGGGCATTCAATTCATCTGCTTGAGGTTGGCATGTCTTCCGAGAACGAACCATTCACTGTTTCAAGATTTAGCCTTAGCCGCAATTCCACCCAGATAAACCTAAGCATGCTGCTGCTTGTCTTGCTAGCGGTTGCGGGCATTGTATTGACCATCCACTCCCTCAATAGTGTCGCCGAGAGTCAAGAGAGGCTAGTGGTGGCCTATGAGGCAATGGCAGCGGCTCCTACTGCCGATGACAACGCGGCGGACGCAGACGTCCGCGCCGCAACCGATGACGCGCTGGCCGAAGCGGCGCATGCGATCGCGGCGGGGCGAACGCGGCTGCTCATAGTTGGCGCGATTACGCTGGCACTGGTGCTATTCACCACATTCGTTTTGATACGCATTGGAATTCGTTCAGTGGCATTGGAAATCTGGATACGCCGCATGGGCGCAGGCGATCTGGATTACCGAGTTGAGCCAACGGGCCGCGATGAAATCACCGAACTGGCATTCGCGCTCGAGGAACTCAGGTTGCGCTCGATCAAGGCCATGCAGTTGGACCTTGTCACGCAACTCGCCGATGATCTTCAGGCAAAGAATGAGGAACTCGAGAGAGTGCTCGGCGAGCTGCAGCAAGCGCAGGACCAAATCCTCATGCGAGAGAAGCTGGCAGAATTGGGCGAGCTAACCGCCGGCGTCGCGCACGAGATAAGAAACCCATTAAACTTCATGAGCAACTTTTCCGAAGCATCGGAAGAACTGCTCGCAGAACTGAAGGAAACGCTCGACGCAACTGCGGACGATCTAAATTCAGACACGCGCACGCACATAGACGACATTTCCAGTGACCTCGCGAGCAACCTGGAACGCATTCGCTCTCATGGGGAACGTGCAAATCGCATCGTGCGCGACATGCTGATGCTTGGTCGGGGCGGGGGAAGTACCCAAGCCGTCGCTATAAATGAGCTGCTTAGCAATCACGCTCAACTCGCTTTCCACAGCGCACGTGCGCTCGACCCAGAGCTACACCTGGATCTGCGCGAGGAGTTTGATCCAAACGCCGGCACTATCCTGGCCGTTCCCGACAGTCTCGGCCGCGTGTTCTTGAATATAGTTGGCAATGCCTGCCACGCGACCGCTGAAAAACGTCGCCTGCTGCTTGCAGAGGGAGACGCGCAGTATGCCCCCTCCATATTGCTCAAGACTGAACGCAAAGAGGATGTGATAGAGATACGAATTCGGGACAACGGCGTCGGCGTGTCGCCGGCAACGCTTGCAAAGATGTTTAACCCGTTTTTTACCACCAAACCATCAGAAACTGGCACGGGCCTGGGACTGAGCATATCAAGCGACATTGTGCGGGAGCTCGGCGGAACCATTACACCCGATTCGGTGCAGGGCGAGTACATGGAAATGAAAGTCACGCTCCCGGCTTGATTTGGGTGTCTCCTGTGGAGTCCAGCGGACGAATGTGATCGGCCTGCGCTCCCTGCGCTCGGTAGTCCTCCTCCTACAATTGGGCAGGAACTTGGTTATACGAACCCGAAGAGCCGATCCGTCAGACGCCGGCGCCATCGCACGAGTCCACGTTGACACGTGGCGCACCGCATATGCCGGCATTCTGCCCGCCGCATTCTTGGCCGGCCTCTCGTTTGCGGAGAGAGAAGCCATGTGGAGCCAGGCCCTCACGGCAGACCGGCCCACTACGTGCATGGTTGTGGCTGAGACCGACGGCGGTGCGCCGGCGCTGCGGCTGTTGCTGACATAGCTCCCATCCTGCTACATTGGTTACTACCTCGGCTTACCACCACTACCTTACTTTGACGACACACCCTAGGAGAGTGTCATGGAGATAGCCATCCGAGAGGCCTGCTCGAGGGATGCCGCTGCCATAGCGCGCATACACGTGGACACGTGGCGGACCACGTATGCAGGCATCGTACCCGACGACTTCTTGGCCGGGCTATCCTACGTGAAAAGGGAACAAGCATGGAACGAGACCCTTAGCATAGGACTACCCGCCGCGGGCATACTCGTTGCCGAAGCCGCGTGGGGTGAGATCATAGGCTTTGTTGCGTATGGAGTTCCCGAGCGCGAAGGCGCTCCGGTCAGCCACGGGGAGATTGCCGCAATCTACGTCTTGGAGGAACAGCAACGCTTGGGCATCGGCCGGCGTCTCTTTTGGGAAGCAGTTCAGCGCTTGTCCCCTTACGGGATTAACTCCATGCTACTGTGGGTGCTCGAGGACAACCTGCCGGCCTGTCGGTTCTACAAATCGTTGGGAGGTGAGTATCTGGATAGAGACACCATTACGATCGGCGGCAAAGAGCTTGAGATGGTGTCCTACGGCTGGAGGGACGTTACCGAGATCATTCCTGAATGAGGCAAGGTCCGCTTGCGATCGCGAGACCTTGGAGCGACGGTTGGAAGTTGCGGCCGCCCCAGCGGAAGCGTTGGTACCCACGGTTCTAGCAGTAGATTCGGGGCGCGCGCGGCTATGCGGCCCGCCCTACGGGTGGTCTTAGGCAGTAGAGCACCGTCTTTGCGCCAAACCACTCAGAGGTCTAGATACCATAAGAACTGGACTTCGTCGGGAAATTCCGAATAGGCGCCAGGGCTCACCGCCCCCAGGTAGCAGCCCTGCTTGGCATAGAACTTGCACGCCGGCACGTTGATGTTCTGGGTCTCCACCTTCAGTTGCCGGCACCCTTTGGCCCGCGCCCACGCGGCGGCGTGGTCAAAGAGCCGTTTCCCAATGCCTTCTCGGCGGCGGCACGGATGAACCCGCACGTCCCAGAGCACGGCTAGGTCGCCACGTCCCTCCAGCATGTCTACGCCGGGCGTATTCCATGCGACCACAGCCCCGCCAAGGCGCGTTGAGTCCTCGATGGCCGCCAAGACTACCCAGTTCGTAGTGTCCCATCGTTGCAGCCACCGGAGCGGTCGCTCGCCGCCTTCATCGTAGTCTTTGACATAGGGGTGCTCGACACGGATCTCGCTAAGCTGCCAGCCACCGCGCTCGCCTACGCCTGCGTCAACGCGATACTGCGCATCGACAGTAAATGAGATGCGAATGTCGCCATATGTGCGCAACGCATCTGCAGACTGCTCGAGGATGTAAGGGACATCGCTCATCGCACACGACGGCGCCGTAGGTTTCTCGTAACGGCACGTCCGGCATACATGGTCAGTCGAAATGGGTCCACGGCCGTGGGAATGAAACTGCCAAGTCGCCGGGCTCTCAATGACTGGATACCTGCCACTATCCACTTCTTGACCCAAACGAGCCAGAGCGTGAGCGCGAAAGCAAACAGCGTCAGGCCCCACATGGCGTAGTATCCCCATTGAAATTCAAGTCCAGGCATATAGGCGAAGTTCATACCGAACAAGCCAGCGATGAGTCCCAGTGGCATAAAGATCGTTGCGACAATTGAGAGAACCTTCATAGTCTCATTCTGTCGGTTCGACACCGATGAAAGATACGTGGCAAGGGACGTATCGGCGCGCTCCCGAATGACGTCGTTTGATGCCTGCACACGCACAATCTCCTCGAACAGGTCTCGAAAATACAGGTCTGCTTCTTCGGCGATCAAGTGAAACTCCCGGCGCCCTAACCGGCTAAGCACATCTCTCTGCGGCGCCAGAGCTCGATTCAAGCTGAGGCTAGACCTCTTCAGATTCATGATTGCCGCCAACACAGACTCATCTGGATTCTCAATCACCTGCTCTTCGATTGCGTCCGCATGGTCGGACATTCTCTCCAGCGCCGGTCGAATTACCTGAATGAGAGCATCGAGGAGTGCATGCGCGAGAACGGAGGGGCTGCTCATCAGGCGCTTCACATCGCTTTCCACAAGCTTTCTCACACCCTCCACGCTGGGCATGAAGATGTCATGCACTGTTACGACGTAGTTGCGACCGACGAACATGTGGAGATCGACCGTCTGAAGAACGTCCTCCTTCAGCGTGTAATCGACACCTCTTACGTTGAGGTAGATGTAGTCGTCAAAACTCTAAATCCGGACGCTGTGCGTCCCTTGCTCTAAGCATGATTCAACGACAAGCGGGTGGAGACCAATCCCGTCGATGAGTAGATTACGATCCATGGCGTGTGGATCGTCAATGTTGAGCCACGCGACCCCCTCCCCAGACGCGATGGAAGTCAGGAGTTGCCGGTCATCCACACGTTGGTGCAGTACGCCACTTGGATCAAGATAAAACGAAGTGTTTGGCATGTCCGCAGACTTTATCGGGGGCCGACCTCACGCACTGCATCCAATCAAAGCAAGAGCAGTGTCACTTGCTTGGATATTGACCGCCGAATCGTCCTGAGATGGTTAACGACCTACTCAGTCGAGTTTTCCGGTATTGCAGGTGGTTTGTTGCCAATCTTAGTCTTGCACAATATCGTGCTATCGCTTGTCGATGGGAACTGCCACCTTGCCAAGGTCGCCTTGCTTTGGAAGCTCAATGTCGCAAAATGGAGCTTGCGCAGTTGCTGCAACAACAGTACTATACCACGGCCCGAACTCGTAACCCTGGTTGCCCCGCCTGAGTAGAGTTGACACACATAACCGATGATCCAGTCAAGTGATATGACCGCAAATGGTCAGCGCAAGAGCGGCATGAGAGCTCTCAAGTTTCAGACTATCGCGGCATCCGGCGCGGACGGCCTGGCCTCAGGCGGTTTCTTGGCTGCCTTCGCGCTCATTCTTGGCGCATCGAATCTGCACATCGGCATCATGACGGCTATCCCCTTCATCATGCAGCCGGTGCAGATTGTGGCGGTCGTGGTGGTTGAGCGCTTTCGCAAGCGCAAGGCCATCGCGATTCCTTCGCACTTTATAGCCTTCGCCGCGTGGGTGCCAATCGCGCTACTACCTTTCATTATCAACGTGCCCAACCCGGGCGCCGTTACGCTACTCCTCTTCTTTATCGCCATTCGCGGCGTGGCTACCGCTTTCGTGAATACGAGCTGGACCAGTTGGCTGCGTGATATCGCAGCGGGTGACGCAATAGGTGGTTTCTTCGCTCAGAGATTGCGTATTGCAACGATCACCGCTGCCATCACAGGATTGGCGGCTGCGCTCTACATCGATTGGTGGCAGGGCGCTGTGGCAGAATCCGAGGTGATCTTCGGCTACTCCTACGCCATCCTCTTGGGGAGCATTCTCCTTGGTTTTGGCTCGGTGGGCATGATGGCCCGGATTCCGGAGCCACCCATGGCGCCGGTGGCAGGAGTAAAGCCCTCGGTATTCCGCACGCTATCGGCCCCATTGCGGGACGGTAATTACGTTCAGCTAGTCCGGTACTTGTTTGTCTGGAATTTCGTGGTCTTCCTTGCGGCGCCGTTCTTTACCGTGTACATGCTGACCAAGCTGGAACTCTCCCTCCTGATTGTGGTAGCGCTAGGGGTCTGGAGCCAACTCTCCAATGTGTTCTTCTTGCCCGTCTGGGGCCCGCTCGCGGACCGCTTTGGCAGCAAGGTCATTCTATCGATCTGCTCCTCGCTCTATTTCCTCGTCATTCTTGGTTGGACGTTTACCACCATGCCGGATTCGCATTTCTTGACTATGCCTTTGCTCATCCTGCTGCACTCCCTTATCGGCATTGCCAGCGCAGGCATCAACGTTGCCAGCACCACGTTGCGCATGAAGCTGGCGCCAACTGGCCAAGCCACAGCGTATCTGACCGCCGCCTCGCTGGCAGCAAGTGCGGGTGCGGGGATTGGCCCCTTGCTCGGCGGCGCTTTCGTCGATTTCTTTAGCGTGAGGCACTTTGAGATTGTGGTGGAATGGGTGGATCCGAGCCGCATTGTCACCTTTCCGGCTGTATTCTTGACCGGCTATGACTTTCTCTTTGCCATCGCCTTCTTCCTGGGACTGATCACCCAGGGATTCCTGGCCGCGATCAAGGAAGAAGGCGAGGTGGAGAGCGACGTAGTGATGAGCCGGTTGCTGAACCAAACGCGCGAAAACCTGCGTGCGCTCAATGTCGTGCCGGGCTTGGGCACGTTCGCTCAGTTCCCGATTGCCGGCCTGCGCTATCTCCCGCGCATTCCCGGATTAGACGTTGCCGCCAGCGTTACAGCGTATCAATTGGCGGCCTCGACGCGGGATGCCATTGAAGCCGTTAGCCGCGGTCCCGCTACCGCGCGTCAGGTGCGGACGGGTGTAGGCCGGGCGGTCGCACGCGCCGGGAGGGGGTCGCGGCACGTTGCCCGGCAGGGCACGACCCTGGCCGTTGGCGCCGCCCAGGGGGCCGTCGCCGCCGCCTTCTCGGCCGGCGTGAGCTCCGGCAGAATCATTCAGGCAGCAGTGAGCGAGACCATTGAGGTCGTGACCGAAGCCGGCGCCGATCCCATAGATGCGCTGCGGGGCGCAGTGATTGGCGCGATTAGTGGCGGCACCAGCACCCCCTTGCGATCTAGAGCGGTCGCGAGGCATGCGATACGCGCTGCCAGGCAGTCTGCACCACGATTGGGGCTTTCGCAACAGCAAGCCGCAAATCACGCAGCCCAAGCCGCCATCCAGGCGGCAAAACAGCTCGATGCGGAGTCGCAAGCGCAAGTGAAGGAAGCGGCTCTGCAGGAACTCATCGAGGGAGCGGAGAGTGAATCCGGCACAAGCGGTTGACCTGTGTACAGGCCCACCGAGCGCATTGCGACGCCGCAGTTCTGCTGCGGCGAGCGAACCCTCTTGGGCTAGCGTGAGCCCTCCACCTGCACCGTGATGATGTCGAGGCCGTGGTACTTCTGGTGCCGCACGGAAGAGGCATAGTGCCACAGCAAGCGGAACGACACCTCGCGCTCATCGGGAACAGGCGGCATTTCGTTCAAGTGCGCCAGATAGTCTTCCACGTTCTCACCTTCCAGCGACGTCACGAATTCTAGCTCTGCCGACGTGCCTTCCATGCGCGCGTTGATGGTCAAGTTTCGCACGGCCTCAGCGGCCTCGTCCTTGCCACTTTCCTGCAACAGGATTGCGAGCGTCTCTTCACCCGCCGAGGTCAGCCGTTCCGTCGCAGCGTCGTTCCAGGCGCGCTTTCCCGCAAACGCCAGCAGGAACTGCTCGATCTTGGGCAGCGCGTCACTTTCTAGAGCAACTTGCAAGCGTCGACGCCGCGGGCGTGTGAGTTCGATAAAGACCATCACAATGATCGCCACGATGGCGCCGGCGGTCATGCCGTTGCTCAGCAGCACGCCTAAGAATCCTTCTCCCAGCAGGTCGGCGAAAATCCATCCACTCTGGAAGCCCGCGCCAATCCAAAACGATAAGCCGACAACCATCGCTTTGCGGTGGTCCATACCATCATTGATGACGATGCGCATGCCCTGGACGAAGAGCAACACGACGAGCACGGTAATGTAGGCAGCCGCCACAGGCGCGGGAATAGCGATGAGCAAGGCGGCAACTTTAGGGAAGAAGGCCAAGGCAACAAAGATGACACCGATCACAACACCAATGCGCCGCGCGGCCACGCCGGTAACCTCGGCGAGGGAGATGCTGGATGAGTAGGTGGTATTAGGCACCGTCGCGAGTAGACCGGAAAGCAGATTTCCCACGCCATCGGCATTCAAAGCGCCCTGCACCACACGGAAGTCCGTCGCGCGCGGATTGCGGCGGGAGACTCGCTGGATCGCCACACCGTCGCCAATGGTCTCGATTGCGCCAACCAGGGTAACTACGACGAAGGCGGGCAGGAGCGCCCAGAACTCAACGCCGGGCGTGACGTCAAAGCCGGGCCAGCCGTCAAAGGGTATGCCGATCCACGGCGCGTCGATCAGAGGTTGAAAGTCGAAGATGCCGAAGGGTATCGACACGAGGCACCCCGCGGCAATGGCGATAATGGGCGACCATAGCCGCCACGCCGGCGGCGCGCGCACCACCATGGCCGTTACAATGACCATCGTCACCAGCGCCGCTACGGGAGCCGCCGCTTGCGGCGACCCTTCCGGGACGTCATTAAGTGAACCAAAGATGATCGGCATCACCGTGGCCGCAATCAGCATGATCACGGTGCCGGTGACTATGGGCGTGAAGATGCGGCGCAACCATGAGAGGCGCGCCGCCAGCAAAAACTGGAAGAGCGACGAAATGACGATCAGACTTGCCATCGTCCCCGGGCCGCCGAGCTTGAGCGCCGCCACACAGACCGCAATGAACGCCCCCGACGTACCCATCATCAGCACGTGCCCGGAACCGAACCGACCCACCCGCACTGCCTGAAGCACGGTGGTGGAACCACTAACGAGCAACGCCGCAAATATGGCCCACGTCATGAAGCCTTCCGACTGCCCGGCAATGCGCGACACGATGACGACGGTCAAGACTACCGGCGCCAGGATCAAGATGGCCGCCTGAATGCCGGAGCCAATGGTAACTAACCGTGGCGGGTTCTCGTCGGGTTCGTAGCGGACGTTATCGTTGACGTTTACTGCAGCCATGCTTCACACCTCACTCCATTCTTCCCAACACAAACTGCCGCTGTGGGCCTACGAGGAATGTACTACGAATACTTCCCTTGGATGTTCCACTATGGTGAGCCGATCGAGCGGCCCACGCTCACCTGAGGGGAACTCAGCCAGAACGGGAATTATATTCAACTAAGTCGCGTCCTCCTTGTCTCTCTCGCCTAGACTGGGAATATCTAGCCGCGTGCCGCCGCGCACGATTGCACCTCCTCGCCTTTGAAAAGGTCACAAGAGCCCTTCAAGAGGCCCCGATTTGGTATTAAGTCTTACGTATGCTGAAAACCATCCCAACCCGGTATGACCGCCGCCTGCCGGACCCATACGGCCATCTCTTCCTCGTTGAACTTGCCTTCGTAGATGTCGATCCAGCGCGCGTCCGGGTCTTTGCCTGAGCCGGGGGGCAGGGGATCGAGCTGTGCGCCCATCAGGAACGTCACTTTGACGAAGCGCGTAAAGACGTGATAGCTCACGAACCAGCCCATGCCCACCACACCGTAAAATGGCGAATTCCAGCGCACGGCTTTGCGTACCCCGGGCACTTCGCGCATGATGAGCGCATCGAGACGGCGTCCCAATTCGCTTTTCCAACCCGGCATGGCCGCGATATAGGCCTGCACGGGAGCGTCGCCATCGGCCTTCGCGATCTGTGGATTGCCGCCTGAGAGCAGGACCGGCTCTGTGTCAGCGGGCTTGACCCCGTCCTTATCTGCAACCCTCGTTGACTTCTTGGACGCCACTTTGGCCATTGCACTCCCAATTCCCACGCCGCACGACTGGACTGATCGGAAAGCAACTCGCAAGTCATAACTAGGTGGGCGTGACAGGACTCGAACCTGTGACCTCACGGATGTGAACCGTGCGCTCTAACCAACTGAGCTACACGCCCTTAACGTCAATGAAGCCGCGCAGGCTTCACTCGATATCAGACCACCGGTATTTCCCCTCTGGCAACGTTGGCAGATTGCCGTAAGTATAGGGCGGATTTTCCGCCTCTGTCAAGCAACCAAGCACTTTCAAAATTCGATGTCAATTTGCCAACCGTAAAACATAGGAAATTGCTTAACAATCCAAGGGATTCAGTGAAAAGGTCTAGGCGCGCACTCCATTTCGCCTTAAGATTAAGTTGAAAGGAAAAGTTCCGGCCAGCTTCGCCCCGAAGGTACACCACACAATGCGGCCGCAAGACACCGCAAACGGGAGGATTCTCATGCGGCGCTTCACTCGTACACCCTACTACCGCGGACCAAACGATCCTGAACGCTCAGAACTCCGAGGCACTTTGCGCCTGGGCAAGACGGTAGTCATCGAGACAGTCGGCGGCCACGACCAAGACCTGAAGATTGAAGGCGAACTTAAACCCGGCGCGGTCATGGAAGTCGGCACGCCGCGCTACTCGCGGCCGGGTGGACCCTTCTACATCGAAGGGATTGAACCCGGGGACTGGGTGTCGATCGAGATTCTCGATATGGAGTGCGGGCCCTACGGCTTCTACCGCAACGGCGGCCCAATCTGGGGCAGCGTGCGCCTGATCGCGCCGGTACGCGACGGGCTCGTGCACTTTCCACCGGACTTCGTGGTGCCCGTGCGCCCCATGGTCGGTGTGGTGATGCTGGAGTCCGTGGACCCGTATGAGATCGATCACGGCGGTAACATGGACTTCAACTCAACGCGCCCCGGCAGCACCGTCCACATTCGCGCGCAGAAAGCCGGCGGCTTGCTGACGCTGGCCGACGCCCACGCGCGCATGTCCGACGGCGAACTCACCGGCACCGGCGTGGAGATCGACACGGCCGTTACCGTTCGCGTCGACCGCTCGCCGGGTTTCTCGACCTCCAGCCCGGTTGTCGAGACCACGAATGTGGCCGAGGCCGCCGAGGAATATCTCACCAGCGGCCAAGGACGGACGTGGACAGATGCCGTACGCGCGGCGTGGACCGACATGGTGGGCCTCATCGCCGACCGCTATGATACGACGACTGAGCACGCGAATCTCATCGTCGGCACCATCGGCGACGCCCGCCCCGGCTACTCCGCCGGCGACATGAACCACCGCGGCCGACCCACGGAAAGCGCCTACGTGACCTGCCAGATTGCGGTGACGAAAGAGCTGCGGCGCACGGGTAAGCCGTATCGGGCATAAACGAGCAGTCTTTCCATGTCGGCAAGGCGCTTCTTCTGCAATAGTCGCGCGAGACATGCGCTAGCGAGTGCTGCGGACTAGCGCCTCGGCCGGTCGCAGGACTCATGCCGGGACTGCCACCCGGACCGCAAGGGTATGCCTCACGCGGGGACAGACTAAGCCCGCCGGGTGGTCCCACGCAGCGCCCAGCCAAGCACCGCTACCACCAGAACTATAAGAAACGCGAGACTCAGCCACCCCGGAATCACATCCTGCAAAGGGCTTGCCGTTGGCGTTGGCGCGTCGGCCGCGGCAGCCGCCGACCGACTCCGCTCGATCCGGGCACCGGACTGTTTAAAGGGCTCGATTGTTCCCGGCACAGGTTCTTGGCCCTCGCCAAGTTCGTCAAGGTCTGCCTGCGCCAGTTCCAAGTACCGGGTGCGGCTGCAAGGATGCGTGGTTTCACCGTCATAAGAGTAAACGAGCCATTCCTGTCCCACGTAGAACTCCACCCCGCAACTGCCACTCCACCATGCCGTCTCCACGAACATGGTGTCATAGGCCCGGCCTTTCCAGACAGTGTAGACTTCGAACTCCACCAAGACATAACCGCTGAGCAGAGCGGGCTCTCTCCGAATGCCGCCGTCATCGCTTATGTGCACGACTTTGCCGGAGAACACTTTGGTCGATTGCGCCAAGGCAACGGCTGGAGAAGGGGTATCCCCGCACGAGCAAGCACGTATTTCACCCACGGCTATGAAGAAACACAGACTTGCGAATACGATCGCTATGGCGAATTGCAGGGCGCGTACGGAACGCATTTCACTCACCCATGTCATAACTACGTGGAGATGGCAATTGCCCCTCTATTCGAAGTGCTCACCGGCTGGGTTCTTTGGAGGTGAGAATGACCGCATGCGAAACTTGTGCGGGCACGGCAAGTGCGACGACTTTATACTAGCAAATTCAGAATCCACAAATTAACCTTAGAACAGTGTGGGTGTCTACACTTGGCGTGAAGCCTTTGTGATGGTTCGTTGGCCGGAGCTCGCAAGAAGCTTACTTTGCGAGCACATGCCACCTTAAGCCCAACCGGTCCGTACAAACGGAACAGCCTCGGCAGAACATGCCAGGCGGCGGAGTCCAGCGGCAAGCGAGCGGGCTGCAGCCTCTTCTTGGCACACGGCAAAGACGGTGGGGCCGCTGCCGGAGACGTGGGCGTGTGAGGCGCCGGCCTGAATCACAGCATTCTGGGCAACGGCGATTTCCGGAGCGATTGTCTGGGCGGGACGTGCGAGGGCGTTGCGCCAGTGGGCTTGCGGTGAGAGCGTGCCGCGTTGGGCTGCCGCTACGGTGTCTGCGGTTGCGACGCCTGCGGTGAAGTCTGATGGGGTCACGGCCTGATAGACTTCCGCTGCGCTGAGGGCTCTCGGCAACGGCACAAGCACGGCCCAGTGCGCCGGCAATGACGGCAGTGGCGTAATCTTCTCGCCGCGACCCGTGGCGAGCGCCGTGCCGCCGGATAGAAAGAACGGTACATCCGATCCTAGCTGCGCCGCCAGTCGTTGCTGCTCCGAAGGTGGCAGTTGCAGGTCCCACAGCCGGTCAAGGGCAATGATGGTCCCTGCCGCGTCGCTGCTGCCACCGCCCAAACCGGCAGCCACCGGAATCCGCTTCTCCAATCGCAACGCGGCCCCCGCGCGCACGCCGTACTCTGATTGCAACAGTCGCGCAGCGCGCCATACAAGATTGTCTGAACTCTCCAGGGCTGCGTCGGAACACGCAAAGGAGAGCCCAGCCGCCGGTAACACCTCCAGCCGGTCCGCCAGCCCGATGGTCTGCATCACCGAGCGCACTTCGTGGTAGCCGTCGGCGCGTTTGCCGAGAATCTCAAGCGTCAGGTTGACCTTTGCGTAGCAGTTGATGACCATGGGCGTCCCAATCTCCGATGCGCTTTCTTCAGCATCTTAAATGACAACAGGGATGACAGGTACTATGCCATCCCTGTTGTTTTCTGCACATCAACTTAGGCGGGGCTTTCCCAGGTTGTTGTCTGCACGAGCGTGCGTTTGCCTGGAGCTTGCCTAGATTGAGCGAGAAGAGGGTTCGAGAGGCAGTTCATGCTGCCACAGGCTCAGCACAAACAGAGTTCACCCCTTGGGCATGCTCAATACGAACAGGATCCGCGCGCTTCGACAGCCACAGCAAGAACAGTCTTCTTGCGGTTCGCAAACACCCTCAGAATGGTAGGGAGCGGTCCAATCTGCCGTCTATCTTAGAGTCTCCAAGTACGCCACTAAGTGGGCGGCTTCTTCGGGACTGAGCGGCTGCGGCGACATCGCGGAGCCGGGCTTGACGAGTTGCGGATTCGTGATCCAGCGCCATTTGTTTTCCGGCGTGTTTTCGAGACTTCCCGCCAGCATCGGGCGCCGCGCCCGGTTGCCAATGCCATCTAGCGCGGGACCGGTGGTGCCGCCTTCGCCCTTGACCTGATGGCAGGCGATGCACCCTTTGCTAATGAATAGCTCCTGACCCAATCTTGCATCGCCCTGGCTGAGTACGCCGGGCGGCACCGTGGGCAGCGGTTTGGTGGGTGTGCGCGAGACTATGATGGCAGTGGGCCGCGGTGATGGCGTCGGTCCCGGTGTGACCGATTCACTGCCTGTGCTCTGCGCGGATGTCGGTGTGGGCGCCGGGCTCGTCGCTGCGGGTGCAGCAGTCGCGGGCACTGGCGTTGGTTCCGATCTATCCCACGGAAAGCAAGCCGCAAATGCCGTCACCGCGAGCAAAGTTGCCGCGAGCACTCTAAGATAGCCAGCGCCCCCGCGCATCAAGCCTTGCTCCGTGTGCGCCGCGCCCAGTGCAAATCAGCCAACAGCCTGCCTCTGTCCTTACTTCAACGTCAGGAGAAATGCCACCAGGTCTGCGGCCTCTTGCCCATCCATGCCGAGTGGCGCCATCTCAGTGCCGGGCTTGATCTTCTGTGGAAATTGCACCCAACGCCAGATATTTTCAGGTGTGTTCGCAATGTCCGCGGCCAGCATCGGCCGGTCCGCCACACTCCCGATGCCGGCGAGCAGGGGGCCAACTTCACCGCCGGGGCCATCCTCAGCGGTCTTGTGGCAAGCAACACAGCCCTTTTCCTCGAAGAGTTCTGCGCCGCGCTCAGCGTCACCCAAGCTGAGATCGATATTCACCTCAATACTCTCTGGGTCAACCGGACCGGAAGGGGTGGGCACACCTTCTACTATTGCAGGGGTTGGCGTTACTTCCTCTGGATCCCAACTCCAGGCTTCTTCTTCCTCACCACCACAACCAATAATCAATGCCATCGAGAAAAGAATCGCGACGAGCGCCAAGGGTACGCGTAAACGCCATCGCATCAAGAGCCACTCCTTCTTGCGAAATCTTGAAACCAGTTACAACCACATCGGTCCAGCGCGGGGTGTGATTTTTGCTTCACCCAAGCCACGACTCTAGCATAGCACCACGCTGCTGTCATGTTTCCATTGCCGCCCATGCCGTCCATCATTTACCATGCGGATAGCAGGTTCTGGGCGTTTTGCAGCCAGACATCTTGACCCAAGTCAGACGTGCCGTTACACGCGACGCGAGCGCAGGAAGAGTCGTCGCTCTTCAGCGACGTGGAGCAGTGCGGTTGCGCAGGGCGCGGAAGTTTTCACCTTCAGATTAGGGAAGTAATTCAGCGAGACTATGTACCAGCAAGTTCAGAAACAATTCGGACGTGCGGCTGAAGCCTACTCTATAAGCCCGGACTTTGCGGAGGGCAAAGACTTGGTGTGGCTGGCGGAGCAGGCTGGGCCCGACCTGCATGCTTCCGCTCTTGACCTCGGCACCGGCGCGGGCCACGCCTCCTTTGCGCTGGCCCGCTGCGCGGGACACATCATCGGACTCGACATCACGCCCCAAATGGTCCAGGCAGCAAGCCGCAATGCCAGCGAGCGCAACATAGCGCACTATCGGGGAAGTGTCGGCAACGCGGAACATCTGCCGTTTCCCGATGAAAGTTTCTCCCTGGTCGTCTGCCGCTACACGGGACATCACTTTCACAACCCGGCGCGCGTGGTGCGGGAAGTAGCCAGAGTGCTCACCGCCAAGGGCCGGCTGTTGGTTGTGGACAATACTTCACCCGAAGATCCAGTCGCAGACCGCTGGATCAACACCGCGGAAGTGCTGCGCGACCCCTCGCACGTACGCGAATGGAGCCAAAGCGAGTGGCAGCAGTACTTTCAGGAGGCGGGGCTCAGCTTTGCCGTGACGCACACCTGGCTGAAAATGATCGAATTCGACGATTGGGTGGCGCGCCAGCAGACGCCGCCCGCGCAGGTGAAGGAACTAAGAGCGCTGTTCGCCGCCGCCCCGCCACAGCTACGCGAGACGTTTGCCATCGAGTCAAACAGATTTGGTCTGATCACGCGACTCATGGTCGGTCGGAAACAATGAACTAGTGCGCCCGGCAGCTTCAGCATGCGCAGGTAGGTCTCAACGCGAATGAGCAGCAAAGTGCTGAATTCCAACGGAGAAAGAAGATCACATGGTACGAGTGGCAGTTATTGGGTGCGGTGCCATCTCGCAGGCGCACTTGCGCAGCTACGCGGCGAACGGCAGGGCCCAGATCGTGGCCGTGGCCGATCCGGTTCAAGCCGTGGCGGAGGCGCGTGCCCAGGAATATGACGCCAATGCGTACAGCGACTACAAAGACATGCTACGTGATGAAGAACTGCAAGCGGTGAGTATCTGCACGCCGCCGCCTTCCCATCGCGAGATCACGGAGGCAGCCGCAGCTCGCGGTCTGCACGTGCTCTGCGAGAAGCCCTTGGCCATGAGCGTCGCGGAGGGCGAAGCCATGGTCAACGCTGCCAGACGCGCCGAGGTCATCCTCATGACCGCATTCTGCAACCGCTTCTACACCCCCATCGCGAAAGCCAAGGAATGGATCGATGCCGGAAAGTTGGGGCCCCTGCACCATCTGCGCCTGCGCTTTGCGGGCGTTGAGCTCATGGCCGGCACCTGGCTGGCCGATCCGGCCCAGGGCGGTGGCATCCTTTGGGAATCCGGCCCGCACTATGTAGACCTGTTCCGCTTCCTGGTAGGCGAGATGAAAAGCATCTACGGCAAGGGTGGGACGCTCGCCCAGGACATTCCCGGCACCGATACGGTAGCGTTCTTGGCGGAGAGCGTGGACGGCGTGGTCGGCACGCTGGAGGGAAGCTGGTCGTCGCCGCATACGGAGAAATGCGTCGAGGTTTACGGCGAACGCGGCGCCATCGTCATCGACTTTCAGACCAATCGCAGCCGCTTCAGCCTGGACCACGTTACCGAGCACGTGGAATCTGATGTCGGCGGCCATGATCGTTTCTACCAGGAAGTAAGCCACTTCCTTGACTGCGTAACGGGCGAGGCCGAACCCATTGTCACCGGCGCGGATGGCGTGGAGGCAATGCGCCTCATCACGGCCGCGCGTGAGTCTATCGAGACGGGCTTGCCTGTCACTGTGGGACCATAATGTGCGTATCACCGGCCAAGCGGAATTGACTACATGTAAGATTGCCAGGTAAGCAATTATGCCAACGCGACTAGAAATCCGGCGCAACTACGACCGCGAGTGCGTGAAGCTAAAGATCTGGTACGTGCACCGGCTGTTGCAGACCGAGCAGCGCCCTTTCGAGGAGCTTATCACCACCCGCGTCGACATCTACCGGCGCACGCACCTCTGGGACGGCAAGCGCCATCCTGCCCAGGGCCACCCGGATCCCGAGTGGAATGATCTGGTAGACCGGTTGCAGGAGCTATTCCACAATCACCGTGCCGATGAGACCACCCAGGCGCTGGAAGAGGCTGCCTACGCGCTGCTCCTGCCTGCCATGGAACAACGCCTGGCCGGGGAGCGCAAAGGCAACCTCTGGGAAGGCGCGGGACAGGTAATCCCGCCCACGCCCTACGGCAGTTTCAGCCGCGACTACGCGGAGGACAGAGTCCATATCCACTTCACGAACATGGTGCAGCCCAAGTCGCCTTTCTGGGACATGCCCGCCCTGACACGGTACCTCCTGAAGCTCCTGGACGATCTGGAACACGACCGGCCTGACATTCAAATCGTGCAGTGCGGCAGTTGGATCAACAACTTTCCGCCGTTCGCCGCACTCTTCCCCCCGGAGTGGCACGAGAATAGCCGCGTCTCCGGTCCCGCCTTCACCTACGGCTGGTGGGGCCAGTTCATGACCCACACCGGCGACTTCCATTACGGAAACGCCAAACGCTTCCGCGCCACGGGAAAATTCCCCTTCACCTGCCTCGTCTGCAGCGCGGATCGCGGCAGTGTCCGCGAGCACGTGGAGAATCTGGTAGAGGGGTACAGCAGATTAGATGGCTCATGACTTGGAAACCTTGGGTTGGCAGAATTCTAAGGGCTGGTGGTCTCCGACTACAGCACATCAAACCTGAATTCTAGACAGCTAGACTTTCAGGGAACCCGTAACAATCATCAACCACTGATCCTTAGCAATCAATTAAGGACCGTTTGTTGGCTCTGACTCCGACACATGCTGAAAGTCGCTACCTGGATCAGACCGCGCTTGATAGTCTTTCACTTAAATAATTCTAGTACGAGTAACGCAGTTTCTGATCCCTTTGGCTGGTCAGGTTGACGAAAAACATATAGTAAGCTATTGGTATTGTTGCTCCCGGTTACCTTCTTGAAAGATAAAGAATGTCACGCGGGTTTCTGATAGGCGATTGGATGGGATGCAATGGAAGGTCTAAGCTGGTCTCTTGCAGCCAGATGCTGAGCGAAGTACCGAAGGCGGCATGCACAAGCAGACTCGGGTCTGAATGAAATCATTAGGCACTTTGGGAGGTCAGAGGCCTTTGAAACTTGATTCGCTCGTAGACTTTGCCAGTCAGGCATCGGAAGAGGTTCGCCGATACATGGTAGAAGTCACTCTTTCTCCTCAAAAGCTATTAGGTGCTAATCGAATTGCTCATCGATTGGAGTGGAATTCGATCAGCTACGGCAAAGAGGAATTGTACAAAGTACCTAGTAACAAGCGAGGAGTATACGCATTCGCTGTCTGCCAACAGAGCCAAGTACTACCTCCCCACGGATACATTCTTTACATTGGAATTGCAGGACGCGATTCTGATCGACCACTGAGAGATCGATACAAGGATTATCTAAACGTCAACAAAGTCAGAAAGCGCTCAAGAATCGCGTTCATGATAGGAAATTGGCATGAAGTCTTGAGGTTTTACTATGCGTCAGTTGATGATGATTTTCCTTCAAGAGATCTTCAAGACCTAGAGCGACAACTAAACACAGCGCTATTGCCTCCATACTCCGATCGAGACTTGGATGCAGATGTGAGAGAAATGCGTAGGGCGTTCCAATGAAGCCAAGAAAGTTGCCGGAAATTGTCCTTCCAGCTCTTCGTGGAATTATGGGAGATTGGGTTTACTATTCATGTCTCATGAACCTGAGTGAACTTAGCTCTAGAGTCAACTATGCGAGGGAAGTTCATACCCATACAGGGCTATCAGACATGATTCAGCGACAACTGGATGGCAAGCGCAGTGCAAAAATCGCAGACTATCTTAAGACCCAGCCACAACGCTTCTTCAATTCTCTTGTCGTTGCTACATACGGCGGGAATCCCAGTTGGCACGCTCTTAAGGATGTTCGCAACAGAATGCAAAGCAATACGCTTGCGAATTTGGACCAAGAGATCGTCGAGTCAATTGGTTTTCTAACCCTGCGGGGTGATGAAAGTCTCTTCGCGCTGGATGGGCAACACCGCCTGGCAGGGATAAAGCGGGTTATCAAGCAAGGGGTAGAACAGAATTGTTCTGACGAGGTATCCGTAATATTTGTTGCCCACATGGAAACCGACCAAGGTTTAGAGCGGACCCGGCGGCTCTTTACTACTTTGAACAAGACTGCAAGGCCAGTACTAAAGGGCGACATCATTGCATTGGATGAAGATGACGTTATGGCTATTTGTGTAAGGCGTCTCATCGAGGAGAACGATTTATTTGGTGAAGAACGCATTGCATTTGTGGCGACTAACAATATGCCAACCACAAACAGGACGAGTCTCACAACGATCGGTAATTTGTACGACATCTTGACGATACTCTTCACCAGCGCTCAATCCAAGCTGAAAAAGCGCAAGGCGGATTTGCAGAGAATTCGACCCGAGGACGGGGAGCTAGATGCATACTTCGAATTCTCTAGATCATACTTCAATCAGCTGAGGAGGTATTTCAGCGAATTGGAAGAGTTTCTTGCTTCTTCCAATACGACAGGAATCGTTAGCAAGTATCGTGGAAGCCATGGTGGCAATGCACTGTTCCGGCCACTTGGTTTGGAAATCTACACGAGGATAGTCGCTCGACTCACAAGAGACATGACTCTTTCCCAAGCTGTCGAACTAGCATCCAAGCTGCCTAGAGACTTGGACAAAGCGCCCTTCCGAGGACTTATGTGGGACATTAGCAGCAAGACCATTCTGGCCGGGCATAAAGTCACTTTGCGCGAAGTGCTCTGCTACATGATTGGGAAAACTTCAGCGGACTTTCCAGAGGCAGACCTTTTAGACAGGTATCGTCGTGAGACAGGAAACGACAGTGCCTGCCTGCCAGAAAAGCTTACCTAACTTTCAACTCTACGTACTGATCTTGTTCTTTAGTAGATTCTCAATCCCTGTACGAATTATCTTGATCTGGTCACGGCCCACTAGTCAGCACTCTGTAGGGATCGGGAGTTCTTGCACATTGTACGACCCTGCCGCTGAAGCACTCCAAGAAACGCAGCCTTCAATACAGATACGCGTTGTAATTCAAGTGGTTGCTTGGAGTATGCCACGGAAGAATCACGACAAAGCTTTCCTCTGCGCCCATAAGCTTGTTCCCATCGAATAATCGACCTCAACCGTGAAAGACTATGCAATTCCAGCTTGGAAATACCCATATAGCGGCCAAAAGCTGCTTTCTTGAGCGTCAGTGAGACTCACAAGTAGTATTCTACTGAACCAGGGGACACCCACATGGAATGAAGTTTCCGCAGGAAACTACCATTAGGTAGATTGGCTAGTTGGAGAGACAATTCTGCTGGGGGTCTCCTTAAATCGGCCTACGCCCCCCCTACTTGCGGGATTGACGGGAATCTGCTAAAGTGGCTGGCAATATGGGTATCGTACGCATTCTCAGAGAGGAGCATGTCATGCGAATTCTAACCTGGAAGAGAGCTATTCTGCTGGCGGCACTGGCGCTGCTGGCGTCGCTCGTCATCGCTTGCGGCGGGGATGCCGAAATGGACGCCGAAAAAGACATGGAAGAAGCGGAATTGCCGCCCTTCAAGATTGGCGTAATGGAATCGCTTACCGGCCCGGGTGAGACCTACGGCACTGTCTCCTCGCAGGCGAAGCAGATGGCCGTGGACGAGATCAACGCGGCAGGCGGCATCAACGGCCGCATGCTCGAACTCATTGTGGAGGACTCTAAGTGCTCCGCTCAAGACGCCATCACCGCGTACAATAAGCTCACCGACGTGGACGGCGTCAAGATCATTCTCGGCACCTCGTGCAGCGGCGCGATGCTGGGCGCGGCGCCTCTGGCTGAGGCGGATGGCGTGATCCTCTTTTCCGGCTTGGCCACAAACCCGGACATTGCCAACGCCGGCGACTACATCTTCCGTACGTCGATCAGCGATGCCCTATTGGGCGTTGACGTCGGTAACACCATGTGGGCGGACGGCGTGCGCAACCTGGCGAGCATCTCTGAGACCACCGACTACGCCGAGGGTGTGCGCCGCACCTCCGTGGCGCAATTCGAAATGCGCGGCGGCACGGTGGTGGCGGAGGAACGATATGGTTCCGATACCACCGACTTCAGAACACAGCTTACCAAGCTGCTCGCCGAAAACCCCGACGCGCTGCTGATTGCCTCTCAGTCTGAGTTCACCGGCGGCACCATCATCAAGCAGGTGCGCGAGTTGGGCTACGAAGGGCAAATCTACTCAGACATCGTGCCGGTGGGCGCCACGGCGTTGGAGATCGCCGGCGATGCCGCCGCGGGCGTCAAGGCCATCTTGCCGGATATTGCCCCGGATAACGCCAAGGGCCAGGAAGTGCTGGCCAACTTTCGGGCGCGGTATGACTATGTCACGCTGGCCTGGTTCTTGGGCTCGGCCTATGACGACGTCTACATCACCGCCGAGTGCCTCAAGCAGACCGGCGACGACCAGGACGCCGACGGCATGCGTGACTGCCTGTATGCAATCACTTGGTCCGGCGCAATCGGCGAGAACTACAGTTTCGATGAAAACGGCGAGGTCGTCGGCCTTACCAACGTGGTGGTGGAAGTCCTGCCCGTAGCCGAGCGCACTGAAGAGAATCAAGGCTACCAGGTGCTGGGCAGCGCGCCGACGGAGTAGGGGACGATCCCTAGCTCGCAGGTGGGGGTTTTGCAGCGCCCGTGGATTGCCTGCGTTGAGCGTAGCGTCTTCCGACTGCGTAGGATGAAACGCTTGCCAAACCGTTCATGCTTCGACAAGAGTTTTGCGATGGCCGCACAGCACGAACGGTTTGGCGCTCTCCGCGTCAGCGCACACTGCCGTATACAGAACATGTGAACGGTCTGCGCTCCGCAAATCTCCGCAATAGGCCTGGCCAGCGACCTTGCCTCCCTGAGAAAAATCGACTACCGCTCGAGTTCTTAGTTGCTTTGGTCTACTAATTACTTGCGGGATTGACGCTTATGGTGTTAGAGTAACTACCCGATCAGATACCCTGGAGCATTCTCACGGAAAAGAGCGCAATGCGGTCCGAATTGTGGCAACGGTTCTTTTGGCTCTGTGCGCTATGGCTGCTGGCTTTGCTTGTCATTGGCTGCGCCGCCGCGGACACGGAGCAAGACGAGCGCGGCGCTGAAAAAGCGCCCTACAGGATTGGCGTGATGGAATCGCTCACCGGCCCTGGCGAGACCTATGGCAACGTGGCCGTGCGCGCCAAGCAGATGGCCGTGGACGAAATCAACGCCGCCGGTGGCATCGAGGGTCGGATGCTTGAACTCATTGTGGAGGACTCACAGTGCAGCGCCAAGGAAGCGGTCGCGGCATACCGCAAGCTGACCGACGTCGACGGCGTGAAGATCATCCTGGGAACTTCCTGCAGCGGCGCCATGCTCGGGGTCGCCCCGCTGGCGGAGGCCGACGGCGTAATTCTGTTTTCAGGGCTGGCGAGCAACCCGGACATCGCCAACGCGGGCGACTACATCTTTCGCACCCAGATCAGCGACGTTGAGGTCGGTATCGGCACCGGCAATCTGATGTGGGCCGACGGCATCCGCAGGTTGGCCACCATCACCGAGGCCACCGACTACGCCGAAGGCGTGCGCCGCACCACGGTTGCTCAATTCACGAAACGGGGCGGACAGGTGGTGTCGCAAGAGACCTATGCGTCCGACGTGACCGATTTCCGGACCCAACTGAGCAAGCTGCTCGACGATCAACCGGAGGCGCTGCACTTGGCGCCCCAGTCCGAGTTTGCGGCCGGGGTGATCATCAAGCAAGCGCGAGAGTTAGGCTATCTAGGCCCAATCTACGCCGAAACGGTGTCTGTGGGCACGACGTCGCTTGAGATCGCCGGCGACGACGCCACCGGGATGAAGGCAATCACGGCGGATCTGCACCCCGACAATGCAAAGGCCCAAGAGGTCCTGGCCAACTTTCGGGAGCGCTACGACTATATCACGCTGCCGTGGCACCTCGGTTCCGCCTATGACAACGTGTACATCGCCGCCGAGTGTCTCAAACGAACCGGCGACGACCAGGACGCCGACGGCTTCCGCGACTGCATGTACGAGATTACCTGGAGTGGCGCGATCGGCAATGACTACAGCTTCGATGCCGATGGAGAGGTGGTAGGCCTCTCCAGATTGGTCGTGGAGGTCCTGCCCGTTGCCGAGAGAACGGCGGAAAATCACGGCTACAAGGTGTTGGGGAGTGCGCCGACCGAATAGGAGGAACGTCTCGCTCTAGTGTGGATGCGTGGCATGCGTACAAGAATGCCGCTCGCGCGCAACACTTGCCGAACTCTCCAGACCATCACACTTCGGCGAGCGCAGGATGAGTGGCTTCTACACCCACGCCAACACGGACGTTTCGTGCCCGCAGAACGAAAATCTCCGGGTACGCGGCTGATTGCTCTTCCCGCTGATGGGTTGGCTCGCGCACTAGACGAACTGAACCATCGCGCTCGACATCGCGACAAATCGCATACAATTGCACCGGCTTTTCAGGGAGCCTCTGGCAGAGACCGGCACGTCAGGTACCGTGTGACCACTGCACCTACCTGAGACCCGCTTGGAGAGAACGCCCTTGATTGCACAACGCATCAGCCTGAACAACCTTCTTGCGGTTGTCCTGACTTTGGCGGCTGCAGCCTACGTGGGCTGGAAAGTCAGTCAGGCGCCCAATCAGGCGATACAGTTCGCCTTCAACGGTCTATCGGTCGGGGCGGTGTACGCCCTGCTGGCGATAGGATTCACCCTAGTCTATAGCACAGTCTGGTTCTTCGATCTGTATTACGGCGCAGCCGCTGCGCTCGGCGCGTACGGCGTCTTCTACCTGCGGTCGCAGGAGACCCTCGGCGGGCTCTATGCGGTCAATAGCATCGTCGTGAACGTCCTGTTCGCCGCGGTGACCGCCGGCGTCGTTGCGTGGGCGCTCCACGCCAGCGTGTACCCGCGGTTGCGATCGCGTTTCCAGCCAACCGTTCTGCGCGGCATTCTTGGCTTGCTGGCAGCGGGCGCCGGCGTATATACGGGTGTTGTCCTCACCTTTCCGCAGGAACTTCACGTCATCCTCAGCCCGGTGCTTGGGATTGGTATTGCCGTGGGCGCGACGTGGTTCCTCTACCAGGCCTTCCAGGGCTTGGTTGCGGGCCGTGTCTTGCTGGCGCTGGTCGCAGTCTCCGGGGTCGCAGCCGCGGCTCTGGGCGCATACTGTGGGTACTTTGTTTTCAATGCGCCTGAATCAAAGCTCTATCTAAGCTGGGGCGTCTCCTGCATGCTGGCAGGGGTCGTAGGTCTTGCCCTCTACCGGGGTCTCTACGTGTACGTGCGGGAGCGGTCGCGCTCTCCCTTGATCATGCTGGTCGCGTCGCTCGGCATCCTATTGGCAATGACCGCCTTTACGAGCATTGTCTTTGAAAGCACGCCCCGCCCCTTGCCGGAGGCGCTGGGCAGCGAGCCCTGGACTATTGCCGGCGCGACCATCAAGGGCTTCAACGTCTTCACCGTCGGAGTAGCGCTCGCGGGTTTCCTGTTTCTCTTGTATTTGCTCCAATATACCGCTTTCGGCAAGGCAGTACGCGCTATCGGTGACGACGAAGAGGTCTCCAAGGTGGTGGGCATCAACACCACCACGGTGATCGCCGTAGTCTTCTTCATCGGTGCAGTCTACGCGGCTTTGGCCGGTATCTTGAGCGGCCATGATACGGCCATTCAACCCAGGATGGGCCTGCTGCTCCTGCTAAAGGGCTGGATTGCCTCCGTGGTCGGTGGCATTGGCAATTTGCACGGCGCCATTCTTGGCGGCTTTGTGCTGGGTATGATCGAGCAGTTCGGCATCTGGGACCTGGCGGGCGAATGGCGTGACGTTATTTCATTTGTACTTCTCATCCTCTTCTTGTCGTTCTGGCCGAGGGGACTCTTGCCAAGGAAGTAAGTGCGCATGCAGACGGATACAGAGCACAGAACATCGCTGATACGGCTTGCGGGCAATCCCCGGGAGCTCCTGGCGGCGGCCAGGAGCAACCTGGAACTGTGGGCCAATCTGCTGATTATTGCGTGGGCGCTGGGGTTCATGCTCTGGCAGGGGGTGGGCTTCGCCATATCGGTGGGCACAGTCTTTGCCATCTGGGCCATCCTCAGCGTCAGCCTCAATCTTGTAGTGGGATTCACCGGCCTGCTCTCGGTCGGCCACGTGGGTTTCTTTGGCATCGGCGCCTATACCGTGGCGATCCTTACTTCGCAGGCCGAGTACGAGCAACTGCGCACCGAGGCCATTCCAACTTTTGGCTGGCCCTTCTTTGCGGCGCTGCCCGTGGGCGTCCTCCTCGCCGGCCTTGTCGCCCTCGCCGTCGGCGTGGTCTTCAACCGCTTCCGCGACGACATCTACGTGCTTGTGTCCTTTGGCTTCGCCATTATCAGCTTCAACGTCTTCCTGAATTGGCGAGGTCTCACCCGCGGCGCGTTCGGCATTCACGACATTCCTCGCCCCCAGGTCGGCGGCTGGGCGCTGAGCGGAGAATTGGAGTTTCTCGCCTTCGTCCTGGCAGCCTTGGGTCTCATCGTGCTGATTTCCTGGTTCATTGTGACCTCCTCGTTTGGGCGCGTGCTCACCACCATCCGCGAGGACGAAGAGGCGATCGCGGTATTTGGCTACCGGACAACCCACTACAAACTGGCAGTGTGGACCATATCGGCCATGATGGCGGGTCTGGCAGGCGGCCTTTTCGCGAGTTGGACGAGCTTTGTCGATCCAAACTCCTTCATACTCTTGGAGTCGATGCTGCTCGTCGCCATCGTAATTCTGGGCGGGCTGGCCACAATCTGGGGCTCGCTATTGGGGGCAATGGCGTTCGTGCTGCTGGAAGAAGGCATGCGCTTCTTGCCGTTTCTGCCGACAATTCACGTTGGCCAGGCCCGGCTCGTGGTGCTGGGCATTCTCTTGGTGCTTTTGATGCTCTTCCGGCCCCAGGGCTTGGTTGGGAGGTATAAGCTGTGAGACCCGGCGCGGAACAAATCGACGATCGCTACGTCATACAAACGGAGAGTATCTCGAAACACTTCGGCGCGGTGCGCGCGGTGCGGAAACTCTCCATTTCCATTCCAAAGCGGGGCTTGACCAGCATCGCCGGGCCCAATGGCTCGGGCAAGTCCACGTTGGTAAACCTGCTGAGCGGCGTGCTGCCCTTGGACGGCGGCCTTGTGGTCATCGACGGCACCAGCCTGAAGGTTGTGAAGGCCCACGAAAACCCGGTCCATGGGCTGACCCGCACGTTCCAGGAAGTGCGGCTGTTCGACCAGGTCACAGTGTGGAACAACATCATGGTGGTGCTGTCCGAGCGTCGGCTCTTTCCCGCGCTGCTGGAGCGCGTAAATCCGATGCAGCGGGACCGAGCGCGCGGCATCCTGGAAAGTGTCGGCCTGTGGGAAAAGAAAGACGCGCTCGCCATGAATCTTTCCTACGGCCAGCGCAAGTTGTTGGAAATCGGCCGCGCCATGGCAATGGAGGCCAATATCTACCTCTTTGACGAGCCCTTTGCCGGCCTCTTTCCCGAGATGGTGGAGAAGGTGAAGGAAATTATGAACCGCATGCGGGAACAGGGCGATACCATCGTCTTCATCTCCCACAATATGGACATCGTGCGCGAGCTATCCGATCATCTCATCATCCTCGACAGCGGCAGCCTGCTCGAGGAAGGAGCGGTAGATGACGTCTTAAGCCGCCCCAAGGTCATCAACGCGTACCTGGGTACCTAGCCGGAAATCGACTGGAATCGTGCGAGAAATGACAGTGCAGTCCTGTTCCCTCCCTCCGTGGGAGAAGGTTTGGACGTTCCTGGTACTTGAAATGCAGATGAGGGAGATTAAGCCGCAGCAACATCAGTTACATTGGGCGCGCATCACGCATCCATCTATTCCCCCTCCCCGCGGGAGAGGGCTAGGGCGAGGGCAATTGATTGAACCGACATCAAAGCACTAACCACACGCCATCCTGTCCCCTCTCCCCGTGGGAGAGGGCTAGGGTGAGGGACAAAAAAATAGAGAACAATCGGCATAAGAGTACATATAGACACGCTCGAAGGCCGTTCGCCCGCCAAATCCACTGCGAGACTACCTAATGGAAACACCGGCAGACAAAGCCGAAACACAGAATCTCAGTCCACCTGCCGCCGCCGAGTCGGCTGCAGATCCCATCAGCGGCTTACCGCTCTTGGAACTCATCGACATCTCCGTGCACTATGGCGCCGTGGTCGCGCTCAATGACGTCTCGCTGGGCGTGCGCCGAGGCGAGGTCATTGCCGTGATGGGTCCCAACGGCGCCGGCAAGTCCACGGTGCTCAAAGCCATCATGGGGCTCGCGCCCGTCGTCGCCGGCGAGGTCCGCTGGCGCCAAGCTCGTCTGGCGGCGGCCACGCACCAAATCGTGAAGGAGGGCATCGCGTTCGTCCCGCAGGGCAGACGCGTCTTCACGCACCTCACCATCGAAGAGAATCTGGAAATGGGCTGCCTGCACCTGAAGGACAAGACTGAGAAACAACGCCGTCTTGACGAGGTAATGCGCATCTTCCCCATCCTGCAGGGCAAGCGCCGCGACCTTGCCAGCGCGATGTCCGGCGGTCAGCAGCAGATGCTCGCTGTGGGCCGCGGCCTCATGGCCGGTCCCGACGTGCTGCTACTCGACGAACCGACGCTGGGTCTCGCGCCCATCGTGGTCAAAGAGGTGTTTGATCGGATTTCCGAAATCAGCGTGACTCTCAAGACCACGATTATGATCGTCGAGCATAACATCAAAGGCGTGCTCGACATCGTCGACCGCGCCTATGTCCTCGACAAAGGCCGCGTGGTCTTCACCGGCACCCCCCACGCCATCCGCGAAACCGACATCCTCACACAGGTATTCCTAGGCAAATCCGGTGCGAGCTAGCTTAGGAAGTCAGGGATTTTGCTGGAAGATGTGCACCCATGAAGTATTCTGAGAAAGTCGGAAACGAGGCTGAATATGAAACAGCTTTGGCCCGGATATCCGATCTCATGGACGCCCTGTCAGGACCGCAAGGACAGATTGCGGAGGAGAGTCACCCGGACAGAGTCGAATTGGATTCACTTGTCTGCCAAGTCGAACAATGCGAGGACAAGCACTACCCAATCGACCCTCCCAGCGCTATCGATGCCATTGACCAGACCGGCAAGACTCCGAGCAAACCAACCGCCATCACCGAAAGACACGGCAAGGCCTAAGAGACCTTGCCTGGCGAGTAGGATTGAAACACATCATTGTGTCTACGGCCTCAGTCATGGCATGAGTCCCCTCCAAGAGGAACGAGGGCCAGCCACCTAAGCCCGTATCGCAGACTGCCCCAGGCTTCCTTTGCCTGCGAAACGTGAACGAAAACCTGCAAATGAGTGGCTTGATCCTGCGGGAGTCTTCCAACCTACGCGCTGTCGTAACCTGAACACAGATCTACTTACAAGGAGGCTCAATCTTGGATGAGCGGAATCCGACATACGCTTTTGGCATGGAGTTTACGCACATACCGGAGGATGTGAGTCAAGACTTAGAAACACTTGAACGAGAGTGCGCAGTCTACACGGATCATTGGATCAACGAAGTTGGTGACTTTCGGCACGTGAGAATAGCATTCACTCCCGAGGAACGGCAAGAATTCTGCCGACGCTCTTGGGCATACGAGTTATTCTTACGATATGATTCGGCCGAGTGGGCTGTCGAAGTTCCAGGTATCGACCAGCAAGTTGCCATAGAAGCCGACAGCTATTCGATCACATTTCCGGACGGCAGTAAGATCTCGCCCCCCTATCATTGCTTTGCCGCCTTTCTCGGCACCCACCTAGAAGCATTGGTTTGCGGAAGCTCAGATAGACAAACCGTGATCGAGTTGGATGGCCGAGAGAAGCTACTCTTTGAAGTAAGGCGCACGATCGAGACCCTTACGCCAACAATCCGCTCATTCAACAATCGAGGAAAAAATCTAGCTAGCTGGGAAATTACCTGCGAACTGGATGTGAGAGACCTGTTGTATGTAATGCTTCGGCCTCGTGTTTTCGATATCACCAAAGAGGAAATCATTCCATCCAAAGCCGGTACTTACAACTTTGTCGACTTATACAGCGCCGCCATTCGACTGCTGATCGAATTGAAGTGGATAAGCCCCCGCAGAAAGTGGAAAACCATCCTCAATGAAATCTACGCCGATATCCAAGCATACGCTGCGCATCCAAACTGTGACGATCTCTTGTTTGTAATTGTAGATTCCGTTCGAGGTATTCAAGATCCTCGCCAAATTGAGACGGACCTTTCTCGGCTACAAGTAATAGACGGACGTGAGATCAAAATTCGAGTGATAGTGTGCGAGCCGTAGGAACGCCCTATTGCTCCTGGACAAGAACGCGACTTAGGAGCATAGGTGCAAAGAAGAGTGTCTCTCAATGAATTGCAATGAGAACATTCGTCAAATTGCGGTCAGCCAAGTCCACTTGCAACGGATATAGCAGGTGACATTCTAACCGCAGAATCGATTTAATGCGGAACCAGAATTTCCAAGACACAAAAGCTGCAGCACAACAGCATGTGCACGTTGGCTCTTTAGGTGGAGGACTGGTACTCATCAAATAGGTCAATCGTCCTCGCACACAAGTCTTGTGCCACCATTAGACCTTGCAAGTTCAGTCTAGCCGCGCTCCCATACAATGACCCGGGTGGTCAACCCAAATGCCGCTAGTTGATCACGACCGCTTCTTGCCCGACGATGCTGATTTGTTAGGCTACTGCGCCGTCGACTTCCCGGTAGATGGCGGTCAGTGATGAATCCGGCTCGGTGGCCGCGATGGGTTTGCCGTTATCGCCGCCCTCGCGGATGGCGACGTTCAGGGGCACCTCGCCGAGGAACGGCACACCCATGGCTTCCGCCGCTTGGCGCGCGCCGATGTCACTGAAGATTTCCGTGCGTTCGTCGTAACGGGGGCAGAGGAAGTAGCTCATACTCTTCACGATGCCCGGGATCGGCACGCGCAGTTGTTTAAAAGTGCCGATGGCTTTGCGCGCGTCGGCCAGGGCTAGGTCCTGCTACGGGCAGACGATCACGGCGCCCGCGCGTCAGGAGTTCTCTGCAGTCTCACCGGTGAAGAAGGCGGTAGTGTTCTTGGCCGCCGCGTGGGCAGCATCCGGGTCTTCTCCTGCCGCGATTGCCGCTTGTGCCCAGCCCTCGCTGCTGCCGGTGAGGAATGCCTTGCCGTCCGCGGATGTGGCGAACTCCATTTCGTCCGGCTTGGGCCAGTCCGGCTGCGCGAGATACAACGCGAGGCCCAAGAAGGCCATCTCCCAGCCCACACCCGCGGCGCCCGCGCCGTATTGATCCCAAAAGGGCGAATGGCGCGCAATGTGACTGAGCGAAAGCAGCGCGTCGCCGTCTTCGTCCTCCGCCAGATGCACCTCCACCCAACTGACGTCACCGGCAAACTCCCAGGTGAGCGCAAAGTGCGCCAGGGTCTCGCACGCCGTGATTTCGCCGCTCGCGTTCCCTTCTATCTGGAAGCGGCCGCCGAGTTTGAGCTCGCCGCCGACCGGCGCAAACCAGCGCGGAATGCGTTCCTGGTCAGTTACGGCCTCCCACACGTTTGCGCGCGACGTCGGGAAACTGCGCGCAAGCGTGACCACCCGCGCCGGTTCGCCCTCACGCTCCGACGACGACACCGCCCGCTCTACTGCACTGAGATTACTTTCAACATCAAATTCCATACATTCCCTACCGTTCTTTTCTAAAGCATCGCTCAATTTCACAGAGGGCCTAAGCAGCCCTCATCAACCCGCCCAAGAATCTGCACGCAGTTGAATTTGGCCCAACATCTCGCGGCTCGCAGTGAGTCCGCTGTTGCTTGCCGCAGGGCCATGCTCCACCTCCATCGGGAGGAAGAAGCTGAACTCAGTCTTCCACAGCAGTTAGCGAAGGCCAAGACCGCTCGGTCTTGGGAAATCGACGCTGGGACTGCGTCCGAGACTTGACGAAGCGCCGCAAATCCCGCGTTCCCGCCGGCCGCATGCAAGAAACTGCCCCGCAAGACAGGCGCCGCCAGCCAGCCTAGTTGATCACGATGTCATCTTGGCCGGCGATGCTGATCTGTTGGGCCACTGCGCCGGCGACTTCGCGGTAGACGGCGGCCAGGGGTGAGTCCGGCTGGATGGCCGTGACCGGTTTACCGTTGTCGCCGCCCTCGCGGATGGCGACGTTTAGGGGCACCTCGCCCAGGAAGGGCACGCCCATGGCTTCCGCCGCTTGGCGCGCGCCGCCGTGGCTGAAGATCTCCGTGCGTTCGTCGCAGTGGGGGCAGAGGAAGTAGCTCATGTTCTCCACGATGCCCAGGATGGGCACGCGCAGTTGCTGGAACATGCCGATGGCTTTGCGGGCGTCGGCCAGGGCCACGTCCTGCGGCGTGCAGACGATCACCGCGCCTGCGCCGGGAATTGACTGCGCCAAGCTGAGGGGCGCGTCGCCGGTGCCGGGCGGCAGGTCGACCACCAGGTAGTCGCGCTCGCCCCAGTGCACGTCGCCAAGAAACTGCGTGAGCAGGCGGTGGACGATAGGCCCGCGCCAGATCATGGCCTGTTCCGGCTTGATGACGAAACCGGCGGACATGAGCGTAATGCCGTAGGCCTCAGCGGGGATCACCTTGCTGCCCGCGCCGCGCAGTTGCGCCTGCGATCCCATCATCATGGGAATATTCGGGCCATAGACGTCGGCATCCAGCAGACCAACCTCCGCGCCGGTCTGCGCCAGCGCAATTGCCAGATTTACGGCGGTGGTTGACTTGCCGACGCCGCCCTTGCCGCTGGCGACGAAGAGCACGTTCTTCACGTCCGTCAAGAAATCCGCCGACTCAGGGGCCAGGCGCTTGGCCACTTCCGAGCGCGTATCGATTTCCACGGCCTGCACGCCCGGAACGCCCATGAGCGCCTTCCGGCACTCGTTTTCCAGGTGCTCCTTCATGGGGCAGGCGGGCGTCGTCAACACCAACTGAAACGCCGCCGTGCCCTTGTCGAAGGTCATTTCCCGCACCATATTGAGCGTGACGATGTCTTTGTGCAGGTCGGGGTCCTGCACCACGCGCAGCGCGTTGACCAAATCGTCGGTCTTTGGAATTCCACTCACAGCCATGACTTACAACCTCTCTCAGTTCTTGTACTTACCGAATTTACGTAGAAAATCGATGCAGCTCTTTGGCGATCTCTGCGCAGCTTGAATTAGCGATTGGGGTTGATTGCCATCTGAAAGAATCTATCTTCATCCTAGTCCTCTCACTTGAGGAGACCTTTGCGTATCTCTGGAAAGAGCGCGCAAATAGGCTGGAGCAGTGAAGATTCCCCCTCACCCCGGCCCTCTCCCCAAGGAGAGGGAGAATTTACGCCTGCTGGCCTGGGTTATGCAATGGTCTCTTGTGGGAAGGCTAAGTGCCGCCTCTTCTCTGCGAGCCACACAAGCTTGCTGCCGTGAAACCGCCGCAATACTTCAATAGTTGCAGCATCGCTCAATCTTTACGGTAGCACTTTGGAAATTGCGGTGTAAAGTTTGACGGTTGCGCGGGCTTGCCCGGCGGCGTGGTGTCTGCAAGAGCCCAGGATGGCCTTAACGTGGAGCAGGCGGCTCTCTTCAGCACTCGGGCGCACCAAACTCAATTCTATGCCAACTTTCAAAAGACACAGAGGAGCAACTGTGGACGTGTAGGCAACACGCTCTGCGGACAAACGCCTTCCCTTGCCAAGCATCTCTGCGTGGTTGCAGCATCTTGGGTATAACTACCGGCACTCACGCGCCTCACCCTGCAACATTGCTGCTAGTATTGGCAAATGAATGACAAGAACGAAGGGTTGGGCAGGCGTTGAGTGCACGGAAGCGGCGTGCAGCCAGAAGAACCACGAGGCGTCTCTTGAACGGGCGCACGCTCGCAATTCTCGCGATTGCGCTGCTCATTCTCGTAGTTATTCAAAGAACGTGGGGCGGCACAGACGGCAGCTATCCGGTCGTCTCGGTTGTGGATGGCGACACCGTAAAGGTGCGCATGGGCGGTACGGTTGAGTCGGTGCGCCTTATCGGCATTGACGCCCCGGAAACGAATGCGCCGGGAAGACCCGTGCAATGCTTCGGGCCTGAAGCCAGCGCCAAGGCCGCCGCATTGCTGGGCGGACAAACAATACGCTTGGAGTTTGACGAATCGCAAGGGCGGCGCGACCGGTACGACCGGCTGCTGGCGTACGTGTGGGTCGGCGACGTGCTCGCAAATGAGTGGATGATTAGCCAGGGTTACGCGCGGGAGTTTACCTTCAACGAACCGTATCGGTACCAACAGACCTTTCAAATGGCCGAGGTCGAGGCACGTGCTGCCGGTCGCGGACTGTGGGCCGCCGACACCTGCGGCGGCAGGCTGTGATGCGGATCACAATTGACATGCCGTGAATGAACCAAACCCTCGTTCGGCTCGCCGCGAACAGTTTTGCTGACACCTCTTTGAGATTGCTGGGCTCCGTTCATCCTTCGACAAGCTCAGGACGAACGGAGCCCAGCTAGTACCGCGCCCTTAGAGTTCACCGGCAGGTCCTCTAATTCGCGTCATTCCACTCTACGCGTGGCTTGCCTTTGCCTTCCGGCGCCTGCCACGTCAGTCAGAAACGCTCTGCACTTCTGCCAGCAACTCCCCGCAGCGTGCGGCCACGCGTTCAGCGATGGCGTCGACAATCATCTCTCCTAGTTCCGTGAGGCGTGCACCGAGGGGTCTTCGCCGCCGACGCCCTGCTCCTTCATGGTGAGGTCCTGGCGATAGCGGTTGATGTCGGTGAGTTCAGGATGCAGGTGCCAAAAGATCGAGGTCTCCCATTTGCCGGCGTGGTCGCCGTTGTAGTCGAGGTCGGTCACCACCTCATATTCTGCCAGCGCCCAGACCCGCAGGTGGGGGTGCTTTTGCTGGTACCACTCCGCGACTTCCTTGAGCCCGCGCACGTGCAGTCCGCCGTAGTGCCCGGTGATTATGACGATGACCTTGAAGCCCTCGTCGTCCAATTGCTCCAAGTATTCCCGCGCCAGCGTGCGCACAGTCTCATCGCGGAATTCCAGCGTGTGTTTGAAGCCGGCGTGAGGTTTCATAGTTTGAAAGCCGCACCACACTACCGGCAATGAGATCGCACCGGCCGCTTCAGCGCAACGGTCGGCGATGCCCTGGGCCTTCAGCGCGTCCTGGCCGATCGCCAAGTGGTACCCGTGCCACTCCAATGCGCCCCAGGGCAGGATGGCGATTGGCCGCGTCTGCAATTGCGCTTCGACTTCGGCGGGAAACATGCGTTCGTATTTCATATGCGGTCCTTTCTCCCATATCGACACGCCGGGGCAGCGTTAGTCCAATGCTTCCTCGCCCACCACCTGCGCCAATGCCGCGGGCAGGCTGGCGATATCCTCCGGCGTCACGCGGTCCTTCACCCGATAGTCTGCTTTGCGCACGATTTCGCTCATCTGCTCGCGCACAGCGGCGATGCGCTTCTCCTGCACCCGCAACAGCAACTCTGTCGCCTCGCGCGCTGGGCGGGAGCCCAAAGCAGTGCGCAAATGGAGCAAGCACAGGCCGTCGGAGTTCGCGTAGGTCTCCTGGGCTTCGCGATCGCCGCGCAGGGTTTCGACCAGCAATCCCAGGTGGCGCTGCTCGGCGTTGTTCTGCGCGTCACAGCCCAGACATGTCCCCTGAGGTGTAAGCCCTTTGCGCACACGCGCGGCCAAGCTCCGCAAGATGCCCTGCTGCTCTTTGGCTGCGCCGATTTGCTGGGACGCTTCGCCCAGAATGTCGAAGAAGGTCAACGCGGTGCCCAGCGGGCTGTGCTTATGAAAGAGCCGCCAGGTGTGATGGTGGCAAAACCCCCTGGCCGCGCGCACAAGTTCTCTGATTTCGATGTCGTTCACGTGTTCGTAGGAGTACGTCTCCAGAAAGCGGTCGCCGCTGCGAATTGCCAGGCGGCACACAGGACAGCCGGACTGGCGGATCGCCTCCAACAGTTCATAATAGGGAGTGTGCTTTTCCATAGAACAAGTTGTCTCTGCTGCACCTAGGTCTGAATAGAGTCTGAGGCAGGATATCCCGTATAGAATAGCATGGACGGATTCCGCTGACGCAGCGGTGTGCGTTGGTATTGCAAGACACCTGAATTCACTAGAGGCCAAACCAAGGGTCTCCGTCACTCCGGCGAACGCCGGAGTCTAGGGAATGAAGGGGATAGATTCCCGCTTTCGCGGGTATGTCGGGCCCTTCTGCAACCAAATCCAAAAAAACCATCCAACTACTTGATGAGGAGGACTACCTCGCATGCAAACGTATGAAATTGCCGTGATCGGCGGTGACGGAATCGGGCCGGACGTGATCGCAGCCGGCAAGCAGGTGCTTGATGCCGCTGCCGCAGTAACCGGCAGCTACCGGCTTAACTACACCGATTTTCCCTGGGGCTGCGAGTACTACTTGCAGCACGACCTCATGATGCCTGCGGACGCGCTGCAGACGCTGGAGCAGTTCCAGGCCATCTATCTCGGCGCGGTGGGCTATCCTACAGTGCCCGATCACATCTCGTTGTGGGGTCTGTTGCTACCGATCCGCAAGGCTTTTCGGCAATATGTCAACCTACGCCCTATCAAGCTGCTGCAGGGCATCGACGGCCCGCTGCGCGACAAGGGGCCTGAGGAAGTCGACTTCGTCTGCGTGCGCGAGAACACCGAGGGCGAATACTCCGGCGTGGGCGGTCGGGTGCACGTTGGTACCGACCACGAGGTGGCGTTGCAGTCTATCGTCTTTACACGCACAGCCGTGGAGCGCATCATCCGCTACGCCTTCGACTATGCCCAGTCCCACGGGCGCAGCAGCGTCACCAGCATCACCAAGTCCAACGCCATGCAGTACAACATGGTTTTCTGGGACGAAGTCTTTGCAGCAGTGGCACAGGACTATCCCGGGATCGCAACGAGTAAGTACCACGTGGACGCCGCCGCCGCGCGCTTTGTGACCCATCCGGAGTCGTTCGACGTGGTGGTTGCTTCAAACCTCTTTGCCGACATTCTGACCGACCTAGGCGGGGCATTGCAGGGAAGTCTGGGCCTGCCGCCCAGCGCCAACATCGACCCCACCCGCCGCTACCCGGGCATGTTCGAGCCGGTGCACGGCTCCGCGCCGGACATCCACGGCAAGAACATCGCCAATCCGCTCGCCACTTTCTGGGCCGGCGCGATGATGCTGGACTACCTGGGCGAGCACGAGGCCGGGCAACTCGTGATGAACGCCATGGAAGCGGTAACGGCCGGCGGCACGGTACGCACTCCCGATCTTGGCGGTACCGCCACCACGCAGCAAGTCACCGACGCGGTAGTGCAGGCGTTGCGAAGCATGTAAGTCGACTGCCGCCTGCGCGAATACTATGTGATTTCATAGAGAGGGACCGCGCCCACTCTCGTTCAGATCAGGGCGCAAGTTCGCTGTCGACCAGGGTCTTTTGCTTCATTTTCTTCCACCAAGAATTGACGCTATAGCCGTAAACTAGGTCGTGTGCCTCTGTCTCCGGTAGCGCAGGTTTGCAACCTGCGTCCAATCGCACGTTAAATGGGGCAAATGCTCCACTTCCAAAGATCAGGCAGGCAACGTAGCGCGGGGGCTCGTCCCCCGCTTGGTAGCCAGACCGTCAGCGACTCTCCCACGCAAGGCATCCTCCATTTCGTTTGGCTCGCGTTCGCGGGCACCCATCGACTTTGTGTGCAAAGGCGTCCATCTCGTGGCGCGCTCGACGCGGGCACTCCAGCAGTGCGACGATGAATCAAGCTGATGCCACTCAGATTTCCTTGGGAACTGTACATCCCGGGAGAGGGGAATCTTCTCACCTGCCGGCCTGAGTTGTGCAAAGGACTACCCTTGGGGGAACCACTGGAAGGCAAGAGCCTTGCCCTACTCTCGGCCTTAAGTGCGCCACCTAGTGAAGTTTGTTGGCGCAGAAGAATTAAAGAATTCACCTTAAGGTGTTGTGCCCGCGCGGAGGCACTCATTGCTGTGTTCATCGCGTCCAAGCGGGCGGGTCTTGAGGAATGGTTGCCAGCGCAGATAGGTGAGCGTCCGCCATAGCCACTCCACCGGCCCGTATTGGAAGTGCCGCAGCCACCATACGCTGAGCGGAATCTGTGCACCGAAGATGGCTACAGTGACGAGAAGGCCAAGGCCCGGCCCCACTTGGCCGAAGAGACCGAAGCCGTAGCCATAGAAGAGCATGGTCGCGGTGAGGGACTGCAGCAGGTAGTTGGTCAAGGCCATGCGGCCAACCGCAGCCAGCGGCCCCAGCCGATTCCGCCAGGCATCGCGTTGTAGCAAGAGAGTGATTCCGGCAATGTAGCCGAGCGCGAGCACCGGCGCGCCGAGCGTGCGCGCAGAGTCCGCAAGCACATCCATCCAGGTAGGCAGTGCAAACTCCGGACCGTGACTCGCCAGCGCGTGGGCGAGATTACTACTCACCCCTAGTACGAGACTCCACCAGAATAGCTTCTTCAACAGCGACGCGTGTCCCGAGATGTCGCGGAATATGCCGCGGCGTCCGGCGTAGAGGCCGAGCAGAAACATGGCAAAAGCATTGAAAGCCAAGAAAATGGCAACACTGTACATCAAGCGCAGATCGCTCAGGCGTTGTGCGGTAATCTCGGCAAAGGATCCTGTAGCGTAGATGACATCGGCTTGCGCTGACCTCGGCTGCACCGGCAGGGGTGAGTTTGGCGAGCATTGCCAGCCCGCTTAGACCGGCAGGCAGCAGCACCGATACCGCAAGAAACACTCCCGCCCACACGAGGAGCGTTCGCGGCGAGCGTTTGCGGAAAAAGAGAAGGAGGATTGCTCCCAGCACGGCATAAAGCACCAGAATGTCCCCCACCCACACGAACGCCGCATGGGCCAAGCCAATGAGTAAGAGGATAAACAACCGGCGTAGATAGAGGGGTACAAACGAAGCGCCCCGTTCCTCAGCACGTTGAATCTGAAGGGCAAACCCCAGACCGAAGAGAAACGAGAAGATCGGATAGAACTTGGACTCAGCGAAAACCTGAATTCCCCAGGCAGCGACACGATCTAGCAGCGGGCCCACATCGTCATACCCAATGAGCAGCTCCTGCACTGGGTGACTGAAGAGGTGCATATTCACGAGTAATATGCCGAAGAGCGCGAACCCTCGCAGTGTGTCAATGACCTGAATGCGCTCTGAAAGCGCTACCGGTCCGACTTGCTCGACTGAAGATTCGCTTGCAGTTTGTCTTTCACTGGCCATACGAAGTCATTTGCCTTTACTCAATCCAGCACACTTGCAAGTGTTGGCTAATTCGTTGACAGATTTCGCAGTTTGATCCCCTTGCCAATACCTAGGGTTCGCCTGTCTCCGTCATTCCCGCGAAAGCGGGAAGGTGGATTCACATTTCAAGTGCAACACTTGGTTGATGAATATTTCTGCTGGCGTTTGGTAGCTGAGGCACTTGCGCGGGGTGTGATTGTACGCTTGTACCAGCTGCGCAAAGCGCTCATCGGGCATTTCCGCCAGGTCGGTCTTGCGCGGCAGCACGCGTCGCATGCGTCCAATGGCGTTCTCGATGCCGCCTTTCTGCCAGGGGGCGTGGGTGTCGCAGAAGAAGGTTTGGATGCCCAAGTCGTGGAGGCGGTAGTGACGCGCGAATTCGGTGCCATTGTCGAAAGTGACGGTTTGGCGCCAGGCTGGAGGCAAGACCGCGAGCAGGTCGTGCATGGCAGCGGCGATGGGCTCTGCCGCCTTGCCGGAGGCACACGCTGCCAGCAGCAAGCGCGAGTGGCGCTCGTGCAGGGTGAGCACTGCCTGGCCGCTTCTGCCAAAGAGCATCAGATCAGCCTCCCAGTGGCCGGGCGTTTGGCGGTCAGCCGCCGCCTGGGGCCGTTCGGCCAAGGGACGGCGCTTGGCAATGAAGGAGGCCGGACTGCGACCACTGCGCCGATGAGGTCGTCTCTGCGCCTTGCCACGCGGCAAGTAGTGCCGCCAACTATAGTCCTTGGTGCGCGCCACCTGACCGTAAATAAAGCGATAGATGGTCTCGTGGGAGATGACCGGTCCGCCGGCCTCCCGCGCCATGTGTCCTGCCACCTGTTCCGGCGACCAGCTCTGTCGCAAGTACCCCAGCACTTTCTCCCGCAAAACGTCATCCCGTTCCAACTTGCCGCCTCCCCAGCGCCGCGCCCATGCCTGTTCAGCGGCATACCCCGCTTGGTAGCCGTCACTCTGAGTCCCATTGCGTTTTACCTCCCGCGAAATCGTCGATGGCGCGCGATCCAGAGCTGCAGCAATTTGCCGGTACGAGTGTCCCGCGGCGTGAAGTCGGGCCACTTCACACCGCTCTTCAATGGTAAGCTGACTGTACTGTGTTCCCATGGCAACACCTTAGCAAAGTGTTGCACTTCGTTTGTGAGTCTAGCGAATCCATCTTCTCTGCGTACCCTGGACTACGGCTTCCGCCGGAGTGACGGTCCTAACGGCCAATTCTTCCCTCGTACATGGCCAGTGCCGTTTCACACATTCGTACCTATACACATCCCTGTTGGCCTTCTCTGCCCATGCTCGTGCCAATTCTGTCAACGAAGCACCTGACACACACAACACTTGCGGGGGCCGGCTATATGCTTTGTTTGACACATTACGCACTTACAGTCTCCGTCGCGCGGGCCTCATTGGCTGAAATGGGAAACGTGTTGCAGCGGCAGGTGAGCGCACCTGCCTGTACGGTAGCACTCTAATGGGACTCTCGGCGCCCTTTGGTATTATTCAGAAAGAGCGCGCACGCGACACCGTCTCGCTGAGTTTGCGTGCCGGTTCTTTCCGATCAGGGGAGCTATTGCTGCTTGGCCGTGGCAGGCGCAGCTACGTTAGTATGAGTGCGCCCCATAAAAGCGTGACAAACTGAGTCCATGTCGGCATCCATCATCAAAAGAGCGTTCGCACAGATAGTAACCTAGAATATTGAAGAAAGTGTGAACAATATCCAAACAAATGCAAGGAGTCAGTATAGATGGAAATCGAGGTCAAGCCGCGCGCCGTGCCAAAAGACGTGGATACGGTCCTCAAGGGCATTGCCGCGGAACTGCCGCCGGCCGCTGCGGCCATGATGCTGTCGAATATCGCCAATCGCGCGACGGCTGTGCTCCATAAGCTGGCGCGGGAGCAGGGCAACGCGAACAAAGGCCAGCCGAATTGGGGCCGGTGGGCGAGCCTTACCAACGTTTCCCGCGATGCCGTACTCCGCACCGCCACCTGCCGCGACACCGCGACGCAGCTTTACAAACTGGAGACTGCGGAAGAAGGGGAAAGTTGAGGTGGAGCAGGGATAGGAAGTGGTCTGGTGAATTTCGCCAAGCCCCCGTACGTACCTCGACAGGCTCAGCACGAACGGGGAAGAGACAGGCGCCCATCTTGCATGGTTAAGGTATCCACGGTTCAGGCATTCAACTACAAGAGTTGACGTTACAGGCGTTGAATCCACAAGATGTTGAAGCTACAAGTGTTGAACTACAGGAGTTGAAGCTACAGGCATTTAACTGCAAGAGTTGACGTTATAGCGTTGGAACCGCCGGCGGTCGGGATAGACTTCTTACTGGATGCAAGGCGTCCATTCCGTTTGCCCTGAGCCTGTCGAAGGGTAAACGGAAAGCAAAACTGACCGGCGAGAATAGCGTATTGCTCCGTAGTTACTGCAACAGGCCTGTGCGGAGTCTTTCAAACCGCTCGGCATGGCTTGCACACATTTGTCTCCTTCCGTTTGCATGTCGACTCTTCCAGTCCTTCAGTCATAGCAGACTCAGCACAAACGGAATAGAGGTGAGGATTTCTCACTTGGACCCCATTGTGATGCAGAAACGCAGAGGGGCGAGTGCGGTCTCAGCCAGGCGAGCGCGCATAGTCACTCCCGCGATGCAAGGAGATTCTTGCTGTTCTTCCAATCCGTTCCGGGCATGCCGCTGCTGAAGTTGGTATAATGGGCGAAACAAGCGTAATATGTCGTCACGACATGGTATAGAGAGCCGAGGAGACGCGAGAAATTGCCCAAGAAACGTGCCGATCTCAAGCGCGTCCGCCGTCAGGAACGGCGACGCCTGCGTAACCGTTCAGTGCGCAGCAGCTTGAAGACTTACAGCCGCCAAGCAACCGACGCCATCACTGAGGGCGACCAAGAAACGGCGCAAGAGGCCGTTGCGCTGGCATGCGCCCGCTTTGACCGCGCCGCCCGCAAGGGTGTCATTCACACCAACAACGCCGCCAGACATAAGTCTCAGCTCACCCGCCGGTTCAACCAGGCGTTCAGCGGAGCTGCCTAGAGGCGGCCCACTGCAGTTGAGGCGAACTGGACGATATCTCTTACCCCCTTTCACGGCAAGTGGATGGGGTAGTCCTATTGGTACCAAACCTTTCAGAAATGTATGCGCCAGGCCGCATCCCTGTGATATTGGCGCCGGCAAGACCGTTGGCAATCACTCCGGCGGAAGCCGCTGACCAGGGGTTTGTCGAAGGAGCGTGCTTGCCCCCTTAGCACGTACGAGTCTGGCATCCCGGCGGCTTGAGGAGTCCAATTCCTCTTCACGTAGCGGCGTGGTATAAACTTTGCATCATTCGTCGGGAGGGGCAAAGGGTGAAAACGCATCGACCGCGAACACTCTAGTCGGCATGTTCCTCAGCGCTGGCTGGCGATTGAACACAACCCTATCACGAGCAAGTCCAGCGCGGTGGCGGGGTCCATGCGGCTTCGCTTGATGGCGAAGTCGGTGCGGGCAATATGGGCGTGGATCGAGGCGAGTTGGTCGACGCTGAAGCGGCGCGCCTGGGAAATCACACGGTTGACGGCGCGCGGCGGCGCGCGCGTGAGGCCGACGGCGCGCGCCACTTCCTTAGGCGACTGCACCGTGTGCAGGGCGTGCTTGGCCTTGAGAATGAGGCGAAACTGGCGGGCAATCATCGAGAGCACATAGCCGGGCTCTTGATTGGGGAGATCGTGCAGGAGCGCAAGCGCTTGCCGTCGCCTGCCATCGGAAACCGCATCCGCGAAGGCGAAAATGTTCGATTCTCGCGACTGCGGCACCAGCAGATGTACGTCCTCCTCGCTGATGGTACCGGTGCGGTTGCGGTAGAGCGACAGCTTTCTCAGTTCTTGCTCGATTGAGTCCCGGTCAGGCAGCACTGCCGCCAGGTGTTCCGCTGCCTGGTGGGTAATGGCGCAGCCAAACCGGGGCGCGTTTTCTACAATCCAGGCAACTTGCGGCCTGCCGCGGCGCTGGTCGGCCACGTCCACGGTTGCCCCGGGAAGGTTGCGCAGCGCCTTGGTGAGCGCGGTGGTTTCTCTCCCGCGGGGCAGGGCGGGATCGGCCAAGACCAGCGTGCAGTGGTCCGGTAGACCGGGCAAGTAGGCGAGCAGCCCGTCGCGCAGCGGCTTCTCCTTGAGACAGCGGCTCAGCAGGTCACGAACGACCACGAGCTTCGCCCCACCCAAGAAGGGCAAGGTGTCGCAATGTACCTGCAGGGCTTCCATGTCGATGACGTCGCCATCCAGCACCACGCGGTTGAGATCGGCTATCGCCTCGCCCTGCGATGCCAATTGGGCGACTTCCGCCTCAACGGTGCCTTTGCTGTGTCCGATGTAGCAACGGATCATCGCGGGAACTCGCGCAATCTTCTAATGGGTGCGTAACGATTTGACTTGCAGTCAGTCGAATTCTCCGGTGGCAATCAGAGTTGGCAGTTCCGCTAGCTCGGAGATTGTTACTGCCTTTACCTCCTGCTTTGCGCACGTGCGGTTTAGCCATACACAGTGCCAACCGGCCTGCAAAGCTCCTCCTACATCAGCGTGCGGGTTATCGCCGATAAAGAGCAACTCGCTGGGACTGAGCTGCAACTCCTCAGCACTGCGATCGAAGATCTCCCGCTGCGGCTTAGCCACGCCAATGTCCCCGGAAATCACGACAGAACTAAAGTAATCCGCAATACCTGTTTGCTGGAGCTTTTGCCGCTGTTGACTGCCGTCGCCGTTAGTGATCAACCCCAGCGGATAGGCGGAAAGCGCCTGAAGACAGGGCAAGACGTCAGGATAGAGTTTCCAACTATCCTCGTACAAGGTGAGGTAACGCGCGAAAATGTCCAATACTTCTTGCTCGGTGAGCGGCTGACTATCAACTCCGGAATTTTGCTGCATTGCCAGTACTTGCTCTACTCGCCAGGTGCGCTGTTCGGAAAAGGTTAACTCGCCAGCCACGTAGCGCTGCCAGCCACGCTCTGCCGCATCATGCCAGGCGGCGGCAAAGTCGGGAAAGTCTAGCCATTTTCGGGACGCACTTTCGCCGGAAGAAAGGGAGGGATAGAGTTTGGCGAGCGCCGCCAATTCAGCGCCATCGTGGTCAAGCAATGTGCCATCCAGATCGAAAACTATACCGCGTAGCATCGCACTCACTTAGTTGTGAATTCAATCATGTGCATCTTGGTGCCATGTCATCAGTCACAGCGAATCTCCCCATGGAAAGAGCGCGTAGTATTGTATGACTGTCATTGCCAAACCGGCATAATGGTGAGAGACTCTGGCTCAACAGTATGAACATAGAACGATCCCGCCACGACACTTCAAGCTCAATCACGGAGGAAGACAGTGAACGTCACAGATGACCGCTCGGCTCTAGTATACCTGAGCACACCGCTTGACCCGCCACATTGGGCGTTGTTGGAGCGGGAGTTGCTGCGGGCGCAGGAGGCTGCGTGCGCGGCGTTCTATGCGAAGTATTTCGACGAACGCGGCTACTTGCTTTGCATACCGCGCTGGGGCGGGAACGACGGCCCCGATGACGCGGGCGAGAACCTGCTCAATTGGCCCATGCTCCATGCGCTCGGCGCGTCGGATGACGTCTTGGCCATGTACAAGCAGGGCTGGAATGGGCATCTGCGCCAGTATACCGAGGCCAAGACCGAGTACGTGCCCATGGCCCGGGAAGGCATGTACTACAAAGAGTTCTCCGTGATGTTCGATTGGATGCATCACGGCGAGTGGATTTCCCCTTTCATTCTCGAACCGCTCAGCGACCCCGCGAGCAGTATCTACGAGCAGCGCATCCGCCGCTACGCCGGTTTCTACATGGATGAAGACCCGCAAGCTCCGAACTACGACCCGGAGCATAACGTGATCCGCAGCATGTTCAACGGCAGCCGGGGGCCCATGCTGCGCAAGTCCACGGCGCTTGATTGGGCGGGCGACCCCATCGAGGTAGCGGGGCGGTTCGATGCCAAGCACGGTGAGAACAGCTTTGCCCAAATGCTCGACCACTTCCGGGACTACAACGACGTGGCGGGCGACCACCCCTTGAATCTCTCCGTTACCACTGTTGCTCTTACCGCTTATGCGCTCACCGGCGAAGCGAAATACCGCGACTGGATTGTACGGTACGTGGACGGCTGGGTGGCGCACACCAAAGCGAACAACGGAATAATTCCGACGAACATTGGGTTGGACGGCACCATTGGTGGGGCGTGCGACGGCAAGTGGTACGGCGGCGTCTACGGCTGGGGCTTCTCCGTGATCGATCACAACACCGGCAAGCTCGCCCACCGTCCGGCGTTCCAACAACGCGCGGTTTACGGGTTCGGGAATGCGCTGCTCATGACTGGCGACCAGAGCTACCTCGCCGTCTGGCGCGAGATGCTCGACGCCGTGAATGCCAATGCCAAGGACAGCGACGGCACGCCCACATACCCTTACATGTACGGTGACGCCTATGGTGAGGAAGGGTGGTACGATTACAGGCCGGAGCCGTTCGCAGCGGGCGCGCATGAAATGTACTACCTGTCCATGGACCCGCAGGATTTGGCACGTGCGCCGCAGCACCCATGGTACGACTTTCTGGCGGGCAAGAACCCCAACTATCCGGTGGAAGCGCTGCAGCGCGACTATGCGACAGTGCGCGAGCGCATCGAAAAGATGAGAGTGGATACCACCACCCCGGATACGCGGCTCTCTGACGACATGAACCACATAAACCCGGCAACTACCGATGCGCTCACGCGGCTCACGCTTGGCGGCTTCCCCACGGGCAGGGAAGGCGGCCCGCTCTATTGCCGCCTGCGCTACTTTGATCCCGCCCGCCGCCGCGCCGGGCTGCCGGAAGACGTCGCGGCGTTGGTCGATCATCTCACGGCATCGGAAGTTGGCGTGACCCTGGTCAATTTGAATCCCGTGGCAGAGCGCACGCTCATCGTGCAGGGCGGGGCGTATGCCGAGCACCAGTTTATCAGCGCTACGGCGGGAGGTATCACGACGGAAGTCAACGGACCGCACCTCATCGTGCGCCTCACGCCCGGCGCCGGCGAGCGTATCACGCTCACCATGCAGCGCTACGCCAACCAACCCACACTGCAATTCCCATGGGTGTGAAGGTGTAGCCACCTGGCGCGATTGGTTGTCCTCGCCCTGGTCTGAGTTTGGTCTTGTGCGGGGACAGTTCAGATATTTTCCCAATTCTTGGGCGAGGCGCTGGCGCTACGCTCTCAACGCCCCGCCCGGTCCGGCGGTCGGTATGACTGCCTTTTGGCCGGCCAGTCGCGTGTTCCTCCCAGACGTTCTTGACACGCCGGGTAGCGTGCGCTAGTGTAGAGATACGAGACGGTATCGTAATATAAAGGGAGCGTGTGCTATGAGGGGACCACAGTCAGCCACATATCAGCGACGGTGGTGGATCCTCGGCTTGCTCTCCATGAGCCTGCTCATCATTGGCTTGGACAACACGATTCTCAATGTTGCCCTGCCCACTTTGCAGCGAGAATTCGATGCATCGGCAACGTCCCTCCAATGGATGGTTGACGCGTACATTCTCGTTTTCGCCGGTCTCTTGCTGACGATGGGATCGCTCGGTGACCGATTCGGCCGTAAGCGTGCGCTCCAGGTGGGCCTCGTCGTATTTGGCGCTTCCAGTCTCTTTGCGGCCTACGCGGAGACCGTGGAACAGCTCATTGCCGCGCGCGCCGTAATGGGTATTGGTGGCGCTCTCATCATGCCGTCGACGCTCTCGATTCTCATCGACGTCTTCCCCAGAGATGAACGCGGGCGGGCGATCAGCATCTGGGCGGGCATTGCCGGACTGGGCATCGGTCTCGGTCCGCTCACCGGCGGCATCCTTTTGGAGCAGTTCTGGTGGGGTTCCATCTTCTTGATCAACATTCCCATAGCCGTGCTCGCCCTCTTGGGCGGACTCTTCGTAATCCCGGAGAGCCGTGACCCGCAGCCCGTGCCGGTGGATATTCTCGGCGCCATACTTTCTATAGCCGCGGTGACCGCACTTGTATTCGCCATCATCGAAGCCCCGGCGCGCGGTTGGGCCGACACCCTCGTCTTGGGCTGTTTTGCGGGTGGCGGCATTCTGGCAGTTGCGTTCGTCATGTGGGAATTCAGGGTGGAGCACCCCATGTTGAACCTCGCGTTCTTCCGTAACCCGCGCTTTTCAGCGGGAGCGGGGGCGATCGCGATCGCTTTCTTTGCGATGTTCGGCATGGTGTTTGGGCTGACGCAATACCTGCAGTTCGTGCAAGGCTATACGCCTCTGGAGGCCGGTGTGAGATTGGTGCCCATGGCCCTGGGCATTGTAGTGGGGGCCGGAAACAGCCATCGACTGGTGGCAATACTGGGTACGGACAAGGTCGTGACGTTGGGTCTCCTGCTGGTGGCCGCGGTGTTGGCCACGCTGGCGTTTTGGGGGCCGGACACGGAGTATTGGATTGTCGGCACGACACTGTTCGTTCTCGCGATTGGCATGGGCAATACCATGGCGCCAGCCACCGATGCCGTGATGGGAGCTATTCCCGAGGCCAACGCTGGAGTGGCCTCAGCCATGAATGACGTCACGCGCCAGGTTGCGGGCGCCCTCGGTGTGGCCACTATCGGATCTGCCATAAACACGGTGTATGGCCGCAGCATGGAAGACGCCGTTGCCGGCTTGCCCCCGGAGGCCGCGGCAGCCGCCAGCGACTCAGTCGGCATGGCCTCCCGGATTGCCGCCAGGCTACCCGCTAACATTGCCGGCGCTTTGACAAGAGCAGCAGAGGTAGCCTTTACCGATGCGCTAAGCTTGGCAGTGTTGATTTCGGCGTGTGCGGCGCTGATTGGCGCGATTCTCATCTTCCGCTTCATGCCGGCACGGCATCTGCCGCAGGAGAAAAGCGCGGCTTCCGCCGAAGAGGCCCCGGCAAGCGCGCAAGAAGCCGCACAACCGAGATAGCAAGATGTCAGCATCAGACGGAAAACCGGGGCAGCGGGACACTAAGTCCGGTCGGCCGCGCGACCCGGAGGTCGACCGGGCCATCCTGCAAGCCACGCTGCACGTGCTGACCGACCGGGGCTATGCCGGCACGTCCATCGAGCGCGTGGCGGCGGAAGCGGGGGTCGGCAAGACGGCCATCTACCGGCGCTACGCCACCAAAGCGGAAATGGCCGCTGCCGCCTTAGCCTCCCTGCGGGACTCATTGGGACCGCCGCCGGACACCGGCAGCGCGCGCAATGACCTGGTTCAAATGTTGGTACAGGCGCAAGCCGCATTCGCGCGCGGCCCGGCATTTGCCATGCTCGGCGCGCTGCTCGTCGAGGAACGGCGGAACCCTGAGCTATTCGAGTTGTTTCGCGATCGAGTGTTGCAGCCCCGCAGAAACGAAGGAATGAAGATTATGCAACGAGGCGTCCAACGCGGCGAGATACGCGCGGATGCCGACTTGGACATCGCAATCCATGCGATGGTGGGATCGATACTGGCGCGGCACGTGATGGGAGTGCCGGAGTCCAGGAAGCTGATCGAGGAGACCGTTGACATCATCTGGCGGAGTATCGCCCGCAATCCATAGGGCAAAATTCAACTAGTGTGTGGGCTTACGTGTGGCCCTGCCTCTTGGATAGGCGATTGCAGAGTCGCTTAGCTTATGGTCGACACCAATCTACTTCACCGTGAAGTGTGCGACGCTACGCCAATTGACTGAGGCACAACTTCCCGTAGGCGCGAGTGAATAGTTGGCTGCTCGGTCTACGATCGGGCGTACCGTGCCATGCCCTGTACAGTGCCCTCACGCGGGTGAAGTCTCGCTGCTGGTGAGCAATTCCGCCACGCGCTGGTTGATTTTCCCAGTTACGTCCATGGCTACGGTCTGGTGGGCTTGGCGCAGAGTGCTGGCAACGGCCTTCGCATTAGAGCGGCCGTGGGCGATGATCACGGTGTTGTTCAGACCCACTAACGGAGCGCCGCCATGCTCCTCGTAGTCCATGCGCGCGCGGACGGCGGTGAACGCAGGTTTTGCAAGTAATGCGCCGAGCATTCTGCGCGGGCTCGCACGCAATTCCGACTTGAGCAAACTGCTGATATACTCGGCAGCGCCTTCCAACGTCTTTAGCGCTACATTCCCCGTATACCCGTCACAGACCACCACGTCTACGGAATCGGAGAGGATATGGAGTCCCTCGACATTGCCGACAAAGTTGACCGGCGCGTCCTTCAGCAGTGCGTAGGCTGCCAGGGAGAGTTCATTGCCCTTACTGGGTTCCTCGCCGATGGAGAGCAAACCGATCTTGGGATTCTCGACGCCGTACACCTGTTCGGAATAGATGCTGCCCATGAGGCCGAACTGCTGGAGTTGCTGTGGCTTGCAGTCGGCGTTGGCCCCCATGTCAATGAGGAGCGTGGGATGTGTGGTCCGGGCGGGAATTAGGGCAATGAGCGCCGGGCGGCTGATACCGGAAATTCGGCCAAATGCCATGAGCGCGGCCGCCATCGTCGCGCCGCTGTGGCCGGCGCTTACTACGGCCTTGCCCTCCCCGCTCTTAACGAGATCGCAAGCAACGCGAATGGACGATTCCGGACGTTGCCGCACGGCTGTGGCATGATCGTGCATAGTGATCACGTCCGGCGCGTGGCGAATCGTCAGTTCTAGTCCGGCAGTATCGTGCCGGCGCAGTTCTGCCTCGAGCGCTTCCTGCCGTCCAACCAGGATGGTAGGTATTCCGGAGGAGCGCGCGGCCTCTACTGCGCCGGCAACGATTGCCTGAGGCGCTTCATCGCCGCCCATTGCGTCGAGCACAATTGCCACGCACAATTCTCCTTAGCTCTCACCTAGCCCCGCTACGGTTTGCAACATTATACTACTAGGCAACACCGTGACGAACAGCATGCCCCGGCACGACTGACGCTTGGCTGCAGAATCTGGCGGCAGACCCCAGGCTTGGCGGCTTCTTGGCAGGGCACAGCCGTTTATGGATCGAACCAGCGCGAGGCTTGGGATAGGTGTGCACGCCGCGAATGGAAGTCCAAGCAGGCGGTACCAATCAAGTGAGCCCGTTTAAGGATAATATGGAGCGCGCTTTGCACAACCGGCAGACATTGATCACAGGCCGAGGCGCAGCCCTGCCCTCCGCGGCGCGATTGCGGAGGGTGTGCCTCGCGCTGTGGTCGCTGTTGTGCGTTTCTCTGCTGGCTGCAGGGTGTGCCTCGCAGCAGAAAACCACGCTTGTCGTGTACGCTGCTTCTTCACTCACGGAAGCATTCACGGCCATCGGCGAGGAATTCGAGACCCGCAACACGGACGTACAGGTGGTCTTCAATTTTGCCGGTTCGCAGACACTCAGCACGCAGATCGAACACGGCGCCGCGGCCGATATCTTTGCCTCTGCGGATGTCTCGCATATGGAGCGTTTACAGAAAGAGAATCTCGTGGCGGAAGCCCCGGTCGTATTCGCGCAGAACCGCCTGATCGTGGTGCTGCCTGCTGCGAACCCGGCCGGGCTACAAGATTTGCACGACCTCGCACGACCGGACGTGCGCATCGTCTTGGCGCAGGAGAACGTGCCGGTGGGCCGTTACACGCGACAAATGCTCGACAATCTGGGCACGGACGCTGCGTATGGGAACGCCTATGCGAAAGCCGTGTTGGCAAACGTGCGGTCGGAGGAGCTTAATGTGCGCCAGGTTCTTGCAAAGGTCGCACTCGGCGAAGCGGATGCGGGAGTCGTCTACGTGAGCGACGTAGCCTCGGCGCCTGCCGCTGTTGAAACGCTGGAGATTCCTGCGCATGCCAACGTAATTGCGGAATACCCGATTGCGCTGCTGGCAACCGGCAAGGAACAAGAACTCGCGCGTCGCTTCCTCGCATTTGTGCTCTCGCCGTCGGCGCAGGAGATCCTGGAACAAGCCGGGTTCCAGGCGGTGGCGGCAACATGAACCGTACACCGTCTTCTCCGTCATCTCCCTGCAAGCGGCAGGTGAGCCCCGCTCGCTTTGCCGCGGGCCACGTCGGCGCGCGCTCTCTCTTCATGGTGCCTACGGTTCTGCTTGCGGCGTTTGTGGGACTGCCGTTACTCGCTCTCGTTGTGCGTGCCTTCATGACCGGCAACCTCCTGCATCAGCTTACGCAGCCCGTTGTATTGAGCGCTCTCCGGCTGAGCGCGCTGACGAGCGTGGCCTCGCTCCTCATCATAGTGCTCGTGGGGACGCCCACAGCGTATCTGCTCGCACGGAGCACGTTTCCCGGCAAACGAATTCTGGATACGTTCATAGATGTACCCTTGGCGCTGCCGCCTGTGGTGGTTGGTATCGCTCTGCTTCTCGTCTTTGGCCGCCTAGGAGTGGTCGGACGCTGGCTCTATCCGGCTGGCATCGAGATTGCCTTCACCACACTGGCAGTGGTATTGGCGCAAGTCTTCGTTGCGGCGCCGTTCTACGTCCGCTCGGCGAAGATCGGCTTTACGCGGGTTGACGCTGAACTTGAAGAGATTACCGTCACGTTAGGCGCATCGACGTGGCAGATGTTGCGCTACGTGACCATGCCGCTGGCGTGGCCTGCCCTGGTGGGTGGAGCAGTGTTGAGTTGGGCGCGGGCAGTGGGTGAATTTGGCGCCACGATAATGTTTGCGGGCAACTTCACCGGCCGCACGCAGACCATGCCCCTGGCGATCATGACAGCGTTGGAGTCCGACCTTCAGACTGCTATCGTCCTGGCGACACTGCTGGTTCTCGCCACATTTGCCGCCCTGTTCCTTTTCCGTTGGATTGGCCGGCGTTTTGGCGAGGTATAGCGGGAGCTGGATTCTCGATGAGCCTTCGAGCCCAGGAGCGAAGTACCGGGCCGGAGGGCGCAGGTTGCAAACCTGCGCTACCGGTCCTGCCGCATATGAGTCTGGTCTCGGCTGACTACAATTTGTGGATATGGATGCGCGTGCGCTGCCTACCAAGAGAGCGTAATTGCGCGCGCCGCGTGTTGCGCACATGGTTGAGTTTGCGAGAGCTACACAGAAAGGAATGAGACAATGGCAGCAAGCGCTGTAGCGATTACGTGGCTGGGTCATGCCGCGTTCAGCATTACGACACCTGAGGGGAAAGTCGTGCTCATCGACCCGTTCCTCGCAGGCAATCCCGCGTGTCCCGACGATCTAAAGAACCCCGCAACTGTAGACGCAATCCTTGTCACACACGGTCACGGCGACCACCTGGGGGATACTGTGCCCCTCGCACTGCGCACCAAGCCGCAGGCCGTGGTCACGACGGCCGACATATCCCGCTGGCTGGAGCAGCAAGGTGTCGCGAACGTCGTGGGCATGAACAAAGGCGGCACAGTGCACGTGGCGGAACTGGCGGTGATGATGGTGCATGCCGATCACACAAGCACGATCATGGATGGCGATACGCTGATACCGGCGGGCGAGAGCGTCGGCTTCGTGGTCACGTTTTCCCATGGACTGAAACTCTATATCGCCGGAGATACCGCGCTCTTTGGCGACATGGCGCTGATTGGCCGCCGCTATCGGCCCGAAGTGGCGATATTGCCGATTGGCGATCACTTCACCATGGGACCGGACGACGCCGCGGAAGCCTGCCGCATGCTCGGTGTAGCACGGGTTGTTCCCTGCCACTATGGAACGTTCCCGCTACTTACCGGCACTCCGGAAGCCTTTCGTGCTGCCGCGCAAGACATCAACGAACTGGAAATCTGCGAGTTGCAGCCGGGGGAGACGATCTGCATGTGAGCAAGGCCCGCATTCCGCTCCGAGTTTGCGCGGAAAATGTGAAAAGAGGAGGGCACGGAATCCGTGCCCTCCTCTTTGTTCATACTCGCTGCGGCTTGTTCACTTTTCGCGGCACTGCACGTGTGCAGCGCACGCTACAGAGCGCGCAAGCAATTACGACTTGCTCTTGTATTCCTCCAGAACCGCCGTCATGCGCTTGGCGGCTTCGTCAAGGTTGGACTTCACCTCGCCGGGCGACTCGCCAAAGATGACCTGATGTGCCTCGCGCATGATGCCGCTGCAGTCGCCGTACGTCGGCCAGTACTGGAAGTTGAACGCCAGGCCGTTGTACATGCGTTCCAGCATGAAGTCGGTCTGTATCTGCGCCTTATCCGGCTCCAGGAAGCTATAATACTGCTCCCACAGCGCGCGGTCGGAAACCGGCAGCGGCTGACCCTGGCCCAAGGCTACCCACTGTTTCCAGCCCTCGATGCCGCCGATCCACTCGGCAAGGAACCAAGCAGTATCGTGGTCCGGATGCGATTCCGCAATCGACCACAAGTGGCCTTGGGAGAAGTGCTTCTGGTCCATGGGGCCCGCCGGATACGTATGGGCCTGCCATTCGAACGGCACGTTGCCCTCGTTACGGAAATCGATCCACCAGGGCTCGTTGCCCCAGGCGTCCCACGTGGCATAGTACCCTTGATGCGACCCCAAGCCCTCAGCCTGGGGATTGGCCGCCGACGGCATGCTGCGGTCGGCAAACGCCATTTCTTGGTAGATGGTATACATAGCAACGGCGGCCGGACTATTGACCAACGATTTGGTCTGGTCGTCGTCCACCCAGAAGTGTTGGCCGTAGTTCCACATCACCGCGAAGTTATCAGAGCCGGTGTTGTTTGCAAGATTCTTGCCGCCCCAGATGTTCTCCTCCGGATTGACGGTGCGCCTCGCAATGTCGCGAAGATCGTCCATCGTCCAGCCTTCGGCCGGCAATTCCAAGCCCGCGTTCTGGAAGATGGTCAGGTTGAGATAGATCAGGGTGCCGTTGAAGTCCTGTGCCGTGCCCCAGATGCGGCCTTGATACGACATGGCCTCATGCATCGGCTGGACGTAGTGGTCCAGGCTGGCAGTCGCGCTCGCTTTGACGCGATCGGTAATGTCGAGCACAAGGCCGCGCTCCACGTAATTGGACTTGAATTGCGCCCACAGGTTCCAGACGTCCGGCGGCACGCCCGCCGTAATCTGAGAAATGAGCTTGGGGTTGTACTCGGCGAACGGCGTGATCGTCGCTTCCGCCTCATACTCACCGGCAAACGTCTCGTTGAACACGCCTAAGACGCGCACATAACGCTCGAGCACCGCGGCGTTGCCGTAGCTATTGATGGATAGCTTCTGCACCTCCTTGGCGGGAGCCTCCTGGGCGGCTTCCTTGGGGGCTTCTTTCTCCTCCATGGCGGGCTCTTCAGCCGCCGGGGCGGTCTGCACCGTGCCGCACGCGGCAGCAACCAGCGCCGTAGCCGCTACGCCGCTAAAGCGCAAAAAGTTTCGTCGGGTAACCATGGTGGCTCACTCCTTGACATTATTCCGATTGTCAACTCTTTTGACTCTATGTAAGAATCTAGCCCAGTAGCGGGCCTGTGTCAATAAATAAAGTGAAAAAGATGACTGAGGTCCAGTGGCTTGCGTCAGTTTCACAGTCAAGCGGCTCTACCGTTATTCTCTCCATGAGGTGACGATTTCCTATGCTGCTCCCCGCGCATCCCGTGGACGGTGCAACGGCTGGAGGCTGCGGTAGGTAGCGCAACGCCAGAGCCATTCGGCCGGTCCAAAATGGAAGCGATTCAGCCACGCCTGCGACCACCATAGCTGCAAAGCCCATACGGCGACCACAAACACCAAAAGGGCGCTTCGGTTAATTGAGTCGACGTCGCCGAACAAGGTCGTCAACACTAGCACGCCCAATATCGTCTGTGATAGATAGTTTGTCAGCGCCATCCTGCCCACGGCGCGCAGCCGCCGCTTGAGCCAACCATCGGCGCCGTTGTTCCAGAGTATGATGAGGCTCACATAGCCCAACGACGCGGGGATGGTGCCAAGACTATTCGGCACCTGCCCGATCAGCGCAACATCCCGTGAGTAGTCCCCCAAAGCCGTAATGACCACACCCAGCGCGGCAAGCGCCAAACCAATGCCAAGCCCAATTGCTGCAGTTTTGCGGTATGTCTCTCTCGACTTGCCGCCGTCCATGAAGCCCATGCGGTAGAGCGCGGCGCCGATGAGCACCATCCCCGGCCCACGCGCAATGTATGCAAGCCACGAAAGATTCCCCAGTGTTTCGTCTTCGGCTTCAGAGGTAAACCAAATGCCGCCAAGCGGCGCGCCTTCATTGACAAGGGACTGTCCGTACAAATCGCTGACTAACGAGAGCATGAACACCGCCACGCCCACCGTCAGCAGCGCCTTGTTCGGCAGTCTGCGCAGCGCAATCAGAATGAAGGCGGAGAGCGCATAGATCATCAGCACGTCGCCGTACCACAGCATGAAGTGGGCCACGCCAATTGCCAGCAGGAGGACATTGCGCCATAGGTTCAGCAGCACGGCGCGCCTGCCTTTCTGGGCGGCACGGTCTATGAAGAGAATTATCCCCGCCCCGAACAGCAGGGAGAACATCCCCATGAATTTTTGGTCGATAAAGACCTCGCCGAAGATGCCCACGGCCCAGTCCAGCCACGTTGCAGAACCGTCGGCGCTGATGTTGTAGTAGGCTGCTTCAACGAACTTGAAGGACACGGCATTCATCAGCAGAATGCCCAACACCGCGACCCCGCGTATCAAGTCGAGGCTGGTTATGCGCGCGTGTTCCCGGACGGGACCGGCATCCGTAGTCTGGGATTGTGCAGCCATTGGGACGAAACTCCTTGAGCAGAATTGGGGGCGTTCGCGATGCCGGTTGTGTAGGTAGAGCGGAAGTGAATGTGGTTTGCATTGTATATGAACCCATCCCTTCTTGCCGCGTAGGCAACGGCTCGAGGAGCGCTCACGCAGAGTCTGCGCTCTGCCCTACCGGCGCAACCTCGGCAGGCGTTGCCACACTACCCACACTTCCGGCACGCCGAGCAACAGCGCAGAGAGAACGTAGACACCAAGCAATACGGCGCCAAAGAAGACCAAACGGACGACGGCTGGCGTACCGGAGAGCGGAACCAGCCATTGCAGCGCGCCGCCGGCGCCTGCTGCCAGCAGCGTGCAGAGCAACAAGGGCGGCAGGCCGCTTAGAAATCGAAATTCCGGTACCCGGCGCGCCAGCAGCAGCCACAGCCAGACCGCCTCCAGCAACACCGCCAGCGAGATTCCGAGGGCAAGGCCGCCTTGGGCCAAAGGGCGCATGAAGAGTGCGGCGAGCGCGATCCCGAACGCCATGCTCACGACGGCAATCAGTACCGGCGTGCGCGTATCCTTGAGTGCGAAGAAGCCGCGGTTCAGCACTTCCACCGCGCCGTGTCCGGCCAGGCCGACCGCAAAGAAGAGCAGCGCCCAGGCGGTGAGTTCCGTTGATTCGGAATCGAACGCGCCGCGCTCAAACAACGTGGCCACAACCAGCGGCGCGAAGAGCATCAGTCCGGCGGCGGCCGGCAGCAGGAAGAAAAGCACGGTGCGGATTGCCGTAGTAAGCTGCCGCGCCAGCAGCGGTGTGGGGCCGGATACGGCAGCGACCGCAAACCGGGGAAACCACGCGCGCGCCACGGACATGCCGAACACCCCCAGCGGCAGCATCATGAGAATCCACGCGTAGTGCAGCGCCGCCACGACACCCCCGCCTAACCCGGAGGCGAGCGTGACCATGATGAACAGCAGGGAGAGGTGGACGGTAACCAGACCGGCCATCCGCGGCGCGGTACGTTGGATGAGGTGCTTCAGTTCCGGCAGGTGCGGGTCAAGGGTCAGGCCGTAGCCCGGGCCCAACGCGCGAAAGGCCGGAATCTGCACGAGCAGGTGCAAGCCCGCGCCAATGACCACGCCGGCTGCCACGCCGTAGATGCCCCACTGCAGCGCCAGCACCACTGCGCCGAAGAGGATGGCCGCGTTGTAGAGCAGCGGCGCCAGCGCGGGCAGCAGGAAGTGCCGCCGCGTATGCAGCGTGGCCGTGAGCACTTCGCTCGCGGCGAGCAACAGGGGCGAGAACGCGACAATGCCAAGCAGCGCGACGGTGAGTGTTCGGGTCTCGCTTTCGAATCCATGGGTGAAGAGCGGCACGATCCACGGGGCGAGCAGGATGATGGCGCCAACGAAGAAACCCACGGCCAGGATGACGGTGTTGAGAGCCGCACTGGTGAAGGCGCGCGCGGCGGTGCGGTCATTGCGCGCCAGCACCTCGCGGTAGAGCGGGATGTAGGCGGAGCTCAACGCGCCCCCCGCAAAGAGCAGAAACGCCAAATCCGGCAGCCGAAACGCCGCCACGTAGGCGTCAAGTTCGCTGGACGTCCCAAACCGCGCGCTAATGGCGACCTCGCGTCCCAATCCCAGCACCCGTGACAGCACGTAACTCACCATCAGAATTGCCGCGCCGCCGGCTACGGAGGTGCCACCGGCGCGTAGCCACGAGAACCGGCCGGTTGTAGGAGGGCTCTCAGGAGTAGCCATGATCAGACTGGACGCAATTCGCAAAGAAAAAAAAGAGCGATGCGAGTCCTCCGGCTGGGATTGCATTAAGGACAACCGTTCGTCCCGAGCCTGCCTGTCCTGAGCTTGTCGAAAGGTCGAAGGATGAACGGTTGCAGGCTCGCTAATCGGAAACTCTCTTACTCGGAACGAGGTGAGCCTTACTTGACAGAGGATGGAGGAAGAACCAGCCAATCCTCAGGCGACCGTCTGATGTCTCCCCGCGCACCCGAAAGCAGGCGCTGGGTACGGCAGAGTGCGCCATCCTTAGGCTCATGCTAGCACAGGATTCTTTCCTAATGCATGATTCACTTGCCGAACCACAGCAACACCGTGAGGTGTAAAGCAGGTCGGTGCTAGTTGAATTGCGGACTGGCCGATCTCGGCCAACGATTCATCCGGTTTGGGCCGGAGCGCGAGGGAGATCAGTGCTGCGGATGATGGTGGGCGCGCAGCAGGAGGTGGTCGAACCGGGAATCGTTGCGCAAGGGGTCAAAGTCATGAGCGCACAAGAAGAACAGCAGACTCTTGCCCGTGGTGCTGTCTTTCAGGCCGTCACTCAGGAATGCCTCCAAGTGGTCATATGTGCCGTCAAGATCGCCCTGCTCTAGGCAGTGTCTTGCCTGTTGGATGTTTGCAATTGATCTTTCGCCGTCCCCCGCAAGGCTGTCTTGCAATGCCGCTTCAGCCTCGCCGTCACTGGCCATCGGTTCCAATACGCTAGCCAACTCCCCGTAGGCGCGTTGCACAAGCGCGCTGAAACGCGGATCTCGACGCGCCTTGTCAAACCTATCCGTGTTCAAGATATGCAGGAGTGTCTTACCTTGATCCAATTTGCCGACATTATCCGGATCATCCTTCAGACATGCTGCGAGGTGATGGAATGTGCTGTCAAGATCGTCCCGCCCTAGGCAGAATTCCGCTTGCTGATAGTTCAGTAGGAGATTCTTGTCGTCCGCCGCAAGTCCGGCGCGGACGGCCTCCTCAGCTTCTTCTTCCTTGCCCAATGACTTCAGCACTCCAGCCAGATTGCAGTAGGCGCCTGCCAACCAGACGTCTTGCCCTCCACGAAACTGCCGCAGCTCCGAATTCTCCTTGAGTAACTCCACCTCTGCCTGTAGATGTGACAAAGCGGTCTTATACTCGCCGATGGCGTTGTAGGCGAGGCCAAGTTCTTGGTGTATGTCGAGGCTGGGTCCCCGGGACTCAAGCTCTCTTTCTAAGAGTTCGATGATTTCGTCATACCTACCCTCAGAAGATTGCTGGCGGTGCTTGGTCGTATACGTCCAAATGTGGATCCCCGACCGGCGCAAGCGGACCCGGGGCAGTTGCGGCAGATACCCGCAGACTTTTCGGAGGATGACCTGGAACAGCAACTTCCTGCCAAAGTGGGCGCGCAGCAACTCACGGTTGAGCGTCTCAACATCGCCAAGGGCCACTACGGCGTCCTGCTCGGCAGCCGCCTGCTCCCCGCCATGCGCTATCCGCACCTCAATTGCGTCTTCCAGGTGCGCGCGCAATTCATCCCTGGCTTCTCTACGCTTCCGGGACGGCAGTCCCGCCACGGCTTTGCGGAGAAAGCGTTCCGTTTCCGGCGTCAAGCGCGCCATTGAAAGCCTCCACTAGTGCTCGCAGTGAGACGTTACGCCCATTCGTAGGCGCGCTGCACGATGCGACCGAAGCGCGCGTCTTGGCGCAGGGGGTCGAAGTCATTCCCATGCAAGAACATCAGCAGGAATTTACCGACGTCCATTACCATACGGTCTTCATCCAGCGACGCTTCGAGGTGGTGGAACGCGCCGTCGTAATCGTCGCGCTTGAGGCAATACTCCGCCTGCAGCAAGTTGAGCATGAAGTTTCCATCGTCAACTGCCAGTCCCGCACGCACGGCCGCCTCAGCCTCATCCTTCCTGCCTAGGCAGCTTAGGGCGCTGGCTAGGTTGCAGTACGCGGCTCCCAACGCCGTATCCTGCCCTTCGATGTACCGCCACGACGCCGGATGCGTGGTGAGCCAATCCACCGCCGCCTGTCGGTGGGTCAGACGCGCTCGTGATCCCCGCTGGCGCTGTATGCGGCGGCGAGTCTCTCGTGGGCTAGCAAGCTCGGCCCGTGCGACGCGAACTCCCGTTCGGCCCGTTCAATGGCTTCGTCATGACGGCCCTGGTTAATGAGACACCAAATCTCGTCCCGATTTACCCGGACCATGGAACTGAGGGGGCCGCGCGCCAGTTGCACGAGCAGCCGCACGAATCGCTCGTGGAGGAGATGGAGCGGCCACTTTCCGCCAAAGTGCGAGCGGAGCAGTTCACGGTTGAGCGCAGCGGCACCGCCAAGCGCCACCACCGCCTCCCGCTCTGCCTGCAAACGCACGATGCGTTGCGTCAGTCCCTGCCGGTGGTCCTCGAGAGCGCGAATTTCCTTCCCAATTCTAGTGTGCTTCGGAGGTGTCAGTTCCGTCGCGGCTTCCTGCTCCCCATGCGCGGGCGTGGCATCCTGCGCACGGCGTTCGCGGATAGCGTTATCGAGGGCGCGGAGTCTCCCCCTGGCTGTATCGAGATCCGCGACGTCGCCATGGGCCCCTACCGCTTTCCACTCCGCAGACGCACGTTCGTCTCGTGCGTCATGTCTTTGGATCGCGTCTTCAATGTGGGCGCGAAGTTCCGCCCGGATCTCATTGCGTTTTGGGGGTGGCAGTCCCGCTACTGCCTTGCGGAGAAAGCGTTCCGTTTCCGGCGTTAAGCGCGCCATTGATAGCCTCCACCAATGTGTGCCAGTGCTCGCGGCGTTCGGCCAGCGCCTTGCGGCCCTTCGCGGTCAGTTTGTAGTACCGGCGACGGGGACCGCGCGGGCTGTCCTGCCAGTAGGGCTTCACCAGCCCCTCCGCTTCCAAGCGGTGCAATGCGGGGTAGAGCGTGCCTTCCTTGAAGGCGAGCACGCCGTTGGTCCGCTCGCGCAGCGCCTCAGCGAGTTCGAATCCGTACATGGGCCGGGTCGCCAGCAGATCGAGTAGCAGCAGGCTGGCTGTGCCTTTGCGTAATTCGCGTAACATGTATATAGAATATCTAGGTAGCGGGAAATGCGCAAGACCTCGTGTCAAGAAAATTGACTGGTTTTTGACGTACACCTGCAAAATCACCACAGAAAACAGACGCCGTCGCGTATAATAAGGGGCAAGAGAGACAGGCGAGCGTGAGTGAATATTGCAGCAGAGGAGGGACTGCCGGTGATACGGAATGATACTGCCGGGAGTGAGGGCATACCTACCGCAGTTGAGCCCCTAGCTCCCACCAGCGACCCCGAGTCCAATGCCAAGCTGGTGAAACAGGGCCTTACTTTTGACGATGTTGTGCTCATTCCCGATTATTCTGCCGTTCTCCCCAAAGATGCCGACACCCGCACGTGGCTGACTCCGACCATTGCCCTCAACATCCCTCTCATCTCCGCCGCCATGGATACCGTGACCGAAGCGCGCCTTGCCATTGCGCTGGCGCGGGAAGGCGGCCTCGGTGTCATTCACCGCAATCTGGAAATCGACGTGCAGGCCGCCGAGGTGGATAAAGTCAAGCGGTCGGAAGCCGGCATGATCGTCGACCCCATCACCCTGGGCCCCGGTGCGACCGTGCGGCAGGCCGTGGACCTAATGGAACGCTACCACATCTCCGGCGTGCCCATCACCGAGAACGGCAAGCTGGTCGGCATTCTCACCAACCGCGATATCCGCTTTGAGGAGAACCTCGATCAGCCCGTGGTGAACGTGATGACCAAAGAGAATCTTGTCACGGTTCCCGTCGGCACCACGCTGGAAGAGGCGAAAGATGTCCTGCGCCGCCATCGCATTGAAAAAGTGCCGGTAGTGGATAGCAACTTCATGCTCAAGGGACTGATTACGGTAAAGGACATCGCTAAGAAGATCCAGTTTCCGCTGGCAACGAAAGACGAAAAGGGCCGCCTGCGCGTCGGCGCGGCCGTTGGCACGAACGTCGAGGGCATCAAGCGTGCCCAAGAGGCGGTCGCCGCGGGTGTTGACGTGCTGGTGCTGGATAGCGCCCACGGTCACTCTGCGGGCGTTATCGAAACGCTGCGCAAGTTCAAGACCTTGTTCGACGTGCCGGTGATTGCCGGCAACATTGCCACGGCAGCCGCGGCGGAAGATCTCATAAAGGCCGGGGCGGATGCAGTGAAGGTCGGTGTTGGACCGGCATCCATTTGCACTACGCGGGTTGTCACCGGCACCGGCGTGCCTCAGATTACGGCGATATCCGATGTCGCCGCCGTCGCGAACCAGTACGACATTCCCGTGATTGCCGATGGCGGTATCCAATACGCGGGCGACGTGGCCAAGGCGATTGCCGCCGGCGCCGACACGGTGATGATCGGTTCGCTCTTCGCCGGCGTGGAAGAAAGTCCCGGCGAGGTGGTGCTCTACCAAGGCGAGCAATTCAAAGAGTACCGCGGCATGGGTTCGCTGGGTGCCATGAAGGCGCGCACCGCCAGTCGCGACCGCTACTTCCAGGACTACATCGGCGAGGAAGCGAAGCTCGTACCGGAAGGCATCGAGGGGCGCGTGCAGTACAAGGGTCCGCTCTCGGCCCTGGTTACCCAACTCGTCGGCGGTTTGCGCCAGGCCATGGGCTACTGCGGCAACGCCACCATTCAGGAGATGAAAGAGCACGCCCGCTTTATACGCATGACCGCCTCCGGCCTCCGCGAAGCCCACCCCCACGACGTGATCCTGACCAAGGAAGCGCCAAACTACTCGCGGTAGTTGTTGCCGTTACAGAACGGCTTCCGGGGGGCCAACAGCTTACTTCATTTCAACTTCAAGGTTGTTTCCTGGGTAGGCTGTCTGAATTCTTCTCTTAAGGGCCACTGGTAAGTAGAGAACAATTCTCAATCTTCCCTATAGGATTTCAGGCATGCCGTCCGCGATTGAATGGACAGACGAAACCTGGAACCCGGTAACGGGCTGTACGCGCGTGTCTCCCGGCTGCGACAACTGCTATATGTTCGCAATGTATCCACGCCTTAAAAGTATGGGAGTAAAGGGTTACGGAACTGCCCCTACCGAAGTTCAGTTGCTTCCTGAGCGCTTAGACTTGCCGTCAACTTGGAAGAAGCCGAGACATGTCTTTGTGAATAGCATGTCTGACCTCTTCCATTCTCGTGTCCCATTCGAATTTGTATTTGAGATCTTTAAAGTAATGCAGAGCGCAGCGACAGAGCACGGACACGTGTTTCAGGTGCTCACGAAGAGACCGGGCAGAGCTGTTGGTTGGTGGAAGCTGTATGAAGAGCACTTTCCCGAAGGCTGGCATCCCAATGTCTGGATTGGCACTTCGGTTGAGAAACAAAAGTACGCCCCGCGCCTGACGGTATTAGCACGAATACCTGCTCCGGTGCGCTTCGTATCTGCCGAGCCCCTTCTAGAGCAAGTCGAGCTCACTCCCTGGCTGGAGGACGGAACCCTTCAATGGGTAATTGCTGGTGGAGAGAGTGGTTTCGGCGCTCGGCCGATGGAGTTGGACTGGGTACGTAGCATTCGGGACGAGACAGCAGCTTTTGAAGTTGCTTTCTTCTTGAAGCAACTTGGAGGTAAAAGAAACAAGCGCGGTGGAGATGCTGCTGTTCTGGACGGTCGCCTTTGGCGGCAAATGCCAGAATTGAAATTGGACACTCTAGATCCATGACATCATCTTTTGGAGGCAGTTGGACGGATAAGAAGCTCGAAATCCTTGCTAGTTACCTGAATTCATACACAACTGCCCTAAAGAATAAGCAGTTTCGGCTTATCTACTTTGATGCATTTGCAGGCGAAGGGTCCTACTCGTCCGAAACTGGCTACATGTCAGAAGACTATGAAGACTTTCAGGAATTCTGCGTAGGCTCTCCGCGCATCGCATTGGAAGTGCAAGACAAGCCTTTTGATAGGCTTCTCTTTGTTGAAAGAGATCCCGCTCGTTGCGAATCTCTTGAGCTACTCATAGGAGATTATCCAAATCGCGACATCAGTATTCGAAATGATGACGCCAACGACGCTTTGCCTGATTTTTGCTCTACTCTGGGTCCATTGGATCGCGCCGTCGTGTTTCTTGATCCCTTTGCTACCCAAGTCTCATGGAACACGGTCGAGACTATCGCTCAGACGAAAAAGATTGACTGCTGGATATTGTTTCCATTGATGGCGGTTACACGCATGATGCCAAAGAGAAGGGAGCCCATCGCTTCACTGGCACAACAGCTAGACAGGGTCTTTGGTGGGCGAGAATTTTGGAAGGACCTTTACAATGTATCCCCTCAACAACAATTGCCTGGGTTTTCAAACGAACCATCACAAGAACGGCTTCAGGGCAGTGACGAGATCGCCTTGCTTTATCGTGAACGACTAGAGTCAGTGTTTGCGAAAGTAGCAAGACCCACGCGGACTTTTCGGAATTCAAAGAACTCTCCGATGTTTCAATTGTTTTTTGCTGCGAGCAATCCAGCCGGAGCTACTACTGCCGTTCGCATTGCAGATCACATTTTGGAGAACTGGTAATTCTACCTTACCCTTGGGAAGGCACAATGGATTCTGAGCGCTGCATTAAACCTACTGAGTGGTACCTACCCCGCATTAGCGCCGTCAGCCCCACCGGCCCGGAGATTGCGTTGGCGGTGGGCGAAACGGTTGAGCTCAGCGTGGAGATCGAGCCTTGGCAGACGGTGCCTGTGGAGCAGGCCTGGCAGCGGCGGGAGCGGCCGGTGCTTTCCACCACGAATACCACGCAGGACTGGTCGCGGGTGATGCTCTATATGCCGCGGGTCATTCGCGCCGACGGCCTTTACAAGATGTGGTACGTCGGCACTTCCGGCCCGCCGCGGCCGGCCAGTTGCCATCTGGGCTACGCTACCTCGCGCGACGGCATCCATTGGGAGGAGTACCCCGGCAATCCCATCGTCACCGATCAGGCCCTGCAAGACGCGGGCGGCTGGGGGTCGTGCTTTCAAAGCCCGTTCGTGCACTACGATCTGGAAGAACGGAAGTATCGCATGTGGTTTTCCGCGCTCACGCACTGGGAGCAGACCGACGATGGTGAGTTGGTGGAGATGACGCAGCAGGTCGGCTACGCCGAGAGCCCCGACGGCATTGCGTGGGACATCCACCCGGAGCCGGTCACCCGCAGCGGACGCTGTGCTTCCGTTATTCAGGAAGCGGACGGCAGCTTCACCATGTGGGCGAACGCCCGGCCGGCGGGCGATCCCGATCCCAGTTCGATCTACGGCCACATCATGCTGTTGCGCTCGCCGGACGGCATTCATTGGGAAGAGATCGCCGACGTCATTCAACCGGAGGGCATCTACAAGTCGTGCGTCTATCCGCACGTCATACGCGACGGGCCGGGATTCGCGATGTGGCACGGCGGCCACCGCGAGTCTCTGCGCGATGACGTCAGCTTTGCGCGCGGCCAATTGGACGACGCCTACGGCGACTGGTTCGACCTGACATTTGCCCGCTCGGTGGACGGCCAGGCGTGGACCGACCGGGTTGGACATCCCGTGTTCCCGCCCAGCGCGAATAAGGACGCGTTCGACGCCCGCTATACCTCCACGCCTCACGTGCTCAAGCTGCCGGGCCGCTACGTGCTCTACTATTCCGCCCGCGACATGCTGGAGGGCTGGCTGCAAGCCGACGGCGCCCTGGGCCCCGGCCGGGGTTTCGCTTACCGCCACATCGGCTACGCCACATTGCCCGCAGAGGAGCATACCGATCCCACGCTGAGATATGCGTGGACCATAGACGGGGAGCCACACACAGAGCGCTCCGGCACATTGCACTTTTCCACGCTGGAACCCGGATTGCATCACGTGACTTGCCAGGTCGAAAACGCCAATGGCAAGGCCGCCTATACCTGGAACCTCGTCCTGGGTGTGTAACCTGCGGTGCTGCCTCGTCTAGTTGCGGCAGAGGCCGCTATCCACCGGTGACCCGCGCGTAGGGGCACGACATGTCGTGCCCCTACAAAGGCACAGCGTCTCTTCCACAGGCGGGCGGACAAAAGCTACTGCTGCCGGGTGTCCTCGAGTTCCGACTGGATTTCCTGAACTTGCGGCGGCCACGTGCTCTTTATGTAGGCGAGCACGGCCCAGATGTCGCCGTCGCTCATTGTCTCGGAAAAGCCAGGCATGTTGCTCATGTAGTCGCCGCCAATGACGGCGGTAGAACCCCACTTCGTCACGTCGAAGAGCAGCGCATCGTTGTGATGCCACGTGTGCCCGGTCATGTCATGGGGCGGGGCGGGCAGCATGCCGTTGGCATCGCGTTCCCGCCAGTTTGGCTGTCCTTCCAAGTTTGCGCCGTGGCAACTGGCGCAATGTTGCTGGTACAAGACTTCGCCGCGCGCCACTAGCTTGGGGTCGGAGGCGTCCGCCCGGCTGGGTTCGCCATCGCCCCCAACGAATATCCATACGGCCGCCAGCACAACGGTTGCCGTCACCACAGCGGCCGCGATCAGTAAGAGCCATCGCCTTGGCGTATCCTTGCTCTTTCTCGCCGGCCTGCGTTTGCTCATGTCGTTTCCTTCCAGTGCTTGTCCAAATAGAGGCGCGGGCCGCCGGTGCCATTCGCGAGACGGCGCCAATCATCTCGTCTGCTGCCGACCCGAAAATTCTCTCCCATTCGCTGGCTAACATTGTACAACACGTACGCGGCTTCATACAGGGGAGGGGTATTTTTTCAGCAGCCAATATTGCGTGAAGAAGGACGGCAAGTTTGCCAGTCGCAGTGCAGCATATTCCTTCCCTACCGCTTGCCATAGGCGTACCGTTGCCCCACGCGGGACAGGGCGCTGCATCGCGTAGCAACAGCACCGTCAAAGGCGTACTATACAATAGGCCTGCAAAGGGCGGCAGTACTGTCAAATGGAGGAAGTGAGCAACCATGGCGACGACGAGCGGTCCGATAGGGGTAGCGGTCCTGGGGTGCGGCGGCATATCCCATCCACATTTCGACGGTTGGCAGCGCCTGGAAAAGGCCGGCGAGGCACGGCTGGAAGTGGCCTGCGACAACGACTTGGAACGCGCCGAAGCCAGGGTGCAGCAGTACGGCGCCAAGGCTGCGGCTTCCGACTTTGCCGAGGTGGTCAAGCGGCCGGAGGTGCAGGCCGTGGACATCTGCCTGCCCCATCACCTGCATTTGCCTGCAATTCTGGCGGCGGCGGCGGCCGGTGTGCACATCCTCTGCGAGAAGCCGCTCACGCTTGACCTAGACGAAGCGGCGGCAGCGTTGCGTGCCTGCCGCGACGCCGGTGTGAAGCTCATGACCGCCGACCGCGACCGTTTCGAGCCTCCCGCCCGTGCGGTAAAGCGCATCCTGGACGCCGGGCTCATCGGCGACATCTACCATGTGCTCGAGCGTCACATGCTGCACAAAGACGTGCTCACCCAGGCATCCCGCGCCAATATGGGCTGGAAACTGGGCAAAGCGACGGCGGGCGGCGGCGCGCTCCACCGCGACGGCTGTTACTACATCGATACGCTCCTCTTCTGGGAAGGCAGCGGCGTGAAGCATATCGCGGGCGCGGAATTCGATAATTTCCTGTGGGAAACGGCGGAAATCGAGACGACGTCCCACGTGCTCTTCCGCTTCAACAGCGGCGCGATTGGGGTGTTCGAGATGGTGTGGTGTTTGCAGGGGCCGCAGCACCGCCAGATCGTCATCAACGGCAGCGAGGGCTACCTTATCTTGGAAGGGGCATTGGGCGGTGGTTACGACGCCACGATCACGCTTTATAGCAACAAACTGCCGTGGCTGACGTTCGAGGACCCGATAGTCGCCCAGTCGTTCGCCGACTGTCAATTCGAGCAGCCGCACCGCAACCACCCCGAGCGCGGCAGGGAAGCGCTGGTGCTCCATGTGCCCTACGCCGCCGGTTTCCTTGCCCAGGAGAAGGAGCTCCTGACAGCCATCCGGGAGGACCGCGAACCGGAATCCAGCGGTATCGACGGCGCCCGGGCGCTGGAAGTGGTAGAGGGCGCGTATCTCGCCGCGCAGGAGGGCCGGCGCATCGACTTTCCTTTGAGAGATTGGGAGTCGCTGGGTGGGTGATCAGGCAAAACCGGTTACGCGTTGGTGATAGGACTGTTGCTGATTGGCCTGCAATGAAGTCGGGAAGCCGCCAAGGCTGTCTCAAGTGTCATCCTTGTAAATGTCAGGTAATTCGCAGGCAGATTTGGCAGAAGAAACTTAGTGGCAGGGCTCTGTCCTAGCCTGCAAGTATGTCATTCCGAACGGAGCGTAGCGGAGTGTCGCTCAGAGCGCGGAATCTAGAGTGCGAGGCCTAACGAACACGCTTGACGTGAACCCTATATTTCTCGATCCCTGTTCGACGCTCCGCTCGGAATGACATGTACGGTCGACGCTGCCAGTAAATAGGAGATTCTGTCAACGAATTAGTCAACACTTACCGGAAAGACACACAAAGTCGCTCCTGTCCAAATGTGACATTGTTGGTTGAGGAAATCCGGCCACATAGACGAGTGAGAAGGGGAAACTATGCGCTATCGTCCGTTGGGTAACACAGGCCATCAGGTATCGGAAGTTGGTTTGGGTACGTATCCGTTGGGCGGCGCGCTCATTACGAGCGGCAGCTACTGGTCGGGTCCGGCCACGTACGGCACCGTAACCCTTGAGACGGCGATGGAGACCATCCATCACGGGCTGTCGCTGGGCCTCAACTTCATCGACACCGCGCCGGTGTACTCGGAAGCTGAAGTTTACATTGCCGAGGCGCTGCGCCAAAGACCTCAACATCTGCAGGACATTGAGGTCTTTGTCGAAACCAAAGGCGGCGAGCACGTCCTGCCGGCCGCCGACGGTGGGCCGCCGGTTCTCGCCCGCGACTTCACCCGAGATGCCTTGCACGCCAGTGTCCAGCGCAGCAAAGATCGTCTGCAGACCGACCTCATTGAAGGTGTGCTCCTGCATAGTCCGGTCGCAGACGAAATGGCAGAAGACCCGCTGGGACTGCTTGTCGACCTGCGTGCAGAGAGGCATGTCGGGCACATTGGCGTCTCCGCCCGCGACGTGCCGGAAGCCATCCGGCTCATCGAGGAAGACGGCCGCGCGGAGATTATACAAATCGGGTTCAGCCTGCTTGAACCCGCGCCCACAGAGCGGCTCTTGCCATTGGCCGAAGAGCGGGGCGTCGGCATCGTCATTCGGTCGCCACTCGCTTCCGGATTCCTCTCGGGCTCATTCACGGCGGACCATACGTTCGCGCCGGACGACCACCGCAGTCTCATGCCTAAGGAACGGCTCGCCGCGCGTCTGCGGGAGGCGGAGTCCTTCCTGTGGCTGGTCGAGGATGGGATAGCGGGAAGTCTGAGCGAAGCCGCCCTGCGTTACATCCTCAGCTTTTCCGGCGTGTCATCGGTGATACCCGGCGCCATGAATCCCGCTGAGCTCGAGCAGAACGCGGCGATTTCCGATCTTGGCCCCCTGCCGGCGACGGCGCTGGCGCGGATAGAGGAAACGCAGCGGGAGTTGGGTCTGCTGAGTTAGGGAGGTCCGCCGTTCTTGTCTATGGCCGGTGGCTCGGCAACGGCTGCAGCGCGCGCAGTGCGCAGCTTTGCTATGTGCGAAAATCTTCCTCATGTTTGTCCTGCCCTGTGCGCGAAGAGCGGGGGACAAGCCCCCGCGCTACAAAGAGTTGCCCTTTTCTTGTCGCTAAGGTGTGCAACGAACTGCCTTGGTAGCGCAGGTTTGTAACCTGCGTGTCCGGCCCGTCCATCCCGCGCCGCCACGGCAAGCGGACAGCATCCGTCATTCGTGTGTTGAAGAAGGCCTGCCGATGGGCGAAGGCGAGACGGAAGCACGAGGGGCGCGTCGTCCGTCATTCCGGCACAAGCGGTCCGCCACCGTCATTTGTATGTTGAAAAAGGCGGGCAAATGAGCGAAGGTGAGAGGGTAACGCGAGGGGCGCGTCGACCGTCATTAGATGAGCCAGTACTGCAATTTGGCTGCATCGCGCCGGAGTACGACACCCCTCGCGCCAGAATGTCGCTCCGAACAGATACCTGGGCAGACCAATGGCCCGCATCTGCAAGTGTGGAGGACACCACCAGTATGCCAGGAAGGAGAGCAGGATGAAAGTTGTGGCAGGGATTGACGTAGGGAAAGCGCAGCTCGATGTGTCGGTAGCGGAGGGGCCGGTGCGGGGCTTTGCCAACAACACGACGGGCATCACGGCGTTGCTGCGTTGGCTGCAGCGTGCCGGCGTCACGGTAGTGGTGTGTGAGCCGACCGGTGGGTATGAACGCCAGGTGGTGCACCGGCTTCAGGCGACGCCGCTGCCGGTGGTGGTGGCGCACCCGAACAAGGTACGAGCGTTCGCCCGGGCCTGTGGCGAAGAAGCCAAGACGGATCGTCTGGACGCACAGGTATTGGCGCGCTTCGGCACCGTGTTTGCGCTGGCAGGCACGCCGGCACCCTCACCGGAACGCGCACTGCTGCAAGACGTGCTGCGGCGGCGCCAGCAACTCGTCGACCAACGCGTGCAGGAACACAACCGTCTGGATAAAGGGCTCTCTATTGATGCCAAGCGTTCCATCGCACGCCATCTCCGCTGGTTGGACAAAGAGATCAAACGGCTGGACCAGGAGTACCAAACTGCGCTCCAGCGCAGCCAGCGCCTCCAGCAGCGCGCGCAACTGCTCGGCAGCATGCGCGGCGTCGGTGAACTCACCGCTGCCACCCTCACCGCCTTCCTCCCCGAACTCGGTCAGCTCTCCGGTAAGGCCTTGACGGCGCTGGCCGGGCTCGCACCCTGGTCACGCGACAGCGGGCAACAGCGCGGCTACCGCGCCATCCGCGGCGGTCGGAGCGTCGTGCGCCGGGCATTGTACCTCGCCGCCTTGTCCGCCGTGCGTCATGACAACAGTCTGCGCAGCTTCTACCATGGGCTGCGCCAGCGCGGCAAGCCAGGCAAGGTCGCCTTGGTAGCCGTGATGCGCAAAATGCTCCTGCACCTCAATGCCATCGTCCAGCGCGGTACTCCCTGGCAAGAATACTATCCAAAAACAGCCTGATTTCCCTTGACTTCTAACACAGATACTCCAGCGAAAGCCGGAATCCATCTTCTCCTGCGTGCAACCCATATTTCACTACCGGGTCTGCAGCCCTCGTGCCAAAGCACAGGAGCGGGGGACAAGCCCCCGCGCTACGGCAGACGCGGAAAGCAACCGTCAATCCCATCCCACGATGTGAAGCGGACAGAATCCGTCAATTCCGCGCCACGATGTAATCCGGACTAATGTCGCCATTTCCGCGCCACTATGGAAAGCGGACGACATCCGTCACTCCTCCGCGATACCTTCCCGGCACGTGATTAGGGGCGGGAGACCATCTCTTCTTGCATCCGAATGCCCATCCTAGGCGGAAAGAGCGTTCGTGCGCTTACCCATCCCCTTGCGTGGCTCACAGATGGAGCCCGCTTCGCCGGAATTCAACGGGTTTGACTTCCCCAATATGTATTGCATCAACGTGTCACTCCCGGCATAATACAGTTTACGGATTCCCTCAATTCATTTGGGCGAACGAAGGGAGGGCGACAACCGGTTAGACAGCTTCAACGGGGGATCCAATCGAGACCGCTTTGCTCACCAGGTAATCGACAACCGCTATGGTTTAGGTGTGGCTTGCCGTGAAGGCAAGTCGGGAGGTAAGGCAAGTGGAAACTGATGATCGCAAGACCCGTCTGACACGACGCTCAGTGCTTTGGCTCGGCGGTGGTACACTCGGCGCCATCGCCCTGGCCGCCTGCGGCCAGGCAACCATGCCCGCAGCGCCGGCGGATGAAGCGACCGCAGAGCAAGAGGCGGAAGCCAAAGAGCCGGAACCGCAGGTAGAACCGGTCTCTCTCGATTGGTCGCTCTGGGGCGACTCCACGTGGCTGGAAGCGGCCCAAGCCGGCGCCGACCGGTACACCGCCGACAATCCCAACGTCACCGTCAACGTGATTGGCTTCAAGGAAAGCCTGGCAGGCTACATCACCGCGTGGTTGGCCGGATCCGGCCCGGACGTGGCGATGATGTGGGGCACCAATCTCGTTGAAGCGGGCCGAGAGGGCCTGCTCATCAACATGGACGAGTACATCAAGCGCGACAACCATCCCATGGATGACTACATTCCCTTCCAGGTTGGCGCTATGTACTGGCCCGAGACCGGCCAGTTCGGCCTGCCGATGTACATCAACGTCTACGTGCTGTGGTACAACCGGCAGATCTTCGACAAAGCAGGCTTGGCGTATCCCGATGATACCTGGGGTTGGGATGAATACCAGGACGCGCTGCTCCGGCTCACGGACCGCCCCAACAGCGTCTATGGCGGCGTTGACATGAGTTGGGGCCGCGGCATCTGGAAGATCGTGCAGAACGGCGGCACGGTGGTCGATCCCGCGGATGACCGCCACGCGACGTTCGACGGTCCTGAGGCGATCGAAGCCATGGAGTGGCTGCACGCGCGCTTCCATCAGGATGACAGCATCGTTCACGGCGAAGAGTGGGCGGCGCTGGACAGAAGCAAGGTCCAGGCTCTCATGCAGGGCACACTGGCAACCTGGGAAGAGGGCTCCTGGGGCCCGGGGCAGTACTCGGTAGACTTCCCGGAACAGGTCGATTTCTGGGACGTGGCGCCGTTGCCGCAAGGCCCGGTGGCGCGGGCTACCCAGGGCTCCATCGACGCCTGGGTGCTCTGGGAAGGCACGAAAGACCACGACGTGGCCTGGGACTTCCAGAAGTTCCTGCAGTCCGATACGTACCTGGACTTGCAGTGCCAGATCTCCAGCATCCAGCATCCGCGCGCCTCGATGCAAGACCGGTACATCAGCATCATGAGCGAGAACTTCCCGGCGCTGGCGGATAAGAACTTGGATGCGTTCGCGCATCCCGTGCGCGGCAAGTACGCCTGGCCCAACGGCGGCTTGTTCCGCAAGGACTCGGAGGTGTTTGCTCTGCTCGTCGAAGCGTGGACGGCCTCCATCATCGAGGACCGCATCACCGTGGCAGAAGCCTTCACCGACGCCGCCGAGCGCGCCAACGCGGTGATGGCGGAAGGCTAGAAGCTACTCACCAACATTCGTTTGATGCAGCGGTAGGGGCACGATATATCGTGCCCCTACGTGAATAGGCCATACCTAGCGCCAGGAATTAGAACACATGCTCGTTTCGACCTCCGGACGGTTTCCCATTGTCAGCGACGGTCAGCACCCCTTGCGCGCCGCCGTGGAGGAGTGGCGGGCGCGAGTGACGCCCACTCCTGAGAGCGCGTGGCAAGACCGGGAGTTGCGCTCAGTCCAAACGGAGACCCAAGCGGAGTTGCTGGCAGCGCAAGCAGACGCCGGCGTGGACATCCTCGATCCGGGCTACGTGCCGGTATACGACGAGTGGTTTCAGATGGCACGGGTGGTGCCGGACTTGGAAGTCGCCGCCCCGCTCCGCTACCTGGATACCAATACGTATTACCACCATTGGGTCCTGGACAGGGCGCCGACACGCAATGGCGAGAGCCCCATGGTGAGCGCTTACCGCCACGCCGCCACGGTTACCGGGGGGGCCATTAAGCCCGCGCTCTTCGGGCCCTACACCATCTGGGCGTACGCGGACCGGAAGAGGCAGGGCGATACGCCGGCAGCCTTTGCCGCGCTCGTGGACATGTGGGCGGCGGACGTGGCCGCTCTGGCTGCTGCCGGGGCGCGGTATATTCAGATCGAAGAATCGGTGGTCTTGCGTCCCAAGCATCGCGCCGACTTCCCGCTGGTGGCACAGGCCATTGAACGAATTGCGCAAGCGGCGCCGGAAGCCACCGTAATCGTGCATCTGGCGTGCGGCGCGATTGGCGATCTGCTGCAGCCGTTTCTCGCCATCCCCGGCCTGGGCGGGCTGGGCTTGGACTTCACGGACGCCTACCGCGCGCCGAATCTGGCGGCTCTCAAGTCTTGGAGCGGAAACGCCATTCTCCAGGCCGGTGTCGCCGACGCGCGCAGTATCCGTGTGGAAAGCGAGGACGAACTGCGCGAAACTCTGGCCGCAATTACGTCTGCCGTACCTGCGGCGAACTGCTGGGCAGCGCCAAGCACCGCGCTGCTGTACCTGCCGCGCCACGCCGCATTCGAAAAGCTTGCCATGCTGGCGCAGGTTGCGCATGCATTCGACGGCAAGGGGGCATAACGATGAGTCAGCTTCCACTCCTACCGATTTCCAGCATCGGCAGTCTGCCAAAGCCACCTGAACTATTTCAGGCGGAGATGGCGCCGCTGGAGCAGCAAGACCACGCTTGGATGCGCCGGCAGCAAGAGGCTGCGGTCGCGGACTGGATCGAAACCCAGCAGTCGCTCGGCATTGATGTACTGGTAGACGGCGAGCAGTACCGGCGCTCCATGACCACCTACTTCCTGGAAGGCTGGGGCTGCGCCGACATCGACCCGGATCCGGTCTGGGTGTTGGACAACATGTACGGCCAACGGGCCGTCATCAAGCGCCCGGCGAACGCGCCGCGCACATTGCTCCGTGAATGGTACCGCTACGCGGCTGCGCGCGCCGCGCGCGACATTAAGGTCACGGTGACCGGTCCCTACACGCTGCGGGACTGGGTATTCGATCTCTACTACCCTGACCGCCGCGCGGCAGTGCTGGGCTTGGCGGAATACGTGCGCGAGGAGGTACAGACGCTCGTCGCCGCGGGCGTGCGGTACTTGCAGATAGATGAACCGGCATTCGTCACCCGCTACGATCAGCCGGCGGAGCTAGACGTGGCAATTGAGGCCATGCAGCGCATCTGTGCCGGATTGCCGGCGCACGTCACGATCTTCACGCACATGTGCTACGGCGCGTTCCATGAGGTTTACCCCAAGATGCTGGAGCTGCCGGCGCACGTCTTCTGTCTGGAGCTCGCGCACGTATCCCCCGAATTGCTCGACATCTTGCGCAGGCACCCCTTTCCCGCTGACCGGGGCATGGGCTATGGAGTTGTGGATGCACAAGACCCGCGTGTAGAATCGGTGGCAGAGATTGAAGCGCGCATTCGCCTGGCGCTGGAGTACTTCGCGCCGGAGCAGCTCTGGATAAATCCGGATTGCGGGTTGCAGGCTGTGCCCCGCGACGCTGCCGTCGCCAAACTGCAGAATATCGTGGCAGCCACGGACCGCGTGCGCCAGTCTCTCGCCTAACCGTCTGCAAACACGAAGGGTTTCCCGCATGAGTCCTGAGGATAGCCAGACCCATGTCAACATCGTGGCGTGGTTATACATTGTGCTGAGCATATTGGGATTACTTGCAGCCGCATTTCTGCTGCTCATCTTTGTGGGTATTGGGCTGTTGTTGGTTGCCAGTAATGAATCTGCGGTGGCAGGCATATTTGCGGTGATCGCAGCGTTTATTGGTGTCTTTCTGTTCTTGGTTTCCGCTCCCGGACTCATTGGCGGCATCGGGCTGCTGAAGCGGCAGAACTGGGCGCGGATCCTCGTGCTCATCCTGAGCGTGCTCCAACTCTTCAATTTTCCCTTTGGCACCGCCGTTGGCATCTACTCGCTCTGGGTGTTGACACGGGAGGAATCGATGGCGCTCTTCGGGGAGACAACAGGTTGGAAGGAGTAGACTATTCTTGCCGTAGTTGGCAGAAGACTGGCGGACCTCCCTAATACCCAAGGAGGAGACTTGTGAGTGGCCTCGCCTGTAGACGAAAAGACTCCCTCTCCCTGGGAGGGTGTCTCAAAAATAGTTCTACCGGATATATATACTGTGGAGTAGAGAAGCAAGGTGAGGGAGCAGGAAGAGCGTGAAGTGAGGTGTAGTGATGCCGGTGCGACCGTTCAGTCGTGAGCAAGCCTGGTTGCTGCCGCCGACGCTGGACGAACTGGTGCCGGCAGACCATCCTGTGCGGTTTGCGGCGGCCTTTGTGGACAGCCTTGATGCTGCGGCGTGGGAGGCGTTGGCGATTGACCTGCAGGGCGACCCGCGTGGCGCCGGGGCCTATCATCCCCGAGCCCTGCTGAGCGTATGGATATACGGTTTCATGACCGGTGTGCGTTCCTGCCGCAAGCTGGAGGCGGCCTGCAGAGATCAGGTTCCCTACATGTGGCTGGTGGGGATGCAGCAGCCCGACCACAACACACTGTGGCGCTTCTACAAAGCGCACCGCGACCGGATGCGGACGCTGCTGCGCCGCACGGTGCGCACGGCTGTCAGTGCCGGGCTGGTGGACCTGGCCATCCAGGCGGTGGACGGCACTAGGATCGCGGCCAACGCCGGGACGCGGCATACCCACGACGCGCAGGGGCTGCAGCGGCTGTTGTCCCGTACCGAGCAAGCGATCGCGGACTTGGAGGCGCAGAACACCACGGGGGGCGCCGCGCCGCCGGCGACTTTGCCGCAGGAACTTGCCGACGCCCAGGCCCTGCGGCGGCGGGTGGACGACGCGCTGACCCGCGTCGCGGCTGCGGACGGGCCGCACTACACGAACCTGACCGACGCAGACGCGGCCCTGCTCAAGGCCGGCAAGGGTGGCTTCATCACCGGCTACAACGCGCAGGCGATGGTTTCGCCACTGGCGGCGGAGAACGTGGGCGCACGGGGTAGGTTGATCACGGCGGCGGACGTGAGCGCCAGTGCCGACGACCATCCCCATCTGGCGCCGCTGATCGAGGCGGCGCAGGCGAACATCGACGACGAGCGGAACGTGGTGACCGTTGCAGACGCGGGCTACCATTCGGGGGCCAACCTCGCCACGTGCCACGCCGGCGGCCACACCGTGTTGCTGCCCGAGACACATGATCGCAGACGCCGCCACCCGTACCATAAGGACCACTTCACCTACTGTCCGCAGACCGACACCTACCTGTGTCCTCAGCAAAAGGTGCTCACCTACACGCACAGCTTGACCCACGGCAACGGCTACCGCGTCAGGCGGTACCAAGCCAACGGCCGGGACTGCCTCTCCTGCCCGGCCTTCGGCGTCTGCACCACCTCCCGGCGCGGCCGCTCCATAAAGATCAGCGAGCACGAGCCGATACTGCAACGGCACAGGCAGTTGATGGCGACCGTACCGGCCAAGCAGTTGTACCGCCGCCGTAGTACCATCGTCGAGCCGGTCTTTGGCCTGCTCAAGGAGTGGCACCACGCCAGACGCTTCCTGCTCAGAGGCCGCAGCCACGTGGTGTCTGAATGGCACCTGCTGGCCACCGCGTTCAATCTCAAGAGCCTCCACGCGCTGTGGCGGTCCGGGTCTCGCCCATTGCCGCCCCGGGGACGGCTCTCTCACTTCTACCGTTTCGTCCATACCACCCGCCATCTCACTGTGCCTCTCATCCCTTTCACCGTGCCGCGCACGAATATATTGAGACAGTCTCCTGGGGAGAGGGGTCTTCTTGCTACATTGGTCCCTTGCGGTGTGCAGTGTCAACGCATAGCAGCGCAGAGTCGGAATGCAAATGGAGGGATTTCAGGAGATTCACCCTCACCCTAGCCCTCTCCCATCGAGGGAGAGGAGACTTTTCACACTTCCGCTAGGGTTACGTAGAGTCTCCAGGAGGAAATGAGTGTGAGTGTAAGTACGCGTCCCTATGTTGATCCCGTGGAAGGTCTGATCGCCCGCGCCAAGGCGACCGCAGCGCCCCTGTTGCTGCCCTCCGATGCCGATGAATGGCGGGCGTGGCATGAGCGCACATTGATTCAGGTGCGGGAGATGATCGGTCCCTATCCCGATCCGGTACCGCTCAACGTCGAGGTGGTCGAGCGCCACGACGAGGGCAGCTACATCCGGGAGAAGATTCTCTACGATAGCGAGGCGTTCGCCACGGTGCCCGCCTGGCTGCTCACGCCGAAAGACATCGCAGCGGGGGAAAAGCGGCCTGCCATACTCTGCGCGCATGGGCACGGACGCGGCAAGGATGACCCTGCAGGCATCTTGCCTCCACAAGACGATCCCAACTATGCGCAGCAAAAAGAGCGGCAGTCCGGGGTGAACTATGCCCAGCAGCTTGCCGAGCGCGGCTACGTCTGCCTAGCTCCCGATTGGCGCGGGTTTGGCGAGCGTCAAGGGCCGCGCGAGTGGCGGCGCGACTCTCGTGACGGCTGCAATGCGCTCTATTTGGGCTATGGCTACCTAGGATTCCAGTTGCTTGCCCTCGACATTTGGGACGGCATGCGCGGCATCGATCTGCTGCAAGGGCTGCCCAACGTGGACCCGGACCGCATCGGCATGATCGGCCTCTCATTTGGTGGGACGATGACGACGTATCTCACGGCCCTGGACGAGCGCGTCCGCTGCGCCGACATAGTCTGCTATCTCAGCACGATTTGGGATGCAATCGGCCACCGCGGGCGGGGCAACACCTGTGGTTCGCAGTTCGCGCGCGGCCTGCTGACCTTTGGCGACATTGCGGCGGTTGCCGGTCTGATCGCGCCGCGCCCGTGCCTCGTGGAGGCTGGCGAACTCGATGACTGTTTTGTGAAGGACGATGCGCTGCGTTGCTACGCTGACGTGGAACGCATCTACGCCGCAGCCGGCGCCGGCGACAGGCTCGACTTGGATCTCCACCCCGGCGGCCATGCCTTCAGTGGCGCGAAAGCGTTCGATTGGTTCGCGAAGTGGTTGTAGGCCGCGCTCTGCGAGGGATGAGATTCTGCGTTTAGTCTGCAACTATGGTTGGCTATCGAATTGTCATCCCCGGCAGACAGGCGAAAAAGACCTAGACCGGCGTAGATTTCTCTTTGTCGCGTAGAACTCTCTCCGTTGCGGAGAACCTTGCATGAATCCGTCATTCCGGCGAAAACCGGAATCTAGAGGCGTGTGAGATTTCTGCAGTTGCTCGTCGACAAGTGGCTTCTCGCCCCCATCCCGGCCTTCCCCATCGAGGGGAAGCGGGTTCGAAATGGTCTCATCGAGGGTGAGCGTCGGGGTGAGACTGAATTCGAAGACTACCGCTTGGCTCGGCGACGGGCGGCAAGTATTGCCTCGCCTTTCAGGCGCGCAGAGCAGCGACTTGCCTTGTCACACTCTGTCACTTGTTTAGGAGACTCCACGTGAACAGCGCGCCGGCTTGGCGAGCAGAACTAGGTAGAGCGCGATGCAGCACGCAGAACTGGCGCACCGGTTTCCGCCAGTTTCTCCAGGAGTACCGCCCCCGTGCCCCCCGCGTCGTATTGTTGCAAGGTCTGCCCCAGGGCCGTGGCCCGTGCGCGCATTGCGTCTGACGTAAGCGCCGTTTCAATTGCCGCGCGCAGTGCCGCGCTTGACACTTTGTAGGGATCAACGGTCGTGCCGGCGCCAAGCCAGCGCAGGCGTTGCGCGTTGTCCGGCTGGTCGTCCGCAAACGGCGTCACCACGGCGGGCTTGCCGTGCAGCAGCGCGCCCATGGTTGAGCTCGCGCCACCGTGATGCAGCACAATGCTCGCCTTCGGAATGATGACGCTGTTCGGCACGTAGCGTTCCACCTGGACGTTTGCGGGCGGCGTGGGCAGGTCGGAGAGATTGCCGCCGGTGGTCACCACCACGTCGGCATCCAGATCGCGTGCCGCCGCAAAGAGCGTGCCGAAGAATGTCGACTGATAGACGCTCTGTACCGTGCCGATCGTGGCGTATACGAGCGGGCGCTCACTTGGCAACGCCTCGAGCCACGCTGGAATCGTGTAGTCACCCGGGCGGTCCCAAAGGGCAGGACCGACGAAGTGTACCGGAGGCGGCCAGGCTTTGCGAGGATATTCAAACTCCTGCGGCATAAGCGCGAGCACCATGTTTGGCGAAATTGTGCTCTCAAGATAGCTATCACGAATGGGCGGCAGGTCGAACTGAGCACGAATCCCGTTGAACTGGCGGTCGTGCCTGCGAGCAACGGCTTGGAAGAGCCACCGTAGCAGCGGCGTTGCGAGACGCTGGAGCCCATTGGGAGGGTAAGGAAGCCCCAATCCGTAGGGATGTGCGCGCGTGGTGTCCAGCAAGCCGGGCACCACGGTCGTGGTAGCCCAAGGCAAACCGGTGAGTTCCGCCACAATACTCGCCGGGTGGGTGAAAGCGTCAAATACAAGCACGTCCGGCTGAAAAGAATCCGAAACGTCCAGGACCTCGCTGGCAACACTCTGGGCAAACGGAAACATGACCTCGCGAATCATGAAGTTCAAGCGCCGCACCCCGCGCAACCGGCCCATGTCCGGCCACCACTTTTGAATTGCCGCCGGACTTGCATCCGGCCCCACTGAGAAGAATTGCGTGACCAGCGGGCCTACGGTTTGTGCAATGTTCGGGCCCGTGGCGTAGCCCACGGCGTGCCCGCGTGCCACCAGCGCCTGCACAATGGGGAGCGTGGGGTTTACGTGTCCGGAGGCAGGTATCGAGACGAAGAGAAAACGTGCCATATCGTTATATTCCGTGCACAGGAAACGTTGCGCTACGGTTTTGGCGCCACTGCGACTTGGTCGCAAGGTGAATCGGTCATAGTACAATGGTAGCAAAGGAGGCGGTGGGTGATGCGATCGGCCTCGTCGGAGATCCAATTGCACTGTGGGGCAGGCCTTGCGCTGCTCAGGCGACCAAGCTGGATGAGATTGAGTTGATAGGCGTTTACCCGTACCCACGTATCGAATACGGAGCAGGCTCTGGTGCTCTCGATTGGAGGATTGGGGCCGTTAACCCTCACCCCGGTATCACGTACGGGACAGGCTCTAGCCCTCTCCCACGGGGAGATGGGACAGTTAGTTCATTGTTGGGAGTGCGCGAGGGTCTCTGGCAACCCAGGCAAAGGGATTGCCTAGAAGAAGCACTGGATTCCAAACTGCGCTGCCATAAGCGCGAGCGCGCTGCATGAAACCCACGACCCTCGACGATAGACTCCGCTCCGGCACTAAAGACCTTACAGGCTGTCGGGTGGTGGTGATGGGGCTGGGGTTGCATGGCGGCGGCGTCGGTGTTGCGCAGTACCTCGCGGCGCAGGGCGCCTTGGTGACGGTGACAGATCTGCGGGACGAGGCGACGTTGCGCCCCTCGCTGGCGGCGCTGGCAGGTCTACCGCTTAGCTACGTGCTGGGCCGACACGAGGAAGACGACTTCCGGCAAGCCGACCTCGTCGTGCGCAATCCCGCCGTGCCGCTTGAATCCCCATTTCTCGCCGTGGCGCGCGCGGCCGGCGCACGGATCGAGATGGAGAGCAGCCTTTTCATAGAGGCTTGCCCTAGTGCGTTCGTAGTGGGGGTTACCGGCACGAAGGGCAAGACCACGACCACGGTGCTACTCTCGCAGATGCTGGCCGCGGCCGGACATCACGTTATAACCGCCGGAAATCTGCGCGTCTCAATGCTGAGTCAGCTTGGAGAAATCACGCCAGAAAGCCGGGTTGTCCTGGAATTGTCCAGTTGGCAGTTGGAAGCGTTCGTGTCGCATGCGTACAGTCCGCCGCTGGCCGTGGTGACCAATGTGCTGCCCGACCACCTGAACCGGTATCGAGACATGGACGACTATGCTGCTGCCAAGGAAATCAACATACGTTTTCAGGGCCCGGGTGACATAGCCGTGCTCAACAAGGTCAATGCGTACACCCGGCACTTTGGCGCGCGCGCCCCGGGACAGGTGGTCTGGTTTTCTCACCAGGACGCGATCCCTGGGGCTGAAGAGTCTCCGCTGCACGGAGTCCACCAGCGCGAGAACATGGCCGCGGCGGCCGCTGCCGCGCGGGCGTGGGGTGTGGACGCGGCCGCCATTGCCACGGCGATACGGGACTTCAGCGGCGTGCCGCACCGGCAGGAGTTGGTGCGCGAGTGGCGGGGCATCCGCTTCATCAATGACACGACCGCCACCATGCCCACCGCCACGGTTGCCTGCATCGAGGCGACTCCCGGTCCGAAAATTCTCATTCTGGGTGGTGCGGATAAACGCCTTGACTTCACGGGGCTGGCGCAGACGCTGGACGCCCACAGAGATTCGATTAGAGGCATAGTGCTCGTGGAGGGCAGCGCGACGGACCGTCTGGCGGCAGCGTTGCGCCTGCCGGTGGCCGGACGTTTTGGAAGCCTGGAACAGGCGCTTGGACAGGCCGTTGCACTGGCCCGCGCCGGCGACGCGGTCATTCTGTCACCGGGCTGCGCCTCATTTGGCATGTTTCAACATGAATTCGAGCGCGGTGAGGCCTTCCGCGCGTGGGTCGTCGCCTTGCCCGAGTGAGCAACGAAATGTTACTGGAATGGCAAGGCAACGCGGATTTGCACAGGCCTGTGTGGATTTGTCTGCGTGCAACGAGGCAGTACACGTATTGCAATCGTCAGATCTAAGAATTGCCAGCAATCAGAAATGGAGCGCGTATGAGCACGGCAATAATCCCCGGCTACGATTACTTTGGCGGAATTCATCCGGAAACCGCCACCATCGCCAATTGCCTGCGCTATCTGGGCGTGGAAGACCCGGCCACCGGCAAGCCGTTCAGCGAGGCCATGCTCTTTGGTATCGGGGGTGGATTGGGAGCGTGCTACATCCTCTGGGAGTTCAAGGAGCATAGCCGACCCGCCATCGTCTTCGGCTTCCAGCACCAGTTCAACTACCCGGTGCGCTACGTCACGCAGCTCTGTGAACGGATTGGCGTGACGGCTGAGTTCCATGAGACCGGCGGCATGAAGAAGGCGGGGCAGACGCTCCGCGACGCGCTGGCCGCGGGCAATCCTGCCATCCTCTGGCTCGAACGGGAATTGCTCGACTACTACAATCGCGACACCGACGACACCGGTTGGTTCAGTTGGGTCGTGACCGCCTGCGGCTACGATGCGGCGGCAGACACATACACGATTGACGATACGGGCGTGCAGCCCTTCACCGTGCCGAGCGCGTCTCTCACCGCCGCCCGCCAGCGCATTCCTTCGTTCAAGAATCGTCTCTTGCTGCTCTCGCCCTCTGAAGAGATCGACTTGCCGGCGGCTGTCACTGCGGGCATTCGCGGCAATATCGAGTATCTGGGTTCCAAGTCGACCTCGTTCGCGTTGCCCACGTTGCGCAAGTGGGCCCGCATGCTGACGGATACCAAGAACGCCAAAGGCTGGCCCACCGTGTTTGCGGGAGGCAAATGCCTCTTTTCCGGCCTGGTCTCGGTCTACGAAGGGATCGTGCACGAAGGCAGTGACGGCACCGCCCTGCGGGGCATGTACGCTGACTTTCTGGAGGAAGCCGCGGCGGTTTTGGCCTCGCCCGCGCTCAGCGACGCCGCCAGGGAATACCGCGCTATTGGCGCCAAATGGCAGGCGCTCGCGGATACGTCGCTCGACCCCGGGGTAGAACTCCTGGCAGCCGCCCGTACACTACTCGATGGACGGGAGGAAGCCATCAAATCCGGCGGGGACGACCAGGCGGAGACAATTGTGGGTCTTGGCAAAGAATTCGAAGCTATGCGCCCAATCGTGGATGCCGAATTCCCATGCGACGATGATTGGATCGACGATCTCTTCGCGCGGATGCAAGCGCAGGTAAGCGATATCTACGCGCATGAGGGGGCAGCGCTGGATATGCTCCGTGGGTACTTAGATGACTGACCGGAGTGCCCGTCTAAGATGCGCAGTGTGAGGGTTGCGCCGCCGCCGATTCTCCGCTTGGAATTGAGACACCCCAGCGCCGTCATTTCCGGACAAGCGGAAAATTGCCTTCCCATCTTCTAAGAGCTCTGCCAAAGGCGGGGTACAAGCCACCGCGCTACATTTTCCTCGAGAGTTCGCCCCCAATTCAAGACGATGAAAGAGGATTGAGGCTCTGGCTAGCCGCGTTTCACGCCAAGCGCAATCTTCGCCGGCAGTCCCCAGAGTCTTTCCTTCTCCCGGTAGTCCAGTTGGAACCCGGCGTCTGCAATCGCCTCCTCAACGTAGATGGGCCGGCAGTCAATGTACTGGGGCAGGCGTTGGTGGCACCACTCATACGCCCGCAGCATCAGTGAGACTCCGTCCTCGCGCGCAAGGCTGACCACGCCCAGCCTGCCGCCGGGCTTGAGAACGCGCCTTACCTCGCCAAGCACAACGGGAATTTCGGGAGTGTCGAAAAGCTCCAGAGTAAAACTCATGAAGACCGCGTCGAACGTCTCAGCCGCATACGCCAGTTCCGCCGCGTCGCCGCAGTGCAATTCGACCCTATCCGTCAATCCCGCTCGGTCGAGCCGCCGTCTACTTACTTCCAGCATGCCGGCGGAGAGATCTACGCCGCACACTCGGCCTGATGCGCCTACCGTCTCAGCTATTTGCTTGAGGCAGTGTCCCGTGCCAAAGCCGATTTCAAGAACCGTCTCGCCCTCCCTGACGCCAAGTTGCGCCAATGCCAAGTTGCGCAGTCTCTTCTCAAATGCTCCCGCAAATAGATCATACGAGCGGCTCATTCTGTCGTAGCTCGCTCGAGCCTGTGCTTTGGGTCTGGGTACGCGCAGCATCACGGGGCTTTCTGGGAAGTTTCCTGCTCAACCTAGCGATTCGGCACAATAGTCTATTCAGTATGCCACGAATTCGCGCTGTGAAACCGTGCCCATATGGGGCCGAAGGTCCCTATGACAATCGTCGCATCACAGTGATGAGTGCGGCAGTGAGTGGTATGGAGCTGGGGAAAGTGGTCATGGAGCACGCAAAGCAGAGAACTGCCAAACGATGTGGGCAGTTCGTGCCTGTTTAGGAGTCTTCCACGGCTGGCGGGGAGGATTCCTCCAGCCCGGTATCCATGAGCTGCTCCTGCTCGATCATGATCTTGAGCGCGGTGTAGATCAAGATGTCGAGCGTAAGGCCCCAAAGCGCCGAGAGTTCCGATTCCAAGAATGTGAATACCTGTGTCACGAAGATGCTCACAAGCACACTGCGCACAAACCAGTGGTAGGCAGCAAGTCGAGAACGCCTCAGTTGGAGGATGCCAATCAGCGTGAGCAAACCCGTAACCGCCACAGAGCAGAGCGTGGCAATGCCCGTGAAACCTAGTTGCATCTCGTCGAACGCGCCGACAAGAAGCCCGGCCAACACAACGAGCAACACTATGGCTATCTGAAAAACGGCGAACAACAGGAACAATCCAATGAGAACCGGCCTGAACCAACGTGAGAGGACTACACGGCTGTAGAGACTTACGATGAAGTCCCGCGCTCGAAAGTAGAAGCTCATGTCCGGTACCGGCTGCGGTTTGATGGACCGGACAAACGTGGTTAGCCCTTGGACGAGTGGGTCCGATTCATCGGACTTTGCGAGCAGATCGAGCGTGGTGCGTTTCGTCTCGGCATCCAGCGGTCTGCCGGCCGCCGATTCCAATTGGTTGAACGCGTTTGCGAGCGCCGCCGACGGGCCCGGCTCCTGTCGCCGAAACGCCTCCAGCACAAGAAAGATCGCGATGAAGATAATGTAGATCAGGCCGATGGTGGGCTCGTAGAAGTAGTTGTTATCGCTGGTAATAAACTTTCCCAACTCATCGATGAACGTGCCGAACCCAATGCCTCCGAGTATAGCGGCGAGCCGCTGCGCGACCCGACCCAACGCGGCGAACAGCAAGAGCATGGAGAAAGTCATGAAGAGCCCGCCCCAGAGCATGTGGGCAATATGCAGTCCATCGCCGCCCAACTGCGGGTAGCCGGTGGCGGCAAGGAACCCCCGGATCGCCAACACCGAGGCTATGCCCGCGACGAGGAAGAGCTCGATGAGCTCTGGGGCATCGCTGTTGCGAACGAGGAAGTGTCTGACTTGCACAAAAGTTCCTTGGTGCGCGCCCTACCGGGCGGTCGTGTTTGCTCGGCGCCGGTTCGCGTCCGCCAAAGTCGCTAGGCAGCGGCCGCTGCATCCTGAGTTTGTCACTGAGAACCGGCGGTTCCATTGAATACAATGGAAGCCTAACAGATTTCCTTGACCGCAGTCCTTTCCATCGCAGTTGGTAAGGCGTTTGAGTATCCCGTCATCTTGCCCACGAAAACGCGGCGGCGTATGCTAGGAATTGCGACCAAGGTACGTCAGCCATCTGCGCCAGCGCTAGGATTCCTTCCCGATGAGCCTTACAAACGCCAAAACACCGACCGATTCGCTGGTTCTCATAGACGGACACTCCATCGTGCACCGTGCCTTCTTTGCGGTGCCGAAGGATTTTACCAGCGAGTCCGGCGAACTGACCAATGCAGTCTTTGGCTTCACGAACACGCTCCTCTACGTCATCGACAAGATAAGGCCAAAGTACGTCATCGTTGCCTTCGATCTGCCCGGCCCCACCTTCCGCCACGAGCAATTTGCCGACTACAAGGCGACGCGCCCGGAGGGCGACCCGTTGCTCTACCAGCAGATGGACCGGGTGCGGCAAGTTGTCGAGACCTTCAGCATTCCTATCTTTGCAGTGGAGGGCTATGAGGCCGATGACGTGCTCGGCACTTTGTCACGCCAGGCGGCGGAACAAGAGATTCCCACCCTCATCGTGACCGGCGACACGGATGCATACCAGCTTGTCGACGATTTGGTGCACTTGCTCGTGCCGCGGCCCCGCTCCGGCGAGTTGGCAGAGGTCGGGCCCGAGGAGGTTGCGGGGCGCTTTCAGGGGCTTACCCCTGCGCAAGTAATCGACTACAAAGCGCTGGTGGGCGACACTTCCGACAACGTGCCCGGCGTGCGCGGCATCGGCGCGAAGACTGCGGGCACACTCTTGAACAAGTACGGCAACATCGAGGGCATTCTCGAACACCTCTATGAACTGCCTGCTCGTCAACAGAAGGCGCTGGAGGAGGATGGCGAGCAACTCGCGCGCAGCCGCGAACTGGTTACTATCGTGCGCGACGTGGCCATCACGCTGGATCCGGGAGAGAGCGAACTGGGCGATTTCGATCGGGAACAAGTGCTCGCATTGTTCAAAGAACTGAGCTTCCGGTCGCTGCTCGATCGTTTGCCGCAACCCGCTGCAGAGGAGTCAGGGCAGGCCGCGCTTTTCGGCAATGCGACAACTGAGACGGTGGCTCAGGTGCTCAGTCAAGCGGATGCGATTGAGGGTCTGTGCGCTACGTTGCGTAACGTTGGCGAGGTTGCCGTGGCGCCGGTCCTCGAACCCGATCCACCTGCCTGGCCCCGGCTGCGCGGCCTCGCATTTGCGTGGGGCAACAGTGAGGCCGCTTACGTTGACGTGGCCGATGCTGCCGCCCTGCAGGCGGTCAGGCCCGTGCTTAGCGATGTGAACGTACCCAAAGTCGTGTTCGATGCCAAGATTCTGAGTTTGGCGTTGCTGTCCCAGGGCATATTCTTGGCCGGGGTTGTCTTCGACTGCCACCTGGCCGGCTATCTGGCTAACGTCACCGGCGCCCGCTCCACCACGCTCAAGCACGTCGTCTTTGACGTCCTCGGGACCACTATGGAAAGCGTGGATGATTTGCGCGACCGCAAGAAGTCGCTGGCCGGCGCCGATCCCGCTGCGTTGGCGCAGACAGCCGCGCATGAAGCCGAGGTACTGTTGGCTCTCCGCGCTGCTCTGGGCAAAGACCTCGATGAGCGCAACGTGCGCAAGCTGCACGACGAGTTGGAGTTGCCGTTGGCGACCGTGATTGCGCACATGGAATTCGCGGGCATTGCCGTGGACGTTGACCTCCTCCAGCGGCTTACGGAAGAAATGGCGACGCGCATCAAGAAGATCGAGGGCGAGATCTATGAAGATGTGGGGCATGAATTCAAAGTCAATTCGCCCAAACAGCTTGGTGATATTCTCGTCAACGAGCTTGGCATTTCCCTCACCAAAAAGACTAAGACTGGGTACTCTACCGATTCCTCGATCTTAGAAGCATTGCGGGAGGTGCACCCGGTTATCGGGCACGTGCTGGAGTACCGCCAGCTAACCAAGCTCAAGTCCACCTATCTCGACGCATTACCGACGAAGGTAAACCCGCTGACGCACCGAATCCACACGACATTCGAACAAACCGGCGCCGCCACCGGACGGCTCTCGTCCAACGATCCCAACCTGCAGAACATTCCCATTCGCACCGACGAGGGACGGCGCATTCGCAAGGCGTTCGTGGCGGGCGGCGCCGGCCAGGTCTTGCTGGCCGCCGACTACTCGCAGATCGACCTGCGCGTGCTGGCGCACCTGAGCCAGGACGAGGAACTCTGCAGGGCGTTTCGCAACGAGGAAGACATTCACACCTTTACCGCCAGTCAACTCTTCGACGTGGCGATGGACGGGGTTACGGCTGCTATGCGCCGCACGGCGAAGACGGTGAACTTCGGCATCATCTACGGCGTGACGGCCCACGGCTTGGAACAGCGCACTGACCTCGACTACCAAGAGGCGGCGGAATTTATAAAGAACTACATGGAAACGTATGAGGGCGTACGGGAGTACACGAAACGTACGATTCAATTTGGCAACGAATACGGCTACGTGGAGACCCTGCTGGGACGCCGCCGCTACTTGCGCGAACTGCAAGCCTCAAACTTCAACGTGCGCCAGGCAGCCGAACGCATGGCGATCAACATGCCGGTGCAGGGCACGTCCGCCGACATCATCAAGGTGGCCATGCTACACGTGGCCGATCAACTGGCGGCAACCGGGCTGCCGGTGCGCATGCTGCTGCAGGTGCACGATGAGCTTGTTTTCGAGTGCGATGCGGGGGTTGTGGATGCGTGTGTCGATTTGGTGGTGCCGCTCATGGAAAACGCCGTGACGCTCGACGTGCCGGTGAAGGCGGACGCCAAAGTGGGCGTTAGTTGGGACGATATGGAGCCGCTTGCGTAACCATCCTGATTACGTCCGGGGCCTCTACGCTGGCGCAAGACCTGGCGCGTGCGTTCTCCAAGGACAACTGCGTGCGGTTGACGGACGTGGTGGACGTGTCGACGCAATGGCCGTTTGTGCGCTGCGAACTCGGCCACGATGAAGCAACCGACCGGCTCGTCGCCGACGTGGACGTGCTCATACACCTGGCCTTGCCCCAGCAGAGATCATCGCTGGGACTTAGATCTCCGCGAACCGTCAGATCGACTACCAGACTCGCTGTACCTACAATCTCTTACATGCCGCCAGCGAGGCCGGGGTCTTGCGCTGCATCTACGCGAGCAGCTTGAGTCTCTTTGCCCGTTGCGCCAATGATTGGGCAATCAATGAACAGTGGCGGCCCCGGCCTGCAACGGCGCCGCCGGTCTTGGCAAACCACCTGGGCGAGTTTGTTTGCCGCGAGTTTTCGCGAGAGGGGCGCATCGCTATCACCTGGCGCGACGCCGCGCAGGCAATTCGCCTCGGCCTCACCGTCGATCTGGCGACGCTCCCTTCCCGTTGCGAGGTCTTCAACATCCTCGCCGACCTGCCACACCAGCGGTACTCCTGCGAAAAGAACAAGCGCCTGCTAGGGTTCACGCCGCAGGACCGGCTGGAAGCAATGTGGCGGCGCAAGTAGCAGGTGAGTAGGCGATAGAGGCCCCAGGATGGGGGGCGTAACTACCGTGTTGCCACAGCCTTGGCGGTACCGCCATCCAGTTGGCTGTTCTCAAGGCAATCTAAACTACAAGGCGGTACAAATAGTTCCCTCTCCTGGGGGAGAGTGCTAGGGTGAGGGCGACCAACACTGTTGCGATAAGGCGGTAGGGGCACGACATGTCGCGCCCCTACGTGTTTTCGGTCCAACGTCCCCGAACAGTCAGCACTCTCGCTTGAGCGAGCGCATATCTGCTCGCTTGACCTTGCTGGCGCCTACGCCCAGTAGGCAGTGCCGGGTTGCTCGAAGATGAGGATATCCTTGAGGAACTTCACGCCTTTCTCCAGGCCCTCGTTGGATGACATCAGGCTATCCTCGTGCTCGATGGAGAGCACGCCGTCGTAACCGGCGAGGCGCAATTCGCTCACGATATCCTTCCAGTAGCCGTAGTCGTGGCCGTAGCCGACGCTGCGGAAGAGCCAGGAGCGGTTCTTCTCATCTGTGTAGGATTTTGTATCCAAGACGCCGTGTTTTGCTGCATTCAGCGGGTGGACCTTGGTGTCCTTAGCGTGGAAGTGGTAGAGCGCGCCGGCGTCGCCCAATTCGCGGATGACGGCCACAATGTCGCAGCCTTGCCAGAAGAGGTGGCTGGGGTCCAGGTTCGCGCCGATCTCCGGCCCGCAGGCATCCCGCAACTGCAGGCAGGTCTCGGAATTGTAGACCACGAAGCCTGGGTGCATCTCTAAGGCAATGCGGGCGTCATGCTCCCGCAGGTAGTCGGCTTCTGCTTTCCAGTAGGGGATGACCTTCTGTTCCCACTGCCACTCGAGAATCTCCAAGTAGTCTGTCGGCCAGGGACAGGTGACCCAGTTGGGGTACTTTGATCCGTCGGAATCGCCGGGGCAACCGGAGAAGCCCACCACAGTCTGGACGCCAAGTTTGTGGGCAAGTTGGATAGTCTTGCGCTGGGTCTCGGCATGGGCGCGCGCGATCTTGGGATTGGGATGCAGCGGATTGCCGTGGGTGGAAAGCGCGCAAATGTCCATGTCGCGGCTGGTAACGGCGTTGAGAAAGGCGTCGCACGCCTTGTCGTCGCCAAGCAGCTTGTCCGGATCGCAGTGGGCGTTGCCGGGGTAGTTGCCACAGCCGATTTCCACCGACTGTACGCCCAAGTCGCGCAGGTAGTCGAGCGCCTCTTCAAAGGGCAAATCGCCCAAGAGTACCGTCAATACACCGAGTTTCATCGCTAATGCCTCCTGCTGTGTTTGGTGTTCTTTACGGGAGCGTCGTGCCTGAGCCTCCAGTAATCCTTCTTGGATTCTAGTCTAAGTCCTGAAGTGACTACATCGCTAGAGGTACTATCTTCGAACGGCGCGTCTTAGAGTCGCGTGTAAGCAATGGGACATTGTGCACGACACTGGTCGCGGCAATAATCTCGTCCGCGGGATCGCTGCTGAAGTCGAGGCGGGTTGAAGCGCGCGCAACATCAAGGTCAAGCGGCCACACCTGCAGACGGTTTAGAAGGCGTGCCACTCGTCGGTCTTCAAAATCCAACTGAATTCGGCTGAGTTGGACGAGCTTGGCCAGTTCCCACAAAACGATGGACGAAATTGACCAGCGGCTGCGCGCCAGCAGGCTTTGCTCACTCGCGTGTAGCTCGCCGTCGAGCGCTAACAACAAGATTTGCGTATCAAGATTGAGCATCTGCGTTCCAGCGGAGACCGGTCGTGGAAATGTCTCCCTTGATCTTTAGCTTACCCCGCAGGCTGCCGATAAGGTCGCCATCATTAGCTTCGTAGGGAATTACGCGTGCTACCGGCTTGCCACGTTTGGTGACGATCAGGCCATCGGCGTCTAGGTTATCCAATAGTGCCAAGCACTGTTCCTTGAACTTTGCGGCCCCAATTTCTTTCATGGTCGCCTCCTTTCATATAGTCATATTATATGACTAGCCGCAACAGATGACCACATTTACGCAAGTTTTGCCTTTCCCATTCGATGGTCGCGCATTGCATGCCACAGCAGGGCACAAGGCCCCGCGCTACTAGGATGTGGCAATCGGAAAGACGGTCGGTGAAATGGGTACCTCGCGCCTGCATTAGTACTGTATTGGCACCAATCCACCGCCGTTGGCAGCGGACTCCAGCACCGCGTCGCAGATCACGGCGGCGCGGTAGCCGTCCTCGAAATCAGCGCCGTAAGGGGCGACTTCCGTGTCGTTTACGATGGCGTCGAGCAGATGCGTGAGTTCGTGCACGAAGGTGTGCTCCCAGCCGATGATGTGGCCGTGGGGCCACCAGTATTTCCAAAACGGATGGTCGGCCTCGGTGACGAGCACCTGGCGGAAGCCCTGCGCATGGCTTGCCGGCTCACTGTCGCTGAGATGGACTTCGAGCTCATTCAGCCGCTCCAAGTTGAAGACGATGCTGCCCTTGGAGCCGTTGATCTCGATGCGCTGGTGGTTCTTGCGGCCGTTGGCGTAGCGGCTGGCCTCGAGCGTGCCAATAGCGCCATTCGCAAATTGCACCAGCGAGACAAAGGCGTCGTCCACGTCCACCGTGTCCCGGCCGCCGTCGTCGGTGGGGCGTTCCTTGATGAAGGTCTGCGTGAGGCCGGAAACCGCAGTTAGCTCGCCGACGAGGAAGCGCGCCAGATCGATGATGTGCGCGCCCAAATCACCCAGCGACCCACTGCCCGCAATCTCTTTCTTCAAACGCCAGACCATGGGGAACTGCGGGTCCATGATCCACTCTTGCAAGTACACCGCCCGAAAGTGAAAGATCTGCCCCAACTCGCCGCGCTCGATCATCTCCCGCGCCAGCCGCAGGGCCGGTATGAAGCGATAGTTGAAGGCGCAGGCGTGCTTGACGCCGGCCTTCTGCACCGCCTCCAACATGGTCTTGGCTTCTTGGGCCGTGCGCGCGAGCGGCTTTTCGCAAATTATGTGCTTGCCGGCCTCGGCGGCGGCGATGCAGGGCTCGGCGTGGGTGTCGTTCGGCCCGCCGTTGTCGAAAAGCTGGATGGCGTCGTCCTGGACAAGGTCGCGCCAGTCGGTGCAGTAATTTTGAAAGCCATAGCGAGCGGCGGCATCCCGCACCGCACCCTCGTTGCGCCCGCAAATGGAAACGAGCGCCGGAACCGCCGGCAGCGGTTCGACCATGTAGGGAATTTTGCGCAGGGCGTTGCTGTGGGCTTTGCCCATGAACGCGTAGCCCAGCATGCCTACCCCGATTTCGGGGACATCCTCGCGCTCGGACGTTTGCCCCATGGTGACAAAACCAACATCTTCTGACATGTCACTCCTCCATCTTTGCTCGTCGGTAGTTGAGGTAATGGTGACTCTAAGGGCGGTAGTTCGTCAATGGTAAGGAGCTCGGGCGGCAGAAAAGTAGTCATTGAAGCGCAAAGCCCGCCCACCGCTTCCGTCATTCCCATGAAAACGGGAGTCCATCTTCTCTTCATTCCCGCTATTTAGATCGCAGAAGATATGGACTCGTATTCCGCAACTGCAAGTCAACTGTTCGGCAGAGTAGGGGCACGACATGTCGTGCCCCTACTCTTCACCGTGCATGCTGCGACAGGGGCTTCGCGCAGCCCTCAGCACAAACGGGTGCAAACGCAGGAATTGGTCGAGGCGGGAGCGGGGATAGGCCCCGAGCTACGAAAGATGGTGTGGCGCTCGATCCGTCATTCCCGCGCAAGCGGGAATCCATCTTTGCTGCAGTAGGAGTGTCGAGGCTGCAAAGAATGTGGACGAAAATCCGCCTCTTTCAGGTAAAGGGCAAGGACTTGCTCTGCCTCCGGCGCTTCGTCTTCGCCGCCGCAAGCAACGAGCAGGAGTGCGATGAGAGTTGCCAATGCGAGGGCCAAATAGCGATACACGGTAATGAGTTCTCCCTACTAGTGACCATTGCACAACTTGCGCCCTCTCCCTGGGGATGTATAGACCGGGTTGATGGGTAACACATGTTCGGGTTGATGGGTTACACCTATAGGCATGGAGAATCTCTTAGCTGGAGGAGCACCATGCCGTGGCAGGTGGAGACGCTTATGTCTGCCCGGGAAGAGTTTATTGCGCTGGCCAATAGTGGCGCGGTGCGTATGAGCGAATTGTGCGGTCGGTTCACCCTCAGCCGCAAGACCGGCTACAAGACGCTGCGGCGGTACGCGGAGGCTGGTGCAGACGGTCTGCACGACCGGTCGCACCGTCCGCACACCTGCCCGCACCAAACGAGCCGGGAGCTGGAGGAGCGCATCATCGCGCTGCGCTTGGCGCATCCCAAGAAGGGCACGCATGTGCTGCGCAGAATGCTGCAGAACCAGGGGGTCACCGACGTGCCGGCCAAGAGCACCAACCACGCTGTGCTCTAACGCTATGGGCTCATCGATCCGGAGAAGAGTGCCAAGCATACACCCCACATCAGGTTTGAGCATCCCCAGCCCAACGCGCTGTGGCAGTTGGACTTCAAGGGGCATTTCGTCATGCAGCAGAACCGCTGTCATCCCCTCACCCTCCTGGACGATCATTCCCGCTTCAACCTCGCCCTACAAGCCTGTGCCAACGAGCGGGGAGAGACGGTCCAAGACCGCCTCACCACTGTCTTTCACCGCTACGGCCTGCCCCAGGCCATGCTCATGGACAACGGCTCTCCCGGGGCAATGCCAGCGCCCAGCCCTGTACGCCTCTCACCGTCTGGCTCATGTAGCTGGGCAGCAACGTGCTCCACAGTAGACCCTACCATCCCCAGACACTGGGGAAACTGGAACGCTTCCACCGCTCGCTGAAGAGCAAACTGCTGGCAGGTACCACCTTCACCGACCTGGATCACTGCCAACGCGCCTTCGACACCTGGCGCAGCTTCTACAACTTGAAACGCCCCCACCATGCTCTCGATCTCGACACTCCCATCACCAGATACACGCCGAGCCCGCGGCATTTCCCTGAAACCTTGTCTGCCCTCGCCTATGCTCCCGACGACCAGGTGCGCAGCGTCGATGTCTCCGGCCGCATCTCCTTCCAGGGCAATGTACTCGCTGTGGGTAAGGCCTTTAGGCACAAACGCGTCGCACTCAGGCCTACCCAAACCGATGGCGTCTGGGATGCGTACTTCTCAGTCCAACGCATAAAATCCCTAGACCTCAGAAAACAACCTGTGTAACCTATCAACCCAGTCTGTACAGGGAGAGGGCTAGGGTGAGGGTGAGTCTTGACCGTACCAGCCCAATCTTGCGTACCCGTCAGAGCAACGCAAAGGTCTCCATCAAGGGGGAAGGGGAATCGCAAGGGTTTCGTTGGAGGATCACTATCACATCAATTTGAGTGTGGAATGTGCGCTGAGTTTCCCGCTCGAAGTCGCTGCCCTGGAATCACCAGCCAAGGCGAAGAGTCCTTGAATGTGCAGTATCGCCGTGCTAGAGTGAAGCAACGCATACACCGTCTCCTACTCCGCTATTTGAGTCTTGAGGAAATGCCTTGAGCATTGCCGCAGAGCACGACGATTCACCACGCTCCCTCTTGGAGGAAGCAGGTGGGCGAGAAGATTTGTCCCGACGCGCGGTCCGCATCCTTAAGGGTCGCTTCGGCCTGATTTCCAGCAATCCGCAGCTTATCAGCAACCCTGAGTTCTTCGAGAGCCGTTCCGTCATTCAATCGCTCGTGACGAATGTGCACGCCGTGCCTGAAATACCCTTCGCGGAGCCGCTTGACGGGCGCATGTACATCCTGGATCTGCCTGCGACGCAGCCATCCGTGCGCATCGGCGCGCACGAGGTCTTCGCCGTAGGGGACTTTTCCGGACTGGAGCAAGCGTGTTCGGACCGGCGCTGTTCGCTCTTCGGCAACATAGGTCTCTTCTTCCGCTTTGCGTTGGCGGTCTTGGAGCGTTGTCACGGAATCTTCAGTTTTCATGCCTCCGCCATGTATTTGCCTGAGCGTCATGAGCTGATGCTTGTGGTCGGCGGCGCGGGCGCAGGCAAGACAGTCTTCTTGCTGGAAGGGTTGCGGCGCGGCTATCAGGTGTACAGCACGGAGATGACCCACCTAGAGTTTCGCGGCGGCGACGTGGTCTTCCACAAAGGATCGTTGGTAGACAACATCCGCCAGGGCAATTTTGTGTACGACTTCCCGGATGTTGCGGAGCAGCTAGGACTCGATTTGCCGGACGTGGAGCACGTGTGGGCGCATAAACTGGCCGTAGACCTGGCGGCGGTAGCGCCGGCGGCCGACGAGTTGGTCAATCCCACTCTCTCGCTGCTCTTCCCCAAGATCGAGTCGGGACGCGCGACTGCCGTAGTCTCCGATGTGAATCCTGGCCCCAAGATGGTGAAGCTATTGTTTGACAACGCTTCCGAGAAGATTGGCGGGTCGGCGCTGCTCTATGATCGTATTCCAATTGCCGGCGCCGACGCGCCAGACATAGCGGCCAAACGCTTGGACGGCATGACCCGCTTGGTGCACGATCACACCAACCTAATAGTGCGGGCAAAGGACATATTGGCCGGGACGCACAACTGTATGGAAGGACTGTAGGATCGTTGAAGTGAATTGCAGTGTCATTGAGGGCGAATCGGGAAGTCGAGCGTGTGCACGTGTTCCCTTGGAAAATAGCCCCCGCATCCACTACCGCTTCGCCCGCCAGTGACTGTGTGGTAAGTATCATGTTGCTTGTAAGTGTGTCGCCTCCACGTTCAGCGCCAGCCGAAATGGAGGGACACTGGACCGGAGCAACGCGACCTCGTGAACGAATGGCCTAAACACTAAGGAGAAAGCGACGTATGCCGCAAGCTTGGGAAGGAATTGTCGATCCGCCGGTGCGGACGCGCGTCAACAGCAAGCCGCGGGCGACCGGGTATACCATGGTGCTCGATAAGGGGCTTGGGCTGCACGCCACCACCGATCTCATGCGCATGGCGCACCATGTCATAGACTCGCTCAAACTCACGTTCGGCACCTCGGCATTCTATGAGGAAGACGTGTTGCGGGAAAAGATTGCGCTCGTGCAAGCGGCCGGCGTGGATATCTACCCCGGCGGCACATTTCTGGAGGCGGCCGTGGCGCAAGGCAAAGTGGCCGACTATGTTGTACGTGCCAAAGCGCTTGGCTTCAACACCATCGAGGTCTCTGACGGGACTATCGAAATGGATGCAACGACGCGTAGCGACATAATCAAGCGGGCCAAGGATGCCGGCTTCAAGGTGCTCACCGAAGTGGGAAAGAAAGACCCCAAGGATGCAATCGCCACGACCACAATGCACGAACAGGTTGCAAGCGATCTCGCCCAGGGCGCGGACAAAGTGATCGTCGAGGCGCGGGAGTCCGGTCACGGCGTCGGCATTTTTGACGCCAGCGGCGACGTGCAGACTGATATGGTGCAGGAAATTCTCGGCGGCATCAACAATGTGGAAGACCTTATCTGGGAAGCGCCTATCAAGAACCAGCAGCAATGGCTTATCCTCGAGTTCGGACCGAACGTCAACCTGGGTAACATTCCACCGGAGGACATCCTGGCCCTGGAGGCGCTGCGCTGCGGTATGCGCGGCGATACGCTGAAGCGCGCCTTGGCAGGCACGTGGCCGTAGAGGGTCCATTCGGCACTCCCACACGGATTCTACACAGCCGGAATGCCGCCGCCAGCCACGGGCATGGCTTTGCGGGAATGGCGAGAACGGCGCTGTGAAAACATTGCGTGCGGATTGCGTTCACCCAAACTGCTTATCAAAGTGCGGGAGCATGTGCTATCCATTTGGACGCTAGGCAAGTGCATGAATAGGGATATCGCAGGCTGGCCAAGTGAGGCGGAACATATCGGAACGCGATTATCATTGGCGCCGTGCGCGAGGTAGTGACTGACATGCCCCCAGCAAACTACGCGGTCAAGTTTGGCGCGGGGAAAATTACCTTTGCCCTGCCCGAGACGGCGGACGTGACGGTGATCGAGCCGCGCGCGGTTCCCGGCGTGGCAAATCCGGCGGCGGCAGTGGCAGAGGCCGTCGCCGTTGCCTTAGCACAAGGTTTGCTGCAGCAGCCGGGGAAAACCGCCATTGCCATCAGCGATGCCACACGCCCGGTACCGAATCACGTCATCCTGCCGCCGTTACTTGCCGCGCTGCACGCGCGGGGCGTGGCGGCGGCAGACATATCAATCATCGTGGGCACCGGCAATCACCGCGCGGCGACGCCGGCTGAGATTCCCGATCTCGTTGGCGCTGAAATCGCCGGTGGCTACCGCGTGTTCTCTCATGTGTACGACGATCCGGCCCAGCTTGTCCGCTTGGGAGCAACGAGCCGCGGCACGCCGGTCGTCATCAATAGTACCTTTGCCGAGGCGGATACACGCATCATTGTCGGCATGATCGACCCGCACCAATTCGTAGGCTACACCGGCGGCTGCAAGGGAGCCTTCATCGCCCTGGGCGGCGGCGAGACCATCACTGCGAACCATTCCATGCTCAACGATCCCGGGGCGAGGTTGGGGGTCTTTGACGGCAATCCGGTGCGCGGGGACATCGACGAACTCACCGACTTCCTGCCGATAGACCTGGTCGTAAACGTCGTGCTCAACACGGCGAACGAGGTGGTGAAAGTGTTTGCGGGGGACCCCCACGAGGTGCTCGCGGCTGCTGTTCCGTTGGTGCAAGAGGTTTGCGAAACGGCAGCGCCCCACCCCATGGACGTCGTCATTGCGTCTCCCGGCGGTTTTCCCAAAGACATCAACCTCTATCAGGCGCAGAAGGCGCTTGCGCATGCCTGTGAATTGGTGCGCCCGGGCGGCAGCGTGGTCTTGGCGGCGGAGTGCCGTGAAGGGGCCGGCGATGATCTCTACGAAGCCTGGATGGCTGCCGCCAAGTCGCCGCAGGAGGTGATAACGCGGTTCGAGCGGGAGGGCTTTCGTATGGGCGCGCACAAGGCGTTTCTCTTCGCGCGCAGCTTGCTGAAGGCGCGCACGTACCTTATCTCCTGCGGAATTACGCCTGAGCAAGCACAAGAGCTCCACCTAATTCCCGCAACAACAGTCGAAGATGCGTTAGCCGCCGCCCTACAGGAAACTGTGGGCACTCCCCGCATCGGCATCATGCCCCGCGCTTCTTCAACCATCCCGCGCATCCTGGCGCCGGCACGTATATAATTGCGGAAAGCCGTTGGTTTACTGGCGCTGAAATCACAAGTGGCCGCGTGAATCCGTCATTCCCGCGAAAGCGGGAATCTATCCGCTCTGCCCGCGCTACAGTCCGCGTCGCGCTGCAGCGACAGGGCGCGCCGGTCCGGTTGCCAGGACGGATGTGTCGCAAGTTGACGGCTAACCCACGCATAATTTCTTTGACCGCATGAGGAGAACACCATGGCTACCGCGAATGGCAGGTCCCCGGCCCAATTGAAGCAGACGGTGAGTGAGACGATTGACGCACAATTCGACGCCATTACCGGCATTGCCGAACGCATTCTGGGTCATCCGGAAACCGGATACAAAGAGTTTGAGACGGCCGGGGTGGTGGACGAGTGGCTGACGCGGCTCGATATTCCCCATGAAACAGGCATTGCCGTAACGGGAGCGAAAGCTGTGCTCGACACCGGGCGGCCGGGGCCGAGCGTTGCGATCATGGGGGAGCTTGACGCCCTGCCGGTGCCGGACCATCCCCATGCGAATCCTGAGACCGGGGCCGCCCATGCCTGCGGACACAATAATCAAATTGCGTCCATGCTTGGCGCCGCCATGGGTTTTGCCCAGTCCGGGGTTCTGGACAACCTCTGCGGCAAGCTGGTCTTCATCGCTGTGCCGGCTGAGGAATACGTGGAAGTCGGTTTTCGGCAATCACTCCGCGATCAGGGCACTATTGAGTTCCTGGGCGGCAAGCCGGAGTTCATTCGTCTGGGCGCGTTCGACGACGTGGACTTTGCCATGATGGTGCATACCAGCAGCAACGCCGAGGACGGCATCGTCTGCATGACGGGAACGAGCAACGGCACTGTGGCAAAGCACGTCTCCTACCATGGCCGTGCGGCGCATGCGGCCGGCGCGCCTCATAGGGGCATCAACGCTCTGAATGCCGCGACCCTGGCATTCACGGCGCTGCAATTCCAGCGCGAGACTTTCCGCGAAGAGGACACGGTGCGCGCGCACTTCATCATCAAGCGCGGCGGCGAAGTGAATAACGTGATCCCGGCGCTCGTGCAGATGGAAGGCAAGGTGCGCGGCAAGACGATGGAGGCCATGCTGGAAGCGAACGAGAAAGTACAGCGTGCGCTCAAAGCGGGGGCGCTGGCTACCGGCGCGACTGTGCACATCGAGACATTCCCCGGCTACTTCCCCATGATTCCCCATCCGCCGCTGGCCGACCTCTACCGGGAGAACGCGGCGGCGCTCGTGGGCGAAGAGAATATCTCTACACGCCCCCACGGCACGGGCTCTACCGACATGGGCGACGTGATGCACGTGGTGCGCGGCATCCACCCGGCCGCGGGCGGCGCGACCGGCACCGGCCACGGCAAGGATTTCTTGCTCAGCGATGCCAATCACGCCATTATCAATCCGGCCAAGCTCATGGCACAGACGGCGGTTGATCTGCTGTCAAATGGCGCGGAGACGGCGCAGCGCGTGATGGAAGAGACCCAGCCGCCCCTGACAAAAGACGACTACCTCTCTCAACTCCGCAGCCTGGCGCAGACGGAGGAATATAACGGAGCGGAGCAATGACCAGAGCCAGTCCCACTAGTGTAACGCTCTCTGCTCGTTCACCCTTCGATCCTTCTAGCCTTCGACAAGCTCAGGGCAAACGGAAAAAGCTGTGTGAACGGAAAGGGCGAGCGATCAGAAAGAGCGAACGAACGGAATAAGCCAAACGAATGCAGAAACCCGAGCGGAAGGAACTGAACGAACGGAAAATAGGCCGAGAACCGTTTGTGCGGAGTGCTGCGCGAAGCCTGGGTTTCACGGAAGCCCTGGTCGAAGCACTCCGTACCAAGCAATTTCGCACCGCGCCTGTCGAAGCAGGACTTAGCGGTCGCCCCGAATTCGTGATGTCTACTAGGCATGGCTGGTTGCTTTGAGCTCCAAGCCTTAGTCCTTTAGCACGAAGTAGACTAATACCGTGCAAATTTGGCCCGGCGGTAGCTCGCCTGCCAGCCGGAGCCAGTTGCCAAAGTGCGTCACGCGGACTGATGTGAGGCCGTCAGTTTGCTCCGGTAGGGGAATCTGTGTGCCTGCGTCGAGCCAATGGATGCCATCGGGTGAAATTTGCACCGCCGCGTTCTGTTGCGCAATGTCTCCTTTGAGAATGCGGATAAAGATGAGCGCCTCAGACGCCCAGCCGGCCTCATAGGGCTCGGTGGCAAAGGCGCCCTCCCACGTAACGTTTCGTTCTACAACAGCGGTATAAACCTGACGTGGCATCTGCTGCTAATCCCCTTACACAGAAATCACCGCCGTAGGGGCACGACATGTCGTGCCCCTACGGCCTGCAAACAGGCAACGCCGGTTTCCGTCATTCCCGCGCAAGCGGGAATCTATCTGTATTACGAGTGGGCAACTCTGCGCCATGCGTTATTCCTTGCGCGGCTAGGTAGGATTTCTGGCAAAGATCATGAGAAAAGAAGCTTCAGGCGGTTCCGCACCAGTAGCGCAGGTTTGCAACCTGCGCCTGCAGCCGTTATCCCGATGCAATGTCCGCCCTGTATCCCCGACAAGGGACGGGCAACCGGAGGCGGGGGACAAGCCCCCGCGCTACTTTTTTTGCAATTTACACCTTTCAAATGGGCGTAATTCATAGGGCTCCCTCTCACTCCTCCAGCGAAAGCACAACCGAATCCAGGTAGAGAAACGCCCGTCGATCGGTGGCCGTTTCCACGAAGAAGGCGGTATTCAGCATGCACCAGAGATCGGCGTCCGTGGGGGCGCGAATGGGTGACAGATCAGCCAAGGCAAACGTGTGGTCGTTGCACTGCAATTCGGCGTAGTTCATGGTGTGCAGGTCGCACGTGAAGCGCAGGTAGTGCCAATTGATTTTGGTGGGCAGTTCATTGTAGCAGAGTCGCTGCCGCGCCTGAGGAATGTCCTTCCAGCCCCGTGGGTCCAGGTGATAGAACGATTGGATTTCGCCGCTGGCGCCCACAACGTGACGTTGCGGCAACTCGTCGCGGTACTGCCATTGGTAGCGGGGAGTGCCCGCTTCCGTATTGCAATAGCGCAGGTGGGGCATGGCGCGTTGGTTGTCGTCCTGCAGATCGAAGAGCACGCCAAAGCCGCCGACGTCGTGGTCGCCCAGCGTAAGGGTGCTCGGTTCCGGCTTTAGCGCAAAGTAGCATTCCATTTGAATGCGTCCGCGCTTGCGCCACGTCGCGCGCTTGATCGCCACCGCCATGTGGCCGCTGCGGGCGCGGGTGGCGAGCTTGAGCGAGTACGTGCCGGAGAGGGCACCCGCCGTGCCGGTATCCCACATGGTGGCGCTGCTCAACATGGGCGGACGGTGGTCGCGGAAGGGCGGCAGTATGGTATCCAGACTCCCCTCGTAATTGCCGATCAGCTCGCTCCAGCCGCACATGCCGTTGTCGAAGTCATCGGCGAAGAGGATGCGCCCCAGCGGATCGAATTTGCTTAGGAATGCGTCCGAATTCACGGCTGCCACTGCTTGTTACGATGCTTCCACGCTGTGTATTGGCTGCGAACAATTACGCAAATTATAGCATTCGTCTCAAGGAGACGGTGGTTCAGCACCGATGAACGGGGCTCAACGAGGGTGAGAGTAGGGTGCCAGCAGTGGCTCTCTCGGACGCGTAGCTCAGAAATCTCGGCATACGGGTTCTTGTGCACAGAGCATGAGTGCATAAGTCGCTCTCCACCTCAATAGAGATGACGAATTGCAGCATTGAATATGAGTTCTGACAGTGAGAGCGCTGCAAGTGCCAATGCCTTGCCGGTTTGCCGGATGTGAGATGATTCAACTCATTGCTATACTGGACACGACTATGCAGTTGGGGCCAAGATGAATACTAACCATGTGGATTCAGGCGACAACTTCACTGGGAGTACCTGCTTCCCGCGAATACCCGAAATACGGAGGAAACACACATGATCACCTATGAAGACCTGAAGGTCGGCACATTCATTAACGCCAGCGGCACGGTTACAACGTTGGGCGGCAGCCTCATGCCCACGCCGGTGGTGGAGGCGATGGCGCAGGCTGCCCGCACCTTTGTTGGCCTTGACGAACTCCACGAAAAAGCGGGCGGGTGGCTGGCTGAGATGATCGGTGTGCCGGCTGCATTCATTTCGTGCGGCGCTGCCAGCGGCATGCAAGTCGCTGCCGCGGCTTGCTTGACGGGTACTGATATTGACCGCATCCGCGCGCTGCCGGAGGTTCCTGGCGGCAAGAACGAGTTCGTGATCAGCTACGTGGACGAGCATACGTACATCCATCAGGGCATCAGGGTCGTCGGCGGCACGCTGACCCCGGCGGGCACCAAGGAGCGTGTGACCGCGAATGACCTTGTGGGCAGCATCACGGACCGTACGGCGGCAATGGTGCACTTTCTCGGCAAGCAGTCCAAGGCCCAGCTCATTGACGTAGTCGCGGGCGCTCATGAACGCGGCGTACCGGTGATCGTCGATGCGGCGGCGCAACTTCCGCCGCGGGCAAACCTCAAGGAAATTGTGGGATTGGGCGCCGACCTCGTCGTCTTCAGCGGTGGCAAGGGCATCCGCGGCCCGCAGGCGACCGGGCTGGTGTTGGGTAAGCCGGATTTGGTGGAAGCGGCGCGGTTGAACGGAAGTCCGCAGAGCGCGGTGGGCAGAGGCATGAAGGTGGGCAAGGAAGAAATCATGGGTCTGCTCACGGCGGTGGAGATCTACCTGGCACAGGACGAGGCGGCGGAACTCGACAGTTGGGAGCAGCAGATGCGCACAGTGGCGGCGGCAGTGGCCGGCCTCGACGGGGTGACCGGCGAAGTGCTGCGCAAAGATGAAGGCGCGAGTTGGGACATAGTGCCGCATGCGCAGATTAGCTTTCCGGGGTCAGGCCCGGAGCGGGCCGCCGACGTTGCACGCGCCTTGCGCCAAGGCGAACCCGCCATTGACGTGCGGCTCAACGACGCTGGAATATTGATCAGCCCCATGACTCTGGAGCCCGGCGAGGATTCTATAGTCGCCAAGCAACTTCGTGCGGTCTTGCAGTAAGTATTGACGGTGGCGCACTTCCTGGAGAGGCGATGACGCCTGGGGTGAAGTGTGAGGGTTTCGCGAGGGCGATCATGTGTGCGCATGCAGTTCGGCGAGACCGCTGGCACGCGTCCCAGGGTTTCATAAAGTGCTAGGATAGCCGAAAGGATGCGTGGGGCTGTAGCATGATACCGAAAACTATCCCAGCGAACGGTTCAAGTCCGGCGGGTCAAGGCGGCGGCAAGACGGCGATTCCGTCAGCCGCGGGCCGTGCATGCGGCCCCCGCCGGTGTCACCTATCTGATTGTCAGCGATGCGAGGCATGACTATGACCAAAGTGAGAGTGGGTGTGATCGGCGCGGGCTGGTGGTCGACCCAACACCACATCCCCAGCCTGAAGACCTACGAAAAGGCGGACCTCGTCGGCGTCGCTGACGTCAAACCGGAGAAGGCGCAGGCCGCCGCCGACTACTACGACATTCGCAACACCTACAACGACCACCGCGGCCTGCTTGCGGCGGGGGTAGACGGCGTGGTGATTGCCGTCCAGCACGCGTACCACTACGAGGCGGCCCGCGACGCGTTGGACGCCGGCGTTCACGTGCTGGTGGAGAAACCCATGACCCTCACCGCTGCCGACGCTTGGGATCTAGTAGAACGCGCCCAGCGCAATGGGCTGCACCTGATGGTCGGTTACACCTGCCAATTCACCCGGCACGCGCTGGCGGCGCGCGAGATTGTTCAGTCGGGCAAGATTGGCGATCTACAGATGGTTTCCGGCATCTTCACCTCCTGGGTCGAGTCTTACCTGCGCGGCAGACCCCAGGACTACGCGGCTGCGTTCGGCTTCCCCGTGACCGGCCCCGAGCCCAACAGCTACTCGGACCCGAAAATGGCCGGCGGCGGTCAGGGTCACCTGCAGGTGACACATCCCATGGGCATGGCGCTCTGGGTGACCGACCGGCGGGCAGTCGAGGTCTTTGCCTTTATGGAGAAATACGACCTTGCGGTGGACCTGGTGAACGCGTTCAGCTTCAGGCTGGACAACGGGGCGCTGGGCACAATGGCGTCCACCGGCGCCATGCGCCCGGATCAGCGGCTCGATCAGGGGTTTGTGTACACCGGCAGCAACGGGGTCTTGCGTCAGGACATGGCCGGGGGCCGCCTGGAAGCCCAGTACAACGACGGCACGTCCGAGGAGTTCCCTGACCTTCCTGAGGAGGAACGGAACCCGTCGCGCTTGCCGGCGCGTGGGCTCGTCGACGTAATCCTGGGCGAGAGCGAAAACCGCGCCCCCGGCGATGTGGGCGCGCGTGTGGTGGAGTTCCTTGAAGCGGGATACCGGTCGGCGGCATCAGGCCAGGCCGTAAGGATAGATTCTCTGCTTTAGTGTCGTCGCCATACTGCGCTTGAATTCTTACCGGCACCTGAGTGTATCCCCTCTCCCCGAGGGAGAGGGTTAGAGCCTGCCTCGTACTTGATACGGGGGGTGAGGGGGAGACCTCGTTCATGGATAAGCTGGAGTTCGTTGACAGCCACGTCCATTTCTACGACATGCAGCACCCGGAGCTTGTCTACGGCCACTGGCAACCCGGCGTGCCGCATGAAACGTTGGGGTGGCAAATTCAACGTCTCGCCGAGCGTAACTATCTTGCCGAAGACTACATCGCCGAAACGCGCAACGCGAACGTCACCAAAGCGGTGCACGTGCAGGCCGCAATCGGCAGCCCGGACCCGGTCACCGAAACCGCGTGGCTCCAGGACGCCGCCGACCGGACGGGATTTCCCCACGGCATTGTGGCCTACGCCGACCTGCGCGACCCCGGCGTCGAGGCGGTGCTGGAGCGGCACTGCCGGTTTCCTCACATGCGCGGCATCCGGGACTTTTCCTACGGCGACTACCTGGTGGAGCCGGACTTTCAGCGGGGTTTTGCACTCCTGGAGAAGTACAATCTGGTCGCCAGTATAGCCGCCGGTTGGCAGGACATGGAAAAGCTCCGGGATTTGGCAAACAGCTTCCCCAACATTGCCATCGTGGTGGACCACACAGGGTTGCCTGCGGAGCGCACGGACGAGTACTTCGCGCAGTGGCAAGGCGGCATGGCCGTAGCGGCAACGTGCGCCAATGTCCGCTGGAAGATCTCCGGCCTCGGCATGGCCGACAATAACTGGAATGTTGACAGCATCCGGCGCTGGGTGCTCACGTCCATCGAGACTTTCAGCGTGGACCGCTGTTTTTTTGGCACCAACTGGCCCGTGGACTGGCTCTGGAGCACCTACGATGCGCTATTAGACGCCTACACGGAGATCATCTCCGGCTTCAGCCGGGATGAGCAGGTCGCGCTCTTCTCTAAGAATGCTGAGAGGCTGTACCGGATCTAGCGGCGAGAGTTGGCTTGTGGCAGCGAGATCGTGGTCGCGGGGGCAATGACCTTCGCTCCTGCAGGTTGCCCAGGTGTGAAACGGCGGCAGGGCCTAATTGCTTCGCGGTAGTCGCCGCACTCTAGAAGTCACCGGTCCTGCTCTCGTACTTCGTCGGCTTGCCCAGCGTCGAGCCCTCGTGTTTCGTCCACCAGGCCACCCACTCGATGATTTGTGCCGAGGGCACGCGGGGTGCGCCGAAGGTATCCACGTAGCGCGTCGCGTCGCCCAGCAGGGCCGTTGCTTCCGGTGCGCCGGTGAAGATTGGCGCGACACCCAGGCGCTCGCCCAGAGTCTCGGCAACTTCACGGACGGAGAGGGTGTCCGTGCCGGTCAGATTGATCACGTCGGCGGGGCTGGCGCAGAGCGGGAACGAGCGGGCGAGCATGTCGCAGGCATCGCCCTGCCAGATTTGGTTGGCGTAGCCCATTGAAAGGTCAATCGGCGTCTGTTCCTTCACTTTGGTAGCTATGTCCAGGATGATGCCGTAGCGCAGCTCAGTAGCGTAGAAAAGGCGCACGATGAGCGTGGGCGTTGCGTATTTCTCGGCGTAGTATTCCACCAGGCGCTCGCCGCCCAGGCGTGACTCGGCGTATTCGCCCACCGGGCCGAGCGGTGCATCTTCCGCCGCGCCGCTGCCGTCAACCGGCATGTACCGGTACACGTTGCCGGACGAGACGTAGACCATGCGGGAATCGGGGAAGCGCTCCATGAGTTTGGCGGGCACGAGGGTGTTCATCGCCCAGTTCAGCGAGGGCGCGCCGCTGGAGCCGAACTTGAAGCCCGCGAGCAGGTAGAGGTAGGGCGCGTCCGGCAGCTTGGCCACGCTCGCATCATCCAGCAGGTCGCAGGCCACGGTCTCCACGCCGACGCTGTCCAAGTAGCGGCGCGAATCGGGCGAGGAGAAGCGCGACACGCCGATCACGCGCTTGGCGCCCGCGCGCACCAGTAGCTCGGCGAGGGTGGGACCCATCTTGCCGGCCACGCCCAGCACCATAGTGTCGCCGTCCAGCGCCTGGACGGCTTCACACACGGCGGGTGTAGGCTCAGTCATCTGCGCCATGAGTTCTGCTTCAGTTTGCAGCGGCGGCAGCAATGTTTGCTTGCTCACGAAATACTCCTCCAAGGCAATGAGTAGTTTGCCTACAGTATAGCGCGGGTCGCGGTCTGGCTTTAGTCAGGCGGACTGGGTGTGACGTGCGGTTTTGGAGGCGCAGACTACGCGCCTCTACCAGGCGACACAGAGCTCGGCACGTGAAAGGAGGGCGCGCCTCAATTCTGCTTCAACGCGGCAGCGAGCTCCTGCGGGTTGGGAATGCTGCCGATGAACCGCAGTTGCTCATCGCCTGTCTCGTTGTAGACGACAAGAGTGGGCACCGCGTGTAGGTCCAGGCGTTCGGAGAATGCGCGTCCGACGGGCGTATGCTGGCTGAGCCGTACGATGTGCGCAGTCTCGCCAAATTCGCGTTCGATCCCATCGACCGTGGGGCGTGCCGCTAGGCTTCTCGCTCAGTAGTAGGAGAAGAGGACGACCATTACCGGAGAGCCCTTGCCGATTAGCCCGTCCAATGCCGCAGTGTCGGGAAGGTGAGTCTCACGATAGCGTGAGAGGGATGTTGCAGCGACAAAAACAACACCAAGTAACGTTACAAGCGCCAAGCCAGCAGGCCTCGGCAACCAAAAGTAGGCCGCCACCGCGCTCATAGGGAGGACAAAGATCACAAGAAGCAGGTAGGAGTACTGGTTGACGAACCGCAATTGTCTTAGTCCACCCAAATCGCAAGCGACGTGTTGTTTGGGGAAGTATAGCACACTGCGGATAGCGCTCAGAGTCGGTGGTTGCGGAGGAGTTGCCATGCCGGCGATGTCCTGTAGTCGGCCAAGAGCTGCCCCTGCACATTGCGTCCAAAAGGCGGATGCCCTTCGTCGCACCAGCGGTCATGGGCAATGGGACGGCGCTTGAAGACCAGACAATGGGCAGACGAACATACCATCAAGCCACGCGTCCTTGGAGTGGAGAGAGAGGCGATTTTATTCGTGCCCTAGCGCATGCAGCACTGCCTGCCGGTTGATCACCTGACCATCTTTTCGCAGGAGCAGCTCACTTTGCCCGTCAAAGACCACGAAACTCGGTACCAAGCGCAAGCCAAGGCGGGCGGCAAATGCGTTTCCCACCAGCGAGTGCCGGTTCAGCCGGAAGACCTTTGCAGTCTCGCCCAGGTCGCGTTCGATCCCATCGACGATGGGATTGGCCAGAAGGCAGCCCGCTCAGAAGTTTGAATAAATGGCGACCAGTATTGGCAGCCCGTTGCCAATGAGCGCGTCCGGTCCTTTGCCGGCGGGAATCCCGGGATCTCGATACTGAAATACCGACTCTACCGCGACGAGACCAAGCGACACGACCAGGACAATCAGCAAGCCAACGAGACCGGGAAACCAAGCAGCGGCCGCCACGATGCTGCCGAGCAAGGCAAAGAGGGTGATAAGGAGAAATGAGTACTGGTTGAGGAATTGTACAATGATCATATTGGCTGTCTCCATAGCCATCACACTGTATCGTGTTGCAGTGTGTGTTTGCGCGATTAACAGAGTATTGCAGCAAGTGTAGCCGGTCACGCCTTGTAACAGGCGACCTGCTGTTCTTGGCCTTTGCGTTCAAGTATTGGATGGTCGTTGGTCTTGCAGTATTCATCAGCAAGGGGGCACCGCGCATAGAAGCGGCATTGCGCAGGGGGATTGACCACCGTGGAGACGCCGCCTTCAATCATAACCGGGGGGCGCTTAACTGTTGGATCGGGGACCGGCACCGCCGAGAGCAGCGCCCGGGTATAGGGATGCTGGGGGCTTCGGAGAATCTCCTCCGTGTCGCCGATCTCGACAATCTTCCCCAGATACATCACGGCGATGCGGCTGCACATGTACCGCGCCACCGCCAGATCGTGCGTAATGTAGAGATAGCTGATTCCCAGGCCGGCGGCCAGATCTGCCATAAGGCGCATGACACCGGTCCTGACGGAGACGTCCAACATGGAGGTCGGCTCGTCGGCGACGACGAACGAGGGTTCGACAATGAGGGCGCGAGCGATGGCCACGCGTTGGCGCTGGCCGCCGGAAAGTTCGTGAGGGAAGCGAAAGAGAAAAGTACGGGGCGGCGTCAGGCCCACGAGCGCCAGCATTTCCGTTACGCGGTCGATGCGGTCTACCAGACTGCCGACTTGCTGAACTTGCAACGGCTCCGCAATGGTATCGAAGATTGTGCGCCGGGGGTTCATGGAATCGTAGGGGTCTTGGAATACCATCTGCGCGTGCCTTCTGAATTCCTTCAAAGGCTTTCCGCGCAGGGTAGCTATGTCTGTCGGTTCGCCCACGCCGTCGTCAAAGATCACGTTTCCGCCGGTTGGGTCCACCAAGCGCACCAGCATCTTGCCGGTGGTGGTCTTGCCGCAGCCCGATTCACCTACTAGCCCCAGACTCTCGCCTCTGGCCAAAGTGAAGCTGACATTGTCCACCGCATGAATGAAGCGCTCGTTGCGCCGGAAGCGGGAAGTTGCCGCCGGGAAGTACTTGTGCAGGCCTGCGACGCTCAGCAAAGGACGTGAATCAACGGAAGATGTCGCTTGAGCAGCTTCAGTCATCGCCCTGCTCCCTCGGAGGATTCCAGCAGTCAGCCCAGTGTTCGCCGTGGCGCACGGTGGGCGGTTCTTGCTCGGCGCATATGTCAGTCGCAAAGGGACAGCGGGGATGGAAATGGCATCCGGGCGGCAGCCCCAGCGGGTTTGGCGGCTCGCCCCCCAGTGTTGCAAGTTCGTGTTTCTCGCCGGTCACGCTGGGAAACGCCGACATCAACGCCTGCGTATAGGGATGGATCGGTCTGGTAAAGACCTCCTCAGCCGTGCCATACTCGACGATCTTGCCGGCGTACATCACGGCCACGACATCACTCACCTCGGCAATGACCGCCATATCATGGGAAATGTAGAGCATGCTCATATTGAGCTCTTTGCGGATGTTCCCAAACTCTCGCAGAATGTGGTCTTGCACGATTACGTCCAGGGCCGTGGTGGGCTCGTCGGCGATGATGAGGTCCGGTTCGCACGCCAGCGCCATGGCAATGATGGCCCGCTGCTTCATGCCGCCGCTATACTCGTGCGGATAGCGGTCAATGAAGCTGTGATCAAGGTTTACGAGGTCGTAGAGCTCGTGCACACGCTTGATCAGTTGCTTTCGATCAGAAGAGACGTGCTGTTCCAAGGCTTCGATGATCTGGTCGCCTACCCGGTAGACCGGGTCCAGGGCATTCATGGCGGATTGAAAGACCATGGCGATGCGGCTCCAGCGATACTTGCGCATCTCTTCATCGGAGAGAGACACCAAGTCAACGTCATCCAGCAGGACTTTGCCGCCGAGTATCTGGGCGTTTTCCGGCTGGAGCCCCAGAAGTGCCAAGGCCAGTGAGGACTTGCCGCAACCGGACTCGCCTACCAGCCCCAGCGCTTGCCCTTTCTCAATAGTGAGCGAAACACCGTTGACAGCGCACACTTCGCCGCCCCGCGTACTGTAGTGCAAGGTGAGGTCTTCAACGGCCAGCAGAGGGGAATTGCTCATAAGCGCCGCAACCTCGGGTTCACTATCTCATCCATCGCCCGCCCTACCAGGTAGAACGACGTGCAAAGTAGTGTAATAGAGAGACTGGCCGGGAATATGAGCCACCAGTAGGCGCCGACTTGCAGCAAATAGCCGGCTGCTTCGGTGGTGTGAATCATGAGGCCCCAACTCATCCGCACGTCTAAGAGGCCTAAGAAGCTCAGGACCGCTTCCGAAAAAATGGCGCCGGTGACCGTAAACATCATGTAAAGGAACGACAGCGGCAGCAGATTGGGAACGATGTGGATGAAAATAATGTGTGCCGGGCCGCCGCCGGCGGCGCGTGCGGCTTCGATATACGGCTTGACAACCACAGAAAGCGCCTGGGACTTCAAGAGGATGCTGGCGCCGCCGAATCCGGAGAGGATGCCAATGATGAGCGCCAGTTCAAAATGCTCCACGCCAATTAATGCGCTTAGGACGATGAGGATACTGATTCCCGGCATCATGACCATAAGGTCGGCAAAACGCATCAATACCGTGTCAACGAAGCCGCCGTAGTACGCCGCAATTGCGCCGACGGTCGTCCCAATGGTGACGGTGACGACAGCGGCAAGCAATCCGAGCAAGAACTCGGTCCGCGCGCTGTGCATGAGTTGACTCAGGACATCGCGCCCCAGCGGATCGGTACCGAGCAGATGGCTTCGGCTTGGCGGCGCGGGTTGACGGGTCTCATCAAACGCGTAACCCACAACCGGATCGTAAATTCGCTCATCCCAAACGGTGTTCATGAGTATCGGATGGGCCAAGGCGAGCACCAAGTAGAAGACGATGATCACGAGGCCGATTATGCCGATTCGCGTGCCGAGAAAGAGTGACCAGTTCTCGCGCAGGCTCCGCATGGCCAAGGAGAATCGCACTTTCTTGAGCGAAGGCGCCGCCTGTTGCGAGGCAACTTTCGTAGCCACTAGTATCTAATCCTTGGATCCAAGAACACGTATATTACGTCCACAGCCAAATGGGCGAGCAGTACGAAAATGCCGACAAAGACGAACGCGCCGACCGCCAGGGGCAGGTCTTCCGCTACAGCCGCCGACACCAGTGTTTGTCCCATGCCGGGCCATGAGAATACCGACTCGATGATGATGCCTCCGTCCACGGCAAAGGCCAGGCTGAAGACGAGACTGGTCACCACCGGCAGCAGGGCATTGCGCGCCACGTGCTTATCACGCACTGCCTTTTCCGGCAGCCCCTTAGCGCGGGCCGCCAGCACAAAGTCCTCGCGCATGGTCTCCAGCATGCTGTTGCGCGTGAGCAACATTGTGCCGGCAAAGCTAATCAGCGTCAGCGTGAAGACTGGCAAGACCATGTGCTTGATGATGTCCCACGCAAGGTGGCCGTAGCCGGTCGCGCGCCAGATGCCGAACATCACCGCGACGGCCGCAACCAAACTGCCGAGTTGGATGAGCCGCGCTCGTGCCACCCGGAGTTTTATCGTGACAACGAAAACTGCAAAGACGATGATGGATAGGATCAGCGCCGTGAGCATCATGCGGCCGAACAGGGTATTCGCCTCGATAGGGGCCTCCCGCCACAGGACCGGGTCGAGGAACTTGCCGATGGGGAACCAGCCCGCCTTGAAGGCAAAGAGCCAAATCATCATGAGGGCAAACCAGGGCGTGAAGACCGTGTAGAGCGTCACGCCGCCGATGGTGGTTGCGTACTCGGTCCAACCGCCGCGCTTCCAGGCAATAATCTTGCCCAGCAAGAACCCCAGATAGAAGGAAAAGACTGTGGCCGTAAGGAAGAGCGCCACCGTCCGCGGCAGGCGCTCGGTTATGACGTCAGCCACACTGCGGGGATAGTGGCTGAAGGAGACGCCAAAGCTACCGGTAAAGACATTTCTGACGTATACGAGAAACTGCTTCCAAAGGGGCTCGTCAAGCCCAAATTGTTCTTGCAGCCGCTCCCGGGCATCCGGCGGCAATTCGGGATTCATCGCGTAGACGTTACTGATGTCACCCGGCTGCGCGTTGACGAGAAAGAAGACTATACAGATGAAGGCGAACAGCGTCAGCAAAATCTGAATCGTTCTGCTGAGCAGATAGGAAGCCATCCGCGGGCACCACCCCTTTGTGATTGACTGTTGCGCTCCATTATTCATGTACAAAGTACTGGCGTCAAATGGATCGGAACTGCAGTATGAGGCTAAAAGGCAACACGCTTGGCGAGCGTATGTCAGGCTGGGCACACCGTGTAGCAACTGAATCTTTTGGGGATGCTTCGAGACTGACGGCAACAGGTCTCTATTCCGGTAGGAGACTCTTGGATTGCTCCGTCATTCCGGCGCAAGCCTGAATCCAGAGGGGTGTGTGGGTAGTTGGGGACCGCTGGCTGTGAAGCCGTTCTTCACCCTCCGGTCCGGTCTTGCCCCAGCAAGGGGGCAGGAGTTTCGCAAAGGCCTCAGTTAGCAGAGCGCCGCTCCCTTTGCCGACAAATCTCATGCAACTGCGCAGAGCCAGGCATCCACACCAGGAGATGTCAATGTAGCTAAGGGGCAATGTGAAGGGCGGCGCCAGACGCCATATGCGTCTGACACCGCCCTTTTATCGGCGTTAGATCACGCCGGCCTGTGCGCTCTTACTTGATGACTACTGACTGCTGCATACCGTTCACACCTTCAATGCCACCCAGAACCTCCGTGTAGGGGAACTGGATACTGGAAGGCCGGTACGAGTCCAGCTTGGGAATGGTGAAAAGCGTCACGTAGGGCAGGTCTTCGGCAAGAAATTCCTGTAGCTGGAAGACCTTGTCACGCGCGCCCTCGATGGTGGTCTCAGAGAGCAGGCTGAACGAGATTGAGTTGTATTCCTCATTGGCGTAGCCGCCCCAATTGTAGCCACCCTCGTTCTCCGGCGCGTGGCGGCCGTTGAAGAAGGTCTCCAAGTAGTCTGGGAAGAGGCTCAAGCTCCAGCCCAGGATCCACATGTCCAGGTCTTCGCCTACGGTCTCGCTGAAGAGCACGCCGACAATGACGTTGAACCCAGTCAGGTTTGCCCGCACCGGAATGCCGACGTCATTCAGCCAGCGCTCGATCCAGATGGCGAAAGTGGCGCGCAAAGGATCATACCCCGCGCTGGGAGCGATGAGTTTCAGCGCTGGCACATCCGAACCGTCGGGCATTTTCAGGCCTTTGCCTGCCGTGGCCACAAAGTTGCCGTCTTCGCTGATCTCCGGTTCTTCCTCAAAGGTGAAACCGGCGCTCTTGAGCAACTCCACGGCCTGCTCCAGCCGCTCGCCTCTGGTCAAGCCCTGACCGAGGCTGGGCGTATCCGGATTGAACCACGCCGCATTGCCGGGCGCCACCATGGAATAAGCGGGGATGGCTGCGTCTTGCAACACGGTCTGCGTTACAAACTCTTTGTCGATGAGGATCGCCACCGCTTGCCGGAACTCGCGGATGTTCATGGGCTCTTTACGCACGTTGAACCCAAGATAGAACATACCGTTATCCAGATTGGAGACGATTTCCAGGTCACCGGCCGCTTGGATGCGCTCGCGGAAACCTTTCTCCAGCCCCAAGGGGTTGAAGACGTAGTCGATGTCGCCATTGGCCAGAGCCAAAACGGCGGCATCCTGGTTGCCATAAATGCTGAACAGCGTGGATTCCACGTGCGGACCGACCGTATACTCCAGGTCCTTGTCACCGCCGGCCTCGCCGAAGTACGTGGCGGTATAACCCAGCCGCTCGTTCACTTCTTGCAAGACGCCGCTGGCGTACCGCGTGATAACGGAGCCGGTGGCATAGTAGTTCTCGGCCCTACTGTTCTCGAAGAAAGCGCCCGGCTCCCACTTGCCGAACGTGAAGCCGCCCAAGGTGGGATCGTTGTCAGGCACATGCGCCATGAGCGCCTCGATCTGCGCCTCGGCTTCCCCGGCTTTCTTAGCTTCTTCAACCACGGGAGCCCAATAGTGCTCCGGCATGATCGGCATGAAAGCCAGGCCGAATTGCCACACGCTCAGACCGGGTGTCTGCGGATTGCCCTCGGCGTCGGTCGCTTTGAAGAAGACCTTAATGCGATGACTGTCAATGGCTTCAATGCGATCGAGGAAGGCCGGGTCCACCACTGCGCTAAAATTACCGCCAATGCCCAGGTCAAGCACGGTTTGCGCAGTAAAGATGATGTCGTCTGCCGTGAGTTCCTCGCCGTCGCTCCACATGATGCCCGGTCGTATGGGCACTTCTGTGGTCCAATACTCTGTGCCGTCAACGGTCTCTTTCGCCAGATCCGTCGGGAAGTCGGCCGCCAAGCCTGGGACCCACTCGAAAGTCTGGTCGGAGTAGCCATACAGCGAGTCGGTCCAGCCGCCCAGGACGTACTGCGTCCACACCGAGCCGCCGGGGCCGCCGTAATAGTTCCAGTAATTGCGCGAAATGGGCTCTTCGAAGATGCCCATGCGGTAGACCTGCGGGGCCATCTCCTCAGGCGCTTCCACGGCCTCTTCAGCCACCGCCGCTTCCGGCCCAGCAGCAGGAGGCTCCTGCGCGCAAGACGCCAGCGCCACCGCCGCGAGAATGGCGACCAAGAAAACGGCCGCTCTCATCCATAGTGATCTCAACACCGTAACTCCTCCCTTACATAACTATCCCTCTTGCAGCGTCTCTCGCCAGCAATTTGTGCACCGTATTCCCCCTCCACGAGAGATCGCTACAGCTATGATTGTTAAGACCTTAGTGTACACGCTCCCACACGCTCGTCAAGTAAGTAATCGGCCACAATTCTGGTAGATTCTGCGCGATGAATGGGGGATGTTGCCTCGCGCAGACGAGAGGGGGTATTGCTTAGCCGTTCATCGCAAAGTGAGAGCCCTGCAAAGCCCATACCGGTGGCAAGAAGCTCCGCTGGGTCACGCCGTAATCCCCAGACTCGGCCAACAACTCCCTCGCCTTGGGAGACCCTTGCAAAACCCAGCCAGGCCAGTCGAGAAGACCCCCTCTCCCCAGGAGGGAGTCTCATAATTCCGCTACAGAGCACGATAGGAAAAATGAGGAACGCAGCCAAGAGGCGGATTGTATTGACAGAGTGGTAAAAGTGATGGAAACGGTATTTTGAAGGCTTGATGCGACGCCCAGAAAGCAACACAAGTTTATCTCAAGACCTCACTTAGCTTCTCTGCACGGCAGTATACCTCGGTAAGGGCAATTATGAGACAGCCTCCCAGGGAGAGGGCCGGTGTGAGGGGGAATCGGTGCCGCTTCGGCTCATTTCCAAAGGTTGGCAGAGCTACGCAAAGCTCTCCTTGGGGAGAGAGCCAGAGCCAGCCCTATACTACTTAAACGAAGTGGCGCGAATCTTGGTCAGCCCTGCAGACCGGCAATGCTTGTACTTGCCGCCTAGAGTTGTGCAACCTCTCGCTGGCATGAATTTGACATGCTATCATCATGACATGGCAAACCTGCAAGTAAAGAACATACCTGACGAACTGCACGAGCGTCTGCGCCGCCATGCGCGCGAGCACAACTGCACCATAAGCGCGGTGGTGCTAACTGCCGTTGAACGTGAGTTGTCCCGCTCGGAGTGGAGCGAACGCTTGGCCCAACGAACCCTGACCGTTCTCGGCATACCGGCGGCGGACTTGCTGCAGGCAGAGCGTGCGCAGCACGAGCGGGAGATCGAGTGACCCGCTACGCCATAGATGCATCAGTGGCGGTCGAGTATCTCCTGCGCACGCCCGTGGGCGAATCGCTGGGAGAACTGATCGAGAGTGCTGTGCTGCTCGCGCCGGAATTGCTGGACGCGGAGGTACTATCAGTCCTGCGCCGCGCGGTGCTGCAGAGCCGCCTGGCGGAAACGCGCGCGTTGCAGGCCGTAGACGACTTGGTCCTCTGGCCGGTCGAGCGCATCTCCCACCGTCTCCTCGCACCCCTCGCCTGGCAGTACCGCCACAACCTCAGCGCCTACGACGCCCTCTACGTCGCCACCGCCTGCTCCTTCAACATCCCCCTCCTCACCGCCGACGCCCGCTTGGCAAGAGCAACAGGCCTCGACATCGCCATCCAATTCATCCGCATGGGATAAGAGGAAGCCGCGCCAATTGCCCTTGCGGCGATTTGCTGTTACCTAGGAGTTTGGAATAATTCTGGTGAATATGAACCCCACTAAGTCCTGAATTGAAATCGTCCGACCCACAGCACAAATCGCGATTCCATTCACTCCAAGTACACTGCGTAGGTGCGTTCAATCACGTGACAGCCCTCTTGGATGAGGACGACGTTTGTGTCGTTGTCGCCGCCATCGGACTTGCTTAGCCAGGCGCGGGGTTCGACGAAGTTGGAGAGCTGGCGGGTCTCTCCGTTTCTTAGGTTGTAGGCGAAGACGCCGGTGGGGACTGGGTCGGCATCGGAACCGACCAGGTCGCAGGCCTCTCGCACGGACCAGACCACGTAGTCCTCAGAGACCGTGGGCATGGCTTCGGTGCGACCCCCTTCTCCGAGTGTGCGCTGCTCGCCGGTAGTGCGGTCCAGCAGCAAAATGCGGGACTTGCCGGTCTCATAAAATTCCTGCCACACGACATAGGGGCCATGGACGGCTGGGTTGTAGTTGTTGTGCCCTGAGGCGTACAGCAGCGTTTCCGCACCACGGGAAAAGTCGAAGGCGTAGATGTCGAAGGGATTGTCGGCGCAGTTCGTGCAGCCTGACTTACTGGTATCCCGCTCCGCGCTGCTGCGGTTGTCCGCCCAGACGGCGGTATCACCATGGACTTCCGGCCAATGCTGCGTGCCGGGCGCGGTAGCTATGGGAATCTCCTTGCCGCCCGCCAGATCATAGGCGTAAATGTCAAATTCCCAGGGGCCTTTTTCACCTTCGTTGCGGTCGTCCTGCCACACTAAGCGAGAGCCGGCGATGCGTAGCGCGTAGCGCGCCGCTGGTGCCTCAGTAATGCGGCGGACCTCTCCGGTAGTCCGTTCGAGCACAAAGACGTCGACGGCATACGAGGCAAACCTGCTCGGGTTGAAAGGAAGTTCGAGTTCGCGGCGTTGGTCCAGCCACGCCACGTAGTCGGCGGAAATGACGGCGCCCCATTTGAAATGGCCGTCATTAGTAAGCGGACGCACCTCGCCGGTGGCTACCGTGATCAGATAAACCTCGCCATCCTCGCCCAGCCCAACGGCCTCGCCATTGTGAAAGTCCGAAATCTCAACGTTCGTGTCCAACTCGACCACGCGCGGTGCTGCCAACGGCAGCGGTGTCGGATTAAGCGGCAAGTCCGTAGAGAGCCCTCCACAGGCCAGACTCAGCCATGGCAAGAGGACAATTGCTGCAATGTATAAGGCCGCTTTAGGGCGGGAAGTGTACCCAATTCTGTTGCCGTTCATATCGCAACTCCTAGCCCTTAGGTATTCTCATCGATCTTATTGATATAATTCGGCCACGACAATTCCCGGCAGTTTCTTTAGGATGTGCGCCTCCGTATGCCAGAATTCGATAGCCAAGACTGGAATCCTATAAAAGCGCATAGCATGACTCATGGATTCGTAGAGAAGCCAAAGAATCCTATGAAGAAGCGCAATCACCTCTCTTTCCGTTGACTCGCAGGTTCGAGCTGGATGACGACCCAAACTTGTATCTTGAGCCGCACCTAACTCCTTGAGTCGCGGCAGTATCCAATGCGCACTTGAGGAGTGAGATCTACCTAGCCGAGGCCCCTGCAGCTAACAGGACTATAAGGAATAGCAACAGTACCTATAACGTACCCACAGCCTCATGCCTACTGGCGCAACGTCCCCGCCCACGTCTGGCGCTACAAGCTCGGCGGCTATCAAGTCCTCAAGAAGTGGCTCTCCTACCGCGAACAAACAGTCCTAGGCCGCCCCCTCAAGCTAGAGGAAGTCCAACACTTCACCCACACCGCCAGACGCATCGGGGCTATAATGCTGCTCACGGGGCGGTCTATTCTGTAAAGCTTACTTGATGCCCGGGTGATCGCCGAGATTGTGGACGTGGCGGAATCGTCCAACATACGCAGTTACCTGTCAGCAGCAACATCATTTGAGTTTGAGCTTGTTGCCAAGTCGGCTATATCCCTTCACAATGAGCCCCTCCACTATGGGCTTCGGGTCAATCCCTACTAATCCCAGTAAATGTAATTGAATCAGGGCTTCGAGTTTCTGACACAACTTCCACAAGTCTTCTCCACTGGCTGCTTTGGTTGCAAGGCTGCTGTCGTAATGCGTGAAATAGTTTCTTGTGTCAACAACCTTAGTGATAAAGCTCTCGGTTTGTTTTTTATTGCCAAACCAGGATCGAAAGGGCTTGACCATAGCTTTTATTCGTTGTCTCAAAGAAAGCTCGTTGGCATATTTGAGCCTTCCTTTCATCCACTCTTTTCTCGCTTGTGGACAGACTTCCAGTATAGAACTACAGACATCCTTGAATTCATTCTCCGGCATCACTGTATCTTGGCAGTTCCTTCTGTGTAGTGTCTCTGCCGCTTGCACAAGATGCAGAAATCTCACATCAAGGCTCTGCGAAGTATTAGACCTAGAAGCAAAGTAGAGATTAAAGGCCGGTTCGAAGGTCTCATAACTCTCTAACCACTTGGTCAGAATTTGTTCGCATTGACTGGCTACATTCTCATATGTGAATAGCATGTCATGCCACCGTATCTCTGGTTTCGTCTCAGCGTAGCGCCTAGATTGGTAAAATACTTCGACTGGTGACTGCGGCTTTTCTGCAGTTCCAGTCTCTTGTTCCATAAAGCCCGTAATAGAGCTTAGCGAAACGGGCTGATCGGTTGCTAAAGCCAGAAAATTACAGAGTTTGAAGACCAAAGGCAGAAAATGCTCAATGGGTTGCGGGTTATTCAATTTCAAGTCGATATAGGATGTTTGGGAAACAGTCGCTTCGGTGGTAAGGGCGCGAAAGCTAGGAGGTGCCAACCCGAAGCTGAACGTGAGTTTGATTTTATCGGAGAGACGTAGCGAAATGGCTTCAGGTGTAAGACAGTCAATTAGGCCGCTATTGTTTTCCAAGTCCCATTTTACGTGAATCCCAGAGATGGACAGCCACTCATCAAGTCCCTCGATAGAGAGGCTGAGTTCTGAGAAAGCTAGTTCTTCTCCTATCTCATAGTCTCCTCCTATGAACGCGAATCTGGCATGATATATCGAACTTGATAGTCCACCGCTAAAGTTGAGATTTCCATCCTGCCGAAAACAGACATTTAGAGTAACTGGGCCATCCTTTTCGACTTTCCCTACAATCCGCTCAAGGTTTGGCCTTTCGACATTTGCCGGAGAGCTGCTTCCTAGCCCCATGTCTTGAAAGACAAAAGACGGGTCTCCAAATACACCGCTCACTTCAAGTTTTACTTCTCCTGAATCGGAAATGCGAAGAATTCCTGGCAACTGGTCGTCCGGGTCTGCGGGCAACCAGAAAAACCCTCTTTTTTCTATTGGCTCAGGGAGCCGCATATCGAATACTCCTTTCAACGCGTCGGTGAATTCAAGTCACCCGACCAATCCGCTACAGGGGAACCTCAATTCATGATCCTGCCATGCCAGCGGTGTTGAATCACTCCGCAGCGGCCAGGACTCGTTCCTTGAGCGATATGACTCGGCCATCTGCGTCGTTGATGCAAACGACCTTGTAGGAGCGCCTGAGCGGATCCTCACGCAACGCTGCCGACAGAGTCTTGGGACGGTCCCAAGGACGCGAAAAGCCGATAGTTATCTTCCACTGGTCGGACTCATGGTCAAACTCGACTTCCTCAAGACCGATGTAGTCGATCTCTTCGCCGTCAAAGAGGTCGACTACGTACTCTTTCGCCGCGTGCACCGCTTCTTTGACGTCCATCATGGTCTCCAGAAACTTCTTCATATAGGGTCACTGTACCGCCATCCGCCGCATTTTCCGTGATAGCGCGGGTGCTAGAGTGAGTTCTCAACGAGAGTTGTACCCAGGTCTGCGCCGGGGTGGGGTTACTTCTTCGGTGGCGGGGGAGGAGGCGGGGGCGGCTTGACCGCATTCAGGAGCTTGGACGAGTCTGCCAACTTCTGGGATCGACCGAAAGCCGCTCGCTTACGTGTGGATTTAGCTTGCAACGCTCTGCGCCTCATTGGCGAGAGATTCGGTTCTTTAGCCATGGCTTACCCCTCGGACACTTCACAAGTTCTCATTGCTACGATACCTTCATTTAAACGCAAAAGCACGCTGGGGTGCAGCGTGCTTCCTCAGGAGTGCTTTTGCGTTGTGTGGTGGCGGGGGTGAGACTCGAACTCACAACCTAGGGCTTATGAGTCCCCCGCTCTGCCTTTGAGCTACCCCGCCAAATCCTGCCTGCGCCTGCTTTGTACCTGTGCATCGTAATGACGTCCTGTCGATTCACCCTCACCCCGGCCCTCTCCCTCAGGGAGAGGGGGTAGTCCCTGGCCTTAGCCCTCTCCCTCAGGGAGAGGGAGTTGCCTTGGACATTGCCTTCATCTTAAAGGAAGAGGGAGCAAGCCTAGAGCTTGGGTTTGCGAGTGTACAACGTTGAAAGGTGCTAAATCACCGCTGCGAATACCGGCAAAGACGGATGCCATCAAGCGGTACCAAAGCGGCAGACGCAAACAAGTGGGCCCACCTGGATTCGAACCAGGGACCTTCTCCTTATGAGGGAGCAGCTCTAACCACTGAGCTATGGGCCCCGGCCACGTCGCGCCGCGAGGCACGCGTGACTCCCTTGCATTATACGAAGCCGTTCCCAGCAGCGTCAATTGGGGCGGGGCGCTCCACAGCATTGCGAAGAGTGGCCAGGTCAGTCGTTACGCCCCACGAGATTCAAGCGTGGTACCATGCTGGCAATGCGCCGGTACAGGTGTCAGCACGGTATGTGCGTTACTTCTGCCGTACCAGGCGCACCAATCAGCAGAGAACAAGGAGAGACCGCTCGATGGCTCGCTTTCTAACCGAAGAGAACGTGCGGCAACTGCTGCCGATGGCTGAGGCGCTGGCGCAGGTGGAGGCTTGCTTTCAGGCCTTGGGCACGGGGCAGGCGCGCAACCAGCCGCGCCGCCGCATCCGCATGCCCGGCGGCATGATGCACGTGATGTCCGCCGGCGACAGGGGGCTCGGCGTCTTCGGGCACAAGGTGTACACCACCACCCGGCAGGGCGCGAAATTCCTGGTCACGCTCTACAGTACGGCAGACGGCCGGCCGCTGGCCGTGTTGGAAGCCGGTTTGCTTGGCGCAATCCGCACCGGGGCCGCGAGCGGCATTGCTACCAAGTACCTCGCCAATCCCCATGCGTCGGTGCTGGGCGTGCTCGGCACGGGCAACCAGTCGCCAACGCAGATTCAAGCCGTGTGCGCCGTGCGGCCGATTAAGCAGGTGCTGGTGTACAGCCGCAACGCGGAGCGGCGCGAGGCATTTGCGGCGGAGATGGCGGACACACTGGGCATTCCGGTGACGGCGGCGGGCAGCGCCCAGGCAGCCGTGGAGTCTGCAGACGTGGTCGCGGCGATCACCGCCAGCAAGCAGCCGGTGCTGGCGGGCGCGTGGCTCAAGCCCGGCGCCCACGTGAACGCCGCCGGTAATAATATGCTCACGGAGCAGGAAGTGGACACCGACGTCTTCCGGCGCGCGTGGCTCATCGCGACCGATTCGCTGGAGGGCGCCAAGATCGAGTGCGGCGATCTGCTGGCGGCGGTCGACCCGGGCATCGTGCAGTGGGAGGACGTGATCGAGATCGGCCGGGTGGTGGCGGGACGACACCCGGTTAACCGGCCGGCCGACGCGATTACGGTCTACGAATCTCAGGGCATCGCCGCGGAAGACCTCTACGCCGCCGTCCACGTCCTGCGCAAAGCCGAGGCGCAGGGAATTGGTACAGAGCTGCCGTTCTAGCCGCCGGGCGCGCGTGGCCCCGTGCGGTATTCTTGCTAAGCGCGTGGGCCTGGTTGATGCAGCCTTGGGAAATGCGTTGCATTCGATGCAGTCACGCTGTCTTCGACAAGGTCGCTCAATCCTCGCTGCCAGAACGTTGCGCGGGGGGCTTGTCCCCCGGTTGCCGATCGCCAAAAGGAGCGGGTTACAGGGGATATACGGAAAAGATGGATTCCGCGCCCCCGCACGGGGGCGAGCGGGCGCGGGAATGAGGGACGAAGCGGCCCTCGCGTTACCCTCTCACCTTCGATCATCTGCGGGCCTTCTTCACCGTACAAGTGACGGGCTGGGGACGCAGGTTTCAAACCTGCGCTACCAAGGCAAGTCATCGCACACGTTAGCGACAAGAATAGGGCGGCTCCTTGTAGCGCGGGGGCTTGTCCCCCGCTCTTCACCGCGCATACTGCAGATTATCTTGGGCGACGCGCTTGCCACACCGTTACGATTCAACGGAGGCAAAGTTCGCTACATCCGCCGCAGACTCTTTCAAAGCCCCAATTCGTCGGAAATTCCCTGCAGCGCCGTCAGGTTGATGGCAGCAAAGTCCGGCAGCGTAAAGCCGATGCCGCTGCAGGTCTCGATCTCCTCGCGTTTGGCGGAGGCGGCGAACGCCTTTTCCTTGTACTTGCGCATCACGAATTTGGGCGTGACCGACGCGAGCTTTTTGTCGGGACGCACCAGCGCGCAGGCGATGATGAGACCGGAAAGGTTGTCGCAGGCGTAAAGCGCCTTGTCCATCAGGCTTTCGCGGGGCACGCCGTGTTCGTCGCTATGGGCCTGAACGGCATGGATGACGCGGGGATCGCAGTTGCGCTCCTCCAGCAGCTTGGCCATGAGCAGCGTATGCTGGAGCGGGTCCTTCTCCGTGGCTTCGTAGTCGGCGTCGTGCATCAGGCCCGCCAGCCCCCACAGGTCTTCATCCTCGCCAAAGTGCCGCGCCAATTCACGCATGCACGCCTCCACCGCGAGACAGTGCTTCACGAGATTCTTATTCTTCAAGAGTTCATGGACGAGTTCCATGCCTTCTTCACGGGTCATAATTCCTGATCTCCTGCGTAGGTGTATTCTATGACGTCTAGTCCGTTCGCCGTGGCTTGTCGAAGGGCAGTTCGCAATTCGGCTAGGGTTTAGCGCAGCCGCCTCACCACGTTGAGTCTCTGTGCTGCCCGTAGACTCTCAGCAAATCTACCCATGTGGTGAGTCATCATTAGCACTGCGTCATTAGGTATAGTACCGTATACGGAGACGGTCAGACCGCACAGGCAGCGAGAAATCGAAAGGCCACTTCAGTGTCTTCAGTAGTGCGTTTTGGTATTGCGGGTATGGACCATTGGTATGCCGGCTTTGCGGCACTGCGGGGCATTGCCGCTAACGACCACGCCGCGGTGACAGCGGCGGCGCACCGCAAGACGGTGTATCTGGAAGAGACTGCGCGGGATTTCGGAATTCCATATACCACCGACGACTATCACGAGATCACGCAGCGGGATGACGTGGACGTAGTCGTGGCGGCGTGCACCACGGCGGAAGCGCCGGCGCTGTGCCAAGCGGCGGCGCGCAATGGCAAGCACATCATATGCGTGAAGCCAATGGCCCTCACGCTGGACGCTGCCGCTGCGGTTGTCGCGGCGGTCAAGGACGCCGGTGTCGGCTTCTATCCGCTGGAAGCAATTCAGACAGGTGGTAGCGCGGCGCAACAATACGGACGGTGGCTGGCAGAGGGTCGCATCGGCCGGCCCATCAGCGCTACCGTGATTCGCCGGGGCGGCTTGCCCACTCAGGAATGGCCCGGGGTGCACGTGGCGCGCACGTGGTGGCTGGACGCGGCCAAGGCGCCGGGCGGTGGTTGGCTTGACCACGCCATCTACGACGTCCACATGCTGCGCAAGCTGCTTGGCGCTGAGGTGGTGCGGGTGACGGGCGCGACTGCGAACCTGGTGCACAAGGACATTCCGCTAGAGGATTTTGGCGTGGCGACGCTCACGTTCGACAACGGTTTTGTGGCGACATTGGAAGTTACCTGGTCCAGCGGGCCGGAGTCAGGCATGCACGCCTTCCAGTTGGTTGGGACGGAAGGGCAGATTGCTACCGACGGCATTTCCCGCAAACTGGCGGTGCGCGGCAACTTTGCGCCCTGGCAGGGCTGGGTAGTCTCCGATCCTGCGGAGCGTGCAGGCGGAGACGTCGTCACAGTGATGGCGGACCACGTGCAAAACGGCACGCCGCTGCCGGCCACGGTGGAGGACGGACAGACCAACCTGGCAGTGTGCCTCGCCTTCTACGAGGCGGCGCGTGACGACCGCGTCGTGTTGCTCGCCTAGCGTACGATGTCTGCTTCTGAGGTCTCGCGTTACAGTGACGCCAATAGTCTTGCGCTACTGTCAATAGAGGTAAGCATGGCGTCGCCGTCGCGCAGCGAGCACACGTATCGCCACTCTACCGGAGGCGCGCCACCTCTGCCGGAGGCGCGTCACCCCTTATCCCAGGTCGCGTCTTGCCCCCTCTCCCCGTGGGAGAGGGCTGGGGTGAGGGCAGATTTCAGCGTGGCGCTGTTTAGAAAGTGGCTGCAATTACAGGGGTTGCATTTTGGCAGGTGAGCACAAGCGCAGGTTGCAAACCTGCGCTACCTAGATGCCGGACGGGCACGGGCGGCAAGAAAGCATGAACTCCATCCCGGCGCCTAATAGGGCGGCAAGAAAGCATGAACTCCATCCCGGCGCCTAATAGGGTGGCAGAAAGCAACCGCTGCAACTGCCCCGAATTCATTGTGTTTTCGCCAGGCGGCGTGCAAAGTTCGAGGCTCGTCCCGCCGACTACCCTACGCACGGTATACCCATGAGCACGGTCATCGCGATTGCTAATCAGAAAGGCGGCGTCGGCAAGACGACTACCGCCGTCAACCTGGGGGCCTACCTTGCGCTCCAACAGCACGCGGTGCTCCTGGTGGACTTGGACCCGCAGGCGAATACGACCGGTGGGTTGGGCATTCCCAAGGACGATCCCAGCATTTACCACGTCCTGCGCGGCAGGACCCCGGTTAAGGATCTGATTACTTCCACTGAAAACGCGCCCAATCTACGGGTGCTTCACTCTAGCCCCGCCCTGGCCGGCCTGGAGGTGGAAGCAGTGGATTTGCCGGAACGCGAGTATCTCTTGCGCGAGGCGCTTGCCCCGCTGCGCGGTGAATACGCGTACGTGCTGATAGACTGCCCGCCGTCACTCGGCATGCTCACGGTGAACGGACTCTGTGCCGCCGATGAAGTAATTATTCCGGTACAGTGTGAGTACTTGGCGTTGGAAGGTTTGGCGCAGCTCTTGGAAACTGTGCGCCGGGTGCGCAGTGGGCTGCACCCGAAGCTGGGGCGTGTGCGCATAGTCATGACTATGTACGACGCGCGCACGCGGCTCTCGGAGCAGGTGCGCGACGAAGTGCGCGCACACTTTCCAGGGCAGGTGTTTGAGACCGTGATTGCGCGCAACGTCCGCCTGGCCGAAGCGCCCAGCTATGGTCGCACAATACTGGCGTACGATCCTTTTTCAAGAGGGGCCGAAGGCTATCGCCATTTGGCAGAGGAAGTAATGGCGGCGCCGTAATCACGAGAAGGGTCCGGCAGGCAAAGAGAGTGCCGTTTGAATGTGCCGGGGCAGTCGTTGACACTCAGTTTCGCGTAAGGGGAGATTGTGCTGCTGTAGGCGGCGCCAGTTGATCGCCAAAATCCTCGCACTTATAGGACCGCCGTACGTCACTCCGGCGGAAGCCGGAGTCCAGAGAGTTTGCGAAGATGGATGCCGGCTTCCGCCGGAGTGACGATGTTGAAAGTGCCTTGGATGCGATCAACGTTGCTCGAGAGCTCGCATTGTCAATGAATTGCCTGGCACGATAGGCGTGGTTGGCCGGCAACACTTTGAGGAGATGGGAAAGTGGCTCGGAGAGGTGGCTTAGGGCGAGGACTAGGGGCGTTGCTGCCGGAGTCGGGTCTGCAGGACATACCGGTCGAGCGGATTCGTCCCAATCCGCTGCAGCCGCGGCAGACGTTTGCTGCGGATGAACTGGAAGAGCTTGCCCTGTCGATCCGCGAGCACGGCATTCTACAGCCGGTGGTGGTCAGCCGTCAACCGGAAGAGGGCGCGTACCAGTTGATCGTCGGCGAGCGCCGCTGGCGTGCGGCTCAGCAAGCGGGCCTCGCCACGATTCCCGCGCTCATCCGGCCTACGGGCAGCCGCGAGGCGCTGGAAATTGCATTGGTGGAAAACCTCCAGCGGGCGAGTCTTTCCCCGCTGGAAACGGCTGAGGCCTACGCCGCGCTCATCAGCGAATTCGGCATCACCCAGGAGCAGGTGGCGGCGCGTATCGGGAAGAGCCGCTCGGCAGTGGCTAATACGCTCCGCCTTTTGAATCTCGCGACCGCCGTGAAGAATGCGCTCGCCGCCGGCACAATCAGCGAGGGCCACGCGCGGGCCTTGTTGCGACTAATGCCTGAGCGGCAAGTTTATGCCTTAGCTGAGATAGAAAAACACGGCCTCAACGTGCGCCAGACCGAGCAGCTTGTGAAACGGCTGCTTGGATCGCCGCGCTCTCCTCGCACCAAATCCCCAGATGCGCGCAGCGCCGAGTGGGAAGACCTCCTCCGGCGTTCCCTCGCGACGAAAGTGGACATCAAGCGCCGCGGCAATCAGGGCACGATCCAAATTCACTTCTATTCGGATGAGGAGCTAGAGGGTCTGGTGGACCGGCTGCTGGCAGAAGAGTCTTAGCACGGTGGGGAGTGAACGCAGACTGGCTGAGATCTATAGATTGCGAGAACTGCTCTCGAACGTCAGATTTATCTAGAAGGAAAGGAAAAGAATGCAACGCGAACCGTTATCTTTCAAAGTGCTACTGCGGCATTTCGCAAACGGCGGAAGGCAGCACGAATTAAATGCGATATATGGTGAGGAAGAGGTCAGTACTTTGGTTGGAATCTGTCGGGATAGAGGCTATGTCGAAGCAGAGGAAAGCGTGACCCATGACCACCCAAGGCCTAGCTATAAGTTTAAGTTTATGACACCTTTGGGAGCAGCCAAACTAAAGGAATTAGAGGAAGAATAGACCAACTGGGCACGAATCTATATTGGCTAGTTGGCTACGTAGTTCCCAAGAATTCAAGGTCTTACTCACTTCCTGATACTAGCTTTACGCTACAGTGCTGCAATCGGAAGTACTTGTCAGTTGCCAGGACCTCAACAAAGAATCTGCCATCCTCACCTTCGTATAGATAGTCGTATGCGATGGTGTCATCTGATTCGTCGGACAAACCGCTTAGCCGGAAACAATTGCACCTTGCGTGACCTTCGTAAAAGCCGGGTTCATTATCTATCCCCACACGATAGACTCCGGGAGCATATACACTCTAATCCAGCGTAGGTGTAGGCGTCTGTGTTGACCCGGGCATCGCCGTGGGTTCGATAGCATCACCGCGCTCGTAGCCGATGAAACCATCACCGTTTGCATCAACCGCTACGTAGAAATTGATAGCGCTATCACCACTCCTGCTCCACTTTGCAGTAGCTCGGCAATCGAGCCGAGTGTCTGTGCGGCCAAATTCAGTAATCTCATATAACTCTAGAATGCGACCTGCAAACGTATTCTCATTCTCTTTACTCAAATCAACTATCTTTGGGCTTAGCTCATCGCAACTTTGGATGGGCAAAGCCGATGTCGGAGAAGGAGAGATTTCAGGCGATGGGGTCTGCCTCGGCGACACGGTGCCCTGGCTTCTCGGTGTACTAGCAGTGCTACTCTCTGCAGTTGGTTCACTCTCGGTATTGGCAGCCATCACAATAGCGTAAACCAGTATAAATGCGAATGCTGCAACGGCGATTTTCTTTTTCACTATAGTTATCTTTCTAAGCAAAGATTGCTTGCATGTCTCGATACCACATGCAGTGGGCGGTAGTCAATCACTAGTCTTTTTTCCTCCGCCCTTGGTCTTGCAAGATTAGGAATTGGGGAAACTGTACCTGCGCTCAGGCTATGCTGAATACCAAAGCCTGCCACGTTTCGCTACCCATCTTCCCTTCTGGTGCTGGCTGCCTCGCTCCGCGAAGGCGGAGCGAGCACCCGCCATGCCAGGAGGGCCGCGAGGAGGATGGCCGGTACGAACGTCCACTGGTAGACGCGCAGACCGGTCATGATGCCAAAGTTGTCGGCTACGGCGCCGAGTGGGGACCCCACCAGCAGCCCGAGCGTGTAGTTGGAGGCTTGCACCAGGGAGAGGCAGGAAGCGCGCTGCACGGATACGAGGCGCCGGTTGAGGCTCTCCTGAATGAGCGGATGCAACAATCCGATCATCACGTAGATGCCAAGCATGCCCGCAATGACGATCGGCCACAGGGGCGCGTTGACCAGAACGACGATGGACACCATGCCGAGCAGGCCAATGGAGAGGATCGCGGCGCGTTCGCTGCCCCACAGTAGGGCGCGAATGCGGGCGGAGCCGAGCATGAAAAGCGACATTACCGCATAGAACAGGGCATAGGCGAACCCAAGATTGGCGGCGGAGAAGCCGAGCGACGTGAGGTAGGGTCCGCCAAAGGGACGCTCCGATAGGAAATAGGCGCGCGTCATTATCACGTAGACCACCACGAGGCCCACCAGTTCGGGGTTGTGGGTAATGGTCTGCACAGTGGCCCTGAGGTGGCGAAAGTAGTCCCGCGCTCTTAACCGGAAAGTCGTTGGCTGTGAGGCTAAGGGCCGGTCGCGCCCGACAGTGGGTTCCACGAACCAGAGTGCGATACCGGCTGCGGTTAGGAGTGAGGCAGCGCTTGCCCAAAACGGTCCCGCAAGGCCGGTTTGACTCGCGATGGCGCCGGTGATGAGCGTGCCGCCCACCATACTGATGTTTTCTATCGCCAGGGCGCGTCCCAAGAGCGGCTGAACCTTGGCTTCCAGGCCCGCACCTTTGATCGAGTCGTAGAAGAGCGCCATGTCCGCGCCGGAGGCGAAGGACGCACCAATACCGACGATGATGAAGCCAAGCATAAAAACGAAGTACTGGCTGGCGAATATGAGGACAAGAACACCCCCGCACCCGACGAGGGCCCCGACAAAAATGCTCAACTTGCGGCTCAAGCGGTCGGCAAAAAGGCCGGTGGGCAATTCAGACGCGACGCTGGAAAGATTCAGCGAGGCCATGAGGATCATGAAGCCGGTGAGCGAGATGCCGCGATCCAAGAAGTAAATGGCGAAGATCGGCAGCAACGTGCCCCAGCGCACGCCCCAGGCGACCTTCAATAGGTAAAACTTCCACACGTTGCGCTCAAGGCTGCGCGTGTGTTCGAGCGTAGTGCTGCCTTCTGCTGATGTGAGCATGCGGCAAAGAACCTACATTGGCGCCGCTGCGCCGGCTATATATCCCGGTAAGGCACTTCTCAGCGGGATACGCCTGGAGCGTATGCGCGGCGTTGAAGGTGCTCCGCCAATCTTACAGCAGGAACGTGTGCGCCGGTTTAGACCGGCTCGTGCGGGTTGCTCCGTGGGGAGGGAGCCGCAGTCGCTGAACGACGAACCGGCGGCATCGGCGCGGCCATGGCATCCTGTTGCGCCCAGCGAAAGAAGACTACGGCCAAAGGCAGCAGCATGTAGAGCCCCCCGCCCATCCACATGATCAGTCCGCCAATACGCTGATCGTCAAGCGCGGCGAATGCCGTACCGTCGCGCGGGAGCAGGTATGCGGTGTAGAGCACCTGGCCGGAGACCGTAATCAAGACACCTACGAGCTTGAGCCCCGCCGTGGCGAGAAAGATGTAGAGCAAGCGGCGCGGCGCAGAGAGGCGTGCGCGAAACGGCCACGAATCGACCACGTTCCACCAGAAGAAGATAGCCGGCCAGAAGAACGTGGTGTGTTCGAGCAGATGCACAAGCTCGTCGTTGACGGCCGACGAATACAATTGCGGCACGTGCCAGAGCCAGAGGGTTGCCAGAAACAGGCCGAGCGCAACGTGGGAATGCAGGAGCGTGTGCGTAATGCGGCGCATGACGCGATTGCGCGCTACCGTCACGAAGACCGGCCGTTGCAAGTAGGGCGGCAGACCCCGCAGCACCATTACCACCGGCGCGCCCAGCAAGAGCAGCGGCGGCACGACGAGCACCAGCAAGAGATGCTGGATCATGTGCATGGTGAAGTACTCACCGGAGAGCGTATCCACCGGCCCGATGAGGGAGACGAGCAGGAGCGTGATACCCGCGCCGAACGAGATGCAGCGCCACAGCGCCGGCGTGGTGCGGCCGCGGCGCTGCGCGCGCGTTAAGCCGACGGCATAGAAGAGGCTAACGAAGCCGCAACTTGCCCCAACCGCGAGAGACGTTAGGGCGGCGACCATTATCCGGAGCGGATGCCGAAGAGCACCATGAGCGCGATCAGCAAGAGAATTTCGATCGTAAAGCCAAAGAAGAAGAAGCCCGAGAACAGCTTGCTGTCGTAGCGCAAGTGCATGTAGTACGCGACGACGAGGCCAAACTTCGTGCCGGCCAGGACCAGCAACAACGGCACCAGCAGCGCAAAGGGAATGGCCACGTAGTACGTGGCGACTTCCAGGATGGTGAGGACGGTCAGGACGATAGCTATGCGGACATAGTGTCCGGTCGTGGCGTGGGCCTCATCAGTGTGGGCAGCTTCCGTGCTCACGTTCTCCTCCTCACAATTGTGCGCGTCGCATCAAGTCAATGCGGGATCAAATAGATCAATGTAAAAATGATAATCCAAACAATATCAACAAAGTGCCAGTACAAGCCGCTCAGTTCGACATCGAGCGGCTTCACCTTGCCGAAGTAGCTCAGCACCAGGATTGAAACCAGCCAGAGGACCCCGACGCCCACGTGCGTGCCGTGAAAGCCGGTGAGGACAAAGAAAGTTGTGCCAAAGAGATTGGTGGTAAGCCCCAACCCATGGTGAACGAACTCGATGAATTCGTAAACCTGAAAGCCAAGGAAGCCGGTGCCGAGCACCGCCGTCATCAGCAGCCAAAAGCGTCCCTTCTGCAACTCGCGGCGCTTGCGATCTTCGTCTGCACCGGCGCTTGCAGCCCTTTCGAAGCCGGCCAATGCGAGCACCATCGCCAAGCTGCTCATGAGCAGTACAAAAGTGCTTACCGAAGTCAGCGGAATGTTGAGGACCTCAGAGGGATAGGGGCCGACGACACTCTTGCCCCGGTACACGAGGTAAGTAGTAATCAAAGAGCCGAAGAAGATGCACTCTGAGCCGAGAAAGGCCCACATGAGTATCTTGCGATGGTTCAGGCCTGTAGATGTTGGATGCTCTTCCTGCGCCTCGTGGGCAACTGCTGCATCGCTCATTCAGAGATTCTCCTCAAGCCAGCCGTCCATCGGCTTAGCTGTATTCTGGTTGTTCCCATCCTCATCCTCACCCTCACCCTAGCCCTCTCCCTCGGGGAGAGGGGACAGGAATGGAGCGTAGTATTCATCTAATTCCACATGGAATAAGTGCTAGTGTTCTTCAGGCGGAGTGGACGCGGGTTCAAGCGACCACGCATAGACTGAAATAATTGTCCAGGCTACGCCGAAAACTGACACGGCGATGTGAATCATCAACCCCGCCGCCGCAATTGTGAGGCCGGCACTCACCAAGAGCGGCCAATACGATGGATCCGGCATGTGGACCTCATGTTCTTCGTCAGATTCTTCCGCAGGTTCGGCCACGGCTGCGCTGGTCTTTCTGAGCTGCGCCGCGTCGCCGTGCCCGTCACCGTATTTGTCGAACCACACCTGGTCGCGGTGGGTGATGTGCGGGATTTCATCAAAGTTGTGCTCGGGCGGCGGGCTCGGAATCGCCCACTCCAGCGTGCGCGCGTCCCAGGGGTCGTTCCCGGCGGGGACGCCCTTGACGGAGCTCGCAACCAAATTCCAGAGAAAAACCAAGATCGACACGCCGATGAGAAAGGCGCTGATGGTAATGAACATGTTCCAGAAATCCCAGCCCATGCCCGCGGCGTAGGTACCGACGCGGCGGGGCATGCCGTCGAGGCCCACAAAGTGCATCGGGAAAAACGTGAGGTTCATGCCGGCAAACATGAGCCAGAAATGCCACTTGCCGATTCTTTCGTCCATCATGCGGCCCGTGATCTTGGGGAACCAGTAGTAGACCCCACCCATCAACGCCAAAATGAGACCGCCAAAGAGCACGTAGTGGAAGTGCCCGACGACAAAGTAGCTGTCTTGGAAGTGCAGGTCCAACGGCACGGCCGCTAACATTGGGCCGGTTAGGCCGCCAATGAGGAACGTTGTCAGAAAGCCGAGGGCAAATAGCATCGGCGTCGTAAAGCTGATGCGTCCGCCAAAGCAGGTGGCAACCCAGTTGAACATCTTGATGCCGGTGGGAATGGCAATGAGCATGGTAGACCCGGCAAAGGCGGCATCGGCAATGGTGCCCATGCCGGTCGTGAACATGTGGTGCGCCCACACGCTAAAGCCCAGGAAGCCGATCGACACGGCCGCAAAGACCATCGCGCTGTAGCCGAAAATCGGCTTGCGCGAAAACGTGGGCAGGATTTCGGAGGCGATGCCGAATCCCGGCAAGACCAATATATATACTTCCGGATGTCCGAAGACCCAGAAGAGGTGCTGCCAGAGCATGGGGTCGCCGCCTTCTACTACCTCATAGAAATTCGTGCCGAAGAGACGGTCAAATTCCAGGAAGATGAGCGCAGCCGTAATCGCGGGAAAGGCAAAAATAATCAGAAACGACGTTACAAAGGTCATCCAAACGAACACGGGCATGCGCATCAGCGTCATACCGGGCGCCCGCAGATTGATGATCGTAATGATGAAGTTCAGTGCGGCCGCTACCGAGGCCACACCGAGAACCAGCAGGCCCAGCCCCCAAAAGTCTATGCTCAGACCGGGCGAGTACTCTTTGGATGTCAAGTTGGCGTAGCCAAACCAGCCGCCGTCGGGCGCCTGGCCGAAGAGGAAACTGCTGTGCATGAGCAAGCTGCCGCCAAGGAACGTCCAATAGCTAAAGGCGTTGAGACGCGGGAATGCCACGTCGCGCGCGCCAATCATCAGCGGTATGAGGAAGTTGAAGAATGCCGCCGCCATGGGCATGGCGACCATGAACACCATGGCAGTGCCATGCATGGTGAAGAGCTGGTTGTACGTATCGGAACCAAGCAGTTGTCCCTCCGGTGTAGCGAGCTGCAGCCTAATGAGCAGCGCTTCCAGACCGGCTATTAGGAAATAGATAAGGGACGTGACAAAATAGAGCACACCGATGCGCTTATGATCGATCGTGGTAACCCAACTCCAGATTGCCGCACCGGTGGAGACGCGCTCCTGTGTCCGTACGCCTGCTACTGTTGCCATGCCGAAACTCCTCGCTGCACAGACGTGGCCGTGGATCGAACAAGCGGTGTGCCGTCCAATACCTTCCAATTCAACGATACAGTGTTTGTGACCATTTTCACATACTTTCCCGGGTTATTTGAGGGCCCTCACGTACTCGGTGAGCAGGCGAATGTCCTCACTGCTCAAGGGGAGCGGTAGAATCATCTCATTGCCCGGCTTCACGCCTTGAGGATCGCTCAACCAAAGTGTCACATTTTCCGGGCTATTCTCCAGAATGCCGCCGGCGATGTAGGTACGGCTGCCCACATGGGTTATGTCCGGGCCGATAGTGCCGATGGAATCGGTGCCGCGAATCGTGTGACAGGTGACACAGGCGCGACTCACGAAGAGTTCCGCGCCAAGCGCAGCATCGCCGGTCATTTCCTCGGCCGGCTGCCGTTGTTTCTCAACCCAGTTGTCAAAGGCTATTTCGGATTCCACAATCACATGAAAGCGCATCTGCGCGTGGGCGGTACCACAGTATTCGGCGCAGTGCCCGGCAAAGAGGCCTTCTTCCTGCGGCGTGAACCAGATGGAGTTCGTGGACCCCGGCATCAAGTCGCGCTTACCCATCAGGCGCGGCACCCAAAACGAGTGAATGACGTCGTCAGACTCAAGCTCGAAGTACACCGGTCGGTCAATTGGAATGTGAATTTCATTGGCGGTAACTACGTCAAGATCGGGGTAGTGAACTTCCCACCACCATTGGTGGCCGACTACGCGGACATACAAGGCGTCCGGCGGCGGATCTGCTTCGATCTTTGCCATCGCTTGGTATGTGAGAATCAACATAATCACGACCACGATGGACGGCGCCAGCGTCCAGGCAATCTCTAGACGCGTATTGCCATGGACCTGAGGCGGAATGCTATCGTCGCCCCGGCGTGCCCGAAAACGAAAGACAGAGTAGAGGAGTAAGCCCTGCACCAGCACGAAGATGACGATTGCGAGCCAGGTCAAGGGAGCGTAGAGATCGTTGATGACCTGATTATTGTCCGAACGGGGGAAAAGGGTCGTCTGTGGCGTGTCTACCGCCCCGCAACCGGCAAGAAAGGCAACGGCGAAGGCGCAGAGGACTGCAAAAATGACTAGCCGCAATTGCCACCAACCCGGTGCGCGCTTTGTCGGCTGCATGCTACGTTGCCTCCTTACGGCGTTCCGAATGCCAGTTCCCGGCTTTCGGTGCGCCAGAGGCCGCATCTACGCTGACGGTGCAAAGACCCCGGATAATTGAGCGCCGAACCCCAGTGCGGCGCTGGCATGCCCTAGCCATTAGTGCAATATTCTCCCATGTAGACGCTGGAATACGTAAGAGGTCTGGTCCTGCATGCTCGATCTTCCGCGAAGGACTTTCGGATTAGCAGCGAACTCTCTTACACCTATCGAACTTGCCGTGTGAAAGTAGACACAAAGTCCACCCAGACTATTCTAGCCACTCGGTTCGCGGTCTACAAGTCTAAACGGTGGGCAACGGCGAATATTCCAGTGGCTTAAGTTGTAGCAGCCCAACGCATGCCCGAATGCCAGTTGGACAAGCGGTACATTCACTTTGCCGCGCGCCAAACGCGCAGCGCTCGCGTCCAGAGCAATAGCCACAAGACTCCTACAACGTACGCTCCCACCACATCGCTCGGCCAGTGCACTCCCAGGTACACCCGGGAAATGCCGACAAGCACAATCATCGCCAGCATGACAGTCACACCTAGTCGCCGCAACCAGGGCCGGCGGACGTGCTGCCAGATCAGATAGGCGAGAAAGCCGTAGAAGATTGTGGATGATTGCGCGTGGCCGCTGGGAAATGCAAAGGTGTCCACACCCAGGGCGGCCGTAAGGTCCGCTGCCATTTCCGGTCGGGGGCGCTCTATCAGTGCCTTTAGCATCTGGTTCAACAGATATCCGGAGAGCGCCGCCGCGGCGAGCGTGAACGCCTGCGCTCGCAAGCCAAGGATGACGAGAACAAGCACCACAGCGATGGTGGTTGGCGCTGCCACGCGGAACCAGCCTATCGCGCTGACTGCGCGCAATACCGGATCCAAGAGCGGAAGTTGCCAGGATTGGACAACCTCGCCCAGGGGAAGATCGAGGGGGAACGGTTCTGCCTGGCGCGACGCGACGCTTAGGACAAGTGCAACTACAAAGAGCACAAGCTCCGGACGCCACGAACGGACCCGGACGAAGCGCTGCATCCATTCCCGCACTGAGTCAACCATTGGCAGTCCCCCGCGGCGGAATGTGCTGGGCGCGCTTGGCGGCTTCAGCTTCCAGCTCGGCGGCCTTGTCGTGCTGCCCGGTCTTCAAATAGTAAGCAATCTTCTTCTGGTCGATGAAGTTTTGATTGTACGCAATCCAGTCACGATGGTACGTCTCGTTCACCATGCGGTCCATGATGGCTTGCCAATCCGCGTCGCCCAGCCACGCAACACAGGGCACGAGTACCGCCGCCCACGCTGTGGTAAGCACTAATCCGCCAAAGAGCGTGGGTACGATCGCCTGCTGCAGTGCCGCGAAAGTAAAGGCGCCGCGGAGAAACTCGCTGAGTTCGGTCTCGGCGCCGCCGGTCAAGCTCTGCACGATGAGCAAGACGGGTGGCAGGCAAAACAACAGGAGCACTACCGCTCCCGCAACCAGGCCAAAATCGTTGCGCTGACTGACGCGCTGATTGGCAAAAGCGGCCAATGCGCCCGCCGCTCCCAGATAGAGCACGGCGCCGCAACCAAGCCAAAGCAGCTCGGCAGTGATGGACGATACCCAGCGGCTGAGGAGCCAAGCCCCCAGCCAGAGCACGACCGGCAGCGCAAGACCCGCGAGCAGGCCGCTCACGGCCACACGCCACGCTGCCGAATATTCAAGCTGAATGCGATGCCGAAGATAATCGTACATGCAGGACGGCTCCCACCAGTAAGTGTTAACAGTCAGCGGCTGCGCGGTCAGTAACGCCGCAAGTAGAACAACCTCTACACAATGTGCAGCCGCAAGCTGCAATTCCGCTTACAGCATGAGCATACGCCAAGACGGAGCAGGAGACAAAGTACCCGCTGAAGTTGCGGCGAGATTTATCTTGCAGGTCTAAGCGCCACGAGGGCTATAACTAGGTCACCTTGCGGGAGGCTGGAGGTGGTTCCGGCCGCTAGGCCAGGCCCGCGTTGCGTAGGAAGGACGTCAGCAGGTTGCTCATTTGCTCCCGGTAGTGGGGTTCGTAGCGGGCAAACTCCCGTAGGTTGCGGGCTGCTTCCTCATTGGGGTCAAAACGGTCTCCCATCAGATTGTAGTCGCCGGACAGTTCCCGGTTCCACGTCTGCAGTTCCTCCAGCGTGAGTTGCGGCTCGAACTGAAATCCATAGGAGTTACCGTAGCGGAACGCCATGTTGATCTTGCGGTAGCTCCCGTCGCGGCAGAGCATGAAACCTTCCGCCAGCCGGGTGGCCCCTTTGGGAATGGAGAAACACTCCCCGTGCAGGGTTGGCGCCAAGGGAATTGTGAGCTTGCTGAAGACCGGGTCAGCGTCGCCGGCGGCCGTCACGTACAGCTTGCGCAGCCCGAACTGAAAGCCGCCCGTCGGCTCCACGGTGCCACCCAAGGCCATGGCCATAATCTGAGCCCCCAGACAGATGCCCAGCACCGGCGTGCCCAAGGCCAATGCCCGGCGCAGATATTCGCGCTCTCGGTGGATTGCCGGATAGTCGTCGTTTGCCGACAGCGGGCCGCCCAACGCCACTATGAGGGCCACCTGTTCCAATGGTGGCGGCGCAAAGCGGTCGCAGGCTGGGGCGGACTCGAAGACGTTTAGCGGTTCGAGTTTGAAACCGTGCTGCTCCAGCACGCCGGTAAAGTTGGCGGCCAGGGTCTCCGGCTCGGCATGGCGAATGATCAACGCTTGCTTCATGATCTTACTCTGATTGAGGAACCACAGAGAACTTAATTTGTAGACTTCTGCTTAGACCTCACCGAAGCGGGAGGATCCCCTCGGCTGTGACGGGAGAGGGAGTGGGCGAGGGTGATTCCTCGATTGTCGCAATCTATTGACCGTTGTGTTGCTATCGAGGTTGGTGATTTCAGTGGATTGGAACGGCGCGGCAAGAAATCCCCTCAACCCGGCCCTCTCTCCCCTTGGGGAGGGAGAAGTCTAGGACCACTGGCGGAAGCTGCGCGTCGGACTGGAAGCCCCCAACCTTGCGAGTAGAGGCAGGTTTCCCTAGAGCAACTTGCGCGGGGAAGGGTCTCTGCGCAGTGGCGGCGGCTCGCTGCGGCCGAGGATGACGTTGGCGGCGTACTGCCTGCCGGCGTAGGGGTCTTCCAGTTGCAGCATCCAGTCCCACAGGCGGTCCTGCAACCGCTCGCGCACGTCGGCGCAATGCGGATTCTCCGCGAGGTTCTGCATTTCGTGCGGGTCTTCCTGCAGGTCGTAGAGTTCGTCGTAGTCGAATCCATTGAAGACGAACTTGTAACGACCGTCGCAGATGGTGCGATTCATGAAGTAGAAGATGTTGCCGTGGTCTTGCATGAAAAGCTCACGGTGTTCCGGACGGTCGGCGGCCCCATCTTGGCCTGTAAGCAGCGGCACTAGCGATATGCCATGCGCGCCATCCAGGGGGTCCGCCCCGGCCAGATCGAGAAAAGTCGGCCCCAGGTCGAGGGTGCGCACGTAGTCATCGCACACCTGACCCGCCGCGAACCCCGCTGGCCAGCGCACAATGTACGGCATGCGGTGGGTCTCCTCGTAGGGCCAGATGTCTTTGAACCACAAGCCGTGCGCGCCCATCATGTCGCCGTGGTCGGAAGTGTATACCACCACCGTGTTGTCGGCTTGGCCCGATTCGTCTAGAAATTCCAGTATCGTGCCGACGTAGTGGTCGATCAGGGAGCTATAGGCTTGGTAGTGCGCGTTAGACTTGCGCGTGTGCTCCTCATCGATCTCGCGAAACCACGTCGCCCGCGCCCGGCGCACGTAGGCGGGCTTGGCCGCGCCGTCTGTGTAGAAGCTCGGCGGCACCGGCACGTCGCGCCAGTCGAAACGGTCGGCATACTCTTTGGGCACCACGTAGGGATTGTGCGGGCCGGTGAAATTCATCCAGAGGTGCCAGGGCTGGTCGCTATTCTCGTCGGCGAGAGCGCGCAACTGTTGCAAGCCCGCCTCCGCCTGCATTGCCGTGGTCGTAGTCTCCGGCGGCCCTTCTTCCACGCCATAATGGAGCCAGTAAATTCCGGCAGCATCGTGGAAGCCCCACGTACCCGGCCGCGGCCCGCTCCCTGCACTCGGCTTTGCCACACCGCCCTGCTGCTCGGTGCGGAGGTGGTGGTCTCTTAGGTACGCGGCCTTGTCGAATTCACGTTCTTCCGTATCGAAGCCGTATTCCACCGGACCGCGTTCCCACCCAATGTGCGCCTTGCCCGCATAGCGCATGCGATAGCCCGCCGCGCTCATGAGCGGCCCCCAAGAGGGTACGCCGTCGCGGATTTCGCGGCTGACGGCATAGGGCACGTGGCAGTTGTTGAGCACGTGGTGCGCGTGGGGATAGACCGCCGTGGCAATGGAGGCCCGCGCCGGCGCGCACGGCGTGGTGACGGTATAGCCGCGCCGGAACCAGATGCCTTCCCGCGCCAGCCGGTCCAGGTTGGGCGACCACCCGTCCGCCGCCGGCCCCGCCGTCGCATACTGCTGCTGGTCGGACATGATCAAGAGAATGTTCGGTTGCTTACTCATTTCGTCCACCTTTCCCTTCGTTTCGCGCATCTATGGAGATTGGCTTTGAAGACTTGGGGCTTGGATACACGAGGAATCGCCATGAATTCCGCTACCTTTTCTACCAGAAACAGTACGCCGTGCACGCGGGCCTAGCGCCTTAACCGCGGCCAGGTGGTGAGCAGCCAGACGGTGATGCCGGCGGTGATGACGTGCATGACCATGAGGGTCACGACGGCGGGTACCGTGGCGCCGGGGCCGTTGGTAGTCAGCATCAGGATGTTCGGTACGAACGAAACGATAAGCAGTACGCCGGAGAGCCAGCGGAAGAGCTTGATGGCGTGCCTGGTCAGACGGGCCATGACGGCAAACACCACGGTGGCGGCAAAAACCCCAACCAGGGTGAAGATGATGATGGTATCCCATACCGCCAACGCTTGGAATAACGGCGAAATGGTGAAGAACGCCATGACGAGACTGCGCAGGATGGCGTTGGCGAGCAGTGAAAGCACGAATGCGGCTCCGCCCGCCAGCCACACCCGACTAATCGCAATCCGATCGGTCCCTGGGGTAGACATGTCGGTTCACTCCTTTGGGGTATTGGCCGAAGACCTGAGTTGACGCCGATCCCTCATGTTTGGCCCTGCGTACGTCAAGAGGCGCGGTTAGAGTCTTTCCCCGCGTGAATTCTGGCTCCTCGCCATTGGCAACGTATTTGCCGGCGCTCGCTGCGGCATAGGCGCGCCAAGCCACTACTTCAGCCGTGTGATCAATGCATACCAAGTGAAGTGCGGGTTGGACTTGGTTCTTGGCGCTTTCATTTTAGAGTATTTTACCAAGACTTGGGCACCCGCATGGCGGAGGACTCGCCGCGCATGCCGGCTAAGCCCTGCTGCAATAGCAGCGTACATGGGTGCGGGCCGCTTGAATTCGGTGAGTGTCGCTTCCTGCAGCGAGTGCATCTGTGTGCTGGCGGCATCGTTAGCGTGAGCACTTTTAGTATACTGACCAAGACATCCCTGGCACCCCCCTCAAACAGCATGTGGATCTTCGGCGTTCTCATTCCCTCTTTTGTGCTCGTAGGCAGCACGAGCATTGCAGCCCTGTGCAATGAACGGCGGCCCCTCGTCCTCCTTTGCCTTGGGGGCATGGTGGGAATGGTCCTCACAGGCATCGTTTTGTCCATTGCCGCGCTGCTGTTGGGCATAGCAGTTGCCACCTGGGTGACGCTCGTACTGCTGGTGTCCGGAAGTTTGGCCGGAGCGGTCTACTGGTGGAAAACGGGACTGCTGCAGTCCAAAGAAACGGTTTCGTGGAAGTACATAGCCCTGCTGCTGGTGCTGGCGGGGCACTTCGGACTAGTCGCGGCAGTCTCATGGCAATTTGCCGCTGGCGCCGGCGGCAATGGGGACAATCTCTTCGTTCACAGTGCTTACACTACCAGCATTGCGCGAGGCAACTATCCGGCTGTCAATCCATATAGGCCCGATCAGCTTCTTGCCTACCGCCTCCCTTTCCATCTGCTGGCCGCGTTTGTGACCCGGCTCGCGGACCAATCCGCCCCGGAGGTACTTGCATGGCTCAATGCAGCATTGTTCGCGATTCTCTTTCTTGGCGTTAACGGTCTGGGGAGAGCTTTCAACCTCGGCCCCTGGCGGACGTTGCTGGCGTCGTCGGCTTTGATGGCGGTGGGCGACCTCAGGTGGGTGCACATCGCGGCAAGCGCAGGTCTGGAGAATCCCTCTTTCAGCCATACCGCGCTGATAGCAAATATGCTGCGAGGGGCCGTTGGATTGGTGATGACAAACACCTATATCAACGTGTCGATCGTCTTTGGTTTCTTGGTAATGGTATGTGCCGTCGCTTTCTATCTCTTCAGTCTGCGCGCGAAAGGGAACCGGCGCACGATCCTCGTGCTCGCGATCGGCGCAATGATGGGGTACCTCGCCGCCGCCACCGAGAGCTGGTTTGCCGCGCTGGCCGCCGTCTTGTGCGTAGACATTGGGGCGCGAGTCCTGCTTGCTAAGAGGATTCGATACGCAGATGCGTTGCGCATTGCTGGCGCCGCTGGAGTAATGGCGCTCCTAGCCATAGTCAGCCCGGGTATATTGTTCGCTCGCGTCTTCGGCGGCGTACAAAGCGAGCTGAGCCCGGCGTTTCGCGGCTCCCGTCTCTTCCAAGTGCCACCAGGGATGGTGTATGGCAAGGCTGAATGGGTCCCGCTGCTGGAGTCCGACTTTTTGTGGTTTATGGTGGTTGCGCTATGTTTGTTTGCTCTCACGTTCTACTACGTCTGGCGCACCCACGATCACGTGTCTTGGCTATTCTTGCTCTTTAGCGTCATGTGTTTTGGGGCGTTCTTGCTTCTGACCGTTGAATTTGCGCGAGATATGTGGCGTTTTGCGCAAGCGGGCACAGCGAGTCTTGCCTTTGTTTCGGGTCTGGCGGCAGTTTGGTGCTTTTCGCAGGCGGTCTTGGGCTCCACTCTCGCAAAGCGTCTTGCAGCCATCCTGCTCGCGCTTATTACGTTTGTGTTCACATTTGGGTTTGTCCTCTATTCGTTGACGTTACCGTGGCTGGCCGATCCGCGTCCGCCGGCAACGTATCGTTTGGACGTGGAAGCAGTACGTGGATTCTTAATTAGAAATATCGACTTTAGGGAGCGAATACTCGTAGTGGGTGGCGCTGAACGCTGGAGTATGCATCCAGATTATGCGCTCGATCTTGAGGGGCGATGGCTCTCTGCGCTCGTTGCGGCGTACAGTGGTCAGTTCTATCCGGCTGAAGGGGTGGGTGATTACAGCATTGATCCCATTGCTGATTCGCTGCAGATAAAGCGCGTCTCAGCCGCCCAAGGTACTCTGAGCATGGCCGATCTGCGGGCGTTAGAAATCACGTACCTCTACGCTTCGGGCCCTCGTCTCAGTCGCGTCCAACACGCCGCGTTGGCTGAAAAATTGGCGCGGGGCAGTCTCGAGCGCGTGTGGCACGCGGACGATTCGGCGCAGCCTCGCTCGTGCCGGGCATTCCTGCGCCTGGACGAATCAGCAACGGCCAACGTAAACGCAATGTCTTTCAGCGAAGAGGAGAGAGTCGCGCTGCCGGGCGCTCCACTCCGATTGCCGCTTCCTCACTTGGGGGCTGCGGCGGACAATGCTGGAAGCGGCGCCAACGGGCAGGATAGTGTGCAAGCAACGTTTCTGCTGACAGTAAGCGAACCAACTACGGTGCGTATAGAAACCGGGAAGGAACTTTCAATGCGCATAGTCGTGGAAGATGCGCTTGCGATGCGCACGCCGCCATTGGACTCAGGCTCAACGCTCACCCTACGGACAGAAGCTGGTACTGTGCGGGTGCTGTGGCTTGAGGTCTATGCTCCCATAGGACCGCATGGAGCCACGTATTTGCCGGAGCACCTAGAACTGTGTGGTGAGACACATGCAGTAGCCCGCGGCTGAACCGGCTCATGGCGGTGGATGTTTTCGCGGCAACAAGGGCTGCTATTGGAGCATGACGCATCCTGTTGCTTGCGGAAACCCCTCTCAACCCTTGACGAGCGTCGAGTGATGGCAGCGGGACTGTCTGCCGATGCAAACATAGTATACTGGCTTCGATCATTCCGGCATTCTCCTCAAATTTATGTGGACCTTCTTTCTTCTCATACCCTCCTTTGTGCTCGTAGGCAGTGCCTGCATTGCAATTCTATGCCGTGAACGGCGTCCAATGGTGCTCCTGTGCCTTGGCGGCATGGTGGGGTTGGTAGCAACGAGCATCGCCCTGTCATGGCTTGGGCTGCTTGTGGGGATAGCGAATGCAACGTGGATGGTCTTCCTACTCTTGGTGTGCGGCGGACTGGCGGCAGCCGTCTACTGGTGGCGGTCGCGGCTGCTGCAGACCGAGCTGGCAGTTTCCAGGAAGTATTTAGTCCTGCTGCTGGCGCTTGCGCTGCACTTTGGGGTGGTGGCGGCGGTGTCTTGGCAGTATTCGGTTGGCGCTGGCGTGAAATTGGAGAGCCTCCTTCACCACAGTACGTTTACGTCCACCATTGCGCGGGGAAACTTCCCGGTGGCCAATCCTTTCCAACCGGACCAACTGTTGACGTACCGCCTCACCTACCACTTGCTGGGCGCGTTCGTGACCCGGCTCGCGGGCCTGCCTGCGCCTGAGGTGCTTACGTGGCTTACCGCTGCGCTCTACATTTTTCTCTTTCTTGGCGCGGTTGGCTTGGGGCTCGCGGCCCGCTGCGGTCCGTGGCGAACGCTGCTTGCCGCCGCACTCTTCTTGACTGTGGGCGGTTTCCGCTGGCTGCAGTTAGCGTTGTTGGCCGGTCTTGACAATTCAGACTACAACCAATTCACGTTGGTCACAGCGTATCTCCGCGGCTCTGTAGGGCCAACCTTGGCGAATGCGTGGAATGTTTCATTGGGTTACGGCTACCTCGTAGTCTTTTGCGGCCTGACCCTATACATTTATGCATGGCGGGCAGAAGGAAGGCGGCGCACGGCTCTCGCGTTGGCAACTGGAGTCGTTCTCGGCCATCTGGCCGCCGCCAGCGAGACGTGGTTTGCAGCCTTGGCTGCCGCTTTGCTGGTTGACTTGGCCATACGGTTTGTTACCTCTCGGCCCGTATCCTACAAGAACATCCTGCGCGTTGCCGGCGCCGCTACTGCGCTGATCGTTACCGCCATTTCTAACCCCGGCATACTATTCGCCAGTCTCTTGAACGGGGCGACAATAGACTCGGGACTCCAGTTCAAGGGTGCGAATATTCTACGCTATAAAATTTCCGAGCTCAATACCCACGGCGCTGATGTCTGGGAATCTCTCTTTCAGTCAGACTTAGTCTGGTTTTGGGGACTGGTGTTGATTGCGACACCCTTGGCACTACTTTATGTATGGCAAACCAGGCATCATGTGTCTTGGCTGCTGCTCTTGTACAGCGGCGCTTGCTTTAGCGTGTTCTTCTTATTCACGGTGAGACATGCAACTGATATGTGGCGCTTTGTGTACTCGGGCGTCGCGATGCTAGGCTTCGTAACGGGTTTGGCGGTGATTTGGTTGCTTTCCGCATTGCGCTCGACAAACCCTCCCTTGCGATACGCTACCTTGCTCGTAATCTTGGGCGCGGGTGCGTTGTACATTGGCGGGTATGTACAATACTCAATGGCAATACCGTGGTTTGCCGATCCGCAGCCCCCTAAGGCATACCGCAAGGACGTGGCAGCGGCTAAAGAGTTCTTGAGCAGGGAAACCGAAGTGCAGGAGCGCCTGCTCGTGCTGGGAAATGCAGCCCACTGGACCTATCCCCGGCTTTCCTTCTCTCAGAGTGAGCGCGCCACATCTGCAATGTATGTGGCGGCCTATAGCGGACAGTACATTCCAACTGGAGCGTTATTCAGTAATCGCTTGGCAAATCCCATCGACACTCCGCAATTGAAACGTGCTGAATTCGCGCAAGGTAAACTGAGTGCGGAAGAGTTGCAGGAATTAGACATAACGTATCTCTATGCGTCGGAGCCTTGGCTAAATCAGGTGCAACGTGCCGCGCTGGCCGAGAAGCTGGCGCGAGGCAGTCTTCTGCAAGTGTGGCGTAGGGAAGATACCGCGCAGCCGCCAGCGTGCCGGGCGTTCCTGCGCTTGAACGATACGGTCACGGACGCAGTGACTGCAGTGTCGTTCGGGGAAGACGAGGGTGTTGTTCTGCCATCCGCTCCGCTCAGATTGCAGTTACCCAACTTGCCTGCTGCCGCTGATGGCTCGGGTAAGACCTCTACGCAGGACGACACGGTGCAGGCGAGTATCCTGATAAGTGTAAGCGAGCCGACTACGGTTCGCGTAGAGAGCGGGAACGGTTTTTCTTTGCGCATGCGAGTTGACGAAGCGCTTGCGGTGCGCACACCGCCCCTAAAACCTGACACTGAACTAACTCTCCATGCGGCGGATGGAGTCGCTCAGGTTCATTGGATAGAAGTGTATGCGCCAATCGGACCAAAGGAAGCCGTATACTTGCCGAAGGATCTAGAATTGTGTGGGGACTATGAATAGCGGCCGGCTACTTGACCAGCGCGGGGTGGGAAGTTTCCCTTTCGCAGTCTTCAACGTCATTGGCGCAGTGCTCATCTTGCTGTTTGCAGGGTACCTTGCTGTCACCGCGCTACTGCTGGGGGCATACATGCCGTTGCTGCCGCAGTTTACCTATGACTTCAGTGGGGAACTGGACCCTGTGAACCCCCGGCACGGTCAGACGTTTACTGTGGCAGAGGACCGTGTGGACCGCGTTGACGTGGTATTGCGCGTGCCGGAGACTGCAGACGGGGTGCCCGTGGTGGTGCGGTTGCGAGCGCATGGCCCGGAGGGCGCCTCGCTCATGGAGCGCCGGGCCCTGCTCATGGGGAATGGAGTGTGGCAGGTCTACGCGTTTGCGCTGCCGGGACCACTACCGGAAGACGTGCGGCAGCTCTATTTCGAGATCGAGAATCAGGATGCCCAGACAACCGTAATCGAAGACCGAATCAGCAAGTGGGACCGGCTGCCTGGCGGGATATTTCACATGCGGCGGATGGCGGGATGGGATGACCAAGACATGGTAATCCAAGTCTATGCCCGCCCCCAACCGGCGACGCTGATCAATAGTCCAATCGCGGTCGCAGAAGGCTTTTTCCCCACAGCGGCGGGGCCGTTACTGCTGCTCGAAGTGATTGCCGTGCTCAGTATCCTCGGAGTGATCGGCAATCACTCGCTGCAGCCGCACATGCCGGTCAGACTGACGTGGCACATGCGCTACGCCATAGACGTCTTGATTGTAGCCGGAATCCTGTGGCTGTATACGCGCTTCTTGCTGAGCGGCAGCTACGGCCTGCCGGCGCACTGGGTGTAAGCGACGTTCGCGCGGTACGACTACGGGTTCACGTTCATGTCGTACTTGCCCGGTGAGATCAGGGCTTCCGTCGTCATGCCCATGACGCCGCCGCTGACGCCCTTGGAGAGCGCAGATCGTACGACCTTTATCGGGTCCACAATGCCCGCCTTGATCATGTTGACGAACTTGCCGTTGTGCGCGTCGAAGCCGGTCGGGTAGCGCCTGCGGTAGATCTCGGCAATCACGGCCTCGGGGTCGTAGCCGCCGTTCAAGAGGATTTGGCGCAGCGGCGCTTCTGCCGCTTCCGCCATCATTCTGATTCCGTAGGCCTCTTCCTCGTCGTTCGTCTTCAGCTTTCTCACCGCTTTCGCGGCATGGATAAACGCTATGCCACCGCCGGGCACCACACCTTCTTCCAGTGCGGCGCGCACAGCCAGCATGGCATCGTCGGCGCGCAGCTTCTTCTCTTTCATTTCGGCTTCGGTAAAGCCGCCAACCTTCAGGATCGCGATGCCGCCGCTGAGCTTGCCGATGCGCTCGCGCATCTTGTTGCGCTCGAATTCGTTCTTCTCGTCAGGAAGGAGCTTCTTTACTTCCTGAATTCGCCGGCGAATAGCGACTTCGCTGCCCATGCCGCCCACGATGGTGAAGAAGTCGCGGTTGGCCCATATACGGCGCGCGCGTCCCAGATCGGCCGCGGTGATATCTTCCGTCAAATCACCGGAATCATCGGAAACAAACGTACCGCCCGACATGATGGCGATATCCTCGAGGATGTGCACCATGCGGTTCCCGGCGCCGGGGGCCTTAATGGCGAGCGTTTGAATGTCCCCTTCTTGCTTGTTGACCACCAGGGTAGCGAGCGCTTCGCCTTCCACGAGGTTTGCAAAGACGACGAGGCTCTTGCCGCCGACCGACTTCACTGCTTCGAGCGCGGGAAGTACCTGCTCGGCGCGCTTGAGTTGGCTGTCCGTTACCAGGATGAAGGGCGATTCTATCGTGCAATCCATGCGGTCCGGATTGGTGATGAAGTACGGCGAGAGATAGCCCTTGTCCCACTGCATGCCTTCCACGTACTCACGGTCTACGCGGTTCATGCTTCTGGACTCTTCGACCATGATGATGGCATCCCGGCCGAGGGTCTCAACAATCTCACCGATGAGGGCGCCCATATATTCGTCGAGACAGACCACGCTGGCGAGCCGCTTGATCTCCTCGCGGGTATCCAATGTCTTTGTGAGCGCGCCAATCTCGTCAAGCATTACCTGAGCCGCGCGTTCGATGCCTTTGCGCAGTGACATCGGATTGTAGCCGGCAGCCATTGCTTTGTACGCCTGGTCGAGAATGGACTGCGCGATCACGGCGGTCGTGGTAGTGCCGTCACCGGCCTGCTCGCCCACGTGCCACGCCAGGTGGCGAATGAGCATGGCTCCCATGTTCTCAAAGCGGTCCGGCAACTCGACAATGCGGCGTGCGATGGTAGCGCCGTCATTCATGATTTCGGGTGGGGCAGTCCTTTGGGACATGCTCTCAAGGGCTACTGTTCGCGCCTTTGGCCCTAGCGTAACCTTCAGCACGTCTGCCATCGTGTCAAATCCGCGCTTAAAGGCCTCGCGAGCTTCCGGTTCCAGTAGCAAGCGTTGTTGTGGCATTACTCGCTGTCTCCCCAATCAATTAGCATTTGTGATACTCTCCGCCATCGCCACAGCGCACTCAAGAGGGTACCACGGAGATGGTTAACTTCTTATTTCGCCGCTACGTTTTTTGTAGCGTCACCTGTGTACGATACACAAGAACTAAGGCAAACCGCAAGGGGTATAAAGAAAGAAGAACCGGGGAGCGAGCGCGATTTGAGCATGTGTTGCGCTTCTTCCCCGGCCTCTGGAGACTATAGTTCGTGCTAAAATGCACGAGCATTTCGGTCGTTTCTTCGTGATTGCCAACCTTGGCGCACACGTTGCGAGCGTGGATCGCTGCCAGCGCGTGCGCTTGGGCAAATGCGAATGCCGGCTAGTTTAGGATTGCCAGCACATCCTTCTCGCTAAGGATCAGGTATTCCTGGTCGCCGAGTTTCACCTCAGTGCCGGCATACTTTGCAAAGAGAATGCGTTGTCCAGGCTCAACAGACACCGCTACTTTCTCACCGCTGTCAAGAACACGACCCTCGCCCACCGCTACTACCTCACCCTCTTGAGGTTTCTCTTTGGCGGTATCAGGAAGCACGATTCCACCGCGGGTCTTCTCTTCTAGCTCAAGAGCCTGTACAACCACACGATCACCCAGCGGGGTAATCTTGGTACTCGTCGCAGTTGCCATCCGTAACAATCCTCCCGATTCATCGGAAATGATACTAGAAATACTTCATCCTACTTGCGCGTGTGAGCATAACCCTCTCTGCGAGTAGGTGATACGGATATTATACTTAGCGCCCCCCGCAAGGTCAAGGTAGCGCACGCTTGCTTTACCGGGTATTTCGCTTGGCGCGGCTCAATTGTGGACACTTTAGAGACCGGTATTTGGCAAGTGTGGAGGGCAAACTCGGCGACCCGTGAGTGAGAGTGACTTCCCGCTGTTCGTGCTGAGCCTGACGAGTCGCGAACAGAGGCGATCCCCCCAATGTCTGTGAGGCTTTGCCTCGCCAGAGAACGGCAGATAGGACTTGGAATTAACCGGGGCTACGAATCTGAACGCTGCCGGACAAGGGCGGCCACGCGTGCGAGGATCATGGCAGCGACCTCAGCCTTGGGCAACACCGGCAACCGTTCGGGAGGATGCGCTTTGTTTAGAATCGTGACCTGATTGGTGTCGGCGCCAAAGCCGCTGTCGGGCCGGGAAATGTCATTGGCCACGATCAGGTCGGCATTCTTGCTCGTAAGCTTTTTCTCCGCGTTCTTGAGCACGTTCTCGGTTTCCGCGGCAAAGCCCACTTTCACGAGTGTGGGAGGAATCTGGCGGAGAATGTCCGTATTCTCGACCAAGGTAATGGTCAGGGGTTCGCCCGTTCGTTTTGCTTTCTGGCTGCGTGACGTCTCGGGGCGGTAGTCCGCGACTGCGCCCGCCATTATCAATGCATCCGCCTGCACGGTGTGCTCCTCAACAGCGCGCAGCATCTCGGCGGCGGTCGAGACAGACACTGTAGTCATACCCAAGGGCGGTGGCGCGGTGGTTGCACCCTGGATGAGGATCACCTGCGCGCCGCAATCGCGCGCCGCCTCGGCCAGCGCAAACCCCATCTTGCCGCTGGAATGGTTACCGATATACCGCACGGGGTCAAGCGCCTCTTGCGTGCCGCCCGCCGTGACTACCACCGTCTTCCCTGCCAGTGGACCGCTCTTGCCGAGCACAGTACGCATTTCAGCCAGGAGCGCATCCACCTCGGGCAGCCGGCCTTTGGCGACAAGACCCGACGCCAGCCTGCCTTCCAGGGGTTCGGCGACGTGGACGCCGCGCTCGCGCAACGTGGCCAGGTTGGCCTGAGTGGCAGCGTTGGTGAACATGCCGCCGTCCATGGCCGGGGCCACGAGCACGGGAGCGAGAGTACTGAGATATGTGCAGGTCAACAGATCATCGGACAGTCCCTGCGCCATGCGGCCGAGGGTGTGGGCCGTGGCAGGTACGACCGCCAGCAGATCGGCTTCTTCCGCTAGGGCAATGTGCAAAATGCGGCCTGGATCCGGCGTAAAGAGGTCCAGATACGCCGGACGCTGCGTGACGCTGGTGAATGAAAGCGGCGTGACAAACCGCGTGGCATCCTGGGTCAGAATGGTGGTGACCGCGGCCCCCGCCTGTGTAAGCTGGCTGGCCAAAGCCACCGCCTTGAACGCGGCAATGCTCCCGCAAACGCCAAGCAGTATTTTCTTGCCACTGAGGATACTCATTCTCAGTTAAACCTTGTGCGGATTCGCAGTTTGTTTTCACTCTACACCAGTCAAACGACCAAAGGTAGCCGCGCCGCCAAGATCGAGATCGAACGGACTTCTAGTGTTGTTACCCATGCCCGGTTCATGGCGGTAGGGGCGGCCGCAACACTTGCTTGTGGAAGTGGAAAGTCTCTCGCAATGGGTGTGAGGGCGGTCGTCAATCGGAAGGTTTCACTAACGGCAACACACGTGGCGGTGGTTGGTTGCGTGCCGCCGTCATGCCTGCTGCAAGCGCTCGTAGATGATGCGTAACCCCTCCAGCGTCAAATTGGGGTCTACGGCATCGATGACCGAAATGTGTTGGGCAAAGAGTTCCGCAAAGCCGCCGGTGGCGACCACTTTGTACGCGCCAAGCTCATTGTGAAACCGCCGGATCATGCCTTCCACCAGCGAGAGGTATCCCAGCATGATGCCGGACTGCATTGCGTGGATGGTGCTCTTGCCCACCACAGTTGCCGGCGGCGCAAACTCCACGCGATAGAGCCGCGACGCGTGCGCCGCGAGCGCTTCCGCGGCGAGGCCCAAACCCGGCGCAATCGCACCGCCGACGTAGTTGCCCGCTGCCGAGACCACGTCAAAGGTAGTGGCAGTACCGAAATCAATGACGATGCAGGGGCCGCCGTGCCGCACGAACGCCGCCGCCGTATTCACCACCCGGTCGGCGCCAACCTCCTCCGGCCGGTCGATCTCCACCGCCACTCCCGGCACCTGACAGGGATCGATCAAAATGGGGGTGTGACCGAGATACTTCTTGGAAATTTCGTTGACAGCACGGGCGAGCGGCGGCACCACGCTGGAGATGATGACGTCTTCGCACTCGCCCACGTCCAGGCCGGCGTGCTGCAGAAATCCAATGATCTGCACGCCGTACTCATCGCTTGCTTTGCCAATTTCCGTCTTCAAGCGCCAAGAATTCTTAAGCTCGTTTGCAACGAAAGCTCCGAGCGCGATGTTGGTGTTGCCGACGTCAACTACGAGCAGCACGTGTCTTTTTCCTCTTGCCTATGATAAGGAACGCGGCTTGCTGCAAATCCCATTCCTGACCACCCTAAACCAAGTCCTTCTTCATCAGGCTGTTATCCCTCGCAACGGGATTCGTCAGGTACTTGCCGCCTACGCCAGTCTGAGGATTAAGTAGCGAAAGAAAAGAATTAGCGAATTAAAGTCTGTTTGTCCACCTTGGCCGTCGCGTAGACTCTTAGCGCGCCCTATCACTACCGCTGTCAGTTTTGTCTTGTTTACTGGTGCGTTCGTCCTCTGCCGCGCCGCTGTCTGGGAGAGAACCGGTTAGTTGCGTGCGGTTGCGGCGCAAGCGCCCAATGAACCGGCCGACCAGCCGCTGCGTGTGGGTGCTGCTGCTCGGGCGCAGATGGTGAGCGGCGGCCTCCAAGTATGGTTCACTAATGCGTTGGACGTATGCCGGCACCCCTTCCGTGCGGATAGTGCCGAGAGAATCACGGTAGAAGGAGAATACGTGGACGTTGCCAAGCTGAATGCCGGCCTGAATCGCGCCGGCCGCCACCAATGAAGAGACAACCAACAGCGAACGATTCTGCTCGGCCGCCGCTCTGTTCATCTCCGTAAAGATCTGAGTGAGACGGCGGGGATCGGGGAGGCTCTCCGCATTTTCGCGAAACTGACCGAGACTATTGCGCATCTCATCTAGCGCCAGCGGCGGAATATCGATGGTATCGGCCATCTGGCCGGAGGTGCCTCCCAGCGCCGCCAACAAGTCGTCGACAGAGGAGACATCGGCGTCCGGCGCCAATACGTGCGAACTCTTAAGCTCATCGACAAAGGTATCCAGGTAGGCGCGGGTGCCGCCGGTCACGTCGGCAGCCGCCGCCAGCAGCCAGAGCGGCGACCAGCCCACCGCCACCACGCTCGCCATCTCGACGGCGTTGCCCGCCAGCTTGCGCACGGCGAGGTCTTTGATCGCCATGTCCTCTTCCGCTTCTTCGCCGCCCACGCCGCCGACAAACTCGATGACGATGCGCAACAGGCGTCCAACGGTGGACTGATAGAGCTGCGACTGCCGCAGCGGCGGCGGCAGGATGTGCGCCGAAGTTTCGTGGATGAACCCGCCGCCACCGGCAGCCGCGGTGCGCACCAGCCGTTCCGGCAGGGTGGCCACATACTTGCCCGCGTCGAGCGTACGCTCCTGCAAGCGCGTTGCGTTGGTTGGTTCCCCGGTGGATTTCGGTGTTGAATCCATCTCTTGGTCCTGCTCGTTTTCTGGGTCGGCGCCTGGGCGGACGTGCGGTGGTCGTATCTGTCCCGCTATCAATTATCCTACCATGAGCGGCGCGCCGGGCCGCGCACTGCCGGGCAGGCTCGGCGTCCATGTATAATCATAGGCACAACCCGCCGCAAAGTCCCAAGCAATACACAGAGACGAGGTAGGCCACTATGAGCACAGCAGCCACTACGCAAACCACAACTCAAGACCTCCGCGAGCAGGCGCTGGACGGTACGCCGCTCCACGGCACGCTGGTGATCGACAACCACTGCCACATCGATCCCGCGGCGCACTTCTACCAGCCCTTCAACGATGCCGACGGTATGGTGCGCACCATGGACCGCGTGGGCATGGACCAGGCGTGCGTGTTTTCGTCCATGGCGATCTTGCTCGACATGCGCGGCGGCAACGACATTAGTTTGGCGGCGGCGCGCCGCTATCCCGGGCGGCTCTTGGCCTACGGCGTGCCCGACCCCCATGAGGCAGACCTGGTCAGAGACGAGTTGCAGCGCTGCCTGGATGAAGGCGCGGTCGGCATCAAGCTGCATACCAGCGTTGCTAACTACCCATTCGACGGCCCCGGCTATCTGCCGGCGTTCGAGCTGGCCGACCGTCACCGCCTGCCGCTCATCAGCCACGGCACGGGCACGCCCGACACCTTGCGCCGCATCGCCCGCGACTACCCCGGCGGCCACTTCATCGTGGCCCACGCCGGCGGCGGCAGCCCCAGCAACAGCAGAGACTTGGTGCAGGTGGCAGCCGAGGAACCAAACGTCTACCTGGATACGGCGGCTTCCGTGGGCTACCTGGGCGACTTCACCGAAATGGTGCGCCTCACCGGCGCGAACAAAATCCTCTACGGCTCCGATATGCCCTGGACCTGCGCCACCTACCAACTCGGCCGCGTCCTCCTCGCCCCCATCACCGACGACGAAAAGAGAAGAATCCTCGGCGAGAACTTGGCGGAGTTGTTCAAGACCAAGTGCTAAGTAACTGGAATTGGACAGTGTGCTGTTCCAGCGCAGAATCAAGTTTCGCCAAGAATGCCGTAGCGCGGGGGCTTGTCCCCCGCTTCTTGGTGTCACAGTGCAATGATCTTCCCTAGCCAACTACTCCGGTCACGCCTATTTGGGCGCCCATAGCAAGGCAACAGCGACGATGGCATCGAAAGTCAAAGAATCCGAGACCACGCGGGAAGAGGAGGTCAACGTCCACCTTGCCCTCTTGCTCTCGCAGCGCGGCCTAAAGGCCAAGGCCGAGCGCCGCAGCCGCCAGGGCGTGCCCGACGTGCGCGTGACGTTGCGCAGTTTCCTGATCCTCCTGGAATGCAAGTGGGAGGGATCGGAAAGTGCCTTGGAAGCCCAACTCCAGGAACGCCGCGCCGCATTCCCCGAAGCACTCGCCGTGCTGGGCGTGCTCTATCCCGAGCGGCTCAAGCATGCGGAGGATACCCTGGCCGCGCTGGAAGAAGCTGACGATCTCCAGTGGTGGCAGGCGTCGTTGCCGACGCTGCTCGACCTGGCCAAGGATTCGCCCACCGAGCCACGCCGCCTGACCAGCGGGTCGGTTGACGATCTTGCCGATCACTTGCGTATCCTGCCGTTAGACTTGCAGGGCGTGGACCAGGTGCAAGCCGCCGCCGGCAGTGTGGAATACGCCTTGGAACAGGCAGCATATCAACTTGCCCGCCACGAGCGCATCGCCGGCCGCATCGCCGACATCATTGCGGAAACGGACCAAGAGAAGAACCGCGCCGCCGCGCTCCGCATCGGCTGTCTGGCGCTCTTCAACGCCCTGGCGTTCCAAGACCGCTTGGCCGTCGTGAATGGGGACGTGAAGACCGTGTCCGAGGCCCTGCGCCAGGGCATTCCCAGCCTGCAGGAAGTGTGGCGGTACATCTTCAATGAAATTGACTACAAACCGGTCTTTGGCTTGGCGGCTGAAATCATGGACGTGCTGCTGGATGGGCCAGCTGACGTGCGGACACCCGTCATCGCCCCCTTGGTCAAGGCAGTGGCAGAGACGCGCAAAGTTGAGGGGCACGACTTGGCCGGCAGACTCTTCCACACGCTCTTGACTGACGCCAAGTTCACCGGCGCCTATTACACGTCGGTACCGGCGGCCACGCTGCTGACACGGCTAGTCTTGCACGAGTGGCCGGCGGGCGTGGACTGGAGCGACCACGAATTCCCCGCCTCCCTCAACGTGGCTGATCTCGCCTGTGGCACCGGCACCTTGCTCATGGCCGTGGCCGCGGAAGCGGAGCGCCGCCACAAGGCCGCCGGCGGCAAACGCGCCGCCGCGCTTCACAAGGCAATGGTGGAACAGGCCCTGCACGGCTACGACGTGCAGCTCTCCGCCGTTCACTTTGCCGCCACGAGCCTGGCGATGCTCAATCCCCACATCGAGTTCGATCGCATGAATCTCATTGTCATGTCCCTGGGGGCGGACAGCGAGCGGGTCTCATTGGGCTCGCTGGACTTTCTGGATTCTGATGAAGCGCTGGTGCAACACGCGCTGTCACCACAGGAGCACAGCAGTGAGTCGCGGGGGACGACGGAGGCAAAGAAAGTAACATTGCCGCAACTCGATTTGGCGATTATGAACCCGCCCTTCACCCGCTCGGTGATCGGCAATTTGCTGTTTGGCAGCAAGCCTGCGGCGGAACGGCGAATGCTTCAAGATGAACTGGCGCGCCGCCTGAAGTCGCGGCAGGCGTCGGCCACCGCCGGACTTGGCGCCGCGTTCGTGGCCGCCGTCTCAGACAAGATGTTACCCGGCGAGGGGCGCTTGGCATTGGTGCTGCCGCTCACCGTCTGCACCGGCCCCTCTTGGGCACAGACCCGCGCCCTGATAGAGCGAGACTTTGCGCTCGACATGGTCATCACGTCCCATGACCCACAGCGTTGGAACTTTTCGGACAGCACCGATCTCTCGGAAGCGCTGCTCATCGCCACGCGCCGCTCCCGCGCATCACCCCGTCATTTGTATGTTGAAAAAGGCGGGCAAATGAGCGAAGGTGAGAGGGTAACGCGAGGGGCGCGTCGACCGTCATTAGATGAGCCAGTACTGCAATTTGGCTGCATCGCGCCGGAGTACGACACCCCTCGCGCCAGAATGTCGCTCCGAACAGATACCTGGGCAGACCAATGGCCCGCATCTGCAAGTGTGGAGGACACCACCAGTATGCCAGGAAGGAGAGCAGGATGAAAGTTGTGGCAGGGATTGACGTAGGGAAAGCGCAGCTCGATGTGTCGGTAGCGGAGGGGCCGGTGCGGGGCTTTGCCAACAACACGACGGGCATCACGGCGTTGCTGCGTTGGCTGCAGCGTGCCGGCGTCACGGTAGTGGTGTGTGAGCCGACCGGTGGGTATGAACGCCAGGTGGTGCACCGGCTTCAGGCGACGCCGCTGCCGGTGGTGGTGGCGCACCCGAACAAGGTACGAGCGTTCGCCCGGGCCTGTGGCGAAGAAGCCAAGACGGATCGTCTGGACGCACAGGTATTGGCGCGCTTCGGCACCGTGTTTGCGCTGGCAGGCACGCCGGCACCCTCACCGGAACGCGCACTGCTGCAAGACGTGCTGCGGCGGCGCCAGCAACTCGTCGACCAACGCGTGCAGGAACACAACCGTCTGGATAAAGGGCTCTCTATTGATGCCAAGCGTTCCATCGCACGCCATCTCCGCTGGTTGGACAAAGAGATCAAACGGCTGGACCAGGAGTACCAAACTGCGCTCCAGCGCAGCCAGCGCCTCCAGCAGCGCGCGCAACTGCTCGGCAGCATGCGCGGCGTCGGTGAACTCACCGCTGCCACCCTCACCGCCTTCCTCCCCGAACTCGGTCAGCTCTCCGGTAAGGCCTTGACGGCGCTGGCCGGGCTCGCACCCTGGTCACGCGACAGCGGGCAACAGCGCGGCTACCGCGCCATCCGCGGCGGTCGGAGCGTCGTGCGCCGGGCATTGTACCTCGCCGCCTTGTCCGCCGTGCGTCATGACAACAGTCTGCGCAGCTTCTACCATGGGCTGCGCCAGCGCGGCAAGCCAGGCAAGGTCGCCTTGGTAGCCGTGATGCGCAAAATGCTCCTGCACCTCAATGCCATCGTCCAGCGCGGTACTCCCTGGCAAGAATACTATCCAAAAACAGCCTGATTTCCCTTGACTTCTAACACAGATACTCCAGCGCATCGGAAAGCGACCGTCATTCCGGTGAAAACCGGAATCCATCTTCGCCCCGCACCACCTTCATCAACCTCTGGCAAAACCCCGACGGTGTGCTGGACTCCCACCGCGTCGCCCAAGCCGTGACCGCCACGACTCCGGCGAATCTGGAAGAGACCGGCACGGCGCTCCTGGAAATCGACGGCCAACATGTCGGCGAAGTGGTCTCGATTGCCGAAACGGACCTGTCCGGCAAGCAGTGGTTCGGCGTGCAGTTCGCCCGCGCCGACCTTACCCGCAGCGCCATGCGCCTCATTGAGAAGGGCGAGGCTTGGGTTCCCGGCGGGGCGTCCATTGGCGAAATCCCACTTTGCAGGCTCGATGAAATTGGTCAGATTGGTCCGGATGTGCGCAGGCTGGACGATGGGTTCAATAGGACAAGCTCCATAACGGCCTATCCTCTGGTTGATAGGCACGATACGGAGAAACGGAGGTCTATTGTTTGCAAGCCTAACTTATACTTGGCCCCGTTAGCAAAGCCGCGAGGTGGGCAGCGACCCGGATATGGCGACCATCTATGGCAACAATCCAGCCGACTGCTTGTAGCAGCAAGGATTTGGCTCAACACGGTCAGAGTCGTTGCTATGCGATCGGAAACAAGCGTTCTGGGAAGAATGTGGTGGCCCGTCAGTGTAGAAGATGCCACGGTCGAAAAAGCATTGACCGTATGGATCAACTGTAGCCTGGGTCTGTTGACTCTTCTCGCAGTTCGCAACACCACTCGCGGTGGTTGGGTACAGTTGAAGAAGGCTGACCTTGTAAGGATGCCGGTATTAGACCCCCGGAGCCTTACCTCACCGCAGCTTCAAGAGATGTCCCACCTATTTGACAGCCTAACCGCCGCCGAATTCGAGCGTCTCGCCAACATAGCGTACTGCCCCGCCCGCCAAGCCCTGGACGATGGCATCACCCAAATCCTCGACCTTCCCGACTTCAGCAACCTCCGCCACCTCCTCGCCTCCGAACCCGTCATCTCCAACCGGCGATTGTAGCTGGCCGGACTACTCCGAGTAGTCCCATTCATGTAGAAACATGGTGAGTGATAGGCAGTCGGCTCGGTCAATCAAAGTCCTTAGTTCGGCCGACATTCTGCTCTAGCAAACTCTTGTTTCTAAGAAGTGCAAGTCCGCAGGAATTGCATTGGTATGAGACAAAATCTACTCTTCTAATGTATCCAAAGACTGAGTGAGAATCAGGAATCTTCTTGACATCCTTGCGTCCGCAGGAAGGACAGCGTTCCCCAACATCCTCCAATGGCGGGAAACCTTGCTGGATCAGGTAGCGGACTTCACGTATTAGGCACAACACGTCATGTGTGCTTTGAAAGCGATCTTCGGGTGCCTCGCGAATTGTCTTTTCAAAAATGGAAGTTAAATGCCAGGTTTCGGTCCGCTCTGGAAACATCTCTTTCATCGACCGGTGACGGAATACAGGTTGTTCACGGGCGAACGCCTTCTGAGATGTGATAGCAGTCCAGAGTACTTTCGCTGCAGAATAGAGATCGGAGTGAATCCCAATAGGGCGGTCACTGTTGCCCGACTCGCATTCTGGTGCCGTATAGTCGCGAGCCCCTACGCCTTCATCCGTCAGAGTAATCATATTTCCATCGTCAAAATGGCAGATTCCAAAGTCAATTAGGCGGATTGAGCCGTCTTTTAGGACAAGAATATTGTCCGGCTTGATGTCTCGATGGAATACCTGAGGCTGACACTCTTCACACGCGCCAATTGCCGAAACTATCTGCTCAAAAAGGTCAAGGCTTCTCAATGCATCCCCATAGAAGGGATTGCAGGAAGAGAAGATCAAATCGGAAAGCGTTCTAGGGTCTTCAGGACATTCCATCACGTAGTACTGAAAGTCTGCATCAGCACTAGAGTAGTCGATAATTCGGATGATATTGGGATGGTCTAGAGTCTTTACAGCTTCGATTTCTCGCTGGAATCTATCTCGCGCTTTTTCGGAATTGGTCTTATTGAGCTTCTTTAGGGCGAATGTGGGTCCCTCAGGGTCATCCTTACGTACTACGGGATGCACGTTACCCTGTCCACCAATTCCTAATGGATCACCCACTCGCTTCCAGGACACACTGTCCGGTATCTTCATGCACCAGATTCCCTTAGAGTTAATTACAATTAGTGCATCAAACGGGTCGAATTGTCACTTGCCGCGCTAAGGAAGTTTCGAGGTCCCTAAATACGCTCCTATCGCATTTCGCGATAGGATAACCTGCCCATTAGTATACTTCAGTTTCCGCCTTAATTGATTGGGTTTAAGTTATGAAAGATATCAACCTGACCTTAGACAAGGACTTGCTCGAGGCCGCCCGGCGGCGGGCTGCGGCGGAGGGGACGACTCTGGACGCGCTCTTTCGGCGGTGGCTGGACGCTCTTGGAGTCACCATGTGATCGATCCTTCATTCGAAACCTCCACCTCATTGCCCTCACTCGGCACCGTGCGCTTCTACCGTCTGCGCGCCACGGATGCCGACCTGCTCTACGCATTCTTCCAGATGCTGGGCAAGCAGACGCGGACCTGGTTCCGGCCCCATACGCCGTGGACGTATGCCGTGGCGCAAGACCTTGCGGCACAGGCTGAAGACCCCGACTTCATCAGATTTCTCGTACTCGCGGAGCAGGAAGGGAAAGAAGAGCCGGCGGGCTATGGATTCTTTGAGAACTTGCAGTCTGCCCGGCCGGTCCTTGGCATTGCGGTGGCCGATGCGTATCAAGGGCATGGCCTCGGACAGGCGATTATGCAGCACCTCATCACGGTTGCACGTCAATTGGGCAAAAGGCGTATCATACTCACTGTGGATGGCGACAACCTGCGGGCGCAGCATGTTTACGCGAAGATGGGCTTCACGATGACGCGGTTGATCCCGGGGAGTTCCCACAACGCCCGCGAGATGGAGTGCAGGCTGTAAGCGACTTTGTGACGCATCGGCAATGGCGTCCTCCCTCCCCCTGGATTCCGGCTTTCGCCGGAATGACGGAACGAGGGATGGGCTTTCGCCGGATGCACGGAACGAGGGAAGGGTTTGCGCCGAAAAGATGGGAAGACAGGGTGCCGGTGTTGGTTCTCAATCGCTCCACCATTGGGGAGCACGTGGCAAAGACTGGATTCCGGCGAAAGCCGGAGTATCTGTGTTAGAAGTCAAGGGAAATCAGGCTGTTTTTGGATAGTATTCTTGCCAGGGAGTACCGCGCTGGACGATGGCATTGAGGTGCAGGAGCATTTTGCGCATCACGGCTACCAAGGCGACCTTGCCTGGCTTGCCGCGCTGGCGCAGCCCATGGTAGAAGCTGCGCAGACTGTTGTCATGACGCACGGCGGACAAGGCGGCGAGGTACAATGCCCGGCGCACGACGCTCCGACCGCCGCGGATGGCGCGGTAGCCGCGCTGTTGCCCGCTGTCGCGTGACCAGGGTGCGAGCCCGGCCAGCGCCGTCAAGGCCTTACCGGAGAGCTGACCGAGTTCGGGGAGGAAGGCGGTGAGGGTGGCAGCGGTGAGTTCACCGACGCCGCGCATGCTGCCGAGCAGTTGCGCGCGCTGCTGGAGGCGCTGGCTGCGCTGGAGCGCAGTTTGGTACTCCTGGTCCAGCCGTTTGATCTCTTTGTCCAACCAGCGGAGATGGCGTGCGATGGAACGCTTGGCATCAATAGAGAGCCCTTTATCCAGACGGTTGTGTTCCTGCACGCGTTGGTCGACGAGTTGCTGGCGCCGCCGCAGCACGTCTTGCAGCAGTGCGCGTTCCGGTGAGGGTGCCGGCGTGCCTGCCAGCGCAAACACGGTGCCGAAGCGCGCCAATACCTGTGCGTCCAGACGATCCGTCTTGGCTTCTTCGCCACAGGCCCGGGCGAACGCTCGTACCTTGTTCGGGTGCGCCACCACCACCGGCAGCGGCGTCGCCTGAAGCCGGTGCACCACCTGGCGTTCATACCCACCGGTCGGCTCACACACCACTACCGTGACGCCGGCACGCTGCAGCCAACGCAGCAACGCCGTGATGCCCGTCGTGTTGTTGGCAAAGCCCCGCACCGGCCCCTCCGCTACCGACACATCGAGCTGCGCTTTCCCTACGTCAATCCCTGCCACAACTTTCATCCTGCTCTCCTTCCTGGCATACTGGTGGTGTCCTCCACACTTGCAGATGCGGGCCATTGGTCTGCCCAGGTATCTGTTCGGAGCGACATTCTGGCGCGAGGGGTGTCGTACTCCGGCGCGATGCAGCCAAATTGCAGTACTGGCTCATCTAATGACGGTCGACGCGCCCCTCGCGTTACCCTCTCACCTTCGCTCATTTGCCCGCCTTTTTCAACATACAAATGACGGAGTTGTGCAAGAGTCTCCTCGAGGGTGAGGGTGCAGAATGCGGAACCAAGTATAAGCGGAGCGGCTTCGGTTCCCTCTCCCACGAGAGGGTGTCTCAAAAATAGTTCTACCGGATATATATACTGTGGAGTAGAGAAGCAAGGTGAGGGAGCAGGAAGAGCGTGAAGTGAGGTGTAGTGATGCCGGTGCGACCGTTCAGTCGTGAGCAAGCCTGGTTGCTGCCGCCGACGCTGGACGAACTGGTGCCGGCAGACCATCCTGTGCGGTTTGCGGCGGCCTTTGTGGACAGCCTTGATGCTGCGGCGTGGGAGGCGTTGGCGATTGACCTGCAGGGCGACCCGCGTGGCGCCGGGGCCTATCATCCCCGAGCCCTGCTGAGCGTATGGATATACGGTTTCATGACCGGTGTGCGTTCCTGCCGCAAGCTGGAGGCGGCCTGCAGAGATCAGGTTCCCTACATGTGGCTGGTGGGGATGCAGCAGCCCGACCACAACACACTGTGGCGCTTCTACAAAGCGCACCGCGACCGGATGCGGACGCTGCTGCGCCGCACGGTGCGCACGGCTGTCAGTGCCGGGCTGGTGGACCTGGCCATCCAGGCGGTGGACGGCACTAGGATCGCGGCCAACGCCGGGACGCGGCATACCCACGACGCGCAGGGGCTGCAGCGGCTGTTGTCCCGTACCGAGCAAGCGATCGCGGACTTGGAGGCGCAGAACACCACGGGGGGCGCCGCGCCGCCGGCGACTTTGCCGCAGGAACTTGCCGACGCCCAGGCCCTGCGGCGGCGGGTGGACGACGCGCTGACCCGCGTCGCGGCTGCGGACGGGCCGCACTACACGAACCTGACCGACGCAGACGCGGCCCTGCTCAAGGCCGGCAAGGGTGGCTTCATCACCGGCTACAACGCGCAGGCGATGGTTTCGCCACTGGCGGCGGAGAACGTGGGCGCACGGGGTAGGTTGATCACGGCGGCGGACGTGAGCGCCAGTGCCGACGACCATCCCCATCTGGCGCCGCTGATCGAGGCGGCGCAGGCGAACATCGACGACGAGCGGAACGTGGTGACCGTTGCAGACGCGGGCTACCATTCGGGGGCCAACCTCGCCACGTGCCACGCCGGCGGCCACACCGTGTTGCTGCCCGAGACACATGATCGCAGACGCCGCCACCCGTACCATAAGGACCACTTCACCTACTGTCCGCAGACCGACACCTACCTGTGTCCTCAGCAAAAGGTGCTCACCTACACGCACAGCTTGACCCACGGCAACGGCTACCGCGTCAGGCGGTACCAAGCCAACGGCCGGGACTGCCTCTCCTGCCCGGCCTTCGGCGTCTGCACCACCTCCCGGCGCGGCCGCTCCATAAAGATCAGCGAGCACGAGCCGATACTGCAACGGCACAGGCAGTTGATGGCGACCGTACCGGCCAAGCAGTTGTACCGCCGCCGTAGTACCATCGTCGAGCCGGTCTTTGGCCTGCTCAAGGAGTGGCACCACGCCAGACGCTTCCTGCTCAGAGGCCGCAGCCACGTGGTGTCTGAATGGCACCTGCTGGCCACCGCGTTCAATCTCAAGAGCCTCCACGCGCTGTGGCGGTCCGGGTCTCGCCCATTGCCGCCCCGGGGACGGCTCTCTCACTTCTACCGTTTCGTCCATACCACCCGCCATCTCACTGTGCCGCTCATCCCTTTCACCGTGCCGCGCACGAATATATTGAGACAGTCTCTGGGAGAGAGGGTTATTAGAGCCTGCTCCGTACTTAATATGGGGGTGAGGGGTATCTTCTCAACTGCTGGCCTGAGTTGTGCAAAGTTCTCCTCTTTTGGGAGAGGTGTCTTTTGTTTCTGAATGAGGCACTTCAGAATCCCAGCAATAGGATGAGGGTCTTCCTCTTGCTCATGTAGCGGCCCGCACGTGAGACTTGCCCGTACGCAGGACGCACCTCTCCTCAATCGGACTCACTCACCCGCGTGCAGTCTATCGTGCGCTTGGCTCCGCAACCGCCAATACCACCCCAGGTAAACATGCCAATCTCTTCCGCGATCATGGAAGGATTCCCGGGTTGTGCGGAGTATAATGAGGAAAGAGGACCTCTACGTCTGCACAGTCGTTGGTAAAGGAGATCACTTCGTGGCAAGTGCGTTGACTGTTGACGGTGTTTCGAAAACCTTTGGCCGTACCACGGTTGTTGACGGGGTCTCCTTCACGTTAGAGCCGCAGGAGATCTTGGGCCTGGTAGGCCCCAACGGGGCCGGTAAGACGACCACCATCCGCATGGCCTTGGACATCATCCATCCCGATGCCGGCTCTGTAACCTTGTTTGGCAGTGGGCCGACCCGCCGGGCTTTGCAACGGGTTGGCTATCTACCGGAGGAGCGCGGACTCTATCAGAAAGCAGTCTTGACCGACGTATTGCGCTACCTGGGGCGGCTCAAAGGCTTGAGCGCCAAGGATGCTCAGGCCAGAACAGACGCCATGCTGCAGCGCGTCGGCCTGTACGAGCACCGCGCCAAGAAGGTGCAAGCGCTGTCACGGGGCATGAACCAGCTTGCCCAGTTTGCGAGCGCGCTCCTGCACCTGCCCGATCTCGTCATCCTCGACGAACCGTTTTCCGGGCTCGACCCCATCAACGTGCAGGTGATGAAAGACATCATCCACGAACAACAGCAGCGCGGCGCCGCCATCATCTTCAGTTCGCACAACATGGAGGACGTTGAAGAAATGTGCGAACGAGTGGTGCTCATAAGCGGCGGCAATGTCTTGCTCTACGGGGCGCTCGACGAACTGAAGCGGGCGCGCGGTATTCAGAACATCCGGGTAACTGCTCCGCAGCAACCGGCGGCTATGCCCGGTGTCAGCGACGCTACGATCGAGAATGGGCGTTTCGAGTATCTCTTGACGGAGGGTTCCGATCCGAATGCCGTGCTCCGAGCCTTCCTGGACAGCGGCATTCCGGTGGAACGGTTTGAAGTCGCTCTGCCCTCCCTGCGCGACATGTTCATCGAAGAGGTAAGCCGTGCCCGCAGCGCTTGACGGTACGCGCATCGTGTTTGCGCACGAGTTTCGCAAGCAGATCGGCGGCAAGGGGTTCTTGATCGCCACCCTGGCGATTCCGGTCATACTCATCCTCATCTGGATCGCCATACCGATTATCAGAGGGGTCTTAGAAGATGACGTCGCCGGTGCCGGCAGCGCCGCGAGCACCGCGGCCACCGACGCAGACCAGGCTGCGGGCCGTGTTCCCATCGGCATCGTCATGCAGGCGCGCGACATTGCCGTAGACTTCAGCCCGTTTCCGGAATTTCGGGTCTATTCGGAGGCAACCGCAGGCTTGGAGGATCTCCAGTCCGGGGAAATCAACGAGCTCTTCGTTATTCAGCCGGACTACCTTGCCACCGGCAGCGTCGAGTACTATTTCACCGAGGAAGCCAGTGAGAGCCGCCGGCAACTGCGCCTAATCCTGAGAGGCGCGCTCCTGGGTGAGACGCAATCCCCCGAGCTCAGGCAACGGGCGCTTGCCTTCCCGCAACTCCAGCGCTTCACGGTTGCCGAAGACGGGGAAATTGCCGCAGACAGCGGCGCAGCCGTTGCCGTGTCATTCATTGTGGGACAGGCATTCGCCATCGCGCTGATCTTTACCCTGATTGCCTATGGCACAATTCTGCTCCAGACCGTTTCGGAAGAGAAAGAGAACCGCATGGTGGAGGTCCTACTCACCTCCGCCGCGCCACTGGCGATCATGACCGGCAAGGTGCTGGCGTTGGGCCTGGCCGGCCTCATTCAGATGTCGGTATGGATTGCTGCGGTAATCTTGATCGTGCCCCGATTCGCGGGCGTGCTCCCGGACATAGGCGACATTCCCATCGACGTCGGCCTCTTGCTTCTCGTCCTGGCCTTCTTTCTCGCCGGTTACGCGATTGCGGCTGCGCTCATGGCGGGAATTGGCGCGGCGACGACCTCAGTCACGGAAGCGGGACCGCTTACTGCCTTGGTCATCATTCCGCTCGCCGCGCCCTTTTACGCCATGCCGCTCTTCCTCACTTCCACCGACCACTGGCTCACGCGTTTGCTCTCGTTGTTGCCGATTACGGCAGCGACGTCCATGATGATACGCCTTGCGACCGGTCGTGTGGCGCCAGGCGAGATTGCGCTCAGTCTCGGCCTGATGATTGTGACCGCAGCCCTCCTGCTCTGGCTGGCAAGCCGTATCTTCCGGGCGGGCCTGCTGTTGTACGGCCAACGCATGAGCCTGCGAGCGGCCTGGACAGCCTTGCGATACGGTGGTTAGCAGGCTCCCCAATGACACTTTGGAAGACCAAGTAGGTACAATGTGAATTGGCGGGAAATGAACCCGCGTGAAGCGAGGGAGCATTACCTATGGCTGTATTCGACACGCACAAGGCGTTTACAACGCTCGTTGAGGCTGGATTCACGGAGCGTCAAGCTCAAGCCCTGCTAGACGTAGGACGCGAGGGATTTGGGGCGTTAGTAACCAAGGACCATTTGGATGCGCGCTTGCGGGAACTGGAGTCGCGACTTACGCTGCGCCTGGGCGCTATGGTCGCGGCGGGTGTTGCGATCCTTGCTGCGCTCGAGCTGCATTCCAGCTAGGATATGTGCGCAACTACCGTCCTGCAGAGTGTCCCGAGACTTACGCTCGAAGCTGGCGCAACAATCTTGGAATTACTTGCCAGCTCATCAATTCCTCATATGCTCCGCAGGTTGGCAGAAGGAAGAGCCAATTACCCCGTGAGGCAAACTGCCTTCACCCACCATCGGCACTAAGGCCAGCGCATGCGAAAACTCTGGTCAGAGATTCAAATCGTCCTATCGGAAGAGTTTCGCCGCGGTATCCGCCGCAAGCAGTTCCTCATCGTCACGTTTACGCCGGTGGTCATCCTGCTGGTGCTGGCGTTGGCGGTGCCGCTGGCGCGCGGCTTCTTTGCAGACGACGGTCAAAGCGGAAGCGACGAAGCAGGCGGCAGGACAATCGCCGTGGTCAACCGCTCTCCCGACCTCAGCTTCGCGGCCCAGGACTCTGGCGCAGTGCAAGTGTTCGACGACCGCCAAGCAGGTATCGCTGCCCTGCAGGATGGGCGCGTGGACGATCTCTTCATTGTTCCCGGCGACTACCTACAAAGCGGACGCATTGAGTGGTTGCATACTGACACCGGCTCGAGCAGCATCATTGCGGGGGACGAAAGTGAAGACCGCGTGCGCGCGCTTGTGCTGCAGGCGCTGACGTCCGCCGACCTCTCCGCAGCGCGCATCGAGCGTTTGCAGGACCCCCTGAACCTCATACGCTACGAGGTGACGCCGGCCGGCGACGTGGCTGCGGAGGAAGAAGGGCAAATCCTCACGTTCTTTACGGTGCCGTTCTTGTCGGCGTGGATTATGATCATGGTGATCTACATGGTAAGCGGCAACCTGCTGCAGAGCGTCTCCGAGGAGAAAGAGAACCGCGTCGCCGAGGTGCTCATCACGTCGGTCTCGCCGTTGGCCTTGATGACGGGCAAGGTGCTGGGCCTGGGTGCAACCGGGCTTGTGCAAGTTGGCATCTGGCTGATCTCACTGGCCGTGCTTGTCTCGCGCATCGTGAGCGCTTTTCCCGATATCGGCGATTTGGCGCTCGCGCCGGGGTTGGCGGCGGCCATTGTGGTGTTCTTCCTCGCCGGGTACTTCGTCTTTGCCGTTGTCATGGCGGGTATCAGCGCCGCTACGGTCTCGGCGCGTGAGGCATCCTCACTCTCTACCATCGTGTTGCTGCCCGCGCTGGCGCCGCTCATTCTCGCGGCGTTCATCTCGCTGGCGCCCAACGGCGTCTTTGCGCGGATCCTCACCTTCATCCCCTTCACCGCTCCCGCCACCATGATGATCCGGCTTGGGGTCACCGACGTGGCACTCTGGGAAGTCGCACTCAGCCTGGGCGTGACCGTTGCAAGCGGCTTCGCGCTTCTGTGGCTTGCGGCACGCGTCTTCCGGGCCGGCATCCTCACCTACGGCCAGCGCATGAGCCTGCGCGGCCTGTGGACTGCCCTCCGCCACAGCGCCTAACCCGCTCCACCACATTTGCGACGACCGTTGCGCCCACGCTCGCAAGCTCTCTACCTTTCTCAGCCATGTGGACTAGCAGCTATCGCTCCACTCCATACATACGCCTCTCTTAGGCTATGGTTGTGCTGTTTCCCACTATCTAACGCTAGGACAACTCTACCTTGCGCTTGTATTCCTATTTGCGCGGCACGAGGCCGATTGCGACTTGAAGCACCGGTTGATTCAAAAGCCGCCTGCGGCCAAACGAGGTGAGGTTTGCAGCAGGGCCTAGGGGGACGAGTTGGAGTCTGGCGCAATCGTAAGGCCGGACCAGATGACCATTCTGGCGCTGTTCCGGGTTTCGCCCTGCGCAGAGAGGGTCAGCGTGAGGCTTCGGCCCGCGTGGGCCGAGAGGTCGAGCGACTGCGTGAGACGCTGGGGTCTACCCTGAGCGTCAATGAGGGTCTCCTGCTCGTCCATAAGGGTGGCGCCGCCAACGGTCGCGAGGACCCGCACGTGAATGGGTCCATCATCCATCGTCCAGTGGCCCTCGTCGACGCTAGCCGCGAGCGAGAGCGCGGCCGCTGGTGGAATTCTGATGTCGCGCCATGTCACGCTAGTATTGACACTCGTACGCAGCGCTTGCAGACGCTCCCCTTCTTCATCGGCCACCGGCTCCAGCGCAAAGGTGAGATGGCGGTCCCACGTTTGCCGCGGCGCAATTTCCCCGACTGCCTGCTTGCGCAACTCGATGAGCAGGTCAACGTATGCCGGCGCCGGTGCTTCCGTGCCGGTTGGGACTTCGCCAGCTTGTACGACAGGCCGGTGGAGCCGCGGGTCGCCCCAATAAACCGCAATACCTATGAGAGGCAGCAGAATTAGCAGCGCGATGAGGTGGGGCGGGGAACCCAGGCGACCGCCCACAGCCCGTACCAGTAATGTTGGCACGCCAAACAGCACTACAGCGAGGCAAAGCCACCACAGCCAGGCGGGAACTACACCGACCCGCAATCCCTGGAATCGCGCCACGACCGTTTGCACCGCGCCGCCCGCGCCGCGCTGATAGAGCGGCTGCATGAGCAGATCGCCGTGGGCAGGCTCGCCATCCACACGCAGCTCGCCGAAAGCGAACGATTCGCTCCAACACGACCACACAAAGGGCGCCGCGCCACGGCCGCCTTCAGGCTCATCTTCCCTACCGGCTGCGCGCACGAGCACGGTATAGATCGTGCTCTCCGAAAACGACTGCGGTGGGAAAACAATGTTGACTGTGTAGAAGGGATGGTTGGCAGGAAGTTGGACTGCCGCCCCCGCCAGCGGATAGGCCTGGCCGTCTGCACCTATCTCTTGAACGTGCGCTTCTACTTTCACAGCCGCGGTTGTGCGAAATGCCAACGAAATGCCACTAAGCCCGTGCGATCGCCCCTGCAAAGTCTGCGTAACAGAGTGGCCTGGCAGCAATGGCAAGGCCGCGTGCAGGCAGCGTTGCGGCGGATCGTAGGGGATCATATGGTCGTTGCGCAACACCTGCCAGCCAAGCCCTGCCCAGAGCGCGGCGGCAAGCAAGAAGCCAAGTATGGTGAGAATGCGGTACGGCATCTATAAGTAATACGTCGGTACGGTATACGCAAAGAGACCAATGAGGTTCAGCATAAATAAGAACGCAAGTGCGCACCCCTGCGCAAGCGGACGGATCACGCTGCCGAGCGGCAGCGTCGCGACGCCCAACGTGAGGAAGAGCACAAACGGCACTACGGCTGGGTAGAGATAGCGCCCTTGGGTGGCAAACGACGTGGTCCACGTTTGCCAGTACACCAGCGCTACCATGCCTAGCGCCAGCAGAGCGAGCAACAGGAGGGCACTCGGGAGAAACGCTGAACTCCGCGAGAGCGCTCGCTCCAATGCCGCGGCCGGCTCCTTTGCGCTAACTAACCACTGCAGCAGACCCCATGCCAAGCCCAATCCGGCAGCCAGGCTCAAGAGACCGAGCAACACATAGTAGGGCCAAAGAAAGTACACTTCCAATTGCCCAAATGCGCCCCAAAATGTACGGAAGATAGTATAGGGCGCGTCTCCCCGCGCGACATCGAGGAGAGAGAGACCAACATCCCGCGGGGCGCGGCGAATCGGGGCAAGCGCGCGCCAGGCCTCCAGATTGGCCTGAAAGCCGATCGGATCGCCGGTCTGCACGAAACTGCGCACGAACCACCACCCGGAGACTAGCGCAGCTATACCCCCCGTCACGAGCAACCGCCCCAGTACGAAACTGAGGCTGCCGCGCAACGAAACCAAGGCCACAAGAAAGGCGAAGGGAATGATCACGTAGCCGGTTAGCCTGCCGAGCAGGACCAATCCTAGAGCTACTCCCAGCCATGCGGCGCGGCCACGGGTCCAGCCCTCTTTCCAGCCGGCAAGCAGCAGATAGACCGCCCAACTGCACACCGCCATTGTATAGGCGTCGTGGTTTACGTAGGCCCCTGTGAGACTCACCTGGGGAATGAGCACAAGCGCAAGCCCGGTGCCGAGCGCGAGCTGCGGTCGTTCCGGAAACAACACGCGCACGGTGCGATACGCCAGAAAGACGGTCAGGAGTACGGCAATGGTCGATACCAGGCGCCCTGCGTAGAGCACCACGTACGGGTCGTCGCCGGGCGCCAGCCGCATGGCGAGCGCGGTGAGAATATAGCCGCCCCCAGGAGTTGAGGCATACGAGATGTACGCTTCATTTGCGTTCACGACGTAGCCATACATGTCGCCGTCAGGCGCGAACACGGGCAAACGGCCGTTGGTGTAGATGAAGTGCGCAACGCGGTAATGCTCAGCCTCATCCGGGCCTCTGTCGAACGGCACCACCGCCATCCAGACGAGCATCAGCGCAAAGGCTGTGCCAAGGAGCAGCGCCAAGCCAAGCGGGCCTTCGCCATGGTAAAGACCCGGTTGGGGGGCATCTACATCCGGTACGTCAGGAAGAGTCTCCGCCTGGGGGAATTCGCTCACACTCATGCGCTCGTTCACCCGTACTGCGCGTTGTCGCTCGTTGCCATTATTATAAGTCCTTGCGCCCTGCGCTACGTCTCCGTTCAGTCAGTCGCATGCTGTCCCTAAAGAAGCAACGAGCCCTCATCTGTTGCGATCTGCAATGCCGGCGTCAAGCGCTACGTAGATGATAGTCTGGGCCGGCACCCCCAGTCCTGTTTATTGTGTGCCACCCGCTCACTAGGAACAGGCGTCTTCAAATCGTCTTAAATCGATGGATTCAGTACATGCCCTAACGGGAGACCCTAGCGTAACTCTAGCGGAAGTGAGAAGAGTCCCTCTCCCAAGGAGACCTTTGCGAAACCTCTTTCCCCTTGAGGTGAAAGTTGAGATGGAGGTGACATGGATTAACATCATGCTATCTATAGATTTAAGAGCGCTTCTGGATTCCGGCTTTCGCCGGAATTGTATGTGTCAGGTGATTCGTTGACAGAATTGGCACGAGCATGTGCAGAGAAGGCCGACAGGGAGGCGTATAGGTACGAATGTGTGAAACGGCACTGGCCATGTACGAGGGAAGAATTGGCCGTTAGGCCCGTCACTCCCGCGAAAGCCGGAGTCCAGGGCACGCAGAGAAGATGGATTCCCGCGTGCGCGGGAATGACGGAGACAAGGGAACTCTAGGTATTGGCAAGGGAATCAGACTGCGAAATCTGTCAATGAATTAGTCAACACTTACAGGGAATGACGCAGTTATGCAAAGGTCTTCAGGAGAGGGAGGTCCGTTTGCCTCCATGAGGGTTTATGCAAAGGTCTCCAACCGGAGGTGGACGACCCACTTTCGCGGGGCGTGCGCGCCTCCGCAACGGTGCTGCCGCCTGCGCGCGGCGGCAGACAGGTCCGGTCGGTCCGCAATGCTCACCGCACCGCAGTTTCTTGCCGTTGCCGATGGACGTGCACCATCAGCACGGCAATATCCGCCGGTGTTACCCCGGCGATGCGCCCGGCTTGGCCGATTGTGCGCGGCTGGAATTGGCTCAGTTTTTGACGCGCTTCCAACCGCAAAGAGGGAATCTGCGCATAGTCCAAATTCTCCGGCAATGACATAGATTCCATGCGAGCCATTTTGCGCACTTGGGCGTGTTGGCGTTCCACATAGCCCGCATAGCGCGCCTCAAGTTCAATTTGCGCAACAACCTCCGGGTCCAACGCTTCCGCCCGGTCGCCGATGAGCGCGGCGACCACCGCGTAGCGCATGCGGGGTCGTTGCAGCAGGCTCAACGCCTTCGTTTGGCTGCTGAGTGGCTGCGCGCCCGCGCTTGTCAGCACGCTATTCGTGCCGGACGATGGCATAATCCAGTGGCGGCGCAACCGTGCGAGCGTGTCGCCAATCTGCTCGCGCTTGGCCATGACTCTGTCATAGCGTTCACGACCAATCAGGCCGATCTCATAGCCCAGCGCCGTCAGCCGCAGGTCGGCGTTGTCGTGCCGCAACAGTAACCGGTATTCCGCGCGCGAGGTAAATAGGCGGTAGGGCTCGCTGTGCTCCTGACTTACGAGATCGTCGAGCATTACGCCGATGTATGCTTGATCGCGCCCCAGCACGACAGCCGGCTTGTCCCGCGCGCGCCGGGCGGCGTTGATTCCGGCGATGAGTCCCTGCGCAGCCGCCTCCTCATAGCCGGAGGTGCCGTTGATCTGCCCGGCAAAGAAGAGCCCGGCGACCGACTTGGCCTCGAGCGTCACGGCGGTTTGGTCCGTAATCACATGGTCGTATTCAACCGCATATCCATGGCGCACTACCTCGGCGGCGCGGAGCGCCGGAATTGTGCGCAACATTGCCGTCTGCACGTCCTCGGGCAAGCTCGTGTTCGCGCCCTGCACGTACACCTCATGCGTCGTGAACCCTTCAGGTTCAAGGAAGAGTTGGTGCGACTCCTTCTGCGCAAAGCGCACGATCTTGTCCTCGATAGAAGGACAATAGCGCGGTCCCACGCCGCTGATGGCGCCGTTGAACATGGGGGCGCGGTGCAGGTTTTCACGAATGACGGCGTGGGTATCGGGATTGGTGTGCACCAGGTAGCAGACCATCTGCCGCCGCCAGGGCGTATCGACCTGCAGGGGGTAAACCGGATCGGGCTCGTCGCGCAAGAATTCTTGTTCATCCAGGGCAGTGAAAGAGAATTGCAACGGCCGCGGCGAGCCGGGTTGCGGCGTTGTGCGCGCAAAGTCGATGCTCTCGGCGAGAACGCGCGGCGGCGTGCCCGTTTTCAAGCGGCGCAGACGGAAACCCAGCTTGCGTAAGGCGTGGGAGAGGCCCTGCGCCGGCGCTTCGCCCGCGCGCCCGCCGCCAATGCGCCGTTCACCCGTGATCAGCATGCCCTGCAGAAACGTGCCCGTAGTAAGCACAACCGTGCGCCCCTGGAACGTCTGCCCGCTCTTGGTCTGCACGCCGGTGACGCGGCGGCGGCCGTCAGGCGCTGGCACCGTGACCAAATCTTCAACCAGGCCGTCGTGGATGGTCAGGTTCGCCTGGTTCTCCAGCACCTCGCGCAGCGCCTGGGCGTACAAGTGTTTGTCGCACTGGGCACGCAGCGCCTGCACCGCGGGCCCCTTACTGCTGTTGAGCAGGCGAATTTGGATGAGGGTGCGGTCGGTGTTCCTGCCCATCTCGCCGCCCAACGCATCGATCTCCCGCACGAGATGACCCTTGGCAGGACCGCCAATCGAAGGATTGCACGGCATGAACGCGATGCGGTCGCGGTCGGCCGTAATGACCAACGTCGCGCACCCAATTCGGGCCGCCGCAAGCGCCGCTTCACAGCCGGCATGGCCGGCGCCAACGACAATTACGTCATACACTGTCTGAGTGTGTTCATCCACTGGGACTCTCACCTGCAAAGTCTCTACAAAGGTAGTGTGTCGGATCTGAAGCTGGGGAACCATGTGCAGGACCCAATTCCCGAGGGCAGAATCCGGAGGAGCGCACGCGCCAGCGCGCATCAGCCCTCGCAGCTATCTCTCGTGGATCTGACATCTTTTCGAGTATTCGCTCTTCGAACGTCTTCTCTTTTATCGTCTTCTCATCGAGCATAAACGACGCCCAAATAGAATCTCAAGTGATTACCGTGGTTAAGGGATTCTCGCGCCAAAATGTAATTCGCTTACGCAGACCCATCCTTCGCGGCTACGGCGCATTGCACTAAGGAATGGAGCAAGGTTGCGCGCAACTGGATGATGCCGCCCCACGACCGCGCGCTGCCGCCAAGCTGGCAATGCTTCAGGCAGCTACTGCTCGTTCCCACCACCGCGCACGAGCGCGTGTAGCCTGCGGGTGGCGGCTTCGACGTCCGATGCTGCCACTACGGCTGAGACCACGGCAACTCCGTCCGCGCCCGCTGCCATGACGGCTGCGGCATTGTCCGCCGTAATACCGCCGATGCCCACAAGTGGAACAGTTGGCGCGGCCTCACGCACCATGCGGACCATTGCGGGGCCGACCGGCTCGCCGGCATCGCCTTTCGTGCGCGTCGCAAACATTGGGCCAACGCCCAGATAATCGGGATTGTGTGGCAGCGCTGCCCTCAATTCTGCCAAACTGCCTGCAGACATGCCAACGATGGCGCCCGGTTCCAGCAACTCACGCGCGACGGCGGGAGGCAGGTCGTCTTGGCCTAGATGCACGCCGGCGGCGCCGCTTGCTCGGGCGATATCCACACGGTCGTTCACAATGAAGGGAATGCGTGCAGACTTGCAGAGCTGCCCAAGCGCAATCGCCGCGGCCAATACGTCGCGATCAGCAGATTTCTTGTCGCGCAATTGGAGCATCGTGGCTCCTCCGGCGATTGCCTGCCGGGCAATATCCACCAGTGAGCGCCCCTTGGCAATTGCCGGATCGAGCACTACATAGATTCGGAGGTCGTGTACGCTGAGATTGCTCATGATGAAGAAAAAACCGCGGATGAGCCGCTACGACAACTCGCGGCACACCGCTGCTGCCGTGGGGCCGCTATCCCGCCCGGGAGAACAAGCAGCCGATGCACTGGGCGCCTGCTCACGCAACCGTCAGCCTGCTCACGCCTGCTTTCAGGTGGGCACAAGCAAAAGTCTTGCAACAAGAACCACAGTTCTGCCACTTTGCGCCAAGTGCTATCGTGCAAATATAGTCCCAATGTGCCAAAGGCAAAGTAGTCGCCCTGTAGTATAGCAGTATGCGTGACCGTCGCGGCGGCTAGCGCCAGTGTTGTAATACAACGCGGATGCGACTCGTCAATCTGTTAGTTGTGGGTGGTAAAACGGTGTGCTACACTACGAGGATGTAGCAAAGTCTTGTTCGATAGAAGACTTAGAGCAAAAGGTATGGCTCTTATAATAGCCTGCGCCAACCAAAAGGGCGGGGTTGGCAAGACGACGACGACTGCCAATCTGGGTGCGACGCTCTCCCGGATGGGAAAGCACATATTGGCGGTAGACATGGATCCACAAGCCAATCTTACCGCGCACTTTGGCATGGAGCGAGAGTTGGAATCTTCAGTAGCGGGCGCTCTCCCAGACCGCAAGGCAGAGTTGCCCATATACCGCATTGAAGATGACTCCGGGGCTACGATTGACATTGTGCCTGCGTCATTGGAGCTTGTCAGTGTGGAGTTTCAATTGGCCGCAGTAATTGGACGCGAATTGCGCCTGCGCGAGCATTTGGAACGGGTGCGCGACAATTACGACTTTGTCTTCATAGATACGCCCCCTTCGCTTGGATTGCTGACTGTCAATGCGCTGGTTGCGGCGGACTGCGTGCTAATTCCTACCGAAGCGAGGTTCTTCTCCCTTCAAGGGCTGTACATGCTGCAAGAGACGATTTCTGAGGCAGCGGCGCTTAACCCAAAGATTGAGATCTTGGGTGTGATGCTCAGCAAGTATGACCGCCGCCTTCGCGAAGAAAAGGCTGTTTGGCAATATCTTCACGAACATTGGGGAGACCGCGTTTTTACTACAGAAATCGGGACAAACAGCAAGATTTTGGAAGCCGCATCGGCAGGTGTTCCCGTTAACGCGTATACTGGTGCGAGAAAAGCTGTAAACGCGTATCAACTGCTAGCCAGAGAGGTGTTAGACCGTGTCGAAACGGCCCGGCTTTGATCCCGAACGGTTAGGGAACGTGAAAGACTCTTCACGGCCCCGACCTGTGGTGCCGGACATGGTATCCTCAGCTCCCACTTCCCGCGATGCCCGCGGGCTCATCGAAATTCGCATTGTTGGCGTCGGTGGATGCGGCAGCAATGTTGTCAATCGTATGATTGAGTCTCGTGTGGTCGGCGCTTCGTATGCGGTGATCAATACGGATGCCCAGGCGTTGCAGGTCTCACGCGCAGATGAGAAATTGGCCATTGGGGACCGCATCACGCGCCTCCGAGGCACCGGCGGAGATCCCGATCTGGGACGGCGCGCCGCCGAAGAAAGCGTGCAGGATATCGAGCAGCTTGTCAGCGGTGCAGACATGGTCTTTATCACTTCGGGTATGGGCGGCGGTACCGGCACCGGCGCCGCGCCGATTGTCGCTGAGCTTGCCAAGCGGCATGGCGCGCTCACCGTAGGTGTCGTCACGCTACCCTTCATTTTCGAGGGCAGGCCGCGGCAGCGCAATGCGGCCTCCGGCTTGGAAGCGCTGCAGCCAAATGTCGATACGCTTATCGTGATTCACAATGACCGTCTCCTCGCTGCGGTGCCTGCTTCCGCGCCGATTACGGAAGCTTTTGCCCTGGCGGATGAAATGCTGGTGAACGGTGTGCGGTCTATTACTGAACTCGTGACCACCACGGGCATCATTAATGTCGACTTCGCCGACGTGCGTTCGGTAATGCAGAACGCGGGCACGGCCATGATGGGAGTGGGCATCGGCTCCGGAGAGAACCGAATGCTGCTCGCGGTCGAAGAGGCGATGAAGGACCCCTTGGCTAATAAGGCCGTCAGCGGCGCGCGCGGGGTGCTGCTAAACTTCCGCGGCGGTCCCGACATGACCATTCAAGAGATCAGCGCCGCCGCTGAGATGGTGAGCGCCTCGGTGGACCGGGAAGCAAATATCATCTTTGGCGCTTCTATCGATTCCGCGATTCAGGAAGAGGTGCAGGTCACGTTGATTGCAACCGGCCTCCCTGACGAACAGCCGCAGCGTGTCAACAGACGCCGCCCCAGTCCGGAAGACGCGCCCGCCAGCGCGCCGGACGACGAGGAAATTGAGGTCCAGGACCTGGACGTGCCGGCATTTCTACGCCGCCGGCGCAGTCGTTAGCCATTGGCATCGCCCCGCCTCTCTTGCTTGCCTTTCGCGGCAATTGAAGACTTGCTGCGCTGACGCATGCCCCGCCTGTACAACTTGTTGCGCTTGTCCTAAGCGCGCGGCTTGAGCGCCCGTATCGAAAACATCTGCGGGTAAGAGTCGTTGTTTTCAGTGAAGCGCCACCAGCCATCATTCCCCTGCGCCATGCTGGGCAGCGCTTGAAAATGGCAGAAGGGAAACTCGTGGAGAAACTCGATTCTGAGTCCGGCATCAACTAAGGCCGTGACGATCTCGCCAAGGCTGTGCTGCCACTCATAGTTGGGACTCGCGATGTGTTCGTCACCGGCATAGGATGGCCCATCGCCGGGAGAGTACAACTCTTGGCAGAAGTAGCTATAGCATGGGCGCGCTCCACTACTCGCGGAGGGTTTAAGCGTTGCCAGGACCGGGTGGAATTCCACGATGTAGAACATGCCGCCCGGCTTTAGGCAACGGCAAATCACATCGGCCCAGCGGTCAAGGTCCGGCAACCAAACCAAGACGCCATACGACGTGAACACAATGTCGAATTCCTCTGTGAGGACGGTCGGCAATTCGTACACGTTGGAACAGATGAAGCGCGCGCCCGTGCCGACCTCAGCATTCAATGCCCGCGCGAGTTCTATCGCGTCGTCAGAGAAGTCCACGCCGGTCGCCTGCGCGCCGAGCCGCGCCCACGACATGGTGTCCAGCCCAAAGTGGCACTGTAGATGAAGCAGCGTCTTGCCGGATACGGGACCGACCTCTTCCCGCTCGATGTCTTTAAGGGTTATCTGGCCCGCCTTGAAGCCGTCCACGTCATAAAAGGCAGAAGCAGCGTGTATAGGTGTTCTTTCGTTCCAACTAGTTCGGTTTGTCTCGATTCGTTTATCCATAGCAATGCTCCAAGGGGATTACAGTTTCAATTTGGTGGAAGTAGACTCTTTACGCCCAACCAACGCGCCAGATCTGGTGACGGGTTTTCCCTTGTGCGCGCATTGTCTGGGATGACTAGTCCCTTGGCAGTTCCGTGAATGCCCTAACTACCACAAGGGAGCGGGGACCGTTCATTTCTGTCATTCCGGCGAAAGCCGGAATCCATCTTCACGTCACCGCTGGACTCCGGCTTTCGCCGTAGTGACGAATACAAGAAGGACGCGAGTCCCCTACGTGACGATGTTCTGCGGATGGCCCTCCAGGAACGCGATAGTATTCGAGACCGCACCCTCATTCAACAACTCGATGCCTTCCGGTGTCTGATCGGCAAGGTGCGGCGTGAGGGCCACCTGCTCGCAAGCCAGAATGGGGTGATCCGGCGGTAGCGGCTCCTGGTCGAAGACATCGAGGCCGGCGCCGGCCAGGTGTTCGGACTGCAGCACGTCAATAAGGGCAGGCGTATCCACCAAGCCGCCCCGACCGGCGTTGATGAAGAGTGCTCCCGACTTCATCTGCCCAAATTCTCGCGCGCTCATGAGATTCTGGCTCTCATCGCTCAGGCGTACGTGCAGGCTCACCACGTCGGATTCCCGCAGCAATTCATCGAATTCAACGAACTCGACCCCAAGGTCCTGCGCCCGCTGCGGGGACGGGTTGAACGTCCACGCCAGACAGCGCATGCCCAGCAGCTTGGCGACGCGCACGACCTCGCGGCCTACGTTGCCTGTGCCGACGACGCCGAGCGTCTTGCCGCTGAGGGTCACGTTCTGCTTGAGGGTCCAGCGTCCGGCTTTCAGTTCGCTGGTCTGGAACGCCGTCCTTTTGGCAGTGGCGAACATGAGACCGATGATGTGCTCGGCTACCACCGCCGCAGTTCGACCCGGTTGATTGGCTATCGCCACACCGCGTGCCCGCGCCGCTTCAATGTCGTACGAGTCGACGCCAATCGAACATGTGGCAATGAGACGCAGGTCCGGTAGCGCTTGGAGCGCAGGCGCGAACCACTTGACCGCGCCGCGCGTATTCAAGATGACGTGCGCGCCCTCCACCCGCTTCAGTTGCTCCGCCATGTTTTGCGGCCGGTCGAGATACAGGTCAAGGTCGCCATAGGGCTTGAGACGGTCGAGATGCGGCGATCCTTGAATTTGGGGCGGGTCATCGCCGGGTACAACAAATTTTAGACGCTCGCTTGCCATGGTAATTTCCTCGGTTGGGACTTCGTCTTGCCTATGGGTTAAAGCTGATCGTGTAGCATTGGGGACGCGTGAGCGCGGCTCACCGTTGGTCGAATGCGTGGAGTTGGGGAGACTATATCGCCAGCACTGGCAACATAACCAGTGCCGGGTGGCCGATTGGGCCTTGGCCCGCCTCCGCACTTGGTCGGCATGTGGGCCTTTCCCAGGCCATCATACTGTCTGCACAGTACATCGTCGAATCTGGGACACCGTCGCAGTCTTGAGCGAGAATTCTGCCGCACCGAGATTCCACAGCGGCCGTGGGCGCGGACTAGCATCCAATTTGGACGAGGCATGGCCCAAGCACGTGTATAATCACTGGTGTGAGGAGTCGCACGGCGAGTCTCGCCCTGAATCCAACGACCATTAATCCCACACAAACAGGAAACCACTTCATCTATAGGAAACGGGAGTGGCTAAGAACATGCGCGCCATTCTGAGCGTATTCGATAAGACCGGCATCGTCGAGTTTGCGGAAGGACTAGCCAAGCTCGGATGTGAAATCGTCTCCACCGGCGGGACCCAGGCAGCACTGGCAGCGGCAGGCGTTCCCGTTACCGGCATCAGCGACGTGACCGGCTTCCCGGAGATTCTCGACGGGCGGGTGAAGACCCTCCATCCGGTAGTGCATGCCGGTATCCTGGCGCGGCAGGATGTGCCGGAACACGTGCAAACCCTGCGCACCCACGGCATTACTTCAATAGACGTGGTGGCCGTAAATCTCTATCCCTTTGTGGAAACCCTCAAGAGCGGCGCCGGACATGACGAGATTGTCGAAAACATCGACATCGGCGGCCCCACGTTGATACGCGCCGCCGCCAAGAACGCAGATTCCGTGCTGGTAGTGGTCGACCCGGGTGACTACGCGCCGGTGCTCAAAGCCCTTGCCGAGGGTGAGGTGAACACCGCCCTACGGACGCGCCTCGCCGCCAAGGCCTTCCACCACACGGCAGACTACGACACGCACATCGCGAGGTACTTCAAAGAAATCTCGTGACGCCATCTTCACGGTTGCGGATGACTTCTGCAAGCCGATCCCAACATAGGTCCTTAGCCTTGCAAAGGGATTGACAATCGGTTTCGCAAACATGGTCTGTACTCCCATGCCGCAATAGCCGCTAGCTGGGCCGTTTAGCTTTGCCATGTGATACGATGCAAGCGAGGTATGTCCTGAATGGAGCATGCCTTCGCTAGTCTAAGCAAGATATTGTGATAGCGCCTCATGTTGACTAAACTCACCATCCGCAACTTCAAGCGTTTCGAAGCGGTAGAGGTCGAGCTCGGCAGTCCCGTAGCCTTCATTGGTCCCAACAACTCGGGCAAAACCTCGGCCATGCAGGCACTGGCGCTCTGGGACGTTGGGCTAAAGCGTTGGAATGAGAAACATGCGGGGAAAGGGGCGCCGGAGAAGCGGCCTGGAGTCACCGTCAACCGGCGGGACCTGGTTGCGATCCCGGTGCCCAGCGCGAGACTGCTGTGGCGCGATCTCCACGTGCGCGATTTGCTGCGGGAGAACAGTCGGCAGCAAACCCGGAACGTACGGATCGACGTCATCGTCGAAGGAGTCTCCCGCGACCGACCGTGGGTCTGCGGGTTGGAGTTCGATTACGCCAACGAGGAGTCCTTTTACTGCCGTCCCCTGCGGCGCGGCGGTGGAAAAACACCGGAGCGCATGGAGATACCTGAGGAAGCCGGAAACGTACAGATTGCGTTCTTGCCACCTATGTCTGGCCTGGCGGCCACGGAGACGCGCCTGGACCACGGCGCGGTGAACGTGCGTGTGGGAGAGGGCCGCACGGCTGAGGTCTTGCGCAACCTCTGTTCCCGCATTCATCAGGAACGCGCCGGAGACTGGCAAAAGCTGACAACGCAGATTCAGAGCCTGTTCGGCGTGGACCTAGAGCCCCCGCGCTATATTGCCGAGCGCGGCGAGATTGCCATGAGCTATCGGGAACGCGGCATAACCCTTGACCTCTCCTCTGGCGGGCGGGGCTTGCAGCAAACCATGCTGATCCTGGCATACTTGTACGCCAATCCTGGGGCGGTGCTCATGCTGGATGAGCCGGACGCACACCTTGAAATCTTGAGACAGCGCCAGATCTATCGCCTTATCACAGATGCCGCTACCGCAAGCGGTAGCCAGATTATCGCGGCCAGCCACTCCGAAGTACTGCTCGACGAAGCTGCCGGCAAGGACATGGTGGTTGCGTTTATTGGAGAGCCGCACCGCATCGACGACCAAGGCAGTCAACTCTTGAAGTCACTAAAGGATATTGGCTTCGAACAATACTATCAGGCGGAACAGACGGGCTGGGTGCTCTACTTGGAGGGCTCCACTGATCTCTCGATATTACAGGCATTCGCGCGCCGCCTCGGTCACGCAGAGGCCGCTCGCGCACTGGAACGTCCCTACGTACACTACGTCGGCAACAACGCCACGGCAGTGCCGCATCATTTTCACGGACTCAGGGAGGCCCTGCCGAATCTAAAAGGTGTCGCGCTCTTCGACCGTCCGGACTCCGGTACGCCCGAAACCGGGCAGGCTGAGCGGCTGACCTGGCAGAGGCGCGAGATAGAAAACTACCTTTGTTCCCAGGCGACATTGGAGGCCTTCGCGATGAGTACGGCAGAGGCGGAAGCGCCTGGCCCCTTGTTTGCGCGTGCTGAAGTCCCGAGACGACTTGAGGCAATGCGCGCCGCCATTGCCAACATAGAAGAAGCGCTGCGCACTCTAGGCAAGGGCTCGCCATGGGAGTCCGACATTAAAGCGAGCGACGACTTCCTTAGGCCGGTGTTCGAAGCCTACTTTCGGAAACTCAGCTTGCCCAACCTTATGCGCAAGAAAGCCTTCTACGAGTTGGCCGAGTTTGTGCCCCAGGCAGAGATTGATCCCGAGATTAGCGAAAAGCTGGACACCATTGCGCGAGTTGCCAAGAGCGCCAAGCCTAACGTGAGCTATTGCTAAGCCATTGGCTTCCCTTCAAAAGTGACCGCATCCGCCCTCATTGACCGGCCTATCTCCGTGATACTCAGCGACCAATCGCGTCGCACTTTTGCAATCCTCAATCGAGTGAGGCAATTTGCCGACAGACGGTTCAAGAGGACGAATAGCACGGGTTGTCTTCCTGCCGCCCCAGCCAGAAGACGTTTTCGCCGGCTTGCACCGATTGCTGCACCCGCGTGTACAAAATCGTGCCGTCGCGCGGGGCGCTGATTTCGCCGCACACGGTTCCCCAGAGGTCACGCACGCGCGCGAGGGATTCGCCGCCTTCCACTTCTTGGCCCAGCGCCACCAGGACCTCTAACAGACCGCCGCAGGGCGCGGTGACGTACTCTTGTGTCCACACCTTTGGCGGCATCGTGACCTCCAGCGGCGGGCCGAGCAGGCCGAGATGGCGCAGGCAGCGATGGATTCCCCCTTTGTAGAGTTCAATCTCCTCCCGTTCCGCCATGGCGCGGCCGCCTACTTCACAGCCGACGGCGGGAATGCCTTGCTGATTGGCCCAGGTGGAGAGTGTGCCGGGCGACCAGCGCATCATCCAGTCATATTTCAGCCCGAACGCCGCAGCCGCCAGCGCCGAGCGGCGCGCGCAGTCGTCGCGGGCCTCGCGGAAGCCACTCAGGGGCACCAAATCGCCTTCACGGCCTGCGCTATGGAGGTCGATGACCAAGTCGGCGCCGTCGGTAACCTGTTGGGTGAGGACATGGGCAATCCGTTCGCTCGCCGTGCCGCCTTTCTTGCCGGGAAAGATGCGGTTCAGGTCGAGATTATCGTCCGGCGCCTTGCGCCGACCGGCGGCGAATGCCAGCGGATTGGCGCTGGGCACCAGCACGACCGTACCGCGCAATTCGCTGGGCGCAAGCTCTTGCGCTAATTCGACCAGCGCTTGCGGCCCCACCAATTCGTCACCGTGGACACCCGCAACAATGACGACTCTAGGCTGTGGGCATTGCCCAAAGATGCGGGTAAGCGGAATTTCTACTCTCGAATCGTCAGCAAGCGAGAAGCCGACCGTCGCGCGCTGCAAAGTTTCGCGTTCGAATCTGTCAATGTCGCTTGCAGGATTCTGCTGTTGGGCCATTGGGGGCGCTCCCAATTGAAGCAATCTCACAACTCGCGAAAGAGGCACAGAATCCCCTCTCCATTGAGGGAGAGGGCTAGGGTGAGGGTGCCTTTTCCACGCCGCACCAGCCGGCAAGTTGCAACGCACAAATCTCAATCGCACGTCCAAAGTCGGCCAGCGATACGTACTCATCCGGGCTATGCGCTTGCGCGATACCGCCGGGACCGAAGAGGCAGCCGGGCATATCCGCTTGGGCATACCAGGCCAGATCGCTCGCGGCGGAAAAACCCTTGATTTCAGGCTGCACACCGGCGCGCTGCGCGCTTTGCATGAGCAGTTCAATGAAGGGGTGATCGGGTGGGGTCTCGAATGCCGGGAAGGTCACGTGGCGCAGGCCCCAAGTTAACTTTGGCGGGTGCTCCCGGAGCCACTCGTCAGTCTGGCAGACTGCGTGCACAAACGCCTCGAAGTCTGCTTTCACCTGCGCGCAGGGCTCATCCGGGTAATACCAGATGTTGTATTCGATGGCGCAGTAGTTCGCCATGGTGCCGGGATTGTTGACCACGTTGAGTTGGCCGTCCTGCCCACCGCCGGGGCCTGCAATGAAAATGGCAGGCAACACCGAATTATAGCCGGGCGGGAAAAGCGGATGCGACTTGCGGTTCACCCATTGGCGTTCCAAGTCCTGGATTGCCGTAACCAGTTTCACGCCTTTCTCCACCGCATTGACGCCGGGGCCGTTCTCACCGGGAGCGAGGTTGCGCCAGCGGCTGCCGGCATGGGCTTCGCGGCCCTCGATTTCAATACGCAGGTGCTCCAGTCCGCCCTCGGTGGGGATTATGGTCAAGTCGGTTGGCTCGGCATCCAGCACGGCGTCGGTAGCCGGAAACTTCTCGATGCAATCCCGCGTGCCGTTGCCCACCAACTCCTCATCGCTCACCACGTGAAACCAAACGTCGCCCACCGGACGGTACCCGGCCGCCAGCACGCTTTTCACCGCGTAGATCATGCTCACAAGACCCGCCTTCATGTCGGCGGTGCCGCGGCCGTAGAGATTGCCGTCAACGATCTCACCGGCCCAAGGGTCCCGCGACCACGCCGACGTATCGCCCACCGGCACCACGTCGATGTGACCGTTGAACGTCAACGACCTGCCCTTCCCTGCTCCGGCAAGCCGCGCAGCGAGGGTAGGGTAGCCGTCCTGCGTATCCCACTCGTGCACCTCACAGCCAAGCGACTCGAGCATGCTTGCGACCAGGCTGCGGCACTTGCGCGTCTCGGCGAGGAACTCCGGGGTCACGGGGCTACGCACTGCGGTCTCGCAGGCGACGAGCTGTCGCAAGAAGGCAGTGGCCTCCTTTTCCGCGTCGCTTGTCTGGCGTGCAATCTCCGCCGTGGCTCTGGCCGGCAGTTCCTGAAAAGACATGGCTGGGACTCCTGCTGTGACTGCGCTGCGGCGATTTCTCTTCCTGCGTGGTTCTCAAACGCGGCTGCCAAGTACTGCCGTAGGTTAGGTCTTGGGTGCGATCGTCACCTTCTGACCGTCGGAGACCCGATGGCTGTAGCGGATGCTACTGTCGTCGAGCCGCTCCACCACGACCGGTTCACTTGCGCCTGCAAGCTCGACCTGTACACCAACATCCGACCACGCACGGGGTATCGAACACGTAAACGTGACCATATGCCATTGGACTCGGTCGGGGATGGCGGACGCTTCCAAGCGGTAAGTAATGGCGGACGCTGTGCGTTGCTCGTCAACGACCGTCGTCTCGCGCGCCATGATGAGGTAGTCCACCACCTCTTCGGGCACCGCGAGCCAGACCTCATCCCCACCAACTCGCGTAATGGCTTCCAGGCGGTTGCCGAGTTCGGTGGGCGTCAGCTCACGATTGGGAATCACGAGTTCGTCCTGCACGGCGTGGGTGTAGTCCACGATCCACCCACCGGTTTCACGGGCGCGGTACACGAGCCGGTAGGGATCGTAGCGCCGGTTGTATTCATCGAGCTTGTGATAGACCACGGGCCGGCAGAGCTGCATGAGGTCCGTTTCGGGGTAGTTGAGCTGGTCGCGCACGCCGAACATGCTCAGGCAGCCGGCCTCCTCCGCCAGCGGCCACGCATACGGCAGGCAGTGATCGCTCCCCGGCGCAATGAAGGTAGTCACTAGGGTGCCCAGCCGCTCTTCTAGCAAGCGTGTGGCGTCTACCACCTCGATCCGGGCGTTCTCCGGCACGGCCATGCTGCCGGGCAGCTTGTTGTGCGTCATGGAATGGTTGGAAACCGTCCAGCCGTAGCGCTGCGCCAGTTTGCACTCGGCAACGGAGATGTGTCTATAGGTAGCGTCGTAGCCGCTGCCCTGCACGTCGCGGGGTTCGCCCATCTGTCCCACAACTACGGTTATGTGCCCCGGCGCGCCGAATTGCTCGTGGATAGATAGCCCGTTCTCCACGGTCGAGGTCACCACCTCGTCGTAGGTCGTGGAATAGACCCAGCGTTTATCGTATTTCCACTGCGTAATTTCTACCATTCGTTCCTTCACTTTGTGCGTAGCGCCTTATTCCCCTCACCCTAACCCTCTCCCTCTGGAGAGGGGACAAGACGGAAGCTTACACTTTTGCCAGGGCCTTCTTTCCCCAAGAGAGGGGACATGACCGAAGCTTACACTTTTGCCGGGGCATTCTTTCCCTAGGAGAGGGAACATGACCTGCCACTTTCTACTTTGCAAAACGATCCGGACACGGTATCAGTTCAATCGTTGCGGAGTCTTTTGCGTACCAATATGTGCGCCCTCCTGAGAACCACTAGGAGCGAATGACTCCTACACCAGCGCCTGTTTCGCGGCCCTCAGGTTTGCCAGGCGCATTAGGCCGTAGTTGTACACGCTCACGCGGTCCAGGCCGAGCGCGCGCACCTTCTCAATCTGCCCGGCCACGTCCGCCGAGGTGATCACCTGCGGCGGAATGAGGCGCAATCCTTCGCGGATGGGAACTCGGTTGTTGACAAGACGTTGTAAGTCGTGGACGGCGCGGGCGAGGACGAGGCCGTCAAGCGAATACCCTGCGCAGTCGAGCAGTTCGTTGGGAATACCGGCGTCCAGGGCGCGGCCAATGTCAACCCCATCCAGCGCCTGAGATATGCCGGCTTCATCCGGCAAGCCGACGCCCATATTGACGATGGGCACGAAGTCCGACTTTCCGCCCAGCGCCTCCTTGCAGTCCGCCCACAGCGACATGACGGTTTCAATGCGCATGCGCAGGTAGCCGTCAAGCGAGGGGAACGTCAGCGCGTGGCCGGCAATGTTATCGCCCACACCGCCAAGCCCAGGCAGTTGATCACCCTCCAAGTAATCGATGAGATGTTCCCGCGCCCAAGCGCGCACGGCGCCGCCGTCCACGCCTGCGTATTGCGCGTTTTGCAAGCAGTGCTCGCAGAAGCAGAGACCCAGCAAGTATTCGGTGAAGGGATCCAACTCCACGCTCGGAATGGCGTGATGGACGTCGTGCTCAAAGCCGCCAAAGTGCAAGAATTCCAGCTCGACCTGCGCGGGGGCGAGGTTAGCGGCGATATCGCTCACGAGTGCTGCAATGTACGTGCGCACGTCGGGATTGCTCGGGCAGAGATAGTGGGGAATGCGGTCGCCCAGGGCATTGAGTGTGTTGATTTCGGGGTAGATCGTGCCAAGCGCGCTATTGTGGAGCGTGACGGTCCAGGCGTGATACGCCAGCCCATGCTTTTCTACCGCGTCCCGAATGCGGCGCAGCACGTCGTCTTCCTGCACGAGCGGCGCGACGATGGGCTTGATAGTGCCGTAGCGGGCAAGATCGGGTTGGAAGTAGATGGCCGATGAGTTGGCGACAAAGAGCTTACTTGTCGGGCTATGGGGCCGCAAGTGCTTGACGTTGTGGTAGCTATGGGCGAGAGAGACCGCCTGCATGCCGCCCTCGTTGGCAATGCGGGCCAAGGCCGTGTCCACGCCCTCATCGAGCACGTCCCAGGGATACGTCCAGATAACACCGTACATAACCTTACCGGCCCTTTCCAGCAGAGTTCTGCTCATTCGGGAAAGAACTGTTTGCCTCTTCCGGTTCCCTCTCCCTGGGGGAGAGGGTTAGGGTGAGGGGAGCTCCTCAAGTTAAGCATGCTGAACCACCAACCCGCGCCGCTACAGTAGTAATTATCTGCGTGGTTGAATTCCTCGTAACGTCGACTGCTCCAGTTGACTATCACTATACTAGCATCGCAGTGCGCCTTGTAGAATAGGCCGTGCAGTACCCGTAACAAGAAGGGAAGCCCCACATGGTGTCTGGCGCCACCGATGCCGCTAACCACGTCTATCGTGCGGAGATTACCAATGCCCTGCTGGAAGGAGGTGTGCAGTGCGGCGACACGGTGATGTTCCATAGCTCAATGAGCAGCATGGGCTGGGTCGTTGGCGGCGCGGACACGGTGATCGATGGCTTCTTGGAAGCAGTGGGCCCCAGCGGCACGGTTGTCGTGCCCACGCTCTGCCGCATGCCGCCTGATGAGCGGCACCTGACGTTCGACCGCTGGAATATAGATACGTCCGTTTCTTGCGTCGGCCGTATTACCGAAGTGCTGCGACACAGGCCCGATGCCGTGCGCAGCGATCATGGGACGCATTCCGTAGCGGCTATCGGCCCGCGCGCGCGGGAACTCACAGCAAATCACGGCGCGGCGGGACTGCGGCTGGGCCCGTGGGGGCCGCGCGCTTTTGCGCGGGAGAGCCCCTGGCAGAGATTCTATGACTGGAATGTAGCGTATTGCTTTCTGGGGGTGAATTTTCACTACAACACGATGGTGCACCTGGTGGAGACGATGCTGGTAGACCGCGCCCTGCAACGAGCGGTGCCGGAGCAGCAGGGGTCTCTGGCGGCGCAGATTACGGATTGGCAGAAACCTGGCGTGTGGCCGAGCATCGGTCTTGAGCCGCGTGAGGCGATTGAGCAAATCCTCTATGAGGAAGGTCTCCTCCGCTACGGCACAATTGGCAAGGCTACCATCCGCTGTACCCGTGCCCGGCCCATGGTCGATCGCTGGCTGGCTCTTGCCGAGGCCGACCCGCCGCGCTGGTGTTCCGATGCGTTTGTCGCCTGGCTTAGGCATATCGACACCTAAAGCAAATAAAGAGGCGGGAGGATTGACCTCCCGCCCCTTTTCTTGCCATCTTCAGAGCGACTGCTCATTCAATAGCGCTGGGAACAAACAGTCCCGCCCTCGCTACTCAGGAATGATGATCGCGTTCAGTAGATCGGTGGCAGCACGGCCGTATTCCTCGGCGGTCATGTTGCCCGTGTTGAACTCTTCGTAGATTGGACCGATGGCAGCGCGCCATTCGCCCCAGGTCGTGTAGCGCAGCAAGCCCCAACCGGCGGGACCGCTGTACGCTGACTGGTTGGCGTGGGCAACCGAATCGTAGCCCGTCTCTTCCTTCAGCCGCTCCGCGGGCAGCGTGGAGACTGCCGCCACAGGACTGATGGTGTGGTTTACGGCCAGCGTGTAGCCCACGCTGTTTTCGCCCGACATCATCCACTTCATCACGTTCCAGGCGTGGTCGACTTTTTCGCCGACGCCCATCAGAATGGCCGGATACCAGGCGCGGCCGGACTTGTTCGGCGCTTCGCCGGTGTAGGGCAGTGCGGCGCCAATCACCTCGAACTCGACCGCCGGCTTGTAGCCATTGGTGATATGGAAACCGACCTTGCCGGTCTGCCAGATATGCTGCTCGCCGCTGAGTTCGGCGGACTGGTCCGCGTTGGGAACTACGTTGTGCTTCTCGCGCAGGTCGTACCAATACTGCAGCGCGTCGATGAAGACGGGGCTATCCATGTTCCCGCGCTTCTCTTCCTCGTTCCAGCAGAATTCGCCGAAGTAGGTGCCGGTGGCGATGCCGGAAACGTTGAACGCGGAGACGCCGCCCGTGTGCCCGAATTGCTCCTCGCCTTGGGTCATTGCCTGGGCGTAGTCGAGAAACTTATCCATCGTCCAGGAAGCATCCGCCGGGTCAGTGGACGGTGCATCCAGACCAGCCGTGTCGAGCAACTGCTTATTCATGAGCAAGGCATCGCAATTGCCGGAAGCCGGCATACCCCACAGCACGCCCTTGTCGAGCCACTGCGTCAACGTGGCAGGCAGGAATATCTCCGTGGCTACCAGCCCATCGCGCTTGAAGAACTCATCCAACTGCGATAGCACTTCGGCTTCCGCCAGGTCGAGATACGAGCCCCAACTGCAACGCAAGAAGTCGATGGGCACGCCAGCCGCCGCAGCCACCCTGAGCTTTGTCTCGGCCTCAGCTACGCTGGGCAGATTCTGCAGGTCGATCGTGACATTGGGGGTCTCGGCCTCATAGGTGTCAAAGTACGCGCGCACCTTCTCCGTGGTTGAGGCTGAGTCGCGCGAGAGATAGATGAGCTGCACCGGCTCCATTTCGGGAGCCATCTCCGCTTTCGTCTCTTCCTCCTGCTCAGCCGGCATCTCTTCCGCCGGCATGGCGCCGGTCTGGGCGCCGCAGGCGGCCAGGAACGCTGCACCGCCAACTACCGTCGCCGAGCCCAGAATTGCTCTCCGTGAATAACGCTTTGCCATCATGAGAAATCGCTCCTCTCACTATTAGTTCTCATGTGTAACCGCTGCAATACTCTAATGCGAGGGTCTTGTTGACCCAAGCGGTTCGCCAACCTAACGCTGCCTTATAGGTTGCAGCGAAATTCTGCAAGTGTCAAGGAAAAAAGAATTTTACCTGCCGAACGATATGTATTTCTCAAGTGTCCGCAACGGCGGCCCAACGGGACCGGCGGGAAAGCCTGCGTCCTAGCGCTGCTCCAGCGGCACCCAGCGGCGGTCTGTGGGACCCGTGTACACCGAGGAGGGACGGATGAGCCGGTTGTGCGAGAGTTGCTCCAGGCAGTGCGCAGACCAGCCGCCTACGCGGCCCACGGCAAACGTGGGCGTGAAGAGTTCGGCGGACATGCCGACGCCGTGCAGCACGAGCGCCGTGTAGTATTCCAAGTTCGTCTGCAGGTTGCGCCCCGGTTTGTACTCTTCCAGCAGGCGCAGGGCCGTCTCCTCTACCGCACGAGCGAGGTCGTAGAGGGTGCGGTCGCCGGCCTGATCGTACAGGCGTTCCGCAGCTTGGGAGAGCACGTCGGCGCGCGGATCGCGCACCTTGTAGACACGGTGGCCGAAGCCCATCAAGCGCTCACCGCCTTCGAGGCGTTTACGTATGTTCTGCTCGGCGCGGTCAGCCGTGCCAATCTCAAACACCATGTCGAGCGCCGGGCCGGGCGCGCCGCCGTGGGCAGGACCCTTCAACGCGCCGATGGCGCCGGTAATTGCTGAATAAAGGTCGGATTCGGTCGAAACGATGACTCTCCCCGTAAAGGTAGAGGCATTCATGCCGTGGTCCATGGCCGTGACGAGGTAGGTGTCCATGGCGCGCACGAAATCGGCATGGGGCGCTTCGCCGTTCAGCATGTACAGGTAATTGGCAGCCTGACCGTAATCCTCCCGGGGCGCGACGACATCTTTGCCCTCTCGGATACGGACGTAATTCGCCACAATCACGGGAAACGCCGCACAAATCTTCTCTGCGCGGCTCAGTTGCGCGTCCGGGCTGGTGTCGTCGGGATTCTCATCGCCCAGGGAAAGGGTGGCGCAAGCCATACGCAGCGCGTCGATGACGGGAGCTTTCCTTGCGGCAGCAGCTTCAAGCACGTGCTGGGTGGTGCGCGGCAACTGCTGACCGTCCTGGAACCGGTCTTTCAGCGCCGCAAGCTCCTGCGCACTCGGGAGTCGGTCGTGCCACAAGAGAAACGCGGCCTCCTCAAAGGTCGCGTTGGGAGCAAGCTCCATGAGTGGGTGCCCACCGATAGTAAGCCGACCGGCGAGACCGTCTACGTAGCTGAGCCGCGTCTCTGCAGCAGCAATACCTTCAAGGCCGGGAACTACTTTGGTAGCCATGAAAAGGCCGCTCTCCCTTCACTATACCGGGTGACGCCACCGCCGCCCGCGAACGCTCTCCGGTTCCAGCATGCTTGGCGCTGTCGCCTGCGGGACTTGAACCCCGCGTGCGCCGGCTGGAACGGAGACTCCAGTTTCTCCTGATAAGGCGAATTCAAAGACAGGTGCAGCTATCCGAAAGGCGGATAGCTCTCCTTAGTATAGCAAGGTGCTGGGGAAACTTCCGCCTACGGCGGACTTTCGGCGGCTTCACCTTACTCCGCGGCTTCGCTTGGTTGCGCGGCTTCGCTTGGTTGCGCGGCTTCGCTTGATTGCACTTCCTCGGTATTCCGAATCGTGAACGTCACCGTCTTCATTCTTTGCCGGCCCGCGGTGTCCTGCGCTAGGAGACGAATCATGTATATGCCATCGGGATTCTGAATCGTGTCCCAAGCGGCGAGCACGGCATTTGCCTTCGGCTCGGTGGAATGTGTAATTCGCACCCACATGTCGGGATTGTCGCGTCCAACGTAGGCGACCTCGTAGGACTCAAAACCGGGGAAGAACGCATTGCCGCGAATTTCCAGGATGCTCCGCACCGTGTCGCCATCACGCGGATAGAGAATGACCACTGGATCGTCGGGCACGCCCGTTTGACCTGCCGTCGGCGCAATTGCAATACCCTCAGACTTCGCCCACTCCTGCGCTGCTTCCGGTACCACCATAAACACTCTGACTTCAGTCTGGGTTGCCGGCGCATTGGGCCCGGCACGCAAGTCCGTACCCCTATACACACGGAAGGGCACAAAGATGCTATCTACCACCCGTGGCGTATTCTCATTGAGGAAGATCTCCTCATGGGTGTCACCGCAATAAGGCGTTGGCAGCATTCCTGTTTGCGTACACACCTCCACTTCCACCATGCCCCGCGGTCTGGCAAAGTCCAGCGCCCGTGTATCTGCGAGCGCGGCTTCCATGAACGCATTCCAAATAGGGGTGGCGCCGCGCATGCCGGTGAGGTTCAGAGTCGGCGACCCATCGGAATTACCCACCCATACGCCCGTGACAAGCTGAGGCGTGTAGCCAATTGTCCAACCATCGCGATTGTCGTCAGTAGTGCCCGTCTTTGCCGCGGCGGGTCGAGAGAGATCGAGCGGGGTGTACGGCCCAAACTCGGCCGACCGGGTCTTGCTATCGGAGAGGATGCTCGTGATCTGATAGGCAATGCGCGGATCGAACACCTCTTCGGCAGCAGGCAGTTCATAGCGCTGCAGCACGTTGCCCCGCGCGTCGACCACACGACGGATCGAAGACACCGGAATGTAGGTGCCACCGCGCGCCAGGACCGAGTAGGCGTTCGTAATCTCAAGCAGCCTCACCTCGCCACCGCCGAGCACAATGCTGGGTCCAAAGCGGCTGCGGTCTGCAAACGTAGTCATTCCCACATTCTGCATCGTATCGATGGCCGTTTCCAGACCGAGAAAGGTGACCATGCGCACTGCCGCGACATTGAAAGAGTTGGCAAGGGCATGGCGCACCGTGACCGGACCTCTGAATTCACCGCTAAAATTCCGCGGCACATAGTCAGGCTCGCCTTCAATCTCGATTGTCAAAGGCACGTCCCAGATTGTAGTGGCAGGCGTCCAGCCTTTGGTAAACGCGGCCGCGTAGAAGAGCGGCTTGAGGGCTGATCCCGGCTGACGCGGCGCCAGCGCGACGTTTACCTGACCGTCGATGGACTCATCGTGGAAGTCCAGGCTGCCGACCATCGTGAGGATTTCGCCGCTCTTAGGCACTATGGCTACGACGGCTGCGTTAGAGACGTCAAAGCCTGCCAGAGAGGCGACGTGCTCCCGCGCAATCTGCTCAGCGAGGTTTTGCAAGCCCAGATCGAGCGTGGTATAGACATGCAGACCCCCTTGGCGCACGCGTTCGGTCCCATACTGCGCCGCAAGTTCGTCACGGACATACTGCACGAAGTGCGGCGCCAGGACGGTACTTTCCTGGGCTTCGCTCTCCTCCGCAGCGGTGGACTCGCGTTCGAGACGCGCAAGCTCCACCTCTTGCTCCAGCGCCTGCTCCAAATCGGCTTGGGTGATATACCCGGCGATAACCATCTGATCCAGTACGTACCGCTGTCGTGCCTTCGCCCTTTCAAGGTTGGCGTAGGGGTTGTCACGCGATGGTGACGCGGTCAGGCCGGCCAGCATCGCCGCCTCCGCCAGGGTAAGCTCTTGCGCACCCTTGCCAAAGAACACGTTGGCCGCAGCTTCAATGCCATAGGCCTGCCTGCCGTAGTAGACCTTGTTAAGATAGAACGCGAGAATGGACTCCCGGCTAAACTCTGCCGTTAGCCGGGCGGCAAGGTTGATCTCCCTTAGCTTGCGCTCGTAGGTCTGTTCGGAGGTGAGGCAGATAGTCTTGACGAGTTGTTGCGTAATCGTGCTGCCGCCGGAAACCACCTCTCCCGCTTGCTGGTTCTGCATGAAGGCGCGCGAAATAGCCCGCATGTCGTAGCCGGGATGCTGGTAGAAGAATCGGTCTTCGGCCGCGACAGTGGCCTGCTTGACGAGCAATGGGATCTCGTCTGCGGTGAGGACAATGCGCAGACCTTCGTCGGGATTGGTGATTGTTGCCAGCAGCGTGCCGTGGCGGTCGTAGATGTAGCTTACTTTCGGCAGCGCTTGATTGCGGATTTTGTCAAGACACGCAGCGTAGTCTGCGTCGGTTACCATATTGCCGCCCGGGGCTGCCTCCACCCCGCACGCAGCCACCAACACTCCTCCGATAAGGACAAGGCCGAATAGCCCAGGCCAGCGCCTGCTTAACGGCAGGCGCCGCATTGAAACGAATCGTCGCACCACCCTCAACATAGGACTCACTCTGTTTCTCGGAAGCAGCTCCCGAGAACGTTAGGCCATCCCCTTGACTGTTAGTATACACCTCATTGTGTCAATCTTACATGAGTGCCGGCTGAATGAGGCAAAAAACCTGAAAATCCTATGCGACTGCTCTTAGAACACCACAACACTCAGTCAGCAGCGGCGGGGGGTTTCCTCTCCATTTCAAATGCGCCAACGGCGAATTTTCAAGCCACTGAGGCCCCGCACCAGCTACAATAGAGCGTAGAATGGTGACTGTAGAAGTCCATCAAGAGCAGGGCGCCAAGAGTACGCCAGTATGGTGAAGCGCACGAGAACAACGCAACTGCGGGTCCAATCGCAATCGACCGGGAAAACGCGCCGCAAGGTGTTGCTCGGCCTGATTGGGGCAGCGGCAGCGCTTCCCGTTGCGCAACCGCTTGCGGCGCTCGCCCAATCCGATTCCGATGATGGGGATTCCCTCTTTGGTCTGGGTAGTGGCAATGGATTGACGCCGGTGGAGCCGGACCTAACCTCGCCGGAAGTAACACCCGGGGCCGTCCCCGCACCCTGGCAACCACCCTATCCACGCGAACCGCTGGTACCGGAAAACTCGGTGGTACTGCCGATTCTCATGTACCACCGCGCTACAGTGGCGAGCGTTTTCGAAGCGCAATTGGTAGGCATGCTTACTGCGGGGTATAGTCCCCTCTCCCTGCACAGCGCAATACTGGGACTCACAGGCGAGCAGAAACTCCCTGCAAATCCCATCGTCCTCACTTTCGATGATGGCTGGGCAATCCAGCACGATGCGGTGTTTCCCGTGCTCAGGCAGTACCGAGTACCGGCGACGTTCTTTGTCATGCCCGGCTTCCATGAGCTACAGGAAGGCTACATGGACTGGGACCAACTCACCGAAATTGCGGACTTTGGCATGGAGGTGGAGTCCCATACCATAAACCACGCCGATCTGCCGCGGCTTGCAAGAACCGATTGGGGCGCAGTGTTGGCGGAAGTAGTACTTTCCAAACAGATTCTCGAGGATCGTCTCGGCCGGACCCTGCGGTATTTCGACTATCCGCTGGGCCGCCACGACGAGGAAATCGAACAGTTGGTGCAGGATGCCGGCTATGAAGCGGCCGTCATCATCGGGCCAGGCGTGCACCAGTCAGTCGAAACCCTCTTTACGCTGCGCCGCATCCGGGTGGAAGCGTGGGACTTGTGGTCGCAAGTGGAACATAAGCTCAACTGGTACGGCGCGGGGATCAGCGCTCCTGCCGAAGACCTGCAAGAAGATTTGCGGGAGAGTGAAGAAGCGCAACCGTAACGCTTATTCCTCGGGAGCGCAAACTCCCGGCGCTTGCGTTCACTTATGCTTGTTCACTCTCCAATCGCCCCTCAGAGGATTTGTCCGCGGCGCAATATGGTTTCCGGGCTCTCCGGATCGCCGTGGACGGTTTCACGCGCCGGATAGTTGGCGAAGTGGGCGAGTTTCTCGCGGTCGAGGGTCGCGCCGAGGCCCGGCCCCTGCGGTAGACGCAAGGTGCCCCCGTCAAACTGCAATCGCTCTGTGATTACGTCATCCTGCTGGATCGGATAGTGGGTATCGTTTGCGAGCGCAAAGCTGCGCTGGCTGGCAATGAGGTGCGCGCCCGCCAGGGTGCCGATGCCGAGTTCCGCCCACGTGCCCAGCACGCACGTAATCCCCGCTTGATAGGCAATGTCGGCGATCTGCCGCGACTTGAGCAGCCCACCGGCCTCGGAAACGTAGATGACGAAGACGCCGCACGCCTGCTTCTGCGCCAATTGCAGTGCATCGAGGACGGTCTTGCAGCTTTCATCGGCGGCGATCGGGGTCGCGACGGCGCGGGCGACCTGCGCCATGCCGTCGAAGTCGCGGTCTGTAACCGGCTGTTCCACGTATTCCAAGCCATACGGCTCCATGGCCCGGATCGCCTTGATCGCCGTTGGTACGCTCCAGCCCTGGTTGGCGTCGATGCGAATGCGCACGTCGGGGCCCACGGCTTCACGGATGGCGGCGATGCTCGCCGCATCCTGGTCTATGCTGCGCCCCACCTTGACTTTGAGACTGCGGAAGCCCCGGTCGACGTAGGCCTTGGCCTTGGCGGCATTCCGTTCCGGCGTGTCAATGAAGAGATAGCCCATGTAGTCCACGGAGTCCCGGTAGCGGCCGCCAAGCAGGTCGGCAACGCTGGCGCCCCAGTGTTTGGCCTTGATATCCAGCAGCGCCATTTCGATACCCGCAATCGCATGATTGCCGGTGCGATACCAGTGAATGACGTGCTCATCCATGCGATGGAGCAGGAATTCGGTGCGCAAAGGGTCCTGACCGATGAGCAAAGGCTTAAGTTCCTCAACGACGGCAGTGCGGATAACAGGGATGTGGGGGCCGGCGCACTCGCCCAGACCGACAATGCCTGCGTCGGTCTCGATCTCGACTACGAGCGCCGGCGCCGTGCCCCGGGTGCCTCCCGACCACTTGACGGGTTCACTGAGCGGCACGCGGACGGCGGTGGTCTTGACGTTGGTAATCTTCATGGGGAATTTCTCTCAACCACTGGAGTGTTGGGCGACAGTCTTGCGTCTCGGCAAGTCAATTCTAGATATCTTGCCCTTCGACAAGCTCAGGGCGAACGGCTAGCGGTAATCGACTCGGGGCGAACGGGAACCGGCAGGGCGCCTTGTCGGCAGTTTGGTATGGGAAGGTGCTAATGCCCGTTCGCGCTCAGCCTGCCTGTCCTGAGCCCCCTCTGGGCCGTAGCACAGCGCGTCCCAACGCTACTGATTGCGCGCGCCGCACCTGTCTTTTCCGTTCGCGCTGAGCCTGTCGAAGCACGGTTTCGCGCGTGACACTACGCCAGCCGATTTCATCAACGCGCATTGACGCCCATCCCCGCACAGCCTACCATGATTCCCGTCGGCTTGTTGACAGTAAAGCCCAGCCAAAACAGAAAGAAGCAACCGCAATGGCAACTTACGACGTGGTGCTCAAGGGAGGGCGCGTTCTCGACCCGGCACAGGGCATTGACGCAATGCTGGACATTGGCACGAAGCACGGTCGTATTGCCGCCGTGGCAGAGAATCTCCCGACCGCTGACGCCTGGCTCGTGCTGGACGTCGCCGATCACTTCGTAACGCCCGGTCTCATAGATCTGCATACGCACATCTACTGGGGCGGCACCGACCTCGGGGTACTCCCGGATCAGACCTGCCTGCCCGCCGGCGTTACCACGGCGGTGGATGCCGGGAGCGCGGGGTGGGCGAATTTCACCGGCTTTCGCCACTTTGTCATCGGTCAATCCCGCACGCGGGCCTTTGCGTTCGTCAATATATCCAGCATTGGAATTACCGACATGCGCGTTGGCGAGAACCTCAACCTCGCCTACTGTGGTGTGGAAGACGCGATCAAGGCTGTTGAAGCCAACCGGGACGTGGCGATTGGCGTAAAGGTGCGGGTGGCTGAGAAAATCTGCGGGCCCAACGGTCTGGAACCGCTGCGCCGCGCCGCCGAGGTTCGCGATGCCACGAACACCCGCATGATGGTGCACATATCGGACTGCGAGCAACCGGTTGCGGAGATTCTGGCACACCTCAAGCCCGGCGACATCATCACCCACTGCTTCACCGGCAGAGGGCAGCTTATTCTCGACCAGCAGCGGGGCACGGTGCTGCCGGAGGTGCGTGCAGCCCAGCAGAGCGGCATCGCCTTCGACGTCGGCCACGGACAAGGCAGCTTCTCCTTTGCGGTGGCGCGGGCAGCTCTGGAAGATGGCTTCTTGCCGGATACGCTCAGCACCGATCTCCACAACTATTCGTCCCATTTCACGGCGCGGAGCCTGCCTGACGTGATGTCGAAATTCCTCTTCCTCGGCCGGGATATTCCCGATGTCGTGGCACGGACAACCCGGAACCCCGCGGCGGCGATCGGCCGCGCGGACTCTTTGGGTCACCTGCGCGTTGGCGGCACCGCCGATATTACAGCCCTGCGCCTTGTGTCCGGGCCGTATCACATGATGGATGCAGAGGAAGAGAAGTTCACCAACGACCGGTACCTCGCGGCTTCCTATACGCTTCGCGCCGGTGAAGTGTACAACCAGGCGGGGCGAGCAGCGCGCCGTTGGTACGGGCCGCGCACTGAGGAAGGATGAGATGGGTCTTGCCTTGCTGCATACATGCGTATCGGCATTGGTCCGTCACTCCGGCGAAGAGCGTGCCCTTTACGCTGCGCGGAGCCGGTGCATAAAAGAGACGGAGAAGATGGATTCCCGCTTGCGCGGGAATGACGAGACAGAAAGCCGGATGGATTCCTGCCTCATTTCACGTGCAGGGCAGGCGTTGCGGCAGCACGGCGGAATGCTGAGAGGGATGCATTTCCGCCCCTTGTCCAGCACGAGGCAAGCCTATTGCCGGAACGACGCGGTTAGGACCTCGCCTTCCATCGGAGATTCTTGGCTCTTCACGACTGCCGCTCGTATTCGCTGCGGCGTCGGGCTGGTGGCGCTGCTGCTTGCGTTGTTGCTCACTGCCTGCGGTGATAACGCGGAAAGCGAACCGGCCCAGCCAGACGCAGCCGCGAGCCCCGCAGCGACCACGGCTGTGACCGAGGCAGATGGGTTCATTACCGCGGATTCAATGACGGGCGGCGGCGACACCGCGGACGCGCATATCACCAATATCCGGTTCGGCCGGCATGACACGTTCGAACGTTTGGTAATTGATTTCGCCACCGAGCAGTCCTCCGCGACCGCCCTGCCGCAGTGGCAGCTTGAGAAGGCGGCGGCGGCGGGCGTGCTGCGCGTTCATCTGCCTACGGTGGTGGCAACTGCCTATACCGACGGTGACCTCGCCGGAGACTTGCTGACTCAGGTGTTTGTCGTGCGCGCTACGAACCGCAGCCTGTTCGTGGACGTGTTCATCCCGGCTTCCTTCCGGTATCGCGTGCTGGAGCTCAGCGATCCGCTGCGGCTGGTCATCGACGTGGCGGCGGAAGGCACGGCTGCGTTTGCGCTGCCGGCTACCGAAAAGTCTATCGTGCTCATCTCCCCGCGGGCTGGGGCTACCCTGGAAGGCTCTGTGACGGTTTCCGGCTATTCCCAGCACTTCGAGGCGAACAACGTCATCATCCTGCACGATAGCGAAGGCAATGAAATAGCCCGCACCTTTGGCACGTCTGCCGATTACCTCGAGACGTGGGGCTACTTCTCGCTTGAGCTCGCAGTCCCGGACCGCGCGGGCCCGGGCAGTCTGCACGTTGGTGAATTTGACGCGCAGGATGGATCATTCAAGGGCGTGACGGTAATTGTGCAGATTGGCGGTTCATAATCAGTGCGTTGCTGTGAAGGACATCTCAAACAGCTATTCAGCAAACGAAAGAAGGTGACATGAGCGAACATCACTGGTTCGACGACTTGCAGGATGAGAAGTTTCTAAGTTGGGCTTCTACCTTTGAGGAAGTAGAAGAGAGTGGGTGCGATACCGCCCTCTTTTGCATCGGCGCCATCGAGCAGCATTCCTACCACATGCCGCTCGGCACCGACTGGCTGCTAGGGCTGTCCGGCAGCCGCCTGCTGGCGCGGGAGTTGGCGGAGCGCGGCCTGATCGTCTATCTTCTGCCGCCGATACCCATCGGCACCTCGAGCGAGTTCCTGAACTACAAAGGCACGCTGAGCCTCAAGCCCGCTACCGTTGCCGCCATTCTCGAAGACACCGTTGCCTGCCTGAAACGCCAGGGCTTCAAGCGCATGATCGTCACCAGTTCTCACGGCGGCAACTGGATCCTGAAGCCCACCATCCGCGAGCTCAACATGTGGGACCCGGACTTCATGGTAATGTGGGGCGCGCCGGTCGGCGCGGGCGGCTCGGGTCCAGGCAAGGACCGCCACTCCGGGGAGAGCGAGACTTCCCGGCTCATGTACGCCTATCCCGAACTGATGCGCACCGAAAAGGTGGTCGACTCCTCGCCCGATTTGGGCTCCGAGTTCGTGGACATGATCCCAACCGAGTACTACACGCCCAGCGGCGTGTGGGGCTTCCCCAACAAAGCGGACCGCGACGCCGGCGAGGAACGCACGCAGCAAGGGGTGCAACGCCAGGCCGACTACATCATTGAGACAATCGCAAAGCTTGACGAAATGCGCCGTGAGCACGAGCAGGAGTAACCCATAAACGCTCTAGCGAACCTGTAACGTGGGGATTCTATATCAAACGAGAATCCTCGCTCTAGTATTGGGAAACCGGGCTGAAGGGAATCCGAGCAATGAGCGAGATGGGACGCCCAGCACCCAGGAAGCTCGGCCTAACGGAGGGCTACTCACGCTGGGCGAAGACCTACGACACGACGTGGAATACGCTCATAGCCACCGAGGAGGTGTACTCACTAGACCTACTGGATAGTCTGGAGGGTATGACCGCGCTCGACGCCGGCGCAGGGACCGGTCGGTTTGCACTCAAGCTGGGACTCAGGGGCTGGCAGGTCACGGCCATTGAACCCAATCCCGAAATGGAAGCCATTGCCAAACGCGCCGCAGCCGGTGAGAACATCCACATTGAATTCGTGAGTGCCTCGCTAGAGGACGATGTACCAGTTGAGTCTGCCGCCTTCGATCTGGTGGTCTGCGCACTGACTCTCTGCCATGTTGCGAATCTCAGTGGGGCGGTCAGTGAGTTCTACCGCATAATGGCGCCTGGAGCTCATCTGCTCATCACCGACGTACATCCCGACTTTGTCTCCTGTGGCATGCTGACACAGTTCGTCGAGGACGGAGTAACTTATCACTTGCCCAACGAGCCACATACTCGTGACGACTATCTCCAAGCTGTGGCGGACGCCGGGCTCACCCTATCCGCCGTACGGGACGTTCCCGGCTGCGAGGTCCCAGGGGAGTTCGAGACTGAATTCATGCGCAAGAACTTCGGGGCCGTAAATTTCGCCTTGATCCTCTTGGCGCGCAAAGGCAAGTAAACACCAGCGCCATGCGCAACCGGCCCGTCTGTTGCGGGTATGATCTGGGTGCAGAAGTTTATAAAAGACGAAGAACCTTTTATTGAGGTTGATCCTGGATCCGTTGCGAGACGCTACCGTGCTTCTGCCTGTTCTCCCGAGATTGCTCGTTGTGCTGTGGCCTGCTGGCTCTTGCATTCTTCAAGTTTGGGAGCCCGCTCCCGTGCTGGACTCAACACTCAATCGGCACTTTTCACTTTCCCCATGGTCAAGCTACGAATATTACTCCCAGAAACGTTGACAACCCTGTGAAGACCGCGCTACCTTGAATTAGGTAGCCAATCGGTTCTCTCACTGGAGCATCCTTTCCCATGGCACAACCCTCCCAGGTCTCCAAGGCCGTAATTCTCGTTGCCGGTTTGGGTACCCGACTCCTCCCTGCCACTAAGTCTCAGCCCAAGGAGATGTTGCCTGTCGGCCGCAAGCCGGTGGTGCAGTACGTGGTGGAAGAGATGGAGCAGGCCGGGATCAACCAGGTGCTCTTCGTTACCGGCCGCAAGAAGAGCTCCATCGAAGACCACTTCGACCGCGACCCCGACCTTGAGGAACGGCTTGGCAGCGACGACTTGGAACTGAGCGACAGGCTGCCAAACTTCGATACCCTGCTCCACGTCTTCTACACGCGCCAAAGCGTGCAAACCGGTCAGGCGGACGCCGTAAACCTCGCCCAAGAGTTTGTGGGCGACGAGCCCTTTGTTGTGGCTTTTGGCGACACGATCATCCAGGGCGGCAATCTGTTGCGCCGCATGATTGACAGCCACGAACAGAGCGGCGCGGTTTGTACCATGGCCGTTGAGCAAGTAGCGCCTGAGGACGCGCACCGCTACGGCGTGGTGATGCCGAAGGACGGTCTGGGAGCGGATTTTGCCATCGAGGGGATTGTGGAAAAGCCGTCACGCGGCACCGAACCGAGCAACTTCGCGGTGGTGCCGCGCTATGTGATGAATAGCGAGATTTTCGAGGCGATACGGCTGACGCTGCCCGGCAAGGGGAATGAGCTCTGGCTCGCCGACTCTATCGAAGTGCTCATCAAGCAACAGCAATTGGTCCGGTGCCTGGCGCTGGCGCCCGAGGAGGTCCGCTACGACATCGGCAATTTCGAGACCTACTTCAAAGCGTTCATAGACTTTGCGCTCTCAGACGAGAAATACGGCTATCTCGTGCGGCAACATCTGATGCGCAAAGCGGCATCGTTATGACACCCTCCGCTACGCAAGACTCACCGCGAGCAACGGTGGTTGCTTCCGCGCCCGGACGCTGCGGCATCATCGGCAATCCCACGGACATGTACGGCGGCAATGTGCTGTCTTGCACCATTCCCGAGCGGGGCTATGTTGCAATTCGCCCCGCCGATCGGCTTACCCTTGAGTCCGACCAAGGCGTGGTAACCGTGCGCACCCGCGACGACTTGCAGCAGCGCGGCGATCACTTCGACATCTTGCGTGCGGTGGTATCCCAACAGCAGTGCCTGGGCATGGACGCCCACTTCAAGTGCTGGAGCGACGTGCCCATCGGCTCCGGCCTCTCAAGTTCTTCGTCGCTGGTCGTTGCAGCGCTGTACGCGCTCTTGCGCTATCAGGGCCGCAGCATGAACCGGTACTTCTTTGCGGAAACCGCCCGCGGCATCGAACTCAACGACATGGGCGTCACCTGCGGCTACCATGACTTCTATATGCCGGCGTTCGGCGGGCTAAACTATATGGACTTCCGTGACAAAGAATTTTACCGGGAAGTGCACAGCGAACCGTATGCCTGTGTGGAACCACTGGCGCCGCTGATTGATGAGTTGCCCTTCGTGTTGGCGCACACCGGCGTCGAACACCGCGCGGGCGTCGTCCATACACCCCTCCGCGAACGCTGGCTGGAAGGTGAGCGTACGGTGGTTCAGGCCTACGACACAATTGCGCGCCTGGCGCGAGAGGGCAAGAAAGCGCTGCTGGAAGCCGACTGGGTGCGCCTGGGCAAGCTGATGAACGAGAACCACGCCATTCAACGCGACCTTGGCGGCTCCGGCGAGGCTAACGAATTGCTCATCAAGGCCGCGCTGGACAACGGCGCGCTGGGGGCCAAGCTGGCCGGCGCCGGCGATGGCGGCACAATCATCGCGCTCCACCCCGAACCGGAATATCTCGGCAACCTCCTCAGCCAAGCAGGCGCCTCCCGCATTCTTCAAATGCAGCCCGTGGAAGGCGCGCGGCTGGAAGGAGTTGGGCAAGGTGACGAATCCCATGCAATCGGTTCGATTGGGGAACGCGCCAACTAAACACGGTCTTCAATTGTGAAGGACGCAGGGTTGCCGCCGGCAACAAACAATCCCCGGTGGCGATGGACGACAAGATCGAGTTGCACCGGCGGCTGAATGAGACGTTGGAGGAAATGGCGCGGGCGCGGTTCAAAGCGTGATTTTTGGTCATTGACCCCGTTCGCGCCAAGCAGCAGGGCCGCTGGCGGCAGGGCGATTTCTTCCCCAGCCTCCCCGCCGACTTCTACGACCTCTACCCCAACCGCCTCGTCCCCTCCGAACTCGACAAAATCCCATAGGGGATTAAAGAAACTAGGGGAGATTTCTGGTTTCAGGGGAGGTGCGATTGAGCCCGCTTGAAGGCGGCAATTCTAGTTTGAAAGTTCATTGAGATGGCTCCTTCAGAACAAGAGAAACGATGTGCGGCACTTCTCTGTAAGCACCTTAGTGAGAATGCAGGCGGTGAATGGCGAGTGGATGAATGGCTCGACGATTTGAACGATTCTGAGCCAACTCCGGATGTTGTCCTAACAAATGGTTTTGACTGCATAGCCGTTGAGATTAAGCAGCTTACCGATGGTGAGGAATTCCATAGGAGTTATCGGATTTACAAATCACTTTGCAAGCGGCTGGCACCCAAATCAGGCGGAGAATTTGCTTTGTTCCCACCAACTATTAGGTCGGGTCTTGACCCCAAGTTAATCTCACAACTCAGAAACAACATCGCGGATGTATCCCCTCACCTCGAAACTGGACAGACGACTGTGATCTCGTTCTCGAGGCAAGCGACGATTGAATACTGTGGAAAGGCGAACGAAGGATTCGTTTCCTGCAGGCACACGCATGATGACTTCATGCCGATCGGCCTTCAAGGGATCAGCGGCAGGTATTTCTTGAATGACGACGGACCGAGACACAAGTTCATTTCTGATGCCTGTCGTGAAGCCTTCCAACGCAGGCTCAAGCATGCCTGTGAGAAGAGTCTACGGGATGGTTCATCTCAAGTGGAGTGGGCCGAGGAATGGGAACTGAAAAAGCTGCGGGACTTACCCAAACACGAAAGCGAAGTATCGGTTGTAGGCTGGTTCACCGCCGACTTCCTTGAGTCAGCGGCTATAGAGAGCGTCACAAAAGAGATTAAGAATGGCAAACGTAAGTTCAAAGCGTGGACACGGGGCGGGCGCTTGGCAGTCGCTCTTCACGCAGGGGAACAGCAACGGGAAGTGCCACGTAGGTATTTCCATAGTGTGCTCACCAAACTCGAACGCACTGATGTACACCCGCTCGACCTGGTGTTCCTGGTTAGCAAGGATCGAGTAGATCCCTTCGACTTCACTCACTAGAAGCCTCGATGTCGAGACAGTGCTCATAGCCACACTTTCCGATGTCGATGTTGAACTGTCCGCTCTTGACTCGCATGCCGCACGCGGGCAGCGGACGGTGTAAAGTTTATTCAGAGCAATTAGCGTGCCAAATGCCGGCCTATATTCTATAGGAGAGTAAAACCGCATCCGGGGAGCGATACGACGATGGACTGGCATGAGCATATCACCGTCGATCCGGCTGTTTGTCACGGGCAAGCCTGTATTGCCGGTACACGCGTGATGGTCACGGTCATCCTGGACAACCTTGCCGCGGGACTGACCGTGGCGGAGATTGTCGAGAGCTATCCATCCGTCACCCCTCAGGCGGTCAAGGCTGTCTTACATTACGCCGCGGAATTAGCCAAGGAGCGGGTAGTGCCCTTTGGCGCATAGACACTCACTATGCGATTCAAGTTAGACGAAAACCTGCCGCTCCGGCTAAAGCAACTGTTTTCGGAAGCCGGCCATGATGTGGCCACAGTCCTCGACGAGGGGCTTGGCGGCGCGGCAGATGCAGAATTGGCGTCAGTCTGCTTGCTAGAGGGACGCGTGCTGGTGACGCAAGACGGGGACTTCGCCGACATCAGGATGTATCCGCCTGGGAGTTACCCTGGCATCGTGATATTGCGGCTGTCCGACCAAGCAAGGGACGCTATCTTGGCGGTCGGCGCTGACTTGGTCCAGATGCTTGCAACGTCATCCCCCGAAGGCCAGCTTTGGATAGTGGAGGAATCGCGGGTGCGCATAAGGGAGTGACGCTGGCCGTCCTCACAGAAGCCGACGTACATCCCAACAGTAGCGCACTCTTAGCCAGTCTATGCTCCAAGATTCAACTCAAACTCTGTGGCAGGAAAGCGCAAGACCCGCCTATTCGCATAGACGGGCCGGTAGATTCGTGAAAGGAATTAGACGCCTACCCACCCTGGATTCCGGCTTGCGCCGGAATGACGCCGTAGTCTGCCCTGTGGGGCGTTTTGATGTCAATCGACGTTACAGGTCCAGGTAGTCCTTCAGCTTCTGGCTGCGGGCGGGGTGGCGGAGTTTGCGCAGGGCCTTGGCCTCGATCTGACGGATACGCTCGCGGGTCACGTTGAATTCGCGCCCCACCTCTTCCAGCGTGCGCGTGCGGCCGTCTTCCAGACCGAACCGCAGGCGCAGCACCTTGCGCTCGCGTTCGGAAAGCGAGTTGAGCACCGCTTCCACCTGTTCCCGCAGCATCTGGTACGACGCGGCATCCGCCGGGGACATGGTGGCTTCATCGGGGATGAACTCGCCTAAATGGCTGTCCTCTTCTTCGCCGATGGGCGTCTCCAAGCTCACCGGTTCCTGCGAGACCTTGATGATCTCGCGCACCTTCGTCGACGGAATGCCCATTTCGCCGCCAATTTCCTCGGAGGTCGGCTCGCGGCCTTTCTCCTGGACGAGACGCCGGGAGATACGCACCAGTTTATTGATGGTTTCCACCATGTGCACGGGTATCCGGATCGTGCGCGCCTGGTCGGCGATTGAACGCGTAATCGCTTGTCGGATCCACCAGGTCGCGTAGGTGCTGAACTTGAATCCCTTGCGGAAGTCGAATTTTTCCACCGCGCGGATCAGGCCGATGTTGCCTTCTTGAATCAGGTCCAGCAGCGACATGCCGCGCCCGACGTATTTCTTGGCCATGCTGACCACAAGACGCAGATTCGCCTCGGTCAAGCGTTTGCGCGCCTCTATGCCGACAACGACTTCGCGTTCGAGACGGCTAATCTCTTCCAGACTCTTACCCTCACGGTATTCCAGCTTCTCCTCGGCGAAGATTCGCTTCTCCATCTGCTTCGCCAGCATCACTTCCTGCGCGGCGGTAAGCAAAGGGACACGTCCGATCTCACGCAGATACGTCCGCACCGGGTCGTCGAGCGTACCTGCTTCCTCTTCGCCGCCTTTCGCCGCCTTGAGCGCTGCGCGCTCCAAGGCCACCATTTCCGGCACACTTGGGGTCGTTTCTTCCTCTTCCTCAATATCGAGACTGTCAACCTCTTTGGCCGGCAGCACTTGCAGACCGAGTTCTGAAAACAACGAAAAGAGCTCTTGGGCTTCGTCGCTTCTCGCCTGAATATCCGGAAATGCCTCCAGCAGTTCTTCCTGCGTGAGGTGGCCGCGCCGCTTCCCGCGGCTTACGAGCTTGCTAATGTCTTCCTCGGTAATTTCAAAATCCGCAGACTCGGCGCGGTCAGCCAGTGTCGCCTCTGTCTGAGGCGCCTTCTTCTCCACTTTGTCTTTCACCACGGTGCCACTTGTTTTCGCTGCCATCATTCCTCCTTCACAGATCCCTCTGTGCTAGATGTGCCGGCTTCCCATTCGATTGCTCATTGCCATTGACTAACGGCTACGCAGTTCGGATAAAGCTCGTCTGCTTCAACGCGAGGTTTATCTGACGCAGTTGCTCGCCACTCATACGTATCTCCTGCCGGATTTGCGATCCTAGAGTCTTGTTTTCCTCGGCGCGTTCATTTGCCAAGAGTAGCTGCAGGTCTTCGTATTCTGCCTGCACGTTGCGCTGCTTGAGCCGCAAGGCAGCCGCCGCCACAGTGGGCGGCAAATACTCGTCGTCGATTTGCGGTTCCTGGTTGCGCGCTCCGCGCAACCGGTCGATGAGCTCCCTTACGTTTTCTTCTTCCAACCCATCCAGCAAGTCAGCTTTACTGCCCTGCGCTGCCAGCAAGAGCTCGTATGCTTGCCTATACAGCGGATGATGAAAGTCATCGGCATCGATTACGTCTGCCGCAAGCTTATGCGCCCTGGGGTGCACAATCAGCAATCCTAACAGATACTGCTCAAGCTTATCTTCCGCGCCCTCCGGTTCGCTCTGCGACGGCTCAGCGCCACCATTCCCGCGGAACTGCGCCGCCTGCCGGGTCGGTCGCCGCGCATGCATCAGGTTCATCAGGACTTCGCTTTGGATGCCTAAATCCAACACCTGGGCCAAGCGCTTGAGGTATTGTTGCCGCGCCACGGGATCGCTAATGTCGGTAATGAGCGGGGCCAACGCTTGCACGGCGGCGCGTTTGCCCCCTGTGCTGCCCAAGTCATACTGCTGCGCAATTTGCCGAAATGCATAATCCACAAAGGGCACCGCTCTGTCGATGCAACTTTGCCATGCGGCGACATCCTCCCGCAGCACCTCGTCCGGGTCCTTGCCCTCCGGCAACACCGCAATGCGAATATCGGCTGCCAGCGTGCTTTCAAGGCGCATGATGTCGCCGACCGAGACCTGGGTATCCACCCGATCGAATGCCCGGCGCGCTACTTCAAGTCCCCGCAACGTGGCCGCACTGCCGGCGGCATCGGGATCAAGCGCCAAGACGAGGTTGGTGGTGAGGCCCTTGACGGCTTGCACGTGCTTTTCCGTGAGGGCGGTGCCCATGCTTGCGACGACATTGGTCTCGCCGTGTTGATGCGCCATCATCACGTCCGTGTAGCCCTCCACGATGATGCACCGCTTCCGCTCCCGCACAGACTGGTGCGCCAGATCGAGGCCGTAGAGCAGCGCACTCTTATCGAAGATAGGCGTCTGCGGAGAATTCAGGTACTTCGGCTGAATCTCCGCGCTCAGGGTTCGCGCGCCAAACCCGCAAAAGCGACCGCGCGCGTCGCGAATGGGAAACATGATGCGACCGCGAAACCGGTCGTAGGGCCCGCGATTGCCCTCAGTAAGCAGTCCGGCAGCCAGCAGATCTTCCAGCGAGAAGCCAATCTGCAGCAAGTGCGTACGGACGGTATCGAAACGGCTGGGCGCAAACCCCAACATGAAGCGCGCAATATTCTCTTTGTTTATGCCGCGTTCGGCGAGATAACGCCGTGCCGGCTCGGCTTCCTGCGATTCGTTAAGCAAGCGCTGATAGAGTTGCGCCGCCTCCAGATTGATTTGGGCGAGGACTTGATTGCGGCTGCGCTTGCGCTCCTCTTGGCGCGAAAGGGCAATGCCGGCGTCCCGCGCTAACGATTCCACCGCCTCCACGAATGAGGCTTTTTCGCGCTCCATGACAAAGGAGATTACGTCGCCGCCGCGCCCGCAGCCAAAGCAGCGCCACGTCCCACGCTCCGGGAACACAAAGAACGATGGGGTCTTTTCTTCATGAAAAGGGCACAACCCCTTAAGGTAGCGGCCGCTCTGCTGCAGCCGCACCGCCGCGTTGACTATGTCTACTAAGGAGACCTGTGCTTTAACGTCCTCGACCGGCAACGGCATCCGTCAGTCGGTACCTTCCACTAGCTGGAAACACTTAAATCAAATAGACAGCCTCAAGAGCGCGTCAACGTCACTAAGTAGTCACGGCGTATTCTACGCCGTCTTTGGCGACGTTGACTGAGTCCGCTCCCCACAGGCAACCAACACGCGGCCCCCAAATCGCCGCATGCACGAAGAAGCGTGCCCACCGCCCGCTTTCGCAGGCGCCTCCCGAGTTAGCCTCTTACTCGCCTTGTGGCGGGCTGCGGCCATCGCAACGCACGCGAGGGGCATACTGCTTCCAGTATACCATACAAATCGAATAATTTGGAATGTCAAGAGGTTAATGTACGCTCTTTCATTCCTCATTTCCTAAAGAACTGAAACCACTGAGAATTGCCATGTTCCACACTACCGATGCCAAACCGCCCTTGCGCGAAAACTTCCTGACCAATACCCGTAGCATCTGGCAGCGGTCACAATCCTTTGGGCTTCGTCCCTAGCAACCATCAATCCATCTGCCCGGCCTCACTGCCCTCCCGTCGCTGTGATATGCTCACACTGAACAAATACGTTGAGTGAACTATTGTCAGCGCGCAAAACAGCGCATTGTGATGGTGGCAGCGCGCGCACCCCAAAGGAGTGCAGAGCGGCGATGATTAATCTCGGTGTGATTGGGTGCGGCAACATGGCGCGCAACCACATGCGCAATGCGGTGGTCATGGATGGTGTCCGTCTCCACGGCTATGCCGATGTCTTCCAGGACGCCGCCACAGGCTTTCTCAACGAATTTGGCGGCGCGTACGCCACGGCGGACCCAAACGACCTCCTGGCAGACGACGCGATCGATGCCGTGCTCGTTTCCACGCACCACGATACCCACGTGACGCTGGGCGTCGCGGCGGCGCAGGCCGGCAAGCACATCCTCATGGAAAAACCCATGTCCATGACGGTGCCGCAATGCGACGCGGTGGTGGAAGCTGTGGAGCAGGCCGGTGTGCGCCTGATGACGGGCTTCAAGCTGCGTTTCGCGCCCTTGATCCAAGAGGCCAAGCGGTTGGTGCCGGAACCGTTCCTGCTGGTGGGGCAGATGATGTGCAATCGCTGGCCCGATACGCTCTGGGCGGTTGATCCGGTCAAGGGCGGCGGCAATATTCTCTCCCAAGGCTGTCATACATTCGACTTGATCTGCTACCTGGCCGGGTCGAAACCGGTGGAGGTCTTCGCTGTCGGCGGCAACTACACCCATGAGAATAAGACGTATCCCGACAACATGGCCGGCCTCATTCGATTCGCAAACGGCGCGGCGGCGAGTGTCATCCAGGGCGACGCGGCCGATTCGACTGCAGTCTCAAAATTCTTCTTCGAGGTCTTTGACAACGGCACGAGCGTGCAACTCTACGACCGGCTGCACCGGGCAACGGTCTCCGGCGCGAACGTCGCGGACCCCGGCGAACGCCACGCGCCGGTTGACACCGACCCGGAAGGACTCCATCAAGAGCTCACAGAGTTCATCCACGGCTTGAACACCGGCGCGCCCTGGACAATCGGCGCCGATCACCATGCCGGCAGACGCGCGACGGCCCTGGCGCATGCTTTCTTTGCGGCAATCGCAACCGGCAATCCGCAGCGGCTCACTTAGTAGGTGCTGTGTATGCGTGAAGGGAGGTCAGGGTGCGCGCGAGGAGACTCTCTTGAAGTGCGACCAATTTAGTGATGCTGGGCAGAAATGGCGAAGACTTACCCTCACCCCGGCCCTCTCCCTCGAGGAGACTGTCTCAATATATTCGTGCGCGGCACGGTGAAAGGGATGAGCGGCACAGTGAGATGGCGGGTGGTATGGACGAAACGGTAGAAGTGAGAGAGCCGTCCCCGGGGCGGCAATGGGCGAGACCCGGACCGCCACAGCGCGTGGAGGCTCTTGAGATTGAACGCGGTGGCCAGCAGGTGCCATTCAGACACCACGTGGCTGCGGCCTCTGAGCAGGAAGCGTCTGGCGTGGTGCCACTCCTTGAGCAGGCCAAAGACCGGCTCGACGATGGTACTACGGCGGCGGTACAACTGCTTGGCCGGTACGGTCGCCATCAACTGCCTGTGCCGTTGCAGTATCGGCTCGTGCTCGCTGATCTTTATGGAGCGGCCGCGCCGGGAGGTGGTGCAGACGCCGAAGGCCGGGCAGGAGAGGCAGTCCCGGCCGTTGGCTTGGTACCGCCTGACGCGGTAGCCGTTGCCGTGGGTCAAGCTGTGCGTGTAGGTGAGCACCTTTTGCTGAGGACACAGGTAGGTGTCGGTCTGCGGACAGTAGGTGAAGTGGTCCTTATGGTACGGGTGGCGGCGTCTGCGATCATGTGTCTCGGGCAGCAACACGGTGTGGCCGCCGGCGTGGCACGTGGCGAGGTTGGCCCCCGAATGGTAGCCCGCGTCTGCAACGGTCACCACGTTCCGCTCGTCGTCGATGTTCGCCTGCGCCGCCTCGATCAGCGGCGCCAGATGGGGATGGTCGTCGGCACTGGCGCTCACGTCCGCCGCCGTGATCAACCTACCCCGTGCGCCCACGTTCTCCGCCGCCAGTGGCGAAACCATCGCCTGCGCGTTGTAGCCGGTGATGAAGCCACCCTTGCCGGCCTTGAGCAGGGCCGCGTCTGCGTCGGTCAGGTTCGTGTAGTGCGGCCCGTCCGCAGCCGCGACGCGGGTCAGCGCGTCGTCCACCCGCCGCCGCAGGGCCTGGGCGTCGGCAAGTTCCTGCGGCAAAGTCGCCGGCGGCGCGGCGCCCCCCGTGGTGTTCTGCGCCTCCAAGTCCGCGATCGCTTGCTCGGTACGGGACAACAGCCGCTGCAGCCCCTGCGCGTCGTGGGTATGCCGCGTCCCGGCGTTGGCCGCGATCCTAGTGCCGTCCACCGCCTGGATGGCCAGGTCCACCAGCCCGGCACTGACAGCCGTGCGCACCGTGCGGCGCAGCAGCGTCCGCATCCGGTCGCGGTGCGCTTTGTAGAAGCGCCACAGTGTGTTGTGGTCGGGCTGCTGCATCCCCACCAGCCACATGTAGGGAACCTGATCTCTGCAGGCCGCCTCCAGCTTGCGGCAGGAACGCACACCGGTCATGAAACCGTATATCCATACGCTCAGCAGGGCTCGGGGATGATAGGCCCCGGCGCCACGCGGGTCGCCCTGCAGGTCAATCGCCAACGCCTCCCACGCCGCAGCATCAAGGCTGTCCACAAAGGCCGCCGCAAACCGCACAGGATGGTCTGCCGGCACCAGTTCGTCCAGCGTCGGCGGCAGCAACCAGGCTTGCTCACGACTGAACGGTCGCACCGGCATCACTACACCTCACTTCACGCTCTTCCTGCTCCCTCACCTTGCTTCTCTACTCCACAGTATATATATCCGGTAGAACTATTTTTGAGACACCCTCCTCGGGGAGAGGGTTAGGGTGAGGGGAATCTTTTCACCTGCCGGCCTGAGTTGTGCAAAGGTCTTCGTCAAGGGAGTGGGGATTCCAGACTTCCAGCCTGGGTTGGTTAAGGGTTTTCACAGGACGCGGGCCAAACAGTCACTCTGAGATGCGGCCTCGATTGTGCTGGGTTAGCAAGCACAATGCACAAACGAAGCTTGGTTAAGGTTGGTTGAGCGAAGCAGAACTGTAATGTAAGAGGAAAGGTAAAGGAAACATGCCAATTGACTTTCATCAACACATCATGGTGCCGACGGACTATGACGCCGGCAACCCGCGCATTGGCGAGCACGTGGTGGCGCACATCGAGGCACACGGCGGCGGCAAGGCGGTAGTGCTGCCGTTGGCCAAGGGCAACAGCACGGCTATGGCCAAAGAGAAGTGGGGCGTGGAGCAGACGGCCATGCGCACCGACTACGCGCTGCAGGCCTACGACCGCTTTCCCGATACCATCATTCCCTTCTGCCACGTAGACCCTCTGCGGCCCGACGCTTTGGATGAGATTCGACGGTTCCATGAACTGGGCTGCATGGGCTTTGGCGAACACAAGGTACGGCTGCCGGTAGACCACCCGGACAGCATGGACATCTACGAACTCTGCGGCAAGCTGGGCTGGGTGGTGCTCCTCCACTTCGAGTACCGCAACTACAACTACAACTTCGAGCAGTTCGACCAGGTGCTGGAAGCCTTTCCCGATACGGTCTTCGTGGCGCACGCGCAGGCGTGGTGGGCAAACGTGAGCGCCGAGGTGCCCCGCGACTGGCGCGCCGAAGGCTATACCAGCTATCCGCCGGGTCCGGTGGTGCGCGGCGGGCTCAGCGACCAATGGCTATCCAAGTACCCGAACCTCTATGGAGACATGTCGGCCGGTTCCGGTCTAAACGCGATTTCCCGCGACCCGGAGTTCGGCGCAGAGTTCGTGAACCGCCACTGGAAGCAGTTGCTCTGGGCTACGGACTGCCACTGCCTGGACGGCAAAGGCAACTGGGAGAACGCGGGGCCGCGTCCCTGTTTTGCCTCGCAGACGCTGCCGTTGCTCAAAGAGTATTGCGACTCGGATGAGAAGTACCACGCGATAACGCAAGGCAACGCCGAGCGCGTGCTGGGGCTTTAGGCAAAAGGCCCGCCAATAGAGGCTGCTCGTTGAAAACGAGAGCTGCGGGCGCTACTCGCTGGAGACTGGGTCGAGTGCACGCACTTCGAGTACCAGCTCGCTGCCAAGGATGCGCAGCGCTCGGGTAATGTCGTCAGTGTGTGAAACTTGACGTGGATCGAGCATCTGGGAGATAGCTGGTCTATCTATTTCCAAAATGCCCGCTATGGCTTCAAGTGAAAGCTTGCTCTGGCGGCAAGCGATAGCAAGCGCGGCCTTTGCTGCAATGTCAGTAGGCACAGCGATATTGAATTCGTCACCGCGCAGCGTGCTCGGTTCTGGGATGTATTCATCATCATCCATCCGCCCCGCAATTGCTTCAGAAAGTGCGTCTTGGGCTTCAGCGAGGGCTTCGGATTCATCAATGCCAGCCGTCCTACACTCCGGCAAATCGCGAAATGAGACGACTACTTCGTCCTCGCTGACACGTTCCACATGAGCAGGGTAAGTAAATCTCATAGTGCTCTTTTCCTACAGGAAGTCTTCCCGTTCAAGACCCAGTTGGCGAATCATACTGGTTAGCAAACCGGCGCCGATTTCTTTGCGGCGATCTTTCATGACAGTCTTCCGGCAAAACAGAACTGCAACCGGTTTCAAGCGGGAGCATAGTTCCTGAAGGGGGCTGAGCCCAGGGTGTGGCCGCTTTTCTGCAACAGTCACCCTCAACACGCAAAGGGCACGGCGTACCGTGCCCTTTGCGTCAGTATGTCGCTTGTCCCGTCTGGCTTCATTAAGGCGTGAGATCCCAGGAGACGAAAGGCTATTTCTCTCGCACCACCGTGAAGTCAATCTCCAAACGAATTTCGTCCACCACGCTGACCACCACGGCCACGCGCGGCTTGGTCAGGCCGAATTGCTCGAAGGTAATCTCTGTCTTGGCGGTGCCCGTCGACTCGGGGTCGCCAGCCTGAATGACCGTCTCCCAGGTCACCTCACTGGTCTGTTCCTGAATGGTAAAGTCACCAACCATCTGCACCGTCACCTCGCCGGAGGTCGGCAGCGGCCAGGGTAGCCCCTGAATCTCTTTCACCACAAACGTAGCATTGGGATACTGGTCAGTCTGCAGGGTGTTGCGCTTGACGTAACTGTCACGCCGGCTGGAGTCACTGGTCAGACCGGCCAGACCGACTACGATTTGCGACTCTTCGCTCACCACGTTGCCGTCTGCATCCAGCACGATGGCGCCGGTGACGTCCATGGTCTCGCCGATGGCATCATTGGGCGAGGTCAAGTTGGCCAGTTGTTCCCTGATGAGATAGCGGGCGGTGGAGCGCGCCGGATCGATGGTGAAGACGACATTAGCTGGAGTGCTGCTGTCTTTTTGCTCCGGCGCCTGGGTTGCCGCCGGTTCCGCAGTCGCTGCGGGTGCTTCCGTCGCCGCCGGCGCCGCGGTTGGTTCCGCCTCCGGCTCGTCACCGCCGCACGCCACCAATCCCAGCGTTACTGCAAATATGAGGGCAATTACAAGAAATCTCCGCATGCCTGGCTCCTTACGCTTCTCTCACTACCTAATGTCATAGTCCCCTTTAAGTATATGCGCTCAGACTTAGGACTGCCTGAGAATTCGTACGCTGTACACGTCAATTTGCATCCCATTTCACGAGAAGAGCTATGCCCGGTTCAGTTGGAATTTGTATGCGCTCATTGGTACGATGGGGCATAGCGTCACTTTGCGAGTAACGTCATGAAAGCACGCTCACAGTCAAAGAAGGAGCACACACCAGTGATGACCCCAGCGGAACTACGCGAACGCTTGCGCACCGTGATCCCGTTTCCCGTAACCCCGTTTAATGACGATTATTCCCTCGATCTCGACGGCCTGCGCCGCAACATTGACTTCCTGGCGCGCGAAGGCTCGCCCGCCGTGCTTGCGGCCGGCGGCACCGGCGAGTTTTTCTCTTTGACGTTTACCGAGTGGCAGGACGTCGTCACCGCCACCATCGAGGCGGCCGCCGGCCGCTGTCTCCTGCTGGCGGGCGTGGGCGTGAATCCGGCCGTGGGCGCGGAAATGGCGCAATTCGCCGAGAGCGTCGGCGTGGACGGTCTGCTGATCATGCCGCCGTACTACGGTCAGTCGAGCGACGAAGGCTTCTACCAGTACTACAAGGCCATTGCGGACTCCACCAGCCTGGGCGTCTTCCCCTACGCGCGCGATCACGCGAAGCTGGGTCCGGAATTGGTCGACCGCCTGGCTGACATTCCCAACATAGTAGCCTTCAAGGACGGCCAAGGCGACGTGCGCATGTTCCAGCGTGTCCGCTCCCACGTAGGCGATAGGTTGCTCTGGCTGGCGGGCGTGGGCGACGACCTGTTGCACGCCTACTTTGCGGCCGGCGCCGAAGGCTATACCTCCAGCAACGCCAACTACAATCCGAAATCAGCCATCGAGGCCCTCGACTTGGCGCGGGCGGGCCGTTTCAGCGAGCTGCAGGCAAAGATCGAGCGCGAGACCCTGCCGATCTACAACATCCGCTACAAGGTGCGCGGCTACGAGGTCACCGTGATGAAGGAAGTCATGATGGCCATCGGCCTGGCCGGCGGTCCCGTGCGCCCGCCGCTGGCTGAACTGTCACCGGAAGACAAAGCCGAAGTGCACGCGGCAGTAGCCAAGATCGGACTGCGGGAGTTGGTCAGCGCCTAAGTGTATAGCCGCGATCAACCTGAATGAAGACCTAAGAAGCCCGGCCCTGCACCGGGACAGATGGTGGCGGTCTGGACGAGAAAAGCAAAGTTCACCGTAGGGGCACGACATCTCGTGCCCCTACCCTTTTGTCGCTTTGGCGCAGATTGGATGGATTCCCGCTTGCGCGGGAATGACGGATGACGCGCTCCTCGCGTTACCCTTTTAATTTCGCTCATCTGTAGTCCTTCTTCAACATACAAATGACGGATTATGCGCACCTCGCGTTATCCTCTCGCATTCGGTCGAATGTACGTCTTCTTCAATATGCAAAAGACGGACTACGCGGCCCATCTCAATTGACAAGACCTAGGGACAGTCACTTGCGCTGATCCAAGTGGGCACAGCAAGGGAGCGTCACGACACGCCTACTTGTACTCAACGCGGTAGATCGTTACCCGTTCGTTGCGGTAGACCGGCTCAATCCCAAATTCGCCCATTAGCTCGAATTTGCCCAGGCCCGGGCCCTGATAGTAGGCGCGTTCCAAGTCACCCAGGTAGATATAGTCCACGCCGTACTGGCGGAGCAGTTTGAGCGTCAGGTCATAGTCCGCGGTCTCGTAGATCGTTTGTATATCCAGCTTCCGTTGCTCGATCATAGGGCGGTACTCCCAGCGTTGCAGCCACTGGTGAGAGTCCCAGCCCAGCACCGTAGGCAAGCCGGTGTGGATGCTCACGCGCGCTCCCCAACGAAAGTACGGGATGGATGCTTCTAGCACCGTGGGCGTGCCGTCAATGTTGTCTTGCAGCCAGTGGATTGCCTCCAGGTCCCATTTGAGCGGGATTTCCCGGTCCTGGTCGAATATCACGCCTTCCCGCATGAAGGCCGTGCCGTCCAACGTCACGAGATCCGGCACCAATCGCTGCTGGGCGCGGTGGGGAATTGCCGAGAGCGGATAGAGGAGGGCCAGCAGCACGAGCACCGACCCTACCGGCAAGAGGAAGCGCCGGAGGCGCGCCTGCTGCCACAGCAGCGGCAGCGTCGCCGCGGCCGCCAATGCCAGCAAATTCCAGGCTTGCAGGTAGAACTTGAACACGGTATTCATGCGCCCGACGTCGCCGTCGACGGCAAGGAACTCGGGGAAGATGCCCAATACCGCCGCCAGCGCCACCATGCCGGCCAGCAGGCGCGTGGGGAGCCTGGCGGGAGTACCCAGCGCAACCAGCAACGCCAACAAGATGACAATTTCCAGCAAGAGCACGATCGGGCGCTGCCACAATACGCTCGCGAGTACAATCTGCAGCACAGCCAGGATCACGATAGGACGAATGTCGAACGCAGCGCGCCACCGGAACAATTCCCGCACCAGAAAGATGGCAACAAAGAAAAGCAGCACCCCATGAATCACCAGGTATTGCCACAGCGGAGTCTGATCGTCAATGCTCCGCACACCGAGGAAGAACGACTGGTAATTGTCGAGGTACGGGCCGAAAGCCAAGCGACCGACGAGGTACAGTCCGATGGCGGCCGCGACCACGCGCACCCTTGCCGGAACCTCCAGGCGGATAAGGCCCCGGCGCTCGACCAAGATCACTGCCCCACCAAGGAGCAGGGCATAGGTGGGATAGTCCCATGTGTTCGCGGTTCGCAGGAAGCCCAGCACAAAGCCACTAAGCAGCAGCAAGGGCAGCGTGGGAAAGCGCAGCAACGGGCGCAGCCACTCGAGGAGTGTCGGGCCGGAGCTCTGCACTCTCTCGCTGGGATTGAGGCGGTAGCTCAAGACAAAGGCCAGGGCAAGAACCGGTATCACCATTGTGAATGGCAACGCCAGCACGTGAGGATGCAAATCGCCATAGAGAAATGTGAAGAACGGGAATTCGTGGATTGCGCCCTCGATCAAACGCGTGCTGTGCCAGTAGTCGAAGCCCGGCGGCGGCTCGCCCCGCAACAGGTTGCCCACGGTTTGCCCCAGCCAGTCCCAACCGGCACGCAGGCGGTTCGGTCCCGTATCTGCCGCCAGCCGCGTGAACCATTGCACCGCACCGTCCAGGTTACCGAGAACTGTCACCAAAACAATGCCGCCGCCGCCCGCGAGCAACCGCATGTTTCGCGACGCTGTGCGCCACACGGTGCACCCAAACGTGTAGACATTTGCCGCGAGCAGCGCCGCCACCAACGGCACGACCAGGTTGTAGGCCACCGACGGCACAATGCCAAGTAAGCGAATCAACGTGCCGAACACCTGGTGCCCCATGTAGTAGTAGTTGATGTAACCCCCCGCAAACCACGGGTCGTATGGCGGATACTGACCGGCTTTGATAAGAGCGTTCATGTGGGCAAAATCCATGGGTTTCTCGCCGCCGAAATAGGGATGCCAGAGATCAGGATTCGTGAGGCGTACCCAAAGAAAGAAGAGGAACGTGCCGGTAAAGACCATCTCGCTGAGCACGATTTCGCTGCGCTGGTCTCTAAGAAAGCGCACGAACCGTTGCCAGGTGCGGCGCAAGACCCAGGCGCTTGCTGCTCCTAGCAGGGCAATTGCAAGCCACGTGGAAGCGCGGCCGGCCGCCAGTAAGCCGCTGTTTGCCAGCCACCAGGAAACATAGGCAACCGCGAGGAGCGCAATGCTCTTGGCAAGCAGGTAGCCGCGGTCGGGGGCCATAGGCACAATGCGCCAAAGTAGCGGCCAGGTGAGCCAGCCCAAAAGCAGTACTGCCAGCCACCAGACCAGCCAGGGCACGGCGTTAACGATGCTGCCACGCTCAAAGTAGCCCGACCACGTGCCGCTTGCCTGGACGCCGCTGCTTTGTGTTTCGTCGAGCAAGAGGCCGTTGTAAAGGAGTTGCCGCGGCGAGAGCGTTTGGGGCAACGCGGACAGGTGCGGCTCGAGCAAGGTTCGCAGCCGTTCTTGGTCGTAGCGATCGGTCTTTACGAAGAGATGGACCGTCGGATGATCAAAGACGAGGAAGTTCTCTTCTGCTGCGCTATCGTCAATTTCCCAGCCAAAGAGCCGGGGGAAGTGCGTGAACGTGCGCACGGGGGCGAAGCCAAGTTCACCGGCAAAGAGGTGACGGTAATACTGCGACATCATGGGGAAGCGCGCGGAAAGCTGCTGTATCACACCATGCGTACGCCCGCTGCTCACGACGATGTAGTCCGTTTGGTGGAGCGACGCCAGCAGTTGCTCCAGTTTTTCAGGTGTATCCGCGCCAAATACCTGAAGCTGCACGTATTGATAGCGCTCCGGCGTGTGTTCCTGTCCGGGCAGGCGCAGCGGCAACGCGTCGTCCCAGTGCTCTTCCGCCAGCACCGCGCCGGCCGGGACGTTCTGATAGATCCACTCGCTGGCGCGCACCCGCGACACCGGCTCTGCGTAGATACGAGTAAACGCAAACGCCCACGCCAACGCGCCCAGCAACACGAATGCGGCGAGGCCCATTGCGGCAAGAGGCAGCACGCGCCCAACAAGTGGATTACCGCTTAGGTGGGAGACGCGGGCCAGCGGTCTTATGTGTCGCAGCCATGCTTGCGCGTCTCCCCGAGCGATCTGATAGACAAGCCAACAAAGGAAGACTCCGCCCAGCACGGCGAGGGCCGGATAGATCGGCAGAAAGTAACGGCCGGGCCGGGCAAACTGCGCAGCCTGGTACAAATACAGCGTAAGCACCCACAGCACGACAGGCGCGAAAACCAAATTGCTGTGCCGCACCAGTTGCCAGATGCCCCAAATCACTCCCAGCCACGCGACGGCAGCAAAGGCCCAACCCATTTCCCATCGAAACATCTGTTCTAAAGGAAACAGCGCGTAATTGACTGTAGACCAACTATACGCAGGCGGAAACTCCGCATCTCCGCTCGCCAGAAAGCGCAGGGTCTCGATATCCTGCGCATAGCGCGGATTGAGCCGCGGATCCCACAAGGAAGCAGACGCAAAAACGTAGGGCACGCAGAGGCGCAGCACACCATACACGAGCACGCCGCCGATGATTAGGCGACCGCCGAGGCGCGCAACTAGCTGGTGAGTGATGACGAAAGCCGGCGGCCGCTCCTCCCGCCATGCCCGCAGCAAAAACGCAAAGCCGATCGGCACTGCCAGCGTCGCCACGCCCAGCTTGCTCGCCAGGGCCAATCCGGCAACAAGGCTCACGCCGGCCAGATCGTACCAACGACCCTCTTCCTGCCAGCGCAGCGCCCACCACAGCGCAAGTGCAGTAAAGAACGTCACCCAGATGTCGGTAGTGTAGAAGTGCGCTTGCTGGATCGCCTGCACCGCGCAAGCGTAGAATGCGGCGGCGAGGGCTCCTCCCCAGCGCCCGCCGAGTCGCCGCCCGATGAGGAAAACGAGCAGAATCGTAAGCACATCCAGCGAGGCCGTAAGGTACCGGCCTACCAGGTCTATGCCGTCGTACGCATCCTTGTCCACGATGCCGGCCGCGGCCTTGGTGATGAAAACGGGCAGCGTGCCGTAGACGAATGAGCCAATGCCTTGGTTATAGGGATTCAGCGGCGACGTCTCTGTGTCGAAGTATTGAGTTAGCGATTCCGGCCACTGAATCTGTGCCGTTGTTATTGTGATATGGCGTTCATCCGGATGGAGATGGGTGCTGTCGTCCCAGTTCAAGCCGGTAAAGCGAAACCATGCGCCCACCAGTACGGCCAGGGCGAGAAGCAGCCACGGTCCGTGCCGTGCAACCGCAGCGAAGTCCAGTTTCGGTGTACGCCGTGTGGGTGAACGGCCGGGGAGGTGCTCACCTTCGGGTACTGTTGCAGTTGTCGTGGGATCGCTCATTCCGTCCCCAGCTCTTGGCTTCCTGCCTCAGTTGTAGCTGCCAATTCAAGTGTACGGTCGTCTTCGACAAGCTTGTTCGAGCGATACAGTTCCTCGTGCAGATCGACGGTGCGCTCGTAGTCAAAGACACGGGCAATCTTGCCTCGAGGCATTGCATACGAATTTGGGCTTTCCAGCACCGCAAGCAGCGCCTCCGTGAGTGCCGCGCTATCGCCGGGCGGCACAATGCGCCCCATGCCGGTCAGTCGCACCGCCTGACGGCAGCCGGGAATGTCGGAAGCAACCACTGGCGTGCCCGAGAGCATGGCTTCCACCTGCACAATGCCAAATGACTCCATCGGGTTAACACTCGGCAACGTGAGGACGTCGCACGCAGCATAGAAACTGGCAAGCGCCCTCCCCTCCAGATGCCCGAGAAGCACAACGCGATCCCCAAATGCCTCCAGTTGGGGACGCAGGCGCCGGTAATAGCTCTCACCAATAACATTGCGGTACTCTCCCGCAATTGCGAGCCGCACATCGGGCAGGCGGCGTTGCACAGCGGCAAAGGCTGCAAGGAGTACATGCAGTCCCTTTTGTTCGGCAAAGCGACCCGCAAACCCAATGAGCCGCCCATTGAGGCCGTGCGCTTCGCGAAAACCAGCTATGTCTGACTCTGTGGCAGCTGCTACCGTGACCGGGGGATGGATGACTATTGCTTTATCTAGGAAGTCGGCTAACAGATACGAGTTTCGGGCAAAGTCCCAAGTGTAGGAACACAGCCAATCAGCGCGTCGTGCCGCAAGGCCCTGCATCACGTTGACTACCGTGCCTGCAATGCGATTGATAAATCCCGCAGGCAGATAGAGGTCGGTATGTACGGTGAGAATGAGCGGCCTGCGACCGCGATTCACAAGCGCCGCATACGCTGCCTCCAAGAACGGGAGATGAATGTGGACCACGTCATGAGTCTTTAGGAATCGGCCGAGCACCCCAAAGAGTGCAGGCATCACCGGCCCTTTGCTGATGCGCAAGAGGACCGGCAAGCGTATGATGCGAACGCCTTCAAGCCATTCCTCCTCACTCAGTCCGGGTTGGTGGCGTGATGTCAATACCGTAACTGCATGCCCCCGCTGCACCAGTCCCCGCGCGACCCGGTGCATATACGCCGTTATGCCGCTGCTGTGCGGCAAGTAGTAGGTTGTGAGATAAAGTATGCGCATAATGACTGCTGGGATTGAGGCTTGCCCTGCACGCGTTCACTGTCACGTTGGAATCGTCTCACTACTCGCTGCCGCAGACAAGCGGTGCAGCCGCGGGGAACTTGCGTGCAGTGCGCTGAGCACATAGGATTGCGAGTGAAGATTTCCGGCAGGCGAGCCCGACTTGATAGCCAGCATGTATGCTACTACGTATCAACCCGCATCGCTACGCGTTAAGCTCGTTGGCGCCCGGTTCGCCCCACGTCCAAAGTCAGCACGACGGTTTGGTGGAGCGTATTGGTTCAGTGCCCGGGTATGGCATTGAGGGACCTGCCAGCGCTTGCACACAACGCCGCACTGATTCTGGATTGGCACGTTCATGACTACTACTGACACATCCATCACCGCCCTATTGTCGAGTGAGATCGACCCCGCGTTTGCAGTTAGGGCTTCCCTGATCTTGCAGCAGCTTGGGTCCATTGGGACAGGCAGAATCCTCGACCTGGGTTGCGGCCGCGGCTTCTACGCAAAAGCTATCACTACCCTCTACCCCAGTGCTACGGTTGCAGGCGTAGACTACAACGCTGACTACCTTGCCGTAGCCAAGGCGCAGACACACGCCACAACCGTACAACTTGCACGTGGCGATGCGCGTACGCTGCCATTCCCCTCAGAGTCATTCGATGCAGTTGTATGCTCCGAGGTACTTGAACATATTGTCGAGGACGGCGCGGCGCTTCTGGAGATCAATCGCGTGCTCCGCGATGGAGGACTGCTGCTTATCTCGGTACCCCACCAAAATTTCCCATTCCTGTGGGATCCTCTAAATTGGGTGCTCGAACGTGCCTTTGGTACGCATGTGCCTGCCCACATTTGGTGGCTCGCCGGCATCTGGGCCGATCACGTGCGCCTCTATACAGCCGCAGAACTTTCAAGCCGTACACACGCAGCCGGGTTTGTAACCGATTCAACGTGGTTTACCACGCCGCGCTGCCTGCCATTCGCCCACTTCTTGCTGTATGGAATCGGCAAGAACATTATCGAAAGCGGACTCTGTCCCTCATTCAATCTATTTGGCCGAAAGTCAGGGCACTCTCGCTTTCTTGTGTGGGCACGGCGCCTCCTTTACGCATTCGACGACCCGGACCCGGCGCGTTCTGACGAAACCCCTTCCGTGGGTATTGTAATCAAAGCTTACAAGCAAGCATAAGAGGGTTTCTGCGTAAGCGTCTGTAGCACTTTGCCAACACGATCTAATGCAGATCACCGCATACTACTACACTTGGAGCAGAACCCACTACGGCCAAGTTCGTGCACACTCGCTTGATAGCACGCCCCTCATACCAGACCATGGTCATCAGTATTGACCAAAGCGTATAATCAAGAGTGCCCTGGACTACGGTTCCGCCCAAATTCCTGCCATTGTGGCTAGATTGGACAAACTGTGTATGAGAGCCGTCAATAGTGTCTAGAGTTTATTGCTAGCGATACCTGCTATGAGAATCCCTGCAAACGAAGCAGTCGCCACACTCTTGCGTCACGAGATCGATCCCGCCTTTGTCATGAGGCTCACCATGCTCATGAACTGGTTTAGACCTGCTCGTTCCGGCACAATTCTCGACTTGGGCTGCGGGCGCGGATTCTATACAGAGGCTATTACGCAGCTATACCCACAAGCCACTGCGATTGGCGTAGACTACAACGAAAAGCCCCTTACTCTAGCGAGAGAGCACGAAAACGCTGCGAAGGCATCGCTCGCGCGGTCCGATGCGCGTATGCTCCCCTTTCCGAGGAAATCCTTCGATGCGGTTATCTGCCCCGATGTATTGGAACACATTGTAGAACATGACGTCGTACTCTCTGAGGTTTATCGTGTGCTGAAAGACGACGGACTATTGCTCATCACGGTCCCTCACCAGAATTACCCGTTTGTATGGGATCCGGTCAATTGGGTCTTGGAACGGGCATTTGGCGTTCATGTACCCAACCACATCTGGTGGCTCGCCGGTATCTGGGCCGACCACGTAAGGCTATATACAACTGACGAACTCACTCAAACTTTGAACGCGGCCGGTTTTACGATTGAAGAGACGTGGTATACGACCCATCGTTGCTTTCCCTTCTCGCTGATGCTTTTTAGGATCGGCAGCAATATTGTCAAGCACACAGTGTGCCCCTCATTGAATCGTTATAGTGAAGACTTGGGTGCCTCCCGCTGGTTAATGTGGGCACGACGCATACTTTATGCATTTCACGACAATGAGCCTTCAAGGGCGGCAGATGTTCCTTCAGCGGGAATTGTCCTCAAGGCGCGTAAGCGGCCGGAGACATCCTATCTCGGTGGCATTCAAGCGCGATGAAAGTTTGGCGCAAACAAATTCTTAGGGAAACAGGGGCAGCACTCGCCTGATGCCATGTCCAATCTGCATCCGATCTGAAACTGAATAGAGAGTTCGTTCCGCATGATCCTCTGGTTAACCCTAAGAAGAATCGATAACGCTAGACACGAGAGTTGCCACTCCGGGATTTGGGGGCTAACAGCCGGTCGTCTTCGCAGCAAGCTTGAACTTAGTACGAGTCCGTGGGATCAGGATCAAGTTTTCTTTCCCTCACGGTCCCGACTTCCAGCACCCCAAAGCGCTTCAATAGGGTGAATTCCAGTTCAACACCCCCGTGGCGGGGTGTTGTCCATCGCATGAGGTAGGTGTCCGGCTCAAGGGTTCCCTGCCACACGGCAATGGTCGCCTCTTCCTCCACCGCCAACCGCCCCACCGCCCGTTGCGAGAAGCGTGCCAGCAACTGCTCTGAGCTATTAAAAACCTCGCCGCGGCCCTCAATTTCCTCGTCGCCTGAGAATAGAACATCTCCGACATTGCGCACCACGACCGTTATCTCCGTCTGTCCGGCGGAATTCAAACGCACGTTGCTGAGAAATTCCAACCGGCGGTCCCCATCACCACCGAGATTGCAACCGATCGCGAGCACACACACAAGGAACATGAAGCCCAGTAAGGCCAACGTGACCACGATGCCGCGCTTCTGGACCGCAAAAGACACTTCGCGACTAGATTTCACCGATCTGGCTAACCTCCACAGTGGCTACAGAGGTCATTGCGTTGCAATTGGGAGTAGCTCTTGGCTGAGGTCGCGCGGACCGATGACGGCGAGCTTGGCCGCGTTTGAAGCAAAGATGCGAGCGGCGACCCGATGTATTTCATCTGCCGTCACTGCCTCCACGCGGGCCACTGCCTCATCAGCCGTGATGAGTTCGCCGTGAAGCAGTTCGCGCACGCCGCCCCAGCCGGCCACACTTTGCGTACTCTCCAAGCCGAGCAGGATGTGACCCTTGGTAAACTCCTTCGCCTTGCGCAGTTCAGTTTCCGGCACCGGCTCTTGCAAGCTGCCGACTTGGTCCATGATGCAGCGCAAAGCATCCGCCGCATTCTCCGGATCGACGCCGCCATACAACGTGAATATGCCGGTGTCGAGCTGATGACGCTGGAAGGAGCCCACGCTGTACGCCAAACCGCGCTTCTCGCGGACTTCCAGGAAGAGCCGTGAACTCATGCCTTCGCCAAGTACGGTATTCAATAGGCCCAATGCATACCGGTCCTCATCAAACATGGAAAGGCCCGGGAAAGAGAGCAGGATCGTCATCTGCTCCACCGACTCCCGCGCCTCGCCAATGGCGGTTGGCTCCTGCGCGCCACCGCCCCAGGGAAGGTAGTCTGCCGGCGCGCCGTTCGTCCACGCGCCGTAGAGGCGTTCCGCATCAGCCAGCACTTGCTCGTGAGTAATGTTACCGGCTACCGAGAGCACGGTGTTCTGCGGGCTGTACATGCGGCCGCGGTAGTCGTGGATCATCTCCGGCGTAATGCTCTGCACAGTCTCAGGGCTGCCGCCAATGTCCCGGCCCAGCGGGTGCTCCGGCCAGCAAATCTGGTCGCTGAGAATACTCACCCAACTGCGGGGATCGTCATGATACATGCGCAACTCTTCTAATATCACGCCCTGTTCCCGCTTGAGTTCTTCGTCCTCGAGGAGCGGATTCAAAAAGATGTCGGCAAGCAACTCCATGGCCAAGGTGTAGTGCGGCTGCGCGACCCGACACCAGTAGTCCACCACTTCCTTGTCAGTGCTGGCGTTCATAGACCCGCCCACGCCCTCGATGGACTCGCTCACGATCTGCGCCGTCGGCCATTTGTCGCTGCCTTTAAAGAGCATATGCTCAAACACGTGGGCAATGCCGGCCTCGGGGTCTTGTTCGTAGCGGGACCCGGCCCGCACGAGCACGATCACCGATACCGAACGCGTGTGGGGCATAGTGGAAGTGACGACGCGCAAACCGTTTGACAGTGTAGACTTATCGAACATAGATGTGCTACCTCTTGTGCTTCTCACTTTTGCAAGGAACGTGCGTAAGTCTCTCTACATGACACTTGTGACAATGGTCGTTTGGGCAACCACAAGTCTCCTCCGGCGAAGAGCCCGTCTGCTACCGCCGCGGGGCCGCGTTTCCAAACCTGGCAAGTGGCCTCCGCGCAACCTATTCGTGCTAGCCTCGGCAATGGACATTCGAAGAGCCAGCACACGCGCTTGCGCATCTCCCGCTCTGAGCACAGGGGGGGGGCAGGCCGCTTTGCTCAGCATGAGCAGTCGGAACCCAATCCGGGTGGCCTCTCCAGACCACGTCACACGCACTCATTGTACTCTAGTCGGTAGTCCGGACGCCGATACGTGCTACGGCAGGCAGCAATTTAGAAACCAAGTTGCAAAAACCCGTAAGAACGACTACGGAAAGAGGATCTCTGCTCACTTCCCCACTTGCCCGTCACCTTCAAGCTCTCGCTTAGCGTGTTGCAGTCCTCGCGACCGCTGCAGACTAACCTCTCAGTAATGGTTGGTTGCCAAATGCTACATACTGAAGAAGGGTGATGGCGTCCGGCTCATTCACGTAGCCGCTTTGAAGGTCTCGCCTAAATCTGGAGGACGGTCTTCATACTTTCTTGAATGGTGTAGTTCACACTAGCCGATACAGTTAGTATGGGAAGGGCGTCTTGGACTTGCCTTCGATTGTAGAATTCGTGCGGTGCATTTGCTCACCGCATTTGGACTGGACTGCCATCAATTGACCGTCGCAGCGAGCGGTGCAGGGCGCCCTGACGCAACTCGGACGAATTGAATGAAAGGGAAACGTATGTCCAAGTCATTCGCCGTGAGGGCGCTGGCGCTGCTGGTCGTCACGTGGTTGGCCGTCGGTTGCGGATCCGGCAACGGCGGGACTGCCACTGAAGCCGCTTCGCCCGCAATCACCGCCAAGGAACCAGCCCCCAGCCAAGACGCAGCGTCAGAGTTCAAGGCTGAGGTGTGGGCCGATAATTGGTTCGCTCTCTATGTCAACGGTGAATTGGTCGGCGAAGATTCCACGCCGATTACGACTGAGCGCTCCTTCAATGCCGAGACCATCACCTTTACTGCCACTTACCCACTGACCATCGCCATTGAGGCCAAAGACTTCAAAGAGACCGATTCGGGGCTGGAGTACATCGGTGAGCGCAACCAGCAGATGGGCGACGGCGGCATCATTGCGCAATTCACCGACCTCAATACCGGCAAGTTTGTGGCCGTCACCAATAACGAATGGAAAGTGCTGGTAATCCACCGCGCACCCTTGAACCCCGATTGCGAAAAAGCATCAGATCCCAACACCGCCTGCCGCTTCGAAAAGTCGGAAGCGCCGTCTGACTGGGCCGGCGCCGGCTTTGACGCGAGCCAATGGGCAACCGCAACCGAGTGGACAGAATCCGCAGTACGCCCCAGAGACGGCTACAACCGGATCCAATGGGACGACACGGCCCGGCTGATCTGGGGCAGCGACCTGGAGGTGGACAACACCATCCTCCTGCGCTTGACCGTGCCTGCGCCATCTTGACCATTCAGCCCTCGGGGAAGGGTGAAAAAAGTCTCCATCTCGCTGCTCCGGTCACCTCGCTGATGCGGTGGGTTCCCAAGAGATTGGTCCGAAGCTCATCTACCTGACGTTGCAACTGAACTTCCCCACGAATGAGATCAGATTCGCTTGTGCCGACAGTAGAGTGAGAACGACTAAGAGCGTGAACTATGGCGCAGCCGCAGTTTCAACCTGAGAAACCTGCAATTGGTCCCGTCCTGCGCCAGTCCACTTCCCTGTCACTTCTTACCGGCGAAATTGCCCGGTAACCGAGAGTCACCGCAGTAACGCCGGTTCAGACGGTTTTTGGGTCTGGCACCCTTGCATATCGTGATAATGACACGTATACTTATAGTTACTATACGTATACTAATCAGGAAGGTTGCCAGCCAGGATGAAACAGAAGCTCACCATCACAGTGGACGCCGACCTCCTGCCGGCGGCCAAACGCTACGCCCGTTCGCGCGGTGTGTCTCTTTCGTCGCTGGTCGAGCAGTCTCTCAGGCAAATGGCGGGTGAGAACTCGCCGTCTTTCTCCGAGCGGTGGCGCGGCAAGTTTCAGGCGGCGGAGCGGGACGATGATCCGCGCTACGCCGCCTTGGCCAAGAAGTACCTCCAATGATCCTGCTCGACACCGACGTGCTCATCGACGTCGCACTCGACAGGCATCCCCATTCCGAACCAGCGTCGGAACTTCTGGACCGGATTGAGCACGGCGCTGAGGCGGCATTTGTCGCGTGGCACTCTCTCTCGAATCTCTATTACCTGGTGGCTCCCGCGCTGGGGGGCGTGAGCGCGCGCGACTTCATTGTGGAGCTCACGCGCTTCGTGGCGGTGGCAGTTACCGATACCGACAGCATCCGCTATGCCGCCGCGCTGCCAATGGCTGACTTCGAGGACGCCATGCAGGTGGCTGCCGCCCATGCCTGCGGGGCCAGGCACATCGTCACGCGGAACGTCAGGGACTACGCACGATCTCCCATTCGTGCGGTGGCTCCTCGGGAAGCGCTCGGTGAACTGTTCTAATACCAGAAGGGTGGACTCCCTCTCGTCTCGGTTACCACATTCGCCTACGGTTCGGAGCCGCGCCAAAGTGCCTTAATCGATGTGCTATTCTTAGGGCACCATCTGCAGACGCTAACAGAATAGGAATAGTAGGAATTCGAGCGTGTCCTACAGTATTCGTATACTGCGCTCTATTCAAGTCTTAGCCACTAATTGTTGAATGAACTCTGATCCTGAAAGTTCATCCTTGAACTCGCCAAGCGGAGAGGAAACGTAGTGCACATGACGAGAGAGCTAGTTCCTTGGAAGAAGTCATCAGAAAATCTTTACGGAGAATTGGGGTCGGGATAGTTGTTGCGTTCATAGTTCTATGGGCGTTGGCCGACTTCGCTACAAACGGTTTCTCAGCGAATCCGTTGCAACCGTCTAGACTTAATCCGGACGGCAATGCAAATCAGTGCCTTCTCGACCTAGATTACATTGGTGCTTTGTCGCCTCTCTTTGAGGAGTATGAAGAGAGTCTGGGATCACTAAAATCTGCACTGCGCAACAAGAAAGTAAACTTAGAATTCATGGTGAACTATGGCAAGGCGAACGTTAACTTGGCGAAGGAATTTGCAGCAGTTGAACCAGGCACGGAGTGGGCCCGTGGTGTACAAGAAATTCTTGAAGAATTCTATGCCTTTTCCTCAAGAGAGTTGCGTCACTTAGAAAACAATAGGCTAAGTGATGCCGAAGTAGCCAGCACAGGAGCAATATCCAACATCGCATCAGCACGAGATCTAATTCAAGAGAGACTTGTCGCTTGTTCACGCCTAGCAGATTAGAGAGATTCCTTGCTAATTATGGATCCTCGGTGAATCCTAATCGTCTAGATGGCACCATCCATTGCTGACTCAAGTCAGATTCCCTTAACAGATCGCCGTGCAAACAAATGCCCAACCTGAAGTGCTCGACATTCTTGGCAACTGTCAACAGTAAGCCGCTTGTTGCAAACTAGCTTTCACCAAAAGTAGAAAGATAGGCAGTGCGAAACCCAGATCTCATTTTGATTTCTTGTGTCAAGAGTCAAAGACCAGGACGGAATCTTGTAAAGGACCACTATGGCTATAGGGCCAACTCTCTCTTTCGTTGGACGAGCAAATATGCCGATATGATAGGGTGCAAGTGGTATGCGCTGAGTCCAAAGTATGGTCTGCTGGCTCCTGACGACAGGATTGTACATTACGATCTGCCCATCGAATGCCTCTCTCTTCAGGAGCGGCAACAGTGGTCTCTGCGAGCGGTTGAGTCATTGAATAAAAAGGAAAGAGGATTAAAGGGCAAGCTAATTGAGCTCCATGTGAGTGAACCGTACCTGATGTGTGGAGTGCTAGAAGGACTAGAAAGAGCCGGGGCAATTACAACCCGGCCAACAATGGGTATGAAGCGTCACGAGAAAATTGGGTGGTTCCAGAGTCAGGGCATCAACCAAATTCGTGACTAGTCGAAGAGTGAGACGGCTTTGGCATTCTCAATAGAGGGTTCTTAATGGATCACATTTGGCTGCGGTGGTGGGGGTGTGGGGCGTTTGACGTGCGGTTTGGCGACGTGAACATCGCCTTCGATCCGTATCTCTTTGGCGAGAATCTGGACAACGCGCAGCCGATATACGATTACATCTTCATCAGTCACGAGCACTTCGACCACTGCCACCCCAAGACGCTGCGCAAGCTCTGTCAGGGCGATCGGTTCAAGAAGATGTTCGTGCCGCCGGGCGCGCTGTGGCCGGACGAGCCTATAGACGAGAAGTACGGCGATGCCGCGTTCTCCCGCGATCTGCCCATCACCAAACACGTGCCGGCTGAGAAGATTCAGGTGATGTACCCCAAGCATCAGAACGAGCAGCAGCGCGGCAGGCCCTGGGCGGGGCCGGCGCAACCGCGGGCGTTTCCCGGTCCGACCGAGATTGACCTTGGCGCACTGCACGTGGAGACCATCGAGAGCGGCGAAAACCAGCGCCCCGATCTGCCAAACCTGGGTTTTCTCGTTACGCATAAAGCCCTCGGCGTATCGTTCCTGCACATCGGCGACGCGTGGGCGGCGTATCCGGCCATGCGGGCATTGCGCGGACGGGTGGATTTCGCCATCCACATGAAGCTCGGTCTCGTACCGACAAGCGCGGCGCAGCAATCGACCGAACTCGAGGACTTTGTGGACTACATCCGGCCGTTTGCCCTGATCCCGGTGCATTACCGCACTGACCGCAAGTCGGACCCGGTGCCGGAGGGCCATTGGCCGCCAAATGCGAGCGACGTCGGCGCGTTCATCGAGTATTACCGCGAGAAGGTGGGCGCGCAGACGCAGGTACTGCCGTTCACCGCCGGCGTCGAGTATGCGCTTGAGCTGCCGGCGAAGCGCATCGTGTGGGAGTGGGAATGGGTGAACACCTGGGACGTGCCGCCATGGCGCGCAGGGTAGCGGGATGAACTGACATAAGTCGTACGGGCTGCTCGCTTTGTTTCACGTGAAACACTTTGTAGGGCACCCTGCAGCATTTAGATAGACTAATGGTGTGCTTTTTTGCGTTCGCCCTCCCCAGCTTCCATAGGTGTCGCCCCCTCCCCAGCCTCGCATGTTTCACGTGAAACATTCCTCGCAGCTCCGGTAGCAGCCAGAAGGAACGACCGTGTACCTCGCCGCGCTCTCTCTCACCAACTTCCGCAACTACCGCGCGGCCACGCTTTCACTGGCCCAGGGATTGACGGTATTCGCCGGACCCAACGGCGCCGGCAAGTCAAACATCCTCGAGGCCGTTCATTGCCTGGCGACGGGACGCTCTTTTCGCACTCGTGCCGAAGCTGAAATGCGCAGCTTTGCCCCCGATCCGGAACGCCCCTACACACAGGTGGCCGGAAGAGTAGCAGCAGGGGGACACGAGACCGAGTTGGAAGTAATTTGGGCCGCCGAATCCGATAGAGAAGCCGGCTTCAGCAAGCGTATCCGCATCGGCGGCGCGCCCCGGCGCGCTTCCAGCCTCCTCCAACACCTGCACGTGGTGTTGTTTACCCCCCATGACATCGCTCTCGTCGATGGTTCCCCGAGCACCCGCCGCCGCTACCTCGACTACCTGCTGAGCCGCATCGATCCCAGCTATCTGCGTATCTTGCAGAGCTTTGAGCACGTCATGGCGGAGCGCAATGCCCTGCTGCGCGCCCTCCGCGAAGGTACAACCAGAGACCAGCGGCAACTGGAAGCCTGGAACCGTGAGCTTACCGCCCTGGCCGCGCCGCTCATCGCTTTGCGCCTCGCTTTCGTCCATCAGGCGGCAGCACCCCTCGCCACCCACTACGCCAAGCTGACGGGGTCTGCCAGCGAGCTTCACCTGCGCTATGAGTCCACTGTGGAACTTCCAGCAACGCCGCCGCTTCCCGCCGAACTCCGCATCAGCGCGCTACCGGAGGTCTGGCAAGCAGCGATTCAAGCCGCGCTTGCGGCCGCTCTCACGGAAAACGCCCCCCGCGAGCAGGCGCAAGCTGTGACAGTGGTGGGACCGCACCGGGATGACTTCACCTTTCTCAGCAGCGGGCACCCGCTTTCCGCCTACGGCTCGCGCGGCCAGCAGCGGCTCGCCGCTCTCACGCTGAAACTTACCGAGATCTTCCTGCTCCATGCGGAATCCGGCGAATGGCCGGTGGTGCTCTTGGACGACTTTCTCTCCGAGCTCGACGCGCAACGCCGCCAGGACGTGCTTGCCTCCCTCGCCCCCACTATCCAAGCGTTCGCCACCACCTCCGACCTCCAACAATACGATCAGAGTGTCCTAGACTCCGCTCACATCCTGCACGTGGCCGACGACACTATTGCGTCGGGCTAGTCTCGGAGTAAGAGGCACTGACGCACACTGGTGCAGTTAAAAGGGCCTGGCAATGGGACTCGCATTGCCAGGTTACCCGCCACTGCAGTTGCCGGCGCTTTCTCGAGCAAACACCACGCAAGCGAGCGCAATAGTTCGCGTGCGGCCGCGCCCGTCCTGACATACAGCACAACCGGCACAATCGTCGGTCCCGCCAAAGCGCTTGATGACTCAGATATCTCCGCGTGCACTAGCGATAGGAGCGGGAAGACTTAAGGGTGGACACGACGCCAATTTCCCTGCGGAAACAGCAGCGGCCTCAAGTCAATCCTCCAGTCCTACGCTCTTCCTTTGCGAATGGCGCTGGAGAGTCTGATTTCATTGGCGGCTCGCAACGGTGCGACGAGGGGACGAGGATTCACACCGGGCGCGGTCTGCAAACCAAATGGCAAGAAGGGGATGCCGGCTCACGAACCGTGAGGTAGCTGCTTCTTCGTAGCTAGCTGATAAGGCTGGAGGCCACTCGCAAGAGCCAAATTGCGCGCGCAAAGTTCACGCTTAACAAAACGCAGTATAGCGCGCGCTCTACAATCCCCTTGAAGCGACCTCACACACAGGCATCGTCAGTCTCTCACTGCCGTGTAGCGCTCGCAGCGGCATTCAGCCATGGCAGCGTGAAGCGCGTGAGGGGCAACGAATCATGCGGCGCAGCAGTATTCAGCCACATCGAGGGTGAAGAGATTGAGGCTATCTAGCCTGGTTAGTACGCACCGCAATAGTCTTGGTAGACTCTTGTGCCGCGGATTGCGTCGATCAATTCTCGTTGCAGGTAACTCATAAGGATATAGTCCTGAGACCGAGAATCCTCGTCTTGCAGTCCGCTGCCGCCCGGACCGAAGTACTCCATCCACCACTGGGCCTGCCAGCTAAAGGCGTGCTCTTCATGCCGATAGCACTCTTCCTGAGACTCGGGAAGTTCAACCGCAATCGCGTGGACAGTCTCGTGCACGAGCCACGCCGCGGCATTCGCGGGGAGATGGCGGTGATTCTCATTAATGGCAATGTAGTGTTCAGAAGGTGAGTACACCCCGCCACGGTATTGAATGTGATCGAAGAACACGCTTACGCCTGACTCGACAAACCATTGATACACACGGTTACCAACGGTTGTTTGCCTCATCGTATCCAGCGCACGCTGGATATCCGGATCTCGCGCAGATTCTCTTGGCACTGCAGGGCAAAACGTCAAATCCCGATGAATGCGAGCGTGTACATTGTTGTGTGCCGTTTCGCTCCGCTCCGCCTCAGACACCACCGCGCGCTGATTGAATTCTGCCAGCCATACCTGTTTCGCAGTCTCAGCACGATAATTGAGTTCAATGCACTGCGCAACCGTCGTCGGTTCTCCCAGCTCATGCGACCATTTGGCATACTCGGTCGCCTCCGCCAGAAGATTGGCAATCGTAGCGGCAGGCTCATGCGCGTAGTTGCCGAAGAGTACGATACGGTTGCTGGGCACATCGAAGATGTAGGCTCCCCACCTGGGGTTGCCGCCAAACGTAATGCCCACGCCCAGGCGCAGCAAGTCCTGATACGCGTTCTCTCCGCTTGCTGTCGTCCTCAGCAACTCAATCGCGGGCATCAAGATGCCCTCGGGATTTAGCTCGATTGTCGTAACTGACAGCACAACCGCCGATGCGGACGCCTCATCCGGACTTGACTTGGCAATACCGCCACCCAGCGCGCCACCGGATTCCCATTCAAACCGTTCCGTGTTCAGCCGTTGCTCAAGGCCGTTCGGCCCATTGATCCACGTATGGTAGCCGTCGGTAAACGCGGTCCAGTTATCGGCATTGCGCCAGACCAAGAGGCCGCCTGTGGTCTGCTGCACACCGTCACCGGCATCGTTGTGGTGTTCGTTCTCCAGGCATTCGCCTACAATGTCGGGACCGATGAGGTCTCGCAAAGTCGCGAAGCCGAGGACAAACTCGCAGTCCGCGGCATGCGCCGGTGCCGTGGAGAATACGGCAAAGAGAAGCAAAAGGAAGGACGCAAGGAGAAACCGCACAACGGGTCTCCGGAGCAGGACGTAGAGTAAAACGATGCCGTATAGAGTGAATTGATTTCCAAGTACGACTGGGGCAGCCGGACTCAGGTGATTAGATTAATCGGCTCGTATTGGGACGTGTAGAGACCTATTATATGGAGAACATCTTGCGAATAAAACGATGGCCGTCGACTAAACCACGTGGCTGCCAACAACCGTCCCAATTATATGCACATCCGCGTTTGACGTGCAAGTCCCTGCTTGTATGTATTGCAAGCCACCTCAGCAGCCGGTTGTTTGGTGGGCTTTTTTGGGTCGCCTGCACGAGTAAGCCGCTCTCTTGCATGGCACATGCCAAAATTCAGCCGTACCCAAGCATCTTACGCCGCTCCGGAAAGATTCCTTACTCGGCGCCGGATAGATTTCTACCTTTCAGGTGGGTAGAGCATTTCCAGGCTGTGCTAGACTGGGAGAGACTAGGGGAGAAGCATGTTCAAGTCGCTCAAAGACATTTTGCCCGGCACGATTGAAGAACTTGGCATTTCGGAGCAGCTCAAGCGCACGGCAGTGTTTGCCGCGTGGCGCACTGTTGCTGCACGCCTGCCCGCGCACGCACGCGCCGCACGTCCGCTCCGTTTCCAGCACGGCTCGTTGGTGGTTGAGGCCCCGTCGTCCGCCGCCATACACGAATTGCACATGCGCGCGCCCCAACTCACCCGCGACGTGAATAAAATCGTGGGGCGCCTGCTGGTCACCAAACTTGAATTCCGCGTCCGCGGCCAGCGGCCTGCAACCCGCGCCGCAATCGGCACTCTACCCCAATCAGCAATTGATAAGCCGCGCACCAAGCCTGCCTCCCCAGAGGACCCCGAGCGCGAACGACGGCTGCGCCAAGCAATCGACTTGATCGAGAACCCGGCAGTGCGCCGGCAAGCGCTCGCGCGACTGGCTGGAAGCGATGAGCAAGAACCAGAACGCTGCACCGCATGCGGCACTGAGGTCAGCACACCCGGCCTCTGCCCGCTCTGCCAGGCGCACCAGGACCGGGAGAGCGGAGAGTAAGACGGGCTCGACTGCCGCAGATTGGGGTTGGAGCGCGCCGCACGCTAGGCCATTCTCAGGAGCGTGCCTACCTACAATCCCCCAGACGTTATAGGGCGGCGTAGTGCCAAAGGCATTCACATGCCAGACAGCCCAGCGGTTGAGGTTTCAGACCTCACCAAGCGATACAGCGACGGCACTTTGGCGAACCATGAAATCTCATTCACGGTTGAGCCTGGTGAGTTCCTTGGCATACTAGGTCCAAACGGTGCTGGCAAGACGACGTTAGTCCGGCAGATAACCACTGAGTTGATTCCGACTGCAGGTCAGGTGCGTGTGTTCGGCATCGATGGGTTGTCACACCCAAACGAGGTAAAGCGCTACATGGGCATAATGCCTCAGCAAGCCAGCCTCTTTTTCGGCTTATCGGTCAGGCATCATCTTCGCATCTTCGGCAAATTGCGGGGGCTGCCGACCGGAGATTCCTTGAATCGCGCCGATCAACTTGTCGTCGACCTTGGCCTCGAAGAATTCAGGAACAAACGAGCCGACCAGTTGTCAGGCGGACTACAGCGCCGTTTGCTCCTGGGCATTGCCTTAGTGGCTGATCCGCCCTTGCTGATCCTTGACGAGCCGAGCGCAGGCCTTGATCCCCTAGCCCGCCACTACCTTTGGGATCTCTTGCGGAGCGCTCACCGGCAGGGCTCAACAATTCTGTTGACGACGCATAACATGTTGGAAGCCGAGGAGCTGTGCGACCGAGTGGGCATCGTTCAAAGAGGCTCCTTGCTTGCACACGACACAGTCACCGGTCTCAAGTCCAGTCACGGTTACGAGTTCAAAATAACATTCGATTCCGGAAAGGGTATGGAAACTGTCTACGGCAGGGACGACCGGTTACTGGTCGAGAAAGTACAGGCTCAGAGCATTCGACAGTTCAGTGTCTCCAAAACGACACTTGAAGATGTCTTTCTCGGTTTGACGAAGGATGACAGTGCCTCGACACGAGGAGATGGTTAATGGGAGATTCGACTACTCCAAGACAAACCGGGTATGGCGAGCACCTTGCTCCGTCTGACCGCATATACCCTGCCCAGGGATTTCTCAAGTTGATTTTGGACACCGGGAGCGTCTTCGAACTAAACTTCATTCCATTCCTCAAGCATTGGTACATTACGATTCTTCTGGCGTCGGGGACATCCCTCCCCTGGTTCTATGTAACGAGGGCCATCGCTCCCGATGACCCGCAGGTTGTCCGCAGGCTGATGGCCGGCACACTGGTATTCGGAGTGACCTTCTCTGTAGGGATGATTGTCGGCCAGAACGCCGTAGCGCAGCGCTTCATGGGCAATCTCAAGCTATTTGTCACCATGCCGATGTCTAAAGTCTCGTATGCGCTCGGTTCTCTAGCCTTTTCGTCAATATCCGGCACGATCACTGTCCTGGTGTTGCTGGGCTTCGGTGTGGTCGCGGGCGTGGGCATTGATCCGTCATGGACCTTAGCGCCTACCCTGATCCTCACTGTGCTGACCTTGGCCGGGCTTACCATGTTCGTAGTGAGCTTCGCTCCCTCGCCAGAGGTGGGGAACCTGTCAACAGGCCTACTATCGCTCGCTCTCGCCGCCTTGTCGCCAGTCTACTTTACGCAAGAACAGGCTCCCCTGCTTCTGAAGTTCGTCGGATACGTCTCCCCCCTCCGGTATGCGGCGGACGCAATCGAAAAGTCACTGTCCGGGCGGGTTGACGTTTGGATTGAGTTGGCAGTGTTGGCCGGCTTCGCAGTCTTAACGATGTCACTTGGCCTGTGGCGGCTGCCGTGGCGAGAACGATAAGTAATTGGTTGCTATGCATTCATTCTTGATTCTGTCCGGTTTGGGCGGCCAGTGGGCGCCCCGAACGCGGCATTTGGCTAATGTAGATCCTGTACGCTCGTCGCTGCCCCAAGACTGTTGACTCAAATTCCCAAACAGCTTGCCAAGGTATACACGCGGCCCTCAAGAGGTGCGTTGACTTCGCCATGCCCCCTTGTTGCATAGTGTGGTATTGACTTCCCTTTACTTTACCCGTAATCACCACGTCACTTGAGGAAGGGGTTTGCGGTCATGGCTGAATGGCTAGGTATCGGTCACCTTTTCGAGCTTTCCCGGACGGAAGCCTATTGGGGTTTTTCACCCCGCTGGCGATATTCGCCTTGTTCTTCCTGGCGCAGCTCATCCTGCCGGGCAGGCGGGTCACCGGCTACGTCATCAATCCGGATACCGGCGAACCCCACAACTATCGGCTGAACGGCATACTGGAATTCGCCATCGCGCTGATCGTGTGGGCGCTCGAGCTCACCGGCATGCCGCGTGACTGGTTCTACCGGTCCGCCATCTACGCGGTGGCCGGCGGCACGGTCTTTGCCGCGATCTTCACACTCATAGCGGTGTTTAGCTAGCCCCCAGGCGAGACGAAGAACCTGATCGCGGCCTTGTGGCTGGGGCGGGCACAGGAACTGCAATTCTTCAACAACCGCGTTGACGTGAAAGTGTACTTCTACGTTGTCGGCGGCACGATGCTGTCGCTCAACGCCCTGTCCGGCGCCGCGTACCACTACGAACGCTTTGGCGATAGCTTCAATCCGGGCGTGTTCCTATTCGCGGCATTCATGACTTTCTGCATATTGGACTACTTCATCTTTGAGCGCGTCCAACTCTATACCTACGACTTGATCCACGAGAAGCTGGGCTTCAAGATGTTTTGGGGCGCCCTCATCGTGTACAGGTGGCTGTATACCCTGCCGCTGTGGGGCATGGCCGTGCATCCGCACCCCGGCTTCTCGACGGCCTGGACGAATGTGTGGCTGATCGGTTCAGTAGCGCTGTTCTTTCTCGGCTGGACCATCACCCGCGGCGCCAACATGCAGAAGTATACGTTCAAACGCTGGCCCGACCGCAAGTTCCTCGGACTTATCAAACCGGAGTACATCGAGGCCGGCGACCGCAAGATCTTGTGCAACGGTTTCTGGGGCCCCGCCCGCCACTTCAACTACCTTGGGGAAGGATTCCTTTCCTTTTCAATCGGCCTGGTGTTCGGCTATTTCACCAATCCCTGGGCCTGATCCTACTTTATCTTCATCGTCACCATCTTCACCCTGCGGCAACGTGAAGACGAAGAACAGTGCGAGAAGAAATACGGCGCCGAAAAGTGGGCGGAATACCAGGCACGCGTGAAGTACCGCATCTTTCCCGGCATCTATTGAGAGTATTCCCCACGGAGACCGGTTAGCGCACCCATTCCTCGGGATCGTTAAGTGGCTCCCGCGGAGCCCGGAAGGGGCCTGTGACGCGCCGTCCACATCGGCCCTGAGCCATGCCCATATGCATTTGCCAATCGCTAGGACGGCAGGTTAGCGCCGCCGTGCTTGGTGGGCGGTCCCGAGCACAGGTCACGCGGCGCAGATGCGCTCGGCCCTGCCTGTCGCGCCCCCGCCGGTCGAACGTAGGCCGGTCGAGACTTTTCTTCGCTTTTCCAAGCAACAGCACACGAGCAGTTTGCAGGCGGCGAAGGAGCAGCGACTTTCGCTTGGCAGCGGAGACGGCATTGCTCTGGAAGCCGGCCGTCCCCCTCGGTAGCCAAGACAGTCTTTTAGTCACGGCGTCCCGCCGCGTCTCCTGTTGTTTCCCAACGACCTGCATTAACGACGCGCCCTCCACAAGCCGCAGTGACAATTTACCTTACCTATTGATACTCTCTTGTTCAGGTATAATTGCACCGCAGCGCAAGCAAGGATGAGCCGTCGCCGCCTAGGCACATTCAGGGAGAGAGTCAGGTTATGAAAAGTCAGGAAGTGGACGTTGGGAAGCTCAGACATCCGGTGGAGCGGTGGCTGTTGGGTCTATGCATAGCGGCGTCCGTGATGCTGTTTGCTATCTTCTTGCTGTTGGCGTTTGCCAGGGGTGAAGTAATTTCACTGTACACAGGTGAAGTCGTGGCAACCTACCGCCAAGCCAACCCGATGGCGGCGGACCTGTCGGATGAAGCGATTAGGAGACTCCTGCCCGCGGAAGAAAGGGAGACGCTCGAATTCCTCGATACCTATCTGTCTCCCGTAATCATCCTGCTGGTGCCGGTGGGCCTTATGCTGCTGGTGGTGTGGTCCTTCGGCAGGGAATACGGCAAGCTGCGCGCAAATGCCGTCCGCATCACAGCGCGGCAGTTTCCGGAGGTATACGCCCTGTGGGAAGACCTGACGCGACGGGTAGGGATTGAGGAGGTTCCCGACCTCTACACCATCAATGGCGATGGCTCCCTGAACGCCTTTGCGGGGTGCGTGCCGGGATCGCGAAATTTCAGCGCCATTTACTCGGACCTGCTGGAGACTTGCCTACGGAACGAGGACTGGGACAGCCTGAAGTTCATACTGGGCCACGAGGCCGGTCATATCCGGCTGGGACACGTCTCGTGGTGGTACGTCATGTTCACGTTTCTTTTTAATTTGGCTTTCCCGATCAACTACCTCATCGGCCTGCCGCTGGGCCGGGCAAAAGAGTATGGCTGCGATAAAGTGGGCCATGCCATCGCGCAAGACCTGGACTGCAAGGGACTGCTCATGCTCACCGCGGGCAAGCATCTCTACGACGGCCTGGACCTGGCGGAACACATCGAAGAAACGGTTGATCAAGGCAGCCATTGGGCGCGAGTGGTCAACTTCACGTCAACCCACCCGGTCCTCGCCTGGCGCATCAACGCCATCCGCAAAGGCCACAACGGGGGCGTGATTTTCCGTAAGGCGTAAGGCTGCGGCGAGCCGCACGCGGCAGGGTTAGACAAGCGAAAAAAGGGGCCGGTTCAATTGCTGGGCGGTGGACCCAATGAACACTAAATCTCAAACAGAGAGCGCATTTAAAGTCGCCCCGCGCAGTCTCTTGGGAGATCGCGCACGTGATTGGGCGGGACAGTACCGGTTTCAGATTGCACCACTTGGACGAAGTCCGGTACAGCGACGATATGACTGTGAAAACGGAGTCGCCCCTGGGGGTGTGGGCCGGCTATCGCAATCACGCCGAAATAGTCGTAACGTCAGAGGCTCACTTGGAGGTATGGGCCGACAACCGCAATCCCGCCGACACCACCGCCATCGGCCGGCACTTCCGCACCATCACCCGCACCGACGGCACGATCAACATCGACACCTCCGCCAACGTCCTCAGCACCCACGACACCATCCACGTCGCAATGATGTAGACGTCCGCCTCAATGGCCTCCCGCATCATCAAAAGCGGTGGGTGGAGTCGTTCAAGAGGGAACTGCTTTGATTCGACAGCCCCATAATGACCCTTTTCGCTCAAATTGAAACTTGAACTCATAGTCCATTTGACCAGAGTGCAATTGTGGTTTTGGACAGGATGACTGAGCCACCAAGCAAGCGTGCTACGACTACCAAGGTTGGCGACTTTGTTCAGTGCCTAGGCATAGTGTTAAGGCATCCCAATCAAGAGAACTTCGTTTTGACTTCTAGTAGGATTTGCAGGGCGTCTCCCAGCGGACGCGCCAAGTAGGCAGCAAGTGATAACTTGACGCTTGTTCACAAGGTCATCATAATGATGAACAATTCATCAAGTTGGTGAAGCGATGGCTGACAACACTAAACAGAAAAATAGAACCCGCCTAACAGTCACCTTGGGTGAAGGGCAGCGGGCGACTTTGGAAGCGATAGCAAGCCAGAATGGCACTACGCTTGCATTCGTGGTTCGCTATGCGATTCGGAAGTTCATTGATGAACACTTAGAAGAACGATTGGAGCTTGCGTTTCCAAGTGAAGAATTGAGGCACGATGATTCGAACCTCGAGTGACTGCAGTAGCGAAACCCCGATGTCCCAAACTCAGGAGTGGATACCCGCATTTCGGACTGACTTGGGGCACATGTATCAGGGAGATTCGGAGCAAGTACTTCGCCAGCGTCCACTCACTGACAGAATTGGCCAAGTTCAGCTGCTACTGACTTCGCCCCCATTTCCCCTCAACAAGAAGAAGAAGTACGGCAATCTGACAGGCGAAGCATACCTGAAGTGGCTTACTGGGATGGCTCCGCTGTACAGGGATTACCTCACGCCAGACGGATCCATCGTCCTAGAACTTGGCAATGCTTGGAATCCCGGTAGTCCCACAATGTCTACGCTGCCCCTCAAGGCACTCCTAGGATTCCTGGAGGCGGGTGGTCTGAATCTTTGTCAGGAATTCATCTGCTTCAATCCTGCACGTCTCCCAACGCCGGCCCAGTGGGTCAACGTAGAGCGAATCCGCGTAAAGGACGCCTTTACGAGGGTGTGGTGGATGTCTCCTACCGAACGACCCAAGGCCAACAACAGGAAGATCCTTACTGAATACAGTAAGAGCATGCAGGAACTGCTCCGTAGAGGGACTTACAACTCTGGACACCGGCCGTCCGGGCATAACATAGGAGCAAAATCATTCTTGTCGAATAACGGGGGCGCAATTCCACCTAATGTATTGGTCCCCGCAGAAGAGATCGAGGAACTACCGCTCTTCGAAGTTCTACCAATTGCCAATACCCGGGCCATTGACGACTATCAGAAATTCTGTAGAGACAATGACATCCCCGTGCATCCCGCGAGGATGCAGGAAAAGCTTGCGGAGTTCTTCATTAGATTCTTAACTGACGAGAACGATATAGTGTTGGATCCCTTTGCTGGAAGCAACACGACCGGGGCAGTCGCTGAGAAGCTTCTTAGAAAGTGGATGTCTATAGAGCTTAACTCAGAATATGTAGCGGGAGCTGAAGCAAGGGTAAGACCAGAGTTGAATATTGGAACTAATCCTCAGTGACGCTCTCGGCCTCCAACCGTATCAGTTCGCTCTCAGACTTCAACGTCTGGATTAGGGTCGCTGCAACTCGCTGTAGTTCGTTGTTTACCTCTGTGGAGTCGGGGTCATAATTGGGTTCATTCCCGTTTGATCGATTCTCATTATCGCCAGTCAACTCGCCCTCTCGATTGGAGGTACCTTCGCCTAGCTGGGATTGGTAGTGCAACTGAAACAAATGAAAAGCCAGATACGCAACGTGCCGGTCTGTAAGTCGGTCCGTGTAACTTGCACCAAGGGTTCCTCTACCTAGACGATTTCTCTCTTCGCGGAATTGGCGCTCATCCATATTTACAAGCAAGTGTAAATCTTCTCCATTCAATTCCCATTTACCAACCCTTGTTTCGTCCCACGGATTTGGAAAATTCTCCCAAGTCAAGACTCCAGCTTGGTCGTCAGGAGGATCCCTCCACACCCTGAGTACCTGATAGGCCGGTATGGGAGAACTTTGGTCGCCGGATCGAGGTGTGCGCTCCCGTGCCTTGACAACTTTGCAGGGACGGCTAGCAATTAACCGGGTGCCATTCCCAAGGGTAAGAGACACGGTACATTCGCCTTCGGTCTCTGGAATTGCATCGTGAGAGGCGTAAACCTCAGCCCATAAGACTCCGTCTTTTGGCCCTCTAAACGCGACGTGAACACCTGTAATATTACAGGTAACCTTAACCTTCGCAGGATTCTTGGATCGGTACAACACATCATTCATGGCGTTGGTCTGGATCTCCGCACTTGCTCGTCGCCCAGCCTCAATGGTCATCGTAGTTGTACGTGCGAACGAGAATTCGGTGGGTGGGTCAACGCCCGCATATGGCGCTGGCGGAGGGACGATACGCAAGTCTCTAGCATCAGTCAACATGGTTGCGGGCTTTAGCTCTAGATTCGCGAATATGCGATGGCTTCGACCGGAAGGTGCGTTTTCCCGGACACGTACATAGACTGGAATGCGCCCACCCTTCAATTTACCAATTGAGAAGGTAGCAAACTTATTGTTCTCACAGGTAACCTCGATGCGAGCTCTTTTGCGCGGCCTTCGAAGAAGATCATCCGGTCCATCCGTAATCAGATATATGGTCTTGGTCTCACCGCTCTGAATCTCCAGCAACCGATGGTCAGCGAACTTCAGAGACTTCGGAGGGTCATGACTTTGTCGCTCAACTTCTCCGTTTGGGCCCGCACCTCCTGGATTAGAACCGCTTTGTCCTCCTGATCCCTGTTCCTTACGGTAAAGGGAGATCAGTTTATCCAGCATTCGCTGAACTCGTCTCGTACTTTCGTTAGTTAGTTGTTCCTGGTGGCGACGGACAATATCATCCATCTTTTGCCTCAACCAGCGATCGGATAGAGCGTCTCTAACCGCCTTAAGTAGCAGATCCTCGCGCTGTTCACCTGAAGTGGCTCCGGTACGAGTAGCGGTAAAAACTTCCTTCTTCAGTCTTCGACTCATCCCATCGCAGTCAACGTGGATGAGAAGATAGTCCGCCAAAGCCCCTAAGTTACTATCGCGGACAATGCGTTTCTCCTGGGCGTGATGGCGTTGACCATTCAAAGTGAAGACTATGGTTCGGGGCGATCTGTCATAGTCCAAATAGGAATCCAGCTTTACGCCGCGCTCATCCTCTGAGTCGCTTTCGCGGTCACCCGCTGGCCTAAAGACCCAATAACGAATATTGACTCGTCCCTCACCACCCCACTGGGTCAGATCTGCAACGTAGTTCTGAGCTTCAAGGCTCCGGGAAGCCTCGACTTGATCTAATCGATTCCGGGCCCCGTAGAGATTACGATTGAAGGCCCTTGTGAATCGATGATCCTCTATTCGATAGGGCAGCACCGGGTCGAAGAGTAAATTATTAAAGTACCTATAGCCAACAAGGCTCCACTGAGCATTGAGCCTTCCCAAATCGTATGCTATGTGGACAAAGCGAGTTCCTGATTGAAACGGAAGGTCGATTGAGTTGAGGTAATCAGGGTCAAGCGTTGGAATGTTGCCACATTCTTCAACGAGGTACTCGTACCGGAATACCTTCAGGGAATCATCATCGTATTTGCGGACTATAGTCCAGCCTATTTGATCAGCCTGACCTTCAAGACAGTCTCTGTGTCTCCTAGAGAAAATAATCGAGTATGGGCAATAAAAAAATGTTGATGATCCACCTTGCCCAAACGCTCCCATCAAGTAGGGTTTATCAATCTTGTTCGACTCTCCTAGGCTAAGTAGCGTCCGAGAAAAGTCCTCCGGATGTTGACCAATACCACTATCTTCAACGACTACGGACGAACCCCTCCGCTCTTTGGAGCCGACGACTCTTACTTTGGTCTTCGGTGCCATCTTGCTGATGAACTCATCCATCTCATCGGACTCGCGTGAAAGGCGTCCCGAATCAAGGTTCCAGAATTTCGTCACTGCAGACCTGGGGGAATCCAGCCCTGTTGGTCGACCTGCCAGTTCAAATTGAAGCTCTATATGCGCATCAAGGCCATTAGTAATCCTCTCGACAAGGGCCTGGCCAGACTCGACTGCCAGATTAACGCTACCGGCGTTGTTGTCGCGTCCTCCAAGTGGAACCCATTTCCACCCGTTCCCCGAGACAGCACCAATCCCTTGGAGGAATGATTTAACGTTCTCTTCAGTAGAAATCAAGAACAATTCCCGTACCTGAAGTTGCGTTAGTTTAGGCATTAGCGTTTAATCCAAAAACCTGAATTCTCTGCCATCTTCTCTCGATGCGAACGACTGCTTTGCATCACGCAACTCACGTTCAATTTCACGAAACATCCTCTGAACGTCTTCCTCTGTGTACTCGTATGTCCTGGGGTTAGAGCATTGTCCAAGTAATCTAATTGCATTCAAGACGTTGTTTACCCTTCGCTCTGCAACACGATGGAACCTTTCTTTCTTTCCTCCAGTTGGCTTGTCTTCTACTTTCAAGTCATCTCTCCACTTCTATATATCACAACTCAGGAGTACACTTTCTAGTCATTATTTTACACATAATGAGCAACACATTGCAAATGTTGCACGACGTGTCATACATAAAGACACGACGAGAAGGGAAAGTAGAGTGTTCCGCTTGCTCAATCGACTGCTTGGAATGCCCAGGAATTCCTGATCGTCAGGCCAAAAGGGCGGCAAATTATTTCCATGAATTGCGGCAATGGAAGTGATGGCAGAGGCCTACCGGCTTCCAGGGGGGGCTATGGGATACATATATGAATGAGAGGACGGAATAATGCGCTACCGCGCGGTGAGGCCGCCGTCTATTACTAGCTCCGTGCCCGTAATGAACTCGGCGGCGTCGGAGGCGAGGTAGAGGGCGGCTTTGGCGACCTCGTCGGGTTGGCCCAGGCGGCCCATGGGTTGGCGCAGGCGGAGGTTCTCCATAGCGGCGGCCGGATCGTCCTCGATGGCGAGGAGGCGTTGGACCCAGGGCGTTTCCACGGTGCCCGGGCAGACGCAGTTTACGCGGATGTTCTCAGCCACGTACTCGATGGCGACCTGTTTCGTCAGGGCGATCACCGCGCCTTTGGACGCGCTATAGACGGCGCGCTTGGGCAGGCCGACCTGACCCGCCACTGACGCCGTATTCACGATGATGCCGCCGCCCTGGGCCAGCATGTAGGGAACGGCGTATTTGCAGCCCAGCCAGACGCCGCGCACGTTCACGGCCATCACGCGGTCCCACTCCTCGGGAGTGACCTCCAGCACGCTGCCCACGTGACCGATGCCGGCGTTGTTGCAGAGGATGTCGATACTGCCAAAGGCTTCCACCGTCTCGGCCATCAGGTGTTCCACGGCGGTGGGATCGGTCACGTCGGCCACGAACGTCCGCATGGGCCGACCGATCGCTTCCACAGCCGCCGCCGTAGTGGCTAAGCCGTCCGCGTCCACATCCGCGCCCATGATTCTCGCGCCTTCCCGGGCAAAGAGCGTTGCCATTTCGTAGCCAATACCGGAGCCTGCGCCGGTAATGACCGCAACTTTATCTGCCAGCATCATAGCCAATGGTTTCCCTCTTGCTTGTTAATGAGGCTTGTAATGGCAATTATACGTTATGCAGCACTGTGAGCTTGCTTGAATCATGTTCCCCCCTCACCCCATTCCCTCTCCCTCAATGAGACCCTTGCATAACTCTCGTCTGGCTGTCGGCGCGGCATTTGGGTGAGGGAAAGACATTTTTGGTGACTTTTAGCGGCCTCAGGTCGCCGCTAGAGCGATCTTGATCAGGTACTCTGCTGTCTTGGCGACCTCGTCCCGGCTGCGTTTACTCTAGCTTTACGCTTTGCCCTGCCTTTGCCGTCAGTGCCACCACCTTCCGCAGGTTGTAGGCCATCAACTTCAACCATATCTCTACGACGTTCCGTGCCAGCCCGCAGTAGCGCACACGCCGGTAGCCGTAACTCCGTTTCAACGTCCCAAACACTTTCTCCACCAGTGCCCGTACCGGCCCGATCGCTGCATTGCGCTCCTGCTGCCACGCCGGTAACCCGCGCTGGTTCTTACGCGAGCAGTGCAGGATACAATCGTCAATCCCCTGCGACTGCAGCCAGGCTCGCCGCCGCTTCGACTCATACGCTCGGTCCCCATACACGGCTAGTTCATCACCACACACTAGCCGGTCTGCGACCTCGACGGTCGGCCCATGTCCCCCTGCATCACGCCCTCCTCACTGCGCGCCGTTGTCTTACCCTATATTCCTCCCTACACTAGGAGATACGCAAAGGTCTCCATCGAGGAAGAGTGGGCTATGGTGAGGGTGATTCCGGTCAGATCTGCTTCGCTCTACCGGCTGGATTGAGGTGCGAGTTCCTGCACCGCGCCTGCTTCTGCCAGATGTTCGCGGCAGAAAGCGGCGGCCTTGTGGATGCGGTCCCGCACCTTTTCGTCGGAGCGGCCGGCGTGGAGCGCGTAAGGATGGAGTTCCACCACTACGATGCCTGCGTAATCGCTGCGGCCAAGTTCGCCGAGAAAGTTTCCGAGCGGCAGCGTACCCTCGCCGGGAAAGAGGTGCTCCCGGCCGTTGTATTCGTCCGAGAGGTGGATGTGCTGCACCGTGGCGCTCAATTGTTGCCACGCATCCAGAATGTTGATCTTCGAGACGCCAAAATGCGTGGTATCCATCGTCAGGGCTGCAAAAGGGCGCATGGCATCCGGGTGCCAGAAGTCGTGAAAGTCTCGCTGCAAAATGCCCAAGCGTTTGATCAATTTGCGCGGCAAGTTCTCGACAGTCAGCAGCACCGGCGTCTGTGCCTGCAAGTTGGCAAGGTTTTGCTGCAGCCACTCTGCGAGGTCCGGCGTGCCCCGCGAAATTGGATGAATGACAACAGTGCGCGCGCCAACCTCTTCCGCGAGCGCAATCGTTGCCTTGAGTGTGCTGGGATAGTCCGCGCCCATCTCGGAGATCGTTTGAAACGGCGCGTGAATGCTTTGCACGGGAATGTTGCACTGCACAGCTAGTCCCTTGATGTACTCCACTTGGCGCGTGTCCCAGCGGCTGTCTACGATGATCTCCACACCGTCGAAGGCCGAGCCCTGCATCAGTTCGAACGTCCGTGCCAGACCATACGTGTAGAGCGAGCCGGTGGAGAGCGTTACCAGCGGAGCTTTTTTCGTGGAGTTGCTGTCATCAGACATATGTGCGCGCCTCATTTGGGATGATTTCTCGTGATTATTGTCGGTTCGCCTGGCCAGACCGCTTCGCTGCTCTGGGACTGACTGATCCGCGGTCGTAGCTATCGCGAATCGTGCGGCCCGCAGCAGAGACCTTAGTCGGGTTCTATGCCAATATCCTCATTATACCGACGCAGCCGTTGTGATGGATTCGGAGACGCGACATTGCAGCCTGCCGCGCCCATGTCGGCACGCGCCTCCTCTTGCCGCTCGTCTCGTATCTCGCTATCCTGCCTACTGTTGTCGATTCTCAGACTGTGCGGCGCACGTGCGGCAAACAGCCATGTGGCGTACAGGGAGGACGTGCGCCCCAATTGGACACTCCGAGCGTGGTGTAAGTTAGATGGCAAGAGAGTAGGACGATGGGGACACTCGCTCTCAGCGCCGATAGGAAACGGCATATGCCACAACGCCTATGGATTGTGTCAGGATGCAGGGCTCGTCGAGACTCCGCGCAATACCTGTGCCTGTCCCGTGAAAGAGCGGAGCGATGAGTAGCAGCATCTATGACGTGCCGCGGCTGCGCGCCTGGCACGCGCACATCGACGCGCTTGCCGGCATGTCGACGCCTGAGGCGCGCGTAATCGCGCCTCCGCAAACCGAGGCCCATGGTGACACGGCAGTAATTGCCGGGTCGTTCAATCCTACAACCAATGCACATCTCAGCCTTGGCCACGGTGCGTTACAACAGGCAAACATTGACGTCGTATGGTTGCTGCTTGCAATCCACACCGTTGACAAAGAGGAAATCACCGGCGCGAGTTTGGAAGACCGGCTCTGCATGCTCCAGATGCTTGTCGCAGCGCGGCCCAACGTCGGCATAGTGCTCTGCAATCGCGGCCTCTACGTGGAGCAGGCCGCAGCGCTGCGCAGCTCTCTGGTACCGTCCGGACGCGAGCTTGTGTTTGCCGTAGGGTACGACAAGATCCAGCAGATTCTCGACCCCCGCTACTATACGGATCGGGCAGCCAGCCTCGATCAGCTCTTCTCGCTGAGCCGTTTTCTTGTTGCGGAACGTGGAGCTCACGGCGCGGAAGACTTGGCTTCATTGCTGGACCAAGAGGGCAATCGCCCGTACCGGCAGCGGATCAAGGCGCTAACCACCTTGCCCGCGTACCACGATCCGGCGCTGTCCTCAACCGGCATACGCGCGGCAAACGCCCAAGGCGCCGGTCGTGCCGTGGGTGAGCAGTCGGTACCCGGACCCGTGCAATCCTTTCTCGAGACTACCGGCGTGTACGCAGCCCCGGTGGACCTGCCGAGCGGGGAGACCACCGACCGCTACCAGTTGCGTTTGAAGATTCTCGAGGCACTCTTTGCGGAACCGGAAAGCGAATTCTCACCGGGTGAGTTTCGGGCAGCCGTCTCGCTTGCAACCAATGAATCGGACTCCGGGCGGGCGATGCGACACCTCCTGGCCCAAGACTCCATATCGCTACGTATGATTCGCCAAAACCTAGGGCTGTAAGCAACAGCGGATATTTGTCGAATTGAGCAGCGCGCCGCCATGCCGCCAGCTCCAAGCTTGCTTTCCAACCGGTACACTGCGTTAGGCATGGCTGGGCAAACCCGGAGAATCAATACACCCCGCGACCTCATGGCCGGGGGCGCATCTCTGCTCAGTTCTCCTCAATGGTTGTGCCGCACCGCCGCTCACTCCTTCTTCGGTTTGTCCAAATCGTCAACGTCCAGAGAGTTGATGAACTCGCGAAATACACCTAGCCGTTCCTCAAGCTCGGGATCGGGCGTGCGCTCCTCGTCAGATTCCCCTTCGCCATCATCCTTGACCGGTGTAACGCCGGCCGCATCCATGACGCTCTCCGCAACGAGAATTGGCGCGTCAACTCTGACCGCCAACGCAATGGCGTCGCTGGGTCGCGCGTCTATCTCTACGTGTCTGCCGTTGTGGTCGAGCACGATACGCGCGTAGTAGGTGCGGTCCGCCAGATCGTTGATGAGAATGCTGACCACGCTGGCGCCCAGGGCATCGATCACGTTGCTTAAGAGATCATGTGTCAGCGGGCGGGAAAACGACCGATTGTGAAGCTTGATGGCAATTGAATCGGCCTCGGCAATGCCGATGACGATGACGAGATAGCGCTGTTGTTCCTTCTCACGCAGCACGACTACCTGCGTGGGATGCGCCGGGTTTCTCTTGACGCTTTCGATTACCATCTCAACCATCGAACTGCCACCTACGAAGCGCCTCTACGCTGTACTCAACTGTTGCTCGTAATACCCGCACAATGCTTGGACGAACTACAACACACGCGCCGCTATCACCTTAAGTCTACTCTTCCGGTTGGTCTAGCTCAAATGCGTGATGCAGCGCTCGGGCGGCCCGTTTGGCATCGTCCTCGTGCACAAGGCACGTTATCCTGATCTCGCTCGTTGTAATGCTCTCGATGTTGATGCCCGGCTCAGCCAGCGCGCCGAACATGCGCGCGGCGACGCCGGGGGTGCTCTGAATACCGGTGCCAACAATCGAGACTTTCGCCAAGTTGGCGAAGTGCAACACGTCGGCGACACCCAACGCCTGGGAGGCACTCTCCATCAACTCAAGAGTCTTTGCCAGATCGTCGCGTGAAACGGTGAATGAGATGTCGGTTATGCCGTCATGGCTGATATTCTGCACAATCACGTCCACGTTGATGCTGTCGTCGGCGAGCGGCTGAAAAAGGCCGTGGGCAATGCCGGGCCGGTCCGGGATGCCGAGCACAGAGATCTTGGCCACGTCGGTATCAACCGCAATGCCGCGAATGCGTTGGGCTTGTTTCTCCATATCCTCACCTCGCGTTATCACTGTACCGGATTCATTGTTGAAGGAAGAACGCACTACGATGGGCATGTCGAAGAGCTCCGCAAGCTCAACCGCTCTGGCATGCATCACGCGCGCGCCGAGCTTTGCCAACTCCAACATCTCCTCATGGGCAATGTGGCTGAGCTTGCGCGCGGTAGGAATCACGCGCGGGTCGGCCGTATAGATGCCGTCCACGTCGGTGTATATTTCGCAGGCATCGGCTTTCACCGCAATTGCGATGGCGACCGCCGTCGTATCCGATCCTCCGCGGCCCAGCGTGGTCACGTCCAGGTCGGGGGTGACCCCTTGAAATCCAGCGACGATGACAATGTGGCCGCTTGCAAGTTCTTGCTCCATCCGCGACGGGTCGATATCCACGATGCGTGCACGAGAGTAAAAAGAGTCGGTGCGTATCCCCGCTTGCTGGCCGGTGAGCGCGACGGCGCCGTAGCCCATGTCGCGGAGACACATCGATAGCAGCGTGGAGGAGACAATCTCTCCGGTGGAAAGAAGCAAGTCCAGGTCCCGCCCACCGGGTGTACGCGTTACTTGACGCGCAAGCGCGATGAGTTCGTCTGTCGTGTCCCCCATTGCCGAAACCACAACGATTACATCGCTGCCGGCATCACGGGCAGCAATAAGCCGCGCAGCCACGGCTTTTATGCGCTCAGCCGTCGCTACCGAACTACCGCCATACTTTTGCACGATTCGCGCCATGCGCGCATTGTCTCCTTGCCGGTCAATGCACAAGTTTGGACCAAGTTTACCGTCACTTTGCAGGCTGTGCGCGCCGAATTCCGTGCGCGCGCTCTTGAGAAACTGCAGTGAAGCAACTGGCAACATGCGTGTGCACGCCACACGTTCAGACTGCGAGCGCCTGCGCAAACTCCAGCGACGCTGTGCCTAGCGGGGAGTTGAAACTTCTGCTACATTATAGCATGCACTTAGCAGCGAAACCGCTTGAATACTGGGCTCCGGCGTCCCTTTGGACATGGTCAAATGGCGTACACTGTCGTCTTAGCTGATCCCATTCACGAGCAAGGAATCGCGATTCTTGAGCAGGTCGCGACGGTGCGTCAAGCGAACCAGGGCGGCGATCTGCCCTTGGCGGACCAGATCCGCGATGCCCATGCCATCGTCACGCGGCTGACGCAAGTTACGCCCGCACTTATCGATGCGGCGCCGCACCTGCGTGCCATTTCCCGCCACGGGGTGGGCGTGGATAGCGTCGACGTGCCGTATGCGAGCGCGCGCGGCATTCCAGTGCTTTATACACCGGCTGCCAATGCGGAATCGGTGGCGGAACACACTCTCGGAATGATGCTGGCCGTGAGCAAGATGGTCTTGCTCGGCGATCGCGCGCAACGCAACGGGGACTTTCAATCGCGCACGCGGCTGATCGGTCTTGAACTCTACGGCAAGACACTGGGCATTGTGGGCGCGGGCCGGGTCGGCAGCCGGGTGGCGCGCATGTGCCGCGCCGCGCTGGATATGCACGTGCTTGCCTACGATCCCTTTCTCTCGCCGGATGATGCCCGGCTGCGCGGCGTGGAACTGGTAACAGACCTCGCGGCCCTTCTGCAGGAGTCCGACTACATTTCGCTGCACGCGCCGCTCACACCCGCGACGCGGGACCTCATCGGCGCCCGTGAGCTTAGCCTCATGAAGCCGACGGCAATTCTCATCAATTGCGCTCGCGGCGGCATCTTGGACGAGCAGGCGCTGGCGACTGCGCTGCTGGAAGGCCAAATCACCGGAGCGGCCGTCGATGTCTGGCAGCAGGAGCCGCCGCCTAAGGACCACCCGCTCTTCGCCCTGGAGAATGTCATCGTCAGCCCGCACATGGCTGCCCACACTGAAGAAGCGATGATTCGCATGGCGACCACCTTGGCGCACGACGTAACACGAGTATTGCAAGGCGAGCACCCTCACTTCTGCGTCAATCCAGAAGTGCTTCCGGCATCCTTGAACTGAGATGATGAAGGAGCAAAAGACGGTGACAGCGTTTCAGGAAGTAGTAGATTGCCTGTATGCACTGCACGACCTTGCCAATGAGGTCGTGGTCATCAAGATAGGCGGCAACGTGCTGCCGCATCACGAGGCATTGTGTGAAGACGTTGAATCGCTGTGGAAAGCCGGAGTGCTCCCCGTTATCGTGCACGGCGGCGGCAAGGCAGTGACGGAGTGGGAAGAAACGCTGGGTCGGGAAGCGTCTTTCGTTGAGGGTCTGCGCGTCACGGATGCCGATGCCCTTGAGTTGGTGCAGATGGTGCTTGCCGGCAAGGTGAATAGCGACTTGGTGGCCATGTTCAATGCGCGCACCATCAGAGCAATCGGTCTGACAGGCGCTGACGGAGAGTTGTTGTTGGCGAAGCCGCGCAAAAAACCTGCTGGGCTTGGCTTTGTGGGTGAAATTGAAAAAGTGAATGTGACCACGTTGGTCACGTTGGCCGAAGGCGGATTTGTGCCGATAATCGCTCCGCTCGGCGTCACTGAAGAAGGGCAGCTTCTAAACATCAATGCCGATACCGTGGCGGGCGACATTGCCATGGCCCTTTCCGCTCGCCATTTCCTCTTGCTCACTGACGTACCGGGCGTGCAGGACAAGGATGGCGAAGTGCTGCCCATGCTCACCGCCGCCAAGACGCGGCAACTCATTCGCAACGGCACCATTAGCGGCGGTATGATTCCAAAAGTCACGGCCTGCCTCGATGCGCTGGAAGGGGTGCCGTGTGCCCACATCGTCGACGGCCGCGAGCCTCATGCCCTCCTGCGTCAACTCCTCACCGACGACCGCGTCGGCACACAGTTCTATGCCCAAGGCCGGCAAGCGTAGGCAACTCACAGCAAGACAGCGTGCCTGACCCCACTGCCAATGATTCCGGTAGCGCAGGTTTGTAACCTGCGTTCTTCTTTGCCTTGCGCCTGCCGTGTCGAGAAACGGGCCGTGCGCAAGACCGCACTCCACTACTGCCAAGGTCTTCCGCATCATTTCGGTTGGCCTGCGACAAGCTCAGTCTGAACGGAACTGGGGACGGTCGCGAGCCCCCACGCCGTCCTGCGCCAGTTGCTCACCTTAGAACCCGTTGGTACCCAGTTCAACGCCCAAGGCCGGAAAGCTTAGGCAACTACCCGCGATTTGTGCAATCAGCTGCATTGCCTTTCCCCTCCGGTAGCGCAGGTTTGTAACCTGCGTTCTTCTTGGCCTTGCGCCTGCCGTGTCGAGAAACGGGATGTGCGCAAGACCACACTCCCAAACCACTGGAGTTGACCGCGCCATATCGATCGGCCTGCGGCAAGTTCAGTCCGAACGGAATTGGGGTTGAAAGGAACGCATGCTTGCGCGCGGCAACATCTCTTCAAAGGGACATGCGAATAATCTGACCGACTGCCTGCGGTCACCTATATCAGAGGCCGAATAGGCGCGCGGCATTCCCTTGCGCAATCTTCCGGCGGTCTGCTGCGGATACCTTGGCATGCTCGATTGCCAACGTGGCGGCCTCGGGCACGTGCAGAGGCAGGTTCGTGCCAAAGAGCACGCGGTCCGCGCCCATAGTTTCACAGAGTTTCTCAATGTCCCCCACCGGCCCTTGTACGCGGGAGATTTCGGCACAGATGTTCTCCGTGTGGCTAGACTGCGTCCATATCCCCGTTATTCCTGCAAAATTCTCGGCTGCAATGAGAAACCGCAGGTTTGGGAATGCGGATACGGCCGCTGCGATCTGCGCGCCCGGCACGTCAGAAACCTTGACCAGCGGGTGGTGATGCCGCGTATCCTCAATACCTGCCGTGAGAATCACGACGAAACCGTGCGCATGGGCCGCCTCCAGCACCGCCGTGCCTTCTGTTGCGTCAAGCGCGTACCCGTGGTAGTTCGGATGCAGCCGCATCACGCGCATGCCGAATTCCCGCACGCAAATAGCGAGGTCTTCCTCCCACCCGGGGAAGGTTGGATTTAGCGTAAACGCGGGGAGAAACCGATCGGAATGGTCCTTAATTGCTGTATGTAACGTGCGATTTCCGGTCAGAAGGTCTTTGTAGAAGACGTTTTCCAGCGACGATACCACCGCCTTCTCGATGCCGAGGTCGTCCATCTTGCCGAGCAGCGCAGTCGTCGTAGTGTAACGCAACTGCCGGAACGGCCAATTGCCCAGGTACGCGTTCGCATCGATCATGACCCCGCTCCAGTCGTAGTTTCCTGCCGGGCGAAGAGAGCCTGCGCATTACGGTAGAGTATCTTCTCGCGCTCCTCGTCAGTGAGGTCTGCACCATATACCTTGGCGAGTTGCGAGCTGAGAGAGCGCCCCGGCGCATCACTGCCGAAAACGATATGATCGGCGGTCTCGTGCGCCACCAGCAAGTCCACGTAGCCATTCATCGCCTCGCCGCCGCCCAGGTCCATGTAGACGTTGAGCAAGCCGCGGGCGCACTTGGCCCCGTACTCGTAGTCGCCGCCGCTGTGACCCCAGAAGAAGCTCACGTCCGGGTGCCGCAGCGCCAACTCGCGCAGGTCCATCGGTGTGGACTCTCCAGGCAGGTTGCCCGTGACCTTGAACCAGGTGTGTTGGAGCACCGGCAGTTTGTGTTCTGCGCACAGGCGCATGATCGGGTCGAGGCGCGGATCGTTGCAGCGTACCGCTACCCAGAGCTTCACGCCCTGGAGACCTGAAAAGGCCGCCACACGCTGCTCAAGCTCCCTGCAGGCGAAGTCTCCATGTGCCGGATTGAGGTACCACATGGGGATGATCCGATCCGGATTGGCAACAGCCAATTCGGCGGTCCAATCATTGCACTGTTTGACCTCTTCCTCGGACGGGTCATACGGCATGCCGGCGGCGCCCTTAGGACTCAAGCTGTTCACGCAGAGCGTCACGTCGAGCTCTGCCGCCTGCTCCAGCAAGTACTGAAACCCGTGAGGATCCGGCCCCAGCCGCGTGTGCACGTGCACGTCAATGATCATATTCGACCGTTCTATTTTTCACTAAGACAGGTTGTCAGTCATTGATTATACACGTTGGACTGGGCAGGATGCCTGTCCCCCGACCCTGGCAATTGTCCGTCCGATCAGCCTTGGTTAGGAGAAATGGCTCCTATTCATCCAGACCGAATGTTCCCTCTCCCCGTTGGAGACCCTTGAATAACCCTTGCCGAGGCGAGAAAGTCCCCTCTCCCGGCGGGAGCGGGTTAGAGCCTGCCCTGTACTTGATACGGGGGTGATGGGGAATTCCCGCAATCTGGGCCATTTCCACCAATTTTGCACACTTTCATATAGGTCTTTGAGGTCGATAGAGACAGGACAAGCAGTAACCCCCTCACCCCGGCCCTCTTCCTCGATGGAGACCTTTGCGTATCTCCTAGTGTAGGGAGGAATATAGGGTAAGACAACGGCGCGCAGTGAGGAGGGCGTGATGCAGGGGGGCATGGGCCGACCGTCGAGGTGGCAGACCGGCTAGTGTGTGGTGATGAACTAGCCGTGTATGGGGACCGAGCGTATGAGTCGAAGCGGCGGCGAGCCTGGCTGCAAGCACAGGGGATCGACGATTGTATCCTGCACCGCTCGCATAAGAACCAGCGCGGCTTACCGGCGTGGCAGCAGGAGCGCAATGCAGCGATCGGGCCGGTACGGGCACTGGCGGAGAAAGTGTTTGGGACGTTGAAACGGAGTTACGGCTACCGGCGGGTGCGCTACTGCGGACTGGCACGGAACGGCGCAGAGATGTGGCTGAAACTGATGGCGTACAACCTGCGGAAGGTGGTGGCACTGACGGCATAGGCAGGATAGAGCGTAAAGCTAGGGTAAACGCAGCGGGAACGAGGTCGCCAAGACAGCACAGTACCTGAATAAGACTACCCTAGCGGCGACCTGAGGTCGCTAAAAGTCGCCAAAAATGTCTTTCCCTCGCCCAAATGCCGCGCCGACAGCCAGATGAGAGTTATGCAAAGGTCTCCAGGAGAGGGTGAATCTTTGCTGTACCAGACTAGTTTCGCGCGGTCGTCAGAGTTATGCAAGGCTCTCCAACGAAGAATACGGCCTGCAAGAAGCTGGAGCCACCGTCTGGCTGACGTGAGGTTTACTTTCGAAAAGAAGACCTCCACACAAATCGGAGAACACGTATTTGCAACGGTAACAAGCATGTCGACCTGGGGTTCCCCAGATCGACGTGCTTGTCAGCAGCCAGCCAAGTCAGTTCGCAAATCTAATAGCTATGGTCTCAATCTCATAGCCGCCCAGCGGCACGGTTACGGTATTGCCGGACACTGCTAGTTCGGTTTCCGGGCCGCCCATCAAATCGGTCACCCAAGCGGCTTCTACCCCACGCGGGAGTTGCAGCGAAACCGTCATATCTTCACCGTGGGCCTCGAACAAGCGCAGCAGCCAGTTTCCGGGGCGGTCCGGGTGCTCCTGGATGGTGGTGATAACCACGTTCGGCGCGTCGGTACGCACGAAGCTCTCCCGGTCGCTCAGGAACGTGCGGCCTGCGAACGGCTGCATGGGCCTGGCCGTGGCCAGCTTGGCGGTCTGCAAGGGGTTCCAGTGCTGCCAGCCGATGCGCTCGGCATGCGCGCTGCGCCAATCGCCGGTGTGCGGCGCCAGCGTCGCGTGGAATGTGTGCACGCCGAGATTCGGGTATTCGAAGAACGGTGTGCCGCAGGAGTAAGTCGTGCGCAGGGGCGTCGGGTAGATGGCAGTGCCGTGAATGGCGTGCATGCAGTTGCTCGTGCCCAGCGTGACGCCATACTCCTCGTTGGATACGTCCAGCCACTTCTGCACCCAGCGGGCGCCGTCGCCGCGGTACGTGTTCGGCATCTCATCTCGACCGAACACCACGTTGCCAAAGGGTACTTCGTACGTGACTTCACCGTTTGGCACACTATAGGGCAGCGCAATGCGCACCTGCGTGTTCTTCGTGCCGTTCCAGTCAATGGAGGCCGTCAGGTCCACGCGCGGTTCCTCACTATGCAGGCGGATTTCCTGCACAATCGGCGCCCCGAGCACGTGGCTGCGAAGACAGACCGTCGTCCAGATTGGCCCGCGCTCGACCCATTGCACCTGGGTAGGACCGTCGCTGGCGCGCCATTCCCGGCCGGTAAAGTTCGTGCTTGCCAGCCACTCTTCGCCGCCGGCCTGTACCGCCAGAGCCTCATCGGACGTCTGGAACTTCATGGCCTGCTCGTCCAGCGAGTCTTCCAAGTCGAAGCGCAGGTCTTCCAGCACCACGACCTCGTTGAAGTGGTGTTCGGCCTCGGCGGCGAGCTCTACACTGGGACCGTCCGCCCGCTTCCACTGCAAACTCTTCACCACCCCGCCGGTAACGTCCAGACGAAAATGGTCGTTTTCCACCACGTGCTCGGCTTTCCCACGCCGGGTGGCTTGATCGCTGCTGCCAAACTGCGGCTCCAGATAGAACGTCTTGAAGCCAAGCGAGGGCACATCCTTCGCCAGGAACGCAAAGTCCACGCGCGAGCGGCGAACATTCGCGGCATCGGCGCGGTCCTGGCTGGCATTCTGGGTCCTGATGACCTGGCACGGCATCTCGTTGCCCTGCCCGTCGGTGATGCGAACGCCCGTGACGTTGTCGCCGTTGAACTCCATGTAGTCTTCTACCACGTCCGAGCGGTCCCAGTTGAGCGCATTGCTCACAAGCAGCGTGCACGCCTCGTCGCTGGGCGGCGTGTAATTGACGTGCGTGGCAAGCTGGTTGTTCGCCTCCCGCGCGATCTCCATACCGATCATGCGGGCATGCACGGCGGTCTTGTAGCGCACGTCGTTGTTGAGCTCTCCGTGTCTGCCCCCAAGGTTATGGTCGTGGCAGTTATACAGATCTTCCCAGGCGGGATCGAGTTCGGCCCGCGGATACGCGCCCAAGCCCAGCAAGCCGCGGATGGCGGAGAGCTTCTCAGCGGAGGCCAGCGCGTTTTCTGCGTGGCGCGCTTCCAGATAGACCCGCGGCGCTACCGCGGGCAGCGCATAGAAGGCATACGGAGACTGGCCGCCGTAGACCGGCAGATCGTCCAGCTTGCCGGTGCGCTCGGCGGCTTCAAAGAAGTCTGTAATGGTGGCAAAGGTGAAGTTCAGCTTGCTCTCGTCGTTCAACTGCTTGGCCCTGGCCAGCAGGTCTTCGGGAATCGGCGGCCGCAGGTCGGACTGCCCCATCATGAGCAGCACGGGCAGCGGCCAAATGCGCATCGCCTCCGAAATCGACTGCACTTCAAGGTCTTCGCCCTCATAGTGGCGCAACCAGGGCATGTCGGGATTGGTGAGCATGAAGGCCCAGCCATAGGTGTTCATGTGGTTGGCCGCCAGCACGCGCGAGCCGTCCGGCGCCTGCCACCAGTAAACGGGGGAGTACGGGCGGAATCTCGAACAAGAGAAGTACTTCACCCCGGCTTTGGCGAGCAATTGGGGTGTCTGCGGCGTGTGGCCGGGCAGGTCCGAGTGCTGGGCGGTGGGCAGATCGCACTCCAGCACATCGCGTGCGAAGCGCTTGGCATGCACGATCTCCCGCACCATGATCTCGCCGTCGAGGATGTCCTCCATGTAGCCCACCATGGCGGCGGTCGTCTCGAGCTTACCCTCTCTGACGAGTTGCTTCACCGTGGGCAGGTACTCCGGGAAACGCGCCAGGAAGTGACGCAGAAACGCGGCGTATTCGACGGTGAAGCGGTATTCCGGCGCCGGGCCGGTGATAGCGTCAATGGACCCCTTAATCAGCTCGTCTGCGTAGGCGAGACACTCGGAGATGCCCGCGCACCAGCCAAAGTCCAGGTGCGCGCCCGGCACGATGAAGATCTCCTCCGGCAAGGTAATCTCATCCAGGGGAACAACCGTTGCCTTGCGGACGCTGTTGACCTCCGCCGGCCATGTCTTGCTTGCCATGAGACCTACTCTCTCCTTCTGTGCTGGTGCAAGTTCGCATTCGCTAGCCACTTTAGATCCGACGATCCTTGCGTCATTCCGGCGAAAGCCGGAATCCAGTCTTTGCCACGTGAATCTGGCAGTGGCGGATCAACCTAGGACTTACCATAGCACTCCATCCGCCCGTCATTCCGGCGAAAAGCCTGCCCTGTACTCGATACGGGGCCGGAATCCAGAGGCGGTCTTGTGATCCAACCCCGCCGTCGGTTGACGGCTGCCTACAGAATACACCTCATCGGCGCGGCGGGGTGCAAATCCTTAGCACACTGCTTGTCATGATCGTTGCTTGCCACGATCTTATTCCGTGGCAATGGCTCCGGCCTCTGCGTGCAGATTGTTCCGGCACTTAGAGTCCGCTTCTGCCTTATCATCTTCACGGCTCAGATTTCGCCAAGCGTAGGGTGGACGGAAACGCTCCTGTTCGGCACGGTGGGATGACTTTGGCGGACGTTGACGCGGGGACGGTTGGAAGGTGGGTGACGTGCAGAACCGTTCACCCTTCGACAAGCTCAGGGCGAACGGTTCTTCTCTCTTGCTATTGATTATCCTTGTTGCAGGTAGGTTTTGCTGAGTGCACTTGAGCAATCTGACTGGGCAGCTCAGCACTCCGATGTTCAGTTCACGTCTTCAGCTTTTGCTCGCAAGACGCGTTCGTTAGCCCCCAAAAGCAACAGCTATCGTCTCAATCGCATAGCCGCCCAAAGGCACGGTGACCGTGCTGCCGGAAACCGCGAGCTCCGTCTCCAGGTCTCCCATGAGGTCGGTCACCCACGCCGCTTCCACCCCGCGCGGGAGCTCCAGCGTTACGGTCGTATCCTCGCCGTGGGCCTCGAAGAGGCGCAGCATCCAGTTACCGGCGCGGTCCGGGTGCTCCTGGATGGTGGTGATAACCACGTTGGGCACGTCCGTGCGCACGAAGCTCTCGGAGTCGCTGAGGAACGTATTGCCCGCAAACGGCTGCATCGGCGCCGCGGTCGCGAGCTTAGCGGTCTGCAAGGGGTTCCAGTGCTGCCAGCCGACGCGCTCGCCGTTGGCGCTCCGCCAGCTACCGTCGTGCGGCACCAGCGTCGCATGGTACGTGTGCACGCCGAGGTTCGGGTACTCAAAGAACGGCGTGCCACAGGAGTACGCCGTACGAATGAACATCGGGTAGACGGACGTGCCTTTGATGGTATGGACACAGTTGCTCGTGCCCAGCGTGACGCCGTAGTCGCTGTTGGAAACATCCAGCCACTTTTGCACCCAACGCGAGCCGTCGCCGCGATACGTGTTCGGCACCTCATCCTTGCCGAACACCACGTTGGCATACGGCACTTCATACGTGACTTCACCGCCTGGCACGTTGTAGGGCAACGCCAGCCGCACCTGCGTATTCTTCGATCCGTTCCAGTCGATGGTGGTCGTCAGGTCCACGCGCGGTTCGTGGTTGTGCAGGCGGATTTCCTGCACGATTGGCGCTTCCAGTACGTGGCTGCGGATGCAGACCGTGGTCCAGATAGGCCCGCGCTCGACCCATTGCACCTGGGTGGGGCCGTCGCTCGCCCGCCATTCCCGGCCGGTGAAATTCGTGCCGGCCAGCCAGTCTTCGCCTCTGGCCTGTACCTCGAGCGCCTCATCGGTCGTTGGCACCTTCATGGCCTGCTCGTCCTGGGAATCCTCCAGGTCGAAGCGCAGGTCTTCCAGTACCACGACCTCGTTGAAGTAATGGTCTGCCTCGGCGGCGAGTTCCACACTTGAGCCGTCCGCTCGCTTCCACTGTAAACTCTTGACCATGCCGCTGGAGACATCCAGCCGGAAGTGGTCGTTCTCGACCACCTGCTCCATGGTCATGCGCCGCGTATTCTGGTCGCTGGCGCCGACCCTGGGCTCCAAGTAGAAAGCCTTGATGCCAAGCGAGGGTACGTCCTTTGCCAGAAACGCAAAGTCTACCCGCGAATAGCCGAAGCCGGCAAAGTCGACCCGGTCGTCGCCGGCGTTCTGGGCCTTTATCACCTGGCACGGCATCTCGTTGCCCTGCCCGTCGGTGATGCGGATGCCGGTGACGTTATCGCCGCCAAACTCCATGTAGTCCACCACCACGTCTGAGCGGTCCCAATTGAGCGGATTGCTCACCAGGATTGTGCGCGCTTCGTCACTGGGCGGAGCATAATTGACGTGGGTGGCAAACTGGTTGTTCGCCTCCCGCGCAATCTCCTGGCCGATCATGCGGGCGTGCACGGCGGTCTTGTAACGCACGTCATCGTTGAGTTCGCCATGTCTGCCGCCAACGTTATGGTCGTGGCAGTTATAGAGGTCTTCCCAAGCGGGATCGAGTTCGGCGCGCGGGTATGCGCCCAATCCAAGGAGGCCACGAATGGCGGAAAGCTTCTCCGCGGATGCCAGCGCGTTTTCCGCGTGGCGCGCTTCCAGATAGACGCGCGGCGCGAACGCTGGAATCGCATAGAAGGCATAGGGGGAATGGCCGCCATAGACGGGGAGATCATCCACCTTGCCGGTCCGCTCGGCGGCTTCAAAGAAGCCCGTAATGGTCGAAAAGGTGAAGTTCAGCTTACCCTCGTCAGTGAGTTTCTTGGCCGCGGCCACCATGTCCTCCGGTACCGGCGGACGCAGGTCGGACTGCCCCATCATGAGCAGCACGGGCAAGGGCCAGAGACGCATGGCCTGCGAAATTGAATACACTTCCGGCTCATCGCCCTCATACTCGGGCAGCCAGCCGAATTCCGGATTGGTAAGCAAGAAAGCCCAGCCGTAGTTGTTGAGGTGGTTGGCCGCCAGCACCCGCGAACCGTCCGGCGCCTCCCACCAGTGGACGGGGGAATACGGTCGGAAGCGCGTATACGAGAAGTATTTGACGCCGGCTTTGGCGAGCAATTGGGGCAATTGCGGCGTGTGGCCGGGCAGGTCGGAGTGCTGCGCCGTGGGCAGGTCGCACTCCAGCACGTCGCGTGCGAAGCGCTTGGCATGCACGATCTCCCGCACCATGATCTCACCGTCGAGAATGTCCTCCATGTAGCCCACCATGGCGGCGGTCGTCTCGAGCTTGCGCTCCTTGATGAGTTGCTTGACCGTGGGCAGGTATTCCGGGAAGCGCGCCAGGAAGTGGCGCAGAAACGCGGCGTACTCGACCGTGAAACGGTAGTCCGGCACCGGCCCGGTGATGGCGTCGATGGAGCCTTTTATTAGCTCGTCGGCGTAGGCGAGACACTCGGAGATGCCCGCGCACCAGCCGAAGTCCAAGTGCGAGCCCGGAACAATGAAGATTTTTTCCGGCAACGTTATCTCATCGAAGGGAACTACGGTCGCCTTGCGGACGCTGTTGACCTCCGCGGGCCATGTCTTGATTGCCATGGGATCGTCCTTCTCCTTCTGTTGCTATAGAGCGGAAACGCTACGTGCTTGTCAATCCGGGTCTCCCCCCCCCCAATTCCAGCAGTCACTCCTTCATCCCAGCATTCTTTCAGTCATACCGGCATTCTCTCCGTCATTTGTATGTTGAAAAAGGCGGGCAAATGAGCGAAGGTGAGAGGGTAACGCGAGGGGCGCGTCGACCGTCATTAGATGAGCCAGTACTGCAATTTGGCTGCATCGCGCCGGAGTACGACACCCCTCGCGCCAGAATGTCGCTCCGAACAGATACCTGGGCAGACCAATGGCCCGCATCTGCAAGTGTGGAGGACACCACCAGTATGCCAGGAAGGAGAGCAGGATGAAAGTTGTGGCAGGGATTGACGTAGGGAAAGCGCAGCTCGATGTGTCGGTAGCGGAGGGGCCGGTGCGGGGCTTTGCCAACAACACGACGGGCATCACGGCGTTGCTGCGTTGGCTGCAGCGTGCCGGCGTCACGGTAGTGGTGTGTGAGCCGACCGGTGGGTATGAACGCCAGGTGGTGCACCGGCTTCAGGCGACGCCGCTGCCGGTGGTGGTGGCGCACCCGAACAAGGTACGAGCGTTCGCCCGGGCCTGTGGCGAAGAAGCCAAGACGGATCGTCTGGACGCACAGGTATTGGCGCGCTTCGGCACCGTGTTTGCGCTGGCAGGCACGCCGGCACCCTCACCGGAACGCGCACTGCTGCAAGACGTGCTGCGGCGGCGCCAGCAACTCGTCGACCAACGCGTGCAGGAACACAACCGTCTGGATAAAGGGCTCTCTATTGATGCCAAGCGTTCCATCGCACGCCATCTCCGCTGGTTGGACAAAGAGATCAAACGGCTGGACCAGGAGTACCAAACTGCGCTCCAGCGCAGCCAGCGCCTCCAGCAGCGCGCGCAACTGCTCGGCAGCATGCGCGGCGTCGGTGAACTCACCGCTGCCACCCTCACCGCCTTCCTCCCCGAACTCGGTCAGCTCTCCGGTAAGGCCTTGACGGCGCTGGCCGGGCTCGCACCCTGGTCACGCGACAGCGGGCAACAGCGCGGCTACCGCGCCATCCGCGGCGGTCGGAGCGTCGTGCGCCGGGCATTGTACCTCGCCGCCTTGTCCGCCGTGCGTCATGACAACAGTCTGCGCAGCTTCTACCATGGGCTGCGCCAGCGCGGCAAGCCAGGCAAGGTCGCCTTGGTAGCCGTGATGCGCAAAATGCTCCTGCACCTCAATGCCATCGTCCAGCGCGGTACTCCCTGGCAAGAATACTATCCAAAAACAGCCTGATTTCCCTTGACTTCTAACACAGATACTCCAGCGAAAGCCGGAATCTAGGGCAAACCGCCTTATGCACTGCCCAAGTTGCTATGCAACGCTACAGGTGAGACCAGTGGATACGTCATTAGATCTTGACACTGTTATCGCCACACGATAATATCTATCCGTGAGGCGCTTCGCTGACACGCACACGCAGAGGGTGTTCGCTGGACAGCATGTACGCCACCTGCCGCCTGATATTCAACGACGGGCGCGGATGCGGCTGCAGCGGGTCGTAGCGGCAACTGCTTTGTCCGACTTGCGCGTCCCGCCCTCTCATCGTCTCGAAACGCTGAGAGGCGAGCTCACGGGGCAGTACAGCATCCGCATCAACGACCAGTGGCGCGTGTGCTTTCGCTGGACAGAGCAGGGCGCGATGGAGATTGAAATTACGGACTATCATTAGGAGACACTTGCCTAGCTCGGTCGAGCAAGCGGGATTGGGTTGGATTGGCTGGGATTCTCCCTCACCCTAGCCCTCTCCCTCAGGGAGAGGGGATTCTGCACATTCCAGTTTGGACGTGCAAAGGTCTCCTCAGAGGGAGATACTCTTGCGCCGACCGAGGCTATGTCATGGTGTCTAGGTAGGAGAATGGCAACTATGGCGACCGCCGTCCCAATCCATCCCGGGGAACACCTGGCAGAGATTCTCAATGAACTCGGCATCAGCCAGTACCGCTTGGCGAAGACGATAGGAGTGCCGCCGATACGTATCAACCAGATCGTGCACGGCCGCCGCGCGATCACGGCAGATACCGCCCTGCGTATTGCCAAAGCGCTGAACATGACGCCTGACTTTTGGCTGAATCTCCAGCGCATGTACGACCTGGACGTGGCACGCGCGACAGCCGACGTGAGCGGCATCGAGCCGCTGGTTACGGCGGCGCAAACGTGACGGCGATTGTTGCGTGCCGCAGTAAGCAGACATACGGTTTAGGGCATGCCGGGATGAAGGTACGATGCCATCGGATGTTCGGCTGAGTTGCGAAACCTAGGGCACGACATGTCGTGCCCCTACCTATTTCTAAGGACTACCGAACGCCACGCCGATCAATTCGGACTCTGGCGGGCATGCAATGGCGTTGGGAACATACGGTAACGAAAGGGATCACCATGTCGTTTATCGAATACACCGTCACCGACAGAGTCGCGCAGATCACGTTGAACCGGCCGGATAAGCTGAATGCCATCAACCGCGCCATGCGGGAAGAGCTCTTTCGGGTGTTTGCCGACTTCGCGGCGCGCGGCGATGCGTGGGTGGCCGTCATTACCGGCACGGGGCGGGCGTTCTCCGTCGGCCACGACCTGGAGGAGATGGGCGGGCCGTCGGGAGACGAAGCGCCGGGGACGTCGATCGAGGACCTCTACGTGATGCAGACGCGAATTTGGAAGCCCATCATCGCGGCCATCAACGGCTACTGTCTGGCGCAGGGCGGCGGCATCGCGCTGGCGTCCGACATCAGGATTGCCGCCGACACCGCGCAATTCGGCTGGCCGCAGGCCAAACGCGGCATCAGTTCCATCAGCGGCCCCTCCATGCTCGCCAGCCGCATCCCGCTGAATTACGCGCTGGAATTCCTGCTTACCGGCGAGTTCATCAGCGCCGAGGAGGCCCACCGTCTGCATCTTGTGAATAAGGTCGTGCCGTTGGACACGTTGGCAAATACGGCGGCGGCGTACGCGCAGACCATTGTGCGGAATGCGCCGCTGGCAACCCGCGGCATGAAGGAAGCCGCCGTGCGGGGTCAGAACTTAGATCTGGAAGAGCGGGTGAAGCTGGCGAGCCAACTGTTCGAGCGCGTGCGCGCCTCGGCGGATGCCGAAGAAGGACTGCGCGCGTTCGTGGAAAAGCGCGAGCCGGAGTTCAAAGGGGAGTGAGCGTCATTGCGCTCGCTTCTCCCAGCTATGTTCCTGTGCCTCACCCTTACTCCGGCACTCTCCCACCGGAGAGCCCGGCAACACCGCTCTACCGTGCCGGGCAGCGTTGTCGCGCGTAAGGAAACGGGCAATCGCCGCATTGCCTATCGCTTCGGCGGGTACAGGTTCCAAAACCTGCGCTTTGCCTAGCAGCCATCCCATAATGCAGTTCGACGCGCCAACCCGTGCTTCGACAAGGGCTTTCGTAGAGCCCAAGCTTCGCGAAGCCCACTCAGCACGAACGGATTCTTAGCTTTTCCGTTCACCTTGAGCACTTCGACAAGCTCAGTACAGGCCTGTCGCAGGGCAGATACCCGCAGAGCTATGTATCTATGAGATGCGTTCTAGTCCCTTCCTCACGACGGACGCAGGTCAGGTTGGGGGAGGGGGTGTATTCCGAGCGCTCTCACCTTAGCCGTCCGGCGGTGGCTGGGGCTGTACCTCGTTCCAGCAGTTGGGGTAGTCGTCCCTCGGCATCGTGCCACTGCTGGCGAACGGCTCGCTGATGGTAATGCGTCTGAAGAAATCGGCATCCGCTGCCGTAACGTTGCACCAGTGGAGGCCCATGGCTTGAAACGTGCCCTCATCCGGCACAAGCCGCCATTTGCGGTCGCCCACATGTTGGAATATGCGGACATCGCTGCTGCGGAAGCGCCGCACGAGTTGCCCCTGGGCCGGGTATTGGTCGTCCAGCGGGACGGCGCTTACCACGCACTCCGGCACGGTGTACTGTGTGTTTACCACCGCCCAGGGGATATTGTGGACCAAAGGCTCGTTGGGCGCCACCCAGTGCCGCATCACCCGGCCGTCGGCCCCAGAACGCACGATGCTATAGGTTTGACCGAGATCATCATCGCGAATGAAGCCAACGTGCACCCTCATACGGCCGTCGGGGGCAATCCAGCCGATGGGGATTGAGAGAGTAGCGCCCCCTCGGATTTCTATGGACAAATTGTCGCGGATTACGCTCACCGTCGCGCACTCGGTCTCGCCAATAGACGGGGGCGGCGCTGGTTCTGCCGCTGGTTCTGCCGCTGGTTGTGGCGGGAAGCCTAAAGCAGACGCAATCGCCATCCCAATAGTCAGCAGCAGAATCATGCCCACCGCCAGGCCAAGAAGCATGAACAATTTTCGCACTACTATTACTAACGCCTCTGATATAAAGACTACAACTACCCTCAAAGTTATTTCCCACCGATAGTAGCATGTTCCCTTCGACAGTGCGGTAACAAGCCTGGCCGGAGGGAGCTTTTTTGTCTGTCCGTGCAATAGGCGAGGGATTCTCTCAATTGCCGGCCGGCGCGGCAGGTGGCGGCACGTGTTCTAAAGTGAACGTCCCCCCAATGAGACCTACCCTGAACCCGCCGGTAATGACACCGTCTTCCAGCACACCCTCGAAGGTCAAGTCGCTACCCTCTTGCGGGATCACGAAGCGAACCCGACCATCCGGTTGTAGTTCGGCGGTAAAGGTAAGGTCCTCAATCTGCCGCGAATCGATATCGATGGTGCCCCAGAGTTGACCGTCCTCAATCTGAAGCGTGGCGCTGATGGGGATCTCCGACCGCAGTACGCTCAGTACGCCCTCCCAGTCCCCAACTAGCGCCGCTTCGGGGCCTGACGGTGTTGGGGTCGGTGTCGGCGGGGCAGCCGCCGTCGCTGTGTGTGGGGGAGTCGCCGGAGACGTAAGACCCGGCGACGCAGTCGGCGTTGGCGAGAGGACAACCGTCGGCGTTGGCGAAGGTACGGCGGAAGGTGCCGGTGTAGGGACCGCCGTCGGCGTCGGTGCGGGGTTAGGAGCAAAGAACCCGCACGCGCTCAGCAGCGCCATGCCCAAGCCGAACCCGACCAGTAGCGCAATGGGCAGCTTGAGTGGCCGCAAGCGGCGCGCGCCTGTGCTAGATATCGCCAACGTTGTGAGCCGCGGAGGTCTTTTCAGTGCGATGCAACCAAGATGTAGTAAGAGTGTAGCCTTATCTGTCTTCACTATAACGTATCTCTGCCCTAACGCCCCGCCCCGCCAGCGGCTGAAGCACGACTGCAGTTCAATAGAGAAAAGGGAAGAGCCGGCCGCGGCCGGCTCTTCCCTTTTCGTATCCGCGAAAGCGTGTCTCCGCAGCGCAACGCTACCCCGCGAGCGCCTCGTCGACCAAGGCCTGCATCGGCGCCTTCATGCCGCGCAGGGCTTCTTGCACGGTCACATTGCCTTCAAAAAGGTCCGCGAAGATCGGATTGATGAGCTGGTCGCGGATCTGGTTGTAGGCGGCGGAACGGAAGGCCCGGCCCGCGGGCACGGCGTACTGCAGCGCGTCGCGGTAGACCTCCAAGCGCACCTCTGCCTGGAAGTCCGCATCGCCGTAGATATTCTGCGCCCATTCGTCGAAGAAATCGACACGGTGGAAGCCGGTACCGCGCGAGATCGCCCAGTTGATAGTTTGGCTGCCCCACTTGATGAGTTCCCAACCGGCGTCCGGCTGCTTAGAACCGACCACAATGCCGTTGCCGTCCAGGTTCAGGTGGGAAACCGGCTGCGCGCTGGTGCCGCGCACAATCGGGCTGTAAACGAACGGCGCGCCGCGCTGAATCGCCTCCAGTATCATGAAGAAACCGCCGGGCGCGCTGCGCAGCATGGCGCCCCGTTCCTCGACAAACGCCGTCCTGACGTTGGTGCCAAAGAGGTCGCTTACCTGCCCCGGCTTGTCCACGGAACGGTCCTGAATCGCCATGGTGAAGAAGCGCTCGTAAGCGTCCACGAGCGCGGGGTCGTCGGAAGTCACCGTGCGGTTGTCATCGGCGATCCATTCTGTGTCAAAGAGGTTCGGCCAGTCGATGAAGAGGTAGACCGGGCTCGCGCCCAGCAAGCCGAACTGCGAGGTCTTGCCGCCGTCTTCCTTGGTCAGCAGCTTCATTTCGGACGTAAAGCGGTCAAAGTCCCAATCGGGGTCCTGCCAGTCGGTGGGCGGCAGGTTCAGGCCGATCTCTTCGTACATGCGCTTGTTGGTAGGCGCCACGGGCCAGTCGCCGCCGGACTGGTTTGGCAGCGCAAACAGCTTGCCGTCACGGCGGAACCAGGCGTCCATGGCCGCTTCGGGGAAGGGGCTCAGGTCGATTTGGTCCTTGGCCACCCGGTCGTCAATGGCTTCCACCGCGCCCAGCGCCGTGAGCGCCGGGTCGGTGAGCCAGGCGACGTCGGGCGCTTGGCCGCCGGCCACGAGAGTCTGCAGGAACTCACGCCGGTCGCCGGTCCAGATGATCCACTTGAGCGTAATGCCGGGATTGTCGGCCTCGAAGGGCTCCTTGACCAGCCCGTCGACGTTATCCAGTTGGCGGCTGTTGTGGTGGGTGAGCCATGACACTTCTACGGGCTCGGCCATGGCGGGCTTTTCTTCCTCCGCCTTTTTCGTCTCTTCCCTCGGCCATCTCCCCGCCCGATTCCATAGTCGTCGCCTGGCCGCACGCGGCGAACAAGAGACTGCCTGCGGAAAGTGCAGCGACACCTCCAAACAACGAACGTCGTGTTAAGCGTTCTCGAATATCCACTCTTGCATCTCCTTCGCTTGGGGCAATTCTAAAGTCACGTGAATCCTTACTTTGCAGGACCGAATAGATTCAGCCTCCTCTCCGTAAGCGTTAAATCTGACATTCTTACCCTATGCTCGTCAAGCGCAATTCGTCAAGACCTGAAGGGAGTATTTTGATTGACCTTCACAAGACTGTGTGCGAACACATGCCTGCGGCTACAATGTCTGTATGAACGCGCGAATACGCCAATAGAAAGTGACACATAAGGAGCTTGCCAGGTGAATGAGCGTTCCGCCCAACTGCGGGCCCTAATCGAACGACCCGGTATCGTCGTGCTGCCCGGCGCGTATGACTGCTTGAGCGCGCGGCTCGCGGAGCAGGCCGGTTTCGAGACGGTCTTTACGACCGGTTTCGGCTTTGCCGCCAGCGCGCTGGGCGTGCCGGACCTCGGCCTGATGACCGCTAGCGAGATTCTCGATCGCGTCCACAATATCGTGCAGAGCGTGAATGTGCCCCTTGTCGCAGACATGGATACCGGCTACGGCAACCCGCTCAACGTCATCCGCACCGTCAGCGAATGCGTGGGGCTGGGTGTGGCCGGGATCATCCTGGAAGACCAGGAGTGGCCCAAGAAGTGCGGGCATCTGGAGGGTAAGCGGGTGATTCCCATGGAGGACCACGTGCAGAAGCTGCGCGCCGCCGTGGATGCGCGGGGCGATTCCGGCCTGGTGATCATCGCCCGCACCGATGCGCGCGCCGTGCTGGGTCTGGATGATGCCCTTGAACGCGGCCAGGCGTATTACGAGGCCGGCGCCGACGTGGTTTTCATCGAAGCGCCCCAGTCGCTCGACGAACTGCACGCCGTCGCCAAGGCTTTTCCCGACGCGCCGCTCTTCGCCAACATGATCGAGGGCGGCAAGACCCCTGTGCTCTCGCCGGACGCCCTGGCCGACATCGGCTTCAAGATTGTGGTCTACCCGCTTTCGAGCCTCTTTTCGGCGGCGCGCGCCATGCAGCACGTCTACCAGGCGCTCAAAGAGCACGGCTCTACCGACACTATTACGGATATGACTACGCTCGATGAGTTCACCCAGTGCGTGAACGTGGACCAGTTCCGCGCCTGGGAGCAGCAATACGCGACGCCGGAGAGCAGTTGACGGTAGGTCTCGCAGACCCACAGGGCCGCTGCCGTGGTCGACCTTGCATCACCGCCAGGGAACCCGTTCCGAGCGGCTCACGTGAATTCTCTCGTGCAGAGCACGAAAACCGGCTCGGTTCCGCTACGAACGGCGCGCGCACGTGACAGTAGGCACTGAGGGCCGCAGCATAGCCGGCTACATTGCGCAACCCTTCTGTGCAGGCACAGAAGGGTTGCTTCCTGTCGCTCGTTACGCACTGCGCCATTCCATGTGGTAGACTGATACCTCAAGAAAGTGACGGCGTCCTGCCGTTTACGTCTTGCTTTTGCAGTTCAGTGCGGTCTCACGTCGCGGCGCCGTCAGCGCAGTTTCCCAGCCTAGTGTTTCGTATCCTCTGTTATCTCGCATGCGGCTGCTTGGGCTGATTGCGTAATTGCGCCGGCGAAGAGCCGGCAACGCAGTCCGAAATGGAATTACTCACGTTTCTTGCTGTGCCATTTCTTGCAGACAAGCGTTAACGCGGGACTGCCGGAGACAACCCTTGCACGGCAAGTGCGACTGTGACTTCTGTTGTGTCGTCTGCAGCGGCCGGTGACCCCAGCACTCGCAACCGGCTGCCGCCCATAACCATAGTCCATGCGCATATCGAATGACAAGACATCAGCGCGTGTAACTAAGTACGTGCTCCTCATCGCGGGTTTGGCCATTGTCGCTACCCTCACCGGCTTCCCGGCCCGCGTGCTCAATAGCTATGAGGTCAACCAACGCGTGCTCATGCTGGAGCAACGGCTTGAAACACGCCAGGCGGAGCATGAAGCCCTGCAACAAGAACTCGCGCGCCGGGGTACTGATGCGTACATTCGCACGGTGGCTAAGGAGCGGCTGGGGCTGGTAGAGCCTGGAGAAGAACTGGTGCTGCTGCCGCTCGACGGCCAACGCAGGGAGAATACACTGGAAAAGACGAGTGTCCCTGTCAAGGACTTGCTTGTCACCGAGACTCCCTACGATCCGGAGTGGGGATACTTTTTGGAATGGATCGCGCTGCTTCAGCGCGCATTCGTTTAGAGTGAACGCACACAGAGTGAACGCACACAGAGTGAAAGTACGCATAAAGCGCATCGATCCCACACTGCCGCTGCCGCAATACGCCACCGCAGGGGCGGTTGCCTTCGATCTATGCGCCCGCACGACGGTGACAATTGCGCCGCAGGCGACGGCGCGGGTGCCGTGCAACGTGGTGATCGAGGTGCCGCCGGGCTACGCGCTCATTGTGGCCAGCCGTAGCAGCACGCCGGTACGCAAGGGTCTGCTGAAAGCGAACGGCGTCGGCATAATCGACCAGGACTACTGCGGCGACACTGACGAAATCCAGGCGCTATTCTTAAATGTCTCCGGCGCGCCCGTAACCGTGGCGCGGGGCGAACGCATCGCTCAGGCGCTCCTCATCCCCACGCCGCGCATTACATGGGAGGAAGTGATGCAGTTTGGCGGCGACGATCGCGGCGGCTTTGGCAGCACCGGAGAATAACGCCGCTGCCGCTGCACGAAAGTAACTAGCTCTTCTCTCCACTCGTCTATCCGGTCCTGCGACCTATACCTGGCGCAACTGCCCTGCGCTCACGGGAAGACAGGCACGCGTTCGCAAAATGAAGAGCGCTCATTAGGGAAATGGCACACACGTCAAGATGCGCCACCGCAAAGAAGCTTATTTAGAGTCAAATTGCATCCATTTGTCCTAGTTTGTCGAAATCCATCCGTCCTGGTCAGACTGCCCCATTCGCCCTCGTCAGACTGCACCCGTTCCTCCACGTCGGACTGCATCCGCTCGTCCTGGTCAGTCAGCATCCATCCTCGTCGGTCAGCATCCGTTCGTACTGAGCTTGTCGAAGGATGAACGGATGCACTACACACTCTCCCACAGAGTCCATACGCCCACCGTTCTGCCTCATGGCGCATGCCAACCTCAAGTGCCAAGGCGAGGCGTCTCCAAATTACGGGTCCATCCACCTGCCTGCCTGGAGTTCTTCAACCCAAACCAACCTACGCACGGCGCAAGCTGAACGGCAGGTGCGCCTGGGGTACCATGTGAGCATGGAGAATAGGGAACGTATTTCAGACGTGGCAGTGAACGCGGGGCGCGAAGGCGGGCCGTCGCCCGATCCGTTTACGGAGACCGTTGCGCAGACCGTTGCCACGCATGAATTGCTGCCGGCGGGCAGCAACATCGTCGTGGCAGTATCCGGCGGGGCGGACTCCATCGCCTTGCTCGCCGCGCTGCGGCAGCTTGCACCCCGCCAGCAATGGCGCCTCCACGTAGGCCATGTAAATCACCAATTGCGCGGCGCGGAATCCGATGCCGATGCCGAGTTCGTGGCGCAGACCGCCGCCCGGGCGGGCCTGCCCTGTACCGTGCGGTCAATAGACGTCCGCCGCGCGCAGGCAGTCCACGCCTCACCGGAGAATACGGCGCGCCGACTGCGCTATCGTCTGCTCTCCGAAATCGCTCGTGCAATTGACGCGCGCTTCATCGCCCTCGCCCATCATCAGGACGACCAGGCCGAGACCGTGTTGCTGCATCTCTTGCGTGGGAGCGGCCTGGGCGGGCTGGCCGGCATGCGCTACGCGAGTCCGCTGCTGCTTGCAGACCAAGCCGCGACCGGGTGTACGGGAGAAAGCGCCGACAGCCACGGGGCGGGCGCACGTGTCGAATCCGAGCCAACGCTTACCCTGGTGCGGCCGCTGCTCGCTGTTGCCCGCGCCGACATTCGTGCTTACTGCAAGCGCCACCACCTGGCATTTCGCGAAGACCGCAGCAACGAAACTACCACCCCACAGCGGAATTGGCTGCGGCACGCGGTGCTGCCGCTGCTAGAAACGCGCTACCCGCAGGCGGCGCGCACGCTGGCCCGCGCTGCACTCACTATTGAGGAAGACTACCAGTACCTTACGGATCAAGCAGAGCAATGGCTGCACCAACACGCGCGGCAGTGTTTCGACGGGATGCTCCTGGACCATGCCGCTTGGCGAATCTTGCCGCCGGCGCTGCAGTCGTCAGTATTGCGCTGCGCCGTGGCTGCAATCGCGGGTCACACCCAGGGGCTGGAGCACGCGCACGTTATGCACGCCCGCGCAACCCTGCACGAAGGCCGCGCCGGCGCCGCGTCGCCGCTGCCCGGCGGCTTGTCGTGCCGCGCGGAGCATGACGGCATCTGGATCGGCTATGCCGCCCGGCAGGGTTCGTTTGCACCGGTCGCGCTCGCCATACCCGGACGCACGGCTATCACGCCGCTCGATTGCAGCATTCACGCCGCGCTGGTTGAGGTCGATCAGGATAGTTTTCTCAAAGAGTCTGCCGCCAATGAAGAGGCTTGGCTGGACGCCGCACAGGTGGACGGCCCGCTCCGGGTCCGCACGCGGCTGCCCGGCGACCGCTTTGTGCCGATGGGAATGACCGGAGCAAAGAAGCTGCAAGACTTTTTGCTGGATGCCCGCGTACCCGCGCGTCTGCGCGACCGCGTGCCGTTGGTTGTCACGGAGGAGAACGCCATCGTCTGGGTTGCGGGTCACCGCATCGATGCCCGCTACCGCATCTCCGCGCACACGCGGCAAGCGGTCCATCTACGTCTGGAGTCGTCTCATGTGGAGGGAAAACAGTGAGCGGTGAGTCCTTCACAGAGGGTGTGGATCCTTCGCAACGCGCCAGCGACCGTAGGCAACAGACCGAAAGCCCGCTGCCTGACGCGGTTGCGGCGCCGCACTCCTCGCCGCCAACGACAGCCGGGCGCGGCTTCTTCACTGTAGCCTTTGCGTTGCTGCGCTCCACGCGTCCGCAGCAATGGTCGAAGAACGTCCTCGTCTTTGCCGGCGTGATCTTCTCCCAACAACTCGGCGACGGTACTGCCCTGCTAGCCAGCCTGCTCACGTTCGGTCTCTATGTGCTCGCGAGCGGCGGCATCTATCTCGTAAACGACATGCTCGACGTAGAGGCGGATCGCGCGCATCCGCTCAAACGGGAGCGGCCCCTGGCGGCAGGTGTGTTGCCGTTCCGGCTGGCGTTGGTTGCGGCAGTCGTCCTGCTCAGCAGCGCTGTTCTGGGCGCATTCCTCATGCAACTTGCGCTCGGTGCTATCTTCACGCTCTACGTGGGCCTGAATGTCGCCTACAGCGCCTGGTTGAAGCACGTGGCGCTGCTGGACGTGTGCTTGATTGCGTCCGGTTTCCTGCTGCGCGCTGCCGCGGGCGCGGTGGCTGTGCTCACGCCGATTTCGCCGTGGCTCTACCTCTGCACGCTGTTGCTGGCGCTGCTGATCGTCCTGGGTAAGCGCCGCAGCGAACTGGCGCTGCTCGGCCCGCAGGCTGCGCGCCATCGCCCCAATCTGGCGCGCTATTCCACCGTCTCACTTGACCGCTGGCTCAAGGGCATCGCCGCAATCACCGTCGCGGCCTACGTGCTCTACACGCTTTTCGCGCCTGCCACGCTCGGCAATCCGACGCTCCTTGTGACGGTACCGTTCGTGCTCTTCGGCTTGCTCCGATACCTGCGCGCCACGCGCACGCCCGGCGGCGCAGACAGCCCCGAAATGCTGCTCTTTCGCGATCCCTGGCTGCTCGGGAGTGTGGCGCTTTGGGGGGCCACCATCCTCTTGTTGCTCTATGTAGCGTAGGGCATTTTCAACCTGACGTCTGTGGAGCGTGAAGCCCACAGCAGCACACGAAGGACCTCGCCAACACAAGGATTCTTTTGCCCATGCCTACCAACGCCCGCACACCTGCTGACATCTTTGCGCACCAGACCGCCGCCTGGAACGCCGCCGATGTCGACGCCATCCTGCAGGATTTCGCGCCGGACGCCGTCCTCACCAACGCCTCCGGCCAGACGCTCAGCGGCATCCCCGCCATCCGCCAATCGCTCATGTCGTTCTTTGGCGCCTTTGCCCAAATCCGCCTGACGGTGCGTGCGCTCGTCGCCCAGGGCGACACGGCCGCCTGCGAATGGGAATTCTCCTGCCGCCACCGCCTCACCGGCAACACCGCCCGCCTCCCCGCCAGCGTCTTCATCACCTGCCACAACGGCCAGATCACTGAATGGCGCGAATATTACGACACCGCCCAATTCAATGCACAATTGGGACAAAGTTAATAACCCAAGCGGGTTGCCGCATGGCGTCGTGCCATATCTACGTTGGTGTGTCGGGTGGCCTTCTCTCACCCGAGTGGACTCCTAGCCTAGAACCATGCTGCCGGAACGTGTAACCAGTGTTTCATAGCACAGCGTTTCGCATAGCACTACAGCTTTACGGAAAAAGAGTTTGGCTATACCATAAACCCATGAAAATCATGTCGATTGCGTTCATTTTTTCTGCCACTCTCGCCTTCCCCATTGCTGCAGCAGTTCGTTACGGAACGCTTAGATACCTGAACTCTTGCACAGTTTACTCTCAAGCCACGCCCCATGATTGAACGTGTGTATGACGACTATGAAGGTGTTAGCCCATGAACGAGCCTCTTTTCTTCGGCGGACGGCTCAGTGACGCCCTCCGCAATCAAGAAGCAAAGATGTTATCTGAAATAAACTCACTCGACGAAGACCGAATTCTAGGTACATCAGAGCAAGAATTGTGCAGCTATTTCGTCGAGAAGTACAAAGTGAATACGATCCAAGTTGACGAATCGAAGATTCAGGTGGAGCCCGGTGATGTCGACATCGACGTCAGTAAGAGGATGGAGTATGTCGCATACGGTGACCCCAGTCCAGTCTATGCCACGGGAACCAGAATGACCTACTTCATACCATTCACTGGTGATGCCCAACTCTTCGAACTCCGCCCATCCACACAGTCATCTGTACTCCCGCGCGCGGATGTGAGAGATGGTGAGCTCGTGATGGTATATGAAGAACCACCGGCAACTGTTTCGCGGATTCAAGAGACATTCAATTCGGACTTGGAAGCGCTGAAAGATTATCTGGAATGGGTCGAAGAAGATATAACGCCATTCAACGCTTCACTTCTAAAGAAGGTGTCTGAAAGCATCAGTGACAGGCGAGACAAGCTATTTAAGGACAGGAAGCTCGCGAAGCAGACCGGATTCGCGCTCAGACGCAGAGAAGGCGCACCTACAACCTACCTTGCACCACAAGTGAGACGAACTGTCACTCCACAACTCCCGTCCATGCCCTCTGCTCCGCACCAACTGGAACCTACGCTCGGCACAGATGAATATGAGCACATTTTATCAGTCATTTCTAACATGGTCGCGGTGATGGAACGTAGCCCAAAGACGTTTAACGATATGGACGAGGAAGGGCTACGTCAACACTTCCTCGTACAACTTAATGGGCAGTATGAAGGACTGGCCACGGGCGAAACATTCAACGGCGAAGGGAAGACAGACATACTTATCCGCGTAGAAAACAAGAACATCTTCATCGCCGAATGCAAGTTCTGGCACGGGGCGAAGACATTCACGGAGGCCATCGACCAGCTACAAAGGTACACAACATGGAGAGATGTCAAAACCGCTCTCATCGTTTTCAACCGCAATACGGCATTGACGACCGTCCTTAAAAGGATATCGGAGGTGTCCAAGACCCATCCCAATTATAAGTCGGAAAAACCGTATGAATCCGACACTGGCTTTCGATACATATTCCGCCACCGCGACGACCCGGAAAGAGAGATAATGCTCACGGTGCTTGTTTTTGATGTTCCCGCGTAACCGCCGGTCAGCATAGTCGAATTCAACCCTCAAATGGAGCAACCTGTAGTCATCAAAAGGTATGTTGCCGTGGCAAATACCAAAGTGTTCATCAGCTACAACTACGACCACGACGCGCAACTGAAGAATACGCTCGTGGGGCAAATCTAAGATTCCTGATTCTCCTTTCTCGCTCAATGATAAGTCTCTCCAGCAGGCCACTCCCGAGTGGCAGCAAGTAGCGCGTGCGGCGACATGCGGCCACATGTTCACAAAGAGACTGTATTCGGTAGGCTTGCCAGGGGGACTCCTCGTAAAGGCACCGGCCCATGGGGACAACGCGCTGCTTCGATGAGCAGGTACGCCGCAAGCGGCCTTACATCGAACTAACGTGGTGCGTTCAAGTCATCGCTGCGCCGCTCTGCCGGGAGAAGCAGGCGGACGGGCGCTGGCGCTCTTGGGGAGCGGTCATCCGGCCTGGCGAAACCGTCCCCCGCTATCTGCGCGTCATAACGCTGGAAGATGGCGAGACTATTCATAACGCATTCTTCGATCGGCGCTTTCGTAAGGAGGAAAATCCATGAAGCTGCATTACTATCCGGAGACCGACAGCCTCTACGTCGAGTTCAAGGCACAGCCGGGGGTGGATACGATCGAGGTCACTGAAGGGCTGAACGTCGATATTGATGCCGACGGCGAGGTGGTTGGCTTCGACATCGACCATGCATCTCAACGGCTGGATCTGCACACGCTGGAAACCGAGGCGCTGCCCCTGCATCGCATCAAGGCGGGATGACTCGCTGTTGGGTCAGGCCGTTGCATTGTAAAGCGAGCGTTCATCACCTGCGACAGCAAGTACCGCATGAGCGGGAGGGGGTGATGGACTTCAACTCCGGTACAATGGCGCTTGGTGAGTGTTTTCAAAGCACAGCGAATATCGGGTTTTTCGCACGGCCGTGCGCATTGGGGGTGGGAAGTACACGTTGCTGGATTCAATCTGAGAGCAAGCGCAAGCGCAAGCTGAGAGCCTCAATGTAGGGGCATGTGACGAATCCGGTGGCTGTGCCGGAAGCGATGGCGCCAAGCGCAAGCAAGGAGGCAAAGCGTGGGAGCAGTGCACGTAACTGTCGGTATTCGAAATCCGACGGAGCCGGACAGGGTCTGGGAAGGGCTCTTCCTTGTCGATACCAGCGCTACCGATTGTCTCGTGCCCCGGCAGCACCTGGAGGCCATCGGCCTCAAGCCCACGGGCTATCGCGTCTACGAGTTGGCCGATGGCAGCGAGGTCCGGCTGGGCATCGCTGCGGCCCAGGTAGAGTTCATGGGAGAGTTCGTCGGAGCTACGATCGTGTTTGGCGAACCGGAAGCCGAACCGCTGCTCGGCGTGACCGCCCTGGAATCGGTAGGCATAGAGGTGGACCCGCGCAATCAGACGCTCAAGCGGCTGCCCGCAGTGCGCCTGAAGTAAGCAGGGTCAAGTGCGAATCCGCTCAGCGACCGCTCCACATCCAAGTGTCCGTGGCCGACACACCCTTATCAGGATTGTTACGCTCTACGAACCGGACGCAGATGATTGGGAAAACTACGCTAGGAGACGGTAGCGATGTTTACGTGCGGAGTTTGCCAAGGACAAGAAAGCAATATTGAGTTGGTGGAAGAAGTCTTTCAGATAGATGGTCGCTACGTGCTTGTTGGCGGCGTGCCGTCTATGGTGTGCCAGCGCTGCGGCGAACGCTCCTTCAGCCGGGAAACCACGGAGAAGGTGCGCCAACTGGTTCACGGAGAAGGCAAGGCATCAAAGGCCGTATCCATGCAGGTCTACGAATTTGCGTAAGGGTTCATGGGCACGCTGACTGCTGAGTTCACCGATTAGGTTTCGCGGGGGATTTGGCGAAGACCTCGTCATATATCTCCAGCACCCGATTTGCTTGCTGTTGCAGCGTGAAGTGCTCCCTAACCCGTGCCTGGCCGGCGGTGGCGAAGGTGTGTTGGCGGGTGGGGTCCTCCAACAGGCTGCGGATGGCTTGGGCGAGGGCTTTGGTGTCGAGGGGATTGACGACGAAGCCGGTCTCGCCGTCCTTGATGATCTCGGATGCCGCGCCGAAGGCGCTGCCGATCACGGGTTTGCCGCAGGCCATGCCTTCTATGAGGGTGAGATTGAACGGATCGGGGTAGGTGGACGGCGCAGCCACGAGGTGGCTGGCGTGGTAGGCGAGCTTCACCGCCGGCGGGTTCAACCAGCCTAGGAAGCGTAGCCGCTCCTCAATGCCGAGTTGCGCGGCGAGCTTGGTGAGTTTCTCTTGGTAAGCAGGGTTATTGCCTAGCAGCACGGCCACGGCGTCGCCCGGCACCTGCGCCATGGACTCCACCAGTTGGCCCGCGCCCTTGCTCCCGCTCAAGCGCGCCGCCAGCAGCACCACCGGCCGGTCGCCCAGATCGTGCTCGGCGCGAAACGCCGCCACCGCTGCCGGGTCCGGCGAGGCGTAGTCGTCGGGATCCACGCCGTTATGCACAGGAATCACGCCGGGATAGCCGTTGTGCGCCAGCGCCGTGGCCAACGCCTGGCTGATACCGATGATGCGGGTCACGTGCTCTTGCACCACGCCGCGTATGCCGCGGTTGCGCAGCGGGTTGTAGCGGGCGCGCTGGCAGGGAACGCAGTCGAACGGCTTGTGCGTGTACGCCACCTCGCCGTCCGCACAGATGAACTTGGTGCAGCAGAAGAGAAAGTAGTCGTGGGCGTGGAGAATCACCGGCCGCCCGCCCTGCGCGGCGAGTTGCAGGCTCTGGAACGAAAGGTGCGAGTGCACGTTGTGCGCATGCACCACGTCTGCCGCGATACCGGGCAGCAGCGCGCGCAGCTTGCCCAACACGAACGGATTGGCGGGCGTGAGATAGTTGCGAAAGCGCTCCGGATAGCGGGAAAACACCCGGTGCACCGGCAGGCCGTCTTCCTCGCGCAGTCCCTCACGGGCACGGTCCGCCGTGCTCGTGACCACGGTGACGCTGTGTCCCATGCGGGCCTGCCGGTGCGCCAGCCGCCACGCGACCACGTCCGCGCCACCGGCGCTCTCAGGCGGAAATGTATCGGAAAGAACGAGAATTTTCATGAGTGGACGGGAGCGTGGCTATGCAGTTGTTGGCATACATCGATGCGCACCGGCTCGGGTACGTCCTACATAGCTTGATGGTAGCACAGCGTTTGCGGCTATCTCCTTTCATACAACGATACCGCCGGAGTTTACGTTTCAAAACCGCGCCTTTCGGTAAACAACCGCATGCAGGGCAGGTCTTGTGTCACGCACTTCGCATGCAAATTGGTCCGGCGTGGAGATGGGAGTTGGCCGGCCTGCATTCGGCTCTGCGTGACGCGTAGGGGCACGACATGTCGTGCCTCTACGCTTTGTGGAGGAGCCCCTACCTTTTGCGGAGGAGTGTTTGTGCCCTTGGTTGCCGCGGGACGAACTCCAGGGACGCTGCAAGACCGGCTTCCGCCGGTTTGACGGCGCCGCACTTGCCCGCTGCCGCAAGACACTCAGGGAAAGCGTCACTTGTGAAACGATCACCAAATGCGCTTAATAGTGACAACAACAATGTGGAGGCGATACTCCTTCACCTAAGGCTTTCTTATCGAATCTCGTCGGCTTTCTGAGTCTGGCAAAATAGATGCGAAGAGTTGCAGTTTAAGCCACAGGGGACCGTTCATGAGCGCCACTCAGCCCCGAATATCCGACGCGGCGGTGCAGAAAGCGACCGGCAAGAACTGGGCCGAATGGTTCGCGCTGCTGGATGGTGAAGGGGCGGAGGCGCTGCCGCACAAGCTGATCGCGCGTTTACTTCACGACAAAGGCTACATCGCGAGCGGGTGGTGGCGCCAGACGGTCACGGTGGAATATGAGCGCGTCCGCGGCCTGCGCAGTGTCGGTGAAACGGCTAGCGCCGGTTTCGAAATCGGCGTGCAGAAGAGCCTGCCCCTCACGCCGGCACAAGCGTGGAATCTCCTCACTGAGCCTGAGGGCCGCGCGTTGTGGCTTGGCACGGTCCCCGACCTGCGCTGGGAAAAGCGCGCCGCGTATGCCACGGCGGAGGGTACGCGCGGCGAGGTTCGCAGCTTCACCCCCGGCAAGCTCGTGCGGTTGACCTGGCAGCCGCTGCACTTCCCCGCGCCCTCGACACTCCAGGTTTCTCTCACCCCCAGCGGCGCCAAGACCGCGCTGCGCTTCCATCAGGAAAAGCTGGATAGCGCGGAAACACGCGAGGAGATGCGCGCCCACTGGCGCAAAGTGTTAGAGAAGCTCGCAAAGCTCGCGCAACGTGTTGATTGAACCAGCGACGGCAGGCGCTCCGAGAATCCCAACATCAGGGAATGCTTGGGCGGTTATCTCTTACCCCTTTGCAGGAGAAATTGCGAGATTGAAGTGACAGGGCTTGCCGTTACTCTGATGCCAACCATAGCATGCGCCTCTGCTTCCGGCCCCATAGCAGGTATTGGGCAAGCTTTTTGTCGGAATGACGGGACATGCAAGCGTCTCTGTGGTAAGAGCGCGAAGGCCGCAACCGCCAACGCGAAGGGAGTCGATCGTTCTACCCCCGTAGAGGACCGGCCTAGGCCGGATCGGAGACGGGGTCGCGCGGCTGCGCGGCAGGTTCCTGATGGACGTGCGGCGGTATCTTGGTTGGCGCGGCGATGTAGCGGGCGGCGTTCACCACCACCGCAACCGAGCCGAGATTGTGAGCCAGCGCGGCGGCTATCGGACCCAGAATACCGGTTGCCGCCAAGGCAATGCCACCGAGGTTCCATACTAACGCGAACAGCAGGTTTTGCTTGATCCCGCGCAGTGTCATTTGACTGACCGCGATTGCCGTGGGCAGTTGACCGATGTCGCCGCGCATGAGCGCGATGTCGGCAGATTCCGCAGCCACCGCCGTGCCGGTGCCGCCCATGACGATACCGAGGTCGGCAGCCGCCAGCGCGGGCGCATCGTTCACGCCATCGCCGGCCATTGCCACCCGCCCACCGGCAGCGCGCGCGTCGCGAATCCAGTCAACTTTGTCTTCAGGCAGCAAGCGGGCGTGCCAATCGTCAATGCCCACCGTCTCCGCCAGGCGCTGCGCCTCCTGTTGCCGGTCGCCGGTGAGCATCACCACCCGCTGGATGCCCAGCGCGTGGAGGTGCTCCACTGCCTGGGACGCTGCCGGACGCACGGTGTCGGCAAACTGCACCCAGCCGCGAAACCGGCCTTCCACTGCTACCAGAAGCAGGCTGCCTGCTGGCGGCGCGGTTTCCTGCGGCGGGATGCCGGTGACGTCGTGCGATTCGAGCAACCCTCGGGTTCCAACCAGAATGCGCCGCTCGCCGACACGTGCCCCCACGCCCCAGCCAGGAAAGGCCCGAAAGTCCTCCGCAGCAGGAAGATCGAGCCCTTGTTCATCTGCATAGGTTACGAGCGCCTTGCCCAGCGGATGTTCGGAATAGCGTTCCACCGCCCCGGCAAGTGCTATCAAGGTCTCTGCTGTCGTGCCTTCAACCGGAATCACCTGTTGCACCACGGGCGCGCCAAGAGTGAGCGTGCCGGTCTTATCCACTGCGACGGTGTCCACCGCGCCGGCGGCCTCGAAGCGTGCGCCGCCTTTGATGAGGATGCCGTGGCGGGCCGCATTGGCTACGCCGGCCACGATGGCGGTGGGCGTTGCCAGCACCAGCGCGCACGGACACGCGATGATGAGCACGGCCAACGCCGCACTGAGATCTCCGGAAATCAGCCAGGTTGCGCCGGATACGATAAGGATTGCGGGCGTAAAGTATTTGGCGTAACGGTCGGCCACCCGCACAATTGGCGCGCGTTCTTCTTCCAACGAATCCAACAGACGGCTAATCTGGCCCACGTACGCGTGCTCGCCAACCGCTTCCGTGCGGATGGTGAGCGCGCCTTCCTGGTTCAGCGTGCCCGCATACACATGGTCGCCCGGCGCTTTCTGCACAGGGAGAGCCTCGCCTGTGACCAGGGCCTCATCCACCGTGCTCACGCCCGTAATCACCACGCCGTCCACCGGCAAGCGCTCGCCCGGTCTGGCGAGTACAGTGTCGCCCGGCTGCAGGTCGTCTACCTCTACTTCCGCAATCGCGTCGCCTTCCATGCGGTGGGCGCGCTCCGGCTGCAATTCGGCCAGGTGTTCCAGCGCCGCGGTCGCCCGCTGGCTGGTGGCTTCCTCGAGCAGTTGGCCGAAGATCATCATGAACACCACCAGGCCGGCGGAAAGATATTCACCGGCAAGCACCGAAGCGATCACGGCAATGCTGACCAGTTCGTCCACATTCACCTGCCGCTGCCACAGGCCCTGCAGCGCGCCCCACACGATGCCGAGCCCGCCGATACCCACCGCCGCCAGCGCGAGAATCTCGGCAAGGTAGGGCACGTCTACGCCCGCGAGTGAGACAATCCACGCTGCGAGAATGAGCGCGCCGGTCGCCGCCACTGTGCGGAAGTGGGAAGTGCGCGCCAGGGGGCCGTAAGTTTGCCAGAGATTAGTGAGAACCATGGTCTAGCTACTAATACTTTGTCAGCGCATCAATTAATGAGGTGCCGCAGCGCACTTTACCAACAGGGAAGTCTCGGTTGCGGTAACGTACCCGCTTCTTTTGCATACGCTCCAATTCAGCACGGTGTATTCCTCTTCCGTGGACAACTATGGGACGAAACCGAGTCTCTGCCGCAGAGGGAACAATGCTATCAGCGACACCCGCGCTCGCCTGGAGTTGCTCAACGACGTCACTGGCACTGAACTTTCCGCCCTTCAGTTCCAATGGTGCGACCCAGGCCTCATTCTTGTCATCACCAATGAAGATGTAGTCGCACTTCTTCGCGCCCTTGCCTTGTCTTGGTGCTTGCTTGTGATCCATGTCTACTAGGATGAATGGGTCCAGAGAATTGCCCATTGTCAGTGAGCAATTGTTCTTCTTGCACCTTCGTGTGAGACAATCTGCATTGAGTGTCGGCTTTACTTGGCTAACTAGGCTCATGGATTGGGATTATTCTCTACAATTCGACTTTCGATTTCAACCCACTTGTTGTAAAGCGCCTCGGTAACGTTACTGTAACCCGCCGGGAAGCTGCCCGAGTCCGTGTCCAGTTTTATCTCCTTGACTACCGTGCCTTTCGGTCGCTTTCTTGGCTCGAACAGCCATACGCCTACCTCTTCCGGCTCAAGTGCAAATTCAGCACCCTCTAGACCCGCCTGTTGCGACTCCGGCAGTTCGGACATACGCACGAGATTGGCCAGTTCTTCCAGCACGTAGTCACTATGCGTGGTTATCATCACGCGGACACCAGCCCGCACCACCGCGGCGAGCTGTCGGGTAAATGCAGCCTGCATGCCTGGATGAAGGTGCGACTCCGGCTCCTCGATGATCAGCACGTCGCCGGGTTGCACGAGATGACGCAGATACAGGACTACAGGGGCCAGCTCTGACACCATTGAGGAGGACTGCATGAGTGGGATTTCCTCCTTGCGACCTGCGGGCTGATAGCAGAAGGTTGAGGAGCCGGTTTCCGAACGGACTTCATGCACCTCACCTCTGAGGATTTCCATCTCAAGCATTCTGGCGAGAATCCAGCCATCCTCTCGTTCTCTCTGAGAAGATTTTTCGAACACAACGAGCTTCTCCAGAAAGTCAGCGACCACGCCGGAGAGCACCGGCAACGATTCGGCGCGTTCCAGTCCTGTGTGCAATGATCGTCTGATCAGCGAGGCCACGATCAAACTGCGTGTATCAATCAGGCCGGCGCGGTCAGCAGGGAGGTAGTGCGCCACGCAATCCAGCGGACTGACAATGGAAGAACCAACGAGACCAACAAGCTCGTTTCGTCTTGACTGCACATGTTTGTGTTCGAGTAGTCGCATGTCTTCTGCAGTGCGTCGAATAAGGTCTCTTTGATCTGGATCCGCAACCTGGCTACCGGATCTCTCATACTGTTCAGCATATCTCTGATACTGTCTCGGACTGTCGGTGCGTGATATCCATTGCTGTACCCTCTCTAGATGCAAGGGGTCGCTTTCGCCCTTGCCTACTTGCAAGGGTGCCGTATCAGGAATTGAAGCGGTGAGCCCAGTCTCGCCTTCCTGAATTACGAGTGTGTAGGCCAACATCTCTGCCGGAAGAGACATTTCTGAGACGTACCGCTTCAGGGCGACCTTTGCACCATCTCTACTTCCATGTCGAATTAGTCGTAACGTACCCTCGCTGCCAAAGCATCGTGCAATTTCGTCATTCAAGTGGTCACCAAGCCCACTCAAATTCCAAAGCAGAGGTCGCAGAAGTGGCGCAACGTCATCCGGCACACGAGCGCAAAAATCCTCTGGGAGAGCTTTATCCTGCATGCGCTCAAACAACTGATTCATCCAAGCCAGCAGAGCATCGCTCTCCCCCTCGGAAATCAGCTGAACATCCTCCCAAGCCCCGACAAACCGGTCAAAAATAGACGGGCCTACCCTTTCGGTAAAGCCTGGATTCGGTGCGAAGCCACCAAAAAATCTATGCAGCGCGTAGATCAGCATCGCCAGGTAGGACTTACCCGTGTTGCTGGGGCCGACGAATACAGTCAGCGGACGCAACTCGACCTTCGCCTTGGCGATTGGGCCGAAGTCGGTTACCTCGATTTCGAGGGGTTTGTAGATTGGCGCAGTCGACATGCTGTTTCCTTGGCTGTCGAACTCGGTCAAACGCGCACAATGGCGTGCTTGATCTTCCCGTTCAGTATATCAACATAGCAGATTGGGTAGTCTCTTCAACAATCGGTAAACTGCCGCCACATCGTAAAGGTGGCGTATGTTGGCGCGTGAGTCCTTCCAATCTCCGGGGTTCACTACACCTCCATTGTCCTTTAGCCAGGCATTTTGACATAAGTAAACAACATCGCTATACTATGCTATTGATCGTGGCGAGCAATGAGATTCCGCTGAAGGCAAGGCAGCGCCTAAAGGACGAAACGGGAGGCAATTATGTATCCGTGGGCATGGCAGTTTACGGGCCCGGAGGGCCGGGCCAAGACTAGGCGCACCACGGCAACGTAGCCTAGCAGCGCACCCGCCTCTCCGGCTGAGCAGAAAGTGTTTACCCGCTTTCTGCTTTTTGTTTCTGAAGTAAGGAACAGCAACCAATGGCAGACGAAACCACGGCGCCTGACATACCGACGCAGCTTGAAGCGCTGGAACGCGAAGCGGAAGCACAGCTAAAAGCGTGTGCCGCAGAGGCAGACTTCAACACATGGCGCACGACATACTTGGGCCGCAGCGGCAAAGTCACCCAGCTCTTGCGCGGTCTGGGCGGACTGCCGAAAGAGGAGCGCCCCCGCATCGGGCAATTGGCCAACACCGTAAAACAGCGGCTGGCCGCGGCCCTGGAGGCGCAGCAGGCGCAGTTGCGGCGCAACGAGCATGCCGAGGCGCTCAAAGGGGAAGCCCTCGACGTCACGCTGCCCGGCGAGCCGGTGCGTGCGGGGCAACTGCATCCGATCACGCAGGTGCTCAATGAAATACTCGGTATATTCGAGCGCATGGGCTTCCACGTGGTAGAAGGTCCGGAGGTCGAGTGGGACCGCTATAATTTTGCCTTGCTCAATATTCCCGCCGACCATCCCGCGCGCGACATGTGGGATACGTTCTACGTGGACGCCGAGCCCGCCACCAACCTGGGCTCGATGCTATTGCGCACGCATACGTCGCCGGTGCAAGTGCGGGTGATGGAGGAAACGCCGCCGCCGGTGCGCATCGTGGCGCCCGGGAGGGTGTATCGCAACGAAGCGACGGACGCCAGCCACGAGGCCATCTTCTATCAGATTGAAGGGCTGGCCGTGGACGACCAGATCAACATGGGCGACCTGAAGGGAGTGCTGACCGCATTTGCGCGCCAGCTCTTTGGCGGCAAGACGCGCGTACGCTTCAACTGCTCGTACTTCCCCTTCGTCGAGCCCGGCGCTGAAGTTTCCATTAGCTGTCATGTGTGCAGCGGCAACGGCTGCCGCGTCTGTAAGCAGACCGGCTGGCTGGAGATTCTCGGGTGCGGCATGGTGCACCCCAACGTTCTCCGGGCCGTGAATTACGATCCGGCGCAATACTCAGGCTTCGCTTTTGGCATGGGTGTAGAGCGCATCGCCATGCTGAAGTACGGGATCGATGACATCCGCTACTTCTATGGCAACGACATCCGGTTCCTAGAGCAGTTCCGCTAGAGGGGCAATGCCCCGCCATGCGCGCAGCTAGGCGAGGGTAAACCAATTACGCGCGGCAGAGGCAGAATCAATCCGCCGCGCATAGAATGCAGGTAAGCAAGTGTGTGGAGAGCAGCGCGGCTTCGCGCGGGCACTCCCTGGGAGGTCTTTGATCACATGCGAGTATCACTCCGCTGGCTTGACGAGTACGTGCAGGTGACGCTGTCAGCAGATGAGCTGGCGCATCAGTTGACAATGGCCGGTATCGAAGTCGCCCAGGTCATTCAGGTTGGCGACTTCTGGAAAAACACCTTTGTCGGCAAGATTGTAGACATCAAGCCCCATCCCAACGCCGACCGCTTGCAACTCGTTACCGTAGACTACGGCCAGGAACAGCAACCCACGCTGGTCACCGGCGCGAGCAATATTGCCAAGGAAGACAAAGTGCCGGTGGCGCTGCTCGGCGCCATGCTCATTGACGCCTACAGCGATACGCCCGAAATCAAGGAGCTCAAGCCGGCGGTCCTGCGCGGCATCAAGTCCGAGGGCATGGTCTGTTCGGCCAAAGAGCTTGGCTTAGGCGACGACCATGAAGGGATTCTCATTCTCGATCCGGAAGCGCCCTTGGGCGAGCCGCTGCAAAACTATCTCGGCGATACAATTCTGGAGCTTGACCTTAAGCCCAACCGGAGTGACTGCCTGGCCATGGTCAACGTGGCGCGCGAAGTGTCGGCGCTCACGGGCGAGCGACTGCGGCAACCGGTAACGCACCAGATCGACACGCCCAGTCAACCGGTCGTGCGGGTGGACATCAAGGAGCCGAAGCTGTGCGCGCGGTACGCCGCCGGCTTGGTCACGGAGGTCACAATTCGCCCGTCGCCGCGCTGGATGCAAGATCGGCTCTTGGCCGCAGGCATGCGCCCCATCAACAACATTGTGGACATTACCAACTACGTGATGCTGGAGTTTGGGCAACCGCTCCACGCCTTTGACTACGACAAGGTAGCCGAGGGCCGCATTATCGTACGCCGCGCTCGCCTCGGCGAGCACTTGACCACGCTGGACGGGGAAGAGCGGACACTCAGTTCCGGCATGCTGGTGATCGCCGACCCCAACGGTCCCATTGCGCTCGCGGGCGTAATGGGAGGATTAGAAACGGAAGTAACCGCTGACACCACCCGCATCCTGCTGGAAGCTGCCAGCTTCAATCCCACGTCTATCCGCCGCACGCGGCAGGCCCTTGCCTTGCCCAGCGAGGCTTCCCGGCGCTTTGAGCAAGGCGTGCCGCCGGAGGCGGCGCCAATTGCGCGAGACCGTGCGATAGAACTGATTGTCAAGTATGCGGGCGGTCGTGGCCGCAGCCACGCCGCTGATTCCTACGTCCGGCCGCAGAACCGCCCCACCATTGAGCTCTCGGAGGCAGACCTGGCGCGGTTGCTCGGCATGAAGATTTCCATCACGAACGCCGCCGAAAAGCTGCGGCCCTTGGGCTTTTCGTACCGCCGGCAGGATTCGCGGCTGCAGGTTACGGTGCCCCTTCACCGGCTGGATGTATCGTGCGCTGCCGATCTCGTTGAGGAAGTCGCCCGCATGGTGGGCTACGACAACATACCAACCACCTTGCCGTCCGGTCCCCTGCCGGACGCTGTCCCCACACCGCTGCGCACGTGGACGGACCGGGCAAAACAGGTCATGGTCGGCGCGGGCTTTGCGGAAGCCATCACGTATACGCTCACGAACACGACCCGCATGGAACGCCTCCTGCCAAAGGGTATATCCGCTGAACTGACCGAAGACCTCTCACGGGAAGTAGCCGAGGCAGTGCTGCCACTCCATGCTGAGCCGTTGCACCTCAAGAATCCGTTTACTTCGGAGGCCGGCGCGCTGCGCACCGTGACACTCGCGGGTCTGCTGGAGACGCTTGGGCACAACCTGCGCCGCCGCACGGACGACGTGCACTTCTTCGAGATTGCGCCCGTATTCTTGCCCGTGCACAGCAAACTACCTGAGGAACGCCGTCTCCTCACCGCAGTGATGGGCGAGTTCCGCACTGAGCAGTGGGGCGCACGCGCTGCGAATAGCTTCTTCACGATCAAAGGGGCGGCGGAGCTCGTATTGCAACGGTTTGGTATTGAGAGCTACGGCTTTGCGCCGGTGGCGCACCCGACGTTCCACCCGTATCGCACGGCGGCAGTGACTGTGGGCCAGGGCGAGGAAGAGCGGGTAGTGGGAATAGTAGGCGAGATCAATGCCGAGGTCAGCGCCGCATTTGACGTGGACCAACGCGTACTGGCGCTGGTGCTCAATCTCAATGAGTTAGTTGCGCAGGCTCGCGCCACCCAACAGTTCACGGCGCCCTCCCGTCATCCCGCCGTGGTACAAGACCTGGCGATTGTGCTCGACGCCGGGATTCCGGCCGAGCGCGTGGTGGAGGAGGTGCGCGATGCCGGCGGCAATCTGCTCGAGAGCATCGACCTCTTCGACGTCTACCAAGGCCCGCAAGTCCCTGAGGGCAAGCGCAGCCTGGCGTACAGCCTCACCTTCCGCGCGGCCGACCGCACCCTCAACGACGCCGAGGTCAACACCATCCGCGACCGCATCATCTTCAAGCTGCAGGTGTCACTCAACGCCGAATTGCGGTGAGAAGTCTTTGGCAAGCTAGAGCCTGAGTCGTTGCTAGTCGCCAAGCGGACTTCGGGCAAGGCACTAATCAATTCCGGCAAGCCGCCGGACCCCATCGCGAAATACCTGGAAGCTCTTAGATTGATTTTGATCAATGTCCATGTGTGGGGCGATATTGCGGGCCCACTCGCACTTGGCCACTCCCGCAACCGGGTAGCCTTCTCGCTTCAATCGCGCTGACCCACCCGGATGGATCGCGTCGGCAAGGAGCTCCCACGTGCCGCAGATGCTGTCTTGCACGTAACGGTTCAGAATGGACTTGCTTGATTTGGGATAGGCCGTCTCTATTGCGCTACGGTCTCCCAGCAACCACGCTTCACTCTCTTCGATGGCGATTCTGAAGAGAGTCGTTGGGCGCGGATCGCACGCTTCTAGGACTTCGAGCAATTCTCGCTTGAAAGTCATGCAGTCGCGCCTGTCCAGGTCCACAACCACGATGACTGCATTGCCCTCCTGCAAACTCTTCCCGTAACCCCGCAATAAACTTGGAAGTTGATTCAGCAAGAGTCTCTTTTGTTTGTCTACTACGGCGTGCAAATTCCTTGGCAAGCGACCTATACCCCTATAGGCATGCAGTCTCCAAGAATGAATCGAACGGTCACTACCTAGAGTCTTCTCAAGAATTTGCTCGACCGCAATGCTGCCGGAGCGGTCCTCGATCAGCACCTCAAAGTGCATTGGCCTCTGTCCGCTCTAAGTAGTCGCTGTACCAGAGACTGCCCAGAGGCAGACCTTCATCCACCATGGCCTGGACGATGGGGTCATCGCTGGCGCGGCGAATGGTTGCGAAGCCGTCCGATCCTTTTTCCAATATCCAGGTCTCTTCAGGCTTCAGGGCATCAACGAAGTACGGTTGATGAGTGGTCACAAAAATCTGCGACGTGTCACTTTCCCCAGTGGCGTGACGGCGAAACTCGGCGGCTAAGACCTCCAACAGCTTGTGGTAAAGGCCGTTTTCCGGTTCCTCAATGCAGATGAAAGGTGGTGGGTCCGGGTCTTCCAACATGAGCAGGTAGGCAAAGAGCTTTAGCGTTCCGTCAGACATCTGCTGCACGTAGAAGGGATCTGTGAAGCCCCGGTCATTGAAGCGCAACAACAAGCGCCCATCGGGACTCAATTCTGTATCAATCCGGTCTATGCCGGGCACCCGCTCGGCGATGCGCGCCAATATGCATTCAAATCTGTCCGGATGTTCGCGCTCCATGTATTGCACGACATTGCCGAGATTGTCCCCGTGCGCATTCAACCGACGTTGTGGGCCAGCCAAGGGCAAACTGCGAGCAGCATCTGGTGTAAAGTAGCTCAAGTACCAACCTTCCAAGAACTCGCGGAAAGCCGCTATCCTAGGATGCTGCTTCAGGGCGCCAAGGGTTGCGATTCCTAGCCTGCGCGTGTCCTCCAACTCGATGTACTCTGACTCCGGACTAATATCACCCTCAGCTAGCCTCTTTAGAACTTCAACGTCGAATCCATCATCATCGAACTGCCGCCCTTCTGTTGCCCCTCTCCACACAAACCCCATACCCTCAAACACTGCCAAGAAAGCGCGAATCTTACCGCCGCTTTCTCCCGTGACAAACTGGTGAAAGGTCTCGTGTGCAACGTAGGGACGACCCACAGCATCAAGATCAATTGCCAGTCTATATGTGATGTCCCATGCCCCAGTCTCTTGCCGAAACTGGACCTCGAACTCAATTGGCTCGATACTTCCCTGCGTACGGATTCGCTCAAAGCCTCCCCTACCTCGCGCGTCGCACGCCTCTTCCACCCCAATCTTCAGGCAATCCGACAAAAAGCCAAAGGCATCGAAAAGCGAACTTTTGCCCACGCCATTCTTCCCGATTACCGCAGTCATTGGGGCCAATGGCTGGATTTCTCGCAAAGTCCACGGCATACCGAGCGTAATGTCCTTCAACACCCGGTAGTTCTTGATACTAATGCCTTCTATTCTCGCCATGGCTGCGGATACCCTCATCTATTGCGAAGTTGCAAACAGCATAACACTAAGTCTGAAACGTTCTTGTCGGCGAAATACAGTGGAATCTCGATTGGACGCATTCTTACTAGCGGTGTTCGTAGAGAACAAGGTCTGGCAGGTCTTGATAATCTGCAACGTTACGTGTGGCAAGGACCAGATCATGCGTGAGCGCAGTGGCCGCAATTATTGGATCTAGCGCTCGTTGCTGGGGGCGCTTCCCTTGCTTTCTGAGTGTTTCTCTCAGCCGGGCGCATCGCTCCGCCACGGCGCGAGAGAATGGCAGGACTGGTACTGCTGCAACGAGGGCTGCGAACCGGGCCGATGCCGCTTCCGATTCCTGGATCCGCAACACTCCCTGATAGACTTCCATATAGGTGATGATGCTAATTGCGATGCCCTCTTGTGCGAGTTGCTCAATGAGCTGCAACGCTTCGAATTCTTGGGCGAGGAAGTCGATTACCCAATCTGAATCAATGAGGTAGGGCATGAACTAGCGGGCGGGGCGTCCGGGACTGTTTTGTTCGCGCGCAGCGTGAATCTCGCTAAGTAGGCTCTCTCGATCGACACCCGCCAGAATGCCTGTGCCCTGGCGCAAAGCCTGCCTGACCTGCTCCGGGTCGTAGTCGGCCCAAATGTCATGAGCGTCTTTCCGTGCCAGCACGTAGCGCTCTCCGTTCTTCTCAAGGACTACGGGCGCCTCACCGATCTCTTCCAAGAAACGCCCAAGCTCGCTTTCCGGCGCCACGTTGATAACCTTAGTTTCCGTTGCCATTGGGTCTTCCTCGAGCAGCCACCATTGGTCTACGCTGGACTCTTCGCTCCATCAATCATTATGGCATATTCACTCTGCACAAAAGCCGGTACCTCAAAGTTTAGCAACAGACTGAGGTTGCCTTGCACCAAGTCAAGACGTCGCTCACCCCATTCTTGTTGATGTAAACAGCAGCACACAGGTGATGCGAGGCTTGTCGTAGCGCGTCCAATTGCCGCGACTTCGACAGAATTGGCTACGACGCGTGGGCTTTTTCTAGGGCGCCGTCGCGTTCGAGGACCGTGCGGAGGTAGACGCCGGTGTAGGAGTGGGGCATATGGGCCAGGGCTTCCGGGGTGCCTTCGGCCACCAATTCACCGCCGGCGTCGCCGCCCTCGGGGCCGAGGTCGATCACCCAGTCCACGCACTTGATCACTTCCAGGTTGTGCTCGATCACGATCACCGTATTGCCGGTGCTCACCAGGCGTTGCAGCACCTCCAGCAGACGCTCCACGTCGGCAAAGTGCAGGCCCGTGGTCGGCTCGTCCAGGATGTAGAGCGTGCGGCCGGTGGCGCGTTTGGAGAGTTCGGCGGCCAGCTTGATGCGTTGCGCTTCGCCGCCGGAGAGCGTGGTGGCGGGCTGTCCCACGCGCATGTAGCCCAAACCCACGTCCACGAGGGTTCTCAGCTTGTTGTGAATGCTGGGTATGTTCTCAAAGAAGGTGTTCGCCTCTTCAATGGTGAGGTCAAGCACGTCGGCGATGGTCTTACCCTTGTACGTGATTTCCAGCGCCTCGCGGTTGTAGCGCTGGCCGGCGCAGACCTCGCAGGGCACGTAGACGTCCGGCAAGAACTGCATCTCGATCTTGATGATGCCGTCGCCGCGGCAGGCCTCGCAGCGTCCGCCCTTTACATTAAAGGAGAAGCGCCCCGGCTTATAGCCGCGAATGCGCGCCTCCGGCGTCTTGGCAAAGATCTCGCGGATGGGCGTGAACGCGCCGGTATACGTCGCCGGATTTGAGCGCGGCGTGCGGCCGATGGGCTGCTGGTTTATGTCGATGACCTTGTCGATGTTCTCCAGACCCAGCACCGCGTCGTGGGGTCCGGAACGCTCGCGGCTGTGGTAAATCTCCTGGGCCAGACGGCGGTAGAGCACATCTATGACCAACGAGCTCTTGCCGGAACCGGAGACGCCGGTCACACCGATAAACCGTCCCAGCGGAAAAGTTACGTCAATACTCTTAAGGTTATTGGCGCGGGCGCCTTTGACCGTGACCCGGGCACGCCCGGAGCCTGTCGCAGGAGCCTGCCTCGAGCCTGTTGCAAGAGCTCTGCCGGAGTTTCTCGAAGGAGTCTGTCCTGAGCCTGCCGCAGCCGGTCGCCCCCGTATCGTGTCGATACGCTGTGTCGGGTCCGGGGCAGGCTCTGAGCCTTCCGCAAACGTTCGTCCCCGTATCTCGTACGGGGCAGACTCTGCGCTAGTCGCAGGACCCCGGCGTTCCTGCGGCACGGGGATCACCCGCCGCCCGGTCAGAAAAGCCGCCGTAAGGGATTCGTCCACTACCATCACGTCTTCCAACGGCCCGGCCGCCACAATGCGGCCACCGTGCTCACCTGCGCCCGGCCCAATGTCTATGACGTGATCGGCTGAGCGAATTGTTTCCTCGTCGTGTTCCACTACCAGCACCGTGTTTCCCAAGTCGCGCAGGCCGCTCAGTGTCTCGATGAGGCGGCGGTTGTCCCGTTGATGCAGGCCGATGGACGGCTCGTCCAGGATGTAGAGCACACCCACCAGGCCGGAACCGATCTGGGTTGCCAAGCGGATGCGCTGGGCCTCGCCGCCTGAGAGCGTGGCGGTGGCGCGGTCGAGGGTCAGGTAATCAAGCCCCACGTTCTCTAGGAAGTGCAGCCGCGCCCGGATCTCTTTGAGTATCTGGCGACCGATCAGGCGTTCCCGCTCGGTGAGCGACAGGGCCTCGAACCACGCGCGGGCGTCCTTTACGGCAAATGCGGTGACCTGCGCAATAGTATGGGCGTTGATAGTAACCGATAGGCTTTCCGGCTTCAGGCGCGCGCCCTGGCAGGCGGGACAGGGCTGCACGGTCATAAAGCGCTCGATTTCCCCGCGCATGTAGTCAGAATCCGTCTCCTTGTAGCGCCTCTGCAAATTGGGGATCACCCCCTCAAAGTCCACGGTGAATGTGCGCGCCTCGTCGCGCGCGGCCTTCACCGTAACGGGAACGCGCTCTTCGGTGCCGTTGAGCAGGATGTCGATGTGTTCCGCCGCGAGCTCCGCCACTGGGGCGCGCAGGGAGAAGCCGTAGTGCGCTGCCACCGCCTTCACCACCTGGTAGAGATAAGAGTCCTTGGCGGTGAGCCGTGACCACGGCAGAATGGCGCCCTCTAAGGGCGAGAGCCGCTTGTTCGGCACGATGAGGTCGGGATCGAACACCATGGTCGTGCCGATGCCGGTGCATTCCGAGCAAGCGCCATGGGGACTATTGAAGGAAAACGTACGCGGCTCCACCTCGCCAAGTGAGATGCCGCAATGCACACAGGCGAACTGCTCGGAGAAAAGGAGTTCAACCGGATTCTGGCTGTCGTCAGACTCTTGTCCGTCATTCCCACGAACGCGGGAATCCATCTCTTCCTCATTCTCTACGGATGGACTCCCGCTTTCGCGGGAGTGACGGTTTGGGTCATTCTTTCCACTCTGTGCGAATTGGCTATCGGGGACTGGATTCCGGCTTACGCCGGAATGACGATCGGTTGGGTTCCCGCTCTCTCCATCGTTTCCGCCTTCTCCATCACTCGCGCCCTCTCTGTCACTCGCGCCCTCTCTGTCATTCCCGTGAAAACGGGAATCCATCTTCTCTTCGCCGGAAGGACCCCCGCGCAAGCGGGAGTGACGGTCAGCCCCATCCACAATGACAATCCGCACCACGCTGGAGCCCAGGCGCAGCGCCGTCTCCAACGAATCCGCCACCCGCGTCTTATCGGTCTCACCGCCGCGATTCACCAGCCGGTCCACCACGATCTCGATAGTGTGCTGCTTGTAGCGGTCGAGGGTGGGAGTCTCGTCCAGGTCGTAGACCGTGCCGTCGACGCGCACGCGCACATACCCCGCCTTGCGCGCATCCTCGAACACCTGCCGGTACTCGCCTTTGCGGTCTTGCACGATGGGGGCCAGGATCATGTAGCGGGTGCCGTCGGGCAGGTCGAGCAGCGTGTCCACCATTTGCTGCACGGTTTGCTGGGAAATCTCGCGCCCGCATTCCGGGCAATGGGGCACGCCGATGCGCGCAAAGAGCAGGCGCAGGTAGTCGTATACCTCCGTTACCGTGCCGACCGTGGAGCGCGGGTTGCGGCTGGCGCCCTTCTGGTCGATGGAAATGGCGGGAGAGAGGCCGTCAATGTGGTCGACGTCCGGTTTTTCCAACATGCCGAGGAACTGGCGGGCGTAGGCCGAGAGCGACTCCACGTAACGCCGCTGCCCTTCGGCAAAGATCGTATCGAACGCCAGGCTCGATTTGCCGGAACCGGAGAGACCGGTGATGACCACCAGCTTCTCGCGCGGTATGTCGAGGTCGATGTTCTTCAGGTTGTGTTCGCGCGCGCCGCGGATGCGGATGTACTCTTCAGCCATGGGAGATTTAGAATCGCCTCTTTGGGTGCTGCTTGTGGCACGCAGCTACACGATGTTGACCCTACGTGTCACTCCGAGCGCAGCGTCGAATAGAGTTCGTTGACTTCGTCAAAGTCGCTAACTTCGTCAAAGTCGCGGAAGCTGGAATCGACTTCTTGAATTTCCTTTGAGGGTAAGGACTCCAGATTCCTCACTGCGCTGCGCTACGTTCGGAATGACATGTGGCAGGGCATTGCTGTGCATAGCAGTTTCGCGAATCAGTCTCCATGGTACCACGATGCCTCTCATTGAAGCAGACAATTGACAGTCAATATGTCATTGCATATACTTAGCGCAAGCGATGGCGGAGGCGGGCACGCCAGTCGTGTGTGTCAATAGACCTGCCGCATGTGTAGGTGTTTTCAGTCCAGACCCACCCACAACTATGAGGAGTAATGGTCATGGCAGAGACACGACTTTCACGCCGGACGGTGCTGGCAGCGGTACCGGCATTTGGCGGTGCAGCTTTCCTAGCTGCTTGCGGTGCGGCGCAGGTTGCCGCGCCAATGGAGGAGAAGGCGGAGCCCGAGGAGAAAGCCGAAGCTGCGCCGGAACCGGCAGAGGACGTACAACTCACCTACCTGTCGCGCGATTCGGATAGCGCCACCCTCAAGGTGCGCGCGCTCTTCGACAAGTTCGAAGCGGCCAACCCCAACATCACCATTACCATCCAGAATATGTCCAGCGGTGATGAAGCGAAGACGAAACTGCTCGTCCAGGCAGCGTCGGGCGTACCCATTGACTTCCTGCGCACGAGTTGGGGCTCTTTCGCCGACCTCATCGAAGGCGAAATCCTGTCGCCCTTGGACGACTTCTTCAAGGCCGACGGCCTGGTGCCATCGGAGCACTTTCTGCCGAACAGTCTGACGCACTGGACCGTTGGGGGAGTCCTGTACGGGTGGCCCGGCTCCGGTAACTGCGACGCCGTGCTGCTCAATAAGACGATGCTGGATACTGCCGGGCTGGAGCCGCCGCCCATCGATCCCACCGATGCTTCCTGGAATATGGATAAATTCCTCGAATACGCCAAGGCGATGACGCAAGGCAACGAGCAGTTTGGGCACAATGGCGGCGTCTCCGCTTCCGACGGCACGCGCGGCCACCAGCGCGGCGCGTACTTCGGCCAGATTTCCTGGGACGCTGAACGGCAGGTCGCCACGATGGACCATCCGAAGTTCATCGAGGGGCTGGCCTACTGGGTAGACCTGAAACTCAAGCACCGCGTGGTGCCGAGTGCGGAGGAAGCGGATAGTCTGGGCGCAGCCAATACCGGTCGCCGCGCCATCTGGGAAACCGGCAAAGTGGGCATGAACATCACCAACGGCTACCGGCAAGTGCCGTTTGAAGCCATTGGCGCGACGCTGCCGTTCAGCGCAGAGGTGAACATCTCCGGCCGCTCCTGGTTCCCCGCAATTCTCATCGGCTTTAGTCTGAATCCCGACGAGACGTGGCAGGTGAACCGCTGGATGATGGAGCCGGAACCCAATACGGAGTTCACGCTGGCCATGGGGCACACGATTTCGGCGGTGCAGACGGCGGTGAATATGCCGGCCGAACAGCTCAAGGAGACTGTCGGGTTCGATGCCATCGCCCACGCGGAGCAAGCTAAATTTAGCCCGCCGGCAAGCTACGGCATGAACGCCTACCCAACCTGGGGCGAGGTCGGCGCCGCTCTTCGTCCGCACTTTGACGCCTACGATGCCGGCGAGCTGACGCCCGAGGAGTACGGCCGCGTGGCCACCGACATCATCAACGAACTCCTGGTTCCGAAGGGATAGGCTGAGGCAGCGACGGCCATTTTCCTGGCGTGAGCGTGGCGGTCGTTTGGCTTGTTGATCGCCGTGGCGGTCGTTTGGCTTGTTGATCGCCGTGGCGGTCGTTTGGCTTGTTGATCGCCGTGGCGGTCGTTTGGCTTGTTGATCGCCGTAGGGGCACGATATATCGTGCCCCTACTGGGTTTGGCAGTGTAGCGTGAACCGTAGCGCGGGGGCTTGTCCCCCGCCAATTGGCTTAGAACTGGGGTTGGCAGCCACCGTTCGCCCCCGTATCGTGTCGATACGCTGTATCGAGTACGGGGCAGGCTCTGAGCTTGTCGAAGGGTGAACGGGTTCGCAGTAAGCGGCCCTCGCAATCCGTCACTCCGGCTTCCGCTGGAGTCCAAGGCGCAGCGGGAGTGAAGATTGATTCTATGCCCCGGCACGGGATGAGCTTGCGCGGGAAAGATGGGCAAAAAGGCGTTATTCCTTGTAGCGCGGGGGCTTGTCCCCCGCTCTTTGACCCGCTGACCGGATGACCTCTCGCTTGCAAGGGAGCGATGGAGGTAAGGAAACTTGAAGCGATCTGCAGTTAGCAATTGGGGCTTGCGCTGGAGTCAGGGCAACGGCAAGAATGAAGATGGATTCCCGCTTGCGCGGGAATGACGGATTGACGTGTGCGCCTTCTCTTACAAGAGTGACCGCAATGCAAGCTCACGACCGCAGAGCAAATCGAGTTAGCACATGCTGAGCCGCAAGCGCTGAAGGTACTACAAGTATGAAACTCTTTGTCATGACAGACATGGAAGGCGTGGCGGGGGTCATAGACTCGCCGAACTACTGCTTCCCCGAATCCCGTTACTACGAGCGCGGCTGCGAGCTCACCACGCTGGAAGTTAACGCGGCCATCGAGGGCGCATTGGCAGCCGGCGCCACGGACATCCTCGTGACGGACGGCCACGGCCATGGAGCCATCACGCCTATGCTCCTGCATCCTGAAGCGCGGCTCCTGAAAGGACGCCCGCGCCCCTATGGGGCTGGGCTCGACGCCTCATTCGACGTCGCCATCAGCATCGGCCAGCATGCCAAGTCCAATGCCAGCGGCGGCCATCTGGCCCACTCCGGCTCGTTTGCGGTGGAAGACCTGACTATCAACGGCGTCTCCGTAGGCGAGACCGGCAGCAGTTTCATCAGGGCAACGTACTTCGGCGTGCCCTACGTCTTTCTGAGCGGCGATCTGGCAGCGGCGGAAGAAGCAGAGGCGCTGGCGCCGGGCATCGAGACGGCGGTAGTAAAGGAAGGCCTTGACCGGTGGCGGACCCCCGGTCAAGGCATGGACGATAACCGTGGGTTCAACGCCGCCGCCATCCACCTGCATCCCACCAAGGCCCGTGAACTCATCCGGGAGGGCGTGCAGCGCGGGATCGAGCGCCGCGACGAAATCGGGCGCTTTTGGTTGGAGCCGCCGTACACGCTGGTTTCGACCAGCCGTCCCGAGAACGGCGTGCCCAGCAGACAAGCACGCGTGACCGGCGACGACATTACGAAAGTGCTCGGCGCGCCGCGTGAACTGGGCAAGCACGTCGAGGCGCGCTAACAACGATGATTGTGCACTCTGGTATCGAGACTTTGCGTTATCCTTGCTTGAACTACGTTTTCGATAGATCCACGCTACCCGACCCACAACTGTCGGCTTGAAACTGCTAACTTGAATGCATTTGGGGGTTGTTCTGCAAAGGCACGAATCCCCTCACCCCAACCCTCTCCCCGGGGAGAGGGGGTAAGTCGCGCAATGGGTCGGCGGTATTGAGTGCCTCACTTGCGACAGGATACATGGGACTTTGGGAGAAATTGTCTCTGTGTGTAGGCGAGAGGCCGTCAATCGAGCGCACTTGGCGCCCGCATGAGAATATGCTCCCTCATAGGAGAAAGATTCTATCATTGCGAGTTGCAAGTATCCCCTCTCCTTGGAAGCAAGGTTCTATCATTGCGAATGGCAGGTATCCCCTCTCCTGGGGGAGAGAGGGTTAGGGTGAGGGCGACTCTTCGACCGCGCGCTTCGATGCCACTGCAGAGGCGAGATTCACAGAACAGTGACTACCAATTGAAACGTGCTTTGGCAAGGAATTGAGTTTAGAATCTTCGGTAAGTCCCCACCTGACCTGGTTTCAGAGAGTATGAGTCTAGGGCAGGTTTAGAGACTTTGACATATTGCAAGTCCTCTTGGAAAGGCAAAGCATGACCTACACATTGCTCTGGGGTGATACCCACGTCCACGCCGAATACTCGCCGTGCTTCAAGCCGGAGGCAATACCGGATGGCTTTGACGGCTCACCGGCGGACTGCTACCGCTACGCCCGTGACGTGGCGGCGATAGATTTCGCCGCCGTCACCGATCATACCTGGTCGGGCATGGGAGAGAAAACGCCCATCATGCTCACCGACGACCAGTATGGGGTGATCCTGGAGGCAAACCGCGCCTATCAGGATCCCGGTCGGTTTGTAACCTTCCCGGCATACGAGTGGAACTCGCCCAAGGACCGCACCTGGGGCCATCACAACGCGCTCTTCTGCGACGACGAACCGCCCTTGCTGCCAAGCGGCAGCGCGGTGAGCTCGCTTGACGAGGTGTGGGCGGCGTTCGATGAGCTTCCTTACGCGGCGATGTTGATTCCGCACCATCTGGCGCGGGACCGCACGCCGTACGACTGGTCGACGTTTAACCCGCGCTACGAGCCGATAGTCGAGATCACGTCCATGTGGGGCAATTACGAATACAAGGGCAACCCGCATGAGTGCGATCCCAACTGGTCGCCCAGCGTGCCCGGTAGTTTCCTACAAGACGGCCTGGCGCAGGGCCATCGCGTGGGCGTAATCGGCGGCAGCGATAACCACACCGGCCATTCCGGGGGACACCATTTCCCGTTTGATCCAGAGATTCCAGGTCGCCCTTTGAACGAAATCCTGGCGGGGCGCGGTCCACAGCGCCGCAATGCGCTCGGCGCCGGCTTGGCCGGCGTGTATGCGGAGGACTTTACGCGTGAAGGCATCTTTGCCGCCTTTCATGCCCGCCGTTGCTTTGCGGCCACCGGCCACAAGATCCGCCTTTGGACCGAGACCAACGGTCTGGAAATGGGCGCGGACGGCGGCGCGCTGCCGGACGAACCGCGTACGATCCACGCCGCGGTGAACGGCACGGCGCCCATCGCCCACGTCACGCTGGTGCGCAACAACGTCGACGTACGTAGAGTCATTCCGCGGGAATCGGCGGCTGATCTAACCATAGACCTGGCTGACGACGACCCGTTGGAGAATATCGTGAATGTCTCACCGCCGGTGGCTGACGGCGCCGGCGCATCACTTGTCTACTACTACGTGCGCGTGGTGCAGGCCGACGAACGGACGGCGTGGTCGAGCCCGGTCTGGTTCACCGTGCCGGCCTGAACCTCCGCGTCAGCCACAACACTGCCTCGAATAGCGGGGACTCCCTACCCTTCGCTTGCGGCTTCTTGCGCACCACATGTCGCGGGCAGCCCATTGCGGCTCTCAGCCGCCGCTTTCTGCCGCCGGTCGTGGACGGCCTCACCGCGCGCAGGTACCATAGCAACCACACGCAACAGTGGAAAGACTCTCCTCCAAAGCCTTGTTTGGGAACATGCCCTGCGGGGAATAGACCTGTGCGCTACCAGAGTCCCCCCCCCCCGGTTGGCGAGGATCAGGGTCTGCCCGTAGTTGATACGTGGGCAAGGGAGGAACCTCATCTTTTTCTGCGCGGCTTAAGGTGTAGGGGCACGACATGTCGTGCCCCTACGTTTGAGTGTCTCTCCCAAACTCACTTGGCAGAACATGACCCAGTACTTTGCGAGCAACCAGACGGATATAGGCTACTATATCCGTAGAGTGAACCGACCGGAACAGGACTCCCCATAGCAATTGAGAAGGAAAGAAGCCAATGGCAACCATGACTAAGAGAGAATTACCCAACCGCTTGCTCCTCGGTCCGGGCCCGGCCAACGTGCATCCGCAGATCATGGCGGCGCTGCAACAGCCGGTGCTGGGACACCTGGACCCGGTCTTTCAGGAGATACTGGTGGAGACCGCCGGGCAGTTGCGGCGGCTCTTCGGCACGGAGAACGAGCTCACGCTCGCCGTGACCGGCACGGGTTTCTCCGGCATGGAATCGTGCCTGGCGAATCTCATCGAGCCGGGCGACACGATGCTCGTCGGCGTGAACGGTTTCTTCGGCACGCGCATGGCGGACTTCGCCAAACGCTTCGGCGCAGAGGTGGTGGAGGTCACGGCGCCGTGGGGTCAACCGCTGGCCGCCGAGGACGTGGACAACGCCCTCCATGCAAATCCGTCAGTGAAGGTGGTCGGCATCGTGCACGGCGAAACGTCCACGGGCGTGCGCCAGCCCATCGAGGAAATCGCGCGGGTCGCGCATGCCCACGGCGCCCTGGTGCTCATGGATGCGGTGACGACGCTGGGCGGACTGCCGGTCATGGTCGACGCCTGGGGCGTGGACGCCGCCTATAGCGCCAGCCAGAAATGCGTCGGCACGATCTCGGGCCTCGCGCCGCTCACGTTGAGCCCCCGCGCCCGCGAACGCCTGGCCCAACGCGCGGCGGCGCTGCCGACCTGGTACCACGACGTCGAGGCGCTGCACCAATACTGGTCGGCGCAGGGCTTCTACCACCATACCTGCTCCAGCACGCTGGTCTACGGCTTGAAAGCGGCGCTCGACCTGATGGACGAGGAAGGCATCGAAAACCGCTTTGCGCGTCACCAGCAATGCGGCGACGCGCTGAAGGCCGGCCTGGAAGCGATGGGACTTTCGCTGGTCGCGGCGGCGGGTCACCGACTGCCGATGCTAACGACGGTCAGGATTCCCGACGGCGCTGAAGACCTGGACGTGCGTAAAGCCCTCCTGGCCGGGCACGGCATCGAAATCGCGGGCGGCCTGGGACCGTTGATGGGCCAGATCTGGCGCATCGGCCTGATGGGCTACGCGGCGCGGCCGGAAAACGTGCGCACCTTCCTGGCTGCATTCGCCCAAATCCTCACCGACCGGGGCTGCACCATAGACGCAGACGCCGGCAAGGCCGCCGCGGAAGTGCACTTGGCACAATGAGTGCACATGCCTAGGGTGCATTAGTGATGTGCCGTGACCATACGGACCACGGAGCTTTCGTATTGCATCCTTGCGTAAAGATGGTACTTGCGTTCTTTACATTCATAGCTCTCTTCGGATAAAATTATCTGTGACGTAACGCATAACGACAGCCAAGGCTGGCGCTGATTCTCAGCTATCGCGACAAGCGAACTAGGGACTTTGCCGCCGGTAAGCGCGTCAGGTCCTTTTCCGGCATCGAACGCGCCGCCCGGCTAAAGCTTGACCGGTTGGAGACAGCCCTTTCACTCAAGGATATAGCCGCGTTGCCGGGCAACCGACTCAAATCTTTGAAAGGAGACCGTACCGGCCAGTACAGCATTCGCATCAATGACCAATGGCGGATCTGTTTTGAGTGGCCCCAGGGGGCTCAAGGAGCCACCAGCGTAGAGATTGTAGACTATCACTAATCAAGGAGTACACGAATGGCTCTGCCCGCCATTCATCCGGGGGAACACCTTGCTGAGGAGTTGAAAGAGCTCGATATGAGCGCCACTGCGCTGGCGCAACAGCTCGGTGTGCCCACCAACCGCGTCACCGGCATTCTCAACGGACAGCGTGCAGTCACCGGCGATACGGCGCTCAGACTAGCCCACTTCTTTGGCTCCAGCGCAGAGTTTTGGCTGAATCTCCAAAAGCTCTACGAACTGCGGCTGGCTGAGGAAAGAGTCGGCAACGCAATCAAGACGCTGCCGACACTCAAGAGCCGCCATTCTGCTAGGCCAAGCAACACCTAGTCATACACCGCCACAAGCACGGCGTCTTGCGGATTCTGCAAGTCGTTGAAGACCACGAGGCAGCGCCGACCTACCGCGATGGCCGTGGCGTTCAGGCCGCGGTTCACGGCGATGTCCGTGAGAAACGTGGGGAACGAGCCCGTAAGCTGCACGTCCGCCTGCCAGTTCGTGGCGTCGAAGGCCTTGACCACACCGTTCAGGGCGGTGCCCGGCGTGATGCCAATCGTGTCTGCGTTTTGTGCCATTGAATTCTTCCTTTCTGCAAGGACTGAAGTGTTCGTCCGTTGAGGACTCTCAACTATCGGTGTCGCTCTTGCTGGTAACATCAGTCCCGCGTGAGACCGATTCAATTTGCTGATGTGCTGCGCAACAGCGTGACAATGGGACCGCAGCACACGATTTGTCGCGCTGTGAGCGCGCGCTCGCAGTGCGCAACCTCTTTGATGTGCGGCCCGGAATCGTCTCAGTGCGCTGAATCGAGTGGGAGGCAGGCTCTACACCGGGCTGACGGAACCAGAGCGCAGCGTGATGGCATCTCCCTCGCGTGGGATGCTGTAGGGGCGGTTCGCGAACCGCCCCTACCCGTGGACGGATTCTTGCGTGCGCGGGAATGACTCTTGTCCGGACGCAGGTTGCAAACCTGCGCTACCGGATAGAAACTGCGCCTTTGACGAAGTCAGCGTTCCTGACGAATTCAAGCTGAAGGGTTGTTCTCAAAATGACGAAAGCCTCTTGTACCCAGCGCCAATTCTCTAGGGCACCGCACAGAGGGATGCGGGGGAGCAAGCCCCCGCGCCACAGTCGCAATACAATTACTCCTATAGAGAAGCAACACTACCTTGCCCCGTGCAATCGCCTTCACACCCTCACCCTAACCCTCTCCCCCAGAGGCTGTCTCAATATATTCGTGCGCGGCACGGTGAAAGGGATGAGAGGCACAGTGAGATGGCGGGTGGTATGGACGAAACGGTAGAAGTGAGAGAACCGTCCCCGGGGCGGCAATGGGCGAGACCCGGACCGCCACAGCGCGTGGAGGCTCTTGAGATTGAACGCGGTGGCCAGCAGGTGCCATTCAGACACCACGTGGCTGCGGCCTCTGAGCAGGAAGCGTCTGGCGTGGTGCCACTCCTTGAGCAGGCCAAAGACCGGCTCGACGATGGTACTACGGCGGCGGTACAACTGCTTGGCCGGTACGGTCGCCATCAACTGCCTGTGCCGTTGCAGTATCGGCTCGTGCTCGCTGATCTTTATGGAGCGGCCGCGCCGGGAGGTGGTGCAGACGCCGAAGGCCGGGCAGGAGAGGCAGTCCCGGCCGTTGGCTTGGTACCGCCTGACGCGGTAGCCGTTGCCGTGGGTCAAGCTGTGCGTGTAGGTGAGCACCTTTTGCTGAGGACACAGGTAGGTGTCGGTCTGCGGACAGTAGGTGAAGTGGTCCTTATGGTACGGGTGGCGGCGTCTGCGATCATGTGTCTCGGGCAGCAACACGGTGTGGCCGCCGGCGTGGCACGTGGCGAGGTTGGCCCCCGAATGGTAGCCCGCGTCTGCAACGGTCACCACGTTCCGCTCGTCGTCGATGTTCGCCTGCGCCGCCTCGATCAGCGGCGCCAGATGGGGATGGTCGTCGGCACTGGCGCTCACGTCCGCCGCCGTGATCAACCTACCCCGTGCGCCCACGTTCTCCGCCGCCAGTGGCGAAACCATCGCCTGCGCGTTGTAGCCGGTGATGAAGCCACCCTTGCCGGCCTTGAGCAGGGCCGCGTCTGCGTCGGTCAGGTTCGTGTAGTGCGGCCCGTCCGCAGCCGCGACGCGGGTCAGCGCGTCGTCCACCCGCCGCCGCAGGGCCTGGGCGTCGGCAAGTTCCTGCGGCAAAGTCGCCGGCGGCGCGGCGCCCCCCGTGGTGTTCTGCGCCTCCAAGTCCGCGATCGCTTGCTCGGTACGGGACAACAGCCGCTGCAGCCCCTGCGCGTCGTGGGTATGCCGCGTCCCGGCGTTGGCCGCGATCCTAGTGCCGTCCACCGCCTGGATGGCCAGGTCCACCAGCCCGGCACTGACAGCCGTGCGCACCGTGCGGCGCAGCAGCGTCCGCATCCGGTCGCGGTGCGCTTTGTAGAAGCGCCACAGTGTGTTGTGGTCGGGCTGCTGCATCCCCACCAGCCACATGTAGGGAACCTGATCTCTGCAGGCCGCCTCCAGCTTGCGGCAGGAACGCACACCGGTCATGAAACCGTATATCCATACGCTCAGCAGGGCTCGGGGATGATAGGCCCCGGCGCCACGCGGGTCGCCCTGCAGGTCAATCGCCAACGCCTCCCACGCCGCAGCATCAAGGCTGTCCACAAAGGCCGCCGCAAACCGCACAGGATGGTCTGCCGGCACCAGTTCGTCCAGCGTCGGCGGCAGCAACCAGGCTTGCTCACGACTGAACGGTCGCACCGGCATCACTACACCTCACTTCACGCTCTTCCTGCTCCCTCACCTTGCTTCTCTACTCCACAGTATATATATCCGGTAGAACTATTTTTGAGACACCCTCAGAGGGAGAGGGGATCTGCTCCGCTCTAATTTAGCTGAGGCGCTAGAACGTCTACTCAGCTTCCAGTACGCCGCACTGGAGCGTCATCGTGTAGTTCGCGTCGTGGGGCGTGAAGCGGTGGCTGAGCCTTACGATGCGCAGCTTGCCGTGGGCAAAGCCCGGGGTCTGGAAATCGACCACGTCGCCGACCTGGAGCGCCGGATTGTAGGGAACGTCCACCGTATACGCATTGCTTCCACGGCGGACGGCCGCCAGCACTGATTCCGCGCGGCTCCGGCAGTCCGCGGCCCGGGTCAGTTGGGTGTCGGTGACGAGCGTGGTGTGTTCGCTGCCGGACCCGCGCACCGCATCCCAGTCCCACGCTTCGCCGAGCACCCCTTTGCCCTGCACCAGGACGTGATTGATCCGGTCGCGTTGCTGCCATGCGCCCGCAAATTCCTGGCCGTTGAACGTCCACGCGGCGGTGCCCGCGCGGGGGAAGTAGCAATGCACGGCGCCGTCCGGCTCCACCCGCCACCAGACGGCGTTGAGCGCGGCAAGCCGGTCCACCATCGCTTGCCAGGACTGACCGGCATGGAGCGCGAAGGCGGGCAGAGCGCGGGCGAAACGGCTATCGCCGTCGTCGGTCATGCGCAGCGCCCCGGCGCGGTACCAGGCCTCGGCCAGCAACGCGCGCACGCTCCGATCACTGTACGACCATGTTTGCATGACGCGGCGGCGCGCCTGCCCGCTTGCGTCCACCGCCTCCAGACGTACCGTGCGGTCGGGCAGCAGTGTCACCGCTTGCAGGGTGAGGTCGGCCATCGGCGCCGTTTCCACGCCGCTGCTTGTTACGTAGCCGGCGCGCACGCTGAGCGTAGTCCCCGCGCGCAGGGTTGTGCCCAGCGCGCCGGCGAGCGCATTGTCGGCATTGTCCAACAGCAGGCGCGCCGTGCTCGTCTCGTTTGCCTGCTCTTCCCACTGAAAGTCCAGCACCCGTCCCGAGACATCTTGAAACTGGTCCGGATTCGTCGCGGCATAGCCCCGGTAGCAATGCGCCGTTTCCTGGTTCACCAGCCAGTAGTGGCGGGCGTCTTGCCGCAGCCACCAGAATCCGGCATAGGATTCATCTTCTACCGGCGTCGCCTCGGCAAAGGCGCCCCACGCATGCGCCGTACAGTAGCGCCAACGGCCGAAATTGAGGCCGGATACCACGCCGTGGTCACGTTCCAGGTACGCAATGCGAAAGGCGTGCTCCCACCGCTCTACCGTGGGATTGAGCAAGTCGCGCCGCGCCGTGCTGTCATCCACCCGCGCGATCGGTGTCAACGCTTCCCAGGCGGCGCCGTCCGTGCGGCAACCCACGATGGAGGTGCCGGTTGTGCCCGGCACGCCGCCCCACAGGGAGAGCGCCAGGTGCCACGCAGTGCCGTCCCACGCGGCGCCGATGCCGCTGCACGCCGAGTAGGTGCCGTGGGACCACTCGTCCGCCTGCCACGCTCCGTCGGCTTCATGGAGCCGGTACACGGTTACACCGCCGCCTGACTTGTCCGCCGCCAAGAAGATGCTGCCGTTACCGCCGTAGCAGAGGGCGCGCACAAACTGACGGGCGTTCCACAGAGTCTCGGGATTGCTCCAGGTTACGCCGCCGTCGGCGCTGGTGCGGCGAAAGACCGTGGTGAGCGTCACATAGACCACCATCACGTCGCCGTTCGGCAGCAGTCCCGCGCCCACCCCGGCAGCGCCGGTGACGCGGGACTGCAAGGTGGTCCAGGCGGTCCATTGGCTTGCCTGTTCAGGGTCCGTAATGCGCTGATACGCAACCGAGGCGGAGACCACCCCAATTTCCGGTGAAACGTCTACCCGCCAGAGCGCGCCGCTCGTATCCACAAAGCAGGCGTTCGCGGCGGCAGGCCGCGAATCGGACCGCACGCGTGTGTAGTGGTGCGCCGCATCGCGCACCGTAAACTGCATGGCCGGGCGGCGGGCCGGCGCGTCTACCGCCGCGGCTAGGGTATCGGTCAGCGTGCGTGCCACTCTATCCAGACCTCCCGCAATTTTGTTTTCTTATGTGTCGCAATGCCCACGTTGTCACGGACTCCCTTTTTTCTAGACTTCCCGCAACACGACGCGCGTTTCCCACTCCAACACCCACAGTTGCGCTTTGCCAAACGGGATCACGCGGTCCTCACAGGCGGCGAAACGCACTTGGTAGCTGTCTGCCAACGGATCCACGAACGTGTGGCTCTCATTCACACGCTGGAAGAACGACCAGAGCCGGTCGTGCCATTGCCGCGCCTTGGTGGCGCTCGTCGTGCCGTCGAAATTGCGCACGTTACCACGGCACAGAACCACGAACGCAAATTCGCGTTTCCCCAGGCCGCTCTCAACATAGGAGACCGTGCCGCCCGCCGTGGGACGCCCCTGCGCGCGGCGCGGTTGGCTCATGGTGTACGTACCGGGCTTGACGAAGAATCCCACCGGCGCGCCGTTATTCACGTTGGCGTTGGTGAGCGTCACGTTGCAGTCCACTCCAATGGTTGCCATGAATTGTGTTCCCCCTCTCTCGTTTCGGATTTCTTGGAGATAAATTGTCTAGGCACTGTCGAACACGCGTAAGTCCAGTAACCCGGATCGAGCGACATCGAGTAACACGCGCTCAAGCCATTCGTCCCCGTATCGTGTCGATACGCTGTATCGAATACGGGGCAGGCTCTGAGGCACCCGCCCTGAGCTTGCCTGCACTGAGCTTGCCGAAGGGTCGCAGGATAGAAGGGCCGCAGACCGCTCCGTGGCTCGACTCTGTTGGCCTCGCTGCCCCGGCATGAGCAACTGCGGCGGGCAATTACCCAGCCCTGTCCGGCGCGCATTGACGGTCTCAGAGCAACAGCGGCGGCAGGGCTGCAAGCGTCCTCCGCGCTTCACGCTTCCACCAGTGTGAGCGCAATCTCCCATTCCGGCTGTTCCCAGAATCCCACCGCTTCCGGCAGCCGTTCCTCCAGCGACCTTGCGTGGACTTGGTGTGCCGCGCCCTGCCGATCGGTGAAGGGCAGCGCCTCGGCCTTGGCGTACGATGCCCGCAGACGCTCACGGAAGACAGCGGCAGTGGTGGGATTGACGGTGCCGTTGTAATTCAGGTGGTTGGTGTAGGCAAGCACGGTGAAGTGCCAGACGTGTTTACCGGCACCAAGATCGACCGCGGCCGGCCCGGCGGCTGCAGCGGGATTTGCAGCCATGATCTTGGGAACCTCCACACGGTAAGAGCCGGGCTTTACGAAATAGCCGTGTCCATCCAGAATAATCGAGCAATCTTGGCCAACGGTCGGCATGTCTGCTTACCTTATCGCTACGAGTTTGACGAGAGTGCGGTTCGGCGTGCCGGTCAACCCCAAACGCAGGCGCTCCTGCACGCGGTACTTGCGGGCGCTCGCGACCTGGGTACGGTCGGGCGTGTCGGCAATCGCGACGACAGTGGCAACGTCCACCTCCGGCGCGAATTCCGCGGTGACGTCCGGACCCCGGTTGAGGCTGCGCGTGCGTTGACTAACCGCACCGGCGGCAGCGCTGTGCTCCTCCTTCCAGGTGCACTGCGCGTTGGCGTAATCGGTGGCGCCGCCGCGCTTGCGGATCAGCGTGACCGTGCGCAGCCGCCCCTGGCGAATGCGCTTGCGGTTTTCCAGGACATTGGCTGCCTGTTTGCTATCGAGCATTGTCGTTCTCCGTTGTTTCTCTCTCGCGAGAGTCTGCCCTAACCAAGATGTTCCCTCACGCGGGCTCTCTCTTACAGGGGTTCATTCTCATAGAAACTCTTACTTACGAGTCATTTCTTCCATCACTCAGTGCCGGATGTAGGACCTATCATGCTGAGCTTGTCGAAGCACGTGCAGCCATTCACGCTGAGTCTGTCGAAGCAAATGCAACCGCTCGCGCTAAGCCAGTCGAAGCATGAAAGGTTACACGTAGGCTTGGCGCAACCCCCGCCCTCACTCCGGCGTGCGCCGGAATCCAGGCCTTTGTCGCCACTCACGCAATCCCCGAGAGCGGGGGACAAGCCCCCGCGCTACATCAAGACTTCTCCAAGCTACGCCAGGTCTGCTACAGACTTGGAAAGTCATTGCGCTTCAGCTCAGTGAATCACATGCTGATGTAGCCGGGAGCGCTAACCTTAGCGCACGGTGTCGGCAGCGTCGACCGTCCACGCCACGCTACCCCGCGTCTGCTGCGCCCGTTCCTGACGCAAGACGTCAAGCTCCTTCGCAAACGTCTCCCGCGCCGCACTGCCCTTCTCCCACCAGGACCCACTCACCATGCTCGTATCCACGCCCGCCCCTTGCTGGCCGTCCTGATAGCGAAAGTTATCGGATTTTGGGGTCGCATACGCCAGGCAGGCATGTGCGTACGCGCCGGTCGTCAGCAGACCGGTGTGCGCCGCCGGCACCGTCCACTGGTTTTCACCGGCGACGTGTTTCGTGCCCCAGCGCACGCGCACCGGCTCGGCGGAGCTCGGGGCTTCCGGCACCAGGAGGAACACAAAACCCGGCGCGCCGTCGCCGGTCGGCAGCACCATGAACGTGCAGAGCTGCGGCGGATAGCCGCCGGTGGGCCACTCGACCTCAGCCACACTCCACACATCCGCGAGGCCGCTCAGGTCTACCAGGCGCGAGTCCGCACTCGTGGTCAGGGTGGCGTCGCGGGTCCAGGGCGCAGCCCGCGACAATTCGGTGAGGGCGCGATCGATGGCGTGGTCGAGGTCTGCATCGCTGAAGCGCGCCTCGGCGTCCGCTGGGTCGAATAGCTCGCTGCGCAACGAGCTGCGAAATTTGCTCAATGTCATTGGCAATCCTCATGTGACAACTACAACTGTGATGCTCGGCACAACGAAGTTCGACGCTCAGGCGGCGCCGGCCGCTGCGGGCAGCGGGCGCAGCATTGAAACCTGCGCGACCGGCGGCGGGAGGGTGCTGAGACTCTTCACCGCAACCAGCGCGGGGTAGGGGCACGACATGTCGTGCCCCTGTGTGCGCGCCACCGGGCGATGGCGATGGTGAATCAATCACACAATCGCCCCGTGGCAGCCCTACGCCACCTCCGCCCAGTACGCGCCCCGGTAGTCCAGCCAGCCGCCGCCGAACTCCCAGCGCACCTTGTAGCTGATGGCGTCGTTGGTGAACACCGAACCGGCGGTTGGGTTATCCTGCACCAGCAGTTCCGGCGTCTCCTGACCGTTGATGAAGCCCACCTCCAGGCACTCGATCTGGGCCGGATCGGCCATCAGGTAGTAGTCCTTGGCGTCGCTGAACTGCGGTGCCACCAGCGGTTCCAGCATGCCCTGCAGCGGGTTGGCATCGTTGTTCTGGCTGCCGGGCAACAGCGTGCTATTGAGGATGGTGACGGCGGTCCAGTAAAGATCGGGTGGCAGCAGGAGGTAGCGGGGCTTGATGCCCAGGGGCTTGCCCGCGCTATTGGTCTGCTTCATCATCTGCGTAATCGCCGCTTGGAGCGCGGTTGCCGCCAGCGCGGCGGTACCGCGATTCTTGTGCGACGTCTGGGTGCCGTCATCGAAGACCTTCGAGTTGTCGGCAAGCTGCGGATTGCCGGTGAGGAGGCCGTAGACGAACTCGTTGATGGTTGTCGCCGCGCAATCGCGAGCTTGGTCGGAATGCGCCGGATGGCTTCCAGGTCGTCGTTCAGGATCGCCTCACGGGTGACCACCACCAGGTTGCCGCGCTTGGCGGGTGTGTACGTCTCCCGCGTGTCGTCCCACGCCAGGTTGGTGTACGCGGCATTCTCGTTGACCGTGCCGAGCGCGGCAAAGTCATGCAACAGCACGCGGTACTGGGGCTTGTAATCGCGGATGGAGCGGATCACGCAGAATTTCTTCCAGTCCTGCGGCTGCGCGCCATAGTCCTGGACGAGCCGCTTGCTGATGGCGTTCGCGAGGGCGTGATTGAGCACGCTCGTCGTCACCTCGTTGGCCTCACGCACGAGCGAGAGCTCCGGGTTCATAGCGCCCCGCACTTCGGCATCGCCCGTAATCTGCACGTAGGCTTCCCGGATGCTGGACCAGGCGGGCACCGGTTCAGCGGAGCCAACGTCACGCACGCCCAGCAGGCGCGCCAGACCGGCTTCAACGGCGGCCAAGCCCCGGCTCGCGCCCGTGCCGCCAACGTTCAGGCGGGTCTTCTCTGCGCCGACGCCACGCACGGCGGGGGCAGAACCCGTCAGCGCGCGCACGGTCTCGACTTCGTCCTGAACGGCCTGCTCCAGCACCGCGTCGGTAAAGGTCTGACCCTCAAAGCGGCGGCGCAGCTTGCGCTTGATGGCCGCGGGCAGGGCCGCCGTGTCGAGCCGCTCGTGCAGTGCGGTCATGCAGGCGAGCTTGGCCTCCGCCTCGGCAAGGCGGGCATCGGTCGTTGCTGCGGTAGTCTCTCCCATGAGTACCTCCTCGGTATGGGTTGATTGAGCCGGGTCTGCCCCGGCCTGGGACTCGTCAATTGCTGCGTTGAGACGTACTTCTCCATCTCCTTGCATTGCGTTCTCCTTTGCTGTATCGACTATGTCTCGCGCTTCCAAGAGACGTTCGAATGCGCCGCCAGCCGCGGCCCGCGTGACCACGTCACAGGACCGCAGTACCGGGATGCGTTCCACCACCTGCACACGCTTGCCGTTCTGCTGCTGGGTGCGCACCGACGCGAGCGAGTCAATCGAGAGACCCAACACGTCGGGGCGTCCCATCTCCACGGCTTCCTGTACCAGGCTCCAGAGCCACTCGGCGCTGGCAAAGATGTGCAGAGTTGCCCGCACCCGGTCGCCCGCCACCTGCGGCTCGCGAAAGAAGCCCACCACGTCGCGCACGCTCCGCGGCTTGTGGATGCTGTCGGTCGCAGAGGCAGGGTGGTCGGCAAAGGCCTTCAGGCCGTCGAGTTGTGCCGCGACGTCCTGCAGCGCCTGCGGCGTGAAGTAGCGACCGTTGCGCGACATGCCTTGCCGCAGCACAGTAACGGCCACGTCGCGTTGCGGCGCGGCGAGCTGCGCTTCCTGCAACGGCGCGAGCAGCGCGACGTCTTCTTGTTTCATTGATTAGTCCTTTCTTTGGTGTAGTCCGTATATCTTCTTCGTGCGGTCTTGGCCGGTAGCGCAGGATTGCAACCTGCGTCGTCCCCGCCTGCACCGGCTATGATTCGTCTGGCGCAAGTGCGTGTGCCCCCGCTTTGGACTTGGTTTCAATCCACTCCTGGGCCGCTGCACGGTGAAGATGGATTCCCGCGTGCGCGGGAATGACACTCCAGAAAGCCGCCGGTTTCCACAGTCCAATGCCATAACCCTGCGGCCAGTTGGTACAATAGCAACCATGAACCAACAGAGACCTCCCGCCCCAGTTGCAGCCCTCACCGTTGTCGTTGCCCCTTCCCAAGCCGGTGGCTATTGGGGAGAACTGCCGACGCTGCCCGGCTGCGTTGTGCAGGGAGAGAGCGTTGACGCGGTGCTGGCCGATCTCACCATGGCGGCGGAAATGTTCCTGACACAAGAAGCGCCGCCCGCCGACACCGTCGCGCTGCACGCAGTCACCGTAGACGTAGGCGACGTGACGTACCGCTTGCCGGCCGTATCCTGGCAAGGCGAGCGGCGGCACCATGCCGTGGCGCTGCCGCTCCACGACCGTGTCGCGCGCGCAGAGACCGTGGCGGACGCGCTGACGCAACTCCACAACCTGCTCCCCGCGTGGATTGCCGCCGATCTCGCCGAGGGCGAGACTGTGCCGGCAGTCGCGGTGGCGGACACGGCGACCATCAACCCGCGCACTGCCGGCGCCACCGGCGCGCCCCTCTCCCAATCCGAGGCGCTCAAGCCCGAAGTCGTCCTGGTGCTGCTGCGCGCGGCAGGCATGACCAAAGAGCAACTGAGCGAGATGCTGGACTACGACCCCGAGTGACCGAGTCCGGTATCGTTGCGCTCGACAGGACTGCGACCGGCATGGTTGCGCTCGCCTCAAGACCCCCTCTCCCTCGAGGGAGAGGGCCGGGGTGAGGGTGAAGCTCTGCAAACGAGCCGCACTGATCCCCACGGTGCGTCTTTCTCCGCTGTCGCCGCGAATTCGTAGAGACTCCTTTGTCGTCATTCTCGCTACGGCGGCATTCCACACCCGCCGCTCCTCCCCGACTACGACCCCGAGTGACTGAGTCCCCTCGAAAACCCCCTCTCCCTCGAGGGAGAGAGCCGGGGTGAGGGTGAAGCTCCTCACTCGGTCTTGCCCCTTTTGGCTTGTCCGCAGCACATTTGGGTGTCCCTGTGGTCCGTCATTCCCGCGCAAGCGGGAATCCATCTTCTCCGCGTGCACACTGAACCCCGGACCCATACGCGATATGGCGCGAGTGTTCATCCGCCCCGCCTCCGTGGACTCCCACTTGCGCGGGAGCGACGTATTGGGACCCAATTCAAGAGACCCAAGACTCGGCAAATTATACGGGGCAGTCCAGTGGCGCACTCCTTTACTCCTCTTCAGCCAAGAAACGGCGGAAGAGACGCGCGGCGTCTTCCGTTTCCAACCAGCCTTCGGCACGGGCGAGCTGCAAGGACCGCGCAAACGACTCGGCGTGCGGCCCCGCCACGTGGGCGACGTCGGGCTGCAGTTCCTGAAAGACCACGCGAAAGGCCGTATCGACATTCGCCGCCAGCGCGCCGGCATCCTGCTTGGCCTCGATCGCCCGCGCCACGAGACGGCGCAGATAGCGGCCAAAGAGTTCCTGGCGGCGTTGGAAGCGCCGCAACGTTGGCAGACCCATCTCGGCCGCGGTCGCCCGGTTGACGTGTCCGCCTTCCGCCAGGTAATGCTCCGGCAGGCCCGCGCCCGCCGCGATCATCAGCTTGAGGGCGCGGCCGTCCGCGGCCACGTCATCAGCGCCGATTGAAGGTTGCACCGGCTGCCACGTCTCGGCCTCGTTATGAAAGACGACCGTGCCGGGCGCCGGCGGTTGCGCATAGGCCGCCATCTTGGCAAGCAGGTCGTTCCGCGTTGCGCCCCGTACGGTCACGTCGTAGATGAAGCTGCCCTTCAGGCGGTTGATGCGGGCGCGGTCCACGAGCCAATCGCGATAGCGTTTGAGCCACGGCAGCAAAGCGGCCAGGTCGCTGCGGCCCCGCAATGCGTTCGACACGCGGTTGACGGTGAAGTGCTCCAACTCCGCCGCGGCTACCCAGTAGCCCGGCTCCTGGCCGACACCGCGCACGCGATAGCGGAGCACCTGCTCGACGTCTTCGGCCGCAGTCTCAATCCGGTCGATGAGCAGCGGATCGAGCTGGCGCAGGCGGATCTCGCCGGTGAGCGGATCGGTGAAGACCCGCACGAACTGCTCGCCGTAAAGGGCAAGCTCGGTGTAGAGACTATAGATGCGCGTGTCCATGCTGTTGTCGGAGTGCCGCCAGAACGCATCCACCACGTCCTGCACCGCCGGGCTCGCGCACGCGATGCGCACGCCGCCGCCCAGCACGAAGTTGGCCTGCACGTCGATCACGGCGTAAGCCAAGGGGTTGGTGATGTAGGCTTCGTAGACCTCGCGCAGCAACCGCTGGTGGTCCCAGAGCGGATCGTCCCGTGTCTCCGCCGAGCCTGAAACCTGCCGGTAGCCGCCATCCTCAGCCGCCACCGCCTCTTGCACGCGGGCCTGGATCACGTCGCCAAAGAGACGCTCACCCAAGCGCTGCCACCAGTGTGTTGTCTGTATTGCCATGCTGCTCGCTTTCTGTGAGTTGTCACGCAAGTGTGCGTTTTCATTTCGTCACTCTCTCGGGCTCGCTGCCCTCTTACCGTTCGTCCCCGTACTCGATCCGCTGTATCGAGTACGAGGCAGGCTCAGAGCCTGTCGAAGAGTATCTGTGCATAGTTCGACAGTGCCTGTTGGGCGACTGGTCCTCCAGCCCGTTACGGTCGCATTCCCGTTGCGTTCACCACGTCCTTGGTCTCCCTCCGGAGCGGGGGACAAGCCCCCGCGCTACATTCCGTCTCTCCCTCGGGCTCACTGCCCTCTTACCGTTCGCCCCCGTATCGTGTCGATACGCTGTATCGAGTACGAGGCAGGCTCTGAGCTTGTCGAAGTTCTCACCGTGTACACACTCCCCTGCCTTAGGTAGCGCAGGTTTGTAACCTGCGTCTCCACCACGAGCGGGCAGCAAGCACCCATCCTGCAATCCCTCCGCCCGCAATCCCTGGACTCCGGCCTTCGCCGGAGTGACGGGCAAGTGTGCGGCGCAAAGTAGCAATAGTAGGGAGTCCGTCGTGGGACAAGGGTGTAGAGCGAACAATCCTAATACCCTTCCGATTGCCTCTCTTGCGGCGGGAGTGCGACCGATACGGCAGGCGGCACGCCGCCCTCAACCGCGTGCGCCAGCAGAGCCAGGGCCGACACGTAATCGTCATGTCCCTGGCCGGCGGGCACGTGGAAGGAAATCCGGTTGCCCGGATGCAGCGCCAGTTGACACCGCCGCACCTGCCGCCGGCATTCCCGGTACTCCGGAGACCCATCGTCTGTCCACAGTTGCAGGCGTCCGCCGGAGACCAAGCTCCGCAGGTCATAGCCCAGCGCGCTCTTCGACTGCGCCGTGAACGTAAACGGCTCGATGCGGTCGCCGCCCAAGCGCGCAACCAGAAAGCGAGCCAGCGCGTCACCCAGGCCGGTGGCGTCAACGATTGCCCGCTGCACGCGCCACTCCTCACCCAACAGGCGCACCAGGCGGGCGTACTGCTCGGTGGTGGGCAGGCCGGTCCATTGGTAGGCGTTTACCACTGAAACGGCAGTCAGCGCGAACCCCAGCACCGGGTCGTGCCGCCAGACCCGTTCGCCGATCAAGACCACGGTGCTATCCCGCCGTGATTGGGCGCTCCGCCGGTCTGCGGCAGTTTCTTCCCCGGCCACGTCCACTGCCGCGACGTAGTGCGCCTCCGCCTGCGGCTGGTGCTGCCGCATGTGCGTGCCCTGCAGGGCGGCTTGCAAAGGCGGCGTGAAGAAGCCGGTGGCGTCGTCCACTTCTTCCAGGCAGTACTGGGTGCGGATAACCAGGTCCTCCGCCCCGCGCTGGCGCATCTGCGCCCGCACCGCGGCGCCGTAGCGCGGGTTGGCCTGCGCGCCCACCTCCCAGGGAAACGAGAAGTGCCGCCGCTCGCCGGTTTTTTCCTCATGCGCCAGGTTGAGCGCCTTGTACTTTGCGAGGAGCGTGTCTTTCGTCCACGGCGTACCGTAGAGCACGATGGTGGCGTTCTGGGCCGCCGCCATGGGCAGGAAGTCCTTGGCAAACTTCTCCTCGTCCACGTCCTGGGCTTCGTCCACTTCCAGCAGCAGGTCGGCGGTCGCGCCGACGACATTGGACTGCTCGTGCGCCGAAAGGAACACTACCCGCGCCTTGCCGACGGTGACCGCGTTGCCGTGGGCGCGTTTCCAGTAGGGCGCCAGCCAGGGACGGTCCAGCACCGCTTCCAAGCGCAGGCGCGAGATGAGAGTCTGCGGCGTGAGGGTGGGCGCGCACTTCACAATCGTGCCGCCGCGGCGTTGGCAGCGGTAGAGCAGATAGGCTTCGAGATGCGCCGAAAGCTCGTTCTTGCCCATCTGCCGCGCCATTTCGACGGTGAAGACCGCTCCCTGGCGGCGCCGCACGCTTGCTAGCACGGCTCGCGCTACCGCCAACTGGTACGAACGCAGCGGCCGCCCCACGAGCACGCGGGAAAAGTGCGCAATGTCGTTAAAGGTATAGCGAAAGAAGGCGCGGGCCAGCGCATCCGTGTCGTCATCGTGAAACGTCGACGACGGACGCGCGGCGGTCTTGGCGTGCTGCTTGGGCTTGTCGGCGGTAGTCATTTGCATGAAGAATCTTCTCTATCTGTCAGGTGGCGCGTGCCCCGCGCCCCGGTGGAACGCCGGCACAGCCGCCCACGCCCTGGGACGCATGCCGGATATGCACGCTCACTGCCCCGGTACCATGTGCAGGATGCTGTTGAGGAACGCGGCGGCAAACGGCGACGCAAAGATGCCGATCAGAATGACGTTGATCTTCGCTTCCAACCGCGCGTAGTCCTCGCGCGTGTTCTCCGCCAACTCGCGGGTCACCTGGCCGAAGGCGCAGCCGTATTGCGCCAGGTGGTCTGCCAGTTCCCGGTTGCGCTTGTCCTGTGTGGTTGGCGGGCGTGTACCCGTTTCATTCAGCATGGTTTGCTTCCCGTGTTCGCTCTTCCTGTTGTTCGCGCGTTTCGATCTCGGCGATCACCTGGCGCATGGCCTCGGTCAGGTTGTCTTCAGCCCGGGGCGAGAGTTGGGCGCGGGCTTTCAAGGCGTTGAGGAGAATATCCGTCAGTTCCTTGACCGCCTTGATCTTGTCGGCCGGTGCGCGTTCGTCTTCTTCCGCGTTGAGCAGTTGGGCCGCGATGCGGCGAATGAGCATGCGCAACAGTCCGATCTCGTCCTGGAGCAGCGGATTGTCGGCGGTGCGCGCCAATGCCGCCAGTTCATGCTCGGCAAAGAGGTCGGCGTAGAGACTCCTGGGTTGTTTCTTGTTTTGGGTCACCTGGGTGTATTCCTTTGCGTGGTGGCTATGGGTTGCATGGTTGAAGCATTGGTGTGCGTGCAGCCTCCTCCCTGCCTGTGTGCCGCCGCCGATCGGTGCGCGCCGGGTGCGGCAGTGGGATGTTGCCGCTGGGCGCGCCCTCATCTGAGTGGTCTGGCAGGTCGGCGGCCGGCACTCCGCAGTGCTTTCCGCCGCTATTTTGGGGCTGCATAGAGTTATATTCAAAAATAATGTAAAAATTAAGGGGTAAAAGGGGTTGTAATTTTACTAAATCTTTACTATACTGGGAAAAACGCGGTGCAGGATGCCGCTGAGCAGCATCTCGTGATGGAGAGGAGAGTGCACATGAAAGAAACGCTTATGGATAAGCCGCTTACCGGCAAGCAACGGCAGGTACTGACGTTTCTCACGCGCGTACAGCAAGAGGGACGCTGGCCTACCTTGGAAGAGATTGCCCGCTGCATCGGCGCGCGCTCACCCGCGGCGGCGCACCACCATCTGAAGCGCTTGGAGACCAAGGGCTACCTGCGCCGCACGGCCTGGGGCAGCTACGAGCTCACGCCCCAGGTACAGATGCTGGAGGGCCTGGGGGTTGCGCGTGTACCAATCCGCGGCACGATTGCTGCCGGTACCGGCGTGGAGGCGGTGGAGGCAGTGGAAGACTGGCTCACCGTGGATAGCGTCTTTGCGCGTCACCCCGACGTCTACGCGCTGCGCGTGCAGGGCGACAGCATGGTGGATGCCTGCGTCTGCGACGGCGACCATGTGCTCATTCGCCCCCAGCCCGCCGCGGAGAACGGCGAGATGGTGGCGGCCCTGCGCGAAGACGGCACCGCCACGCTGAAGAACCTCCAGCATGAGCGTGGGAAAGTATTCCTCGTGCCCGCCAACCCGTATTACCCCACGCTTCCCGGCGACAACATCACCATTCTCGGCAAGGTGGTCGGCGTGATCCGCGTATTCGCATGAGGGGGAGCCGCAAGTAGAAACCGGCAGCAAGGAAGCCCGAGCGCATGGTACGTACCGTTCATCCTTCGACAAGCTCAGAGCCTGCCCCGTATTCGATACGCTGTATCGAATACGGGGGCGAACGGGAGAAATCCCGGTCATGCGGATGAATGTCCGTCGACGTAGGAGCGCTCACTGTAGGGGCGCTTCGCGAAGCGCCCCTACGCAAAACAACCCTACGCGAAACGACCCCACGCAAAACGACCCTATACGAACCGTCCCAACGTTACACACCAGCAACCGTTCCAGTTAACGAAGGAGAGGAAAAGAAATGGCAGCGACAATGCCTTTGACACAGTCGGCATCTTTGACACCGTCAACATCTTTGACGCAGTCAGAGTCTTTGACGAAAGCAACGCCTTTGGCGCAGGCACAGCCCTTGGCGAAAGAGTCGGCATCCGCACAGCCGCGCCACGGGCAAAGTCTGCGCCACGGGCGAAGTCTGCCTGACGAACTGTTCGTTACGGTGCAAGCGGCGAAGCAGGGCAACACCACCGCCCAGATGCTGCTCATGGACCGCTTGCGCCTGCCGATGGAGCGCCAGATGCGGCGTCTCAAGCGGAGCTTCCGCCCGTCAGAGGCGGAGGACGCCCGTCAAGAGGTGCAGCGCCTCTTTCTGGAGTTGCTCTATGAGTACGACTATAGGCGCAACGGCAATTTCGAAGCCTATATGTGCACCATGCTCAAGTGGCGCGTGCATAACTTCGGCCGCACCTCCCGGCGCGTCGCGCCGCCGGACCCCGCCCACAATCAGTCGCTCAGCGATGAGATTACGGCCTACCTCGCCGAGCAGTGCTTGCGCAAAGACAAGCCCACGGCGGAACCGGCAGTCCACGCCGAGCTTGAGATAGCCCTGCAGATGCTCACGCCGAAGCAGAAGACGGTGCTCTACGCGATCTACTGGCAGGACCGTCGGGTGGTGGATATCGCCGCGCGCATGGGCGTGAGCCCGCAAGCCGTGCGCGCTATCCGCCAGCGTGCGGAAAACATCCTCCGCCGAGAGTTGGAAGCCTGCGGCGCTGTGCCGACAGCCGCTGCACGGTGAGGGAGGCTGCAAAACACGTGCCTATGCGCGTGGAGGAGCGTGAACCGAGCATATGGTGTGGCGCCAATAATGGCTGCGGCAGACACGAATCGGAGGCCAAATCGAAAAGTAACCAATATCCTCGACACGACAGACAATATTGTGTAACATCCTCCCAAACCAAACGTGCTGTGACGTTCATTCCAACTATGCCGCCATGCGGGATGCAACATTGCGCCCACCACCAATAGTAGTCGCAACGATTCCCAAAACCACACAATGGCATAAAGGGGACCAAGAAGAGCATGGATGCGACCACTGTGCCAAATGTACCTGAAAAGCGAACACGAACCCAGAAGCCTCGTCGGATGGTGCAAAATGGTCTGCCAACCAACGACCTTATTCTCAGCGCCCATGTTGGAGGAAATGAAACTGTTTTCCCCCAGATATTATCGCTTTATGTCCCGAATGCAAGCGTGATTGCAGACGTAACGTACGGTGAAGGCGTATTTTGGCGCAACATTCCTAAAAACCAATACAAGGTTCTCGGAACTGACATTCAGACTGGAGTCGACTGTCGCGACTTGCCCTATGGCGACAGTGAGATTGATTGCGTGGTTCTGGACCCGCCTTATATGCATTCTCCTGGCGGCACCGCCCATGGCAGTCAAAGAGCATTCGAGAAGCACTATCGGAACAACGGATCAGGCAATAACACAACAAGAAAGTACCATGAAGCAGTATTGGAACTGTACGTGGACGCGGGCGTAGAGGCCTGTAGAGTACTTCGAGATCGGGGGGTTCTTATCGTCAAGTGCCAAGACGAAGTGTGCTCCAATCGCCAACGCTTCACACATGTGGAAATCATGCGGTCGTACACAGATTTAGGCTTTGTTCCCGAAGACCTCTTTGTCGTAGTCAGAAACAACCGTCCCGGTGTAAGTCGTACTCTCCGGCAGGTTCATGCAAGAAAAAACCACTCCTACTTTCTCGTGTTTTGGAAACAAGGGGCCTCCCGAGGCATTTGGGAGCCGCCCAAGTGAAGGCCGTAGACTTGCTGGTTACCATCATTCGAGAACACTCGCCAGAAGACATCTGGCAAGACTCTCCACTTATTGGATACCGAATGCTTGGCAATACGAACCGAGGCGAAATAGGCGAGACATTTATTCGGAGATATTTGCAGCAGCACGATATCCCGGTTGGAAACGGCAATCGAACATCCCAAACCGATCTCCGCGTTGGAACGTTGATATTTGAAGTCAAGACAGCATCCCTTGGAGCCAATCGTACGTTTCAATTCAATCACGTTCGCTTGGATCGAAGCTATGACTATCTCTTGTGTCTCGGAATTTGTCCGCATCTGGTCGTGTTCAATATGTGGCGCAAAGGCGCGGTTGCTGAGAACCGGGCGGGAACACTAGTACGCATGGCAGAGGGACAAGCAGTGACCTACAAACTTACTAAGAAACTCAAGGACATGGTTGCTATTACAGAGTTTCCAGCGATGGTGAGGAGTGCGTTGGACAGGAAACAGCAGTGAAAGAGCCCGGACCTCTCCAGACGTGCTGTTGAAAACCCGCTAGACTGGACGGCCAATTGAACCAGGCGGTGTTTGACGAGGCTCTCGCTTCCCCGTGGAGTCACGTGAAACTACTGTGGAAGTTGCTTGGCAAAGGGCTAAAGTCTCAGACCCTTTGCCAACCACCAGGCACCGACCGCCGGTTACGCTCACGGGGCCAAATTCACCTGCTCCGGCTTGCCGCTTTCCAGCGAGCGCAGGCCGGCCGCCAGCGTAGCCACGGTCTTGGCGCCTTCCAGGGCATCCACGAGGGGAGTCGCGCCGGTGCGGATGCAGTCGACCAGGTGCGTCAACTCGTCCAACACCGGATGGCCGATGGTGCGCCGGAAGGGCATTGTCTGCGCCCCGGCCAAGCCGTCTACGCCCCAGTTCAGCCAGAGTTTCGCTTCCATCTCCAGCGTGTTGGAGAGCATGGTGCCTTCAGCGCCGTAGGCGTTGAAGTTCACCACGTGCCCCGGCACGCGGCGGATAGCGGACGTTTCCCAGACCTTGCCGAGACAGCCGTTCGCAAACTTGAGAATGCTGATGTAGGTGTCCGGCAGAGGAAACTCCGGCGTGCTGGCGCACTTGTTTGCGTAAAGCGTAATTTCCGTCACGTCGCCCGCAACCCAACGCACCAGGTCCATGGGGTGCACTCCGCCGCCGAACCAGGCGTTCTGCGGATTTACGGGGTCTTTACGCCACGGTGTGCGCTGGTAGACCTGGCGCATGTCGTGGATGTAATCGCTCTCGACGAAGAAGAGTTCGCCCAGCCGCCCTTCTTCCACAAATTGGTGGATGGCCGCGAATTGCGGCACGAAGCGGTTGACGTTGCCGACCGCGAACCGCAGGTCCGCCGCCTTCACGCGCCGCACCAGGTCCCAGGCGTCGGCCTCGCTGGTAGTCATGGGCTTCTCGCACAGAATGTGCTTGCCGTGGGCCAGGGCCACCAGACAGTGCTCGTAGTGCAGGTGGTCCGGCGTGCACACGGAAACCACGTGCACGTCGTCCCGGTTCACGGCTGCTTCCACGCTACCAGTCGTGACGATGCCGTCGAACTCCTGCCGCGCCTCCGCCAAGCGTTCCTCATTGGTATCGCAGAGCGAGACCAGCCGCACGCCGGGAATCTCCCGATACGCGCGCATGTGGCTGCGTCCCACGCCAAACCCGATCACTGCAACGCCAAGTTCTGCTATGCCAAGTTCGTCCATATTCTCGCTCTCTTCGAGTGCACTGTGGTTCCCTCTAAAATATCCGCGTGAGGAGGAACTCACGTACCGGCCGTGGGCGATATTGGAACTCCGAGGTTTCGTCCCCGATTACATTGAGTCTATAGGAAACTACGGCCCTGCATTCTCTCGCTCTCTAGCCCTGCCCTTTCACGGTAATTGACACTGCAAAGAGCAGGGGACAAGCCCCAGCGCTACTCGGCAAGCCGGAGCCTCCGTACGCCCTCACTACCGGACGAGAGGAATCAAGTAACGGTGGGTACTTATCGTGGCAATTGGCCGCTGGGCACGGACAATTCCTCGTCTTCCGCGTCGAGCACCGGCGTTGGGGAGAGCATCTCCTCGCTCGCGTCGATCGGCAGCGGCTTCTGGTCGCCTTCCAAGTGGACCCGTTTGCCGGCCTCGACAAATGCCGAGAACAGCGGGTGCGGGCGGTTGGGGCGCGACTTGAACTCCGGATGAAACTGGCTGCCCAAGAAGAACGGATGGTCGGTGCGCTCCATGATCTCCGCCAAGCCGCCTTCCGGCCACACACCGCTCACCCGGAAGCCGTGCGCCGCCAGCGCGTGCTTGTAGCGGTCGTTCAATTCCCAGCGATGGCGGTGGCGTTCGTTGACCAAGGACTTGCCGTAGGCTGCCGCGGCAATCGTGCCCGGTTCAAGCGCGCACGGGTATGAGCCGAGCCGCATGGTGCCGCCCTTTTGCGTCACGCCGCGCTGGCTCTCCATCTGATCGATCACCGGCAGGGGCGTCTGCGGGTCGAATTCGGTGCTATTGGCCTGTTCGCCCAACACCGCACGCGCGAATTCTATAACGGCAACCTGCAGGCCGAGGCACAGCCCGAGGTAGGGTATCTTATGCTCGCGCGCGTAGCGCGCCGCCATAATCTTGCCCTCGATCCCGCGCGGGCCGAATCCGCCCGGCACCACAATACCGCGTACGTTGGCGAGATGCGCCGCCGCCCCATCGGCTTCCACGTCCTCGGCGTCCACCCATCTGAGTTCAAGGTTTACCTGATTCTCCGCGCAGGCGTGGCGCAACGCCTCAGTCACGCTAAGATAGGCGTCGGGCAACTGCGTGTACTTGCCCACGATGGCAATCTCCAACGGATCGTGGTCGCAGGTGACATGCGCCACGATCTCTTTCCACACGGAGAGGTCCGGCGTGCGGTCCGGCAAACGCAGCGCCCGCACCAGCAAGTTGCCGAGACCAATGTTTTCCAGGTACATGGGCACTTCGTAGATCGACGAGAACGTAACGAGCGGGATTACGGCCGGTTCGTCCACATCGCAGAAGAGCGCGATCTTCTCGCGCAGCTCCGGCGGCATTTCGTAGTCGGAACGACAGATTATCATCTCCGGCTGAATGCCCAACCGGCGCAGTTCCTGGACGCTATGCTGAGTGGGCTTGGTCTTAAGCTCGCCGGTCGAGCCCATATGCGGGAGCAAGGTCACGTGGATATAGAAGACGTTTTCGCGTCCCAGGCTGCGCCGCAACTGGCGAATGCTCTCGATGAAAGGCAAGCCCTCGATATCGCCGACCGTGCCGCCCACCTCAACGATGACCACGTCGGCGTTGGTGGTCTCCCCCACGCGCAGGATGCGCTCGCGAATCTCACTCGTCATGTGGGGGATCATTTGCACCGTGCCGCCCAAGAAATCGCCGCGCCGTTCTTTTTCGATGACGTGCTCGAACACTTGCCCGGCAGTCACGTTGCTCTCACGGGTCAGGGGTTCGTCGATGAAGCGCTCGTAGTGGCCCAGATCGAGGTCTGTCTCCGCGCCGTCGTCGGTGACGAAAACCTCGCCGTGTTGGTAGGGACTCATCGTGCCCGGGTCTACGTTGAAGTAAGGATCGAGCTTTTGAATTGAGACGCGAATCCCCCGGCTCTTGAGCAAGCGCCCGATGGCTGCCACCGTCACCCCTTTGCCGACGGAAGAAACCACACCGCCGGTAACGAAGATGTGCTTGGCAACGTGCCTCGTGTCGGCATCCGCGACGCAGTCGGCATCCGCGACGCAGTCGACTTGCGCGTCGCCGTCCAGGTCTTCGACGATTTCTGCCATTTGTCCACTCACTTTTGGGAAACTGCCTCACGACGCACTTGCGCGCGACTTTCGAGCAGCACGAGCGTGTTCTGGCCGCTCACTCCCCCGCGTCGAGTGTTGAAGGTTGCGGCGGGCTCCGGCAGTTTCGTGCCAAGCTCGTGCGCCAAGCGATCCAACGTATGAAAGCGGTCATCGGGGGCGTCCGGCAGGCTGTAGTACATGGGCATCAGCACCTTCGGTTCAAGTTCGCTTGCCAGGTCTGACACTGCTTGCACACTGATTCGTCCCGGGCCGCCCACAGGTAAGAGCAGCACGTCTACGTTGCCAAGGTCTTCGATCTGGGCAGCGGACGGAGTCTGCCACGGGAGGCCGAGATGGCAAATTGCCAGCCCTTCCATCTCGAATACGAACGCCGTTACCGGTGGTTGCCCACGGGCATGCATGGGCACACCCATGATGAAGATGCCGCCAATTTCGTATTCGCCTGGACCAGAGACGAGCAAACTATGGTCATCTCGGTTGACGACGGTATCGTCGCAGAGCGTAGGCTCGCTCACGGCGACAACGGCGGCGTTGAGCTTGGGGAGACGCAGTGCGGAGGTCGGTGGATAAGGGTCGGTGATTACCGTCCCGAGCTGGCTGCGCAAGCGGAAACATCCGTTGCCGTACCAGGAAATCTCCACGCCAATCAGCACTCCGGGGCTAGTGGGAAAAAACAAAGCGGAAAGTAGTCTGGTTGACTACGAGCATTCTACCACACCACCATACAGGACGAAAGCCGACGAACTCCATTTTGGTGGGAGACATTCTTGCTAGGTAGTGAATCAAGCATGCGCTCTTACAAAACTGACTCTCTGATTTCCCGGAGATTGCCATTGCAGGCCTAGAAATCTATATTGACAGGCGAGCTGTGCTACGAGCCTCGGGCCGTCACTCCGGCGCAGGCCGGAGTCCAGTGCGGGAAGAGCAGATGGTTTCCCGCTTTCGCGGGAATAACGGACAATACCTTCGCTCTCGTGGGTCAGCTTCTCGACCGGCAGAAGAATCCAAACCGCGCTTTCTCGACTTCTTGCCATAGCGCCCCTGCAAATTCCTGGTAAACAGTAGCGCGGGGGCTTGTCCCCCGCTCTTCTATGGAATGGGCGTGGAATCGGACGGATGAATTCCCACATGCGCGGGGATGACGAACATTGTTACTGCTAAATCTCTTGGCATTTGGGGGATTCCAAGGGTGCCTACGCAGCTCAGCCTACGTACTTCGTTAGACAGAAAAGCTGCTTGCGTATCTCACGTCTACAGGCCTACCGCAAGCAGTTGCACGATTGTCGGCTTCCGCAAACGCCGCGCATACTGCAACGCCGTTTCACCCTCGCGGGACTCTATCGCAAGATCTGGCGCACTTGCCAGCACCACTGCAACCAGCTTACGGTTCTTCGCCACCGCATGGTGGAGCGGCGTCTTTCCCGACCGGTCCTGACGGTTTGGATCGGCGCCATCTTCCAGGAGCAATTCTGCCAAGGCAGCGTCGCCTTTGATAATGGCGCGGTGCAGTACGGTGCCGCCGTGATGTCCGGCACCCGCATTTGCGTCTGCGCCGTGCGCCAGCAGCAGCTTGGCGATAGGTACACGCGCTGCCGCCGCGGGGAATTCGGGGCACAGCGCCAACGCCGTGTGGCCGTTGTGGTTAACTGCGTCAACAGATACCTGTTGCGCAAGCAGGAACTCTACGGCTATCTGATTACCTCCAATCACCGCCGCGTGCAACGGCGTGATGCGCCAGCGGCCGCCCGCCGCCGTAGGGCAGCGCAGTGAAGGGTCTGCCATCAGCATCTGCCCCAACAGGCGGATATCGCCGATGGCCGCCGCGTGGTGCACGGTCGGCTGCTGGCCGAAAGAGACGAGATAGCGCAAGATCGCCTCGTGTCCGCTGTACGCCGCCGCATCCAAGTGACTGCGTCCGTGATAGGCATACCGTGGATTCGCGCCGAGTTCTACCAGGAACTTGACGCGGCCGAGGCAGCCCGTGCCAATTGCTGCGCCCAGCGGGACGTGGCCGTGCGAGTTCGGCGCATTGACGATGGTGGGGTCTGCGCCCACTATCTCGGCTACTCGACTTAACTCCCCCGCCTCAATTGCCGCGATAAGCTGCTTGCGCAACGCCCGTCGACCCATTGTCTCTGCGCACTTATTCCTTCTTGCGTTGACCTGATGCTCCACACTATACCAATGGAGAGGCTGGTGGATTGCCGCTTTGGCTCAAAGAAGTCAGGAGTTTCTCGATCAAGGTCACACCTTCCAAACTGGGGTCCGCGTACAAATAACTATAATGGTGACAAGCTACTAGCCAAATAGTGGTCGTCTTACCAGGAGGAGAATCGAAGGCATGCGAAGGTTAGCGCACCGTATCGTATATGCACGTATGTTCGAATACTTCCTGGCTTTTCTCATCATCGGAACTTCCATTCTGCAGGGGGTGTCAACGTCTGACATCCTGTTTGAGCAGTACCAAGACTTGATAGTGTGGTTCGTCATATTCATGCTGCTCGTGCTCCTTGTGGAAGTGATTCTCAAAATGCTCGCGGCCGCGCCCAGGATAGACCGTTACTTCAGGGACCCCTGGAATGTATTTGACTTCTTGGTAATCACCACCGTGATCGTCGGTATTGCAGTCTATACTGCCGCCATCGACTTTGCGTTACTCGTCGTAGTCGTGCGCCTGCTGCGGCTCCTTCAGGGCTTTACCACCATCAAGGCAATGCGCATAATCCTCACGACGATGTTTCGCTCTATTCCGGATATGGCACACATCCTAATCTTGCTGTGCATCATTATCTATCTGTACGCCCTTTCCGGGCACAATCTCCTCAGGGAGCACGACCCCGAACACTGGGGAACGCTGGGCAAATCCGTCCTGTCGCTCTTTCAAGTGGTAACGCTCGACGGCTGGTCTGATATCATGCAAACCGCCCTCAAGGTAGCGCCGTTCGCCTGGATCTATTTTGTGAGCTTTGTCATTGTCACCACATTCATCGGGGCCAACCTGTTCATCGCCGTTGTGGTGAGCACCATGGACGAAGCCAAGCAAGAGCGTCTGCGCACGTTAAGAGTACCCTCATCCAGAGATGAACTGCTCCAGGAACTGCGCACGACCCAAGACTCTCTGCGGCGCGTGGAAGAAGCCCTCCAGCGCACGCCCGAGTAAGAAACAAGCCAAGCGGGAAAAATTCGAATCGATCACTGCGAGAGTTCGGATAGTTTATCAGCGCAATGCCCATCGGCTCACTTCACGCGCACTCTACATCTCGCTGCCTGCTGAGCGAGGACTTGCTGCAAGCCAGGAAATCTACCTATGACGCGGAGCGCCAAACACTGGTGATTAGGGCTTCTCCGAGTGGTTCTCACGTCCATCAACCGGTGCGGTGCCCGGTTCGAACACGATGATTTTGACATCTTTGAGTTCCCGCAGACGCGATTCGATGTACCCGCGAACCTCTCCCCAATCGAGTCCGCCTAGTCCACAACCCAGCGCGGGCAGCGCGATCGAGCGGATATTCCGCCCTTTGATCTCCAGCGCCAACGCCTCAAGACCAGACTCGATGTCCTCTATGCGGCTCTTCCCGCGCCAGTGACGCTTGGTCGGAAAGTTGACAATATAGCGCAAGTCACCCTCTCGGTCATCTCCAGAATCGAGCAGTGACCCTTGCTGCAATACCCCGCCAGATTCCTCGTCGACAGGCGTGGGAGCTCTCAAGTCGAATACGAACATGCGTCCGGGCTTAATCTCTTCAAGATCGCAGGCATTGGCATAAGCCTTGAAGTTTTCAGGATAAGCCTTCTTGAATTCCAAGGCAATGCCGCGACCCATGACTCCCACACAATTGACAGAATTGACAAACGCCTCGACCTCTGCGGTAAGAATGTCGCCGGTCCTGTATTCGATCATGTCGGCGCCACTTTCTTACTTTCAACCGTTAGCAATCTCATCATTAACGCTGCCACCTTCGCTATCGTCCTCGACCTCTGCTTGGTACTCAGCCCAGGCAGTGGAGTTCACCGCGCGCAGCACTTCCACGCGCTCGACGTCAAGCGATTCTAGCACCTTATATTTTCCCTGGTTCGCAGTCATGCGCCCGTGAAGAATGACATAAGAGCCCCGCCCAATCACATCAAGCTTGTAAGCGCACTCTTGCCCAGCTCTCCAATAGACCGTTACCGGGGGGTGCGTCCAACCACGCTGACTCTTGCCTGTGGGAGTGTGCCGTGTATGCTCCAATCTACCCGAGTTAACGGCCATTTCCCACACATCTTTCAAGTTAGATATCTCGGTAATTCGGCCTCCAATGCTAAAGCTATTCGTGTCCGCCCCTGCAGGTGCATCGCATGCCGGCAACGGACCGACCGGAAATTGCGCTCGACCGGGCTTTGCCGGCACGTCGTCGTAATACCAATCTGGCTTAACCTCAACGCTCAGGCGATGGCTAGACTTCTGCATTAGTGCTTCTACCTGTTCACAAACTTGCTGCGACCGCACCCCAATCCGTGATACCAGTTCCCAAGGCAATGACTGCTCGACCAGAAACTCTGCCTGTTTGTAGTCTCTGCAATCTTCCCAGTCACGGGCCTGCACAGCATGCCAATCTACCTTGTCCAAGTCTGCAAGATCCGCGTAGTCCTTGAAATAGGATGACCCGGCGTTTGACGTGGTGAAAGCCCAGCGTCGCTTGTTATTCTTCGCCCAATCAACCACCTGATAGAAGTCGGACTCCAGGTGAATAACTGGCTCTTGTCCACCTCGATACTCAAGTTCATTGTGGTCACCCCTGTGTATTACGTAGAGCATCACTGATCGCGGACAAAAGTAGAACGGCACACAGTCGCCAACGTATAAGTCTGGATGACTCTTGAGGATCGGCTTATTCAGCCGCCGCTCTTTGATGGCCTTCATGCCGATAGTTGTGCCGGGCGCGCCACGTTCGGCGATTTCTGCGCCACACCAGAGGAAACCGTCCGCAACAATCGAAGGCAAGCGGTCATAGTGGGCAATATGGTATATCTTTGGTTCAGCAGGCACAGGCATAGTCATGCTTTTGCACCTCCACGAAGGGTCCTAGACTCTCTTGCTTCATCTTGCGTGAACCAGATCGGGCTGCTCCACGCGCGTTGGCGGTTCGCTTGGTAGAGGCGCAGGTAGTAGTAGACGAATGGGCGGTCGTTAGGGAACGTGGGCGCGAATGCGGCCTCGGCGAGGTCGGACGTGTCGGTCCACCCATCTTCCCACACATCGCGCTGCGGGTCGGCGCTGAAGACGACCTCATTGTTGCGGATGACCTCGACGCGCGTGATTGGCGCAGTGCCCGCCGCGCGCATGCGGAGGCGGCGTGGGCCCAGGCTGCCAAGGTCAGCCGCAATGTCGCTCCCCATGGGCTTGTCGTCGCAGGTGAAGTCCAGGAGGATGCGGTCGCCGGTGGTGGCGTAGCAGCGACGGTCGTAGAGCGCTTGCCAAATCGCCTCGCGGGTGAGTTCCGGCGCCACCACACAGGCGAGGCCGTTGCCGTCGTTCACGTGGTAGCTACCCTGGTTGGCCAGGCCGTAGTGGCTGTCGGTGCCGCCGACGAACCCAAGGCGGTGCCCCATGGCCAAGGCGGCTTGCACGCTGCGCGGGCCGGACGTTTCGGAAATGTCCCACTTGGAGCAGATCTCCACCAAGCGCTGGTAGCGGTTGTTGCGAAAGCGCCAGTCCACGCCGCCGGCCGACTTCGTATGGTGGGGCACGGTGAGCGCCTCCAGTCCCCGGTCGGCCATGTCTTCCCAGAGTGCATTGGGGTCCCGGTGCTGACCACGATACCAGTAGTGGAAGGGACCGCTATCGCCCCGGTAGTAGATGTTCTTGTGCCCGCTGCCGCCGCTGCCGCCCCACTCAAAGCTGACCAGCGTCACAAAGCGGCCGGGGGCGTTGAAGCGGTTGCAGTCGTCTATGAGGCCCTGCCAAACGTCCTCGGTTACCTCAAAGCGCCAGTTGTAGTGATTGGCAGGCGCGCAGAAGTCGAGACCCGCCGCGTCGCGGCCCCATGTAAAGAACTCTTCAGTCGTCCCCGTGCCCATGCTCAGCCACATTTGACTGTGCATCTCGCCAAAGTAGATGGAGCGATCAGGCAGGAAGCCGGCGCCAATGGGATTGCTTTTGCCGGAAATTCCTGACGTGGGATCGAAGACGCTGAGCGTGTGCACGCCGCCGGTGTTGGCGGTTACTGACAGGGTCTCGCCAACGGGCGGTTCGCCGTGGCCGTTAAACTGAATCTGCTTGGCGGTCTCTAGCCCGTCCGGGGCGAAAACGTGCGCTTCACCGGTGTAGTTTGTCGCGGGATTGAAGCTGTAGATATCCACCGGCAGTACCCGCACGTCGAACGGCTTGCCCGGCTGCACCACGGCAGGGGCGAAAACACGGAAGCGGTCAACGCTGGCGCCGACTACTTTCACTGTCGGAAACGTCGCGGCGCGGCGATAGGCCCCGCTGCCGTCTACATCTACACCCACGCTGAAAATTGCGGTTTGGGCGAACTTCTGGGCTTGCAGGAGGTTGCCGTCGGGCGGGCCCAGGGTAACGTGCACCTCGTCCCCCGGCTGCAGCGTGCCTTCCTGCACGACGATGTCCAGCAAGTCCAAGTGGCGTCCCCAGGAGGCGGCGTGAGCGAGCTGCACGGCGGGGTTTGTGGACGTGACGTCGGCAAATGCGCCGTAGCCCGCGCGTACCTGCTCACGGTTGCCCAGGGTGCGCACGCCCAGGCGAAAGCAGTTGCCCAGATAGCAGTCCCAGGACTCCGGTACTTCCAGGGTGATGTGGGCGCCGGTGGTTAGGGAGAGACCCGGCCCGAGCGTGAGCGTGACGACAAACGTGTGTCCGCTCGCGGCCTCGACCTCGTTTGGCGTCATGACGCCTTGCATGTCAACCGGCGGTAACAACTGCCAGCCGCGCGTGATGCCCCGTATCCAAACGCCGGCGTCAGCGAAGATTCGTGGTTCTGGCATTGCAAGTCTCCCGTGGGGTTGCGGTGGCAATTGCGTTGCGTTCTCTTCCACTCGCCCTACATGCTCGAACTATCTCTCTCTTCCTGCTACATCTGCGTGCAGTATACTTATTTCCAGCAATCGCTGGGAATCCGTAAGCATGCGCGCCAGTCTTTCGCTAAAGTAAAGTGCGCGTACGTGCAGGCGGCGCGCATCCGAACACGCAACTCAAAAACCACACACTGGATCGCCAGAGTTTCCGAAGGTTCGTTGTGAGCGCGTTGCGGGTGTACCCGTGCGAGCAGAGGTTGAGCGAGTAGCCGACTCTTGGAGGTCATTCTGTGTCAAGACTATTGTGTGTTTTCTCAATTGTGATCGCCGCATTCCTTCTGGCAGGATGCAGCGCATACATCGTGTCCACCTGTCCGGAGGGCACGGATTCTTTTGCCGAATATCAACTATTCTTCGGACGCAGCAGCGCCGGCGTTGAGGTGGTGAGCGACGAAGCCTGGACAGCGTTCCTGGCGGATACGGTTACGCCCCGCTTTCCCGACGGCCTGACCGTGGTGGACGGCGCCGGACAGTGGCGCGGCTCATCCGGCGTGATTGAGCGTGAGCGCTCCAAGGTGCTGATCATCCTGACGGCGCCGGGCGAGGAAGGCATGCGCTTGACCGACGAGATCTCGCAGGAATACGAAACGCGCTTCAACCAAGAAACCGTACTGCGCGTCGTGCGCACGGCTTGCGTGTCGTTCTCCTAGAAACCGTGTCAGGAGTGTTGGTTCTTTTGGTGCCGACCGATGTAGCCGACAATAACCTGATTGTGCTCTTTGTCCCAGGCGAAGGCGATGCGAATCATATTCTGCGGGTCACCGCTGGTACCTTTGCTAAGGTGTTTGCCTAGCTCGTATGTGTGGCCCTGATAGTCGGTCGTGTACCACTCTCGGTACTGTTTCATGGTAGTGTTCGCCTGATGCGGTTTATACGACCAGCCGGAGCAAGATTTCCTCAGGCGCTCGTCGAATCGCGGTTCCTCACCGGTGCTTGCCCAACGCAGATAGTGGTAGTCCGTGGCAAGCCAGGCAAGGGCGGCGAACACCTCTTCCGGCTTTTGGAACTGGATGTCCTTGTCCGACTTAGAGTTTAGGGCAAACACCAATTGATTGGAGTACTGTTCCTTTGCGCGTGACACCGCATCGTCCACACATCGCAATTGCTCGGACATCGCGTAAAATTGCCGCCAGTAGTCCCCCAGGTCGCGACTATCTGAGAGTTTCGTTTCAAGTTCCTTATTCTTACTATCTAGCGACTCCTTGTCCGCTTCCAGACCTACGTTCTTTGCGGCAAGCCGCTTGTTTTCAGAGTGCAGACGGCAGTTCTCTGAACTGTAGGAATTGCGCTCGCTCTTGAGGCGCTGACACATGTCGCGTAGGTCTTGATTCTCTTCGACTGTCGGTGCGGAGTCCGCCTGTTCGCTTGCCGGACCGTTTGTCTCGTGAGGGGCTGAAGTAGCAAATGGTATGGTCTTGCCCTTCTTCCCATCAACCCTCACATCGAATATGCCCTGCCACTCGTCGACAACTTGGGAGATGGCGGTCTCTAGTTGATCCCTAGCTCGCGCCCGCTCTGCTTCCTTTGACTTTGATTCAGCCTGAGGGCGAACGCATTGATACGCTTCTAAGTTCTTCCTCAGAGCCTCCACCAGCTTCAGTGCAGTAGCAATGGCCGCCGGAGTTTTTGAGGCTTCTTCCTCCCAAGCGGCAATGTCAAGTTCAAGATACTGCAGCTCTGATTCGAAGTTTCGCTGGGCCTGCTGAAGGGTGTTGACGCAACGCTCGGTAAATACCTCTGTCCGTTGCCGAGCCTTCCTGTCCGCAATCTCTTGCACAATGCTTGCGAAATCGTCAAAGTCTTGCCAGTCTGGGTCCTCAATGCCAATGCTTCTAAGTTTATCGATACATTCAGAGAGTGGCTGGGATGAGACATCTACCCTCTCCGCCATGCCGGAAACATAGCTGACCATCATCCTAACATCGTCTCGGGCGACATCGGGATTGTGCAGTGAAATCGTATCTACCACCTCTTTCCACTCGTTCATTCGCCAGTGCGAATTGAAAACTCCGTCACGGCGATTTGGACCATCGACTGGCATGTTGCGACCATGGAGGTGGCGTTCAACGCGGTCTTGTAGATCCTTTTGGGACTCCGCCCACGCTCTGAGCACTTCACCGGTCAGTTTGTTGTTCCCTTGTTCAATTCTTGCGAAAATGGGCCCCCTGAGCTTATTCGCGTCCGCTCTACTCGGATACTTGCTGAAGCCGCGTAACTTGATGCTCTTGTCGATCTCTGCATTCAATGCTTTCCGAACACCACTGGACGCCTCTTGACGGAAGTCTAGCACGTGGTCAATGAGACCCATGAGATACGGGGATGTGAATGCGCATATAACGCTGCTCAGCGGGATACACTCCCTGGTTTCCGCCATCGCCATCAGATCCCCCTTTAGTCTTGAGCTTTCGCCTGCTTGCAAGTGCGATTTCCTGGTTGAACCGTTCAGTGCCCACCGTTGCCAAGGCGTCGGTGTCGTGACAAAGCTGTTTCGTTCTCAGGTTGCGAGCAACCCCTGCTTATCCACCACAAAACCCAACCAGGCGATGGTGCCCTGGCAGACACCATCGCCTGGAACAGCCGAATCTAGTTGCTACTGTATCAAAAGGTCAGCAGCCAACGCTATCTCGACCTAATTGAGACTTCAGGCCTACAGGCTACCGTCCCAGCCGTTCGTTCCAGCCGGCCAGCAGTTCCGTGATTCCTTTCTCAGCCACTTCAAGCGCCTCCGGCGCGGTGATGTTGCCCGCCATCACGTCCGGCACGAAGTTCCGCGCGTGGTCGCGCGCTTCCGTAGCGCCAGGCCCGGAATAGTAGAAGTGACGGAACGGCATCTGTTGCGCGATCAGCTCGCGGAACGGATCGTTCTCCGTGTACTCCGGCGAGGAGGTCGAGGCCTCGCGCACCGGCACGCGGTCGTACTGCTTGGCGAAGCGCAGGTTCGTATCGGCGCTCAAGAAGTACTCAAACCAAGCGAACATCGCGTCAGGGTTCGGCGCGTTGATGGCAAACGTGGCGGTGTGGTTGCCGCCTAGGTTCGCGTCCAGACCGCCTTCCGGCTTCGGCCATGGCGTAAAGCCGAAGTTCAAGTCCGGCGCATTCTCTTTGAACCACTGGCCGCGCTCGGCAAAGGTCGCATAGTAATGTACCGCACGCGCTTCGGCCAAATGGCTGTTGCGATGCAGGCCGTCGCCGCGCAATTGGGCGATAGCGTCCCAGCCGCCCTGTACGTCGTGGATGTTCTTCAGCCAGTCCAGCGCGCGTACGGCTTCAGAGCTGTTGATGGTGACCTTCGACCAGTCGTCGGCCATCACGTCGCCGCCCAACTGCCAGAGCAGGAGCAGCCACAGGCCGGTGCCGCCGCTGCCCCAGAAGGGCGGGCACCCGGCGCGCACGAGGGTCTCACCGTCGAATTTCGTCGTCTGAATGATGGCAGTATCAAAATCGGACCAGCTCGACGGCGGATTCTCGGGGTCCAGGCCGACTTCAAGGTAGGTATCCCCGTGGATGTACATCACGCGCAGGTCCGGCGCATACGGCGCACCGTACAAGTTACCCGTGGGCGCGTCGGTGAGGTAGCTCAACACGCTGGGCCAGAACTCGGTTAGATCCAGCACGCCCGAGGCTTTGTAGTAGTTATTCAGCGGTTGCGAAATGTCCGTGACACCAAGCTCTACCGTTTGCCAGTCACCCACGTCCACGGCGTCAGGCGGGCTGCCCGCCGCTACTGCCGCGACGAACTTATTCAAGCGGTCCGCTTCACCCACGGCATTGAACGTCAGACCGGGATTCTGCTCTGCAAATTCCTTGGCCCACGGCTCGAAATCAAAGAAGCCGCGATGCCAGTAGAGCGCCTCGCCCTGCGGGCCGCTGGGCGCTTCGGCTTCCGCCTTAGCCTCTTCCGCCTTCTCCGGCGCCATGTCCGCCTCTTCCATCGCCGGCGCGGGCTGTCCGCACGCCGCTGCCAGCACACCCGCTCCCAACACGGTCGTGCCAGCTAAGAACGTTCGTCGGCTAATCTGCTCATTCATCGTCAGGTCTCCCTGTAAGAATACGAACGCACACACTGCCCTAAGTTATAACGACCCTGAATTGATGCTGTCAACTGCATGTTTGAGGGGAATCGCTTGGATTGTCACGGGAGCGAAACGTCTTATCGGGACAGGCAAGTATCCCCGTTCGTCCGTGCGGAATCCACTTGTAGTGTGCGTGTCAAAGAGTCGGAGAAGAACAGAATAGTAGCTCGTCAACGCTTCGATCTGCTATTATCACGCTCTTCCCGCTGCGGCGAGAGCAGTGCCCGCATTCGTCGCTCGCAGCAACTGCGCTGGCTCTCTCAGAAACTAAAGTGGATCTTCCTCAGGTTTTTCATCGCGCAGGCCGAGTCCTATCTGTTAGCATTTAAGCGATAGCGCTGGGGAGGCGAATTTAACATGAAAACGCACGCAGAAGTGATGACCTATGCGGAGATGGAAGCAGCATACGACGGCGAATGGGTGCTGATTGGCGAGCCCGACCTCACCCCGATGAATGAGGTGATACGCGGCGCCGTGCTCGCGCATGACGAGGACCGGGTCGCCGTTTATGAGGCGCTGTGGCGTCTGCGAGAGGAGGGCCGCGAACCCAGTCACATCGCCGTGTGGTACTTTGGCGAAAGGCCGAAAGACGTCGATTTCCTAATATGAGCTTTCGGTTCGACCCGCACGGTGATCTGATCATCCTTCCGGCCAGGTTTTACCGTGGCTATCGTCCTGAAGTCGTTCGTCTGGCACTTGATACCGGCGCAACCAGAACGGTAATTAGCAGACAGATTGCCCTATACCTTGGCTACGAGCTTGCTACGTTGCGAGAACAAGCGCGCATCATCACCGGCAGCGGCGCCGTGTCCGTTCCCCTGCTAAGCGTCGATAGAATCGAGGCGCTAGGGAAAGCAGCGACCAACCTGCGCGTTCTCTGCCACACGCTGCCATCACGTGCCGGGATAGACGGCGTGTTGGGTTTAGACTTCCTGCGCGGCCAGCGGCTGGTCATTGACTTTCGCGCAGGCCTGCTAGCGCTGGAGTAAGTTGCCTATGCGTATCCTGATTGTCGGCGGCGGCGGGCGCGAGCACGCGATTGCGTGGAAGTGCGCGCAGAGCCCAATCCAGCCGACCCTATTTGTTGCCCCGGGAAATGCCGGCACGGCCTCCCTGGCTGAAAACGTCCCGATTGCGGCCACGGACATAGAGTCCCTGGTCGCATGGGTGCAAGCAAACGCCATCGACCTCACCGTGGTCGCGCAGGATGATCCCCTGGCCCTCGGCGCGGTTGATGCCCTGCAAGCTTGCGGACAGGTCGCCTTCGGTCCCACGCAGGCAGCGGCGAAGCTGGAGTGGAGCAAGGTCTGGTCGAAAGAATTCATGCGGCGGCACGGTCTGCCCACCGCCGCCTTTGCGGTCTTCGACCAGTTGGACAAGGCAGCCGCCTACGTGGAACAAGCAACGCAGATGCCGATCGTGCTCAAGCCCGATGGCTTGACCGCCGGCAAAGGCGTGTTTGTATGCACCTCGCGTGCAGAGGCCCTCCAGGCACTGGACACCATAATGAAGAGCCGCGCCTTCGGGGAATCCGGCGACCGCATCGTAATCGAAGAGTGCCTGCGCGGCACCGAAATATCGGTCTTTGCCTTCGCCGACGGCACCCACATCACGCCGCTCGTCACTGCCTGCGACTACAAGCGTGCGTTCGACGGCGACGCCGGGCCCAACACCGGCGGCATGGGCGGCTACTCGCCGGCCCCATTCGTGGACCCGGAGACCCTGGACTACATCCACCACGCGATCATGGAGCGCACGATCACGCTCATGGCGCAGGAAGGGCATCCCTACGTCGGCGTGCTCTACGGGCAGCTCATGCTCACCAACGACGGACCGCGCATTGTCGAGTTTAACGTGCGTTTCGGCGATCCCGAAGCGCAGCTCATCCTGCCGCGCTTGCAGGCCGACTTGGTGGAAGTGTTCCAGGCAGCGGTGGACGGACGTCTTGCCGACACAGACGTCACCTGGGATCCCGCCGCCACCTGCGGCGTGGTGGTCGCGTCCGGCGGCTATCCCGGCGCTTACACCACCGGCCATCCCATAACGGGACTCGATACAGTGGATGACGACGTATTGCTCTTCCATGCCGGCACCGAATTGGCGGACGAAAAGATCGTCACCGCCGGGGGCCGGGTGCTCATCGCGGTGGGGCAAGCTGCCAATGTGCCCACCGCCCGAGGACGCGCCTATGACAATATCGCACGCGTCGCGTTCGAGAATTCTTACTACCGGAAGGACATTGCCGCAAGGGAAGTGTGAGCGCCTCCACCTGTTAACACGGGACTTGTACGCGTGATACGATGATGCACAGGGCGAGATGTGCTTTCTCTCACGGCCGACAGGAAATTGCCGACGGGACGCGGCCCAACTGAGTGACTTCGATGGAGAGATTCACTATGCGAACCGCGAATCTCAGGAAATTCCCAGCTTTGTCGGGCATGCTGGAGAATAGTATGGGTGTCTGGGCGCGCGGAGAGCTAGGGCAGCACGCGAGAGCGAAGAGGAGACGTCATTAAACGCGACGACGTGTGCGTACCTCTGCGGAATCCCCCGGCGCGTTGAGACCGGATCGATCCAACAGTAATCAGACATCTAGGAGAAAACACCGCAGTGACGAGACGAAATCTGATCATTCTGGCGTCCTTCGTTCCTGCTGTCGTTGCCGCGTGCGGACCCTTTGCCTCAGACGATTCCGAGACGGACGATTCCGTCCTCTCTTCCCCTACGGCGGCCACCTCCGCAACCCTCACGCTAATCATGCCCGACGCGTCGAGCGGCCAATCCAGCGAGATGGCCGCGGTGCTCAAAGAGACTACGTTCGCGGAGAGTCACACAGTCAAGCCGGTGGCGTTGCGCCCCAGCGGCGGACAGACGTACTCAGAGGCTGTTACGCAGTTGGTAGCCGCCGGCACCAGACCCGATCTCGTGTGGATGGACCAATTCGCATTGCCCACGCTGGCGACACAAGGGGTCACCCGTCCGCTTACTGAATTCACACGGCGGGATATTGATTTTTCCACCGACGACTTTTGGCCCCACATTCTGAGCAGTGGCGCCAACCGAGGTTCGCTGCACGCCCTCCCGCTCGCGGCGTCGGTTTGTACTCTGCTGTACAATCCGGCGCTTTTTACCAGTTCCAATACGCCCCTGCCGGAAGACAACTGGAGTTGGCAGGACTTCCTGACGCTGGCCCAGTCACTCAATGACAGCACCGCCACGCCGCGCGTCTGGGGCTTCTTGCAAGCGCCGCTGATACCGCCGTTCTTTGCCATGGCATGGCAGGATGGCAGCACCCTCTTCCAAGACCAGAATTGGGACATCACGCACGAAGGCGTCATTGACGCGCTGCAATTCCAGGCAAATCTGATCCTGCACCATGAGGTGGCGCCGCCTCTGGACGTCGTAGACTACCGCACGGATAACCTCAGAATCGACCTGACCGACAAGGCGCGGGACATGATTCTCTCCGGCCAGATCGCCATGATGGGCGGTATGCTCAAGGCAGAAGTCTTTTGGCGCAGCGCCGGCGGCGCATCGCTTGAACTCGTTGAAATGCCGCAAGGCAACGATGCCGCCACCTGGGGCATGGCGGAGCACATGGCAGGCGTGGCACAGGAAAGCAATCAGGCTGATGCCGCCTACGAGGTGCTGAAACCGCTCACGGAAGCAGCGGCCCTGATCCTGAGCATGCCCGCCAAGCGCACCAGCGCGGAGGCGCTGCGTTCCCTGCACCAAACGCTGACGGTCAATGACTCGGTCGTGTTGATTGAGAGCATGGAGCAGAGCCAGTACATTGACGCCGACGCGCCGGAGTGGCTCGCTTTTCTTATCTTCGCCTCGCTTGTATTCCCCGTGCTTACCGGCCAGTCCTCGGCCCACCAAGCCGCCGCCGACACCCACAACGCCATCCAAATGCAGATTCAAACCGCCCAAGCCACGCCGACTCCTTCATCCTCGTAGTCTGTGCTGAGTGAAGTCCTGCCGGCAAAGCCAGGTACTGCTGTCGTCACTCAGTTCTTTTGTGTACAATGCACTGGCTGACTGAGTTCCCAGTCTCCCAAAGCACCGGCATGCCCTCGAGCTTGCGTACGATCTTGTTTGATTTTGACTACACGCTGGCGGACTCTTCCACCGGCGTGATCGCCTGTGCGAACTATGCTTTGGCAGCGCTCGGCTTGCCCGCGGTTGAGCCGGACGAGGTGCGGCGGACTATCGGCCTCTCGCTTGCAGACACCTTTGCGCGCCTTGCCGGCGGGAGCTTTCCGCCAGACCGTTTTGCGGCGGCGAGTAAGGAATTTGACCGCCTATTCATCCGTCAGGCTGACGCAATCATGGCCGACCACACCGCGCTCTTCCCATTTGTGGCGGACGCTGCCCATGCCCTGTGGCGGCGCGGTCTCACGCTGGGCATCGTCTCCTCCAAATTCCGCTACCGCATCGAGCACGTGTTGGAACGAGAGCATCTCACCGCGTATTTCGACGTCATTATTGGCAGAGAAGACGTAATTGCGGCCAAGCCCAATCCCGAAGGGTTGCTCACCGCCATGTCCGCACTGGGGAGCGTGCCGGCTGATACCTGCTACATTGGCGACAGTGTGACCGATGCCAAGACCGCGCAGCGCGCTGGGACAGCCTTCATCGCCGTGCTCTCCGGTGTTACCGCGCGAGCAGACTTTGCTGTCCACGCATACCGCACTGCTATCCCAAGCGTAGCCGAACTGCCGGGGGCAATCGCCTGCTAATCAGCGCACACATATCCAGTGTCCTCGCAATGCTACTTGCCTGCGTGCGCTCCTCATCGCAACGTAGTCTCGCGCGGCGAGTTCCCATGGCCATGCGCGGTTCTTCTGTCGAACTCGACCTCTAGCCGCTTTCTAAGCCAGGGAATGGGATAGGGTGAGAGAATGAACTCTCCGCGCTTCACCTCTTTTCGCCGGGCAGAAATACTCGCCGTCCTGGCGCATCGCAGCTTTCGCTACGTATTTCTTGCGCACTTAACGAGCAGCGTTGGCAACGCCATTTACTCAATTGCCCTGCCCTTGCTTATTCTCCAAGAAGAAGGATCTGCGCTGGCCCTTGGGTACACATATTCAGCCGCCGCGATTTCGTTCATCTTTGTGGGGCCGCTGGCCGGTGTGCTCGCGGACCGCCTGGACCGCAAGTCTCTCATGATACTGTCCCTCGCGGCGCAGGCAGTCGTATTGGCTGCGCTCTTGGCAGCCGGCCTCATGGTAGATTTGCACACGCTGCACTTTGCTGTGGCTGCCTTCTTCCTCTCATTGGCAAGCCAGCTCTTCTACCCGGCGCGTGCGGCGATCCTGCCAAATCTACTGCCAAGTGAGGCGTTGGTTGCGGGAAATGCGGCGTTGACGGCAGGCAATCGGATAATTGACATAGGCGGCAAGGCTGCAGCGGGATTCTTCGTCGCAACCATTGGAGGGCTGAGTACATTTGCAATCATCCTGGCCGCGTATGTCCTCGCGGCTCTCCTAATCGCCAAAGTCACGGCGCCAGAACAGACCAAGCGCCGGCGTACGACCGGTCCAACTCTCAATGCCTACGCAAAATTAGTTGGGATGGCGAAAGACGCGTTGGCAGACCTGGGATCGTCCATCGCGTTCATTTTCAAGCACCCGTTGCTGCGTGCGTTGGCCGTTGCCGGGTTAATATTGAACGCATTCCACCTGCCGGCGATGTTGATCCTGCCGCCTCTGTTCCTTAAGGAAACGCTCAACGAGGGCCCGGAGGCATACGGTCTGTTTGGTTCAATTGAGTCGGCGGCAATGCTCATCGCCCTGCCTGCGGTGCCGTGGGTGGCAAGACGGATTGGAGACGGCAGGGTCAGCTTATTTTCCCTCACAGCGCTCGGCATTCTCATAGGAGGATTTACGCTGGCGGGGCAACTCTGGCAGGTGCTTGCGATCGCGGCGTTTACGGGTCTCCTGACTGCCGGCGTGATGCCTATGCAGAGCATCGTGCAGGCGGCGTCTCCCGATCACATGCGCGGGCGCGTGGTCGCCAATCTCGCTGCCATCAACCTTCTTTTAGTAGTCCTTACCGGACCTTTGCTGGCGAGCTTGGTTGATGTTATCGGGCCGCGACCAATGTTCCTCGCTGCCGGCGTTGCCGTGGTGCTCTCAGGTGTCGCCCTCATGGGGGTGAAAGAGGTGAGAGAGGCTCGCATCGGCGCAGCGTCGCGGGAGCCGCTCGCGTACCCCTCATGAGACGCTCCGCCTCTGGCAAGAAGAAAGGGGCTTGAGGCTGCTAACACCAGCGGCAGTGGCTTCTCCCAAGCGGAAAGGCGCACGGGCGGCGGTAAAGCGAGCACTCGTGGGGACGGCCGCGCAGGGTCGCGGCTACAGCAGGCGGCGGCGGGTTTGCAGACGAATGCGTTGGGGCTCGGCGGCGGGGTCGTTGGCGGGGCGCAGTTCCAGGAAGATGCCTCCCGCCTGTCCGATAACGTTACCGGCATACTGCGGCGACGTATCGTCCGCGCCGGTAAGCTCTGAGATGACAACGGCATCGTCAATTTCCATGGGCACCGACTTCTTGCCGCCGGGCGGAATGCGGTGCACCACCGTATCGCCGTTCACCGTGATGCGCTGAGGGGCACTCCCCGTATTCGTATAGTCCAGACGATACACCGGCACCGGTTCTGCTGCTCCTTGCGTTAAGCGTCAGGCCTCATCTGCAATGTGGGCGTCATTTCCAGCCGTGTCAGCATTCTATGATACCAAGTCTTTCGTCTTGAACCCAACCGCTGCCGGCTGCGCCCGGAGCCGTCAGCCCGGGCCAGACTTTTTTTACAACATCAAAACGGAAGACTTGCGCCATGCACTGTGGCGCAGCGAGCCGGATATCGCAGCCGGACACCGCAACGCGACGGCGCTCGCGCGCGCGTAATCGGATTTCGTCATTTCATAGCCGTCACTCGCAAAAGACTCACAATTGTTGCCGCTACCCATTGATACGCACGCAATGTGCACGTACTAGGCAGCCACTTGTGGGGGTAAGTATAATGGGCGTGTGGGTAAAAGCGCCTCATTTCGCAGCGGACGGTTGCGATGCCAACCCTCGTTACACCACATCAGCACGTTTCAGCGCTCTCTACCGACCCCACTCCCGCCGTGCGGGCGTTTGCCGCAGCCTTGGGGGAGGGCGAGCACTGGTACACCGCGCTCTTGGGCGCCGTCCACCTTTGGAGTCGTGAAGAAGAGTGTTACGGCGGACGCTATTTTCGCTACTTAGTGGCAGGTGAAGCGCTTGACCTCCTGCTCGTCATGGAGCGCATTAGTTGGGACTTTCGGCATCTCCTGCCGCAGGCAGAACGCGATGCGCTTTTCTTCTATGCGCGGCCGCCCTTCACGCATTCGGATAGAGAATTCGCCCACTTGTTGGGGGAAGAAAAATACTGCTCATACCTCAGCTACTTCTACGGCGTAACCCTGGAAGAGGTGCTCCTGCACGCGGTGGAAGATGAGATACTGAAGGCCACAAACTACGGCGTCACCCGTGACATGCGCGATCCGGAAAGCCCCTACACCCGCTTGTACGGCAAGAAGGAACACGAACTCCTCGAGGGATTCAGCGAGGATCGGGGCCGGACCCTCAATGGGGTCATGACGCTTACCGAGTGGAGAGAGTTTCTCTATTGGTTGTTCAAGCACCGGGTTGCCAACTCCCTGCCGGAGCGCCTTGCGAGCGACACCCAGAAGGGCTTGGATACGCTGCGCATGCTGCGGGGCACGTATCCGGACGGACCCTTTGACACACTGCGGGGGTATGACGAGTAATGCGCCAACTCTTTTTGCTCCTCACGGCGCTCGTCCTGGCGCTGGTGCTCTGGGTGGAATTCCGCACGCGCCTCTCACGCAGCCTCAAGATCGTGGCTTGGCTCATTCCCTCCCTGCTTGTCATACGTCTCTTCTTCAACTGGTCGTGGGAGGACGCCACGTACCTGGGGCTCATACTTGGTATTGGCGGTCTCGTTTGGCTGGCAGTCTGGTATGTCACCGGCCGGATCGCCCGCGGCCAGACCAAGAAGTAGGGCCTAGGGAATTGACGCGCGCGGCTGGTTGTCGAATAATAGATTAGAGTGTTCTCAAGGAATGATCGCTATGCCGCAAAACATGTCAAAACGCGACGAACAAGAGGTGCGGCGGCTGCTCGACGGCATTGAAGTCTACGTGCCCAAAGAGAAGCAGCGCGTTCGGCGCACGCCTCCGTCGCTGCAGCGCGCCCTCTACGGCATATTTGACCGCTTCGGTCCGAGCGGCACGCTCCTGTTGCTGGGTCTGGCCGCGCTCGTGCTGGGCAACGTGCTGCGCCTCACCTTCCCGCTGGCGGCCCCACTGCTGGGCATTGGCGCCGCGGTCTGCTTGGGCAGTGCCCTGTTTCTTGCTTTTCGCGGCAATCGCAAGCGCCCGGTGCAGTTGTGGCGCGGGCGGGAGATGACCGACCGGCAGCCTAGTCTCATCGAACGCTTGCAGCGCGCGTTCCATTCGCGCCGCCGCTTCTAACGCGCCATCGGCCTCATCGCATTCGCAGTTTCAAATCTTGTCACCTTATAGTACTGTCCCATTAGTCGCTAAGGAGAACAACGATGTTTCAGCGGCTTCTTTCGTATTCTTTGCGCGCCTGCGGCGGGCTTGCCCGGCGCATGTCATTGAGGACATGGGTCGGACTGCTCTGCCTCGGCGGCGTATTCTTGTTGACGGCGGCAACCAATCAGTCGCCGTGCACCGAAGCTATTGACGCCGACGATTGCGAAGTGCTTGTCCTTGGCGACCTTGGCGACGTGCTGCGCGGCGCGGGCGGCGCGGCACTGAACTGGGACATTGAAACGCCCATTACCGAGTGGACCGGCGTCACCATCGACCCTGAATCAAAACGCGTCACCCGCATCGACCTGCGAGACCTTGATCTAAAGGGGACCATTCCCGCAAGTCTGGGACTCCTCACGGGCCTGGAGCGACTATGGCTCTCCGGCAACCAACTCACCGGCGAGATTCCCCTGGAATTGGGCAACCTCGCCAATCTGGAGTGGATCACGCTCCGCGGCAACCAACTGACCGGCTGCCTGCCGGATGAATTCAGCAGTATTCCCTATGGCGACGTGAGCCAGCTAGACTTGCCCTACTGCGCGACAAATGAGCATGCGACGCTCTTGGAGATTCGCGACACACTTGTTGGCGACGGCACCGCCCTCAATTGGGCGGAAGACCTCGACGTCAGCGAGTGGGATGGCGTGGGCCTCAACTACTTGATGCGTGTGACCTCGTTGAGCCTCTCCGAACATGGCCTGCGGGGTACGGTTCCCGCAGCGCTGGGCGATCTCACCTATCTGAGTTCGTTGAATTTTTCGCGCAACTTGCTGAGCGGCTCACTTCCCACGGAGTTGGGCAATCTCTCTGATCTTCGTTCGCTAAATCTCTCGCGAAACGGTCTGACCGGCGAGATTCCGGTAGAATTCGGTAATCTCTCCAATCTGAGTTCGCTCTCGCTCCACTACAACCGGCTGTCCGGCGAGATTCCGGTAGAGTTCGGCAACCTTGCCAAACTGCGGTCCTTGGTGCTTTCCTTCAACCAACTTTCCGGCCCGCTGCCGCTAGAGTTGACCGCTCTGCCTGAACTGCGCACCATTCACATCTCGTTCAACCGGCTGACGGGCGAGATTCCGCCGGAGATCGGCAACCTCACCAACCTGAACACGTTGGTGCTCTGGAACAACCAACTCACCGGTCCCATTCCGGCGGAGATTGGCAGTCTTACAGAACTGAGCAGCATCGACCTGGACAATAATTTCCTGTCCGGCGAGATACCCGCGGAGTTGGGCAACCTCACCGAGTTGGAAAGCCTGTGGTTGGACAATAATCATCTCACCGGCGAGATTCCGGTGGAACTGGGTAACCTGAAGAATCTGTGGGCGCTGGGCCTGGCCGGCAACCAACTGACCGGCACAATTCCCCCGGAATTGGGCGACATTCCATTCATCGCCTACTTGGTTCTCAGCGGGAACCAACTTACGGGCAGCATTCCGCCGAACCTGGGCAACCTCTCCCATCTGCGCGACTTCAATCTCTCCGACAATCAACTTACCGGCGAGATTCCCGTCGAGATAACGAATCTCGCTTTTGTGCGGACGTTCAGACTTGCCAACAACAGACTCACCGGTGAGATACCGGTTGAGTTGGGCGAATTGCTCTACCTGGAGTCGTTGTCCCTGGCGTCCAACCAACTAAGGGGGAGCATTCCAGCCGCATTGAGCAACCCCGGCAAGCTGGAGGAGCTGGACCTCAGCGATAACCAATTGAGCGGCGGAATTCCCGCCTCGCTGGGTAGCCTCTCCAGCCTGTCCAAACTTGATCTCTCCCACAACCACCTGGCCGGCGAGATTCCGGTTGAATTGGGCAACCTCGCCAACTTGACCGTTTTGGACTTGGGCCATAACCGGCTGGTGGGCACTATACCGGTTGAGTTGAGCAAGCTGCGCAGCCTGCAAGAACTCGGCCTCTGGAACAACCAGCTTACCGGCAGCATTCCGGCTGAACTCGGTAACCTGGCGAATCTGCGGTCCATGGACATGCGCCACAATCAGCTTTCGGGCGAGCTGCCGGCGTCGCTGGGCAATCTCACCAATCTGCGTGAGTTGGACATCGACGAAAACCAGTTTGTCGGCAGCATTCCGTCGGAGTTGGGTAATCTGATCAGCCTGCGTGAGTTGGACCTCAACGAGAACCAACTCACCGGCAGCATTCCCGCCACGCTCGGCAACCTGACAAACCTGGAGTGGCTGGACCTCGACGAAAACCAGCTTTCCGGCAGCATTCCGGCTGAACTTGGCAACCTCACAAACTTACAGGTACTGGACTTGGGCGAAAACCAACTCAGCGGCTCAATTCCAGCCTGGTTGGGCAACCTCAGTTCGCTGAAGAAGCTCGATCTCAGTGGGAACCAACTCACCGGCTGCATACCGACCGCGCTGCGCGACGTCGAATACAGCGACCTCGATCAACTCGATTTGGCGTTCTGCAGCAACTAAGCGGTATCGGCTACGCATCCGCGTAGCCGATACTTGTAAGAGCTGATTGGCCGGGCCCAGGCTGGCGGCAGTGCCGCCAGCCTGGGCTTTGGTTGCTGTATGAGCCACGGAAGCGGCGTTACAGTCAATGCGCATCGGCATCTTGGGCGGCACCTTCGACCCCATCCATTGCGGGCACTTGATTGCCGCAGAGCAGGCGCGCGCCGCGCAACAGTTAGACCGGGTGCTGTTCATTCCGGCCAACCGTTCGCCGCTAAAGCCCGCCGCGTGGGCAGCCACCGCCCACCGGATCGCCATGGTGCGCTTGGCAATAGAAGATTGCCCTGCCTTTTACCTCTCCACGATTGACGTGGACCGCCCGCCGCCCAGCTATGCCATTGATACGGTGGCAGCCCTCCAGCGCGCGGCGCCCAACGACTCTTTCGTCTTTCTCATTGGCACCGATCAGCTTGCCGATCTGCCCCATTGGCGCGCACCGGAGCAACTCTTGCGGCTGGTCCCCATCGTCGCGCTCAGCCGCCCTGGGGCCACGCACGCTTTTGCGGCCGCCATGAGCCAACTTTCGCCCGCGGCGCGCGCCCGCATAACTATTCAGGAAATACCTGCCGTCCATATTTCGGCAAGCGCCATCCGCTCGCGCGTGGCTGCCGGCCTCGCGCTCTGCGACCTCACGCCGGAACCTGTGGTCACGTACATTGCCCGGCACAAGCTCTACGTGCCGCAGGACGACGGCGATCGGGCCTGACAACGGTCGAGAGCGGCAAACCGGTCTTCCCATACGGGCGCCGGGGTGACGGCGCAGCGCAGCAGTACGAACGGTTGATTTCTCGCGCCGCGACCATACCAGCCACTTGCATTCTCAACGGATTAAGCGCAGACTGCTCTCCACGCAATACGGCGCGCCGGCACAGAAACGGACGCCTGTGCGCGCTGTTGCATAATCGACTCCATTAGAAAAAGTGGGCGTAGAGTCATGGAAGTCCGGGGATTTGTGCTATAATTATGCCGATGGATGTTTTGGAGAAGGCGAAGCTCGCAGTCGATATTATGGCCGAACACGGCGGCGCAGACATAGCGCTGCTGGACATTCGGCGTCAGACTGTTGTGGCCGATTTCTTCGTACTGTGTTCGGCGGAGTCGACGCCGCAGTTGCGCGCGATTGTGGAACATATCGAGGAGGCTTTGGGCGCGCGCGAAGAGTCGCCGCTGCGCAGTGAAGGCAAAGGCGAGGGTGGCTGGGTCGTGCTTGATTACGGGGACGTGATGGTGCACGTATTCTCAAGCGATATGCGTGATTACTACCATCTCGAACGCCTGTGGTCGCAGGCCACGACGATCTTGCGCGTGCAGTAAACCTGGGAGGGGCTGAGTGGCCCTCCCGCAAATCCGAGGCTAACGCACAGGCGGATCGCGGCTACCGTCAACTGGCGCCAAGGGGATGGTACAGTGCTTGGTATGAAACTAGCAGAAGAAGACAACTTCGTTTGGGGCGTTGCGCTTGGCGCGGTATTCGGCCTGCTCCTAGGTTCAGTAATCGGCACGCTGCTCGGCCACGACAGCGTTGCGTACCTACGCCGCTTGTCACAGCGTGTGCTCGGACGCGAAGAAGACGTGAATTTCGAAATCTTCGTGCAGTAGCCTTCCTTTTCGAGCGGGCTACCTCCTAAGTCCCTCTTCCTCTCCGTTTTTCCGCCGCCTGCCGTCAATCGGCCAGTAGCGGCGGCATCTCTGTGGCCCGCCTCATCCGACAATGTCACTCGCCTTTGCCCACAATAATCGAACGTACCGGCGCAGCGCGGTGGTGAGCACGCCCTCAAGTAATCGCCAACCTCCGTCTCACGCGCCTTCCACTTCCGCTCTACGCAACGACCCGAATAGAAACCAGCAACCATTCGACCTGCAATGCCAGCATTCCGTTCGTCACGCAGCGCCAGCATCCGTTCGTCCTGAGCTTGTCGAAGGATGTGCAGATACTCTTATTCGCGTTAACACTTGGAATGGCGAGCCGGAGTCAGCGCACAATCCACCCCTCCGACTAAACCCTTACTGCGCCAATTCCACCACCGTCGCGCCGTCGCCGCCTTCGCGGGCCGGGGCGGTGCGGAAGCGGCGCACCAGGGGATGGCCGCGCAGCATTTCGTGCACGGCGGCGCGCAACGCGCCGGTGCCTTTGCCGTGGATGATGCGCACGCTTTTCAAGCCGCCGTGCAGCGCCTGATCGAGGTAGCGGTCCACCGTGCCCATGCTCTCCTCCGCGCGGTTGCCCCGGATGTCGAGCTCTATCGGCACCACCGGCACGGCGGGCCGAATATCGCGTTGCCGCTCGTCCGGCACGGTCGCACGCTCCTTGATCTCCACCAGCGTGAGTTCAGCGTGCGCAACCCGCGTCTTGATGTGTCCGATTTGCACTGCCACCTGGCCGCGCGCGTCCGGTGCCGCGATAACTTGCCCGGGCAACTCCCAGCCGCGCACGCGCACCGTGTCGCCCACGGCGAGAGCGGGCGGGTCTGAAATCTGCTGTGTTGCCCGCGCCTGCGAGCGCATCTCCCGCTGTCGTTCGCGGGCTTGCAGGGCAGCGTGTTCCAAGAGCTTGCGGTTGGCGTTCATGGGCGCGGCAAAGACCTTCGCCTGGCGCACCAGCGCTTGGATCTGCTCCAGTAGAACGCCGGCTTCCTGGGTCGCCTCCCGCCACGCCGCCCCTTTCTGGTCGGCTATCGCCTGTTCCATTTCCCGCACCCGCGCTGCCAGCATGTCCCGCTGCGCTTCGAGTTCGGTGCGGTTGTGGGTGAGGTGCTCGCGCTCCGCTTGCAGTTGCTCCGTCTCCGCGCGTAGGGAAACCATCAGCGCGTCCACCGCCTGTTCGGTTGGACTAAGCCGCACTTCAGCCTGCGCGGCAATGGCGGGATTGAGGCCGAGACGCTCCGCGATCTGCAGGGCATGGCTCGTGCCGGGCATGCCGATGGAGAGCACGTAGGTCGGCGCCAGCCGCTCGACGTCAAACTCCACACTGGCATTTTGCATGGACTCCTCCACGTGGGCCAGCGCCTTCACCGCCGAGTAGTGGCTGGTGGCAACGGTGGGGATGCCTTTGTCGCGCAGATACAAGAGAATTGCCTGCGCTAACGCCGATCCCTCCTGCGGATCGGTGCCCGCGCCGAGTTCGTCGAACAGCACAAGCGAGTGCTCGTCGGCTTCATCGAGTATCGGAATGATCTTCGAGAGGTGCGACGAAAAGGTTGATAGGCTCTGCTCGATGCTTTGTTCGTCGCCGATATCGGCGTGCACCTGTTGAAATACCGCCAGTCGCGAGCCTTCCGCCACCGGCAGATGCAGCCCGCACTGTCCCATGAGCGTGAGCAATCCGACGGTCTTGAGCGCCACGGTCTTGCCGCCGGTGTTGGGACCGGTGATGACGAGCACGTAGAACGGCTGCGGGCGTTCCCGATTGGGGTCTTGCCCGAGATAGACGTCGATGGGCACCACCTTGCCCGTGAGCAGCGGGTGCCGCGCCTGGCGGAAGGAGAAGCGGTGACCGGTAACCACGGCGGGCTGCTCAGCCCTGATCGTCTCCGCGAAACGCGCCCTGGCAAGAATGATGTCGATGGCCGCGAGCGTCCCGACGTTCTCGGTGAGTTCCTGCCGATACACGCCCACCTCGGCCGACAGCGCGCGCAGAATCCGGTCTATTTCCCGCTTTTCCTCGCGTTGGGCGCTGCGCCAGCGGTTGTTGATCTCTACCACGTCCAGGGGCTCCAGGAAGACCGTGGCGCCGCTCGCCGACTCGTCGTGCACGATGCCTTTCACACGCCCGCGAAACTCCGCCTTCACCGGGATCACATAGCGCTCCGACCGCACCGTAACGATCGGGTCCTGCAAATAGGTGAGGTACTCCGGGGTGCGCACCAGCGCCTGCATGCGGTCGAGCAGTTGATTGTGGACTGCACGCGCTTCCAGCCGTAGCGAACGGAGCAGCGGACTGGCGCTATCGATCACGTCGGCATCGGGCCCAATGGCCTGCTCGATGGCGCCCTGCAGGGGATCGCACTTCATGATCTCCCGCGCCAGCCGGCTGAGCAGCGGGAACGACTCCGTGCGCCGCACCAGCATCTCCCGCACCATGCGGCCACTGCGCACCGTATCGGACACCTCCAGCAACGCCGCCGGGTCCAGCACGCCGCCGCGGGCGGCGTAGTCCACCAACCCGCGCACGTCATGCGCCGGGCCGATGGTGAAGTTCGGGTGCAGGCGAAACAATTCCCGGGCCTCGGCGGTCTCCACCAGCAAAGCTTCCACCGCCGTCGGCTCTGTCGCCGGCATGAGCTCTTCCGCCAACGCCTTGCTGGCAGAGAAATGCGCATGCTCAACGAGCAGGTCGCGGATCTTAGGGAATTCGAGAAGTTCGAAGGTTTTGGAGTTCATTGGTTTCGCTGTCTATTGCAGTCCGGCTAAGTTGCCTATGCTATTCAGCAGAGCCGCTCACTCATTCCGGCCATATTGCACACTCAATCCGTTAATCCCGCGCAGAAAGTGCCCGTCACTCCGGCTTTCGCCGAAATCCATTTTCATCCGTCTCCTGGACTCCGGCTTTCGCCGGAGTGACGAGACTAACCACAAAAGTGCGCGTCATTCCCGCTTTCGCGGGAATCCATCTTTCTTGGAAAGTGCGATCACGCGTTGACCACAGGGCCACCTTCCTAGTGTAGCCTCCACCGGCAATCGAGGGTAGAGGTAAGCGGGTTTTGCAACTGTGTCCGAAACCGGAAACAAGAAGCGGGGGACAAGCCCCCGCCCTACAGGTTTCTGTCGCGACCAGCCCAAGTCTGGCAACCATTCGTATCGTACATCTCGTACATCAGCCGATACCAGCTTCAATTTGCATGTCATTCCGAGCGTAGCGAGGAATCTAAGGAGCTATAAACCCAGAACTCCGTCTAACTAGCGCAAATTGTCCCCCTCACCCTGCTTGCGGCACCACAATCTTAGGCAGCAGCACAGATGGTTTCCCGCTTGCGCGGAAATGATGGATGGCGCGTCCCTCCCGTTACCCTCTCACCCTCGCTCATTTGCAGGCCTTCTTCAACATACGAATGAGAGAAACGGGAGACTACTAGCTTTCGCTGAAATGCCCGGCGGCGCAATCTGTAAGAGTCTCGGTCGAATTCGTAGAAACGCCTCGCAATTGAGGTCGCACCTAACTACCCGCATCCGCCAGCAAATCATCCTTCAGTTCGCGTTTCAGTACCTTGCCCATGGCGTTGCGGGGGAGTTCGTCCACGAAGTAGACCTCGCTCGGCACCTGGTAGTCCACGCTGCGTTCGCGGCAGAAGTCGCGGATAGTGCGGGGCGTGGCCTCAGTGTCGGCAGCGGGGTCTTTCACTACCACAGCCACTACTTTCTCGCCGCGCAGGTCGTCGGGCAGGCCGAACACGGCGGATTCCTTCACGCCGGGACAATCGTTCAGCACGCGCTCGACCATGGGCGGATAGACGTTGAAGCCCTTGGTGATGATGAGGTCGACTTTTCTCCCGATAAGAGTCAAGTATCCTTCGTGATTTAAAAATCCTAGGTCGCCGGTGGCGAAGTAGCCCTGGTGGGCAAACGCCTCGGCGGTGGCTTCCGGCCGGTTCAGGTAGTGGTCGAAAATGACCGGACCGCGCACGTGCACCTCGCCCACGGCGTCGCCGTCTTTGGTCGTGGAGCCGTCCTCGACCATCGTCATCTCGATGCCGTCCAACGGCAGACCCACCGAGCCCTGCACGCTGGGGCGGTCGATGGGCAGGCTTGCGATCACGTGGCTCTCGGTCATGCCGTACCGGTTGATCAGCGGATTCTTTAAGATATCTTCCAACTCTGGCAGTACTTCGGGGCGAATTGGCGCAGAGCCGCACGTGAACAGTCGTACGTGCGACCACTTCTCCGCATGTGCCCGAAATTCCGGCCGCCCCAGCAACTGATAGTACATGAGCGGAATGGCCATGAAGACCGTGGCGCGGTCGATGAGGTCCAACGTACGAATTGGGTGAAACTGGTCCCCCATGAGCATGTGCGCGCCGGTGAGAAAGTTCACGTGGCTGGCGAACGAGAGCCCGTGGATATGAAAGAACGGCAGCACGTTTACGAGCACGTCGTCCGGCGTGAACGCCCAGCAATCGGCGAGCGAACGCACCGCCGCGCCGAGATTAGCGTGGGTATGCACCACGCCCTTGGGCTGGCCGGTGGTGCCGGAAGAATAAAGCAGCAACGCCCAGTCGTCTGCCGTGGAATCCGGCAGCGGGGCCGTGGGCTGCGGCGCGAGCTTGAGAAATTCGTCGGCGTGGAACACGCCGCGTAGCGAATTTTCCTCAGCTTCCACCAACGCTTGCAGAACCGGCAACTCGGCGTCACCGCCCACCGCGAGCACGGCGCCGCTATCCTGGGCGTAGTACTGCATTTCGCTGGGCGTGAATTTGAAGTTGAGCGGCAGCGAGACGCCGCCGGCCCGAATCGCGCCCAGATGCGCCAGCAAGAGCGCGCGCTTGTCCGCCGTGTAGAGGATCACGCGTTCGCCGGCGCGCAGTCCCTGCCGCCGCAAATGCGCCGCCGCCGCGCGCGTGCGCGCATCCAACTCGGCATACGTCCAGGTCTCATCCTGATACGTCAGCGCCGGCCGCTGCGCGAATTGCACAAACGCCGTTTCAAGCTGGCCGCGAAACGGCTTAAAAGTCGGAGTTGATTGTGACTGCACTGTGGTACTGGCCTTTCCAATGGGACTAGCAATGAGTCTCATTGTCCCTGCGAAGACTTTCCCACAATCCGTCACTCCGGCGCAAGCCGGAGTCCAGAATTGCCGGTCTACTTGACCAACTGCAGACCGCCTATCCATCTTCACCCCCCTCATTCCGGCTTCCCCACGCAGAGTGCAAGCGTTTGCGAAAAGGAACCTCAAAGCAGTAGAAGTGCCTCTGATATTGTGCAAGTGATTCGTGCGAAATTGTATCCCCAACATCGCTGCCAATCTATCTCACTGGGACGGTACACCGGCAGCAGATGAGTAACAACATTCGCGGGAAGACAGCTTAGGCACCAACCGGATATCAGCGATGTATCAACCGTTTGAGCGTAGCCAACATGCGCCAAACTGTGACTTTGGGTTCTCGCCTCAAATATGCCGGGGGCAGACGGCGCTGAGGGGACAATTGTCGCAGTCGGGATTCGTCCTATGACACCATCGTTGGCCGATGTCCCAAGTCGGCCAATCAAGCTCCGCTGGGTATTGGGGAGACAATTGCCGAGCGGCACAGACTGCCAAGTCATCGTTTTCACACTGGATTAATCCGCTGCGTTTCAGCACGCGCACGACGTGAACATCCGGCTTAATGTCAATCTCGTCTTCCTCCCCTCGGAAGAATCCGTACTGGTCGCGGAGGAGTAGTACCACCATGGCGGCAAGGCCCGGTCCCACACCGTAGATCCTTTGGAGTCGTTTTCGGACAACGCGCGGAGTAGTGCCCGTCCAGATGGTGGCGGCATTCCCGTCAAACTCCTCAACCAGGGCGGCGGTCTCTCTCAACGTGCGCACGCTTTTGTTGGGATATCTGGGCCCCACGGGGAGGATTTTGAAGAGGGACTCTATTTCACCGTTTGTGGCCGAGGAAAGTCTAGCTGATTCAAGCATACCGTGTTGATTGATGTGGTATGGGATTTCCCACGCTCTACGCCAAGGTATTCCGCGTTGGAATACGCACCCAACGAGGAAAGCGAAAGGGTCAGAGTCGATTAGGTCGGCCACATCTTGCGGCAACTCTTCGGTATCAGATTTGCGGTGAGCGCTACGGTGCTCTTTGAGCGCTTTGACAATGGCGTCTTCCATTGGACTCCTCACCCGTATCCTGCAGTCAGCGGAACTTCGGCCACGCAACTTGCTCGTCTTGTCGTCGGCGAGCGAGCGGAGTTGCCATCCTCATTGCTTCTCAAGCTACGCAAACACCTATGCGCTGGCGCAACTCTGCTATCAAGTACCCCGAGAAGTCCTATGAACTTCACCGCAGGTCCCAGCCGGGAATCGCCGCTGCCTGTCGCACCCACTCCGCCATTTGCTCCTCGTCGAATGCGTTCTCGTAGATGTCGGTCCAGCGCGCTTCCGGGTCTTTGCCGGATCCGGGCGGCGCCGATGTCATAGATGAGCCTTTGAAGAAGGTCACCTTTACGTAGCGCGTGAAGACGTGGACATTCAGAAACCAGCCCATGCCCTCGACGCCGTAGAAGGGCGAATTCCACCGCACGCACTTCTGCACGTTCGGCACCTCACGCTCGATGACCGAGTCGAGGCGGCGACCCAGGTCGCTCTTCCAGCCCGGCATATACGCAATGTACTTCTGCACGGGCGCATCGCCATCGGCCTTCGCGATCTGCGGGTTGCCGCCGGAAAGCAGGACTACCTTGCCGTCAGGCGACCTGAGCAAGGGCTTCCGTGCGGTTTTCTCTAAGGCTTGCTTGGACATCTTGGGAGTCTTCACTGCCGCTATTTTCCTTCTTTGGTCTCCGACTTGCCCGGCTGCGCTGGTTGAAAAGTAATCGAACGTCAATTCTGGCGGGGCGTAGTGTCTTACAGTGCAAGTGTCTTGTATGGTAGTCCAGAAACAGGAGCCGGTAGAACCGCCCTGGACTCTGCGCTTATTTTGCTCTGTTGCAACAACTTCATGTGGAATAAGAGATTTCATTGCTATTTCCCGAGGCCGTAATCTAAATCTCACTCTGTGGAATATCCGCCTACTTCGCTGTACAGCACCTTCAATTGTCCCAAAGACAATCTATGATCAAGCGACGCTTTTCCTCTTGCAGGGTCCGACGGCAATTCCTGCTGTGGGGCGGTTGGTCGTGATCGCGAAATGGTGGAAAGTTCATCGGCAGTTCCTTTGGCGCAGCGGCGAGTCTCGTCATACTCGTACAAGCCGACCATCTCTACGCCGCAGAAAATTACTTGGAGAACGTGGACATCACTTTTAGGTAGGCTAACATAGACTTAAGAGCATGTGCATAGCGCAGGCATTGGCGCTGTCATGCCAAGCGTGAGGGAAGATGGCATTCGCCGGTTCCGATGCCAATCCGCACCCGCCAGTCATGTTCCCGGAGCATGGCTGAATAGGCAGGCTACCGAGGGGAACAGGCGAAGAAGCGCGCCGCCAAAACCTGCAACAAGCACAGGATTTCCAGCTAAAGATATTGCCACAGATACCGGAGCGTTATCATGAGCGCTGAATCCTTGAAGGTCCCCGCCGGCTTGCTGAACAACCGGTGCGATCCGGACAGTCTTGGGTTCGAGACCACCGATGAGATTGCGCCGCTGGCAGAGATGATCGGACAGGAGCGGGCGGTGAGCGCTCTGGAGTTAGCGCTGACGATAGAAGACCCCGGTTTCAATCTCTTCATCTCCGGACTCCCCGGCACGGGGAGAAATACCGCCCTGCGCGGTCACGTCGAGCGGCTGGCGCTTCGCCGGCCCATCCCTCCCGATTGGGGCTACGTCCACAACTTTCAAGACCCTTCTCAACCTGTGCCCATCAGTCTGCCGTGCGGCTGGATGCAGGCATTGGCGGCAGACATGGACGAGTTGGTTGATACCGTGCGCCGAGACGTGCCGCGGGTGTTCGAGAGCGACGAGTATTCGCAGCGCATGGAAGCGACTATGCAGCACCTCCAGTCCCAACGCCAGGAGAAGACGGCGGCAATGGAGCAGGCCGCCGTCGCGGCCGGCTTTCTGCTCGGGTCTACACCCGCGGGCATCACGCCGCTGCCGGCAAAGGGCGGCAGACCGTTGTCGCAAGAGGAGTATGCCGCCCTTTCCGAGACCGAACGGCTAGAGCTGCAGCAACGCGCCGAACAGCTACAGCACTCCATCAACCGCGCCCTGGCCGAAATTCGCCGGCTCGGCAAGGCAGCCATGGAAGAAAGGCGCAATGCCGACAAGGAAATAGTCCGCTTCACCCTGACGCCCATAATCGACGAATTGCAGGAGAAGTACAGGGACTTTCCCGAGATCGTCACCTACTTGGACCGGGTCGAAGCAGACTTGGTGGAGCGTCACGATCACCTCAAGCCAAAGGAGCCTACGCCCGGCTCACCTGGGCAGCCAACCACGGATGAAGAAGCCTTCATTCGGTACCGGGTCAATAACCTTGTCGATAGCACGCGCTGCGAAAGCGCTCCTATCGTCTTCGAGCACAATCCCACCTACTACAATCTCTTTGGCCGCGTTGACTATCAGGCGCGATTGGGTACGCTCAACACCAACCACATGATGATCAGGTGCGGCGCCATGCATAAGGCCAACGGCGGCTATCTCATCCTGCAAGCGCGCGACCTGCTGACGAGCCCTCTTTCCTGGCAAACGCTGAAGCGCACGCTCCACAGCAGAGATATCTGCATCGAGAACCTGGGGGAGCAATACAGCCCGCTGCCCTCATCGACGCTGCGGCCAATGCCGATTCCCGTGGACGCCAAGCTCATCATCGTGGGCACGCCGGATGTTCTCAGGCTGCTGCAAGCGGTTGACGAAGACTTCCACCGGTACTTCAAGGTGACCGCGGCTTTCGACACCCTGATGGAGCGCACGCCTGAAAACATCGCCAAATACGCCGCATTCATCTCCGGGCGGAGCCGCGAGGCAGGCTTGAGGCCGTTTCAAAAGACGGCGGTAGCGCGCATCATCGACCACTCCAGCCGGTTGGCGGGGCACCAGGAAAAACTCACGACACGGTTCATGGACGTGGCCGACATTACTACCGAGGCCAATTACTGGGCCGGAGTCTCCCAAGCGGACGTCGTCACCGGCGAGCATGTCAAGCAGGCTGTCGAGCGGAATTAGTAGAACTAGGCTAGAAGCATTCACCATGCAGAGTTCTTGTCATTCCGAGCGCAGCGAGGAATCTAGAATGCTCCCGACTCTAGATTCTTCGTCGCTACGCTCCTCAGAATGACGGGTTGAGGCGCTGGCTTAGGGCTGGGTGCGACCACGTGACCAATCTAAGCCCAAAACTACTAATTCCGCTGTCGAGCAGCGCCGTTACCGTTCCAGCCTCACCGAAGAGCGGATACACGAGCTGATACGGGAGGGCGTCATCCGCATCTCCACCGCAGGCGAAGAGTTAGGGCAGGTCAACGGTTTGGCGGTCATGTCCCTCGGTGACTTCTCTTTTGGGAAACCGAGCCGCATCACGGCCCGAGTTGCCTTGGGACGGGGACAGCTTGTGAATATCGAACGCGAGACCAAGTTGAGCGGCAAGATCCACGACAAGGGCTTCATGACTCTCGCGGGTTACCTGCAAGGCAAATACGGCTACGACAAACCTCTGTCGCTGCGGGCCAGCATCAGCTTCGAGCAAAGCTATAGCGCGGTTGATGGCGACAGCGCCTCGTCTACGGAGCTTTACGCCCTGTTATCAGCAATTTCCGGACTCCCTCTTGCGCAGGGCATTGGGGTCACCGGCGCCGTGAATCAGAACGGCGATGTCCAGGCCATCGGCGGCGCGACCCAGAAGATAGAGGGATTCTTCGCGGTCTGCAAGACCAAAGGCTTGACCAACCGCCAAGGTGTCATCGTGCCGCGGGACAACCTCAAACACCTCGTTCTCAACGACGAGGTGGCAGCGGCGGTCGCGGCGGGGCAGTTTCATATCTATGGCGTGTCAACCGTGGACGAAGGGATCGAAGTCCTCACCGGTGTCCCGGCGGGCGCGTGGCAGCAAGACGGTGGCTACCCAACCGGGACGGTGCACGCCAGGGTAGAACAGCGGTTGAAAGAGATGGCACGGGCTGTGCGGGACTTCGATCGGGTCGCCGACCGGGAGGAAGCGTCCAACAGCGGCGCCATCTCCGACGCGACTGCTGTCTGCATGTCCCGGCAGGATCAGGAACGTGGAAGCTAGAGCCGCGGCGGGGCCGAAACAAACGGGCCGCCCGGCGTGGACCTCCCAACGCGCTTTCGTCATTGCTTCCATCGCAAGCGCCGTCGGGCTGGGCAACCTCTGGCGCTTCCCCTATATGGTGGGCGAGAACGGCGGCGGCACGTTCATCGTCGCCTATGGGGTGTGCATCTTTGCCGTTGGGCTGCCGCTCTTTATCATCGAAAGCAGCGCCGGCAGTCTCATCGACCGCGGCCCCGTGGGGGTGTTTCAACGAATAAGCGCGCGCGGCGGCCGGTGGTTCGGGTGGTTCGTCGTGGCAATGGCCGTCTTGGTCATGAGCTATTACTTTGTCATCACCGGGTGGACGTTGGGGTATTTCGTCGATGCCGCCCGGTCCAACCTCCGACCGTTCGCCGACTTCACTGCCGGTTACGCCTCGGTATGGTACCTTTTGCTCGTTGGCGGGTTGGTCTTCCTCGTGCTGCGGCAAGGAGTAGGCAGTGTCGAGCGCCTGGGCAAGTTCCTGCTGCCAATGCTCGTCTTGATGGTGGGAATACTGGCAGTGTACGGTCAAACCCTGCCTGGCGGCCCCACTGCCAGATCCTTCTACCTCTCTTTCGATTGGGCTCTCTTCTTGGAACCAAGAACCTGGCAGATGGCAGCGGGGCAAGCCTTCTATTCCCTTGGCGTCGGTACGGGCGTGCTCATCACCTACGGAAGCTACGTTCCCAAGAACGTCAACATCGTCGCCTCTTCCACCGCCGTCGCCCTGGCAAATTCGGCCATTTCGCTCACCGCCGGCATCGTGGTGTTTTCCATCGTCTATACCTTCGGCATTGCGCCGGACTCCGGCAGCCACCTCTCCTTCACGGCATTTCCCAGGATCTTCGACGACCTCGCAGGCGGGAGATTCCTGGCCGCGGCGTTCTTCGGGCTTCTCTTCGTGGCGGCTTTTAGCTCGTGCTATAGCGCCCTCATGGTAGCAATGGCGCCGTTGCGCGATGAGTTTCGCTTTTCCAAAACCGCCGCTGCCCTGCTCACGACCGGAGTCACGCTCGTCCTGGGAATACCCTCGGCGTTGAGCTTCACGCCGGTTGCGCTTACGCTAGGCGGCAAACCCGTTCTCGATTGGGTGGATCAACTCGCCGGCTCAGGCATAGTCGTGGTCGTGGGCATTGCCGGCGCGGCAATCATCGCCTGGAAGCTGCCAAAGTCAGACTTGGTGAGGGAAATGACGGCCAGGGAGTGGCGCCTTGGACCCTTGCGATTCTCTCCCTACGGCATAATCCACGTTGTCAGATTCATGCCGCTCGCCGCGCTGCTTCTCGTGATCGTCACCGCAATGATGTAGCACTCTGAAACCTCTGGAGCGAGACGGCTGCGAGCGCAGACCAAGTCCGTCCTCTACGCAATTACCTTATCCGGGTCGGTCGGAGGTCTTTGCTGTGGCGGGGCGTCGTAGCGGTCAACTTGATACCAGCCGGAAGCGAAGATCAAGCCGTCGTGTTTGATTACCCATGCGTGCTTCGTCTCGAGCAGGTTACCTCTGGCCGGATTCTCGTAGACGTAACTCACCCAGCTTCCCTTTTCGGTGGCAGCGAGCATCGCGGAGCCAAAATCGAAGCCGTTCGCGTCGACCCCCAGTGGCTTCTTGACAAAGAGCCCGACGTTCTCCGGAATAGCGGAATGCACCAGCACTTCGCCGTCTTCCGCGATGATGAACATGTACCATTCGCCGTCCACGCTCTCCGGATTATTGAAGTACGCGAGCGTGGCTTCACGCCCCTCGGCGTCGTAGCGCCGTATCGCCTCCGCCACAAAAGCCTGGGTGTAGAGTCCGGGCTCCGCCTCGCGGGATATCGTGTCTAGACTGGGCAGCGACGGTGCCGGCGGCGTCTGGGTCTCTAAGTTGCTGCACGAGACCAACGCGAACATTGCCGCAATTAGAACGATTCCTGCAACTATCCGACCGGACATCCGGCGACTCCTTTGTCCCGTAGTAGGCTGGATCACTACGTCCTGCACTTACTAATTACAGTATAGCACCGCAAACTGCGTGCCTATTGGGGCGATGCGAACCGCGCTCAGGGCGGTCAACGGCTGGCGAACAGCCACCCATCCGCGCCCAAATGAATGGATTAGGCGCACAGACGACTCGCCAGTTAAACACAAAGCGCCTGCCCGGCACCGTACGCAGATTCCCCCTCACCCTAACCCTCTCCCGCCGGGAGAGGGGACTCTCTCGCCTCGGCAAGGGTTATGCGAAGGTTTCCTCGAGGGAGAGGGTGCAGCGTCCCCAGCAAAGTGAACGCAGAGCGGCTTCGGTTCCCTCTCCTTCAGTTCCCTCCCCTTACAGTTCCCTCTCCTTGGGAGACTGTCTCAATATATTCGTGCGCGGCACGGTGAAAGGGATGAGCGGCACAGTGAGATGGCGGGTGGTATGGACGAAACGGTAGAAGTGAGAGAGCCGTCCCCGGGGCGGCAATGGGCGAGACCCGGACCGCCACAGCGCGTGGAGGCTCTTGAGATTGAACGCGGTGGCCAGCAGGTGCCATTCAGACACCACGTGGCTGCGGCCTCTGAGCAGGAAGCGTCTGGCGTGGTGCCACTCCTTGAGCAGGCCAAAGACCGGCTCGACGATGGTACTACGGCGGCGGTACAACTGCTTGGCCGGTACGGTCGCCATCAACTGCCTGTGCCGTTGCAGTATCGGCTCGTGCTCGCTGATCTTTATGGAGCGGCCGCGCCGGGAGGTGGTGCAGACGCCGAAGGCCGGGCAGGAGAGGCAGTCCCGGCCGTTGGCTTGGTACCGCCTGACGCGGTAGCCGTTGCCGTGGGTCAAGCTGTGCGTGTAGGTGAGCACCTTTTGCTGAGGACACAGGTAGGTGTCGGTCTGCGGACAGTAGGTGAAGTGGTCCTTATGGTACGGGTGGCGGCGTCTGCGATCATGTGTCTCGGGCAGCAACACGGTGTGGCCGCCGGCGTGGCACGTGGCGAGGTTGGCCCCCGAATGGTAGCCCGCGTCTGCAACGGTCACCACGTTCCGCTCGTCGTCGATGTTCGCCTGCGCCGCCTCGATCAGCGGCGCCAGATGGGGATGGTCGTCGGCACTGGCGCTCACGTCCGCCGCCGTGATCAACCTACCCCGTGCGCCCACGTTCTCCGCCGCCAGTGGCGAAACCATCGCCTGCGCGTTGTAGCCGGTGATGAAGCCACCCTTGCCGGCCTTGAGCAGGGCCGCGTCTGCGTCGGTCAGGTTCGTGTAGTGCGGCCCGTCCGCAGCCGCGACGCGGGTCAGCGCGTCGTCCACCCGCCGCCGCAGGGCCTGGGCGTCGGCAAGTTCCTGCGGCAAAGTCGCCGGCGGCGCGGCGCCCCCCGTGGTGTTCTGCGCCTCCAAGTCCGCGATCGCTTGCTCGGTACGGGACAACAGCCGCTGCAGCCCCTGCGCGTCGTGGGTATGCCGCGTCCCGGCGTTGGCCGCGATCCTAGTGCCGTCCACCGCCTGGATGGCCAGGTCCACCAGCCCGGCACTGACAGCCGTGCGCACCGTGCGGCGCAGCAGCGTCCGCATCCGGTCGCGGTGCGCTTTGTAGAAGCGCCACAGTGTGTTGTGGTCGGGCTGCTGCATCCCCACCAGCCACATGTAGGGAACCTGATCTCTGCAGGCCGCCTCCAGCTTGCGGCAGGAACGCACACCGGTCATGAAACCGTATATCCATACGCTCAGCAGGGCTCGGGGATGATAGGCCCCGGCGCCACGCGGGTCGCCCTGCAGGTCAATCGCCAACGCCTCCCACGCCGCAGCATCAAGGCTGTCCACAAAGGCCGCCGCAAACCGCACAGGATGGTCTGCCGGCACCAGTTCGTCCAGCGTCGGCGGCAGCAACCAGGCTTGCTCACGACTGAACGGTCGCACCGGCATCACTACACCTCACTTCACGCTCTTCCTGCTCCCTCACCTTGCTTCTCTACTCCACAGTATATATATCCGGTAGAACTATTTTTGAGACACCCTCAGAGGGAGAGGGTTAGGGTGAGGGGATCTTCCCATAGTCCGATACGTCTCTGTCTGTAGGATGCAAATCTGTATAGGATTCTCAGAGAGACGGAATTGGATTGGCACGATATCCCCTCACCCCGGCCCTCTCACAGTGGGGATTCTTGCGAAACCTCTTCCCCCTAGATGGGCGTGAAAAACGGTCTCACGGCAAGCAATCCCTAACCACTTGCACCCCTCTGGATTCCGGCTTTCGCCGGAACGACGAAATTACGCAAAGGTCTCCAGCGGGAGAGGGAGTTGCGCGGCTCCATCCAGGTTGTGCAGTGGCCACGTGGCGCTATGGCCTGGTTGTGAAATTGCCGGGAAGCGCGGAGTCCGCTACGGCACGTCGAGCACGAAGGTGAACTGGGCCTCTTTGCCGTTCGCCGCATCCACCAGCGTCACGAGCAGCGCGGGATCGAAGATGCCGTCGCCCTGGTTGCCGGATTCTCCGGGGAAATAGAGCTGGGTAGTGAGGATCGGTTGGTTCGGCGCTTGCACGCGCACGTGAATATGGCGCGTGCGGCCGGGGTAGATGCCGGGGACGATTGTCTCCAGGGTGAAGCGGCCCGCAGCGTCGGCAAACTGGTGGCCCCGAAACGTGTAGCCCTCGTTGTCGTAATCGCCCGCGTCGTCGGTGTGCCAAAAGTCGAGCAGCGCGCCTGCAATGGGCGTGCATTTCGTCGAGAGCACCTGCCCCGTGAGCAACAGCCGCGTGCCGCCCAGGCCGGTTTCCAGCAGCGAGGTCCGCAGCGGCGTATTGGGCGTATAGAACGGGCCTGCCGTTTGGGGTGGCGTGGGATCATCGTCATCCTCACACGCCGGTGTGGCCGGTAGCTCTGTTGCTGTCGCCGCTTGCGACGAATCTTGTTTCTGCTCCGCAGGCTGCGCCGCCTTGCTTTCAGCCGGTGCGGCAGTGGCTTGTGCCGACTCCGTGTCCTGCACACTTGCCGCTTGCTGTTGTTCCCCCCGCCGTCCCAGCGCGCCACAGGCCGCCAGCAACGCCGTCAGCGGCAGGAGCAACGCCCGTTGCCACACAAAGCGGCGCGAATAGCGTAAGACTGTTCGTGTATCCATGCATACCGATCCTTCTCTGCGCCCTCTCCTATCCACTATAGTGCGCAAATGTGAATATTCCTAGAAGAAACTTCGGCGCGCACAGCAGTAATCTGTATAGGAGATTTGGATAAATTCAGTCAGAAAGCCACGGATTCCCCTCACCCCAACCCTCTCCCCGAGAGACTGTCTCAATATATTCGTGCGCGGCACGGTGAAAGGGATGAGCGGCACAGTGAGATGGCGGGTGGTATGGACGAAACGGTAGAAGTGAGAGAGCCGTCCCCGGGGCGGCAATGGGCGAGACCCGGACCGCCACAGCGCGTGGAGGCTCTTGAGATTGAACGCGGTGGCCAGCAGGTGCCATTCAGACACCACGTGGCTGCGGCCTCTGAGCAGGAAGCGTCTGGCGTGGTGCCACTCCTTGAGCAGGCCAAAGACCGGCTCGACGATGGTACTACGGCGGCGGTACAACTGCTTGGCCGGTACGGTCGCCATCAACTGCCTGTGCCGTTGCAGTATCGGCTCGTGCTCGCTGATCTTTATGGAGCGGCCGCGCCGGGAGGTGGTGCAGACGCCGAAGGCCGGGCAGGAGAGGCAGTCCCGGCCGTTGGCTTGGTACCGCCTGACGCGGTAGCCGTTGCCGTGGGTCAAGCTGTGCGTGTAGGTGAGCACCTTTTGCTGAGGACACAGGTAGGTGTCGGTCTGCGGACAGTAGGTGAAGTGGTCCTTATGGTACGGGTGGCGGCGTCTGCGATCATGTGTCTCGGGCAGCAACACGGTGTGGCCGCCGGCGTGGCACGTGGCGAGGTTGGCCCCCGAATGGTAGCCCGCGTCTGCAACGGTCACCACGTTCCGCTCGTCGTCGATGTTCGCCTGCGCCGCCTCGATCAGCGGCGCCAGATGGGGATGGTCGTCGGCACTGGCGCTCACGTCCGCCGCCGTGATCAACCTACCCCGTGCGCCCACGTTCTCCGCCGCCAGTGGCGAAACCATCGCCTGCGCGTTGTAGCCGGTGATGAAGCCACCCTTGCCGGCCTTGAGCAGGGCCGCGTCTGCGTCGGTCAGGTTCGTGTAGTGCGGCCCGTCCGCAGCCGCGACGCGGGTCAGCGCGTCGTCCACCCGCCGCCGCAGGGCCTGGGCGTCGGCAAGTTCCTGCGGCAAAGTCGCCGGCGGCGCGGCGCCCCCCGTGGTGTTCTGCGCCTCCAAGTCCGCGATCGCTTGCTCGGTACGGGACAACAGCCGCTGCAGCCCCTGCGCGTCGTGGGTATGCCGCGTCCCGGCGTTGGCCGCGATCCTAGTGCCGTCCACCGCCTGGATGGCCAGGTCCACCAGCCCGGCACTGACAGCCGTGCGCACCGTGCGGCGCAGCAGCGTCCGCATCCGGTCGCGGTGCGCTTTGTAGAAGCGCCACAGTGTGTTGTGGTCGGGCTGCTGCATCCCCACCAGCCACATGTAGGGAACCTGATCTCTGCAGGCCGCCTCCAGCTTGCGGCAGGAACGCACACCGGTCATGAAACCGTATATCCATACGCTCAGCAGGGCTCGGGGATGATAGGCCCCGGCGCCACGCGGGTCGCCCTGCAGGTCAATCGCCAACGCCTCCCACGCCGCAGCATCAAGGCTGTCCACAAAGGCCGCCGCAAACCGCACAGGATGGTCTGCCGGCACCAGTTCGTCCAGCGTCGGCGGCAGCAACCAGGCTTGCTCACGACTGAACGGTCGCACCGGCATCACTACACCTCACTTCACGCTCTTCCTGCTCCCTCACCTTGCTTCTCTACTCCACAGTATATATATCCGGTAGAACTATTTTTGAGACACCCTCAGAGGGAGAGGGCGCAACTCCATTGCCGATGCCCTTAGTTACGCAAAGTTCTCCACTTCGAACTCACAAAATACCGACACAGCCAGTACAAGCTCATTTCCGCCCGTGAACTCCCCCAAGATCACTTTTCTCGATCCCAGTAGTCTACACGATCGTCTTTGCGGAAGATGTGGCGCACACCGCGCATATTCACCTTGTTGGAATCCGGATACTCGCTCACGTCGCTCGGCGCCACGTTGCTGAGGAGCAGCATAGTGCAGGGCTCCGTGCCTTCATTGATGTATTGATGGTCGCCGTTGGGGCCGGGCGGAAAGGCGACAAAGTCGCCCTGGCGCAGGGCCACGTCGCCCCGCGACGTGCGCATAGTGCACGTGCCTTCCAGCACCACGCCGAGTTCCTCTTCAAAGTAATGGAAGTGGAGTGGAAACCCTTTCTTGCCCGGGTCTAGGCGAATCACTTGATAACCGAGGTGCCGTGCGCCGATCAGTGGGTCAATGTCTTTGAAGACGTACCCAAAGTTCGCAGGCGCCTGGCGCATCTTCCATGATATTTCGTCCAGGTTGATGCGGTTGATGTAGATATCCGTGCGGGCCTCCAACATTGCCAGCAGTGCGTCCCGGGCGCCGCTGAGGATCGAGTGGCCGTCGCCGAGCAACAGCGCGTCGAGTTGCGGTACCGCCAGCAGCTTGCGGAGTTGCAGCGCCGCCTGCGCCGGGTCCGCCACCTTCGGCTCCGCGCCGAGCACCAGCGAGCCCACGGGATGGCCCCACACATAGTCGCCGATGAAGGCTACAGTCCCACCGCGCCAGAGCAGCGCGATTTCCCCGGGGCTCTTGCCGTGCGCCAGATGCAGCACTTGCAGGTCGGGCACGATCTCCTCGCCGTCGGTTACGGTGCGGTCTACCGCGAGTTCAAAGAGCGGCGCGTCGGCCTCGTGCGCCACGATCTGCGCGCCGGTGCGCGCCTTGAAGGCTACCGCGTCTCGCTCGTGGTCGCGATTGGTCAAGACGATGAGGGCGGCCCCTCCAAGCGCGTCCAATTGGGCCGCATCGCTATCGCTCATCGGCACCGGGTCAATGAGGATGTTGCCTTCCGTTCGCACCCAGAGGAACCCGTTGAAATCGAACTGCTTCTCCTCGTTGAAAACCGACCACGTGTAGAGATCGTCGAACATCACCCGCTTCACTGCTACCGCTCCTTTGCCGCGCTGAGACTGCCAGAGTACATGGTATACTGATTTACCATCAAAATGAGAGGAGCGCCGAATAGCGGGAGCCTGCAGAATCGACGGCACAGTCCGGCGCGAGAGTTCCTGCCGCGAAGTGCGCAAGCGTCCCGTGCTTTCGTCATTTGTCGTCATTTGTATGTTGAAGAAGGCCTACAGATGAGCGAAGGTGAAAAGGAAACGCGAGGGGCGCGTCGTCCGTCATTCCCGCGCAAGCGGGAAGGTGGATTCACATTTCAAGTGCAACACATGGTTGATGAATATTTCTGCTGGCGTTTGGTAGCTGAGGCACTTGCGCGGGGTGTGATTGTACGCTTGTACCAGCTGCGCAAAGCGCTCATCGGGCATTTCCGCCAGGTCGGTCTTGCGCGGCAGCACGCGTCGCATGCGTCCGATGGCGTTCTCGATGCCGCCTTTCTGCCAGGGGGCGTGGGTGTCGCAGAAGAAGGTTTGGATGCCCAAGTCGTGGAGGCGGTAGTGACGGGCGTCTGCGACGAAGTCGGCGAATTCGGTGCCATTGTCGAAAGTGACGGTTTGGCGCCAGGCTGGAGGCAAGACCGCGAGCAGGTCGTGCATGGCAGCGGCGATGGGCTCTGCCGCCTTGCCGGAGGCACGCGCTGCCAGCAGCAAGCGCGAGTGGCGCTCGTGCAGGGTGAGCACTGCTTGGCCGCTTCTGCCAAAGAGCATCAGATCAGCCTCCCAGTGGCCGGGCGTTTGGCGGTCAGCCGCCGCCTGGGGCCGTTCGGCCAAGGGACGGCGCTTGGCAATGAAGGAGGCCGGACTGCGACCACTGCGCCGATGAGGTCGTCTCTGCGCCTTGCCACGCGGCAAGTAGTGCCGCCAACTATAGTCCTTGGTGCGCGCCACCTGACCGTAAATAAAGCGATAGATGGTCTCGTGGGAGATGACCGGTTCGCCGGCCTCCCGCGCCATGTGTCCTGCCACCTGTTCCGGCGACCAGCTCTGTCGCAAGTACCCCAGCACTTTCTCCCGCAAAACGTCATCCCGTTCCAACTTGCCGCCTCCCCAGCGCCGCGCCCATGCCTGTTCAGCGGCATACCCCGCTTGGTAGCCGTCACTCTGAGTCCCATTGCGTTTTACCTCCCGCGAAATCGTCGATGGCGCGCGATCCAGAGCTGCAGCAATTTGCCGGTACGAGTGTCCCGCGGTGTGAAGTCGGGCCACTTCACACCGCTCTTCAATGGTAAGCTGACTGTACTGTGTTCCCATGGCAACACCTTAGCAAAGTGTTGCACTTCGTTTGTGAGTCTAGCGAATCCATCTTCTCCGTGTGACCTGACTCCGGCTTTCGCCGTAGGTGATGGGTAACGGGCAGGCGGTAACTCTTATGTTTGTTTCGTAGGATCCGGCATAAGAACTATTGGCTGCCTTTGCCAAGTATTGCTGGCTATCGATTTACTCCAACTAAATTCCCTCCGTGCACCCGATTTCTTGGCAAGTCACCCATTGAACGTAGAACAGACACCTATGAATCTGCTTACCCGCGCAATCCTCCCATCGCAGATTGCCGACGAAGACGCCCTGGAAGAACTGCTCTCACGCCCCAGCCGGGCGCTGATTGACGACCTCCAGCGGCTCGACGGCGACATCCTCATTCTCGGTGTCGGCGGCAAGGTGGGGCCGACCCTGGCGCGACTGGCCAGACGGGCGGCACCCACAAAGCGCATCATTGGCGTGGCGCGGTTTAGCGATCCCGCCGTGCGCACGCGCCTCGAGGCCTGGGGCGTCGAGACCATCGCGTGCGATCTCTTGGACCGCACGGCGGTGGCCGCCTTGCCACAGGTGCCCAACGTCATCTACATGGCGGGCAAGAAGTTTGGCACGCAGGAGGACCCGGCCTTTACGTGGGCCATGAACACCCACGTGCCGGCCATTGTGGCCGAGGTGTTTTCTCAATCCCGCATCGTGGCGTTCTCCACGCTCTGTGTCTATCCCTACGCGCCGGTCGCTGGGGAAGGCTGGGATGAGTCCGTGGCGCCGGAACCGGTGGGCGAGTACGCCAATTCTTGCGTCGGCCGCGAGCGCATCTTTCAACACTTCTCACAACAACTCGGGACGGCGGGCCGCTTGCTCCGGCTCAACTACGCCATCGACATGCGCTACGGCGTGCAGCACGACGTTGCCCGCCGGGTGCGTACCGGTGAACCGGTGCCGCTGACCATGGGCCACGTCAACGTCATCTGGCAAGGCGACGCCAGCAGCCAGGCCCTGCGCGCACTGTTGCATTGCACCATCCCAACCACGCCGATAAACGTCGGCGGGCCTGAAGCAACGCACATTCGCGCCCTCGCCCACGCGTTCGGTGACCGCTTCAACACGATGCCGCTCTTTGACGGAATAGAGTCGGAATCCGCCTGGATCAACAGCACTGCCCAGGCGCAGCAACTCTTCGGCAGCCCCATTGTGCCCTTGGAGACCATGATCGACTGGACCGCCGACTGGATCGAGCGTGGCCTGCCGGCCTACGCAAAGCCGACCCACTTCGAGGTCCGCAACGGCAGATTCTAGCCGGCTCCGCCTCGTCTCCAATTTCTCCCTCTCCCAAGACTGGGAGAGGGCCGGGGTGAGGGTTGATCCCTCAATGCCGCTTCCAATTCGCCTCAGCGCCGTCAGTGTGACGAATGGCAAGAGCTGTACCATCCACTTCCTCTTTCCGCCCCGCATCCCCCCTCTCCCAAGACTGGGAGAGGGTCGGGGTGAGGGTTGAATACGCCTCCGTCACGCGCGCGGTGTAGGGGCACGACATGTCGTGCCTGGCTGTGCGGGGAGAGCATTCCCAGTAAAAACGAGCGAAGGAGCAACTGCAGGCACTTTGGCGTAAGATATTTCGTAGTGAACATTGCGCAGCCGGTTGCATGCTCCGCTATGGACTGCGGAGAGCAATTGCGCGCCGGATCAAGCCCTAGCGCTAACTTACAGCTTGCACACTTAGATCGGAGTACACCAATGGCAGATACCACCCCTCCTAAACGCATCCTGGTGGTTGGCGGCCCCAACCTCAACCTGTTCGGCCGCCGCCAGCCGGAAATCTACGGCACGGTGACGCTGAACCAGATTCACGAACAGGTGACCAAGGAGGCCGATAAACTGGGCTTCGACGTCATCTGCTTTCAATCAAACCACGAAGGCGCGGTGCTGGACTTTCTGCATGAAAACATTGACAACGCCCAGGGCGCATTGCTGAACCCGGCCGGGCTGACGCAGTACAGCCCTTCCCTCTTCGATGCGTTGAAAGCCATGCCGTTTCCCGTAATCGAGGTGCATCTCTCCAACCTGTACGCGCGGGAAGCCTGGCGCGGCCATTCCATCATCTCCGCGGCGGCCCGCGGCGTGGTGCAAGGCTTCGGCTGGTACGGTTACATCGTGGCGCTGTACGGCCTGGTGGGGTTGATCAATGAGGTCCAGCCCGACGCGTAGGCGTCGGTCAGTTTCTTGCTATCGTCGTTCCTCCGGTAGCGCAGCTTTGCAACCTGCGTCCAGTGGCCGGAGCACCAGGGGACACAGAGAAGATGAATTGCCATCCCGTCCTCCAAACAGGCAACAATCAACATGGCCAAGAGGCAAAGATGGATTCGCTAGACTCACAAACGAAGTGCAACACTTTGCTAAGGTGTTGCCATGGGAACACAGTACAGTCAGCTTACCATTGAAGAGCGGTGTGAAGTGGCCCGACTTCACGCCGCGGGACACTCGTACCGGCAAATTGCTGCAGCTCTGGATCGCGCGCCATCGACGATTTCGCGGGAGGTAAAACGCAATGGGACTCAGAGTGACGGCTACCAAGCGGGGTATGCCGCTGAACAGGCATGGGCGCGGCGCTGGGGAGGCGGCAAGTTGGAACGGGATGACGTTTTGCGGGAGAAAGTGCTGGGGTACTTGCGACAGTGCTGGTCGCCGGAACAGGTGGCAGGACACATGGCGCGGGAGGCCGGCGAACCGGTCATCTCCCACGAGACCATCTATCGCTTTATTTACGGTCAGGTGGCGCGCACCAAGGACTATAGTTGGCGGCACTACCTGCCGCGTGGCAAGGCGCAGAGACGACCTCATCGGCGCAGTGGTCGCAGTCCGGCCTCCTTCATTGCCAAGCGCCGTCCCTTGGCCGAACGGCCCCAGGCGGCGGCTGACCGCCAAACGCCCGGCCACTGGGAGGCTGATCTGATGCTCTTTGGCAGAAGCGGCCAGGCAGTGCTCACCCTGCACGAGCGCCACTCGCGCTTGCTGCTGGCAGCGCGTGCCTCCGGCAAGGCGGCAGAGCCCATCGCCGCTGCCATGCACGACCTGCTCGCGGTCTTGCCTCCAGCCTGGCGCCAAACCGTCACTTTCGACAATGGCACCGAATTCGCCGACTTCGTCGCAGACGCCCGTCACTACCGCCTCCACGACTTGGGCATCCAAACCTTCTTCTGCGACACCCACGCCCCCTGGCAGAAAGGCGGCATCGAGAACGCCATCGGACGCATGCGACGCGTGCTGCCGCGCAAGACCGACCTGGCGGAAATGCCCGATGAGCGCTTTGCGCAGCTGGTACAAGCGTACAATCACACCCCGCGCAAGTGCCTCAGCTACCAAACGCCAGCAGAAATATTCATCAACCATGTGTTGCACTTGAAATGTGAATCCACCTTCCCGCTTGCGCGGGAATGACGGATTCGGTCCCCCTCTCCTGCAGGGGACACGCCCCCGCGCTACGTGCCCCGGATGTCTCGGCATAGACTCTGTGGGCGAGCCTCTGCCAGTCGGTCGTTCCTCTGGTAGCGCAGGTTACAAACCTGCGTCCAGTGGCCGGAGACTATGAGGATGCAGAGAAGAGGGATTCCCGCCCCGTGCTTGGCACGGGACGCACGGTGCCGCGGGAATGACGGTGCGAGGCGAATCCGGCTAGCAGTTGTAGGGGCACGACATGTCGTGCCCCTTCTTCACGTCGCAAGAGACCTACTGCCAGACGGGGCCTTTTTCGAACATGCCGGGTTGTTGCTGGGCGCCGTCCACCGAGACGTTCGTGCCATTTATCCAACTCCCCGCGGGTGACGCCACAAAGACGACCGCCCGCGCCACTTCCTCGGGCTGCCCCAGGCGTCCGAGTGGATACTCCTCGGTCTCAAACTTGCCGAATCCCTCCGGGTCTTCCTGCTGGCGTTTTCCCCAGCCGCCGCCGGGAAAGAGGATCGAGCCGGGGCTGACGGTGTTTACGCGGATATTGTCCGGCCCCAATTCCATGGCCAGGGCGCCGCTCACAAAGACTTCCGCCGCTTTCGCCGCGCCGTACTGGCTGCCGGGGGCCGGTTTCAGGCCCGAAATCGACGAAATGACCACAATAGCGCCGCCACCGCGCTGCCGCATGTGCGGCACGGCTGCCCGCGAGGTGCGCACGGCGTGGAAGAGGTTGAGGTCGAATGTGGCGACCCACTCTTCGTCGGTAGAGCCCATCAGGCCCTTGCCCACGGAGCCGCCGACGTTGTTGATAAGCATGTCAATACCGCCCAGCGCCTGGGCGCTCGCCGCGATAAACGATTCCACCTCCGCGCGTTTGGTCACGTCCACGGCCATGCCGAAGGCGTTGACGCCGAGGGCGCGAATCTCCGCCAAGGTCTTTTCCAGGGTCCCATTGCCGCGGGCGCAGATGGCGACGTCCGCCCCCTCCTCCGCGAACGTGAGCGCCGTCGCACGCCCGATACCGCGACTGCCGCCGGTGACAACGGCTACTTTGTCCGCAAGGCCAAGATCCATAGGTGTTTCGTCCTTTCCGCGCTAGGTTGATGTCTCAGTAGGGGCACGACATGTCGTGCCCCTACGACCCAACAATAGTGTCAGTAGACCCGCAATTTCTGTGCACTGCCTGCCCTCTGTTCGTGAGAGGACGGCAATTCATGCTCCGTCATTCCTGCAAATATGCACTGCTTCGTTGACAGTTTTCCCAGTTTGCTCGCCTTGCCCAGAACTAGGGTTCCCAAATCCTGTCATTCCCGTGAAAACGGGAATCCATCTTCATCTGAATTCCCGGCAAAGCACACCATTGCAGGGACTCTTCAAGCCACACTAGACTCCGGCTGCCGCCGGAGTGACGGACTTGCCGTCCGCCTCCTGCAGGGTCGTTCACCCTTCGGCCCATCGACAAGCTCAGGGCGACGGGACCGCCGCCCTACCCAATCCGCGCCAGCACGGCCTCGCCCATTGCTTGCGTGCCGACCGCGCGTTCACCGTCGGCGCCGCGCGCCAGGTCCGGCGTGCGGAAGCCCGCCGCCAGCACGTCTTCCACCGCACCTTCCACTACCCCTGCTTCTTTCTCCAACCCCAACGAATGGCGCAGGAGCATGCCGACGGAGAGGATCGCCGCCAAGGGGTTCGCCTTGTCCTGACCGACGATGTCCGGCGCGGTGCCGTGCACCGGCTCGTAGAGTCCGCGCCGGCCGCGGCCCAAGCTGGCGCTCGGCAGCATGCCCAAGCTGCCCGTCAGCACCGAAGCTTCGTCCGAGAGGATATCCCCAAACATGTTTTCGGTCACCAGCACGTCGAATCGTTGGGGATCGTTGATGAGGTGCATGGCGCAGGCATCCACCAGGATATGCTCGACCTCCACGTCGGGGTATTCCGCGGCCACTTGCTCCGCTATCTCGCGCCACAACCCGCTGCTGGCAAGCACGTTTGCCTTATCCACCGACGCCAGTTGCTTGCGGCGCAGGCGGGCCAGGTCAAAACCCAGGCGAATTATGCGCTCCATTTCCCCGCTGGTGTAGGTAAGCGTGTCTTTGACTCGAATTCCCTGCTTGTTGACGCTGCGCCCGCGCGGACGCCCGAAGTAGAGGCCGCCGGTAAGCTCCCGCAGTACCAGCAAATCGGTGCCGTCCACAATTTCGCGCTTCAGCGGCGAGGAGTCTACGAGCGCGGAAAAGGTCTTCACCGGGCGTAGGTTGGCGTAGAGGCGCAGCTCTTTGCGCAAGCGCAGTAGGCCGTACTCCGGTCGCGCTTCCGGCGGCCCTACGTCCCACTTGGGACCGCCCACCGCGCCTAACAGGATGGCGTCCGCCTGCTTGCAGAGCGCCAGCGAGTCGTCAGGCAAGGGCGTTCCGGTCGCGTCGATGGCGTTGCCGCCGATGTTTCCTTCGGTCACCTGAAACGTGTGGCCATGCTTCGCCGCCACGTGCTGGAGCACCTGCGCGCCCCAGGCTACAACTTCCACACCAATCCCGTCGCCGGGCAAAACCGCAATCTTCGCTCTCATTTAGCTCTCCACACTGTGCTTACCGACGGGGCAATCTACCCCGCGCCAATTCTCATCGTTTGGATTGACTGATAGTGATGCGACAAGACCAGTCCGTCATGCCCGCGCACGCGGGAAGGTGGATTCACATTTCAAGTGCAACACATGGTTGATGAATATTTCTGCTGGCGTTTGGTAGCTGAGGCACTTGCGCGGGGTGTGATTGTACGCTTGTACCAGCTGCGCAAAGCGCTCATCGGGCATTTCCGCCAGGTCGGTCTTGCGCGGCAGCACGCGTCGCATGCGTCCAATGGCGTTCTCGATGCCGCCTTTCTGCCAGGGGGCGTGGGTGTCGCAGAAGAAGGTTTGGATGCCCAAGTCGTGGAGGCGGTAGTGACGCGCGAATTCGGTGCCATTGTCGAAAGTGACGGTTTGGCGCCAGGCTGGAGGCAAGACCGCGAGCAGGTCGTGCATGGCAGCGGCGATGGGCTCTGCCGCCTTGCCGGAGGCACGCGCTGCCAGCAGCAAGCGCGAGTGGCGCTCGTGCAGGGTGAGCACTGCTTGGCCGCTTCTGCCAAAGAGCATCAGATCAGCCTCCCAGTGGCCGGGCGTTTGGCGGTCAGCCGCCGCCTGGGGCCGTTCGGCCAAGGGACGGCGCTTGGCAATGAAGGAGGCCGGACTGCGACCACTGCGCCGATGAGGTCGTCTCTGCGCCTTGCCACGCGGCAAGTAGTGCCGCCAACTATAGTCCTTGGTGCGCGCCACCTGACCGTAAATAAAGCGATAGATGGTCTCGTGGGAGATGACCGGTTCGCCGGCCTCCCGCGCCATGTGTCCTGCCACCTGTTCCGGCGACCAGCTCTGTCGCAAGTACCCCAGCACTTTCTCCCGCAAAACGTCATCCCGTTCCAACTTGCCGCCTCCCCAGCGCCGCGCCCATGCCTGTTCAGCGGCATACCCCGCTTGGTAGCCGTCACTCTGAGTCCCATTGCGTTTTACCTCCCGCGAAATCGTCGATGGCGCGCGATCCAGAGCTGCAGCAATTTGCCGGTACGAGTGTCCCGCGGCGTGAAGTCGGGCCACTTCACACCGCTCTTCAATGGTAAGCTGACTGTACTGTGTTCCCATGGCAACACCTTAGCAAAGTGTTGCACTTCGTTTGTGAGTCTAGCGAATCCATCCGCTCTTCACCGCGTGCACGTCATCCCGAGCGGGGGACAAGCCCCCGCGCTACACTTCAATCCGTTGACCGTCTCCCAACTATGGTTGGCTGTTTCCCAACTGCTTCACCAGCATGTCACGCTCCTCATAGTACCCAGCGCAGGTAAAGAACGCTAGAGCCGCCTGGTTGCCCTCGTCCACGGTGGTGGCGAGCTTTGTCATGTCGCGGTCCCGTACCCAATACTCCGCCCTCTCGAGCAACCGCATGCCGACGCCCCGGCGTCGATAGGCTGCCGCAACTGCCAGCGCGCGGATGTGGGCGTGGGGCGCCTGGCCGGCAGTCCCTGGGCGCACCGTGAGCGCGATCAAGCCGACGACGCGTTCTTCTGCGGGCTCGGCATCACCGCCCGCCACCGCTACGAGCCGGAGTGCATCCGCTATAGTTGCGCCAGCGGGACTAGCGTTTGCCGCGCCGGAGCGTACCTCGCGCACGCCTGGCAGCGAAGCCTCCACGATGCTGCGCTCTAGGTCGCGGACGTGGTGCGCATCGGTGGCGCGAGCGGCGCGAATCGTCACCGCCGTCATGCGCGCCAGGCTCTTTCTCCGCCCGCCGGCATTGTGTTTTGTGCCATAAGACCTCACCCGGTGCCGTTGCCCCTCCCGCGCTTCATTTCTCACTACACCATGGTATATGAACGCCTCTGACGCATTCAGGCGATTCCGCTTCCTTGACGCACCGCAACTGCGCGTTCATCATGAGAGTAGACCTCTACCCGAATGTGACGATACGAAATCCGACCCTGAATCTCGCGGCAGCAACCGCAGAGGGAATACCCCCTACCCTATGTCAGAGGACAAAAAGCTTCGCATCATACCCCTTGGCGGTTTGGGCGAAATAGCCAAGAACTGTATGGTGCTTGAATACGGCGACGATATCGTCCTCATCGACGCCGGTGTGATGTTTCCCGAAGACGAAATGCTGGGTATCGACCTGGTCATTCCCGATATCTCTTATCTGGAAGACAAGCGGGATCGGCTTCGCGGCATCATCATTACTCACGGGCACGAGGACCACACCGGTTCCTTGCCCTATTTCCTGCGCACGATCAACGCGCCTATCTATGGCACGCGGCTCACCCTCGGACTGCTGGAGGTCAAGCTCAAAGAGCACGGCCTGGAGGAGCAAGTCCGGCTGCGGGAGATCGCACCCGGCGATCAGATTACGCTTGGACCCTTCCGTTTCGAGTTCTTCCACATGTGCCACAGCATCCCCGACGGCGTGGGCATGGCCATCTACACGCCCGTCGGCCTGGTGGTGCACTCCGGCGACTTCAAGTTCGACTACACGCCGGTGGATAGCGAACTCTCCGACATCTGGCGACTGGCGAAGTACGCCCAGGAAGGCGTGCGGCTGCTGCTTTCCGACAGCACCCGCGCCGACCGGCCCGGCTATACGCCCTCCGAGCGCGTAATCTACGACTGTTTTGCGGAGGTCTTCTCAGAGGCCCGCGGCCGCATTATCGTGACCACCTTCGCCTCCCTGATCTCCCGCGTCCAGCAGGTGGTGGATACTGCCCACGAATTCGACCGCAGCGTGTGCGTGACCGGTCGCAACATGGTGCAAAACGTGAACATGGCGATGCAGTTGGGCTATTTGGACGTGCCGGCAAACATGCTCGTGCGCCCTGAACGCCTGCATGAATTCAACAAGGAAGAGGTCGTCATCATCACCACGGGCAGTCAGGGTGAGCCGACGTCCGCTTTGGGCCGCATCGCGAACCGCGACCACCGCCAAATCAACGTGGAGACCGACGACACAGTCATCATCTCCGCCAGTCCGATTCCGGGTAACGAGGCGCTGGTGGCGAAGACTATCGACAAGCTCTTTCGCCAGGGCGCCGACGTGCTCTACGATAGAGTCGCCAACGTCCACGTCTCCGGGCATGGCGCGCAGGAGGAGCTGAAGACGCTCATCAGCATCTTGCGTCCGGAAACGTTCATTCCCATTCACGGCGGCTACCAGCACCTCATGCACCACGCGCGCTTGGCGGGCGAGATCGGCGTGGATACGGAGAACATCATCGTTGCGGAAGACGGCGACATCATCGAGTTGACCGCAGATGAAATACGTAAGGTTGACCGGGTGCAAGCCGGGTATGTTTTCGTAGACGGACTTGGCGTCGGGGATGTAAGCCAAAGCGTCCTGCGCGACCGCAAGCATCTCTCGCAGGACGGCATCTTCATCGTGGTGGTGACCATCGATCGTGAGTCCGGCCACGTGCTATCGGGTCCTGACATCATCTCTCGGGGCTTTATGCAAGAGGGCCTGGAGATGCTGATTGAAAAAGCCCGGCAACGCCTGTATAATAGGTTGGAAGCCGATCTCGGCCCCCGCGCCGAGATCCGCCAAGTACAAGATCGCATCCGCGACGTGGTGTCGACGTTCCTCTACGCCGAGACGCGCCGCAGACCGATGATCCTCCCCGTTGTAACCGAAGTCTAACGCTTTCTCTCCCTGGTCGGCATGGGTTCATACCCGTGGTGACTCACGTCCAGTGTCTCGCACAGTACCCGCTCTCTGACTTAAGCCATGAGGAGTCTACCTATGGCAACCCGTCGCAGCACTGTCCAGCAAAAGTCGACGCCCAGTCAGTCACGTCTGCCTCTGCCGTCGCTGCGCCTCCCGTCGCCGCTCCGGCGCGAGGTGTTTGGCGTCCTGAGCATCGTTATCGGCTTGCTCTCAGGCATCGCCCTCGTTTCGCCCAGTGGCACCGTGAGCGGCTTTTGGCAAAGTGTCCTCGTCGATCTATTCGGCTGGATGGCGCCCTTGCCCGCGCTCGCGTTCGTTGTGCTCGGCATACAACTCATCCGCGACGGCATCACCCAAGAGCGGTATGTGCGCTGGGAAACGCTTACCGCGTTGGTGGTGCTCGCGCTGGCTGCCACGGCCTTTGGTCAAGCCGTAGCGGGTCCGCCGGAAATGGCAGAAAGATACCCGGTCGGCGGCGCCATCGGCCTGCAAATCCTAAAGCCGCTTACCGCCGCGCTGGGCTTTGTGGGGGCAGTTGTCGTCCTCTTTGCCCTGCTGCTCATTACGACAATCATTACGTTTTCCATCTCGTTGGGACGCATTCGCGCCGCCCTGAAGGGAATCTGGCAGATTGTGCGGTTGGTGGGTAAAGGTCTGGGCGTGCTTTTCGCTGCAGCCGGCAGCGCATACCAGTCCAGGAGAGAGCGCTCGGCGGCGCCGGCGGAGGTGGAGACTCCTCAGCCGCGCACGCTAGCGGTGCGCGTCGCTACTAACGTGAACTCCGCCAGCGAAACCGCCGTCTCCGCTTTGCCACCAACTGACGCTCCTGCCGCTGTGGCAGAACCGGTCAAAGCTGCGGACACCTCGGACGAAGCCGACCTGGCGGGCATGGACTTGGACGCTGAGCTGGACGCTGCCGCTGAAAAAGCGCCCCCCCGCTGGCAATTGCCGCCGCCGGAACTGCTCACGCCCGCCGCGCACACGAACGATGCAGAAGAAGCGACTCAGGAGATCGAGCAGCGCGCGCTCATTATCGAGGAAGCGTTGCGCAGCTTCAAAGTCGTGGCAGAGGTAGCTGAAGCCATTCGCGGCCCGGCGGTGACGCAATACCGCCTGACGTTGGGACAGGGCATCAAAGTGAGCCGCGTCGTGAATCTTGCCAACGACTTGGCGTTGGCTCTCGCCGCGACGAGTGTGCGCATCGAAGCGCCGGTGCCCGGCTTCCCCTACGTTGGCATCGAGATTCCCAACCAGTCCACCACCATTGTCACCATGCGCGAGTTCATGACCGATCCCGCCTTTGCGGAACACAAGGGCGATCTGCCGCTGGCGCTGGGACGCGACGTCGCTAACTACGTCCGCGTGACGGATCTCGCCACCATGCCCCACCTGCTGATTGCCGGTTCCACGGGCTCGGGCAAGTCGGCGTGCGTGAACGCCATTATCTGCTCGCTGCTCATGCAGCACACGCCGGAAACGCTGCGCTTCTTGGTCGTCGACCCCAAGATGGTGGAGATGATCGGCTATAGCGACATTCCGCACCTGCTGCGTCCCGTGATTACAGACCTGGACGAGGTGGTACCGACGCTGATGTGGGCCGCCGACGAAATGACCCGGCGCTACAAGGTGCTGGCGCAAGAGGGTTTCCGCAACATCCAGACCTATAACACCGCCAAGCAAGAGGCCGGCGAGGAGCCGATGCACTACCTCGTCATCCTGATCGATGAGCTCGCCGACCTCATGATGACGGCTGCCGGCGATGTGGAGAAATACCTCTGCCGCCTGGCGCAGATGGCGCGCGCAGTGGGTATCCATCTGGTGGTTTCCACACAGCGCCCCTCGGTGGACGTGCTGACGGGTCTCATCAAAGCCAATTTCCCGTGCCGCATCGCGTTTGCGGTCAGTTCGCAAGCTGACTCCCGCACCATTCTCGATGGCGCAGGCGCGGAAAAACTCATCGGCCAAGGCGACATGCTCTTTGCGCCGAAAGAAGCGACTCGCCTCACCCGTATCCAGGGCACCTACCTCGCCGACGACGAAATCAACCGCATCGTGGCCTTCTGGCGCGAACAGGGCGCGCCGGAGTACATCCCGGAGAAGTCGTTCGAGGAAGCCGTGGCCAACCACCAGGAGAACAAAGACGACGACCTGGTGCGGCAGGCCATCCGTTTGGTCTCCCAATACGACAACGCTTCGGCCTCATTCCTCCAGCGCCAGCTCGGCATCGGCGCCACCAAGGCGAACCGCATCCTGGACACGCTGGAAGAACGCGGCGTCGTGACCCCGCCGGAAGGACTGGGCCGCGTGCGCCACGTGCTCGTCAACGCCGGCGACCTGCTGGAAGCGGATGATACCGACGATACGCCACCCTTCTCCGTGGATAACGAAGAAACCGCCGCTGAGAAGGACGAGGAGTTCTCTCGCTTCTCGGTGTAGGCAGAACTTCTGCAGGCATTGCGCTGCCACGCATAGATTAGGTAGCATTCAATTAGCTGGCATTTCCTTGTTAAAGGGTGTGTGGTAGGGCGTCGGTGACCGGCGTTCGCTGCGGTGCAAGGCGGCGGAACCCATGAATGAGGAATCGATGAGTTATTCGCGCATTGCGGTGACAGGCATTGGGGCCGTGACCCCGTTGGGGACCAGCGTCGCGGAGTCGTGGGAGAACCTCTGCGCGGGCGTTTCCGGCGCCGGTCCCACTGAAATCTACGATGCTACGGGCTTCCCGGTAACGATATCCTGCGAGGTGGACGGGTTTGATCCCAACGTGGTCTTCAAGGGGCTGCCTCGCCGCATCTATAATGATGCGCGCCGCCAGGACCGGACGCACCAGTATGCGTTAGCGGCTTCCCTGGAAGCAATCGCGGACTCCGGCTTGCCACTGCCCTTGCCCGAAGAACTGCAATTCCGCTGCGGTGTTGTCTCGGGCAATTGCTTAGGCGGCGCTCGCACCGTAGAGCAGGCATCCCAGAAGACCGGTCGCGGCGAGTTTTCATCGTTCTTGCCCAGCGAGGTGCTGCGCATCATGCCGAACGCCGCTACCGCGCTCATCGCGGCGGCCTTTCGCGCCCGCGGCCCCAACTTCACGCCTTCGGTCGCCTGCGCCACCGGCACGATTGCCGTGGGTGAGGCTATGTGGATGCTGCACACGGGACGCGCAGATGTTTTGGTGGCCTGCGGCTCCGACGGCGTGATTGTACCCACGATTACGGCGATTTTTGCGGCGCGCGGCGGGCCCATGAGCCGTCGCAACGATGATCCGCAGCACGCCAGCCGCCCAGCCGACGTGGACCGCGACGGTTTTGTGATTGGCGAAGGCGGCGCCGCCATGATTCTGGAACGGGAAGCCGATGCCAAAGCGCGCGGGGCCCACATTCATGCGTACCTCGTGGGCTACGGCTGCACGAACGGCACCGGCGGGCGCACCGAACCGGACGGCGACGCCCAGGTGCAGACCATGAAGATTGCGCTGGAAATGGCCGGGCTCGCCGCTACCGACATCGATGCCGTCAACCCGCACATGACCTCAACCATCGTCGGCGATCGCGTGGAAGCAATCGCCCTGCGCGAGATGTTCGGCGATGGGCCGTACGTCTCCGCGACGAAGTCCAGCACCGGTCACATGCTCGCCGCCGCGGGTTCTTTCGAGGCAGTCGCCTGCGTCAAGATGCTGATGGAACAGAAGGTCCCAGGGACCGTCAATACTGAGACCATCGACCCGGATTGCGCCGGCATCAATTACGTGCTCGGTGAAACCATCGACGCGCCCCTGGAATTCGCGCTCTCAAACTCATTCGGCTTCGGCGACCACAACGCGACGCTCATCTTCCAACGCGCGGATTGAGGAGTTTCGACACTTCACGTTACTCCTGTACGCTTCAGTTGAACTGCAACGAGTTGTACGGACCAGTCAAAGAGTACTCCAGGCCAACTCGAAACCAAGAAGCGCTAGATTCTTGCCCTCAGTGACTGTTGCGCTTCGCATTCCAAGTCTGAAGGTTGGCGTTCGACAGGTCCGCATGCCAGGTAGGGGCACGGCATGCCGTGCCCCTACAATCTTTGAAATGCGGTTAGGTGTTTGTACTGCAATCACTTCGCTGCCACCAAACAGAACCCGGCAAATATGGATTCCGGCTGGCGCCGAAATGACGACGCCGGGAGTTGCAAAATGAAGGTAATCCAAGTCGCGCCGGTGTTCTTTGGCGCTGACGGCGTGGTGGGCGGCGGTGAGCGCTACCCGCTGGAACTGGCCAAGGCGCTGGCGGCGCTGACGCCAACCACGCTGGTCTCATTCGCCCGGCAGCCGCGGCGCTTTCGCGACGACGATCTTGACGTGCGGCTCTATCGTCCCTGGCGCTACGTGCGCGGCAAGCAGACCAATCCCTTCAGCCTCGCCTGGCTGCCCCGGGTCATGGGCGCTAACGTGGTGCACGCGCACCAATACCGCACCGCCGCCGCAAATCTTGGTATCGGCGTGGGACATCTGCTCGGCAAGCGCGTCTACATCACCGATGAGGGCGGCGGCGGCCATCATTGGGGCAACCGTCTGCGCTTAGGAAGTCGGGTCGACGCCCACCTGGCGATTTCGGCATTTGCCGCCACGACTCTGCCGGAGGTCGGCAAGGAAAAGCACGTCATCTACGGCGGTGTGGACCCACGCCGCTACCTGCCCGCCGCTCGCACCGTTGCGAATCGCGTCGTGTCCGTAGGCCGCATCCTGCCGCATAAGGGGTTCGACGTGCTTCTGCAGGCCGCGCGCCCGCATTGGGACATTCACGTCGTCGGTACCGTGTACCACGACGCCTATTTCGCCCACCTCCAGCGGCTTGCGGCCCAGCGCGACCTCGCGGCAACGTTCCACACGAGCGCCAGCGACGCGGACGTGATCGGCCTCTACCAAAGCGCGGCAGTGGTGGCAACGCCTTCGGTGCTGAGAGACATGTACGGCAAGCACCAGCCCTATACCGAACTGCTCGGACTCACCACTTTGGAAGCGATGGCCTGCGGCGTGCCGGTGGTCGTCTCCAAGGTGGGCGGCCTCGCTGAGATCGTCACCCCAGGGGAGACCGGCTTCACTGTACCGCCCGGCGACCCGGCAGCATTGGGAGAGGCAATCGACCGGCTTCTCACCGACACAGCAGCACGCAACCGGCTGGGCGCGAACGCCCGCGCCGATGTGGAAGAACGCTTCACCTGGCACAAGGTCGCACAACACTGCCTGGAGATATACCAAGGGGGAAAGAGTCGCGAGCGCGGCACTCCCTCTCCCCTTGGACACCATTGAATTACCCACAAGCAGGCGAGAGAGACTTCCTCTCCCTAGGGAGAGGATCGAGG